>NZ_JAFIQX010000009.1 GCF_017356035.1 Longitalea luteola | reverse complement strand
GAGTAAAGCAGCTTTTACCACATCATTACAAAAAGTAACCTTCGATAGATCTTCGTTTAAATGCAACATGTACTTGCTCGTAGGGATACTTTACTAACGGGCTTTTTTGACCAATTTTGTACCTCTATTGTACCTTTTGTGATAAAATAGCGGAGGTACAATAAGCCGGCATTTTTTAATGAAATAATTGCGGTTTTATTCAGTTCAGTGCAGTCTATTCCGCTAATATTCAGTTGTAGGCATACGTCTTATTAATCCTAATTTTGTAATGAGCAGTAATCTTGAATTAAAACGGGTTTGCCAGCATTGTGGAGTAGCATTCTTGGCGAAGAAAACGACGACAAAGTTTTGTTCATTACAATGTGGCCAACGGAATTACAAGATTCGGCAAAGAATGAATAAGATTGAGAACCGAAATGCCGAAGCCAGGGCAAAGACCAATCATATTGATCAACGGCCTCTCGTATGTTACCTGGAACAGGAACTTATCGATATTAAGATGCTTGCTTTTGTTACAAGTATGTCGGAAAGGACAATATTTAATTTGATTAAGGATCCTGGATTTCCCAGATTGAAGATAGGCAGGCGGTTATTATTTAATAAGAAGGCGGTGATGGGGTATTTAGTTAAGAAATATGGGAATTGGTAAACACCGGTGGTGGCAAACAAAATAGTAAGTTTTTCTTCGAGTAACGGTGAACAGTATCTTTGCAATCATGGAAACGCACACTATCGCTGATGAGTTTTTGGAGACCAAACCGGAGCTATTAGATGCCATCAAGTCATTCGAAAGGAGGAGAGGTTTGTCGTTGCTTCGCAATCTTCAGGAACAAGAAAATACGATTAACTTCTTTTCCACGCTGGCCGAAATCCGTACTGGATTGTTCTTCGATCCATTGTGCAGTGAGCTACGGTATAATTTCCCGTTGGATGGAAAGCGGCCTGACTGGTACCTCACGTTAAACGGTCAGCATATACTTTGTGAAGTACTACGCTTAAATACGCCGGAAGAGGAATGCGAAGCCAACATCGAACGCAATCGTGAATTGAGAAGATTTCAAATTGAAAACCCTGGAGTGCCGATCCTTGAATACGGTGAAGCAAAGAGCATTGATACAGCCTTTCTCTGCGGAGCACAATCCAAACTGCAATTTAAAGAGGCCAAATATCGTAATATCATCGAGCGTCATCAACTGCCTTTTTTTATTTGTGTTAACCCATCGGTAGAGACTTATATTAACGAAATTGATCTTACTGATTTCCTGATGGGGCGGCATGGATTCTTTGCTACCGACGAATACTTCAGGCGCTATGTTACTGGCGTGCTTCTGCAAGGTTATTTTACCGGGCAGTGGGTTTATTTTCCGAATGAAAAGGCGCAGTTTGCCTTAACGGAAGAGAACGAAAGGGTGATAGAGGAGTGGTTGCTATGAAAGTATCTACCATAACACAATCACCGTCTTGCCCAAAGAAAAAAATCCGGAGCCAAAGTACCGGCAAGCGATTTCTGCCCGTATCCTTCAGCAGTTTGGAAAGGAGCGAATTACTTGCTTATTGCCAGCTTATATTTTTTAACAGCAGCAGCATCGATTTGATTCACAACATCACATAGAAAATCCATTTTGTCGAGAACCTCGTCTATGGACATTTGGTGTTCGGCATTCAGGGCGAAGCTGCCCGGAAAATATTGAAGAAATTTTTCATCAACGATGCCGTTGCGATGCGAATACAAGTGTCTGATCTGAAGCGATTTTTCAATTTCATTTTGCATGGTTTCATCTATGATTCCAAGATCGCGGAGCTGGTTATTTTCTTTGATAAAGCCTTTGACACTGCCTTTTTGCAGTTTGTTAAGACGTTGCTTAGCATAATATTTTACAAACTCTTGGAGATCGGAACAGTTTAGAACTTCCTCAAGAGTAACGGTACTTTGACTTTTTAAGGTAGATGGATTGGCCAGGTGTAGATTCCTGCGCATGTTGGTTCTTCGTCAAATTTGGGGGTTACGTTAGTTTCACACAACAGCTTTTTGATTCGAAAATAAGGGCGTAACCTAGCCCAAACAATTGGAATGTTGCTCCATGAATTATTATTTGAGAATGTAACAGGGAATTTTGAAATAAATTCAAGTATAAAGGAATCGCGCAAAATTATCTTAAATGTTCATTGCACACAATTTAAGAACACATGCCCCGATTGCAATGTACATAGTACTCGTTTACATAGTTATTATGTTAGGAGAGTGAAAGATTTGCCAATTTTAGGTTATAGCATTGTTCTTACCTTAAGAGTTGGCAAATTCTATTGTAAGAATAGCAAATGTTCCAGAAAAGTGTTTTCTCAGCGATTTCCGGTCCACTTTCTTCCATATAAACGTAATACAATACGATTAGACGATAAGCTACTTAAAATTGCTTTGCTAATGGGTGGCAATCCTGGAAAAAAGCTATGTGACACATTAAATATTGAAACAAGCAGTAGTAGCTTGATCCGGCATATTTATAAAAAAGATATTAACGTACCAACGGCACCTTCCCACATTGGTATTGATGACTGGGCTTATAAGAAAGGCCACACCTATGGCACAGCAATTATTGATCTAAAGGATCGAAAGATTATTGATTTGCTTCCTGACAGGGAAGCTAGCTCTGTAGAGAAGTGGCTGCGAGCACAAAGTCATATTAAGCTTGTAACAAGAGATCGATATGTAAAATATGCCAATGGAATAAAAAATGGTGCTCCTACAGCAATGCAAGTGGCAGATCGGTGGCATTTGCTTAAGAATATGGGAGACGCAGTTAAGAAGTTTCTCGAAAGGAAAAGACAACAGCTTCGCAGGGAAGAAATAGCTTGTGCAGAAAAATCTAAACATGAGCAAATAAATCCTGATAATGAGAACCCGCTTTTAACCGAGCATAGCATTGCTACAGAACGAACTTCAAAGCTATGTGAAATTAAACAACTTTATGCATTAGGTACACCAATACGAGCCATCGCAGGGATTGTAAAAATGAGCCGCAATACCGTAAGAAAATATATTCACCTGGATGAGCCACCTAGTAAAAATGGCCCAAGATCCGAAATACTAAAATTTGCTAATTATTTTAAAGAAAGAATAAAAGAATGTCCAGGCATCGAGGTAATCCAACTGTGGAAGGAGATAAAACAACTCGGTTACGGTGGCAGTCGTTCTGTAGTATACCAGTTTCTTAGAAACCATACAAGAACCAGAAATAAAACAAATAGATCCTATATTCCACGACAATCATGGAGCGCCGCAAAAGTAAGCCTGTTAGTATATAAATGTGAAAGTGATCTGTCAAGCAGCGAACAGGCCCTTCTTCATATTCTCAAGGAAAAATCATCTGACATAAATATAGCTATTGATTTGGTACAGGAGTTTAAAGCAATAATGGAAAAGAAGCAGGGTGATAAACTAAGGGGATGGATTGACAAATCGATGGAATGCTCAATAAATGAATTAAAGGCATTTGCAAAAGGGCTTCTGACTGATTTTACTGCTGTAAAAAATGCATTCTCGACTCAATGGAGCAATGGGCAAGTAGAAGGTCAAATCAATAAATTAAAAACAGTTAAGAGACAGATGTATGGCCGTGCAAGCTTTAATCTGTTAAGAAAGAGAATGATTCTTGGAATAACTGACCCCCAAATTTGACGAAGAACCAACATCACGAGAATTTACAGGCCAGGAATATTTCATACAGAATATCGGACAGATAGGTTTCAAAATTATCAACAAAGGAGGAGTATAAGATTCTTGTCAAAACCTTTCCCTCAGGGTCGGTTGTAAAATTTGATGGACCGTGTGGATATAATTGCTTATTCAGGTCATCTATAATTTTCAGGATACTCTGATAATGTTCGATCATTCTGGATTTTGAGTTTGTCGCGTGCTGCTTGCTGTTTACAAGCAATTGGTGCGTATCCCTGACTCTTTGATAACCGCCTTTAAATTCTATTTTAGCTGGGTTTATTAAAATTGTCTCTACGCCAACACGCTTGAAAATGCGGCCCTCTGCACTTACCGTAACGCCTGATTTTTCAACCTTGATTATATACAGACTTTTTCCCTGGTGCTGGATATATTGGTAATGGGTTTGAGGCTGCGGTGAAAGAAGATCAAGTGCCTTATGGGTAATTGAATTGGCGTGAAAGTCCTGGCTAAGGCCGGGTATTTCAAGCGTTCTGCCTGGACTTTCTGATACTCCTAAAACAATATATCCCCCATCGGCATTGGCAAATGAACAAATCAATTGAGCAATAGTTCTCGACGGCGGCAATACCGCTTTATATTCCAATTGCTGGCCTTCCGGTTGACCTATGATCTTCGATATTTCCGATTCAGTTATCATCTCAAATGGGTATTTTGTTGATGCCGGTGGTTTTTAGAATTTTTCCCAAAGTCAGGTGCCTTGGCTCTTCCTTACCGTTATCTATCCATAGCTCCGCGTTTGCGTAATCAAGTGTGTCCTTTTCCGAAGAAAAATAGACAATTACATACCCAAAATCCGAGGGACGAATAACAACATGAATCGGCAGTCCCTCCTTTTTGATCCCACCTAGAACCGTTGTAGCCAGCTCTTCTAACTCGGAACAATCATAGTTGGGTAGGTTTGACAGATGATCAATGATATTTTCTTTCGCTCTTTTGATAAGCGACTGGGCTATCAGAAAGGAAGCAGTGTTAGGTTTGGAGTAGTGAACGAATTTGTTTGCGAAGTCGGTATCTTTTAATAGTTCCTCCAATTCGTCAACGGTTGATACACCAAGGCCTGCCAAAACTTCAGAGGTGATTATGATCTTTGATTCACCATTTGCATTCTGAAATTTATAAATTAAGTTTCTTAGCTCTTCAGCATTGGTGACATTAAATTCACCAAGCAGATTTTCCAGCTCGGTAGCACTTTTCAGCTTACTTAAAATGTCAGGATCATTATCTATCGCCTGAGCAACTTCCGATAATTTTGCCAATGCCGTTTTACTTCTCATTACCTTGTAAAGGCTGTCCTTATCCTTAATCGTGTTCATAAATAGTTCTGCTCTCTTTGCATAGAGCTCCGGGAATAGCTCAGGCCCGTCTTTAATATTATGTTCAAACCATTCTGACAGGAGATTGATGGCAGCAATCACATCCGGATCGCTTGATGAAGCGTTCCTAAGCTTTTGCGTAATGGCATTTGCAATAGTTTTCTTTTCTTTGACCGGATACCGTCCAAAGCGCACAGAGTCATGAATTAGAATTTCGTCCCAATCTTCGCCGAGTACGCTTAATATTTTAATAAGTTTGGGATCATTTATTCTATCAATAAATAAGTTTGCATTTCCTTTTTCTGTTTTTGCGCTTTTTAGTTCCAGCTTCTTATTGGGAATGATTGCGCTTTTTTCAAATTTAGCTAGTAAGGTATCGTCTTCTAAAATTAAGCTGCATACTTCATTGAGCCAATCGAAGGTGTCTTCTTCGCTCTTAGTTAAAGTTTTGCTTAACTCTTCTATGGTTTGCTGATTGGCGATATCAGACATCAATTCTTCATAAGTTAGTTCGTTCCAATTCTCCCAAGACAAGTCGCACCAATACTCCATATGATTCTTTTTACAAACCGCAGAAGGAAATAGATCAAAGTAGTATTGCCAGATTTTTTTCCTGATTTCTGAATTGTATTTCTTGTGCGGGAACCATGTTTCTTTCAGCGTCTTAAATGTTGGGGAGTTGTTTGCAGGCTCGACAATTGAGGATTCCCAAAGGAATGTCCTCATGGGGATCTGAATGGTTTCTTTAAACCATTTTCTATCGAAATAGTCAGCGTTAGAAGAGGGGATTCTTGTGTCTACAAGGTTATAAAGCAGTTTATACTTACGAGTAATGGCTTCTGCCAGAAGATCCTTGTAAAGTTTAAAAGCTGATTCTATTAAGCCTTTATTTTGCGTTACCTCAGGGTCTTCTTCTCCCTTTAGCCAAATGCCGTCCCGCTCTGTCAATGGATTAAAATGAAAGCTATTTATTACCACCGGAAAATGGAAGTCTTCGGAACCAATTAAAGGAAAATCGCAGAAAAGTTTAGGAAATGAACTGATGGCTTTAAATACATAATTCTCACCTTGCGCCAGCAATTCTATAGCTATCTGAACTTTGTCATTCTTGAAGGTAAAAATTTCAATGGTTTCTTTTTTTGTCTCCAACGTTTTTTGAATAGATACTATGGCGTCATCAAAGAAGTTATCCAATGCCTGAAAAGAAGTTTTGGTTTTCCCTCCATTTTGAAATATCTCAATCAAGCTAATTTTGGGATTAAATGCTAAAACAAAAGGCACAAGCTCCAGAAATTCCTGGACACCAGCCGTTGCAATGTCCTTTTGCTTCTTAGTAGCGAGGTTATATTTAAATGAAGTATTATAGGCAGTGGGTTCAAATTTGGTAACAGGCATGGCTGAATTGTGGAATTCTTCCCAGGCTTTTTCAATCTTTGGAACCAGTTGGGTTGTTGTTTTACCGTCTCGGTCTAAGTTCAAGCCGAATTTGAATAATTGTCCATTTTCCGTCTCAACAATGCCTTCAATTGCTATCACTTTGGACAACAGATGTGTCGTTAGGAAGCCGGTGCCAAACTTGCCCGTTTTTCTTTTTGGCTGATCTTCCTCTAACTCTTTGGAAGAAATTTGGTTAATCAGGCCCCTAACATCCTGTTCAGTAAAATGAGAACCATTATGCTTAAATTCAACGTAGTTATCTGTCAGAATTATTTGAACTGAAACTTGCCGGTCATCCGTATCAGCAATACTATCTTTTGCGTTCTGAAGTAACTCCCATGCCCAGCGGCCATGATTCTTTTCAACAGTTTTGTCAAGATCATGAAGGCGCTTAATGATCTTATCTGCTATAGATCGGTTGCCGTCTTCTTTTCTGCCTTTTTCAATTGAAGCAATCATGGTTTTCGAATTGGTGGAAATTTTATAGGTATGTTCAATGCTTTGAACGTTAAAGACTTTCCTGAAGATGAATTCTTTATTTCATTTATTATGCTGAAATTGAAAGTATTTCAACATAGCTATCTAAATCACCGACCTTGACAATATCACCGGTAGTGCGACCTAATAATGATTCAGCAAGTGGAGATTTATAGTGAATTTTTTGAATTCCGTTCGTTGGGCCTTTTACTATTTCATCATTGGCTGTAAGCTGCACCATTAATGTTCTACCGTTGTTTAAGTACTTTAGCCCTACTTTACTGTTTGTCATTACAAAACGGGTCTGGTTGTGCTGATTTATTATTTCAAGTTCGGCTTTAGCAATTATATTGGAATAATCTTCTACAGTTAGATCATTTTTTTGTGATAAATAACTTTCCACAGAAATAGTTTCATCCGTAAATGCTAATGCGGTTTTCGATAAATTCTTGTGGTCAAAGCTTTTTATAGACTCAGTTTGTTTAATAAAATCTATCAAGCGTTGAGTTTCCCTAGTAACATTGCGCCACCAGTTGGTACTCCATATTCTATGGAATACAAAACCATGCTGCTCTAAAATTTTCTGCCGATGTCTGTCATACAAATAGGCCTCCTTACTGGAATGGTATTTGGCCCCATCACATTCAATTGCAATTTTTGGTACGCCCTCTATTTTTGAATCATAAACAATATCAATTCTAAAGCCTGCAAACTGAACCTGAGTTAGAATTTTTTCATTTCGAAAGTGGTCAGTCAACGTTTGATAAACCTCCTCCTCAAATGGTGATTCCAATTCACCTATTTTATATGACTCGAAACTAGTGCTCCGACTAGTATTTTCAGCGAGAGTTGTAAGAACCGCCATCCGTAAATCGTGGTTCTGGTCGCTGATTGCTTTTGAATAGGCTAAATAAGCATAGAACACAGCTTTTTTATTATTGGATCCTTCAGTTACCAAATGATCTTTATAGTTCATAAATACCTGTTCGGGTATAGATGAACATACATAGACCTTGTATTTAGCCCTCGTGATAATTACATTCAGCAGTTTATACCCTTTAGAATGGGTAATTGGTCCGAACCTTTGGGCGAACCTTTTGTCTTTTCCTATCCCATAGGTCGTCGATAATATTATTACATCCCGCTCATCCCCCTGAATATTTTCTAGGTTTTTAATAAACAATCCGCCTTCTTTTTCGAGTTCCAGGATCTTTTCGTTGAATGCTTCGAATTTGCGAAACTTTTGCCGTTCTATTATCTTACTTTTTATTAAGTTTCGTTGTGCGATATTAAACGTTGCGATTCCCACTGAAGGGTAATTACCATTCGGCAAACGGTGAATATTGTTTTCTAAGATGGATAAAACAATTTCTGCTTCAGCTTCGTTCGTGTGATCCGAAAAAGTTCCATTTACCTGTATGTACTTGATGGGGATGTAATGAAAAGAGTTGGGTAAAGGCTTTAGTCGTTGGTTATAAAAAGCATAATTGGAAAAATCAATGAGATAGGGATGTCTGGAGCGATAGTGGAAATCCAAATACCTTTTTTCAAAATTTAATTCAGTTCCGAAATCAAGTAAAGATTCGCAGGAAAGCAAAATATCATCCTTATCCAAAAAGGTATCTTCTTCTTCATCTAAATCTTCTTCATCTTCAACGGATCCGTCAAATACTTTGCTAAAATAATTTGATGGAGGCATTTGATGTTCATCACCTGCGATAACTATTTGCCTTCCTTTCAAAAGGGCTGGTAAATTGTCTTCGAGTCGTAGCTGGCTGGCTTCATCAAACATGACAATATCGAAGTATTTATTCATTCCCTTAAACAGGTTGCTGGCTACATCCGGCGATGTGAGAATTATCGGGAAGAAGTCTGTAAACAAATCTGCATTATATTGAACGATTTGTCTTAGCGAAAGTCTTTTGTACCGGTGACTGCTTCGTTTATTGTAAAGGTTTTCAACTGATATGTTGACATTATTTTGCTCAAACTCTCTGGTAGAATCAATTTGTTTGGAATACCAATATTGCTTAATAAACTTTAGTTGTTCGGTTTCGATGCCTGAAAGTGCCTTGTCTAGTTCAATCAGCTCATTATCATTTGTTGGTAAGTCTAGGTCTGCTGATTGAATAAGTAAGGATTGTAGGTAAGCCGAGAGGAATGCTTTTTGCCAATCGAATGTCGGTTTCAGTTGGTCAATGATATTTTTGGTATTATCGGATAAGCTGTTAAATAGCTGAAACCATTTGAATTCTATTGTGAACAAATCAATATGATTGTCGAAGTAGTCCTTTTTCTTGTTTATTATAGATTCCAGCGAGGAAATGAATGTAGGCAAGTCCGATAACTGGATTTCTTCTGTAGTCCAACTATCATTTTTGATTTTGTTGGCCAGTAATGAAACTTTTTCTTGTAAGAGGGGGAGGCTTTCAATTTTTATTTCAGTCGGGTTTGTTTTTAGGAGCGCTAACTGTTGAAACTCTTCCTGAACTTTAGCATCAAATTCATTTGTTATTAAAGTCAGATCGTCTTTCAATTTATTTTGTAGGATAATCTTATTGTCTTTGAAAGATCTGTCAAATGTGTAGTCCAATTTAATATCCTTGCACTCATTCAAGCATCTGCTGAGGTTGGTATACCCTTGCTTCGTATCTGCGATAATCTGTTTAATAGAAGAGAGAATTGAACTGAGACAATTCTTTATAATTTCGGATGAGTTATCATCCTTTATTTGATTTTCTATTTTTTTATATAGCGCTGAATTATCAGAGTTCTCCAGTAAGGTATTAACGTTGAATTGATCGTATTCTGATTGAAATGTTCTCTGCATATCATTTGCTCTATTATACAGGATAAGCTTAAATCCGTTATACAATGTTTGTTTGTCTTTTAGAGAGCCATCAAATTTGACGCGAGGAATATCTTTTGAGTCATTTAGTACATTCTGAAGAGATAGAAAGGCTATTCGTAGCCGGTGTTGATTCTTTATCGTTTGGCTTTTTCTTGAGGAAAAAAGAGAACTGAACTTATAGGTGAATTTAGAGGTTTTGATTTCATCCAGCAGATCATGATTTTCCGTTTTGTTGAATAATATTGTGTCGATTTCTGCAATAAGGGTAACTACCGTTTCATATTGTTGATCAAATTCTTTTTGTCTGGCATTAATATAATTGGTGCACAAAGAATCAAATAAGTTTTTGTATTCAGCTTCTTTGTTTAAAAGGGAAGATATATGAGTGTTTGCAATATTAATTTGGATTGTCAGTTCCGACCTCCTAAATAATAAATATTCTTTTTTGTTGGTGTCAAGTATCAGATTAATCTGTTGAAGATGGTTTTTGTAAAGTTTGAAATCTTCGTGCAGCGCTTGTTCAACGATGTAGGGGTTCTCGCCAGTTAATTTACTTGGATTCAGGAATGACAAACATGCTATCTCTGAATATTCTTTGTATAGAGGTTCGCATTTTTGAAAAAGATCAAGTAAGCTGTCTAGCTCTTGGGGAGTGTATTCAAATTGACTTTTGTCTATAGTTATGGGTGAACTCTTGTGACTTTTTGTTGCTTTCAAAAGGTTCCCTACAACAACTGTCCAGTTTTTATCTCCAAGAATTTCTTTTCCGACTTTTTGATGTTTTTTATTAATAGCTGTGATCAACCCTTTAGCCTTCACAAGTATATTGTCAAGAGCTTCTTTTGAAAAGTTGTATCTATAACGCTTATAATCTGAGTTATCTACTCGATCCCGCACTGAATCGACAACTGTTTTCCGGTCTTTGATAAGGTCGCGGATTAGAACACAATGGTACCCGAGTCCCCTATCAAGCAATGCTTCGTGTAAAACTTCGAGTGCAGTTCTCTTTTCGCAAACAACAAGAGTTTTTCTTTTATTTTCTAATGCATTTACTAATACCGCGGTAAGGGTCTGACTTTTACCTGTTCCTGGAGGCCCTTGAATCAGAATATTCCTGGTATTTTCCAGTGAATGTAGAATGTGTTGTTGCGAAGGATCGGTTTCTATTGCAGATATTGGCTGAAAAGTGTGATCAATAATGTCTCCCAGGTCGATTTCCGATCCTTTCAGTTCTAAAAGTTTGCTGTAATCATTAATGATATTTTGCTTTTGTACTTCGAAAATTGAAAATAGTCCGCCAACATCAATAAAAGAATTGGTGGAGTTTAATGGAAGCTTTTCATAATGCGTTTTATCCCCAATAGCATTGATCTTGGAAAACTTTGTCCTAAGAAAATTTTCAAGGTCGAGTGGAGTAGACGTATTAACTGAACGGAGTAAATTTGCGCAAATTTCGATTAATTCGTCATAATTGATTAAGCCGTCATCCAACATTTCACTTGAAAGCTGCTGGATCAATACACCTGCGTCGTTTTCGAGATGGTTTATTAGCACCTCATTAATATAAATTGGATCATCTTCTGTTCGGAGTACCTCCCAGGTATTAAATTCTTTGGTTCGTTTTACTCGAAGTGACCAGATTAACACCGGGGCTATGGTCAGTTTATTGTCGACCTGATCGCGCCTTGCCAAAATTGGAAACCCAAAACCAAAAGTGTTGATCCCTTTTTCGGACTCGATGGCTTCCGTCTGATTGATGAGATTTTCTAATGCCTTTGTGATTTTTACAAGTTGCACCTGATCTTCTTCGAAAAGAGAATTCAGGTCAGGAACATTTTCTTTCCAGCTAATCCTGAATTTTAATGGGAGTTCTGTCAAAAGGGCTTTTAAAAATTTCTCAGGTAAATTTTTATCAATGGATGATAGACGGCTTATGTCAAATTTGTAACGCGAGTTTCCTGGTATAGCATTTAGATGAACTCCCCTGCGATTACCAATTTTAAGGCGTCTTTGCAGTTCGGTTAAGAATTTTTCAGTTAGTATCATAATGGCTTAAACTTCATTAAAATACAAATTGTTTTAATAAGTTCAAACAGTGTGATTTACAATATTTTCCAAATAAAAGCGAAATGTAAAAGTTTGAGTAGTAAAGGGCGTTGCAGTATTTGATATCATACCAGGATGAAATCGATTCCTTCTAAAATAGTCAGGCTAAAGCTTTATTGACCAATATTAAGCCTGATAGTTTATTGGAGACTGTGACGGTACTTCGCTAATGTGTTAATGTTACGCTTGCTATAATAATCATCAGGGATACTGGTCATATTAAAAGAATATCTTTCCATTTCTTTGGTTTATTGTCTTACGTCCCAATCTGGATCTTTGCAACTGTTACCGTCAGTATAGGATGTACAATAATAGCCGGGGTCTTTTTGACAAGCTTTTCAAGCAATAGCTATTCTTTTTGCTCGTAAAAAGAGGGGTATGATTCGTTGATTATCGGTTTGCAAAGAAAATATTTGTATATTACGTATAATTAATTCATCTAAACCGTTGTAAATCATTTTGAACCTTAACCCCAGTGAAAATACAGACTGTCGCTGCTAACAGCTCACTACTGGCTGATGTAATTATACTTGGAAAGCAAAATGCGAAAACGCTTGGTTTGTTTCCGGAAGGGGCATTCAATGATCATGCAAAAAAGCAGACAATTTTTGCTGCAATTCAGGACGGGTATCTCCTAGGATATGTTTTGTTTAGAATCACTCAATCTAAACAAACAATTTACATAACACATCTTTGTATTCATCCAAATCATAGAAAAAAGGGGGTAGCCAAATTTTTACTGGATGCAGTAAAGGAAAAGTATTTTCATCTATATAAAGGCATTAGTTTAAGCTGCCGGAAAGATTACCTTGAGGCTTCAGCGTTCTGGGAAACCTATGGCTTCAAAGCGGTGAAGACGACACGAAGCAGAAGTAAAAATGAAAATTACCTAATTAGATGGTGGTATGATTTCGGGAATATTGACCTTTTTTCCAATAATATTGATGCTTCATTAAAGGTAAATGCTTTACTTGATTCCAACATAATAATGAAATTAAGTGATGAGAATTGTGAGGTGAACACAGAAGCGCTTGCACTTGCGGCCGACTGGTTGACGGAAGAGACAGAATATTTTTATGCTCCTGAAGTTTTTAATGAAGTGAACAGGGATCTCAATTTTAAGAGAGCTGAGGCGACCCGGCAGTTTATCCATACCTTATGTGAGGCTCGCTTTATTCCCGATGATAGAGATAAGATTCTTCAAGTCCTGGATGAAATGTTCGTTGGAACATCGGTAAATGATAGATCGGACAGGAAACAGCTGGCCGAATGCATTGCTTCGGGAATTGAATACTTTATTACACTGGATACAGAGTTATTAAATGCCAGTGACAAAATCTATGAAAGATTTTCGATGAAGGTCCTTAGACCTGCTGATTTTATTCTATTTATCGATCATAGCATAAAAGGCCGCGATTATCATTCATATCGGGTTGCGGGGGCCCGCTATGAACATTCCAATATCAAACATGATGAATTGGAAAAGCTGGTGGAACCCTGCTGGCTCGATAACGAAAATGGAGAGAAGAAACATTCCTTGCTGCAAAAACTCACAGCAACGATTGGCGACATTCGAAATTCGGTTTTTCGTCTCATAAAGGATGCATCAGGCGACTGTATTGCGTACTTTGCTGTAAATAAATGCAATAACGAACTATTTGTAAAGGCAATAAGGGTAAAAAAAGGAAAAATTTCTGATATTCTTTTTCAACAATTGGTGAAGGATATTATTTTGCTTTCAATTGAAAGAGAATGTGCTATTATTAAAGTAGAAGAAACATACCTTTCCAATGAAAAACTTTCAATCCTTCGTTCTTTTGGCTTTGAGTATAGTGAGCAAGGCTTGTATAAAGTCATTGTGATAGGACAATGCGAGAGTATCCAAACGCTAACTACCAATAATGTGGTAAGACAATTTTGGAATTGCGATCCAATTTTAGCTAAAATTAATGAGCTGTCAGGTACCGAAAAAAATGTATTTAAGCTACAGATAGAAAAAAGGCTTTGGCCGGTTCGATTTACAGACATAGAGGTTCCTACCTACGTAGTTCCTATTAAGCCCTACTGGGCCGGACAGTTATTTGATCATTTCATTGCCGGCAACAACCTGTTTGGTGCAAAACCTGAACTCAGCTGGAGCAAGGAAAATGTCTATTATCGCAGCGTAAAGCCAGTTTCAGAAATTGCCCCTGGGCGCATTTTATGGTACGTGAGCATGAACGATAAGGATGGCGTTGGCCGGGACAGAAGCATTGTAGCAACTTCATACCTGGAGGAAGTTCATGTAGGGCCGGCAAAGATATTGTTTCAAAAATTCAAGAATTACGGCATTTACGAGTGGAGACATATTTACCAACTGGCTAACCAAGAACCGTTGAAAGAGATAAAAGCGTTAAAATTCACTGACACTGAGGTGTTTAAAAAGGTCATATCTTTGCAAACAATAAACAACATCATGAAAGTACATGGCCGTCCAACTAATACGTTTGCATCACCGGTAGAAGTGTCGGCACAAATATTTAATGAAATCTATCGTCTAGGGAAAGGATAACATTATGAAAATACTAATTGTATCAATTAAGCCCGAATTTGCCGAAAAGATTTTCAATGGACAGAAGTCAATTGAATTAAGAAAGTCGGCGCCAAATGTTTCCCCGGGTGATATGATGGTTATTTATTGTACCGATCCAGTTAAAGCTGTGGTCGGTATTTGTCAGGTCAAGGAAATTCTAAGAATGAAACCATCTAGGATGTGGAAGACGCACAATTGCCTATTAGGCATTGACAAAAAAAGATATGAGCAATACTTCGAGAATGTAGATACCGCTATTGGGATCGTATTGACCTCCATTTCAAGATTAGACCGAACGATTTCCTTATCTGCTATAAAAGAAGCCTTTCCAATGTTTCACCCTCCTCAGACATTTAGATATTTTACGAAGTCCCAAATATTTAAAGCGTATCTTAGAAATGATATAGCATCTGGATTTACCAATTAGCCAACCATATGATTTGTATTTTTTGCAAGAAAACATCAGACAATTCAAAATCTGTAGAACATATAATACCTGAAAGTCTTGGTAACAAGGCGCATGTTTTACCCCGTGGCATCGTATGCGACGACTGCAATCAGTATTTCGCCATAAAAATTGAAAAGGAAGTCCTAGAGCAGGATTACTTCAAATATGCGAGAGCGATTAATGGCATTAAATCAAAGAAAAATCATTTCATTCCCACCACAGGCATTCTTTTACATCCAGCAGGGGGTAAAGTGGATGTTTTTTACAGCGAAGAAGGGATTGACATCAGTTTACGAAATAACGAAACGTATATTAACCTTGTTGCCAGCGGCGCCGTCAATAAGATTTTCATTCCGGCATATCCTGAACCTGATCCGCGAAATATTTATTTTTCACGATTTATATGCAAAGTGGCTTTGGAAGCTCTAGCGTTAAAGTTCCATCAATTTAATGGGTGGGAAGCTGACATCATCGATAAAAAGGAATTAGATCCTTTGAGACACTTTGCCAGGTTTGGACCCGGAAAGATTCAATTTTGGCATTATCATGAAAGAAAGCTATATCCGCCATCTCAGCTCTTTACGGCGCCTACCGTGTACAACGAGCCATATGAGGTTTTACATGAGTTTGACTTTCATTATAGTCAAACAAGGGAACTTTTCTTTATAATGGTTATAATGGGTGTCGAATACGCAATAAATATGGGTGGGCCTGAGATTGACACGTACATTATAGAATTAGAAAATAATGGAGGCAAAAGCTTTCTTGAAAGGACTTGGGAAAAGCGTATTTCATAGCATCCGAATGGCTGATAAAATGCTTACTGCCGTTAAAGAACACCGTACAAATGAATTTTATCAATTTTATCCATTAATCAATATGATACTGGAATATAGATTCATTGCTGAATTTGGCAATCGATCCGTTGAGACAAGAAGCCGATGTTTCAAAATTTATGTACCTCCATTGTACCTCTGAGAAGATAAGTATTTGATTAACAATATTTAGTAAATTTTGTATTGGAAAATAAAAGCATATACATTAAATGTGGTGCTTATGCGATTCTGAGATTTAGTTTCCCTTTTGTCATTTTAAAATTGATTATTTTTAGGGTAATACAAATAAATTAATCGATTCACAGAAATGATTACAAGATTGCTTCCGATGCTCATTTTATTAACATGTAATAATCTATTCGGGCAATCTGTTAGTGTACCGCCTGGCACGAAGAAAGAAATTTCGTTAAATGAATCCGGAATAAAAGCAGGTGCTGGAAAGTTTCTTTTTGAAAATTCCCGTAATGGCAAGAAAGTAGTGGTTCATTATTATTACCCCCAAAAATTAAAAAAGAATTCCTCTGTAATCTTCGTTATTCCCGGAGCAGGGCGTAATGGTAATACCTACAGGGATGCATGGATTGCACATGCTGATAAGTATAATGTATTGGTCCTGGCTCCGGAATATCCGGAAGATAAATATCCTGGATTCTGGAGTTACAACCTGGCGGGTATGATACAGGATGTAAAAATTAATAAGGAAAGGAAAGCCATCGAATCTTATAATAGCAATTTAAACAAAGAGGAGTGGATACTCAATGACTTTGATCAGATCTTTGATACCGTCAGGAATTATTTAAAGCTAAAAGTTAATTCCTATGATATGTTTGGACATTCAGCTGGTGGACAAATTTTACATCGTCTCGCAATATATAAGCCTGAAAGCAAAGCAAACAGGATCTTGGCTTCGAATGCCGGCTGGTATACGGTGCCCGACAAAGAATCAGTATTCCCTTACGGTTTGAAAAACAGCATAGCAACTGAAGAATTGATGAGGAAGGCATTTAATTCCAGGTTAGTCGTCTTTCTGGGTGAGCGAGACGATGAAAATGAAACAAGAGGAGACTTAGTTCGATCTGCGGAGGTGGATATACAGGGCATCCATAGATTACAGCGCGGCAAATACTTTTATGAAAAAGCAAAGCAATATGCCAAAGACCTGGATGCTGAACTTAAATGGAAAATGGTAATTGTCCCTAACGTAGGGCATGACTATATTGCTATGGGCAACGCTGCTGCAAAATACTTATATGAAGGGAAGTCTGAGTAAGGATTGAATAATAAGCGTATGAATTTTCAAAGCCCACAGCTACTGACCGCGGAACCGAATACTGTGGCACGAGCGAGCTCAAACAGTCCGATCAAATACTAGCTAGAACACATCATTTAACATTACTTAACCTTTCTTATTTTATCACTACCACTACCTATAGCTTTAACACTTTGAAAAAGTATCTCTTTGTTGTATTAACTTCTACGTAATAGAAACCAGACATTAATGCTGACAGATCGAGGTCGATGGATTGGTTACCCATGGCCAATTGCTTTTGAAACACCTTAACTACTTTTCCATCGACACTCAGGATCCTGATGTTCAGTTTATCTTCTCTTGGCACATCCACTGTTACATGTAATAACTGCCTGACGGGGTTAGGTCTCAGTTGTACGCCTTCTGTCAGGTTAAGTGTTAGCAATAATTGCTCACTGTAGCTTTTAGAACCATTGGCCGTTGTTGCCTTTATACGGTAATAATAATTAGACAATAGCGGTGGGTTGTGCTGGTATTCGTAGACTTGTTTATCCCGCTCATATTGAAGATTTCCTACCTTTGAAAAATAGACGCCGTCTTGACTATATTCAACTTCGAAATATGATAATTTATCAGTTAGTGGAACTTGCCAGGTTAGTTTATTTCCCGAATATGAACTAATGCCTGAAAAGGAAAGGAATTTAATTATGGCGTCACTATTGGTTTTTAGTAAAATGCCCAAAGTATCCCCCAGCCAGGAGGGATACCGGTTGATATCGTCAAATGTCGATGAGCTTCCACATTCGTTATACAGCACATCATTCTTTGAAAGAAAATAATCAGTTGTACTGTAAGTTCCATACATTCTGCTTTCCAACACCGGAGAAGGTTCAGCAACAGAACCTGATTCATAACCAGCAGCTTTAATTTGCTGTAAGTCCAAATAATTTACGTTAGCTCCCAAATAAGCAATTTTCAAAGGACGCACATTATCTTGTTGTGCAGCATAATGATTGTTTTTCGACTGTATGACCGTTTTTGAAAATGGATCAAGGCTTGAAAGACCAATGATCGCTCCCTTATTCAGGTTGGCCATCAGGTTCCTTTCCATAATTAAATTGCCGCCAGCCGAATTATAATAAACTGCAAACAGCTCTTTCTCACAATCGCAAATTACTGTATTATCAGAAAGGCGTGTCAACCTGGGGGCGCCTGATGCCAGTTTGGCCAGCATATGACTAACTCCCGGCATATAAACTTTGTTGTTTATAAATACAATGCTATCGACGACATTATCGCTTGAAATGGCAGCCCCATTACTCGCTGCGATAATGTTACTATTCTTTACAGTAACGCTGCCGCTTACTTTTGAAGAAGCAGCTAAATTGTTTATAAAAAATACGCTATCTATTAATAAGTCCCTTTGCTCAGATGTAATGGCAACAGAGGTGTTGGCAAAAACGCCACCTTTTATCTTATGTGAGCGGTATGGTGCACCAGTTGTATGAAAATACAAACCAATAGCACCGTATTGCACGTAATCAGTGGTATTCCTGCCTGCAATAGCAACACAATTTTTATAGATCACATCCATGGTGTCGGCAAACCGGCTATCGCTAAATGATATAAATAGCGTGTTACCACCAAATATCAAAGGATCATCCGATTTCCATGCCATACATTTTTCTGCAGTGCCTGAACCCAAAAAAAAATTGTGTTTAACCCCATCTTCTGCCAGCACTCCGTAAATATAACAGCCATATCCGGCCTCGAAGGAACCATTGTTACTTGCATTGCGCCTCGTGTGCATATTGTACACACGGCTGTTATCGCCAACATGTATTCCCATAGGCCGCCTAGTAATTTCATATAAGCGGTTACTTGAAACGACATCATCCGAATTGCGCGCGTGTATGGTTATAAGATCTGTTCCGGCAGATTGGGTAACCACCGGCGCATAAAAGCTTCCAGGTGTATTTTCGCATTGTTCCAAAGAGAGGGTTCTCTTTAATCTCCATCCGTCTTCCCACACACTGTACTGACTTACATCCAAACCATCCCGGAAGTTATTTTTCCAGGAAATTTCATATAAATGTTGGTAGCCGGCTTTTTTCGTAAATTGATTATTTTTGGCAGTATCTGCCGCATCAAACACGGGTCGTGGTCCGGTTCCATAATCCATGATTGTAATATTGTTTATATGTAAGTCCTTTGTGTTTAGAAATTCCCGGAACTGACTTCCTCTTGCAACGAAAATGGTATCTCCACTTTGTATGCTTAAAGAAAGTAAGCGCTTAACGGATTTAACCGCCGTTTGCATTGTACGGCCATCACTAACATCATTTCCATTAACCCCATCGAGATAAAATGATTGATTAATGTATAATAAATTGGGAGTTGGAGAAAAGCCAGGTGAGTAGTCGTTTCGATAGCCTGAATTTGCATGCAGGTCAAGACAACAGACAAACAGTAAGATCATTGCAGTCACTCTATGAACATTCATAAAACAGGTTTTTGGCAATTATAGCAATAGGAAAATCGAATTCCGCTATTACTATAATCGCCTGGTTGTATGTAGGCAATACAGTATATACACTAATTCATTACCCATGCAAAGGGTAAGAATACAACTCCTGTATGCTAGATAATTTGAACAAATAATAGAGGGATTGTTAATCCAGGCACTCAATTATATTCGCATGTTTACTCCCCTGCTTCAACCGTATGATCAGCGAAACAACAAATTTTAATGCATTAATTGTTCCATATAAATAATTAATATTCTTTCATGCCGGCGCTCTTATATAGAATACAGATATGTGGATTATTCTCAACAATCGCAAATCTGTACCTTCTATATGGAGTTGATCGCATATACGTTTAAGGAACAGTAAAACTTTCCATCATCTAAGTAAAATTTGACATTGCCGTAACATAGCTCTGTGAATATTTTTACAACAACCTGTTTATACAGCTACTATATAATTTTTCGATTGCTAATTGAATAATGATTGCCATGAATAAGAATATCCCTCATTTGTCAGGTCCTTTCAGAAAACCACTAGTTTGCCTCGTCATTTTTGTCGTTTGCTTTCTTCAAACGGCTATTGGTCAGCAACCAGCTGGTCAGCAGGATGATCTATTGAATTATCAGCGCGTTGTGACTGAGCGGGCGCATAAGATAGTTGCAACACTGGGCATTTCCGATTCTTCACAATTTAAAAAAGTGAGGGAGGTTATAGCGCAGCAATATGTGGATCTGAGACAGATCCATGATGCACGGGACAGGCAGATAACCGCAGTGAAGAATAAACCTGCGTCTGATAAAAAAAAGATAGATGAAACGGTAATGAAGATAGAAGCAGACGCTGCCCAAAAACTGGATAAATTACATAAAGCATATTTGTTGAGGCTCTCGAAAGAACTTATCCCCGGTCAGGTGGAAATGGTAAAAGATGGAATGACGTATAGTGCCATGCCGATAACTTACAGGAATTATCTTGCCATGTTGCCTGATTTAACAGAAGAACAGAAAACCCGGATCTATGCATGGCTTGCTGAAGCACGAGAACATGCAATGGATGGAGGGTCTTCAAAGGAAAAGCTCGGATGGTTTGGAAAGTATAAGGGAAAAATAACGAATTACCTGTATGCTGCCGGTTACGACCTGAAAAAGGAAGAAGCGAACTGGCTGAAACGTGTACAGGAAGAGAAAGATGCTAAAAGTAATTCAACCAATGCTCAAATCATTGATATTAAAAAAAGAGCCAGCCAGATAGTGGACAGCCTGGCAATTAAAGATGAGACCAAAAGATCAGCGATCCTTGCTGTTTTGATCCAGCATTTTGAAAAGCTGCAAATGATATTTCACGAACGCAGAAAGGATATGCAGCATGCTGAAGCCAATGCTACAGGCAACAAGGAACTGGCTGAAGCGAGAAGTGAAGCTGCCTGGAAGGCAGCAAATGGCAAACTGAATAAATTACATGCCGCATTTCTTGGAAAACTTTCCGGTATACTTACCATAGAGCAGAATGAATTAGTAAAAGATCTAATGACAGAAGGAGGTTTACATCGTGAATACGGCCATTTCCTCAACTTGTTTCCAGATCTTACTGAATTGCAGAAAACGCAGGTTATAACCTATCTCAAAGAGGCGAGAGAACAGGCTATGTGTGCAGAAACTGCTGAAAACAGAACCCAATGGTTTATCAAATACAGAGGAAGGGCGAATAACTTCTTAGCCGCTGCCGGATATGACTTGAGAAAAGCAACAGAAGCGCTGGAATCGCGGCAAGCCTCAACGAAATAGGAATTAAAAAGCTAAAAGCCATCTTTAACAGTAAAGATGGCTTTATAACATTTATAAGTAAGCAAAATAACTTTTAACTAATCCGCCGTGGCCGTTGATTGCAGCAACTTAAATAACTCGTCCAATTTAGGCGATAATATTATATCTGTTCTTCTATTCGATGCTCTTCCCTCCCGGGTGCTATTAGTTTCAACGGGATCAAACTGGCTATGTCCTGAAGCGATCACTCTTTCGGGGCTAACGTTATAATCAATGGTAAGTATCCGCACAATGGATGCAGCCCTTGCAAGGCTAAGATCCCAGTTATCCTGATATTTTCCACGGATAGGGATAGAATCTGTATGCCCTTCTATATTAACTGTTATTTCAGGATTCACGTTTAGCACTTCAGCCAATTTGTTCAGCGCCTCTTTTCCCTTTGGGTTCACTACGGCGCTACCCGAAGGAAACAGTAAATTTTCCTGGAGGCTCACATATACTTTACCATTTTTAGTGGCTACGGAAAGTTCATTTGATTTGAAACCCGTCAGGGCATCAGCCATCTTTTTCCTGATCTCTTCAATGGCATTTTTCTGTTGATCCATCAACGCCTGTAAATGCTCCAGTTTTTGTTGCTGGCTAAGCAATTCCTGCTTGTTCTTGTTAAGCATTGACTGTTTGCTGGAAGCATCTTTACTTAAATTAGCTATCTCCCTTTCCAGGTCCTGCAGGGTCCGGTTTTTGGCATTTATGGAATCCTGCTGATCTGCCACCTGTTTCTTTAACTGTGCAATGTTACCCTGCAGATCACTCACTTTGCGGGCAAGCCGGGTGCTGTCATTTCTGGCAGACGTTAATGCCGACTCAGATGCTTTGAATTTTTTGGAAGAAACGCAACTGCTCATACTTAGCAGGAACAAACTGCCAACAGCTACGCGTGTAATAGTAATTTTTCTATTCATCATTTTAATATATGGGTATTTTTTTGCGGTTGCAAACGTCAAATCCCGGGCCATAAACATAGATCTGCAATTAAATAATTAGTTGCATGTGAGTAAAGAGATTTTTTTTTATTAAAAATCCATTAAAACCACTTATTAAGAAATCATTAGAAATAACGGGCAGGCACCACGATGGCACAAGAGTTGAAAATGACCATCCAACTTTTAATAACCCAAAATCTGTATCAAATGAAAATGAAATTTACCCTCCTTCCTCTGTTAATGGTGCCCGTTATTGCATTTTTTTCCTTTACCCCCAATTTCGGCGCTGGTATAAAAGGAACCATTAACCCCGCCGACAATGCAGGGGATGTTTGGGCCATTGCCGGCAATGACTCGACCAAGGTAACACCACTCCAGGGTGTATTCGAGATCAATGATCTTAAAGCTGGTACTTACAAGATCGTTATAGAAGGCAAAGCGCCTTATAAGGATTTTGTAAAAGAAGGTGTAGTAGTTAAAGACGGTGAGGTGTTGGATCTGGGAAAAATTACTTTGAGCCAATAAAATAGTTGCTTTCGGCATGAATGATCAGGGCGGACTATTCATCGGACAGCGCCAAAACGGCTGATAACTGGACCGGTGTTAATTTGGAAAAGCAAATAGAAAAAGGGCACTGGCGATAACAAGATCAAGGTGGGAGCAACACCGGAGTATATTTATCAAAGTGTTGAAGAATGGCAATGAAAGAGTGTTGAAAGTAATTAAACAGTAGTATGAAAATTCCTGTAAGGTGAATGATTTGTTCACCTTACAGGACTGTTTACTCATCAGTGAAACCCCAGGACAATGCTGGGCAGGCCAATTGCAATCGATTGCGTTTCATCCACGTGCATAATTAAGATTTTAATCTTATCTTTTCTTTAAGTTTACAATGATTTCGCCTTCGGGGTGAAACAGTTACTACTTTTGAGGCTTGCTATAATGGACCACTACTGCACATATTCTGATGAGGCACTGATTGAACTCCTTCAAAGAAACGATCATAAAGCGTTTGCAGAACTTTATGAACGTTACTGGGATAAGCTGCTCTTTCTCGCCGGAAAAAAATTAGATGATCTGTACGAGGCAGAACACATCGTTCAGGACCTGTTTCTCGATCTGTGGAATCGCAGGGCCGAACTTGATATACAACAGTCTGTCGGCGGCTACCTGGTGGTAGCTGTTAAATATCGTATTATCAACGCGCAGGCAAAGCGATATAAACAGTCGGTAAGGTATAAAGAAAACACTTCGGTGTTGACCCCGCATGACAACAGCACTGAAAACTGGCTTACGCTGCGCGAATTACAGGGCAATCTTCATCACCAGCTCGCCCGGTTGCCTGAAAAATGTGCACTCGCCTTTTCGCTTCGCGACGATGGGCTTTCTTATAAACAGATCGCTGCAGAAATGAATATTTCTGAAAAGACCGTTGAAATGCATATCAGCCGCGCTTTTAAAGCCTTGCGTACCAGCCTGGGAAGCTTTATTAATTTCCTCATTCTCATCTGTTCCTCCCTGTTGTAGATTTCTGGATACAAAAATTCAAAAAAATATTTTTTCACTCGTACAGGGTATTCGTTTGTTGAATTGACCTTGCTATAAAGCTGTTTCTCCAAATGGACGATCAGGAACAACATAACCGGTACGATGAGCTTGCCCAAAAGCTGCTCGAGGGTACAATTTCAGCTGCTGAAAAGCACGAGTACCTCGACTGGCTCAACCGGGAGGAAGAGGCGTTGCCTATTCCGGACGATTTTGCCAAAGACCGCGAACAACTGAAGAACAGGATCTATAATGTGCTGCAATCCTCCATAAAGAAGGATGTTGCGGCTGCTGATAATAGCCGCATCGCCTCACGGCGGATCCTGTTTCGCTATGCGGCAGCGGCTGTTTTACTGATTGCTACCGGCTTGATTATTTATAATTTCATGAACAGGCAAAGTAGTAAGCCGTCTCAAACCCTGGCGGCGACTACTACAAAGCAGTCGCCAACAGACGTTTTGCCTGGCCATGATGGCGCCATTCTTACGCTTGCCAACGGTAATCAAGTCCTGCTCGACAGTTTGGGGAACGGTGTAATAGCAACAGAAGGAAAAACCAATATAAAAATTCAGAACGGTCAGTTGGTATATGATGTAATGCAGGCCGGCAGGGAAATGCTGTATAACACCATGTCAACGCCAAAAGGCAGACAATATCAACTGCTGTTGCCCGACGGCTCTAAAGTATGGCTGAATGCTGCTTCTTCCATTACCTATCCCGTAGCATTCATCGAAAAGGAAAGAGCCGTAAAAGTAACCGGTGAAGTATATATCGAGGTTGCCAAAGACAGGGAAAAGCCTTTCATCGTAAACGTTGATGACAGAGCAACTGTGCAGGCGTTGGGGACGAGCTTCAATATTAATGCATACGGCGACGAGCCGGGCATTAGAACAACCTTACTGGAAGGAAAGGTTAAAGTGGCGAAACGAGAAAAGGAAAGCGGCAAAGAACATTCGATATTACTTGATCCCGGACAACAAGTCATAGATCTTGCTCATTCACCATTGACCATTCGCCATTCACCCGATATCGAAGAGGTGATGGCCTGGAAGAACGGCCGGTTCGAATTTGTTGGCAACAACATTCAATCGGTAATGGGGCAGCTATCGCGCTGGTACAACGTAGACATTGTTTATGAAGGCACCCTCCCCGAAGCCAATTTTGTGGGCGCCATTGCCCGCACGGAAAAGCTATCGCAGGTATTGAAAATGCTCGAACTGACCAATGTCATACGGTTTAAAATCCAGGAGAGAACTGCCACCGGCGAAGCAGCCCGCCTCATCGTCACACGCAAATGATCAAATACCATCGCCATCGCCTTAGACTATGAAATAAAAAACATTGATTAACCCGATAAAAAAGCCGGGCTCTGTTGGAGCAGGTCCCGGCGGAAATCGGTTAATCATTTCATCCTTGCAAGACTACTATTTCTTAACCCAAACATTGCAAATGTATGCAATTGAGATTGCTGTGCCCTGCCCTGGCAGGTGCTATTTTTCGAGATCCGCGAAAGGAACGATTCCTGAACCTCAAAACGCTGTTAATAATGAAGTTGACGGTTGTTTTTTTACTGGCTGCCTGTCTGCAGGTAAGCGCCCATTCCTACGGGCAGCGGGTAACGCTGTCGGCTAAAAATGCGAGGATGGAAGATGTGTTTAAAAAGATCAGGAAACAAACCGGTTTTGTTTTTCTGTATACGACCCAGATGTTGGCCAATACCAATGAGGTAAATATAGATGTTAGAAACGCGCCTGTAGAACAGGTGCTGAAGCTTTGTTTCTACAGGCAACCTGTTACCTATACCTTGATGGATAAAACCATTATTGTAAAATTACAGGACCAGATGCCGGTTAATAAACCGGTAGCCGGGAACGTGCGGACAGAAATAAGAGGCCGGGTGACCAATGAATCGGGGCAGCCGCTGGCTGGTGCCAGCATCACCATCAAAGGCGAAAGCGGTGGTATTACTACCGACAATAATGGCGTTTTCAGGATCGAGACAAACAAAACCAATATAACCCTGGTGATTTCTTCTGTAGGTTATACTACCCGGGAAATAAAAGTACAGGGCACAGAAACCAATCTCCAGATCCAGCTGTCGCTGGCCACTAATAACATGGAAGAGTTTGTAGTGGTAGGTTATGGAACCAAAAAGAAAGTACATGTTACCGGCTCTTTATCGGTGCTGGATATGAAGGCGAAGGAAAATACACCCACTACCAATGCCAGCCAGGCATTGCATGGTGTGTCGGGCGTATGGATTAACCAGGCAGGTGGTAAACCTGGCCAGGACGTGGGCACCATCCGCATTCGTGGGGTGGGTACACTCAACAACAATGATCCGCTGGTGCTGGTTGACGGCATCGAGTACAACATCAATGAGATCAATCCTAATTTCATTGAAAGCATGACCGTGTTAAAGGATGCGGCAGCTGCTATTTATGGTTCACGTGCTGCCAATGGCGTAATATTGATCACCACCAAGACCGGTAAGAAAGGTAAAATGGACATCAATTACAATTACAGCTATGGCATTCAGAAGCCGACTTTTTTACCAGATGTATTGTGGGATCCCATTCAATATATGGAGCTGAAAAACCAGGCCCTCATCAATGAAGGCAAATCGCCGGCAGCAGTTGATTATTCGCCTGCCCAGATCGAGGAATATAGAAATGGAATGGCCACTGATCCATATACCTATCCTCACATGAACTGGTTCGATTACGTAATGAAAAATGGAGCGCTTCATCAGCACAACCTGCGTTTCAGCGGTGGTTCAGATAAAATAACCTACAACCTGGCGCTGGGTTATATGGATCACGATGGTATCCTGGTGGATGCCAATCATGCCAACCGGTATACGCTTAACCTGAATGTGAGCGCCCAGGCAACGGATCGACTGAAAGTGGGCGCCAATATCATCGGCAATTTAAGAACCTTTACGCAACCTGCCTTTGGCGGGTCAGGTGCAACGGGTTATTATTTTACCAGGTTAACAAGGGTGCTGCCTATTATGACCCCTTATTTACCCGACGGCCGTTATGGAAATATGGTATTTGCCACGCCCGGCCGGAATACCATTGAGAACCCCATTATGCTGTTGAAAGAAGGCAGCAACTACAATGCACCGCAACGGATCCTGGCAAAGGTTTTTGCCGAATATAAACTGCCTTTCAATCTTACCTATAATTTCAATTTCGGTGTAGACAAACTGGACGGTTACTCGCGGTCATTTGTGCCGCTCCTGATCAGCTACAATCCTAAAACCGGTGCGCCCAATAATTATAATATAAATCCGGCCAGTAACAATTATGATGAGAACAACATGACCCTCTCGGTATACCATACATTGAACTGGGATAGATCTTTCGGTGATCACCAGATAAACGCTATGGCAGGTCAAAGCTATAACCGCTTTGATAGTACCAATTTCAACGGTCATGCGGAAGGGTATTTTGACAATGCTCTAACCGACCTTAACGCCGGCAGCACCAATATTACCACCGGTGGCCAGGTGGTCAGAGATGCCTTGATCTCCTATTTTGGCCGGTTGAGTTACAACTATAAAGAAAAATATTTACTTGAGGGTATCGTTCGTTATGATGGCGCAGGACGTTTTGCCGAAGGCCGCCGCTGGGGAGCATTTCCTTCACTGTCTGCCGGCTGGCGCATCGATAAAGAGAATTTCTTCGAGGTACCTGCTGTGAATTTGCTGAAACTGCGGGCTTCCTGGGGAAAACTCGGGAACCAGGCTGCGCCCCTATGGAGCCCCTACGCCGTGGTAAACGTGGGTAACGCGTATGCGTATAATTTTAACAACGCTATTTCTCCCGGTGCCGCCGTTACAGCCTACGCTGATCCCCGTATCAGCTGGGAAACCACTACCACCTATAATGGCGGTGTAGATGCAGAATTGTTGAATGGCCACCTGTCAGTATCTGTGGATGTATTTAAACGCCGCACCTCCGATATTTTGCGGCAGGTAGTGATACCTGCTCAGGTAGGAGGACTTACCGGACCTGTTCAAAACATTGGCACAGTCGACAATACCGGTTATGAAATAATGGTAGGCCATCGCAATAAGATCGGCGAGATCTCCTACGAAGTGAACGGATCGGTTAGCTATGTAAAAAATAAAGTGGTTGACCTCCGTGGACAGACCCTGATCAGCGCACGGCGTATTATCAAGGAGGGCCACCCCATTGAAGCATATTACCTGTATCAGGCCGCTGGTATTTTCCAGAGCCAGGATGAAATAAATAACAGCGCTAAAATAAGCGGTAACGAAAAACCAGGTTATCTCAAATACACTGACATAAACAAGGATAACACAATAGATGGTAAGGACCGCATTATAACCGGCAGTTCCATACCCAAATACAATTACAGTTTCAATATCAATGTAGGGTATAAGAACTTTATGCTTACTTCTTTCTGGCAGGGCGTGCAGGGCATTAACCTGTATCCCACCGTAAACCTCGCCACCCCTTTCAATAATGGCGCAGGGGTGACCAAAGAGTGGGCTACCGATTCATGGAGACCAGATAACACTAATGCACGGTTGCCGATCGTAACTACGACAACAGGTGCTCCTGAGATCTATCAGCCGTCTACTTTCTGGCTTAAAGACGGGTCTTACATGCGTTTGAAGAATGTGCAACTCAGGTACAACCTGCCCGATAAGATCGCTAACAAGCTGGGCATGCGCAGGCTTATGCTGTTTGTAAACGGCGAAAACCTGGTTACGTTCACGAAGTTTAAAGATTTTGATCCCGAGAAGAGCATTACGGGCGATTCTTTCTACGAATATCCTTCACTCAAAACATACAGTTTTGGTGTTAATGTAAACTTTTAATCATCCCTGAAATAAGATTCAGATGAAAAAATTATTATTTGTCATTATAACAGGTGCTGTGTTGAACGGTTGTACGAAGAAAGAATTCGATAGTAAACCCAACGACAGGTACACACAAGATACTTACTGGACATCGGAGAAAAACGCCATGGCAGCCTTAAGCGGTTGTTACCAGGCTTTGACTTTCAACGGCATTTTTGGCTACGCCACACCGCTTTGGGAAGAAACAGCTACACCCAACGCGTATAACTATGATAATTCCGCGGGCTTTGATGCTATTGCATTAGGAACGCATAATGCGGCCAATGCCACCACTGGTAATTTTATTGGCGGGATCATCGAGCAGCGCTGGCTTGATAGTTACCGCGGCATAGGCCGGGCCAACACCTTATTAGCACGCATCGATCAAATCGCAATGGCTGATGCCCTGAAGAACCGGATGAAAGCAGAAGCGAAATTCCTGCGCGCCCTGTTCTATTCGCTGCTGGCAACGTATTACGGCGATGCTCCCCTGATTTTGGATGAGCCCAACCTCGAAACGCAGGGAACGCTGCCCCGTACGCCCCGGGCCGAAGTGGTGCAGCAGGTACTCAAAGACCTCGATGAAGCAGCTGCAGTTCTTCCCGTGAAATTTACCGGCGGTGATATCGGCCGCGCTACCAAAGGTGCTGCCCTGGCTTTGAAAGCCCGTGTCTTGTTGTTCGAAGCCAGTCCGCTCGTGAATACCAGTAATGATGTTACCAAATGGGCTGCCGCTGCTGCTGCTGCCAAAGCGGTGATAGACCTTCCAGGCACAGGTTACAACCTGTTTCCCAATTATCGTGCATTGTTTTTACCGGCCAATGAAAACAGCGTAGAAACTGTTTTTGATGTACAATATTCAATAACTACCCCCGGCCTGGGCAGTGCTTTCGACCTCATCAACCGGCAATACAATACAAATGCGCCGCTGCGCAGCATTATCGATGCCTATGATATGAGAGATGGGCTGCCACCGGCACAATCACCATTATACAATCCGGCTACGCCTTATGTAGACCGCGATCCCCGCATGTACCAGACGATTGTATATCCGGGTGATACCTATATTGGGAAAGTGACCACCACAACGGAACCGTTTAAACAAACCGGTTATGGCGTAAAGAAATACAGCATTTACGACAAGGAGGCCAATAGCAACCTTATCAACCAGGCCGGCCGTTCAGAGATCAATTATATGGTGATCCGTTATGCAGATGTGCTGTTGATGTATGCGGAAGCGCAGAATGAAGCCGTTGGTCCCGATGCATCAGTGTACAATGCTGTAAACAGGATCCGGGAACGCGCCGGATTGTCGCCCCACGAAATACCAGCCGGAAAGACAAAAGAGGAAATGCGCGAGATCATTCGGCATGAGCGCAGAATAGAATTTGCTTTTGAAGGATTCTATTATACCGATATCCGCCGGTGGAAGATTGCAGAGAACGTAATGCCGGGCGCCGTGTACAATTCGCAAAACCTGCCCATGGTAACCCGCAACTTTAACAAGGATCGTGATTACTGGTGGCCGGTGTCACAGGTTCAGCGTGACCTGAATCCCAACCTCGAGCAAACAAAGAACTATTAATATCATTACGAATTGGCGGATCATGGATCTACAAATTTGTGTTTCGAATTGTTGCATTCATCGATCCGCCGATCCGTACTCTAAAAGCGTACGATCTTGAAACAGCATATTCATACCATGAAGAAAATTATCAGCCTGACCTTCTTCTTCGCTGTGATCTCTGTGGCCTGCGCCAAAAAAGGAAGCGGTGAACCAGTAACACCTCCCGTAACACCGCCTGTTACCGAACCCGATCCACCGGCTTCTGTGGCAGATTGTAAAAAGTGCATCGTGCTGTCAGAGCAGGCACAACAGCGGGTAGCCATAGCAGATGTTCCCTCAAAGAAAATTTTCTGGCAGTGGACGCCGCAGTCATCCAACGTGCAGGCGGCGCATTATGCGTGGTTCAACAATATCAGCGAAGCCAAGATCGTATATAATGGCAAATACATTTTAACCAATGCATCAGGGGGCGGCGTGGCGCTCATTCGTATTGCCGATAAAAAAACAGTGTGGTATGCATTTGCAGGCGGTAATACGCATTCAGCAGAATTATTACCCGACGGCAATATTGTAAGCGCTTCCAGCACGGGAAATTACCTGATGTTATTCAAAGTAGATACGCTTCATTTTCCTGCTAATGTATATACCAAAAAGATCCCGATCGATTTCGGCCACAATGTCGTGTGGGACCATAAGAACCAGTTATTATGGACGGCGGCAGGAAAGGAGTTGAAATCTTTCCGCTATAATTTCAATTGCGCCCAACCCGACCTGGAACCGGTTGAAACGCTGCCGTTACCAGGTAAAGAAGCACATGACCTGTTCCCGGTTTACAACGAAGAGGCTTTGTGGCTTACCAATACAACCAATGTTTATAAATTCATGCTGGCCGATAAAAAGCTTATCCAGGCCGACGGTATCCAGGCTAACATTAAAAGTGTATCATCAGGCCCGGCCGACTTCCCGGTGATCATTATCCGGCCTAAAGAATCCTGGTGGACCGATGAGGTAATTGATGCCAAAGGCAACGGAGTTTTCTATGAAGCGGGATTGAAAATTTATAAAGCGCGCTGGGTGCTGCCGAATGCGTTCAGCTATCCGGCTAACAACGAAATAAGGCAGTGTAAGTAGATAAGGTCGCGCCTATTAAACTATTCACCTATAAGCCGCTATCACAGGCGGTTTTTTAATGCGCCACATTCCAGACAGCCCCGACAGTACCGGCGGGGCTGTCTGCCATTATACACCACCCGCACATTTTTTGGAAAAAAACGAATTTCACTTAAGTTGTGGAATAAATGCGGTAGACTGTATGAATAAGATCCTGATCAATTTTGCGCATCCGGTGCTGGAAAAATCCCGCGTGCATAAAACGCTGCTCAAATATATACCCCAGGTTGACGACATAACCGTCAACGATCTGTATGAAAATTACCCCGACTTTGATATAGACGTTAAAAGAGAACAACAATTATTGCTTGCGCACGATATTATCATCTGGCAACATCCGCTCTATTGGTACAGCGCCCCCGCACTGCTAAAACAATGGCAGGACCTGGTGCTGGAACATGGCTGGGCTTATGGGAAAACGGGTTTTGCATTAAGCGGAAAAAAGATCTTTAATGTAATTTCTTCCGGTGGTGGCATGGGCGCCTACCAGCGGGAAGGATATCAGCATTGTACCATTGCCGACGTGCTGAGACCGTATGAAAGAACTGCCGAACTGTGCAAAATGACCTATTGGCCGCCATTCTGGGTGGCCGGATCCCATAAAATGGACCTGCCTCAAATAATAGAATACGCAGCATTATACAAACAACTTTTGTTGAAAATGAGAGCGGGCGACATCAAAGAAGATAAAATGATGCAGGTTTCCCGTTTAAACGACCTTATAGAAATTTCCCAAAGCAATCTGGCATAATATGGATCAATCATTTTTTTCGACGGCATTGGTGTTTTTGGGCGCAGCGGTTTTATTTGTGCCCCTGGCAAAAAAGTCTGGCCTGGGCTCTGTGTTGGGTTACCTGATCGCAGGTGTTATTATCGGACCTTTTGTATTGGGCTTTGTAGGGCAGGAGGGACAGGACATTATGCATTTTGCTGAATTTGGTGTAGTAATGATGTTATTCTTGATCGGATTGGAACTGGAACCTGAGCTGTTGTGGAAACTTCGGAAATCTATTCTCGGTCTGGGCGGATTGCAGGTGATCCTCACCACCGTGGTGATTGCCGGCATTGCCATGCTTTTACATTTTGCATGGCAGCAGGCATTGGCGCTGGGTATGATCCTGTCATTGTCATCAACCGCCATTGTGCTGCAAACACTTTCAGAAAAAGGGTTGATGAAAACGTCTGCCGGACAAAGCGCCTTTTCGGTATTGTTGTTCCAGGATATAGCCGTGATCCCGATGCTGGGTCTTTTCCCTTTACTGGCCACCTTGCAGGTTGTACATGGCGACACCTCCGGTTCACATGGAGTAACAAACTGGGTAGAAGGGCAGCCTGCGTGGTTACATGCCGTGATCGTACTGGGCTCCATCGCTGCTATTATTGCCGTGGGCAGAATCGCCATCCGGCCGCTGTTGCGAATTGTGGCCAAAACCAAAATGCGGGAGATCTTTACGGCATCGGCGCTCCTGATCATCGTGGGTATTGCCGTGTTAATGACGCAGATCGGCTTAAGCCCTGCGCTTGGGGCGTTTTTGGCGGGTGTTGTGCTGGCCAATAGTGAATACAAACATGAGCTGGAAAGTGATATAGAACCGTTTAAAGGATTGTTGCTCGGGGTGTTTTTCATGGCGGTGGGCGCTTCCATAGATTTTAACCTCGTTAGCCAGCAGTTTCGTGAAATATTGCTGTGGGTAGCAATATTGATCGCCGTTAAAGTGCTTGTATTGTTGCTGCTGGGAAAGGTCTTTAAGATCAGTACCGAGCAGAATTTTATTTTTTCATTCAGTCTCACCCAGGTGGGCGAATTTGCATTTGTACTCTTCTCTTTTTCGCTGCAGCAGGGCATCCTGTCAGCCCAAACAACGAGTATAATGACGGCCGTGGTTGCGATCAGCATGGCGCTGACACCCCTGATCATCCTGCTGAACGAGAAACTGATCCTGCCGAGAGTGGGCACCGACGAGCTGGAAGAAAGACCTGCCGACGAAATTGATGAAAAGAATCCCGTCATCATTGCGGGGTTTGGTCATTTCGGAAGTGTGATCGGGCGTTTTCTGCGGGCAAATAAGATCCCGGCCACTTACCTCGACCTGGATTCAGACCGGGTAGATGCATTGCGGAATCTGGGATTTAAAGTTTTTTACGGTGATGCATCCAGGGACGATCTCTTACGTGCTGCAGGCGCAGCTGAAGCGAAGATCATTGTCATCGCCATCAATTCTCCCGAAAAGCGGCTGGAGATGATCGAAACAGTAAAAAAACATTTCCCGCACCTGCACATGTTGGTGCGCGCTGCTGACCGGTACGATGCCTATGATCTGATGAACGCCGGTATGTTACATATCTATCGAGAAACGCTCGACACCAGCCTGCGCGTGGGGGTAGATGTAATGACATTGATGGGATACAGGAAATATACCGCCAAACGCCTCGCCAAGAATTTTCATAAGTATGATGAGGCAAATCTGAAACGGTTGTCGGCTATACGTAACCCCGAGGATTATGTGGTAGAAGCAAAAAAACATATTGAGGAAATAGAGGCTACCATTCAGTCAGACAGGCAGAACCTGCTCAGCGATGCAGACATCTCCTGGGATCCCGATTCCTTGAGGGAAGAAGCGCGCACCATGACAAACGGTGATGCAACAGCCTGAAGAATTTGCTGTTTGTTTTCCAGAAAGTATAACTGCCCCGGCACTCCCGGGGCATTTTTTTATAGTGGGCTAATTATGATATTGTAAAATTATCAGGATGGTTCAGGATGCTTAATAAAATACACCTCAATACCTTGAGCCTGTAATTACGTAACTATAAACGCTGCTATATGATAAAGTGCTTACATGCGCGGGCTGCATTGTATTATCCCTTTGCCCATCTCTCCAAGTTTTTATTAGTCTTTTTTACCTTTATTTTTTCGGCTTCCTCCTTTGCACAGAGTAACATCACGGTTTCCGGTACTGTTGAAGATAAATCAGGACCACTGGAAGGTGTTAATGTGGCAGTGCAGGGAACAAACTCGGGCACACTGACCGACAAGAATGGAAAATTCTCTCTGGTTGTGCCTGATAGAAATGCCTCGCTGGAAATTTCTTTTATCGGTTATATAACCCGCACAATACCCGTGGGCGGTTCCACTACGTTCAACATTACCCTGGAAGCGCAGGATAAATCATTGAACGAAGTGGTGGTCATCGGTTATGGTTCGGCCAGAAAAAAAGACCTTACGGGTGCAACGGCATCTGTAAGCGGGGCCGAGATCGCAAAAATTCCGGTAACATCAGCCGCACAGGCCATCACCGGTAAAATCGCCGGCGTAAATGTCGTTACCCAAAGCGGTGCACCCGGTGCCGATATCAATATTACTGTACGCGGTGGAACTTCCATCACGCAGGGTAACAGTCCCTTGTATATTGTTGACGGTTTTCAGATGGATGATGGTCTCAGGAATATAGACATGAACGATATCGAGACCATCGATGTAATGAAAGACGCCTCTGCTACCGCCATCTATGGTGCCCGGGGTTCAAACGGCGTAATTCTCGTTACAACCAAATCCGGCAAAAGCGGAAAGACCCAGGTCACATATAATGGGTATGTAAGTTTCGAGAAACTCGCCAACAAACTCAACCTCCTGAATCCTGAACAGTATGTAGATTACCAGTACGAATTGCAGATGCTGGCCGGCCGGCCCGATAAATGGGCCAAGAATTTTGGCGGCAACATCAACGATCCCAATTTTTATACAGGAGCAGCAGATTATATTCATAATACTTATGGTTCAGTACCTGGTATCGACTGGCAGGACCTCGTTTTTGGCGGTTCTGCCTTATTGAAAAGCCACGGTGTAACCATTAGCGGTGGCAATGACAAAACAAAAATGTTGCTGAATGTAAACCACGTAGGTCAGGAAGGTATTTTGGCCAAACATGGTTTCAACAGGACCAACGTACGCGCAAAGCTCAATCATAAGGTTTCTGACCGCATCCGGGTAGACTTCAATACCAACTACAACAATATGAAGTTGCAGGGGGGTGGGTCAATGGCCGGACAACTGAAACTGAGCATTCTGCAACCGGTTACCGGCGGTGTTCGCTTCACGGATGACCAGTTGATCAATTCCGACATAAGTGAAGACATGCAGGCCGACGACTCTCAATACGATATTTATAATCCGCTCATCACAAATGATGCAGTAACCCAAACGAAATACACCCGGCAGTACACCACCAATGCCGGTATCGAGATCGACATCTTAAAAGATCTCACCTGGCGCACCGCGGGCAGCTATCAGTGGCAACAGGTGCGTGACGACTACTGGGACGATGGCCGTACAAAAACGTCACAAACCTATAACGGACCCTGGGGAAGCCGCGATAACAGTGAAAAGTTTTCCTGGCAAATAACCAATACCTTAAACTGGAAAAAATATTTGGGCGAACATAGCCTGAACGTGATGTTGGGACAGGAAACATATTACAGCGAATCTATGAACCTGGATAATACCTACTCCGATTTTCCGGATAATAACTTCGGCTTGAACAATGTTGGCATGGCAGGACGCCTCTTTTCCAAATCATCGGGAAGGAACAGGTTCGGTTTGGTGTCTGTGTTCGGCCGGGTGATGTATAGTTACGCCGACAAATACCTCATCTCTGCCACCATGCGCGGCGACGGTGTTTCCAGGTTTGCACCCGGTCACCAGTGGGGCGCATTACCTTCGGTATCTGCAGCCTGGCGCATCTCGCAGGAAGACTTCATGAAAGGCAATACATTCTTCGATCAGTTGAAATTGCGCGTGGGTTATGGTACTACCGGTAACTGTAATATCGATGACTATATGTTTGTGACAGCCTATGGCGGTGGATTTTATGCCATCAACAGGCAAGAAGTGAATACCTTGTACCCCGGCAGTATCCTGGCTAATGATCAACTGGTATGGGAAAAAACAAATTCTTTCAACGTTGGTCTCGACATGGCCATGTTCAACAACAGGGTAAATGTGACCGCCGATTTTTATAACCAGCAATCGAATAACCTGTTACTCGAAGCCACCATTGCTGCCTCATCCGGTTACTCTACCCAGTTCCAGAACGTAGGTTCTATCCGCAACCGTGGTTTCGAGTTTGTCGTAAACAGCCAGAACATCCGTAGTAAAGACCTTACATGGACAACCAGCCTCAATATTTCATTCAACAGGTCGAGAGTGATCCAGCTCAGTGGCGCCGACCGGTTACCACCTTCTGACATGTTCGTGGTTGAAGTAGGTAAACCGCTGGGGCAATTCTATGGTTACCAGTATGATGGTATATATACCACGGATGATTTTAATCAGAATGCAAACGGCACCTATACGTTAAAAGATGGCGTTGCACGTCCGAAAGGAAGTAATGCCGCGAATATAAAACCCGGCGATGTAAAATATAAAACACCTAAGGGCGAAGTTGATGGTAAAGGCAATCCCGTATGGAGCACTGAAGACCGTGTTATCATGGGCAGCGGTGAACCCGATTTTATCGGCGGCATCACAAACACCTTAACGTACAAAGGATTTGACCTGAACATTTTCATGAACTTCGTTTCCGGAAACAAAGTGTTCAATGCGAATAGCCGTCGCTTTTTAGGTCCCTACCTGCCTAACCAAACTTCACTGGCCCCAATGGCAAACCGTTTCCGGTTGATCGATCCTGCCACCGGAAAAGAAACAACTGACCTGCAACGCCTGGCCGAACTGAATCCCAATCAGTATGCATCAGATGCCATGTGGAGCCTGCACTCAGATAACAACAAGGCCATTACGGATCCTATTGATTATTACCTGGAAGATGGTTCCTTCCTTCGGTTGAACACCATCACCCTCGGCTACTCGTTGCCTAAGAATCTGTTGAAAAAGGCCGGCATTAGCCAAACAAGGTTGTATGCAACGCTCAACAATATTCACACATTTACCAGCTACAGCGGGTACGATCCTGAAGTAGCCAATTCAAACAATCCAACAAGAAAAGGCCTGGATGATTCTGCTTACCCCCGCACGAAAAGTTTTGTTATTGGGTTGAATGTAACCTTCTAATCGTAACCTAAAAATGATTGCAATGAAAAAGATAATCTATAATATATCGATATTGACTTTCGCCCTGCTGAGTCTTGCTTCCTGTAAGAAATGGCTCACCATGGAATCTGACAGCAAGTTCGACAGCGAGTCTACCTTTCAAACTGTTGACCGGTCAGAGATGGCTGTACTGGGCATGTACAGTTTTACCTTCAACCGGGAAATATATTACCAGTTCGGCATGGGTACCGATGAATGCATTTCAACAGAGGGTGAAACCAACTCGAAGAACCGGTTTGCTAATTATGTATACTCACCCGATATTACGCCTACCGATACGTATACTGCCATGTACAAGGCTATTGAATATGCCAATGTATGTATCAAGCGATTGAGTGCAATGACGGGGGCCAACGATGCTGAACAGAAAAAGATAAACATGCTGCTGGGCGAATCGTACGCCATTCGCGCCATGAGCTTTTTCAATGTAGTACGCTTCTTTGGCGATGTTCCGTATCCCACTATTCCGGTGCAGGATGCAGGTACATTCACTTCTTCCCGCGTTAGCCGCGATACCATCTATGATGGTTGTGTGGCCGATCTGCAAAAAGCCATAGAGCTATTGCCCTGGAAAAGCGAGGGTATGGTGCCAACACCGGAACGGTTCACTAAAAATGCGGCTTATGGCATCCTGGCCCGCGTGGCGCTGTATGCAGCCGGATACTCCTTACGCTGGGACCTGAACACGTATTCCGCCGGATCTGTGAAACTGGCCCAACGGTCCGATGCTGCCCGCATACGGGAGTTATACCAGATAGCATCTGATGCCTGCAATGCCATCATCCAAAAAGGCGAGAACGGCCTGCTGAACAGTTATGAAACTGTTTTTCGTGACCTGGTAAATGGCAGATATAATAAAGAATCCATGTTGGAGTACGGCCAGTATGGGACCAACGTAAACGGTTCGGCCATTGGTTATACTAATGGTATGGCTGCCCACACCAATTCCAGATATGGCAAAGCAGAGCCTTTAATGGCTGCAATGCCTACCTTGTTATTCGATTTTGAAGACGGCGATCTGCGCCGGGATGTCTCCATTGCTACCTATGGCATTACTGCCAGCAACAAGCGCCAGTTGAATCCTTATGGCAGCAACCGCATCGGCAAATTCCGGGTAACCTGGAAAAAGGAACATGGAACCGCCATTAACAAACGCGATATCAACTGGCCCTGGCTGCGTTACTCCGATGTATTGTTGATGTATGCCGAAGCACAGAACGAATTGAACAATGCGCCAACCGCTGCCGCTAAAAATGCCTACGAGCAGGTAAGGATCCGTGCTTATGGGGGCGATGCCAGCAAAATAGGCAATACACCTGCTACTTACCAGGAGTTCAGGGATGCGATCATTAAAGAGCGCAAGCTGGAGCTGGCCTTTGAAGGCTGGCGCAGAACCGACCTGGTGCGCTGGGGAATTCAATTCGAAGCATTAACGAAAGCAAAACAAAATCTGATCGATATGGCCAACAAAGCAGGTAACTATGCCAATATCGACCGCTACAGAGCTTATAAGCTGGACTCTGCCTCTTCCTGGGAAGACCCTGTTGTGGGCATTCCATTCATGGGTTTCAAAACAAAACCAACATCCGCAGACAGCGCCGCAGCAAAAGCAGCCGGTTACACGACGATTCTCGAAATGCACAGTAACGTGGCGCCACATGGCGGCCAGGCCTTAGTCGCCAACCAGCCATGGGTAGTAGCCATCTTCAGAGGACTGGAGAAAAATAAAGTGGAATTATTACCCCTTAATACAACAACCATTGATAACAATCCCGGATTGGCCGGGCAGCAGCATCCGAAATATTAAAAGATTAGCACCCGTCTCAATGAAACATCGGTCCCGCCCATGTGGCGGGATTTTTTTTGACTTTACAGCCATCCCGACCGGCGGAAGAAATAATATACAATCACGCAAACACAGATGGTAAATAACACCACCAATGGATAGCCGTACGTCCATTCCAGTTCCGGCATAAATTTAAAGTTCATTCCATAAAAGCCCGCTACCATAGTAGGCACCGCAATGATAGCAGCCCAGCCTGCGAATTTTCGCGAAGTATCATTTTGCGAGATGGAGATCAAAGAGAAATTTGCGTCAAGCGCGGTGTTCAGCAGTTCCCGGGTGTTGTCAACCATTTCATTGATGCGCAGCGCATGGTCGTAGATATCGCGGAAATAAGGTTGTGTTTCCGGCGAAATGTATTTTATGTCAAACCGCATAAGGCGGTTGCAAATATCGATGAGCGGCGATACGGCCCGTTTCACATCCAGCAGTTGCTTTTTCAGCTGGTAAATCTGTTCGGTAGTTTCGCGGCTCGGGTTTTCCTTGAATACTTTGTCTTCGATCGTTTCCAGGGCAAGTTCCAGTTCCTGCACTACCGGGAAGTACATATCTACAATAAAGTCCATGATGGCATACAGTACAAAGCCCTGGCCTTTGCTCAACAGGTCGGGCATGGTTTCACAGCGATGCCGCACATCGGTATAAGCTACCGATGAACCATGCCGCACAACAACAATAAAGTTCGTCCCAACAAAAAAATGCGTTTCGCCGAATTGAATATTGCAATCCCTGGCCATTTGCACGGTTCGAAGCACAATAAAAAGCGAATCGCCGTATAATTCTATCTTGGGGCGTTGATGCGCCCGGTGCGCATCTTCCACCGCCAGATCGTGCAACCCGAATTCATCCTGCACCCTTGACAGCAGTTCTTCCGAAGGTTCATACAGGCCTATCCATACAAACTTGTTATTGTCTTTTAATATTTCACGAATGCCGTTGAGCTCAACATCGGCAACACGGTGGCCGCCGGCATAGGCAGCACAATTGACAATCTCTTTCATAAAAACAATTTTTCAGGTTGGCCGGGAAATGCTACTGTAAGTTCGTGAAAATCCTATAACTACAGTCCTTTGCCAGCAAACGGGTTGCCGGGCAGGTATCAATGGGCTGCCGACTTTATACAATAAAATTTACCAATAGCGTTTCTATAAATTCTTTAGTTTAGCCAGCCAAAAGGTCATTAAATTAGTAATTATGAAGCGCTTTTTTGTATTACTGATTGTTCCTGTTTTATTTATAGCGTGTAACCAGTCAGAACCTGCTGACGCAGCTGCAAATACCGGCGATGCATCCGCTGGCGCAAAGAACAACGTCATTGCCTGTCCGCCCGGCACTAAACTCGATATTGGCACCATTGAACGGATCACCGGCCGCAAAGGCGTTGAAAAAAACGGCGAATACAAGATCACTATTCCACAGAATGACCTCAATATGATGGTGGATGGATTCAAGATCATTCCGCCCATGGGCCTCTCGAGCTGGGTGGCTTTTACGCCCTGTGGCGACAGTGTTATGGCCATGGGTGATCTTGTACTTACTGAAATTGATCTGAAATGGTTGCAGCAGGAAGTGATCAACCAGGGATTCACCATCACGGCCATCCACAACCATTTTGTGCGTAGCCGGCCCAACGTGATTTATATGCACATTGACCGTACGGCCGATGTAACTACAATAGCCAACAGTGTTAAAGCGATCCTCGATAAAATAAACGAGATCAGGGGCGGCGATCCGCAGGCGGCCAGGACCGACAGTGTGAAGAGCACCCTCGATATGGCCGCATTGGATGCTATCCTGGGACAAAAAGGTGAGTTGAACAAAGGTGTTTATAAATATACCATCGGACGGCCAGATGTACAGTTGGTAGAGCATGGCATACCTGTTAGCAGTTTTATGGGCTTCAATACCTGGGCTGCCTGGCAGGGCACCATGGACAGGGCAGCAGTGGCCGGTGATTTCGCCATGCTTGAGGATGAAGTAGCGCCCGTAATAAAGCAATTGACCATCCATGGCCTCGAGGTCGTGTCTGTACATAATCACATGGTACATGAAGAACCCCGCATTTTCTTTCTGCACTATTGGGGCGTAGGCAATGCCCGGCAAATGGCGAAAGGATTACGGTCTGCGCTGGATGAAACCGGAAAGGGGGCTAACCATTAATGCATTACCATAGTCGCATAATTTACTTTTCCGGTCAGTTACCCTGAATTTCGGATATTTGCAGTATTCCCCCTCAGGAAGCATCATCATTTTCCCGCTGATCATTGCACCCTATGCCCGCTGCGTCGTCGTTAAGCTTCATTGAAGCGAAGTCAACTTAGCGTAGGCGGGTACTTTAAACCTTGTCTTTTCAACTGATAAAATATGGAAGTCTTTATTATCCTGCTGTTGATCCTGTTAAATGGAATTTTTTCCATGAGTGAAATTGCCCTGGTTTCGTCCCGCAAATTCAAGCTTGAGCACGCCGCCCGCAAAGGAAATATAAATGCCAGGAAAGCGTTGCAACTGGCTAATAACCCCAATACCTTTTTATCAACGGTTCAAATAGGTATTACATTGATAGGTATTCTTACCGGTTTATTCAGCGGAGAAAGAATACAGGATGAACTGCGTGCTTCCATTGAAAAGATCACCCTCCTGCAACCGTATTCCGAAAGCATTTCCGTTGCCGTAATAGTGATCATCGTTACTTTCTTTTCAATTGTATTTGGTGAGCTCATTCCCAAAAGGGTTGGATTGATGTTCCCGGAAGCGATTGCCTCTATTATGGCCACGCCCATGACCATCATCTCCATCATTACAAAACCCTTTATCTGGTTGCTCACCAAAACGAATGATCTTTTCCTCGGCATCTTTGGCCTGAAGAACCAGAAAGAGGGAATTGTGAGTGAAGAGGAAATAAAAGCGATTGTACAGGAAAGTGCAGAAAGCGGAGAAATTCAGCAAATTGAACAGAATATTGTGCATCGCGTGTTTGCCCTGGGCGATAGAAAAGTAAGTGAATTAATGACCCATCGCGGCGATCTGTTGTGCTTTAGTCTGAGCGATAACCTCGACACCATTAAAGCAAAAGCGCAGCTGGAAGCGCATTCAGTATATCCGGTATTTAAACAAACAACCGATAACCTGGTAGGTGTCGTATCAGTGAAAGATATCTTTCCAAAAGATTTCAGCACTACGCCCTTTGACCTGGCAGATTTTCTACGACTGCCGGTTATGGTGCCTGAAACAGCGCCAGCTTATAAAGTGCTTGAAAGATTCAAGGAAAGCAAGATCCATTATGCATTTGTGCTCGATGAATACGGAACTGTGAATGGCATGGTGAGCATGGATGATATTCTCGATGCACTCATCGGAGATGTTACCGAATACAACCAGCACGAATACCAGATCGTACAAAGAGATGAAAAGAGCTGGCTTGCAGATGGCGGTTATCCCTTCTTTGAGTTCTTGAATTATTTCAATATGCAGCACCTCGAGGTTCCGGAAGGGGAGTATAATACAATTGCCGGTTTAATATTACACACCACAGGTTATATACCCAAAACAGGCGAAGTAATTACCTGGAACGATTTTGAATTCGAGATCATGGACCTCGACGGACCAAAGATCGATAAGATACTTATAAGGAGAAAGTGAATACATCACGGCGTTGCCTTGTATTCCATTAGCACATTAGCTAATCAGCACATTAGCTAATCAGCACATCAGCACATTGCTTAGTTCGATTCCGATTGACGGCGTTGCGGTGATTCTATTAGCACATTAGCTAATCAGCACATCAGCACATTGATTTAAACGTTTCATCTTTAACAGGTTAATGGCAACAATGCTGCCACAATAAAAATTTATTTTTATAATAGGTTAAACGCCGTAGTTTAGCTCCGTTGATTTGCGAATGCTAAACTTATTTACCTGTAATTTTAACGCTTAAAAGCCGTTGTCATCCCAATCCGCATACAATGAGATTGAATTACTGAAGCTGGTGGCTGAGGGTAATAAGAATGCTTTTACAGAGATCTATAATAATTACCGCCATAAAATTTACTCCATTGCTTATGAATTAACGGACTCCACGGCCGTGTCGGAAGAAATTGTACAGGATGTATTTCTAAAAGTATGGGTGAAAAGGAACATGCTTCATGAAGTGACCCATTTCCGGGCTTACCTGTTCACCATCACCCGCAATTATGTATTCACTGCTTTGAAACGCATTGCCCGTAAAGAATCTCTCGAAGAGAATGCCATGGAGGGAACCCCGTTCTATAACCACGATACGGAAGACCGGGTGCTGAACAATGAATACACCCGCATTTTGCAGGCTGCCATCGACCGCCTGCCGGAGCAGCAAAAGCAGGTATACAACCTAATCAAAAAAGAAGGACTTAAAAGAGAAGAAGCTGCCGCTGCGCTTCAGTTGTCACCCGAAACTGTAAAATCACACCTGGCACAGGCGATGCGCAGCATCAGGACCTATTGCCTCACCCGCCTCGACGTTTCCATTGCTTTAATGATTTTAATACGCCACTATTAAGGAGATTTCTGATTTCCTGATTTCCTGATTTCCTGATTTCTTGATTATGAGATTTCTGATGTCGGGGAGATGTGGAATTGATAAAAGTGTTCAAATTTTGAGTAAATCTCAAAATCTCAAAATCTCAAAATCTCAAAATCTCAAAATCTCGAAATCCCGAAATCTCGAAATCAGCAATCGGAGATTTGGATATTAATAGGAGTGTTCAATCTGGGCAAATCTTGAAATCAGGAAATCAGAAATCAGCAATAGGAAAATTTTTGAAAAAAATTTTCCCCCCGGCTCACCCAAACAGGTTTGTGCAGTAGTCTCTATTATACGTATAACCCAAATGTGCTAAAATTTCAAAAGAACTAAGTATTGTTTATGGCTTCATCGCTGGAATATTTATTGAACAGGTATGCGAACAAGACCTGTACACCGGAAGAAAAAGAGGAACTGATGCGGTTGTTGCAGGAGAGCGGTAACGACGAAGCGGTGCAGCAATTGATAGAAAAGATGATACAGGAAAGACCTGTAAAGCACCAGATGCCTGAAACTACCGCCCAGGCCATCTTACAGTCGATCTTTGAGGCCGATGAAACGCCGGTTGTTACTATGGCAACCACACAGGTACGCCGCCTGGCTTTTGGCCGCATCGCAGCTGCTGCCGTCATCCTGTTGCTGCTTACGACCGCCGGCTGGCTGTGGTTGACAAACACGACAAAAACGCAGTTGGCAACAACCGTAAATGTAAAAAACGATGTTGCTCCCGGTGGTAATAAAGCCCTGCTTACGCTTGCCAATGGCGCTACCATTGTGCTCGATAATGAAGAGAACGGGATCGTAGCCCGCGAAGGAAATGCCAATGTGGTTAAGCTGAAGAACGGACAGCTGAAGTATGAAAAAGCAGCAGGGCAGGGCAGTACCGCATCAGATGATGGCAAACCGGCTATGGCTTATAATACATTAAGCACTCCCAAAGGGGGTGAATACAGAATTGTATTACCAGACGGAAGTAAAGTTTGGCTGAACGCGGCTTCCTCTATAACCTACCCAACGGCTTTTGATGCCAAAGAAAGGAAAGTGCAGGTTACCGGTGAAGCCTATTTTGAAGTAGCCAAACTGGTTACTGCGAAGGATGGAAAAAGAATACCATTCCTGGTTGACATCCGTTCAGCTCGCGGCCACCTGGGACAGGTGCAAGTATTGGGAACACATTTTAACATAAATGCGTATGATGACGAAGAAGCAGTTAAAACCACCCTCCTCGAAGGAAAGGTTAAGATCGTTAAAGCTACAACCACAACCAATGAAGCTACCGCAAAAAACAACAAGGCCCAGGCAGAAGGTGCTTCGGCTGTCTTAAGTCCGGGCGAACAGGCAACCATTGGTGGCGGCCGGTCAAATAAACTGGCAACAGACGGCGTGCAGGTGAAGCACGTAGATGTAAATGATGTAATGGCCTGGAAGAACGGTATGTTCCATTTTGAGAGGGCCGATATCCAAACCGTGATGCGCCAGTTGTCGCGCTGGTACGATGTTCAGGTGGTGTATAAAAAAGATCTTGATAAAAGCGATCCCCTGTTCTTTGAAGTGTCGCGCCACACCAACTTGTCAGATGTACTGAAAGTGCTCAACCTGGCAGGCGGCGCCCGGTTCACCATTGAAGACAAAAAGATTATTGTACAGTAATTCCGATAGCTATTACAACAACCCCAAACCCAAACCGTATTGTTCAACCCTAGTAAACTGATTTTTATGAAAAACCAAGCCAACTAACAACTTAAACCCTCACCCGGTAATTGATCTTACTATGAAAAACCAGTATTACCGGGTACCCATCAGTAGTTCGATTACCCTAATTTAAACAGTCAATCTATCCATGAAAATCTTTACCCAGACTTTTCCATACTATGCTTTGTATAGATGGTTAAAGATGAAAATCATCATACAAATGTTGCCTGTCGTCCTGCTGCTGACGATGGCTTTTAATCAAACGGCTTCTGCCCAGCGTAGTTTTGCGCATCCCGGTCTCAGCCATAAAAAATCTGACCTGGAACGTATGAAGTATATGGTGCAGGCAGGCCGTGATCCCTGGAGAAAATCTTTCCAGAACTTATCTCAAAATCCTTATGCCAGCTACAACTATGTGGTACAGGGCAGCCCCGGCGTTACCCGGCTGGTAGAACCTTCTTCAGAAGCTGGTTACAATTATGAAAAATTCAAGTACGATGCATTGGCTTCCTATTACAATGCCATCATGTGGTACATTACCGGAGATGAAAGGCATGCGCTGAAAAGTGTACAGATCTTCAATGCATGGTCAAACCTCAACCACATTTCATCAAACGGTACCAAGGCGTTGGATGCCGGCCGCGTGATCTGGAAAATGCTGGAAGGCGCCGAGATCATCAAAAGCACTTACACCGGCTGGTCACAGGGCGACATCAACAAATTCAAGGCGATGCTGGTGTATCCCGGTTATTCAACTACCGTTGAACCAACAGCCGCTATCAATGCAGAAGATGCCACCTTTTACTGGTATATGTATAATGGCGATCCGGGCCGTCATGGTAACCAGGGTATCTTTGCCATGCGGGGTATCATGGCCATGGGTATTTTCCTCGATAATGAGATCATGTACGATCGCGCGCTCCGTTATATGATGGGTATGCCGCACCGTCCCGATGATCTGCCCTATCCATCTGGTCCGCGGTCTACTTCAGCCACTCCATCGGCTACATACGAGTATTACGATGAATTCAGCGCGACTAATATCATTGGCACAACGCCTGATTATGGCTACAATGAACCAATTGCCAATTACATTTGGGAAAACGGTCAGTGCCAGGAAGCGTCCAGGGACCAGTCGCATACCATCAGTGGCGTTTCAATCATCAACACCATGTGTGAAATTGCCTGGAACCAGGGCGATGATATGTATAGTTTCCTCGACTATCGCCCATTGCTCGGTATAGAATGGGGCATGCGCTACAATGCGTCGCTCCACTATTCTTTCCCCGACCAGCCAACACCGTGGGAGCCCACTGTTGAAAATGGTGAGTTCATTCAACGGCGCGATCGCAGCGGCCGCTGGTTCTCGAAGAAAGTAAATCCTTATTCAGAAAAGGAATTCACCAAATTACTGCGCGGAACCAATTTCAAATTCAGCGAATATCCTTTCCATGAAATGGCGCTGGCGCACTATCGTGATCGTGTTGGCCTTAGCCCCGACAGGTACAAATGGCTGCAACGTGTGTTCGACATTTCAACCAGGGAATCTGGTTTGGAAGGACAGGGATTCCAGGTTGATTTTCCAGGCTGGGGCGGTTTAACTTTCCGCAGACCCGACAATTCTCCCGGCGACCCCGTTGAGTTTGTAAACGGTAAACGGGTGTATAAAATGAATATGGTGCCCGGCAAAATTGAAGCGGAGAATTTCGACCACTTCGTGCTCAATGGCCAGGGTAAAACATACAATGATAAAACAGCTGCCAATACCGGCGGACAATACAGAACTGCCGAAGCAGTGGATATTGAAACCTGTTCAGAAGGTGGTTACGATGTAACAAACCTCGAGAACGGCGAATGGATCAACTATACGGTTGCTGTGCCTGCTGCAGGTACTTACAAGTTGAAGATGCGGTATGCAGCTGTGGCTGCCAATGGCGCGCTTAAAGTAGAGTTTGATGGAACCGACAGGACGGGCCAGTTCAATGTACCTTACGGAACTCTTTATTCAAATGGTGCGCAGGATTGGCGCGAGATCACAGTAGGATCTGCCTTTACCCTGCAGGCCGGGGTGCAAAGCATGCGCGTATTCATTACAGGCGCCAGCAATGCATTTTCGATCAATAGTTTCTCGCTGTCATTCGTAGGAAGCCTGGAATCGCAAACCATCAATTTCGGCACCCTGCCTACCAAGAAATTAGGCGACGCGGATTTTGATGCAGGTGCTTCTGCCAGCTCAGGATTACCAGTGACCTACACCAGTTCGAATGCGAACGTTGCTACGATCGTTGACAATAAGATCCGCATCGTAGGTTCAGGTGTGGTAACCATTACCGCCTCACAGGAAGGTAATGATGCGTATGCCGCAGCATCCAATGTGTCGCAAACGCTCACCATTACGGGCATTGCTGCGGGTGATTATGTATCATCGGGCAATATGAACTGGAACGGCGGAACCTGGAACATTGCCGATGGGAACGGCGGCTATAGTGGAACCACCACAACAGCACCCAACAACACAAAAAACGTTCACATGCTTGCAGGGCACACGGTCACATTAGCCGGCACGGCCGGCCAGGCAAAGAACTGCACAGTATACAATGGAGGCACCCTGTTACAACAGGTTGCCCTTACTGTTTCTGGGCTGTACGTAATTGATGGTACCCATACCATGTCAAATACGCTTACGATAAATGATCTTTCAATTACCGGTACAGGCGTGCTGGCTGCCACAACCGCTCCTGCAGGAAGTGTGTTCAGTCTTGTTACCAATAAAGCTACGGCGCTTTCTATCAATGGACGTCTCGGTGCGCCTGCAGGTTCTGCCGTTACCACTATCGGTTCAGGTATCAGGGTCTTTGTAGCCGGCTCCGGAACAACCACGTTCACGGGTAATGGTGTTATGAATATAGCCCGTTTCACACCCAACAGTAACCAAAGCTCCAATCAGCATATCGTGATCGATATGGATATGGAAGTGCGTAACTACGCAGGTACAACCGTGAGCAGCCTGAGCTTGCAGAACGGGAACAATGGTTCCGGCGCCAAAACGCTTACCATCAATGCCGGCAAAACGGTGAAGATAAATGGTAATGATGAGCGCGGTTCTTTCCATGGCTGGTACAGCCCCGGGTATGGCCTGTCGGGTTATACAAATACCGGTGGTGTCATGACCTATAATATCAATGGTACCCTCGATTGCTCTTCTGCGCAGTTTAACCTGGCTACCAACCAGAACAGCAGCAATAACGAAGTGATCGTGAACGTGAATGGAAAATTAAAGCTCGGATCTACGGTCCGGCTCTTCCGTTATATGGCTACTCAAAAGATCAGCATCAATGTAGGTGATACCGGCATCATCGACGGTTCAACCGAAGCATTGAACCTGAACACAGCCAGTGCCGGGCAGAGTATCAACACCAGTGATTTCACTGGTACCGAAGCCGTAGCAACCGGTTTGGGTGGTGTAACCTTTAATGGCAGCAATCCGGTAGTAGGTACCTATGCATTCGTAGGGAACGGTGGTGCAGGTTATGCAACCCCTCCGGCTGTGGTTTTCACCGGCGGTACATTGTCGAACAACCTGGCGCCTACCTATGCTGTTGCTAACCTCACCGATGGAGTAGTTACCAGCATTACGATAATTTCAACCGGTAATTATAGTACTAAACCAACCGGCATTAAATTCATAGGCGGTGGTGCACCAACACAATGGTTTGCTTTCAAAGGCGACAACCAAAGCGGTACCATAACGCAAAAAGTAAATGCGAATGTGGCTACACCATTGTGGATCGGAACTGCTACCAGCTACAACCCGGTAACGGTGAAACCAGCTGCTGCTACCGTATTCACGGCAAATGTAAAAGCAGGTGATCTGGCAATAGGACAGCAATATGCAGCCAATGCCATCAACAGAAGCTGGAGCATTCAACCGGCCAGCGCTACTGCTACCGATATTACCTTCGGCTATAATACAACCGATGCCAATGCAGAATGTGATGCAGCTGCCGCCATGCGTCTGGCTTCTTCAGACAAGGTGTTTGATACCCTGAGCGCACCGCAGGCTGCGGCCGGTACCAACTGGCAGGTAAGCTATGCAGGTGTTGACAATTTCCCTGTATTTAATTTGTTGAACGCCGGTACCCAAACCATCCATTTCGACGCACTGGAACCGGTAATGGTTGATGCTGCTGATTTTGAAGCGGGCGCTACCACCAGTTCACAATTGCCTGTACAATATACCAGCTCAGATACGAGTATTGCTAAGATTGTAGATGGAAAAGTACACGTTGTAAAAGCGGGTATCGTTACCATCAGTGCAACCGCAACAGGCGATGTGTATTACCTGAATGCTGACACTGTTTCGCAGCAACTGACCATCAACAAAGCGTTTTACGCTGACGTGGATGCAGATGGCGCCGGTGCAGGCGCTGCCGTATTATTTGCACAGAACGATGCACCTGCAGGTTATTCAACCAGCAACAGCGACTGTAACGACAATGATGCAGCAGTTCAGCATCCGGTATTGTACTATGTTGATGCCGACCACGATGGTTTCGGTTCTGCTGCTACAGCTATGCTGTGTGTTTCAACCGCGCCTGAAGGTTATGCAGCTAATAATACAGATTGCGATGACGCGAAGCTGATGTATGCCGACAACGATGGCGATGGCCTGGGTGCCGCTACCCTTGTAGCCTGTGGTGTACTGAACAATACTGATTGTGATGATACCAACCCCGTACAGTTGACAGCCACCATTCCCGATGTATACGCTGTAAACGGATCAGGTATTGAACAAAATACCATTTATATCGGGTATGGACCTACATCGCTGAACATTACAGCCAAACCGGTCGGCGGTTCCGCGCCTTACACCTATGCGTGGAGCAATAACCAGACAACCGAGTCTGTCAATCTTTCTGCAGCCGGTACATATACCGTGAAGATTTCTGATGCCAGGGGATGCCAGACCACAGCATCTATCACCATCAAAAAGATAAATGTACAATGTGGCAACCGCAACGATAAAGTGGTGATCTGTCACAACGGCAAAAGCGACTGCATTGCTGCCAGTGCAGTAGCAGCGCATTTGAAACATGGCGATAAACTGGGTTATTGCAATGAAGGTGATGCTATCGAAGATGTAGTAGCTTACCCCAATCCGGTATTTAACGGACGTTTCTATGTAAAAACGCCTGATTACCTGATCGGCAACAACATTCAGGTTACCCTTACCGACCTGTTCGGCAGAGTAGCATATCAGAATACGTTACCTAATAATAATGGTACTATTCAGGTACAGCTCGACAGGAAAGTAAAAGGTGGAATTTACCTGCTGAAAATAAATGGCATTTATATTTCCAAACTGATCGTGTTGTAATAAAAATGTTTAGCCAATAACAGGATCTCCTTCCGATGTCTCGGGAGGGGATCTTTTTTTATTATATCTGGCTGTTCAGAAATAATAAAGCCATAGGCCTGTACGTTGCACATCTCTTAAATAACGATTATATGATGCATAATCTTTTTAGAGCGTTACCTATTATGAGTTTTTGTATTACTTTTACGCGCTAAGTACAAGGCCTTATTGGAAGCAGTAGTAATACATACCGATGAAATATTACTCTCGCAGGTAGCCGGTGGAGACAAAGATGCATTTACCATGCTCTATCGCCGTTACTGGCATGCATTATTTACAACTGCTGCAAAAGCGCTTCGATCAAAAACGGATGCTGCCGATCTGGTTCAGGACATTTTTTTATCGATCTGGAATCGCCGCCACGACCTCAGGATAACCGGCTCCCTGGCCGCTTACCTGCAAACGAGTGTTAAGTACAGTGTCATTAAATATATAGAGAAGAATATTACGCGGCGCGATTACCTGGTTCTGTTAACCGACATGCTTGTCCATTACCAACCACCCGATGTGGAATCGCAATTACAAATAAAAGAGTTGCAAACCGTCATTCAGTCGGCCGTTGATCAAATGCCGCAAAAAATGAGGGAAGTATACCAGCTCAGCCGAAAGCATCATCTTAGCCATAAAGAAATTGCCGAACGCCTTGGCATTTCTGATGAAACGGTAAAGAAGCATATTCAACATGCTTTACATATTATTAAAACATCAATAAGCCATAACGCTACTACCTTGGCGGTGCTGCTTATTCAATGGTTGAAGTAACAGGTGTTCCTGCGCCTGCTTTTATTTGAATTGCTGCAATTGTATTTCATATTTTTATATATGTGAGTGAACGAATTGTTTGTTTATTACCTGATTCGGGTAAGATATACCTGTATTCCGGGGGCGAAATAAAAAAAAAGAAATTTTTTTAATTTTTTTACCCCCTCGGACATTTTCACCGGACAGTATATACGTTGCCTGAATTTCTAATATGCTCGCTTATGAATGAACAACTGGCAACAGATCTTTTGAGAAGGTTCAGCAGCGGAGAAACTTCCGCAGCTGAAGAGCAGCTTGTTGATGCATGGTACCAGGAACTGATCAACACGGGGGAACTGCAATGGGAGGAAGGAGAAAAAGAATCAGTGCAGGCGACCATGGAAACAAGCTTGCTGCAAAGTATCGAAGCCGCGGAAGAAATGCCGTACGCGCCAGTTCGACGATTTCGTGGCAGAACATGGTGGACTGCGGCCGCCGTACTGATCATTGTATCAGGAGCCGGCTACTATTTAATGAAGAAGCAACCGGCCGCATCAGGTGTTGCAAAAACAGATGTACTGGTAAATGATGTAGCGCCGGGAACTAATAAAGCAGTGCTTACCCTGGCAGATGGCACTACCATCGATCTTGACAATGCTGCAAACGGGATGATAGCAAAGCAGGATAATGCAGAAGTGCTTAAGCCGGAGGAAGGACAACTGGTGTATTCGCCGGATGATAGCAACAAAGGCGAAGGGCCATTGTCCTGGAACAGTCTGGCCACACCGCGAAGCGGACAATACCAGCTGGCGTTGCCCGATGGTTCAAAAGTGTGGCTGAATGCGCAATCTTCTATTCATTACCCCATTGCTTTCCGGGGGAATGAAAGAAGGGTACAAATTACAGGCGAAGTTTACTTTGAAGTAGCGCATAACCCTAAAATGCCTTTTATTGTTGAAAAAGGAGATATGCGGGTTGAGGTGCTGGGAACGCATTTCAATGTAAATGCCTACAATGACGAAAGCGCCATTAAAACAACTTTGCTGGAAGGAAAAGTGAAGGTCGTAAAAGGAGGTTCGGTCAGGTCAACGTCGGCAGTAAATGACCAGACAGCCATATTACGACCGGGAGAACAGGCAGTGATACCAGCAGGATCAGCAAGAACGAAGCAATCTGTTAACAACCAGATCCAGGTTCGTAAAACAGATGTTGACGATGTGGTTGCATGGAAAAACGGTTTATTTCATTTTGAGAATGCCGATGTAAGAACGGTCATGCGCCAGTTGGCAAGATGGTATGATGTAGAGGTAGTTTATCAGGGCGCCTCAGTGAAAAACGATCCCCTGTTTGTTGAGATCTCAAGGAACACGAGGTTATCAGATGTGTTGAAAGTATTGGAGGAATCAGGCAGTGCGAAATTCAGCATCCAGGGAAGAAAGGTCATTGTAAAATAACCCCTTTTATATGCATATCCTATTTGAGGCCGTCTCTGTTATGAACCATAACAGGGAATGTAAAACTGAACCAGAAAGGCTCCACTATTACCATGGAGCAGGCGCCCCTACATTGGGCATCCATTACAAACGACTTTACTCAGGTCTGGCTGCCACTATTTCAATCCTTTTGCAGCCACAAGACGATCCATATAAAAAATATTAACGCAGAACGCGGAACGCAAAACGCTTGAACGCCAATACAGCGATAAGCGCAGGCATTGAGATTTATAGACGACTGTTTAGCTATAACTCGATATGGCGATGCCATGTCCGTAACCAGCGTTATGCGTTGTGCGTTAGGCGTTCAGCGTAAAACCTGAAAGAAAAACCGCCCCGAAGGCGATCGGTGCGGTTTGGCGAATTCAGGTTAAGGCAATAAATGATGCTGATATCCTTATTGTTTAACCCCAACACCCCTGACTGCAACATCAGGGGGTTAAATCCAAATTTATGTATTTAATTCATTGCCTCCACCGCTATTTGCAGAAAATAAAGGTGGGGCGAAAAGAACTGATCCTAATGAATTACCTAACCATTTTTCTATTAGCCACCTGTTTGAATCTTACCGCAGGCGTGTATGCCCAAAAGGTTACCATGTCAGGTGAGAACATTTCATTAAAACAGGTCTTTAAGGAGATCAAGAAGCAAACGGGATATACGTTTGTTTACCGCGAAGTGTTATTGCAAAAGGCCGATAAGGTCAATATAAATGTAAAGAACGCTTCTGTTCAGCAGGTGCTGGATCATTGTTTCAGGAACCAGCCCCTGTCATACACCATCATCAACAACAACATAGTTGTTGTTAAGGAAACAGTGGTTACCCGCCCGCCGGCTCCTACTGTAACCGTTGAAAAACCCGTACGGTTGAATTTTCCCCCGATAAAGATCACCGGTAAGGTATTGTCTGAAACCGGTCAGCCATTGGCAAATGCCAACGTAAATGAAAAGGGCAAAGCCAATTCGGTAATGACCAAAGCCGATGGTACATTCGTTATGATGGTGGATGGTCCAGGATCTATCCTGGTGATATCATATGTAGGTTGCGACGACAAACTGGTGCCTGTAGGCAATCAGACAGACTTCGTGATCAAATTAGCTACCACCCAGGCCCCCATGGAAGAGCAGGTAGTAGTAGGTTATGGTATGTCGAAAAAAGCAACGGTTACCGGTGCGCTCGAACCCGTGAATAACAGGACTTTTGAAAGCAGAGCGGTAACCAATCCGGCGCTGGCCCTGCAGGGTAGTACACCCGGCCTGGTGATCACCAGAACATCTTCCCGCCCGGGCAATGAAACATTGAACATGCAGATCCGTGGCGTTACCTCTGTGAATGGCGGTTCTCCCCTGATCGTTATCGATGGAATACCTGTTGCCGATAACAATATGTTTTATACCATGAACCCCGATGATATTGAATCGGTGAACCTGTTAAAGGATGGTATGGCCGCAATCTTCGGTAGCCGCGCTGCCAATGGCGTTATCCTGGTTACAACTAAACGCGGTAAAGGCAAAATAAAAATTGATTATGGTTACAATGCCCGCATCAATACCCTCGGTATTAAAACGCCTGCCGCTACGATGACGGAATATGCTGCTATGTGGATCGAAGCCGTTAATGCTGATATCAAGAAAGATTACTGGAACTGGAGGTCGATGGATAACCTGAAGAAAATGCAGGAAGGTTACGAAGGCATTTATTCAACCAATGAGTGGGGCGATATTTTCATTGGCAATGCCAATCGCTACGATGAATTATTTGCTACCCGCCTTTCGCAACAGCATAATATCAGTGTTTCGGGTTCTACCGACAGAACCGCCTTCCGCCTGTCAGCCGCCTATGCTGATAACCGCGCGCCCCTGGCCACTGCTTACGATGGCCGCAAACAATACAATGTTCGTCTGAACTATGATTATAAGCTGAGTGAAAAAGTGAAATTGCAAACCGGTGTAACGTATCAGAAAGATATCACTTCTGCTCCTTCCACCAGTTTGCGCATGGAGCTTATTGCATGGGATCCCGCCTTGTTCCCGGCCAAAAATCCATACGGCCAGTGGTATGCCAATTTCAATGTGGGTGATAGGAACTCAACGGCAGCCACTACCGACGGCGGAAGAGATATCAGGGCCAATGACCTGGTAAGGGCCGACATAAAAGGTACAGCCCAGCTGTTGAAGGGCCTTGAAGCGGAAGGTACTGTTTCTTACCAGGTAAATCAGTACCGGATGGATAACTACCAGCTGACGGTGCCCACCTATCGCTGGGACGGTACACTCGCATCGAAGAATATAAATACCATCTCTGACATCAGGGCGCAATCAGATAATACCTTATACCAGAACTATACCGGTTTATTGCGCTACACCAAATCATTTGGCGGCCATCGCATCATAGCTATGGCGGGTATCAATGCTGAGAAGAACGACTATAAGAGTTTGTATGCATACCGTACCAATATCGGTAATGAGGGTGTGTATGACCTGAATGTTGCCCCCACCGATTATGTAGAAGGAAGAGGCGGCCGCAATCAATGGGGTATGTATTCCTATATCAGCCGGTTGAACTACTCTTTCAGAGGCAAATACCTGGTTGAGTTGTTGGGACGTCGTGACGGTTCTTCCCGTTTTGCACCCGGTAATAAATGGTCTAACTTCTACGATGTGTCTGCAGGCTGGGTGTTGACCAATGAAAACTTTATCAGGGACCTTGACATCCCGGACCTGAACTACCTGAAAATCCGCGGTGGTTATGGCGTAATGGGAAATAACGTTAATATCGGCGACTACGATTATATCTCCGACATCGTTATGCGCTCTACTATCTTTGGTAGCGTAGCCTCCAGGCAAACCGTTGCGCAGTTAAACAGGAACGGCCTCACCAGTAATGACCGTACCTGGGAGCGCGTAAGCATGACGAATCTGGGTATGGACCTGATCATGTACCGCAACCGCCTGACGGCAAGGTTAGATGTTTATAAGAAGAAGAACGATGGGATGTTGATCAACATCATATATCCGGCAGTGTTAGGCGGCGATGCGCCTCAGACAAACAATGGTGTACTCGAAGTAAAAGGTTGGGAAGCCATGTTGGGCTGGCGCGATAAGATCGGTGAATTCAGCTATAATGTATCGGTGAATGTATCTGACAGCCGCAACAAACTGGTGGCCCTTGATGGTGCTGCGTCTCCCAATCCGGGATTAGTTGCTGCCGTAGAAGGTCACCCGCTGAACTCCTGGTTCATGTATTCAACCAGAGGCTTTTTTACCGATCAGAAAATGGTTGATCTTTATTACAACAGGTACCAGGCCATTGCAAGAGGAGATATACCTGAACAGCAGAGCGGTGATATCTCGCTTCGGCCTGGCGACACGCGCAAACGCGATGTCAATGGCGACCAGATCATCGATCAGAAAGATATACAATATAAGGGCGACAACGCACCACATTATACATTCGGAATTACCCTCGGCGGCGCCTGGAAGGGCATAGACTTCTCAGCATTCCTGCAAGGCGTGGGCGAGCAATACGTTCAGCGCACGGGCGCACTGGCCTACCCGTTCTGGGATAAGTATACCAACCTAAATGCAAGCTTCCTCGGAAATACCTGGACGCCTGAAAATACCGGTGCCAGGTATCCAAGACTTACTGTAAATAAAGACCGTGCCAAATGGAATTACCAGAACAATGATTTCATGCTGCAAAACAACCGGTATGTTCGTTTGAAATCCCTGATCGTAGGATATACGCTGCCGGAATCAATTGTTTCAAGGGCAAAACTCGAGCGAGTGCGGGTTTATTTCTCAGGCAACGACCTGTTTGAGTTAACCTCTATTAAAGACGGATTCGATCCTGAGCAGGGCACTGATTCCCAATTGAACGGCTATCCGTTTATGAGAACCTGGTCCTTTGGCGTTAACCTTGGTTTATAATCCTGATATCAGATGAGTGTAAAAATTCTACAAATGAAAAACTTTATTATTCCTGCAGCTATCGGCGCTCTGATGTTAGGCGCCGGTGCATGCACGAAAAATTTCCTTGACCTTAAACCTGAAGATAGAATAAGCGAAGCCGTTTATTTCACTAAACCTGACCATTTCAAACTTGCTACCAATGATTTTTATGAAAAAATGATCAGCTGGGAGCCGATCGATGGTAGCAATATCTTTCATTTTATGGACCTGGGTTCAGATCTTACAGCATATATTGGCGATGAACCCCCGGTAAAATATGGCCGGGGCGCCTTTAACGCCCCACTTGACGATATCTACTGGAATAATCCTTATGCTTATATCCGTAGCATAAATATCGTTCTTAATAAAGCAGAAGCCTATCCCGGAAAAAAAGAAGAGATAAAGCAATATGTAGCTGCTGCTAAATTCTTCCGGGCATGGCACCATTTCTTCCTGCTCAAGCGCTTCGGCGGTGTTCCCATCATTACGACGGTGCCCGACGTAGGCGGTGCTGAATTAAGCGCACCGCGTAATAGCCGTTATGAAGTAGTCGATCAGATCCTGGCCGATCTGGATGAAGCCATCGCCGGCCTTCCTACCGAGCAGTCGATCCCGGCCGAAGAAAAAGGCCATGTAAGCAAATGGGCTGCGGAAGCATTCAAAGCCCGCGTATTATTGTATGAAGCTACCTGGCGAAAGTATACCGGCGTCACTACAGATTTCAAAGGTTCTGCCGGACCGGCTTCAGACCAGGTAAACCAGTTTTTAACCGAAGCAATAAGCCTGGCTAAAGACGTAATGCAGAACGGCGGTTATAGACTATGGAACTATAACAGCAACGGCGCTATGCTGAACCGCAGTAATTATTTTCTGTTCAATATAGATGGATCGGGTGGAAACCCGGCAGGCCTCGATAAAACCACCAACAGTGAGTTTATCCTCAAAAGCATCTACGACAATAAACTGCGCCCCGGTGGCATCCTGTTGTCGCATACGATGCAAACCCGTATCCTGCCCAGCCGCAAAATGATGGACATGTACCTGTGCACAGATGGATTGCCGGTGAGCAAGTCGCCCAACTTTAAAGGCTATCAGAAAGTATCAGATGAATACCAGGGCAGGGATTTGCGGTTGCTGAGTTATGTACTGGGAAGCGGAACTGTGCCTGCGAATGGATCAATTACATTGGACGGAAAACTGGGCTATACGAATTATAAATTCTCCGCCAACAACTATCCTACATACCGCAGCAGCGGCCAGGAATCGCAGGATTATCCGCAGATCCGGTTGGCCGAAGTATACCTGATCTATGCCGAAGCTTTGATGGAAAAGAACGGCGCCATCAGCGATGCCGACCTTAACAGCTCTGTCAACCTGTTGCGGGCAAGAGCCGGTGTGGCGCCACTCACCAATGCCCTGGTTGATAATAATGGCCTGAATATGCTCGAAGAGATCAGACGTGAGCGTACGGTGGAATTATACGGTGAATGCTTCCGTTTTGATGACCTCAAACGTTGGGGCATTGCCGAGCGCCAGTTGAACCAGGATGTCTGTGGTATGGTGGTAGGCGGTGCTAATTATGAAACTGAGTTCAAAGTAGCGTCAAAAGAACACCCGGGAACCGACAGTACAACCAGCCTGTATATTCAAAAGAATTATGAGACCGGTACTGCTCCTGCAGAAACGACCATCTCTACCAGGTATGGCGATGTAAAAGCCGTTCTGATCGATGCTGCGGCTAACCGCAATTTTAAAAGAATGCATTATTTATTTCCGATACCATTGCGGCAGATCCAGTTAAATCCGAATCTGGTTCAAAACAATGACTATTAAGAGCAGTTGACAATAGGCAGTTGACATAATGAGAGGAGCAAAAACAATTTCTAGCTCCTATCCAGTCGGGAGATAGCAAATTGATGTCGATTGCCTATTGCCAACCCGCTATTTTGAAAACTGTTTTAATTCCTTATAATATGAAATCATTTATAAAAAATTTGAAGTTCATACCAGCGATAATGGCGGCAGCAGTTGTTTATGCAGGTTGTACCAAATCGCCAGATTTAAAAATCTACGGGTATCCTGCACCGGAACCAAAAGGCATGTTTCCCGATAGCGGTTATGCCGGTTTTAATGAGGTAACAATTGACGGTTCCAGTTTTGGCGACTATAAAAATGCAGTAAAAGTATTTTTTAATGGTATTCAGGCCGATACGATCGTTTCCTGCGTAGATGGTAAGATCGTTGTAAAAGTACCCGGCGATGCCATTAGTGGTAAAGTAAGTTTACAGGTTTGGACACACATGATCGATTCTGTAGGTTCATTCAAAGTGGTTCCCCCGCCGGTTGTAAAAACGGCCAGCAAGGATATTGGTTTACCAGGTGAAACGGTTGAAATAGCTGGTACCGGGTTTGGCGCTGATCCTGCAAAAGTAAAAGTAGATTTTAACGGAACCACTGCAGCTATCACTGAGATTACCGATACGTTGCTGAAAGTGGCTTTACCACAAGGATTTACCTCTGGAAATATACAGGTATCTGTAAATAACTACCCGGTAACCGGACCCCTCTTCAGAGCGGTGGCCTCTGTACCCAATCCCGTTTACTGGCTGGCATTCGAAGGCAACCTGGCCGACAAAATGGGTGGTACTGCTGCTACCTACTCATACAAAGACTGGGGTAAACCTATGAGTTATGCTGCCGGTGTGAACGGTCAGGCAGTTGTATTACCCGGAGCATCTAATTTCTTAACAACGAATAACCAGTTTCTTGCATGCCCGCCACAGATAAGCAAGCATGCAAACATCACCGTTTCCTGCTGGGTAAACTGGTCGAATGATTCCAACTGGGTACAGGAGCCTGTATTTGATTTTGGCCAGGCCAGAGGTCTTCGCATGGCTTTAATGACCAGGATGCAAACCAACCAGGGGCCTAACATGCTGGGCCGGCTGATATTTGAAAAAATACCTGAGTTCACGCCTTTCACCGCATTTGACGCAAAAGCCGACAGACCACTTCCGGCCAAAGAATGGCATCACGTGGCAATGACAATTTCAACTGACGAGCATATCCAAAGAGTTTATATGGATGGTCAGAAGATAGCTGAATTAGCGCTCGATGTGAAAGCAAGCCCAACGCTGTTCAATCATAATAAAGTGTATATCGGTGCACCAACGAACGGAGTGGTGAAAGAACCTGCCTTTGGTGGTATGGTAGATGAATTCGAGATTTTCGATGAGGCGTTGAATGGAGACCAGATATTCGCTCTTTTCTATAAGAACAGGCAATAACAACAAACATTAATTTTTCCAAAAGCTCCAAAATACTATGAAACGACTCGCTGTTATTTCTGTACTTGGCCTGGTGTTGAGTGTATCGATGGTAGATTGCTCAAAAAAAGGCGGCGAAGAGTACGATGAATTATATGATTCTACTAACATTATAACTCCGGTAAAATATATTGATACCTTACCTCCGGGGACGGCATTACTGCATCCCGGCGGATTGAACGTAACCGAAGATTTTGAGCGCATTAAAACGGCGCTTGCTGCGAAACATGTAGAAATTACAGCCGGATGGGAAAAGCTCATAGCTAATAAGCGTGCACAAATTCCATACACACCTAATCCGGTTGAAAAACTGATCAGGGGTGGCAAAAGCCGCGAAGAACCCGATGCGGATAATTATTCCCGCGCAATGAATGATGCGGCGGCGGCTTATCAGTTGGCAATCCGCTGGAAGATCGAAGGCGATACCAGGTACGCTGATAATGCCATTCTAATACTGAATGCCTGGGCTGCTACCTGTAAAAAATTAAGCGGTGACCCCAATGTGTTCCTGGCTGCCGGTTTTTACGGCTACCAGTTTGCGCTGGCCGGTGAACTGATGCGCGATTACCAGAATTGGGCTAAGCAGGACTTCGAGGCATACAAACAGTGGATGCTGACCGTTTTTTATCCGAAGAACCATGACTTCCTGGTAAACCACAATGGTTCCTGCATCGATCACTACTGGGCTAACTGGGACTTAGGGAATATTGCTTCCGTGATGGCCATCGGTATATTGACCGATAAACGTGAGTTGTACAATGAAGCCGTGAATTATTTTCAACGCGGTGGAGGAAACGGCAACATCAGGAAAGCGATCTATTATGTTCACAAAGACCAGGGGCTGGCGCAGTTGCAAGAAAGCGGCCGCGACCAGGGCCATGCTACACTGGTAATTGCGATGTTGGCTACCATTTGCGAAATGGCCTGGCATCAGGGCGATGATTTCTACGGCTTTAACGACAATATGTTCCTGAAAGCATCAGAATATAATGCCAAATACAATATTGCCATGGAAGAAGTGCCCTGGAAGTCCTATGATTACAAGGATTGTGATACAACGGTTGTGCACACGAAAATCAGTGAGGCGGAAAGAGGCGAGGTGCGTCCGATATATACAATGATCTACAACCATTATGTGAAACGCAAAGGATTGACTGCGCCTTACACACTTATAGGGATGAATAGGTCTTACCCCGAAGGTGGTGGCGGAGATTATGGTACAGGCAGCGGCGGCTACGACCAGCTCGGTTTTGGCACCTTGTTATATACCAGGCCATAAGAATAGTTTACAATATCTGAGCAAGATAGAAGATCCAATATCCTAGTATCCCTTACATCTTTTTCTGGCCTGTGTAAGTCAGGAGGCACAGGAACGGAAACTAAATTGACCTCCCCAACATTTTGGGGAGGTCTTTTATTTGCATGTGGTTTTAGCGTTTAGCCCGTATTAGAATGTAATTAAAAATCAATGAGTATTGTTGATGATACACTTAAAAAAACAGGAAAAGGCTGAATAATTTAGAGAGGTTGCAACCGTTTCAACAAATATTTAATCCTTTAAAAGGGAAATATTCTTTTTGCCTTAGTACTTTTGCGCGGCAGTTCACCTGGAAAAAATCCTGATCTGTGAATAACAAGTATATATTTCAATTTATTGTTTATCTACTGTTAGGTACCATCGCGATGGCTGGAACCGGCAGGCACGAGCGATCGCTGAAAAGCGATCTGGCTAATGCCATTAGCATGCCGGTACAGCTGCAGGCGGTGGACCATGAAGACCAGGCTGTTTTCATTAGCCATCATCCGGCCAAAAAGCAAACCAAGTTCAGAACCAGGTTTAGGGCCGCATCTTATTTAAGGATCAGTCACGTGCAGACCACCACACCGGTTGAAACGTACTGTCCACTCTCGGAGTCAGCCCTTCAGAACGCGACCACAGCGCATCTTCCACCATTTTATTACCTGTTTCTTTTCCGGCTCACACCTTTCTGAGTAACGTACATACAAATGCCCGGCCTGCTTATAATATAAGTATGGCGATCGTGTGCTTGCATATTCCTAAATAGATTGTCTGGCCCAATGGCCATTCCATTCATATACTTATTTAAACTTTGTATGAGCATGAAAGCTTTTGCAGCAATTAATATTTTGTGCATAATCTGGCTAACAGGTTGTGGTGTTAAAGGAAATACCGAAAAGGAAGTAGAAGTTATAGAGTTACCTGTTTTTGAATTGAAGAGCAAGGATACTACCCTGCACAAGTCGTACGTGGCAAGCATCAATGCTTATCAGCACGTTGAGCTGCGGGCGAAAGTATCCGGGTTCCTGGAAAATATTATGGTCGATGAAGGGCAGCTGGTAAAGAAAGGACAGGTAATGTTTACCCTGAATGATGCCGAATTTAAAGTACAGCTGTCTGAAGCAAAAGCCTCGTTGACCAGCGCGCAGGCCGAAGTGAAAAGTGCAGAAGTAGAACTGCGCCGGGTTCAGTCGCTCGTAGATAAAAAGATCGTAACCGAAAGCGACCTGGATCTGGCCAATGCCAAGCTCGCTGCTGCAAAAGCGAAAGTAGATGAAGCCCGGGCCAAAGAAGAAAAAGCCAGGATCAGTCTTTCCTATACAACCGTAAGGGCGCCCTTCGATGGCATCATCGACCGCATCCTGCAAAAACGCGGAAGCCTTATTTCAGAAGGCACCCTGCTCACCAGCGTATCGGATATCCATGCCATGCATGTATACTTCAAAGTATCTGAAAAAGAATACCTCAATTATGTAAAAAGTAAACAGGAGGGTAACCGCCAGCAATCTGCTGCCGAGTTACAGCTGGCAGACGGTACTGTTTACAAATACCCAGGAAAAATTGAGACCATGGAAGGGGAGTTTGATACTGAAACCGGTTCTATTGCCTTTAGAGCGGTATTCCCCAATCCTACCAAAATGCTGAAACATGGCGCCAGCGGTAATATCCTGCTTACCACCAATGTTAAAAAAGCATTGATGATACCCCAACGCTCCGTATTGGAGATCCAGGACCGGAACTATGTATTTGTACTGGGCAATGACCTGAAAGTGCGAATGAAAGGCTTTGAACCGGAATCAAGGATCGATGATTTCGTGCTGGTTAAGTCGGGCCTCGACGAAGGCGACCGTATCATCTATGAAGGTGTGCAGAATATCAGAGAGGGAAGTACAATAAAACCGCGTATGATAGCTACAGACAGCCTTGCTGTTAATTGATTGTTGTAATAACAGTCAAACAGTACTTCAATAATATTCTAAAAAAGTAGAAAAACCAGCAAGCATGTTTGAGCTATTTATCAGGCGGCCTATTTTGTCGCTTGTAATTTCCATTGTCATATTATTACTGGGCGTACTGTCCTTATTTTCCCTGCCCGTAACCCAATTCCCCGATATCGTGCCGCCATCGGTAGTGGTAACCGCTACCTATAACGGCGCCAATGCCGACGTTTGTACCAAAGCGGTAGCCGTACCATTGGAGCGGGCCATTAACGGTGTGCCCGGCATGACCTACATGAGTTCGGTGAGCAGTAACAACGGGGTCACCCTGATACAGGTGTTCTTCGAGGTGGGCACCGATCCCGATCTGGCCGCGGTGAATGTGCAGAACCGCGTGACAACCGTACTTGACCAGCTGCCGGAAGAAGTGATCAAAGCCGGTGTTACTTCAGAAAAAGAAGTGAATTCCATGCTGTTGTATTTGAACATCATGAGTGAGGACAGCACCGCCGATGAAGAGTTCATTTACAATTTCACCGACATCAACGTATTGCAGGAGTTAAAACGCATCAACGGGGTGGGCTTCGTAGATATCATGGGTGCCCGTGACTATTCTATGCGGGTATGGTTAAAGCCTGACAAATTATTGGCCTATAATATCTCAACCGAGGAGATCATTACGGCATTGCGTAACCAGAATATCGAAGCGGCGCCCGGTTCAACCGGTGAAAACTCCGGCAAGGACAAACAGGCCAAACAATACATTTTAAAATATACCGGTAAATTCAACACGCCTGATCAATACAAGAATGTGGTCTTGCGGGCCAATGACGACGGATCCCTGTTGCGGTTGAAAGACATAGCAGATGTAGAGTTCGGTACAGTGAGTTACGACATGGTGTCGAAAACAGATGGCCGTCCCTCGGCGTCTATCCTCATAAAACAACGGCCGGGCTCCAATGCGAGGGAAGTGATCCAGACCATCAAGGCCAAGATGGAAGAGCTGAAAGAAACTTCCTTCCCGCCCGGCATGACCTATAACTATGCCTACGACGTATCACGCTTTCTGGATGCGAGCATTCATGAAGTGCTGCGCACTTTGATGGAAGCATTCATCCTGGTGTTTATCGTAGTGTTCATCTTCCTGCAGGACTTCCGTTCTACCCTCATCCCTGCATTGGCGGTACCCGTAGCCCTGATCGGTACCCTCGCATTTATGCAAATGCTCGGCTTCTCCATCAACATGTTAACGCTGTTCGCCCTGGTACTGGCCATTGGTATCGTGGTAGATAATGCGATCGTGGTGGTGGAAGCGGTGCACGTAAAAATGACCGAGGAACATTTGCCGCCAACCGAAGCCACCATTGCGGCCATGAAAGAAATTGGCGGCGCTATTGTCGCCATCACAGGCGTAATGTCGGCAGTGTTTGTACCCGTTGCCTTCCTCTCCGGGCCGGTGGGGGTATTCTACCGGCAGTTCTCACTGACACTGGCAATGTCGATCGTGATCTCCGGTATTAATGCCTTAACGCTCACACCGGCCCTGTGCGCCCTGATGTTGAAGCATAACCACGGGAAGAAGCGAAAGAAAAACCTGCTGGATAAATTCTTCGGCGGTTTTAACAAAGTGTACAATAAAACGGAAGCATCCTATGGCCGGATGGTGCAGAAGATGGTAAAGCGTAAAGCGATCACCCTGGGCATGCTGGCATTCTTTTGCGTGGCTACCTGGGGCATCTCGAAATTCCTGCCTTCCGGTTTTATTCCGGCCGAAGACCAGAGTATGATCTATGTGAACGTTACCACACCACCCGGTTCAACGGTTGAACGTACGGAGGAAGTGCTTGACCTGGTGCAAAAAGCCATAGCCGGTGAAAAGAGCATCGATAATGTGAGCACCCTGGCCGGTTATAGTTTGATGAGTGACGTTTCCGGTGCATCGTATGGCATGGCCATGATCAATTTAAAAACCTGGGATGAAAGAGATGAAAGCGTGGAAGAGATCATGAAGGTGCTAAAGAGCCGTACCAGTCATATCTCCGATGCGGTGGTTGAATACTTTGAACCACCTACCGTTCCTGGTTTTGGTAATGCCGGCGGTTTTGAATTCCGGTTATTGAATAAGAACCGAAATTCCAGCTTGCAGGAGATGGCAGAAGTGTCAGACAAATTCCTGACCACGCTGAAACAGCATCCTGCTATCTCGGGCGCCAATACCAGCTTTAATCCCAACTTCCCGCAATACCTGATCCATGTTGACCAGGAAATGGCTGCCAAACAGGGCGTAAGTGTTGCAGATGCGATGAACACATTGCAAACGCTGCTGGGTAGTTATTATGCCACCAACTTTATCCGTTTCGAACAGATGTATAAAGTGATGTTGCAGGCCCTGCCGTTTTACCGCGCCAACCCTGAAGACGTGTTAAAGTTATATGTGAAGAACGACAAAGGCGAAATGGTGCCTTATTCCAATTTCATCACCATGGAAAAGGTATACGGTCCCGAACAAATATCCCGGTATAATATGTACACGGCGGCCATGATCAACGGTGACGCTACACCGGGTTACTCGAGCGGACAGGCTATCAATGCCATTCAGCACGTAGCAGATAGCGTTTTACCAAAAGGGTATACGTATGAATGGAGCGGCATGACGCGTGAGCAGATCATTTCGGGTAACCAGGCCGTTTATATTTTTATAGTCTGTTTAGTGTTTGTATACCTGTTGCTGGCCGCACAATACGAAAGCTTTTTGCTGCCGCTGGCGGTGATCCTGTCACTGCCAGCCGGTGTGGCCGGTGCGTTTGGTTTGTTATGGGCAATGGGTTTGGAGAATAATATTTATGCACAGGTAGCGTTGATCATGTTGATCGGGTTGCTGGCCAAGAATGCCATCCTTATTGTGGAAGTGGCCGTGCAACGGCGACGGGCAGGTGCTTCCGTAGTGGAAGCCGCCAAACAAGGCGCCGTATCGAGGTTGCGCCCGATCCTGATGACGTCATTCGCTTTCATTGCCGGTCTGATACCCTTGTGTATAGCCAGTGGCGCAGGCGCTATGGGTAACCGTTCCATCGGGAACGCTGCTGCCGGCGGTATGTTGATCGGTACCATCTTTGGAATTTTCCTGATTCCGGGATTGTATGGATTGTTCATGCTCAGCCGTAAAAGAAGATTGAAGAAGAATGCGAAGATCGCCGACGGTGAGCCGCTGACTGAGCATATGGTACATGAGGAGTCGTGAAATCGGAAATCAGAGGCCAGAAGTCAGAGGTCAGAAGTCGGAAGTCAGAAAAGGCAGGAGGCAGTGAATTTGAGGTGGTGAAAGTAAAGTTGTGAATTGAGAATTTCGGGAGCTATTCACCACTCACCATTGACCATTCACCAACATTAACGTAATTAAATAATGAAACATAAATTTTTAGGGTTTTTTGTTGTTTTAGCCGTTGGCACAGTGACGGGTTGCAAAGTAATGCAGCCGTCACCTTTGCCACGGGTTAAACCATTGCCGGAGCGGTATAGCGATACAACCGGTGTCACAACCGCCGGTACTGATTCAACGAGGTTGGCGTTCAAGGAAATATTTCCCGATACCCGGTTGCACAATTTTATTGAATCGGCCTTAAAAGATAATACCGATCTGAACATGGCCATGCAACGCATTGCCATGGCGCATGCCCGCCTGGCAGAACGGAAAGGCGCTTTTTTACCTTCCGTAAATGGCGTTGTTAGTGCAGCGGCAGACAGGTACGGCGATTACACGCTGAATGGGGTAGGTAATTTCGACACCAATTTGTCGCCCAACATTGGCAAAGACCAGAAGATACCCGTGAGCCCAACCACTGATATGTTCATTGGCTTCACCAGCTCCTGGGAGATAGATCTTTGGGGTAAACTGCGCCATCAGAAGAAAGCCGCACAGGCAGAGCTGCTGGCAACAGAAAAGGGCAGGCAATTGATCATAACGTCACTGGTAGCCACACTTGCAGAAGGCTACTATAATTTATTGGGCCTCGATACAGAACTTGAAATTGTAAAAAAGAACATAGAGCTTCAACAACACGCCGTGGAAATTGTGGAAGCGCAAAAAGCGGGCGGTCGCGCCAATGAGCTGGCGGTGCAGCAATTCAGGGCCCAATTACTGAATACCCGGGGTATTGAATATCGTATCCTGCAGGAACGCACCCGCGTTGAGAATGAATTGAATGCCCTGGCCGGTAAATACCCCGGGCAGATCAGCCGCGATACGGCATTGCCCGAATCGGTAGCAGTTTCATTGGAAAGCGGATTACCCGCCAGCCTCTTATCGGCCCGGCCTGATGTACAGCAGGCAGAATATGATATGCGGGCCAGTAACGAAATGGTGCAGGCAGCCCGGGCGGCTTTTTTGCCATCATTAACGCTTAACCCATACATAGCACTCAATGCATTTACACCTTCACTGCTATTCAATGCGGGCAGCGCAGCTTACGGCATCGCCGGTGGGCTTACTGCCCCGTTGTTTCAGCAACGCCGGTTGAAAGCCCAATACGTGATGGCCAATGCAGCCAGCAGGGAATCGGTATATAACTACCAGCAAAAGTTGCTGAATGCCTACAGCGAAGTGGTCACCAATATGAGTGCGGTGGAGAATTTCAAAAAATCGTATGCCCTCAAGTTGCAGGAAGTGCAGGAATTACAGGCAGCCGTTTCATCGGCCCGGGAATTATACCTTACCGGTTATGCCTCTTACCTGGAGGTGATCACGGCGCAAAAGAATGTGCTGGAGGCAGAGTTGCAATTACTGGAGCAGAAGAAAAATATTTATATCTCTCAAATCCAGCTGTACCGTTCCCTGGGCGGAGGCTGGGAATGATGGGTCGCGAACAAAAGATCCAGGGAAAGCGAAAAGGCGGGCAGCGGTTTTTACCGCTGCCCTTTTTTTGGCAGCTACAATAAAAATTGAACCAAAAGGGACAATTATTGAACCTGTTTTAACGCTGCGGCAAATAGGTTTGCCACATCATTAAAGTTGTTATAATTTCCAGCTACATATGAAAAAAACAACCTGCCCGTCAGCCTCGCTTTCATCAGTTGTTTTGGCTTTGCTGCTGTCCTTTGCGCTTAGTGCACAACAAGCTGATCCCAACCCCATGCGGCTCTGGTACGACAAACCGGCGGCTGGTTGGAATGAAGCCCTGCCTATAGGCAATGGCCGCCTGGCAGCCATGGTGTTTGGCGATGTAAACAATGAACGCCTGCAGTTGAACGAAGAAACGATCTGGGCCGGAGAACCCGGTAACAATATCATTCCAAATGTATACGATTCCATTCAGCAGATAAGGAAACTGCTGTTTGAAGGCAGGAATAAGGAAGCGCAGGACCTCTCGAACAAAACATTTCCACGTAATGCGCCTGCTGGTTGCAATTATGGAATGCCTTACCAAACTGCCGGTAATTTGATGATCCGGTTTCACGACCAGGATAACATAACCACCTACCAGCGCGACCTCGATATCAGCAATGCCATTGCCACTGTCTCTTACGAGTCGAACGGCGTCAGGTATAAGCGCGAGTACATAGCACCGGTCACAGATAATATTATTATGGTACGCTTCTCGGCCAGCAAGCCAGGCAGCTTATCCTGTACCCTGGGCATGACAACGCCGTATAAAGAATATACCATTCAAACCCGACAGGGAAAATTAATGCTGACCGGTGTTTCTTCCAATAACGATAACAAAACCGGCAGGCTGCGGTACCAGGTGCAGGTATTGCCAAAAGCAGAAGGTGGTAAACTTTCGTTTACTGATACCGGTATTGTGATCAGCAAAGCCAATGCCGTTACGCTTTATATGGCAATTGGCACCAATTTCATCAATTATAAAGACATCAGCGGCAATGAAGCGGCAAAAGCGACGAAGGCGCTCACTGCCGCAACAGCCAAACCATTCGGCGCTATTAAAGAGGCGCACATAGCAGCCTACAAAAAATATTTCGATCGCGTTCAGCTCAACCTGGGCGCTACCGCTTCCATGGCAAAACCAACCGATGTTCGCATCGCAGAATTTATCAATGGGAATGATCCGGCCCTGGTACCATTGTATTTTCAGTTCGGCCGTTACCTGCTCATCACGAGCTCCTGGCCCGGCAGTCAACCCGCCAACCTGCAGGGAAAATGGAATGATAAGCTAAGTCCGCCCTGGGATAGCAAATACACGGTGAACATCAATACCGAAATGAATTACTGGCCGGCAGAAGTTACTGCATTACCCGAAATGCATGAACCCCTCTTCACCATGTTGAAAGAGCTGGCGGAAACGGGGAAGGAGAGCGCGCAGCAGATGTACCGTGCACGGGGCTGGAACCTGCATCACAATACCGATCTGTGGCGAATAACGGGGCCGGTAGACGGTGGTTTTTATGGCATGTGGCCCATGGGCGGCGCCTGGTTGAGCCAGCACCTGTGGCAGCATTACCTGTACACTGGTGACAAGGCATTTTTAAAAAACATATACCCGGTATTGAAAGGCGCTGCTTTATTTTATGTAGATGTATTGCAGCAGGAGCCATCGCACAACTGGCTGGTGGTAGCGCCCTCCATGTCGCCAGAGAACACATACATGAGTGGCGTGGGTATCAGTGCGGGTACTACAATGGACAATCAACTGGTATTTGATGTGTTTTCCAATGCCATTCATGCTGCAACCATTCTATCATTAGATAAAAACTTTACGGATACCTTACAAACCATGATAAAACGGTTGCCGCCTATGCAGGTAGGGCAATACGGCCAGTTACAGGAATGGCTGCAGGACCTTGACAAAGCGGATGACCAGCACCGGCATGTGTCGCATTTATACGGATTATTCCCCAGCAACCAGATCTCGCCGGGAAATAGTCCGGAGCTGTTTGAAGCAGCGCGGAATACGCTGGTTATGCGGGGCGATAAATCGACCGGCTGGTCCATGGGGTGGAAAGTGAATTTATGGGCGCGCCTGCTCGATGGCAACCGGGCGTATAAACTGATAACCGACCAGCTTACGCCCGCGCCGTTGGAACAACATGGACAGAACGGCGGCACCTATCCCAACCTCTTTGATGCGCATCCCCCTTTCCAGATCGATGGTAATTTCGGTTGTACATCAGGTATTGCCGAAATGCTGATGCAGTCGCACGATGGGGCCATTCATTTATTGCCTGCCATTCCCGATCAATGGAAACAGGGAAGTGTAAAGGGACTGGTAGCGCGGGGCGGCTTTGTTATCGACATGAAATGGGCAGCAGGCAGGCTCACCTATGTAAAAATACGATCCAGGTTAGGCGGCAACTGCCGGTTACGCGTCCCCGGCGCACTGACGCCTAAAGGAAAGATAACATTACAGCCGGCCGGCGGCAGCAATCCTAATCCATTTTATGCCGTGGCAGCCATCAGCAAACCAATAGTATCCGAAAAAGCAACACTTAAAGGCATTACGCTGAATACAGGCAATCTGTATGACTTTAATACCATGGCTGGAATGACATATGAATTTGAACATCGCTGAGTTGTTGCCGGATAATTACTGACCTGTAAGGTCTGCATTAGCAACTTGCCCGGCCGGTAGGTTAAGCGGACCTGACAGGTCATTCTCCTTTCACCCGTACATATTTCTCAATATTCAGCCGGTCGATATTCGTACCGGCTACTTTTTCCTTGCCTTGTTGTATGAGCGTATCATTGTGAATGGTAACCGTAAAATGAAATTCATTGTTCTCCCAGGCGCGGTCGCTGCAGTATTGCAGGTGCTCCGTATAAGTACTGTCTTTTAACGTGTAGGTACCGCCGCCGGCAGAGAAGAAGGCATTGGCCGAATCTTTACCCTGTTTAAGATCATGCCCCATAAAACAGAAATGAGAATCATTGATCACCTTAATGAATTTTTTGTCCTTTGTATAATCAGTAACGGTTGTATCATTTTTTTCGATAATGGTTCCCGTTAGCAATTGCCAGGTGCCCGTAAGAGATGCGGCTGGTTTCTTATCGGTATTACAGGCGGCTAACAGGGCTAGCAGGGCAAGTACTGGGATTGGTCTCATGTGTCAGGTTATTTTCTTTTAAAGATATGTAATTGCCTGATTAAACATCAAAGCGATGGCAGCCACCTTTTCGCCTTTTGTTTTAATACTGGCTGAAAGCAATACATTAAAACATTATTACAAGATCATTAAGATTTAGTGAAGCAGGCGCCATTGACTGACATGGCATGGAATTTTCGGGTCAAAAGGAAAAAAAGCATGGAGTGGTGGGATAAGATCATATTGGGAAACAGTTTGTTAAATTGGTTAATAGCTTTTGGTATTATTCTTGGTTCCTGGGCAGTAATACGTATAGGCCGGTCAATTTTGTTAAAACGTTTTAAAAGTTTTTCAGCACATACCCGTACAACGATCGACGATTTTATTGTGCAATTGGCAGAGGGAGCGCTGATCCCCGCTTTGTACCTGGGTGCTTTATATGCCGGTCTTTCCTATCTGGCATTAAGTCCTAAAGTTGACAGGTTACTGCAAATTGCCGTAATGGTCGTAGTTACCTTTATCATTATCAAAACGATTACCTCAGCATTGAATTATTTGATCAACAATGCACTGGGACATAGCAGGGAAGACATTGAAAAGCGCAAGCAGGTACGGGGCATCATCATTATTGTAAATGTGGTGTTGTGGATCCTGGCGCTGGTGTTCCTCGTGAATAACTTAGGGTATAATATAACGTCGGTGATCACTGGCCTGGGTATTGGTGGTGTGGCCATAGCGCTAGCATCTCAAAACATTTTAGGCGATCTGTTCAACTACTTTGTTATCTTCTTCGATAAGCCATTCGAAATAGACGATTTTATCATTGTAGACGATAAAATGGGTTCCGTAGAATATATTGGCGTGAAAAGCACCCGCATCAGGACCCTCAGTGGTGAGCAGTTGATCTGTTCAAATACCAACCTCGTGAACTCCCGTATTCACAATTACAAACGCATGGAAAAACGGCGCGTACAGTTCAACTTCGGGGTGGTGTACAACACGCCGCCTGAGAAAGTGGAAAAAATACCAGGTTTGGTAAAAGACATCATTTTAGCGCAAAAAGATACCACATTCGACCGGGCGCATTTTTCTGCGTTCGGGCAGTTTAGCCTGACCTTTGAGGTGGTATATTTCATCTTAAGCCCCGATTATAATTTGTATATGGATCGCCAGCAGGCTATTTACATGGCCATTTTGAACACGTTTAAAAAAGAAGGTATTCAGTTCGCATTGCCGACACAAACTTTGTTGTTCAGTAACGGGCCCGGGCCATTTGCCAATGGATCTGTTAATAATCCCCAACCGGAAATTAAAAGCTAATAAAAATTATGTTGCACTCTTCGGTTGAGTGTGGCACATATAAACGTTCGGCATTAAGCGTTACAGGTTTAGCGTTAGGCGTCCTGCGTATTGTAGAATGATTTCCCCTATCTGGCGGAGTTCTAATAATAAATAACAGGTAAAAAATTCAGCACGGCTTATTATTGCCAGCGCTGCAACGAAGGGCCGCAATCAGGTGTCACGCGCTTACCAAAACCTGTTATATGAAACGATTATTCAGTCTCTTGACAATTTTGTCGTTATTTACGGTAAGCGCCTGTAAAAAAGATGGCATTAAAGAGGCGTTTGAGTACCGGCAAAGTTATTCAGCCTGGCAGCAATTTAAAGAAACAACTGGCAATTCCTATACGTACGAGGTGGTCTCGGGCTCATGGATAGGCCTTGGCTATTATACGACAATAACGGTTAAAGCGGGAAAGGTAACAGAACGGAAGTATATATTAAAAGGAGATACTGCCCGTAATGGAACGGTAGCTATTTTGAGAGAATGGGTTGAAGATGAAAGCCAGGTGGGATCACATACGGCGGATGCCGCCGCCCCTGCAGTTACCCTGGACGACATATATGCCAGAGCAAAAAATGAATGGCTGGCAGGACCGGACGATGCAGATTATTTTTTTGAAACGGAAAATGATGGCATGATATCAACGTGCGGTTATGTTCCGCACGGATGTGCGGATGATTGTTTCAGAGGAATTCATATTAGTTATATCCGGTCTTTATAAAGAGAAGCCAGAGCCGGGCGCCGTTATTGGAATAGTTTTAGCTTTGAATTGACAAACCCGGCATATGAAGAAGAGAGCGATCATTTTCGACCTTGACAATACCATTTTTCCCGTGCCACAGATCGGGCATCAACTATTTGCACCTTTGTTTGCGTTGATCGAACAGGAGGGAAGTCAGGCTGAGAACCTGCCCAATATTAAGGATGAAGTCATGCGGCGGCCTTTTCAGCAGGTGGCGAAGGACTATCATTTCAATGAAGCGCTAACCAGCCAGAGTTTGGCAATATTAAAAGGACTGGCGTATGAAGGGAGCATAGAGCCATTCGAAGACTATGCCCTGGTAAAACAGTTGCCCATTGATAAATTCCTGGTGACCACCGGTTTCAAAAAGATGCAGCAAAGCAAAATTGACCGGATGCAACTTCAAAAAGATTTTAAAGAGATCCATATCATTGATCCATCCACTACCAGCCAGGTAAAAAAAGATGTGTTTGCCGAAATACAACACCGGTATGGGTTTGCCCCGGAAGAAATGCTGGTGGTAGGAGATGATCTCCATTCAGAAATAAAAGCCGCGCAGGAACTCGGCTTCGATGCCATTTGGTATGATAAGTATCGTCGATACGAAGAAAAGACCGGTGTAAAGAAGATCGCTGATTTCCGCGAATTACTGGCGTTACTCCAATAGAAGGATATATTGGCAGAATATTAAATAGTGTCATCTAATCAGCTACGGCTATTCCAATCGGTCAATTGTTAATGGGATGTTTTTGTGTGCGATTATTGAGAAAAAGTTGTAAAGAATCGCTTATTTGCGGTCTATCGTTAATTATTGTTGATTGTTACAATTCTTGCAATAAGAGCTGATGATCGACAAACCTTTTGGAAGCCAGCTATGAAGTTGTTCCTTAGATCCCTGTTGTTTTTTATGTTGTTGTTGGCAGGTTATGCGCAGGCATCTCCTGTACAAACCGGCTGCATTCCAAAAGATATTCTCAAAGAAGCAGCACCGGTCGGCTATTCTGCCATTCACCATCACCGGCTGCTGCAGGGCCATGCCCCTTGCTCTGAAAGCAATAATGCCCACCACGCCATCGCGGATCCGGAGGTCGATGACGATGAGGACGAATCAAAAGCGGGTAAAAAGAATGTTGCCAACGATCGTTTCTCCCTGATTCAATCCCCGGCAGTAGCAGGCATTTATAATTACAATAACCGCCTGCCCTTCTGTGCCCATTTCTCCCTCCCGGCCGCCTGCAAATTCATTTTCCACTGTGCCATCAGGATCTGATTCCTCTCTTCTGGCTGCAGCTGCATAATACGCTTCAGTGTTTCCTGCAGTTTACTCTGTCTGTATAGTTTTTCAGCTATAGGGATCGGGTGTGTATGCCAGGTGCAATTGCAAAAATGGCCAGACAAATTCGAATTAAGACCCCATACATTTTATGAAAAGAATTTTCCAACTCACCGGCTTGTGTGCTGTATTGTGCTATGCAAGCTGTAAACCAACAGAAGAGAAAAAGGAAGAACCTGCGAAATTACTGGTGACCAGTGCCATCAAAATGGACACGACCATTACCAAAGAATACGTATGCCAGATCCGGTCGATCAGGAACATTGAAGTGAAAGCGCAGGAGAAAGGTTACCTCCAGAATATATACGTTGACGAAGGCCAGTTTGTAAAAAAGGGACAGTTGTTATTCAAGATCATGCCTACGCTTTACCAGGCCGAATTGGAGAAAGCAGAGGCAGAAGCGCAGGCGGCAGCTATTGAAGTGCAGAACACGCAGTCGCTGGCCGACAGGAATGTAGTATCTAAAAATGAGCTGGCGCTTGCGTTGGCGAAAGCGAAAAAAGCGAAGGCGGAATTGGCGTTGGCCAAAGCGCACCTGGCATTCACCGACATCAGGGCGCCTTTCGATGGCATTGTTGATCAGCTGCATTTAAAACTGGGTAGCCTGGTGGAAGAAGGTGAGTTATTGACCAGCCTGTCAGACAACAGCCAGATGTGGGTATACTTTAATGTGTCGGAACCCGAGTACCTGAATTATCAGTCGGGTATTAAACGAAAAGAAAAGGGAAAGGTAGAGCTGCTGATGGCCAACAAACAGCTGTTCAAACATCCAGGGTATGTAGAGACGATCGAGGCCGAGTTCAACAATGAAACGGGTAACATTGCGTTCAGGGCAACATTCCCCAATCAGGAAGGCTTGTTGCGGCACGGCGAAACCGGCAGCATACTGATGAAAGAGCAGTTGAAAGACGCCATCATTATTCCACAGAAAGCTACCCTCGAGATCATGGATCGCAAATATGTTTATGTAGTGGATAAGAACAACGTGGTGAAGTTAACACCCATCACCATTGAAGCCGAGATCCCCGACCTGTATGTGATCAGGGAAGGGGTAAAGGAAAATGATAAAATATTGTTGGAAGGCTTGCGCAAGGTGAAGAACGAAGATAAGATAGCGTTTGATTTTGAAGACCCTGCCCAGGTGATCGCTCATTTAAAGCTGGCCACTGAATAACATCAACAGGCAATGGGCAATTGGCAATCGACAATCGCCAATCGGCAATCGGCAATCAGCAATGTATTTCCGGTGTGCAAGGTCAGTTATTAATCTCAAAATTCTCGCGCCATTGACCATTGACCATTCACCATTCACAACAAGAGAAAGAACATGTTTAATATATTTATGAAAAGGCCGGTCTTTGCGATCGTGCTGTCGGTGATGATCATCTTCATGGGTGTGCTGGCCATTAAAACGCTTCCTACCTCACAGTTTCCGGCAATTGCGCCCCCGCGCATTGTAGTTAGTGTGTCGTATCCCGGAGCCAGTGCCGATGTGCTGGTTAACTCGGTGCTCATTCCCATGGAAAAAGCCGTTAACGGAGTGCCGGGCATGAAGTATATGACTTCCGATGCTACCAGTGCGGGTGAGGCCAATTTGCAGGTAGTGTTCGATCTGGGAGTAGATCCCAACCAGGCGGTAGTGAATGTAAAGAACCGCATCGAGCAGGTAACGAACCGGTTGCCTGTACTTGTGCAACGCGAAGGCATCATCGTCAATATTCTGCAGCCCAACATGCTCATGTATGTGAACGTCTTCAGCAATGACCCCAGGGCCGATGAAAACTTCCTCTATAATTTTACCAACATCAATATTATTCGGGAGCTAAGCCGGGTAAAAGGGATTGGCAGCGCTAAGATCCTCGGTAGCCGGCAGTATGCCATGCGCATCTGGCTGAAGCCCGACCGCATGCGGGCCTATAATGTGTCAACCGATGAAGTGATGGAAGCGCTGGCCAGCCAGAGTATCATTGGTTCACCCGGCCGTTTGGGTAGAAGCGATGGAAAACGTTCCGAGGCGCTGGAATATGTGTTAACCTACCAGGGCCGGTACAATCAACCGGAACAATATCAGAATGTAATTATCCGCGCTAATCCCAAGGGCGAGATCCTGTATTTAAAAGATGTAGCCGACGTAGAGCTGGGTAGTGAGTACTACGATATTTATTCCAACCTCAATAACCATCCCTCTGCCGCCATCGTATTGAAACAAACATACGGAAGTAATGCGAGCGATGTAATTAAAGCGATCAAGGAAAAGCTGAACGAGATCAAAGGAGAATCGTTTCCGCCGGGAATGGATTATGAGATCAGTTACGACGTGAGCAACTTCCTGGACGCATCTATTGAAAAAGTATTGCATACGCTGGGAGAGGCTTTCATATTAGTGGCCATTGTGGTATTCCTGTTCCTGGGCGATTGGCGTTCTACCCTCATTCCAACGCTGGCGGTTCCCGTATCGTTGATCGGCTCATTTTTCTTCATGCAGTTATTCGGGTTGACCATCAATCTTATTACACTGTTTGCTTTGGTGCTGGCGATCGGGATTGTGGTAGATAATGCCATTGTGGTGATAGAAGCGGTGCATGCCAGGATGGAAGAGACGAATATGTCGCCCTACAAGGCCACCAGGGCAGTACTGCATGAGATCAGCGGCGCTATTGTCGCCATCACTTTTGTAATGGCGGCGGTGTTCATTCCGGTGGCTTTTATGAGCGGACCGGTCGGGATCTTTTACCGCCAGTTCTCCATTACGATGGCAACGGCTATTGTGCTGTCGGGCGTAGTGGCGTTAACGTTAACCCCGGTATTATGCGCCATGTTGTTAAAGAATAACCATGGCAAGCCGCGGAAGAGAACGCCCATCAATAGGTTCCTCGATGCTTTCAACCGGGGCTTTGAAAAGATCACCGGCCGCTATACGAAGCTGATGGAAAAGATCGTGAACCGGCAGTTGATCACCTTTCTGTTATTGGGCGCCTTTGCATTTGGCATTTTCAGCGTAGGTAAAACGCTGCCGGCAGGTTTTATTCCCAGTGAAGACCAGGGCATGATCTATGCCATTATTCAAACCCCTCCTGGTTCCACGCTCGAGCGTACGAATGATCTGGCGCGACGCGTGCAGGAGATCGCAGAACATGTGGAAGGCATACAATCGGTATCGGCCCTCGCCGGTTATGAAGTGTTGACGGAAGGGCGCGGTTCCAATGCCGGTACCTGTTTGATCAACCTGAAAGGCTGGGATGAACGCAAGCATTCGGTGACAGAGATCATACATGAACTGGAAGAAAAATGCCACGCGATACCAGGCGCTACGATTGAGTTTTTCGGTCCGCCCGCGGTACCAGGATATGGGGCAGCAGGTGGTTTTGCGTTACGTTTGCTCGATAAGACCAACAGCGATGATTATAAAAGCATGGAGAAAGTGAACGACGATTTTATGGAAGCATTGCATCAACGCAAAGAGCTTACCGGCTTGTTCACGTTCTTCAGTGCAAATTATCCGCAGTATGAACTGGTGATCGATAACAAGGCAGCGATGCAGAAGGGTGTATCCATTGGCAAAGCGATGGACAACCTGTCGGTATTGATCGGAAGCAGCTATGAACTGGGTTTTATTCGCTTTGGTAATTTTTTGAAAGTGTTCGTGCAGTCTTCACCGGAATACAGGGCTTTGCCCGAAGACGTGTTGAAATTGTATGTAAAGAACGATAAGGATGAGATGGTACCCTATTCCGCCTTCATGTCTATAAAGAAAACGCATGGATTGAATGAGATCACGCGGTATAATATGTATAACTCGTCGGCCATCAGGGGCGAACCTGCGCCGGGTTACAGCAGCGGAGAAGCGATCAGGATCATCCAGGAAGTAGCGGCGAAAACATTGCCACGTGGTTATGGTATTGATTGGGAAGGATTGTCGAAAGACGAGTCGGAGCGGGGGAATGAAGCAATTTATATTTTCCTCATTGTGTTGGCCTTTGTGTATTTGATCCTTGCGGCGCAGTATGAAAGTTTCCTTCTGCCATTGTCGGTTATCCTGTCATTACCTGCCGGGGTATTCGGGTCTTTCTTAATGATCAGGTTGATGGGGCTGGCCAACGACATTTACGCGCAGGTGGGATTGATCATGCTGGTAGGTTTGCTGGGTAAGAATGCCGTATTGATCGTAGAGTTTGCAGCGCAGAAACACCGCGCCGGCATGTCGGTATTTAAGGCTTCCATGGAAGGCGCCAGAACACGTTTCCGCCCGATCCTCATGACGTCTTTGGCGTTTATTGCGGGGTTGATACCGTTGGTATTCGCGACCGGACCGGGTGCTATTGGTAACCGTACGATAGGTTCCTCCTCATTAGGGGGTATGCTGGTAGGTACTATTGCGGGGGTAATAGTAATTCCGGGATTGTATTACGTATTCGGCAAACTGGCAGCCCGGCGGAAGCTCATTAAGGATGAAGACGAAAATCCATTAACAGAAGAAATTGATCACAATGTTGAAAAATAAGATTTACAAGCTCCTGGTCACTGCGTGTTTATGCGGCGCCTATGCGGCCTGCAAAACGCCGGCATTGACAGCACGAGCCGAAAACAAAACGGTGCCGGCGGGTTATAATAACACAACGGACTCCGTGAATACCGGCGCTTTGCCCTGGAAGAGCTGGTTTACCGATCCCTACCTGGTAGCATTGATCGATACTGCCATAAAGAACAACCAGGAGTTGAATATTACTTTGCAGGAGATAGAGATCACGCATAACGAAATAAACGCCAGAAAAGGCGAGTACCTGCCATTCGTAGGCATAAGAGGTGGCGCCGGTGTAGAGAAAGTGGGTAGGTTTACCAGCCAGGGCGCGGGTGACGCTACTACAGAAATAAAACCGGGCAAAGAAATGCCTGATCCGCTGCCTGATTTTTTATTAGGAGCATACGCCACATGGGAAGTAGATATCTGGCATAAGCTGCACAATGCAAAGAAGGCAGCGGTTGCCAGGTATTTATCAACCGTAGAGGGCCGGAACTTTGTCATCACTACACTGATCGCGGAGATCGCCAATTCGTATTATGAGTTATTGGCGCTGGACAATCAGTTGGCTATTGTGAATAACAACATCCGTATCCAGAACGATGCATTGGAGATCGTAAAGTTGCAGAAAGAGGCGGCCCGGGTAACGGAGCTTGCCGTTCGAAAGTTTGAAGCTGAAGTGCTGAACACCAGGAGCCTGCAATACGGCATTCAGCAACAGATCACGGAGACGGAAAACCGTATTAATTTTCTGTTAGGACGTTTTCCGCAGCATATCGACCGGAATGCACAAGGCCTGGAGAATGTATTACCAACGGCGGTTCAAACCGGTTTACCATCGCAGTTATTAAGCAACCGGCCCGACATAAAACAAGCCGAGCTGGAACTGGCTGCCGCAAAGCTCGATGTGCAGGTAGCAAAAGCCCGTTTTTATCCGTCTGTAGGCATTTCAGCCGCTATTGGGTACAATGCGTTTAATCCGGCCTATTTGTTCCGTACGCCTGAGTCGATGCTGTATTCACTGGCTGGCGAATTGGTAGCGCCATTGGTGAACAGGAATGCCATCAGGTCAGAATATTTGAATGCCAATGCCAGGCAATTACAGGCGGTGTATAATTATGAGCGAACTATTTTAAATGCGTATGTAGAAGTGGCCAATCAAATGGCGAAGATCAACAACCTGGCGAACAGTTATGAGCTGAAGTCAAAACAGGTAGCTGCATTGACGCAATCCATTACCATTTCAAACGACCTGTTCAAATCGGCCCGGGCCGATTACATGGAGGTGCTGATGACGCAACGCGATGCCCTGGAATCGAAGTTTGAGCTGGTGGAAACGAAGATGCAGCAGCTGAAAGCGATGGTGAATATTTACCAGGCATTAGGCGGTGGATGGAGATAAAGTCAATTAGCTGATTTTCTGGTGCTAATGTGCTAATTGAATACATGGTTAGGCGTAGAAAATAAGTGGCTGTTTTTGATTTGGGCTGAAAGCCCGGACCGTATGGTCAGGCGTCTTTTTTATGGCTTACACATTCATTGTCAAATTAAGCAGCGTTATCGCCCAAAATAACCCGCTTATTCGAAAAGGTTGTTAAAAAACAGTATGGTAATTGAAATAGTGGCTTTGGATAGATATTTTAGCGGTCAATCAAAAACCCTGAAGCTTGACCAAAATTTTATATGCATCTCTTTTAATGTTTTCATTAATCTTTTCTTCCTGCAGAAAGAACGATGTATTAAAAAAAGAGCCACCACAATTTACCATTGAGCAAATCAAACATGTTGAGTATACCTTATTTCCTGTTCGTTATACGCTGCATTTTATAAATACATCTGATTCCAGCGCTGAGATAAGTTATCGCTGGCACTTTGGCGATGGAAACACGGCTGAAGGTTACAATGCATATCACGCCTATTTAAAGCCTGGTAACTATACAGTGTGGTTAACTAAGTATAAAGGAAACAGGGCGGTTGATTCAGCCAGCAGGGATTTGAAGGTAGATGCCATTCCCATACTGATCAAACATAGCGGAGAAGGTGGAACGTTCCCGGGTGGTATTGCCCGATATGGCGACAAGATCTACCTGGCCAGCTGGAAATCGGTGAGCAACAGCAATTTCGTTCCTGTGGAAGGGGTTTTAACGCAATACGATACCTTGTGGCGTGCGCAATGGACTAGAACTTTTCCAAGGGAGGAAGGGGAAATAAAGCAAATGAATATAACCGCGAACGGTGATGTGCTTTTATCATTCGTAGCGTTTGAGGGAAAATCAAAGCTATATCGGATCGACGGCAAAGGAAATACAAAATGGTCATGGAAAAATACACACGAGAACCTATGGGTTAATACTGCCACTGAAGATAATCAGGGAAACATTATCATTATGGGATATGGGATGTTGTGGAAGGGAATTACGATTCAACTCAATGCAACAGGTAACGAAAACTGGAAATATTTCTGGCCCGACGCTGTAATGAGCAATTGTGCTAAACCGGTTATCTTGGGCGATGGGTATGTGTTTTCAGGAAGTAAGAACGGCAGCTGTAAACCAAGATGTGATTCCGTACAGGTAGCTAAATTATCATTGGATGGAAGAATGGTTTGGAGCTCAACCTTTCCATTTGCCAACTACTCCGATTATACATATTACAGTGATGTATTTACAGTGTTGGATCAGTCGAATCACCTGCAGGTATTTTACAGCCAGTCCTACAGTTATTATACATTTGATTTGAACGGAAAATATCTAGGGAATCACGCGTTTGAAGTAGGCTTCATCCCCAGGGATGTACTCGTCAACAAGAAAGGATCATTGCTTGTATTAGGCACAACGACCAGGGATTACGAGAGAGCGCGGTTGTTGGAATTCAAAGCAGATGGTGGCACTGGTTGGGTATATAACATTTTTAAAACTATTGTTGATTTGAAGCTGGTTGAGTATCCGGATGATATCCGTCCCACATCGATGTATTTGACTAGTGATAATGTTGCTATGATGACAGGCCGTTTTAAATGGAATGACCCTGTGTTTCCGTCGGTGGCACATTATGCTGGCATATTTGTATGCCAGGTTGATGCAGATGGAAAGTTATATTAGTTTGCTGCAATAAAGAATAAAAGCCTCCTGAATTACATGGAGGCTTTTATTTTTTTAACATTCTTATTTATATTTTGTACTACATGCAGGGCATTTTTGTCTTTGCAAGAATTTGATTTTAATCAATCCTGTTCGGCTAGTAAATAAAGTTATTATGGTTGTTTAGATATAATGAGCAACACATAATCCTGTGAACGAAAAGCAAAACATAGAATATTTGTTAGACAAACATGCGTCTCATCTTTATAATCTGATATTGCTAATGCTTTTTTTAGGGCAGGCTATATTGAATCATGGGGCAGGGGGTTGGTAAAGAAGAGAACAGAATGCACTGCGAGAGGTTTGCCTGAGCCAAAATTTGATTTTGACGCCAATGGATTGATGGTGGAATTTACAGGTGAACCGGCTGCAACATTCGAGAGAATGACTGAAAACGTCGGGAAAACGTCGGAGAAAAGTATAGAAATGTCGGAGAAAACAGATAAAACGTCGGAGAAAACAGATAAAACGTCGGAGAAAACAGAAAAAACGTCGGAGAAAACAGAAAAAACGTCGGAGAAAACAGAAAAAACGTCGGAGAAAATAGTAGAGCTCATAAAGGCTAATCCAGAAATTACCATTCAGGAATTAGCTTCCGTCATTCGAGTCTCCCGCCGTTCAATTGAAAGAAACATTCAAAAACTGCAAAAAGAAAATATATTAAAACGGATTGGCGCAGATAAGGGCGGCCGTTGGGAGGTAGTCGAATAATTATGAATGATTAGGCCAAAGCAACCTTTCATACCATAAAAAGTAACCAGTTAATATAAAAGCCATAGCTTGGAAAAGCCAGCAGCACGAATAGGCGATATGCATACATGTCCACAGGTGTCACCCGGTGGAGCGCCACATCTGGGCGGGCCAATCGCTGGCCCAGGGTGCACAACAGTATGGATTGAAGGAGCACCAGCCGCTACAGTGGGCGACGCCTGCCTTTGTGCTGGCGGGCTCGATGAAATAGTTGCAGGTTCAACAGGCGTATTTATCGAGGGTAGGGAGGCGGCCAGGCAGGGCGATCGTTGTGCGCATGGCGGCGTGGTGGTTGGAGGAAGTGTGTCGGTGTTTATTGGTGATGGAGATTTCTTTTATTCCAGGCCTAGGAAGCGTGAAAACAAGTATAATAGTGATGAGTTTATTGAGCCGCCGCCGGAAGAAAAGGAAAGGATGCTCAATGAAGCTATAAAAGAATGTGTTTCATTGTTAGAAAATAAATTGGAGCTATTGGCTAGACGGGATGGTAAAACAATGGAAGATTTTAAGAAATGGTTTGGGTGGGATGATGATGACGCAATACAATTAATTATGAATAGGAGCGTAAAGGCTTTGCAAATAAGCAAGACGTTAACTGTTGATAATTTTGGCATAATCGAGGATGAATTTACAAGGACGAAGAATTACGCTATAGTAAACTGCAGCGATGAATTTTATATGTTCAATATAGGCGACTTATTTTGGAAAGAGAACAAAGATGTCATGGGTATGGCGAATACATTAGTTCATGAACTGTCACATTTTGATGATGTTGGATGCACTTGTGATTTTGATTATGGGGTCGAGCAATGCCTTGATTTGTCTAAGCGCCACCCCAAAAGAGCCCTATACAATGCGTCAAATTTTGAATATTTTATTCAAGCATAACTTTAATTTATGTCAACAACAAAACCTATCAATCTTCAATTGTCAATCGAGGTTAATAATGACGATGTCATAGCCAATGTAAATTTTTTAAACAATTCTTCTACTATTCTTTACTTGGATTATTGGACAATTGGATTGAATAAAACACTTACAAATAGCATTTTTAGTATACGAGATGAAAATAACAAGCATGTACTTTATTCTGGAGCAATGGCATACCGTAAGATTGTTCCAGAAGATTTTATACCACTTAATCCGGGCGAAAGCATTAACACCAGAATAATAGTAAACAGGGATTATGAAATTATAAAGGGACATACATACAAGGTCTTTTTTTGTGCATATAACCCCACTTTCCCGGATAAGCAGCCGAGATTAGAGTTACAATCAAACATCGTTGAATTTGTTTACAAGTAATTGCTACCTTATCTACGGAGGCCATGCCCAGTGTACGACCGTTTGACGTGATGAATCCCCATAGAATCACCCCCCAACACGCGCAAAAGCTCCCCCATTTTCCCTACTTTCGCAGCCGGAAATGAATATCCTAACTACATCTCCTGCGATTGCTCCATCCTGGCTCTTTAGCTGTTGTTCCTGAATGCGTAAGGTGGATAGTACATTTCATGTTATCACAACTTTATTTTTCCGGTGTTATAAACCATCATCATGGCTTACTTCAATTTATTTGATTTCAAACAAAAAGTAAACTACAAATCAGAGATCCTGGCCGGATTCACCGTTGCCATGACAATGATCCCCGAATCGTTATCATTTGCCATATTGGCGGGATTGTCGCCATTGACCGGTTTATACGCTGCATTCCTGATGGGATTGATCACCGCCGTACTCGGCGGACGCCCCGGCATGGTTTCCGGCGGCGCCGGCGCCACCGTAGTGGTATTGATCGCATTGATGCAATCTCATGGCGTGGAATATGTTTTTGCAGCCGTGGCCGTGGCTGGTTTACTGCAGATCCTGGTAGGCGTATTCAAACTCGCCAAATTCATCCGCCTCGTGCCTCAATCAGTTATGTACGGGTTTGTAAACGGACTGGCAGTGATCATCTTCATGGCGCAGATCAATCAGTTTAAGGTAACCACCACCGAAGAAACCAGCTGGCTCTCCGGCCCCGCTTTATACACAATGCTCGGACTGGTAGCATTAACAATTCTGATCGTTATCGCATTTCCCAAATTAACCAAAGCTGTCCCTGCCTCCCTGGTGGCCATCATTGTTGTATTCCTGCTCGTGCTGGGCCTGGGCATTGAAACAAAGACGGTGAAAGACATCGCCTCTGTCAGCGGCAGTTTACCTCCATTTCACATCCCAATGGTGCCATTTAACCTGGAGACCTTAAAGATCATCTTCCCTTATTCCCTGGTAATGGCCGGTGTGGGATTGATAGAAAGTTTGTTAACCCTCAACATCGTTGATGAAGTCACCGGAACAAGGGGCCGCGGTAATAAAGAATGTATCGCACAGGGAACGGCCAACGTGTTCAATGGATTCTTCACCGGCATGGGCGGCTGTGCCATGATCGCCCAATCCTTTGTGAACTTGTCCGCCGGTTCGCGCGCACGACTGTCCGCAATTGTCGCTTCCATAACAATTCTTATCATCATCCTGGTGGGCGCACCAATCATTGAACAGGTACCAATGGCAGCCCTGGTGGGCGTAATGATCATGGTGGCCATCGGTACATTCGAGTGGACCAGCCTCAAAATAATTAACAAAATGCCGCGCCATGACGTAATTGTCGGAATACTCGTAGCGATCATTACAGTCTGGCTGCATAACCTGGCGCTGGCTGTTTTAATCGGCGTGATCATTTCTGCCCTGGTATTTGCCTGGGAAAGTGCCAAAAGAATTCGCGCCAGGAAATACATCGATGAGAAAGGGATCAAACACTACGAAATATACGGGCCTTTATTTTTTGGTTCTGTAACTACTTTCCTCGAAAAATTTGATGTGGCCAACGATCCGTCAGAAGTCATCATCGATTTCAAAGAAAGCCGGATAACCGATATGAGCGCCATAGAAGCATTGAACAAACTGACCGGGCGCTACCACAAAGCAGGTAAGAAATTGCATCTTCGGCATTTGAGCCCTGATTGCAGGACGTTGATCAAAAATGCCGAATCAGTTATTGAGGTGAATGTGATGGAAGACCCGCAGTATAAGGTCGTAGTGGATTAGTGCGGAACTGATTCAACACCTGAAAGCGGTTATGCATTGCTGCATAGCCGCTTTTTTAATGGTTATGCCTAAACGTTGACATATTATAAATCTTACCATTTTATTTTCCGATTTTCACCTCTTCTTACTTAGTTGAAATTATCATCACTTGTTATCACTTGCTGTAAAATCAGATAATCTGCCTTCATGAAATGCCGGCACCTGGTCAACACCAACAGGTACTTATCTTGATGGATTTTGTTTAAATTCAGCCTGCTTCAAATAGTTATTAACCACAAACTAAAGGTCACATGAGAAAAAAACTAGCCGTTTTTCTACTGGCTATGCTATGCGCATTAGTCAGTAACTCGCAGGTCCTGACCATCTCCGGCAGGATCACAGATGAACAAGGAGCTCCTATTCCTTTTGTTTCTATTGTCATCAAAGGAAAATCAAACACTGGCACCACGTCAGATCCCGATGGTAATTTCAGCATCCAGGCCTCGAAAGGCAATGTGCTGGTAGTGTCCGCTGTCAACTATGCTTCCAGAGAAGTAACGGTTGGTGCAGGCACAACATTAGAGATCAAACTGACCGCAGCAAAAGTCGATCTGTCTGAGGTGGTGGTAACAGCCATGGGCATCAAACGTTCCGAACGTGCCCTGGGCTATGCGGTATCAAAAGTTGATCCCAGCACCATGGTACAGAAGTCTGAACCCAATATCCTGAACACATTAGCTGGTAAAGTACCTGGTGTAGACATCAGGGCGGGTCAGGGCGCGCCAGGTGCGGCTTCCCGGGTTCAGATCAGGGGAGTTTCTTCCTTCAGCGGCGGTGAGCCCCTGATCGTAGTAGATGGCGTTCCATATAGCAATCCCCTCGTGAATACCAGTAATCCATTTACCGGGGGAGGAACCTATGGCTCCGGTTTAAATAATATCGACCCTAATGATATCGAATCTATCAGTGTATTGAAAGGCGCTGCAGCTGCTTCATTATATGGATCAAGAGCCGCCAACGGTGTGTTGCTCATCACTACCAGATCCGGCGCACCGAAAAAAGGCGCCAAACCTTTGAATGTAACTTACAGGGGAGGGTACAGTATCGAAAAGATCGCTGATATACCAGAGTTTCAAAATCTCTATGGCGCAGGCGCCAACTTCAGAACACAGTCTTCCAATGGATCCTGGGGCGCGAGGTTCGGCAGAGGGGTTATTTATGATGCGAGCGGACAGGTCATCGGTACTTCTGCTTCAGGCATCGACTCTATTCCTGCCACTACCTGGGCCACCATGTATGCTTCTTACCCTGAACTTTTTCCCAACGGCAGAATAGCTTATAAGGCGGTGCCTGATAATGTGAAATCCCTTTTCAATACCGGCAACCTCATGGAACATTCTATTGGTTTGGACGGTGGCGAAGGAAGATCGCTTTTCAACGTAACCCTTTCGCACGTTGACCAGAAAGGCTATATTACCAATTCCAGCTACAAAAAAAGTAATGTCAGTGTGGGCGGACAAACAGCTTTTGGTAACCTCACGATAGGCGCCAATGTTTCTTATGCCAGGTCGAAACAGGTGGGTGGTTTCATTGGTGCGGCGCAAAGCTTTTTATCCCAATGGGGCCGTACCTATACGATGGCCAGGAACTGGGATATCGCCGGCTGGCCCTCTGTAAACAAAGCAGGTCAACAGATCGGCTTTAACGATGGTCAGTATACGAACCCCGTATGGGGCGCATATCACAACGTGATCACCTCTTTCGATGACCGTATCGTGGCAAACGTGCGAGCTTCCTATAAATTCAATAACTGGATCAGAGTTGACTTCAATGCTGGTGTTAACAACTATGCGCTTTCAAGGGATCAGGTAATTGACAAATCTTCTTATGGAAGTGCCGACAATTCGCTGGGTACAATTACTGAAGTGCTTAACCGGCAGCAGGAGATCCAGGGTAAGCTCGTGGCGGTGATCAGTCCGAAGGTTTTCAAGGACTGGAGCCTGGATATTACCTTGGGCAGCGATGTAAATGAACGGAATAGCCGCCACCAACAGGTCTATGGCGTTGATTTTGTTATCCCCGGTTTATTTACCCTTACCAATACCCGCCGGCAGACCTTCAGCGATGATAACAGAACGAAAAGAAGACTGGTGGGCTTCTTTGGAGATGCGTCTATCGGCTACAGGAACTTTGCATTCATCAACCTTACAGGAAGAACTGACCTTACATCAACGCTTCCTTATAAAAATGCACGTTATTTCTATCCCGGCATTTCCGGATCGCTCGTTTGGTCAGAAGCGTTCAATCTTAAATCCCGCTGGTTGGATTACGGAAAGATCCGTGCCGGTTATGCCCGCGTGGGTAATGATGCTGCACCACATAATGGCGAACCCATTTTCAATCTCAATGCGGCAGGTTTCCTGGGGCAGCCACTGGCAACAAGGGGCGGCTCCAGCTACGACCCGGAACTGACACCGGAGTTTACCACGGAACTTGAATTGGGATATGATATGCGTTTCTTCAATCAGCGGTTGGGTTTTGAAGCTACCTGGTACGATAAACGATCTACCGACCTCATCTATGCGATCGCGCTGCCACAAACAACCGGATACAGTTCTTTTTATACCAATCTGGGCGAGATCCGCAATACCGGCTGGGAGGTATCGGTGGATGTTAGTCCGGTCGTTACCAGTAACTTTCGTTGGGATGTCCGCGGTATATACACAAAAAATGAAAATACGGTGGAGAAGCTGATAGAAGGTTTAACACGCAGCCAGCTGGGTGGTTACAACTGGATCGAGGCCGGTTATCCTTATGGTTATCTGCGCGGTTCTTATTCGGCCCGTTCAGAAGATGGCCAGTTGTTGATCAATCCGATCTCAGGTATGCCTTTCCTGGATCCGAACGACGGTATGGTGGGCGATCCCAATGCAGATTTTAAACTGGGCCTTACCAATACTATTTCTTACAAAGGCTTTTTGTTGAATGTGCTTTTTGATCTGACGAAAGGCGGTGATTTTTATTCCGAGACTATTAGCACCATGTTAGGAAGAGGCGTGACCCGGGATACGGAAGACAGGGAGAAGAACGCTGTTATTACCGGAATATATGGTAACCCCACGCCGGTCACAGGGCCTGATGGCCTGAATCATTATACACCGATGATCGTAAATGGGAAAACAGTGCCTAACCAAACCCGCGTTACCACGAATGATCTGTTTTTCACGGCAGGTACCGGCGCCAGCTTTGCTACCAATGGGGCTTTTGAATATATGGTGTTTGATGGTACTGTTTACCGGTTGCGGGAGATTAGTTTGGGCTATACGCTACCGGCGAAATGGGTGGGCGCGCTCAAATTAAGTACGGTTACCTTAACGGTTAACGGCCGCAATCTGTGGTACCTGGCGCCCAATGTTCCCAGGTACACGAATTTCGATCCCGACATGAACTCTGTCATTGGAAGTGGTACACAAGGCGTTGACACCGGTGGCGCCCCAAGTACAAAGCGGTATGGAGTGAACTTAAACATCACTTTCTAATCATAAAGCCATATTTGTTATGAGAAGAAAATATTTTATACACGTATCTACAGTCTTATCGGTGCTGTGCTTAACAGCGACCGGCTGTAAGAAATTTCTCGATGTAAATAAGAACGTCAATAACCCCACGCCTTCCTCCGTAAACTTATCGCTGGTCTTGAGTGCTGCTGAGCGCAATATTGCCAACAACCTGGCACTGGGTTCTACATTGGGTAATACCATGGCGTTATATACGCATCAGCTCACGGGGCGTATAGCGGCCGACAGGTACAACGCCGGTGCATCGGGTTGGGATAATTTATATGCCGCTATTTCAAACCTGAATGTGATCATTAAGCGCGCACCGGAGGAAAACCGGTTCGTATATGCGGGCATCGCCAAGATCTTGAAGGCTTACACGGTGAGTATAATGGTAGATCTCTGGGGTGATGTTCCATATTCTGAATACGACCGGTTCGATGAAGGCATTTCACAACCGAAATTCGATAAGGGGTCGGAGATCTATCCGAAGTTATTTGCCTTACTCGATGAAGGCATTGCCGATATCAATAACACTACATTCAATCCGTCTAAACCCGGCACCGACGATTTTATTTATAAAGGAAATACCACCAACTGGATAAAAGCAGCCAATACCATCAAGTTGAAGCTGTACACGCAGATCCGACTGGTGCAGGATGTAAAAACGCAGGTAACTGCGTTGTTATCTGCTCCCGCTTCGCTCATCAATGCCGAGGCGGAAAGTTTTATGATGCCTTATGGGCCTATCGGTAATACAGACGACCGGCATCCCGCTTATGGCGACTATACCGGCACACAGCGGGGAGGACAGCTGTTCAGTCCCTGGTTGTATGAGATCATGAAGGGTAGAAATCCGGATATCCTTACCGGACTGGCAGATCCCAGACTTCCATACTGTATCTATAACCAGAAATCAGCGCCGGGCGGGTCGAATCCAACGCCGGAGAATTGTACTGAGTTCCGCGATGGCGGTTTTATTTCAATACTATTTGGTTCGAACGGACCATGCAGGGATGGGTCTAACAGCCAGACCTATTCACTGATGGGCATTTACCCGGCGGGCGGCCGGTTTAACGACAGTGCCGCCAGAAGCGTTAACTCGATCGGCAATCAAAATGCAGGAACAGGTGCGCGGCCGCATGAGTTTATTACCTATGCAGACCGTTTATACCTGGAAGCAGAATTGATCCATGCAGGTTTAGCGCCGGGGGATGCAAGGGCCACTTTCAGCAAAGCGCTGGATGCGACATTTGCGCATGTAGATAATGTGGTGGCGAATCATGTGAAACCAGGATCGGCAGGAGCGGCGCAAACGGTGCCGGCGATTGCGACATTAGCCGCGACAAAAACGTATAAAGACGGCGTGCTGGCGGCCTATGATGCCGGCAGCGAAGCAAAAAAGCTGGAGTATATCATGACGGAAAAATGGATCAACCGGATCGAAAATCCCATCGATAATTATACCGATTACCGCAGAACAAAATATCCGGTCTTGTTTGCACCGGCGCCGGAAGGAACCGTGACGAGTGTGACTGGTCCGGACGGTAGGGTAACCCCCGTGTCAAATGACCGGAAGTATCCATGGAGTTTACCCTTTAGTACCGGCGAGATCGGACTGAATGCCAATGCACCGCCGCAGAAAGTACCTGAAACCTACAAAGTATTCTGGCAACCTTAATTGAACCAACTATTAAACCAACAAGTATGAAACGCACAATAAATGTATTAACAGCAATTGTAATTATGCTCATTGGATGTTCGAAAGATGATGGCGCCATACCCGAAAGGGTCAGCATTGAAGATGTACCCGTTATTACCACCAACCTGGAAACAGGCGGTACTACGGGAACCATATCATTTAATAACCAGGGCGCTTTCGAGGGAAAGTTCAGGGTAGCCCTGTATTTTGCCGATGCAAAACCACCGGCCAAAGTGGATATTGTGGTGCGGAAGAATGCATCCGTCGCCAATGTAAAACTGTTCAAAGCAGATCTTACTGGTTTACCGGCCAGCCTTACTGTAAAAGCGGCTGACATCGCTGCACTGTTTGGAGCGCCGCTCGCGTTGAATGATACCTATGATTTCGCACCAGATATTTATGTGGGAGATAAGAAATATGAAGCCTGGCCGGCGGTTGGTCAGGGAAATGGGCAGGGCGTGCAGGGAATGAGTGCGATCGGGTTTGGGGAGTATGTGCGGTTCTCGGTGAAATAAGGTTCCCGGCCTGTCAGGGTTTGTCCGCCTTTGGCGGATGTGCCATGAAACTCCAAAAGAGTTAGGGATTTGTGCGCTCCTGACAGGTTTCTTTTGAGTTTAACGACTATGCGTCGTTCCGGTAAGCCACCAGCTCATCGACATTGGGAATGGCTGCTCTGAATTTGTTTACCAGGGAATCCCAGTCTTCTTTGTTATTGTTATGGTATGCATTGATCACATCCAATGGCTTTTTGCCTTTGTCATTTTTCTTATGGAGATCACCGCCGTTTTCCACCAGGATCTTCATGATTTCCAGTAATTCGGGGTAGAATTCGTTGCGGTCGTTCTGGATCATGCTATCGATAGCATAAGCACAAACTTTATGAAGAAGCGACCATCCGCCACCGATGTCGACATTTGGATTGGCGCCGGCTTTGAGGAATCTTTTAAGAAGGATGGGGTCGTGCTCGAGCAGGGCGAATTCTATGGGGTAGATGGGCACCTGCCACTGGCCAAACAGCTGGCGTTCGTTTATGTATAGGGGATCGGGTAACATAGGGTTTGGCTTGGATTGTTATTGGGTCGTAAATATATAAGCTTTAGACGAATAAGCATAGTCTTTTAGTATTCTTTCAAGCCAAAAAATTAAAAGAACAAGCCGGAAAGCAGTTCTCCCGCCATTTCTTACCAAATGGTAATTGCCAGCCAGTTCCGGAACGGGACATTTGCGTCAAAAAAGCAATGAACCGCAAAAAAGTACTGTTAACAGGCGTAACGGGATTCCTGGGATCCCATACAACCATTCAACTATTGGAAAGAGGCTATCAGGTGATTGGAACTTTACGTGACAAACGAAAAGCAGACACCATCAGAACCATTATTGGGAAACATACCAAATATATAGATGCGTTGACCATAGTAGAGGCTGATCTAAATGAAAAGGAAGTGTGGTATGACCTCACCAGGGATATTGATTATGTACAGCACATTGCATCGCCATTCCCTAGGGAAATGCCCAGGCATGAAAACGACCTTATTGTACCGGCAAAAGAAGGCGCGCTGAATATTTTGACGGCGGCATCGGCAAACAACGTAAAAAGAGTGGTGATCACATCTTCCGTGGCGGCGATTGTTTATGGAAAAACAAAAAAGGAGCTTTTGACCAGGGTTTTTAATGAAAGTGACTGGACGGATGAATCCAACCTGAAGGACAGTACGCCCTATTTCAAAAGCAAGACCATAGCCGAAAAAGCTGCCTGGAAATTTCACGGCAATGACCGGTCGGGTTTGGAATTGACAACCGTTTTGCCTGGAGCAATATTAGGACCTGTACTGGAGGAAGATTTTGGCACTTCAGCCAATATAGTTATCAAAATGCTGGACGGCAGTTCGCCGGCAATACCCAGGATCGGGTTCGATATCGTAGATGTGCGTTCTGTTGCCGATCTGTTGATCAAAGCAATGGAAATGAAAGAAGCCGCCAATAAGCGATACATAGCATCAGCAGGATATTTGACGTTTAAGGAGGTGGCGATGATCCTGAAAGAACAGTATCCCGGCAGGAAGATCCCTTCCGCCCAATTACCGGATTTTATGGTTCGTTTGTTTTCTTATTTTGATGCCTCATTGAAACCTATCCTCGTGGATGTTGGGGTGAAAAGGAAAATAGACAATACAAAAGCAGTTAGGGAACTTGGCTGGAAGCCATTGCCGGTAAGGGAAGCCGTTATTTCCTGTGCAAAAACTATCTTTGAAACAGGAATAGTGAAATAATGGAAAAATTACAACAGGCACTGGGGTTTGGCGGTATACTCTCCAAAGAAGACATAGCTTATGTTTTATCACATTTTAAAAATAAGAGGCTGAAGGCGGCAGCGCATATCCATTCAATGCACAGCATTGCGAGGGAAGTCGCCTTTGTGGAAAGCGGTATACTAAGGACATATGGAGCCGACCCCAACGGGAACGAGGTAACCAAATATTTTATCAGGGAGAATCAGTTCGTGGTGGATCTGGAAAGTTATTATACCGCAACACCCGGCCGGAATGCGATACAGGCAGTAGTGCCATCAGACATTTATACCATTCAAAAAGCAGTACTTGACAGGCTAACAGAAGAGATCCCTAATTTGTATATTTTTTTGAAAAGTATAACGGAAGCCCATTTGCTGAATAAGATCAGGGACAATGATTTTTTGAACTTTGGCGATTCAAGAACAAAGTATCTGGAGTTTCTAAAACGATATCCTGAGCTGGCGTCGCAGGTGCCGCAGCAATATATTGCCTCTTACCTGAGAATAACGCCGCAATCATTAAGCAGGATCAGGAAGGAGTTGGCCGGGAAAAAGGGATAGTCGTTTATAGTTAACAATGGTAATGAATGCCGCCGCTGTGACTGTTGTGATTATCTTTATATTATTACTTAGCTCTGGTTGTATGCTGAGATTAAATGGCATAAAATTATAAACCGATTTCGTGACACCAAAACAAGAGGAGAGACTTAGGAAAAAGATCTCCAACATCAGGAGAACGCTTGCAGCCGAAAAACGCAAATTTGGCGGCTATGATGACAGCCGTGGACTTCGCTATGTGCCGGTCAGGTACTTTATGCAGCTTCATGACTATCAGGGCGGACTTACCTATCTCCGTTGGTTCAACAAGAATTTCCCAGACGACGGCGGCTTTCCTGACTTTTTGTTTGACTGGACCATCATTCTTTTTCAATGTGGCAAGACGAAGGAAGCCGCCAGGAAGGCATTTGAAACATTTTGTGCCAATGCTTACCTGTTTAATAAATACTTCGACAGGCCGATTATACCGATTGACAAATGGGAAGGTTCAAATGTAGATATACCGGAATTTGCTGACCAATTGACGTATTCAGCCAAACAGCCGGAATTGGCCGCTTTTAGCGTTTGGTTGAACGATCTTATTGAGACAGTGGATTTCAGAAACCGCTGCGAACAGTACATTGATATTTACAAGCGGCTGAAGACGGAAAATGACCGCGAGGCACGACGTGCCCTGCTCATGCAGGCGCGACAGCTGATTGAAACAGCATGACAGAGAACATTGCAACCAGTAATATCATGCATGAATGAAAATTCAATACTACAGTGACCTCCACCGGGGCATGTCTTAACGGTTGATTCATACAGTGCTGCTCCTTTTTGACATTTCTCCGGGTCTGCTTTTACCCTCAGCAAAGGCAGAGCTTAGCCTTCTTCGCAAATTCTTCGCAAGTTCTTCGCAAATTTGCGAAGAAGCCTAAGAGCATTCTAAGAGAAGTCTAAGAGAAGTTGCGAAGAAATCCACCACTTTTCTCAAATTGGCACCCGCAATTTTCCCGGAATTTTCTGCTTTTCCCAGGAGAAACGGGGAGAAAACCGGAAGAAGTATAGGAAAAGAATTTTGATCAGTATGCCGCGAGGTGAGGAGGCGGCCTGGGAAAACTGGAATGTCATGGCTGATAAATTGCTTTATGTAGATATTACGCCTTTTGCGTTGATCCCATTACAACGCAGGGGCTGAGACGAGCTTGAAACAGTGGATGTAAGGTTCCTGGCCAGTAAACTGCGATTCAAAACCGAATCTATATCGATATAGAACCCTTATGCTTAACCGGTCTTACCAACTTCGTTACTTTCATTCATTTGGCATGCTAAATATTTTCTCTAACGCTATAGCTGCAAATGACCTTCCAGGTAAGCGATCACTATAATGTCAAAATCCATCTCAATCGTTTGAAATGCATGCAATCACCTATGAATTAAAATCTTATTTAATGAAAAAGGGCTTAGTTATTGGTGGGCTATCAGCCCTTATTATAATAAGTGTACTTTATGCTAAACAAAAGCCTGGTAAGCCTATTGGAAAACTTGAGAATAAAACGATTGAACTAAAATGTGACGCGCAAAATCAGGAATTAAAAACCGGCGACATTATCTTCCAAACCTCGCTATCTCAACAAAGCAAAGCTATTCAATTAGCCACAAGATCTAAATACTCCCATTGCGGGCTGATCTTCAAAGAAGGTAACAGCTATTATGTTTTTGAAGCGGTCCAGCCTGTTAAACGAACACCTCTTAATAAATGGATCGCCCGTGGACAAGACGGTAAATACGTAATTAAGCGGCTGAAAAATGCTGACCAGCTTTTAACGGGTCCGGTATTGGCAAAAATGAAACAAGTCTGCACTCAATTTAATGGTAAAAGCCATGACCTCACCTTTGAATGGTCCGATGAAAAGATATATTGTTCGGAATTAATTTGGAAAGTATATAAGCGGGCTGGCGGCCTGGAAGTTGGCAAGCTGCAAAAGCTTAGCAACTTTGACCTGAAAAGCGATGTCGTTAAAAAGATAATGAAACAACGGTACGGTAATAAAATTCCAACGAACGAAACTGTTATCTCCCCGGCTGCCATCTTTGACAGCGAGTTATTAACTACCGTAAAATCAAATTAATTGGAATCAATTATCCTGTTTTGATGTTGCCACAGTAGGTTAAATAAAATACCAGCCCAACGTTTCCCCAACCACCCCCATATTTCCCAATTTCGTAAACTCATTACGCGCTGACTGGCACGGTTTTGCGTGTCCCTTCGACCTAACTACTTTTTGAAGAAACTATGAAACGCACAATCTCCACTTTTTTTGTTCTGTTGTTTGTTGCAACATCATTGTTTAGTTATGCGACTGACTACTATGTTGATCCTTCATCCACCGGTAAAAACCTGGGCACTTACAACGATCCCTGGCACAACATTCGCGACATTCCGTGGTCTGTTAATTATTTTCAACCGGGCGATGTCGTTTACTTCCGGCGAGGTCAACAATACTGGGGTACCTTGTCAATTAACAGTAGTGGCAGGGAAGGTGCTCCCATTACGTTCATGCCCTATGGTGAGGGCGCTGCTCCCCTCTTTAAGTACAGCCCCTGGGACTTTACCGAACCATTGGTCCAGAACCGCGTATTTATCAGACTGAACCAATGCAATTACATCGTTATTGATGGGTTTGAACTTACTGACCATTCCATCCGCGATTATGATCGTTACACCTCCGCCAACGTGGGCTATGGTATCTACATTTATAAAGGTCCCGGTAATGGCGGCTCTCATAATGTCATTAAAAATTGCACCATCTCGCGATTAGGTGCAGGCGTTAATATCGATGGCGGCAGTTTCAATACCGTCACCAATTGCTCCATCCGTAACCTGCGCATGATCATCAATACATCCTATCAGATGTGGGACGATTTCGGCGCTGTGGGCATCGTGGTGGGCGGGTCTAACAACAGCATCACACACAATCAAATTCACGATTGTTGGAGCAATAGCTACGATTATAAGCTCGATGGTGGCGCTATTGAGATGTTCGGTGAGGTTTCCAACAACAAAATATTGTACAACACCGCCAGCGACAATATCGGCTTTATGGAATTCGGCAGCGGTTGGGGTGCTCATGCGTTCAATAACCTGGTTGGTTATAACCTGCTCGTAAACAACGGGCATGTATTCTGGATCAACTCCAGCAGCGTCTTTCACCAGGACGTTCGGAACCTTCAATTTGTCAATAATAATGTTGTTGAAACAAAAGCGCCGCGGCTGCCTGATGTCCAGAACCTCATTGGTATTATGTCTACGCCATGGGTAGCGAATGTGCTTACCATGAAGAATAATATTTTTTGGATCAACACTTCTTCCAATATCACTGATCCTAGGACGAAACCATTTAACGGTCCGCAGTTGATCCATCAGAGCAATATCTTTCATCTGAATGGCGGGAGTCTTGGATACGATCCGGATTATTCGGAACAAAAACTTCCCAACGATGTAGAAGTGTTCGCAAATAGTTATTCATCCGATCCGCTTACCTGGAACTATGATCTGCGGCCAACTGCTGCTGCCGTCAACTGGGGACAATGGACCGGAATCGAAAAAGACTTCTGGGGTAAGCCGGTGCCTCACAGCGGTGTTCCTGATGCGGGTATTTCCGAGAGCCATTCAAACGTCACACCCGCCCGCGTATCCATCGCTTCAGCAGGTTCGGTTATTATTGATAGCCGTGAACAGACGGGCGCCCTCACCGTTTCGCCCAACCCGGCACAGGATTATATCTTCCTGAAATTGCCGGGTAATAACTTCCTAAACAAAGAGGTATTACTCGTTAATATGGCCGGCGCAGTACTCCAAAAGCAAAGATTAAACGATGCGGGCGGCCAGGTAAAGCTGAACGTTGGCATGTTGCCCAGCGGTACTTTTGCCGTAAAGCTGATTGACACTAAAACCGGTCAGTCGCAAAGCACTACATTTATAAAATAGGGAGAGGTTTACTGCCTTTCATTAATAAACAAGACCGCTATTGGCGGTTTTGTCGTTTTTATTCTGTGACCGGTCTTCACTCACAGTCTGTTTGACCCCTAAACATTCCCATCACCCACCTCTAAGTACATTTATGTATTCGTACGTTTGTTAACTTCCACCATCACGCGAATGGCATAGTTTTACGTTGTTGTAAGTACGCAATTAAGCGCCTGATTTTACCCATTCAATACTCTATGAAAAACTTGAGATTTACCCTCATGCTGCTACTTATTGCAGCCTCTTTTTCCGTGTCCGGCAAAGCCTATTTCGTAGACCCCTCTTCCTGGGGATCCAACCAGGGAACCTGGCATGACCCGTGGAAGTCTATCTGGGATATCCCACAAACCGTTGGTTATTTTCAGCCGGGTGATTCTATCTTCTTCAAAAGCGGTCACGAATACATGGGTACCTTATCCATTAATAGCAGTGGCCGGGAAGGTGCACCTATCGTTCTTATGCCTTACGGCGAAGGAAAGGCGCCGGTATTTAAATACAATCCCGGGCACTTTACCGATCCCATGATCTACAACCGCGTCATGATCCGCCTCAACCAATGTAATTACATCGTTGTCGATGGCTTCGAACTTACCGACTACACCATCCGTGACTATGATCGTTACTCCTCCGCTAATGTGGGCTACGGAGTGTACATCTATAAAGGCTCTCATAACATTGTTAAGAATATAAAGGTGGCGCGGCTCGGCTCGGGCGTATGTATCGACGGCGGCAGCTATAACACCGTTTCCCATTGCGATATCCGCAATCTGCGCATGATCATCAATACAACTTATGATCCCTGGGACGACTTCGGTGCCATGGGCATCATGGTCGGCGGCTCCCATAATAACATTACCTATAACCAGATCCACGACTGCTGGGCGAACAGTTACGATTATAAGATCGATGGCGGCGCCGTTGAAATGTATGGGCCCGTTTGTAATAACAGGATCCTGTATAACACCTGCAGCGAAAACCTCGGTTTCATGGAGTTTGGCAGCGGTTCAGGTGGTCAGGCGTTGAATAACCTGGTTGCCTATAACCTGCTCGTAAATAATGGCCACACCTTCTGGATCAACTCCAGCAGCATCTATAGCCTCGACGTTCGCAACCTCCAGTTCCTCAACAACAACATCGTTGAAACGCATGCGCCGCGCATTGCTGATGTGCGAAATCTCATCGGCATTATGAACACGCCCACCGTTGCGAATGTGCTTACCATGAAGAACAATATTTTCTGGATCACCTCTGGCCAAAATATTACTGATCCGCATTGGCAGCCTTTTAATGGTCCACAGTTGGTGCACCAGAACAACCTGTTCCACCTGAACGGCGGTGGCCTGGGATTCAATATGGATGGTACCGAAAAAATGCTCGCTGCCAGCGTATCGCCGTTTACTGACATAAGCGCTTACGATCCGCTGTCCTGGAATTATGATCTGCAGCCCTGGTCAGTAGCCGTGAATTACGGTCAATACACCGGGATCGATAGAGACTTTTTCGGTAAATCCGTTCCTTTCAGCGGCGCCCCTGATGCCGGTATTACCGAGAACGTACTCGCTGTACTTCCCCTGGAAATAGTCTCTACTAGAGCCTATGCAGCTTCCGACGGCAATGTAGTTGAGTGGGAAACGAATAACGAAACGGTCAATCATTTCGAGCTCCAGAAAAGCACCGACGGCAAAAACTTCAATTCCATCGCGACAATTCCGTATAAGACCGATGCGACAACTGCCGCCCTGAAATACCAGTTCACCGATAACGACAAAAAAGGGAATGTATGCCATTATCGCGTGAAAGCGGTTGAAAGAGATAAGAAAGAATCTTTTTCCAAAGTTGTTACTATTAAAAACAACCAGTCGGCCACCGGCAGCCTCTCCGTTTTTCCAAACCCTGCACAGGATTATGTGTACCTGAAATTGCCGGGTTTTAATTTTCTCGATAAAGAACTGCAGATCGTTAATATGGCCGGCGTTGTACTAAAAAAGCAACAGCTGAACGACGCCAACAGCCAGGTAAAGCTGAATATCAGCAGCCTGCCTAAAGGCGCATTTGCCGTAAAGCTGATCGATAGCAAGACCGGTCAAATCCAAAGCTCACTGTTTACGAAATAGGGAAGCTCATTGCCTTGGCTCCCCTAAATACAAAACCCGCTGCCTGAACAGCGGGTTTGTTTTTATTTTTATTTTACGATTTCTATTTCCCCGAACGCACAGCTCCCTTCTCCGCCCCATAATTAAAGATCACATTTTTTTCAACCTCTGCATCCACCTGGATCCCTTTGGATCGATCGCCATTGATGCTGTAAAACTGCTTCGGCGTTGTTAATGCAGTCACCTTCCTGAACGAAAGATCCCTGCTGTTCTCAATATTGATCAGCGGACTCGAAGCCTCACATTGTAATGCCACATTGGCCAGACTCACATCCTGCGCCTCGATCACGTCAGGCCCGCGGCGGCTCTTGATCACCACATCACTCAAATGAATATCCCTGATGCTCATCTCGGGCAGTCCCCGGATCAGCATCGCCCGGTCGGCGCCTTCACAAACGATATTGTTGATGTAGAACTTGCGGAATTGGGGCGTACCTTCGTTTACGGCTGGAATGTCGACCTTGCCATTGGTTTGTGCCAGGCTCGGCGCTTTGGTGAAATAATACATGTCGAACGAAATGGCATCATGCTGAATGTTGCGCATGTTGATGTTCTTTATATGAATATTCTCAACAACTCCCCCGCGGCCGCGCTGGGTCTTGAAGCGCAGTCCGATATCCGTGCCTATGAAGGTACAATCGCTTACAAAAATATCATGCGCGCCGCCACTCATCTCACTGCCGATCACAAAGCCGCCATGTCCGCGGTAGACCACATTGTTACGGATGATCATGTATCGCGATGCCTTGCCCACTTTACGGCCTTCTTCATCCTTGCCGCTTTTAACGCAAATACCGTCGTCGCCGCAATCGAAGGTACTGTTCTTTACTTCTACATAGGAGCAGGACTCGATATCCAGTCCGTCGCCGTTTTGTGCATAGGATGGATTGCGCACCCTGATGCCGTCAACCGTCAGGTTTTCGCAATAGATGGGATGCAAACACCAACAGGGTGAATTCTGGAAGGTGGTTCCCTGCAGCAATACTTTGCGGCAATTCATCAACACCACCATATTCGGGCGCAACACGTCTTTGATCGGCTCATAGTCGGCTATCGTTTTGCCGGTTACACTTCCGCGGTTTTGTTCGCCCTGGCGGTAACCTTCTGATGGGTACCAGCTTCTGCCATCGGCGCTCAGTACACCACCCGATGCTACCAGTTTCTTCCATTCGTTTTCCGTCAGCTTGTCTTTCTTCACCATCCGCCATACATCGCCATTCCCGTCAATGACGCCTTCGCCGGTAATAGCTATATTTTCCAGATCCCGGCCGGAGATCGGCGGTTGGTTGCGAACTGTTTTCTTTCCTTCGAAATTGGTCTCCACCAATTTGTACTGGCTCTTGTCGCCCGTGAATTGCAATAAGGCTGATCTGCTCACGTGCAGGTTCACGTTGCTTTGTAATTCAATTGGGCCGGTCAGCCAAATGCCTTGTGGTATGTATACCACACCGCCGCCTTGTTTGCTGCAGGTAGTAATGGTTTTGTTGATGGCTTCCGTATTCAGCGTAATGCCATCGGGCTTTGCTCCAAAGCGGGCGATATTAAAAGTGTCTTTCTTAAAAACAGGCACCTGTACCCTGGGCAAATTCGCCCAGGAGTACGGCGCCGTTTGGGCCTGGGCGATAATTGTCGCACTGGTGAATACCGCCAGTAATAATGTCTGATTCAGTTTCATTGGTAATAACTGCGTTTATTGGCTGATTTAATATGTCCATCTTGGATCGCCAATGGCCCCGCCGGCACTGCTTACCGTGCGTAATACCGAATTGGCTGGTAATGTGAAATCGGTGGTGGTGTTCGTCCAACCCAGGTCGACGGCATTGTTGCCCACCATGGTTATGTTCGTTGTTGGGAATGTCAATGGTGCGGGTGTTGCTGCCCCGTTCGTCCAGTTGAACGTATTGTTATTGCTGAAGACAATAGCCGTTCCTGCTGCGGTGGCATTCATGGCCTCATTTCTAACCGTACCGCCGGGCCGTGGTATATTGGCCACAATACTATTGGTGATATTAAACTTTACCGGATTGCTGCCGGCATTTATAACCGCATATTGTGTTCCTCCGGCGCCAAAATTATTCAATGTGCAATAGTCAAATGTAATGGCAGGCGCCGTTGTCAATACAGTAGACGCCGTTAACAACTGCCGCCCGATATTGTAAAAAGTTGATTTGCTCACATGCATGGTATTAAATGCCAGCTTGTCGAGGTGAAAACAGGTATAGTTAAGCGCTGATCCAATATCATACACCAGCGTGTTCCTGATGATGATCTGGTTCATGGAATAATCTCCTGCTGCTGAACCGCGATTCGCCCGCAGGAAACTGGTCGTGGCTGCATGCACAACACAATTGCTGATGGTCACCTGTGTATAAGCACATTTTTCTGCATCTGCTGAAACGCCGGTGAGATTAATGAAATATCCTGCATTGGCAGCCGTTCCATCCAATTCGATCCCCTCGAGGTTAATGCCAGCGCCATTTCCGCGTAAGGTGAATTCTTTGAATGCTATTTTCGTGTCGGCCGGATTGTTTGAAAGCGATTTAAGGGTAACCGTTTTTTGCACCAGGTTGAAATTGCTGCCGTTGGCGCTATAGATGCCGGGGTTCAAACCAATCACTGCTTTGTCTGCTGCTGCGGTGATCGCTGCTGCCAGGTCATCACCCGGATTCAATATAGTGGTATACACGGTTGGGGACAAGGTTCTCAACACCAGGAAGCCTTTGCTTTTGGCGCCCTGCCAGATCTCGGCCAGGTAGGTAGTATCAGCCAGTAACCCGGTTATTTGTTTAACACCACTGCTGAGCTCAGCCGGTGTAAGCGTGTATTTAACTGGTGTTCCCTTGTTCAAGCCAACCCACAGCGTCGTGAATTCAGGATTGGGTTTCCACCGTAGGGTAACTGCATTTTCGGTCAGCTCTACATCGCGAATCGGGTGGAACCATTGTTCTCCGGTAATAGAAAAAGAACTGCTTCTTTCCCATTTCGATTCCGGCTGATGTTCATAAGCGTCGGCCTTTACGCGGACGAAATATTTTGTGCGTAATTGTATTTTCTCCGCCGTAACAACAATGACGGTCGTATCGGTGGATACAGAAAATTCCGAAGTAGCAAAGGTTGAATCCTGCGAGAACTCGGCGGTGTAGGAGAGGGGCAGTCCCTTCGCTAAGAGCGGTGCTGTCCAGCTGACCGTAGCCGTGGTGTCGGCTGTCTTTACAGAAACGCCCTGGGGTTTGAACAGCCGCGGTGTTTCCAGTCCATCATTGTAATCGTTCTTCTTGCAGGATATGGAATGAACAGCTGCCATGATCAGCAGCCATGATAATATATTTATAGTTATACGGTTCATATTGTAAAGTTTAGTAGCCAAAGTTTTGTACGATGTTCGTATTCTGCAGCAGAATGGTCTGATGAAAGGGAAATACTTCGCTTTTGTTCGGCTCAAAGTAGGTAGCAAAGCCGCTGCTTTTGCCGGTAATATATTCTTCGTTTATGGAAGCGCGCCAGTTCTTCGTGGTCCATCCTCCAGGCGGGGGAGCAGATGTGCCCAAACCGGGTTGAAACAAAACGGCATTCGGATTGCCACCATAGGTGTCGAGCGTGGTAAATTCCTGCTGCGATTCAATTACATTGTAGACAGCCGGCTTCACATAAACATATTTGGGTACATTGGCATAAGGGCCTTCGCCATTCATCAGCTGCCGCAGCTTCACCCTTGTTTCCCTGAACTTGGCGTCCATCAAATTCCAGCGAATGAGGTCGTATTTGCGAATCGCTTCGCCTCCAAACTCCAGCAACCGTTCTTTTACAATAGCATCAAAGAAACCTGTATAATCAGTAGGTATCGCCGGTATGCGGCCTTCATTGCCTCTGAATGCGCGGGTCCTCACCTGCAGTAATGCGTTCTGTGCTTCTGCGGAGGGTGCGCCATTCAATTCATTATCCGCTTCTGCAAACATCAGCAACACATCTGCAAAACGCAGCACCGGCCAGTTAACTGCCAGCGTTTGCGTGGTGCCTACCATATTTGTCCAAGACCTTCTGAATTTGGCATCGGTCATATTATTAAGTGTATTCAATACCTTCTTGCTGCTGTCATTGATCTCATAAGAACCAATTGTCACATCCCGGCGTACGTCGCCCAGCTGATCAAACTCATAGAAATAAGTAGCAATACACATTTGACCGCCGCCGCCACCGCCAAAGCGGGAGGAACTGTTGATGCGGATGCCATTGTAATAGCCCAGCTTGGTATCGGTACGGGCGCCGGCGCCATAGGCGCCCACTTCAAACATCAGCTCATTGGTAGGGTCATTGCGGGTAGCACTGTGAAGTGATTTAAAAATATTTTCATAAACCGGATTCAGGTCATGCTGGTCACGGCGGGCCATGATTTCCTTACATTCATCGTAAGCGATCTTCAGGTAGTCTTTATAGTTGCTGCTGCGCACCATGGTATGGGATTCTTTGTCCATCATATACCCGCCGCGGAACATCGCAATGCGGGCGCGCAGTCCCTTGATAGCGCCTCTCGTTAGGCGCGTATTGGGATAACCTGCTTCTTTGATCCAGGGAACGAGTGTTGCTGCTTCTTTCAGATCGTCAAGCAAATGCTCCAGGATCTCTGTACCCGGTGTTACAGGTACGTCCAGCATTGTCTGCTCGGAGGATGGTTCCCACTGGGCCACCACACTGCCCCAGTTCTTCACCAGCGTGAAATAGAACCAGGCCCTCAAACCCAATGCTTCGCCGAGGTACTGATCCATGAGCTGCTTGCTGGATGATCCTTCGGCAAACAGCGGCGACTTGCGAATGCCGTGGATACAGATATTCGCTCTTTCAATTCCGGCATATAGCTGGTTGAATCCATTCAACAGTTCGCCATTTTCTTTATTGGCGCCGTACATGCTTACGCCTCTGCGATCCTGCGCACTGTAACTGCCTGAAGTTTTAAAATCATCGGCCGATAAAGCCCAGATGGTTCCTTCCTTGGTGGCGCCATTGTCGCCGCACATCTGATTGTACACACCAATGATGGCCGAATTGGTGTAAGATGTACTGTTAAAAGCGGCTTCCTGCGAAACAGTCGAAGGGTTTTCTATATCGAGATACTTCTTACAGGAACTAACACTGACCAGGGCTACCATAATCGCAAACAAGCCGGCCATTTTCTTTTTATTATAGCGTGTCATACTGATTTCTTTTAATCGTTAAAAACTTACATCGATACCGGCGAGGATATACCGGCTGCGGGGATAGGCCGCATAATCAACACCTGGTGTCAATGGGTTACTGCGCCGTGTATTGGCTTCGGGATCATAACCCGTATACCGGGTAAATGTATGCAGGTTATTCACTGTAGCATACACCCTGAAGCGGGAGAACACTTTCGTACGTTTGAGGATCTGTTGTGGAATGGAATAACCCACGGTGACATTGCTGATGCGCAGGAACGATCCGTCTTCAATAGCATAGGAAGTGAGAATGTATTGCCCGCCGGGTGGTGTCCAGAAATGGGTGTTGGCATTCATGGCCTCGAGCTTTGCAGGATCAGTTATTTTCATCCCATTTTCGTCGAACCATTTCCAGCGGTCTTTTACCACCTCGAGCGAGTTGTTGTCTTTGTACAGGTATTGCCCGGTGAACTCGGTCTTGTTGGCATTATAAGTTTCATTGCCCAGCGAGAAGTTCATAAATACGCTTGCATCGAAATTTTTCCAGGTTAACTGGTTGTTGAAACCGCCGGCCACTACGGGAAAGGCATTACCGAGGATCGTTCTGTCTGACTCGGTGATATTGTCGCCACCTACATCCGACAGTTTTTTCAGTTTCATATCGCCCGGCTGTGGCGCGCGGTTGCCCAGCGCAATGTCTTTTGCGTTGGCAACACCGGGTTTCAATGTATAGGAGTAGGTATTGTTGGATGTGTTGTGCACGATATCAAAATCGCTCAGCTCATACCGGCCATCGCTTACATAACCGTAGAACTGACCTACGGAACCGCCTACTTCGGCCAGGAAATCATTGCCGTTGATGCCACCCGATGCTACCGTATAAGAGCTCTTCGGGTTACCATATTGATCGAGGCCCAGGCTTTCGATCCTGTTCCTGTTGTGCGAAATATTGAAGTTGATTCCATAGCTGAAATCTTTGGCGCTGATCACCCTGGCGGCTATCTGCAATTCAACGCCTTTGTTGCTTGTTTTGCCAATGTTCTGTAATTGTGAGCTGTAGCCTGAGGTAGTGGGGATCTGCGCCGTTAACAACAGGTCTTTGGTATTGTTGCTGTAATAATCCAGGGTTACATTCACCCGGTTGTTGAACAGGTCCACATCGAGGCCGAGGTTGCGGCTGATGGTGGTTTCCCATTTGATGTTGGGATTGGCCAACGTACTGGATGCAAAGCCGGGTGTAACCGATTCGGTAACGGCGTAACCGAAATTGCTGCTGGCGGCAAATAATGTTTTATACAGATCTATGCCAATGCGGTTATTGCCGCCCGCGCCATAACTGGCCCTGAATTTCAAGCTATTTAGCCAGTTTGCATTTAATGCGGTAAAGAATGGTTCATCGCTGATGCGCCATGCTAACTGGGCCGACGGGAATACTGCATACCTGTTATGTGGTGCGAACAAAGAGGAACCATCGCGCCGTACAATGAACGAGGCAAGATATTTATCCTGGTAATTATAAGAAGCTCTTCCGAACAAAGAGAACAAACGCGTGGCTGCTTCTGATGTGGTGGGTGGGTCCTGCACGGCGCCGGTAGGCGGTTGTGCTTTCTGAATACCGGCGAATGCTTCATCGGCGGTAATATCAACCGGTAACCATTTTACCTGAGAACCGAAATTGCGGCTATTGCTTTGGTTTATTTCCTGTCCGGCCAGTAGCGTAAAACGGTGATCGTTTTTTATTTTGAAGTCATAAGAAATGGTATTGGTGTTGGTGATGGTGAGGGTGGAACTGGTCGACAGGTCAACGACCGGCATATTGGCGTTTTGTCGGGCTACGCCGGTTATGGCGCTGCTGAACTGATCGGTGCGTCTTTCGGTATTCGTGATACCGAAAACAGTTCTTACCACCAAACCGGGAATGATGGTGTATTGCGCATTACCGCTGGTGATGATCTGGTTGTTATAATCATTTTTTGTTACGGCATGGGCGTCCAGTACAGGGCCGGTAAGGTTAGTGAGGTTGGCGTAATCGGGATCAAACTCATCGATGGATGATTCCAGTCCGGGCCCTTCAAAAGGCCGGTACCGGACGGAATTGCGGAGTTTGTTATTGCTTTGCGAACCGGTGCTGGAAGTGCCGGCGCCCCATACTTTCTGGCGGCTGTACCGCGCATTGAAGCCAAAACGGAATTTTTCAGAACCGGTATGGTCGTAGCGGAAGGCGGCAAAGGTTCGTTTGGCGCCTGAATTCAACATGATGCCGTCTTCCTTGTAATTATTCAGGGTAAAGTTGAAATTGGAATTTTTAGTGCCGCCGTTCACATTCAGGTTTTCTGTATGTGAGAAGGCATTTCTACCAAACACTTTTTCCTGCCAGTCGGCAAAGGGAACATTCTTATAGATATCCAGGTCTTCAAAGGTGCCGTATGCTTTGGTAAAAGCGTCTTTGGTTTGCTGGTCGGTATTGTTGTTGTACAGCTGGTACTGGTACATGACATAATCGTACGGTTTCATTACCTCCAGTTTGTTCACGATGCTCCGGATACCGGCAAAGCTGCTGAGCGAGGCGGTCGTGCGGCCGGTCTTACCGCTTTTTGTGGTAATAAGCACCACGCCATTAGCGCCACGGGCGCCATAAACCGCCGTAGACGCCACGTCTTTTAATACATCTATGCTTTGAATTTCCTGGGGCGCAATGACCGACAGGGCATTTTCTACCTGGATGCCATCCACGATGTACAGCGGCGAGTTGTCCTGCGTGATGGAACCCCCGCCGCGTACTCTTATCGTGATGTCGGCGCCGGGTTTTCCTTCAGAAGTAACTACAGAAACACCCGCCAGTTTTCCGGCCAGCGCTTCTGCGGCTGTAGCTACGGGGAAATCTTTCAGGTCTTTGGCACCTACGGATGACACGGCGCCGGTAACGGCATTTTTGGAAACGGTTCCATAACCGATGTTCACGACTACTACTTCATCCAGCGATTTGTTGTCTTCCTGGGTGAGGGTGATCACGAGATCTTTCTGATCGGTGACCACATACTCAAGGCTCTTGTAACCAACATAGGTGGCTACAAGGGTTGTTTTGCCATCGGCTGGAATGCCGATCCTGAACTGTCCTTTGGAATCGGTGAGGGAATAAATTTTGGTGCCTTTGATAAGTATGGAGGCGCCAACCAGTTCTTCGCGGTTGGTACCAAGCACTTTTCCGGTGATCATCCGGGTTTGTGACCATACGGAAGGGGTTAGGAGCAAACACAGCAGTGTTTGAATGACAAGCTTTCTCATCGTTAGTTAGATTGTTCGATCCAAACATACAGGATGGCGCTGTGGGGCAGGTTTGAGAATTGACCGAAAAGGTTTATTTTTTGGTGAAGCGGTCTCTAGCTTTCTTGTGCAGTTGTAAATGGGTGATTGTGAACGTGGCGAGCAGTTACCAGTTTCCGGTTTCCGGTTCCCGGGCCCTTAATGCAAACAGCCCCTGTAATTAACCGGCAAGAACCTGAGCCCCGGTAACTGGTAACTGGTAACCGGTAACTCCTGTAACCTGCAACTTGTAACCTGCAACGCAATGCTATTACTGCTTTTCTTTCAATTGTTTGATATACTCACTCGGCGTAACCTCAAACTTCGCTTTAAAACACGTACTGAAGTATTTCGCATTGTTGAAACCGACAGAATAGGCGACCTCTGAGATATTCCCATAACCGGAATCGAGGTATTGTTTGGCGCGCTTCAACCGCATTTCGCGAACGAATTCCACCGGCGCCAATCCGGTAAGTCCTTTGAATTTGCGGTAGAAGGTAGTGCGGCCCATGGCGATGGTCTCGGCAACGGTATCAATGTTGAAATCTACATCGGCCATCTTTTCTTCTACAATGGCCACGATCTGTTGCAGGAAGATTTCATCGCGGGAAGTGATGGTCACTTCGCCCGGTTCCAGTTGTACTGTTTTCTTTCCTTCGAGCAGGGAGCTCAACACTTTCTTTCGCTGGTTGATGAGGTTGCGGATGGCTGCTACCAGGAAATCGTGGCGGAACGGTTTGGTAATGTAATAATCGGCGCCATAGGTCAATCCTTCGATCTGGCTTTCTATGGCGCTTTTGGCGGTGAGCAGAATTACGGGTATATGGCTGGTGGCCAGGGTGTTCTTTACTTTATCCAGCAATTGAATGCCGTCCATCCTGGGCATCATGATATCGCTCAGGATAAGGTCGGGTTGCAGTTCCAGCGCTTTCGCCAGTCCTTCTTCGCCGTTGCCGGCTACTTCCACCCGGTAGCCGGTAGAGAGCTGCGCTTTCAAAAAGGCCTGCAGATCGGTATTGTCTTCCACTACTAACAACAAGGGCTGATTGGTACCGGAAGCCGCCGTAGCTTCGCCGTTGACCGCTGGCGCCTGATAACCAGCCAGCATGTCGCTGGTGGCTGCCTGCGCGAGGAACGCTTCTGTCGTTTTTTGCACCGGCGCCTTACCGATGGGCAGCGTTACCGTCACCGTTAAGCCGCCGTCTTCGTTGTTGCTGGCAGCAATTTGTCCGCCATGCAGTGTGATCATTTCTTTGGAAAGCGCCAGCCCGATGCCAGTACCTTTTACGGGTTTGCCATCGGTTACCTGCTCTTCATAGAACAATTCGAAGATCTTGTTCAACAAATGGGGTGGAACACCCTTACCCTGGTCCTTCACTGCTATTTGTATCCTGTTCTGTTGCGACAATAACGTAATGTGTATGCGGATGGCTTTTCCTTCGGGGGTGAACTTAAAAGCGTTTGCCACCAGGTTATAAATAACGGTTTCTACTTTATCCAGGTCGAGCCAGGCATCGATCACCGGTGTGTCACTTACTATTTGGAAGTCGATCTTTTTTTCGCGCGCCAGCTCCAGGAAATATTCACCGATGCTTTTTACAAATGAAACTACTTCCACGCCGGAAGGGTGGATGATGGCTTTACCGCTTTGCAGCTTACGCAGATCGAGCAGCTGGTTCACGAAACGGGCCATGCGGTTGGCATTTTTGCGCACCACTTCTACATACTGCCGGCTTTGCGCATTCAGGTTTTCCTGCCTGCCGATCTCTTCAATCGGATTCAGGATAAGCGTCAGCGGTGTACGTAGTTCATGCGATACATTCGTGAAAAAGTTCAGCTTCAGCTCTGCCAGTTTTTTCTCAACCGCAATCCGGTGCCTCAGGCGTAACATGGTGAGTGTTGCGCCCCGAACGATCTCTATGATAATAGCAGTTATCAGCACATATATCAAATAGGCCCACCAGGTCTTCCACCAGGGCGGTAATATCGTGATGTGCATACTTTTCACGGGCACATTGCTGTACAGTTGCTGGTTGGTGCATTTCACTTCGAACACATAATCGCCCGGCGGCAGGTTGGTGTAGGTGGCCCGGCGTTCACTGCGGTTGTAATGCCAGCCCGTATCGAATCCCCGCAGCCGGTAGGCATAGGATTGCTTGTCGCTGGATCGGAAATCGAGCACAACATAATCGATGCTGATAATATTTTGATCATACTTCAGCGTAAGTTCCTTCGTATGGTTCACCGAATTAATGAGGATATTGTCCTTGCCGCCCGGTATTATATTGGTATTGTTTATTTGCAGATTCGTTAATGCGATCTCTGCATGGATAGGGTGATCGGCAATAGCGGCGGGGTCAAAGGTCAGGTAGCCTTTGATGGTCCCGAATACCAGGCGCCCATCCTGCCTGCGGAATCCAGATGCTTCCGAAAAAGCATAATTGGGCACGCCATCGTAGGAGTTATAATTACGAAAGATCTTGCGTTGCATATCGAACCGCGACAAACCCGTTTGCGTGGCAATCCATAAATGATGGTCCACATCTTCGAGGCAGCTTACCAGGTAATCGTTGGGCAACCCGTCCTCGGTAGTATATACCTTGAACTGTAAACGCTGTAATGGCTTATTGCCTAAGGCCATGCTTAAACCGCCACCTGCCGTGGCCAGCCACATAGTATTGCGCGAGTCGCGATAAATATACTGGATATCATTATTGCCCAGGCTATGGGCATCGCCGGGCACTTTCTGATACATGGCATAGGTGAATCGCTGCGGATCGCTGGTATTTATGATCAGCAAACCGTCAGTAGTACCCAGCCAGAGATTATCATCTTTATCCACGGCCATGTGCCTGATCTTTCTGAAAATAGCCGCGGGATAGTCTCGCAGGGCGTTTTTGTCATGAACAAAGGTCACCCGATCGCCCTCGCTGATGGCCTGGCTCAGTCCATTTTCAAAACTGCCAACCCAAACGCGTCCTGCCTTATCTTCCAGCAGCGCATAAATTTCGTTGTTGCTGAGGCTGGCAGGATCATTGGGATCGTGTATGAAATGGTAGAGCTTATACTTCGTTTCTTCTTTATTGAGCGGAACCGCTTTGTACAGGCCATGCTTTTTAGTGCCCAGCCATACAGCGCCTCTTCTGTCCTGCATGATAGAATACACCAGTCCTAACCCCTGCGGCGGCATATTCACAAACAGGTTGTTCAGGTCCCGGCCATTTTCGCGTACATACAAATTGCCGCCTTTGGCGCCGATCCATAACCGCTTTTTTCTGTCTTCCCACAATCCGCGTACTTCATTGTCGCTGATGAATGCCGCGGTGCTCATCAGCAGCCGTTGTTCAAAAGGATTTCGTTGAAAGGTTATTTTTTCTATGCCGCGCTCAATCGTACGCAGCCATAAGATGCCTGACGGTTCGTAGTATAATGAATTTACGATGTTGGAGAACTGTTTATCGGGGGAATTGGGTTCGTTATAAAAATATTCCACCTTATCGGTAACCGAATCATAATAGCCAAAACCGCCGCCTTTTAAATTCACCCAAACCCGGTTTTCGTTATCTTCAAAGACGGTGAAATGATCGCCTGAGTAATTGTAGGTCGCATTGTTCTTCTGCGTATAAGCTTTCATTTTGCCGGTAACCGGGTTGATCCTGATCACGCCTTCTTTCTGCGGTTCTACCCAAAGATGACCCGACTTGTCTTCATACATGGACGATAACGGTATCTGCGGGTTATTGATCAATCGGCTGACAGCGGCAGCGGGGGACTGGCCTGCCAGATCCATAGCCAGCAGTTCGCCACCCAGGGTAGTGACATACAGCTTTGTATTGGTTTGATTGAAAAGGATTGTATGAATGGCTGATTTACTTACCTGGTATCTTGTAATGGTGGCATCAGGGTTTACAGTAAATACCTGGCCATCGCTGGTACCAAAGTAAGGCTGCTCTTGTTTTCCCAGCGTAGCAATAGTGGTAAATGCTACATTGGCAGGAAATGTTTTACTGGTCACATTCTTATACACTCCTTTTTCATCGCGCTTTAAACAAACCAATCCTTTCTGCGTTCCTATCCAGATCATGCCATTCTTCAATTCTTTCAGGAAATGAATGTGGTTGCCGGGTAAGCTGAATGCGGGAGACATACCTTCCTGGTACGTGTAATATCCGGAAGAGTCAGCTTGCGGTGCAGTGACGAGCAGTAGTCCTTCGTTGAGGGTTTCGATCCATATTCTGCCATTGCTGGTGGAAAGAATTCGCCGGAATGCATACTTGCTGCGGGGCGGCAGTTTTAAGATACTTGAAATGGGCAGCAGTTTCTCCGTGCGTTTGTTGAAGCGGTATACCTGTCCATCGTACGCCTTAATCCATAATTGCAGAAAATCATCTTCTGTGATCTGGTCGATGCGGTGGCTTTTTAAATTGGACAGATCGCCGGGGGCTGATTTATAACTAACGAAGCGCTGGCCGTCGAAGCGGTTGATACCGTTCCAGGTGCCGAACCACATAAATCCTTCGCTGTCTTTAAAAATGCAGTTAATAATACCGTGTGAGAGACCGTCCTCCGTTGAATAATGGTCAATTTTACCATTAGGCTGGGCAACAAGCATTCCTACAGCTAGCACCTGCCATACCAACAGGCAAAAGAAGTATCTGGCAATCATTATCATAACACTATACAAACGAAGCGGCAATAAAGCAGTTAACATGGTCAACAACGCTGTGAATGTAGCAATTTACTTGTAAAAACTACCTTTTTACCGGTGTATTTATGGCACGGTAAGGGAATTCAGGTACCGGGGCAATCTCGCAGCGGGTGCTCACCTGGCGGCAGACCGTTGACCTGCGTCCGATGCAGGTCATTATTGAATATCAACAAAAAATAAAGAAATTGCTGTATGGTATGTAAGCTAACCGGGAAAACAGTTCCTGCATTCAATTGTTGTTGACTTTAACACGTTGTCATGAAGTATCTACAGCCCGCGATAAAAGAAGGTAAAAAGTTCCTGAACCCGGTTCCAACCAGGGTGGGAACGGGATCGGTAGCCGGCGTATTATGGAAGTACCTGACCAACAAAGCGGAGACTACCCCGAAAAGACTTTTAGGCCCTTTTACGACGGATCTTTTACTATACCAGGAAGCGCCGCCTTCGGGCCTGCGCATTACCTGGCTGGGGCACTCGAGTTTGTTAATAGAAATAGATGGCCTGCGTATTTTGACCGATCCGGTTTTCAGCAAACGCGCCTCCTTTTCTATGCGCATCGGTCCAAAAAGATTTTATGAAGCGCCGCTGGCCATAAGCAATATGCCTGCGCTGGATGCCATCATCATTTCGCACGATCATTATGACCATCTCGACAAACAGGTGATCCGGCAGTTGGTGGCCATCGATGTTCCGTTCTATTGCTCCATTGGTGTTGGGCAATACCTGAAGGAATGGGGTATACAAAAACAAAGGATCACGGAAATGAACTGGATGGATAAAGTGACCATCGCCAACCGTTGCGAGATTACAGCCCTGCCTGCCCGCCATTTTTCCGGCAGAAGTTTGTTCAACCGGTTTGAGACCCTGTGGTCGTCCTTTGCCATAAGAACCGCGACCCATAACATTTACTACGGCGCCGATTCGGGTTGGTATGATGGGTTTTATGAAATTGGTGAAGCCTATGGTCCGTTTGATCTCACCATGCTGGAGACCGGCGCCTATAACGAAGACTGGGCCGATATTCATATGGGGCCTGATAATGCGGTTAAAGCGCATCTGGCGTTAAAAGGAAAACTGATGATGCCGATACACTGGGGCACCTTCAACCTGGCCTTACATGCCTGGAACGAACCCATTCAAAGGCTGTTGAAACTGGCGGGTGAAATGAACATTTCTTTGTTCCTGCCTAAACCCGGTGAGCCTACGGTGGTAAACATTTATAATTCTCACTGGTGGGAGTGAGCGTTGTTTAACCGCCTGCAAAAAAACAACTACATTCGGGTATAAAAGGATCAATACATCTGCTGAAAGATCGGTAAATTAAGGAGTTCTTACACCATACAAAAGATTAAAAAAAATAGCTATGAAAAGAACGATCCTTGCCATTTTACCTGTGCTGTTCCTTGCCACCGCCTTTCAATTATCTACTTCTACGCATAAAGATAAACCCGCACCTGTAATTACAGCGGAAGTCAAAAGCCGGATCAATACGACCTTGCAGGCATTCGTAGACTCGGGTAAAATAGCGGGTGTTTCTGCGCTGATCTTTGAAAAAGGAAAAGAAGTGTATTTTAATTCGTTTGGCTATGCCGATAGGGAGTCTAAACGGCCAATGGATCGCAATACCATTGTACGCATTTTTTCCATGACCAAACCGGTAACAGGCGTTGCGTTAATGACGTTATATGACAAAGGTGCTTTTCAGCTCGATGATCCGCTCTCAAAATATTTACCTGAGTATGCCGACATGAAAGTATTCAAGGGTGTTGACTCCAGTGGTAACCTGATACTGGAACCGGCAAAACGCCCCATCACCATTCGTGATATCACCCGGCATACAGCGGGTTTTGCCGGTAACGACATCCCCGCGCTGGCAGAGCTGGTGCGCAAATCAGATTATCTGAACCTGAACCATAACCTGGACGAAATGTCAAAAAAGCTGGCCAGCCTGCCGCTGCAATTTCACCCCGGCGATGAATGGGCTTATGGCCCCTGTGTTGATGTACAGGCCCGTCTTGTTGAAAAGTTATCAGGTAAAGCTTTTGACAAATACATCCAGGAAACCATCTTTGATCCGCTGAAAATGACGGACACGCGGTATGTAATAGCCGAAAAAGACCGCCCGCGTTTCGCGGCCTTGTATGACCGGAGTGATGACAAAACGCTCAACCGCGTTCCTGATGACAGGGCCAATGCAGTCAATACAAAAGACTGGGCGTTGAAGCCCGGAGGCTGGGGACTTATTTCTACCCTCGATGATTATATGAAGTTTGCTCAGATGCTTGTAAAGAAAGGAAGCATGGGTAAGATTCACATATTAAAGCCCCAAACGGTGCAATTAATGGCCACCAATCATTTAAGCGATACTATTTCAAAGCGCATGTGGCTGCCCAGCAAGGGCCGCGTTGGTTTTGGGATCGACTTTGCGGTGCGTACGCAACCACCGGCCAGCGCTGCTGAGAACAATGGGGTAGTGGGTGAATTTTTCTGGGATGGCGCTGCCAGTACGATGTTCTGGGTGGATCCTGTTAATGAGCTCACGGCTGTTTTGTTTACGCAGCTGGTGCCATTCGATCGGGTAAAACTGCATAAAAGTTTTCGGGATGCGGTGTATGGTGCGTTTCAAGCTGCAAAAGCACAATAGCGGTTAAGTTATCATGTAAAGTATTTAAAAGCATCTGGTGCGGCAGGCCGTTAGTACCCATTAACCAACCCCTTTTAACCTTTACAAGTATCTAATGTCAGCTTTTACAATAATAAGGGCCCTGAATTTTATCCGGGCCCTTATTATTTATGGACTGTACTATTACTATTATTTCGTTTCTCCTTTCAGCTTCTTCAAAATATACGCTGCATGTTCATTTTTAGGATCGAGCTGCACGGCTTTTTCATAGTTCTCTATAGCCTCTTTTTTCTTACCGTTCCTTTTATAGGCTTCCCCAAGCGCTTCAAAGGCCGTTGATGAATTCGGATATTCCTGGGTGTTCAACTCCAGGATCCTGATGGCAGCGCTCATTTTTTTCGCCTGCCGCAGATCACTGGCTACATAGTTCAGCTGGCTCTCGTCAAAGACAAGGCCGGGACTGCGACTAGTCTTCATGGTGCGGTATTCGTCAATGGCTTTATCAACATTCTTTTTAGCGGTCTCGAGAATAACATCGTGTAATGCCCAGATATACCGGTAAAGCTTCACCGGAATGGAGGGATATAATATATGATAGGCAATGTCATTGATCGGGTTCAGCGAGTTTGACAAGATCACAACGCCTGTTTTTTTCGTTCTGTTCAATAAGATAATGGCCCTGTAGCCACCGGTGGTACCATCTTTCCATAAATATTCATCACCGTCTTTGGCTTTTTCCAGCGTCCAACCGAGTGTTACTTCCATGCCAACGTCTCCTTTGCGAATGCGCGGAATATGCGCTAGTTGCATGGCGGGATACAGGTCTGTTTTAAGATGGCCTAAATTGGCGGCTGCAAAGTTGAGCAGATCATTTACAGTGGAACGTAAGCCGCCTGTACCGGCAATGGCAGGCAGGTCCCAGCTTTGTACCGGTGCTCCATATTCTGAATGGCCTCCCGCCAGCCTGGCCTTTTGCTCCGGTGTTACGATCATAGTGGTGTTGGTGAGCCCCAGCGGCGCACAGATCCTTTCTTTTACCAGTGTTTCATAAGGTTTACCAGCCACCTGTGACAGAATGTGACCCAGCAAAGCATAACCCGTGTTGGAATATTGGAACCAGGTACCCGGGGCATAGTCAAACCGCGCCCGGCTGATGTAGTCAAACAGTTGTTCAATGGTATAATCGGCAAAGGGATTATCAGGATTCTGCGGATCGTAATTATCCGGCATGCGCGGCCAGCCTACGCTGTGCGTAGCTAAATGTTGCAGGGTGATCGGTTTGTCTTTTACCACAGGAACAGTTACGGATGCGGGAAGGTATTTTGAAATGGGATCATCGAGGTTCACCTGTTTTTTCAGAACCATATCAGCCAGCAGCAGGGAAGTAAATACCTTATTGATGGAACCAATTTCATACAGGGAGCTGCCATCCGGCGTAAGCTGTTTTTTATCGCTTATAGAACCGGCGCTTACCACCTGCCGCTTGCCCGCTGCATCTATGGTACCTACCACCATGCTGGGGGTTCTTTTTAATTCCACTTCTTTATTAATGATCTTCTGAATTTCGTCGGCAGGTATTTGCCCCACACTGATAAACGTAGCAGTGATAAGGAGGCTGGAGAGCATACTTCTTTTGAATCGGGGCATGTTGTTTTGTAGCATTAGCATGTTCAATAAGATTAAAAATAGGTCATGGTGACATAGAAGATATGCCACAATAAACGAAATTTTGCAGGAAATTATTTTTGCTGTGTTGAAGTGGAGTGCCCGGCCGGGAGCGCAAATTAACTGATCCTTCCGATAAAAAAAAATCCTGCCGGCTACTGGTTGTTAACCAGGATAAGCCGGCAGGAATATAGTAAGAACAGGTTGTAATTTATCGTCCGTTCGCGCGTAGTACTACGATATCTTTTGTAACCTGATCATCATGCGTTTTTTTGATGATGTAATGCCAGTCACGCTCCGATACATCCACGAAGAAGATATCACCTTTTTTATGGGCCGCAACGGCATCCTGGAATTCCTTGGGGAACATCAATTCACCATAAAACCAGTCCGTATCGCCTTTTGTTTTGTTGCCATCCATAGTGTACTGATCGCTCAACTGCTCCCAGGGGGTACCGGCATTGGCTTTTGCCACGATCAGTTTTTTCAGGCTGTCAATTTCAGAAACAGATAAAGAACTGCCATCGAGGAAAATATAACTGGCACGATAAGCAACCGCTTCTTTCGCTTCAATTACTTTATAGGTCACATACCCTACAGAAAAGATATCACCCTGCTTTTGCCGTAACAACCGTTTGTCGATAAGCGTAGAGTCTTTGCCAAGGGACAAACGCAGAATGGCCGGCTTGATCTCCGGGTTGGCATCAACGAACTGCTGTGCCTGTGCTACATTACCGATCTTTTGAAATTTTTCCACCAACGTTTGTTGTGCGAACAGGGACACAGAAACGAGCAATAATAAAGCCGATAAGCTGAATTTCATATTGTATATTATTTTCTTTTGCTTTAAGAACGTTCTCAATATTAATGGGATAACTATATCGAAACCATTGGAAGTTACTATTTTTTAACAGATCAAACGGCGCGGTTTTATGAATTTAAATGATAAATATTTGCAAAAACTCAGCCATTTTTGCCTGGAAATGAGCAAGAATCGGGTTTCGCCGGCCTGTTCCTTTCGGGAGATTTGCGGTATCAATCGCGTTTATGGAAAAGCAAGCTGAAATAAACTATAACCGGATCGCGGAAGCGATCGACTTCTACCGGCAACATTTCAGGGAACAGCCGTCCCTGGAGGTGGTGGCTGAGCATGTACATGTAAGCCCTTTTCATTTCCAGCGGATGTTCAAAGAGTGGGCGGGCGTTACACCCAAACAATTCCTGCAATACCTGACCCTGGAGCATGCCAAACAGATCCTGAAAAAGGGAACCGCTGCAACCCTGGTGGATGCGGCCTTTGAATCGGGCCTTTCCGGTACCAGCCGCCTGCACGACCTGTTTATAAAAGTAGAAGGCATGACCCCGGGCGAATTCAAGAACGGCGGCGAACAGCTGGCCATCAATTACAGTTTTGCCGAAAGCCCCTTCGGCACTATCATTATCGCTTCTACACACAAGGGCATTTGCTATATGGCTTTCGTGGATGAAGAACAGGAAAGCGCGCTGCTGAAATTAAAGCACCAGTTTCCCAATGCAACCTATAAACAGCTGTCGGACAAAATCCAACAGAACGCCCTGTTCATTTTCACGCAGGATTGGAACAAACTGCATGAAATAAAGCTTCATTTAAAGGGAACACCTTTTCAGCTGAAAGTGTGGGAGACGTTGCTGACGATCCCGATGGGAGAACTGTCGACCTATGCCGGTATTGCCAGTAAATTGAACAATCCCCTTGCTTCCCGGGCAGTAGGTACTGCCGTGGGTAGTAATCCGGTTGCTTTTTTGATCCCCTGTCACCGGGTAATAAAAGCCAATGGTGAATTTGGTAACTATCATTGGGGTTGTACCCGCAAGAACGCCATGATCGGATGGGAGGCGTCGAAACTTTGTTCAGCCATTTAAAATTAATTTTCGATGGATCTATTCAACGCGCATATAGACGAAACAATAAACTATCTGCCGAAAGACGGTACGGTAAACTATTATGGCAAACCGTTAAGCCGGGAACAGGCCGATTATTACCTGGAAAAACTGTTGACCACCATTCACTGGAAGAACGATGAAGCCGTCATTTTTGGCAGGCATATAATTACCAAAAGGAAGGTGGCCTGGTATGGCAATGATAACTATGACTACACTTATTCGAAAATTACCCGGCAGGCATTACAGTGGACAAAGGAATTGCTGGAGCTGAAACGCCTGGTAGAAGAAAAGACGGGTGAAACCTATAATTCCTGTTTATTGAACCTGTACCATAACGGCGATGAAGGTATGGCCTGGCACAGCGATGATGAAAAAACACTGGGCGAGAATTCCGCCATTGCCTCCTTCAGTTTTGGCGCTGAACGGAAGTTTTCTTTCAAACATAAACAAAGCAAGGAAGTGATCTCCATGATGCTTGAACATGGCAGCCTGCTTGTAATGAAAGGCACCACACAAACACACTGGCTGCATTGCCTGCCTAAAAGCAAACGTATCACTACCCCACGGGTGAACCTTACGTTCAGGACCATGGTATCGCAGGCGAACAATAAATGATGCGGTAAAATGACGTATTTTAGCGGGTACTCTTCGTATGAAAAAAATATCGCCCAACCAGTTGTTGTTTATCGTATTCCTGTTACTGCAAATGGCCGTTGTTGCCCAAAAACCCATCCGCATTTCCAGCACCGAGAAAAATGTCAGTTATAACATATACGAACGGTACGATCCCTCGTACAAGATATTCAAAACGAGGTTCACCATTTCCGATTTTCATGGTTACGTATGTGCAGACTTTTCATTTAAGGGCAGAAAAGCCAAAATAGTTAGCCCGCGTTTTACCGCTAAAGGCAAACCCTGGATATGGCGGGCGCGTTTTTGGGGTGTTGAGCCACAAACCGATATTGCGTTGTTGGAGCATGGATTTCATCTGGTGTATTGCGATGTGGCGGAGCTTTTCGGGAATGCAGCGGCCATTGAGATCTGGAATAAATTTTACAAACGCATGAAACGGGCAGGGCTGTCGAAAAAGGTTTGCCTGGAAGGATTTAGCCGGGGCGGTATATATGTTTACAACTGGGCGGCCGAAAATCCTGATAAAGTGGCCTGTGTTTATGTGGATGCGCCTGTGCTGGATCTGAAAAGCTGGCCTGGCGGCAAGGGCATCAGTAAAGGAAGCCCCAAAGAGTGGGAGATATTTAAAAAAGATTATGGTTATACAAGCGATTCTGCCGCTTTGACCTTTAAAGGAAACCCGATTGATAAAGTAGAACAGATCGTCAAAGGTGGTTATCCAATGCTGCATGTAGTAGGTGATGCCGATGATGTGGTGCCGGTGAGCGAAAACACGGCGATCTTCGAAAAGCGGGTGCTTGCCCTGGGCGGCAACATCACTGTCATTCATAAACCAGGCGTTAACCATCATCCGCACAGCCTGGCTGATCCAACACCGATCGTTGAATTTATTTTGAAAGCAACCCAAAAAGCGCGTTAGACAACCTCCACAGCTTCTTTGTTGTATTTGTTGCGGTATTCAATGGGCGAAAGACCGGTGATCTTTTTGAAAACGGTGCGGAATGCTTTGATGTCGGTATAACCTACATCGTACATTACTTCATTTACATTTTTGCGGCTGTTCTCCAGCTGCTTCTTGGCCGCTTCGATCTTAACGCGTTGTATGTATTCAATGGGCGTGTTGTTGGTGGCTTTTTTAAAGCGCCTGATAAAATGCCGTTTACCGATGGCATATTTTATGGCCAGCTCTTCAACAGAAATGCGTTCGGTCACATTCTTCTCAATAAATTCCTGGGCTTGTTTTATGGGTTCGTCCTCATGTTTTTTCTGACCATTGAACATGATGAACGGGGATTGCGTCTTACGGTCTATTTCGAGCGCATACACTTTGGCTGCCATGATGGCCATTTCACGGCCGGCATGTTTTTCTACCAGGTGCAACAGCAGGTTCCAGTAAGAAGTGGCGCCACCGCTAGAATATATGCCCTGTTGTTCAGTCACGATACGGCCATCGACGAATGTTACTTCGGGGAACATTTCGCGGAATTCGTTGGCATAACGCCAGTGGCTGGAGCATTCTTTTCCATTTAATAATCCGGTAGAAGCCAGCAGAAAAGCGCCAATGCAGAGGCTGGCTACTTCTGCACCCTGGTTGTACCGGTCAACGATCCAGGGCAGAAAAGCTTCATTCTTTTTTATGGCAGTTTTCAGGTCGCCGCCAACGGCCGGTACAAGGATGAGATCGGTCTTTTTTACCTCGTGGAGCAATACATCGGCATGAACCGTAAAACAGCCATTATGCAATTGCACTTCTTTGGTCAGCCCAACCAACTGCACTTTAAAGGCAGGCGGCTGGCCGGCCGCATCCAGAAAATCATTTACGCCGGTAAAAAGGATCCGTGGATCAACAATACTCGCCATTACAGAATCATGCGGAACAAGAATGCTAACGTGTTTCATAATGATATAGCAATTTGTAGTAATACAAGGCTCAAGGCTCGAGGCGCAAGGCTCAAGACACAAGCAGCCTAAAGGTAATAAACTATAAAGTCGCGAACAACCCTTTAGGAAGTCATTTTCACACTCTGTAAAACCTGATCAACAGCGGTAATTTTGTATTAACAAACCATTTAAAATGGGGAAAATATTAAAAAGCTTATGCATAACGGCCGATGCAGATCGCCGCTGTAATGATAAAATGGCTCAACCTGTCGTGATGCGCCCATGCCAAAGCTGAATAACAGATAAAGTAATTGTGATATGCGAAAAGTAATTGTATCCATGAACGTGACGCTGGATGGTTTTATGGCGGCGTCTGATTGCGGGTTGGACTGGCATTTCAAAAGCTGGAATGAAGAAATGGCCAGGGCAACGGCAGAACAACTGAGTAAGGCCGATACTATTTTACTGGGTGGTATTACTTACCGGGGTATGGCGCAATACTGGAATACCAATCCGGTAAACATGATACGTCCGCGGGAAGACCTTGATTTTGCGTCGATGTTGAACAGCTACCCCAAAGTTGTTTTCACAAAAAGCATGACCAGCGTTAGCTGGCATAATGCCCGGATAGCTAAAAGAGAGCTCGGCGACGAAGTCACTGAATTGAAGCGCCGGGAAGGAAAGGATATGATCGTGTATGGCAGCGGGAAAATTGTAACGGCATTGACGAAGCTGGGGCTGGTAGATGAGTTCAGGATGTGGGTTCATCCCGTCGTTATCGGTTGTGGTAAACCGGTGTTTAAAGAGTTATCCGGCATACTCAATTTACAACTGGTAAAAACCGAGATCTTCAGCTCCGGGGTAGTGATCTTGTTCTATCAGGTAAGATAATGAGACCTATGAAAGATTACAGAATTGTGGATGATCCCGGATATGAGGTAGGAAGTGAAGTAAGAGATAAGATAAGAATTTGGTGCGCTTATTACATCGTACTTATTATCTCTTACTTCACAAAAGCATGACCACACACATGAAATCAGTATTTTCAGCCTTTTTATAACATCGCCTAAATAAAGAACTGTTCCGACACGATCTTTCCATCTTTTACCACATACGCACAAACCTCCGTCATATCGTAGCGTTGTTTATCCTTCATGGTCATATCCATGCGCATCGTACACGCAAAAGCGCTGGTGCCGATCAGGGGTTCACTCACTTCCAGCTTGTGCATAGTATCTACCATCCCTTCAAACTTTTTACCTTTTTCAAGAATGGCAGGCAGGCCCTTGGTTTCTTTCTCAAAGTTGGGTGTTTCGTACGGTTCTATGCTAATTACATCCTGCGCATACAACTCTTTTTGGGCGGTTTCGAAATCGCCCTTGCGGCATAATTCAACCAGGCGGTTGGCAATCTCGTTAATTGTCATAGTGTTGTATTTTTCACTATGAAGCTACAAAACCGTTGCCAAACGACTTCAGCTTTTCAGGATCAAGCATATTGCTGATCTGGAAAATTTTATTTGTTTCGGGATCAATGCCAAATATCTGGCAATATTTAAGTACGTCTCCATCATAAAACAATAATGCCGGTTGATGATTAATTTCCCCGATTGTATAGGTATAACCGTTATCGAATCTATGAAAAACAAAAATCAGCAGATCGGCCACTTCCTGCATTCCGGTGCATTGTTTAGCGAATACTTTAATGGCGGAACCACCATCTGCATAGAATGCTATATCCGCTGTTAATACACTTTCGAGCGTTTTAGTATCCCGGCTTCTGATGGCATGCATGAATTTCTCCAAAATAGCCGGTGTAATGGTCTCATCTTTGGATGCGGGTACCGGTGCATGCACCTGGTCGATCTTCTGTTTGGCGCGGCTTAGCAATTTCCGGGAATGTTCAACCGAAACAGCTAACGTATCGGCAATTTCCTCATGCGAATAGGCAAAGGCTTCTTTTAGTATAAACACGGCCCGTTCCTTTGCATTCAATTGCTCCAGCAGGATCAGCAGCGAATAGGAAACGATCTCGTTGAGTTTGATATTGGCGTCTGCTTCTTCCGTAGCTACCGGTTCGGGCAGCCACATATCACCCAGTTGCAGCTTTTTTCTTTTGTTTTTGATAGTAATCGATTGATTGATGACGCTGCGGATGAGGTAATTCTTCGGGTCTTCAATGTCCTCTTTTCCGCCGGCTAAAAATTTGTACAAAACATCCTGAATGGCGTCCTTTGCGTCTTCTGTTGTTCCCAGGATATTATAGGCGTAAGGGAACAGTATGTGCTGATAATTTTCCAAGTGTGTATATGTTTTATTTAGCGATGGCCACTGCATCAATTTCCACGAGCATATTATCCAAAGCCAGCCGTGGTACCGGTATCAATGTATTTACCGGGAACTGTTTATCGGGCCAGATCTTTTTAAACTCTTCGATGATGATCTGCAGTTTTTCTGCATTATGATCTACCACCAGCGTGGTAACCTTTACAACAGCCTGCATGGATAATTGCTGCGTTTGTAAGGCGATCTTTATATTGTTCAGGGAATGTTTCACCTGGGTTCGGAAATCGGCGCTCAGTTTTCCTTCCTTATTTTCTTCACCGCCCTGTCCGGCAATAAACACCAGTTGGCTACCGCCAGGCACCACTGCCACATGCGAGAAGCCATAAGGTGATGGGTTGAATAAAAGCTCGGGGTTGTGAAATGTTTGCGAAGATCCTTCTTTCATAGTTAATATAATTAGTAATGCTAAAAACAGGTGCTTCATATCTTTTGTTTAATTATCTGCTTAACCAGTTATTCAATAATTTTTGCAACGCTGGCACCAGCGCGTACACTGCTATCGGTACTACAATGGTTGTAGATACCAGTGTGCGCAAAGGGAGCGGATCTATTTTTTCAAAATGATTGCCGAATAACAGGGCAACGATGGTTACGGTGGGATAAATGGCTATCCAAATAAGGATAGCCATTTTCCATTTTTTCGGTGGTTTCGACATGACAGTGTCAGGGGTTTAGTTAAATTGTCCAACTTTGTAATTACCGGGTACGGTTCTCCAGGCAATATTGATCCGGTTCCAGTTGTTGATATTGGCGATAGCCATGGTGAGGTCGGCAATTTCAGCTTTGGAGAAATGTTGTTGTAATGTGGTAAAGATTTCGTCTGTGATGCCATGCAGGTGTAAATTGGTTACCGCTTCCGCATAAGCGAGGGCTGCTCTTTCTTTCTCACTGTAATAAGGACATTCTCTCCAGGCAGCCAGGGAGTGCAGCCGTTGTTCCGTTTCACCCAGGGCGATGGCTTCTTTATGGTGCATATCGAGGCAGTAAGCACAGCCATTGATCTGCGATACACGGTATTTGATCAACTCCTGCAGTTTAAGATCCAGGCCTGATTTTTTGAGGTACATTTCTGTTTTAAACAATCCATCGAATAGACCTTTTGTTGCGTCTGCGAATGCAATTCTCTGTTCCATTTTGTATGTATTTTTTGTATTAATTCGTTTTCCGGTAATAAAACAAAACAGCATGGCGAAACGTGACAGGTTTGAAGTGATTTTTTTCTAAAAAGAAATTTAACCAGCGGCGCGCCCGTCCAACGAATATGGAAATGTTTAATTATCAGGTTGCTAAAATGTCGTGATTAAGTGCAGAAAGATAGAAAAGAATGTTAGATGCACGTTTGTCAATTAATCAGCAGAGGCCATAAATAGTAATGGTGCTCATGATTGTATAAACAGTGAAGAATATTCCTCGTTGGCGTTTTAAGTGCAAAACCTCTCACCCAGATCATTGCTGGCAGGCGGTTAAGGTACGGTTTTCAGATGGTAAAATTCCTGAATGTAATTCAGTTTACAAATTGGCTAATAATCAAGGTTGTGTATTACCTGGTGCTACCGGGTGATGGAAAGCTATCCCTTCACACGATGCGAATGTTTCTGTCATCCATGAACGTGAAAAAAGGCAGGCGGTTAAATCGGCTGGGAAATGTTGGATTTGAAATAAAAATCCTAAATTTAGAATCAGCAGCCGATTTGCTAACTACCAAATTCGCCATATGGGACCTGTTGCGCTCCTTGTATTGACCATTGCTGCCATTTTGTTTTCGGCCGGCGGCATACTCGTATCAAAATTTTTGGTAAGAGGATCGGTGAATGCGCAAAAAGGTCAACCCTATGAATGTGGCATACCTTCTGAAGGCTCACCCTGGAATCAATTCAATGTAGGGTATTATTTATTCGCCCTGCTGTTCCTGATCTTTGATGTCGAACTGATCTTTGTTTATCCCTGGGCTGTTGTTGTAAAAAAAGTTGGCATAATGGCGCTAGTTGAGATCGCCATTTTCTTTTTCATATTATTTACCGGGTTTTTATACGCACACAAGAAAGGCGCATTGAAATGGATGTAAATACGGAGTAAACTATCCGTCAATGGAAAACAACGTAAAAACAGACATAGATACCGCATCCAACGGGAACACGGCATTCCCCGGCCAGGTGCATAACCTGCCCGGGGGTGGGCTCATTATCAGCTCATTTAATGATATCGTTAACTGGGCTCGTGCAAATTCCTTATGGCCGCTCACGTTTGCCACCAGCTGCTGTGGCATTGAAATGATGTCGGCGGCTTCTTCGAAATACGATTTCTCCCGCTTTGGTTTTGAAGTGGCGCGGGCAACACCCCGCCAGGCCGATGTGATCATCATCGCCGGCACCATCGTAAATAAAATGGCGCCCGTGCTCAAGCGCTTGTACGATCAGATGGCCGATCCAAAATATGTGATCGCCATGGGCGCGTGTGCCATCAGCGGCGGTCCCTTCTTTTATAATACCTATTCTGTAGTAAAAGGCGCCGATCATATTATCCCGGTCGACGTGTACATTCCCGGTTGTCCGCCCAGGCCGGAAGCCCTGTTGCATGCACTGATCACCTTGCAACAGAAAATAAAAGCAGGCCTCACCCGTGAACAAATACGGGCAGAAACAAAGCAGTCATGACAAAAGACGAGCTGAAAGAACATATAACCCAATTTCAACCTAAAGCGGTTTTTGAAGAAACCGGCGAATGGTTGAATGTGCAGGTTGAAACCGGCGATTGGAAGCCCGTTGCGCATTGGTTGCGAAATGGCGTGCTGCAGATGGATTATTTGTTTTGCCTTACCTGCATCCACTGGCCAACGGCAGGCAAAACGCCGGCTGCTGGCAACACCGCGGACGAAGGTAGTGGTGGTATTTTTATGATGGTGTATCATTTTACTTCTACGGTGTTCCGGCATGTGCTGGTGGTAAAAGTAAAACTGACCAGTGATCATCCCGAAATAGAAACGGTATCAGACATCTGGCGAACAGCAGAATTTCATGAGCGCGAGGTTTTTGACCTCTTCGGTGTGCGCTTCCTGCATCACCCCGACCTGCGGCGGTTGGTGTTGACAGATGATTTTGAAGGCCATCCGCTGCGAAAAGATTTTGAAGACCCGGTGAATATGATCAAACTCTGACAATATAAATAAACAGCGTGTACAGGGAAACACAAATACTTAATTCCAATACTATAGCCCCAACCACAGCAAGGGACTTAGCGATGGATGAAGCCGGAGCCGGGCTGGTGATCAATGTAGGGCCGCAGCATCCGGCTACGCATGGGGTATTGCATTTAGTGATCACGCTGGAGGGTGAAACCATTAAAAAGATCGAACCGCATTTAGGTTATATCCATCGCAGTATAGAGAAGATGTGCGAAAGCCTGAGCTACCGGCAATTTATTTATGTAACGAGCAGAATGGATTATTTGTCGGCCCACATTAACAATCACGGCTGCGTGTTATGCGTTGAAAAAGGGCTGCAGCTGGAAATACCGCCGCGGGCCCAGGTGATCCGCGTGCTGATGGACGAGCTGACCCGTATTGCTTCTCATGAATTGTGGTGGGGCGCCATGGCTATGGACCTCGGTGCCTTCACGCCGTTCTTTTATGCATTTCGGGAACGCGAAACCATTAATGATATTATGGAAGAAACCTGCGGCACCCGCCTTACCATGAACTATATGGTGCCCGGTGGCGTGATGTATGACATTCATCCGAATTTCCAGCGAAGAGTAAAAGACTTCATACAACTATTCAACAGCAAGATCGATGAATACGATGACCTGGTAACCGGCAACATTATTTTCCAGAACCGCACCAAAGGAATTGGGGTATTGTCAAGAGAAGATGCGATCTCTTTTGGTTGCACCGGCCCCGTTGGCAGAGCCAGTGGCGTAGCCTGTGATATCCGGAAGTTATATCCATACGAAGTATATGACAAAGTAAATTTTGATGAGATCATTGAAACAGCCGGCGATAGTTATGCCCGTTACCTGGTGCGCATAAAAGAATTGCGGCAATCGGTGCGCATCATTGAACAATTGATCGATAATATTCCCGAAGGGGATTTTCAGGCGAAGACAAAAGCCGTATTGAAACTACCGAAGGGAGAATTTTATTCGCGCGTGGAAACGGCCCGTGGCGAGCTGGGCGTATATATCGTAAGTGAAGGGGGCACCACACCTTACCGCATCAAATTCAGATCGCCCGGTTTTTCAAATTTATCGGCATTGGATCATATGAGCCGGGGTTGTAAGATTGGGGATTTAATGGCCATCATGGGGACGCTTGATCTGGTGATACCGGATATTGATAGGTAAAATATGAATATGATTGAAGCCAATCGGTATAAAAAATATGAAGTAGGAAGTAGGATGTACGATGTTAAATAGGAGGTATGAGTTACCTCGGTTCCTAAAAACCGGGTCTATATATACAATGTTCAGTTTAGAAACCATAACCAATTCAATTCAACAATGGTTGTACAGCACGTTCAACCCCACCATGGCATTGATACTGGAGTGCGCGATTGTGATGTTGCTGGTGATCGGCTTATTTGCTGTGCTGGGCCTGGTATTGGTATTAATGGAGCGCAAGGTGGCCGCCCGCATGCAGATCCGCCTGGGGCCAAACCGGGTAGGCCCGAGAGGCATGTTACAAACGGCAGCGGATACCTTAAAACTGATGATGAAGGAAGGCTTAACACCCGATGGCGCCGATAAATTTCTGTTCAACCTGGCCCCTTTTATTGTAATGATCGCAGCTATGCTGATCATGGCGCCCATTGCCTTTGCGAAAGGTTTTCAAATATGGGATATCAACATAGGCGTGTTGTATGTGTCGGCAGTATCTTCTGTTTCGGTAATTGGTATACTGATGGCCGGCTGGGCCAGCAATAATAAATACTCACTATTAGGCGCTATGCGCAGCGGGGCCCAGATCGTTAGTTATGAATTATCCGCGGGCTTGTCTATCATTTCCATTGTTGTACTGGCTGGCAGTTTACAGGTGTCTGACATCATTGCTTCCCAGCAAACCGGCTGGTGGTTGTTTCGCGGACATATTCCTGCCCTCATCGCTTTTGTGATCTTTATTATAGCTGTAACCGCAGAAACCAATCGCGCACCTTTTGACCTGGCGGAAGCAGAATCGGAATTAACGGCCGGTTTTCATACTGAATATTCGGGAATGAGATTCGCCTTGTTCTTTCTGGCGGAGTACATCAACATCTTTATAGTATGTGCCATTGGAGCCACCTTGTTCCTGGGCGGCTGGATGCCGTTGCACATTGGTAATTGGGATGATTTTAACAGAATCATGGATTACATCCCTTCGTCGCTTTGGTTCCTGGGCAAAACATTTTGCCTGATCTTTTTGATCATGTGGTTCCGGTGGACATTCCCCCGGTTGCGCGTTGATCAGTTGCTGAGTCTCGAATGGAAATATTTATTGCCGATCAGTATGTTCAACCTGTTGCTGATAACGTTGATCGCGATCATGGGATGGCATTTTTAACCGCACCCCAACCCCTAAAGGGGAGATATAAAAACGTATGCAATGTTTATTAAAGAATATATATCGGACGTATTTAAGGCGGTATCATCCCTGTTGAAAGGCATGAAGACAACGGGGAGTTATTTTGTACGGCCTAAAGAGATCATTACGCAACAATATCCCGACAACCGGGCGCACATGAAACTGCCAGAACGCTTCCGCGGTGAAGTGGTAATGATCCATGATGAGAATAACGAGCATGCATGTACCGGCTGTACGGCTTGTGAGCTGGCTTGTCCGAACGCTACCATAAAAATCATTACCAAGTTCGATACAACGCCGGAGGGCAAAAAGAAAAAAGCGCTGGACACCTTTGTCTATCACCTGGAGCTGTGCACGATGTGTAATTTATGCGTGGAGGCTTGTCCGACCAGCGCTATTAAAATGGCCCAAACATTTGAACACAGTGTATATGACCGGAACAGGCTGTTGAAGAAATTGAATCAACCAGGATCAAAGTTGCGGGCAGGGGTGGAGTAGCTGTTATTCCAGTTATTAAGTTAATAAGTTATTGAGTTGTTCAGTTATTGAGTTGTTCAGTTATTGAGTTGTTCAGTTATTGAGTTAATAATTATTAGGTAATCGGATAATAGTGAAGACTGAAGTTTGAGCGATTGCCAATTGCCCATTGCCTATTGTCTATTGCCGATTGATTTTATGAATGCATCCGACATACTATTTTATCTGATCTCAGCCTTTGTGCTGGGAACGGCTGTATTGGCAGTGACTGCTAACAAAATTTTCCGGTCGGCCATCTGGTTGCTGTTCAGCCTGGTGGGGGTTGCGGCCCTGTATTTCTGGATGCAGGTGGAATTTGTGGCGGCCGTTCAAATCATCGTATATGTAGGTGGAGTGGTGGTGCTGATCATTTTTTCTATTTTTCTCACCCAGCAGTCGGGCAGTAAGATGCCCAAACCGCCATTGAAACGAACGCTGTTTTTCATACTGGCTGTGTTATTAGGGTTTGCCTTCTCTTATAAAATTATTGCGGAATATGGGTTTGCATCGGCTGGTCCGGTGAAACCATTTGTCGTGCCTGTTTCCGCTATTGGCGAACAAATGCTCGATACCAAACAGCATGGCTTCGTGCTGCCCTTTGAAGTGGTGAGTATGTTGTTACTGGCTGCTATGATCGGTTGTATCGTCATTGCCATGCGATCGGTTCCCAAAGGAAAGACCATTCAAAAACATACAGCAACTGTTGGCGGCTTTGGAACCAGCAATAACCTGACTGATGTACCGGCGGCGTCAACAACACCTGACGAAGTTTCAATAATGGAGGAAAAAGCAACATGAGCAGCATTCCATTAACACATATCTTATTTGTAAGTACGGCGCTGTTTTTTATCGGCGTGTACGGACTGTTCACCCGGCGCAACCTGATCACGATGCTGATGGCCATAGAACTGATGCTTAACAGCGTGAACATCAATTTTGTGGCATTCAATAAATACCTGTACCCCCATACACTGAATGGCGTTTTCTTCAGCCTGTTTATTATCACGGTTGCCGCTGCAGAAGCTGCGGTAGCAATTGCGATCATTATTAATCTGTACAGGAATCACCGTTCTATTGATGTGGAGGATGCGCAGGAGATGAAGTATTAAGATCATAGGCGAGTGGAGGTAGCGACTGTGAAATTGACATTGACCACCGACCCTTGACCATTCACCATTGACCATTCACCATTGACCATTCACTATATGAACTATTCATCATACATAACATTGATACCGTTGCTGCCGCTGGCAGGTTTTATTATCCTGGGGTTGTTTGGTAAATCCCTGACCAGGTCAGCCGGGATCTTAGGAACATTCCTGTTGCTGGTGTCAACGGTACTGGCTTTTTATACCGCGTATAATTATTTTTTTGTCAGTGGAAAAATCAACGGCATTTATCCGCCGGTAACGGCACTGCATTATACCTGGTTGTCATTCTCGCCCGGCCTGTCAATTGATATGGGGGTGCTGGTCGATCCGGCCTCCGTAATGATGCTGGTAGTGGTAACATTTATTTCCCTGATGGTGCATCTGTTCAGTCTGGGTTATATGAAGGGCGAGGACCGGTTTGCCACCTATTATGCATTCCTGGGATTGTTCACTTTTTCGATGCTGGGACTGGTGCTTTCGACTAATCTTCTGCAGATCTATATCTTTTGGGAACTGGTAGGCGTTTCTTCTTTTCTGCTCATTGGTTTTTATTACGACCGGCCGGCAGCAGTGGCTGCGGCGAAAAAAGCATTTATTGTAACACGCTTTGCCGATCTTGGTTTTTTGATCGGCATACTGATACTCGCCTATTACGGCGGCACGCTGGATTTTAATATGTTGATCTACCGGTTAACTGCTACAAATTTGTCGCCATTGACGCAAACACCACAAATTGGTTTCATGGGGATCTCCCTCTTAACCTGGGCGCTGGTGCTGGTATTTATAGGCGGCGCCGGTAAATCGGCCATGTTCCCCCTGCACATCTGGTTGCCCGATGCTATGGAAGGACCAACGCCCGTATCTGCTCTGATACATGCGGCTACTATGGTGGTGGCTGGCGTTTACCTGGTGGCACGGTTATACCCGGTATACCTCTTAGATGAAGCTGTTTTGCAAATTATAACCTGGGTGGGTGCGCTGTCTGCTTTGCTGGCGGCGATCATTGCCTGCACCCAAACGGATATTAAACGGGTGCTTGCATATTCCACCATTTCACAGATCGGCTATATGTTATTTGCGTTGGGTCTTTCGGGTTATGGCGATACTGCCACTGGTTACAGCGCCTCGCTTTTTCATTTGTTTACCCATGCATTCTTTAAATCTTTATTGTTCCTGGGTGCAGGGGCCGTTATTCATTTCGTTCATACCAATGAAATACGGGAAATGGGCGGATTGCGAAAGTTAATGCCCCTGACGCATATTACATTTTTGATTGCCTGTCTGGCCATTGCCGGCATACCACCTTTTGCCGGTTTCTTTAGTAAGGAAGAGATCCTGCTGGCTGCCTGGGAGAATAACCGCTTTGGATATATCCTGGGGCTGGTCACTTCCGGCTTAACGGCTTATTATATGTTCCGGTTGTACTTCCGCATTTTCTGGAACAGAACACCCAGCTACAGCAATCACCATGGGGAAGGTAGCTGGACTATGAAAGGTCCTTTATTGGTGCTGGCCGCAGCGGCTATTACGGTTGGATTTATTCCCTTCCCGCATTTTGTAGCTGTCAATGGACAGGAGGAAATTACTGTTCCGCTTCGTTTTTCAATTGCGCCCGTAGCAGTCGCCATAGCAGGTATAACTATCGCGTATGTGCTTTATTTTAAAAATAATCCGCTGCCTCGAAAATGGGCCCTTGCATTTAGGGGAATGTATAAGTTAGTAAGACATAAGTTCTATTTCGATGAGCTGTACCTTTTCATTACCAAAAAGATCGTTTTTAACGGCATTGCGAAACCTGCTGCCTGGATCGACAGACATCTTGTAGATGGGTTCATGAATGGAGCAGGCTGGGCCACTACCCGGTTGTCAGAAAGCATAAAAGCATTACAATCGGGCAGTGTACAAAATTATATGTTGTATGTGTTTGGCAGTATTATAGCTCTCGCAGCAGTGTTTATTTATTGGACGTGAGAACAATGTGCTAATGTGCTGATGTGCTGATGCGCTAATGAAAATACAGGGTACAGTTTCAGGTTACATGGTTGAAAACCGGGGACGGGTAACTTGTAACCGCGATTGCATCACTTAAATTATGAACATGCTATGTCATTATCAGTCTTGATCATATTGCCGCTTCTCACCGCCATTGCATTGTTGCTGTGTAATGGGTTCAGGCAGGTTCGTGTAGTGGCGTTGAGTGGAGCGGTTGTGCAATTGATCTATGTGCTATGGCTGTTGGGGGCTTACTGGCAACAACGGCCTGCCGGTAATGCGGCTGCTATTTTGTTTGAAGAGGATCTTACCTGGTTTGCTTCATTGAATATACATTATCATGTTGGGATAGATGGCATCGCCATCGCCATGATCCTCTTAACGGCATTGGTAACGGTGGCCGGTATCCTCGTTTCCTGGCCGGTAGAAAAGCTCAGTAAAGAATTTTTCTTTTTATTGGTCCTGCTCAGCCTGGGCGCTTATGGCTTTTTCATTTCGCTCGACCTGTTCACCTTGTTTTTCTTCCTCGAGGTGGCCGTGATCCCCAAGTTCCTGCTGATCGGGATCTGGGGCAGCGGCCGGTCATCGTACAGTGCGATGAAACTGGCCCTGCTATTGATGGGCGGCAGCGCGCTTGTTTTTGTTGGGCTGGCCGGTATCTATTTCAATACACCCACAGCCAACGGCCCTACATTCGATCTGTTGCAGATCGCTCAGGCAGGTATATCAACCGATGTACAGGAACTATTCTTCCCATTTGCATTTATCGGCTTTGGCATTTTCACGGCCTTGTTCCCCTTTCATACCTGGGTGCCCGATGGCCATTCATCGGCGCCTACAGCAGCGTCGATGTTCCTGGCAGGCATCTCCATGAAACTGGGCGGTTATGGCTGTTTACGCATGGCGCTGTTAATGCCAGCGGCAGCGCAGTCGTACTCGGGCATCATCATTGTGCTGGCTACCATTGCTATCATCTATGGCGCCTTCGCTACGATGATGCAAACCGATCTGAAATACATCAATGCCTATTCATCTGTTAGCCATTGCGGGTTTGTGTTGTTAGGGATTGGTATGCTCACGAAAACGGCCATGATGGGCGCGGTGTTGCAAATGGTATCGCATGGATTAATGACCGCGCTCTTCTTCGCCGCCATTGGCATGTTGTACGACCGAACGCACACCCGGCAGGTGGCGCAGTTGGGCGGCTTGTTGAAAGTGATGCCTTTTATTGCAACGGTATTTGTTATCGCTGGTTTATGCTCGCTGGGTTTACCGGGTTTAAGTGGGTTTGTAGCCGAAGTAACCGTTTTTATGGGCGCCTGGCAAAGAGAAGATGCCTGGTACCGGTTGGCAACGATCCTCGCTTGTGCCTCCATTGTCGTAACAGCCGTGTACATCTTGCGAGCCATGGGCAAAGTGATCATGGGACCATTACTGGTGGAAGGCACTGGCTCTTTGCTGCAACAGGGCCATGTGCTCTCAGACGCCCGCTGGAATGAGAAACTGGCTGCTGTGCTTCTTATCATTGGCATTGTGGCCATAGGGGTAGCACCATTCTGGTTGACTGAATTAATTAATTAACACCCCAAACCGTAAAAGGGGGAACAACTGGCATTGCACAATTGACAAGCCTCATATTTTAATTATGCTGTCTGATTTTTTTATACTCATGAAACAGGAACTGGTGATCATGGTGATCATCTTTGTGCTGTTATTATTAAAGATTGGAGCGGATATGTCCAACGAAAAGATGATGAACCTGGCCAATGGGCTGTTGTTACTGAACCTCGCGGCAGGATTTACCGGCAATCAGCCGGGCGTACTGTTCAATGAAATGTATGTGACCAATCCCCTGATCGTGCTTGAAAAAAATATTCTGAACCTGGGCACGTTGATCATATCCTTACAATCTTTCTCCTGGCTTAAAAAGCACGACCATGTACCCGAATTTTACGTCCTGCTTTTGTGCACCTTGCTGGGAATGTTCTTTATGATCTCCAGCGGCAATCTGATACTGTTCTATATTGGCCTGGAACTGTCGAGCATTCCACTGGCAACCATGGCGAATTTCGACCTGGCTGCAAAAAGATCATCGGAAGCAGCGATGAAATTTATTATGTCATCTGCCTTCGCATCCGGTTTGCTCCTGTTTGGCATATCGCTGCTGTATGGGGCTACCGGTACCCTTACCTTCAGCGAAATGACTGCGCTTATTACCGGCAGTCCCTTGCATATCTTTGCTTTCGTTTTATTGCTGGCCGGTTTTGCCTTTAAAATTTCTGTTGTACCCTTTCATTTGTGGACGGCCGATGTGTATGAAGGAGCACCGGTGGCTGTTACATCCTGGTTGTCGGTGGTGTCAAAAGGATCGGTTTTATTCGTGTTCGTTTCGGTGTTATATACGGTGTTCAAACCCATAGCGGGCAACTGGTATAATATGTTGTTTTTATTGTCGGTGGTAACCATTTTGATCGGGAACCTGTTTGCCATCCGGCAGAATAATATCAAGCGCTTCCTTGCCTTTTCTTCCATTGCCCAGATCGGTTTTATCCTGGTGGGTATAACGGGCAGCTCACAGGTATCTTCGGCTTCTGTCGTTTATTTCGTGCTTATTTATGTCTTTTCAAATCTTGCCGCGTTTGGTGTTGTGGCGCTGGTAAGCGCTGTTACGGGCCGGGAACAGGTGAGTGATTATAAAGGTTTTTACAAAACCAATCCGGTGTTATCGTGGGTGCTCACTATTGCTTTATTTTCCCTGGCCGGCGTGCCGCCAACGGCTGGTTTTTTTGGGAAGTTTTTTCTCTTAATGGCTGGCGCCGGAAAAGGTAATTATATCCCGATCACGATTGCGGCGTTAAATATGATCCTTTCATTTTATTATTACCTGCGCATCGTGAAAGCGGTCTTCATGGATGCAAATGAGCAGCCCATCGAACGATTAACCATACCCGCTTATTCAAAGCTGGCCATGTTCATTTGTGTAGCGGGTATTTTAATAACGGGACTTGCAGGGTTTGTGTATGATTATATCTATGCTTTGAGCTTTGGCTTCTAAGTTCAAAGTTTACAGTTCAAAGTTCAAAGTTCACAGTTTACAGTTATTAGTTATGGCAATTAATAAAAATCATGAGTTTGAAGAATTGAATGGCGTCAAATGCGCCATTGTAGAAAGGAATGCATCGCAACAACGGGTTGATTTCTTAAAACCTTTACTGGAATTCAATAAATATACCGTCATCATTGCTGCTTCACCTCCTGCCAAAGCTACTGCGCCTGCAGCAACCGCTGCCAATCCCGATACATCTGGTGAACCAACGCCACCGCCGCATGCCACTTACACAATAGGGGTTACCGATGTTACCTTCAATCCCACCAATGCGTTATTCGGACGATTATTGAAAACTCCATCCGGACAAGTAGTAACCGTCGCTTACTGGCAACAGCGAGACACGGTAAGCAGGGATGATATTCCTTATTTTGCCAGAAAGTAAAAGGTATAATTACTTTATCTCCGAGATAATACGGTAAGGGCTTACGTAGTCCTACTTGATCTTCGTCAACAATGTGATCTTACCACTATTGTGGTATTGTTGGCGCTGGATATCGCCTTTACATTTGCATTCGAATTACGGCATCGAACATTACCGCTCCTTTATGAACACGGATCTGAGCAACTGATCAACCACTGTCAGCAGGTTCTCCGATTAATAGCAAAAACATTTTAAACAGGATTGATAGCTATTGTTACAATAGCCTATGCGATCTTTTATCATAACCATTAAAACTTTAAAGGTCTTACTATGAAATCATTATTTCAAACCAGTTTATTTGTTCTTTTTTGTGCGTTATTTACTTCGCCAGCGAGTGCGCAATGGGTAGCCCGTCATAATTTAAGCGCAGCGCAATACCAGGCGGCATTTAATGACCTTACCCAACAGGGCTACCGGCTTTCAACAGTAAGTGGCTATACCTGTGGCGGTCAGGAAAGATATATCGCTTTATGGGAGAAGAAAGCAGGGCCGGAATGGTCTGCCAGGCATGGTTTGTCGAGCCAGGACTACCAGTCAGCGTTTGATGATCATGTTAAGAAGGGATTCCGTTTAACGCATGTGTCGGGTTATGGTGTAGGCAGCCAGGCAAAATTTGCTGCTATCTGGCAAAAAACATCCGGCGCGGCGTGGGCTGCCCGGCATAACCTCACGGCAGCGCAATACCAAAAAGCGTTCGATGATTTTTCAAAACAGGGATACCGGCTCGTGCATGTATCGGGTTATGTAGTGAACAATACCGAATTTTTTGCCGGCATTTGGGAAAAGAGCGCTGGTAACGGCTATATCGCCCGCCATAACCTTACTTCGAGCCAGTACCAGCAGGCGTTCAATGATTACACCAAACAAGGCTACCTGCTGAAAACAGTAAGCGGTTATACAAAGAATGGAACCAACCTGTATGCTGCCATCTGGGAAAATGTAGCCAGTCCGTTGTGGGCAGCAAGACATGGTGTAAGCAATGGCAACTACCAGTATGTTTTCGACAATATGTATTACCAGGGTTACAAGCCGGTGTATGTAAATGCATATACTTCGGGTACCAGCTGCGAGTATAACGCCATCTGGACCAACACGAACATGAAGGGGTCTGACATTGCAGTCATTGATGAGGCGGTGAACAAGTACATGAGCGATCAAAGTGTAAAAGGATTGTCAATAGCGGTTTGTAAAAATGGCCGTTTGGTGTTTGCCAAAGGATATGGCTATGCCGATGCTGCCAGTGGAGAGGAAATGTCGCCCGATCAACCCCTGCGGATCATGAGCATTTCAAAACCGGTTACTTCTGTTGGCATCATGACGCTGCTCGATCAACACAAGATCTCACTGGATAAAGCGGTGTTTGGTCCGAACAGCATACTCGGTTCAAAATATGCTACGCCGTCGGGTAAAGAAAAGCTGAACAACATCACCGTACGCCAGTTATTGAACCATACTTCAGGATTGCGCAGCTGCAATGGAGAATCAGTGTTCTGGGATCAAAATAAAACCGCGGATGACGCCATGAACGTATTACTGAATGCAGCTGACCTGATCACTACTGATACTTCCAACCAGTATATTTATAGCAACACCAATTATTTCATCCTCGCCCGGATCATTGAACAGGTGAGCGGCCAGTCATACGAGAATTATATCCGCAACAACGTGCTGAACAAATGCGGCATTGGCAATACCATGTATGTAGGCGCTGCTTCAGGCAGCTCAAAATCAGGCGAAGCGTCGTATGTACCGATGGATAAAATGAATTTACAACTCTGGGCCGGTTTTGGCGGCTGGGTAGCGCGGCCGATAGATCTGCTTAAATTCCTGAACCGGGTCGATGGTGCTGCCACCCCCAGCGATGTGATCACCAATGGAGCGCACGCGACCATGACAACCGGTTCAACGCTAAGGCCGGGCTATGGCTGCGGCTGGAACATCTCAGGTGCCATGCAAAACCACAACGGCTGTTTTGATGGTACCCGCTCTTTCCTGGTTGAATTGGGCAATGGATTGAGTTATTCGGTGATCGTCAATAACAATCCGTCGAACGATGGCTGTGGCTGGACGATGAAAGGTGCTATTGAAGCCGGTCTGAACAAAGTATCGGATTTTCCTTCGTATGACCTGTTTTAGTCAGCGTGCTAATCCCGATTAAAGCCAGACAAGTTGTGTTAATTAGCTAATAAAAAAGAAAGCGCCCAGTCAAAGCCGGGCGCTTTCTTTTTTTAAACATTTGTAACTATAATGCTTCTATTGAAACCCTGGTTTCTGAACCATTGTAGGTGGCGATCATCATATGGCCTTCTTTTGCCGGGAATACATTTGTTCGAACGTTTCCATCCTTATGGGGAATGGTACGAACGATGTTCTTTTTGCTGGCATTATACACAAAAATGTCTTTTGCATCATTTATGATTACGTAATTGGATTTTGTGTCATGGTTGGTCACAAAATAAAAATACCTGTTATCATACATGTTTATCGGCGCTGCACCCGGGAAAGGCTTGGTGCGATTGGTTGCTATGGTATTATCGACTGAAATGGCGCCTTTTTCAGTTTGTTTTATTAATACGGCTTCTGCCAGTCGGGCTTTGGTATAACCGCCGCCTGCGATAAACAAGGGAATAATTACCGTAGGGGCTGTTGCCACCGTAAAGAATATAGAACCAAATTTTGCTCTTCTGATCACGGTTGAACCTACAAATATGGTGTTGCCCTGAAAATCTTTGAACGCGCGTTCGAGCCGGGGATAGGTGTTGTTGCTGGCCAGATGGCCTTTGCTGCTGATGAATGATTGCGAACCATCATTCCAATAAGAAAAAGATTCCTTGATGTCTGCTTTTTTTGTTCCATTTATATTAATGGTGAAAACACCGGCATAAGGTCCCCTGGCCAGTTTTTTGGCTGTTATGTAGTTGTTGCCCTTACGAAGATCAATTATGTTTCCGGCCATAAAGGGCAAACCGCTTGTTGGATCAATATCGAACGTAAACACCTTTAATGAATGGCCCTGCTTGTCCTTTAACTCGTATTTAGGGAAAACAGCGCCATCAGCGATCGCATAACTCAATAATTCATAACCGCCTTCCTTCATTTCATGGTTTCTTTTTACCAACAGGTAAATAGCCTGTTTGGCTGCCAGCAGATTGAAGCGCTGTGCCTGTTCGGTGGTATTTTTCTGCCACAATATATCGCCATTGGCGCTGAAGGTAACCAGGTTGCTTTTCCGGTCATCCCCAAAGAAAAGCGCAAAACCTTTTTGTGGAATATTGGTCAATTGCAGCGAATGTTTCAGCATTTTTTCCCCGGTATATATACCATAGGAATTTGTTTGCGGGGTAAGGGTAGCCTCAAACGTATTCGATTTAACGATCTTGCCATCGAGGCTCACAAATTGTACGAAGACAGATGTCTTTTGATCCAACACTGCCTGTTTATATTTTTTCCTGTTTTTTGCCGGCTCGTTAATAACGTTGCTTTTTAAATAAGCAAGGCATAAGATATCCTGTTCAAAACTTACCGATTGCAGATCGAGGGCCATGTCCCTGAACTTAACAGTTCCAATATCGTTCAGGTTTTCGTCCATGATGGCGATCTTGTAATTGAAAGAGTCGGCATTTGCTTTTTCGAGCCTGGTAAACACCAGGTAGCCTACCAGGGAATTGTCCTGGATGATCGCTTTTACTTCGGAAGAGATATCTTTTCCTACTTCTTTAAAGACTTTTGTTTGGGCGTGGGCTAAACACACGGTTATGGTCAGCAGGAATGCTGTTAGTGTTTTTTTCATTCGTTTTGGTTTGTATTAAATGTTTTAAGGATATTTTATTCTTCGAAGATCCTGGCGAATTCATAATACATGCTGTTGGCGTTGCCAGCGGTAAATTCTTTCGCAGCTTTTGCTTTGTTTTTTTCCGAAAGATCCGGATCCAGCGCCAGGGTGAACATCAGGTTCTTTAAGGCTTTTTCGCCAGAAGGCAAACTTTTCCAGAAACCTGCGTTCTGAAATATCTTGCAGTATTGTTCCAGCTGCTCACGGGGAATTTGTTCGAGCATGGTTTGCAGCTCATAATAATCTTTTGAAATGTATTCTTTTTGCACCACACCGATGGCATTAAAGCGGCGCAGTTCGCGGTCGGAATAGTATATGCCGGAAATGATGTTACTGATCATGAAGTCGTACCATTCATCGGTATTGCCTTTGTCCTTTTCGAGAAAGATGCGGTATAAACAAGGCGTGAGGCTCATGTTGGAATACATATTCCAGATGATCATTTTATTGGCCTTATCCTGCAGCTGTGCTGGTATAGGGGTGGGTGTTACGCCGGCAACAGACTGGCTGCGGGTTTTGTTGAACCGTTCCACACAATCGGGGTGCGTTTTTAAAGAATCCTGCAGGGTAGAAGTGTCTTTAAAATTATACGACTTTGCAGAAAGGCCTTTTGTGCGTTTTTTTGTCCAGCTGTCGTCAAATGGCAGGTTGTACGCCGTAAAATAGTTTTTAACCGGATGTTTCAGCGGTTGATGGTAAATATTATCTGCGCTGTCGAGCCGCAGGAAGAAGGATGCCTGAAAGGCAATGTTGCTTTTTTTCAGCATCAGGATTGCCAGTGAATCCGCATCACTTTCATGATAACGTTGGTGTTTACTTCTGCTGAAAGAATAGTTTTCGAGCACTTTTCTTAATCGTGACAGCCGTTCATATTTGGAATCGAGCACGGCATTCAACGATTTTTGATATTCGTCAGAGCTAAGCCATTCGGCCCGTTGCTTCATGGCGTTTTCAGGATGCGTAAGAATGTTGTGCGACATTTCATGGGCAATAGCCAGCGACAGTTCTTCCCTTGACTTCGAAAATACGATCAGCCCCAGGTTAACGGCAATGATGTTATTACCTATCGCATAGGCATTCACTGAAGCGCTTCGGTCAATGAGCAACATCGGCTTCACCGGGATCAGCTGTTTGTTGGCCTGAACGATCTGGTTAATGATACCGTCTACGTAAGTGTATACTTCTGTATCGTGTATATAATTGTCGCCCTGGATGGCGCCGGTAAAAAAACTGGTGCGGTCGTCCCAGATCTCTTTGTATTTTTTTTGCGTGCTCCTTTCCTTGTAAACGGAAGGGCAGGTCCAGGCTTTTGCCAATGAATCTTTTTGTTTTTTATAATAAAGATGCGACAGGTCCTGGAAGCTGTATAATGATCTGGACTGGGAAAATACAGGAATTGAAATAATGGTAAGCAGAACAGTTATTAAGGGTTTAAAGCCATGCATGGGATACGATTTTTTGCAGTTGCGTTTGCAGCGTAAAAATACTAATATTTGGATGGGATTATAATAATTTGGGTAAATAATAGGTAATTGTAATATTTTTTTCTTCCCGGTTCTATAGCAAAAAAGGCAGAAAGTTTGAAAGTTTCCTTTCAACCCTTCTGCCTTTATAATAACTGATTTCCCGTTTTGTTATTGCGCCTTTCTGTACTTTTCTACAATACTCAGGTGGCCTTCATTATCAGATTTTACGGTCATCCAGATTTTTTCATCCTGTAGCTTTACAAAATATTCCAACCTGGAAATTCCGGCTTCTGTAATGGTAGAAACCTCTACAATGCCAAAGATATTCTTGTTAGGATAAGCGTTTTTGACCTTGGAACGAACCACAAATGGCAGATGCTGCTCATAGTAGTAACGGGTAAACTCGGTAGCTCTTCCATCTTTCAGGTACACGATCCTTGAACGGATACCATCTGCGACAAAATTCACCACCCAGGCTTTTGGCAATTCATACCAGTTAACCCGCTCAGCTTTCGGGAAACTGGTATTGAACGATTTGACGAGTTTGTCGTCAATCTCACCCGGATCACGGGCAATCAAACTAAAGCTAAGAAGCAGGGCTGAGCAAAGGATGAACAACTTTTTCATGGCTTAAACTTTTAGAACTTTAATAAATCGATCGTAAAGGTAAATGGTATTCGGACTATTAAGGTGTCCGGTTTCTATATTCCGGGTAGTCCGGTTTAATGGGGCAACAGTAATTGAAGTTAGTGTTATGTTATCCCAACTAAACGGCCGGGATACAAAGGTGGTCTGTTACATCAACAGGAAATTGTATAAATCGGCACTATAACGTGAAATTGTCAAGATTATTTTGCGCGGATAGTTTTTACCAGCAGGTCAACCGCCTGTTCTGCCTCCTGTTCATTCATCCAGCCAAAACCCATGCGGGTTGCGTTCATCAATACAGCGGAAGTATTATGTATTAAACCATTTGAGAGGATGAGTCCCTGGGCTTTTAATTTTTCGGCGAGTGTCGGCAGTGGTATCGATCTGTTGAATTTGGCCCAGATGGCCAATCCGCCATCGGGTATTTTAAAATCGATCATGTCGGAAAGTTTATCTTTTAACAGACCGCATAGAAAATCACGGCGTTTATGATAAGCGAGCAGGGCTTTTTTCATATGCCGTTTGATATGTCCTTCTTCAAACAGATCAACCAGCGCCAGTTCCATGATAGGATCACCCTGCACATCTACCAGCTGGCGGATACGGCTTAATTCCAGGATAAGATTTTGCGGGGCCACTACATAACCGGTACGAATGGCTGGTGCAACGGTCTTACTAAGTGTACCTATATAAATGACCATCCCTTTGGTATCAGCGCTTACCAGCGGCAGCATCGGACTGCTTAAATAATGGAAATCATAATCGTAATCATCTTCAATGATAATGAAGCCATATTTCTCTGCAAGCGATAATAGTTTGATGCGGCGGGCAGCCGAGAGGGTTACTGTAGTAGGATAGTGGTGATGCGAAGTTATGTACAGGGCTTTGATCTTTTTCCGTTGACAAACTTTTTCAACAGCATCTACGTCCATACCATATTCATCTACCTTAACGCGGGTAAGCTGCATGCCGGCCTGAATAAAAACATGATCGGCATAATAATAATTGGTATCTCCTACAATGATCGTATCGCCTTTTGCAAACAGTACGGTCGATAGCAGGTAGAGGGCCATCTGTGCGCCCCTCGTAACCAGGATATTTTCGAAAGTAGTTTGCAGCCCGCGGGTGGCATTGAGGTAATCTGATAATACCTGCCTGAATTTTTGCACACCGGGTGTTTCTACATACGACATATATTTCAGGTAGGTATGTCGTGATAATACGCTTTTATAGGCGCGGCCTAATTCATCAGCAGGGATCAGACGCATGTCGGGCCCATCATGAAAACCGATGATATGGCGTAAAGGCAATGCCGGTGTGCGAAGGGTGGTGTTTACTTTAACTGTGTAGCCGGTTGTAGCGGGGAAGGCATTTTGATGCTGATTGTTTGAGAACCGGCGCGCTTTTGTTTCGGGTATCTCTTTGCTGGTAAAGGTGCCTTTCGATGGATGCATTTCTATCCAGCCCTGTGCGTCGAGCTCTTCATATGCCCGCACGATCGTTTTGCGGTGTACCTGCAGCATTTCGGCCATCTGGCGGGTGCCGGGCAGTTTCAGACCGGGACCAACCCGGCCTTTTCGCATTTCCTGTATAACGGAGTTGGCTATCTGCAGGTAGACGGGCGTATCGCCATCTTTTTGCATTTGTATGATCGTTTTCCACGGAAGCATAGTGGACTACCTCATGGGTTTAATTTCAAGACTAAGATAGTCCATTTTGGGCAAAAAAGGCTAAAAGGCTGAAGGCATAAGCTTAGGGCAAAAGGCTAAAGGCATAAAGCTGAAGGCATAAGGCTGAAGGCAAAAGGCTAAATACAGATAGGTTAGGCGCGAAGCGCCTACGCGGAAACAAGCGTTAGGCCTTTAGCCTTTATTGTATTGCAGCGTTAAGCGTATTACATGGCATAATTTTTAAATAGTTGTTGTTATAAAATTTTTTACTATGCGAGACTGGCTAAGAGGATTAATTGCCGGATATGCCGCCTGGAAATGGGGCGGAGGCTGCCTGGGCACCATTATCGTGTTTGTTCTTGTTTATTGGTTATTACAGGGTTGTTAAACGCGGAACGCAGAACGCAGAACGCGAAACGCAGTACGCAGAACGCACAACGCGCAACGCGAAACACGGAACGCAGAAACTTCTGCAAACCCTGCTTCAAAGCTTTGCCAAAGTGAAGCAGGCTGAGAACGCCGCTAACGGCTTTCAGCCTTTAGCTTTAAGCTTTCGGCCTCAGCCTTTGGCCTTGAGCCTTGAGCTTTCAGCCTTAAGCTGTAATTTAGGGTCGATGAAAAGACTGCTTATGCATGGCGCCTTCTGGCTGGTGTATCTGTTACAGGATACCGTATTACAGTTAGTATGGGTGGCGCCTGCATTGAAGAACATTCCTGAGTACGTGCAAGTCCGCATGGCGTTTGAAGCCGCTATTGCCGCATTGATGCCCAAACTGCTTTTTACTTATTTTATATTATACGTTGCCGTTCCGAAGATCGTGCAGGGAACGGTAAAACTCGCCGCTATCATTTGCCAGGTGGCTATTGCTTTTTTGGTCACTGTTGTATTATACCGGCTCATCTTTGCTTACTACATAAATCCAATCATTTATTCCGGTGTGCTGAAGACGCGGTCCTTATTTCATGTGCTCAATCTGCTACTTGCGGTAATGGATATTGGGTTTGTTTCCGGCGTTGCGATCACTTTAAAATTACTGCGTATTCAACTGGCAGCCCGCGAGCGGGAGAAAAACCTGGTCAGGGAAAAGCTGGAAGCAGAACTGAAATTCCTTCGCCATCAAACCAATCCCCATTTTCTTTTCAATACACTGAATAATATCTATGCACTTGCCCGTAAACGTTCGGCAGCTACAGCTGAAGTGGTCATGCGCTTATCGAAGCTGTTACGGTTCATGCTATACGAATCGAAGCGTAACCTCATTACCATAGCCGATGAATTGAAGATCCTGGATGATTATATTGCACTCGAAAAAATGCGGTACGAGCGCCTTACCATTCACTTTCAGCGCGATATAGATGATGAAACCCGGAAAATAGCGCCGCTACTCTTGTTGCCATTCGTTGAAAATGCGTTCAAACATGGCGCCAGTGAAAGCCGGTTCGATTCTTTTATCCGCATGCAGGTACAATTACAACAGGGGCGTCTTACCTTTAGTGTGGAGAACACGAAAGAAAACGATTTTACGGGGAACATAACGGAAAATATCGGGCTACACAATGTGCGAAGGCAACTGGAGCTCATGTACCCGGATCATGACCTGCAACTGCAGAACGAAGCGACTACTTTTTCAGTACGGCTTTCCATAAATCTTACCAGCTATGCACAGGTATAATTGTATTATTGTTGAAGATGAGCCACTGGCGGCAGAAGTGATAAAAGATTATATCGGCCAGGTTCCTTTCCTGCAATTAAAAGGTATTTGCACTGATGCTCTGTATGCCATAGACCTGTTGCAAAAAGAAAAGATCGACCTGGTTTTCCTCGACATTCACCTGCCCAAATTAAAAGGACTTGATTTCATCAAAGCACTCAAAAATCCGCCACAGGTGATCATTACATCCGCCTACCAGGAATATGCGCTACAGGGTTATGAATTGAATGTAGTGGATTATCTGCTGAAGCCAATCGAATTCAGCCGTTTTGTAATGGCCGTTAACAAGCTCAAAGAACGGGAAGCAGGACCGGCATTGCCGGTTTCATCAGCGGCAGGGAGCGAACGGGCCGCGCTGTTCTTCAACGTTAGTAAAAAACACGTGAAGATCTATATAGATGAGATCCTTTTTATCGAAAGCCTGAAAGAATATATCCGCATCACTACAAAAGACAAATCCATTCTCACTAAATTCCAACTGGGGCAAATTGAAGAAATGCTGGCGCAAAACGGTTTCCTCAGGATCCACCGTTCTTTCCTGGTAGCCAAAAGCAAGATCGATGCTTTTTCTGCTACCGATGTAGAGATCGCCGGTAAGCAAATACCTATTGGCAGAAGTTATAAAGATACAATAATAGGATCGCTGAATGCTTAACGCTGAACGCAGAACGCAAAACGCTGAACGCAGAACGCAAAACGCTGAACGCAGAACGCAAAACGCTGAACGCAGAACGCAAAACGCTGAACGCTGAACGCTTAACGCTTACGCAAAACGCTTAACGCTGAACGCTTGTTTCCGCGTAGGCGCTTCGCGCGTAAGGCTTTTGTATTTAGCTTTCAGCCTTCAGCCCTCAGCTTTGTGCCTTTAGCCCTCAGCTTTGTGCCTTCAGCCTTCAGCTTTCTGCCTTTAGCCTTCAGCCTTCAGCCTTCAGCCTTTAGCCTTTAGCCCTCAGCTTTGTGCCTTCAGCCTTTAGCCTTATGCCTTTATGCCTTGTTGCCTCCGATAGCCGCTATTCGTACATAGCAACCTGTCGTTCGTTGAATAATCAGGGCTGTAATGCCATGAAACCATAATTTCATTTTAACCAACAACTGCAACATGACAAGCCGAACGCTGCCCGGACAACCATCTTATGGCGCAAAGCCGCTTTTGAAAACAATTTTATGGGTGGGTTTACTGGCTGGAAGCCTTGATATTCTGGCGGCGTGCCTGCAAGCTTACCTGGTACGCGGAACAAGCCCCGCGATCGTCCTGCAATTTATTGCGAGCGCTGCTTTTGGCAAGCCGGCTTTCTTTGGCGGATGGCAGATGGCGTTAGCAGGCCTGCTTTTCCATTTTATCATTGCTTATAGTTTTACTGCGTTGTACTTTTTAATATACCCTTTCATCTGGGGGCTGGTAAAACATATAGCAATTGCAGCTATTGTATATGGAATATTCATATTTGTAGTTATGAACCTGGTGGTACTGCCCATGACAAAACTCCCGCCGATCCCTTTCAAATGGGATAAAGCGGCGATGGCCGCCGGCATCCTGATCCTGGCCATAGGGCTGCCGGTAACTTTTTTTGCTCGTCGATATTACCGGCAAGGGGAAACCGCCCCGCCGGTTTAGTATTCTGCCGATTTAAAAATGCACAGAACCGGTACCCGGGCGTGGTTGATGATCCGTTGGGAAAAAGGACCGATAAAGAACTGCTTGTTGGCTACATCAACGGTAGAAGAAACAACTACCAGGTCGGCTTTTGATTTATCGGCTTTATCCAATACTTCTTCTGCAATGTTTTTGCTGTAGCTATAGCTGACCTCATACTGAATGGCCTCTTTCCAGCTAGCTTTAAGCTCATTCGCTATTTCGGTTACCTGTTTTACATCATGCTCTTTCCTGTCGATGGAAATTCCCATTAAATTGAAATTGCAGCCGGGATAGATCTGGATCACCAGGTCGCTGATAAATTGATATTTTTTGAAAGCACCTAGCGTAGGCCGTAATGGGAAAAGCACCTGATGAAAATCCAGCCATCTTTTTCCTTCCGGCACAATGAGCACCGGGCAACTGGCGTGTTTTATGGTGTAGTAAGAGTTGGAGCCTATGAAAAAATCCCGATGGCCTGAAGCACCATAAGCGCCCATGACGATCAGATCGGGTTTCAGATCGAACGCCATTCGGGCAATGGTTGGTCCAATATAGCCGTCCTTGAAAATAACAGTCGTTTCAACACCATGCCGTTGTTTTATATTGTCGGCTATGGCATGGCCAATCTGGCTGGCATTTTTTATGGTATAGGATTCCTCGGGAATAAAGGCTGACTCGTCTATATGAAGTAACTGTAAGCTCGCATTATTTCTTTTTGCAATACCAATGGCAGTTTCAAGTGCATTAAACGATGCCTCGCTGTAGTCCGTAGGAATGAGAATATTTGATATCATGAGGCCGTGTTAATGAGCGTTTTTTATACGAGGTACGGAGGGGGTGAAAGCGGCCGTCCGGGTGGTATCGATCTTTCGCATAAGCTCTATTACCACCGATTTCAATGAATCGTTTTGTAAGATCAGTTCCCTGTTCTCCCATTTGTAATCAATGGTTTGCTTATAGAGGAAACTGCATACAATAACGAGCATTGCAATAAACGCAAACAGGAGACCATACACTGAGCGTTTTAGTTTCATCGTGCCGTTTCTTTCCTGTGCAATTTATTTTATGCCAATTATTGTGTAATTTTTTGGTGGTTAGAAGGTGATTAGAATTTTGCTGTCGGTACGGTAATCACAAATTCACTGCCTGATCCGATCACGGAGCTAACCGTAATATTTCCTTTGTGCAGTTTTATGATGCGGTTGGCCAGGGATAAACCAAGGCCAAATCCGCTTTGGTGCGAAGTTGAGTTGACCCTGTAGAATGGTTGAAAAATATATTTCAGCTCCCCTTGGGGAATGCCTTTTCCCTTATCGCTAATGGCTATGGTGATCACGTCGGCTTCGGCTTTCAGTTTGATCGTGGCTTTGTGATCATCGGAGTATTTGCAGGCATTGGTAACGATATTTTTAATGGCGGTGAACAACAGTTCGGCATTACCAAAAACGATCAGTTTCTCTTCTTCGGCAGGCATATCGTCGAACGACAAATTGACCAGGTATTCCGGGTTGCTTTTTTTCATTTCTGCCGGCAGGCTCATAAGGATTTCGTCCATACGTACCGGCAGCAGGTTTATTCCGCCCGGATCGCCCGATGCCTGCGCAAATTCAAGGAGCGTTTGGGTCAGTTTGCTCAAATGCCGCACATCCTGGTACACCGACTCCATTACCCCGCGGTATTGCTGTGCATCCCGGTTCTTTTGCAGGGATACCTCGAGCTGGCTTGAAATAGCCGTTAAGGGCGTCGACAACTCATGCGATGCATTGGAAACAAACCGGCGCTGGGTCTCGAAACTGTCCTGTAACCGGTTCATCAGGCGGTTGAGCGTTTCCGCGAGGTAGAACCATTCATCTTTTGCCGTGCCGGTGCCAATGCGCCTCGCCAGGTTATGTGCGGAGATCTCATTGATGTCATCAGCAATTTTTTTAATAGGTTGCAGCAGCCGGTCTGAAAAAAAATAACCACCTACACAGGCGATCATAATACCGGCCAGGAAGCTGAACCATAATATATTTCTCAAGACCCTGATCTGGGCTTTTCCTTCCGCGTCATAAGCCGCCGTGATGACAACTATGCGGGTATTGGGATTGGCATAGTGGTAAGCGACCGCTTCCTTATTATCGGTCTTGAAGAAAATGGTTCCTTTAACGCGGGCATCATCGAGGACGGACGTGTCGATGGTCAGGGTATCAGCAGGCGCATCACTGTAACTATAGATCTGGTTATTCAGGTAATCGTATGCCTGAAAGGTTTTGTCTTTCAGTGTAAGGGAAGTGGAAGAGTCGATCTTACGGATGAGCTGTTGATCAAACAGCTGCGACTGGCCCAGCAACCGGGCAAGGGTAATGGCCCGGTTGGTCAGCCTTGTGCGAATATTATGTGATCGTTGCGTATAGGAGAAATAATAAACAGTAGCGCATACCATGGCCAATATCACAAATGAAATCAGGCAGAATAATAATGTTATGCGCAGTTTAACAGGCATCAGCGATCATTTTCCTTTAAAATATATCCCATGCCAACGTGTGTTTGTATCAATTTCTGGTCATAGGGTTTATCAATTTTGTTACGCAGATAACTTATGTATACATCAATGATATTGGTGTTGGTATCAAAGTCAATATCCCATACGTTAACGGCGATAGCCGCTCTAGATACTACCTTATTTTTATTCCGCAACAGATATTCAAGTAATTGAAATTCTTTGGCCGTTAAGTTAATGACATCATTTCCGCGCTTCACTTCCTTGCTGTCGAGGTTCATGCAAAGATCAGCCGCTTTCAGCAGGTTGCCAACAGGGATATTCTGATTCATGGTGCGCTTCAGCAATACCCTTATTTTCACCAGCAGCTCCCTGAACTCAAAGGGTTTCACCATGTAATCATCAGCGCCGGCATCATAGCCTTCCATCTTATCATTCAAGGTGCTTAATGAAGTAAGCATGATGATGGGAATATTTGTATTATGGCTCCTGATGATCTTCGACAGCTCATACCCATTAATGCCCGGCAGGTTTATATCGAGGATTACCAGGTTGAAATCATGTAAAAAGAACAACCGTTCTCCGATCTTTCCATCATAGGCTACCTCTACATGGTAACCGTTCTCGGTAAGCCCCACCTTCAACGTGTCAGCAATTTTTTGCTCGTCTTCGATGATCAGTATTTTCGTTTCTTCCATAACCTTGTATTGCATTGTTCATGTTCACACAGCAGCAAAATAACAATATCAACTGCATTGATCCTGCTATATCAAAGTTACAATTTCAATTTTTTTCATTAAAAATTGATGAAAAACGCCCTTTTGATCAGGGTTCTAATCTACTTCTAATTCGGCATTAACAGACGACTAACACGTTGGAAATAAGTTTGACATCCTTATTAATAAACATCCTGTTTAATAAAAGATATTCAACGTATGCAGATGAAAAAAGGTTCCTTATTGTTACTGTGTGGTGTGATTTCGGCGACTGCCATGTCCCAGACGACAGAGGATGCAAAAAGAAGCATTTACTACGAGCGGTATGCAACAGCGAAAGAACAACTGCAGAACATAGTCAAGACCGACCCTGCCAATGCAGAAGGTTGGTATTTGCTGTCAAAGGCATATATTATGTCAAAAGACGCGGCTCCGTTAAAACAGTTATTGGCACAAAGTCCGGCTGCTGTGAAAGAAGAACCCTTTTACCAGGTAGCCTATGGAAGTTATCTGCTGAGCGCTGGCAACAAGGACAGCGCCCGTTACTATTTTGATGAGGCGCTGGATAAAAAAGGCCAGAAAAATCCCGATCTTTTAGCTGCCGTTGCCAATGCGCATATTGCTACTAAAGCCGGTGATGCCAGCTATGCCGTGCAGCTGCTCGACAAAGCCATCGAACGCGATAAGAAAGATGCTGCCCTGTACACTTTGTTAGGCGATGCTCATCGCAAACTGGGCAATGGTTCTGAAGCCTACAAAGTGTATTCAGCCGGGCTTGATAAAAATGAAAAATACGCCGCAGGCCTGTACCGCATGGGTAAGATCTTCGTGTCGCAGAAGAACCCTGAAATGTACCTGAAATATTTCAACCAGGCACTGGCTGCTGATAGCAATTATGCGCCTGTCCTTTATGATCTGTATTATCATTATTACTTTACCGAACCGCAAAAGGCGATGCAATATTTCAAGCAGTTTGTTGCCAAAAGCGATCCCGACAAGGATAATGATGTGTTATATACAGACCTGTTATACCTGAATAAGGAATACCAGGCTGCCATCTCGAATGCACAGCAACTGCTGGGCAAAAACAATGGCGACTCGATGCCCAGGCTGTACAAATTAATGGCCTACAGCTATATCGGCATGAAAGATACCAGCAGCGCCATGACCAATATGAACCTGTTCTTCGCCAAAGAAGCAGACAGCAATGAGGTAGCCAAGGATTACGAGTTGATGGCCGACCTGTATGCTGCAGCTGCAAAACCGGATTCTGCCGCAGCTTATTATGTAAAAACAGCGGAAATGGTGAAAGAGCCAAAAGATAAGTTTCCGTATTATAAAAAGCTGTCTGACCTGTATAAGGATCTGAAAGATTACCGGAATCAGGCTAAATACCTGGGTTTGTATTATACCGATAATGCGAAGGCAACCAATATCGATCTGTTCAATTGGGGTATTGCCAACTACAAGGCAGAAGATTATGTTCAGGCCGACACCGTATTTGGCACCTACATTCAAAAATATCCCGACCAGGCTTTTGGTTATTACTGGCGTGCCCGGATTAATTCGTCAATGGATTCAACCATGGAGAAAGGGGCTGCTATTCCCTGGTACAAACAGCTGATCACGATGATCGAAAATGATCCTACCAATAAGACCAATAAAAAATGGCTGATCGAATCATATGGATACCTGGCTGCTTATGAAACCAACCAGATAAAGGATTATAAATCTGCCACGGAGAATCTGAAAAAGATTCTGGCAATCGATCCGGAAAACAAGGATGCACAGCAATATATTGCGATCCTTGAGAAAAAGCTTTCTGCTGATAACAACAACAGCCCTACTGGAAGCAACAAGTAAGACCATGGTGTTAAGGTGATCTGGCAACTCTTTGTACGGAGTGCTCTTTTTCTACAGGTCATAGGTGGGTTACTCTTTAGAGTGGCCCACCGTTTTTTTATTGTAACGGAGTGTCGTTCTGGAACGTAATTGTCGTTCTTTTACATGACTTGACCAGGATTATTTTTCAGGAGGGATAATTGAGAAAAGACAATAGGCAGCTAAAAAGCTTTAATAGAAACACTAATTTTTTTCAAGTATTATATCTAAATAATTTTTTATTCAAATAATTATTTTATTTTTGGTAAACCCGATATATTAATTTCTTCATTATTTATTTTCTGTTTAAACCTGCTTTTCCTGCGCTCCGTACCAATTCAACCATTCTGTTTCACATACTACCAGATTCCCCCGGTTTCACAGCATTTAATTGTTAGCAAAGTAACTCCCCGACCGTAATTCGTAGAACCCGTTCGGCTGCCGCTTAAATTGCAGCAAATACCTTACCTGCCAATAAATGATTTATTTCCTGATATTGTAATAAAAATTGCTAGGGGATCATTATGCCCTTAAGAAATTGTATGCCGGTTACCGGCATGGTGAAGTGGAATAACCTATGATAACGCCCATATATAGTAGCAAGTGCATCCTGTACTGGTTAAGGTCAGCTTTCTGTTCTGTTTAATATGACGCATTTTTCGCAATGTTCGCATTCCTTATCTGTAGCCATTTTTAACTCAATTTGGCTACTTTAAACCACAGCTGAACTTATTATATGAAAAACCAAAGGTGACCGATCTTGTCGGTCACCTTTTTTTAATGATAATTATCAGTGAAAAACAGGAGATGTCTTATCGTTGGATCACGAGTTGTTTAACCCGTACTTCTTTGGCTGTTACCAGTTTTACAAAATAAACCCCCGTACTCAGCTGGCTTGTATTCACAGGATAAGTAAGCAATTGATGACCGCTGGCTTCGCCTGTGGCAATCATCTGCATCAGTCTGCCCTGGGTATTATACACTTCAAGCCGGTACCTGCCTGGTTGGCCCAGGGTAAAGGCGATGGTGCAATGGTTGCTGGCCGGGGTTGGATATACCAGGAATTTTTGCCGGCCGTCAGTGATGGCCGCTAGTTCACCAGCACTTGTTGCCACCCGGACATTTCCTGTTTCACACGCGCCCAGCTCACCACCAATAAATAACAGGATGGGTACCGTTAACTTGTTTACACACAGGTCATGTCCATGATAACAAACCGATACCTTTTGATCGCGGCCGCCGCAGCGAACATCTTTCACCAGTAAGTTAACGGAAGCGGTATCGGTACAGCCATACGTATTTGTCGCTTTTACGGTATAACTGTACTTGCCTGGCTCTGTTGGCGTAAATACCGGATTGGCAATGGCTGAATCACTTAAGCCTGCGGCCGGCGTCCAGGTAAATTGAGCCGGGGCGGCATTGGTGGCGGTCAGGGTCAATTGTTGTGAACCATAACCCAGATAAACCGTATTGGCGTCGCCGCCGGTGTATACGCTGTTGCGGCTTACGCTAATGGCGGGCGCCGGTATGGCACCAACTACCGTAACAATGGTTTTTGCGGTAGCACTGTTGTTACTGGAATCAATAACGGTTAATTGTACCTCATTGTCACCAATATTCGCACAATTGAAACTGGCTTTATCAAGCTGATACTGCAAAATGCCATAACTGTCTGAAGAGCCATTGTCAACATCGCGGCCGGTAATGGAGGCCGTTCCATTTGACAAGGCAACCTGAATGTTTTTGGTGATTACCGTCGGCGGCACGGTGTCGATGACCCGGAATGACCACGTTGGTCCGGTTGCCTTTTCACCATCCCGCACGGCATCTACGCGCCAGTAATAATTACCCAGCCGGTTGGCGTTTGCCAGCACGAACTCAGTGGCCGTAATGTCTGCCTCTTGCAACTGCAGGCTATCGGGTGATGCACCAACATACACATTATAAGTTTGCCCTTTTCCTTTCCAACGCATAGTTACAGCGCCATAAGGAACGCTGGTATCACCATTGGCCGGTTGCGGATCAGTAACGGCCGTTATTAGTGGATTACCATTATACAAGGCCGCTATTTCTGCTGGTGATAACGCATAGTTGTACAGCCGCACATCATCCATTACATCATGAAATGGTTTATTCTCTACCGAGTTGCCGATCAACAGCGGCAGTGTTTTGCCAATGGTGCCGTTGGTGGTATAGGTTTTTGACCCGGCGAGCACGCCATTCACATATAACCTGATCTGTTTGGCCGCAGTATCTTTTATGGCAACAATGTGGCTGAAATTATTATTGAAAATGTGGTATGCGGAGGCCTTCTTCAGGCTAACGCCGATATCGCTTTTTGCCGATGCATCGTCAATGGCAAATGTAAGCGCACTGTCACGCAGTTGAATGCCGTACCATTTGCCGCCCGGATCAGTGAACTGGCCTTTGTGGATCAGGTAACAATCTTTCCCTGAATTATAATTGCTGGAGCCGTTGGTGAGTTTTACCCAAAGCGAAATAGAGAATGAATTGGCATCAAACAGCAGTTGTTCTGCATGCGGCACATGTACTGCACTGGTAGCAACCGGGTTCAGGTATTGCAACCCATTGCCGAACCTGCCGCTGGTGAAGGTTGCATCCGGCATGTTCACGATGGCGCCATTATGATGATAGTTGCTGTTATCCGCAATTACGGTACCACTCGTTTCATCAAATTTCCAGTGGCCTGTCAACCCTTTAGGAGATACTGCCCTGAATTTCCAGATAGCGCCAGTAGTTATACCGGCATCACCTTCGGCGTCAACGCGCCAGTAGTAATCGGTTCTGGCTGTAAGATTGGTGATAGTAAAGCCTGGATTATTCAATGGGATATCGGCAACAAATGCCAGATTGCCGGAATCTGTTCCGGTGTATAATTTATAGCTGTTGGTTTTCAGTCCGCCTTTCCAACTGATGCGAACACTGTCGCCATAACCTTCGAGCACAGCGCCATTGGCGATGGAGGGGCTGTGTGGTTGTAAAGGGAGCGGACTGGTATGGTACAGGGCCATGACTTCATCGGCGCTGAGTGCGTAATTAAATATTTTCAGTTCATCGAGTTTGCCTTTATACGGAGCCGGTTTGTTGGCTGTAGAAAGGAACTCCAGGGCGCCAATGTTGCCAATGATGAGATCGCTTGCTTCACCGATCCCGGCATTGGCTTTTGAGATAACAGTTTCTTTTACCAGTGCGCCATTCATATACAAACGCAATCTTTTGGCAGCAGTATCCCTGATGGTGGTAACATGCACCCAGTTATTGGTAAAGAACGGCGTGCCATCTGCCTGCAATTCATCTTTACCACCGCCATTGGCGTCGTTATCGTCGTCAATGGCAAACCGTAATTGTTTATTCTTGAATTCGATATCGAACCGTTTGCCCGTGGCTCCCGTAGCTGCATTGCGCGTAATAGAGCCCTTGCACAGCAGGTAAGCGCTGGTGCTGTTGTCGGCAGGCAGGAGGGAAGGATCAGCTTTCATCCAAAATGACAGGGAGAAAGAACTTTTATCCAGGTACAAATGATCCTGGTGAGGCACATTTACAACATACATGTCTTCGCTGGCAGAAGAGAAATCAAGCGCATTGTTCAGCTTGCCGGCTACCCGAATGCTCTGGTTATCATCATCGAGTCCCAATACCCCATGAGCTTCATACAGGGAAGAATCGGTTACCTGCCGGCCTTCCGTTTCATCGAAGCTCCAGTGGCCAACGATGCCGGGCGGAAATGCTTTCGAGGTTCTGAAACGCCACAATATGCCTTGCGTAGTGCCGCGGTCATTGATGGCATCGATACGCCAGAAATAAGTGACAAATTCAGCCAGCCCTGTGATGTTGTAGGAAGCATTGGCGGTATAGTCAATTTCTGCCTTCTTTACCAGGTTGGCGGAATCGGTTCCAAAGTAGATCGCATATTTTAACGTATTGCTGCTGCCGGACCATTTAAGGATGACAGCTCCGTTGGTTAATTCCACATAGGAGGCGCCGTTATTGGGTGCTGGCGAAGCAGCGGCTGCGGGGGCAGAGGGCAACGGCGGTGTTTTAACCGAAACAGGCGCCGTGTAGGATGAAGAGCCGGTAGGAGCTGCTGCTTTTATGCGATAGAAATAGGTTGTGTTGGGCACAAGTCCGTTGCTGTCGCTGTAGGACGTTGTATTCGCTGCCGGGTGCGCAATATCAGTATAGGTAACGCCATCTGTTGATCTTTCCAGTACGAAATGATCTTCGTTGTTCGCATTGTCGGTCCATTGCACAACTATTTTGCTGTAAGGGGCGGGCAGCTCAAGCGTAGACGCTGTTAATTGTACATTGGAAGGCGGTTTTATAAAAGCAGCTGGTGGTGTCGACAGGAGTGTATTGATGTACACTTCTATATTCATATATGCGGGATGGGTAGTGCTATAGGCTACGGCATCCTGGGCGTTGTTCCTGTTCAATCCGTTGGCATCTTCCCAGCTGTCGGGCATGCCGTCCTGGTCTGCGTCCGGCGGCGCGGGTGCATTAAAAACATTTCCCAATCCGCCATTGGTAAAGGGCAGATCAGATTCCCGGTATACGTAATATCCTTTTGTTCCGCGCGAGCGTACTTCTTCTGCCAGTAATGAATCTACCTGATCGCGGTGCGGATAACAGGCGCCCACACTGTCGATGACCCAGGCATAGGCCTGATCGGCCGTGAAGAGCGGATTTGCCTGCGGGTAGGGGAAGGGTTGTGATTTAAAACCTTCGGCGGCAATGCCGGGATAACCCATGGTATCATAAGGAACCACGCTTCCATCTGCAATGCCATTCTGGTTATTATCAAAATAATTGCCGGCTCCGTACAAATAGAACGTGCCGGTTCCACGGGAGAAGGGAGTTGTTTTGGCAGGCGGCGTTAGCGGTCCGCCCATAAAATAATTGTTGATGATATTCACTTCAGAAACGCCGGAAGAACCGCCCATGATATAGGCATCAGCCGACCAGCCGTAGTTGAGGTTATCGCCAAGGCGGTTACCGTTGCCCCAGTCATACACCACGTTGTTTACAAATTCATTGATCCCTTTTACTTTCGGATTACGCGTCTTATTGCTGATGTACAGGTTCCTGATCAAACTTACTTTACCACCGTCGGGCGTTTGAATGAGGCCGCCGGCCGAGTGGTTCTCGCGGTGCAATCCCTGGGCAATGATGGAGTTTTGAATGGTGATATTATCGGGTGCGGTGCCCTTGCTGTCCCAGTTGATGGAGAATACTTCATCCATCCCCCAGCTGAACGACATGTGATCAAAGATGATGTTGGCGCCGTTGGCGAGGCCCGAAGCGTCTTTACCGGAGTTGTTGGTGGCCCCCAGCCTTATGCGCAAAAAGCGGCAAATGGTATTGTTGGCGCCGGTAAAAGTTACGCGTTTGTTGAAGATTGTAATACCATCGCCCGGCGCTGTTTGTCCAGCAATGGTCACATTGGGCGCAACGAGTACATCGGTTGACAAATGAATAATACCGCCAACGGCAAAAACGACAAAGCGGCCGGGGGTACTAACCGCATCGCGGAAAGATCCGGGACCACTATCATTCAGGTTGGTGACTACATACACGGACGGATTGCTAACACCCCTTGCTCCTGTGGCAAAACGGCCGAAACCGGTAGCTCCGGGAAAAGCGAGTGTTTGTGCATGGGAAACAGTAAACGAATGGAACAATAGTAAGAAAAGCACTGCAAAGCCAATGGCTTTGCGCCTGGTCGGGTCAAATTTTCGCATGGCAATTATTATGGATTGGTGTAAATGGCAATCGTTTAGGGCACACGGTTTTCTACATCTGCAATTGTGTTCAATGTTAAATAATTGTAGCAAAGACATTGTCCTGTTCCATCCTGAAATGGGGTGAGCATTCGCTTGAGAGCGTCAGAAAAAACAAACAGCGTCGGAAAAAATAAACAGGGAGCAGGGGTACGTACTACGGTCGCGCTGGCCAAAGGCGGCGTGGCTGGCGGTTCACTGGTTGACATGGATTGTATCGCCAGCCTTCCCGTTTCGTGATGTTCATTGTGATAAGACGGCGCTAAGGCGAACAGAACGTCTGCCAGTGGTGTAGTAGGTAAATTGGCAGGTAACCAGTTGACGAAATGCCAACGTTGACGGGGTTGCGAAAGCTGATGAACTTTAAACTTTGAACTTTAAACTGTGAACTTTGAACTTTAAACTATGAACTAACCAGTTTTGCTTTGTGCATAATCAGCCCTGTTCTTCAAAATGCAATCCATATGCTGTGCAGCCCATTCTGCCAGCCGTTCAATATGCGGTAATAAACTTCTGCCCAGATCGGTCAATTCATACTCTACCCGTGGCGGAATTTCCGGATACAGTTTCCGCGAGATCAGTCCATCCGCTTCGAGCGACCGCAGCGTGACCGTCAGCATTTTCTGCGAAATATCCCCGATCTGCTGGTTCAACTCATTGAACCGCTGCTTCCCAAGATGCCCCAGGATGGAGATAATGAGGATACTCCACTTATCACCAAAGCGATCTAATATATGGCGGATGGAACAATTCGAGTGCTCTTTATTTTTTTCTGAACAATTTTTCATGTGTGAACATTGATAATCAATTACTATACTTTGTGTAAGTTACTATCAGTCAGGTAACTACTTGGATGGTATTAACTTACTTCTTAGCTTTGACTCTCCAAAAGAGAGTAAGAAACTAATAGGGTGCAAGTTAAAACAAAAAATGAATTAACACAAGTCTGGACAAACAACCGGTTATAATGTTTTGATAATTAATTGGTTGAATTAACCCTTTAGTTTCATTGAAATAAACGTAGAACACCTGCTGCAGGGTGTTTAAAAGATAAAGAGAAAAGAAATATGAAAGTAGAAATCTGGTCAGATGTGATGTGCCCATTCTGCTACATTGGCAAACGGCGGTTTGAAAGTGCATTGCAGGAGTTACCATTCAGGAACGAGATCGAAGTGGAATGGAAAAGTTTTCAGCTGGATCCCTCGCTGAAACATGAGCCTGGCAAGAATATTAACCAGTACCTGGCCGAACGCAAAGGTATTTCTGTACCAAAAGCAAAAGAATTGAACGAACAGGTGACCAATATGGCAGCCGCAGAAGGGTTACAATATGATTTCGATAAAGCAGTAGTTGCGAATTCTTTCGATGCGCACCGTTTTTCGCAGCTGGCTAAAAAATATGGAAAAGGCGATGCCGCAGAAGAAAGTTTGTTCAAAGCATATTTTACCGAAGGTAAAAATATCAGCGATCTCGATACCCTGGTTGATTTAGGTAAAAGCATTGGCCTGGATGGTGCTGAAGTAAAACAAACATTGGAAGGTGATGCCTATGCGAATGAAGTAAAAAAAGATATCGCTGAGGCCGAAGCGATAGGTGTGCGAGGTGTACCGTTCTTTGTGGTAGATCGCAAGTACGCTGTTTCCGGCGCCCAGGCCGCCGATACGTTTAAACAGGTCTTTGAAAGAGCGTATACTGAATGGAAAAAAGAAAAAAATCAATTTACAACCATTCAGGGTGAAGTTTGTTCTACCGACGGCGATTGCAAATAAATCGGGTAATGGAGAAAGGTATATATTTGCCACCCCCGAACGGCTTACCGTAAACGATTGCATTTTACATTTTATTTATTATGAATTTTTCCCAACGGCAACGTATTGGAAAAGTTAACGGATCATTATATATACATTAAATACTCAAACAATAGAAACATGAAAAAAGCAACTATCATCGCAGCCTTATTGATTTCATCAGCAGCTACATTTGCACAAACCTGGACAGTTGACAAAGCGCACTCAAGATTAGGATTTAACGTTACGCACCTGTCAGTTGCTGAGCTGGGCGGTACCTTCAACAGCATTGATGCGAAGATCACTTCATCAAAACCTGATTTCACTGATGCAGTGGTTGAATTAACTGCCGATATCAACAGCATCAATACCGATAACGATCAACGCGATACACACCTGAAAGGCGCTGACTTTTTCGATGCTGAAAAATTTCCTACCCTTACTTTCAAAAGCACTTCTTTCAAAAAAGTAAGCGACAAGAAATATAAAGTAAGCGGTAACCTCACCCTGAAAGGTGTTACCAAACCCGTAGTACTGGATGTTGTATTGGGCGGTACCACTACCAACCCAATGAGCAAGAAGCCCGTTGTTGGTTTCAAGATCACCGGTACCATCAAACGTTCTGATTTTGGTGTAGCCGCTGGTATGCCCACTGCTATGTTAAGTGATGAAGTTAAATTGAACGCAGGCACTGAATTCGTAAAAGACTAATAAGTTTTGATTATGAAGAAGCTGATCATTTCTATGGCGACACTGCTGGCTGTTACAGCAGTGTTCGCCTTCGCAGCAGCGCAGAAATGGACCATTTCTGACAAATACAGCATCAAGTTTTCGAGCAACGATGTAGCCGGGATCTTCAAGACCTTTACCGGTAATATACTATTCGATGAAGCCAACCTGGCCGCTTCAAAATTTGATGTATCCATTGATGTAAACTCTATTAACACGGGGAACGGGTTACAGAACAAACACGCCAAAGGCGCCGAGTGGTTTGATGCCGCCAAATTTCCGGCGATCAAATACACTTCCAAAAAGATCGTAAAAGCAGGCAATGGCTACCAGGTAACCGGCGATCTGCAGATCAAAGGGATTACAAAAGAATATACGATCCCTTTTACCTTTAAAAAAGCAGGCGCCGGCGCTACATTTAACGGCAGCTTTACCGTAAACCGTTCCGATTTCAAGATCGGTAAACCGGGCGGCGATGTAGCTGAGCAGATCAAGATAGACGTAGCTGTTCCGGTTACCAAAGGCTAATAAACCAACATTATGTTTAAAAGATTATTATTACTGGGTTTGATATCAGGCGTTTTGGCCGGCGTAGCGTCCCTCATCTATCAAAAAGTATATGCCAACTCGCTGGGTGCTGATTTTTCAGCCATAGCAAAACCAGTGAACATTGTGATCATTAGTATCCTGGCCGGCTTACTGGCGTCTGTTGGTTACGGCTTGTTGACCAAATGGCTGCCCAGGGCCGGAGAGATCATCTTCAATTTCGTGTTCGTTATTATAACGTTTGCGAGTATTCTGTGGCCTTTTGCCGCCAAATTGCCGCTCGAAATTGAAATGCCCGAATTATACCCGGGGTTAACCGTACCAATGCATTTCTTTCCTGCATTGGCCTGGTTTACATTGAAACCCCTGTTTATAAAGAAATAAGGCCTGCGCCAGGCTTCAGCAGGGCAAGGCCTTCGGCGGATAGCCGAGAACCGGACCAAGAACGAGCTGATGATAGGAGTTAACGAGGGCCGGAAGAGTTTTTAAGAAGAACAGGATAACAGAAAGGTTATGTAAAACGGATGATAGTTGTAGCTTCCGGCCATTTTTTTGATTTTTACTGCAGCTATAACAAAAGGAATATTGCTCAGGCCCCCTGACCGTCAGGGGGCTTTTTTATTCAATCCCCGCCCGGTTTATGCCGTGCCGGCGACAGGCAAACCTTTATTTTTATCGCCACGGCTTCATAAATGAGCATACCTTTGGGTTATACAGGCGTAGTACTCAATAGCCGTACAGATAAATTTAGCTGATTATATTTGTTATATACTTGTAGACAGAAAAAGAAATCCTTATATGAATTACTATGCGTTATTGGATGAAATAAAGCAATACGTAACCAACTTCTTTCACACCCATCCAAATGATAAAATAATTTATCATAACCAGGTTCACACCGAAAATGTGGTGAATGCAGCTATTGAGATCGCTAATCATTACCGGCTGAACGACCAGGATTATTTTATTGTGGTAACTGCCGCCTGGTTCCATGATATCGGGTATTATACCGATCCTGCCCGGCATGAGGAAAAGGGGGCAGAGGAAGTGAGCCTTTTTCTAAACAGGAAAGGTGTGGATGAAAAAGTAATTCAAACCATAGCCAATTGTATCAGGGCCACCCGCATGCCGCAAAACCCTGAAACGATGCTGGAAAAAATTGTGGCCGATGCGGACCTGTATCATCTGGGTACCTCTAAATTCAGTGAGTTCAATAAGGAATTGCGCAAGGAATTCATCGCATTGCATAATATAGACCTCAGTAAGGAAGAATGGCGCAACAAGACCATCCGCCTGCTCGAAACGCACCAGTACCATACCGATTATTGTCGTTTGTTGCTGAGCGATACAAAGGCGAGGAACCTGGAAAAGATAAAAGCCAAAGTGGCCGGCAAGAATCCGGAAGTAAAAAATGCCAAACCGGTGATACCACCGGTAACCGCCGTACAACAGCCGGCAGCCAAACCGAAAGTAAAACCACTGTTGCCTGAACTGGTTGATGAGGAGAAACTAAAACGGAAGAACCGGCCCGACAGAGGTATTGAGACCATGTTCCGCATAACGTCGGCCAACCACCAGCGGCTGAGCGACATGGCCGACAGCAAAGCGCATATTATGATCTCCGTAAACTCCATCATAATATCCATCCTGCTCAGTGTACTATTAAAGAACCTGGAGCAGTTCCCTCAATATACCTTACCTGCCCTCACCCTGCTGACCATAAGCCTGGTGACCATTGTCTTTGCGATCCTCGCTACCAGGCCCAATATACCCCGCGGTACATTTACCCAAACCGACATTAACGAAAAAAAGGTAAACCTCTTATTCTTTGGAAATTTCTTTAGAATGAGCATGGAAGACTATACGTCGGGTATGTTACAAATGATGGAAGATCGCGACTTTTTATACCGCAGTCTGATCAAGGACGTGTATTCGCAAGGGGTAGTGCTGGGTTCCAAATACCAGCGGTTGCGCATCTCCTACAACGTATTCATGTATGGACTGATCATTTCTGTGATCGCCTTTTCCATTGCTGCAATTGTAACTACTTGAAACTGGTAACAGCATGCAATCAGAAAATTTTTTCGACAGAGATCTGAGCTGGCTTTCTTTTAATGGAAGGGTACTCGAAGAAGCGGGTAACAACAGTGTACCACTCCTGGAGCGCATAAAATTTCTATCGATCTATTCATCAAATCTCGATGAGTTCTACCGGGTACGCATGCCGGCCGTGATGGCGCTGGAGAAAATACATCAAAAAGGAGCTGATGAACAGGCAGCTTCGGCCAAAACCGCCATTTTACAGGAGATCACCAGGATCATCAACGAGCAGCAGGAACGGTTTGGGGCTATCTTCACAACCGAAATTATACCCTTGCTGAAAGAAAATAGCATTCATTTATTATACAACGAGCCTATTCCTGAAAGTATCAGAGAAGAAGTGTCCGATTACTTCTACACCCAGGTAATGGCTTTTCTGCAGCCGGTGTATCTTTCCATCTCAGGTATCAAATTCTTTCCGGAGAATAATAAATTATACCTGCTCACGGTGATCGGGGGCGTGCGGGGATTCAATGAGCTGGTCGTTATCAATATTCCCTCCGATAACCTGCCCCGGTTTTATACGGTTAAAAGAGATAATGAACAGTACGTTGTTTTTCTGGATGATATTATTAAGGACAATCTTTCTGCCATTTTCAAACATAGCGTCATTAAGGGATGTTATAGTTTCAAAATAACCCGCGATGCGGAACTGGAAGTGGAAGACGACTATGAGGGCGATTTGGCTCGTAAAATTGAAGATCAGCTAACCAAGCGTGACTTTGGGCTGGCTACCCGCCTGTTGCATGAGCCCGGCCTCGAGGATGGCCACCTGCAATTACTCGTTATGGCATTGAAGCTGCAGCATGCCAGCATTATCCAGGGCGGCTGTTATCACAACCTGAAAGACCTGGGTTCTTTTCCCGTGAAAGAGGCGGCCATGAGCTATGAAAAATGGCCGGCGATTGCCGTGAAAGCCGGCGATGGGTCCTTGTCATTATTTGAAGAAGTTGAAAAGAAAGACATCATCCTGCATCCGCCTTACCATTCGTATGGTATGGTATTGCGGTTCTTTAATGAAGCGGCCGTTGACCCGGCCGTTACCGAAATATATGTGACACTGTATCGTATTGCCAGCGATTCAAGGATCGGCAATGCGCTGGTGAGCGCTGCGCACAATGGTAAAAAAGTGTCGGTACTGGTTGAATTAAAAGCCAGGTTCGATGAAGCTAATAATATCCGGTGGGCAAAGAAGATGAAGGCCGCCGGCGTTAAAATAATCTACAGTGCACCTTCGCTGAAGGTGCATGCGAAAATAGCCCTGGTAAAACGGAAGAAGGAAAAACGTATTTCCTATGTAGGCCTGCTGGCAACGGGTAACATGAACGAAACTACCGCCCGGTTTTACACCGACCATATCCTGTTTACCGGCCATCCTGAGATCCTGCGGGAAATGGAATTGTTGTTCATTTTCCTCGGGCACCGGAAGAAAGCAGGCAACCCCGGTCTTATCAATTTCAAACAGATCCTGGTGGCGCAGTTCAACCTGCAGCAGCGGTTCCTGCAACTGATCGACCGGGAAATAGCCAATGCCCGGGAGGGTAAAGAAGCGGTGATCACCATCAAAATGAATAACCTGGAAGAAAAGGTTTTGATCAACAAATTATACGAGGCGTCGCAGGCAGGTGTGAAGATCCGGATGATCGTACGAAGCATTTGTTGTTTGAAACCCGGTGTGCCCGGCTTAAGTGAAAATATCACCGTGAAGCGGATCGTTGACAGGTACCTGGAGCATGGGCGGATCTTTGTTTTTCACAATAACGGTGCTGCCGAATTATATATGGGCTCAGCCGACTGGATGAACAGGAACATTTACCGCCGCATTGAGGTTTGTTTCCCGGTATATGATGAAGCCATCAAAGAGCAGCTGCTGCAATTGTTGCAATTGCAGCTGGACGATAACGGACAGGCTGTAACCATTGATCAGCAGCTGAACAATGTGCCCTTACCAAAGGACGGAAAGGTAGTGTATTCTCAACAGGCTATTTATAATGTCTTAGCAGGCAAACAGGTATAAAACAACGGATATGTTTACGATAAAAATAGATCAGAGCTGGCTGGTCGTCCTGGGCCTTGCCCTTACCATCACGGCCTGCAAACCAAAACGAAAATTTGAAGGACCGCCAGGTTATAATGTAAATGCCCCAAAAAAATTTGTAATGCCGCCCAGCCTGCAGGAGATCTCGGGTATTGCTTTTTACCAGGGCAACAGTGATACCGTGTACGCCCAGGAAGATGAGAATGGCAAACTGTATTTCCTGCATCCGGGCGATAAAAAGTCATCCACCTTTAAATTTGCCAGGCACGGCGATTATGAAGATGTAGCTATTTGCAATAATAACGTCATCATGTTGCGCAGCAACGGCATCTTGTACACCTTTCCTTTTGCCGACATTCACCTGGTAGAAGAGAAAGGCAATGTAACAGAGTGGAAAGATTTGTTGCCCAAAGGAGAGTATGAGGGTATGTATGCCGACGAAGCCAGCAGGCGGGTATATATTATTTGCAAGGATTGTGCGGGTGAAAAAGGCGGTAAAATTGCAAAAGGATATATCTTGCAGTTGTCTAACGATGGAAAGCTAAGCCAACACGGTAGCTTTGCAGTAGATGTGAAGGAAATAGAAGAAGTGATGGGCGTCAATAAAATCAACTTTAAACCATCTGCCCTTGCGCTCAACCCGATCACCAAAGAATGGTACATTATATCATCAATAGGTAAGTTGCTGGTAGTAGCAGATAGCAACTGGAAAGTACAAGCCACCTATAATTTAAATCCAGCCCTGTATTATCAGCCCGAGGGAATTGCATTTGATAAAACCGGCAATCTGTATATATCCAATGAAGGCGGAGATCTGCACTCCGGAAATATTTTAAAAACCACCTGGACTGGAAAGTAAACCTGCGAGCCTATGCCAAAGCGAATTCTACCTATTGCGCTGCTTATTGTATTAACTGCCCCGGTTGCCAACGCGCAAACAGACAGTGCTGTCATAAAAGCGCATCCTGCTTATGATAGCGTAACGCCCATGCATCGAAGGCTGTTCGGTGAAAACTTCCGCAAGGAATGGGCCGCCCCGGTAAAGTTGCCGGTCATCAAATTATCAGAGCGGGGCCTTACTGTATTACAACGCGGTGGCGGCAAACAAACCCGTTCGCTGCGCCTGAAAGATGCCAGTGGCAGGGAATGGGTCTTACGCAGTATCGAAAAAAATCCCGAGATCATCTTGCCCGAACCATTGCGGGTAACATTTGCGGCCGACTGGTTCAAGGATGCCATGAGTGCCCAGCATCCTTACGCACCATTGATAATGCCCGTATTGGCAGAGGTGGCGCAGGTGCCCCATGCCAGCCCCGTTATTGGTTATGTGGCGCCGGATAAGAACCTGGGCGAATTTGAAAAGGAGTTCGCCAATACCATGTGTTTGCTGGAAGAAAGAGAGCCTTTTGGCGATTCTGACAATACGCCTAAAATGCTGCAGCGGCTGAATGAAGACAATGATAATGTGCTTGACACCGTTGGCTTTTTCAGGGCCCGGCTGCTCGATCTGTTTGTGGGCGACTGGGACCGGCATGAAGACCAGTGGCGTTGGATTGATGAGCAGGAAGGCAGCGGCAAAAGATATGTAGCGGTACCCCGCGATCGTGACCAGGTATTCCGCAGGAGTGAAGGCGTGTTTCCCAAGATAGCCATCCGCAAATGGATCGCTCCATTTTTAACGGGATTCGACGATGACATCAAACGCGTAAATTACGCTTTCTTCAATGGCCGCAAGCTTAATGCCCGCTTTCTTATACAGCTGGACCATGACCGCTGGATGGCATTGACCAATGACTTTGTAGCAAAGATGACAGATGAGGTGCTGGAGCAAGCGCTGCAGCGGCTGCCCCGGGAAGTATATGTAATGAAACACGATGAGCTGCTACAGAAAATGAAAGCGCGGCGGGCTAATATGGCCAGGGCCATGGAGCATTACTATTATTTTTTGAACCGGATCGTTGACATACAGGTATCAGACAAAAATGAACTGCTTGAAATAACCGATGGCCCCAATAACGGATTGAGGGTAGTGATCCATAAACTGTCGAAAAAGGGAAAGCAGGAAAATCAGCTGTTCGCCCGCACCTTTCTTCCCAAAGAAACCAAAGAACTGCGGATATTTATTGGCGATGGCAACGATAGTGTAGTGCTGAATAATTCCCATAAGAAGATAAAAGTTCGTATTGTAGGTGGAGATGGCGCAAAAGTGTATGACGTACAGGCGTCAGGAAAAAAAGTATGCGTGTATGAAAAAGAAACAGGCGCCACTTTTACCGGAAATACCCGCCGGTTGAAAAAGCATTTGTCGAACGATACGGCCAATACGGCTTTTGTACCCACCAATGCTTACGGTGTCGTACGGCCGGTGGTTGTTGCGGGGTTCAATCTGGATGATGGTATCCTGCTGGGAGGCGGTGTTAAAATAATCAGGCAGGGATTTAGAAAGCTGCCTTATGCCAGTATGCAACAGATAAGCCTGGCCCATTCGTTTTCAACCAGTGCTTTTCGCATCCGGTACAAAGGCGAGTGGTTACAGGCTGTTGGCAAAGCCGATATAACCATGCAGGCCGATATCTTTGCGCCCAACAACACCCGCAACTTTTTCGGCCGCGGTAATGAGACCGATTACATCAAGGTAGGCGATTTCAGAAGGTTCTATCGTACCCGTTATAATGTTTTCCAGGCCAATCCATCCCTGCGCTTTCATATAGGAAAAGGCACTACTTTGAGCGCTGGCCCGGCCATTCAGTATTACCAGTCAGACAGCCTTGAGAACGAAGGACGGTTTATCAACAATAAATCCCTGATCAATTCTTATGACAGTAACATGGTGCATGTAGATAAACTGCATGGAGGTGTAATATTTGGCCTGGTGGGCGACAAACGTAATAACATTCTTTTACCAACGGATGGACATTACTTCAGCCTGATGACGCATGCCTATGCCGGGTTGAATGATGAATCGGAATCATATGTACAGGTGATGCCGGAGATCGCCGTGTACAAGAACCTGAGCAAAAAAGGCGCGGTGGTTATCGCTGAACGTTTAGGCGGTGCTGTTACTTTCGGTAAATCAGCCTTTTATCAATCGGCTTTTTTGGGTGGACATGAAAACCTGTGGGGATACCGTCAGTTCCGTTTTGCCGGTGAACATATGTTATATAACAATCTGGAGATTCGTATAAAGCTTGGTAACTTTGTAAATTATATACTGCCCGGGCAGTATGGCGTTACCGGTTTCTATGATGTTGGCCGGGTATGGGAAAAGGATGAATCGTCCCGCATCTGGCACCAGGGAGTTGGGGGAGGCATTTACTTCGCACCTGCTCAAATGGCAGTGTTCCAATTCACGGCCGGCTACTCAAAAGAAGGCTGGTTCCCTTACGTTATCATGGGTTTCAGGTTTTAACAACGGCTGCTTTCATATGTTATTATAACCGGGTAACCGGTGCAGCGGGTGACAAACCTGCTGCTTTTCAGTTGTGGCATTCTATTGGCGATAAAGTGTAATTGGCCACACCTGTTTATTGCAAAAAAAGGTGGGGCACACCTTGTAACAAAGGCTCTGTGTATGCAAACGATGACGATCAATATTAATGAGAAGTTCAAGCTGGATCACGTGGATACAGCTTTTTCGCTGCGCCCGTTCATTAACTTTTTAAGGAAGACGCTAAAGAATGATTCGTCATTAAAAGACAAACTCACCGCATTTTTGCTGGAAAAGATGGAGCAGTTTCCGGAACTGGAAGGAGATGTGCCCATCGAGAATATAGACAAATACCGCGACATCCTGGAGCTGATATTTGTAAGCATGTCAAATGTTACCGAAGATGAAACCCGTTTGCCCTGGGCGCTGGGTATGCCCTTGAGGCCCCAGTTTGTGTATGGTACCAGCGCTTTCTATAATTTGATGGTCGATGGCAAACACAAGAGGCTGAAGAAAGCAGTAACGCAGGGCGATGACAAAATGATGCGCACCCGCAACCTGCGCATAGCGTATTCGTTTATTCTCGAACGCCTGTATAATTTTTCGCCATTTCATAAAAATGAGATCATTCATACGTTTGTCGATGAAGATACCGGCCTGCTGAGGCATTTAAAGATCAATATCGACACCCGGTTCATTGAAGTTACGCCTGTTGGCGAACTGCCCAGTTTTGCTGCCATTTCCAACCATGGCCACCTCGATGAAGAACATGGCTTCGAGAAGCTGGAAAAGGTTTTGCCGTTAAGCATGTTCAGATTCAGGGGTATGTCGGTAGTGACCATAACCGACGAAACCGCAAAATACGCTGTAGAAACCATCAAGAATACGATCGTTACACGTCACCATCTATCGGAAAATGACTGCTATTGTGATGTTACCAAATCATTGAAAACACTGGTGCAAAACAATGCGATCGATTTTAATGTAACGCCCCTGTTCCGCATTAATGATAAACTGGTGCTGCCGCATATGCACGAGATCAAAAGCGTGTTGATAAAAGAAGATTGTGAGAGTGAAGCAGCACACAGCGCATACCGATCGTTTGCAGAGGAGTATATCCTCAATCCCCGGCCGCTTATTTATAAAACGATATCCAGCAAGGAAGCGAAGTTATACCCGTTTTTATCTACCTGTACCAGGAGCGGCATACAGTCGTTCATGGTGCTGCCGCTTTTCACCAATAATAAGATCTCGGGCATCCTGGAAATATACACGAAGGTGCCGGGAATACTCGATGAAAAAATACTGGCCATGCTGGAACCGGCTTTCCCGGTGCTGGAGCAACTGGTGCAGGTTTCCATCGACGATTTCAATGCGGCCATTGACAATGTGATAAAAGAAAAGTTCACTTCGTTGCAACCTGCCGTACAATGGAAATTCAACGAAGCGGCCTGGCATTACGTGCAGGAGATCGAAAGTAAAGGCAAAGGAAAAATAGAAACGATCGGGTTTGAGAATGTATATCCGTTGTATGGCGCCATCGATATCCGCAATTCAACGGTTGAACGTAATAAGGCCCAGTTTGCCGACCTGCAAATGCAGTTTGCCATTCTGATGGAAACCCTGCAGGAGGTTAAAAAGCATTACAACCTGGCATTGACCGATGAAATGATCTATAAATGCCGGAAATGGAAAAATACGCTGGACGAGAACCTGACACCCCATGGCGAAGTAAAGCTGACCGATTTCCTGGAAAAAGAAGCGGTGTCATTTCTGAAACATTTCAAGCTCACGCATCCCGGATCGGCCGGTATTGTAGAGAAATATTTTGAGGCCATCGAGGAAACAAAAGGCGTGGTATGGACGAACAGGCGTCAACTGGAAGAGTCGATGCAAATGGTGAATACGGCCGTGAACAACTACCTGGATCTGATGAAGGATGAATTGCAGTTGTCGTATCCCTGCTATTTTGAACGCTTCCGCACCGATGGGGTAGAATATGATATTTACATCGGGCAGTCGATAGCGCCGGAAAAGCCGTTCGATATACTTTATTTAAAGAATTTGCGCCTTTGGCAGATCTCTTCCATGGCGGCCATTGCAAAGATCACCCATGATATGCTGCCCAGGCTGTCGAAACCGTTGGAAACCACGCAGCTTATATTCATACATAGCAGCACGATCGATATCAGCTTCCGCAATGATGAACGGCGGTTTGATGCAGAAGGCGGGTATAATATCAGGTACCAGGTCATTAAGAAACGGATCGATAAAGTGCATGTGGCCAACACCAATGAACGGCTCACCCAGCCCGGAAAAATTGCGCTGGTGTATTTTAACCGCCGTGATGCCGATGAATATATCACCCATATTCAATACCTGCAGGAACAGGGAATATTATTGAATGACCTGGAATATCTTGACCTCGAAGAATTACAGGGAGTGTCGGGGTTAAAGGCGCTGCGCGTTGGTATCAACCTCGAACATGATTACAATCAGGCTTCCTGATAAAACCGGTAGCAGGTAATAAAATTTTAATAGACAAATTCCCGCAATAATTTCGCCTTCGATATAAGAACTACTATCTTCAATGGATCAGGAGTTGTCATTAGCAGGCATGAAAAGCTTACCGGAACAATATGGGCCGGCGGGCAACGTGTAATTACCGGTTAACCAATAAACAGGGCAGTAAAAGCAAGTATGGAGCGGGGGCGATTCTTTTTCCTGGCATTGTTAGCAATCAGTTTAGCAGGCGCTGCCAGCGGGCAGCAAACCTATCGCTATATGCTGCGGTTGTATGAAGACAATGACCTGTTCAATGTGGTAGGCGGCATTACTGACCGCGGCTATACGAATGGCACCCGGCTCGACTATTTCTTCCTGAAACCAAACCCATCCCGTTTTTTTCTCAACCGCATTATGCCTAAGGCCGGCGACAGCAGCGTTAACACCAATGGCTTTAGCCTAATGCAGGTGATCATCACGCCAAAAAACATTTTAAAGAGAATACCTGATAGAAATGATTATCCCTATTCAGGAGCCCTGTTTGCAACGCATACGTTACATTCCACAAATGCCCATAACAAATACAACTGGCAAACGGTAATTATGGCCGGTGTAATGGGGCCGCCCTCGCTGGCAAGGCAAACCCAGCAATTCAGCCATCGCCTGGTGGGTTACTTAAGGCCACGCGGCTGGGATTACCAGTTAAAGGCCGACCTGTTGCTGAATGTACAGGTGGCAGCCGAAAAACAGCTGGTTTCTATAAATAAAAGCGTCGAGGTCATCGGCGGGGCACGAGGCTATGCGGGTACAGCGATGAACGGACTGAGTGTTTACTCCCTCATCCGGTTTGGAAAAATGGAACCTTATTTTAATGGGTATCTCACGCAGTTTGCCACACCGAAAGGAGGGCAGCGGCGTCAGCAGCTTTATTTTATAGTAAAGCCGGCTGTTGAATGGATGCTGACCAATGCATTGATCGATGGAGGTGTTTTGAACGGGCATCATACAATAATACCTGAAGTGCCTGACGATCCGAATGATGATCAGCCGCCCATGGGCGACAGGGTGCGTAACAAGGTGGTAGCTAAATGTGATTATGGCGTCGTGCTTTCGCTGGGCCGGCTTTGCCTGTCCTTTACCCAGTCTTCCGCAACGCCCATAGTGAAAGGAACGGGCCGGAAAGACATGGCCAATATTTCGATAGTGTTTGCCTGGTAAACCACGTATGCCGGCTGCCAGCCGGCGGATGATATAATATTAAAGCCATCGCCTTCAGGCAGGTGGCTTTACCATTTTTAGCCCCTGATTAGCCGATATTTCCATTGAAAAAAGCCGAATGCTTTTCATGAAACAAGACGAGTTTGGAATTTTTCTAATCTGATTTTCAATAACCTAGCGATAGTAACAGAAAAAAGTTAAATACTTTTCTAAATTAATTAAAAAGATATTTTAACTTACCGTTAAATTTGAGAAAAGAACCTGCTATTGTCGCACATGGAAAAAAACTTATTGTATAAAAGGAGGATCGTTAAACACCTTTATTTTGGCAATATGCTTTCATGTGCCGATTTGAGCGACAAGATCCATAAAAGCATTCCCCTCACCACGAAAATGCTGGGGAAGTTAATGGAGGAGGGCATGGTGACAGAGACAGGTTATGCCGCTTCAACCGGTGGCCGCCGGCCGGTGATGTATTCATTGAAGCAGGATGTAATATATGTAGTATCGGTGGCCATGGACCAGTTGGTTACCCAGATTGCCATCCTGGACATGCAGAACAGGAACGTCAGCGACATCGAGCTGTTTGAGCTGCCGCTGACTAAAAATCCGAACGCACCTGCAGCACTCGCTGAAAAAATAAATGAGATAATCACCCGGTCGGGGATCCCGAAACATAAGATTGCCGGGGTGGGTATTGGCATGCCTGGTTTTGTAAATGCCGTAAAAGGCATCAACTACACTTTTCTGGAAACAGAGGGCTATACCATCAGCCAGTACATTTCTGCCAAAGTTAAATTACCGGTGTTCATTGATAACGACTCGCGCCTGATCGCATTGGCCGAACTGAAGTTCGGCGCGGCCAGGAACAGGAAGAATGCGCTGGTGATCAACGTAGGCTGGGGGGTAGGGTTAGGAATGATCCTTGAAGGCGAGCTGTTCAGAGGGCATGATGGATTTGCCGGTGAGTTCAGCCATATACCGCTTTTCCTGAACAACAAATTATGCAGTTGCGGTAAAAGCGGTTGTCTTGAAACGGAAACCTCGCTGCTGATCGTGATCGAAAAAGCCAGCAATGGATTGAAAAGCGGAAAACTGTCGATGCTTAATGAAAAGGAGCTGGCGGCAGATCATCCGGAAAAAGCTTTTCAGAACATTGTAGCGGCGGCAGGCAAGGGCGACAAGTTTGCGGTTGAGATCTTATCCGAAGCCGGTTACAATATTGGAAGAGGGGTTGCCATCCTGATCCATCTATTGAATCCTGAAGCAGTGATCCTGAGCGGCCGTGGATCATCGGCTGGCAAAATATGGCAGGCGCCCATTCAGCAGGCATTGAATGAACATTGTATTCCCCGCTTATCCGTGAATACAGAAATTGAAGTATCGGCCCTGGGATTCAAAGCAGAGCTTACGGGCGCTGCGGCACTTGTTATGGAAAATTATGAAAAAGAAGAAACGAAAAGCTTGATCTATGAAAACAAACCTGATGTATATATCTAATCTCCTTCCTGCCTTATCTGTTTACCTTATTTGAAGACCGTTCTTGTAAAACCGGAAGCATTCCGCTTTTAATATCCAATATCTGCTACATAAGAATTACAAACTTTTTATTTGACAATCAAACAAACTGCTATGACGAAAGCAACAATCCGATTACTTATGATCGTGCTTGCTGGTATCTGGAGCCTTACAGGTACTGCGCAGGAAAAAAAGGTAGTAGCGGGCGTAGTGAAAGACAGCACCGGTAATGCATTACCGGGCGTATCTGTTTCAGAAAAAGGTACTTCCACTACTACTGTAACCGACCTCAATGGTTCTTTCAGGATCCAGGTTTCTACTAACAACCCGGTCCTTGTTTTTTCTTCCGTTGGATTTAACAAAAAAGAAGTTTCTGTAGGTGACCAGAGTTCGGTCACCGTTAGCCTTTCAGGCGAGATCACCAGCCTCGAAGGCGTGGTAGTAACTGCGTTGGGTATTAAAAAAGATCAGCGCAAATTAGGTTACGCTTCTACCCAGGTAATGGGTAAAGACATTGTACAGTCGGCACCTACCAACTTTGCCTCAGCATTATATGGTAAGGCGCCCGGTGTGGCTATTACCACCAACCCCGGCGGAGCCACCAGTGCCGTAGGTATTCAGATCAGGGGTTTGAGCTCTATCAACGGCCAGGGACAGCCACTGCTGGTTGTAGACGGTGTGGTAACCCGTAACGGCGGTGCTAACAATGAAGGCTTCTGGAACGGTAACCAGCGCCTGAATGGTAATGGTTTGCTCGACATCAACCCCGAGAATATTGAAAGCATCAACATTTTAAAAGGTGCAGCCGCTTCTGCCCTGTATGGTTCCGACGCCAACTTTGGTGTTATCGTTATTACCACCAAAAATGGTAAAGGCCGCAAAGGTTTAGGTGTTGATCTGAACCTGAGCGCCAATATGGAGCAGGTATCAGTAACACCCGATCTGCAAAGCGAGTTCGGTCCGGGTTACGACCGCGCAACCAATATGTCATCATTTGGCGCCGGCGACGATGGCTGGATCAGAACAAAAGTGAATGGTCAGGACGTAAAATATCCGATTTTCAGAGCATGGGCCCAGTTCGGTCCGAAAGTAGACGGCAGCGACGTTTACTGGTGGGATGGCCAGATGCGCACCTATAAATCTCAACCTAATAACTGGAAGGAGTTTTACCGCACGGGTCATAGCGAGGTGGCCAATATAGCGCTTAACAACTCTAATGATAAAATGAGCTACCGTTTTTCGTATACCCGAAATGATTACAAGGGTATACAGATCGGCGGTAAACAGGAAAAGAACACGTTTAATTTCAACTCCACTTACAAGATCACGCCAAAATTGTCATTGGACCTGGTGGCCAACTATATCAATGAAAAAGTGCATAACAGGCCCCGCCAGTTGTACTATGTAACCAATAACTATGGCGGCTTCTTCAGCCCGATTGATTATATGGATGTATACTTTAACAAGTATAAGACCAGCAGGGGATATAAGTGGGTTGACTGGAACTCAAACAACGACCTCGAAGAGCGTTTAAGATATAACATCCGGGCGAAAGACTTCCTCGACTTTTTATGGAACCAGCTGGCCAATAATTTCGACGAAACCACCAACCGTTTCATCGTATCGGCAACCGCCAGCTATAACATCGCAAAAGGTTTGAATTTCCGTGGCCGTTATGGAACGGATTATACCGGCTATTTTGCTGAAACAAAAGAGCGTACCACGCAACCCGTTGCCTATGGTACCACCGGCCGCTATGCTACCAATACGAACAGACTGGTATTTAATTATGGCGACGTATTGTTATCATATGACCGCCAGATAATACCTGACCTGAAAGCCACTGTATCGGTGGGTTACCAGGCACGCCGCGAAGAATATCGCTATAATGAAGCTTCTACAAGAGATGGTTTAACCCAGGATACCTGGTTCAGCCTGAGTGCTTCCAGCAGCGACCCAACCGGTAAGGTTACTACCACCAGACTGGTAAAAGATGGTGCATTCGGTATTTTGAACCTGGAATTCAAAGATTTCCTGTTCCTGGAAGGAACGCTGAGAAGAGAGCGCAGTTCATCACTGTTGCCGGGTAAGAACACGTTCTACTATCCTGGTGTAAGTGGTGCATTTGAACTGAGCAATGCATTTCAGTTACCGGTTGAAATTACCTACAGTAAGTTAAGAGCATCATGGGGTGTTGTGGGTAATCCGCCCGGCGCCTATGTAGGCAATATGATCTATTATTCAAATCCTCCCGGTAACGTTGAGGGCGTTCCCATCCTGTATCCGCAAACCTCCAATTTTGGTAACAGGGAGTTGAAGAATGAAACGAAGAATGAAATTGAGTTTGGCTGGGAGAACAGGTTCCTGAACAACCGCGCCGGTTTTGATATCACTTATTACAACAGTAAAATAAAAGACCAGATCATTTCGCTGACATTACCAGCAACGGTAGGTGCTACCAGCCAGTATGTGAATGTAGGCACCATGCGTAATTATGGCGTTGAATTAGGTATCTATGGTACACCTGTGAAAATAAAAGATTTTGCATGGGATACCCGCCTGAACCTGGCATTTAACCGTAACGAGGTTGTTTCGCTGATGCCAGGCCTTGAAAGACTGCAATCAGCCAGTATCGACAACAATGCCTTGCTCGTGATCTCCAGGCCCGGTCAGGCTGCCGGCGACCTCTTCGCTTATGCAAGAAAACGCGATGCGAATGGCAATTTGATTGTTAATGCCGACGGTTATTATGATGTGAACTACGATGAGCAGGTAAAAGTAGGTAACCTGCAACCCAAAGCTGTAGGTGGTTTCATCAACAACTTCACGTACAAAAATTTCAACCTGAATGTGGTAGTTGACTTCCGTTTTGGTGGTCAGATCGTTTCGCAGGCTAACCTGTTCGGAAAAGGCGCCGGTATGTTCAAGAGCACGCTGTTCGGCCGTGATACAGAACATGGTGGTCTGTCGTATTATACTAATGCCAGCGGCGACAATATCCAGGTGGCCAACAATGTGGCTACAGGTCCTGGTGGTGAAAAAGTTTACCATGACGGTATTATCCTGAAAGGGGTTACCGAAGATGGTAAAGAGAACACCAAAATAATTGACGCGCCGAACTATTACATCAATTCTTATTACTGGGGTTCAGGACCAGGCGCGGGTAATTATTCCAGCTATTCCGATGCGGTGTTTGATAACGATTTTATCAAAATGCGTGAGGTAACCCTGGCTTATAACCTGCCTAAAAAAGTGGCCGGCTTCATAAAGGCGCAGAACATGACTTTATCTGTGTACGGAAGAAACCTGTTTTATTTCCACAAAACACTGCCTAACTATGATCCGGAAGAAGGCGTTGGTACCGACTGGCTTTCTCAGGGTACAACAGCAGGGCAGGGTACTGCAGCTACGCGTTCAATCGGCGGCAGTCTGAGGGTTACATTCTAAACACATTAGTTAAACATCGACAATTATGAAAAAACTTATTATAGCTCCGTTTTTTATAATCGCGGCAGGTTTACTGGGAACGGGTTGTAAAAAATCTGAAATTGAAAGCAATTATTATGATCCCAATGGCTCTGTGACTGCCACAGTTCCGAGTTTATATTCAGGATTATTGTTCAATGAAAGAGTAATGCCTAAATATTGGGGCCTGTACACCTTACAGATCCCGGTTATAGGTACGTACAGCCAGACCAATGGATATAACCTGGCTAATAAAGTATACGAACAACCGGTGAACTACACCAAAGATCGCTGGGATTATTTTTATACCAATACCATTGCGCGGTACCGTGAGATCGAGAAATATTATGGCAACCTTACATCAGATGCCGATAAAGCAGGTTACCTGATGTTTATGGAAACCGCCCGGATCTTTGTGTACGACCAAACGGCACAAATGGTGGATATGTGGGGTGATATCCCCTTCTCAACAGCCGGTCAGTTGAATACAACCGGAAATATCATCCTGGCGTCTTATGATAAAGGAGAAGAGATCTATACCAAGATCCTGACCGATCTGAAGCGTATTTCCGATTACCTGTCTACGTTAACGCCGGATCCATATTATCAGAATCAATTGAATTCCGTTGATTACATGAACAAGGGTTCGCTGATCAAATGGCGGAAATATTGCAATTCCCTGATCCTGCGTTTGGCCATGCGTATCTCTTATAAGAATGAAGCTACTGCCAAAGCAATGATCCAGGAGATCCTGGGCAATGCAACGAAATACCCGGTAATAAATAATTATACTGAAAGTATCACCATTACCCCTTCGAGCACTACCAGTAAGCTTACCGCTGAAAAGGACATAAGAGAAGGTTTTGCTGTGAATCCTTTTGCGCCCGGTAAAATGGTGAATGACATTATGGATCCGGCCGATGATCCGCGCCTGCCTATTTACTTTTCAACCAACAAGAATGGTGAATACCGTGGTGTTCCTAATACCTGGAACGCTACCCGCGTGCAGGATTCTGTAAGGAGCAACTATTTCTCCCGTTGGGATTCAACCACCTTCAGCGAGAACAATGTATTCCCCGGTATTGTATTCACTGCTGCTGAAGCCTATTTCCTGAAGGCAGAGGCGTATGAAAGATGGGGTGGTGGAACAGCTAAAACAGCTTATGATGAAGGTGTTAAACAATCCGTTCTGTTTTATTGGAGTGTAAATAACAGCAGTAAGGTGAAGGGCGACGCTACTTATGGCAGGAAAGAAGACAGGCCTACTGACCTGGCGATTGCCACATACCTGTTACACCCGTTGGTAGCATACGGTACAAATAACCTCGAAAAGATCGCTACGCAGAAATGGATAGATTTCGGTGTTATCCAGGCGCACCAGGCATGGGCCGAATACCGCCGTACCAAATTCCCTGTATTGAATTTCCCGAACGATGTGTCATCTGTGTTGGCACCGCAGCCTCCTAACCGGTTCTTGTATCCCGGTACAGAGAGCACGCTGAATGCAGCCAACTATGCAGCGGTGAAATCGATGGATAATATAAGCACGAAAGTGTTCTGGGATGTAAAATAGTTAATATTAAGTGTTGAGAGTTATAGCCCCGGTATTCATATCGGGGCTTTTTTATTCCGAAGCCGGAGGCCCGAGATCAGAAGTCGGATGATTTTCAACATTCCGGTTCTCCGACGAAGATTATCAGGCTGCTGAGTTCAACCGGGTCGTATGGATAAATGTATTTTCTGACTTCCTGCCTCTGACTTCTGAATTCGTTTTTTCTGCCCAATTGCTTAAATTGACCCATCAATACCGTTGACATGGAAACTGTTTTAATTATCCTATTGGTGGGTGTTTTACTGGTAAGTTTCATAACGATGATCTTTGCCTGGAAAGGCGCAGCGTCGCGAAACAATACCGACTGGCTGGCGGTGAAGTACAAGCTGGAAAATATGGCGGCGGAGCTTACCCGTATTGAAGCGGCAGTAAAACAGGAGATGGTGACCAACCGGCAGGAATCGGGCGACAATACCCAACGGATACGCGCTGAGCTGGCTGCATCCATCAAAAATTTTGGCGAGCTCATTCACCAGACCATGGCCAATGCCAGTACGGTGCAAAAAGATAATTTCCTTGCCTTATTGAATAAACAAAGCGAACAGAACAATGCAACATCTGCCCGGCTCGACCAGATGCGGGAAACGCTGGAAAAGAAAATGGCCGACCTGCAAACCGGCAACGAACGCAAGCTCGATGAAATGCGCGCAACCGTTGATGAGAAATTGCAAAAAACACTGGAAGCCCGCCTGGGCGAATCATTTAAACTGGTGAGCGAACGGCTTGAAGCCGTGCATAAGGGACTGGGTGATATGCAGCAGCTGGCTACCGGTGTGGGCGATCTGAAACGGGTGCTTACCAATGTAAAAGCAAGAGGCGTACTTGGTGAATACCAGTTGGAAAGCATCCTGGAACAGGTTCTCACCATTGATCAATACGGGCGGAATGTTAAAACAAAAGAAGGTTCCAATGCGCTGGTCGAATTCGCCATAAAATTGCCGGGCCGCGGCGATAAGGAAAAATCCGTATGGCTGCCCGTTGATTCTAAATTTCCCAAAGAAGATTTTGAAGCGCTGATGGATGCATACGATCAGGCATTGCCTGACCTGATCGAGGAATACCGCAAAAGTTTTGTGAAAGGCATCCGGAAATGCGCCCTGGATATCAGCAGTAAATATGTAGATCCCCCCAATACAACAGATTTCGCTATCCTGTTCCTGCCATTCGAAAGTTTGTATGCTGAAGTATTGCGTACGCCGGGTTTGTTCGAATCCATTCAACGCGAGTATAAGATCGTTATAACAGGCCCTACCACTTTATCGGCTTTGCTTAACAGTTTGCAGATGGGTTTCAGAACGCTGGCGATTGAAAAACGGTCGGGCGAAGTATGGCAATTGCTGGGAGCGGTAAAAACAGAGTTTGGCAATTTTGGTGGCATCTTGGAGAAAACGCAAAAGAAATTGCAGGAGGCCAGTAATGTAATTGAACAGGCTGGCGTGCGGTCGAGGGCTATTGAAAAGAAATTGCGTGCCGTTCAGGAGTTGCCGCGCGAAGATGCCGCTGCATTGATCGGAAAAACCGATCCGCTGAAGCTGGATGAGAGGGAAGAAAATGAACATGAAGAATAGGGATCAGTTACCACTTGCCGGTTGCCAGTTACCGGAGATACAGCTGCATGTTGGGGTTGCAGGACAGTTGAGCCCCGGCAACAGGAACGTGGTAACCGGTAACAGTATTATAAAAGCGTAAGATTTTTGGCTTTGTAAGCCTGCAGCTCATTGCTGTCGGGCGGAAGCTCTGTAATTAAATAATCGATCTCATTCACATCGGCAATTTTCATTTGCATGGCCGAATTCATTTTTTCAGAAATGGTAAGCACGGCTACTTTTTCAGCTGCATTGATCATCGCTTTCTTAACCTGGATGGTTTCCCAGTCAGAATCGGTAAGCCCACTGTTGGCATCGATGGCATTGATACCTAAAATGCAAAGATCTGCTTTGATATTGCTAAGGTATTGAAACACTTCGCCGCTTACTGTCATTTGACTGTAGGTAGAAATTTGTCCACCGATCATGATGGTCTTGATCATCGGTTTATCAAGCAGTTCAACAGCGGTAAGTACGTTAACGGTAATAAAAGTAGCTTTTAAGGTAGTGGGTATTTTTTTAATGAACTCCCTGATGGTGGTGCCCCCGCCGATCAGTACGATCATATCGTCTTTCAACAGCTGCAGGGTTTTCTCGGCAATGATCTCTTTGTTTTGTTGCGAGTAAGTTTGTGATTCATGACCTATATGGTAGGCAGCCGACATCACGCCTCCTTTAATCCGGATAACCTGTCCTTCCTCGGCCAGTTCGTTTACATCCCGGCGAATGGTATCTTCCGAGACATCGATCAGCTTTACCAGGTCGGTGAACATTAAACGCGTATGGATATTCACTTGTTTGGCGATCAGTTTTTTTCTTTCCTTTTTCTGTAAGGCAATCGGCGCCGGTGTGTTTGGGTTGTTATTTGCCATAAAGGTGTTGAAACGTTATTTGGATCAGGTTCCCTTTCCAATGGACAAAATTCAATATTTAGTGCGAAAAGCCCATGCAATATTTTCATTATGGTATAAAGCGAAACAAAACTTTATCCTGGGCCTTGTAGTTTACCACAGGATGTAATGCCCTTGATATTGCAAATAATTCGCAATCCATGAGGTGTGTCCTGTATGGCTCAAAAACCACGGAATTGCAGGTGAGTAATTGGTTTACAGGAACAAATGGCCTGTTCTTATGACAGTGTATTTGCGCCACGAGAAGTGTAATTGCAAATAATTCGCAAAAAGAACTTTAAGTTTGGTAATTTGAGGCAGATTTCACACTAATAAGCCTGGCCGGGTGATGGAATGATCCCAGCTGTAACCGCAACGGCCGGCGCTGAATTCTAAAGTTATACCGTACGTTAAAAAAGTAAATATCAAATCAAACGAAATGAACGCTGAAGAAAGATTCAACCGACTTGGACTGAGGTTACCACCCGCCCCTGCACCCCTGGGCGTATACAAGCCTTACCTGATCGATGGAAAATACTTGTATTTATCGGGGCATGGGCCTGTTCGGGAAGATAAGACGCTGATCATTGGCCGTATTGGCCGTGAGCTGGATCTTGAAGAAGGAAAGCTGGCTGCCCGGCAGGTTGGCCTTACTATGTTGTCAACCATCTGCACCCATATAGGCAGTTTAAATAAAATAAAACGGGTGATCAAAATCTTGGGAATGGTTAATTGTACGCCCGACTTTGAACGGCATCCTTATGTAATCAACGGTTGCAGTGAATTATTTGCAGCCGTATGGGGTGAGGAGAATGGTGTAGGTGTTCGCAGCGCCGTTGGCTTCGGTTCTCTCCCAGATAATATCCCGGTAGAAATAGAAGCTATGTTCGAATTGGTTTGACAGGAATAAAATGGAAAGCTTAAAAAAAATCCCCTTTCCCAGGGGAGTGAGTATATGTTTACGATAGACGCACACCTTGATCTGAGCATGAACGCCATGGAGTGGAACCGCGACCTGCGGCAGCCCGTTATGGAGATCCGTAAACGCGAAGCGGGACTAACTGATAAACCAGATCGAGCCAAAGGGACGGTGGCTTTGCCTGAATTAAGGCAGGGCAATATCGGGTTGGTAGTGGCCACACAGATCGCGCGTTTTGTGACGCCGGATAGTCCCCTGCCCGGCTGGCATTCGCCTGAGCAGGCCTGGGCGCAAACACAGGGGCAACTGGCCTGGTACAAAGCCATGGAAGCCGCCGGCGAAATGGTGATGATAAAAACAAAAAGCGAACTTGAGCACCATGTGGCCCTCTGGCTTGATGGAACGCCGAATGACAATAAACCCATTGGTTATATTTTAAGCCTGGAAGGGGCCGACTCCCTGGTTACCCTCAAACAGCTGGAAACTGCTTATGAATATGGGCTCCGCGCTGTTGGTCCGGCTCATTATGGACCGGGCCGTTACGCCAACGGAACGGATGCCACGGGAAAACTGCAGGCGGCGGGCAGGGAATTGCTGCGGGAAATGGGGCGCCTCAATATGATCCTTGATGCCACGCATCTGTGTGACGATGCTTTTTGGGATGCGCTGGAGGTTTTTACCGGACCGGTTTGGGCAAGCCATAATAATTGCCGGGCGCTGGTAAATCATAACCGCCAGTTCAGTGATGAAATGATCAGAGCGCTGATCGAAAGAGGCGCCGTGATCGGCGGGGCTTTGGATGCCTGGATGATGGTACCCAACTGGATACGCCAGCGATCAACCCCCGAAGGCATGGCCTGCAACCTGGACAAAATGATCGACCACCTCGATCATATTTGTCAACTGGCGGGCAACGCCCTGCATGTGGGCATCGGATCTGACCTGGATGGCGCTTTTGGCAAAGAACAATCACCTTATGACCTGGAAACCATCGCCGATCTGCAAAAGATCCCGGTCCTGCTGGCCAAACGGGGATACACACGCGCAGATATCGAGGGCGTCATGTATGGCAACTGGCTGCGCTTCCTTCGGGAGGTTTGGTAAGGGCGCAAACCATTAATGTTTAATGATCAAATATCAGTACGGGAGTATCATTAAACAAATGTGAATAATACAGCCAAATTAGCTTTCATTTAAATGTAGAAATATAAGGCCGGTATACATATTTACCGCTTATCATCTGGTAAATATGAATTCGGGATAAAAATAATAACCGCCTGGTTATAAATGATTTATTGCAAATTTTTGCGGTTGTGTGCCTTTTAAGGAAAGTTTTATGAACAATAGGCACAAAAATGGCTTATAGCAGCATGGCTGCCATTGCAGCGATCACAACACTGAACATCTATACCCTCCCCTTCAATCAGGGCCCTGGAAAGCCTTACACTGGTTTGTAGCAGCTTCCATGTTTAATTCAACAGCATTTGTGCATACGCGCTGGGTGGTATGTAACAGTAGAATTATTGTTATGAACCCAACGGCAAAAAGCAATGCGGCCGTACTATTAATAATTTTAAAAAAACACCATGGGCAAACTATACATTATAGTATTTAATTGATTTATAGAACATTTATATGAAGATCGTACATGTAGTGGAGCCTTTTGCTTCTGGAATAGCGGCGTTTGTTCAATCGATCGTACAAAACCTGCGTGACGATTATCATATCGTCATTCATGGCGAACGGGAGTATGTAATGAGTTCTTCGGAAATAATAAAGTATTTTCCGGATGATAATGTACAGTTTATCCGATGGCGTTCAGCTCAACGGAATATCAGCCTGGTAAAGGACACAGCCGCCCTGCTGGAGTTATGCCAGTTGTTGCGGAACCTGAAAGAGCGCCAAATGGTGGATGCCGTGCACCTGCATTCGTCAAAAAGTGGTTTCCTTGGCCGCCTGGCCTGCCGCCTTATGAATATCTCCAATGTGATCTATACCCCCAACGGGGCGCCCTTCCTGTTAAGTAATTTCAATGCTATTAATGTACTGTATAAACTGTTCGAAAAGCTGGGATCGTCTTTTGGCGGTAAAGTGGTCTGCAGTTCACAGTCAGAACGCGAGGCCTATCGAAGATTAGGCATCAAGGCGTTAAGTATTAATAACGGCATTGCTGTGAATGAAAGCCACAGTAGCGACGATCTGCCGCTTCCATCGGCCAAATTCCGCATAATTACCAGCGCCCGCATTGTACCGCAAAAGAATCCGGCTTTGTTCAATGCCATAGCTACCTATTTTAAGGATTTTGATCAGTTCGAGTTTATATGGGTGGGCGACGGCGAAGAACGGCACAGGCTCACCTCGCCCAATATAACCATAACAGGCTGGCTTAAGCAGCGGGAAGTACTGCAGCTGCTCAATGGCGCCAACTTGTATTTATCAACCTCCCAATACGAAGGTCTTTCATTTTCGGTGCTGGAAGCATTGTCGCTTCGCAAAACGGTTTTGTTGAGGGACTGCGTTGGCAACAGGGACCTGGTGAAAAAAGGGCTGAACGGGGACCTGTTCACCAATGCCCAGGAAGCGATCGTTAAAATATTTCAGTATTATAATAATCCGGCTATGTTACGGGTCATGGGAGAGTATTCCGGCTGGCTTTGTCATAAAGAATTTAATGTAGATGCAACGTGTTCGCTGTATCGGAGTCTCTATGAAAGGGTATAAAAGTGATAAGCATAAATATAAAACCATTATGGAAATTTCTGTAAACGGGCTGAAAGGCTTAAATGAAGTGGCAAAAGGATTAGCTAATGGACATGCTATTACCGATCCATCGTATAAACACATTAACGACAAGCTGGAAGTGATCACCCAGTATCTGTTGCAGGAAATTGAGAACAAACAGCACACCATTGCAGAGCAACGGCATGAAATTGAACGATTAAAGCAGGAGATCAATCAAAGATCGGGCATGGTTGCAGACCTTGAAAAGCAATTAAGCCAGTGCGCTGAGCATACCGAAGGACACCGCCAGCTCATAAATAAATTATTGAACGATATAGGACACCTTCAAAAAGATGTTGACTGGTATAAAAGAACCTTCGAAAAAAGAAGTATTTGGGGCGTATTAAAAGACAAACTCTTTAAAAAGAAATCGCCATAATCATTAAAAGAGCAGGAAACAGAGCAGGGCCGCGGTTGTCAGCAGCTTTTTTAATGATTTTATAGACTGATACAGCAGGTTGCGGGCCGCCTGGTAATTAATATTCATTATTTCACTTACTTCTTCATAATTCAGTTCCTGATAGAACTTCAGGTAGATGATCTCCTTTTGCCGGTTCGACAGCTGGGCGAGGGCCTGCAGTACCCTGGCTGTTTTTTCGGCATCCTGCTCCCTGCCTACCAGCAGGGTTTCATGGCTTAATTCAAACAATGCATCACTGTGATTTTCATTGAACGGACCCGTGGTCTTTCTTTGGTGGGCCCGGTACAGCTTGTATTTAAGTGATTTGAACAGGTAAGCTTTTACCGATTGAACCTGCGTCTGGCTCTTGTTCTGCCATAATTCAGTGAATAGCTCCTGGATGCAGTCCTCCAGCACATCGCTGCTGCTGGTAAGCTTACTGCCATATTGAACCAGTGGTTCGTAGTAGCGGCGGAACAATAAAGCGAACGAATCGTGATCGCCTTTTTGATAGGCTTCCCATAATGCTATATCAGGCTGGTTGGATGTCAATGTATTATATAGCTACGCTAGTTTTGTGAGTATGAAACAGAAACAAATGTGAATTTAGGATATGTTTTATTTGAAAATCACAAAAAAGCGGAAAAATATGATTACAAAAAATGATTTTGCCGTACTAAATTTAGAGCGAAACCTATAATATGGATGTATCGTACAATACTGTTGAAGAATTACTGAGTGATGAGCGTTTTTTGGCGTGGTATTTTAGAACCGACCCACAGGCTGTAGAACAATGGAACAGCCGTATAGCCAACGACCCTGTGCAAAAAAAGCTGGTTGAGGAAGCTGTTCAGTTGCTTCAGGCCATTACCGTAAAAGAGCCCTCCGTTAATGAACAACGGATGCAATGGGCCGAACAAAGAATATTAAAAGCCACCGGCATGGCCGGCGAAGATGAGGCTGCGGGCCGGGTGGTTTCCATGAGGCGCCGCCGGATAAAATGGTGGGCCGCTGCTGCAATTATTTTCTTAACTTCAATGGTAATTTGGCAATATAGCCGCACACCCGGCAAACTCTCAATACAAACCGCCTATGGGGAAACCCGGCAGCAAGTATTACCCGACGGATCAGAGGTAATGCTGAATGCGAATACCACCCTTGACTACACGAAGTGGACGCCCGGAAAGGACCGCGAAGTGTGGGTAAACGGCGAAGCCTTTTTCCATGTAAAGAAAACAGCTCAAAAAGACAGGTTTATTGTACATACCGGCCATTTTGATGTGGTGGTAACCGGAACCCGGTTCAATGTAATTAACCGGAATAATAAAAGCAATGTCCTGCTGAAAGAAGGCAGCGTTATTGTTCAGCACAATGAACATAAAGTGACCATGCAACCGGGTGATTATGTTGAGTTCAATAACAGCGGTATTCAAAAGAAACTTATTAACAATGCGCCCGTGCTGGCGTGGACCGAGCACAAGTTGATATTTGAGAACACTCCTATGAAAGAGGTGGCTTCACTGGTAACCGAACTGTATGGAATAAAAGTTACCCTGGCCGATGAAGCAGTAGCTGCTTCATCAATTTCTGGCATCATGCCCAATGATAACCTCGATGTTTTTTTACAATCATTGGAAACCTTACCTGAATATGATGTGGTAAAATCGGAAAAAGAAATTCTGATCAGAAAGAAATAAAGACCAGGCAGGTTTATGTTTTAAAATCTGCGTATGAGGAAAAAAGGCTCGGAGAGATTTCTCCGGGGAGGTTTTTTCACGGTTGCCTTAATGATTGTTTGCTATGTTGATGGGCAGCCACCCCGGCAATCTTTACATGCAGGCGTTTCAACCCCGGCAAAGGATACTACTATTGCCCGCCAGCCTCTATTTGCCATCCTCAAACAATTGAATGAATCAAAAGGCATCTTCTTTTTATTCTCCAACAAAGCTTATGGTGATGTGCCCGTACGACCGGTGGTCAATAAGAACCGGCCTGTAGAGCAGATCCTCGATGACATGCTGCAATTCACCGGCCTGCATTACAAAAAGATAAATGATAAAACTTTCGTCATCATTGCTGCCGCCGGGCTTCCCAAACCGGTAGATGTTGCCGGCCCATCAGCTACAAAAAATACAGGAACCGAAAGAAAGCGCTCACTGGTTAAAGGGCGGGTCACCAGCACCGATGGAAAGCCTTTGGCCAATGTTAGTGTTTGGGTAAAGGGCACCAGCCGCGGCACCACTACCAATGCCGATGGTGAGTTTGACCTCGAGGGCACAAAAGGGGAAGTGTTGGAACTTAGCAGCGTTGGCTATGAGAAAAAAGAAATACACCTGCATAATTCCGGCGCCATCATTCACCTGAATGCGCAACTGGCCGTGGTAGACAATCTGATGAATGAAGTGGTGGTAACTGCGCTGGGTGTAAATAAAGATTCACGTTCACTGGGCTATTCGTTAAGCACCGTGAATGCAGAAGACCTCACTTCCTCAGGTAATACCAATTTCGCATCTGCATTATATGGCCGTTCGCCCGGGGTGTTGATCAATACAGCGCCGGGCGGCGCTACCAGCGCCGTTCAGGTGCAGATACGCGGGGTGAACTCACTCAACTTCAACGCCCAGCCATTGTATGTAGTAGATGGTATCATCATTCGCAATGCCAATGAAAAAGGCATTGCAGGCCTCAATAATGGCGGCTATTGGGTAGACCCGCGCATTCGTGGCAATGGCATTCTCGATATTAACCCGGCCGATATTGACAACCTTTCCATATTAAAAGGCGCCAGCGCAACCGCCCTGTATGGGTCGGAAGCCGCAGCCGGAGTGGTAGTGATCACTACCAAAAAAGGAACGCCTAAAAAACGACTGGGTATTTCTGTCAATTATACCAATACCATAGAGAAAGCAGCTTTTTTACCAAAATACCAGCAGCTGTATGGCCCCGGCGCCGACAGAGCCACCAATCTGTCGGAAGGCGCTACCGAGGAAGGCTGGATCCCGGTTGATACAGATGGCAATGGAATAAACGACGATCTGCGGCCAAACTTTGCCGCCTATGCGCAGTTCGGCCCAAAATTCGATAACCGCAATGTGCCCTGGTGGGATGGACAAATGCGCCCTTATACCGCACATGACAAAAATTACCGGCAACTATACCGGACCGGTTTTAATTCCATTTTCAATACGTCGGTAGCCAACCAGACCGATAAGCTGGCTTACCGTTTATCTTTTACGCGAAACGATTATAAAGGCATACAGCAGGGCGGCGATCTGCAGCGAAATACGGTTCACTTCAACAGCAACATAAAGGTCACCGATAAATTTCATGTGGATGTAATTGCCAATTATTTCAACAGCAAAGTACATAACAGGCCTTACCAGTTGACGAGGATCATTGCCGCCTACGCCGGTTTTTTCAGCCGGGCAGAAGATATGGGTGTTGTGTTTGACAGGTACAAAACCAGTAAAGGTTACAAATGGGTGCCTTTTAACCAGGCCCAACGGGATCCGGCCGAAGCACTGCGTTATAATGTGAAGAATGAAATGCTTGATTTTTTATGGATGCAGCTGCGGAACAGCGAAGATGAATACCAGGACCGTTTCCTGAACAGCGTGACCCTGCATTATGAATTGAACAAACACCTGAAGTTCAGGGCCAGGCTGGGCACTGATTTTACCAGTTTGAAAACCGAGACCCGGCAGTATAATGAATATCCCACCGCTTTCAATGCTGCAAATAGCAGTACGGGTCAGTATAAGATAGCCAATGGCAGGTATGCTATCTTATATGGCGATGGATTGGTTACCTGGTCAGATAAGTTGAACAACAACTGGAGCCTTTCCATAACAGGCGGGTTTCAATCGCGTAAAGAAACGTATAACGATCAGTCATCAGAAACAACCGATGGCCTGCTGGAAGAGAACTGGTTCAGTTTAGAGAATTCTTTTCGCCCGGTGACGACAATAACCGACAGAAGCGCCATCCTGAAATATGCTTTCCTGGGCTTTTTTAACCTCGCTTATAAGAATTACCTGTTTTTTGAAGGCACCGCCCGCCAGGAATATTCTTCTACATTGCCCCCGGGTAAAAACAACTATTTCTATCCATCGCTGAACACTGGTTTTATATTCACCGAATTGATCGACCTGCCCGCGTGGATGTCGTTCGGCAAGCTGCGTGCCTCAGCAGGTATTGTTGGCAATGCACCTCCGGCCTACACGTCGCCTGTAACCTATACTCAAAGAACACTTTCAACCAATACGGGTCCCGTAGCCGCATTGAATTCGCAAATGAATGCCGGCAATAATGATATTCGTCCGGAAAACAAATATGAGCTGGAAGTAGGTATAGAGACGATGTGGTTGAGGGGCAGGCTGGGCTTCGATCTTACCTGGTATAATAGCCGCACGGCAGATCAGATCGTGCAATTGAGCATTCCCGCCAGTTCCGGCGCCATTACCAAACTGGTAAATGCCGGGGAGTTGCGCAGCAATGGCCTGGAAATGCGGTTACATGCCATTCCGGTAGCCATCAATAAATTAAAATGGATGAGCCAGTTGAATGCATCGCTGTCGCGATCGAAAGTGAGCAGACTATCATCCGGGGTGAACAATATTGTATTTTATGAAGCCGAGCAAAACGCCATCAGGATAGTGGCGGAAGAAAATGAAACGGTGGGCAACATATATGTGTATCCACGATTGAAGGACGATGCCGGTAATTATGTGATAGGTTCAAACGGCTTATACCTGATCGACAATAACCGCTATGAAAAAGTGGGTAATGTAATGCCCCGGGTAACCGGCGGTTTTTTCAACTCCATTAACTGGAAAAATCTTTCATTCGATTGTGCCATCGATTACCGCATCGGGGGTAAGATGGTTTCGCCGCCGCTGAAGTACAACACCGGCGCCGGCATGTATAAAAGCACGCTGCAGTACCGGGATGCCGAACATGGCGGCTTGCCTTATTATATCAACCAGGCAGGTGAAAAGATATTATTACCCGATCATCAGGCCCCAGCGCCCAATGGCAGCAAAGTATACCATGATGGCGTGATATTGCCTGGTGTTACCGTTGCCGGAAAAGAGAATACCCAGCTCGTTGATGCAGCCTATTATTATATGAACACATTTATCTGGGGTGCTTCGGCGGTAAATGAAAGTGCAGTGATAGATAACAGTTATATAAAACTGCGGGAAGTGGTACTGGGTTATACCTTGCCTTTGAAATTAACCGGCAAGTTGCATTTTAACACTATCCGTTTTTCGCTCATCGGCAGGAACCTGTTGTATTTCTATCGCACACTGAAGAACATCGATCCTGAAGCAACCATTGGTTCCAACTGGATCAGGCAAAGTGTGGATGAAGGTTCCATGGCGGCAACGCGGAGTTTTGGATTTTCTGTAAACCTCGATTTTTGACGAATTATGGCCAGAAGGGTTCTATATATAATTACATTGTTACTGTTACTGATGGTAACAGCAGGCAGCTGCCGCAAAAAGCTGGCAGACCTGTATTATGACCCTGACCAAACGATACAGCCATCGATGGAAAAGTTCTTTACTGAAATGTTGCACAATGACCGGGTGCGCCCCTCTTACTGGAACATCAGGACTTTCGTCGTGCTGCATACCGGTATTTACACGCAATCGGTAGGTTATTTAAACACCACTACGGTTTACCAGCAAAACGCCGGTTACACGCAGGACAGATGGAATGATTTTTACCGGCCGGGTAACGCCACAGAAGGCGGCAACGGCGGTATATTGGCTCATTACCGGTTAATAGAATCATTGTATGAATCCATTCAGGATGAGCAGCGGAAAAAAGAATCTGCCCTGTTCTATATGGCGGCCAGAGTAGTGATGTTGGATCAGGCTTCGCAAATGGTTGATCTGTGGGGTGATATTCCCTTTAGCCAGGCAGGCAGTGTAAACAATTCAGGCAGGCTCGTGGAGGCGAAGTTCGACAATGCAGCAACAGTGTACGACGTTATTCTTGAGGGACTCAAAAATGCAGCGCTGTATTTTTCCGATGCCCAGGTATCATCCACGGCCCATGCCGCATTCAGCAAGCAGGATATCCTGTTGAACGGTCAGTTTGACAAATGGCAGCGGTATGCCAATTCCATCCGCCTTCGTTTGCTCATGCGATTGTCTTTTGTAAATGAAGAAAAGGCCAGGAATGAAGTGCTTACCATACTCAACAATCCGACTATATTTCCGCTGATCGATGGCGCTCTGAACTATATGCCGGTACAGACCGACGTACTATTACAGCCGCTTACCACTTATGCCGATGACCTGCACCTCGCGCTCTCGGAAGTGTTCAATTATTCGGCGCCCGATTACATGTTGAATACGGTAATGAAACCCAGTAATGACCCGCGTATTCCGGTCCTGTTCGATAAATATGGCCGAACAGAGGGCGATCAGTTCATTCCCAATGCCGATTATAATGGTTTACCGGTAAGTTTTAATGCCGAGCAACAACAGGTGAACCTGGGCCGCTACGCCATTCTCGATTCCGCTACCTTCCTGTTCAACAGCAAATTACCCGGCATCGTGATCACGGCGCCGGAAGTGAATTTTTTAAAGGCGGAAGCCTGGGAAAGATGGGGTGGGGGCGATGCCGCAGCTGCTTATGAAAAGGCCATCCGCCAGTCAGTTACCTTTTATTACTATTTAAACAGCCTGAACAGCGTCACCCGCACGCCTTTACCGTTGCCGGTTCCTGGTGTCATAGATGATTTTTTACAAACAGATCACATAAAATATACGGGCACTGCCAATGAGAAACTGGCGAAGATCTGGCTGCAGAAATGGCTGCATCTCGGTTTTTTGCAATCGGTGGAGAGTTGGGCCGAATGCCGCAGGACAAAGTACCCGGTTTTACAATTTTATCCATCTACTTTACCCGGGTACGAATTGCCGCCTTCCAGGCTGGTGTACCCCTCGAGTGAAATCTCATATAATACAAACTATGCATCCGTAAAAGATAAAGATGTGAGAACAGGTAAGCTATTTTGGGACGTTAAATAAGTTTTAATGTCCAGGACTTTTTAAAATCCGGCATGTATCGTTGAAATTTCTTGGTCAGTACTTAGTTTTGGCCTCCCGTTTTTTAATTCAGTATCCGGTATCAGCACTTTTCATTTTTTGTATAGCCATCTTAACAAGTAACGCTGTCATCTTCCGGTGGGGAAGCAGATTATTCATTTAAAAAAAACAGCATCCAGCTTATGATCATTAGCAGTACTTCCCGTTTGCATGCTGTAAAGCATTGGGTATTGCATGGCACAGTTTGTTTTGCCCTTGCCACTTTATTGAACACCACGACCGTTTTGGCACAGGAGCAGGGTGTTCATCCGCAATCATCGAAATACGAATGGCCTACAGATCCGGCAGTAAAGGAAAAGCTGGAGACCTGGCGCGATCAGAAATTTGGAATGATCATCCACTGGGGCCTGTATGCAGTTCCCGGCATGATCGAGTCCTGGGCATTGTGTTCAGAAGATTGGGTTAGCCGCGACACTACCAGCGATTATGGCGATTTCAAAAAATGGTATTGGGGCCTCAGCAAAGATTTCAACCCCGTTCAATTCAACCCTGACCAATGGGCGCAGGCGGCGAAAGATGCCGGCATGCGTTACCTCGTATTTACCACCAAACACCACGATGGCTTTTGTATGTTCGATACAAAAGAAACTGATTTCAAGATCACGGCCGGTCCATTCGCCAACAATCCAAAAGCCAATGTGGCCAAATATGTGTTTGATGCTTTTCGCAGGCAGGGGTTTATGATCGGTGCGTATTTTTCAAAGCCTGACTGGCATTGCCCCTATTACTGGTGGCCTATGTATGCAACGCCCGATCGCAATAATAATTACGACATCCGCAAACATCCCTGGCGTTGGAATAAATTCAAGGAGTATACGTATAACCAGATCCGTGAGCTGATGCACGACTACGGGTCAATGGACATCCTGTGGCTCGATGGAGGCTGGGTGCGTCCGCTGGAGACCGTGACAGAAGAAGTGAAGGCATGGGGCGCAGCCATACCTGCGTGGAGCCAGGACATTGATATGCCTGCTATTGCTACCATGGCCCGCAAAGCGCAACCCGGTCTGCTGATCGTGGACAGGACTGTGCATGGTCCTTATGAGAATTACCAAACGCCTGAACAACGCGTGCCGGATAAACAGCTCGAGCATCCGTGGGAAAGCTGCATTACCCTCGGTGATAACTGGGGCTATGTGCCTGGCGACAAATTAAAATCTGCCGGCAAGGTCATTCATCAATTGATTGAAGTAGTAGCCAAAGGGGGCAGTCTTTTATTAGGTGTTGGTCCGAAACCTGATGGCACGCTGGATGCGCCTGCAGTACAGCGGCTGACCGAGATCGGCAACTGGCTGAAAGCAAATGGTGCTGCCATTTATAACACCCGGCCTATTCAGGGCTATCAAAGTGGTAAAGTGTATTTCACCCAATCGAAGAATACCAGGTCAGTGTATGCATTGGCGCTGTTGGATGAGAACAGTACAGTGCCGGCAACCATTGAATGGGATATTAATATTCCTGCCAAAGGTTCAAAATTGAAGTTATTGACGACTGGCGCTAATGTGAAGTATGTAGTCAGCGGCGAGAAGGTAAAAGTGACAATACCGTCAAACGTACAAAAATTAAAAGGTACGCCGGCGCTGACATTTGAGTTTGTGGTAGCAGGGGATTAACGCAAAACGCTGAACCTGCCTGCCGGCAGGCAGGCGCTGAACGCAAAACACAAAACGCTGCTAGACGCGGAATGCAGTAATCAGAGCGAAAAGAACAGCCCGCGTAGGAGACGGCATTCTTAATATGCGGAAACCAGCATTTAGCATTAAGCCTTGAGCCTTGAGCCTTGAGCTTTGAGCTTTGAGCCTTGAGCCTTCAGCCTTGAGCCTTCAGCCTGATTATAGAAGTTTAATTAATCGAATTATACAATCATAGCGAGTATGAAATTCAGAACAGGAGTTATTATAACAGCAGCAGCGGCACTGGTATCCATAGCTTTCTTACCACCCCATGTTCGCCCGGTTGATCCGCCGGCGGCTGTTGGTCCGGTGCCTACGCCGGCGCAGCTGGCCTGGCACAGGATGGAAACGAATGCATTTGTACACTTTACGATCAATACGTTTACTGACCGGGAATGGGGCATGGGTAACGAGAGTCCGAAATTGTTCAACCCGAAAGGAACTGATGCCATGCAATGGGCGCGGGTATTGAAAGAAACCGGGTTCAAGCAAATGATCCTTACCTGCAAACACCACGATGGATTTTGTTTATGGCCAACCAAATACACTGAACATTCCATTAAGAACAGTCCGTATAAAAACGGCAAAGGCGACATTGTAAAAGAAGCGGCCGATGCCTGCCGGAAATACGGCTTGAAGTTCGGCGTGTACCTTTCGCCCTGGGATCGCAACCGCGCCGACTATGGTACCCCCGAATATATTACGTATTACAGGAACCAGTTAAAAGAACTGTTCACCAATTACGGCCCCATCACTGAAATGTGGTTCGATGGCGCGAATGGAGGTGACGGCTATTATGGCGGCGCCAATGAAAAGCGCAGGATCGACGGAAGGACCTATTACGACTGGCCAACGACTTTGGACCTTGTACGCCAGATGCAACCCAACGTTATTTTCTTCAGTGATGCCGGCCCCGGCGTACGTTGGGTGGGTAATGAACGCGGTGTAGCAGGAGAAACCAACTGGAACACCATCACACCCGATACATTGTATGCCGGCAAAGCCGGTATTGAAGAATTGTTGAATACCGGATCGGAAGACGGTACCCATTGGATCCCGGCAGAAGTGGATGTATCTATCAGGCCGGGCTGGTTCTATCACAAAAAAGAAGATTCACTGGTTAAAACCCCTGAGCAGCTGTTTGATATTTATCTTACTTCTGTTGGCCGCGGTTCGGTATTATTGCTGAACATACCGCCCGATCAGCGCGGCCTTTTCCATGAAAAGGATATCAAATCATTATATGGTTTCCGGAACATCCTTAACCGCGAGCTGGGTAAGAATAAAGCGCAGGGCGCTGCTGCAACTGCCAGCAACTACCGTGGAAAAGAGGCGGCCTATGCGGCTGGCAATGCGGTGGACAATGATCCGGAATCCTACTGGGCAACAGACGATGAAGTAACCATGGCTTCACTGGAAATAAACACCGGCAAACTGCAAACGATCAAATATGTTATGTTGCAGGAATACATCAAACTGGGCCAACGGGTAAAATCATTTACCATAGAAGTTTGGAATAACGATGCCTGGCAACAGGTGGCCGCCGGCACTACCATCGGATACAAACGCATTTTGAAGCTGGCGCCGGTAAAAGCCGGTAAAGTACGCATCAATATCACGGCTTCAAAAGCCTGTCCGGTAATTTCCAATGTAGCTATTTATTAATACGAATTATAAAAACAATAGAAGGACATAGTATGAGATATTTCCGGCGTCGGTATGTGGTTAACATAGAGAAGCAACTGCTAACTGGCTTACTGTGTTTGTTGTTAGCAGCCAATACTACCGCGCAAAAAAATGCCACTGCGCAAAAGATACATACGTTTGAAGTTAAGAACGGCCAGTTCCTGTACGATAACCAGCCGGTGCAGATCCATTCGGGTGAAATGCATTATGCCCGTATTCCGGCGCCTTACTGGCGGCATCGGCTGAAGATGATGAAGGCAATGGGCCTGAATACAGTAGCCACTTATGTGTTCTGGAATTTTCACAATCCGGCCCCCGGGGTTTGGGATTTCAGCACCGGGAACCACAACATCAGTGAATTTTTGCGGATTGCCAAGGAAGAAGGATTGTTTGTGATCCTGCGTCCTGGTCCTTATGCATGTGCCGAATGGGAGTTCGGCGGATACCCCTGGTGGTTATTGAAGGATACGAACCTGGTGATCAGGGCATACAATAAACCGTTTTTGGATTCCTGCAAAGTATACATCAACCAACTGGCAGCACAGGTAAAGAATTACCTGGTGAGCAGGGGCGGACCCATCATTATGGTACAGGTGGAAAATGAATTCGGTTCCTATGTGTCGCAACGAAAAGATATTCCGCTGGCAGAGCACCGGAAATATAATGAAGCCATACACCAGCAGTTGATCAGTGCCGGGCTTACCGGTCCGTTTTTTACATCTGATGGTAGCTGGCTGTTTGAAGGCGGCTCAATACCCGGCGTGCTGCCCACTGCCAATGGGGAAGACAATGTTGAGAACCTGAAAAAAGTAGTGAACAAATATCATAATAATGAAGGCCCTTATATGGTGGCGGAATTTTATCCCGGCTGGCTGCACCACTGGGCCGAGCCTTTCCCCAATATTCCGGTGCAGCAAGTTACCGGGCAACTGGAAAAATACCTGAAGAACGGGGTTCATTTCAATTTTTACATGGTGCATGGCGGCACCAATTTTGGTTTTAGTTCCGGCGCCAATTACAACAACGATCATGATATACAACCTGATCTTACCAGTTATGATTATGATGCACCCATCACAGAAGCAGGCTGGGCATCGCCGAAATACCTGGCCGTTCGTGAGCTGATGAAGCAGTACGTAAAATATCCGGTACCGGAAATTCCCGCCAAAATTCCGGTGATCACGCTGCCGGCCATTCAACTCAATAAATCGATGGACCTGTTCGACTGGAAAAAAACCGTTGAACCGGTAACAGCAGATACGCCGTTAACTTTTGAAGCCCTGAACCAGGGACATGGCTATGTTTTGTACAGCAAACGGTTCACGCAGCCTATTCAAGGTACGCTGCAGCTGAAAGGGCTGCGGGACTTTGCCGTTGTTTATGTAGATGGGAAGAAAGTGGCTGTACTGAACCGCATTGATAAACAATATACGGCTAACGTGGATATTCCTTTCAACGGCACGCTGGATATTTTGGTAGAGAATATGGGCCGCATTAATTACGGAAGTGAGATCGTGCATAACAATAAAGGCATTATTTCACCGGTGCTGATCAATGATATGGAGATCACCGGTGGCTGGAATATGTACAAACTGCCATTTACGCAAAAACCGGTGTTGGATGCCGGAAAACAAAAGGACGGGAGGGCAGCGCTGTACAGTGGTACGTTTACGGTAACCACGCCCGGCGATATGTTCCTCGATATGCAAAAATGGGGTAAGGGAATTGTGTTTGTTAACGGTATTAACCTCGGCCGCTACTGGCAGGTAGGACCCCAGCAAACCTTATACTTACCAGGCTGCTGGCTTAAAAAAGGCATTAATGAGATCGTGGTGTTTGAACAGTTGAACGATCATATCATTCCGGTGATAGCTACAACTTCAAAGCCTGTTTTAACCGAGTTGAAGCTCGATACTAAATAAGCAAAGGCATAACTAACAATTTTAACTACATCATGAATAAAAATATTCTGCTTTCATTAAGTTGCTGCATTGCAATGACGGTACAGGCTCAAAACAGTACGGCATTGTTTCGCAACGCCGCACAACCCATGGATGCCCGGGTGAACGATCTGTTGCATCAGCTGACGCTTCCTGAAAAAGTTTCATTGCTGGGATATCGCAGTCAGGAAGTACAACGGCTGGGCATACCTGCTTATAACTGGTGGAATGAAGCGCTGCACGGTGTTGCCCGGGCAGGAGTGGCAACCGTGTTCCCGCAGGCCATTGGTATGGCAGCAACTTTTAACGATGACCTGTTATACCAGGCGGCCACGGTTATTTCTACGGAAGCCCGCGCCAAATACAATCTGTCAACCGGCAAGGGCAACCGTTTACAATATATGGGACTTACTTTCTGGTCGCCCAACATCAATATCTTCCGCGATCCGCGATGGGGCAGGGGACAGGAGACCTATGGAGAGGATCCGTTTTTAACGGCGCGTATGGGAAGGGCATTTGTGAAAGGGCTGCAGGGCAATGACAGCCGTTATTTGAAAACCTCGGCCTGTGCCAAACATTTTGCCGTGCACAGCGGCCCCGAAAAAGGCAGGCATACCTTCAATGCCGTGGTCGACGAAAAGGATCTGCGGGAAACCTATCTCTATGCTTTTAAAGCATTGGTAGATGCCGGGGTGGAATCAGTGATGTGTGGCTACAATCGAGTGAATGATCAGCCTTGTTGCACCGGTAATATTTTATTGCAGGACATCCTGCGTAAGGAATGGAAGTTCAAAGGACATGTGGTAACAGATTGCGGTGCGCTCGATGACATTTTTCTGCGGCATAAGGTAATGCCTTCAGGTGTTGAAGTAGCTGCCGCCGCCATCAAAGCAGGCGTGAACCTCGATTGCTCCAACATTTTACAACGGGATGTGATGAAAGCCATCGAACAAAAACTGCTCACCGAAAAAGAAGTGGACAGTGCGCTGGCTGGTATTTTACGCACCCAGTTCAAACTGGGTTTTTTTGATGCGGCTACTGCAAATCCTTATGCCGGTTATGGCGCTGACAGCGTTGCCAATGCGGCGCATGCGGCCCTGGCGCGTACGATGGCCCAACAAAGTATGGTGCTGTTAAAGAACGACAACCAGTTACTGCCCATCAGTAAAGAAAAATATCCGCAGATCATGGTGCTGGGCACCAACTCCGCTTCAATGGACGCATTGCTGGGCAACTACCACGGCGTCAGCAACCGGGCGGTAAGTTTCCTGGAGGGCATCACCAATGCGGTGGATGCGGGCACGCGCGTCGAATATGATCTCGGAAGCGACTACACCGATACCACTCGCTTTGGCGGCATCTGGGCTGCTGGCAATGCCGATATAACCGTAGCCGTGATCGGTTTAACCCCGGTATATGAAGGCGAGGAAGGCGACGCATTCCTTGCAGCACAGGGTGGCGACAAACCCGACATGAGTTTGCCGGCGGCGCATATCGCGTTCATGAAGGCGTTGCGTAAATCGAATAAGAAACCCATCATTGCCGTTGTGACCGCAGGCAGCGCGGTTGACATTTCGGCCATGGAACCCTATGCAGACGCCATCATACTGGCCTGGTATCCGGGTGAACAGGGTGGCAATGCACTGGCAGATATCCTGTTTGGCCGCGTATCACCCGCTGGCCGCTTACCGGTAACTTTTTACCAGTCTTTTGCCGATGTGCCGGCATACGACAATTACGCCATGAAGGGCAGAACCTACCGTTACTTCAATGGCAAGGTGCAATATCCGTTCGGGTATGGGTTGAGCTATACTTCCTTTGCGTATGAATGGCAAAAGATGCCGGCCAATATCCGCACGGTGAAAGACAGCGTTACCTTTTCTATAAAAGTAAAGAATACCGGTAGCAGGGATGGCGATGAAGTAGTGCAGGTATATGTTGAATATCCACCGGTTGACCGCATGCCGTTGAAAGAACTGAAAGCTTACAAACGGGTACATGTAAAAGCAGGTGGTGAGGAAATGGTACAATTGAGCATACCCGCTGCAGAGCTGCAAAAATGGGATCTGGCCAGCCGTAGCTGGAAATTGTATCCGGGCAACTATACGATATTCGCTGGTAGCAATTCGGCTGACAAGAAAATTGTTGCCAGTGTAAAAGCGGGCGGCAAGAAGTAAATTATTTTATGAACTGGCAGTGGCAGGTGTGCCACACTTCCAAAGTGTGGCACACCTCGTTAAACAATAATTGACGATTCACGATATAATAAAGAAACGAGCAATGAAGAATTTAATTTGGTTACTCTTAATGGCCGCAGAGGTAGCCATCGGTCAAAACCGGTACGAATTGAACAGCGGCTGGTTATGTGCGCCCATCGGATCGGTAAAAGTAAATGGTGAGAAACTATCTGCACCAGCCTATCCGGTGAAAGGATGGATGCCGGCCACCGTGCCCGGCACTGTGTTAACCACTTTGTTGAACAACAAGAAAGTGCCGGATCCTTTTTATGGTATGAACAATGAAAAGATCCCCGACATTTATACCACCGGTCGTGATCATTATACTTACTGGTTTGTAAAAGACTTTTCAGAAAAAGCGCCGCAGGGCAGTGAACAGGTATGGTTACAATTGAGGGGCGTGAATTACAGTTGCGACCTGTTCCTGAATGGAAAAAAACTTAACAACGCCCGGCACTACGGCATGTTCTTACGCCAGTCGTACAATATTACCCGCCTGTTGAACGCGAATGGCAATAACCGGCTGGCAGTCATTGTATATCCCATCGATCCTGTAGGTAATCCCAATGGCGGACAAGGCGGCGATGGTACCATTGCGCGCAATGTATCGCATCAATATGTAGCGGGGTGGGACTGGATCCAACCCATCCGCGACCGCAACACTGGTATCTGGGATAAAGTATATATTGAAAGAACCGGATCGGTGAATATCAAAAACCCGCATGTGGTTACCCAGGTGCCTGGCATTCGTTCGCCCAATGGTGCGCAACAGCCTGCACAAATAATAGCAAGCGCCGAACTGGAAAATCCTACCGATGCAAGGAAAGAAGGGGTATTGCAATACCAGCTGGACGGCCAAACCGTAAAGCAGCAGGTATCAATAGAACCGGGAGCGGTGAAGGAAGTAAAGCTGCCGGTGTTCCAGCTTAACGATCCGAAGTTGTGGTGGCCCAGTGGTTATGGCCCCCAAAATTTATATACGATCCGTTTTCAATTCCTCGAGAACGGACAAACCGTTACCGATGAAGAGCAGGTCACTACCGGCGTTCGGGAAATTCAAACATCCTGGAATGCCACCACGCGAAGCAAACAAATCGCGGTAAACGGACAGAAGATTTTTATCAAAGGTGGTAACTGGATCATTTCCGACGCAATGCTGCGCTTTACTGATCAACGCTACGATGCAGAAGTGCGCTATCATCGCGATATGAACCTGAACCTCATCAGGGTGTGGGGCGGCGCATTGTTGGAAAGGCCGGAGTTTTTCAACGCCTGTGATAAATATGGATTGCTGGTGATGCAGGATTTCTGGATGTCGGGCGATTGCAATGGCCGCTGGGTTGATCCCATGAAATCGGAAGATCAATGGACGCGCCGAAAATACCCCAACGATCATGCGCTGTTCTTGCGATCAGCAGCCGACCAGGTGAAAATGGTGCGCAACCATCCGTCGCTGGCCATCTGGTGCGGCGGCAATGAGATCACACCGCCCCAGGATATCCTGGTGCCATTAAAGGATTCTATCTTACCGGCACTGGATGGAACCCGCTGGTTCGTTGATTATTCCAACAGCGATGAAATGTCTTATAACGCCCTTGGTGGTAATGGCGATGGACCCTATGGCATCCAGGACCCACTCACGTTTTGGGAGCACCGCACGTATCCATTCAACTCTGAAGTGGGTTCGGTAGGCGTAGGAGATTATGCATCATTGCAGCGGTTCATCCCCGGCAAGAATATGCAAATGCCGCAATATGCGTTGAAGCAGGTTGATTCGGTTTGGGAGTATCACAAATATATTGGGTATAACCAATACCTCGATCCCTACGGTGCACCAAAAGATATTTTTGATTTTACCCGGAAAGCACAGCTGGTGAATTATGACCAGTACCGGGCGCTGGCCGAGGGATTCAGTAACCGCATGTGGGATTGGTACACCGGGTTTATCATCTGGAAAACCCAAAACCCGTGGACGGCTTTACGCGGACAGATGTATGATTATTACCTAGATCCCAACGCCTGTTTGTTTGGCTTGCGTTCGGGCAGCGAACCGGTGCATGTGATGTACAATCCTGCCGATGGCATGGTAACCATCGTGAACAACAGCTTTTCGGTACAAAGAGATCTGATGCTGTCGGTGCGTTTTTATGAAATGTCAGGCAAAGACAGTTTCGTAACGCAGGTGTTTACGTATGTAGAACCATCGTCGGTAAAACGGATCTTATCAGTAAAAGAACTGAAAGATAAGCTGGCAAAACACATGGGCGTTTTCCTTTCACTACAGTTACTGGATGAGAACAAAAAAGTGGTGAGTGATAATTTTTACTGGTTGCCCGATGAATCCGGAACGTATTCCGGATTGCAAACGCTTGCCCATGCCGCACTGAAAGTAAAAGCAAAGCGCATTGAAAAAGGAAAAGTGGAAGTGACCCTGAACAACGCAGAAAGCAGCCCCGTTGCCTTCTTTAACCGCATTACGCTGCTCGACGCCAAAAAGAAAGAGCGGTTATTGCCGGTATATTACAGCGACAATTATTTTTCTGTAATGCCGGGCGGCGAAAAAAAGATTATGGTGGAATGTGATACGGCGGCAGACAAGCTGCTGATAGCAGTAGAAGGCTGGAACGTATCGCCCCTGGAAGTAACCGTCCAATAACGATTTCTGATTTCTGATTTTGGGATTTTGGGATTTCAAAATGGCTTATCCTTCCGAAAAATTGCGAGATCCTAAAATCCCGAAATCCCGAAATCCCGAGATCTCGAAATCTCGAGATCCCGAAATCCAGAAATTCTCCGGTATTGTTTATTTTACAGATCATTCTTCAAAAACGTCATATATAAATAATATGTCTGGTCGGTGGTCTGTACTTCTTAGTTTGTTCTTTATAAGTGCCGGTTTGCCGGGCTTTGCCCAGCAAAAAAATTCGATTGGAATGCAGCTGGTTGAGATTCGGCCGGGAACTTTTGAAATGGGATCGAACCGCGGAAAAGAAGATGCCGACGAAAGTCCCGTGCACCCGGTCACCATCACTGCCGCATTTAAAATGTCGGCCACGGAAGTTACCAACAAACAGTATGAAGCATTTGATCCGGCCCATAAAAACCTGCGCGGCAAGAACGGGTTCTCGCTGAAAGACGATGAAGCCGTCGTATTTGTGAGTTATGAAGAAGCTGTCGCTTTTTGCGCCTGGTTATCGCGCAGGGAAGGGAAGCCGTATCGGCTGCCTACGGAAGCAGAATGGGAATATGCCTGCCGTGCCGGTACCACCACCGATTATAACACCGGCAATGAACTGCCGGCCGCCTATCAAAAATTACAACATACCAACCGCACGCCGGTACCGGTTTCCCTGCAGGTGGCACAAACCCCTCCCAATGCCTGGGGACTGTATGACATGCATGGCAATGTAGAAGAATGGTGCAGCGACTGGTATGGCCCCTATCTGCCAGGCGCGCAAAAGGATCCGGTGGGCAGGCAAACCGGCATGAGCCGCGTTACCCGCGGCGGCAGTCATAATACTCCGGTGCGTTTCCTGCGTTCGGCTAACCGGCAGGGTATGTTACCCGAAGATAAACACTGGTTAACCGGTTTCCGCGTAGTGCAGGGCCACATGCCCAAGTCGAGGCCGATTGCTGCTGAACCGCTGCCCGCCAATAGTTTGCAGGTATCGCAACAAAAATATGCCTGGAAAAAAGAAACGCAGCCGCTGTTTGAAGCACCCATTGCTTATGTAATAAAACCCGACAGCAGCCTGGGTATTCCATTTTACAAACACAATCATTGTCCGGCAATAACCTGGTGTCCCAATGGCGATCTGTTAGCAGCCTGGTTCAGCACCAATGCCGAGAGCGGACGGGAAATGGTCATACTGGCCAGCCGGTTACGCGCCGGTCAAAAAAACTGGGATACAGCCTCGCTGTTTTTTGCGGTACCTGACAGAAATACAACCGGGACTTCTTTACTGTATGATGAGAAAGGAACGCTGTATCACATCAATGGACTGGAAGCAGCCGGCGACTGGCAGAACCTGGCCATGGTTATGCGCACCAGCAGGAATAACGGTGCCAGCTGGTCGAAACCGGTATTGATTGCACCCGAACATGCAAAACGTCACCAGGTGATCGCCGGTTCTTTCATTACACGGGAGGGATGGCTGGTGCAGTTGTGCGATGCAGACCCCAGTTCCCGGGGTGGCACTGCCATGTTTATCAGCAAAGACAAAGGAGACCATTGGACTACGCCGTATACATTGCCCGCTACTCCGCTGTATCAAAATGGCGCCACTGGCGGCTTGATCGCAGGTATCCATGCAGGTATGGTACAGTTAAAAGATGGCCGTTTGCTGGCGTTGGGCCGCAATGATAATATTAAATCAGACAGCCTGGGCGACAGAATGCCCATGAGCATTTCAAACGATGGCGGCGCCAGCTGGCAATATGCGCCATCCATGTTCCCGCCCATCAACAGTGGACAACGGCTGGTGTTACGCCGCTTGAATGAAGGGCCACTGTTATTGGTATCCTTCACCCACAGTCCGGGAAAATCAAACGTAGAAGGTATGGATTTTACCGGGCCCAATGGTGAAGTGTATAAAGGTTACGGACTGTATGCTGCCCTTTCTTATGATGAAGGAAAGACCTGGCCGGTGAAAAAGCTGCTTACCGATGGTAAGATGCGGCAACTGAATGGCGGCGCGTGGACCGGCCTCTTCACGATGGATAGCACCCATGCAGAACCCAAAGGATACCTCGCTGCAACACAAACACCCGATAACGTCATCCACCTGCTCAGCAGCAATCTCTACTACCGGTTTACACTGGCCTGGTTGCAGTTGCCATGAAGGCAAAAGGCAAAAGGCTGAAGGCTGAAGGCAAAAGGCAAAAGGCTGAAGGCAAAAGGCAAAAAAAAGTCAGGCGGCGCAGGATCGGTTATTAATCCAAAATTGCGCGAGCCACTCACCACTCACCATTCGTCATTGACCATTGACCATTCACCATTGACCAGTCACCTCCCAATTCACGATCGACCACTCACCCCTCCTTCGCTATCGCTTTAAACGGGCAAGCATAGATCCCTCACTATTGACCCATCACCACTCACCACGGTAACAATATAATGTGTTGAAAAAAATAGTGACTGTAATCATATTTTTCAAACTTTTTTCATTCCGCTGCATCATATTACTGAAAATGATTGCCTCATAAAAAAGAGTTGTTAATTCTTTATTACAAAATCTGACCGGCTTACACTTATACTATGCAACCATGTGTTATTAATTATGCATGGTTGGGGATCAAGCGAGCGCCACATCTCATTCTGTTGACAACCAAAAACTAAATTATCACTTCACCGTCCCTTAATTGAAAGGGTTTTAACGCCAATAGGAAGTTTTCAAAATGATTGCAGTCTGTAAAAAGACGGCCAGCCTTGCTATGTCATTTTGTTAGCAATCTTCTTTTGGGAGTTATTTAATCATCATAAAACCAATTGCTAATGAGACATGTTCACCTGCTAATTGCATTTATTCTGCTGCATTCGGCAGTACTGGCCCAGACCCGACAGCTCTCAGGGTCTGTTAAAGACAAGGCCGGTGCTGGCATTCCCGCTGTAACGATCAAAGTACAGGGACAAAACAATCAAACCGTAACTGATATTAACGGTGCATTTAGTTTGCAGGTACCAACTGGCAATATTCGACTCGTAGCAACTTCGGTAGGCTACGGTGAACAAACCATTGATGTAGCTGAAAACCAGGCTAACATATCAATTACCATGGAAGAAGGAACAGCACAGCAACTCGGCGAAGTTGTAGTGACAGCGTTAGGTATATCAAAGGAAGCCAGGAAAGTGGGATATTCTGTGTCGACCGTTGTAGGCGACCAGCTGAATGTAGCCCGCGAAACCAATGTGGCCAATTCACTAAGTGGCCGAGTGGCCGGGTTGAAAGTGACCGGAACGAATAGCGGTCCCGGTGGTACTGTAAAACTATTATTACGTGGTTTGCCAAGTATGAATAATCCCGGCTCGCCGCTGTTTGTTATCAACGGCGTGCCCATGGATAATACCCAAAGAGGTGCTGCCGGTGAGTGGGGCGGCTCCGACAATGGTGATGGCATTGGTAACATCAATCCGGATGATATCGAGACCATGACCGTATTGAAAGGGCAGGCGGCTTCTGCTCTCTACGGTTCAAGAGCTACCAATGGCGTTATCCTCATTACTACCAAATCGGGCAAGCGCGGTGATTTTTCTGTCGACTACAATTTGAACATCATGGTAGACAAGGCCATTGATTTTACTGAATTCCAGTATGAATACGGACAGGGAATAGGTGGTCAGAAACCGGCAACAGTGGCTGCAGCCCAGGCATCTGGCAGATTCAGCTGGGGCGAACGCCTCGATGGCTCGCAGGTCATTCAGTTCGATGGCAATACGTATCCTTACGTTGCCCAGAAAGATAATATCGAGAACTTTTACCGGGCAGGACCTTCCTTTACCAATACTATTGCCGTTTCAAGAGGCGGCGAAAATGGTTCATTCCGGTTGTCGCTTTCGAACCTCAGTAACGAGGCCATCATAAGGAACAGTGGGCTCGACAGAAAGACGGCGAACCTGAACATTGACCAGAACATCACCGACAAGCTATCGGTAAAAATGATGGCAAATTATATTGATGAAAAATCAAAGAACCGGCCGCAATTGAGCGATGCTCCCATGAATGCCAATAACGGCCAGTTCCTGGCCACCAATATCGATCAGGAGATCTTAAAGCCGGGTTATGATCCTGCAACCGGTTATGAGACACAGTTCAGCGACGATGAATATGTAACCAATCCATGGTTTGTGGTGAACCAGTATGTAAATAACCTCGGCCGTAAACGATTCATTACATCAACTGCAGTCAGGTACGACTTCATGAAAGGCCTCTATGCACAGGCACGTCTTGGTTATGATGTAACGCACGACCGGCTGTTTAGAGTGGAACCATGGGGAACTGCCTATACAACCAACAGGGCGGGTAATTTGCAGGATCTGGCGCAAACAGAACGTTTTGAGTTGAATGTAGATGGTTTGGTAGGTTTGAATCAAAAGATCACCGAAGACCTTAGCTTTGATGCGGCTATTGGCGCCAACCTGCGTAAGAACCAGGAAGAGAGAATAAAGATCGGAGGTGGTCCGTTCATCCTGCCGTATCAATACAGCTGGAACAATGTGCAGAATTTTAACCGCGATTATACTTTCTATAAGACCCAGGTGAATTCTGCTTACTATACCGTTGATTTTACTTATAAAAATTTCCTTACACTGGGTACTACCGGCCGGTACGATGCTTATTCAACATTACCGGATGATAACAATACCATTTTCGTTCCGTCGGTATCAGGAAGCCTGATCTTTTCTGAATTAGCCAACATCAACAATCTTGATTTTGGCAAACTAAGGGCATCTTATGCTGTTACCAGCAATGAATTAACCAGGGCTTATCAAACGCAGGTGTATTATTCATTGGGCAACAATTTCAATGGTGTGCCTGTTGGCCAGTTCAACACTTCGCTGCCAAGCGGTTTGTTAAAACCATTTACCGTAGCTGAATTTGAGGTGGGTACAGAAATAAGAATGCTCGGCAACCGGTTGAATGTTGATGTGGCTTACTTCACCAAGAAGACCCGGAATGAGATCATGAACGCTACCTTCAGCATCGCTACCGGTTATACCAGCGGTTACATTCCAAACGGCCAAACGCAGAACAAAGGATTGGAGGTGATGATCAACGCTGTGCCGGTTAGATCGAAAGACTTCAGCTGGACAGCCACCTTAAATTTCACGCACATTAATAACAAGGTGCTGAGGACCGATGCGGCGGGTAACAACGTTAACCTGGGGCAGAACCGCGGTACATTAGGTAATGCCATTACGGCCTATGTACAGGGATTTTCCGGTCCGCAGATCCTGGCATATGATTATCTACGCGACGCCAAAGGCGACATCGTGGTGGATGCATCCGGTTATCCGCTCCGGGGCGACAGCCTGCTGGCCTGGGGCAGCGTATTGCCAAAAGTGTATGGCGGCTTGAATAATGAGTTTAACTTCAAAGGTATTTCGCTTTCATTTCTCATCGATTACAATTTTGGAAATAAGATATTAAGCGGCACCAGCTATTATGCCATTTTACGCGGCTTGCATAAAATGACCCTCGAAGGGCGCAATGGTATTAAAGTAGGGGTAACGGAAAACGGTGATCCCAATCCGGTAACAGCAGACGCCCAGGGCTATTACCGCGCTTTGGCGCAACAGGTTACTTCCGTTCACGTGCTCGATGGCGACTTCATCAAATTACGCCAGGTACAATTAAGTTATACCGTTCCAACAAATATTGTAAGCAAATGGCCTTTGTTCAGATCGGCGCAAATTTCATTGGTTGCCCGCAACCTGTGGACCATCATGCGGAACAGCGAAAACATCGATCCTGAATCACAGTTCGGTTCCAATGTTAATTACTATGGTATCGAAGGTACCAGTCTGCCTTCCACCCGCACCTATGGTTTGAACCTGAACCTGAAATTCAAAAAATAATCACCAGGCTATTTAAACATTAAAATGTTTCAGATGAAAAAAATATCTCTATATATAAGTTTGGTGGCGTTTGCGCTGGCCACGGGATGTACAAAAGACTTTGAATCGATAAATACGGATCCTACACAATCGGCCCCGGCCAATTTTAATTCCGATTATTTTTTAACGGGCAGTCAGTGGAATTACATCAATGGCATTACCGGGTATAACGGCGCTATATTGTTCCAGAGTGGCTGGGCGCAGATACTCTCATCTACGTCTTCCGGTGCCGCCAGCTATTACAGTAACATGGATAAATATGTGCCATCGGGTAATACCAACGACTATGCGGGCCGCGGTTTCGATCTTATGTATAAGAGTGCCCGGCTGTCGCAGGAAATCATAAAGAACTATGGCGATGATGAGGATAAAGTAAACGTAGTGAGCGCGGCCACTGTTATGAAAGTACTGGCCATGCATTATGCTACAGACTTATATGGCGATATCCCTTATTCGCAGGCGTTTCAGGCTGCAACAAATGTTACCCAGCCCGCATATGACAAACAACAGGATGTATACAATTCCCTGTTGACCGACCTCGATGCAGCGTTAACTATGTTCGATGCCTCAAAACCGGAACCTGCCGCCGATCTTTTCCCCTACGCCGGTGATGTAGCTAAGTGGAAAAAATTCGGTTATTCGTTGATGCTGCGCATCGCCATGCGCCTGGTAAAAGCAGATCCGGCCAAAGCACAGCAATATGCCGAAAAAGCAGCAGCCGGCGGTACTTTGTCGGCTGTTTCGGAAGATGCGTGGATCAAAGGAGACAATCCCGCCGGTTACCGCAGTGAAAATTCCCGTGCATTGATAACGCCGGCTGACTTTTACAGTGTGCGATGGAGTAAAACCCTGATCGATTTTCTGAAATCGACCAATGATCCCCGGCTAAGCGCCATTGCAGAAGTGCCTCCACCGGGACTGTCTGGTAACAACGATGTCACAAAAACGGGCGACAATGCCGCCGCTAACCAGTTAGGTCAACCGCATGGCTATGACCTGAATGGTGGGCCAACAGATATCCGGAACGCACCTGGTTATCCGGGTGGAACCGGCACTGGCGGCGATTTCACGCCTATTGGAAAATATTCCCGTCCACGCCTGGTTGTTTACACGGATCTTAATAGTCCACAGTTCGTATTGACCTATGCTGAATCGGAATTATTACTCGCCGAGGCAAAAGTAAGAGGCTGGAATGTGGGCGCCATTACAGCTGCCCAGCATTATGCCAATGGTGTATCGGCCGGTATTCAATCGGTAGGTACGTTTCACAGCAGTGCAGTGATCCCTGCGGCCACCGCGGATGCGTATGCAACGGCTAATCCGCTGAACACTTCATCCATGGCAGCTTCCTTAAAGCAGATCAACGAACAATACTGGGCAACTACGGGCATCCTCTTCAATTTTGTAGAAGCCTGGAACAACTGGAGAAGGTCGGGTTATCCCATGCTAACTCCGGTTAATTATCCCGGTAATTTCTCGGGCGGCGCGATTCCCCGCAGACAATTATATCCGACAACAGAACCGACTGCCAACCCTGAAAACTACAGGGTGGGTGTCAGCAATCTTTCTGCCGGTGATAACTGGAATTCAAAAATGTGGTGGGACAAATGATTAATGTGATAATTTGATAATGTGATAATTCGATAATGAAAAACAAATCATAAGAAAGAATGCAAAAAACTAAATAATAAAAGCCATAAGATAGCCAATCAATATACAAGTATTAAAAAAGCAAACAGGTGTGGGGTTGAATGCCCCGCACCTTTCACCTTGAATGAAACCATATTTAATCTCTATGCCTGTTTTATGATACGGATCGCCATCACCATCATTACCCTGCTTCATTGCACTGCACTGGTGCCTGCTGTAGCGCAGGCACCCTTGTTTGAATTTTTAACGCCCAGGCAGACCAATATCAAATTTGAGAACCGCATCAGCGAAACAGAGAACCTGAATGTGCTGGCGTACGAATACTTTTATAATGGTGGCGGTGTGGCAGTGGGTGATATCAACAACGATGGCCTGGAAGATATTTTCCTCGTAGCAAATATGAACGAGAACAAACTGTACCTGAACACCGGTAATTTACAATTTAAAGATATCACCAAAGAAGCCGGCAAAGAGCTCGCAGGGCGCCCTAATAGCTGGAAGACCGGGGCTACCATGGCCGATGTAAACGGCGATGGCTGGCTGGATATTTATGTATGTTATTCCGGCAAAGTGCCTGACGATATCCGCCGCAACCAGTTATTCATAAACCAGGGCAACAGCACCTTTAAAGAAGAAGCAGCCGCCTATGGCGTCAATGATAAAAGCTTCAGCACCCAGGCCGCATTCTTTGATTATGATAATGATGGTGACCTCGATCTTTTCCTGTTAAACCATAGCACAAAAAAGATCGATAATATGGAGCTGGCCCGTTACCGCGATGAAGTGGATGAGCTGGCTGGTAACAAACTCTACGAAAACCAGCTGAACCGTTTTGTTGATGTTTCAAAAAAAGCAGGCATCCGGCAAAATCCTTTGACGTTTGGACTGGGCATTGCCATTTCCGATATCAATAAAGACGGCTGGCAGGATGTATACGTTACCAATGACTACAACGAACCGGATTACATGTATATGAACAATGGCAACGGAACATTTACCAATGAAGCCGATAAAAGCCTGCGTTACCTCTCGCAATTTTCAATGGGTGTGGATATCGCCGATTTTAATAATGATGCCTTACCTGATATCATTACCCTCGATATGCTGCCCGAAGATAACCGGCGGCAGAAATTACTGCAGTTACAGGAGAACTATGAATCTTTTTCCCTGATGGTGAACCAGGGACTAAATCCGCAGTATATGCGCAATATGCTGCATTTGAATAATGGAAGCCTCCGCCCAATGCCCTCCGGAGGAGGAGGTGTAAGTTCCTCCTCCCCCACCGGGGGAGGCCGGGAAGGGGCCCTCACCTTTAGCGAGATCGGTCAACTGGCCGGCGTATCGAATACGGACTGGAGCTGGTGCCCGCTGCTGGCCGATTATGATAACGATGGTTTCAAAGACCTGTTTGTTACAAACGGTTACCTGCGCGACTATACCAACAAGGATTTTTTGCGCTACTGGGGCGATTACAAGGTTAAAAAAGCGATGGATCGGGAACCTGTATTGCTGATGGATCTTATACGCGTTATGCCCTCAACTACGCTACCCAATTATATTTTTCGAAACAATGGTAATTGCACCTTTACCAACCAGCAGAAACCATGGGGAATGGATAGATCGGCCATCTCATCAGGGGCGGTATATGCAGACCTGGATAACGATGGTGACCTCGAACTTGTGATAAATAATATCAATGAGCATGCGTTTGTGTACAAGAATACTGCGAGAGAAATCACAAAGGCCGGCTATCTATCCCTTACCCTGCATTACAAAAAACCAAACTGGTTTTCCCTTGGCGCCAAAGTATGGGTGTACCAGCAGAAAACGGTTCAATATGCAGAAGTGAATCCGGCCCGCGGTTATCTTTCCTGCGTACCGGCCCGCCTGCATTTTGGTGTAGGCAATGCCACTGCTGTCGATTCTATAAAAATAGAATGGCCCGACCGTTCTGTGCAGCTGCTGGCCAATGTGTCAACGAACACGGCACACACGGTAACCTGGGAACAGGGCACTCCGGTTATGGAAGAGAAGCCCGTGTATGCCAAAACCATCTTCACGCCCGCTGACAAATTATTTAGCTACAAACATACCGACCTGAGCGAAAATGATTTTAAACGGCAGTTATTGATGATGTTCATGTATTCGAAGGCAGGGCCTGTGATCGCAAAGGGAGATGTGAATAAAGACGGGCGCGAAGACCTTTTTATAAGTGGCGACAAAAACAAACCGGGAAAACTATATTTACAAAATGCAAAAGGACTGTTTTATGAAGAGCCGAATTTCTCTGTTGGGGATGAAACTAATTCCACCATTGCAGCGGCCGCATTTGTAGATGCAGATGGCGATGGCGACCAGGACCTGTATGTTGCCAAAGGTGGTTATGCGTTATATGAATCCGGCAGCAGTTCATTGCAGGACGAATTATATGTAAATGATGGCCGGGGCCAATTTAAAGCAGTAACCGGCGCTTTGCCCAATTTAAGCGCCAACAGCAAATCGTGTGTGCGGCCATGTGATTTTGATGGCGATGGCGATCAGGATCTGTTCGTTGGCGGCAGGGTGATCCCCGGCTATTATCCCTTAGCGCCGGCATCCTATCTGCTTGTCAATGACGGCCATGGAAAATATACAGCTGCCGCTGTACCATTTGCACAAATTGGCATGGTTACCGATGCTCAGTGGGTCGACCTTGACAAAGACGGCCGTAAAGACCTCGTGCTGTGTGGTGAGTTTATGCCAGTAACTGTTTTTATGAATACGGCTGCCGGTTTTGTTGACAAGACCAGCACATACTTCGATGCGCCGGCTAATGGCTTCTGGTTCTCCCTGCAGATTGCAGATGTTGACAATGACGGTTATGACGATATTATTGCCGGTAACCTCGGATTGAATACCTGCATAAAGGTTTCGGCCAAAGAACCCGGTGAATTGTATTATGCCGATTTTGACAGCAATGGTTCTGTTGATCCCTTCTTTAATTTTTATATCCAGGGAGTGAGTTACCCGTTTGTAAGCCGCGACGAACTGAACGAGCAGATCTATCCCATGCGAAAGCGTTTTACTTCTTATGCTGCTTACTCGCAGGCCACCATTCACGATATTTTTACCAAAGAGGAACTGGCAAAGGCAGGCCGGTTACAGGTCACTGAAACCCGCACACTTGCCTTTTTGAACAGGAATGGAAAGTTCGTTCCCACCGAATTACCGATGCAGGCGCAGTTCTCGGCAGTGACAAAGATCATTGCAGACGACTTTGATGGGGATGGAAAAAAAGACCTGTTGTTGCTGGGTAACCGTTCCGACAACCGGTTAAAGATCGGCTGTATCGATGCCAGCTATGGCTGCCTGCTTACGGGGGACGGCAAAGGTGGTTTTGCATACGTGCCTCAACCGAATTCAGGCCTTTGCCTCAAAGGCGATGTAAAAGCCGCTGTGGATCTAAAAGTCAATAATACGAGGTATATAGTAGCAGGGATCTGTAATGATGCCATGCAGTTTTATAAAGTAGAGTAATATGAAGCCTATCGCAGTTTGTTTGTTTTATTTGTCACACCGGCGTTTGGAAACAGGCGCCGGTTTATTTCATTGTTTCAGGCGCGTCGTTTTTTATGGGCTGGCATTGTTCATCGTGATCTTATCGCAACAGCAGATGGCTGACGCGCAAACCACAGCCAGTAAAACAAGGGTATTACATAAAGAGGAAGCTGCATTCACCCGTTACCTGCAGCCTGCAGTGTTTTCATTATCAAAGATCATGATGCACGATGTGGTGAATCCACCGGCAGCAGCGCGCTATTATGCCTATTGTATGTTGGGCGCTTATGAAATTATATCGCAGCACGACACCACGCTGACCTCACTTAACAAATTCCTGAATGAATACAAGCGGCCGGTAATAACCACCCGGCCGAAACACTATGATGCGCGCCTTGCGGCCATTTACTGCATCCTCGAAACAGGCAGGTTGTTGTTGCCCTCGGGTTACCTGTTGCAGGAAGAAGAGGAGCAGTTCATAACCGAACAGCGAAAAGCAAAACTGCCGCGGGCTGTCATTGACAGCTCAATAAAAGTGGCCAATTCCATAGCTGCCCATATTGTCGATTATACGAGGGCAGACCGCTATGGGAAACTAAGTGCGCAATTACGTTATACCCCCGTGAAGGGAGATGCCTACTGGTATCCTACACCACCGGCTTATATGGAAGCGGTAGAGCCTAACTGGAAAACAGTGCGCCCGCTGATGATCGATTCATGTAACCAGTTCCTGCCTATGCCACCGGTTGCATTCAGCAAAGACAGCAACAGCGCTTTTTACCGGTTGGCCCGGGAGGTTTATGAAGCATCATTAAAACCTACGCAGGAACAATTGCATATAGCATCGTTTTGGGATTGCAATCCGTTTGCCGTAGCCACCTCCGGTCATATGGCCATCGGTTTTAAAAAGATCAGTCCGGGCGGACACTGGATGAATATTGCCGCCATTGCAGCCCGGAAAGCACGGTTGAATTTTGCGGCCGCCATTACCGTACAGATGCTAACAGGCATTGCCATCATGGATGCATTTATCTGTTGCTGGGATGAAAAGTTCCGCTCGAACCGCATCCGGCCGGAAACCTATATCAACCGTTACATCAATAAAAGATGGGAACCTTTACTGCAAACACCGCCTTTCCCCGAATACCCGAGCGGACACAGCGTGATCTCTACGACGGCGGCTGAAGTGCTTACCTATTTAATGGGTGATAATTTTATGTTCACCGATAACTCAGAAGAAATTTTTGAAATACCCGCCCGCAGTTTCAACTCTTTTCGGGAAGCAGCAGCTGAAGCAGCCATTTCCCGCCTGTATGGCGGCATTCATTTCCGCGACGCCATTGTTAACGGACAACAACAGGGAAAAGAACTGGGTACTTTTATCGTAGACAAAATGAAGGCAACAGGTATAAAACCGGTGAATTAGCGTTATTATGACCTTTATGGGATTGTCATTGGCCAAACGCATAATGCGGGCAGAAAAAACGTAATTTTAGCAGATGGATGCCGATATTCATACATTATATGAGTCTGATTTTTACCGCATCATGGATTTCAGGTGCAGGTGTACAGACTGCCGAACCTCCAAACCGGAATACAATCTTACATTCTGCATCAGCTTTGTGCGCAAGGGTAATTTCCTGTTCAATGTGTTCCGCCAGTCGTTAGATTCCTATAATGGCTGTGTGCTGGTGACAAAACCCGGTTATGAACGCACCGTTACCCATACTCATACAGTGCCCGACGAATGCACCATCTTTGAATTTAAAAAGGATTTCTTTTCCGAATTGCTGGAACATTATGGCGGTATCCCTTTCTTCAAGGATAACGACTGGGACTCAACGCTGATTAAGACCAGTGCCGAAACAGAATTTTTGCACTTTCAGATAATCCGGCTTATTCTCAGCCGTGCGGGCAGCAAACTGCAGCTGGATAATATGGTAATGGAAGTGATTGAAAAAGTATTGCAGAACATTACAGCTTACAAACCTGATCATCGCATCAATGCCCGGTTGAAGCAGAATCATCTGATCACCATAGAGCTGGCTAAAGAATATCTCACCCATCATTTTACCGACGATATTTCTTTGATGCAGATAGCTGCCCATTGCTTCGTGAGTCCATTTCATTTCAGCCGCCTGTTTAAGACATTTACGGGCGAATCGCCGCATCAATACCTGCTTACCATCCGGTTGAAAAATGCCGAGCTCTTATTACGTAATACATCCCAGCCGGTAGCTGATATTGCCTTTGCTTCGGGATTTAACAGCATTGAACATTTCACGGCTGCCTTCAAACAGAAATATAATGCGCCGCCTACTGTTTACCGGCAGCAATATGATAAGGTGCTATCAAAACCGACAATTTTGGGTTGATGATCTTAATTAGCAAGATTCCTTAAGTCCGCCGCAGAATGGCTGTATAGCTTTGCTGAAAATACAGCATCATGAAAGAACAACTATTAGCAACTGTTGAAAACTCAAAGAATTACACATTACAGGTAGCCAATGCCATGCCCGATAAAGGCTATCAGTTCAAGCCGGCAGGCGCCGGCTGGAATTTCGGCGAATTGTTACACCATATTGCCTATGGCATACAGTGGTGGCAGGATAACTATATTACCGGGAAGAAAACCAACTGGGATCCACCCGTGGCAACGGTTAACAAGCAGGAAATAATTACCTATCTTACCCAAGCGTACGATACCCTGCAAAAAACGATTAATCAACAGCCGCTTACCGAAGATGCAGGTAAAGGCGTGCATGCGACCATTGACCACATTACGCATCATAGGGGACAGGCCGTTCTCTATTTACGAACCAACGGTATTGAACCACCGGAGTACCTGTATTAAGTCACAAGTTTCAGGTTGCAGGTTACAGGTTGCAGGTTACGAACTTACACGGTTTCGCGAATTATGTATGCCGCTTAAAAGTGTGTATTTCCTTATAACCTGTAACTTGAAACCTGTAACCTGCTTTATTGTTTCCTTCCTTTTATAAACATCATGGCAAGCCCGAATATCAGGAAGCCACCACCGGTGTAGGTATTCAATTCACTGGCACTGTTGTTTCCGAGTAATACACTGAGCAATAAAATAAGCGATATCATGGTAAAGAATAGGCCTATGACAAACTGCAGATCGTTTAATTTTTTCAACATGGAAGCAAGCTTTATTAAAAGAAAATAATGTTCAACAAAATGGTGACCGCCAGCAGCAACAAGCCCAGGGGTATTATGCGCAAATACCATTTTTGTTGATGGTATTTCGGTTTCTCTGTTAACGAATATACTAAACCTTTCAGTTCCTCATCCGGTTTGGGTTTGGTAACCAGGCTTACCGCAATGGTGGTGAAGAAATTTACGATCCAGGAAATGGCTGCTACAATGAACGCCTGGCCCATACCGCTTTTGATGGTATATAGTTCGGCGATCCAGCCGCCTTTTCCCTCAGCCACCGTTACCCCATGCGTAACAGCCGCGGCGAGCGTGCCCGCAACAAGTCCCCAGAAAGCGCCATGCCCTGTGGTTCTTTTCCAGAACATCCCTAACAGAAAAGTGGCGAACAAGGGGCCATTCACAAATCCGAATACCAGTTGCAGGAAGTCGTTGATATTATTAAAGCTTTTGGCAATGTAGGCCGTGGCAATGGAAATAAGGATGCCTATCACCGTGATACCCTTGCCAACCAGCAGGTAATGCCGGTCGCTTTTATTCTTTACAAAATAGGATTGATAAATATCGAATGTAAATACCGAGTTGAATGCCGTAACGTTACCGGCCATACCACTCATGAAGGAAGCGATGAGGGCCGTAATGCCAACGCCCAGTATGCCGGTAGGGTAGTAATGGGCAATGAGGGATGGCAGGGTCATGGTATAATCCAGCTCACCGTTAGCCGTTGCAGGAATGGTATATCCTTTCGATTGCAGGGCGGGCTGCATTAAGGTGATGGCAATTAATCCGGGCAGCACCACGATCAGCGGCATTAACATTTTGGGGATCGCTGCAATGATGGGTGTACGTTGTGCGTCGCCCATATTGCGGGCGATCATGGCGCGTTGCACCACCAGGAAATCGGTGCACCAGTAACCGAAAGACATCACGAAGCCCAACCCGAAGATCAACGACATAAAATGCAGTCCCATCGGGTTGTCATTGGCATTGCCCATATATTTCCAGGCATGGGTCATTTCAGGTTGTAACAATGCTTTAATGTTGCTCCAGCCGCCTGCATCATGCAGTGATATGATAACCAGTGGCGACAGTCCCAGAACGATCAGGAAGAACTGCAATACTTCATTGTACACCGCGCTGGTAAGTCCGCCCAGAAAAGTATAGACCATGACGATGCCGGCCGATATCCAGATGGAAATATCAAAATTCCAATGCAGGATCGTTTCCATGAGTTTCGCCAGTGCATATAATGAAATGCCGGAGGAGAACACGGTCATAACGGCAAAGGAAATGGCATTGAGGCCGCGTGTCTTTTCGTCGAAGCGGAGCGACAGGTATTCTGGTACACTGCGCGCACGGCTTCCATAATAAAAAGGCATCATAAAAACACCGAGGAATACCATGGCGAAGATGGCGCCCACCCAATAGAAGTGTACGGTCATGATACCGTATTTGGCGCCGGAGGCTACCATCCCGATCACTTCCTGTGCACCGAGATTGGCAGAGATAAAAGCAAGACTGGTGATCCAAAGGGGAATGCTTCGGTTACTGGTGAGAAAATCGTTACTTGATTTTATTTTCTTTTTTATAAGGAACCCAACACCAATAACAAAAATGAAATATACCAGAATGATCAGGTAATCGGCAAGTTGTAGGCGCATGTGCAATCGTTGAGGGTGTGATAGTTTCTATGCACAATATATTTCTTTCATTTCATTATTATGACTACAATCATAATTAAGATGAAAAAGTTACGAATACGGTTGCGAGGGAAAATGTGCCGGTTACCGGTTCCCGGTTACCAGCATACAGGGTCTTTCCAATAAGTCAGGGTTATTGGTTTCAGAGCTTGCCCGCTTAGCGGGTTGCCTGTTTCAGGCTACAAGGCAAAGTCAGGATGCAATGATTATAGTTAGACGAGGAAGAAGTCGGAGGCCTGAAATAATGGCCCGGTAACCGGTAACTGGTAAACAGCAGCTGTCACCCTGTAACCTGCAACTTGTAACCTGTAACGCTTACTTTGTTGACTCCCGTTCAATTAACATGGAAGGAATGATCATTCGTTCCTTTCTCAAATCAAAAGAGCTTTTCTCAATACCTTTAAAAAGCAGCGTAGCCGCGGCTTTGCCGATCTCAAAAGCCGGTTGGGTGATCGTCGTGAGCGGCGGATTCAAAATAGGGGCGGTATCCAATGTAGCGAATGCAATAACTTTTACCTCGTTCGGAATATTGATCTTCAGTTCATGGCAGGTCAGGTACACCGGCGTAACGATCTTTTCAACAGAAGCGATCAGTCCGTCGGGCCGGTTCGGTTGTTGCAGTAACAATTTTATTTGATCATACATGCCATCATTATCAGTGCAATAAACGATCTGCCTGTCTTCTTCGGGTACGCCCGCCTGCTGAACTGCTGCCTTAAAACCTTCCAGCCGGTTCAAACAGATGGGCAGGCTTTGCGAAATAGAAAGAAATGCCGGCCGGCGGCAGCCTTTCTGCAACAAATGTTTCGCAGCCATGAGGCCACAGTCAAAATCGTTGGTAGTTACGCGCGCCGTTTCAATAGCTTCCTGTTCGCGGTCGAAAAAAACTACGGGAATATTCCGGGTCTGCAACTTATTAATATGTTCAGCCGAATTGGTTTCACTGGAAATGGAGATCAACACGCCATCCACCCGGCCGCTTTGACAATCTTCTAGAATGTTCTTTTCATTGGCATATTTCTCGTGTGAAAGATAGATAAGTACATGATACCCTTTTGATTCAGCAATAGATTGAATGCCATTGATAGCGAGGGAAAAAAAATTATCAGCCACTTCGGGCAGCACTACTGCAATGGTCTTACTCTTCTTACGCCGCAGGCTGCTGGCATAGGGGTTAGGAATGTAATTCAATTGCGTAGCCAGTTCCATCACCTTTTTTTTGGTTTCATCACTGATCTCATAACTGTCGCGCAGGGCTTTTGAAATGGTAGAAACCGACAGCTGCAACTGATCTGCTAAAACCTTTATGTTTACTTTGCTCATTGGTGGATTGACCCCTTAAATATTTGTATTACAGACTATTTTATGCCGCAAATTGCTGCATTGTTTCGCAACCGTTTTCGTAAATAAAGTTAATTGATGGCTAACAATCTTTAGCAAAAAATTAGAACTTAGTTTCGGAAACCAACAAACATCTGTCTTAATTTAAAAACGATTGCAATGGCAGCTCCTGGTAAATTCTCCGCGAAAGAAATCAATCCCCTGGGAAGTTTGGATGAGTGGGAAGATGATGTACTGCAACGCTATCCTGACCCTGATACCATCGCCAAGGAAAAATCAAAAGAAGAATATCGCAATTACGACGATCCCGCCAGGGACACAGTTCGTGAGTTCTACCGTTTGAACCATACATACCAGACCTATGCCTTTGTACAGGAAAAAAGAAAAGATTTCTTACAGTTCAACCGCAAGGAGATGACGGTTTGGGATGCATTCAATTTCCTGAACCAGCTGGTTGATGATTCCGACCCCGATACTGACCTCGACCAGTTCCAGCACCTGTTACAGGCTTCAGAAGCCATTCGTGCCGACGGCCATCCCGACTGGATGGTGTTAACCGGTCTAATGCACGATATGGGTAAAGTGCTTTGCCTGTTCGGTGAGCCACAATGGGCAGTTGTAGGTGATACCTTCCCTGTTGGCTGCGCTTATTCAGATAAAGTTGTATATCCTGAATTTTTTAAGCTGAATGCTGATTACACCGATCCTGTTTTCAGCACTAAATTAGGGGTGTATACGCAAAACTGCGGCTTGCGCAATGTAAGCATGTCGTGGGGCCACGATGAGTATGTATACCAGATGCTGAAGGACTATTTGCCGGAGCCTGGATTGTATATGTTACGATACCACTCATTTTATGCCTGGCATCGCGAAGGTGCTTATGACCACTTGTTAGACGATCATGATCGTGAAATGTTGAAATGGGTCAAATTATTCAATCCTTATGACCTCTATTCAAAATGTCCCACACCACCAGATTGGAAACAACTACGGCCTTATTATGAAGATCTTGTGGCCAAATACCTGCCATCGACCATAAAATTTTAGGAGCAGTCCCACCCGAAACTTTATCCATTCCTTATTTTATTTAAAAATGAGAAGATCAGCTATGTGGTTACACATAGTTCAATGAACCTGCACGCGAATTATTGATCAACTTTATAAACACAACCTCCAGGTAGTTGTGTTTTTTTGGAACTATACACTTAAGTGTATTGAATACATTTATTTGACCAGAAAATCAGAAGGAAGAATTAACACTTTAACCTAAAACGTTTGTTATGCTATTGCTTCGTCGGTCGCTCCCAAAAGGTGCGGGTATCCGCTTATTGCTGCTGCTTTGCTTAACGCCGCTCTACATGCTGGCGCAATCCCAGGAAATTACCGGAACAGTAAAAGATTCTACAGGCCGCCCTATGGCAGGGGTGTCGGTCGCAGTAAAAGGAAAGAATATCGTTACAGTTACCAGGTCGAATGGACAATTCAATATCCCTGCGCAAACAGGCGAAACACTGGTGTTCAGTGGCGTTTCACTGGAGAACCAGGAGGTACTGGTTGGAAGTAGTACAGCGCTTGATATAACCATGCGCACATCGGCGCTGCTGATGGGCGATGTAGTGGTGGTTGGTTATGGTAAAAGCTCCCGCAAGAACCTCACAAGCGCCATTACCACTGTTAAGCCCGAAGACCTGAACAGGGGCGCCATCAGCGATGTGGGCCAGTTGTTGCAGGGTAAGGTACCGGGTTTAAATATTTCAGCCAGTGGCGACCCCAACAGACCGGCTGCTGTGATCCTGCGCGGTGCTTCCACATTGAACAGTTCTCAATCGCCATTTTATGTAATTGATAATATTCCGGGCGCCGACATTTCAGCGGTTGCTCCTGATGATATCGTTTCTATAGATGTATTGAAAGATGCGGCTGCTACAGCCATCTATGGTAACCGGGCTGCCAACGGGGTCATCATGGTTACTACCAAACGCGGCAGAAAAGGCCCGGGCCAGGTTACCTATAGCGGTTATGTTGGGTTGGAAAAGGTGTCGAACACGCTTGATGTAATGGATGCAGGTCAGCTACGCGCTTTCCTTGAGAAGAATGGTGCTTCTTTTTCACCGAACGACGATAAAGGCGCCAATACCGACTGGCAGAAAGAAGTGCAAAGAGACAATGCGTTTTCCCACAACCACAATCTTTCTTTCAGCGGTGGTGGCGACCACGGTACATACAGCGCCAGTTTGAACTATTTTAAAAAGGAAGGTATTCTAAAGGGCAGTGACCTCACGCGTATTATTGCCCGGTTGGCCCTGGAACATTCTGTGCTGAATGACAAAGTGAAGTTCTCGCTGAATGTCGCCAATTCAAACAGCAACGCCAATGCTACTCCACAACAGAACGTAGTATTGCTGCAGGCGCTGCGGTACCTGCCGGTTTCTCCTGTATACAATGAAGATGGAACGCATTTTGAGAACCTGACAGGAACCAACTATTTTAATCCGGTTGCACTTATCGATCATGCAAAGGATAACACCAAATACAATACCCTGATCGGTAGTTTTAACACCCACGTAAAACTGCCCTTCGGTTTAACCTATGACCTGAACCTGTCGTACCAGAACAACAGTTCCCTGCATGGTGAATATTATGACAGTTATTACGGTCGCAATTATAACACAGCCACTTTTTATAATAATCCAGATCCGCCATTGGTGCATACTATCCAGAATTTTGGTACCAACGGCGCGGCCTTGCGGAATACCTATCAAAGTAATAATAAGATCCTGGAAACATTCATTACCTGGAACAGAAAGATCAATGATCATTCTATCAATGCCGTGTTAGGGTATAGCTGGCAGGAGAACGTGGTGAACGATGGCTTCCAGGCAACAAGCACCAACTTCCCCGTTGATAATATCAGTTACCAGAACCTGGCGCTCAGCAACCCGTACGCGGTTACATCTTACCGGGTGAATTTTGGCGATCCGAATGCTTACTACAAAACACGCCTCATCTCTGATTTTGCACGATTGAACTATAGTTTCCGCGACCGGTACCTGTTACAGGCTTCTGTAAGAAGAGATGGTGGCTCGGTTTTCGGCGCCAACGAACAATGGGGTTACTTCCCGGCTGTAGGGGTAGCCTGGCGCCTGGGCGAGGAAGAGTTTATGAAAAATCAGAACGTCTTCACCGACCTTAAACTAAGAGCCAGCTATGGCGAAACCGGTAACGCCACGGGGTTCAGCGCCTACACCGCTCAATCTATTTCCGGTTCATTGGGCACCTATTATTACAATGGTGCACAGGTTGGCTCGTATGGTCCTACGCAGGCGGAAAATCCGAATTTGCAATGGGAAAAAACAAAGACTTCGAATATCGGTCTTGATTTCACCGCCCTGAACGGTAAGTTAAGCGGTACCATTGAAGTATATGATAAAAAGACAACCGGTATGATCTACTCGTATGACGTAGACCCCATTCTGGTGCCCGTAGGTTTTATCGTTGCCAATGGCGGCAGCATGAGCAACAAGGGAATTGAATTAAGCCTGTCTGCAACGCCGGTACGAAGCAGTGCCTTCACCTGGACCACCAGCGTGAACCTGGCTCATAACAGGAACGAGATCACAAGCTTAACCAACCCGCTGTTTCCCGGTGGCGACTCTATCCGCTATACGCAACCTGATGGCGGCGGTCAAACGGGAAGCACGCTGCAGATCAGAAAGTCAGGCCGGCCGTTAGGTCAATTCTTTACACTTGATTATGCAGGCCAGAACGCTGCCGGCGTAACGCAATTCAACAGCGCCACAAAAGGGCTTACTATTTCACCCGCCATTGGAGCCGATTATGTATATGCCGGCAGTCCACAACCGAAATTATTGATGGGCTGGACCAACACCCTTAAATACGGGGATTTTGATCTCAATATTTTCTTTCGCGGTGTGTTCGGTAACAAGATCTTCAATGCTACCCGTGCCGACCTGTTCAGGCCAGCGGATGCACAACGCACCAACATCCTGGTAGATGCGCAGAATGAATTGCCTGCTGATGTCAACGTCTATAAGTATTCTACCCGCTTTATTGAAAGCGGAAGTTATATCCGGCTTGACAATGCAACGCTTGGCTATAATTTAAAGAAACTGGGCAATGGTATACAGCGTCTCAGGATCTACGCTTCTGTTAACAACGCGTTCGTTATTACAAAATATACAGGTATCGATCCCGAGATCAACCAGGGCGGTATGGCGCCCGGTATTGATGCCAATAATTTCTATCCCAAGACCCGTACTATTCTGTTTGGGGTGAATGTGTCATTATAATTTTAACGAACAAACTACAAATATGAAAAAGTTACTTAACAATATAAGTTTTTACGGGGCGCTTGTTGTAAGCATGACTGCCTGCCATAAGATAGATGTGCCCGTTACTACCCAATTGACACCTGAAGTTTTTCCGCAGAATTCAACCCAGTTCATCCAGGCTGCCGGTCCGGCATATATGGCGCTGCGCGGAAACTATTCACTGGATTATCACTTTATGCAGTCCTTAAGCACCGATGAAGCGATATTGCCGGCTCGCGGCGGTAACTGGTATGATAACAGGAACTATATCGACCTGCATTTTCATACCTGGACCAAAGACCATGGCAATAGCAACGGTACCTGGAGCTGGTTATCGCGAACAGTGGGGGCAACCAACCAGGCGCTTTCGGTGCTCGATAAAGCCATGCCTGTAGGAACAGAAAAAGATCAGGCACTGGCAGAACTGAAAATGGTGCGCGCCATTACCTATTTTATGTTTATGGATCTGTATGGTAATGTGCCCATTGCTACCACCTTTGGCGAGTTTGAAGCCAAAGAAAAAAGCCCGCGGGAAGAAGTATTTAAATTTATTGAAGATGAGGTTAAAGCTTCCCTGCCTTATTTAAGCAATGTGGTAGGACAGGCAACCTATGGCCGGGCGAACAAATACACTGCCTTCGCGTTGCTGGCGAAAATGTACCTGAATGCAGCTTATTATACCGGTACACAGCGGTATAATGACTGTGTCGCCTATTGCGATAGTGTGATCAGTTCAGGAAAATATTCACTGGAGCCAATGGCTACTTATTTGCAAATGTTCTATCCCAATAACGGACCTTCCACCAAGGAGTTTATTTTCGCCATTCCTTACGATCCGGCAGCAGGCGCAGCTTTGTTCACGAACGGATATATGTACCATGCCCGTTATGATGTGCCGCGTTCTCAGACAAAGAAATTCAATCTGCCTTTTACGCCCAGTTCGGCCAGAAGCACGCTGCCTGAATTCTATGCAAACTTCAATGACCCGAATGACGTGCGCAACAAACAATGGCTCACCGGGCTACAGTATATGAATGACGGCGTAACCCCTGTTACGGTTACTACAACCAAAAAAGGTTACGATCAGTTCTATACCGGATCGGATGGATCAGCACCGTTTACTTACCAGGTTGAATTGACCCCTGACATTGTTCTCCGTCAAAGTGTGCCCCTGGTTGATTTGGGCAACGATGAAATAGCCTGGAACATGGGGTACAGAAATATCAAATTCTATCCCGATGCCACTTCAACCAACAGGAACCAGAACAATGATGTGCCGATGTTCCGGTATTCAGATATCATTCTGATGAAGGCCGAAGCGATCCTGCGTGGCGCAAATGCTACCCTGTCGCACACGCCGTTGTCGCTGGTTAATATGTTACGCAGTAATCGTACAACGTCGCCTGCGTTGAGCACTGTTGACCTGGAATTTGTTTATGCAGAAAGGTGCCGGGAGTTTGCCTGGGAAAGCTGGCATCGGAACGATATGATCCGTTATGGAAAATACGAAGGTAAATGGGGCTTTAAAACGAATAACGAAGAATACCGTCGCATTTTTCCGATACCTACTACTGCATTGATGTTAAACCCTAAGTTGACACCCAATCCCGGATATTAACAACCTTTTTTTCATAATCATGTAGCAGTAAATACTGACCTCCGGGCTTTCCAGCCTGGAGTTTTTCTTTGTTACCGAATAACTGTGAACTTTGAACCATGAACTTCAAACTAACAATACTTCTCATAACCTGTTTACCGGTAAGTTTACATAGCCAGGATTTATTACAATACGTACAACCATTATCAGGCACCGCCCCCTCAACAACGGCCGCCGCCCAAAAACACAGTGAGGCTGGTTCCGAAAAAAATGCCAATACCATTCCGGCCGTCGGGCTGCCTTTCGGGATGACGCAATGGACGCCGCAGACAAGAACAGGCGAAACCAAATGTGTTCCGCCCTATTTTTATAAAGACAGTTTGATCAGCGGTTTCCGTGGTACCCACTGGATCAGCGGTTCCTGTATGCAGGATTATGGCAGTATGACCATCATGCCGGTGACCGGCTCCTTACGGATCTCCGATTATGCAACGCCGTTTTTCCATGCCAGTGAGACAAGCACCCCGGCTTATTATAAAGTGGAATTGCCCGCTTATCATTGCACCACAGAAATAACGGCTACGGCCCGGTGTGGCATGATGCAGTTCACCCTGGAACAGGACGATAGTTTGTTCCTGCTGATAATGCCCAACAGCGACAGAAAGCAAGGACAGGTATTTATCGATTCAGTAACAGGGGAGGTGTGGGGGTTCAACCCGGTGCATCGCATTTACCAGGGCTGGGGTAAAAGCGCCGGTTTCAGTGGTTATTTTCATATTCAGTTTGAAAAATTGCTGGTACGGGGCGGTACCTTCAGCGATATAGCACTCACTACAGCAAGCAATCGCCAGCAGGGTGTATTTGCCGGTTTCCGGCTAAAAAAAGGTGAAAAGCTGCGCGTTCGCATAGGCACTTCTTTCAGCAGTGCAACGGAAGCAAAGAAAAACCTGCACGCTGAGATCGCCACCTGGGATTTTGCTTCAGTGCAGGCGGCAGCCAAACAAACCTGGCAGCAGGCCCTTGCACAAATACAGGTGCACGGAAACCGGGAGAAAGACAAACGGATCTTCTATACCGCCATGTACCATGCCTTGCAGCATCCGCGGTTGTACAGCGATGTCAGCGGCATCTATCCACCCTTCGCCGGAGGGCTTATATCGCCGTCTGCGGAGAATCTCACCTCATCACCTAGCCGCCGCACAACTCGCGGTCAGGGGCCGCAGGTTAATAAATTAATTACGGGGCAGTACTATGATGATTTTTCCATGTGGGATATTTACCGCGCCCAATTGCCTTTATTACAAATCTTGCAGCCGGCACGCGTTAGCGACTTTGTGTCTTCCATGATCCTGAAAGGACAAACAGGTGGGTGGTTACCGATCTTCCCCTGCTGGAACAGTTACACCGCCGCCATGATCGGCGATCATGTAACTGCTTTTATTGCTTCCTGTTATACAAAAGGGATAAGGAATTATGACGTGGAAGCCGTTTATAAGCTGATGCGGCAAAATGCTTTTGATATACCGAACGAGGAAGACTATGTGAACGGTAAAGGGCGGCGGGCCCTGAGCTCGTATTTGCAATACGGTTATATTCCCATGGAAGACAGTGTGCCGGATGCATTTCATAAAAAAGAACAGGTAAGCCGCACCCTGGAATATGCTTACGATGATTATGCCCTGGCGATGGTGGCAAAAGGATTGAATAGAACAGCCGATTATAAAGAACTGGTTAAACGCGCCTGTAACTATAGAAATGTGTTTGATACCGCCGTGCGGCTGGTGCGGGGCAAATACAGCGATGGCCGCTGGTACGAACCATTTGAGGCCGACAAACGCGAACCGTACATTACCGAAGGTACACCCCGGCAATACACCTTCTATGTACCGCACGATGTGTTTGGTCTTGCGCGGTTGATGGGCGGAACAAAAGCCCTGGAAAATTCACTGGACACCCTGTTTGCTAAAAACGAATACTGGCATGGCAACGAGCCGGGCCACCAGATCCCGTTCCTGTACAGCTACACCGCATCCCCCTGGAAAACGCAGCAGGTGGTGCGGCATATCCTGGAAGAAGAATACAGCGATGGCCCAGGCGGGCTCAGCGGCAATGACGATGCCGGACAAATGAGCGCCTGGTATGTGTTTGCAGCTATCGGCTTGTATCCGGTTGACCCGGTTTCGGGTGAGCATCTCCTTTGTTCGCCCATCTTCGATAAAGTGATCCTGCAATTGCCTGGCAATAAAAAACTGCAGATCATTTGCCACAAGCAATCTGCCGGTGATAAGTATATTAAACAGGTAAGGTTGAACGGACAATTATATCAAAAGAACTTTATCACCTATGCCGGTCTCATGAAGGGCGGGGTGCTGGATCTTTACCTGCAACAACAGCCATCTGCCTGGGGAGCGGAGGAAAAAGCCAGGCCAAAGCCAATGACGGATCTTAAAAGTCTCACTGATAAATAAAACATAACCATGATGCTAAAAAAACTGCTTTTTATAAATATACTATTATGTTTAACCTGCTCGGTGGAGGCACAACGTGTTTTCAATGTAATGACCTATGGCGCTAAAGGTGATGGAAAAACGAATGATGCGCCGGCCATTCAAAGGGCCATCGATGCCTGTTCGAAAACAGGCGGTGGCCGGGTGCTGCTACCGGGCGCACATGTTTTTATGGCGGGTCCGTTCAACTTGAGATCGAACATCGATCTCCATTTAGAAGCAGGCGCCAAGCTGCTGGCCAATCCCAATGAAAAAGTGTACACGAAAAGCGCTTTTCGCGAGAATCCCGGCGAAGGCACGATCTGGATCGGCGGCGAAAATATTCAGAACGTCATGATCAGCGGACTGGGCGAGATCGATGGCAATGGCATTTCGTTTATGGGTAAGGAACTGGACGATTCCTATGAACTAAAACCATTCAATGTGCTCGATCCGCGTCCGCATGTGCTCACGATCGTGGGCGGTACAAACATTCGTATTAAAGACGTTCGCATCGGGAATTCCGCTTACTGGACCATTCACCTTGCCGGTTGTAATGATGTGGTCATTTCAGGCATCACTTTATTGAATTCGCTGAAAGTGCGCAACAGCGACGGCATCGATCTTGATCACAGCAAAAATGTACGCATCAGCGATTGTTATATCGAGAGTGGGGATGATTGCATTTGTTTAAAGAACCGGCGTGAATATGAGGAGTTCGGCCGCTGCGAGAATGTCACCGTGACCAACTGCACTATGACCTCGCGAAGCTGTGCTATTAAGATCGGGTCTGAAAACATGGATACCATCCGGCAGGTGGTTTTCAACAATTGTATCATCAGGAATAGTAACCGCGGTGTGGGCATACAAAACCGCGACGAAGGCGTGGTGCATGATGTGATCTTTTCGAACATGATCATCGAAAGCCATTTATTTTCCGACGTGTGGTGGGGAAAGGCAGAGCCCATTTATGTAACCGCCTATCGCCGGGCAAAGATCGATCACAAAGATGCCAACTGGCGTTTTCCCAAAGGCGCTACAGAAGGGCGGGTAGGCATGGTGTACAATATTTCGTTCACTAATATCAAATGTATTAGTGAGAACGGCATTTATGTAAGCGGTGAATCGCCCGATAAAATTGCCAATATTTATTTCGATGAAGTAGATGTGCAGCTGAATAAGACCACGGCGATCGCCGGCGGCGTGTACGACCGCCGTCCAGCCGATGTGGAAGGATTTGTAAAGGGCCGTACTTCTGGGTTCTATTTTGACCAGGCGCAGAATATCCGGCTGCGGAACTGTTCGGTGAAATGGGGCAAGAACCGGCCTGAATATTTTGCCCATGCGGCCGAAGCCCACGGCGTGGATAGTTTTTCAGTGTACAACCTGCAGGGAATGGCTGCGTTTCCTGACAAATTGGTTCCTGTAAAGGCGCAATAATCGTTGCCGGTTACCAGGCGCCAGTTACCGGGTTGCTGTATAAGTCATTATTAATAGAGGGATTTTTGAGTGTAGCGTGCGCAGCGCCGTCTACCTTTGGCGGTTTAAGTGTTTGTATGAAGCTTTTAATTGCAAATTTTGGATGTGAGCCCTGGCAGCCGGTGACTGGTAACCGGCGACTTAGCTTTGCTATCTTTTACCTATCAACTTGTTAACATTTCAACTTTTCAACCTCGGTATGGCTTAAATTCCTGTCTTTCTCCCTATTTTCGCTGCGATCAATTCGCAATTTCAACACATCAACACTATTCTATGCGATCCTTTTTATGCCTGTGTCTGCTGGCCCTGCATGTAGGCGCTATGGCCCAGGATGAATCCCTGCCCGATCTTCGCAACAAAAGAGAAAGCTTTACAAAATATCCCAAAGGCGAGATCCGGGACGACCTGGCCACTTTTACCATTGGCGGCATCGATGAGCGTATTGGAAAAAAACCGCTCGAAAGAATACCGGCAACAGATTTCAACATGCGGTCAATAACCTTTGAGGGTAATAATTTGAAAGTGGTGATCACCAGCGCACCCTTCGACGCTTCGAAACACAAGCTGGCTTACTACGGAGAAAAGAAATACGTGGTTAAGATAGATGGTAAGCCTTATTATGGCGATTATGGCACCATTCCTTCAACAGCAATTGCTTCGGTTATCGTTATAGTTAATAACAAAGATACCGTGGCCATTCCGCCAACAGCCTATGCCGATCTGTACCATCCTGATTTCACTTATTCAGATGGTGGAACGATCAAAACGCATAATGCGGTGTATCAGTCTGCCGACAAACGGAGATTATACATCTACATGGTGAACAGCGAAGCCATTGGTAAATATGAAGTGACCTGGATCCTGCAGGATAATAAATATGTAGGACGTGTTATTGATTCAGGTATCATGAGATAATGTAGTTCTTTCAATACCGGTATACGAATGTAAGTTGGTGGCTATGCAAGGCAGCGGCTGTTGAGGTTTTTTAATAGGTATAAACAACACATTCTCAGCCTTAAAAAATATTTTTCAGCCGCAAACAATTTGCAAAGCACGAACACCGTTAGTATATCGGTTTTTCATAGGATATTGGATTTTTAACAGGCCTGGATTTCTATCCGGGCCTTTATTATTTTCAAACCGGCGGTCATTCTAAAAATGTAGAATTTTAGCAACAATACGATCCCCTGGTATGTAAATCTTGCAATTGCCGGCCGGAAAATACAACTGCCACTGGTAGCATGGTTTTTTCAATAGCAAAGCAAGTATGAATTGGATTGATATATTGCTGTTGATCATCGTTGCCTACGGCATTTGGGATGGTTGGCAAAAAGGATTTATCCTGGAGTTACTTTATCTGCTGGGGCTGATTATCAGCATCGCCGCTACTTTTTTATTATATCCATATCCTACAATGTTTATCAACAAATACTTTCCTTCCCTCGGCTCCTGGGCATTGCCCCTTGCATTTATAGCTACCTATGTTGTGGTTCGGGTGTTAATAAATTTACTGACGAATAAAACATTACATACAATACCGGTTGAAGCACATGGCCGGTGGGATAATAAATTCCTGGGCATTTTACCTGGCGCCTTAAATGGCATTGCACATGCGGTGATCGTGGCTGCCCTGGTGCTGGCTCTGCCTATCAGTAATAAGATCACTGATAAAACACGCGAAAGCCGCTTTGTGGTAATGCTGTCGGTCCCGGCTGAATGGATAGAAACGAAATTATCGCTGGTATTTACTGAAGTAGAAAGAACGATGAACCGGTTGACGGTAAAACCGGGTTCAGATGAAACCGTCATTCTGCCTTTCACCGTAATTGCTCCGCCGCCCAGAGGCGATCTGGAAACACTGATGTTAAGCTGGGTAAATGGCGAGCGGATAAAAAGGGGACTGAATATCCTCAAAGCCGATCCCGAATTAACGGCAGTTGCGCGCAAACATTCGGTAGATATGTTCCAGCGCGGCTATTTTTCACATGTTGCCCCTGATGGCAAAGGGCCTTTCGACCGCATGCGCAATGATGGTGTACGATTTACAAATGCAGGAGAAAATATTGCCCTGGCGCCAACACTCGATATTGCACACAGTGGATTAATGCATTCTCCGGGGCACCGCGCCAATATCCTTCGGCCCGAGTTCGGCCGCCTGGGTATCGGCATTGTAGATGGTGGCAAATATGGGTTAATGATCTCACAGGAATTCAGGAATTAACTGATCAAATTGGCTATCGCCCGCCGGTCAGCCGGTCAGTGGGTGCAAGTACCATTCGCAGGCACCACCTTTTAAACTGTTTGGAGGTTGCCAATTGGTTCTGCTTTGCAAATAGCTTTTTGCCTATTGTCAATTGCCAATTGGTTTTACCTTTGTCTTTTGTCTATTGTCTCTTGTCTATTGCCCATTGGTTTTAGCGTCTTCCAAACAACTTACTGATAATCCAGAATATTACCGCTATAACGATCACCACCATTATTATTCCCCACCACATACCCGCTTTAAAGATGGTTTCAATGGCGCCGCAACTACCATAAAACACGGTCATCAGCAACAAAACAAATCCATAATACTTTTTCATATCACCTGTTTAACAGTATTCTTTAAAAGGAAATGCCAGCTGTAATATGCTGATTGTCATTTATTTGATAGGCGTTTTATGTAGAGTTATTTACCCGAATACACCAAGGCTGAACGTTTAAGACTGGATCCATGTATTTGCCTTGGGTCTCGCATTCGGCATGCTGCGTTTGGCCAGTGCCACTACCTTCCGACTTCAGATTTCCGACTTCCGACTTCGGATTTCCGACTTCAGACTTCCGACTTCTGTCTTACATTTGCGCATGCAAAAACCGGTTTTAGTAATTAAGCTTGGCACTGCGGTCATCACCAATGATGAAGGAGTAATTAGTCATACCATTATAAAAAAAGTGGCGGCTGGGATTGCCGCTTTATTCGAGACCCACCGGGTGGTACTGGTCTCAAGCGGAGCAGTGGGCAGCGGAAAGGTATATATTAAGAATTATAAAGGCAGCATTACCGAACGTAAAGCAGCTGCAGCAGTGGGTAACCCGCTGTTGATCCAGTTATACCAGAAGCATTTCTCCAAATACGACATTCCCGTGGCCCAGGCGCTGTGCGAACGGCACCATTTCAGCAACCGGTTTCAATTTGTTCAGTTAAAAGAAACATTTGAAGCATTCTGGCAGAACGGCATTTTGCCGATTGTGAACGAAAATGACCTGGTGAGCAATGTGGAGCTGAAATTTTCCGACAACGATGAGCTCGCTACCCTCATTGCAGTAGGGTTCGATGCAGAAACACTCATTATCTGTACTTCTGTGGGCGGATTTATGGATGACGCCGGAAACATAATGCCTCGCGTTGAAAAGATCGACAGCAAGGTGATGGGTTATGTACAGACCGGCAAGAGCAGTCTCGGTTTGGGCGGCATGACCTCCAAACTCACATTCACCCGCCTGGCTACATCGCTTGGTATTAAGGTGATCATTTGTGGTCTGAACAGAAAAGAACCATTTGCAGAAGCCCTGACCAACAGGAATGGAACTACCTTTGAACCCCAGCCTTCGAATTTGAAAGCCCGCCAGAAATGGCTGGCGAGCGGTAGCATTACCCTGGGTACGCTTGCGGTTGACAAAGGTGCAGCCAAAGCATTGCTGCAACGCCGCAGTTTATTGACGGTAGGCGTAACCCATGTGCAGGGAAAATTTGCAGCAGGGGAAGTAGTACAAATAAAAGACGAAGATGAAAACATCCTGGGCGTTGCCAAAGTTAAGCTCGATGCAAATGCTATCCGCGATGGCATTTCCAAGCGCAATGTACTGGCAGCGCATGCTGATGATATTGTAATTTTTTAAAAAAGGCCTGATGAGCACCATACAACCATTGATAGTTAAGACCTGGAAAGCCGCTGTTAACCTGCGGCAGGCGACCGATAAACAACTGAAAGCAGTATTATTACAACTGGCCGATGAGCTGGAGAAGAATGCCAACGTTATTATAAAAGCCAATCAGCTCGATGTGGAAAAGCAGGACCCGGCCAATCCGAAAGTTGACCGTTTATTACTGAACAAACAACGCATCGCTGGTATTGCCAACGCTATCAGGAAGATCAGCAAATTGCCTAACCCTTCCGGCAAAACGCTCGAAAAACGCCGCCTTCACAATGGCTTGTTGCTGCAGAAAGTGACTGTGCCGCTGGGCGTGGTAGGCGCTATTTATGAATCGAGACCGAACGTAACTTTTGATATTGCCGCCCTTTGTTTGCGCAGCCAGAATGGCTGTGTGCTCAAAGGCAGCAGCGAAGCCGACAATACGAACCAGGCCGCCATCAGGCTGATCAAAAAAGTGTTGAAGGCAAATGACATTGACCCCGACTGTGTAACGCTGTTACCAGCAGACCGCGAGACTGTGCAGGAACTGTTTACAGCCACGAAATATGTAGATGTGCTGATCCCCCGCGGCTCCGATTCGCTGATACAATTTGTTAGAAAGAACAGCCTGGTACCGGTAATAGAGACCGGGGCAGGTGTTTGCCATGTGTATGTAGAAAAAGAAGCCGCCATCAAAAAAGCGGTGAATATCGTAGTGAATGCGAAGGTTTCCCGTCCGTCGGTGTGCAATTCGGTAGATACGGTATTGGTAGATGAACAGGTTGCGCCCGTGTTCCTGAAACAATTGCAACCGTTGTTCAATGAGCACCAGGTAGAAGTATTTGCCGACGCCAAAGCGTATAAATTATTGAAGGGATACCCGCATTTACAAAAAGCCACACCTGAAGATTTTGACCGGGAATTTCTCAGTTTGAAATGCGCCATTAAAGTGGTAAAGAATATCGATGAAGCCCTGGACCACATCCGGGAGCATTCTACCAAACATTCCGAAGCCATCGTGTCGAACAATAAAAAGCATTGCGCACGCTTTTTACAGGAAGTGGATGCAGCTGCTGTGTACACCAATGCTTCCACCCGTTTTACCGATGGGGAAGAAATGGGGCTGGGCGCCGAGATCGGCATTTCTACCCAGAAATTACATGCCCGTGGCCCGTTTGCGCTGGAAAAACTGGTCACTGAAAAGTGGTTGTTACAAGGTAACGGCCAGATCAGATAGTTCACAGTTCAAAGTTCACAGTTCAAAGTTCACAGTTCAAAGTTTAAAGTTTAAAGTTCAAAGGTTACGGTTCACAGTTCGCAGATATTAAGTTATTTAGTTAAAGGAACTTATGAACTAAATAACTTAATAACCTGATTTAACCAGGATAACGCGTATATTGTCATACAAACAATTATACATTTTGATTGCGATTGCTGCTTATGATGTTTAAACGGAAACTGATACTAACGATTGCCTGCCTGGTGTATATCCTGTGTGTGGTTGCACAACCGTTGCAATATCCGTTTTCACACCTCGATGTTTCCAACGGTTTGTCGCATAACCAGATAACATCCATAATAAAAGACGCAAAAGGTTTTATGTGGTTTGGCACCGCTTCGGGCCTGAACCGCTATGATGGCTATACCTTTAAAGTTTTCCGCCATAAAGAAAATGACTCCACTTCAATCAATGATGACCTCATTGTAAAGATCCAGGAAGGACCGCACAATAAACTCTGGATCGATACCCGTAATGCGCAATGCGTTTTTGATCCCGTTTCAGAAAAAAACATAGGTAGTGCAGCAGCTTATTGCCGGCAACTGTCAATACCGGCTGCAGTTGTTACCGATATTGTAAAAGATAAACAGGGATGTTACTGGTTTGCGCAGAACGGGCAGGGCATAACCCGCTATAACTCTGCGGCGCATACGGTAAAGCGCTTCCAACGGCAACCGGTTACATCAACCACGCCCGATGTGGCCGATATGGTGGCCGATAATACCGGAACGATATGGGTCATTTATAGTGACGGTTTGCTGGAAGGTTATAATACCGCTACCGAAAAAATGATCTTTCGCAAAGCGGATATTTTCAAAGAAAAAGCGCCGATGCAATACCGGGTGTTTGCCGATGCCGGCAATGACCTGTGGATCTATACCCATGGATTGCCGCAGGGCGCCTGGTGTTATACTACCAGCACCAACAAGCTGGTGCATTATCACCGCGATGCAGGATCAACGCGGCTGAACAACAACCTGGTAACCGGTATTCAGCAGGATAATAACGGCACCATCTGGATCATCACCGATCATGGGGGCGTGAACCTGTTGAACAAACAAACGGGCGCCACCTCGTACCTGGAAAATAAACCGGAGGATCTCAAGAGCATCAGCCAGAACAGCATTAATGCCATTTACCGAGATAATACCGGCATTATCTGGTTAGGCACCTATAAAAAAGGCATTAACTATTACCACGAGAACATCATCAAATTTCCCGTATACCGGCATTTGCTAACTGATGCACGCAGTTTGCCATTCGATGATGTAAACCGGTTTGTAGAAGATGATAAAGGCAATCTATGGATCGGCACCAATGGGGGCGGACTGATCTACTATGATCGAAGCAATGGTAATTACCGCATTTTCAAACACGATCCCAACAACGCCAACAGCATCAGCAACGATGTAATTGTTAGTTTGTGTATCGATCATAATAAGAAACTCTGGATCGGCTCTTTCTATGGGGGACTCGATTGCTACGACGGTAAGCAGTTCATTCATTACAAACACGATCCCAATGACGCCACCAGTATCTCAGATAACAGCATCTGGGAGATCTATGAAGATGCCCAACAGCAACTTTGGGTAGGCACGCTCAGTGGTGGATTGAACCGTTTTCTGCCCGGCATAAACGGCTTCCGGTTCTACCGTAAAGCACCGGGTTCTGTAAACTCCAATTACATTGCGGCGCTGGCTGAAGACCTGGATGGAAATCTTTGGATCGGTACCGAATCAGGGATTAATGTATTGAATAAAGCCACCGGCAAATTCACTTATTACGAACACGATGCAAAGAACCCGAATAGCCTCGGTAATAATAGTGTAACCGCATTATTAAAGGACAGCCAGGGAAATATGTGGGTGGCTACCCGGGGTGGCCTGAATGTATTTGACAAAGCCACGAATACTTTCCGGCATTTTACTGAGGCAGATGGCCTTGCGGAGAATAATATTCTTACCTTGCTTGAGGATAACGCACATACGTTGTGGTTAGGAACGACCAATGGCATTTCAAGAGCCTGGGTGCAGAAAAATGCGAATGACGCTTTGCACATCCAGTTCAGGAATTACGATGAACGGGACGGTTTGCAGGGCCGGGAATTCAATGAGAATGCAGCCCTGAAAACAAAACGCGGCGAATTGATCTTTGGTGGCGCCAATGGATTCAATATCATCAGTCCGGAAACCATCGCCCATAATGCCGTGGTGCCGGAAGTGGTGCTCACCGGTCTGCGGGTATTCGATAAAAGTCCGCAACCCGGCGAAGTGATCAATAATCGCGTGCTGTTACAAACGGCTATTTCGGAAGTAAAGGAAATAACGCTGAAATATCATGAGAATATTTTCTCCCTGGAGTTTGCAGCGCTGAATTATTCCAACCCCGAAAAAAATCGATACGCCTATAAGCTCGAAGGATTCAATAAGGACTGGCTAACCGCCGATGCCACCCATCGTACCGTCACCTATACCAACCTCGACCCCGGCACATATATTTTCCGCGTAAAAGCCAGTAATGGCGATGGCGTATGGAATGAACAGGGAACGGCACTGGCCATAACCATATTACCACCGTTCTGGAAGACCATTCCGGCTTTTATCATTTATGCCTTGCTGATAGCTGCTATTTTATTTGCCGCCCGCCGGCTCACGATTCAACGGGCGCATATGCGTTTTCAACTGGCGCAGCAGAAAAAAGAAGCAGAGCGTATTCATGAACTGGACCTGATGAAGTTGAAATTCTTCACCAACGTCAGCCACGAGTTCAGAACGCCCTTGTCGTTGATTTTGGCGCCAGTGGAAAAAATGCTGAAACAAGATCATGAAACCGAACAGAAGAAGCAGTATCAGTTGATCTATCGCAACGCGCGCCGCCTGCTGGCCCTGGTGAACCAGCTGCTCGATTTCAGGAAACTGGAAATGCAGGAACTGCGGTTGTATCCGTCCGTAGGCGATATTGTGTCATTTGTGAAAGAGATCTCGCTGTCATTCACCGATATGGCCAGTGCCAGGCACATTCATTTTAGTTTTTCAACAGATCTCGATGGGCTGCAGATCTCCTTTGACCCTGATAAGGTAGAGCGCATCTTGTTCAACCTCCTGTCCAATGCTTTCAAGTTTACGCCTGAGTTTGGCACCATCCAGGTAATGGTAGGTATGCAGCACGACAAAAACGACGAGCCGCAACCAGGGTATGTTTCTATTAAGGTGAAGGACAGTGGCATTGGTATTCCTTTTGAAGACCAGGAAAAAATATTCGAACGTTTCTTTCAGCATGATGTACCAGGCAGCATTTTGAACCAGGGCAGTGGTATCGGGCTCGCCATTTCAAAAGAATTTGTGCGCCTGCACCAGGGAACCATTGCCGTGGAAAGCGAACCGGGTAAGGGAACCTGCTTTACTGTATTGCTGCCGGTACAGGTTCCGGCAACGGAAGCGGTGACAGATCACAGGAAAGAACTGCTTGCCACAGCAACAGCTGAGGAACCGGTTGATGTGCCCGGCAGATCATCGCGCAGGAAACCGGTTGTGCTTATTGTGGATGACAATGAAGACATCCGCTTTTATCTTAAAGACAATTTGCGCCGGAGTTATACGGTCATTGAAGCGGTGAATGGAGCAGAGGGATGGGAGAAAACCAAAAAGCACCAGCCCGACCTTGTGGTGAGCGACGTCATGATGCCGGTAATGGATGGTTTGGAGTTATGCCGAACTATTAAACACGATAAGCAAACGTCTCATATCGCGGTTATCTTATTGACAGCGCGTTCGGCTGCTGAACCGAAGCTGGAAGCATTTCAGGCGGGCGCTAATGATTATGTGACCAAGCCCTTCAGTTATGAAATGTTGCAGTCGCGCATCCGGAATCTGTTGGCCCAGCAGGAAGCAATGCGCAAACTGTTCCAGAAACAGGTGGAGGTAAATCCTTCCGAAATAAGTATTACTTCAGTGGATGAACAGTTGATTCGCCAGTCGATCGAGACGGTGGAAAACAATATTTCCAACCCCGAGTTTTCGGTGGAAGACCTGAGCCGGGCCCTGCACATGAGCCGCGTAGCCCTGTATAAAAAATTACTTGCCCTTACTGGAAAGTCGCCCCTTGATTTCATTAAGACCATCCGGTTGAAACGGGCGGCGCAGCTGCTGGAAAAAAGCCAGTTATCCATTGCTGAAATAGCCTATGAAGTGGGCTTTAACAATCCCAAATATTTTGCCCGCACCTTTAAAAAAGAGTTCGGCCTGTTGCCGTCTGAGTATGCGCAGAAGGCCCACACGCCTGGCCCGTTAAAAGGGCAGTTAGAATAACAGAAGCGGTGGCTTAAGAAATTAATAGTTGAGCAGTCGAGCGTCTCCCGCTTGAGCGCTGCCAATGGTCTTGTATTCCATCATCCCCCTTTGAGGCCCTGGGGGGTATTATCCCCCTTTAAGGGACCAGGGGGTTAATGCTTATGTTTTTTCTTTTGCTGACCCGGTGCATAGGCTTTGGCGGATTTGTCGCCATTTACCTTTTTGGCCTGTCCGGGTGGCAGCCTGTGAGTAGAGTGGCGGGTGTTGGGGTAATAGACCTTTGTCGGTGTTTTAACGGTCGCTCTTTTACTTCTACAACTGCTGCTGGCAACGAGTACTGCCAAAACAAGTACAAAAACTTTATATGTCATTTTATAGGGTATTGAAGGGTAAAGTTAAGTATACGCGAAAATAATAATAAAACAATTTTTTAATACCTGCAAGCCGCGCACGGTGCACTGCCTCCTGCGCACAACCCATTGCCCTTCCAATGTTATTGATTAGGGAAGCGAGGGACCAGGCAAAACCTTGTTTGTTTGGAGAAATTACTTGTGACTATCAGTTGTTTATAACATTTTACACCCTATTCTGAAACATTTGGACCCCTTGTTTCAACGAGTATCATTATAGTTTTACAGCATTCAATGAAAGTGTGAATTGCTTAATATGAAACTACGACTGCTGCTGTTTAGCCTTCTGCATTTTTCTTTCTTTAATGTCTTATTGGCAGAACCTCCTGCGTATATAACTACGCCCGATGGCGTCCTGATTTTTACGGATTCCCTGGTTACCGGCAGGTCTGGCGCCGTTAAACTGGAGGTTGTCGCCGATAATATTATCAGGGTGATTGCTGCTCCGGGAAAAGATATCCTGCCCTTCGAAAGTCTGATCACCGTTTATCAGAAAAGAAAGGGTCTTACCTGGAATGTAATTCCTTCCAAAGAATCGCTCACATTAAAAACCAAAAGCCTTACTGCTATTGTCGACCTGAAAACCGGCACCGTTTCTTTTCAGGATGCCAAAGGCAAAAAGATCTTGAGTGAGGCCAGGCCGGCTGGAAGAAGTTTCCTGCCCACCGTTTTTGAAGGCAAGCCGTACTACAATGTTTCGCAAACATTTCAAACGGCGGCCGACGATGCATGGTACGGGTTAGGCCAGCACCAGGATGGTATATATAATTATAGAGGCCAACAGGTTAATTTTTTCCAAAACAACACGGAAGTTGCCATTCCTTTTTTGATCTCCAGTAAAAATTATGGCATCCTTTGGGATAACTATTCATTGACGACAGCAGGGGATACAAGGCCACTGCATTCACTGGCTGCTTTTCAGCTTTTTTCAAAAAAAGGAGAACCAGGCTGGCTAACGGCCCGGTATGCGAATGACAAGCGCAAACCGCAGGAAATAATTACCGAAAGGGCTGAATCAGGTATAAATATGGAGTTCCTCGGTGATTCAAAGATCCAGCTTCCGGCAGCATTCACGCCGGCAACAGGTATGGTTACCTGGGAAGGCAGCCTGGCCAGTGAATTGTCAGGATTACACCAAATCCGGTTTACCTTTGGCGGCTCCCTCAAGGTATGGCTCGATGGAAAGCTCGTGCTGGATCGATGGCGTAAAGCATGGAATCCTGCACCGGCCTTGTTGCCGGTGAACATGAAAAGCAATGCCCGCATACCCGTGCGCATTGAATGGATTCCTGAAGGCGCAGAATCATACCTGTCGTTAAAATGGCAGGAACCACTTTCAGCAGCTCAGTTGAATTCTTTTGCTTTCCGTTCTGAAGCAGGTAAGCAAATTGATTATTATTTCATCTACGGCAATAATATGGATGCTGTGATCGCCGGCTATAGAATGCTGACCGGTAAGGCGCCGATTGTTCCGCAATGGGCCCTGGGTTTCTGGCAGAGCCGGGAGCGATACAAAACGCAGCAGGAAATATTGACCACCGTTGATGAATTCAGGAAACGAAGAATCCCTATCGATAATATTGTGCTCGACTGGAGCTATTGGCGGGAAGCCGAATGGGGAAGCCAGGATTTTGACGAAACACGGTTTCCGTCGCCTGACAGTATGATCGATATGCTGCATAAAAAATACAATACACGGATCATGATTTCCGTGTGGCCGAAATTTTATGAGGGTATTTCTACCTACGAGCAGTTTGACAAAAATGGCTGGTTGTATAAAAGAAATATTGCCGACCGGCAAAGAGACTGGATCGGCAAAGGGTATGTTTCAACATTTTATGACGCGTTCAATGAACATGCAAGAAAAGGTTTCTGGAATTTGATCAACAAAAAGATCTATAGCAAGGGAGTGGATGCGTGGTGGATGGATGCCAGCGAACCGGATATTCTTTCCAATGTTGACCCTGAAAAAAGAAAATTGCAAATGACGCCAACTGCATTGGGAACTGCAGCGGCCTACCTGAATGCCTATCCATTGTTAAATGCAAAAGGGATTTACGAAGGACAGCGTTCAACCGATCCCAACAAGCGCGTATTCCTTTTGACCCGTTCAGGCTTTGCCGGGTCACAACGCTATGCAGCCGCAATATGGAGTGGTGATATTGGCGCCACCTGGCATGATATGAAAGTGCAAATAGCTGCCGGCGTCAATTTTTCCATGTCAGGGCTTCCTTACTGGACAATGGACATTGGAGGTTTTGTGGTGCCGGAAAAATTTGAAAAGCCAAATGCGGAAACCCTGGAAGAGTGGCGGGAATTGATGACACGATGGTCGCAATTTGGCGCTTTTGTGCCTTTGTTTCGTTCGCATGGACAATTCCCTTACCGGGAAGTATTTAACACGGCTCCCGAAGATCACCCGGCATACAAAAGTTTTCTTTATTACGATAAACTCCGTTACCGGTTACTTCCTTATATCTATTCCCTCGCTGGGGCCGCCTACCACGATGACTATACGATCATGCGGGGTCTGGTAATGGATTTTGCAGCAGATACAGCCGTATTAAACATCGGCGATCAATACATGTTCGGTTCCTCTTTGCTGGTAAATCCTGTGTATGAATACCGGCAAACAAAACGCAGCCTGTATTTGCCAACATGTTCAGGGTGGTATGATCTCTATTCTGGAAAATGGTATGCAGGCGGGCAAAGGATCACTGTAGAAGCGCCTTATGAACGTATGCCTGTATTTGTAAAAGCAGGTGCTATCATTCCTTTCGGGCCTGAACTGCAATATACCACAGAAAAGCCGGCCGGTACAATTACCCTGAACGTTTATGCGGGCGCAGATGCTTCCTTCGATCTGTATGAAGATGAGGGCGCCAATTACAATTATGAGAAAGGTGCATTCAGCATCATTCCAATAAAATATAATGAAACGTCAAAAACCATTACAATAGGCGACCGTAAAGGATCATTCGATGGAATGCTGCCAAAAAGAACGTTCCGTATCAACATGATCACGCCCGGTAGATCAATGCCTTTGGATCTCGATGCAGCGCCTGGTAAGGAGGTGTTGTATGAAGGAAAGAAACTGAACATTAAACTGTAGATAAGTTAAATATTTATATATGAAATCAACCAAAACGATTTGCCTGCGGTTATGGCTGCTATGGGGAATATTGTCTGCATTCCTTATAAGCAGCGATACGTTTGCACAAACTGGTACCGTTAGCGGTACGGTTATTGATCAACGTACATCCGATCCCGTTGCGGGAGCAACCATCACGGTAAAGAACACCAGTCGCACGGCCGTAGCTGACGCTGCGGGAAAGTTTACGATAGACGCATCGGCCGGAGAAGTGCTCGTGATCACTTCTATTGGATTTATTACACAGGAAACTAAAGTTGGCGCCGGTGAAATGAGGATTTTGTTACAGGAAGCCGACAATCAACTGGAAAATGTAATCGTGATCGGTTACGGAACGCAAAAGAAGAAACTGGTTACCGGCGCCAATGTGCAGGTGAAAGGCGCCGACATTCAAAAGCAAAGTACTACCAATGCATTGCAGGCTTTACAGGGGCAGGCGCCGGGCGTGCAGATCACCTCTTATTCCGGACAGCCTGGCTCAGGTTTGAACGTTATCATTCGTGGTAAGGGAACTGTTGGAAACTTCGGTCCTTTGTATGTCGTTGATGGCGTTCAAACTGGTGATATCGCTTACCTCAATCCTGCCGACATTGAATCCATCGATGTGCTGAAAGATGCAGCTTCAGCTGCTATTTATGGTTCACAGGCTGCCAATGGCGTTGTGCTCATTACTACAAGAAGCGGGCGCAACAATCAAAAAGCACAGATCACACTCGATGGCTTTTACGGCTGGCAAACGGTTGCGCGTAAAGCTCAGCTGTTGAATGCAAAAGAGTATGCGATCATCATGAACGAAGCTGCCATCAATTCTGGTAAATCACCTCATTTCCCGAATGACGTTATTAATAATTTGCCGGTAAATACCAACTGGATGGATCAAATGTTTGAAAGTAATGTGCCAACGCAAAACTATGTGTTGGGGGTGCAGGGCGGTGGCGCCGGATCTGTTTATTCATCATCGCTGGGATACACGGGCCAGGGCGGTGTTGTTGGCGGCCCGGGTATTTCTCATTTCGAACGCTATACTTTCAGAGCAAACTCCGAACACAATTTATACCAGAATGTCGTCAAACTGGGGCAGCATCTTACGTTCAACTATCAGAACAGACGGGGAATTTCTGTAGACGGCCTGTATAATAACACCCTGCGCGCTGCATTCACTACAAGCCCTTTCCTGCCCATGTATGATTCAACCGGTAACTATTTCAGCAGTGATAAAACCGGTTGGTATCCCGGAAGACCTGGCGAGGCCTGGAACAATACCGAATCGAATCCTTATGCGGTTATGGATTATACCACCCGCAACCGGAACAGCAGCCAGGGACTGATCGGCGATATCTACCTGCAGGTTGAACCCATTAAAGGATTGAAATTCCGCACAAGCCTGGGTTTGAATTACTTTTCAAGTCAAAGCCATGGCTATACGCCGGTGTACCGGTTGTCTATTTATGCGTTTAATGATACCGCCAGGGTTACGCAGGCTATGGCTAACGGACGCACACTTCAGTGGGACAATATGCTAAGCTATGATTTTAAGGTGGCCAATGATCACCAGTTCAGCGTAATGGCCGGGAGCTCATCATTGAAATTTAAAATGACCGATATAAATGGATATAATTGGGATCTTCGTGTGCCCGATATCAACTATGCTTATTTGTCTGTTGCGCAAAATGTGAGCAGGGGGTTGCCCTATATGGGCATTGAGGGCGGGCCCACAGAAAACGCGCTGCTCTCTTACTTCGGAAGACTGCAATACAACTTCAGGGAGAAATATTTATTGAATCTTACGTTCAGGGCCGATGGATCGTCGAAATTTGCCCCCAATAAACGCTGGGGCTATTTCCCTTCCGTGTCTGCAGGCTGGGTTGCTTCGTCTGAAGAATTTATGCGGAACATTGAATGGTTGGATTACTTCAAGCTGCGCGGAAGCTGGGGGCGGGTAGGTAATCAAAATGTAGCGGCTTATCAATTTTTGTCGCCCATCGGTTTCAGCGATGCCGGCTATATCTTCGGGCCTGGAGAGGGCAGTTCTACACAAGGTGCTTATCCTTTCCGTTTGGGCAACCCTGATGTAAAATGGGAAACCTCCGAACAAACCAACGTTGGTTTTGACGCTACCGTGATGAAAAAGTTGAACGTTTCATTTGATTATTATATCAAGAATACAAAAGACTGGTTGATCGCCATACCCATGCTGGCAACATCAGGGGTCGATTCCATGTTGATCAATGGCGGTGATGTAAGAAATACCGGTATTGAACTGGCGCTTAATTATCGCAATAGCATTGGCAGGGGCTTCAATTATTCAATTGGTGTAAACGGCGCCTGGAATAAGAACAGGGTCGGCCGCATTCCCACGTTTGATCAAACCTTACACGGAAATGAGCGGGTCTTATACGACAATGCGCTGGAGTTTTACCGGGCCTCCAATGGGAACCCGGTCGGATATTTCTGGGGTTTGAAAACCGATGGACTTTTCCAGACAGAAGCAGATGTGAATGGATATGTAAGCAAAACAGGGAATAGGATCCAGCCGGATGCGCAACCGGGTGATGTTCGTTTTGTAGATGTGAATGACGACGGCGTTATTAATGCCAATGATAAAACAAAGATCGGCGATCCTAACCCCGATTTCACCTTTGGCTTTAATGTAGCGTTGGATTATAAAGGATTCGATTTCCTGGTACAGGCTTCCGGCGTGGCAGGCAATCAAATTGTGCAGTCATGGCGGAACCAGTCGGCTTCAAAGGGAAATTATTCCGCTGAAATACTGGAACGTTGGACGGGCCCGGGTTCTTCCAATAGAATACCGAGGGTAACGGAAGACAACCGCAACTGGACGCAGTTTTCCGACCTGTACATTCACGATGGAAGTTTCCTTCGCATCAGCACCATTACACTTGGGTACGATCTCTCCACGCTGCTAAAAAAGAATTATCTGAGTAAAGTACGGCTCTATGCTTCTGTATTGAATGCTTTCACATTTACCAAATACAACGGCATGGACCCTGAAGTGGGTTATAACGAGAGCTTTTCATCAGGCGTTGACCTGGGCTATTACCCCAGGCCAAGGACGGTAATGGTAGGTGCGAACATTCGCTTCTAATGAAACCTGAACGCTCAGGCTTATAGAAAAAACAAAAAAGATCAAGATGAAAAAATCAATTATATATATATCGGTCATTGGGCTGTTGTCGATGGCGTGTAAAAAAAATTTTCTCGATACCCAGGATGTTACAACGGGTACAGACCAGAACTTCTACAAAACACCATCCGATGCCTGGAAAGCATTGGTGGGCGTATATGATGGATTGCAACGGGTGTGGGCCAACGGTATTGCATTGCCGGTAGCGGCAGAAATAATGTCTGACAATGCATTTGGAGGCACCGGTAATTCAGATGGATTGGGATATCAAATGATGGACGAGTTTGACAAACTCCGTTCGCCGTCCGATCAAACTTTATTCGGCAGCACCTGGAGCGATTATTACAAGGCTGTTTACCGGGCCAACATGCTGCTGTCGCGCATTGATCAGATCAACTGGAACGGAAGCGACAGTTTGCGTAATATATATGAAGCTGAAACAAGGTTTATAAGAGCTTACTGCTATTTTGATATGGCCAGGTTATGGGGCAATATTCCGCTGCTCACAATGCCTACTTCTGAGAATCTGCCACAAGCCAGTGCCGACAGCGTTTATAAACTGATTGCCGATGACCTGAAATTTGCGGCAGCCAATCTTCCGGCAATAAGTTATGGCAGTCAGTCACAGCAGACCCGCGGACGCGTGACCAAATGGGCGGCTGAATCATTGATCGGCCGGGTGTTCCTTTATTATACAGGTTATTACAACAAAACAGACCTGGCAGGTGCCGTATCAAAACCGCAGGCACTTGCTTATCTGGAAGATGTGATCACCAACGGCGGCTTTGGCCTGGTTGAGAAATTTGCGAATTTATGGCCAGCTGCATCTGTTAACAATTACGTAGGGGAGGATAATAAAGAGACCGTTTTCGCTATCAAGTATACCACTACCAGCAATTATGATGGCAATGCAGATGGCAATCACTGGTTGGTGATGTATGGCATTCGTGGGAAGAACTTCGCTCCATATGGAATGGGTTGGGGCGGTGCAACCGTAAATCCAAAGCTTTGGCAGGCTTACGATGTAAATGATACCCGCAGAAATGCTTCCATAATTTCAGTTGCTGAAGAGTTCCTCGATCCGAATAAAAATGACCAACGTGAATACACAGGGTATTATCAAAAGAAATATGTTCCCATGTCTTCCGGTGATTCGAGCCTTGCCCAAAAAATGGGCGGATTGAATTTTATGATCGGTCAGTACCAGGACTATGTATCTATCCGCTATGCGGATGTGTTGTTAATGGCTGCGGAACTGGGATCTGCCAATGCCCAAAAATATTTCGATGATGTGCGCAAAAGAGCCTGGGGGGCCAACTTCATCCAAACGCCGGTAAGCCACGCCGCTATTATGAATGAGAGAAGGCTCGAGTTTGCGGGTGAAGGCCATCGTTATTATGATTTGCTGCGCCAGGGCGTGAACACTGCTGCTTCAACTATTGCAGAATCGTTGACCGTTCAGAATGGTGGCACAAATGTCACAAAGACCATTCAGGCGTCGAAGATCACAGAGACCCGGGGCCTGGTGCAAATACCTTATACACAGATCACTTTATCGAATAATGTGCTCAAGCAAAATGCAGGCTGGTAAACATTAACACATTAAAAGTATACTAATGAAACGCTATAATAAAACTGCGCTGTTTGTCCTGGTGGCGATATTTACTGTACTTTCCTGCAAAAAGAAAGACTACAGTTTATCAGGCACGCCCGACAAATCAACAATCAACATGGAGGTAAAGCAGGACCTAACCGTTGATGACGGCGGGAATACGGTTTACCTGATCAATCACTCAGATAAAGTGGAACCTTATTGGGACTATGCAACAGGCTCATCAACCCGCCGTATAGATACCGTACGCTATGCGTTCAAAGGTGATTATGTGATCAAACGCACTGCAGTTACCAGTGGCGGCCTGGTGGAGTTGGATCCCGTCACCATTCATGTAACGAAAGATAACCTGAACTATGTAAGCGATCCGTTGTGGATATTGCTTACCGGTGGTCCGGGAAATGAAAAAACATGGCTGCTGGACGCCAATAAAAACGGAGATCAGAAATTCTTTACCAGTCCCGCCTATTTTGCCGGTCAGAACAATGTGGCAAGCACGAAAGCGCCCGATGGACAAAGTATTATCTGGCCGCAGTGTTCAGATGTTTCTGATCCACTATGCTGGAAATATGAGCCCAATTACCTGAACGATACCTGGGTGGCAGAGAAAATAGATTACGGCTTCATGACTTTCAGCCTTAAAGGCGGCCCTTATCTGAATACTGATCATAAAGGAGTTGCAGGTGTAAATACCGAATCAGGCACCTACTATTTTGATATAAACACATTGACCATCACTACCAGTAACGCTACTGTCCTTGGCGTAGCGTTTACCCCGGCCGACGCTGCCAATTTGCTTAGTGTGAAAGTGCTTACTCTAACAGAGAACACCATGCAGCTGGCGGTAAAGCATAAAACAAAACCGGAGTACCAGGTGCTTAACTATATCTCAAAACAATACAGTGATAACTGGGTTCCACCCCCGCCGGCGGTAAAAAAACCGGACGATGGATTCAATCCCGTTTTTGCTCCCGGTGAATTAAGGAATATACTTACCGGCGGGGCTGGTGCCCCTGGCCGCTTCTGGGTAATTGACGCAAATGGAAATCCGATTGACTGGGTGGCAAAAGGCAATGGCTGGACGGTCAACAAGAACTCAACATACGATTGGGGTTGGAATGAAACCTGGGATGCAGCGGTGAAAGATGCATGGATCCGTTTTGATAATAGCGGCGGTTACACCCGCTTTCAGAATGGAACAATGAGCACCGGCACCTTCACGATCGATGAAACAAGGAATGAGATCAAACTGGTGGGTAACGTACTGTTGCAGAATCCGGGTCACGGGTTGAGTCCTGCAGCAACTACGATCAAAGTAGTGAAAGGATGGCCGTCCGATTACAGGACAAAAGGCATCTGGCTGGGCACCAGCTATGATGCCGCTAAAGACGAATGGTTTGCTTTTCATTATATAACTCCATAATACCATTCCCGGCAACCGGAAACAGGAAACCGGCATGAACCTTAACTTTGAACCTTTGTGAACTATAAACTTTGAACTGTAAACTATAAACTGGTAACTCTTTCCTTTCCAGGCTGCCCGCAGGTCCCGGGCAGCCTGGTTTTTTCGTTTTTCCCCCAAAATATCCCGCTAACTGCCCCGCCTCCCCCGATGCCTGCGTTAGTCCTTGCTCAGCAGGCAGTTATCCCATGAAACACAGGCCCTGCCTGTAATAAATTGTTAAAAGAACAGTTGTTAGTTTTATGTTTGAACATAATTAAATAAAGGATGTTGCGTTTAACAATGGTATAGGTTAAACCAGGGCCGATGTGTAGGTCTGAGTACAGTAAGATCCCGGTAGCTAAAGTATTATTCTTATCTATACGTACTTAATAAGTAGTAATAAGCGTTATATATATTACGCATTGAATAATATGGGATATGTGTATAAGCGCTCAATGCTGCCGTGGCTTCAGGATCGTGCTTTTCAACTAATTTTCAGCATTACATTAATCAATAACTAAGATGGCATATACCCCGTCTTCACCCCGTTATGACTCCATGACGTACAACCGTTGCGGCAACAGTGGTTTATTGTTGCCTGCTTTGTCCCTGGGGTTATGGCATAATTTCGGCGGCGTAGACGATTTCAAGAATGCACGCCGGATCGTCCGGCATGCATTTGACAAAGGCATCACCCATTTCGACCTGGCGAACAATTACGGGCCACCGCCCGGTTCGGCAGAAGAGAATTTCGGGGCCATGTTGAAGAAGGATTTCAGCGGTAACCTGCGCGATGAGCTGATCATTTCATCCAAGGCAGGTTATCTGATGTGGGAAGGCCCATACGGTAATTGGGGCTCGAGGAAATACCTGATGGCAAGCCTCGACCAAAGTTTAAAACGGATGCGGTTAAATTATGTCGACATCTTTTATTCGCACCGGCCCGATCCTGAAACGCCCCTGGAAGAAACCATGATGGCCCTGCATGATATCGTGAAAAGTGGAAAGGCATTGTATGTAGGCATTTCGAATTATAAAGCACCCGAAGCAAAAAGAGCGCTGGAAATATTAAAACAGGCAGGCACCCCATGCCTCATACATCAACCGAAGTATTCGATGTTTGAAAGGTGGGTGGAAGACGGATTGTTGGACGTGCTGGAACAATATGGCGTAGGGTGTATTCCTTTCTCGCCATTGGCGCAGGGATTGTTGACCGACAGATACCTGAAAGGTATACCGGCCGATTCAAGAGCGTCAAAAGCGCATGGATTTTTGAAGTCGGAAGAAATTACACCTGAGAAGCTGGAGAAAATAACAAAGCTCCATGCAATAGCCAAACGGCGTAACCAGTCACTGGCGCAAATGGCGCTCAGCTGGCTGCTGAAAGACAAACGCATAACAACAGTGCTGATAGGCGTAAGCTCAACAGAACAGTTGGATAATAACCTGGCCTGTCTTGGTAACAGGCAGTTCTCACATGAAGAGCTGAATGAAATTGAATTGATATTGAAGCAATAATATAAAGTTGTTTCTAAAAATAGAAAGCAAGAACGGCAGGCAAAATATAAGAAGCATCGAAAGGATTTAAAACGCTTAGACAAAACAAAATTTAGTATTATATTGCACCGGTCGTAGAAACTACCTATAGATGTTTCCTGTAATGCATGTGTGCGTTGCGGTAATTGAATAAGGAAAAGTACCATTTCTGTTCAATAAAAACTGTTTCGCTAAACATGCTACAACTATAGGATAAAGTATAACCCCGCCAACAAAAACCGCAGAGAAGAGTAACCGCTGAGGTATTCTTACTGCTGGCGAGTTATATATCTGGTCAGTAGTTTTTATACGGTTATGTCTGATATCTTATTTAGTAGCTACTTATCCATACACCTGAAATGAAAAAGACTATCCTGCATTTGTTGATCATGCATGGGATTTTAACCCAGGCGCTTGCACAGGGAACCGCAACCCACCCGAGTTTAGGGACAGCTGAAGACCATTCCGCATTGAGAGGTCTTTATGGTTCCAACGATCGTGCCAATAACAATATTAGAGCCAAGCTGCCGCTGCCTGCCTTACTGGGACAACAGGGACTTGCCAATAATAATTTTTATAGCACAGCAGCCCACAACAGGGTCTTCGATTCTTATATAGAGAGGGTAACTATCGATGCCAAAGCATCCGGCGACTTTACGATGCAGGTATTCAGCAGTGGTATTCAACCCGGTCAAACCATCGAGTTCCAGGTGTTGGATCCCAACGGTAAACCCCTGGGCGAACCTTCAACGGTGAATGCTGCTGAAAAAGCGGATATCAAAAAGCAGTTTTCCATGATCAGAACATGGAACCCCGAGAACCCGCACCTGTACCAGATCGTATTGACATTAAAAGACGCATCCAAACAAGTATTATACACGTTTACCAAAAAATTCGGTTTCCGTACGGTAGAGTCAAAGCCTGATGGTATTTACGTTAACGGCGTGAAAGTGATCTTCAAAGGTATCAATCGCCGCAGCGCTGAACTGGGTAATGCAAGAACATCTGAAGAAGCTTACCTGTCAGACATCAATACCATGAAGGACCTGAACATGAACGCCGTTCGGTTATCATATTATCCCGTTGACCCGCACTTCTTCGACCTGTGCGATTCCATCGGTTTATTTGTGATCAGCGAGCTTACTGGTCCTGATCCAAAGAAAATGATCAAAGATGTTGTGTTCAGCGGTTTGAACCATCCTTCTGTAGTATGCTGGTCAACCGGTCCCGAACATGCCAGCAATAAAGAGCTGGATAAGGAATTTGACCTGTACGATGTACAGAACCGGTATGTAATTCATCCCGTAGCCAAAGAAGGTAAAAAGAATTCAGATTTCAATTCGGTAGCCAACTCTATTATTTATGGCACAGAAGCCTTTACACCTGTAGAAATTGGGAATGGTATCTATAACGGCGGTCGTGCAGCTGGGTTAGATGAGTTCTGGACAGAGATGAGCAAATCATCTAAATTCTCCGGTACCTTCCTTGCTTCTTACCGTGATGAGAATGGGATTGAATCCGCCAGCGGCTATGATATCAAATCAAAAGAAAAATGGGCCAGCTATTATGCCATCAAAGAGATCTGGGCGCCACTGTCTTTTGATATCAGCAACCTGACCTCTTCGTTCAATGGCGTGATTAATGTGGAGAACAAGTTCCTGTATACCAACCTTACCAGGTTAAAATTCAACTGGAAACTGGTGCTGTTCCCCAAGGCCACGCAGAAGACGCTGGAGCCATTGGTGGTTGAAGAAGGAAAAGTAGAATCACCTTATACCGGCCCTGGCGAGAAAGGTCAGTTGAAGTTTAACTTCACCCAGCCCTGGATCCATTGCAGCGCCCTCGTATTAAGTGTATTGGATAACAAGGATAAGGAAGTATATACCTGGACCTTCCCCATCATGAAGCCGGAAGATGTGGTTAAGACCAGTCCTGAAGTAGCTTCTATCTCTACTATCATGCGTACGGAAGATCCTGAGCACCTGTCGCTGGTATGCGATGGTATCAACTATATCTTCGATAAAAAGAATGGTAACCTTACAAAAGTATATGTAGGTAAACGTGACCTTCCTTTCAATGGTCCGTTCCTGGCAGGCGTTTCTGGTTATACTTTGGCCGATTTTAAACACCTGGTAAAAGACAACACGCATACCGTTGATGTTACTTATAAAGGAGAGAATACCTTGAATGTTAAATGGACATTCCACACCGGCGACCTGCCCCGGATGGATTATTCATACTCCATGAAATCGCCTGGCGAATACGTTGGCATCACTTTTAAATATCCCGAAGAAAAGATCGTTGGTATGAAGTGGTTTGGCCGTGGCCCCTTCCAGGTTTGGAAGAACCGCCTGAAAGGACAACAGCTAGGCGTATGGGAAAAATCGAACCGCGGCGGTAATAATGCCGAGTTCAAAGGATGGCACGCTGATGTTTACTGGGTTCAGTTCCAGACAAACATGGGTAACTTCACTTTCTATACCGATCAGCCAAACATGTTCCTGCAAATGTTCAGTCCGTTGAAACAGGGCGGCGCCCTGCTGAATGAGTTCAGCACCGCACCCTTCCCTGATAACGGGAACATTGGCTTCATGCACCACATCAGCGGTTTGGGCACCAAGCCGGCTGACAATGTAGCTACCAAAAGCCTGAAAAGCGCCAATGAGCAACTGAGCGGCAGTATCTATTTCGATTTCAGATGGTAATTTAGCACTATAATATTTCCTTATAACTAAGGTGTGCCACACTTTCAAAGTGTGGCACACCTTTTTTGCTTTTAGTTTATATTTATGCCATTATGGAATATGTACAATTAGGTAAGTCAGACCTGCATATCAGCCGCATTGGCTTTGGTTGTATGTCATTGGGCGACGATGATGCTGCTAATGAGAAGATCCTGCACCGGGCATTTGACCTCGGCATTAACTTTTTTGATACCGCCGACCTGTATGCAAAGGGCATGAATGAAGTATCTGTTGGCAAAGCGCTTAAACCGCATCGCCAGAACCTGTATATAGCCACCAAGGTGGGCAATCAATGGCGCGAAGATGGCAGCGGGTGGGACTGGAATCCGCGCAAGGAATATATTCTGAACCAGGTGGAAAAGAGCCTGCAACGGCTGCAAACCGATTATATCGATCTGTACCAGTTGCATGGCGGCACCATCGATGATCCCATAGGCGAGACCATTGAAGCCTTTGAGTTGTTAAAGCAGCAGGGAAAGATCAGGTATTATGGCATTTCATCTATTCGCCCCAATGTGATCAGGGAATATATCAAACGGTCGAACATTGTGAGCGTGATGATGCAGTATAGTTTGTTAGACCGACGGCCCGAAGAAACATGTTTGTCACTTTTACAGGAAAATAACATCGGCGTGCTGGCAAGAGGTGCGGTAGCACAGGGCTTACTGGTGAATAAACCATCGAAGACTTACCTGAATTATTCGCCGCAGGAAGTGGAGCAGGCCGCTGCTGCCATCGATGCCGTCTCGAACAGGCAGCGCAATGCAGCGCAAACAGCCATTCGCTTTGTATTACAGCATCCGGCTCTTACAGCAGCCGTGGCCGGTATCAGGACAATGCAGCAGTTGGAAGAAGCCGTTGCCGTGCTGCAGACGCCCGCACTTACCGTTGAGGAAATGGCGATCTTGCAAAATGCAGTAGTGGCTAATAAGTATGAACAGCACCGGTAAGGTAATTAGCTAATTACCTAATTAGCTAATGAAATACAGTTTCAGCTCCATCTCTGGACCTTCGGCCACAAAAGGCTGAAGGCTAAAGGCCAAAGGCTGAAAGCTGAAGGCTAAAGGCTGAAGGCATAAAGCTAAAGGCAAAGCCAGCGTTTAAATGAAAGGATGCCGGCCTGCAGGCGGCAGTTTCAAAATTCCGGAACAAGCGTTAGGCCTTAAGCGTTAAGCATTCGGCGTTAAGCGTTTAGCGTATTAATGTAATATCTCCCGTCTTCCGCAGCTTCTGCCCGTCGAAGAACTCTACGTCTAACGTGTAGGCATACACATCCATTGGTTGCAGCTGGCCTTTATGGGTGCCATCCCAGCCGATGCGGCGATCCTGCGTTTCAAATACCAGCTTTCCCCAGCGATTATAAATGCGCCAGTTCATTTTGGCAATACCAAAACCGGTTACCATTACAATGCCGTTGCGGCCAAAGCGGCCGGGTGTAAAGGCATTGGGCACATCAAGCAACGGATTGATCAATGCCTGTACCGGTTTACATATCGTATCGGTGCAATAATTCTCAGACACAGCCACCAGGCAAACATCAAATGTGCCGGTAGCATTGAACTGATGCATGACAGTATCAGCCGTTCTTTTAGTAACCTGTTCCCCATCGCCAAAATGCCATTGGTACTCTACGGCAGGGCCCGACAAATTCGTAAAGATGGTAGGTTTATTCACCTCAGGCGTTACGGGCGAGAAGGCGAAATCGGCTACAGGTTTTGGATACACGTTAATCTCTCGTATGGTGGTATCCGTTTTATTACAGGTGTTGGTGTCGATCACGATCAGGGAGACCCGGTAAGTGCCCACATTCGGATAGGTATACACAGGGTTCACTTCCGATGAACCGGTGCCATCACCAAAATCCCAGGAGAATTGCTGCCCCGCCAGCGACGTGTTGTTAAAGATGGCTGTATAGGGCGCGCATCCTGAGGGTGGCGTTTCGAAACGGGCATCTACCAGCGGCGATACCCGCAACTCGTGCAATGCAGTATCAGGCGAGTTACAGTAAGCCGTATCGTTTAAGATTAACCTGGTTAAATAGGTGCCCGAAGAGCCATAGGAATGCTGTATGGTTTGCGCGCCCGGTGTAATGCGGGTACCATCCCCAAATTCCCACGTAAAGCTATTGGCATTAAAAGGTTTGCCGGGCGGGAAGGTGGAAGTATTGACAAACTCATAGTTCAGCGATTCGCAGGGGTCTAATTTTTTGACTGTATAACTAATGTGCGCTTCATCATCACGTACATAAATATTTAAATAAGCGGTGTCGCGGATATTACAGGAACTGGAGTCTATTGCGATCAGCCGCACCCGGTAGGTACCCACTGAAGTAAATGTATGCGTCACGTTGTATCCGGTGGTCTTTACATCGGGCGTTCCATCACCGAAATTCCATTCATAACTTTTGGCATCGAGTACGGTATCGGCGAAATTCAATGTGAAGGGCACACAGCCAACCGTATCGAAATTACCGTTGAAATATGCTTTAGGACCAGAGCCAACACCGGAAAAATTGAACAGGATCTTTACAGCGCCGAGGTTACAACCAACATTGCCCGTTCCGTTCCTGGCCGCCCATACGCCTGGTGTTGTGGGGTAGGGCTGGGTAATGGGGGAGGAACTGGTCGTGTTGCCAAAACAGTTAGCGCAAATGGCCTGGTAAATGGCGCCCTGTTTATCGAAGCGGCTGGTGCCTCCATCCACGTGTTCGCCAAAACCGCCGTTCTGTCCGAAGTAAGTGCCATATAACAGGGAGGCTGCGTTCCTTTCCAACACGATGAAATAAAAGTCACGGTCATCAGTCACCGATTTCAGGGCATCCCGCGTTATCGGCATATTGGCTACGCCGCCCAGGTCGTAAGGGTCTCTGGAATTTGAATGCCAGCCGCCCCAGCCGGATACATACACATTTTCGCAACGGTCAACCATGAACGCTACAGGGGATATATTGGGTCTGCCGCCGCTGCCAAAAGTGGTGGAATATTCAATGCCCGTTAGGTCAGGTTTCAGTTTGCTGACAAATTGTTTCGTACCCGGATTGCTGTAGACGGCATTGATAACCGGCCAGTCGCCCCGGCTGGTACCCATTACATACGGGTAGTTAAACTGGTCGAACTGGATGCCGTACACCAGGTCGATCTGTTTAGTGCCCAAATACGTGGTGCGTTTTATAATTGTGCCGTCATTGGAGAAAATAGTAACGTAGCCATCAATATTACCAACAAGGGTATCGCTGATAAACCTGTTCTGGAAACCAGGTACGGTACCCGGCAGGTTAGCGCTCGATGTGCCGCCGGCTACATAAATATCGTTGGTGTTTGGTTGTAAGGCCAGTACAAAGGCTGCATCATCGGCCGACCCGCCGAGAAAGGAGCTCCAGAGGATCGAATTGCAATTGGGATTTATTTTGAGCACTACACCATCCTGTGCGCCGGCTCTCTTATTTTGAAAACCACCGCCCCGCATCGGAAAATCGTCTGACTGCGATTGTCCGGCCACGTAAATAAAGCCGGCATCATCCAGGATCACTTCACTGTGCGAGTGATCGCCATAGTTCCTGAGCAGGGAAACACTGCGGAATGGATTGGTTGTGCTGCGGGTGACGAGCTGATCTTCAATATTCAAACCATCGTTTTGTGTACCGCCTATGCGCATGGAGCCAATAATGGCAGTGCCGGTGGCGTTCAGCTTGGTGACGATCATATCACAGGCGCCACCAGGACCGTGAAGCGTACCCGGATAATCGGAGGAATAGCTTCTGCCCAATACCACCAGGTTACCCTGGTTATCGCAATACAAACTGTGGGGAACATCATCTTCGGTACCGCCCAGGTAAGTGGCATACACGCGGTTGGCGCCGTTGGGACTGAACTTGAAAATGCCTATGTCGATGCCCCTGACGCTACCGCCCGAGTGCGTGGTCTTATAAGCCCCGGGTGAAACCGGAAAACCGCCCGGACTGAACACGATACTGCCTGAGAACAGCGACCCATCGGGGCCGGGCGTGGCGGTGAACCCATATTCATCGGTGGTAGAGCCGGTAAACGTAGAGAAGATGATTGCCGGATCGATCACCAGCGTACTGGTCTTCGCATAATCGGCGGTTTTATACCGAACGATATTTTTACCCTCCAGTTTATAAGCACAGGATGTTTCCTGTTTACCATGTATTTTATCGAATATATAAGAGTAGGGGTAAAGCTCTCTCACTTCACCTACACTTGTTTTTATGACCAGCTCACTGTTCTTTACCGACAGCTTATCGGCCCCATCGTATTTCATGACGATATTGCCGGGGTCCCCGCCGGGATTCACGATGATATCGTATTTCAACCGGCCGCTCTCTGAATAATACCGCACATCGATGTTCGGATAAATATTTTTATAGATCACCGCCTGGCAGCTTTTTATATTGGTTCGCCATTTGGAAGGATCATTGCCGATAAGATAATTGCTGTAACCAGGTAATACTTTGTCGGGAATAATTTCAGGGTTTTCGGCGGCGCCTATGAACTGCACTTTGTAGGCATGCGATCGAATGGTGAAGCTGTTACCGGCAATCCGGGCAGGTAACGAAGGGCTGTTCTTTGTTTTTGGTCTGTTGGTACCGCTGCGACCGGTTAGGCTGGCCTCGTGACCATCATGCAGCTGCTGAAGGTCTTCTGTATTATGTTGTACAACGGTAAAGCCGTTCTTCTGAAGAAAGAAATTGCCGGTGGGCAGATCGCTTTTGAAAGTAACCTGTTTGTCCCACTGTCCTTTATTTTCGGTAAACTCAAAAGTGGATGGACCTTGCGCTACTGATCGAACAGCGCTGCTGATAAGCGCTATTGCCACCAGGATATGTTTAACCAAGATTTGCGTTTTCAAAGTGTAATTATAGGAAGGTTGCAATAATATAAATTACTGCGAAGCCGTATTCTAATATTTAAATGATGGACACATCGATTGTCTTCTGTCCCCGTTGTATTCATTATAGAACCCGTGCCGCAGCAGGGCAAATTCAAAAGCGCCGCGGGAATGGTTATATTGTTTCAGCGATGAGGTGGTAGCATCATAAGTGAACATGAGCTTAATGGTCTTCCACTCAAAGCCTATCATGGGGATCACTGCATCGCCCGGGCGATAATATAAACCGCCGAGCAATTGGGTTTCGCCATCGCCTGAGAGATTGTACTGCACATTACCACCGGCTACCAGCTCACTGGCTTTCGCCGTGCTGCTGAAATAAGCCATGGGATTCACGATCACCTGGTCGTTCAGTTTTATGCTGGCATTGGCAAAAGCGTTGTACCGGCGGGGAATGCGGGAGTCGAAGTCGGCCGCATCATTGTAAAAGAACGATTCACGTGGCTGGTTAATATGCCATACAGAGATACCTCCGTTAATATACAGCCTGTCGGTAGGGAAGTAGGCATAGTTTACGCCCACCTGCATATCGAAATAATTTACATTAGGCTGATCGAGCACAACACTGGTAGGCAGGTTGCTGTCGAAGAACTTGCCATCGAACTGGTCGGGAAATTTAAGATCGGTGGTATTGATGCGTTTGTTGGCCCAGCCTACATTGAAGCCGGCCGATAACAAATGCGCTACCCCCAGCATCTGGTGATAGGCTGCCGAAGCGTATATTTTCGTTGACGTGAGGCTGCCTGAACCGGCTACATCGCGAAGAATAACGCCGCCCAAACCCAGCCAGCCGCTTTCGATACGATCTCTGAATACCTGCGCATCGCCCCAGATGCTCATTGTTTTGTAGGGAACGCTCATGATCGTTGACCACTGATTGCGGTAATTGATACCCACCCGGTAGTCGGCATCGGGAATAAATCCGGTATTGGCCGGATTGGTAGTGAGCGGGGAGTTAAACCATTGCGAAAAATGCAGATCCTGCGCTGTTGCTGGGAACCAAAAGCACACGATACATAAAAATGGCAGCATCGCCGTTTGTAGAAATCGGTTTAAAATGTCCCGGGTCACAGGAGGCCGCACTGTTTTAGTTTCTGTAAATGTCTTCATAACCACCTGTTCTAAAATTACAATTTGTTGTACCACCGTCAAGCTTTCAGGGAGCTTTAACGTATTATTATCAAAACGCATAACGCTCAGGGCTTAACGCTTACGCCAAAAGCTTAAGGCGCAAGGCCTAACGCCAAAAGCCTAAGGCGCAAGACCTAACGCTTAAGGCCTATTCCTGCATTTTCAGACTGCCGCCTGTAGGCGGGCATCCCGATTTCAAACGCTGGCGTTGCCTTTGGCCTTCAGCCTTTAGCGTTCGGCGTTTGGCGTTTCGCGTTCCGCGTTTAGCGTATTAACGTAATATCACCTGTCTTTCTTAGTTTTCTTCCGTCGGAAAATTCCACGTCGAGCGTGTAGGCATATACATCCATGGGTTGCGGCTGGCCTTTGTAGGTGCCATCCCAGCCCACTTTCCGGTTATTCGTTTCAAATACCAGTTGTCCCCAACGGTTATAGATCTTCCAGCTCATTTTGGCAATGCCAAAGCCCGCAACAGAAATATAGCTGTTCCTGCCAAAGCGGCCCGGTGTAAATGCGTTGGGTACATCCAATAACGGATCTATCAGCGCTTCCACAGGTTTACAGATCGTATCACTGCAATTGAACTCATTGAAGGTAATGAGGCAGGCATTGAACGTACCGGTTGAATTGTACTGATGGCCAACTGTATCCATCGTGGTTTTGATGGTAGAATCGCCATCGCCAAACAGCCATACATATCGAGTGCCCCCGGTCGATAAATTAGTGAATACCGTAGGCCGGTTGGTCACCGGCGGAACGGGCGCTACCGAGAAATCGGCGGTAGGCAGCGGATGCACGCCAATGTCCATATAGGTAGCGTCCTCTTTGTTACAGGTGCTGGTATCAACAACCCGCAGTGTTACCCGGTAAGTTCCAATATTGTTATATACGTGAACCGGGTTCACTTCGTTGGAAGTGGTGCCATCGCCAAAATCCCAATAGAACTCCTGGCCGGCCAGTGATGTGTTATTGAAAACAGCCGTATACGGTGCGCAACCAGACGGCGGTGTTTCGAACCGGGCGTCTACCAGCGGCGACACGCGCAATTCTTTCTCAATGGAATCCGGCGAGTTACAATAGGCTGTATCGTGTAATATCAATCTCGTTTTATAGGTGCCGGCCGATGCATAGGAATGCTCAACTACGCGGTCGCCGGGTGTTACGCGGGTACCATCCCCAAAATCCCAGGTAAAGCTGCTGGCCTGGAAGGGTTTTGTGGGTGGGAAGCCGGTGGTATTTTCAAACCGGTAATTCAGCGATTCGCAAGGCTGTAATTTGTTGGTAAGAAAAGCCAGGTCGGCCTTGTCGGCACGTACATGTATGTTCACATAGGCAGTGTCGCGGATGTTACAGGTGGTAGAGTCAATGGCGATCAACCGTACCCGGTAATCGCCCACGGCGCCAAAGGTATGCGTTACCTCAACATCGGTCGTGCTAACATCAGGTGTGCCATCGCCAAACGACCATACGTAACTTTTCGCATTGAGAACCGTATCCTTCAGGGTAACAGTGAAAGGCACACAACCAAGCGAGTCTACCGCGCCATTGAAATAAGGTTGCGGGCCCGATGCCACCCCGGCAAAGTTGAACGCGATCTTGGCCGCCGCCAGGTTACAGTTCGAAGTGCCGGTACCGTTCACGGGGCCCCATACGCCGGGTGTAATAGGGTAGGGCGCTGAAATATTGCCTACCGAGCTGCCGAAACAGTTGGCGCAGATGGCCTGGTATATTACGCCCTGGGCGTCATAGCGGCTGGTGCCGCCATCTACGTGTTCGCCTTCGCCGCCGCTTTGGCCAAAGAAGCTGCCATATAACAGGGAGGCTGCATCTTTCTTTATAACTATGAAATAAAAATCGTGATTGTCAGTGACGGTTTTCAACGCATCAGGGGTAATAGGCATGCCTGCTACGCCCGACATATTAAAGGGGTCGCGGCCATTGGCCGAGATCCAGCCGCCCCAGCCGGAAATATACACATTCTCACACCGGTCTACCAGGAAAGCCACCGGCGAAATGTTCGGGCGCGCGGCACCGTTACCGAATGTTGTTGAATAAACAAAGCCGGAAAGATCTGGCTGTAGTTTCGCAATGAATTGCCTGGAATTACCGCCATTATAGGCTGCATTTACGATGGGCCAGGTGCCTTCCGTAATACCCATAATGTAAGGGATATTCATTCTGTCGAACTTGATGCCGTATACGGCATCAAAAGCGCCCGTGCCCATATAGGTGCTGCGGATGATGGTAGAACCGTTATTGGCTATCTGGGCTACAAAACCATCGGTAGCGCCCTGGCTGCCGCCCTGGTATACGCCGCTTTTGTTACCGGGAAAATTGGTGCTGGTGGTGGCGCCGCCCACATAAATATCATTGTTGCCCGGGTTAACGGAAATGACAAAAGCGCCATCATCACCACTGCCGCCGAGGTAACTGCTCCAGATCACATTGTTACAGGTAGGGTCTATTTTCATTACCACACCATCCTGGCCGCCGCCTGAGGCGGTGCCGAATACAGAACCGATGATCCTGAAATTATCTGAACGCGTTTGTGCGGCCACGTAAATGTTTCCGCTATTATCCAAAGTCACTTCACTGCGCGAGTCATCGCCGTAGAAGCGTAGTGTTGATGTTAAATTGATGGAGCCGCCTTCCTGCATATCACTCACGTTCACACCATCGGCGCCCGCGCCGCCAATGCGCAGCGAACCGATGATCGCAGTACCGTTTGCATTTAATTTGGTGACGGCAATATCAGCGCCGCCGCCGGGACCCACCAGCGTACCGGGGTACCGGGACGAGTAGGTTCTTCCCATCACCACCAGGTTGCCCTGCGGATCACAGATAAGACTATGCGGGTAATCATTGCCTTCAGCGCCCAGGTAAGTGGCGTACATTCGCTGGGAGCCATCGGGACTGAATTTAAAGATGCCCATGTCTACACCACCATTGGTCGATCCGCCCTGGAAAGAAGATTGATAAGCACCGGGCGATACCGGGAAACCGTTCCCGAACACAATACCGCCCGAGTATAAAGAACCATCCGGGCCGGGCGTTGCCGTAAAACCATATTGGCCCGCTCTGCTGCCTGTGAATGAGGAAAAGATCAGCGAAGGGTCAATAATAAGTATGTTGTTGGGAGCGTAGTTGCCTACTTTGAACTGTACGGTATTTTTATCGGCCAGCACATAGGAACAGCTGGTTTCCTGCCTGCCTTTAACCGGATCGAATTGATAGGAATATGGATAAAGTTCCTTTACATCGCCCACCGATGTTCTTATGATCAGCTCTTTATTTTTAATGAGCAATTTATCGGCTCCTTCGTAGCGCATGCGGATGTTGTTCACGTTACCACCCGGATTCACGATGAGGTCGTATTTCAGGTGACCGTTATCGGAGTAATAGCGCACATCGATGTTGGGATAAATATTTTTATACAGCACCGCCTGGAAGGTCTTTACGTTACTTTGCCATTTGGAAGGATCATTACCGATAAAATAATTGCTGTAGGTAGGTAATGGTTTATCGGGCGTTATTACCGGATTTTCAGCAGCGCCTATGAAAGTAACCTGGTAAGCATGCGACCTGATCTTGTAGCCGGGCATGGTAGCGGTATCTTCGCCCGGTTGCTGCGGTTCAAATTTTTTGTCTTTAACCGTGCGGGCATTTTTTTTGTCAGCGGTATGTTGTTCACCGGCGCCGTGCTGCCGGTGAAAATAACGCTGCAGATCGCTGGTATTATGCTGCACTACGGTAAAGCCATTCGGATGCAGGTAAAAATCACCTGCAGGCAATTCACCTTTGAATTTAATTTTACTTTCCCATTGGCCTTTGTTCTCTGTAAATTCAAATGTTGATGGCCCGCCCTGAGCTTTTATTTCAAGGGCTGTGATGGTAAGAAGAAGTATGATCAAACTAATTCTGCCCAATGCCTGTCGGTTTTCGTTTATATAATTTGAAACAAATCTCAATCTATTCTTACCTGCCAGACAATATTAACGCAAGATCTTCTTGCAGCGTATAATAAATCGCAGGAGGTGAAACTAATTAAAAGTAACGTTACTCCCTGGTTAACGCCCCTTAATTAAGCAGTTCATCGTTTACAATTTACGGGTAAGCGCTTAATTGCAAACAAAATCTATAAGCAGAAGTAGTTTATGGTGTTATAAGACCGCCAGTGTCACAATATACCTACGATATCTTGCTCCAGGCAGTTTTTCCCTGAAGCGACTGCAGGTAACTTTTAAGCTGCAAATTTGCTGCCGAGCTCAGGTCGGGATCGGTATCCAGCAATCGTTCAGCCATTTCCCGGGCGATCTCGAGCCATTGCTTATCCTGAACGATACTGGCCAGTTTAAAATTCAGGGCGCCGCTTTGACGCGTGCCTTCAATATCGCCGGGACCACGCAGTTCAAGATCTTTCTCTGCTATTTTGAAACCGTCGTTCGTGGCACACATGATCTTTAACCGTTCCCGGGCTTCATTGTTCAGTTTTGAGCCAGATAATAATATACAGAAGCTTTTTTCACTTCCGCGGCCAACGCGGCCCCGTAGCTGATGCAATTGGGAAAGGCCAAATTTTTCGGCGCTTTCAATGACCATAACACTGGCGTTCGGAACGTCGACCCCTACCTCAATAACTGTGGTACCAACCATGATCTGAGTGTCGCCGGTCTTAAATCGTTGCATATTGGTATCACGCACTTCGTTTGTTTGGCGGCCGTGCACCATGCTGATCCAGTATTTTGGTTCGGGGAAATACGCCTGCACGTTTTCGTAGCCCTTCATCAGGTTTTCGTAGTCCAGCTTTTCTGATTCTTCAATGAGCGGAAAAACTATATATGCCTGTCGTCCTTTCGTAATTTCTGCCTTGATAAAATCCATCACCTGGCTGCGAACCGTCTCATAACGATGTACGGTTAAAATAGGTTTGCGGTTGGGTGGCAGCTCGTCTATTATGCTGGTGTCCAAATCACCATAGGCCGTCATGGCCAGGGTACGCGGAATGGGCGTGGCCGTCATCACCAGTACATGTGGTGGAATGGCCGCTTTGTTCCATAACCGGGCCCGTTGTGCTACCCCGAACCGGTGCTGTTCATCTACGATGGCCAGCCCCAGGTTTTTGAATTTTACAGAATCTTCCAGCAGGGCATGGGTGCCTACTACAAAATGTATAATCCCTTCTTCCAGTTGCTGTAAGATCTCTTTTCGCTCCCGCGTTTTGGTTGAACCGGTGAGCAGCCGCACGTTTACCGGCAAATCTTTCAACAAGCGGGCGATGTTACTATAGTGCTGCTGGGTGAGGATCTCGGTGGGCGCCATCAGGCAACCCTGGTAGCCGTTATCAATGGCCAGCAGTAATATCAACAGGGCCACAATCGTTTTACCACTGCCCACATCGCCCTGCAGCAGCCGGTTCATCTGTTTGCCGCTGCCGGTATCGCGTCTTATTTCTTTAATAACTCTTTTCTGTGCGTTGGTTAACTCAAACGGCAGGTGGTGCTCATAAAAGCGGTTGAAGATCTCGCCCACCTGGCTGAACACAACCCCTCTTGAATAGCGGTGCCGTTGCTGCCGCAACAGGCCCATCCGGATCTGTGCAATGAAAAACTCTTCAAATTTCAACCGGTCCAGCGCCTGCTGCCACGTTTCAAAGTCGGGCGGAAAGTGAATGTTCACAAAAGCTTTGAAGCGGGGCATCAGTTTAAGGGATGTGAGCACTGATTCCGGTAATATTTCAGGAATATTGGTTTCCTGTAACAATTTAATCAAAGTTTCTGTAAAATGCCCCAGCTGCCGGCCTCCCATACCCCGGGATTTTAATTTTTCGGTGCTGGGGTAAACAGGCTCAAGCGTGCTTTTGCCTTCTTTCTTTTCCCGGCTAAAGATCTCCATTTCAGGGTGAGTGATCTGGGGCTGGCCCTGAAAAAAGCTCACCTTGCCATATACCAGGTACACCTGGCCGATGCTTAAGTTTTTTTGTATATAGTTAATGCCCTGGAACCAAACGAGTTCAAGCGAGCCTGTGGCATCTTTTATTTCGGCCACCAGGCGTTTTGCTCTTTTTTCTCCTATGATGCCGAAGCTTTTCAGCACACCGGCAATTTGAATGAAATCGGTTTGCGGTGTGATCTCGCGCACCAGGTTCACTTTGGTTTTATCTATGTGGCGGTAGGGAACAAGTTCGAGCAAGTCTTTAAAGGTGTAAATGTTCAGCTCTTTTTTGAGCAGGTCGGCCCGTTGCGGCCCTACACCCTTCAGGTATTCAATGGGATTGGCTAATATGTCTACAGTTCTGTTTATGCAGCAAAAATACAGGTTTCAGGTTACAGGATATATGGTTACCGGTTTCCGGTTACCAGTTACCGGGTATCAGGATTAAAGTTTCAGGTTTCAGGTAACAGGGTTTCCGGCTGCCGATTGCCAGTTTGCTGTTGCAGTAACGGATGTTGCAGGTTAAATATGCCAGGTTGAATGAGTTTGTATTTTGTATTTCCCTGAAACTTGCAACCTGTAACCTGTAACGGTTACATGATCTTTTCCATATTCACCGCCTTGAGCTTTAGCCTTGAGCGTTGAGCCTTAAGCTTTGAGCCTTCAGCCTTTAGCCTTGAGCCTTGAGCCTTGAGCCTTCAGCTTTCCGCCTTTTCACATTTCTTTAGGCAACCACCATTAAACGGTAGACCATCTCTCATGTCGATAACACGCATGTAATCAATTGTCGTATTCGATATTTTCAACACATGTTAGTGTGCTGTTAAGGAATAGAAATTGCAAACATTAAGGCATTGGCTTTGTTTGAAATTTCAATATCAACATGTAAAATCAGTAGTTATGAAGAATATAGTATATGTGCTATTGGCAGGAGGGTTGCTGGCATTTACCAGTTGCAGAAAAGACCCCGTTAAGAATCTCGAAGGTGATGAAGGGCAGATCTATATCACCAAACATTCCGACTCTGTTGACTTTGGCTCCTTTCGAACGTTCAGTATTGCCGATTCGGTAGCCATTATCAGTAACAACAAGCTTGAGGGTAAAACGCGCACCGACGTGGCTGTCGCGTACATCAATGCCGTGAGGGATCAGTTGGTGCAACGTGGTTATACGCAGGTGGCTAAAGACCAGGATCCTGACCTTGGTATCAATATCAGTGCAGTATATAATACGTCAACCGGTGTGTTTGATTACGGCGCCTACTGGGATCCTTTTTACGGTTCTTACTGGGATCCCTATTACTGGGGCTATGGTGGATATGGGTACTATTTCCCATCGTATTATTATGGCACCTACTCTATTACGGAGGGGGCTATGTCGATCGACATCTTTAACTTAAGAGATGCCAAACAGACCAACACCATCAGGAACATCTGGAACGGCCTGATCAGGGGTTCGGGCGTTTTTGGCGTTTCGGCCGCCAATAATGGCGTGAAGGCGCTTTTTGACCAGAGTGCATATTTCAGGGCATCTTAAGGCAATTCTCTTTACGAACACAAAAAATCACAGATATGAAAATGCAGTTCAGGACGGCTATGCTATTTGTAAGCAGTCTGTTGTTTTTGGTAGTTATTCCATTCGCCGGGAAGGCGCAGGAAAGGGTATTACAACTCGATATAAATTACAGCATAGGTGTGCCGGGCAGTTCTTTTAAAACAGGGGCTGTTGAAAAGACCTCGACCCGTGGCTGGACAGCCAACCTCATGTACAATGTTACGAACAACGTATCGGTAGGGGTTGGCGTGGGATTCCAGGATTTTTATCAGAAGTATCCCCGTGCCGTATATAAATTAGAAGAAGGCGGAGAAGTATCGGCAGTAATGACGAATTCTATTCAAACCATACCATTGCTGGCACAGGTGCAATACCGCTTTTTACCGGGTAAGACCATTCAACCCTATGTTGGGTTAGGCCTGGGTGGTAATATGGTCGTATTTGACCAGTACCTCGGTGAGTTTGAAAATTCGAAATCAGATTTCAAGTTTGCTGCCCGGCCCGAGGTTGGGTTATTTATACCGTTCAGGCCACAAGGCCCCGCAGGCATCCATCTTTTCGGCGCGTATAATTACATGCCTTACAAAGAAATGGGTGTTGACGACCTCAGTAACTGGGGTGCAGGTTTAGGGGTGAAGTTTCCGTTGCGGTAAATATTGGTTACCGGCTACCGGATACCCGTTACCAGGAAACGGTTTCAGCGCTTGATCCGGGTTCCATGTTCCAAGTTCCAGGTACTTTGCTTACAGCTTTACCTGCAGCTTGGAACTCTTAATTTACCGGATGCATGTAACAGATTAACAGAAACGGATTTTCTTTTGTGTTGCGGCGGTTGATCTCTTCGATCGCAAGCTATAAAAGTTACAGTGACTTAGAATAAAAGGCCCGGAAACCGGCGACTGGTAACCGGGAACCTGACTTAGTTAAGTTGGGGATCAACCGGGAAATTGGCCATCATTTCATAATCGCCGCCGAGGTGTTTCAGCGATTCTTTCCAGATCTCGTCGGCTTTGCGGTGAAAGACCAGCTTGCGGGTAGCATGGGCAGTAAGCCAGGACTTTTCTTTTAACTCATCATTCAGCTGGCCGCTGCCCCAGCCTGAGTAACCTATAAAAAACCTTATCTTGGTAGTATCAATAGAACCCGCCTTGATGAGCGTAATGGCCGTTTCAAAATCGCCGCCCCAGTAAATGCCATCCAGCACTTCATAGCTGCCGGGGATCAGATCGGGATATTGATGCAGGAAATGAATGGTATCCATTTGCACGGGGCCGCCATAAAAAACGGGGAGTTTTAATTCATCCAGGTCGTTCATCAGCTCGTTGAGGGTGTGGCCGAAAACCCTGTTTATTACAAAGCCAAAGCTGCCTTCCTCCTGGTGATCACATAAGAAAACCACCGTTCTGCTGAAATTCGGGTCCTTTAAAAAAGGTTCGGCGATGAGTAATATTCCTGGTCCTGGATTTACCATATTCTAATATAGCACTTAAAACGACTAACCAAAATGATTGTTCAAAAAAATTAGCGATTCAATAAAACTTTTCTAAGTTAGCAGTGCGCTAACTTGGTAAAACTAAGTTAAACCATAGGCTACTAATTTCGTGCCCTGGTTAACACTAAAATCGTTTATTAAATTTGCCGGTTAAAATTATCTGCTATGGGAGTGGCAATTTCCCATAAACTGGAAGGAGAAAGTTGAAAAGGATAACCGGTAGATAATGACAACTTCGGCGATATTAAAACCATATAATTTGCAGTTAAGGAAGATTTTTCCTGTAATTATCGTGCTCATCAGCTTATCGCTGATAGGCACCATTTACGTTCAGTACAGCTGGTTGCGTACTATGCTGGTTGACAAACACGAAGAGTTTAAGTACAAACTGATCCGGGGTATTAATGATGTGGGAATGGTGCTGATGGAACAGAAGGGTTCCCTGCCTTCCCTTAAAAATTACCGTACCCGGCCTGATTTCAGCTGGCCTTCAGAGCAATTTAAAATGGAATTGATGAAGCCGCCAACGATTGCCCAGAAATTTACTGAGCAGGAAGTTGCTGAAAAGTTACACAAAGCCTTTGCTGCGCAAGGGTTAAAAGATATAAAGTTCGAGTTTGCCATTACCTCGAATGTTAACCTGCTTTCTTACGAGATAAAATCGCGGGCCTTTTTGAACCAGGTAGAAGATACCGCCAGCGACCGCAACCTGGTGTTGTATTATCTGTTTCAACCGCCGAGTGGCAGTGACCTCGAGAACCTGGTGCCCGAAGAAACGATGACAGTGGTAGTGCCCAATGTGAAAAAGATCGTATTGAGTGAAATGCGCTGGATGATCGTTGGCGCTATATTCTTCACCCTTATGATCATTACCGCTTTTTACATTACCGTAAATGCCTTGCTGCGCCAGAAAAAACTGAGTGAAATAAAGAATGACTTCATTAATAATATGACGCATGAGTTCAAAACACCGCTGGCCACCATATCACTGGCGGTCGATGCCCTGCGCAATGAAAAAGTTGCCCAGGACCGGGAGAAAATGAACTACTTCAGCAGTATTATTAAGGAAGAGAACAAGCGCATGAACAAACATGTGGAGACCATTTTGCAGGCAGCGGTTATGGACCGCCAGGAAATAACGCTGAACAGGGTGCCGTTGCATGTGCATTCGCTTATTCATGAGATCATGGATAACTACAAACTTCAACTGGAAGAAAAGGGCGCCCGGGCCGAATTAAGCCTGGATGCACGATTCGATTATATTGAAGCCGATGCGGTGCATTTCCGTAACCTGATCTCGAACCTCGTTGATAATGCGGTGAAATATTCCAAAGAGAACCTGTTGATTAAAATCGCCACCTATAATACCAACAAGTTTATAGGCATACGGATAGAGGATAATGGTATTGGGATGAGCAAGGAAACCGTAAGGCGCATCTTCGAAAAATTCTATCGCGCCCATACGGGTAATATCCATAATGTAAAAGGTTTCGGACTGGGATTAAGCTATGTTAAGACCGTGGTTGATGCCCATGATGGCAAGATCAAGGTAGATAGCGTGTTGGGCAAAGGATCGGCCTTTACCATCGAGATCCCTTTATCGAGAGAAAAAACTAGCGCCGAAACAGTAAACAACCATCACCATAACTAAGAAAACGGAAATTATTTTCCAGCGCATACGTATATATTTTGCGCCAGTCGCTCCCAATAAAAGCCGCTACCAGTAGCAGCAGCGTTGATTGCGGCTGGTGGAAATTCGTTACCAGCGCCTGGGGAATTTGAAAAGAATATCCCGGAGCGATGAGTAAGGATGTTTTGGTAATGAGTCGTTCCAACTTTCTCGATTGCATGTATTGCAACAGGCTTTCCAGCGCCGTTTTCGCCGGAACCGGCGTTCCATTCAAATCATAAGGGTCCCATTGATGAACGACCAGTTCATCCACAGCCAGGTTCGGCTGATGGGTTGCTTTTACCCCCAGCCAATAGAGGCTTTCCACTGTGCGCAAAGAGGTGGTTCCCACCACGGTGATCTGTTTGTCGAGGTAGTGCAGGATGCGTTCAATGGTGTTGATAGAAACGTCAATGAACTCGGCATGCATGGGATGCCCACTCATGGTGTCGCTTTTCACCGGTTTAAAAGTGCCGGCGCCAACGTGCAGGGTAACATATTCGCGGTGGATCTGTTTACTGTTCAACTCCTTAAAAACGGCATCAGTAAAATGCAAACCGGCCGTGGGGGCCGCTACAGACCCTTCGGTATTGGCATAAATGGTTTGATACCGGTCATTATCGGCTTGTTCAACAGTGCGTTTAATGTAGGGGGGCAGCGGAATGTTGCCTGCAACCTGCAAAACCTCAGCAAAGGTGAGCGATGCAGGTGTCCACGACAGTTCAATTGCAAAGCTGTCATTTTCCTTTCCGATATAACGGGCCTGCAGTAACAGTTCCTGTCCGTTCAAAAGCATTTTTTTCTCCAGGATCTGACCCGGTTTCCATTTGCTGGCACCGCCGATAAGGCAGATCCACGTAACATGGCCGGTTTGGGTCATGGCGGTGGTCATGTCGGGGTATTGGGGCGGCGGTTCCAGGCAAAAGATCTCTACGACTGCGCCGGTTGGTTTTTGGAAGAGCAGGCGGGCGGCCACCACTTTGGTATTATTGAAAATGAGTAAAGAACCTGGGGACAGCTGTTTACCAATATCGCGGTAAACAGATTCTGACAGGGCTCCATTGTTATAAACAAGCAGTCGGGAGCTGTCTCTTTCGGGGAGCGGATACCGGGCAATTTTTTCTTCCGGCAGCTCATAGGTAAAGTCGTGAACTGATAAGTCTTTTGGATGCATCGGGTAGGCGGCTAACTGCCGCTGTTTTGATGAGTAGCAAAGATAATCAATTGACAATTGGCAATAGGCATATCGCAAGTACCCTGGTATTATACCTAACTATTACTTTCAAACCCTGCGTTTATCAGTTGGCAGTTTGCACTTGGCAAGTATCCTGGTATTTTGCCTGACCATTACTTTCAAGCCTCGGTTTAATGAACAGTCAATTGCTTATTGTCAATTGCCTTTTGTCTATTACCTGGGATGGCCGGTAAGCGGCATGTATGAACAGCCGGTAATGAAACAGCAATGGCAGCTACGTTTTTTGCTTTAATCTAGTGTGTTAGAATGACTAAAAAATCTGAAAAAAAGTAGAAACAATTAGCAAAAAGTTGATATCGATTTAGATTTTAATTTATTCAAATAAAATATTGACGCGTATTTAATTATTTCGTAACTTGGTGGCATAGGATAAGGTTTAATGGTTAATGGTATTTGATTAGTGCAGCCTCCCCTCCGGGAGGCTTTTTTATTTTGTTCCATAGAGGAACTGCCTGACCGGTTAAAGTGCGTGTCCAATCAGTGTTTTATTATGATGAATGGTTAGGGTGCTGGCTATAAATAACAAACGGCAACGTCAGCAAGGCGTTGCCGAATTTTTTTATCTATTCCAACCGGGTTGAAATTATCCGCGACCTACGGGCAACCAGGAACCGGTACCTAAAACTTAGCACTTAAAACTTAGAACTTAAAACTTCCCTTTTTTCCCACCATCGACGTTTTACCGAATAGGTTTTGACATTTTTTACCACCGCTGAATACGCCTCATTTTCCCCTCATTCACCTCAAAATTCGGGCTTACCAGGAGATTTTTTGCCGTTTTCTGTCAATGGTCGCCGTCTTTCGAAGAAGAGAAATGACAGCAAGTAGCTTAAATCGCCTTAATTCACAGCTTATACACGGTTATGCACATTTATCCACATGCTTATGCACATGAAAATGCCCTTTTAAAGTCACTAGAATGATGGAATTAATTGTTGATCACCATTATACAAATAAAATTCCTTGTGGAAAAAATAATTTTTCACAATTCGGGTAAGAAAGTGGGAAAAAGTGTTATTTTGTGTAAGTATTAGATAGGCAGCTGCAACTCATTGTAAATGATACAATTTCTCGGAGAATACGAAGTTACCCTTGACGCAAAAGGGCGTTTTCTCCTACCGGCGGGCATTAAAAAGCAGCTACCGGAGGATGCAGGTGACCAATTTGTCATAGCTCGTGGTTTTGAAAAATGTTTGACGTTATATCCTAAAAAAAACTGGGATCCCATTTTAGCTGATCTGAGTAAAGTTAGCGAATACAAAGCCGAAAATAGGGAGTTCCTGAGATATTTCACAATGGGTGCTACGCTGAGTGAGTTGGATTCTGCCGGCCGAATGCTGATACCACCTAATTTGAAAGCCCACGCCGGGCTCGAAAAAGATATAGTACTGGTTTCTGTTATCAATAAAATTGAGATCTGGGATAAAGTTAAGTACCAACAGTTCTTTGAGTCTTTTACACCGGAAAAGTACAGCGATCTGGCAGAGCGGGTAATGGGTGGTCAAAATACTACACAGTTGTAATATTGTAAAAGTTATGAGTGAGCCTGTTTACCATGTGCCGGTTTTATTGCAGGAGGTGATCGACGGATTGAACATTCGCCCCGATGGGGTATATGTTGATTGTACCTTTGGTGGTGGCGGACATTCCCTGGAAATACTCAAACACCTAAACACCGAAGGGCGGATGGTTGTTTTTGACCAGGATGCAGATGCCCGGAAGAATGTGCCCGATGATGATCGTATCATTTTTGTTCCGCACAACTTCAGGCACCTGCAGCGGTTTTGCCGGTTGCATAAAATTACCCAGGTAGATGGCATTCTCGCCGATCTGGGCGTAAGCAGCCACCAGTTTGATACCGCCGACCGCGGATTCAGCACCCGTTTCGAAGGTGACCTGGATATGCGAATGGACCAGCGGCAGCAACTGACCGCTTTTGAAGTGGTGAACTCTTACACTGAACAGCAATTGCACAAATTGTTTGAACAGTATGGTGAAGTAACCAATTCGAAAACACTGGCCAGGACCATAGTTCAACTGCGGAAAAATGTATCGCTAAAAACCATCTCCAACTTTAAACAGGCGCTTCACTCCGTGGTGAAAGGAAACCCTCACAAGTACTTTGCCCAGGTATTTCAGGCTTTGCGTATTGAGGTGAATGATGAATTAGGCGCTTTGAAAGAAATGCTTCAGCAGGTTCCCCCCCTGTTAAAACCCGCCGGCCGTGTAGCCATTATTACTTTTCATTCTCTGGAAGACCGGATCGTAAAGAATTTCTTTCGCAAAGGAAATTTTGAAGAAGAAGCAGTAGATGTTGACCCGTTCGGGTTGCAAACCAGCCAGCCTCCACTCAAAGCTGTAACCAAAAAACCGATCGTACCTACTGAAGCAGAAATGAAGCGGAATTCCCGCGCTCGCAGTGCCAGGTTAAGAGTCGCTGAGAAAGTGGAGACGAGTGGATAGGTTGACCGGTTAACAATGTTTATAAGTACCATAAGTTATTCAGTTATTGAGTTTTTTAGTTATTGAGTTTGATGTAAGCAGTAACGAACGAAAGAAGAAGCCTGGAGAACTTGATGAAAATGTAGGATGAAATAAGGAGATGTATCTCATTATCAAATTATCGAATTATCACATTATCACATTAACAGAGTTCTTATTCTCAATATAAAGGGTATTAAAAATTGCAATGTTCTATTGAATTACGCCTCGTGAATTAAGCTTACGTAGCGGTTAGACGGATAACACCTGTCTGACCGCTATTCGATTAAAAATGAGTGAAGAAAAAGAAATAGCACGCAGGAGAAGACAACGCAAAACGTTGTTCGGGTACAGGTGGATCGTGAAGAACATTCCATTCTTTCTGTTCCTGTCGGCCCTGGCAGTTGTATACATCTACAATGGTCACTTTGCCGATAACACCGTGCGCAACATCAACAAACTGAACCGTGAGCTGAAAGAACTTCAATACGAATACAAAACACTGAAAAGTGAAGTGATGTTCCGCAGCAAACAAAGTGAGATGGCCAAAGCAGTACAGCCGCTAGGCCTGAAAGAACTGACCGTTCCCCCGGCCGTGCTGGTTGATACGGTTAAGTTGACGAAGTGATAAAGTTGACAAAGTGATAAAGTTGACAAAAATGAGAAGAAAGGGCAAGTAGCAAGTAGTAAATGGCGAGTAGGGAAAGTCTGAAAAAAAAGGCAGTTGCGAATTTAGGCTTACCAGCCACTAGCTACTAACCACTAGCTGATTCACATGGAAGTAAAAAAGGACATATTATGGCGGGTGTACCTGTGCTTTCTGGGCATAGTGGTTTTCAGTATCGTAATACTGGGCCGGGCAGTGTACATTCAGCAGGTACAGGGGGCATTCTGGCGTGAACAGGCAAAAGAGCAACAGCAGAAATTCGTGGAGATCGATGCGCAACGCGGCACCATCTATAGTGAAGATGGCCGCATGCTCAGCACCTCTACACCGTATTTCGACATATACATTGATTTTGCCGCAGACGGATTAAGACAAAAGAACGGACAACGGTTCGAGAATAACCTTGATTCACTGTCGCTTGGACTGGCGATGTTATTTCCGGAGAAAAGCAAAGCGTCCTGGCGCCGTGAATTAAAGAATGGTTATCAAAAAAAGAACCGCTACTATTTGTTGAAAAAGAACCTGACATTTCAGCAATACAAACAGTTGCGCAGTTTGCCATTGGTGCGCGAGGGAAAAAACAAAAGCGGTTTCATTGCTGAAGTAAAAGATAAACGATTGAACCCTTTTGGCTTGCTGGCGAACAGAACCATCGGGTTATCACGCGAATACATCGACAGCGGCGGCATCATGCGTAATATGAATGTGGGCCTGGAGAAAACCTATGACGAACATTTGCGCGGTGAAAGCGGTAAACGCCTGATGCGAAAGATTGCAGCCGGCGTGTTTGTTCCGGTAGATGGTTCAGAAATAGAACCGCAGAACGGAAAAGACATCATCACCACCCTCGATGTGAACATCCAGGACATTGCAGAAAATGCATTGCTCAATGTGTTAACTGCCAATGAATGTGAATATGGCACTTGTATTGTTATGGAAGTGGCGACCGGAAAAATAAAAGCCATTGCCAACCTGAGCCGCAGAGAAGATGGCAGCTATTGGGAAAATTATAATTATGCTGTGCAGGCATCTGAACCCGGTTCTACTTTTAAACTGGTTACCATGTTATCGCTGCTCGAGGATCAATTAATAACTTTGCAGCAGCACATTAACCTCGAAGGTGGAAGCTGGAATGTGAATGGCAGAACCGTATATGATACAGAAGATCATGGAACAGATGCAACTATAAAAGAAGCTTTTGAACACAGTTCGAATGTTGGCATGGCCAAGTTAACAATGACCTACTATGCCAAAAATCCGAACCGGTTCATTGATCACATTAAGAAACTGCGATTAGATCAACCAACAGGCATCGATCTGTTAGGGGAAGGAAAGCCGGTCATAAAAACACCCAAATCGAGATCATGGAGTGCGACTTCATTACCATGGATGAGTTTTGGGTACGAATTAATGGTAAGTCCTTTGCAAACATTAATGTTGTATAATGCGATTGCCAACGATGGTAAGATGATGAAACCTTACCTGGTTAATTCGGTGCAGGAAAATGGCGTAAAGATCCAGGAAAATCAACCGCAGATAGTGGAAGAAGCAGTGTGCAGTCCAAAAACATTAAAGCTCTTACGTCAATGTCTGGAAGGTGTTTGCGAACAGGGAACTGCCGCCGAGTTGTTCAGCGGCGCACCTTACAGGGCAGCCGGTAAAACCGGAACGGCGCTGATGGCAAACGGCAGCAGGGGATATCGTGATCATATTTACCAGTCATCCTTTGCCGGTTATTTTCCTGCCGAGCATCCGCAATACAGCTGTATTGTAGTGATCCGCAATAAGCCCTTCGCTCCGGTTTATTATGGCGCCAAAATAGCAGGTCCGGTGTTCAAGGAGATAGCCGATAAATTATATGCGCTGAACGCAGATCAAAGCCGGGGTTTGAAGCACATGGCCCTGAAAAAAGACAGCAGCCATTATTTATATGCCGGTTCAACAGAAGATATAAAAGAGGTGCTGGAAAAACTGAAAATAAAGTACCGCGACTCAGCAAAAGCGGATGAATGGGGGCATATGTATGCGGTAAATTATCAGCCGGTAGTGAGCCACAGGAAAATAGCTAATAATATTATGCCCGATATCAGGGGCATGGGTATAAAAGATGCATTGTTCCTGTTGGAGAATAGAAAAATGAAAGTAGTGTTCCGTGGCCGGGGAAAAGTGGTGAGTCAGAGCATAGAGCCCGGAACCTACGTAAGCAATCATCAAACGGTGACTTTAGAACTGAATTAAATTTAAATATTGTGACGCTGCAGGACATATTATACAAAGTAAGCATTCGCTCGGTACATGGCAATACCAGTATACCGGTGCGTGACCTGCAGCTCGATTCACGTAAGGTAAGTGCAGGGTCGCTATTCATTGCGGTGAAAGGCAGTGCTGTTGATGGCCACCGTTTTATTGACCAGGTGTTGGAACAGGGCGCTGTGGCTGTCGTGTGCGAAACAATGCCGGCATCGTTTAAAGATGGAGTGACTTATGTGCAGGTAGAGAACAGTGCAGCGGCAGCCGGTTATATGGCGCATAACTTTTACGGTCAGCCATCAGAAAAAGTGCAGCTGATCGGTGTAACAGGCACCAACGGTAAAACAACCATCGCTACCTTATTATTCAAGCTCTTTACATCATTGGGTTATAAATGCGGGTTACTGAGCACTGTGCAGAACCATATTGGAAATGAAATAGTGCCGGCCACGCATACCACTCCTGATGCCATCAGCCTGAACGCCCTGCTGCAACAGATGGTAAACAGCGGCTGTACCCATGTATTCATGGAAACCAGCTCGCATGCCATCCACCAGCATCGCATAACCGGGTTGAAGTATGCAGGCGGACTGTTCAGCAATATCACCCACGATCACCTGGATTATCACAAAACATTTGATGAATACATCCGGGTAAAGAAATCGTTCTTCGACACGCTGCCGCATGATGCATTTGCCATTTCGAATGCAGATGACAAACGCGGTCAGGTGATGCTGCAAAACACCCAGGCGCGCAAATACCTCTACAGTTTGCGTACCATGGCCGAGTTCAAAGGAAAGATCCTGGAGAACAGGCTCACCGGACTGGTAATGACCATCAACGACCAGGAAGTGCATTTCCGCCTTATTGGCGAATTCAATGCGTATAACCTGCTGGCTGTTTATGGCGCTGCGGTTTGTTTGGGTGAAGATAAACAGGAAGTGTTGCGGTGTTTGAGCGAGATCACCGGTGCAGAAGGCCGCTTCGATTATATGATCTCACAGAAGCAGCAGATCATCGGTATTGTTGATTATGCCCATACGCCCGATGCATTGCTGAACGTGCTGGCCACGATCAAAAAATTGCGCGAAGGCCATGAGCAGATCATTACCGTGGTAGGTTGTGGCGGCGACCGCGATAAAGCCAAACGCCCCGTGATGGGCGAAGTGGCCTGTGAGCACAGCGACAAAGTGGTTTTCACTTCCGATAATCCACGCAGCGAAGATCCATTGCAGATCCTCGCAGAAATGGAAACCGGACTCAATACAGCGGCGAAAAGAAAATATGTATCCGTGCCCGATCGAAAAGAGGCCATCAAGCTGGCGATAAGCATGGCTAAGCCAGGTGATATTGTTTTGATAGCAGGAAAGGGACATGAAAAATACCAGGAGATAAAAGGAGTTAAACATCCTTTTGACGATAAGCAGGTGATGCGTGAAATGTTTGAGCTGTATGAAAAATGAGGCAAGAGCTCGTACACCTAAAATAAACCAACATGTTGTACCATTTAATTGATTGGTTAAAAGATTTGGGGGTTAAGTTTCCGGGAAATGCACTGTTTCAGTTCATTACATCCCGGGTATTGCTGGCAGTGATCCTGTCGCTGGTAATATCTGCAGTGTTTGGAAAAAAGTTTATCAATTACCTGCGTAAAAAACAGGTAGGTGAAACAGTGCGTGACCTGGGCCTGGCCGGTGAGCAGCAGAAGAAAGGAACACCAACCATGGGTGGATTCATCATCATCCTCGCCATTCTGGTGCCAACCCTCTTACTCGCTGATCTGAGTAAAGCTTATATCCGGCTCATGCTGTTTGCTACCGTATGGCTGGGACTGATAGGGTTCATCGATGATTACCTGAAACTGCGCGCCAAAAAACTGGCGCAGCAACAAGGCATCGCTTATAAAAAAGGCGACAAAGATGGCCTGGCCGGATGGTTTAAAATATTGGGACAGGTAGTACTGGGTTTTGTGGTAGCAGCAACGCTGTTGTTTAATAATAATACAAAAGTGTGGCGGGAATTTACGGGTGCTACGGCTCCAACTGAGACCAGTAACTACCGGGAAATAAATTTCGATGGTAAGGTGAAGAAGTTTGTGGTAGCAGATGAGCCTATTACTACCATTCCGTTCGTGAAATCGCATGAGTTCAACTATTCGAAGCTGTTGCCCGAAGGGCTGCGTTCATTGACATGGATCCTGTATGTGATCATTGTGATCCTGATCGTTACCGCAGTGTCGAACGGCGCCAATATCACCGATGGTATCGATGGGCTGGCCACGGGAACCAGTGCGCTCATTGGAGCGTGTTTGGGCATCTTTGCCTATGCGAGTGGTAATCTGCGCTTCGCAGAATATCTGAACATCATGTACATTCCTAACCTGGGTGAGTTGTCGATCTTCATAGGGGCGCTCATCGGGGCCTGTGTAGGATTTCTCTGGTACAATGCCTATCCCGCACAGGTGTTTATGGGAGACACGGGAAGTTTAACGCTGGGCGGTATCATAGCGGCACTGGCCATTATTGTGAGAAAAGAATTGCTGATACCTATATTCTGTGGTGTGTTCCTCGTTGAAAATCTTAGTGTGATATTACAGGTATCCTACTTTAAATACACGAAACGGAAATATGGGGAAGGAAAAAGGATCTTCCTGATGAGCCCGCTGCACCACCACTACCAGAAGCTGGGCTATCATGAGTCGAAGATCGTAACGAGGTTCTGGATCGTAACTATTCTGTGTGTAGTGTTTGCGATCGTAACACTGAAAATAAGATAAAGTGTAACCGGTTAGCCGGACCTTAACAATATTGTAAGCGGATTACTGAAAAACCACCACTCTGAATTTCCACTTAAGGAAAACCATCATAGTAGTAGGTTGAGTGTGGTACGACAGTAAGAATCTAAACTAGAGAAGAACCCCCTTAGTCCGAATATCCGAAAGTAAAAATATAACCGATCCCGATCGTATCGGGGCGTAATGGAGTTAGTAATTACATGAGTAAGCGATTGGTAATACTGGGAGCCGGCGAAAGCGGAGTGGGCACTGCCATCCTTGGCGTGCAAAAAGGGTATGATGTATTTGTATCGGACGGTGGAGCAATTAAGGAAAAATATCAGGAAGAGCTGAACAGGCATGGCATAACATGGGAAGCAAATCAGCATACCGAAGAAAAGATACTGAACGCCGATGAAGTGATGAAAAGTCCGGGTATACCTGAAAAGAATGAGCTGGTGAAAAAGATCAGGAAAAAAGGAATACCGGTGATCAGTGAAATAGAATTTGCATACCGCTACAAAGGCAACAGTAAGATCATTGGCATTACGGGCAGTAACGGAAAAACGACAACGACGTCGTTGATGTATCACATCTGTAAAACCGCGGGACTGGATTGTGCGCTGGTTGGCAATATCGGGTATTCATTTGCCAAACAAATAGCGGAAGATCCCAGGGAATTGTATGTGGCAGAGATCAGCAGTTTTCAGTTGGATGACATTCAAACGTTCAGGCCGGATATAGCTATACTCACCAATATCTCGGAAGACCATTTGGATCGATATGATTACCGGTTCGAAAATTATATACACAGTAAGTTCAGAATAGCTGAGAACCAAACAGCGCAGGACTATTTTATTTACTGTGCCGATGATCCGGTGACCATGCAGTATTTAGAGAAATATTCCATCAAATCTAACCCATTACCATTCAGTATGAGCAAAGAATTACCCCAGGGCGGTTTTATCAGGAACGGACAAATGACTGTAACTGTAGATGATGAGAAAATGCAGATGAATGTGAGTGACTTTACTTTAAAGGGCAAACACAACCAGAATAACACGATGGCAGCAGCATTAGGAGGCGTAACGATGGGCATCCGCAAGGAGAAGATCCGCGTAGCCGTTCAAACGTTTGAATCGCTGGCACACAGAATGGAGCCGGTGGCCACTGTACGCGGCGTTGAGTTCATCAACGACAGCAAAGCTACGAATGTGAACAGCACCTGGTTTGCGCTGGAAAGCATGGAGCGCCCTACCATTTTGATCCTGGGCGGTGTAGATAAAGGAAATGATTATTCTATCCTTTCTGAGCTGGTTCGTGAAAAAGTAAAAGCGATCGTTTGCCTGGGGGTTGATAATCGCAAGATCCATGATGCCTTTAAGAACGACGTACAATTGATCGTGAATACCAATAGTGCCGATGAGGCCGTAAAAGCTGCATTTCATTTTGCCACTCCGGGCGATACGGTATTGTTAAGTCCGGCCTGCGCCAGCTTCGATCTGTTCAAGAATTACGAAGATCGTGGCGACCAGTTCAAGCAGGCAGTGCGTGAGTTGTAAGCAGTTGGCAGTCGGACTCCAAGCGTGTTAATGAAACAAGAATGACGAACGCAAACAATATAGGTTTGTTAAGCAAGACCCGTGGCGACAAGGTCATCTGGGCTATCGTAGTGGTGTTGGCGCTGGTGTCGATGCTTGCGGTATATAGTTCCACCGGGTTACTGGCATATAAGTATAACCGCGGCAACACGGAAGTGTATCTGTTTAAACAGGTGATCTTTACGGCTGCCGGCCTGGCGATCATTTATTTTTCGCACCGGGTGAATTATACGCTGTATTCACGGGTCGCCCGCATTTTGTTCATGCTGTCGATCCCGTTATTGATCTACACCCTGTTCTTTGGATTGAAATTAAATGAAGGTAGCCGGTGGATACGGTTACCTATCATCAATTTAACATTCCAGACCTCCGACCTTGCCAAGCTGGCGCTCTTCATGTTCCTGAGCCGCCTGCTGAGTAAGAAACAGGAAGTGATCAAGGATTTCAAAAAAGGGTTTATTCCCGTGATCATGCCCGTGGCTATCATTTGCATCCTGATTGCCCCGGCTAACCTGTCCACTGCATTGCTGGTAGCTGCTACCAGCATGTTATTATTATTTATAGGAAGGGCAAGCGCCAAACATTTGCTGCTGACAGTAGGCGTGGCTGCCATACCGGTAGCTATACTGGTCATGATAGCGGTTGCCTTTTATGATAAAAAAGAAGAGAAGTGCTCAGAATTGCCATTCTTTCTGCAAGCCGGCCGTATACCTACCTGGGTAAGCCGCGTGCAGAACTTCATATATGATAGCAAACAGGTTGACAAAGATGAGAACTACCAGATAAACCAGGCGAAGATCGCCATTGCCAAAGGCGGTTTGCTGGGATTGGGACCCGGTAATAGTGAAACGCGGAATTTTTTGCCGCATCCGTATTCAGATTTCATTTTTGCGATCATCATTGAAGAGTATGGGCTGGCAGGAGGCGGTTTTATCTTATTTGTATACCTGGTCTTCCTGTTCAGGAGTATCAGAATATTTAAAAAATGCCCTTATGCTTTTGGGGCATTTCTGGCGTTGGGTTTAAGCTTTACACTGGTGATCCAGGCATTGATCAATATGGCCGTAACAGTGAACCTGTTCCCGGTAACCGGGGTTACGCTGCCGTTGGTAAGTATGGGAGGAAGTTCATTCCTGTTCACCTGTCTGGCAATTGGTATCATTCTGAGCGTAGCCCGGAACGTAGAACAACTGGAAGCACCGGCAGAAGCCAAAGCACCGGCTGCAGAAGGAAAAGAGAAGAAGAAAGCAGCCGACAAGCAGGAAGAGGAAGAAGAAGAGGAAGCAGAGGCAGAAAAACCCGTAAAAGCAAAAAAAGATAAAGCAGCAAAGAAGAAAGAAGCAGTAGAAACCACTGAGGAAAAAGCAGCAAAACTAGCTGCATTAAAACCGCTGCTGAGCGAAGGGAATCGAGAGAATTAATGTAGCGGACAGTGATGAAGAAGTAATAAAAGGTGCTAAAACAAAACGCACGATGAGCGACTCGCAAAATCAAATATCAGGTTCACAGCGCCCGTCCACCGGAGGGGTTAGAGGCCGCCGGATAATCATAGCGGGTGGAGGTACGGGCGGACATATTTTCCCCGCTGTGGCCATAGCAAATGCCCTGCGGAAGTTTGAACCAACCATTGAAATATTATTCGTTGGTGCCAAGGGAAAAATGGAAATGGAAAAAGTACCGCAGGCCGGGTACAAAATAGAAGGATTGGATATCGCAGGCTTTAACAGAAGTTCTTTGATCAAAAATATCGGGCTGCCACTCAAACTCCTCAAAAGTTTCTGGCAGGTGCGAAAGATTATCGGCACATTCAAACCCGATGCAGTGATTGGCGTGGGTGGTTATTCCAGTTTCCCGGTATTGCGGTATGCGCAAACCCAGGGCATTGCCACCTTTATTCATGAAGCCAATTCCTTCGCCGGTAAGGCGAACATGATGCTGGGCAAAAATGCCACTAAGATCTTTGTCGCCAGCGATGGTATGGAAAAATTCTTTCCGGCCAACAAGATCCTGGTCACCGGTAACCCGGTTCGGCAGAGCATTGTAAACAATACGATCAGCCGCAAGGAAGGGATCGAGTTCTTTGAATTGGATCCGGCAAAGAAAACGGTCTTTGTTACCGGTGGAAGTTTAGGCGCCAAAGGCATCAACGAAGCGATCGATGCCGGCATTGACCAGTTCACCAGGAATAACGTGCAGCTCATCTGGCAAACCGGTAAGCTGTATGCAGAAAAAGCCAGTGCGCGGGCGGTGGAGAACAGGAACATCTGGGCCAACAGTTTCATTATGCAGATGGAATATGCTTATGCTGCAGCAGATGTGGTGGTATCGAGGGCCGGCGCCATGTCGGTAGCAGAATTATGTGTGGCCAGAAAGCCGGTGGTATTTGTGCCATTCCCTTTTGCGGCAGAAGATCACCAGACCGCCAATGCGCAGAACCTGGTGAACAAACAAGCCGGTTTAATGATCAAAGACAGTGAGGCAAAAGAGAAATTGGTTCCAACAGTGATAGCCCTGGCAAGGGACGAACAGCAGCAGGATATGTTGAGGGAAAATATTGGGAAGCTGGCGATAACCGATGCAGATAATATTGTAGCTAAGGAGATACTTAGGTTGATATAATTGACGAGTTGACCAGTTGACGAGTTGACCAGTTGACGAGATGACAAGTTAACAAGTTGATAAGGTTGATATCGGTGATATAGGTAAGAGCAGTACGAGGCATGAGGTAAGAGAATTGAAGCGAGCCTGGGAATTGGAACCCATTCACCATTATCCATTGACCATTCACCATTCAAACAATGACTGACATAAAAGACATAAAGAAAGTTTATTTCATAGGTATTGGCGGGATCGGGATGAGTGCTTTAGCCCGGTATTTCAGGTTCCATGGAAAAGAGGTAAGTGGATACGATAAGACCGAAACACCCCTCACTAAACAATTGGTCAATGAAGGGATTCCGGTACACTATGATGATAACCTGGAGCTGGCGCCTAAAGATGCCGAACTGATCGTGTATACGCCGGCGGTGCCGAAAGGACATAGCGAATTAACGTATTACCAGCAGCATGACTACCCGTTGATGAAACGCAGTGAAGTGCTGGGCGCTATAACAAGAAGTTCTTTTAATATCTGTGTGGCCGGAACGCATGGCAAAACGACCATTACTACCATGGTAGCGCATATCCTGCGGCATAGCGAATATGGCTGCAATGCCTTCCTCGGTGGTATTGCCGTGAACTATAACAGCAATTACTGGAGTCATGAACGCGATACCTGTGTGGTGGAAGCTGATGAATACGATCGCAGTTTTTTGCGGTTAAGTCCCGATGTGGCTGTGATCAGTGCGATGGACCCTGATCACCTGGACATTTACGGTACCACCGCTGCCATGGAAGAAGCGTTCATTGAGTTTGCCGGGAAAATAAAACCGGGCGGTTTGCTGATCAGCAAATATGGTTTACCAAGAGGTAAAGACCTTAAAGCGCCGAACCATTTTACGTATCATTTGCAAAATACCCAGGCTGATATTTATGCCTGTAATATTCAAATGCAGCATGGTACTTATGTATTCGATGTGCAGGTGAAAGATGGGCGGTTAACCAATGTAGTGCTGAATATGGGCGGGTTACATAATATAGAGAACGTAATAGCAGCAATTGCTATTGCCCACCGCCTGGGAATAAGCGATGAGAAGATCAAAGCAGCCGTGGAGGCTTTCCGTGGGGTCAGGCGCCGGTTTGAATATGTGATCAAGGACAGGGCATTGACCTTTGTGGATGATTACGCGCATCATCCTGAAGAGTTACGGGCGTTGATTACCGGTGCGAAAGGCTTGTTTGGGAACATGAAGTGCACGGTGATCTTTCAACCGCACCTGTTCACCCGCACAAGAGACCTGGCCACCGAGTTTGCCGGGGTGCTTGACATGGCCGATGAAGTAGTGTTGTTGCCCATTTATCCGGCAAGGGAATTACCCATAGAAGGCGTCACAAGCTATACGATACTGGATAAAATGAAAAATGCGCATAAGCAGGTGTTGAGCAAGGAGCAATTATTGCAGTGGGTGAAAGGCAAAGCGGCCAGCGCATCAACAAAAGAAGATAAAGGTTGGTTATTGATCACAGCCGGCGCCGGGGATATAGATACGCTCGTGCTGCCGGTCAAACAGATCATTGAAACGAAATAAGCAGGTTTGAGTACATGAAAAAGAAACGCTCTATCAGGAAATTATTATTAGTGGGTTTCTGGCTGTGTGTAGCAGCCGGCACTATGGTATTGCTGGTAGCTGCAATGAATGCGCAGAACAACAAGACCTGCAAGGGCTATGCGATAAGCCTGAAAGGGAAGTCAGACCAATGGTTCCTTGACAAAAAAGATGTAACCGCCATACTGGTGAGCCAGGGCGGTGTCAAAGGAAAACCGATCAAAGAGTTTGACCTGCGTAAGATGGAGAACCAGTTGAAGAATAATGTGTGGGTTAAAGATGCAGAATTGTTCTTTGATAATAGCCGGGTATTGCAGGTGCGCATAGAAGAGCGCGTACCCGTAGCCAGGTTATTTACGGCTACAGGTAATAGCTTTTACATAGACAGCAGCGGCGAACGACTGCCGTTGTCAGACAAGTTTTCGGCCCGGTTGCCGGTATTCACCGGTTTCCCTTCGGAAAAGGATAAACTAAAAGGGGCCGATAGTGTATTGATCCGTGACATCGTTAACATTAGCAATTATTTATTGCATGATGATTTCTGGATGGCACAGGTTTCGCAAATCGATGTGCAGGCTGATCGCACATTTGAATTCATACCCGTGGTAGGCAACCATATCATTCAATTTGGTGATGGTACCGATTACGAGAAAAAGTTTAGGCGGTTGCTGTTGTTTTATCAGCAGGTGTTGAGCAAAACAGGCATGGACGTGTACCAGAAGCTGAACGTACGATACGCACGACAGGTGATAGGGGTGAAGCGAACGTAGGTATGTTATAATTAATAAGTATTAGAAAGATAATAAAGAGCGTGACGGGTTAGGAGATTGAAAGAGTTAACTGGTTAACTCGTTAACTGGTAAACTGGTCAACGACATCCCTATACAACAACTAAAAACAGGATAAGTATGCAACACGAACAACAACCCATTATTGTCGGACTGGATATCGGTACGACAAAAATTGCCGCGATTGCCGGCCGAAAGAACGAGTTCGGCAAACTGGAGATCATCGGTTTTGGCCGGGCGAACTCCAACGGTGTTAAGCACGGACAGGTGCTTAATATCGACGAAACCATCAAGGCCATTAGCATGGCGCTTGAAAACTGTTACGCTTCAAACCCCGGTCTGGAAATAAATGAAGTATATGTTGGTATTGCAGGACATCATATAAAAAGCCTGCAAACCCGTGGTGATATCGTTCGTCAGCAAACCGATGATGAAATATCACAGCGCGAGATCGATCAGCTGATCTCTGATCAGTATAAAACCTACATTCCGGCAGGTGATCAGATCATCGATGTAATACCCCAGGAGTTTACAGTTGATAATTTTCAAAATATTCCTAACCCAATTGGCTATGGTGGCGTGAAAATTGGTGCTAATTTCCACATCATCACCGGAGACAAGAATGCCATTCGCAATATCAACCGCGCAGTAGAGAAAAGTGGTTTAAAGACAAAGGACCTGGTGTTGCAACCGCTGGCATCTGCAGCAGCTGTAATGGGCACTGAAGATCTGGAAGCAGGCGTAGCGATTGTAGATATAGGTGGTGGTACAACCGACCTGGCCGTTTTCTATGAAGGTATTCTGAAACATACAGCGGTTATTCCTTTTGGTGGCGAGAATATCACCAATGATATCAAAACCGGTTTGGGTGTATTGAAGACCCAGGCTGAACAAATGAAAGTGCAGTTTGGCAGCGCCCTGGCCAATGAAGCGCGCAGCAATGCCTTCATTACCATTCCGGGTTTGCGTGGGATGCCGGCAAAAGAGATCAGTGTGAAGAACCTGGCCAACATCATCCAGGCCCGCATGAGCGAGATCATGGATTTTGTTACCTATCACCTGAAGCAGGTGGGTCTGGACAGCCGCATGCTCAATGGCGGAATCGTATTGACCGGTGGTGGTTCTCAATTGAAACACCTGATCCAGTTAACAGAATATGTTACCGGACTGAATGCGCGCATTGGTTTTCCCACCGAGCACCTGGCTGCCGGTCACATTGAAGAGCTGGCCCGCCCAACTTATTCAACCTGTATCGGTCTTATTTTGAAAGGCTACAGCGATTATGAAAATCATCGCAAGCAGTTCGAGAACCAGTTCCGGAAAATAGAGATCCCCGACAATCTGCGCAAGACAGCGCTGGTGGAAGAAGAGTTTATCGATGATGATGAACTGCATGCCGGAAAAGTAAGGAACCGTAAGGGCATTAAAGATTTCTGGGGCAAGTTCAAGGATGGGATTATCGAATTGTTCAAAGAAGAAGAGGATCACGCATTATAAAGGCACAAGGCTGAAGGCATAAGGCTCAAGGCCAACAATTAAGTAACAAGTAACAGGAATTGATAACAGACCACGTACATTCAACCTTTTGAAAAAGAAAATCCGGGGAATATGAAAAGAACCAGCATGGCATTGTCCGGTTGCGCGCGCAACACGAGGCATTGCAATGCAAATTGAAAACTAACCCGTTATTCTTAATCTGGTCTCAGCAGCGAGTGAGGGTAGGCTGGTGGGGCTGTTAAACAGTAAGCTATGATTCATTTTGATTTGCCAAAGGAAAAATCATCCATCATCAAAGTGATTGGTGTAGGTGGTGGCGGTAGCAATGCGGTTAACCACATGTACAGTCAGAATATTGAAGGTGTAAATTTTATTATCGCTAATACCGATGCACAGGCTATTTCGCAAAGCAACGTACCTAATAAAGTGCAGTTGGGTCCCCATCTCACGCAGGGATTGGGAGCCGGCGCAAACCCTGAGATCGGTAAACAGGCTACAGTAGAAAGCCTGGAAGAGATCAAGCGCATTCTGGAAGTAAATACCAAGATGGCGTTTATTACTGCCGGTATGGGTGGTGGTACCGGAACAGGTGGCGCGCCCATAATCGCCAAGATCTGTAAAGAGCTCGACATACTTACTGTTGGAATAGTCACTACACCTTTTTCATATGAGGGAAAGAAACGGCAATTGCAGGCGGAGTATGGTATCAAGGAATTAAAACAATCTGTTGATACATTGCTGGTGATCAGCAACGATAAGCTGCGTCACCAGTTCGGCAACCTGAAAATGAAAGAAGCGTTTGCCAAAGCAGATAATGTGTTGGCCACCGCTGCCAAATGTATTACCGATGTAATTAACAGTACCGGCCAGATCAACGTTGACTTTGCCGATGTATGCACCGTAATGCGTAACGGTGGTGTAGCCATCCTGGGTAGTGCGGCCTGCAGCGGCGAAGACCGTGCATTGCGTACTATTGAAGAAGCATTGAATTCACCATTGCTGAACGATAATGATATCCGTGGCGCGAAATGGATCCTTATCAATATCAATTCAGCCGAAGGCGATCATGAGTTCACGATGGATGAAGTAGAGATCATTCAAAACTATTTATTGAACCAGGCCGGGGAAGGTACCGATGTCATTCTCGGTATGGGCTACGATGAGTCCCTGGGCGATAAGCTGGGTATCACCCTTATTGCCACCGGCTTTGAACATAAAGACCCTTTTAAAAAGGAAGCCAAAAAGGTTGAACCGAAGAAAGACGAGAAGATCCTTTTGTCATTGACGCAGCAACAGGAGAAGCCTAAAAATGAGCAGCCGGTTGTTGAAAAGAAAGAGGAAACCGTTGAGCCTGTCATAAAACCCGAACTGGCGCCCAAGCTGGTAGACGCCGACACACCGCCGGTTAGCATGGAGTTTTATACGAAGGAGGAAACTGGTAAATCTCCTGTGGACAATACCGTGGATAAAAATGGCACGCCGGGAAAAATTGAATGGGTACTTTCGCAACCATCCAACCCCGGTGAGAATTCTGCTTCTGCCATGAAGCAGCAGCAACAACAGCAACAGCCCCAAAAGGCGCAACATAATTCTTCGGTGTCTGCAGCATCCGGAGGATACTTGGCCAAGCCCTCCAATATTTATGCAGAACCAAAAAAAGAGGAATCCAAACCAGAACACACCCCTGTGAAGGAACCTGTCAGAAATACCAGTGCAAACCCAATCCAGGAAGATGATCCTTCCAATGAACTGCACCTGGTATTCAAAGATGATATTCCAGCGGCGGATGCGCCTGGGGCCTACCATTCTCAACCCCCTGTTAGTAGCGGCCATATTTCTGCTGAGGACCTGGCAATGCTAGACGAAGCAGAAGAACAAAAACGCCGTGCAGCTGAACGAATACAGAAATTGCGCAACCTTTCGTTCAATATTAACGGAGCTGACCCTAACAACGAGTTTGAAACTGTGCCGGCATACATCCGCCGCAATTTGGAACTGTATAACACCATTTCAAGCGTAGAGAACTTTTACAGCAAGTATGAGGTAAAAGCCGACGAAAATAATAATGGCCAGATCTCTACGCTAAACACATTTTTAGACGGAAAGAAACCAGATTAATAATAGTTGTTTAGTATCCTGTCCCGCCCAGGTCCTACCTGTTTGTATTGAGAGTAAAGGTTCATTGAACAGGGGTACCGGGTTTTAAATCGATTGTTTTAACACAGCGATTGTTGTTTTTAGTTGTAATCCCCCCGACTAATCGGGGGGATTTGTTTTAGGCCGAACGCCAAAACCGCTTAACGCTAAACGCTAAAAGCTGAACACTTGCCTTTCATAAAGTGTGTGTGCTGCTTTAAATAGCAGTGATTGCCTTCAGCCTTCAGCTTTCAGCCTTGCGCCTTCAGCCCTCAGCCTTCAGCTTTCAGCCTTGCGCCTTCAGCCTTCAGCCTGGTAACCGGCAACCGGAAACCGGTAACAAACCCTAACTTTGCGCCATGGCAACCATTTTGATCACCGGTGGCACCGGTACCATAGGTAAATCCCTGACCAGGTTCTTAACCAATAAACAACATCAGGTAATAATACTCAGCCGCCACCACCGGACAGGCACAGGGGCTGTTTCCTATGCAGCCTGGGATCCCGCCAAACAAACCATTGATCTCGATGCCTTGCAAAAAGCCGATTATATCATTAACCTCGCCGGCGCCGGTGTGGCCGATAAACGCTGGTCAAAAAAACGTAAGGCCGAGATCGTAGACAGCCGCGTACAAAGCGCCGGCTTACTGGTAAAAGCTTTACAGGAGAATCCCAACAAAGTAAAAGCCGTGATCAGTATGGCTGGCATTGGCTGGTATGGCGATGATAAGAACAGAGCTCCCGGCCAGTCTTTCTTTCGGGAAGGTGACCCGGCCGATGAAGGATTTTTGGGCGACACCTGTGTTAAATGGGAAAATGCCATTAAACCGGTAACAGCCCTGAACAAACGCCTGGTGATCTTCCGTTGCGGTATGGTCTTAAGCAATGAGGGTGGCGCCCTCACCGAATTGAAAAAGCCCGTAAAAGCCGGCATTGCCCCCATCTTTGGCAGCGGCGACCAGGTGGTGAGCTGGATCCATATCGATGACCTTTGCCGCTTAATGTTATATGTTATGACCGATGAGCGGAAGCACGGGGAGTACAATTCGGTTGCACCCAATCCCGTAACCAACAAACAACTAATGCTTACACTGGCCCGCAAAATGAAAGGCAGCTTTTATATTCCCATTTATGTTCCTTCTTTTGTTTTGAAAATGATGATCGGGGAAGTAAGTATTGAACTATTGAAAAGTACGAAAGTGAGTGCTGAAAAGATCAGTAACAGTGGCTTCCAGTTCCAGTTTCCAACACTCGATGTGGCGCTCGATGACCTGATCAAAAAATAAATGGCAGATCGCCTCTCGGGAGTTTTCGTCACGGCCAACGGCCGAACCTTTTATATTGATCAGGTACGGGGTCTGTGCTTCTCATGATACAGGCTGGAAAAATCTCCCACTATCGCCTTTCCATTGGTAAAAAACAGTTTATGCAGTTTCAGGGCTTCCACATCACTTTGTAACACCCGCCGGTGGATCGGGTTCAGCGTGCCGCCATGACCAGGACCGGGCGCTGCATGCGGATCATACTGAAAAGGCGGATCCACTATTGTACCACGGGGATACATTATGCCGGGTGTTGACTGCCCCCTGATGTCGAGGTTCTCGGGATGGATCAATCCAAGGGTATGCCCATATTCATGGGCTGCGGTGGTAGAAGTTTGTAAGACGTTAGCCAGTTTGAAGTAACCGGTATTGCTGCCAATACCATCTACAAAAGAAATGTCGTCGCCGGGCGCAAACTCTTCAATACGAAAGAAATTAAAGCGGGGATTATCGTTGTACCAGACTTTTTCAGGATCAAGATCCGGTTCGTATATACCGTCAATGTCGAACAGTACCCTGTACCAGTTGCTGCCGATCCGGATGCTGGCCTGCGGTTCGTTCCAGTGTTGTTCAATATCATTGGCAATTTGCCACGACAGTTCTTTCGTGGCTGCTTCTCCGTAAAAGAAGAATACAGAGTGGATCACTAATTGGTTCGTATGTAATTCGGCTTCACCCATACAATCAAAAGGCAATAAACAATCGACAATCGACAATCGACAATCGGCAGTCGACAATCGTCAATCGTCAATCGTCAGTTGTGAATCGACAACCTTGATTACTCAAATATCAAATTATCCACTATCCTCACTTATTATCGTTAACGCTGTCAACTTAGAACTTAAAACTTTGAACTTAAAACTTTGAACTTAAAACTTAGAACTAAGAATAAATTTAAATAAAAAGGCGCAGCAGGAATGCTACGCCCCTATTTTCTCATGTGACTCCTTGTTATCAATTGCGGACAGGCTTTCCGCCTTTTAAAACACTTTGTATTCTTTCCAGGGTCTTCTTTTCACCACAGAGAGATAAGAAGGCTTCCCTTTCAAGATCGAGTACATATTGTTCTGAAACCAAAGTAGGTTCGCTTAGATCGCCGCCACACATTACATAGGCCAGTTTTTTGGCTACCACTACATCGTGATCGGTTGCATAGCCTGCGCGCCACATACCATTGATGCCGGCATATAAAGCGCCCAAAGCCGAACGGCCCAATACTTTGATGTCGTTACGTTGTATGGGTGTAACATAACCGCTGTCGAAAAGTTCGATCACGCTTTTTTTAGCTTCAGCGATCCGGCGGCCCTGGTTCAGCACCACTTCATCTTTTCCTTTGCGTAAGATGCCCAGTTCGAAACCTTCTGCTGCTGAAGTAGCCACTTTAGCTGTTGCTATAGTAAGAAAGCGGTTCTTGAGGGTGATGGTTTCCGGTTCGTCTTCGTGCATTTCATCTGCGGCGCGTAATACAAATTCTTTGGTGCCGCCACCGCCGGGTATCAGTCCAACCCCCAGTTCAACCAAACCAATATAGGTTTCGGCGGCTGCGCATATTTTATCGGAATGCAGGCTCAGTTCACAGGCGCCACCCAGCGTGAGCGCATGCGGCGCTACCACTACCGGAACGGAACTATAACGGGCCCGCATCATGGTGTTCTGAAAAAGGCGAACAGCCATGTCGAGCTCATCATATTCCTGCTCGATGGCCAGCATAAAGATCATGCCCACATTGGCGCCGGCACTGAAGTTGGCGCTGTCATTGGCAATGACCAGTCCCTTATATTTTTCTTCTGCTTTTGCAATTGATCGTTGAATGGCTTCCAGCACTTCGCCACCTATGCTTCCCATCTTGGTGTTCCACTCAAGGCCCAGCACGTCATCACCCAAATGGTACAACCGGCAGGCGCTGTTTTTCCATACGGTCTGGTTCTCAAAGTTTTTCATCACGATAAATGCATCACCACCCGGCAATGATCTATACGTCTTTGAGTTAACATCATAGTACAGCCGCTTGCCATTTTCAACTTTGTAAAAACTTTTTACGCCGGCTTCCAGCATTTCGGTTATCCATGGAGCTACTGAGTAACCGGCAGCTTTCATTTTTTGAACGGTGCTTTCCACCCCTAATACATCCCAGCTTTCGAAGGCGCCGATCTCCCAGCCAAAGCCGGCCATCATCGCGTCGTCGACCCGGTAGAGCTCGTCTGAAATTTTAGGAATGCGGTGTGAGATATAGGAGAACAGCCCGTAATGGAACTGGCGGTAGAACTCACCGGCTTTATCGGTGCCGGCACATAAAGCCTTTAGTCTTGTTGCAAGATCATCGATCGGTTTGGCCGTTTCTACCGTGGCAAATTTTGCTTTGGTACGGGGTTTATATTCAAAAGTTTTCAGGTCGAGTGAAAAGATCTCCTTTTCGCCTCCGGTTCCTTTTTTCTTTACAAAGAAGCCCTGCCCAGTTTTATCGCCCAACTGGTTATTGGTTACCATTTTTTCGAGCCAGGCGGGTATAACGAATGTATCGCGGTGCTCGTCGTTGGGACAGTTGTCATAAACGCCTTTGGCTACTTTCACCAGCGTATCGATGCCTACGACATCTGCGGTCCTGAAAGTGGCTGATTTAGGCCGGCCAATGATGGGACCGGTCAACGCATCTATTTCATCAACCGTCAATCCCATTTTTTCCACCAGGCCAAAGATGGCCATGATGCCATATACACCAATACGGTTGGCAATGAATGCCGGAGTGTCTTTACACAACACAGTGGTCTTACCCAGGTACAGGTCACCATACTGCATTAAGAAATCAACTACCGTTTGATCTGTATGTGGTGTGGGAATTATTTCAAGTAAGCGTAAATATCGCGGTGGGTTGAAAAAGTGAGTGCCGCAGAAATGTTTCCTGAAGTCTTCGCTTCTGCCTTCGGCCATCAGGTGAATTGGAATGCCTGAGGTGTTGGAAGTAATGAGACTGCCAGGTGTGCGGTACTTTTCTACTTCGGTAAATATCTGTTGTTTGATATCGAGCCGTTCTACAACCACTTCTATGATCCAGTCATAGCCGGCGATATCTTTCATATTATCAGTAAAGTTGCCGGTAGTGATCTTCTTCACCACATCCTTCGTATAAACAGGCGAAGGATTGCTTTTCAGCGCAGCCTGGAGGGCATCGTTTACCAGTTTATTGCGGGCGGCTTTGTTATCACTCTCAACAGCTTCTTTCGGAACCATGTCTAATAACAACACCTGTACCCCAATACCTGCAAAGTGGCAAGCAATACGGGAACCCATAACTCCACTTCCCAGTACAGCTACTTTTTTAATGATTCGTTTACTCATAAAAAAATAGTTAGCTAAACAACTATTTTCAAAGATAGGATAAAATCCGCACGTGCCAAGAGCTTTTTATAAATTAGCAGGTTAGCCGGTGGCAGGGGTGTATAGGAATTTAATATAAGTAACTGGCTATCCGCAAAAATTGACTAAAAAAATGCGTAACGATGCGCTCAAAATATTTTCTGCAGCTGTTCGGGCGGTACAACCCCGGTACCTATTGGCCAGGCATATACGATGGCAGCAGGACAAGCTGTTGTTAGGTGAACAGCTTTTTGCACAGGGTGATATAAATAAGGTATTTATTATAGGTGCCGGCAAAGCCAGTGCGGCCATGGCGCGCGAAGCAGAAATAGTGCTGGGCAGCCGGACCGATGACGGCGTTGTTGTCACAAAATATGGCCATGGGTTCACCTTAAACACCATTCGTTGTATAGAAGCGGGGCACCCGGTTCCGGATGAAAACAGTTTACTGGGCGGGCGGGAAATGATCCGCCTGGTAAAAAACGCTGGTGAAAAAGATGTGGTGATCGCCCTGATCAGCGGAGGCGCTTCGGCGCTGGTGGTCGATTGTCCGCCTGGTGTTTTATTACCGGAGCTGCAAATTGTATTTAAGCGTTTGCTGCAATGCGGGGCAACGATCGAGGAAATGAATACGGTTCGAAAACATTTGTCGGCCGGCATTAAGGGCGGACAACTCATGCGAACTGCCTGGCCTGCCACGGTGATCAATTTCATTTTAAGCGACGTAATCGGCGATCCGCTCGATAGTATTGCCAGCGGTCCCACCGTTGCCGACCGCAGTACGTTCGCCGATGCCTGGGATATTATTCGAAAATACCAGCTGGCGGAAAAGCTACCGGTAAGTATTATCCGCTGGTTACATTTGGGCCTGAACAAACAAATTCCGGAAACACCCAAACCCGGCGATCCCATATTTACCAAAAGCTTTAATTACCTCATTGGCACGAATCGCATTGCACTGGAAGCGGCGGCGGAAACCGCGCGGTCATTGCGCTACACGCCCGTTATTGTTACCGACGCCCTGAAAGGTGAGGCCCGCGAAAAAGCACAGGAACTGGTAGCGCAGGTACGGCAGTACGATGGCCCGCGCCCTGCCTGTTTGTTATTGGGCGGCGAAACCACGGTGACCGTTAACCACCCCGGAAAAGGCGGCCGTAACCAGGAGTTTGCGCTGGCTGCATTGATAGCATTGCAGCAGGCTTTTCCCGATAGTGAAAAATTGCCGGTGTTGCTCAGTGCGGGTACCGATGGTACGGATGGCCCCACCGATGCCGCCGGCGCAGTAGTAGATGCCGCCGTTATAAAGCAGGCCGCCCAACGGGTACTGACAGCTGAAGATTATCTAACGCGAAACGATTCCTGGAACTTCTTTCACCAGGCAGGCGGACATATCATTACAGGGCCTACTTTCACCAACGTGATGGATATTGTTGTGGTGTTGATCCCTTAAATCGAGGTGTGCCACATTTACTTTCGACGCTGCAGGGAAATGTGGCACACCTATTTTGTCTATTGCCTATTGTCTATTGCCTATTGATTCGCCGCCAGCGACACGGCGCTCCAGTCGAGCTCGGGATCTTTTTCTATGAGCTGTTGCATATGGTGCTTCAGCAGCAGGGCAAACGGCATGTTATTGTCAACTGCCGCAGCCTGTGAAAGTACCAGGTTAATATCTTTTAACCCCAATGGCATGTTGAAAGCCGCCGGTTTAAATTGCTGGTTTACGATAAAGTTACCGTAGTTCACATATATAGGTGAGTTGAAGAGCGTTTGGGTAAAGAATGACCACATCTTCTGCGTATCGATATTGCTTTTGGCAGCGAGTGAAACGCTTTCACCAATGGCTTCCAGGGCAGCAGCGATCATAAAATTACCGCAAAGCTTCACAGTATTGGCAGCCGTGATGGCATCGCCAAAATCCCATACACCTGCGCCGCCCGCATCTTTAAATAGTTGTTCGTATTGCTGGCGAACGGTGGCTTCGCCCGATACCACAAAGTTCAGCTTGCGGGCGCGGGCTGCTTCTGGACGGCCAAAGACCGGTGCTGCCAGGTAGTGTGAACCATGTTGTTGGTGTTGTTCTGACAATTCCGCAGCGGTAAGCGGCAGTATGGTGCTCATAGCGATGTGAACGCCTCCCGGCTGCATATTTTCTATCAGGCCATCGTCACCTTCGCAGATGCTTTTAAGGGCTTTGTCATCTGCGACCATGGTGATGATAACCGCACACTCCACCGCCAGCTCTTTCACCGTTGCCAGGGCTGTGGCGCCTTTGTCGGTCAATGCTTTTGTTTTGGAAGCAGTGCGATTGTAAACAAACAGCTGATGTCCTTTTTCCTGCAGGTTTTCGGCAATGGGTGTGCCCAGGTTGCCTAACCCGATAAATCCGATTTTCATGTTATACTATTAAAAGAAGTGCCCCACTGCTTTGCCATTGCGCAAAACAAGTGGGGCACAATGGTGAATAATCTATTTAACTCACTGAAGAGCCATTGTCAATAGCATCAACAGAATTAATGAAATGCAGTTTGCCTGCTTTATCTTCAGCCATCAGGATCATGCCATTACTTTCAATACCGCGCATTTTGCGGGGCGCCAGGTTGGCTACCACCACTACCTGTTTGCCGGTAATGTCTTCGGGTTTAAAATGTTCAGCAATGCCCGAAACAATGGTGCGCGTTTCAAAACCCAGATCAACCTGCAGCTTTAACAGCTTGTCGGCCTTGGGCACTTTCTCGGCTGCAACAATGGTGCCTACCCGAAGATCGAGTTTGGCAAAATCGTCGTATACGATCTGAGGCTTGATGTCTGACGTTTGAGGTTCGCCGCCTGTGTTTCCCGGCTTCAGACTTCCGGCTTCCGGCTTCACCAGTCCGGCTTTTAGTTTCGCGATCTGCGCATCGATCTCCTCATTCTCAATTTTTCTGAACAGCAATTCAGGGGCCCGTAAGCTATAACCAACACTCAGTAATTTTGTTTTACCCGCATTCTCCCATTCCAGCATTTTTTCCACCACTTTCATCAGGTGCAGCATTTTTTTGGCTGTATTGGGCAGGAATGGATTGATCATGATCGCCAGATTGGCGGTCAGCTGCAAACAAATGTGCAGACAGTTATCGATCAGTTTCTGGTTATCCGGATTTTCGGCCAGTGTTTTGGCAACGATCCAGGGCTCCTGTTCCTGCATATACTTGTTGCCTTTTCTCGACAGGTCGATCACTTCGAACAATGCATCGCGGAACTTGAAGTTGTCCAGGTGCTCTTCTACTTTTGTTTTGGTGATCGCAAATTCGGCCAGCAGGTTTTTGCCCGATTCATCGAGCACATCTGCATGTAAAGCCGGCACTTTGCCACCACACAGCTTGTGCATGAGCACAAAGGCGCGGTTCACAAAGTTTCCAAAGATGGAAACCAGCTCGCTGTTATTGCGGTCCTGAAAATCTTTCCAGGTAAAATCATTGTCCTTGGTTTCCGGCGCATTGCTGCACAGCACATACCGTAATACATCTTCGCAGCCCGGAAAATCTTTTATGTATTCATGCACCCATACGGCCCAGTTGCGGCTGGTAGATACTTTGTCTCCTTCAATGTTCAGGAATTCGTTGGCCGGCACATTATCGGGCAATACAAATCCACCATGCGCTTTCAACATCGCCGGGAAAATAATACAGTGAAAAACAATATTGTCTTTACCAATGAAGTGCACCAGTTTGGTGTCCTCCTTGCACCAGTAATCAGCCCATTGTTCGGTGAGTTCTTTGGTAGCGGAAATATAACCGATAGGGGCATCGAACCACACGTACAGCACCTTGCCTTCCGTATCGGGTAAAGGCACTTTCACGCCCCAGCTGCTGTCGCGCGTCATGGCGCGGCTTTGCAAACCACTGTCGAGCCAGCTTTTGCACTGCCCATATACGTTATTCTTCCATTCGGTATGGCCTTCCAGGAGCCAGCCCTTCAGCCATTCCTCGTAGTTCTGCAGCGGGAAGTACCAGTGTTTTGTTTTCCGCTTAACAGGCACGGCATCGCTCAGCGTACTGCGCGGGTTGATCAGTTGTTCAGGGCTCAGCGAAGAGCCGCATTTCTCGCACTGATCGCCATAGGCGTTGGGATTACCGCAAACGGGACAGGTACCGGTAATGTATCTGTCTGCCAGGAACGTATTTGTTTTTTCATCATAATACTGTTCGGTCTCTTTTTCTTCGAACAGGCCATCGTCGTACAGCTTTTTGAAAAAAGCAGCTGCCGTTTCGTGATGAATTTTATTGGAAGTGCGGGAATAGATATCGAAAGAAATCCCCATTTGATCAAAACTTTCTTTGATCAGGGCATGGTATTTATCTACAATTTGCTGTGGACTCACGCCTTCTTTCATGGCGCGGATGGTAATGGGAACTCCATGTTCATCACTGCCGCCAATAAATTTGATATCTCTTTTTTGCGCCCGTTGGTAACGCACGTAAATATCAGCCGGTAAATAGCAGCCTGCCAGGTGACCGATATGCACGGGACCATTGGCGTACGGCAGGGCCGCTGTGACTAAATAGCGCTTAAAATTGCTCATTTTGTTGATCGTCTTTGGTAATTCTAATCGTCGTCCCTTGCGACGCTCCCTTGTACTGCAAATCGCTGTGCAGCCAGGCGAATGCCGGAGGGTGAATTGCAAAAGTAACTATTCGGGGGCAAGGCATAAAATTGGTTACCGGGTGCCGGTTGCCAGTTCCGGGTTACCGGCTGAACATTACCTCGTTATTGATTGCTGCACCGCTTTTTTTGCGAATGGCCAACTGGTATAACACCCAAAGTACCAATGCAATTGCTACTAACAATGCTATTACGAAACGTGCTGCCATACGATAAAAGTACTTTGTTTATGTATGGGCTAAAAGAACTTTACGGTATATTTAAAAATTATATCAGTACATGAACCGTAAGCATTTTTTATCCTCGTTCCTGGTGGCCGGATTACCTTTTCCTGGTTTTAGTGCCCTGGTTAATAATGATGAGCGTGAGTCACCGGCGCCTATTCTGCCCCGCTATTTAAAACCCGGCGATACTATTGGTATTACCTGTCCCGCAGGTCATATTACCCTGCCCGAGATACAACCGGCCATGGTGCAAATGGTAGAGTGGGGCTTTAATATCAGGGTGGGTGATACCGTTGGCAAAAAGGACTGGACCTTCGGCGGCACCGATGAAGAACGCGCGAAGGATCTACAGCAGATGATCGACGATCCGAAAATAAAAGCCATTATGTGTGCGCGTGGCGGTTATGGAATTGTTCGCATTATTGATAAATTGGATCTCTCCAAACTGGTTGCCCGACCTAAATGGATCATTGGCTTTAGCGACATTACCGTCCTGCACTGCCACCTCAACCGGAATTATGGCATAGCTTCGATCCATTCTAAAATGTGCAACAGTTTTCCCGATGACTGGACTAAAGCCGAACCGATCCAGATCGAAACGATCCTTTCTATAAAACAGGCGCTAACGGGGCAAAAGATGACATATACCGCCCCGGTAAACCCCTTTAACAAACCAGGGAAAGCGGAAGGACCATTGGTTGGCGGCAACCTGAAACTGATAGAAACCCTGGCGGGCACGAGATCGGATCTTCGAACTACCAACAAAATACTGTTCGTAGAAGACACAGGTGAATACCTGTACAGCATCGATCGCATGTTCTGGAACCTGAAGCGCACCGGTAAGCTCGAAAAGCTGGCAGGTTTAATCGTGGGCGGGTTTAAAATAAAGCCCGATGATCCCGGCGAAGAGTTCGGCCGTACCGTGCAGGAAATTGTGCTGGAAAAAGTAAAGGAGTACAAGTATCCCGTTTGTTTCGATTTCCCCGTTGGCCATCAACGCAATAATTATGCTTTAAAATGTGGCGTTATTCACCGGCTCAACGTTACTAATGAAGAAGTAATACTCCGGGAAATATGATTGCTTAAATTTGAACATTGAATGTAATCATCAGGTATTTCGCATTACAAATAAAATGATAATGGTAAAAGTTCCTCCCTATTTGCAGCCAGGCCACACGATCGCATTGGTTTGTCCTTCGGGATTCATGGCAATAGAAAAAGCGCAAACATGCATTGATGTGCTGCAACAATGGGGATATAAAGTGAAAGTGGGCACAACGGTAGGCAGCCATTCTTCCAATTATTTTTCAGGCACCGATGAAGAACGGCTGATCAATTTTCAGCAGATCCTCGACGATGATGACGTGCATGCCGTATTATGTGCCCGCGGTGGTTATGGGTTAAGCCGGATCATTGATCATATCAGTTTTAAGAAATTCAAAAAACAACCCAAATGGGTGATCGGGTTTAGTGATATAACGGTGCTGCATTCGCATATTTATTCCAATTGCGGCGTTGCCACCCTGCATGCACCCATGGCTGCCGCATTCAATGACGGCGGTTATGCGAATGAGTTTGTAGGATCGTTGAAGCTGGCCCTGGAAGGAAAAAGATTAAGATATGAATGTCCGGGTCATACATTCAATAAGAAAGGCGAAGCCGTCGGTGAACTGGTGGGCGGTAACCTCGCGTTGCTGGCGCATTTGGTAGGTACGGCATCAGACATTAAAACAAAGGGAAGGATCCTGTTCATCGAAGATGTGGGTGAATACCTGTACAATGTAGATAGAATGATGCGGCAGCTGCAGCGCAGTGGTAAATTAAATAAACTGGCCGGACTGATCATCGGCGGTTTCAGTGATATGAAAGATACTGAGCGGCCTTTCGGCCAAAACGTGTATGAGATCATCCACGAGATCGTGAAGGAGTACGATTACCCCGTGAGTTTTGGTTTTCCCGTGAGCCATGAAAAGGAGAATTATGCCTTGAAGGTAGGCATGGGATACAGGTTGAAGGTAGGCAAGTCGAAAGTGGTGTTGGACGAGTATGTTGATGAGTTGGATTAGTAAGTTGACCAGTTGACCAGTTGGCCAGTTGACCAGTTAACCAGTTAATCCGTTGACCAGTTAACCCGTTGACCGGTTGATAGGGTTAATAAATTTAATACGGTTTATAGAGTTGATAATGTTGAATAGAGATGGGTGGTAATTATTGCCTATTGCCTTTTGCCCATTGTCTATTGTCCATTGTCTATTGCCAGTTGCCCTTTGCCTATTGTCTATTGCCCGTTGGTTCAGCGTTCCACAAACGTTCCATAACAGCGTTTCACATGCAAAGTGCAGGTTCCACACGGATTAATAATTTGGTAACACACGCTTGCTTGCCCGGTTGAATAACTCCGTTATAACTTTGTGTAACCAAAGACAGAAATATGAAAGTTGAAGAACACAGAAGCCTTTGGAGTGCAATTCAACAATTTCCCCTCGATGAACCCAATGCAGCAATCACCTTCTCACACAAATTAGCTGCAAAACAAAACTGGACAGCCTTCTACACAGAACGGGTCATCAATGAGTACCGGAAATTCCTCTTCTTATGTTGCATTTCTCCAAATGGCGCATCACCCTCACAGGCCGTAGATGAAGCCTGGCATTTACACCTCACTTACACGCGATCGTACTGGATCGATCTTTGCAAAAACACCCTCGGCAAAGATATCCATCACCATCCATCCCGGGGAGGGGATGAAGAAGACCACAAACACCGCGATTGGTATAAAGAAACGCTGCAATTATACCAATCGGTCTTTGAATCACCACCGCCAGATGATATCTGGCCGCCGCCGCAGGAACCGCAGATCCACCTTCCCGAACCAAACTGGGTCATACGAAATGAGATCATCGCTCTTGTTGTAATGTTGCTAACGCTCCCGCTCATTATCAGTGCTTCCCTCCATCACGTTTTATCTCCTTTTTCATTGAACGGTCCTCAATTCCTGGTTTTCTTTCCTTTATTCGCGGTTAGTTGTATTATTGGTTATGTACTCCTCCAAAACGAAAAAGGCCGCATACTGAGACAACTGGTTACCGAACATTTTCCTGTTGACGTTACTCCTTTCCAAATAGCACAGTTCCTCTTTGGAAAACACCGCGCTATTCAGGCAGGCATCGTAGACCTGCTGCGGCGCAACCTGATCGGACTATCAGCTGATAACCGGTTTATTGTTCATAAGAACTGGTACAATAAGCCAGCCAATGAACAGAACCCGTTAATCCAGGGATTTCTGAAAGAGCAGGAGGATAGCATCCATTATGAACGGATAGCTACAGAGTGGTATGATGAAGAAGCGATAAAACATCCTGCGCTGCAAAAGTTGTATCTCCTGGCTTATCACAAGGAGCACTTGGTGAAAAAATATCACCTGATGCTGTTACCATTTGTAATTATCATGATCAGGTTCTTTCAGGGAGCAGTGAATCATAAAGCGCTAGGTAATCTTTTCTTTGAATTGTGGGTCTTGCTCATCATCTCTGTAATTCTTACAAATTTCATGTCACGCAGGCGCATGGTGCTTGAGCAGGTGAAAAAACTGGCCGGAAGCTTACAGCAGGATGGAACGCTGTACAGCGATCAGGTGGTTTCCCTTTATTCCATCCATGGAAATGATTCCCTCACCTGGTTTGCCGAAGGAGCTGCACTTACGGCGATCTTTGCTCCTTACCCCGTGCTCAATCATGACAAACAATCAACCACCAATTCTTCCTGCAGTAGTTGCAGCAGCTGCACTGGTAGCGGCGGCGGTGATGGCGGCGGAGGCTGCGGTAGCGGATGCGGCGGTGGTTGTGGCGGGTGTGGCTCCTAGAGCCGGCACTGACCATTGACCATTGACCATTCACCATTGACCATTCACCATTGACCATTGACCATTGACCATTCACCATTCACCATTCACCATTCAACCCAAGCGGTAGTGATGTACATCAGAATAGGATATTATACAGCCCTTAACGCTTACAGGCGGCTGATGCCATCTACCACATGAGCGGGTCGCAAATGCAGGGTCACCACATTTGCAGAATAATATTACCGGGTATTTTGAATTTCCAAAAAACTATAAGCTACTCTTCTGCGGCCTTTCCCTGAACCCCCTTTTGAAACAGTTCTTATACCGGAATGCCGGATCGCTATTTAAACCGGTATCACAAAACTTCAATTATTTTGTTGATAAATCAAATTGATTAATTTTATAGAACTATAGACAAAACCTATTATGACATTTGTTCAACTCGAATACGTAGTGGCCGTAGACACTTACCGGCATTTTGCTACTGCCGCCGAACATTGTTTCGTTACCCAGCCTACCTTGAGCATGCAGGTGCAAAAGCTGGAAGAGGAATTAGGCGTTAAAATATTCGACCGCAGTAAACAGCCCGTAGTGCCTACTGAAATCGGAATTGAGATCATTGAGCAGGCGCGCCGCATTTTGTCGGAAAAAAATGTGATCAAAGAGCTGGTTCAAACCAAAAAGGGCATTTTGACCGGTGAATTGCGAATTGGCATTATTCCCACCCTGGCTCCTTATTTATTACCGCTGTTCATCCAGAGCTTCTATAAGAAATACCCGCATATAAAACTGGTAGTGCAGGAATTGATGACCGAATACATTGTCACCCGTTTGCGGGAAGGCCGCATCGATGTGGGTATCCTTGTTACGCCCCTGCAGGAGAACGGCATCAAGGAACATGTGCTGTTCTATGAGGAACTGCTGGCGTATGTTTCCCGCAAGAATGCTGCATATAAAAAGACGTATGTGCTGGCCCAGGACATTGATCCCGAAAAGTTATGGCTGATGGAAGAGGGGCATTGCTTCCGCTCGCAGATCGTAAACCTGTGTGAATTGCGCCGGGCCAGTGAATTGGGTTCCCATTTCGAATATGAAGCCGGCAGTATAGAAACCCTGCGGCGTATGGTTGAATTAAATGATGGCATCACTATTCTGCCAGAGCTCACCACCCTCGATATGACGGCCCGCCAGTTGCAACTCATCCGGCATTTTAAAAAGCCGGCTCCCATGCGGGAGGTGAGCATTGTGGTGCACCGCGATTTTGTAAAGAAACGCCTCATTGAAGCGCTGAAGGAAGAGATCATTGCGGCGATCCCCGATAAGATCAAGATGAACAAGGATCTTAACGTTGTTCCTATTTAAAGTAGGGACCGGGGACATAAAGACTGCGAGGTCCGGGGTCCGATGTCGGAAGTCGGAAATCCGAAATACAGGCTCTTCCGACTTCAGACGTCTGACTTCAGACCTCCGACTTCAGTTACCTTAGTAACGAATCCAACTTCTTATTATATTCCGGAAACGTAGGAATATCGTTATGCTTCGCACCTTCCAGCGTGATGTATTCATCCGTTGCGTTTAAATACGGCTTCAGCTTTTTCGAATTCCTGTAAGGAATGGTATAATCGCTGGTGCCATGAAAAATGACTATCGGATTCGTGACTTCTTTTACATACTGCCAGGTGGGCAATTTAAAATGGATCATTTTATTCAGCGGATAAATGGGCAGCCAGCTTCCGATAATAGAAGGAAAACTATAATATGGCGCTTCAAGGATCAGTGTTTTACAATCGCGAATGGTAGCCAGTTGTGCGGCGATGCCGGTACCCATTGATTTCCCATAAATAATAATGCTGTCTTTCGAATACTTCGCCTGTGCCAGTTTGTAAAACACCAGCGCCCAGTCATACAACCGCTGTTCGGTAAAATCTCCCGTGCTTTTGCCAAAACCCGGGTAATCGATCATCCACACTTCATAACCACGGCTGGTAAATGCAGGGGCTGCTTTGGCATACCGGGTAATATTTTGCTTATTGCCATGAAAATACAGCACTACGCCTTTGGCCTGCGGTTGAGTGGTGGGAAATTGAATGATATTGATGTTCGATTCCTTCGACCAGGGAATATTCACTTCTTTATACGGAAATGGAAAACTGTATTGTGATTGGGCCGTTACCGGTTGCGGATGGAACAGGAGTTTATCCTGACCGTAATAGATCGCAATGCCAATTAAACAATAGATCAATATAAAAAGCTTGAGCCAGCGGAATAGAACCTTCTTTTTCATAGAGCTCACAAGATAGGAAGGGTTTGTGGTTTGTGGTTTATGGTTTGTGGTTCATTTATTCGAAACCACCGCTAATTATGCGGCTCTCTAATTTTTCTAGCCGGTTAACCCCATAAATTAGCTGGTAAACCTTTGATCAGCCGGCTATAAAATCAGGCTAACTACAAACCACAACCCACAAACCATAAACTAGTATTTTAAGATGTCACGCACAAAATTATGGTACTCCGGAAAGGAGGGCAGGTTATTATGTCTTCCGCCTACAATGCGGATCAGCGTGATCTTGCGGGGATTGATCCTTTGCAGCCTTTCGCTGTGCCTGATAGGGATAAGCCGGTCCCGGGTGCCATGAATGATGTAGGTATGACAGTTTACATGGCGGATCCATTTGTCGGTGCGCAGGTGATAACGCAATACATACCGCACCGGCAGGATGGGCAGAAAGCGTTTTACCACGATGCGAAAATTATAATAAGGCGAATCGAGGATGAGATAGCGTGGTTTGTTTTCCGATGCAATGTACGCTGCAAAGCCGCTGCCGATGCTGCGTCCATATACGATGATGTGGTGTTCGGGGTATTTTCCGATCAAAACATTATAAACGAACTGCATGTCGTTCAGCATGTCTTTTTCGCTGCGTTTGCCGGTACTTTTGCCAAAGCCCCGGTAATCTACCAGCACTACATCGTAACCATAGCGGTAAAAATCACGCGCATACTTAGCCCAGCCTTTTATGCTGCGGGTGTTGCCATGAAAATAAAGGATCAGTCCTTTGGGATCGGGGCGGTAAAAGTGGAGTCCGTTAATGCGCACGCCCGGCGAAATATCAAAGAATAATTCATTGAAAGGGATGTCGTACCGGAACTGAAAATCGGCTGGCAGTTTTTCCGGTTTGAAAATAAACCAATCCTGTAGTATGTAGGCAAGAATACTTAATAGGAGCAAGCCTCCGATGATATAGTAGGCAATCGTGGGCAATTATAGAGTTTATGGTTTGTAGTTTGTGGTTTATGGTTCTTCTACCGCAAATCTCTGATAAATATTTCACCCCACCGAATGCTTAGGGTGGTTCATTCGTTCAAAACCACCTTCATTTATCCGGCACTCTATTTTCCCAGCCGGTTAAGCCAATCTAATAAATATTTCGCACGCTGAAGGTGCAGCTGGTTAGCAATAGTCGGACACGCATAAAATTAGGATAACCACAAACAACAAACCACAAACAACAAACCACAAACAACAAACCACAAACAACAAACCGTTCTAAAACTGGTTTTCCTCATTATCAAAGAAAACTCTTTTCAGGCTCAGGTTAGGTACCGGCGCAACAATGAGCGGGAATTTTTCGATGGTCACGTTGCTCACATCCAGTCCAAAGCCGCGCTCTTCTGACAAGCTGTATTCTTTTACCATGAAATACAGGCGCATGATCATTTTCTCGAAGAAGGGCAGCTCGATATCCTGGCTCAGGTATTTTTCCATTACGATGAACTGGAAGTCACCCACCACATTATTCCGTTCCAGGCTCTCGTAGCGGCTGGTAATATTCACCTCTTTATTGGCTACCAGGTCGGCCACTACTTTGCGGAACATCAGGTTGATCTTGGGCTCCATTCTGAAACCCAGTCTGAACTCGACCCTGATGATGTCGTTGGGAATAATATGCTCAACAGTGTACTCGCAGGTGTACGGATCGTCGAGGGTGTCAACGTGTACAAACCAATAGATATCGGCCCGTTTGGGCTTTTTATTCAGGATGGAATAAATGATCTTATGCTCAATTTCCTTGGGGTTATTGGCGCTGGTGAGATACACCAGGTGCGTCGCGTATTTGGGTACGGTTTTGTCGTTGCTCAATTCCTGGATCTGCGGAATGTAATGTTCTAACCGTACAAATTCCACATACCGGTTCTTGATCTTGCGGCTGCGGTACCAGATATACATCACAAAGAACAGTCCGCCGCCTACCAGCAGGGTCACAAAACCGCCGTGCGGGAATTTTTCGAGGTTGGCGAACAGGAACGACAGTTCAATGGTGAGATAGACGATCAGGAAGAGATAGATCCATATCGGTTTGGCCCGCCGCGATACCAGGAAGTTGGCAAACAGGATGGTGGTGGCGATCATACACATGGTAATGGCCAGTCCGTAAGCCGCCTCCATGCGGGAAGATTTTTGAAAGTATAATACGATGCCCACACAACCTACGAACAACAGCATGTTTATGCCGGGAATATACAGCTGGCCGCGTTCCTCGGTTGGGTAATTGATCTTGAGCTTGGGCCACAGGTTCAGCCGCATGGCTTCACTGATAAGTGTAAATGAGCCGCTGATCAGGGCCTGGCTGGCGATGATGGCGGCCGCGGTGGCGATCAAAATGCCCGGGATCACGAACCAGTGGGGCATGATCTTGTAGAAGGGGTTGAAACCCGCGCTGATCATGTCAGGCGTGATCACTTTGCCCGAATAGTTGGCGAGCAGGTAAGCGCCCTGCCCCAGGTAGTTTACGATGAGGCAGCTTTTTACAAAGATCCAGGAGTACCGGATATTGGCCCGGCCGCAGTGGCCCAGGTCAGAGTACAGGGCTTCGGCCCCCGTGGTACAGAGGAATACGGCGCCCAGGATCCAGAACCCTTTGGGGTATGAGGTTAACAGGTCTATAGCATAATAAGGGCTGAAAGCCTTGAAAATATGCAGGTCATCCATGAGGTGGGAGGCGCCCAGCACTGCCAGCATACAGAACCAGCAGAACATAATAGGCCCAAACATCTTACCGATGGAAGCAGTACCGAATTGCTGCAGAAAAAAGAGGACGCTGATAATGCCGATCACGATGTAAACGATGGTCGAGTCCTCAATGGTGCCCAGCCCCTGGATGTTGCGTAAACCCTCAATAGAGGAGGTTACGGAGATGGGCGGGGTGATCATACCGTCGGCCAGCAGGGCCGCACCGCCCAGCATGGCGGGTAATACAAGCCATCTTCGCTGCCGCCTTACCAGTGCGTACAACGAAAAGATCCCACCTTCACCGCGGTTGTCCGCTTTCAGGGTAAGAACTACGTATTTCAGGGTGGTTTGCAGGGTGAGTGTCCAGATTATGCAGGATAAAGAGCCCACAACTAATCTTTCATCTATTGTCCGGCCGCTGGTGATTGCGTTCAGAACATATAATGGGGATGTTCCTATATCTCCATAAATAATTCCTAACGCAATAAGTAAGGTGGCAGCGGTAACTTTATTGATTTGTTTGCCCACGGTAGTTCGCTTATCCCCGTTTATCAAAGGGTTTTTAATAAAAATAATAGAACCCCGGGTTATGAACCCGGGGCATCCGGTACAAAGTTATACGTAAAAAAATTAAATCTGCGCCGTTTTATATTTCTAATTGGTTCACACGACGAAATTTATGCACTTTTGGTTGCTACTGAATCAATAAAAAATGAATGCTTAAATTTATACCGAAAGTTTGGGCAGCCGTTTAACAATCAGTAATTTGGCATATAACATGCATTGCAGCTCCATGATGAAATTACGCAAAAATATCCTGCACCAGCTGCTGCTGGTAGTACTGTTGCAGGCCGTATTTCCATTTATAAGTACCGCCCAAAAGATCACCTATTCAGAAGCCGAACGGGAAGACGGACGTCGTACCGACTTTGAGATAATAGGAAAAGTAGGCAGCAACATCCTCATTTTTAAAAATAACCGCAACGACAACGCCATTAGTGTCTATAACAACGACATGAAACTGCTCGAACGGGTAAAACTCGATTACCTGGACGACCGTTGGATCAATGTAGACTTTGTACCGTATTCCAATCACGTCTGGATGGTATACCAGTTCCAGCGCCGGAGTATTGTGTATTGTATGGGCGTAAAGCTCGATCAGAATGCGAAGCGCATGAGCGACCCTGTTGAGCTGGATACTACCCGTATAGGCTGGGCCGCCAGTAACAAATTGTACACCACCATCTATAGCGACGATAAGCAAAAGATCATGGTGTTCAAGATCAATAACCGCAATCCCAAGAATTTCCTGTTCACCACCCTGCTGTTCAATGCCAATATGGAATTGCAGCACAAGCATCATATGAACATGCCTATGGAAGAACGGAACGATTATTTTACCGACTTCCTGGTAGATAATGAAGGGGATATGGTGTTTGGTAAGTTCCAGCGCAAGAACGGGAGCGATTATATCAGTAACCTGCAGCTGATCACCAAAAAAGGCGGCGAAGAGAAATTCAATGTACGCGACCTGCACCAGAAAGACGAACGGGTGCTGGATGAGGTAAAGATCAAGATCGACAATACGAACAGGCGATATTTATTCTCGGCCCTGTACTATAAACAAAAGCGGGGTAATGTAGAGGGGTTGTATACCGTAATCTGGGATAAGGCCGCCGATTCTGTGCTCAAAGAGACCATGCTGGCCTTCAATGACGATCTGCGCAAACAGGCCAAAGGGCCCGACGCCAACCTGCGGATCGCCTTCAATGACTATTTTATTAGTGATATTATCATAAAACGCGATGGCGGTTATTTATTAACTGCCGAATCTATGTACACTACATCGCGCGGTGGTACGTTTAATAGGTGGGATTATTTGTACTGGAACAATCCCTGGTCGTCGCCGCTTGATTATAGTTACTGGTCGCCCTATTATAGTCCGTGGCGGTCGCCCTGGAACCGGTATGGGGGCGCTGCAGCGACCCGGTACCATGCAGAAAACATCATGGTGCTGTCGTTCGATAAAGACGAAAACCTGCAGTGGAGCAATGTGATCTCAAAGACGCAGTTCGATGATGAAACGGATGCTTTGGTGTCGCATTCCCTGATGAATACCGGCGGAGAACTGCATTTTTTATTTAATGTGTATGAGCGCCGGACCCTGTTACTGAACGATCACAGCATTGGCCCCGATGGAAAGATCACCCGTCACCCAACGCTGAAGAACCTGGAAAGGGGGGTAGAATTTATGCCCCGGCTCGGTAAACAGATCAGCGCCAGCTCCATGGTTGTTCCCTGTCAATTAAGAAACTATCTTACTTTCGCCAAAATTGAATTTTAAATTCGTTTGAGTGACAGGACTATTCAAGCAAAAGACCTCCAGCAATATCCTGGTATTGCTGGTTTATGGTTTAATTCTGAAGTTTAACCGTTTTCTGCACCCTGCCGGCCCTTTGCAACAACCGGAAGACCATTTCCTATACAATTGGTTGATCGCATTTTTAAAGCCGCTGCAAATTGCACCGGTATTGTATGTGCTGATCGCTTTTTTACTGCTGTTCAGCCAGGCGCTTTTGTTCAACCGCATTTGTAACGACCAGAAATTACTGCCGCGGCCCAATTACCTGCCGGCCATGGCCCACATGCTTACCACCTCGCTGTTTGTAGAGTGGAACTATTTTTCGGCCCCCCTGCTCGCCAATACCTTTCTGATCTGGATCTTTTACCGCATGACCACTTTGCCCAATATTCAACGACCGGCGCCCGCCATTTTCAGTATTGGGGTACTCATAGGAATTGTAACGTTATTATACCGCCCCGCGATCGTATTTGTAGGGCTCATCCTGCTCGCCCTGTTCATTATGCGGCCTTTTCGCCTGCGCGAATGGGCGATCAACCTTCTGGGCATTACCATGCCGTATTATTTCCTGGCCCTGGTATTATACCTGGGTAATAAATGGGACTGGAACAAAATAAAGCCGGTGTTCAGCATCGGCCTGCCGGCCATCCCATCCTCCCTGATCACCACCGTGAGTATCAGTTTACTGATCATTCCATTCATGATCGGCGGGTATTATGTACAGGCCAACCTCAATAAGATGTATATTCATGTGCGCAAAAGCTGGAGCCTGCTGCTGTTATACCTGATCATGGCCATGCTCATCATTATGGCCGATGGGGGCAGCAATTATATCAGCTGGATGTTGTGCGCGGTGCCCATAACCGCTTTTCATGCCGCCATGTATTTTTATATCAATTCCCGCCGTTTACCCATGATCATTCACTGGATCTTATTTGGGTTTGCGATCTATCTTAACTATTGGCTTAACTGATTGATTTATAGTAATGTAAATATATTATGCCTTACAGGTTACATGTTGCAGGCTACAGGGAAAACCTGGTCTTGAGCCCTGTAACCTGTAACTTGCAACCTGTAACCCCAAACTATGTTATCTTTGCACCTCATTTAAATTCTCGCTAATGAAATTCGGTGTTGTAGTATTTCCGGGCTCCAATTGCGATCGCGACATGCAGGATGCCCTGCAAAATGATCTGAATCAGGAAGTCATCATGTTATGGCATAAAGATAAAGACCTTAGTATGTTTACTAAGGACGACTGTATCGTTCTGCCTGGTGGTTTCTCCTATGGCGATTATTTGCGTTGCGGAGCCATTTCCCGGTTTAGCCCTATGATGCAAAGTGTGATCGAATTCGCCAATAAAGGCGGTAAAGTGCTGGGCGTGTGCAATGGCTTTCAGGTATTATGTGAGTCGCATTTATTGCCAGGGGTATTATTACGCAATGCCAATCAGCAGTTTATTTGCAAGAACGTGCACCTCATAGGGGTAGGCGCCGACAGGCCATTGAAAATACCTATTGCGCATGGCGAAGGCAGATATTATGCTGATGACGCTACATTGGATAAGCTGGAAGCCAATAATCAGGTCATATACCGGTATTGCAATGAGCAGGGTGAAATAACCCCACAGGCCAACTGTAATGGCGCTGCTCGCAATATCGCGGGTATATGTAATGAAGCACGCAATGTATTCGGCATGATGCCGCACCCTGAAAGAGCTACTTCTGAAGCACTTGGCAATACGGATGGCCGCATTATATTACAATCACTGATCATGGGGGTAAATGCGGTTGTCACTGAAAAAGCCGCATTGGTAAATTTTTAGATAATTATTAAGATTATTTCTTAGACTTTTGAGACAGGTAAACTGTTTTAATAAGTAAACAAACTCAACATGAAGGTAACTCTGCTCTCCCTTTTGGTAACGTTGATCAGTGCTGTGTCGTTTGCGCAGTCCAGTACCCAGGTTAAATGGTCATTTTCTTCAAAGAAGATTGCCGATAAGACGTATGAGGTTCGGGTAAAAGCAACCGTTAATGGCGACTGGCATATATACTCTCAGAACGTAGGAGTAGATGGTCCTATTCCAACCGTATTCACATTTACCAAAAACCCGTTGTTGGTAGTGGATGGTAAAGTAAAAGAAGTAGGCAACCTGATCACGAAGAATGAAGAAGTATGGGGCGGAAAAGTGAACTATTACGAAAAAACTGTTGAGTTCATTCAAACAGTGAAGGTTAAGAGCGCTGCTAAAACCAATCTGGCCGGAAAAGTAGAATATATGGTTTGTAACGAAGAAAAATGTCTGCCTCCTTCCGAAACAACATTCTCAGTTGCTATAGGCGGTTAACAATTTGTGATGCAAATTATTAGATTATAAAAACGGGTTCTTGCTCAAAGAACTCGTTTGTTTTTTAAAATCAACCAGTATTCGCTTTATGAAACATTTTTTATGGAGTTTGATTGCGCTGTGCTGTATCAACTCCACTGTGGTTAAGGGCCAGGATCCAACTGCTTATAAATGGGAAGTATCCGGTAAAAAGATCCAGGATAAGGTCTACGAATTAACTTTTTCAACACCAGGAAATAACAAATGGCAATTATATGGCGCCAATGAATCCATCAGTGAGGTGCCTTCTGTAGAGATCGAACTTGCTGACTCTTCTATACAGGTTCATAAGCCATTTAAGGAATCAGGCAACAGCACATCATTTAAAAATCCTGTATTTGACAACGCCACTTTCAAAGTGTATGAAGGCCCTGCCTCCTTTACCGCAACGGTAACGTTCACCGGCGATGTTCCGGCGGTGCTGTTGGGTAAGTTCCGGTATACGTATGGCAAAGGCGATGAGTTTTACCCGCTGAATGAATATGCTTTTTCTGCACCGCTTGAAGGTGGTGTTGATGCAAGACCGGTGATCGATGTAGCCACATTCGACCTCAAAAATCCCGTTAATCCCTGCGGCGATGAAGATACCGGTGGCAAAAGCCTGGCCGGCATATTTTTCATTGGGATGCTGGGTGGCTTTATCGCATTGTTCACCCCTTGTGTGTTCCCGTTAATACCTCTGACCGTTTCTTTTTTTACCAAAAAATCGCAGGATAAAAAGAAAGGCATTGCCAACGCTACGGTTTATGGCTTATTTATTTTCCTTATCTATATTTTATTGAGCATTCCGTTCCATCTGGTGAGCGGTGTGAACCCCGAGATCCTTAACAATATCTCCACCAACGTTTGGCTGAACATCTTCTTCTTTCTCATTTTCGTATTCTTTGCCATTTCGTTTTTCGGGTATTTTGAAATAGGATTGCCCAGCGGACTGGCCAATAAAATTGATTCCCGGTCGGGCATGAGCAGCCTGGGCGGTATATTCTTTATGGCCTTAACCCTGGCCATTGTATCCTTCTCCTGTACAGGTCCAATTTTAGGTTCTTTACTGGCCGGCACGGCATCCGAAGGCGCCTGGCCATTAACGGCCGGACTGGCAGGGTTTGGGCTGGCGCTGGCCTTGCCATTTGCTTTGTTCGCCATGTTCCCCGGCTGGCTGCAATCATTACCAAAGTCAGGCGGCTGGTTAACCAGTGTAAAAGTGGTGCTCGGTTTCCTGGAGCTGGCCATGGCGGTGAAATTCTTATCGAATGCCGACCTGGTGAAGCAGTGGGGTTTCCTGAAAAGAGAAGTATTCATTGGGATATGGGTACTGGTTGGTATCCTGATCGTATTATACCTGTTGGGTAAGATCAGGTTCCCGCACGACAGCCCGGTGAAGAAATTAAGTAAGACCCGCATTGCATTCATTGTTGTCTTTTCTGCGGCCACCCTGTATTTTATACCCGGACTCACCAATACGCAAAGCGCCAATCTGAGTTTGATCAGCGGCTTTCCGCCACCGCTTTGTTATAGCGTGTATAAGAATCCCGTGAATTGTGAAAAAGGTATCGAGCCTTTACACAATGATTATAAAGAAGCACTGGCGCGGGCCAAAAAGGAAAACAAACCGGTATTGCTCGACTTTACAGGCTGGGCCTGTGTAAACTGCCGCCGGATGGAAGAGAATGTATGGCCCGATGAAAAGGTGAGCGCCCTGATAAAAGAGAAGTTCATCATTGTATCGTTGTATGTTGATGAACGCAGACCGCTGCCGGCCGCCCAGCAGTTTGAATACGACAATAAAAAAACGAATACGAAGAAAAATATCATTACCGTAGGCGACTTATGGGCCACATTCCAATCCGTGAACTTTGATGCAGTTGCCCAGCCGCAGTATGCCATTATCAGTCCGGATGAAAGGATACTCACTAAAACCAAGGGGTATACCCCCAGTGCCCGGGAATTTGCCCAGTGGCTGGAATGTGGGATTGATGCGTACAATAAAAAAGAGCAGCAAACGGCGGCTAAATAGGCATTGTAGCTGAAAATCTTTTTAGATAAACATCCCGTTCCGTTTACCGGGGCGGGATTCTTTATTTGCAGTCACTTTGGTGCTTTTTGTCAGTGCTTTTTGCAAATTCACTATTGCTTTTTTAAGAACCACGGGTTCATTTTTCACGATGGCATCTTCTCTGGTCGAATGCACCCATTCTTTTCTCAATTGGATATTTTCTTTTGACCGATCCACCACTTCTTTTTTCAAATTGACTGCTGCTTTTGTGGGATTGACCGCTTCATTTATCAGATTGACTGCTGCTTTTACGGAATTTACCGGCCGTTTGACTGAATTGATGCGACCATTTTTCAAGTTTGATGCCCGGTTGGTGAAATAGGGTGGGGCTTTTGCTTACTTTAATAACCAGTTGATCAAATTGTGCTGCCAGTTTGCTGAATGATGCGGACAGTTTGCTCAATGGGTTACCATATTCAGCAAATGAGCAGGGTAAAACGAAAAAAGAGTGATTACATTCAACACATGAGGAAGAGCATTCGCTGAAAGTACTATTGAAAACTGCTCATGAGAGATACAATTCGCAAAAATGGTTACTGATATTCATAAAAGACGAATAGGATCCGGGAAAAGTGTTATTGAATGCTGCAAAAGCATCATAGGATTGGCTTAATGACGACGCAGATCAGGCAAATGAACAGGAAATTGGCCGTTTTTGATTGTAAAAGGCTGGAGATCAGATTATAATTCTATATAAAAAGAAAACACCCCGCTCAGCCTGAGGGGGGTGTTTAATTAGGCGTCATTCTGTTCCAGCCTTCCGGCAAGCAAGCAATTCAGAAAATGGGCCCGGATGGAGGGCCAGAATGACAATATTTTTTACTTTGTTGTTTTCTGGTGTCAAATCTAAGCAGCTTATCCGTTCCCTTTTTCAGATGTGCTGTTAAATTTTTGCAATGATATAAAATCACAACTGAAGTACCCAAAGTAAAAAGGCCTACAAAGCGATCTTTTTCTGTAACATCATTTTGCGCAGGTTGATCAGGCCATAACGCATTCTGCCCAAAGCGGTGTTAATGCTGCAATTGGTCAGGGCTGCGATCTCTTTAAAGCTCAGATCGGCATAATGACGTAGAATGATCACTTCGCGTTGATCATCTGGTAACAGGTCCAACATCTGACGAACGCGGTCATAACTCTGACGCTTCATCATTTTTTGGTCTGCACCGTCTTCTGTGAAATTAATCACTTCAAATATATCCCTGTCGTCGCTGGTTTTGATAGCAGGGGTACGTTTTACTTTCCGGAAGTGATCAACACACAGGTTGTGGGCAATACGCATTGCCCAGGGAAGGAACTTACCTTCCTCGGTGTACCTGCCTCCACGAATGGTGTCGATGATCTTGATCAGCACATCCTGGAAAATATCTTCGGCGAGATATTTGTCCTTAACAAGAAATAAAATGGAAGTGTACATTTTTTCCTTGTGGCGAAGGATGAGGGTTTCAAGAGCATACAAGTCTCCATCCTGAAAGTCCTGGATTAATTCATGATCGGTCTTTTTACGTAGTGAACTCATAAACTTCTACGGTTTTTTGAAGGTGATAGGATATTAATTAAAATGGATTTTTATTATTGATTGGCTTTTCTGAGTAGAAGTGATTGCGCGATAGGCGGTGTGTTTAGTTTTCGATTTATTGTACAAATTACCAACTAAAGATAGAGAACTTTTCGAAATAAGCAAACTTTAAGCAATTTTTAGATTTTTTTACCCAATAACCGTTAAGGAAACTATTTAAAAATATCCTCAAACAAAACAATAAATTTGTTGTCTTTTAAATTATGGCAGTATCAACAAAGGCTAACACGGTAGCAAACCCGGTGCTAAAGGGGTCAGATAATATATACATAAAGGGGGCACGGGTTCATAACCTGAAGAATATCTCGGTTGAAATTCCGCGTAATAAATTCATCGTGGTCACGGGTGTGTCGGGTTCAGGCAAATCTTCTCTTACCATAGATACATTATTCGCCGAAGGGCAGCGCCGGTACGCAGAAAGCCTTAGTGCTTATGCGAGACAATTCATGGCCCGCATGGTAAAACCCGATGTGGATTTTATCAAGGGTTTATGCCCGGCTATTGCGATAGAGCAAAAGGTAATAACCCGTACCCCACGCTCAACCGTGGGTAGTATGACGGAAATTTACGATTACCTGCGGCTGTTATTCGCCCGTACGGGCAAAACCATTTCCCCCATTTCGGGCCGCGAAGTAAAAAAAGACGATATCAACGATGTAATAGAGGCTATCGCTAACCGCCCCGCCGGCGATAAGGTGCTTATTCTTATTCCCTTCAAACAGCATAAGAACCGCAAACCGCTGGAAGAGCTGAATATCCTGATGCAAAAAGGCTTTTCCCGCTTATACAATGGCGAGATACTTCGTATTGAAGAACTTATAGATACCGCCAACGAAAAAGGCGCTGGTCCTGAACTCAGCGGTGATACCTATGTGTTGGTTGACCGGCTGGTGGTAAAGGCTTTTGACGAAGACGACCGGCATCGGATGGCCGATTCTATCGGCACCGCTTTTTATGAAGGCGAAGGTGAATTAATGCTGGAAGTGAACGGCACCATCAAACTCCAATTCAGCAACCGCTTCGAGCTCGACGGTATGCAGTTTGAAGAACCGGTGCCTAATCTTTTCTCATTTAATAACCCGTTTGGCGCCTGCCCTACCTGTGAGGGCTTCAGCCAGGTGCTGGGTATTGATGAAGACCTGGTGATTCCCGATAAACGGTTAAGCGTATATGAAGGCGCCGTTGCGCCCTGGAAAGGGGAGAAGCTCGGGGCCTGGAAAGACCAGTTCATCCGGGGCGCCCGCAAGTTTGATTTTCCCGTTCATAAAGCCATCATTGATCTTACCAAAGAACAATATAAAGTACTTTGGGAAGGCAATGCATTTGTGAACGGCATCAACGACTTTTTTAAGGAAGTAGAACAGAACCTCTATAAAGTACAGTACCGGGTATTGTTATCCCGCTACCGGGGCCGAACCCAATGTCCTGACTGTAACGGGTATCGTTTACGCAAAGAGGCATTGTATGTGAAGGTGGGCGGCAAACATATTGGCGAGCTGTGTGAAATGCCGGTTAAAGACCTGGCGGTATGGTTTGCTGAACTGCAATTAAGCGAATACGACGCCCAGGTAGGTAAACGGATCTTGATCGAGATCAATCACCGCCTGAAAACCCTGCTCGATGTGGGCCTGGGATATTTAACGCTCAACCGCCTGGCCAATTCATTGAGTGGTGGCGAAAGCCAGCGTATTCAATTAACACGCTCCCTGGGCAGCAATCTCACCAATTCACTATATATACTCGACGAACCGTCAATCGGTTTGCACTCGCGCGATACCGAAAGACTGATCAGGGTATTGAAAGAGCTGCGCGACCTGGGCAATACCGTGGTTGTCGTTGAGCACGATGAAATGATGATGCGCGAAGCCGATTATATCATCGATATGGGACCCCTGGCCTCACACCTGGGGGGCGAAGTGGTAGCCCAGGGTGATTATGACGCTATTATTAAGAACGATAAAAGCCTTACAGGTAAGTACCTGCGTGGCGATCTGAAAATTGAAGCACCCCGTACCGTTCGTAAATGGACGCGTTCAGTAAGTATTGAAGGCGCGCGGCAGAACAATCTCAAAAATGTAGATGCCACCTTCCCGCTGAACCTGTTGTGTGTGGTAAGCGGAGTGAGCGGCAGCGGGAAAACAACACTGGTAAAACAGATCCTGTACCCGGCATTGAAGAAGCTGAAAGGGGAACCGGTTGATAAGACCGGCTTGCATAAAGCCATTACCGGTGATATAGATTATATTTCACAAATAGAAATGGTTGACCAGAATCCCATCGGTAAATCATCGCGCAGTAACCCGGTAACTTATATAAAAGCCTGGGATGAAGTACGTGACCTGTATGCCAAACAACCATTGAGCAAAATACGCGGCTTTCAACCCAAGCATTTTTCGTTTAATGTAGACGGTGGCCGTTGCGATACCTGTAAAGGTGAAGGTGAACAGATCGTTGAAATGCAGTTCCTGGCCGATGTGCATCTTACCTGCGAAGTATGTGGCGGTAAGAAGTTCAAGGAAGAAGTGCTGGAGGTCACCTACAAAGAAAAAAACGTGTATGATGTGCTGGAAATGAGTGTAGATGAAGCACTGGAATTCTTTAAGGACGAAAAAGACATTATCAATAAGATCAAACCTCTAAGCGATGTGGGGCTGGGCTATGTAAAACTCGGACAGTCATCAGATACCCTGTCGGGTGGTGAAGCGCAACGTGTGAAACTGGCTTCTTTCCTCGGCAAGGGACGCGGCCAGGGGCATATCCTGTTCATCTTTGATGAGCCCACTACCGGTTTGCATTTTCATGATATTAAAAAACTGCTCACTTCTTTCAATGCATTGATCGAGCAGGGCCATTCCATATTAGTGATAGAGCACAATACCGATGTTATTAAAAGCGCCGACTGGATCATTGACCTTGGTCCGGAAGCAGGTGATGGCGGCGGACAGATCGTATATGCCGGTGTGCCGGAGGGTTTAAAGAAGGTGAAGGAAAGTTATACCGGGAAGTTCCTGAGTTAATTAGTTATTCAGTTAATAAGAAAGGGTGGGCTACTTCATGAAGTAGCCCACCCTTTTCTTTTTTATTTATTTATCCCCCTGGCATTGGAACATTCGTATATCATCGCCAATTGCCCAATGTATGCTCCCCTTTAGGGGGCTGGGGGTAGATTAATTCTTCATCAGTTTCAGGATCTGCTCCTGGTCTGCCTTATTCCTGAATTTCAGGAAGTACATGCCTTTAGGGGCATTCTCATCCAGTGCGATGGCGTTAGCGCCTACGATGCGGAACCTGATCTGTTGGCCGGAAACATTGAACACCCTGATATTGCCGGATGTGAGGTCAGCAGAAGTGGCGCCGATCAGTTGTATTTCGCTGGTGAAAGGATTCGGGAATACTTTGGTAATGATGCCTGAGCCTTTTTTGCTGTTTACATAAACCACTTTGGAAAGCTCTGATTTGCCATCAATATCGATCATATTTAAACGATACCAGTAAGAGCCATTGGCTGGCAGCGGATCTTTAAAAGAATATTTAATAGCATCCAAAGAAGTTCCGGCAGCAGTTACCTTACCTACAGTAACAAAGTTTTTGCCATCAGCGCTTCTTTGCACTTCATATTGGAAGCTGTTTTCTTCAAGAGAAGAAGTCCATGCGAGGGTCGCTTCTGTTTCAGTGCTCAACCGGCCATTGAAAGAAGACAATTTAATGGGCAATGCGCCGCCGGCAATGGGTGTGAAAGTACATTCTCTAAGCTCAGTACCTACATAAAAGTCCACCTCAACGCGTTGGATACCCTGGCAACCGTATGAAATGGAAATGGAGGTAGAGGAAGCAGGGAGCGGGGTAGAAGGATTACCATTAATATCCGGAATAGGTAAACCGTTTCCACCGATCAGGGTCACAGCACCAATCGTTCCTGGTTCACCCGCAGGTAAATTACCTAAGAATACTTTACAAAAACTAGGCGAAGTGGGCATGTTAAAATACTGACCAACAGCAAGCGGGCAATCCGGATCGGGTTGAGCCATGGTTGCTGCCGTATAGGCCACTAAAGACATGATCAAGAGGTAAAACTTTTTCATACATACATTTATTTGGTTCTGAAAATAAAATTGCCTTTACCGCTGTTTGAAAAAAACATACGGATTACGGTTAGCGAACTACTCTGTGTAGGATCGCATGGGCTTTAAACAGGAGCTGGAAAACTTTGGGAGTGATCAAAAACCTATATCAGTGGGATTTAAAAGGATATGGATTAAAATCAATGTGATTCAAACAGGGAAAATGCAACAGGTAGGAAATTCTAACAGATATTGGAAATAGACTACGTCAGGGGAAAAAACCAATAAATGGTTTATACGAATAGTTTTGTCTCTTAATATTCAATAGGGGGTGGATACGGAGTCGAAGGTAATAAAAATACTGAGATTTCAAAATCATTTACAAGATTAAATTGTGATAGTGAAGACCTTGCCGGTTATACGAAGCTGGTTGACCATCTTGCTGCGCCTTTGCGGTCTTTTAACACAAATAAAGCATTTGCTATACTTACTTTGCACAAATCTTATAGCAGGTTGAATGTATAAATTTATAATTTCTTTATTACTGATAATCATTACTACCAGGGCGATATCACAATCGATAGGGGTTCCCCGCCTCATCGATATGCTCGACTGGAACACTACACGAATTGATACTACTTTAAAGGCAGATGGTTACCTGTTGATGCAAAAAGATGTAGACTCTACCAGTTCGTTGTACCAGTATTCCTGGTTCGATAAACTGCAGGATGGCCGCGCCGTAGTGCGTTCTTTTATGTTTATGGATGCAACAGCAAGGGGTTTTAAGAGCAGGCTGATCACCTATCGCACCTATAATAAAGAGGAGTACCAGCAGATCGCTGCCTGGCTGCTGGCCAACAACTATCATATGACCGAAAAGTACGACTTCAGGGAAGCACAGCATACCATCTACAGTAATGGCAGGTTCAGCATCAGAGTAAAAGTGATCACTACGCAGCTAAAGGATGGCAAGAAGTTTATTGCTTATGAGCTTGAGTTGGGCAAATAAATACAAGTTATTCAGTTCATAAGTTATTCAGTTCACTAAGTTAATAACTGAGGAACTCAATAACTGAATAACTTAAAAACTAAGGAACTGAGTAACGAGTATGCGTACTATCTTAACCGGTCAAGACTTTTAACCAGTTTCTCGTCCCTCCGAATGCCTCTTATGGCAAAGAATAAAAGTATGGGAATGAAGATGGCAAAAATGGCGGTGAGATCGAACTTGCCTTCGTTCTGTACAAACTTTTTTGTTTCTGAAAAGAACAGTACGAGGTTGATGATCGATACTAACAGGGTCACCAGCACGAGGCGTAACTGCGTCTTCCGGTTCTTGTATAAGAAGATGGCTATGATGGAAGCAATGCCTACACCCGCCGTTAAGATCAGCAGCAGCAAATTGCTTTGCGCGGTTAACGAAGCAAAGGTCTTCTGCTGATTTTCCCCAATGATATTGCCGCTGTAAAAAGAAAACTTCAAACTGCAGAACGCAGCAGCGGCAGCCAGTAATAACCAAACGGATTGTAGACGTTGGATCATGTGTTATGGTTTGTGAGTAGTGATGGTGAACGTTAATGAAATTGAGTTTAGAATGATGTTCAGGTTTTTGGTTGTAATTGTTACCGGTTACCAGTCACCGGTTGCCGGGCCAACATGCCGGTTAATTACCTGCATATTGCGTACCTGGAAACTGGTAACCTGTAACCGGCAACTCTTTGCAAATAACGTTCAGCTACGAATATTGAGCAATCAGAATTGATGCTCTTATCCTAATTCCGGATACAACGGGAACTGTTGCATAAAGGCATGCACATCGTGCTTTACGGCATTGATGGTGGCCTCATTGTCAGTATCCATTAACATTTTATCGATCATGTTTACCACGGTTTCCATATGCGATTCCTTCATACCTCTGGTGGTGATGGCAGGAACGCCTACCCGGATACCACTGGTAACGAATGGGCTCTTGTCATCGAAAGGCACCGCATTTTTATTAAGCGTGATATGCGCTTTATCGAGCGTTTCCTGCGCTTTTTTACCGGTAAGATTCTTGTTACGCAGGTCGATCAGCATTAAATGATTGTCGGTACCGTTGCTGATGAGGTTATAGCCGCGTTTTACAAAAGCAGCAGCCATAGCCTGCGCATTTTTAATGATCTGCTCACCGTAGGTTTTGAACTCATCGGTAAGGATCTCACCAAAAGCAACAGCTTTGGCAGCGATAACATGCTCCAGCGGACCACCCTGCATACCAGGGAAAACGGCCAGGTCGAGCAGGGCGCTCATGGGGCGGATATTTCCTTTGGGGTCTTTAATGCCCAGCGGGTTGTCGAAATCATGACGAAGCATGATGATACCGCCGCGGGGACCACGCAGGGTTTTATGGGTAGTGGAAGTTACGATATGACAATGATCAAAAGGATCGTTTAGCAGGCCTTTAGCAATTAAACCGGCGGGGTGGGCGATATCAGCCATAACCAGGGCGCCGATGGAGTCGGCGACTGCCCGGATGCGCTTATAATCCCAGTCGCGGCTGTAAGCAGAAGCACCGCAAATGATCATTTTGGGTTTCTCTTTTTTGGCAATGGCTTCCAGCTGATCATAATCGACCAGACCGGTTTCTTTAACAACGCCGTACGATAAAGCCTGGTAGTTCTTGCCACTGAAATTGGCCGGACTGCCATGGGTGAGATGGCCGCCCATGCTCAGGTCGAGCCCCAGGATCTTGTCGCCGGGTTTTAAGCAGGCTAAAAATACGGCAACGTTGGCCTGAGCGCCTGCATGGGGTTGTACGTTGGCCCAGCTGGCATTGAAGATCTTTTTCAGGCGGTCGATGGCCAGTGATTCAATTTCATCCACCACTTCACAACCACCATAATAGCGTTTGCCGGGATAGCCTTCAGCATATTTATTGGTAGGTACAGAGCCCATGGCCTGCATTACCTGGTAGGAAGTAAAATTTTCGGAAGCAATGAGTTCTATTCCATTTCTTTGACGTTCAAGTTCTTTATTAAGAAGGTCAAAAACAAGCGTATCTTTTTGCATGGCGCAAAAATAAGTTACAAGTTCCAAGTTACAAGTTCCAAGTTGCAAGTTTCTCCAAAGCAGGCCTCACTTGCGAGGCAGCAGGTTGTGTAGAGCCGTATACGTAAACCCGGAACGTGAAACTTGTACCTGTAACGCTCACTTTCAAGGTAACTGGCACCCGGTACCCGGTAACCGGTAACTGGTACCCGGTAACTGGTAACCGGTACCCGGTACCCGGTAACCGGTAACCGGTAACCGGTACCCGGTACCTGGTAACTGGTAACTGGTACCCGGTAACCGGTTTTCCAACTAACAAACGCTGGTAAAATTTTTTTTACTATTTTCACGGCTTTGAAAACAAACCACTTGTTTTTCAGGAAATAATCAGTGCTTTGTGGGTTCGATAGAAGAAAGAGGCGGCAATAAATAAGCCTGGCTGTTTTCCCGGCCCCGTCGGGATGAAGAACAAATATTTTTCAAATGAAAGCAATTATTCCCGTAGCTGGAGCAGGTACAAAACTGCGACCGCATACGTACACGCAACCAAAGGCACTAATACCCCTGGCCGGTAAAACCATACTCAGCATCATTGTTGACCAGTTACGCGAAGCAGGCATCAATGAATTTGTTTTTATTGTTGGTTATCTGGGCGATAAAATACAGGACTACGTTAAAGAGAAATATCCCGAACTGAAAGCCTGGTTCGTAACCCAGAGCGAACGCCACGGTATTGGCCATGCCATTCAATTGACCAAAGACATAGTAGCTGATGATGAAATATTCATCGTACTGGGCGATACCATCTGCGAATATGACGTAAAAGAACTGCTCGATATGCCCTGCTCGGCTTTGGGCGTTAAACGGGTGGATGATCCCCGCGATTTCGGTGTGGTAGAATTGGGCGAAGATGGATTCATTAACCGGGTGGTGGAAAAACCACAGATCCCCAAATCGAATATGGCGCTGGTGGGCATTTACCGCATTAAAGAAACATCCTTCCTGTTCAACTGCCTTGAAAGTAATATCCGCAACCAGGTCATGAGCCGGGGCGAGTTCAGCATCACCGATGCCCTGGAATGTATGATACAGCATGGCGCCAGGTTTCAGCCCTTCAAAGTGCAGAACTGGTTCGATTGTGGAAAGAAAGATACCTTGCTGGAATCGAACGCCACTTTGCTAAAAAAGTTTGGCGGCGTCATTAGCCCCGATCACAATTTTGAAAATACCATCATTATTCCTCCGGTCAGCGTTGCAGAAGGCTGTGATATCAAAAATTCTATAATTGGTCCTAACGTTACCATAGGCGAAAAGACCACGATCAGTTATTCAATAATTAAAGATTCTATTATTGGTTCATTTGCAGACCTCTACGATATTGTATTAACGAATTCTCTCATCGGAAGCGATACCGAAGTAAAAGGTGAGAGCCGCAGTTTGAATATCGGCGACAATACAGAGATCGACCTGGGTGAATCGTGAGTAAATTTTTCGGGAGCAAAAGCAGACTTAACTGGGTAAAATCTTTATAATTTAAGTACCTTCAGGGTAGGAATGCAACATTATGTACGTGCGTTGTGTCTTTGTAATTGGTCCCGTTTGAAAACTAATGGCAGCTGATGTTTGGTTTTGCCAACCTTTTAAACACTAATTTTTTATGAGAGGTAAAAAGACTTACCTGTTGCTTGCAGCGTTACTGCCTCTTGCATTGTTAGCCAAAGCTAATGGCGATAACGGTCATCGTAAATCGACAGAGCCGGTATTACAGGGATGCGTAGCGGATGCCTGTACCAAAAAACCTTTACAAGGGGTAACCGTTTCTATTTCCACATCGAAAGGACAGGAAAAGAGAGAGTTCACCACCGATGCAGCGGGCAATTTCAAAGTGCCGCAAATGCCGGTTGGCGAAGTGATCATTGTGCTGGAAAAGAAAGGATATAAAACCACCCGCCGCGAAGGGATCATTATCAAAGAAGGTGTTTCCCTCAAAATGAATTTCGATATTACGAACATGCGCCCCGACGATGAAAGCGATGTATTTCATCCTTTCATGCGAATGATGGAAGGCTGATCCATAGGTTGAAATAACTATAATAAAGAGACCGCTTCTTTTGAAGGGGTCTTTTTTTTAGGGTTACCGGTTACGGGTACCGGTTACCGGGTGCCGGGGCTCAGGTTACAGGTTACAAGGGTTTCAGGTTATCCAGGAAGGCTAAAGGCTGAAAGCTGAAGGCTAAAGGCAGAAGGCTGAAGGCGGAAGGCTGAAGGTTAAAGGCGGAAGGCTAAAAGCCAAGCTCCAACACGGCTATTAAAGCTGCACATTCAATTCAAGCGGAGCAAGCGTTACGCATTTAGCGTTAGGCGTTCAGCGGTTTTAGCGTTCGGCCTTAAGCGTTAGGCCTTAAGCGGTTTTTGGCATTCAGCGTAAAAAAGGCCGGACTGAGAACAGCCCCGCCTTATGAGAAAATCACTAGTCTAATGCGTATCCGAAAGATCTAATGATCAATTTTCATTTGACCTTCTTGTTTTTTAATGGCTATAGTCTTCTGCCTGAAATACTTTTTGTATTTGTCAGTAATCTCCTGCGGTTGTTTTTTATCATTGATGAACAGATCGCCGTTTTTGTATTCGATCGTGTAATCTTCTTTAGTGCTTAATAAGCCGGCAGCTTCCATGTCGTAGATCATTTCCTGGTAGCCTTTCATGTCGGTTTTAGCTTTGTCAATTTCCATTTTGGCCTTATCCATTTCCTTACTGAAATCGAATTGCTGCTTTTTCAATTCGCCCTTGACTTTGGCTATTTCTTTCCTGGCATTTTCGAGTTCTTTCTTCACTTCATCCCTGTTAAAAGCCTGGGCTTTTTTCAATTCTTCCTTCCACTCTTCTTTTTTCAGGGCTTCCTGAACGTGCTTTTGGGCTTTCTCGAGTTCATGCCGGAGCTCTTCTTTGTCAATTTTCTTTACTTCATCCAGTGATCTTTCAATGCTGCGTTGTATTTCGGCGAAATCGATCTTTGCCAGCGATTCCTGTACCTGGCGATTGATCTTTTCATAATCAATGCTCTTCGTGGCCATGTCTATTTGTTCCTGGATCTTATCGAAGTTTATTCTGCTGATCGATTCTTCTGCCATGCGGGAAACCTCATTCCAGTCTTTTTCTTTCATCTTTTCCAGCTGTTCCTGGGCTTTGTCCAATTGACGTAGTTCTTTATCAAGGTCACGGTCATCGGTTTCGCGGGTAACTTTATTTCTTTTAGGGATGGTATCGTTGGTGTTGTCGGCCATGGTCAAATATGGTTGCTGGTTGCCGCTAAAAGCTTCCAGGGTTACAACAGTAGCCACAGCGAGCAGGGCCAGGGCGCCCCAGCGGATAAGTGGTGGATTCAATTTCATGGTGTTAAGTTTATAGTTTCTATTTACGACGTCCTTCGTATAAAAATACGATACATTTCGTAATTTGTTGCATGAGGGCATTCCTTTTTTTAAGCGGTCTCTTTTTTTAACGTTTATTCAGCGGAAAGGCATTGGCAACTTCCCAGGCCTGTCCGTTATGCCGGAGCAGGCAAACGGCATTGGCTGTGAACGCTACTTCATACGACCGCTGTTGAAAGTATTGCCAGGCCAGGGGGAAATCTTCTTTTTGCAGATCACGGTTGGCGATCGTAACGTGTGGGTGATAGGGGCGGTCTTCTTTTTTAATGGGAAAGCCGGTGTTAAGAAGAAAAGCTTCCAGGCGCGCCTGTAAATCGCTTAAATGGGTATTGGGTTGAACATGTACATAGATTACCCGCGGTTTAAAAGCCGCAAAGTCCTTTAAGTAAATGGGGAAAGAGGACTGTTCTTGCGTGAACTCCAGTATTCCTTCCTCCAATTCGTGGTGCAGGGTGGTGGGCATATTAAAGGGCGGAATAAGCGTTATATGCGCCGGTGATTTCAGCGCCACCCTGCACCCGAACTGTTGCAGCATATAGTGTTTCCATTCCAGTACCTGCTGGTTGATCTCTTCCGGTGTTACTATGGCGATAAAATAAAGCATGGTGAATGGTGAGTGGTGAATGGCTCGCGACAATTGAAACTGATAACAGATTTGCAAAGCCTCAAATTTTTGCCGATTGCCATGCCATTGCCATTTCCTTTTGCTTCCGTGCGCTAGCCCATTAGCACATTGGCAAATTAGCACATTGCCTTTACTGTTTCCGGAACGCCCATCGGAGCATTTCCTTCCACGTTACTTTCTTGCCATACATCAGGATGCCGGTACGATAAATTTTGGCAGTAAGCCAGGCAAAGAATATAATGCTGATCACCAGTAATAACATGGAAATGATCAACTCGCTCAGGGGAACGTCGTACATGATGCGGCCCACCATGACCACAGGCGATGTGAGCGGGAATATACTGCCAAAGACCACCAGCGGGCTGCCCGGTTCTGCAACCGCCTTCGTCATGATCACAAACCCCAGCACGATCGGCATCATTACCGGGAATACCATCGATTGTGCTTCATTCTGATCATCGCTTACGACACTGCCAATGGCGGCAAACATAGAGGCATATAACAGGTAGCCGCCGAGAAAATAAAAAATAAAACAAAAACTGATCATTCCCCAGGGAACAGAATTAATACCGGCGCGGAATGCGGCCAGTTTATCAGTATTATCAGCCACGGCAGCTGCGCCCGGCGCTGCCTGCGGCAAAGCGCTCATATCGAATGAAGGGATGAAGGCCGACAGGATCATCTGCAAACCAAGGATCAGTACGATCCAGATGGCAAACTGGGTTAAACCTACTGCGCCAATGCCAATGATCTTTCCCATCATCAATTGAAAAGGTTTCACCGAGCTTACCATTACTTCAGCAATGCGGTTTATCTTTTCTTCCATTACGCCCCGCATTACCATCGTACCATAAATGAGCATGATAATGTAAATGAGCATGCCGCAGCTGAAAGCTACGATCGATGAAACCAGGGCCACGCCTTTCTTCTCCTCTTTTCCATTTAGGATCTTGTTATCAATGGATACATTTGATTTTATTGAGCGGTATTGCTCCCGCGTAATATTGGCCGATTGCAGTCTTCTTAACTCTATGGCATTATCGATCATGCGCTCGATCTTGTTTTTCTGGCTAACGGCTACGGGTGACTGGCTGTAGAGTTGAATATTGTTAACGGGCTGCGTAATATCGATGGGCGGAATGTATAAAAAGTAATCATAGCCCAGGCTTTTGTACTTTACTTTCAGTGAATCGGGCTGCTGACCGGTAATGAACACATACTCGGACGCGTCGCTCTTGGATTTTTCCATACCGGAGCTGAGCAGGCCGGCTTCGTCGATCACCGCTATTTTATTTTTTTCGTGTCCGCCGCTGGCGCCAATGGCGATCATGATGGCATAGAAGACCACAATGAGAATGGGCACGCCAATGGTAGTGAACAGAAAAGATTTTTTCTTCACCCGAACCAGGTATTCGCGTTGTATAATGAGTAAGATCTTGTTCATTTCAATATCGTATTAAGCTGATGCAATTTGGAATTGACGGGCAAGTGGAGTGCCTTCTACCAATTTTATAAAGATATCGCTGAGCGAAGGCAGCATTTCATGAAAGGAGTTGATGCCGATCTGTTGCTGCAGGAAATGATTCAGCACATCATTGGGTTTGTATCCTTCTTTGATCCTCAGGAGCAGCTGATGGCCTTTTTGCTGAATGACCTCGAAAGCTTCGCTTTGATGGTTGCCAGGGTTGCTATCGAGACCGATGGAAAAAATGTTCTCCTTGAATTGTTGTTTAACGCTGTTCACTGAGCCATCGAGGATCTTTTGTCCTTTATTGACGAGAATGATGTGATCGCATATTTCTTCTACCTGCTCCATGCGGTGCGTACTGAAAATAATACTGCTGCCGTTTTGGGCCAGCTTGTAAATTTCATCTTTGATGAGATTGCTGTTAACGGGATCGAGGCCGCTGAATGGTTCATCGAGAATGATGAGTTTGGGATCGTTCAGTACGGTGGTCACAAACTGCAATTTTTGCTGCATGCCTTTGCTCAGGTCTTCAACTTTTTTGTTCCACCAGCTTTGCATTTCAAATTTTATGAACCAGTGTTTTACCCGTTCCAGCGCGGTTGCCTTGCTGAGCCCTTTTAATTGCGCCAGGTAAATGGCCTGATCGCCGATCTTCATTTTTTTGTACAGTCCTTTTTCTTCGGGCATATAGCCTATATAAGCAACATCTTTATCGGGGTTGAACGGTTGTCCATTGAAGATGATCTCGCCATCGTCTGGAAACAGGATGCCGGTGATCATTCTGATAAGGGTGGTTTTACCGGCGCCGTTAGGACCCAGTAAGCCGAAAATGCTGCCGGGGGCCAGCGAAAAACTGATATCATCTACCGCTTTTTGCGAAGTATAATACTTTTTCAGATGTTTAACTTCCAGTCGGTTCATAGCATGTTAGCTTTTTTAATGAAATGTGGGCGTAAGGTGTGCCACACTTTCCCCGGCGTCGTAAAAATAAGCCTGACACACTTATCACAAAAGGTAATGAAACCGTTAATTAGTAGCAAAAAAAACAGATTTATTACAGCGGCATATTTTATTTGTGCAACTTCGCCGCAAAATATACTCTATGAAAAGGGGGATCGCAATAAGCGGTTTACTGTTGACAGTTATCCTTTGCAGCAGTTGGGGTTTCCTCGCGCATCGTACCATTCATCAACTGGCGGTATACGAGCTGCCACCATCGATGCGGTATTTTTTTCATCGTAATATGAACGAGGTGGTTAAAAGATCGGTACGCGCCGATGAGCGCAGGAGTGAAGATAAGGAGGAAGCGCCCCGCCACTTTATTGACCTCGAGTTATACGGCGACTCGGCTGCCTGGAAGATGCCGAGGACATGGGCGGCGGCCGTAAAAAAATATGGGAAAGACAGTTTGTCTCATGCCGGCTATTTGCCTTATCATGTAATTGCCATAAAAGAAAAGCTGACGGCAGCTTTCCGCAGTGGTAATAAAGACAGTATACTTTTTTATGCAACTGATCTGGGACATTATATAAGTGATGCACATGTGCCATTGCATACTACTGAGAATTACGATGGCCAGCTCACCGGTCAAAAAGGGCTGCACAGTTTATGGGAATCTACGATCCCCGAAATTGACATCCGGCAATACGATCTGCGCAGCCGTCATAAAGCCCGTTACCTGAAACATCCCGACAGGGTTATCTGGAGCACCATCAGGCAATCGCATAAATTATTACAGGACGTATTTGCCGCAGAGAAAGCGGCGACAAAAGCGTTCACTGAAAAGGAAAAGTACCGGGTGCAAATACGGAATGGAAAAGAGTATAAAAGTTATACTGCTGCCTTTGCAAAAGCGTATAGTGCGCGTTTAGGCAATACCATCAATAAACAATTGATACGATCTGCCAACCTGGTGGCCGACTTCTGGTACACCAGCTGGGTAGATGCCGGTTGTCCGAACCTGAATAAGGGCTTGCTTACACCACAGCGGCAGCAGGAAAGGGAAGAGCTGAGATCGGAGATGGAAGCATTCAAAAAGAACAAACTCATAGAAAAGAAATTGTTAATAGCAAGGCAGGCCAATGACAGGGAAGAGTAGGGGATCACGGCTGATAAGTTGATCAGTTAAACTAATTAACTTGTTTGCCCTATGTAAGTAGTCATTACGAATTCCACAATTTGGAAATTTCCATTCCCCAGAATGCGAATAATTCCCCATTAACAAACGCACATGAAGCGCAATTGATCGGGCGCATAAAACGCAAAAAGCAGCAGCGCGTAAATAACGCAAAAAGCGAAAGTGTTATGTGTACACTTTTTTAGCTTGAGGCATCTGCGTTACGTGTTCACAAGTAATCGTTCGGCATTGGTGGCAACGCGTTCTCCATCCATAGCGGCGCTCACGATGCCCCCTGCATAACCGGCCCCTTCCCCGCAGGGGAAAAGTCCTTTTATTTGCGGGTGTTGGGTTGTTTCCGGATCGCGGGGAATACGAACAGGCGAAGATGTCCTGGATTCGGTAGCAACCAGTACAGCTTCATTGGTAAAATAACCTTTCATTTTTTTACCGAATTCAATAAATGCCTTTTGCAGGGAAGCAGTAACAAAAGCAGGTAATACCTCGTTAAGGGCAGCGCTGTTGATGCCGGGTAAATAAGAGCAGTCGGGTAAATTAGCGGATATTTTTTGTTGGGTAAAATCAACCATGCGCTGAGCCGGTGCTACGAATTTACCACCGCCATATTGAAAGGCTTTCCGTTCGACCGCCTGTTGAAAATACATGCCCGATAAAGGCGAGTTATTCTTTTGAAAATTTACAAAATCTTTTACCTCAACAGCGGTTACGATCCCGGAGTTCGCAAAGGGATTATTCCGTTTGGAAGGCGACCAGCCATTTACCACCAACTCGCCGTCACTGGTAGCCGCAGGCGCAATGATTCCACCAGGGCACATACAAAAGGAGAAAACGCCGCGTTCATTCACTTGTTGGACGAGGCTATAAGAGGCAGGCGGCAGAAATTCATTCCTGGCCTGCCCTGCGGGACAATGATATTGAATGCTGTCGATTATACTTTGCGGATGCTCTACACGAACGCCCAGCGCAAAAGGCTTGGCTTCGATAATGATTTTTTTGCTATGTAGTAATTCAAAAATATCCCTGGCCGAATGACCGGTAGCCAGAATGACAGCATCAGCCATAAAGGAATCCCCGCTGGCAGTCTTCACGCCATAAATGACATTGTTGCGGATGAGTAGGTCGGTAACTTTTTGTTCAAACAAAAAATCACCACCACAAGACAATATTTGTTCTCTTATGGCGGTAATAATTTCAGGAAGTTTATTAGTGCCAATATGAGGGTGCGCTTCATAGAGGATTTTTTCATGAGCGCCGAATTGCACCAGGATGTTTAATATGCGTTCTACATCACCGCGTTTGGTGCTGCGGGTATATAATTTACCATCGCTATATGTACCGGCGCCGCCTTCACCAAAGCAGTAATTGCTCTCCGGGTTTACAATACCCTGTTTATTGAGTGCAGCAAGATCTCTGCGACGAGAGCGCACATCCTTGCCTCTTTCGAGCAGCACAGGTTTAATGCCTTGTTCAATAAGCTTTAGTGCAGCAAACAAACCTGCGGGGCCTGCTCCTATGATCACTACCCGGTGCGCAGCTTTAGCGACATCCTGCAGTACTATTTTTTTGACGTTGCGCTCGATGAATGGTTCATTAACAAAAACAAGGATGGTGAGCATGATCCAGGGCTGGCGTCCTCTGGCATCGATGGAGCGTTTAAGGACCTGGTAGCCAGTGATGGCGGCGGTTTTGACACCTATCGTGCGCGCTGCATATTGTTGTACGATCGATTCTATACTGGCTTCTGAAGGAAGCAGCTTCAATGTAATTTGCTGTTGCATAGTGTTAGGTAGTTAACCTAAAAATTATTGGCAGCACAAAGGTACTAACTACGATTCACAAAAACGTTCCACGATTAACAGTAAGAAAATGTAATTCGTCCCCTTGGTATAGACAGCTTGCTAAAGTAGTGTACGCTGTTTAGCGTTTTGTAATCATAAACTGACACAGTTTTAACAGGTAATTGGATTGTTTGATGTAATTATTTATAAATGAATCGACTTGTATTACACACTTACATTAGAAGAGTGTTAAATTATACCAGTATGTGTTATTGACTTTCATAAAATACCTGAATACCTTGAGTCGTTAAAATTTTACTTACGACTGTTAACCCGTAAGGGTGTATTTATGGCTAATGTGGTAAAATGATAATCTATAACTTTGTTTCAGTTAATGCTATGTTGACATTTGTTTTATTATTTTGATCTTGAAATAAAAAAAACTGGATTTATATTTTCTGCGTTTCAAAATATTTGTACCTTCAATAGCATCCAATAAATAATATGAAGAAAGACTTTTTTAATACTACTGCGTTGTTATCTTTCTTCGATTGCATTCCCTGCGAAACCAACACAATAAAATCCGTTCGATGTAAACCAGGCGCTTCTCGGTCGGCAGGCCCGCTCAAAAAAAAAGTTTCCCGGGCGTATAATAAAATAAAGAGTGTTGCTAATAATGGTACTGACGCAAAATTACGTAGCGTAGTTAACCAGATGGTGAGTGAAAGGTATGCTGCTTTCTGCGTGCTGCTATTTGTATTAGCGAGTGCTCACAGATTGTAAACAGTAACAGAATTTGCGCATAATAATTGCATTGGATTGTTACCTGATGGGAATTATTTTGACAGTAAAAAATAAAATAAATTAATTAGTCAGTCAGAGTGTAGAATTGTCAAAAACTAGTGAATAAAAAATTTTTTTTTCAGTGAAAAAATTTGATATTCGTCGCCCTTTTTAAGTTTCTGAGATTCCCCAACATTCCTGTGAAGTTGACACTAGTGCGCAATAAAAGATGAATACGAACTTAACTCAACATAAAAAAACTGCTTCTAGTATAATGGCTAAGACGTCCGAAAAAGTTTGGAGTAATTGTTTGGAAATAATAAAGGATATTGTTGAGTGGCAACATTTCAAAACCTGGTTTGAGCCTATTAAACCAGTTGAGTTGAGAGACAATATACTTATCATTCAGGTTCCGAGTCAATTCTTTTATGAGTACCTGGAAGAGCATTATGTTAATTTGTTGGCAAAAACATTAAGAAGAGTATTAGGTAAGGACGCCAGATTAGAATACCGGATCATGGTTGATAGTGGCAATCATAATAACAAACCGCTCACTATGGATGTTCCTACACACGGCTACAAAACATTTTCAAGTAATGAGATGGATTTTCCCCTCATTATAAACAATCCGGTTAAGAATCCGTTTGTAATACCGGGTTTGAAAAAAATGCAGATTGATCCGCAGCTCAATCCCATTTATACATTTGAAAGTTTTGTTGAGGGCGATTGTAATCGCGTGGCTCGCCGTGCAGGAAAGACGGTTGCTGAAAAACCAGGCGCCAGTTCATTCAATCCATTGGTAATATATGGAGGTGTAGGTTTGGGTAAAACCCATCTTGCCCAGGGCATCGGTAATGAAACAAAGAGATTACATCCGAACAAAGTTGTATTGTATGTAAGCTCTGAAAAATTCATTAACCAGTTCCAGGATCATAGCCGTAATAATGCGATCAATGACTTTATACATTTTTATCAATTGATAGATGTACTGATCATTGATGATGTGCAGTTCTTTAACCGGGCTGAAAAGTCGCAGGATGCTTTTTTTGCCATCTTCAATCATTTGCATCAAAGCGGCAAGCAATTGATCTTAACGTCAGACAAGCCACCCAAAGACCTGGAAGGGGTTCAGGAAAGGTTGTTGAGCCGTTTCCGCTGGGGGCTGAGTGCCGATCTGCAGGTTCCCGACTATGAGACCCGCATTGAAATACTGGAGCGGAAGATGAAGAACGACGGGTTGGAAATGCCCAGGGAAGTAGTTAAGTATCTGGCTTATAATATCAATAGTAATGTGCGGGAGTTAGAGGGCGCGCTGATCTCATTATTGGCACAATCTTCGCTTAATAAGCGGGAAATTGACCTAGACTTGGCAAAAAGAGTCCTCCGTAATTTCGTGAAAACTAGCAGCAAGGAGATCACCATCGAAACCATACAGAAAATGGTATGCGAATATTTCGATGTGCCTTATGATAAATTGCTGCAGAAAACCCGCAAGCGTGAAATCGTTCAGGCCCGGCAAATTACTATGTACCTGGCCAAGGCGTTCACGAAAAACTCATTAAAAACCATCGGTGAACACTTCGGTGGCCGTGACCATACCACCGTGATCCATTCCTGCCAAACAGTAAAAGATCTGATGGATACCGATAGCACCTTCCGTGAGAGTGTAATGGAGTTACAGCAGAAGGTTCAGTTAGCCGCCATGTAAATATGACCTGATTTAAAAATATAGTCCCTCCGATGTATCGGGGGGATTTTTGTTTTTGGGGTCGATTGGCCGTGCAGCAGCGGTCCAGTGATTTACGAGCGTACCCGGGAGATGTTTTGCGGCCGGTGTAAAGAGGTTACAAGATTAGAATTACTTTTGAATGGCAGCATAAAGCGCTGAAACCAGGCGTCGGCGCTGGTTTCAGCCCGTCGGGCAGGCTTTTCCGGAAAAAAGACGAAAAACAATCTGAATTTTTAGCTATGTAATTGATTTTTATTTGGGAATTTACTCTTAATTTTGCCGTCCCGCCGAAAAGGAGAGGTGCCTGAGTGGCCGAAAGGGCCGGTTTGCTAAACCGTTGTACGAGCTTAAACTTGTACCGAGGGTTCGAATCCCTCCCTCTCCGCTGAGAAGATCCGCCGTGGCAAGTGCAAAGGCGGATATTTTTTACCTCGATCTGGTAGTTGGCAACAACTGAAAAGATCATCGGGAGGTAGTTCAGCCCGGTAGAATACGTGGTTTGGGACCACGGGGTCGCAGGTTCGAATCCTGTCCTCCCGACAAAAACAAACAAGGCAGCAGAAATGCTGCCTTGTTTGTTTTTGTCACTATGTGAATGCAGTCAGGCTGGATTGGGATCAGGTTGAAAAGTTGGGGGATTTAGGGATCAGGTTGAAAAGTTGGGGGATTTAGGAGAAAAAGTAGTTGTTTTGCAGCCAAATAAAACGGACAAGAAACATTGGAAAAGGACCAGGAAAAACAATTGTTAGGCTATTTTTTACCGGA
>NZ_JAFIQX010000008.1 GCF_017356035.1 Longitalea luteola | reverse complement strand
GAATTGCACTGGAAAGTGGCCCAATGACTCCGTTTTAGGTGGCCCTATATCCTCCGTTTTGACTGGCCCAGTATCCCCGTAATAGACAAGGTTCCAGAACGTAGGCCGGGTGATCCTTCTGCTATAGGAAAAACCGGCCGTATTGTCCTCGTCAATTTTATGTGTCAAAAAAAAGCTGGGAAACAATCTTCCATAATGCCTGTCTATAATATTCTTTTCTTTTTCTGTTCCCAGGTTCGAATTGGTATGTTCGAACCGCAAACCCATTTTTATCTTAGTTTTGTCACTCAGCCCCCAATTCAAAGATGAGTAAGCCGCAGAAATATTTTCATTCAACTGCCAGTTAGCGCTGAGCGCTTCATCGATAGTCCAGTCATTCAACAGCAGTCGGTCGATCCTCACTTCATTGGTAAAATGCGAAATAGTGACTTTAGCGCCCGCTTCCAATTGCAGTTTCTTATTCAAATTGCTGGTATAGTCAACTGCTGCTACCCAAAGATCAATAGGGGTGGTTTTACTACTCTTCATTTCTTCGTCTTTCAAAAAAGAGCCTTTATTGTCATAGTAACTGTTCGCATAATCGACCGGATTTACATCCTTGTAATGCATATAGTCAACGTTCACCAGCAGCTTGGTGCCTTCTTTATAAGTTTGCTGCAGGTTCACATTAATGTCATAATTCGAAGTCGCATGGAATTCATGCACAAATAGATCGACCAGCGTATCGGGTTGCCCGTTTGTAAAATTCATTGAGTTATTATCGGCATCCATGATCCAGCGGCGATTGTAGATAGTGATCAGCGTCCCAAGGATGGTTTTTTTATTGAGATCGTAATCAAAACCTATTTTGCCTTCATGGAAGTCTTCCATCGGCCACCTGTTCGATGTTGAATAGTTTTCCAGGAATTTACTTTGGTTGGTAACTGCATGGTAAAATGAAAAGAGTTGATTGCTGTGTTCTACGTTGTAGGAATAATCTCCATACAAATTGAACCGGTTCTTCCTGTGATTAAAATTGATGGACGCTATTCCAATGGCGCCTCTGCTGTAACCGCCTGTAAGTGAATAAGACCCGTTGGTGCCATATTGCGTATTTCCTTTTATAACGATATTGATATAGCCTGCATTGCCTTCTGCATCCAGGGAGGCGGGAGGTGTTGTGATGAGTTCAATTTTATCGATTTTATCGGCAGGCATGCCTTCCAGCATGGGTACCAGTGCCGATACCGGCATGCGTGTAAGTCTTCCATTCATCATCACCACCACGCCGTCCTTACCACTAATGGCAATAGAATTATTCTGCCGGTCGACGATTACACCGGGAGAACGTTCGAGTATGTCAAGCGCTGTAGAACCCGAAGCAGTGATATTTCCCGACACATTGATCACCAGCCGGTCGATCGTTTGCTCAATAAGTGGTTTGCGGGCAGCGATCGTAACACTGGATAATTTGTCTTCTTTTTGCGAAAGCCTTAATGGTGGCAATTCAATGTGATCGTTATTGACGACAAAAACAGTAGAAGATACCTGTTTGTAACCAATAAAAGTGGTGGTAACGAGGTAGCTGCCTCTGGCCACTTTGTCGAAGCTGAATCTTCCCTCCTGCGTTGTCATCATGCCTTTGATCAATGAGGAATCTGCCGATTTCAGTAACAGCACGCTGGCATTGGCCAGTGGTTCCCCATTGATATTTAATATCCGGCCCATTACCCTTGACTGGGCTGTAACGACATAACTTAGCAGGCAACAAAAAATAGTCATGGCAACACGCCTACCCAGGTTTTGTTTCAACACTAATAGATTGTAAGCCATAGCCTGGCGATTTACAGGGTTAACAAAAGGCGGCGTTAACAGAGAGTAAAAAATGGCTTCAATAAGGAAGGAACGCAAATAGACGGGTGCCCAAATGTATAAAAAAAGTCAGATGGGATTTAAGTAATGGAATAAATTGTTTTTTCAGGATAAGAAAGGGAGGGATCCGGTAGCTGGAGCCGGCTGGCAGCATCGTGGAGTTACCGGGTCGTCCCAAGTGCTATATTTAGGATTCTTCTACGGTCTATTCAACTGTTTTAATAATTTTTGCCGGAATACCACCCATAATGGTATTTGCTGACATCTTTAGCAACTACAGCGCCGGCAGCGACTATTGCGTTTTCGCCAATCGTTACGCCTGGGGTGGAGACGCTCATTGCCTGGTCATCATTCCACTGTTATCTTTTTCGCCAGATAATCCGGCAAGGTATTTACTGCTTTCTGTAATTTGACTTTGTTTTCCACCTGCCGCTCTTTGTTCTCCAGGTTATAGTTGTAATTCAGGAACAGGTAATAAAGTATTATTCTGTTATAATCATCCAATTGATTATCTGAGATCATTTGCAATATTTTTGTTTCTATCTCATCCGATTTATCAGTTTCAGCTAAGGCCCTTCCCAGTCGCCCGATATTTCCGTAATAATGATTATTAGCCGGATTTTCAATTCTTAAACTGATTCCCAGGAGCAGATCAGGCACATTAATGTCTAATACTTCCAATTCCCTGATGTAGGTTTTCCGCTGTCCCCAGGCATAGCTTCCATCACTTGCACGTTCAAATTTGTCATTCATTATGTCTAAATGCGAACGAAGAAAAATTTCCCAATTTGTTGTTTCTGCCGAAAGTATAGCTATGTTGAATGCGTGGATCCTTGGGCTATTGTCCATGCTACAACCACCTACAACTATCCGGTTCCTTTTAAGTTCAAGTGCCGCATTGGGAGAATAATAGCGCTCTACATATTCTTCAAATTCATCGTTTGTTCCTCCATTCGTTAAGGCATCTTTGACAGCATTTTGCAGCAGTGTATTGAATTTTTCATCTTTTTGCCTTATGCTATCTAAGCGAAGAATTCTTACAGAATCCCATAACTGATACTTTTGCCAGTAGATTTCCTGCTCTTTTTCATTCTGGCCTGACTGATATTCAGGCCGGTTAGTTGATTTATGGACATAGTCCATAAATTCTTTTAATATCGAAGAAGGACTACTGATATATCTGACCCCGCTTCTTCTGGCTTTATCGTAAAAGATCTGTGTGGAAGTATCAACCAGACAATCGGAGTACTGGATCATTTTTGCATAAGTAACAGGTATGGATGTATGAGTAAGTTCTTCTGTAAAATAAAAAGCTTTTATGGACTCCGCGGAATAATCGGTTTTTTTATAATACTTGTAGATCCATTTCCCCTTTAATGGTTTATCATAGTTGCCAATATTCTTTTCATACTCAAGTTCATGCCTGCCCTTGCTGCCAAGTTCAACGCTGCTGAACTCAACAATATCTTTGTCTTCATAGTCTTTATATTTAAACTTTACTATCAGCAATTCCTCTTCTTTTTCAGCGTTTGGATATTTTCTGATAAAGTCTTCGTATGGGATATTTGATTCAATGTCCTTTTTTGCCTCGTTAATTTTATCTTTCTTCAGCGAAACAAAATTGGCTTTTGCCTGCAGCTTAGATTGGTATACTTTGTTCAGATCACATACTTTGAATTTCAGGTTTAGCGAATCCACTATATGTTTTAGTTTCTTAATGGTGCTGTCAGGATAGATAAGTCCGGTGGCGGATTTATTAAATTCAGGGGTTTGGGAAATACAGGTTGGTCCGGAACCTAAAAAAAATAGCGCCAGTATGAATTGTCTCATAGTTACCAGTTTTTGAAGTTAGGGTTTATGTATGTTAGCAACAGGTTCCGGTTTTCCGGGGAACTGCTGCTGCTCTTATCCTGTGATGGTTGTCAATTAATTAAATATAAGGGTCATAATCAATACGATATGTGTTGTTAATGGTTGGGTTTCAATGGCGCCTTCCACTTATCTGTAGTTAGGATGCAGGAACCCCAAAAATTACATACAAAAAATGTTGATTTTCTGTAACCAACTTCATAACGTAACGTAAAATGCTCTTACTCTTCTCCGGGACCGAGCAGAGGCAGCGCTTACCCTTCTTCGCAAATCCTTCGCAAGTTCTTCGCAAATTTGCGAAGAAGCCTAAGAGAAATCTAAGAGAAGTCTAAAAGAAGTTGCGAAGAAATCCACCGCTTTTTATGAACATTTATTACGGTAGCTGGCACTCCCTCCTTGTTCTAGCGCGACAAAGACGTCAAAAAGGGATGTAAGTTGGTCTATGTTGGTCTAAGTTGGTAAACCGGGATAGCGGTTTGTTGGGCCGCTGTATGTTTGTCATGAAATCGGAACCAGTGGTAGTTGGCAACAGCAAATGGTTTTCAAATGGCATTTGTAACCTTTTGCACTTTCACCTGCTCTATTGTTCTGATGAGTTAATTTTTCAATTATCTAAAACAAATATTATGGAAACAGCAGTTATAACTTCACCAAGGGTGGAGCGCATTTACAGGCTTATGAAGCTTACTTATGGATTGGTGCCCATTGTAGCAGGATTAGATAAATTTACCAACCTGCTCACAGATTGGGAAAAATACCTAAATCCCACCATTGCACAAATGCTTCCCTTCAGCCCGCATACGTTTATGCTGATCGTCGGGGTGATAGAAGTTATTGCGGGACTAATTGTTCTTTCAAGACCAGCACTCGGAGCCTATATTGTAAGTGCGTGGCTTACTCTTATTGCTTTATCGCTTTTGGCTACCAAAGGATATCTTGACGTAGCGGTTCGCGATCTTGTTATGGCCATTGGCGCTTTTGCGCTTGCCCAATTAGCCCAGGCAGCGGGCACGTCAAAAGCGCAACAGGAGGCTAAGAGCAGCGTATCCTTCTCCAGGGGGTAGAGATCACATTACGCACGATTTGCTAACTTTGAATTACCGGTAGCATTAAACAGAATAACTATGTCACTAAAGGGGTCAGATAAGAGCGTTCAGCAATATACCGATATGGATGTTATTCAGCAGGTATTGGCAGGCAATACGGCCGTGTTTGAAATAATAATCCGCAGGTATAATCCTTATCTCTACAAAGTGGGAAGAAGTTATGGTTTTGACCACCAGGACACGGAAGATCTCATGCAGGAGACATTTATTCATAGTTATGTGAACCTTAAGCAATATGCCGCACGCGCTTCCTTTAAAACGTGGCTTATCAGGATCATGCTTAACCAATGCTATCGAAAGGTACACAAGTTCAGTTACCTCAAAGAAGAAACAGCAGCTATTTTACCCGACAATTCATCGTTTATGTTTTCATCCAACAATAGCAACACCAACGATGCAGTGCTCAGCAGAGAATTTAGTAAAGTTGTTGAAGCCTGCCTTCAACAACTTTCGCAAGAGTATAGAACGACATTTACGCTTCGGGAGCTCGCGGGCTTAAGCGTTGCAGAAACAGCAGAGTCGATGAACACCACTGAAAGTAACGTTAAGGTGAGGTTAAACAGGGCAAAAGCCATGCTTCGAAAAGAAATTGAAAAAACATATTCCGCTCAGGATATATACGAGTTTAACCTCGTTTACTGCGACCGCATAGTAAATGGTGTAATGAAACGGATAGAGGAATTGAAGATCAACTCATCCAAAGTGTCCGGCTGAATATACAGGTTTTCTTCCTGTTTCGTTTATCAGTTTACAAACAATATCAGTTATATACCAATCGCACGCACCACCTCCAGAAGCCGTACACCGCCATAGCCATCCTTTCAAACACATCTCTTCGCCACAATTACACCCGCTTGTCAAACCTGCATTATTTAATTCAGCCTCTGTAGCAGGCCTGGCATTATATTCAACGCCATCTTTTTCAATAATAATTTGTTTCACAATAATTTCGCTCATAAGGGTTTAGTTTATAGTTTATAATCATTTGTGTATTCCGAATGTAAGAAAAAGAAGGAATGAAAAGGCCCAGTGTCTTAACGGTTTTTTTATCTGTATTAATAAGTCGTTTGTGATAAAAACAACTACTGCATTATAAAGAAAGCTGAGGTGACATAAACAATTTAAACCAATTTAAAAAAGGGGTTTTAACGGTAATCTAGGTATTTGCTTTTCATTAAATTGTATAGGCGTTAAATTATCAGTAAGAAATCGGATAGCGGAAGAAAAGTACACATAATCGTTTTCAACCGAGATAAAAAGCTATTAAATATCTGCACTAATTATTGAACATTATAATGTGGTGCCTGGCCTGCTTTTGTCGCAGATGTAAGTATTGTATTAATTGCCCTTGTCAGACGACCCTGTAAAACAGTGCTCCTGCCGGTAAAGGCATAAGGCGATATCATCATTTTTTATTGTTAATACCCATTTATATGCCTATAAACCTAAAGACCCTGCTGCTTTTTTGCTTTTTGTTTCTTTTCTATTTCTCGCATAGTCAACAGGTTCAATTTGACGAAAACGGTAAATTGGTGAATAGTATGGATTATTTGGGTGCTGGCAAAAAACCGTCATTTAAATTGGACGCCTTGGATACAATGCATGGCAATATAAAAAAAGCTTTCGTAGAAGCTATCAAAGAAGATTTAGTGCTTGCAAATAATATACTTAATGATACTGCTATTCGTGAGACTGACTTTTATAAAACGATATGGGGCGATAGTGCTTTTACACGGCTAAAAGAAGACATAAATTCACTAATAGCCAGCCTGTCGGCTACACCCTTTAAACAAACACTTACTGCTTCCAGCGATCTGTACATTTTAGATAGCTTGCTTGCTTTCTATCTGGATGAAAATAAATGGAAGTTTTACAAAACTGTAGATAAGGAAGAAGGAAAGTATTATAGTATCACATTAAAAATTATTGACCTTGCCAATGATTTTCTGATCAACTATTACAATCGCATATATGTTACGCCTGAAAATGCAGCCTACAGAAAATTAAACGTAGAAAATTATCAGGAAATTATCCGGCAGGCAAATGAGCTTCAGAAAATAGTTCATGAAATGCCCGCAACACCCAAAGACTCGTTCACTATTGCCACCCTTAACAAAGCTTATCGGTTACATGAAAGCATCAGCCAATTCTTACAAGGCAATCTTTTAAGCAAGTTGCTGAAAGCACCGTGGACCAGAAGCTGGATTTGGAAAACCGGCGGCTATATTCGTTTTAACCCGCTGCCTTTCACTATCGAAGAATCTATAAATGAGCCGTCGAAGACCGATTCAGCTAAACTCAGATATTATAACCGGTATGTAGAAGCTACTCTCGAAAAAAGAATTGCCACCGATTCCGTTATGAATATAACTACATTTAAAGAGGAGCTTGCCCAATATGGAAAAGGTAAAGAACTTTTTACCGACCTTTCCAAACAAAAAAAGGCGCTTAATGACAATGAGGCGGCACGGAAAAGAATATTACAGGTAAGCCGGGTTGTCAATAATGTGAAGGTGCCGCTAGCGGTACCGAATGCTTATTATATTCTATATTCTTCACCCAATGAGGAAGATAAAGATATCCGGCGGTTACAGGCTTTTTCCATAGATGACAAACTTGTTTTTCCCGTACATAATCTTCCAAAAGGACATCGTTCGGTACTGATCAAAAAAAAGGCAGACTTGATCAAAGACCAGTCTGATGTTCAAATCGCCATTGATGAGCATATAGACCAGATCGCCCAAATTGCACTTGCACTTCAACCCGCTTTAGGCTTTGCAATAAAGCAAATTACTGCTTTGAACGGGCCGTTTAACCTGAAGGGACCAAGTACACTTACGGCTATACGGCCCAGCGTAGTTGCAGATATCAGTGATAATCGGGCAGAATTTCTACACGAGGGGAAAATCAGGTTTGAAGATATTAAGAGCAGTGATGACTTTTGGACGGTGGCCAGCGGAGCCGCAAAAAATGTTATAATGAGTCAATTGAACCCATTAAATTCCGCCTACTCTTTTATGAAGCTGCCAGAATTACAAAGTATTGAGTTTGATTCAGGCTTGTTTATGAGCGTTAAGGCCGATTACAGTAAGGCTATTGAAAGTCTCTTCATACCTAAAAAATTTTCTAAAAAACAGGTGCAGAAAATGATCGAGGAAGTGACGGAAAAATATTTCAAACAGTTTCTGGAAAAAAATATTGCCCCTGTCGTATTTAATGTAATAAATAAAGATAACAGCTATATCGAGATCGTCAAAAAAGTCGTGAAAGGATCAACGGTGCCGCCAGGCTTGTTAAAGGCAGAATCGGATAATGAGCCGGTCTACCACTCAGAAATTCACTATGCCGATGTAGAAGATTCAACAAAAAAATATGAGTACGATCTGGTAAACATAAAAGACAAAGACAGCCTGGTATTTGGACGAATCAGCTATTCTACCAGCAAAAGAAGAAGAATTCAGTTTAGCTCGGGACTTGTATACACCATAACGCCCGTAATAAGAAACAACGTGACCGAAGAAAACGGACAGATTACCGTAGATTCAAAGGAACAGCGATACGGCTTGTATGTAGCCCTGCATTTTTATCCCTTCAATGGAGGGTTGTTTGTGCAGGATAAAGAATTTGTTGCTAATAGAAAGTATGGCGTAGCAAACCGCATCAATTTTATGCTGGGCGTTTCTTTCCCGGATCCATTGGAAAATATATTATTTGGGCTTGGGTACGATTTCGGGCCTGGCATTAAATTAAATACCGGCCTGCATTTTTACCGGTACGATAAATTTGAAGTGTTTAACAATGCGATCACCAATAAGTCATCTATTTATAGAATAGCAGTGCCTTTCGTTTCGTTAGGAATAGACCCCGCAAGTTTGGTAAAAGCCTTAAATATTTTCAACAAATAATTTATGAGGTACTTTCTTTTTTTTGTCTGCATATCATTTATTTTTTCCTGTCATAAGTCAAAGAACGATTTTAGTGGAAATGGTACACTTCGTGGACGCCTTAGTTACCTGAACATATTCAATGGTGAAACTTTACCCAAACCGTTAGCCGGAAAAATTGTGAAGCTGGCCTATGCGCCTTCCGATACTTTGAACTTTCTTTACAAAACTGTTACAGATAGTGCCGGTTACTTTAGCTTTATCCGTGTAGATGAAGAAAAAGAATATGACATCTTCTTTCAGGACAGCATAAATGGCATGCCATATGCAGCTTTTGTAACGCGTACCCCAACCAACGATACGATTACGTTACTTGCTACCAACAACCTATCGATACAGAATGGAATATATGTACAGGTAGTAGATAACAACCGTCAGAAACTGGGTCCCGTAGGTATTTGCCTGTTCAATAACCAAACGCTTGCACTGGCAGACACATGTAATGGAAGTATTTTAAAGATCAATACCGATATTAATGGGCGTGGTGTTTATTATAATTTGGCAGCCGGGCCTTATTTTTTAAGAGCGAGAAAGCAAATCGGCAACCTTGTCTTCAGCGGCATGGTAAATACAGAAGTAGCAGTTACCGGTGTAAAATCAATAGAACTTATCCTGTCACCGGAGCCTGTTAATGGGTTTGAAATAAATATAACTGATGAAAATAACAGAATCATTAACCAGGCTAGTGCCTGTGTATTTAATAGCCGGCCATTGTTCCAGCTTGATAGCTGCATAGGAAAAATGGAAACACTCATGCCTGATTCTCTGGGTCGTTTCAAGTTACATAATATCCCTGCCGGTAAATATTATTTCAAGGCATACGCCAGATTTGGTGAAATACAATTCAGCGGAACTGACAGCATTGAAGTAAGTGCTACGGGCATTGCTAAAGGTAATCTCAAACTTTTCCGCATTAATACCGGACCCATGAATGGATTTGAACTGAAGGTGGTGGACATATTTAACAATCCGGTTCATCATACAAATGTTTGTGTATATAACAGCCGGGCTCTTTATTTGCTTGATAGCTGTATTGGCAGTATCAAAACATTACCAACAGATATTGATGGCAAGGCACATTGGTATGATATAACTCCAGGCAAATATTATTTTAAGGCGTATACAACATTCGAAAATATAAGTCTGTCAGGTACAGACAGCGTAATCGTTCATCCTGCAGGCATAAGCACCCGTTCAATTATTGTTAAATGAGATTTCAGAACGTAATATACACAAGGTTTTAGCTGAAGAATTTTAAGGATGCTTATGGTTATTTAGATTCGCCTGCGTTCAGGTGAATTTGGGTGTTTTCACGGTTGTATTAAATACGACTATTATATAATTTGCTTTGGGGATCAGCACGATTAATCATTTTTAAATTCTTTCAAAATGAAAGCATTGATTTGTAAAAGGCTTGTTTTTATATCAGCCATTATCGCTTTGTTATCTTGCCAATTTGAAGCATTTTCCCAATTCGCTCAAATGGACATAGCAAAGGAAAATAATAAGTTTTATGAAAAGCGAGAATCAATTGCTCCTGCATCTGTCCAGATCAAATTAAAAGCATTGCGGGATGTTATTGCCGAAAATAGCTTGACATTTACCGTAGGCTATACTTCTGTTTCAAATCGCGATATAGCCACTATTACTGGCGAGCGTGAATTGAGTAAAGAAGAAAATGAAAGATACAAATCGGAACTTAAACGCAAAGAGTTGTCGCGCCCTGAAAAGTCAAAAGCTTATATTAAAGTTGGTGGAATAACGCTTTCGCCTAATGCTAGAAAATTAGATCTACGAAAGTATGATTTAGTTACTCCAATAAAGGATCAAAATCCTGCGGGTAGTTGTTGGGCGTTTGGTTCAATGGCGGCTTATGAGAGCAATTATGATGTTATCAATTCACTTGACATAAATACTTCAGAGCAAGACGTCATCAATTGCTCGGGGGCAGGAAGTGCTAGCCGCGGCGGTTTAGCATTTGAAGTATTTAATTGGATGGTTTCTAGAAGCAGGAATGTGGATGATGAAGCAAACACCCCTTATCAAGCTATTGATGCTCCTTGTAACCGTGATTTGCCTGCTACCAATTATTTTGCAATTGACTGGGACTTTGTTGATCCTGGCAAGGATCCAGGAGCTATACCCACCGTAAAACAGATTAAAGAGGCTTTGTGTAAATATGGTGTAATATCTGCATCTGTGTATGTTAGTGAAAGTTTTCAATATTATACAGGGGGAATATTTAAAGAGAAAGAGAGATACTCGGGAACAAATCATGCAATTGCAATTATCGGTTGGGACGACGACAAAAATGCTTGGTTGTTAAAAAACTCTTGGGGAGTTGACTGGGGAGAATCGTGTGGCTTTGGTCCAGAAAAAGGATATATGTGGATTCACTATGAAACTAATAATATTGGCAGAAGGGCCGCGTGGATTGAGTCGAAAAAAGTTCTCTAAATAAAATTGTCTTATTATGATCTTCATATTATTATACGGGTAATGCTATATCTTTATGCTCTTTTACTTCTTATGGATTACTTAATAAACAGCATAATTGCATTTAGCTTGGTATGTCTAAATGTGCAGTGTAATAGTCCTATTACTAAAGGTAATGTCCAGGAAAAGTTTCAGCGTATTATAGTCGAAAATTGTAAGGATAGTGTCTTTTTAAAGATAGGCGATACTCTAGATATAAAATTAAGAACATTGCTGGGAAGAGGATATTCCTGGCAGTTAAATAATGCTAATATTGATTCGGGTAATCGGGTGGTAAAATTGTTGTCAAAGAAAACTGAGTCAAATCCCAATGATAAAGATGATAGTGAACAGATAACAATTTTCACTTTTGTTATGTTAGATAAATCAGCTCATTCTCTTCATTTTGTTTACAAAAGACCTTGGGAAAAACAATCAGTTTCACAACAAAGCTGCGTCATGTTTATAAATATTAAATAAGCATCTTTGCCGTGCGGCCGAGGGGTTCCGTCTTATTTTTTGGGAGAGACCCGTTACTAATTTATGCTCTTTATTGTTTTCTATATCCAACAGCTTCTCTCTAAAAGGTTACTCCCGGTCTTTAAATACGCTACAGCGAACATCCAATGCCGGCAACCGGCATCCTTCTCTTTTCAGGTTATACAGCTAACGACTTTGTTGCCGCAACATGATGCTAAATCGATCTGCCTTTCCATAAATACCCTCTTTGTGGCATTGTCCGGAATGTAAAAACGTTCTACTTTTAACATGACTCCTGATACTACTGGCATTCTCTATACCCTATTTCCCGGATTTCCAACTAGCAGCACCACCGACATATCCACGGGTTGTGATATGGTTCGTTTTTAAATCATAAACGCACACTTATGAGTGATACCCCTTTGTATAAAGACAAACAGAGCGGGGCCAACCATGCCTGGTCAACGCCTTCTGCACAGCAATCAAACGATAATACGGCCAAAGACAAAAATGATTCTTTTGCACAGGCCCCGCAAATAACATTGCCCAAAGGCGGCGGCGCCATCAAAGGCATTGATGAAAAATTTCAGGTCAATGCCGTGAATGGTACAGCCGGCGTTTCAATACCATTACCGGTTTCAGAGGCCAGAGGGCTTGCGCCATCGCTGCAAATCAATTACAACTCGGGTGGCGGCAACGGACTCTTTGGTATGGGCTGGCAGCTGGGCATGGGCTCTGTAAAACGAAAAACGGAAAGAGAGCTGCCGCAATACCTCGATGACATTGAATCTGATACCTTCCTGTGGTCAGATTCAGATGACCTCGTGCCCGAATATAAAAAAGATAATGCCGGCCATTTTATTACAGATAGTAATGGTGACTATGTGCCGAATGTATATGATCATACGCTTGGCGGAGTAACCTACCGGGTCAAACGATATCGTCCGCGTATTGAGGGTGCATTTGCAAGAATAGAAAAGTGGGCCGATACAAGCACCGGGTATACGCACTGGCGGGTCATTTCATCGGGCAATGTTACAACCTTATATGGTAAAACAGCTGCTGCACGAATAGCCGATCCGCTGAACGATCAACGAATATTTGAATGGTTGCCCGAATTCACCTACGATGATAAAGGCAAGTGCATCTTATATGAGTACAAGCCCGAAGATGCAGCCGGCCTCGATCCGGTTAAACTGCACAACGCCAACCGCACCAATGGAAATGCGGCTTTCACCAATACCTATCTCAAACGTGTATGGTATGGTAACGCCGCTCCTTATAACAGCCAGGGCGCCGTTTTTCCGGCCACTGGCGAATTCTTTTTTGAAACTGTTTTTGATTATGGGGAGCACGATCCCGGAAACATTCCGTTTAATGAAACAGGCGCGTGGCTGTTCCGGTCTGATGCTTTTTCACAATACCGTGCGGGGTTTGAAGTACGCACCTGCCGGCTTTGCCAACGGGTACTGTTGTATCATCATTTCGATCAATTACCGGGCGGTTCAGCCCTGATCAGGGCCCTGAGCCTGCATTACGATAATAATGGCCAGGATGGCTTCAGCTTTTTAAAGCAGGCTGTTATGACCGGTTATACCAAACACGACAACAACGTTTATACGCAGCAGTCAACCCCGCCGCACACATTCGAATACCAGGCCCATAGCTGGAATTCCAATGTAAATACCATTACACCGGATGAGGCAGGCGGTTTGCCAGCCGGTTTTGACGATTCGAAATATCTTTTTATTGACCTGTACAACGAAGGCGTGACCGGTATGCTCACCGAACAGGCCAATACTTGGTTCTATAAGAATAACCTGGGTGAAGGGCGGTTTGCGCCCGCCGTGCCTGTGCTGGCTAAACCTTCTTTCAGCGGTTTGGCAGCATCGTTACAGGTAATGGAGCTGGAAGCGAATGGCACGAAACAGGTAGTGAACTGGCAGGGCGGGATGAAAGGTTTTTTTGAGTTGCAGGATAATGAGGAATGGCAGCCATTCACGGCTTTTGAGTCGATACCCAATATTAATCTGAACGATGCCAATACGCGGTTGATTGACCTGAATGGCGATGGCCTGGCCGATGTGCTGATCACCGAAGATGAAGTGCTGACCTGGTATCCATCGAAGGGGAAAAAAGGATATGAGCCCTCAAAGCGCGTAACAAGATCAAACGACGAAGAAAAAGGGCCGGCATTGGTCTTTGCAGATATCGAACAAACCGTTTTCCTGGCCGATATGAGCGGGGACGGCTTGCAGGATATAGTTCGCATTCGCAACGGCAGCGTTTGTTACTGGCCAAACCTCGGGTATGGCCGTTTTGGCGCCAAAGTGAATATGGACCATGCGCCTTTGTTTGATGTGGATGATCAGTTCGCCCCTTCGCGTATTCAATTGGCCGATATCGATGGGTCAGGTACTACCGATATCATTTATTTAAGCGCCAACCAGTGTGCCATCTGGCTGAACCATCAGGGCAATGCTTTCGGGAAAGCACCTGTCGTCATTGACGGTTTCCCGGACAATAATCAATTCAACAAGGTGAACGTGCTCGATCTGCTGGGCACCGGTCTCAGTTGTATCGTATGGAGTAGCCCGCTACCGGCTAACAGCGCGTTGCCATTGAAATACATCGATCTCATGAGCAGTAAGAAACCCCATATCCTTATTGGCTACAAAAACAATATGGGAAAGGAGATCGAATTGGAGTACCAGCCATCTACGAAATATTATTTAGCAGATAAACAGGCGGGCAGGCCATGGGTAACCAAGTTACATTTCCCGGTTCATTGCATCTCAAAGGTGATCGTGTACGACCGCATCATGAAAACGCGTTTTGCCAGTGAGTATGTTTATCATCATGGTTACTACGATCATTATGAAAAAGAATTCCGGGGATTTGGCAGGGTAGACCAGCAGGACTCGGAGGATATAACGCATTTTATACTTCAGGGTGGTTCCAATACCACCATAGAGCAGGATCTTCATCAACCGCCGGTTCTTACCAAAACCTGGTTTCATACAGGCGCTTTTGTCGATGGTGAAACCATCCTAAATCAATATGCCCATGAATATTATCAAAATACGGCCGTACCTGAAAAATTATTACCGGAACCAGAACTGCCCTCATCATTTACTGTAGCAGAATGTATTGAAGCCTTGCGTGCCTGCAAAGGAAAACTGCTGCGCAAAGAAATATATGCCCTCGACGGCTCTGTTGATGCAGACAAACCTTACACCGCCGAACAACATAATTGCGGCATACGGTTGTTGCAACCTGCCGGGAATAATAAATATGCCGTTTTTTTAACGCATGCCCGGGAGAGTATCACCTACCACTACGAGCGCAATCCGGCCGACCCGCGGGTTATGCATGCCCTGGTATTTGAAACCGATTATTTTGGCAATGTGCTGCAAAGCGCCACAGTAGTGTATCCCAGGAAAACAGATCCGCTCCCCGCCGCAGAACAGGTTCAGCTGCACATCACTTATACAAAGAACAGGTTTACCAATGCCGTTCCCGAAATTTTAGAGCAGCGCACGCCGGCGCTGCACGACACCAGCACCTTTGAAGTAACCGGGGTGACCACCCCGGCTTCTTATTTTGAACTGGAAGACCTGTACTCCGATTGCCTGAATGCAGGTGTTATAGATTACGAAGTTACACCTGACGGCAGCCTGCAAAAACGGCTGATAGAATTGGTAAGAACACAATACCGGGGTAATGATGGGGTTACCGCGTTGCCTTTCGGCGTACTTGAATCAAAAGGATTGGTGCACCAGGCGTCAAAAGCGGCATTTAACAATACACTGCTGAGTAATATTTTTAGTGCGAAGATCACATTGCCCGCGCTTACCACTTTGTTAACCGATCCGGTCAGGGGTGGTTATGTGTTTGCGGATAATTATTTCTGGATCACCTCCGGCACTACCAATTACGACACCGCCCATTTTTATTTACCTACCCGGTTCACGGATCAGTTCGGGAATAATACCCTTTTACAATACGATGCACATTTTTTATTTCCGCAGCAGCTTACGGATGCATTGAATAATGTTACGCGTGTAGAGCAATTCAATTACCGGGTGTTGCGGCCTGCTGTAGTAAAAGATGCGAATGACAATTTATCGGCTGTACGCTTTGATGAATCAGGAAGGGTGGTTAGTTCATTTGTTATCGGCAAACCAGGTATCGATGCCGGTGATGAATTCGATACGACAAAAACAGAGCTGTTGGGCGCCAATGACTTCCCCGGGGTAATAATGCAATACAATGTATCGTCGTGGTATGATCAAACGCAATTGTCGGGTTTTGATATCAACAATTACAAACCGCAACCTAACTATGTTAGAACGCGCACCAGAGAAACGCATTACCATGCGCATCTGCTGCATCAAACAAAATGGCATGAATCATACGAATATTCCAGCGGTTCAGGCAACGTGGTGCTCACCAAAGCACAGGCAGAGCCGGGTGCAGCCTTGCAGGTGAATGCAGATGGCACCGTTACCCCCATCCCGGACACTTTTCCTAACCTGCGCTGGATCGGCAATGGCAGAACCATTGTAAACAATAAAGGAAATGCCGTAAAACAATACGAACCCTATTTCAGCACCGCACCTTCTTATGACGATGAAAAAGAAATGGTGCAATTAGGCGTAACGCCTGTAATGCATTATGATCCCATCAACAGGGTAGTGCGAACCGACCTGCCCAATAAGACCTTTACCAGGGTTGAGTTCACTGCCTGGCAGCAAACTAATTTCGATCCCAACGACACGGTGCGCAACAGCGAATGGTATATAAGCCTGGGCAGTCCCAACCCGCTCGATCCGGAGCCTGCTAATCCAGCAGTGCGTGCTGCCTGGCTGGCTGCCAAACACCATAATACACCGGCTATCCAACACCTCGATAGCCTGGGCAGGGTATTCTTAAAAATAACCACCGATGGTACGGTAAATATTGAAAATAAGAATGTACTGGATATAGAAGGAAATATCATCCGCGTCACAGACGGATTGAACCGGCCGGTTATCCAACACCGGTACGGCATGCTCGGCAACAGCCTGCAGCAAACATCCATAGATGCCGGCAGCCGCTGGACTATCAACGATGCAGCCGGCAAACAATTGCTGAGCTATAACGACCGTGGCTGTGCGTTTACCACCAGCTACGACGCGCTGCAGCGGCCGGTTGCCCTGTATGTGGAGGAAAGCGACACTTCTACCTTGTTCAGTAAAAGTGAATACGGCGAAGATCTGCCTGCAGCAACGGCGAAAGCGAACAACCTGCGGCAAAAAGTTCATATACAGTATGATCAGTCAGGCGTTACTAATAATCTGCAGTTCGACTTCAAAGGTAACCTGCTGCGCAGCAGCCAGCAGATGGCGCGCGACTATGTGAATACCATAAACTGGACGGTCGTAAGCAGCGTTGACCTGGAACCGGAAGTGTTTGAAAGCAGCAACGAGTTCGATGCATTGAACAGGGTCATCCGGTCGGTAAACCCCCATGTAGCCGCTTCACCTCAAACAACCTTCATACCTTCTTACAATGAAGCCGGCTTACTGGAGAAAGTGGATGTGACCATTCGCGGCGCTGCCACTGCTACTCCTTTTATCACGAACGTGCATTACAATGCAAAAGGCCAGCGCGAAGAAATATTTTATGGCAACGGAACCAAAACAACTTACACCTACGAAAAAGAAACATTCCGCCTGGTACGGCTGCTTACTACCCGCAACAGCGGCGCCACTGTTTTGCAGGACCTGCATTATACGTTCGACGCGGTGGGAAATATTACGGAGCTGCGCGATGCTGCACAGGCAGATGTATCGTTCGATGGTGAATTGGTGAAGGCGTTGAACAAATATGAATATGATGCCGTGTATCGCTTGAAAAAGGCAAGCGGCAGAAAACATGCCGGACAAACCGATACCAGCCATAGCGGTGCAGGCACAACACCCAATTACCGGGATCATCCGTTCATCCGGTCCGGCACTATCAATCCCAACGATGCACAGGCATTCAGGAATTATATTGAGCAGTTCGGCTATGACCAGGCAGATAACATGTTATGGCAGCAACACACGGCAAAGGACAGCAGCTGGACCCGTACTTTCGAATATGACAATGGCAATAATCTGAATAATCACCTTACCGCAACAACCCTTGGTGGCGATACCTTTAATTATACCTATGACGCCCATGGGAATATGGCTGGCCTGGAAACGCTGAGCGGCGAAACCTGGAATTTTCTGGACCAGTTCAAAGCAGCCGGTCTTGGCGGCGGCGGATCTGCTCATTATGTATACAATGCAGGAGGCCAGCGCGTACGTAAAGTGATCGAACGGCTCGATGGGAGCAGGAAAGAGCGTCTTTACCTCGGGGCTGTGGAGATCTACCGGGAATACAACGGTGCAAATGCGATCGTGCTTGAACGTGAAACGGTACATGTACTGGATGATCAAAAAAGAATAGCGATGATCGATACGCCGGTGGTAAAACCCAATGGCAGCAACGAAACGCAATTGATACGCTATCAATACGACTATCATCTTGGGTCGGCTTCCATTGAGCTGGATGACCTGGCGCAATTGATCTCTTATGAAGAATATTTTCCTTTTGGTGCTACTTCGTACACCAGCGTCGATGCCACGAGAGAAGTAGCGGCAAAAAGATACCGTTATACAGGTAAAGAAAGGGATGAAGAGTCGGGACTGAACTACCACGGCGCCAGGTATTATGCCTTGTGGTTGTGCCGGTGGACCACTGCCGACCCGGCGGGGATGGTTGACGGACCAAACTTATATCGCTATTGCCGGAACAATCCCATCAAGCTCAACGACCCCAACGGCATGGATCCACCGAAGGATCCGCCGGTTGAAGTAACGCCGCTGATAACCGATGTAGGGCCAACCGGCGTAAGTGGAAGTTTTCAGTTCCATAATCTTTTTTCTTCTGACAGAAGCGTATCGGGACGTGGGATCTTAGGCGTGCAGGGGCGGTCGTCGTTTTTGCTGGACGTGCCACCGTTAAACATACATACCTCTGGATTGCTCGATGTAAATGCTACAGCCGCTGTAGACACATCTTTAGGCCGCGCCGGTGTATTTGCAACCGGTGGATTGGTACTGGGTACGCCGGGCGATGGGTTTAGTTTAGTAGCAAGCGGCGAAGGGCGCCTGCGGTTTCCGGTTCCTTCCGAAATACCTTTGAGCAACTTCCAGGGAACATTATTGTCTGGTTTACCGCAGGCACAGGGCGATTTCAGAATGCATGGCGATGTGCGGGCAGGCGGTTTCACGTTAGGCGAATTTACAGGCCGCGGTACATTGGATGCCGGACGTTTTACCAGCCGGTTAGATGCTACCACCTTTTTTAACTTAGGCAGATTGCGCCTGGATGCTGCCGGCTCTATTGGCGCCAATGGTCAGCTTAGGTTAGATTCGGCTAACGCTGAGCTTGAGGCCGGCGTTCCCGGTTTAGGGGTTGAAGCCCGCGCCAGCGGCACCGGTAACCCTGATGGAAGTTTATCAGTAACGGCAAGCGCCGATGTGCGGTTGCTTACCTATCATCCGCTGCATATCCAGGGTTCAGGCACCGTATCATCTTCAGGCGCCAGCTTTGCAGGTACTTTCTCCGGTCCCGGACCTTTATATACCTCGTATATCACCGGCGGCTTTAACTTAAGCACGTCACAGGGTAATACCGCACACGCGGGTGTGTTCGGACTTACCTATACGCCATCGGTTAGTTTAACACCACCTGCCATACCCGGTATGCCAGCTGTACGCCCAACAGGTCCCGGCGGTGAAATTACCCCATGGAACCCAGGCGGCTTAACCATAGGTGCATCCTTGTTCCAATACAATCACGGCGCATTTAATTACATCTCCGGAGGATTTATGCCGGATCTGGGTAGTAATATGTTCACCAATCCCCGGTTCGGGATCACCGGTCAGATATCATTTTAATTAACATGAAATCATTTAAATAAAAAATTATGAGCCTTCTGTCTATCACCGGTAAGATCATACGCCGGTCAAACCAACAGCCAATTGCCAAACTTTATGTAGAAGCCTGGGACAAAAACCCCGAACGTAAAGAGTCGCTGGTAAGCACAGTAACCGGTGCCGATGGCTCCTTCGTACTGCTGTTCGATGAACAATACACGGCAGAACTGTACAACGACCGTTATCCCGATATCTACTTCAGGATATACGCCGGCAGTACGCTTCTTGCCAGTACCGACACCAGCCAGGTGGTTAACCTGCGCGGCAATAATAGCGATGTCGTAATTGCCATCGATTACAATGCACCCGCTGCTCCCAAAGAGGTTACCTATATAGTGAGTGGCCGCATTCTGCAGAAAGATTTTCGCCCTGCAGGCGAACATGAAGTGGAAATAGCTGATAAAGGGATTCTGAACGATAATGTGATCGCCCGCGTTCGTACAGACAGCAATGGCCGCTTTGAAGCCCAGTTCTCTAACGAGATCGTTGATAAAAGCGGCAAGGATTCACCCGACCTGTTCGTGCGGATCTATAATGGCAGGGGCCTTGTGCATAGCTCTGCTGTTGTATATAATGCCGCTACGTTTACCGAATTCAATGTAGTGATCGGTGACGAAAGTTTTCCAAAGGAATCGGAATTTGAAATACACCAGAAAAGAATGGCGCGGCTGTTACGCGAAGTACCGGTAGCCGAGATCAGGCAGGCAGATACCAACAATCCTTACAAACTGCTGGCGGAAAAAACCGGAAGCCGTGAACAGCAGGTGAAATGGCTCATCAATGCGCAGCAGGTAGCGCAGGTTGCCCAAATGCCACCGGCCTTCTGTTATGCCCTGATGCGGGCGCAACTCATACCAGAATATGTAACCGGCGTGGCCACGCTGGCAGGTAAAGATCCGCAGGACCTGATCTCGCTGTTGCAGGCGCTTCAAAAGAACGAAAACATCGGCGAGCCGTTTATCAAGTTAACGCAGGAACCCGAAGCCATGCTGCATGCACTCACCGTATTACCGGAGGATGCCGTGCCCAATGCGTTTGACTATGCCATTAAAAACCAGCTTGTCCCGGCGCACATGGCTGCCGATCGCGAAGAACTGCTGAAAAGATGGAAGGAGATCGTTGATCAGCGCCGCAGGAACAGGAAAGACGATTTCAGGCGGTTACTCGACAGCACCAGTTTGAATGACGAACGTAAAAAAGCAGCGGAAGCGCTGTTTGAAGTACATGGCAATGACATCCGTCGCTTGTCTTCCTCGCTCGATAAAGGATCGTTTGGCGAAGGCTCAACCAAAGAGCTGCAGGCCGTGATTGCGATCAACCAGGTGGTGAATGATGCGTCTACGGCGGCTACAGTGAAAGAGAAACTGAATATCACCCGGCCCGAAGACCTGCCCCGGTTAGCGATGCTTTCAGAAAAAGACTGGAAATCGTTCAATGGCAGTCCTTCCTCTAACCTCACCACAGAAAAGATCAGGCAGATACAGGATGTGCTGGAGAAGCAGTTTCCAACAGCTGCCTTTGCCGGTAAATTAAAAGCAGATGATAAAAGTCCTGTTGTTGAAAAAGAACCGGTATTGAATTTCTTTGACACCTGGCCGAACCTGGAATTGCATAAGACGAATATCGAAACCTTCTTTAAAGATAATAAAGAGGCCATCAACAGCAGGTTCAACAACAAGGCGGCCCTGAAAGCAGACCTGAAAAAATTACAACGGGTATTTAAACTGGCGCCTGATTACGAAACGTCAAAAGCACTGCTGGAAGAAAATATCACCTCGTCACAATCGGTATATAAACTGGGTAAAAAACAATTCACCCAGAAAGTAGCCGCAAAAATTACGAAAGACAAAGCGAAAGAGATCTATAAAAAAGCCGAACGGTCGTACGCGGCCTCGCTGGCCATCATTGGTGAGTTGAAATCGTTGCAAACGGGTTCGGAACTGGCTGTGCTGCCAAATATCTACGAAGCATACGAAGCCCTGGAGATGAAAGAAATGCCCGACCTGAAAACATTGTTCTTTTCAACCGATAGTTTTGAGTGCAAGGATTGTAAAAATATCTACAGTCCCGCCGCCTATCTTACCGACCTTATCAAATACCTCGATAAGCGCGGTTCTACCACGCCGTTACAGTCGGCCAAAAAGGTTTTGTTCAAACGCAGGCCCGATATTGGTGAAATAGACCTTAATTGCGAGAACAGCAATACCGCCATACCCTATATAGACCTGGTAAACGAAGTGCTGGAAGATACGCTGTTAAAAACTCCCATTATTGTTGCTTCTTCAATAGAAGCGCAGCTGACCGAAGGCGTTATAAGCCCAGCTGTAGTTGCCGAACTTACTGCTAAAAACCTGGAAGTAGATGCAAAAGCGGCCGTTACCCAGGGCAACGCCACTACCTGGTTCATTCGCGACAGCCTGCATACCTATAAAATTGAAAAGAAGGCCGGCCAGCTGGAGCTTACCCTGGTAAAACAAACGCATGGTACAGTGGCCGAAAGAAATGCCATCCCCGAGTACATCAATTATACGGTGTACGATACCATACTCAAAACACAAAAATATCCGCATACGCTGCCCTTTGATCTGAGCTGGGAAGAAAGCCGGAGTTATCTCGATAAATTAGGGATTAACAAAGCGCAATGGATGGAGATTTTTCAAAACAAGACCGTGCCGGCGCCCGCCAATATCCAGGTAGCAGGTGAATTCTTGGGCATCTCGCCAACAGAGCGCACATTGATCACTACGGCAGATGCGGCCGGCCAGGCAACCTACTGGAACGGACTGGCCGGTATTGATGTGGTGGCCGTGTTCCTTGAGAAGTCAGGCCTTGAATACACAGAACTGCTCACCCTACTGGAGCAGCGTTTCATTAATCCCACCTTCGACTCCAAAGTCGTACACAACGATGCTACCGCCAACCTGAGCAATAAGAACATTTCAAACCTCGATAATAACAAACTCGACCGCATCCATCGCTTCCTCCGTTTGTGGAGAAAAACCGGCTGGCAGATGTGGGAACTGGACCTGGTATTGATGAATGCCAAAATCGGTAACACACTGTTGAACGAAGCCTTCCTCATCAGCCTGCAGCATTTCATGAAGCTGAAAACGGCCATGAACAAACCGGTACAGGACCTGGTAGCCTGGTATGGTGATCTCACTATTACCGGCAAGAAACCCCAGTACAATGCCTTGTTCCAGAATAAGGTTATACTGAACCCGTTGCCCGATGCTTTCAAAGTAGCGCTGGTAACAGAGAACCCATTTCCCAATCCTGCTCCGGCTGCACCGGATGGCAGCATAAGAACGATCACGGCACAATTGAAGTCGCTGGCCGCTGTTTTAAAACTGAAAGAGGAAGAAGCGATACAAATACAAACCAAGTCAGTGCCTGCAGATGTTTTGTCATTACCGAACATCAGCACCTTCTATCGCATAGCGTCGCTCACGCGCAAGCTACGGATAAGCACCGGCGAGTATTACCTGTTATTGGAGATCCTTAACACTGGCGCAGCCTTCGATGTATTTGCCGACCCCGCCACTACCAATCTGTTTATTGAGCTTGTTTCAATGATCCGCGCTTCAAAATTCAGTATTTACGAGCTGGCTTACCTGTTGCTGCATGTAGACCAGGGCCCGCGGCCGTTCATTCCGGCACCAGAGACCATTGCTGCCTTTATTACCAGGGGCAGGGAAGTGTTACAAAAACTAAAAGATGAACTACACAGCCTCAGCGGTCTGCCCGATGAAAAGGCAAAAGCACTGATCGGAAAGATCGCTTCTATCGATGAAGCAGCCGCCAATGATACCATCCAGATCTTCAATGGAACCTATACCGGCAGCCTGGCCGACCGGGATACCTTTTTAGATACGGTATACCTGCCCATGATCAATACGGCAACCCTTAAAACTGCCCTGAATACCCGGGATGCAGCACCCGCAACGGATAGAGACCAGCGTACCCTTGAGGCGTATGAACTGTTTGTTGAACAGTTGCTGCGGTTCCTCGCTACCGACCTGTCGAAGCAGGCTGTGTACCAGTTGCATGAAGATCAGTTCAAGCTGGCTGCCGATATCAATCAGCTGATGCTCGATGCGGCACACCTGCAGGGGGTAACCGAACCGTTACTTTCCTACTGGTTCGATGAAGACCTGCTGGCAAAAGACAGTAATGATAATTATATCAAAACCATCGATGCCACTAATTTCCCCGAATTGTTCCAGAGTTACCAGCTGCTGAAGAAGATCGCTTTGCTGCAGACCAAGCTGCCATTCAATGCAGATCTGCTGCGACTGCTCATCACCCATGCCGGTGATTTCGGGGTGCTGCGTTTTGATGAATTGCCATTGGCGCCTGGTGTGCTGAACAGTCATTTTGATAACTGGAAAAATTATGTGCAGTTGAATCAGTTTGCCATTGCCTACCCGGATTCGGAATCGGGCACCCTGGCAGCCGCATTACAAAAACTGCTGCCCGTAGCAGACACGGAAGCCAATTTCCTGCAGGCTTTGGCCAACCTTACGTTATGGGATCTTAACGAACTTACTGAGCTGAAGACGCGCATCGGACTTGCTTATCCTGCCGATTACCTGAAGACAGGTACTTATGTGCGTCTCGACAGCTGTATGAATGTATTGATCACACCGGGTATACAGGCGGCGCAAATCCCGCTCGTTATCAATCCGGCCCCTGTTGCCGCCGATGCCATCAACGTGAAACAGCTGGTGAAATCGAAATACGAGAACGAGCAATGGCTGAATACATCAGCCAATATCCAGGGAGTGATCCGCGAAAGAAAACGCGATGCGCTGGTCACCTATTTCACCCACCACACTATTAACGGGAATACGTTTGCCGATGCCGAGGCGCTCTTCAGCTATTATTTACTCGATACGGAGATGGGCTCAAAAGAAGTGACCACCCGCATACTACAGGCTAATTTGTCGATACAAATATTTGTACAACGGTGCCTGATGAACCTCGAAGCTGAAATTATAGCGGATGCAGCAGAAGATGATGGCTGGGAACAGTGGGAGTGGATGAAATACTACCAGGTATGGGCGGCCAACCGGAAAGTATTTATCACGCCGGAAAACTGGATAGAGCCGGAACTGCGGCTCGACAAGTCGTCCTTCTTCCAGGAACTGGAGAATGACCTGATGCAGAATGAGGTTAACAAGCAGAATGTGGAGAATGCGTATTTGTCGTATCTGGAAAAGCTGGATAATGTTGCAAGGCTGGATGTAAGCGGATTTTATTACGAAGAAGAGGCGTATACGCTGCACGTATTTGCACGCACCTACGACGATCCGCATATTTATTACTATCGGAAATGGGTCGAAGACCGCTACTGGACGCCCTGGGAAAAAGTTGACCTTGAGATCAATGCTACACATGTAGTACCAGTGGTGATCAACCGCCGCTTATACTTATATTGGCCAGAATTCAGGGAGAAAACGATCGAGGTAGCGAATACCACCATGCCAGCCCTGCCAGGCAATACCAGTTCAACGGTACCGCTCGATCTGCCGCGCAAATACTGGGAAATTCACCTGTCGGTTTCGGAACTGCGGAATAATAAATGGACGCCCAAGAAGATCTCGAAAACCGCTATTGCCAGTCCTGATAAGATCTGGGGATCACAATACCTGTACACGGAATATGCAAAAGAGAACTTCTCCTTTGTTCCGCTCGACCTGATGGACATGGCCGGCAGATACCTGATCGGTTGTTACCTGAATACTTCGCCCGATGCAGCAGACTACTATTATACTGCACCCGTGGATTATTTTGATCTTGGAAGCTGTCATGGTACGCCTGAGGTACTGGATGATCCCGCTGTAAGGCTGCTCATCAGTAATCCCATCCTTCCCCAATTCGAAAGAAGTGAGCTCAAGTACCTGGAAAGCCAGGAAGCGAATCTCAAAACAAATGATGTGCTTGCATATCAGCAGGGCAACCTGTTCATTAATCACCTGCCCATTCTGCAAAAGACACCGGGTAAGTTCAGAACACCGCAGCCATCGCAGCTTTCTTTCTTTGACAAGCTGATACTGAAAATATTTTCACTGTACATGAATGCTGTGAACACCACACACGGCCGCTTCTCCTCCGACTTCAGGTGGCCATATCCCGTGGGTACTTTTCTGCCATTCTTCTACGAAGATAAAGGACGTACATTCTTCGTACCACAGGAGATCATCCTTACCAAACGCAAGCCCAATGGCGAAGGAGAACCATTAAAGGCTGAATTGTTCTATTCAGATCTGTTAAAGATCTTCCAGGAAATTTTACGTACCGGTAAATTGCCTGATATCTTAAAGCCCTTCTTTGAAGACGGCCAATGGCCTGCCATTGAGTACAAGTTAAAATTCAATAATTTCTATCATCCCTATGTTTGCTTTCTGATAAAGCAGTTGTACATGAAAGGGATCGATGGCATACTGAAACGCGAAGTGCAATTACTGGATAAATCGAAATTCCCTGAGTTGCCGTCCTTTGACTTCGCCACAACCTATTCACCAACTGCTTTGGTAAATCCGGACGATACCAGGGTAGTGCCCAACCCGCTGGACCCAGACACACTTACCAACCCTGGTTATCCTAAAGAAACAATGGATTTCAATGCCTGGGGTAGTTATGGCCAATACAACTGGGAACTGTTTTACCACGCGCCCATGATGATCGCGCAAAAGCTGAGCAACAACCAGCAGTTCGAGGAGGCTATGCAGTGGTATCATTATATCTTCAATCCTACAGATGCATCATCCTATTCTTCACCACAGCGGTTCTGGAATACCAAACCATTCTTTGTGCGGTCGAACCAGGATTATATCAACCAGCGCATTGACCAGATCCTGAACATGATCAATGGCGGCGATGCCGACCTGATCAAGGATGTGGACGACTGGCGCAGGAATCCCTTCCAGCCGCACCGCATTGCCCAGTTCAGAACGGTGGCCTACCAGAAGAACACTGTCATGAAATACCTGGATAACCTGATCGCGTGGGGCGACAATTTGTTCAGAACAGATACGCGTGAGAACATTACGGCTGCCTCGCAGTTGTATATGCTGGCTGCGGTCATATTGGGACCGAAACCAAAAACGATCCCCGCTTTCTTCGAAGCGCCGGTCATGAACTATAATCAGCTGGAGTCGAAGCTGGATGCCTTCTCCAATGCATTGGTAGAAGTGGAGAATTTTATTCCTTACTTCACCGACGATGTGCAGGAGTTCAATAACGGCGGCGGACCGTTGCCCGATATAGATGTATTCTATTTCTGTTTGCCTTCCAACGAAAAGCTGTCGGGTTATCGCAATACCATCGCCGACCGCCTGTTCAAGATCAGGCACTCGATGAACATAGACGGTATAGAAAGATCACTGGCCTTGTTCGACCCGCCGATCGATCCGGGACTGCTGGTGAAAGCCGTGGCGTCAGGCGTAAACCTGGGTGCAGCCATATCAGGATTGAATGCACCGTTGCCACATTATCGTTTTAATGTCTGTTTACAAAAAGCCAACGAGTTCTGCAACGAAGTGAAATCACTCGGCGGCGCGTTATTGAGTGCACTTGAAAAACGGGATGCCGAGGAAATGGCGCTGTTACGCTCTGCACAGGAGATCCGGATGCAGGAAGCTGTAAAATCCGTTCGCCAAACGCAGGTGACAGAGGCGGTTGCCAACATCGAGCAGCTGAACAAAACAAAGGCGATCACCCAGGAGAAGCTGGATTACTACTCTTCCCTGGAATACATGAACCCGGCAGAAATAGTAGCATTTTCGCTGTCAACCGCCAGCACGGTACTGGATGCAGCGATAGCAGCAGGTTATATCCTGGCAGGCGGCTTAAAAGCCATCCCGCAATTTGTGGCCGGCGCCTCGGGCTTTGGAGGTTCGCCCCACGTGACCGTAGACGTTGGCGGTGTACAGTTTGGCGAGGTAGCAGAGCTCGCAACGCAGACCATGTCGGCCATTGCCGCGGCATTGGATAAAGGCGCAAACCTGGCTTCCACACAGGGTTCTTATCAAAGACGCCAGGAAGACTGGGATTTCCAGGTGCGGTCGGCCAGCAAAGAGCTCGCGCAAATAGATCAGCAGATCACGGTGGCGCAGATACGGCGTGATATTGCACAAAAAGAGCTGGATAACCAGCAGTTGCAGATCGATCAGTCAAAAGAGATGAACCAGTACATGCGCAGCAAGTTCAGCAATCAGCAATTGTACGAATGGATGATCACACAGATCTCGGGCATATATTTCCAAAGCTATCAACTGGCATTTGACATGTCGAAACGCGCAGAAAGATGTTATCGTTATGAGCTCGGTATTCCCGATTCCGCATTTATCCAGTCTACTTACTGGGATAGTTTGAAGAAAGGGCTGCTGGCCGGTGAAAAGCTCGCGCTTGATCTGAAACGGCTCGACGCTTCCTACTATGACAAAAATAAACGTGAGTTTGAGATAACAAAGAATGTTTCACTGAACCAGATCGATCCCTTGGCATTATTGAAGCTGAAGCAAAATGGCGTTTGTTTCATTACCCTGCCCGAAGAGATCTTTGATATCGATTACCCGGGTCATTATTTCCGCCGGATCAAGTCGGTAGCAGTAAGTATTCCTTGTATTGTTGGCCCCTATAACAATGTGAACTGCACGCTTACATTGCTTAAGAGCCGCACCAGGGTAAATGCAGACGCTTCCGGCAACTATCTGCCAACCGATCCGGTAGAAAGTGACAGCCGTTTTACGTTCAATTATTCTTCTATTCAGCAAATTGTCACCAGCACTGCTCAGAATGATAGTGGTTTATTTGATACAAACCTGCACGATGAACGTTATCTGCCTTTTGAAGGACATGGCGCCATCAGCGAATGGAAACTGGAACTGAATAAAGACTTCATGAATTTCGATTTCAACAGCATCAGTGATGTGGTCATGCATGTACGTTACACTGCGCGGCAGGGTGGGGCAGTACTCGGCACAAAAGCCAAAACGGAGTTGAACAGTCATTTCGATGACATCATTAAAACGCAGGAGAACGGAACCGGATTTTTCAAACTGATCAGCATGAAGGCCGATTTCTCCACCGAGTTCCACCAGTTGTTAAATGCGCCTGTGCAACAGGCTAATTTCAAGATCACCAGTAACCATGTGCCATATTGGTTAAGCGGTAAGAACCTGGAGATCGACGATCTGGTTCCGGTGACTGTGTTGTTGAAATTGAAAGCCGGTCAAACGGTGAACCTCAATGCGCTGAATATGCAGATCAACGGTGTTCCGGTTGATTTTACAACACCGGTGGTACTGGGTGAGCTCAAGCAGGGAATAACTGCGCAGACCGGAGCGTTCGTGCGCTCCTGGAATATGGAATCAACCAGCAATTCCCTGGATCCTGCAAAGATCGACGACGTGCTGCTGGTAATAAAATATAAGGTACTGTAAACCTTCAATACAGCGTTCTCAAGACCGCTTCAACAGCCTGGTATAACAGCCGGGCCTGTTGGGGCGGTTTTAACCATCTTCGCCATCAGTGATCTCGCTTCCTACACCACTGCTGTCTTGTTCTTTAGGTTCCTGCTTTTTATCTTTTTCCGGGAGATTTTCATTAGCCCTGGGATTCGGGTTCTTATTAGCAACTTCCGGCGACTGGCCATTCTCGAAGGCATTTTTCTGCTCTTCTCTTTTCAGGTCTTCTTCTCGTTTACTGGAAATCATATATGCTTTTTTAGTAAAAGCACAAAAGATTATGCCAGGCAGCGTATAAAGCACTACCTGGCATATATAATACTCCTGGCGCTTTACTTTATGATATTTTAATAATTATGCATGTTCATGCACCCCTTCTGCGATCTCTTCCAGCATTTTTCTGTTAAACGCTTCCAGGTCTTTGGGACTCCGGCTGGTGACAAGTCCCTTATCTACCACTACTTCCTTATCCACCCATTTTACACCTGCATTGATAAGATCTGTTTTAATGGCAGGATAAGATGTCATGGTGCGACCTTTCAAGGCTCCTGTTTCAATCAGCAACTGCGGACCGTGGCATATAGCTGCCACTGGTTTACCGCTGTCCAGAAAATGTTTCACAAATGCCACGCATTTCTCATTGAGCCGCGCTTTATCGGGATTCAACACCCCTCCGGGAATAACCAGGGCATCATAGTCGTTTGGATTGGCAGCGTCAATTTGAACATCCACCGGCAATTCGATTGACCAATGATCGTGGTCCCATGCTTTCACTTTTTCGGGCTGCGGCGAAACGATCTCTGCCTGGACGCCTGCTTCTTTTAAAACCTGTAACGGACTGGTTAGCTCCACTTCTTCAAATCCATTTTCTGTAATTATTGCTACTCTCTTTCCTGTTAACTTTTGTGTAGCCATGATATATAATTTTTTTAATGTGAATAATTCAGGTTCTGATCCTGTAAATGCATAAAAATTATACCGCAAATGCAGGCTGGGAGCGCGGTTCATTGCAGAATTTGCTCTACGTTTTTTGTGAACGGCCCAGTGAAATAATTGCCACACATGGGCACAGACACCATTTTTAATTCTATGTTCTGCCTTATTTGATTATCTTAGCGGCTAAGATAATTACTGAATAAGATATCAAGATGGATAAAGACCTGCTTAAACAGATGAGAAAATTGAGCCAGCATTATGCCTATACATCGATACAAATGCACGAAGCCGTTGCCCGTAAAGCAGGCTTTTCAGGAACTGACCATAAGTACCTGGGATTCTTTTTACAGAAAGGAGCGATGACAGCCGGCGAGTTGTCGGCTTTAACCGGGTTAACAACAGGCGCCGTGACCGGTTTGATAGACAGGTTTGAGAAGAAAAAACTGGTGAAAAGAAAATTTGCCGAGGACGACCGCCGGAAAGTTATCATTGAGCCGAACACGAAAAATATAATGGCGCTCCTGGAACCGCTTTATAAAGAATTCAGGAACAGGTCGGAGAAATTGATCGCTTCCTTTTCAAAAGAGGAGCTCAAGACCATTGAGACCTATTTTATCAAGGCAATTGAAATCATGAATGAAACAACCACCAAAATCAATAACAAATAATTAATAACGGTTATGGTCAGCATCAGTTCATGGGTATTCGGTTTTCAGGAGATCAACCAGTCAACATTGGCAATTGCAGGCGGTAAAGGCGCTAATCTGGGCGAACTGTCGCGGATCCAGGGCATACAGGTGCCGGAAGGCTTTTGTATTTCCACGCAGGCGTATAAAAAAATAACTGACAATAATAAGGAACTCGACAGCCTTCTTGATGAATTAACCAGTTGTAAGGCACAGGACCGGGAACGGATAAACAAATTGAGTGCCCGCATTCGGATGGCCATCGAAAGCATACCGGTTCCTGATGCAATGGCGAAGGAGATTGCGGGTTACCTTACCAAATTGGGAGAAAAAGAAGCGTATGCGGTACGGTCCAGTGCAACGGCGGAAGACCTGCCAACAGCGTCCTTTGCAGGGCAGCAGGATTCCTATTTGAACATAATTGGAAAGGAGGCCATCCTGCAACATATCAGCAAGTGTTGGGCATCGCTGTTCACCGAACGCGCCATAACCTATCGCATTCAAAACGGTTTCGATCACCGTACAATTCAGCTGGCGGTGGTTGTTCAGAAAATGGCCTTCCCGCAGGTGTCAGGCATTTTGTTTACTGCGGATCCCGTTACCGGTAACAGGAAAATGTCATCCATCGATGCGAGCTTTGGGCTTGGGGAGGCCCTGGTGGCCGGACTCGTAAATGCCGATGTTTATAAAGTACGTGCGGGCGTACTTGTTGATAAGAAGATAGCCGTAAAGAAGCTGGCGGTCTATCCGGTAAAAGAGGGCGGCACTACAGAACAGGAAATTGAGCACGGGCAGCAGAACCAGCAGGCGCTGACGGACGAGCAGATCCTGCAGCTGGCAGTCATAGGCCAAACGATCGAAAAACATTTCGGCCATCCCCAGGACATCGAATGGTGTTTCGTGAATGATCGTTTTTATATTGTGCAGAGCCGGCCAATCACTACCTTATTTCCCATTCCTAAAGCCAATGACGGCGAGAACCACGTTTATATTTCTGTTGGTCATCAGCAAATGATGACCGATGCCATGAAACCACTGGGGTTGTCTTTATGGCAATTAACATCTGCGCGGCCAATGCATATAGCCGGTGGAAGGCTGTTTGTAGATATCACGCAGGAGCTGGCTGCACCTGCCACCAGGGATATTATAGTGAATGTTCTGGGGAAATCGGATCTGTTGTTAAGAGATGCATTGGTGACGCTGATAGCCCGGGGCGATTTTATAAAACCGGTACCGGCCGATAGCCCGGAAAATGGACAACAGCAACCACCATCCGGTAAAAACAAACAGGGGCATGCGCTGGCCGATTTCCAAACATTGAAAGATTACGATCCTGCAATCGTTACGGATCTCATCAGGCGCGGTGAAACATCTATAGCAGCATTAAAACAGAACATCCAAACGAGATCAGGGTTGGAACTGATTGATTTTATCGTGGACGATCTGGGCAAATCAAGGATGGGCCTGGCTGAACCAGAGAGTTTTGGGGTGATCATGACGGGTATGAATGCCTCGTCCTGGATCAATGAAAAGATAATGGAGTGGTTAGGGGAGAAAAACGTTGCCGACACACTTACTTTGTCAGTGCCGAATAATATCACTTCAGAAATGGGGCTGGCGCTGTTGGACGTGGCAGATGTGATCCGTCCCTACCCTGAAGTAGTTGCTTATTTACAGCAGGTAAAGGGGGACGACTTTTTGGATGGCCTGCTAAATGTAAACGGTGGAATGCAGGCCAGGGACGCTATCCGGGCTTTTCTTGATAAATACGGAATGCGCTGCGCCGGCGAGATCGACATTACCAGACCGCGCTGGAGTGAAAAGCCGGCTGCGCTTGTACCCGTGATCCTCACTAATATCAAAAACATGGAACCCAATGCCAGCCAGCGGAAGTTTGAGCAGGGGCGGCAGGAAGCGTTGAAAAAAGAACAGGAGTTGTTGAACCGCCTGGCGTTATTGCCAGATGGTGCGCAGAAGGTGGCGGAAACAAAACGAATGATCTTTCTTGTGAGGAATTTAATCGGTTACAGGGAATACCCGAAATACAGCCTGGTAAGCCGCTACTTCGTTTATAAGCAGGCTTTATTAAAAGAAGCGGAACGGCTGCTGCAAGCCAATGTTATTCATGAAAAGGAAGATCTCTACTATCTCAGCTTTGAAGAGTTGCGGGAAGTTATTCGTACCAATCAATTAGATCACCAGCTCGTCAGCGAACGAAAAGATGCGTATAAATTATATGAAAAACTTACACCGCCCCGTGTCATCACTTCGGATGGCGAGATCATTACGGGTGAGTATAAACGGGAAGATTGTCCGGCCGGTGCTATTGTCGGGCTGCCCGTTTCTTCCGGTTTTATAGAAGGCCGCGCACGGGTTATCCTGAATATGGAGGATGCTGACCTGGAACCGGGAGATATATTGGTCACTTCTTTCACTGATCCCAGTTGGACACCCTTGTTTGTTTCTATAAAGGGCCTGGTCACCGAGGTGGGCGGAATAATGACCCATGGTGCTGTTATTGCCCGTGAATACGGGCTGCCTGCTGTTGTAGGTGTAGAAAATGCTACCAGGTTGATTAAAGACGGCCAACGAATCCGTGTGCATGGAACCGAAGGTTATATAGAGATCCTGTAAATGACGTTCGGGCGCCTGGTTAAATTTACTGTCTCATTCTCAGCGTATCATTCGGTAGTTTTATGGTATCTGGCTTAATAGGTACGTTATTGTTTTTGCCGGGCAATTCGTTGGTCATTTTGGCAGAGCCCGCAGTGCCGCCGGCGTTCGTATGATCGTCGGGATTGGCAGTTATGGGCATGGGATTTTTGCAGTAAGCCATGCACAGGAAGATCAATCCGGCCATATAGGTATATATTCGCTTCATATCGCTGATATTTAAGGCAGGTAGCCGTATTAACCTATGAAAAATCCATTCCGGCCCGCGGCTGCGGTCGCCTGTAGACATTCAACCACACCAGTGGCATTAGATTTTCTGGAATTCATTTGATTAGTGAACATTAAATGATATTTTATGAATACCAGAGATAATCAAAAGGATAAGCAAAATAACAAGAACATAACAGGCGATAAACAATCAGATTTTGCAGGTACGAATACTGACAGGTATGGTGATCCCAAACCTGCCGAAGAACAGGATAATCCTATTCAGGACCAGGAAGCCCAGAATGTTAAGGACGGCGACCGCATGACAGGTAAAGAAGCAGAACACGCCAAAAATAAAGCGACCGAAGGCATCAGGCAGAACCGGGATGAATAGCAGTAACGGATGCGTTGGTTAAAGAACTGTACAATTCGAATATTCTTTGCCGGATGATCTCCTGGTTGGTATAGGTAAAAAAGTGACCGCGGTCCTTCAACAATTCAATGCGAAGCCACGGGACATTTGTCAATTGCACTTGTGCAAAGCCGGCATTGGCAATATATGCCCAGCTGTCTTTTTCGCCCTGCACATACAATACCGGCACCCGTATCCGGTTCCAGTAAGGAAGCATTTTGGTTAACTCGCCGGCGTGATAGAATTTCTCGGTATTGATCGATTTAAACAAGCGGGGAATGATCCTGCGGATAAACGATCTTTCAACAACCGGGGTGAACCAGAAATACTTTTCTTTACCAGGCATAATCGGCGGCGCCAGCAACAACAACCCGTCTGCAATACCAGGATGGTTCATTAATAAACGACAGGCTATAGCGGCGCCATAAGAATAACCAATAATAATGAGGGGACGGCGAATGGTGTTCAGTTCTTCGATCACCGATTGTATCATATTGGTCTGCTGTTCGATAGACGGTTCGGCAACACCAAAGCCTGAATATCCATAACCCGGCCGGTCAATAGAGATCATCTTAAAGGTTTGTAACAAAACAGGGTCGGTCAGCAACCTTTGGTAAAAGCTTAATGAACCGGGTGAACCATGTAAAAAAAAGAGGGTAGGCAAATTATCATCGCCAACAGCTAAATACCGGAGTTGGCGACCGCCGGCATTGGTATAATGGATCGTAGCCTGAATGTGTTTTTTACGGAATAGTCGCCGCAGGGCTTTGTCGCTTTTTCGGTGTTGTACCAGTTTATCCAGCACAAAACAGGCGATCAGGGAGAACAAAGAAACCCCTGCCGTCCATTTTAACCATTTCCCGCTTCTTCCATCAATGATTTGGTGTAACATGTTGTATAATATTGTCAGGGATATTTGTAAAAAAATGATACCATGTTTCAGTGGTTCCTTTTTGAGAAAGCCAGCAAATAATTGATTTTGCAGGCTTTCTGCTTTTTGGTGCATAAGTGGCATCAGATTTTAAGCGGTTGTTGTAGCGCATAAACTATTCGTTATGGTATTGACCGAAAAGAAGATCTGTACCAACTGGTCGGGTGATATCCGTTTCAGTCCGGCCAAAATAGTGGTCCCGGAAAATGAAGAACAGCTCAGGCAGGTAGTACAGGAAGCTATAGCAAATAAATTAACAATAAGAACCATTGGTGCACGGCATTCCTGCTCACCGATATTTGAAACCGATCAAATACTCGTGAGTATGGAAAACTTTAAAGGCCTGTATGAATATGATGCGGAGCAAAGAACCGCTGTGATCGGTGCCGGTACAACAGTAGAAGAAGCGGGTGAAGAACTTTTCAGGGTAGGGCTTGCCCTGGAGAATACCGGCCATATTAATAAGCAGGCGCTTGCAGGCGCTATTAGTACCGGTACACATGGTGCAGGTAAGGAATTGAAAAACCTCAGCGGTCAGGTAACCGGCATACGGTTAATAAATGGCAGCGGCGATATAAAGGAGTTCGATGAAGAACATAACGGTGAGCTGATGCAGGCGCTGAAAGTATCGCTTGGCAGCCTGGGCATATTCACCCGGCTAAAGCTGCGCGTGTTGCCGCGTTTTACCTTACACCGGCGACAGTATTGTGCTCATACCGATGATTGTTTGGCCAATCTGAAGCAGTTGATGGAAGAGAACCGCAATTTTTGTTTTTATTGGTATCCGCGTCGCGACGATGTAAGCATTAAACTATGGAATGCGCCTGGTGAAGGAACGGCCGAACTGCCATACGCAACATTGTATAAGGAATACAGCGGGTGGAGCAAGGATGTGTTGCCAACCACGCAACGGCTGAAGTTCAATGAACTGGAATATTCATTTGACCACGAAACAGCGCCCCACTGCTTCCAGGAGATCAGGCAACGCATTAAAGCCAAACACCGGAAGCACCTTGCATGGCGCGTGTTGTACAGACCGGTTGCTGCTGATACTGTTTTTTTAAGTAATGCCTATAATAGAAATATTGTAGCCATTACAATTCACCAGCACGCATCATTGCCTTATGAAGATTATTTCAACGATATTGAAAAGATCTTTCAGTCCTACGGCGGTCGGCCGCACTGGGGAAAAAAGCATTCATTGAAAGCGCCGCAGCTGCAGCAATTATATCCGGAGTGGAACAGGTTCCAGCAGATCAGGAAACGGTTCGACCCAAATGGCATTTTCCTGAATGACTATCTAAAGAATGTATTCATCGGCTGATAAACTAATAGTTATGAACGTAGGCAATACTATTTGGATGATCCCGGGAGGCCAGATCCCTTTGGAAAGTACAGGTAAAGAACCTGAATTTACAAGCCGTGATGTATTATACCTGCTAAACACAAATTCGCAGGAGGCGAATGTAAACATCACCATTTATTACACCAACAGAGCGCCGGCAGGTCCTTATGACGTTACTGTTAAAGGAAATAGTGTGCGCAACCTGCGCTTTAACGACCTGGTAAATCCCGAACCCATCTTCCTTGATACAGAGTATGCCGTTTTCGTGCAATCAGATCTTCCGGTTGTTGTTCAGTTTACCCGGATGGATACGCGCCAGGCGGCGCTCGCAGGTGTAACCAGCATCGCCTTTCCCGTTGATGCATAAAAAGCCGCTTGCATGAATGAGTCGACAACCATAACAATACTATCGGCCATGATCACCCCCGTGGTGCTGATCCTGGCCAGCGGTTCTCTGATCCTTACCACTTCACAGCGGTTAAGCCGCGTTATTGAACGCACCCGGAAACTGACCGACTGGATAAAAGAACTGGCGAATGCCAATGCGGGACAGGATTCGGTCAACGATGAAGTGCTCATTCTCTTTCAGCAGCTCAGTAAAAATGCCCGGCGGGCAAAACTCTTACAGCGGGCAATGGCCTGTTTATATATTACCTTAAGCATTTTTGTGGCAACCAGCATTTCCATAGGCGTAGTGGATATTTCAAAAGCAAAATACACCTGGATACCCGTGGCATTAGGCATAATAGGCGCCCTGCTGCTTTTTTATGCGAGTATTTTACTTATCAAGGAATCCAAGATAGCCATTTCGGCAGTAGACCAGGAAATGGATAGCGCCATTCGTTTTGTGCATACAAAATTCCCCAGCATCAGCAAACCCTAGGTTGTAGTATCAAGAGCCTTACAGATGGTATAGTTTTTATTGTTTAACAGTTTGTAAAATGTAGCTGCCAATGAAACCACTCGGTAAAAGGATCTGGGCGATCCCTGATGGATATATCCCATCGAAAAGCAACGGGCCGGCGCCGCAAATGACCAGCCATGAATCTGCCTGCATTTTGAATGTAGGTGACCAGCCTGCGAATGTTGAGATCACCATTTATTTTTCCGATAAAGCGCCTGTAGGTCCGTATAAGATCACGGTGCCGGCCGAACGCACCCGGCATATCCGGTTCAACGATCTGAAAGATCCGCAACCGATCCCTTTTGATACCGAGTATGCCAGTTTACTGGTGTCTGATATTCCGGTCATTGTACAGCATACGCGCCTCGACTCCCGCCAGGCGGAAAACGCATTGTTATCAACCATTGCCTATCCTGCATCTGAATAATAAATTATGAAGTATCACTGGTATCACAATTCGATCTTTTACTCGCTGGATGTAGAAACGTTCTTCGATTCCAATGGCGACGGCATTGGCGATTTTCAGGGACTTATAGACAAACTCGATTATCTGGCTGCGCTGGGCATTACCTGCATCTGGCTGCTGCCATTTTTTCCTTCGCCGAACCGGGATAACGGCTACGATGTAAAGGATTATTACAATGTAGATGAACGGCTGGGCAACCTCGGCGATTTTGCCCAGTTGATAGATAAAGCACAGGTCTATGGCATCAAGATCATTATAGACCTCGTGGTGAATCATACGTCCATAGAACATCCCTGGTTTCAGGAGGCAAGAAAAGACAGGAACAGCAAATACCGCGACTATTACGTATGGAGCGACGAGCCGGTTGAGTTCGAATCGGTGGAACTGAGCTTTCAGGGCGAAGAAAATACGATGTGGACCTTCGATAAACAAGCGGGCCAGTACTACCTGCACCGGTTCTATAAAGAACAGCCTGATCTGAATATCATGAATGGCGATGTGCGCGATGAAATTCTCAAGATCATGGGCTTCTGGCTTGGGATGGGCGTAAGCGGCTTCCGCATCGATGCTGCTGCGATCATCATAGAACCTCATGGTATTAAAGGCGCAGAGAAAGAAGAACTGGAAAAATTCTTCGAGGAAATGAGGCATTTTCTGGCGGCCAGAAAAACAGATGCTATCCTGCTTGCGGAAGCCAATATAAAGCCAAATGAAGTGTCCACCTATATTAAGGGTGAGTCCCGCATGCATATGATCTTTAATTTTTTTGTAAACCAGTACCTGTTCCTGGCATTGGCGAAGGGAAAGGTCAAGCCTTTGATAAAGGCATTGCAGCAACTGCCCGCCATTCAACCTGCCGGGCAGTGGTTGAATTTTCTGCGGCAGCATGATGAGCTCAATCTCAATTTGCTTACAGATAAGGAAAGGGAACACGCGTTCCGGCAGTTTGCGCCGGAGGAGGAAATGCAGATCTATGGCAGAGGCATCAGGCGAAGGCTGGCGCCCATGTTGAATGGTGACAGCGTGCTGCTTAAATTCTCATATAGTGTGCTATTAAGCCTGCCCGGCGTTCCGCTTATCAGGTATGGCGACGAGATCGGCATGGGGGATGACCTTTCTTTGGAAGGCCGTGAAAGTGTAAGAACGCCGATGCAATGGACCAGCGAAGAAAATGCCGGCTTTTCTACAAGTAAAAAACTGAAGAAGAAGGTCATTGAGAAAGGAAAGTTTGGTTTCCCAAAAATAAATGTGCTGTCTTTACAAAGCGAAGGCGATTCGATCCTGAACTGGATCGAGCGATTGTTCAGTATCCGCAAGCAGTGCCCGGAAATAGGCGCCGGCCGCTTTGAGATCATCGAACAGGAAAATGAATGCCTGCTCGTGCATCATCTTCAATCGGAGCACGGCGAATTATGGTTCGCGCATAATTTCAGCAGTGAGCCGGTGACATTCAATTATAAAGAGCTGATGGGCAACACCAAAAAATGGGTGCACATATTCGGTAGTAAAGATGCAGGCGATGGACCTGTTGTAAAAATGGACGGATACGGTTTTCACTGGTGGAGAACCATCAATAAATAACAATCCCTTATGGCAATCATTTGTTATCACGCTTCTCATGAGCAATTCAGTCCGGGCGAACTGTTGGGCTGGATGAAGCTCGTTGAAGCGGCCGGTTTTGATGCCGTGCACAGCTCCGATCATTTTTATCCCTGGGGAGAAAGGCAGGGACAAAGCGGATTTTCCTTTGCCTGGCTTGGCGCCGCCATGCAGGCCATCCGTTTGCCCTTTGGCGTTATCTGCGCACCCGGCGGCCGGTATCATCCGGCGGTGATTGCACAGGCTGCAGCCACGCTCGCAGAGATGTTTCCTGACAGGTTCTGGCTCGAGCTGGGCAGTGGGGAAGCATTGAATGAACATATAACCGGTGAGCCCTGGCCGGAGAAGTCGGTAAGAAATAAAAGGCTATATGAAAGTGCACACATCATTAAACGCCTGTTGAACGGCGAAACAGTGACCCACGAAGGCGCAGTTACCATTAAAGACGCCAAACTATATACACGACCGCCTAAGGTGCCGCCGATCATCGCAGCGGCGGTGACCGACCACACTGCAGAATGGCTGGGAAGCTGGGCCGAAGGGTTGATCACGATACACAAACCGTTGGATAAAATGAAAGCCACTGTAGACGCCTTTCATAAAGGTGGAGGTAAAGGCAAACCGCTTTATCTGAAAATGCAGCTATCGTATGCAAGATCGTACGATGAAGCATTGGCAGGCGCGTTGGATCAATGGCGAACAAATGTACTGCCATCTGAAAAGCTGCAGGATCTGTACCTGCCGCAACATTTTGATGCAGCCGCCCGGGAGATAACCGCAAAGGAGATTGAACAAATGGTGCTCGTGTCTGACGATCCCGCAAAACATGTAGCATGGATCAAACAATACATAGAACTCGGTTTTGAACATATCATCTTACATAATGTAAACAGGCAGCAGGAATTCTTCATAAAGGATTTCGGCGAACATGTTTTGCCGCATTTGTAAATCGACAATCTACAAGCGTGAAACGGCAAACGGCAGAGGTGAAACGGTTAACCAATCGAAATCGTGCATCGGTAAAACTCAATAACTATACACTTCGAACTAAGAACTTTGAACTAAGAACTTTGAACTGAGAACTTTGAACTGAGAACTTTGAACTGTAAACTGCTTCAGGGTATGGTTTTTTATGCAATAATGTTTAACAATCAAATGCTGTATGGAAAATCAAGCGAACATGCCTGCAGCACCAGGCAACTATACTGAAAATCAAATGCTGGGTGTTATGCTCGTTGGTTTGGGCGAATATTCCAGCGGCCAGCTGGGTCCTGCATTGAAGGAAACAAAACATTGTTGTTTGAAAGCCGTGGCAAGCGGCGATCCCGCCAAACGTAAGAAATGGCAACAGGAATATAACCTGAAAGAGGAAGATCTATATAGTTACGACAATTTCGATGATATCAAAAATAACCCGGGGATCGATATTGTTTATATCGTATTGCCTAATAGTATGCACGCCGAATACGTGATCAGGGCCGCAAAAGCAGGTAAACATGTGATATGTGAAAAGCCGTTGGCTACAACGGTGGCCGATTGCCAGCGAATGATCAGGGCCTGCCAGGAAGCAGGCGTAAAACTATCGATGGGCTACCGGTTGTACTTTGATCATTTTAACCAGGAAATGATGCGGCTGGGGCAGGAGAAGGTGATGGGTAATATAAAAAGAATTATTGCAGACGATAGTATGGATGTGGGTGAAAAGAACCAGTGGCGACTGAAATACCAATTATCGGGCGGAGGCCCACTCGTAAATAACGGTGTTTACTGCGTGCGTGCCGCGCAATACGTAACCGGCGAATGGCCGGTGGCGGTAAGTGCCCGGTTCCTCCCCAAAACAGACCCTGATAAATTCAAAGAAGTGGAAGAAGGTATTGAATGGGAAATGGAATTCGAAAATGGGTTGATAGCATCCTGTGTAAGCAGTTACAGCCGCAATGGAAACCTGCTCAGGGTAGAAGCGGAGAACGGTTGGTTTGAGCTGGAACCTGCGTATGAATACGAAGGATTGAAAGGCAAAACCTCGCAGGGTGATATGGATTTCCCCGCAGTGAACCAGCAGGCTGTTCAAATGGATGATTTTGCGATCTGTTTAAAAAATAAAGAAGAAAGCCGCATTCCCGGCGAAATGGGGTTGCGCGATGTACAGATCATGACAGCCATATATGAATCTGCAAAGACCGGGAAGAAAATAAAATTGCAGTTGGCGCCGGCAGACAATTTAATACATATATAAAATAAAACCGGTAGTCGCCTGCTGCGGTTACCGGTTTATCTTTTTCTCCTGTTAACAGACATCTCATACCTTAATTATACTTTCTCTTCAGCCTTTGTTCCGGTATTTACTGGTCAAAACCCCCATCACTTAACATTTAAATAATATCCTCCTATTACACTATTCTTGATTTTTGCACCTGAAAATCGACTTATTAAACATTTTACGTATTGAACCCGATAGCTGAAATAAAGAAAGGCGATGAAGTGACCTTTCTGAAGGTGTACCACCAGTTCCATACTAAATTGTTTCATTATTTTCTGAAGCGTACGCGGTCGAAGGAAATTGCCAAAGACCTCACGCAACAATCCTTTATCAAACTCTGGCAGTCGAAACATACGCTGTCGGAAGATCATAACCTGGACGCTCAGTTCTTTACGATCGCTAACTCCGTTTTTATAGATCACCTGCGCAGGCAGGCCATTGAACGAAAATACCAGGCTCCACTGGTAGACGGTCTCGACGATCTCACAACACTTGTTTATCACGCCCATACCGACTACGAATCCGCCGATTATCTCGATGCGGTTGCAGAAGACCTTCCGCCCGTGCGGAAAAATGTATTCATGTTGAAGGTAGCCAAAGGTTATTCCAACAAGGAAATAGCCGAACAGCTCTCTGTTTCCATTAAGACGGTAGAAGATCATTATTCCAAAGCCTTAAAGCATGTACGGTCATTGGTTACAGTGCTTATGCTCCTGTTTAAAATTTTAATCTGAGGTGTGCCACACTTCCTGGCCGCGGCAACAGGTGTGGCGCACCTTACTGCTGATTGTTAACATAATGTTACCAGCAGGGGTAAAATATCCTGCAGTGCGTATTTACCCTGGAACACTGTTATCAGCACATGAAGATCACGCCCTCACTTATACAAAAATTCCTGGGGAACCGGTGCACGGCTGCGGAGGCTAAGGCTGTGGCCCGGTACCTGCAAAAGCATCCGGCAATAATGGCTATGCATGTAAGTTCATCGTGGGAGGCTGCCGGGCAGGAAACCGGCCTGCCGCCTGGTTATGCAGCAGAGATGCTGAAAGTGATACATCAGCAGATCGCAAAAAAGAACCGGATGGTGCGTTTCCGTTGGATGACAGCAGCGGCTTCATTGCTTGTACTTGTAGTGGCAGTGTGGTTATTGAAGAGCGAAACAAGACCGGTGAAACAGACATTGGCGACAACCGTCATACCACCGGCAGTAGACTCCGGCAGCTGGAAGCAGCATACCAATACTTCAGCAAAAGCGCAGCGTTTACGGCTGCCTGATGGATCTGTTGTTACACTGGCTCCGGAAACGGTTATAAAATACCAGGAACCTTTTGAGGCCAACAAACGAACCGTATACATCGAAGGCAAGGCGGATTTTGCGGTGACGCATGATAAAACAAGGCCCTTCACCGTGTATGCCAGGTTATTTTCGACTACCGTGCTGGGAACCAGTTTTAGGGTGTCGGAAAATGCGGCAGGCTGCAGTATCAAATTGTTTACGGGTAAGGTGCTGATAAAGTCGCTGGTAGATTCCCTCAGGGGCTGGAAGCAGGATCTTGTATTATTACCAGGTAACCAGCTGACATATAACCTGGCAAAAGGCACTGTATCGGTTGAACAGTTCAACACGATAACTAAACCGGATCCCTTTTCAAAAAATGATGTTGCTGCCAGCAAGGATGCCGGTAAGATCGTATTCGACAACACACAGTTGCCCGAGGTAATGAAAGTACTGATCAGGAAATACCATACACCAATAACTTACAACGACGATCTGCTGACCGGAAAATACTTTTCAGGCGAAGTGCTGCCGGGCGATTCCTTGTCCGTGATATTAAAAGTGATCGCAAACATGAATGGTTTGCAGGTTGCAGAAAAGGATAATGGCTATATAATCACGAAATCTAAATAAACATACGGGCAGTTTCACATGGTTAGCACGCTGTACAACAGCGGCCGGGCCAACCTATGCATATATCAAACAACTAAATTTTATGAGATCAACAATCAAAAAAAGGCGAAGTGGCATATTCTTATTGCCGGTTGTAGTCCTTTTATTCTTACAGGCAACAGCCTTCGCTCAGGAGATGGCTGAAGTGAGCGGTACCGTGCTTACGGAGAAAGGCGAAGTGCTGCCGGCCGTTTCTGTTATGGCTATGAGCAGAACCGGCAATCCGCGCCAGAAAGTAAGCGCCTTTACCAATGACAAAGGTGTCTTTACTTTTCCGCAACTGACAATTGGCGAGGTGTATGACCTAACTTTTTCTTCGGTAGGATATGCAACTTCCAATTACAAAGGGTTTACTGTTAAGCAGGCCGGCAGAGCCAATACCCTGCTCATCCGGTTAAAAAGTAAAACAGATGACCTGGATGAAGTGGTGGTAACATCGCTTGGTATAAAACGGGAAGAAAGAACGCTGGGGTATGCGGTTACCAGGATCGATGGAGAAGAGCTGACCAACGCCATGTCGAATAACTGGTCAGATGCGCTTACCGGAAAAGTAGCGGGTCTCAATATCATTAAATCAGGCGGTGGCCCTGCAGGCTCCAGTAAAATAATCCTTCGCGGCGGAAATTCGTTTTACGATCCGGACAATGCCGCCCTCATCGTAGTGGATGGTGTAGTGATCAGTGGAAGCAGCGGCAAGCTCACGGGCACTGGAAGCGGCAACTACCTCGATGCTGATTCGCCCGTTGATTTTGGCTCGAGCCTCGCCGATCTTAACCCGGAAGATATTGAAAGTGTTTCTGTATTGAAAGGGCCCAATGCCACCGCCTTGTATGGTTCGCGGGGTGGCAATGGCGCCATCATCATAACTACCAAACAGGGAGCCTCGAAACAAAAAGGCTGGGGCCTCAATTTGAATTCAAACGCAGCTATCGCTACGATCAACAGATGGCCCGACTATCAATATGAATATGGCCAGGGCGACAGGGCTGCAGATGGCGATCTCTATTATTCTTATGGCGATAGTGAAGACGGATTGAGAACGTATAGTTCAAGCTCAGCGTGGGGACCTAAGTTCGACGGCCAGTTGTACTATCAGTATGAACCCGAAAGATACCGGCTTACCGCTATTCCTGCCGGCGTGGCGACAAAAACGCCCTGGGTGCCTTACAGGAACAACAGGAAGGATTTCTTTGAAACGGCAAAAACAATAACCAATACAATTTCACTGGCAGGCGGTAACGACCGTACTTCAGCAAGGCTTTCCTATACCAATGTATACAACAGCTGGATCGTACCTAACACCGGCTATAAGAGAAATACGGTTGCGCTGCAGCTGAACCATAAGGTCAACGACAGGCTGTCCATTTCCGCGAAGATCAATTATAACAATCGTACCAGCGATAATCTTCCATCTACCGGCTATAACAACCAGACCATCATGTACTTTATCCGTGGTATTACACCCAGCATGGACCTTAACTGGTTTAAAGACTACTGGATTCCCGGTAAAGAAGGTATGGAGCAAAGAAGACCTTTCTCCCTGCAATTGGATAATCCGTTTCTGCAGGCCTATGAAATGCTGAATACGTCGAACAGGAATGGCGTGATCGGCAACGTTACAGCGAATTATAATTTCACCAGGAAATTGAGCCTGATGCTCAGAACTTCTGTTGACATGATGATGGAAGACCGCTCGCAGCGGAAACCCAAAAGCACGCAGAAATATGCTGATGGGATGTACCGCGAGCAGGATATCGTAACCAGCGAAATAAACAGTGACTTTCTGTTGCGGTATGATGCGCAGCGCAGGAAGAGCCTGTTCAATTACAATGTAGCTGTGGGCGGAAGTTTGATGAAGAACCGCTACCGCAGGAATGAATACCGGGCTGAAAAACTGATCTTCCCTAATATCTTTACCCTGGCGAATAGCGCCTTACCCATTGAATCGCGTCCTTACCGCGCAGAATATGCCGTGAATGGATTGTATGGGATGGCAACGGTATCGTACAAGGATTTTTTATACCTCGATCTAACTGCCAGGCAGGATTGGACGAGCACACTTGTAAACCCGGTATTTAAAAAAGTGCCCGACATCTTCTACCCCTCGGTAAACCTTAGCGCAGTGCTGTCTGATGCGGTGAAATTACCGCAGGCGATCTCCTTCCTGAAACTGAGAGCATCCTGGGCAGAAGTAGGTAGCGGCGGCACCCGTCCTTACCTCACCGCTTATACGTACAATACAAACGCCAGTTATCCCGGCGGTTTGTATAACCCAACCGTTATTCCCAATGAGGAATTGAAACCGCTTCGCACCAGGAGTATCGAGCTGGGAACAGATATCCGCTTCCTGAAGAACAGGATACAATTGGATGTAGCAGTTTACCAGAATAATACCAAAGACCAGATCATTGACGCCCCTGTGGATGTAGCCAGCGGTTATGCGCTGATGATCATGAATGCCGGGGAAGTAAGGAATAGAGGTTTGGAAGTGATGGCCCGTGCTGACGTGCTGAAATTAAAGAAATTCACCTGGAGCACCTACGGTAATTTTTCAACCAACCGGAATAAGATAATCAGCATTCCCGGCGATCGCAAAGTATTGATGAATATGGTGGCCAGCAGGGTAGTGGTAGAGGCATTTAAAGGCGGATCACTGGGTGATATGTATGGATTGGGTTACCTGCGCTCACCCGAAGGTGAGATCGTTTACAGGAATGGATTGCCCGTGAGAAGTGATTCACTCATGTACCTGGGTAATTCAATGGCCAAATACAAATTCGGTTGGGGCAACCAGCTGCGTTATGGACAATTCTCCTTTAGCTTCCTGTTCGATGGCCAGGCAGGTGGCAAAGCTTACTCATTAACGCATGCAGTGCTGGCGGAAGAAGGAAAACTGAAGAAGACCCTTCCGGGAAGATATAACGGCATCACTGGCGACGGAGTAATGGAAACCGCCGACGGTAAATATGTAAAGAACACGGTAGTGGCTACCAATGTGGGCGACTTTTACGCCGAGCATTTTAACCGCGATAATGCAGAAGCCAATATGTTCAGCACCGACTTTATTAAACTCAGAGAGCTGCGACTCGATTATTCCATTGCACCTGCACTGGTGAAAAGATTAAAGCTGCAAAAACTCACCATAGGCGTTTACGGTCGTGATCTGTTGGTGATAACCGACTGGCCGGCTTTTGACCCTGAATTCGGCGCACTGGACGATGGCGATATCAGGGCCGGGGCGGAAGTGGCGCAATTCCCGTCGACACGCTCCATGGGTATTAACTTAAACGTATCATTCTAATTATAGTGAAATGAGAATCATATTTAAACATACGTGGATAGCTTTAGTGGCAATAAGCCTGATGGGCATCTCCTGTACCAAGGATTTCGCGGAGATGAACACCAACCCGAATGCGACTGCCGCCGCTACTCCCCAAACACTTTTAGGGCCTACCTTACTGTCGTTGGTAAACGCTAATCTGAACAGGGCCATGCGTATCAATCATGACCTGATGCAGGTAACCGTAACTACTTCTGAATCGAGAGAGTTCCATCGCTATGTGATCAGGCCAACGGAATCGGATTACATGTGGCGGAACTGGTATCTTCAGTTGACCAATATCAGGGATATTTATAGCAGCGCGACAATAACGCAGCAGGCAGGATATCAAACATATCAGGCCATTAGCCTCATCCTCGATGCCTGGGTATCTTCCATGATCACGGATATGTATGGCGATGTACCTTACTTTGAATCAAACCTGGGTAAAGAAGGCAATATTCAACCCAAATTTGATGCGCAGAAAGACATTTATGCCGACCTGTTCAAAAAGCTCGATACAGCGAATGTAAGGCTGGCTTTAAATATCAATCTGCCCGATACCTCATCAACGGCCGATCCTTTATTCAAAGGCTCGGCCAATAAATGGCGCCGGTTCGGAAATTCGCTTTATTTACGACTGTTGATGCGTGCTTCCGGTAAAGCTTCCTCAGGGGCGGTAGCCAAAATAAAAGAGATGATCAATGTGAATGCCGCCGCGTACCCGATCATGACCAGTAATGATTATTCCGCTGTACTGCCAATAGGCGGCGCTATTCCGCTGATGTCGGAATTTGCACAATACCGTGATCTTGATTTTAGCGGAGGTAAAGGATATGCGGAATTTTTCATCAACAACCTGAATGCCTGGATAGATCCACGGCTTACGAAAATAGCCACTGCCCTGGGATTGGGAGGCGGTTACCTGGGTATGACCAGTGGTTATGGAACCGGCGATGCGCCCGAGATCATGAGCACCTACCTCAATTCACTTAAAACAGATGCGCACCTGGGCAATATCATGAATTATGCCGAGCTGCAGTTCATCTTGGCAGAGGCGGCATTGAAAGGATATATCAGCGGTTCGCCGAAAACGTATTATGATGCGGGTGTACAAAATGCCATCACCTGGTGGGGATTGGCTGTTCCTGCCGGTCACCTGGACAAAGAAGATGTGAAATGGAATGAAGCAGCCTCTTTCGACAATAAGATGGAACAGATCTTACTGCAAAAGTATTACACCCTGTTCTTTACAGATTTTCAATCCTGGTCTGAATACAGGAGGACCGGCCACCCGGTGCTGCCGGTAGGACCCGGTGTTCAGAACAACGGTAAAATGCCGTCACGATTTGTTTATCCAATCAATACAATGGCTACCAATCCTGTTCACTACCAGGAGGCCGTAGATGCCATGGGCGGCGATGATATTAACGTGAAAGTGTGGTGGAACCAACCAGAGTAATCATCAAACAATCAATCAAAAATGAGTATAAAAAAATATCTTTTATATCTAGGCGTGCTCCTGGGTGGCCTGTTTCCTTCCTGTGTGAAAGAAAATATAAACGAAGCAACAGGCGAGCTGAATCCACTGGCTTCTATCTATGTTATCAGATCTGCTTATAAGGAAGCCGATATCCGGCTGGGAAGAAATACACTGTCAGGAGCATATCGTACCACAGGAAAAGTTATTGCCACCGGCGCGTCAGGCAATTTTCCTGAAGGATATCTCATTATCCAGGACAACTGGCGTGGATTGATACGGGGCGTGGCGCTCGTGCTGGATAAGGCTGCTGCAACGAGTTATGCAGTAGGCGATTCAATCCTAGTGGACCTGGAAGGCAGTGTATTAAGCCGTTCCGGCAACGGACCTTTGACCATAACAGGATTGAATGCTGCTGCTATTACAAAGATTTCATCAGGACACCCCGTAACGGTACGGCCGGTAACCATAAACGAACTGAAAAAGGCTCCTCAGCATTTTGAGAACACGCTGGTAAGTGTTACAGCTGATGTAACCCCATTGCCGGTTGACGAAAAATTCGCCGGATCAAAGATACTTTCAGATGGCGGGGACAGCACCCTGACGCTTTTGACGGAAGGCGGCGCCGTTTTTGCCAATGAGATCATTAAGCCAAGCGCTACATTTGTTGGTATTCCCATGGCCGGCGCACAAGGCCTGGAGCTTCGGTTAAGATCGCTCAATGATATGCTTTATGCCAGTGGCCCCAAATACCCCGGTTACCCCGAGGATTTTGAAAGCCCTGATGATTCCCAGAAAAATGGTTATGCCGGAAAAAATATCGATCTGCGTACCGGTAACTGGCGTTTGGAACAGTGTTTACTGGGCGTTACCACCGGCCGCGACAGGATTGTATCCGGCGAACAGGCCATTCGCTTTCAGCAGAACCTCGGCCCTTCGGCGCCCTGTTACCTGCAGATGAATTATGACCTCCCCAACGGAGCAACAAAAGTGACTTTCTGGTATGGCTGTTATTACACCGATGCAGCCAGCTCATTTGTACTGGAAGCTTCTACCGACCAGGGTGTTACCTGGAAGCAGATCGGTGATGTAATTTCAGACCCGGAGAAAACAAGTGTAGCTATAAAACCCAAACAGGCCACTTTCATAATGGATATTGAAGGGAACGTTCGTTTCAGGATCCGAAAACTGCCGTTGGGAACTACCAGTATTCCCACCATTGAGAACGGCCGCCTGGGCGTAGACGATATTGCCATTTACCAGAATTATTAATCAGAAATAGTACCTCATGACCAACAGGAGAGCATTTTTAAAGAATGTAGGTTTTACCGGATCGCTGCTCGCGATGCCATCTGTATTCGTGAACGCCAAACCCGTTGCCAAACGGGAGCATATCGATCTTTCCATACGTACGCTGAAAGGAATGGTGCATAGCAGGGGAAAGGGAATAGCGAATGTTGCCGTAACGGATGGAATAAATGTTACTCTTACAGATAAGAACGGACGATATGAACTGACAAGCAATATCACTGCGGAATTTGTTTATATAAGCGTTCCGGCCGGTTATGCTATTCCGGCTGATAAGGGAATAGCCGCTTTTTATGTGCCGCTGGCAAAAGGGAATGATACCGTTAAGAACGACTTCGCCCTGGAAAAACTCGAAGTGGATGACCGCAAACATAATTTCGTGGTGTGGGCTGATACGCAGATGATCTCAAAAAAAGATGTAGAGCTGTTAAAGAGCCAATCGGTGCCTGACCTGCAGGCGCTGGTGGCATCGTACCCAAAGAACACCCTGTTCCATGGTATCGGCTGCGGTGACCTGGTATGGGATCATTTCGAGTTGTTCGAAGATTATAAACAGGCCGTCGGCATGTGCGGCATTCCGTTCTACAATGTGATCGGTAACCATGATATGGACAACGATGCCCGCACAGATGATGGTTCGGCCAAAACTTTTAAACAGCAGTTTGGCCCAACGTATTATTCATTCAACCGGGGCGAGATCCATTATGTGGTGCTGGATGATGTATTTTTTCTGGGCGCCCACAAAAAGTACATAGGTTACATTACCGAGAACCAGTTGCAGTGGCTGGTGCAGGACCTGGCCACGGTAAAGCCGGGCAGCACCGTAGTGGTTTCGCTGCATATCCCCACTTTTACCGGTCAGGCAAAAAGGGATAAAAAAGCAGAAGAACTGGGTGGTGTGGTAGCCAACCGGGAACAACTGTATAAATTACTTGCGCCCTATAAAGTGCATATTATGAGCGGTCATACGCACTTCAATGATACCTGGGAGAAGGACAATATGATGGAGCATAATCACGGTACGGTATGCGGCGCCTGGTGGACGGGCCCCATCTGCGGCGATGGTACGCCCTCCGGTTATGGTGTGTATGAAGTAGACGGCAGTGAGATCAAATGGTATTATAAAAGTACGGGCAAACCGAAAGAGCACCAGCTAAGAGTGTATGCAAAAGGCCGATTGAAAGATGCGCCCGAAGAAATATGCGCCAATGTCTGGAATTGGGATAGTAAATGGAAAGTGGAATGGATTGAAGACGGTGTTGCCAAAGGCGACATGGAAAGGCGCGTATCGCTGGATCCGTGGGCCATTGAACTGTATGCCGGTCCCCAATTGCCTAAGAAGCACAAATTCGTTGAACCAACAACGGCAGATCATATTTTCTTTGCCAAACCTTCACCGGCGGCGAAAGAAATAATGGTTAAGGTTACCGACCGGTTTGGCAATGTTTACCAGGAAAAGATCATTCTGTAATATTTCTGATTAACTGTAAATAAAAAGAAGGCAAGGCTCGGGCAGCTTTGCCTTCTTTATATTAAGGATGAGTTATGCGCGTGCTGTCGGGGATTATACCAGGATGATTGATCTTCCAGTTGTCAGTAAAGAACTGGCCAAAGGTTTTGATGTATTTGTAATACTCGTATTCCGTTTCAAAACTTTTCAACTGCTCATAGCTGGGGCGGTACTGGATCATAAAAGTATCCAGCGCCGGCGATGTGAGGCCGGTAATACGTTTCACCAGCGCTTTGGTAAAACGGTGATCCACATATTTATCCCGTTCTTCTCTTTCCAGGCGGGCCTTCAGTTTTTCCATACTCCTTATTTTTCGCGCGTTAAAAATAAGGTCGAACCCAATACCGATCCCAAAGCCGCTTCCCGGCGAACCGGCCAATACGGGATCATAGTCGAACACTTTTTTGTATTCCGCACGGTTGGCGAGTGAATCCATCCGGTAGCTGGGTTGACGCACGGTTACGGAAGGCAGGCTGTCGACCAGCACCGGCAGGCTGATATCGAGCGGTTGATCGGGTGGCAGGTGTTTGACAGGGAACTTCGCGGTCATTTTACCCAGGTAAGAAAAATAAACGGAGTCATCGCCGGGCACTTTTATGGAGTAACGGCCTAAGGAATCGGTTATAGTGCCCAGGCCGGAGCTGCTCATCACGCTCACATGGGGCACACCATAGCGGGCCTGTTTATCATATACAGTCCCTTTGATCACTACCTGGGAAACGGCTGCCTGGTGAAACAGGACCAACAGCAGCAATACTGTCTTTCTACGAATAATTGTTATAGCGCACTTCATGCTTTGCCTGGTTTAAAAGGCATTTATAACTGGTCGGGATTTTTTCCTGGGTGTCGGGATAAAAATAAAGCATTTTGCGAATTAATGCGCAGAATAGGACAAACGCGGCAGTATTATAGACGAAAACGGAGTGGGGGTATATTAACCTGTTATTGGAACCGATAGAATGAAAAAGGGAGCAAACCTAAAAAAGGTCAGAAAGCGATCTGTTCTCCATGCTTTTCATTTTGAGCGCAAAATCATTTCCCTGGAATTCGAACAGGGGGGTGTCTTTGGGATTGCGATTGTACTTATCGATAAGGCTGTTTACCGCATCAACTATATACTGGTGATGATATAGTTCGCCCACCCACAGGTTATGGATCATTTTATATTCGGTAAAAAACTTATGTTCCTCGTTTTCCCAGGCGCCACCGTACCCTTCACTTAACCAGTTATAGAAAAGCAGGATCTGTTCGTGATTGCTCAATTGCGCCCTTAATATCTTTAAATATTTCATCTTGCTGTTATAGTCAGTGATGGCATCACTGTAAGCAACGAATTTCACCATGAGGAACAGGTGCCTGAAATAGTGACCTAATGAACTTGAGTAGCCTTTATATGCCCTGAAGTCAATTGAATACGAGGGGTCAGATTCGTTCGGTCCATCCACGATCCTGAACCAGGAGTGCGATAAGGAATCGATATCGATGTAATCGCTATTCCAACCCCAGAAAAATACATCATAGGCGTGTTTATACTCCTGGATAAAGGGCAGGTGATCGTAATTAATGTACCCTAAAAATGTCTTGAATTCATCGGCCATTGTAACAAATGCCTGTCGTTTAGCGACCGGTTTGCCGTTGATGACACTTATTATACAGAGCTCATCGACATTCTCCTTATGTAGGCGAAGCATTTCGAAGAACTGGCTTTCAAATTGCTGGATCTTGTTTTGCGTTTCCTGGTAAATTTTCTCTTTCTTATACTGCCTTTCGGTTTGTTTTATCTGGTCGGTAAAGATCTCTACCTGTAATTTATTTGCCCTGTACTGCATATAAAAAGCCAGTCCGGTTACGATAACCGCGGAAAGATTAATGAAAGGGCTCATCAATCCGCCGATGGTATCGCCAATTTGGCCGGATTCGGCAAAGCGGGTGGCGGCATTGGTAAACAGCAGGGGCGAAAGCGGGGCAAACAGAAAGAGTAACCCGGCCAGTACGAGTAACGTTTTTATGAGCGGGGTGAGGTTGGTTTGATAGTCTTTTTTTCTGTCCTGCATGGGGATTGATTTACCTGGCACTCTAGTTCTAATTTATGCTATTACGATGAACTGTTGTCTTGATCACAATCAAAAAAAGCGATTAGGCTGTTTTTGAACTGAGCAGAGTAAGGAGGGCTGAGCACAGTGATCTTCCAGCTGCCTGTGACCGGTTTCGTAACCTGGCATTTTGTGCACCCCGGAAACTATTCCCACCCTATTAAAATTTGAATTAAATTTATAAGTGATTTCCGTCCTTATTCCAGGCCTCCCCGTAAATACCTGGATTTTATCTCCCTATTGGATCTCATGTTCTGGGCAAATATTCAGTTTACAATTTTATCCTTATTAACTAAATCAGTTTTTATGGCTGAAATACACTTAACTGATCCCCATCATAAATTTGGCCATACCTACCGCAGGGATATTTGGTGGGCCCGTCCCCTGATCATCTTTATTTGTCTCAGCGTTTTCCTTGTTTATGTAACCTGGGCTGCCTTCCAGGGCAATCATTATACATTCGGTCCTTATCTGTCGCCGCTGTATTCGCCGGAGGTCTTTGGTGATTCTCCCCATAGCTGGTTTGGCGCAAAACCGGGCTGGTGGCCGGCTGTACTACCCTGGTCGCCAGCGCTGCTGGTATTATGGGCGCCGGGTTTATTTCGCTTGACCTGTTATTATTACCGGGGAACCTATTACCGGTCATTCTGGGCTGATCCTCCGTCCTGTACGGTTACCGAACCGCGTAAAAAGTACCGGGGTGAAAATTCCTTTCCGTTGATCATTCAAAATATACATCGCTACTTCCTTTATATCGCCCTGTTCTTTTTGATCTTTCTGCTTTATGATGTTTGGAAGGCTTTATGGTTCACCCGGCCTGATACTGGTGAAAGATCATTTGGCATAGGCGTGGGTACATTGGTGTTAGCTACCAATGTGGTATTGCTGGGTGGATATACACTCGGTTGTCATTCGTTGCGTCACCTGGCCGGTGGATTTCTCGACCGGTTTTCCGGCGCACCCATCCGCCGCAGCACGTACCGGTGTGTAAGCTGTTTCAACCGGAAACATATGTTGTGGGCATGGATGAGCTTGTTCTGGGTTATGTTCTCCGATATCTATATCCGTTTATGTTCTATGGGTATATGGCATGACTGGCAAATAATCTGATCTGTTGATGGCTGCTTTTGATACATACAATTACGATGTACTGGTTATAGGCGCCGGTGGCGCAGGGCTTCGCGTTGCCATAGAAGCTGCTGCCAATGGGGCTTCTGTGGGTTTGATCTGCAAGTCATTATTGGGCAAGGCGCACACGGTAATGGCGGAGGGAGGCATTGCCGCTGCCCTGGCAAACGTTGATGACCGGGACAACTGGATGGTGCATTTTGCAGATACGATGCGGGGCGGTCAATACCTCAACGACTGGCGTATGGCCGAATTGCACGCCAAAGAAGCGCCCGACCGTGTGCGCGAACTGGAAGCCTGGGGGGCGTTGTTCGACAGAACCAGGGATGGCCGCATTTTACAACGGAATTTTGGCGGCCATAAATACCCGCGCCTGGCGCATGTTGGCGACCGTACCGGACTCGAAATGATCCGCACGCTGCAGGACTATGGCATTCACCAGGGCATTGACGTGTTTATGGAATGCACCATTATAAGTCTGTTGAGGAATAGTGAGCGCATCGCTGGCGCATTTGGCTACGAACGGGAAAAAGGACATTTCAAATTATTTGCCGCCAAAGCGATAGTGATCGCAACCGGCGGTATTGGCAGGGCTTACAAAATTACCAGTAACAGCTGGGAGTATACCGGTGATGGACATGCCCTGGCATATCATGCAGGCGCCGAATTGATGGATATGGAATTTGTACAGTTTCATCCTACCGGCATGGTATGGCCGCCGAGCGTTCGCGGCATCCTGGTTACGGAAGGTGTTCGCGGCGAAGGAGGCATTTTGCTCAATAGAGAGAATAAACGGTTCATGTTCGACGAAATTCCTGCATTGTATCGACAGCAAACGGCCGACAATGAAGAAGAAGGATGGAGGTATACGCAGGGCGACAAACTGGCCAAACGGCCACCGGAATTGCTCACCCGTGACCATGTGGCCCGATGTATCGTTCGCGAGATCAAAGAAGGGCGGGGGAGTCCACACGGCGGAGTGTACCTGGACATTTCCTGGATCAAAAATAAAATTCCAAATGCGGCCGAACACATCAAAAAGAAACTGCCCAGCATGTATCATCAGTTTAAAAAACTGGCCGACATCGATATTACCAAAGAGGCCATGGAAGTAGGACCTACTACCCATTACATGATGGGCGGCATTCGGGTAGATGCGGAAACACAAATGTCAACCGTGCCCGGCCTGTTTGCTGCGGGCGAAGCAGCTGCCGGGCTGCACGGCGCCAACAGGCTGGGAGGTAACTCGCTGTCGGACCTGCTGGTCTTTGGAAAACGCGCCGGCGAATTTGCCGCCAAATTTGCCAGGGAGAATACCCAGGCCGCTATTGATCAACGTGAGATCGGGATGGTGGCGAAAAAAGCATTGGAACCGTTTGAACGAACGGATGGTGATAATCCCTTCCAGGTACAATACGACCTGCAGGAAACCATGCAAAGCCTGGTTGGTATTGTTCGCAAGGAAGAAGAATTACAGCACGCAGTGGCAGCACTACAGGAATTACAGCACCGGGCCGGCAGCGTGCGGGTAGCTGGGAACAGGGAATATAACACAGGCTGGCATACGGCGCTGGACCTGCCAAATCTACTAACTGTATCAGAGGCCATTACCCGGGCGGCTATAGAACGGAAAGAAAGCCGGGGTGCACATTTTCGCGAGGACTATCCAGGTAAAGATGAGCAAACCGGTAATTGTAATTTGATCATAGTAAAAGCAGCAGATGGACAAATGCAGGTAAAACGTGCGCCGCTGCGGGTTATCCGCCCCGATCTTAAGAGTATCATCGATGAAATGAAATAACGATGGCAACAGCAATCTTTCAAATATGGCGCGGCGATGCCTCAGGCGGAAAATTTGAAAATTATTCCACCGAAGTGTCAGAAGGCATGGTAGTGCTCGACGCGGTGCACCAGATCCAGGCTGAATCGGCCAATGATCTGGCGGTTCGCTGGAATTGTAAGGCCGGCAAGTGCGGCTCCTGCTCGGCCGAGATCAATGGCGTACCCAAACTTATGTGTATGACCCGCCTCAGTGAACTTTCGCTGAATAAACCGGTGTTGCTGCAGCCCATGAAAGCATTTCCTCTGATCAGGGACCTGGTAACAGACGTTTCCTGGAATTTCCGGGTAAAGAAAAAAATTAAAAAGTTCAAACCCCGTACACCCGATGCAAAAGACGGTACCTGGCGAATGGCCCAGCAGGATATTGACCGGGTACAGGAGTTTCACAAATGTATTGAGTGCTTTTTATGCCAGGATGTATGTCATGTGCTTCGGGAGCATCAGCTCCATGATGAATTCATTGGTCCGCGGTTGCTCGTGCATGTTGCTGCCCTGGAAATGCATCCGCTCGATGTAGAAGACCGGCTTGCAGCGGTAAAGAAAACGGGCGGCATCGGGTATTGTAATATTACCAAATGCTGCACAGCGGTTTGTCCCGAGGGCATAACGATCACCGATAACGCCATCATTCCGTTAAAGGAAAGGGTGGCAGACAGGTTCTATGATCCTGTGAAAAGACTTCTGCGGTTTTTATTTGCAAAACATTAAAAGATCAGCCATGCTTCAACTTAAGCCCATTTCCCGCGATAGCCTTCCCGGCGCTATTGAAAAAGCGGAACGATACCGGCTAATTTGTGAACCGGCGCTTGCAGAAAGTATCTGTCTGGATATTTTGGATGCAGATCCTCAGAATAACAAGGCCACTATTATTTTACTGCTTGCCATTACTGATCAGTTCAGCACTTCTTCCGGCGATGTGAACCGGGCGCGTCAACTGCTGCCCCGGCTTCAAAGCGACTATGAAAAGAATTACTATGCCGGTATTATCAGTGAACGAGAGGGATTGGCGTTGTTGAACCAGGGAATACCCGGTAGTCATTATGCAGTATATGAATGGCTGAATGAAGCCATGACGTATTTTGAAAAAGCGGAAGCACAGCGTCCGGTGGGCAATGACGATGCTATCCTGCGGTGGAACACCTGTGCCCGGTTGATCATGCGTCATAAGCTGGAGCCTGCCAACGAAAAATATGTTGAACCGCCTTTGGAATGATGGCCATGGTAATTAGTTGTGGACCGGCAATGGCCGCTTATTGCAGAAGAAATTATTGAAACAAAAATGGCTACATAAAAGTTGAGGCTGTATTGGATACAGCCTCTTTTTTAATTTCCGGGTAGCTCATTGGCTATAAATCTGCTTCCAGCCTTCTGCTAATTTCCTGTTCCAGTGCATCTGGCAGTACCGCGCCTTCATCGTTTATAGCGGTCAGTCTCCCGATCTCAGAGTCCCACGTAAATACATGGTCGGGTCCGCCATTTACACTTATGTAATATCGTTGCTCACCATTAAAGGTAAACGGTTCTGTAATAACTGAATAAGGAACATCATCGACCAGCAGATCGTACGTTTTCCGGTTCCCCGGTTTTCTTGGTGACTGAACATCTTCAGGAAATGCCTGTTGGCTTTGATGGCTGGCGCCTCTTCCGGATGTTCCCTGTTTGTTTTTGTCTCCACGTCCTGACATAACTATTGAATTTTATACAGCAAAAAGCACAGTAATTATGCCAGCCTGTGAAGAGCCTGTTGATCATCAATTCGTGGAATCTATTAGCCAGCCTCTTAAGGCAGAAAGGGAAAAGTTTGCCCCGATGCAGCTGCCTGCCGCAGCATTAGAAATACACACCTGACACCAGGTCTTCGAGCAATCCAGGTTGCGTAGGCTGTTAACCCATATAGCTAATTCAACCAGCGGATGGTATAATTTCCTGGTTACCCTGCAACAGGGTCTTTGCTCTTATGTAAATATTTTTCATTGTGCTCGTTAACAGGGTTATCGGGTGTTGGTGCATTGTAAGGCTTCATGTCTGATGACAGGAATTTTGAAAAGCCGGCAGCGATCAGCAATGCAATAATGCCCTGTGCCAGTATGAGGTTCTCCGTGTCTACATATTTCGATAACCAGCCTAACACCAGACTTCCAATGGGTATGGTGCCAAACGCGGCCATGGTAAAGAAACTGACAGCGCGGCCACGCATCGCAGGGGTAGAAGCAAGTTGAATGATGGTGTTGCAAATAGGTATGACCGACATAGCGCCAAATCCGCATAAAGTGCCCAGCAACAGGTTCAAGACCAAATACCGGGAGTAGGAAAACAAAATGAGTGCTGCCCCCAGAATGACTATGTTGTTGCGCAAGGTGCGCTTGAGGTTGTGACCTGGCTTGCGCGATGCTATGGTTAAGGTACTGATCACAGCGCCCAGTCCGATAAAAGCGCTGAGATAGCCGTAGGTAGCTGCATCACCTTTGAATATTTCCCTGGCGTACACAGGTATCAGGTTAATATAAGTATTTACCAGTAAACAAACCATGGTTAGTACCAGCAGGGTGTGACCTATTTCGTGATTTTGTTTTACATAGTTCAAGCCATCGGTAAAGTCGGCGGAAACTTTTTTCTTCTTCGTAGTGCGTATTTCTTTGGGAACATTCATCATAGCCAGCGAAGCGATCACGGCTATAAAACTGATGGCATTGGAAGCGAAACAAACGCCTGCGCCATAACCGGCCAGTAAAAAACCGGAGATGGCTGGCCCCACCAGCCTCGACAGGTTATTGAGCGATGAATTGATGGCAATCGCATTGGGAAGGTCTTCCTTGTTGTCAATAAGGTCGTTGACCATCGATTGCCTGGCCGGCACTTCAAAAGCATTGGCAATACCCAGCAATACACTTAACAAAAGTATCAGCCATATCTCACGAAACCCGATGATATAAACGATAGCCAGTGCGGTTGCCTGCAGGGCAGCAACGATCTGCGAGATCAGTACTACTTTTTGTTTGTTGTAACGATCGGCTGCAATACCGCCTGCGGGCGACAATAAAAAAGACGGGAACTGTTCGGCAAAAGTGGTTAACCCGATCATGAATACGGAATCGGTCATTGTATAAACCACCCAGATAACGGCGGTGCGTTGTGTCCAGGTACCGATGCGTGAGATCAACTGGCCGAAAAAAAATAGACTGTAGTTGCGGCTGCTGAACGATCTGAAAGTATTTGCAAAACTCATTTCCTCTCCTCTGAATCAATCTTTTGTTTGAATAATATTACCCTGTCTCAAAATGTAAATCGCAGCCAGTTGCTTAATATGGGTGCAATTTACTCCATATTCACGAAAACGCCGGCCCCTTTGAATTTCGATCAAATTACTTATTTTGGGCTCTTTAAGAAAGTGGCTGCAACACCCGATACATATTACGAACAAAGTGTACTACTAAGATTACAAAAAGGGGATAGTGATGCCTTCCTGGAATTGTACAATCATTACCATCCTGCCCTTTATCATTTTGTTCTTCGCTTTGTTAAATCGCCTGCCATTGCCGAAGATGTGCTGCAAGACGTATTTCTGAAGATCTGGGAGATCAGAAGCCGCATCGATCCTGCGCTTTCTTTCAAAGCCTATCTGTACCGGATCTGCCGCAACAGTGTTTTCAAGCTGTTAAAGAAGATTGCTGTAGACGAACACCTGCGGCTACAGGTTATGCAGCAGTTTACGCAATCGGTTGCGGACGCTGATCTGAAAGTTTTATGGCAACAATATGAGGAAATCTTACAGGCTGCGATCAACCGTTTGCCTCCACAGCGCCAGAAAGTGTTCAGGCTCTGCCGGGAAGATGGGAAGACCTATGAACAGGTGGCTGAAGAGCTCGGCATTTCACGTAATACGGTAAAAGAACATATGATATTAGCCATGAAACTGATAAGAGAACACGTTGATCAATGTGGCGATACGCCTACCCATTTTATGTTTTTGTTATTTTTTCTTACAGATATTCCTGCAGCTTTCGTCAGTCAGATCTGATTATCATACCTCGCAAAAAAAATAATTTCATTTTTCTTTACAACCACCCACCCTTAATTCGCATCCGGGGATATTATATATACAACGCAGCCAAATACTGTTTATGCCGGGATCTAACGAACACTTCAGACAGCTTGTAACTGATTACCTAAATAATGCCTGCACGCCACAGCAGGTAGAAGAACTGATGCGATTGCTTCAACAGGACGCCGCTAACCGGGTGGTATTGCAGCTGTTACAGGCCGAATTCATTGCAGCAATGGAAAATAGGGACGAACTGCCTGTAGCCATCAGCGTCAGGTTACGCAATCGTTTGATGCAATCCGTTCAACCGCCTGTTACCAGGTTCTATCAGCGGTTATTTTTTAGAGTGGCAGCGGCTGCCATACTTATACTCTCACTGGGTGCCGGCTGGTTTTTCCTGCAGAAAAAAGCGCCGGTGAAAGAGGTGGTCAGGAATACGGCACCCCCTGTACAAACAACGATATCCAAAAAGACAGGCGCATATATAACACTCGCCAATGGCGAACAAATAGAGATCAGCAATGCAGGAAAAGATACAGTCATCAGTAACAATAACATCAATGTTATTAAGCTGGCCGATAGCCGCATTGCATACTATGATACATCTTCGCACAGCAACGCTGAAATTACTTATCACACATTAACAGTTCCACGGGGCATTAAAATGGTGCAGGTGATGCTTGCAGATGGTTCCATGGTGTGGCTGAATACCGCTTCTTCCTTAAAATATCCTACTTCTTTTGGCAGCCATGAAAGGGCTGTTCAGCTTACCGGTGAGGCCTTTTTCGATGTAAAGCACGATGCCGGCAGGCCTTTTACGGTGCGTACCAATAATATGTCGGTAAATGTGTTAGGCACCAGTTTTAATGTAAGCGCTTACGATGATGACGAACAAAGCAATGTGGTGCTGGTGAAAGGGAGTGTTGGTGTAAGCGCTAAAGGCCATGCGGGAATGCTTACAAAACGGCTGATACCTGGTAACATGGCTAGCTTTGGGCCGGGTGCAGAAGGGATCACTGTTGTCAGTGTCAATACGGATGAATATGTCTCGTGGAGGAAAGGGTACCTGCTGTTCAGGCAAACGTCATTGCAACAAATTATAAAACGCGTTTCGAGGTATTACGATGCAAACATAAATACGAACGTGCTTGCTCATACTGATGAAACATTTTCCGGCAGGCTCGACCTGCAAAGCAACATCGAAGATATTATGAACCTGCTGTGCCTTGGCACTCCATATATGTATTTACCAAAAGAACAGAAACTGGCTTTGAAAAAATAAAAGACACAACCAATTATTAACTAACCGCTGAAGTATGAAAATGAATTGCTGCAAATGTCCCGAACAGGGGCATACCAACCTGCTATTTTTAAAGATCAAGTTTACGGTTTTTCTATTGTTCATCGGTATGCTGAGTGTTTCGGGTAAAACCTATTCTCAAAACACCCGGGTAAACCTCCATCTTAAGCATGCCTCATTACCTGAATTATTTGAGGAGATACAAAAGCAAACGGATTATCTTATTTTTTACCGCGACAAGCTATTGAACCGGCAAATGAAAAAGACGGTTGATCTTAATGTAAAGAGCGTACCGGTTGCAGATGTATTGAAAATGGCGCTGCATGACACCGGTTTAACCTATACCATCAGCGGCCGGCAGATCGTTATTACGCCCAGAGAAGAGGCTGTCGCCACCAAACAACGCGATACCTTATTGTCAGTACGGGGGCGGGTGTACGATACCCATGAACCACCCGTTGCTTTGGCGGGCGTTACGGTGACTATCAAAGGAACTACTGTAAGCACTATCACAGATGCAGACGGCTACTTTAGTATCAGGGCTAACAAATACGATGTGCTTGTTTTTTCAAGAATTAGTTTCAAACCGGTTGAGTACACGCTTACGAAAAGCGATAATGCCCTTACCATTTCGATGAAAGAGGATGTGAACGACCTGGAGCAGATCGTGGTGGTAGGCCTTTCGGAACAAAAAAAGAAACATATAGCCAGTTCGGTGGCCACATTGAATGTTGCATCGAATATTACCGGGAAACCCATTACTACATTATCACAAAGTTTGCAGGGCGGTGTTACCGGCCTGCAGGTTACCCAAAATTCCGGTTTGCCGGGCGGGGATGCTGCCGCGATCAAGATCAGAGGGATCAGTACTTTGGGTGATTCGGATCCGCTTGTTCTGGTAGACGGCATTCCTATGGACATGAACCACATCGATCCAGTAACCGTACAAAGCGTTACCGTGTTAAAAGATGCTGCCGCTGCCGCCATTTATGGCGCCAGGGCCGCCAATGGCGTAATTGTCGTTACCACAAAAAGAGGTATTCCCGGCAAAGTGGCTGTTACCTATGATGGTTATGTGGGCATACAAACGCCCGCCAGCCTGCCCGATGTGGTCAACGCCCCGGAATATATGCGCATGTACAACGAAGCGCAGGTGAATGCCGGTAAACAGCCTTCTTTTTCGGATAGTGATATTGAAAACACGATCGCAGGTACCGACCCCGTCAGGTATCCCAATACCAACTGGATCGATGAAGTGATCGATAAAAGGGCGCCTATTACAAGCCATACGCTTTCAGTAAGTGGCGGAAACAACGTGGCCCGCTTTGCTTTAACAGGCAACTACCTGTATCAGAAAGGGATGCTGCCGGTAAACAATTCTACACGGTTCAATATCAGGGCCAACACTTCGGTTACGCTTAGTAAGAACTTTGTCATCAATCTCGATATGCTGGCCATTAAAAGAAACACCCTTACCCCTAACCGGTCAGTAGGCGGAAATGGTAACCGTTTGCTGGAAGATATTTACCGGGTGCCGCCAACCATATTGCCGAAGTATCCGGAAGTAGACGGAAGAACGATTTACGGCCGCTATGTAGATATTGTTAACCCGGTGGCTTACGCCGAAAAAGGCGGGGAGCGCAAATTTGAGAGTGGACAAACCAGTATTAACCTGCAGCCGAAATGGAGAGTGCTGCCGGGTTTAAACGTACGGGGACAATTCAGTTTCCGGTTAAACAGCGACATTAACCGGGATACCCGCAATACTTACAACTTCTTTGATTATTACACCGGGCAGCTGCTGCAAACCTGGTCAATGCAAAGGGCCGTGTCATCCAAGCGGGGTACTTACTATTACCTGGGCGCTAATGCCGATTATACCGTCAGTTTCGGCGACCACATGATCTTTGCCATGGCCGGTTATTCACAGGAAGAGACCAATTCAAACGATTGGGATGTTTCGTCTTTGATGTCTGGTTATGCCAAGCTGAACTATTCTTACCAGAACAAATACCTTATTGAAGGAACCATACGGGCAGACGGCTCTTCCCGGTTCAGTCCCAATAACAGGTTCGGTTACTTCCCTTCAGTGGCCGTTGGCTGGAATATGCACAATGAGAACTTCCTTAAAGACGTTGGTTTTATCAATAACCTGAAATTAAGGGCTTCTTACGGTTACTTAGGCAATGAGAATATTGGCTTGTATAAATACCAGACCCTCGTGAGCGCGACAAACGGTGTAGAGTCTACGTATGGCAATCCAAATATCACCTGGGAAACAGTGCATATGATGGATGCAGGTGCAGACATTGGTTTGTTTAATGGTAAACTGGAAATGACTTTTGATTATTATGATAAGATAACCAACGACATTATCTTGAATCCCTCGTTGCCGCTCGTGGGTGGTTTTGAAGGCGAAGTGCCGGTGAATGCCGGCAAGGTGCAGAACAAAGGGTGGGAACTATCAATGAATTATAATGCTAAGGCAGGAAGGAATATAAACATCTCCGTACGCCCGGGATTTTCATACAATACCAATACCATCCTGAACCTCGTGGCTGGTCCGTATATAAATGCAGCGGGCACTACCATCGATCAGTTGGGCAGCCCTATAGGTAGTTTGTATGGTTATAAGACAGATGGCTTGTTACAGGAAACCGATTTTGATAATTCCGGCAAAGCGGTGGTGCCCGTTTTACCCAATGCTGCGCCCGGCGATATCAAATACCTTGATCTGAGTGAAGATGGTGAGATCAATGCAAAGGACCAAACAGTTATCGGTAATCCGGTTCCGCAAATAAACTACTTCTCCAATTTCAGGATTTCCTACAGGAAGATAGACCTGGAATTCCTGATACAGGGCACTGGCAAAAGTGATGCAGTATTGCTCGATATGTTTGCCCTGCCATTGGACCTTAGCAAAGATGGCGGCGTACCTACAACATACTATGCAGCCAATTACTGGACGCCTGAAAGGACCGATGCGCGTTTTCCCCGGTTGTCGACAGCGCCTGCCAATAACAAATTATCGTCAGATTTCTGGTTCCAGAATGGCGCCTACCTGCGCGTAAAATTCATCCAGCTCGGCTTTGACCTTACATCACCATTAATAAAGCGTACAGGCATTAACTCTATGCGGCTTTACTTCAATGCCCAGAATCCGTTCACTTTTACGCGGCTTAAATTAACCGATCCGGAAAGCCGGGGCAACCAGTGGACATATGGTATTATGAAAACCTACACTTTAGGATGCAACATTCAATTTTAATTCGCCACAACATGAAACACCTTACTTTAATTATATCGATTGTTGCCGGTGCTATACTGCTTTCCGGCTGTAAAAAATACCTGGAGCACGATCATCCCACCAGCATATCGGATGCAGAATGGTGGAACACTTCCGCCGATGCTACCAATGCATTGAACTCAGTGTATGTTGGCATTCCCGACGGTTCTTCAGGCAGACAATTAATGTTTTTATCTGCATTGAGCGATGAAGCTGTAGCGCGGCAAAGTACCCGCGGCGATTATGAATCTTATGTAAAAGGATTACATAACCCTACCTGGAACGTAGGCGCCGGTATCTGGGAAGATGATTTTAAAGATATCCGCCGGGCCTGCCGCTTTTTGGAAAATGTGGACCGTTGTTTTATGGATGACTCGCTGAAGTTCCGTTACAAGTATGAAGCAAGGGCATTGCGGGCTTATTATCATATGGAGCTGCTGCTATTCTTTGGCGGTATTCCCATCGTAACGACCTCGGTTACACCTGCAAACAGTTACCTGGAAAGAAATACAGAATCGGAGGTGTACGATTTTATTGTAAGCGAACTGACCGACTGCGCTAATAACCTGCCTGCCGTTTATGTGAATGCCGACATGAAAAGAATTTCGGCCGGCGCCTGCTGGTCGCTGATCAGCCGGCTTGCCTTGTTCTACAAAAAATACGAGGTGGCCAGGGACGCTGCAAAAAAAGTGATCGACCTTGGCGTGTATGAATTATATAAAACGGCTTCCAACCCAAGGAACAGTTATGCCGATCTGTTCCTGTATACCGGCGAATTGAATAAAGAAAGGATCTTCTTCAGAGAGAACACCAGCGGCCAGCAATGGCTCACCTTTGCGCCGATGGGTGTAGGCGGAAAAACGGTTCTTTCACCTACAGCAGCAGTAGTGAACAACTATGAGACCAAACAGGGAAAAACGATCTGGGAGCTGGGCCCGGATTCTGCTGCTATCTATCAGCGAGATCCCAATTACAGGAACAACCGCGATCCGCGGCTGCTCGCTTCCGTAATGTTACCGGGGCAAACTTTTTCATCTTATGTATTGAAGCCTTTTGATGCATCGCAAACCAATCTCGACCGGCTGGGGGCGCAAAATGCCACGGCTACAGGTTTTTGGGTGAAGAAATACCTCGATCCCAAAGACCGCACGGGCACCCGCACACTCGACTACATGATCATCCGCTACGCGGAAATATTGCTCAACTATGTAGAAGCGTTGATAGAACTGGAGCAGCATCATCATCCCGATGTAGTGAAGTATTTAAACGAGATTCGCGAGCGCGCCACCATGCCGCCAGTGAATGTGACTGTATATAATACCCAGGAAAAGCTGCGCGAACTGGTGCGCCGTGAACGCCAATCGGAACTGGCATTTGAAGGGGGACGCTTTTATGACATCCGCCGCTGGGGTATATTGGGCACCGTGATGAATGGACAGGTATACGGAGCTGTTGACCCTGCCACCAATGAACCGGTGAAAGTAGAAGCAAGATCCTGTAATGAAGCACGAGATTTCCGCTGGCCTATCCCGCAGCGCGAAATACTGGCCAATCCCATGATGGAACAGAATGATCTTTATTAGTTCCGAAGCAATAACAAATCAAAATAGATTCAATGAACAGAAGAAACCTCATTAAGCAGCTCGGCTTAAGTATTGGCGCCACGGTAATAGGGTCAGAAACGATGGCCCGCCTGGCTGATGGCACCGTAGTTTATGAAATACCCAAAAATCCTTTACACAAACGGATCGACAAACCCGTTACCGCGATTACGCTCGGCGCAGGCGGCCGTGGCAATGTATATGGTAACTACGCCGCTAAATTCCCTGATATGTTAAAGATCGTCGGTGTTGCAGAACCCAACGTTGTGCGCAACGAACGGTATACGAAAAAGCACCAGATTGCCGAGACCAACCGGTTCGATACCTGGGAACGTGTTTTTGAACGGCCCAAATTTGCCGACGCTATCATTATTACCACACCCGATAACCTGCACTATGCGCCCTGTATGAAAGCATTGGAAATGGGCTACGACGTACTGCTGGAAAAGCCGATTGCGCCAACAGAAAAGGAATGCCGCAATATTCTGGCCCTGGCCAAAAAAACAGGCCGTATCGTGGCCGTATGCCATGTTTTACGGTACGCACCTTACTTTGTAAAAATGAGGGAACTTATAGCGCAGGGAGCCATTGGCGAAGTGATGAGCGTGCAGCACCTGGAGCCTATTGAGCACAGGCATATGGCTCATTCCTATGTAAGAGGAAACTGGCATAATTCAAAACAAACCACGCCTATCATTCTTGCTAAATCCTGCCATGACCTTGACATTATAAAATGGATCATTAATAAACCGGCTAAGCAAATAGTGGCCATGGGCGATCTCAAATGGTTCAGAAAGGAGAATGCGCCCGCCGGAAGCACGGCCCGCTGCACCGATGGATGCGCCGTTGAGCGTGACTGTCCGTATTCTGCCATCAGAACATACCACGATAAAAGAGAGCGCGTAGGCGTATTCGATATGCCGGAGGACAAGGCGAAACATGCTGAGCACATCATGGAAAAATTGCGTACCACTAATTATGGCCGTTGCGTTTACCGCATGGAGAACGACCAGCCGGATCATTATATCTCGAATATAAAATTCGGTGATAATGTTACTGCCAGTTTTTCCATGGAAGCGTTTACCTCCTACGAGCGGCGCCGTACCCGTGTAATGGGTTCTATGGGCGATATGGTGGGTGATATGACAGAGCTGATCGTCACCGATTTCAGGACCGGTAAACAAACCAAACTTGTACCCATTGCCGAAGATGTGGAAGGGTACAAGAACAACGGTCATGGCGGGGGCGACTGGCTGCTAGCGCGTGATTTTGTGCAGGCGGTGTCGCAACAGAATCCCAAATTATTGACCTCTACCATCGAGGAGTCTATCGAAAGCCATATCATGGGTTTCATGGCCGAAGAAAGCAGAAAGAAGAACAGGATCATGGATATAGAACTGTAGAATAACGCACTGATCTATGAAGAACAATGCCAGGCAGCCGTATACCGGCGCGCCTGGCATTGTTATGTAAGAACGTGTTTTAACTAAGATCAGAATTTGATCTGCAGCTTTTGCGAAACCAGCTGGTTGTCTTTATAATATTCATAGACCCACTCTTCATTCTTTTTAAAGACAAGACCACCCGCTGGACCGCCCTCAGCTATATAGTAATCGGGCAGCGATGTTTTGAGCAGGGTCAATACTTTTTTGGGTGTGGTATCCACTAACTGGTATCCATTGGCTGTAGGCTGTGCGTACAGGGTGCCGGTGATGTCAGCGACAGTAGCCGGTGCAGGTGTCGGAGTAGCCGGATTGGCCGGCGACGTCTGTGAAACGGCCGGTGCTGCCGTTGGTTGCTGGGGCTGCGTAAACGTGGTGCCATCATATTTGTAAGGCACGTTGTCAAGCGAACTGAAAGCATCTCTCAAAGCCATGTTATAGGCTGTATGATATTCTTTCTCCCTGCTCTTTCCTTCTTTACTTTTAAAGATGATATTGCCCTGGCAGTCTTTCAGCTGCAAGGTTAAGTTGGTAACGAAGATGCCTTTTTTCTCTACAACTTCTGCATTCAGCGCATTACACTTGTTGGCCGCAACTTCCGGCGGCAATGTGGCATTGGCTATAACAGCGGTAAAACCTTTGTCTTCCAGCAGCAGCTTCGTTAAAGTATTCAATCCATATTGATCGTCTGCTTTCGAAAAACCGAACTTTTCAGGCACAATTACATATTTGTAATTGTTCAGGTTGGTTTGCGAGTAAGCAGTAATAGTGAGTAGTGTCAGAATAAATAAGACAGATGCTTTCATATTTTGCTTCATATTGTTACGAATATACAAAAACTTACAAATGCGCTTGCTGCATCCTTTTGACCGGTGATAATATTAATTTAAATTTGTATGCCTCTTCTATAAAGGATATTAATCAAAAACAGAAATGAAGAAAGCAGCCATCTTGCGCCGGCAGTTTGAAGCCTGCCTGTTAGGCGGGGCCATTGGCGATGCATGGGGCAGTGCATTTGAGAATCTGAGGATTTCAGATGAAACAACTACTTACTATCCTGGCCAGCACAAACCAACACCCACCGCCTGGTCATTTACCGATGATACCCAACTGACCATGGCAACCTGTGAAGCGCTTTGTGCTTCCCGCGAATTTCGACCCGATCTGCTGGCAGATATATTTGTGCGTTATTATAAAGAAAAACGATTACACGGACCTGGCCGGAGCACGTTAAAAGCGCTTATAGAACTCGAAGCCGGTGGTCATTGGAGCCAGGTAGGGCGGTCAGGTGAATTTGCAGCCGGTAACGGCGCGGCCATGCGAATAGCACCGTTGGCATTCTTCAATATTATATCAAGAGAACATGTGAGAACCGCCTGTTGGATCACCCACCGCAATGACGAAGCGTATGTAGGCGCGCTGGCCATATTCCTTTGCCTGAGAGCAATTATAGCAGGGGAGTGGACTGGCAACAACAATTTGTTTGAGCTGATAATACCTGCATTACCCCATACAGGCGTACGTGACCGGTTAATGGAGATCAATGCCATTCAAAGCAATGCTGATATAAGACGTGTAGCGCGGCTGGGAAACAGTGGCTATGTCGTGAACTCCGTTCCTTTTGCCATCTTCGCAGCTACCCGGGTTACCCGCATTGGCATGTGCGAAATGTATAAAAGCATCATTGAATCTGGCGGTGATACTGACACGAATGCATCCCTGGCCGGACAAATTGCCGGCGCTTTCCTGGGCATTGATCATTTACCTAAGGGCCTGTTGCGGAAATTAGCGGCGGTAGAAAACTATGACTGGGTGAGGCGGATCATTGAAAAAACAAAGGAATGTATCGGGTAGCTGCCTGCGAACTGCTGCCAAAAATTCCCGACATTTGCGCTCTTTCAACAACTATGAAGGTTTGCATTGCGGAAAAGCCCAGCGTGGCCAGAGACATTGCAGCCGTTATCGGCGCCAAGGAACGGAAGGAGGGCTACCTGGAAGGCAACGGCTACCAGGTTACCTGGACCTTCGGGCATTTCTGTACCCTGAAAGAACCGCATGATTATACCGAACAATGGAAGTACTGGCGGCTTGAAGACCTGCCCATGATCCCGCCCAGCTTTGGAATCAAACTGATAGAGAACGAAGGCGTACAAAAGCAATTCAGGATCATAGAGCAACTGGTGACGCAATGTGAAGAGGTGATCAACTGCGGTGACGCCGGCCAGGAAGGCGAGCTTATTCAGCGCTGGGTATTGCTGAAAGCACAATGCACAGCCCCGGTAAAAAGACTCTGGATTTCTTCTCTTACAGAAGAAGCCATCCGCGAAGGGTTTCAAAAACTGAAAGAATCGAGTCAGTATGATAACCTGTATGCAGCCGGCAGCGCCCGCGCCATTGGCGACTGGTTGCTGGGCATGAACGCCACCCGGCTGTTCACCAAAAAATTTGCGCAGGGGAAAACAGTACTTTCCATTGGCCGCGTGCAAACGCCCACGCTTGCCATGATCGTGGCGCGGCAGAAAGAGATCAATGCATTTAAAGCGGAGGAATATTGGGAATTAAAGACCATCTATCGTGAAACGGAATTCACTGCTGCTATTGATCGCATCAAAGTGCTCGAAAGAGCGGAAAAAGGACTGGCTTACCTGCAGGAACATCCTTTCGAGATCACTTCCTTCGAGAAAAAAGAAGGAAAAGAAGGCAATCCCCGCCTGTTCGACCTTACAGCCTTACAGGTAGAAGCGAATAAAAAATATGCTTACTCGGCAGATGACACATTGAAATATATCCAGAACCTGTACGAGAAGAAAATGGTTACCTATCCGCGGGTAGATACTACTTATCTCCCGGAAGATATGTATCCCAAAATTGCAGGCATTATGCAGGATCTGACGCCTTATGCGGCTTTGACGGCGCCCATTCTGGCTAACCCTATTCCCAAATTAAAGACGGTATTTGATGATAAAAAGGTGACCGATCACCATGCCATCATTCCTACGGGTGTATATCCATCGAATCTGGCGCCGGAAGAAAAACGGATCTATGACCTGGTAGCCAGGCGGTTCATTGCAGCGTTCTACCCCGAGTGTAAGATCGCCAATACAACCGTGTTGGGCAAAGTAGGGCAGGTGCCTTTTAAGGTTACCGGTAAACAAATACTGGAACCGGGTTGGAAAGAAGTATACGCCCATGAGGTGAATACTAAAAAAGACGAAAAAGAAGAGGAAGAAGAAAAGATCCTGCCGGTATTTGTGGTGGGTGAAAGCGGTCCGCACACGCCAAGGATACACAAGGGAAAAACAACCCCGCCGAAAGCATTTACAGAAGCCACCCTGTTGCGCGCTATGGAAACGGCTGGCAAACAGGTGGAAGATGAAGAAATGCGTGAACTGCTAAAAGATAACGGTATTGGCAGGCCGTCGACCCGCGCCAATATTATTGAAACGCTTTTCCGCCGGAAATATATAGAGAAACGTAAGAAGAATATTTATGCAACCCAAACCGGCATCGACCTCATCGATACCATTCAAACCGAGTTATTGAAAAGCCCCGAGCTAACGGGTATCTGGGAACGTAAACTGCGCCTTATTGAAAAAGGGGAGTATGCCATCGAGACTTTCAAGCAGGAATTGATCCAGATGGTGATCGACCTTACAGTAGAGGTAAAGACGGCCACCTACAAAGTGATCACTGTTGCTGCCGATGAGCCGGAGAAAAAAGAAAAAGACAAAGAAGAAAAGCCTAAAAAGGAAACTAAAACCAAAGAGCCCAAAAAAGCCATTGTGATAGAAGAGCAGTTATGTCCCAAATGCAAAGCGCATCTGCTGAAGAAAGGCAATACGGCCTATGGGTGCGCCAATTTCAGGGTCTGTGGATTCAAAGTTCCGTTTGAAGTATTTGGCAGGAAACTGTCTGATAAACAGATCGCCGACCTGCTCACTAAAGGGAAGACAGGCAGGATGAAAGGCTGGAAACTGGCAGGTGCCGACGGCGAAACCGAAGGTAAATTAAAGCTGAATGCCGGCTTTGAGCTGGAAATAGAGTAAGGCTGAATGCTAAACGCTAAAGGCGGAAGAATGCCAAACGCTGAAAGCATAAGGCGGAAGGCTTGTTTTTGCAAAGGCCGCCTGGCGTCTACTTGTCAGGGTTTTGAGCCTTAAGCCCTCAGCCTTCAGCTTTGAGCCTTAGGCCTTGATCCTTAGGTGCTTAGCCTTCAGCCTTGAGCTTTGTACCTTAAGCCTTTTTTCGTAATTTTACACCATGAAAAGTTGGAAAAGCGTTACAGAGAAAGAGCACTTCTATACCCTTTTAGAAAATTCGGCATCAAAGCCGCAGATCATCTTTAAGGACAGCTTTACATGCGGTATCAGTGCGCATGCAAAACACCGGTTGCAAAATGGTTTTGAACATATAGCAGACAAAGCCGATTTTCATCACCTCGATCTACTCACTTTCAGACCCATCTCCAATCTTATTGCCGAGGAACTGAAAGTTACGCACCAGTCGCCACAGATCATACTGGTGAAGAACAGGCAGGTGATCTATACGTCGTCACACCATGCCATTGACCCTGCGGTCATCGCAAAGCATTTGTCATAACGTAGTTATTCTATCGTTGAATTTATAAAAGCGGGAGCCCCATCTTGAGGCTCCCTTTTTGCATTTTTAAATAAAATATTATGGCAAAAGCAAAGAAAGCGACAAAGAAAAGGGGGCGTCCGGCAAAAAGGGCCACCAAAAAGGTGGCTGCTAAAAAACGGGCCGGTAAAAAGAAAGGGGCTAAAAAGTCAGCCGCCAAAAAGAACAGGCTGGGTGTAAAAAATTCGCTTGTCAATAATATCAATGCCCGCAAGAAAAAAGGTACATCGAGGCCAAAAAGCAAATCAAATGTCTCAAAAAAATCCTATAACGCGATGCAGGATAACTGGGGAAAGAAATAGTCATTTTCTTCCCAACAATAAAGCGCCGATGATAACGCCGGCGACGCCGGCTGCTACAAGACCTGCTTTTTTATTCATGGATTGGCTCATGCCTTTGCGCCAGCCGCCATCAGCACTGGTGCCATAAGGAACGGTTTGCAGGATGTTGCCGCTTTGATGTTCCATCGGTGAAGCCTGCTTCAGGTAAGTTCGGATGACCGAGGCAGTAATAGTTCGGGTCAGAGCAGGGAATAACTGAAAAGCCAGGCGCAGCAATAAAGCCGATGCGCCTACTGTCGTTTGTGGTTTGGGATTGTTGATGAGCGTTACGACGGCCCGCGCTACTTTTCGTGGATCGTATACCGGTGGTGCTGGTTTAAGCATTTTGCCAGTGTAATTGGCGGCATGTTGCATGCCAGGTGTGTCCAGGAAACCTGGATAGAGATCACAGATATGAATATCAGGATAGGCAAGCATTTCTCCTTTCAGTGATTCCGAAAATCCACGCAGCCCAAATTTGCTGGCGGTATAGGCAGCGCCATACGGCGTAGGGAACCAACCACCCACGGATATATTGTTGATCAAAATACCATAACCTTGCTCTTTAAAATAGGGGAGCACTGTATGAGCGCTATGGATATAGCCCAATAAATTCGTTCTTATTACACTTTCGTTCACTTCTGCGGGGATCTCCTCCAAAGCGCCGGCTGCCAGTACGCCCGCATTATTGATCCACACGTCAATGGAGCCGCCGAACTGAAAAGCCTGCGATGCTAACTGGTGAATAGCGTCTAATGAACGCATGTCGCCAGGCACAGCAAGCGCCAATCCGCCCAATTGATTACACTCGGCTGCCAGTTCATCCAATGCCTCTTTTCTACGGGCTGCCAACACCAGTTTTGCTCCGTGTTGTGCGAGTTCCAGGGCCATTGCCTTGCCCACACCGCTGCTGGCGCCCGTGATCACAATGGTTTTTGTGCTCATTTCTTTCAAGCTGGTATTCATACTCTTTTATGAGAATTGATACAAGAAATAAGCCAGGCAAAATTGCGGATCATTAACGCTAAATTGAAATAGCAAACGTTTAGTTTTCAAATCGCAGTTCGGTAGTTGCTTTTTAGGCAAATGATCTTTAGCAGGCAACCCAAGATTGGCATCCTGCCTAACACATCTCCATTTTTTCAATTAGTGATTTTCGGTAATATATTTCCCGATCCGGTAAACCGATTTCCTTTTCTCGTAAAAGCGGGCCGCCGGAGTCCTGTTCCTTTGCATAAAATTTCTCAACAATATGAAGAAAAGCATACCAACACTAACTGCAATTGCATGCTCCTTATTTATTACTTCCTGCGATAAAGACAATGGCGCCCCTTCTTATACTATTCCGGCTACATACAGTTTCGACAATGTTGAATTCGCCGAAGCTACTGCCTCCATAAATATGTGGCAGGGATTTCAATTTTACCTCGGCCGGGGCGCTACCAGGCAGCTTAGCCAGGATACCGTAAATTATTTATGGAACAATACGAACAATGCGTTTACAGCTGAATTTATAAATAACCTGCCTAACACCCCACAACAGTTAAATACTTCAGGATTCAACCTGGCGTCAAAAACGACCGATGCGCCCATTATAAAGGCATTGGCCGACTCTATGGTAAAAATCAGCCAGTTCTATAATACACCTGGTTCTGAAGGTAAACCGGGTAAACAAGGGAGCCGGGTTTTTAATCATTCGGGTGTAGAATTCAATCAGCTTGTTGCCAAGGGTATGATGGGGGCGCTGGTATTATCAAAAGTGATCCAGCATCTAGATGCCGCTGCCAATGCAGATAACAATACGGTAACGCCCGGCAAAGGCACCGCTATGCAGCATGAATGGGATATGGCATTCGGATATGTAGGCATTCCCACAGATTACGATTCATCAAGATCTTATGCAAGCACCGATGTTAACAGGCCGCTTGCTGTAGGCGGCTATTTTGCTGAAAGAGGTAAATACATCAAAGCAGGCCACACCGTTTTCGAAGCATTCCGCAAAGGCCGTGCTGCGATTGCCGCAAAAGATTACCAGGCCCGCGATGCAGCTGCCGCTACCATTAAAGATTTTTTAGAAAAAGCACTGGCTGCAGCCTGTTATTATTATGTAACCAGTCCACAGGGCAAGACCGTTAAATCTGATCAGTTGCATGAACTGTCTGAAGGCAGAGGTTTTATCATCGCTTTAAACTACCGGGCTTCGAACAGTAAATTGAGCGCTTCCAATTATCAAGCCCTCGTTGATCTGCTGGGCCCCACGCAAAATGCTTATGCACTCATCAACGATGCCAGCTTCACCAAATTGAAACAGGCCCAACAGATACTGACTTCTGCTTATGGCCAGCTGCAACCATAATTTATTAATTGATTGATAACTATAACTCCCGGTACCTGCCGGGAGTTTACTCATTTTTTACACCCCACAACTATGTCAGATGAAAAGAACAATATTGAGATCCCTGGCTGTTTTGGCGTTAACAACCGGTGTTTTTTGCAATAAGTCAGCAGATGGCGAAGGCGACGGAAACGACAAGGGCTTCGATAAAACCGGCATGCTTACCAATTATGCCGATCAATTGATCATTCCTGCTTATGCCTTGCTGCAGGAAAAAGTGAATAATTTCCAGGCGCTCGCCAATACATTTCTCGAGACCAGGAATACGGCTAACCAGCAGGGTTTGCTGGAGGGTTATAAACAATTACACCTGCAATACACGCGGGTAGAAGCCTATAACCTGGGTCCGGCAGTAGTGGCCGGACTGGAGGTATATCTGAATTATAACGGAGGCATCGATTATAATTTTGCCACCAATGGCGAATTGGTTGGGTTCTCCATTGACAGCACTACAATCGAGAACAATATCAGTTCAGGCAATTACGATCTTACCCAGTATGTGCGCAACTCTTTTTATGCGCAGGGCTTTGCTGCGATCAATTACCTGTTCTTTGGTCCGAACGCCATACAAAAGTTCAACAGTAATACCGTCAGCCGGGTTAAATATGCGAAAGATGTCGTTAACCGAATAAAAACGCTGGTTGATAAGATCAATATCGACTGGACAGCCTACCGTACTGAATTCGTAAGTAATACAAAAACCAATGTCGGAAGCCCTATTGGAAATATGATCAATGGGATGGCTTACGACCTGGATGTTTTGAAAGGGCCGCGGATCGGCTGGCCATTCGGCAAACAATCGAATGGAATTGCTTTTCCTGCTAAGGTAGAAGCTTTTTTTGCCGGTAATGCAGCGGCCCTTGCCCAGGAAAGTATGCGCAACCTGAAAAAGATCTTTACTGCCAACGGAAGCGGAAAAGGATTTGCTGATTATCTCAAAAGCCTTAACAGGGAAGACCTGGCCAATCAGCTAACTGCCCAGTTTGACCTGGTTATAACCAAACTCGAAGCTTTGCCGGATCCGTTATCAACGACGATCACGGCGCAGCCTGCGAAAGTAGAGGAAGCATATAAAGAGATCCAGAAGCTGCTCACATTGATAAAAACAGATCTGGCATCGGCTACAGGTGTTCAAATTACATTTATGGACAATGATGGCGATTAACAGGCAGGCCTGGGAGAAACCAGTCTCTATAGCACCGCTTATCACCTTCAGGATAGCGTTCGGACTGCTCATGTTTGTCAGTACGCTCCGATTCTGGTGGCGCGGCTGGGTAGATACGGTATATGTTTCGCCCACCTTTCATTTTACCTACTGGGGATTCGAATGGGTTCAACCGTTGGGTAAGCCAGGCATGTACCTGCTATTTTCCATCATAGCCCTTACTGCATTGATGATCGCAGCCGGATTTTTATACCGCGTGGCTTCGGTGCTGTTCTTCATTTGCTTCACCTATGTAGAACTGATAGATGTTACCACTTACCTCAACCATTATTACTTTATAAGCCTGGTTGCCTTCATCATGATCTGGTTACCGGCTAACCGCCTGTATTCGCTGGATGTTTTGATAAAACCAGGCCGCAGGCGGTCGTTGGTGCCTGCGTGGACGATCGGCCTCATACGCTTTCAGTTGGGCGTGGTTTATTTTTTTGCCGGACTGGCCAAGCTGAACCCCGACTGGCTGATCGATGCGCAACCCATGAAAACCTGGTTGCCGGCAAAAAGCCATTTACCCATTGTAGGCGCATTCATGTACAACGAATGGGTGGCTTACCTGTTCTCGTGGTTCGGGGCATTGTATGATTTATTGATCGTATTTTTTTTACTGAACAAAAGAACAAGGTGGTGGGGGTATGGATTTGTATTGATCTTTCATCTCGCTACGTCCATCTTCTTTCCCGGCATCGGTTTGTTTCCCTATGTGATGATCGTTAGCAGCCTGGTCTTTTTTTCCGGTTCATTCCATCAGCGGTTATTGTTTTTCCTCACTGGTAAAAAAGTGGAAGCTGAGCTATCAACCCCTTATGCGTTTACTTATAAAAAAGCGCTGTATGCAATAATGGGGGGGTATGTAATCCTTCAATGTTTCATCCCATGCCGTTTTCTGTTATATCCCGACCGTTTATTCTGGAATGAAGAGGGGTACCGTTTTTCCTGGCGGGTAATGTTGATGGAAAAAGCAGGGGCCGCTTATTTTAAAATAAAGGATAGGGCCGGAAAACAATTTTACGAGGTAAACAATGCTGAATTTCTTACCCCCTTGCAGGAGAAAATGATGAGCACGCAGCCGGATCTGATCCTGCGGTACGCCCACTTCCTCGCCAGCACTTATGCGAAAAGAGGCGTCACCCAACCGCGGGTATATGGAGAAATATATGTAACCCTTAATGGCGCAGGTTCGCGCCTGTTCATAGATTCCAGTGTGAACCTGGCAGCAGAGCCCTTCAGCTGGAAACATTATCATTGGATATTACCGTATAAAGCAGCAAACTGAAATGAAAAAAATGTCAAGTATCCTTATTGGTATGGTCTGTATGTTGACTACTATGGCGCAACGTTCATTCAGCCTAAGCGGAACCGTTAGTTTTCGCCATGAGCCGGCAGAACAGGCCACGGTTGTGTTGTTGCCGCAGGGTGTACAACGAATGACCAATGAGCATGGCTTTTTCCGGTTCGCCAAATTAGATACGGGGATATATGAATTGAAGATCTCCTATGTGGGGTATGCCACACAAACGATCCGTGTTCATATTACCGGTGCTAACGAAACCCTGCACATCCGTTTATCTCCGGCAGAAGCTTCCAGCCTGGAGAACGTAATTGTCGCCGGCAGAAAAGGAGAGCAGATCTCCGGTAAACTGCAGGATATTTCCGGAACAGCCATCTATGCCGGCAAGAAAACGGAACTGATCAATCTGAAAAATATCAATGCCAACCTGGCCACCAATAATACCCGGCAGATCTACGCCCGCATACCCGGATTGAATATCTGGGAATACGATCATGGGGGATTGCAGTTAGGCATCGGTGGCCGCGGACTTAGTCCGAACCGGTCATCGAATTTCAATATTCGCCAGAATGGCTATGATATCAGTGCAGATGCACTCGGTTATCCGGAAAGTTATTATACACCATCCACAGAAGCGGTAGACAGGATCGAGATCGTGCGCGGTGCTGCCAGTCTGCAATACGGTCCGCAGTTCGGCGGGCTCGTGAATTTTGTCATGAAGGAAGGACCCAGGCACGAAAAGCTGCGGTTTACTACCCGGCAAACCATTGGTTCATTCGGCTTCTTCAATTCTTTTAACAGTGCCGGTGGTACGCTTGCAAACGACAAACTGAATTATTATACTTTTTACCAGTATAAAAAAGGCGATAGCTGGCGGCCTAACAGTCACTACGATCAGCACAATGCATATATTCATCTGGCGTATAAAGTCACACCGCGATTTAAAGTAACAGGTGAGTACACGCTGATGAAATACCTGGCGCAGCAGCCGGGTGGATTAACCGATGAACAGTTCAGGGAAGATGCTTCCGTTTCAGTAAGGGCCCGTAACTGGTTTGCCGTAAAATGGAACCTGATCAGCCTGGTATTCGATTACCAGTTCAATGAACATACGCGCATTAACTGGCGTAATTATACTTTACAGGGCGGCCGCGATGCATTGGGTATGCTAACTTATATCAACCGTCCTGACAATGGGGGTAACCGCGATCTGTTATCCGACAACTATAACAACTATGCTTCAGAACTGCGCTTCATGCATGATTATGGCTTCCTGCACAGGCAAAACACCTTCCTGGCAGGCGCCAGATGGTATAAGGGATTGACCGATCGTAAGCAGGGTAGGGGCAATGATGGCAGCGGCGCCGATTTTGACTTTGAGGGCGAAGAACCGGATGCTTCATCTTACCGTTTCCCTGGTAACAACCTGGCGTTTTTTGCCGAAAATGTATTCAGGATAACGCCCCGCTGGAGTATTACGCCCGGGATTCGTCTTGAGCATATCAATACAAAGGCTAATGGCTATTATTACAAGCGGAATATTTTCATTGCCGACGAAAAGATCCTGGAAGACAAATCGAATCCACGTTCCTTTGTTTTGCTGGGTGTGGGCAGCTCCTGGAAGTTTACCAACGGCACGGAGCTCTATGCAAACATTTCACAGAATTACCGCTCAATTAATTTTAATGATCTACGTGTTGTGAATGCCAATGCGAAAGTAGATCCTGCCTTGAAAGATGAAGATGGCTATAATGTCGACGCCGGGTTCAGGGGCAACTTTAAAGGATGGCTGTATGCCGATATCAGTGTGTTCCTGTTGAAATACAATAATCGTATAGGCTCTGTTTTTACCCGCGATACCAGCTTTATGACCTACAGGTTACGTACAAACGTAAGCGACAGCCGCAACATAGGCACTGAGATCCTGCTCGATGGGGATCTACTGAAAGCGGCGCGATCAGGATCGAAGTATAAATTAAATGTGTACACGAGCTTTTCACTTATTGATGCCAGGTACATCAATACGAAGAACACGGCTATTGCTGACAAGCTGGTAGAGAACGTTCCACCCGTTGTGTTCAGAAGCGGCATTAGCTTTGCTGATCCGCATTTCAACATTTCTTTGCAGTATGCTTACCAGGGCAAACAGTATTCCGACGCCACCAATACCGAAAGCACTCCAACAGCGGTGGACGGAGCAATTCCTGCATTCAGCGTTCTGGATCTGAGTATAAGTTATAAATGGAGAAGCCTGGCCTTTTACACTGGTATCAATAACCTGGCTGATGAAAGCTATTTTACGCGGCGGGCTGATGGTTATCCCGGACCTGGCATTATACCGGCAGATAAGCGGAATGGCTACTTCACCGTTCAGTTTAGTTTGTGATCACCACTTTATTTCCCATTGCGACTGGTCGTTTACAAAGTAGATGAGGCCATTGCTCATGTGGTGCAGGGTTTTTCCGGTTTCACCGGTTTCGCTTTTCGTTTCATAAACGCGCACCCCATTGTTTTCGCGTGTCAGGTAATTGACCAGCGCAGTAAGCGTGGGTGGAATTTCATGTAACCACTGCTCATCGTTTTCTTTTACAAATGCCTGGCTCATGGTTTTGTTTTTTTGATCTTTTGCTGAACCGTTTGTTTTCTTTTCGTCCAGCGGGCAAGCGGTTCAGGCAGCGTTTTCAGGTTTCCCTTTTTGTCCAGTAATCCCACAGATTTACCAAATTTTTCCATGAGTCTTTTACTGGTTGTTTTTGATTTGGCAGCTGCAAAGATCCTGGTGGTCTGTTTTTGTAACTGATCACTAAACACCTTTAGCGCCTGGTTGATCAATTGCAATTCTTTTTTATATTCTTTTTGTTTTCGGTAATGGATCATCAGCCGGTCGTAAGGAAATGGATCGGTAATACCCTTTTGGGTTTGCTGCTCGTACAATTCAATATTTTCAGTGAATGTCGCCATTTCATCATAAATGCAAAAACTGCACCCCTGCCTATTGTTTATAGTAACTGCTTATGAATCAGTCCGCTGCCGGAAGGGGATGCTGATTTTGCCGGAAAATACGAGAATTGTTTTAGTCAACGAGGGCCCTCCAACTGTTTTAATAGTACACTGATCAGTACTTTAACTGAAGCCCCGATGTTTCCACACCGGGGCTTTTATTTTGGCTGGACCCGCTTTCATCCTCAGAATGATTCCAGGAACGAGAGGTAATCGCTAACGCTTTTTTCAATCCTGTCCGGCCGGGCATTATATTCCATTCCATAAAATACAAATGCCGGTTGGTAATTTGCTTTTACATATTCAAATGTAATTTCAAAAGGGGCAGTGAGCTCTTTCATGGTATACCGGTACCTGCCGCCTGCAGTGTAATCCGCCTCATCGATGCCCGCTGATATCGCCAGCGCTATTTTCTTACCCTGTAATTTGTAGCCGCTTTTACTTCCGTAAGCCCAGCCGTAGGTCAATACTTCATCAAGCCATTTTTTAAAAAAGGGTGGACAATTAAACCAGTAAAAGGGAAATTGGAAAACAATTTTGTCGAACCTCTCGATCAGTTTTTGTTCTTTTGTTATATTAATTTTTTCATCGGGGTATTCGGCGTGCAGGTCGTGGATGGTATATTTTTCAGGGTACTTTTTCAATTCATTCATCCACCGTTTATTTACAACCGATTGGTTTAAATCGGGATGGATCACAACTATTAAGGTTTGCATGCTGTTATCTTTTTGTGCTGCCGGCAAATTTAGCTGGAAACCAGATTGCCTGTAAGGGCGCATCCGATTGTAGGGTACTATAACTTTTGTAAGTATGACAAGAATAAAAGAATCATCTTCCCGGAATGAAAATAAGAAAGCGCTTGCTGGTGAGTGTATGGAAATTTATGCCGCTAACATCATTGGCGGGCAATGGACGTTGGCCATTTGTTGCCATTTGATCAATGGCAAACTGCGTTTTGGTGAATTAAAAAAGCGTTTACCCTGGATCACCGAACGTATGCTGGCGCTTCAGTTGAAAAAAATGGAAAAGAACAATTTGGTAAAACGAACTGTTTTTGCAGAAGTACCGCTGCGGGTAGAGTATGAGCTTACGGAAAGCGGCAAAGGGCTGGAACCTGTTTTGAAACTGTTGGAAGAGTGGGGAATAAAACACCTTAAAACCATGAATAATTAAACGACTGTCGGCCGTTATATTATAGCGCGTTTTTGGGCTAAAACAGCACGAAAAACACCCAAAACAACACGCTTATCAGTTTAACAGTAACGAAACGATAAATTTTTATAGTTTCGCGCCGGTCAATCTAAAGCCCTTATGCCTGCAACAATGAAAACAATTGCCTTTTCGCTGGTAACCCTGTTTGTAGTGACTACTTCCTGTAAAAAGGAATCAACCAACAACAGCAATGCTTCCCACAAATTAAAGAGCTATACGGAGGACGTGTTGGCCGTTGGAGGTCGTTTAGTGGAAACTTATAATGTTAACTATGATGCCGAGGGCAGGCCAACCAGTTTGGTGTCTGTCAACAGGCCTGGTTATTACCGGATGGAATATACCTATCTTGATAACGGGAAATTTACTTTTGAAAAGATAGAAGGCGACAAAGTTATCATGCACAACACATACTATTTGAACAGCCATTCGCTGGTCGACAGCACTTTTCAATACAACCAGCTGAATGACACCATTTCGTTCAAATACCTGTATGATGAAGAGAACAGGCTTGTACGAAAAAAGGAATATATACATTCTTACCTTATTTCCAAACCGGTATTGGCTAATACGATCAATTACCATTACGATCTGCAGGGCTTACTTACCAGGGTAACTGAGACCTATGCGGAGATCACTTACCGGTACGATTCTGTGCACATAAATACGGTACAACTGGAGCCTGCTTATTTTCCATTCCAGGAGAAACTGCCTACCCATACGTATACTACCCGGCATGGAAGAACGATTGAAACCCAACATACTTACCAGTACGATGGGCAGAGAAGGCTGATCCAGGAAAGAGCAGCCGGCAGTGACGGACGAGTAACCTTGAAAACTTACACGTATCAGTAAATGATCTCATCTATCTGGGTAAGATGCAGTGAAAAAAATGGCGTTGCAGCGGCTGGAGACCAATGCCTGGAATTGATGAAACCCTTGCCCGGTCAGCGTTTGATGTCTCAGCAGAAGCCTTTGGCATCATAAAACAGCCGAAAACATGCTTTTGACCAGGATAAACGGAGATGTACTTTTACATCATCAACAACGGTAGCAAGGGAAACGCAGAAGGCAGGGGTTAAAGCAGGAGTTACCGCGAAGCAAAAGCTTCACACGAATAAGATCTACGTTTTTTTTCATATGGCAAGCAATCGTTAGAGGTCGGCTGTTTCTACAGAGGACCTTTTTTCTTTTACCTCACAGCCCCCTAAAGGGGGAGTCACAAAACTCCATATTTGTAATTGCTTGCACGCCGCGATCAACGAAAGATCCGTCCTAACAAGCCACCCGTATTCCTGAATCCTCTTCCGCCACTGAACATCCCGATCAACGAACCCAGGCCGGCGCCACCTAATAATCCGCCAAAACCGCCCATCATGCCGGTGCCGCGTCCGCGCCTGCGCAGGGCGCTGGACACGATACCACCCAGGATCAATGGGCCGGCGATGCCTAACAATCCTTTCATAAGGCTGTTGGGGTTGATGCCGGCGTTCTTCATTTTCTCCGTTAAACCCAGTGACGACAAAAACGACGGACTGGCTTTTTCTTCAGCAGGCACCTGTTTGGCGGCTGCTTTATCCGTGAATTCGTTGAGCAATGAAAATTGATTTTGGTCAACACCCAGGTACTCCGACATTTCCTTTACCCGTTGCTGTTCTTCCGCACCATAATTGTTATCTGCTTTGGCAAATGCAATCAGGTCTGTTACAAATGAATATTTCAGATCACTGTTCTTTAATATATCCAGGCACTGTTTCAATTCTTCACCGGTCAATTCATCGGCAGCTCTTATCACCACTTCTTTTTGTGGTTCCGACAGATCAGCTGCGTCACACAAGGCAGCTATATGTTGTATTTCTTCTTCCGATGCATGGCGGTCGGCCGTGGCAATAGATGCAATGGCTCCCAGATAAGCGCCTTTTTCGCGGTCGCTATAGCCTTCTAATACAGTAGCTGTTTCCATATATGTTAGCTTTTTGAGAAGTGTATAAATGACGTGAAGCTCCAGATGCCGGATCCCCGTCGTTGGGGTTTATAGTTACCGGTCTGCAGTTTCGATGTTGGCGCAATCGCCAATTGCTAATTGCCTGTAGCTTTAGGCTATCAATTTACCGAAACGATATAAATAAAAACGTATGCCACACCTGCTTTGGCAGAAAATGAAGCATGCTACAACCAAGGGTTGTTTACGGCTTATTTATTTATATTTGGTGGGAATCACTCGGCAGGTGCTGTTTCGCCGTATTCACTTTTTCGATTTACCTAAGCGTTCGAAGGGTAATGGAATAGCGAACGGCTGTTACGGGTGCTGTACTGTGTTCCCAATCGCTTCTGGCGGGCCCCTGCATAATGTATAAAGACCTTCGCCTCACAGGCAGGGAAACGGTTGTTTTTCTGGATCGTAATGATTTTTCATATGGTCTCAGCTTGAACATACAATCGGCAGCCAGCGAAATGCCGGCGATACTATCAAAAGGCGGCGCATCGCGGTGCCAGTTGATGACCGCGCCTATCGGATATTCAGTTACCAGCAGCTCCGCTATCTGATCCCTGTTTATCTTTAATTGCATGGCTACTTTATCGATCAGCCAGTCGAAAGGAGCGGGTATGGGCAGCCCTTTCGTCAATTGCCGGGTAGTGAAATTATAATCATAACCAAAACTGGCCACCTTTCTTTTGGCCGTATATCCCTGAAACACCATCGGGTGCAAATGAATGTCTTCGACGGCTGCCAGTAATTGCTGTTCCTCGTCCTCTGTAATATATTCCGGTGTATAATAAAACCCTTCCGGCAATGCCGGCGCCTGATCAAATAAGGTAAGCGTCGTGTTCATGGCGATAGCTTTAAAATGAGCTTCATTTGTTAATGACCTGCAAATGAGATACCGGCGTCGCTATTTTTACAGCTGGTAAGCAATATTCCATATACTTTTGCGGCCATTCACTAACAATATCATGCTATGGAATATTCAAAGACCTATACAGTTAAAGACGAGCACATAGATGTTCAAAACATCATGGACGGATTATATTATCCTTTTTACATGGAGTATTGCCGGCACGATTATATTCGGGAAGTGCTCGGTTTTGATTTTGAAGAAGAAGCAAGGAAGGGTGTTAATATGGTATTGTCGAAATATACCCTGCAGTTCGTGCGGTCATTGAAAAAAGATGATCAGTTCCTTGTAACCTGCCAGCTCCTGGTTGATAAGAGCAATAAAGCGGTGCTGCACTTTAAGCAGACTATTTTGTTGAATAATAAAGTGGTCACCAAAGCCATATTCTCCGGTACCTGTGTAAAAGCGGGCGGGGGCAGACCCTTTTTGCCTGAAAATTTACTGGCGAAACTGGCCGGGGCGCCCGAATGGGATGGCGAACTATAAAAGAAAACGGCTGTTTTCAGCCGCTGGAGATGAATGCTAAAAATCAATGAAACCCTTGCCTGACCGGGGTTTTGCATTTCATTTAACAGTTTTGCGATCATAAAATCAGCGAAAACATGCTTTTGAGGATGATGTGCGGCAATGTACTTTTACATCATCAACAACGGTAGCAAGGTAAGAGCAACGGAAAAGAGAGAGGAGCTACCACGAAGCAGAAGCTTCACACCAATAAGACTTACGTTTTTTTTCATATGGCAAGCAATCGTTAGAGGTCGGCTGTTTCTACAGAGGACCTTTTTTCTTTTTACCTATCTCCAACGCCATACCCCCCAACCCCCTAAAGGGGGAGTTAAAAGCCAAACAGCCTATTGTCTTTTTGCCTTTTGTCTATTGTCTACTTGTTCGCCGTAGCCTTGGCGAAGGCGAATTGTCTATTGCCCATTGCCTCCCTTCCGGATCCACCCCTGCGTATCCTGCCATTCAACGAAATAATAATCTTTATAGGTACCAAGCAAAGTAATGGTATTGCCGGCAGGTAAGGGCATTTTTACGGCGGCATTGCTATCGGGCCTGTTTAATAAAGGCTGTACTTGGGAGAAACGCTGTTTATCCAGCGGATCGCTGGTGATGGATGCACCGGCTATAAACCCAATCGTACTATCTGGCAATTGTACTTTATACAATTGATCGGCTGCTCCCTGGATCTTTACAAGGCTTCCTTTTGGCAGGTTTGTCTGACTGGTCTTTACGCCTGGTACCTGCATCTGGAGGACCGTATTCGCTTTTAAACGGGCGTATCTGGTAAGATAAGAAGTGTCTGCCCGAACTTCCTTGGGTTCCTCGCGCTTCGGATTAATAAACGGCAGGGGATCCACAGCCCCATCCATGGTGTAAATACCAAAATGCAGGTGAGGTACTGTGTTTTTAGCATTGCCGGTGTTACCTACCAAACCAATGGTATCGCCCACCTGTACTGACTGCCCTGACCGTACCAGTTGCTGGTCGAGGTGCGCATAATACAGGGTGTAATTTTTCCCGGCCGGCCGCAGGAACACCACTTTGCCTCCCAGCTTGTTTTCACTCACATTCGTCACGATCCCATTGGCAGCTGCTACGGTAGGTGTGCGTCTGGGCGCCTGTATATCTATGCCTTCATGGCGCCTCGCACCCATGTCGCGGTCGGCTCCCCAAACGCTGATGATGCGCGGATCACCGCTTTTATGCACCGGAAAAGCCAATGATGGTGTTGTGCTTATGGTAATGGTATAAGCGAGTCCCTGTAACAACTCAGGTTGTATGCGAACGATATACGAGCCTTCTTTGGTGATCTCATAAGAAATATTGCCCGTAGCTGTATCCGCAGCGGCCAGCAGCTTCGGCTGCTCGTTTACACGTGGTTCCCATAATTCTGTAAATAATAAAATGCCTGTGACCGGATTGGTATTAACGTGCACAGTTATCCGATCGCCTCTTTTAGCGGAAAAAATATACCCGGCTGCCTCAGGGGCATTCATTTCAAAATAACCGGTTTCTTTATAAGGAATGGCAACTGGTACAGGGTTTTGTAAACTCTTATCGGCTGCGGCTATCCATAGTTTGCCGAGGCGGGTATTTTCCAGTCCGGCTTTTTCCAGTTTATTTCGGTATGCTTCGTGAGGGGTTCTTTTTCCAAATAATCCAGGCTGGGAGGTGTGGCACGACACAAGGGCCACCATATACACTATACAGAAAAGAGTGACTGCATGCATATGTTTATTGATTGACTCTGTAATACAGCATCGATGGTAATATATCAAGTCTGCAAATTGCATACCGTCACCTGCATGTCCTGTTCGGGGGTACACCAGGTCTTTATGGCAATAAATCTGTAGATCCTGAATAAAGAGTGAAAAGGCCATACCTTTTTAGATCATATCGCATATTCCACCTGCCATGCAACGTTCTTTTTACCTCGCTGGTCATACCTGCAACCAAAAATCTAATGAACGCACCATGAAACTGTCAAAAGCTTTATTGGCAGCAATGCTCACGGGCATTACGCTGCAGGGTGTACAGTCCTGTACAAAGGACAAGGACGGGCCTAAAAAAGAAGAGCAGGATAAAGAGAATGACGACAAAGGCAAACCCAAACCACCCACTGTTCCGTATAACTGCCCGGCCTGCGGAATGGGCTAAAATTTTCCTGTATGACCAAGCTGCTTGCGACAGCCGCCTGTAATCTTGATATCGATATGCTCAATGCCTGCTATCCCTTGTTCGAAGAGGAAAGGGTACAGGCTATCGAATGGTCGTTCGATGCTTTGTTCGACCGGGGCGTTTTGCCGCCATGGTTCGAAGGCTTATTACAGGTTTACAGCAATGCGAAAAGACTCATCGGTCACGGTGTGTTCTTTTCGCTTTTTTCCGGTAAATGGTTGCCCGAACAGGCGCAATGGCTCGAAACATTGCGCACGACTTCCCGGCGTTTCCCGTTGGAACAGGTTACCGAACATTTCGGATTCATGACCGGCAAGGATTTCCATGAAGGAGCGCCACTCGCTATTCCTTATTCTGCTACCACCTTGCGCATCGGCCGTGACCGCCTCAAGCGCATCCAGGAAGCTGCGTTATGTCCTGTTGGCCTCGAGAACCTTGCCTTTGCTTATTCTATGGATGAGGTGAAACGGCATGGTGACTTTTTGTATGAACTCATTCAGCCGGTAAATGGATTTATTATTCTCGATCTTCATAACGTATACTGTCAGCTGGAAAACTTTCAAATAAGTGCAGAAGATCTGCTGAGCTTGTATCCGCTCGATAAGGTGCGAGAGATCCATATTTCCGGTGGCAGCTGGGAGCCGGTGGAATCGGAGCCGGATCGCCGCATTCGCAGGGATACGCATGATGATGCTGTACCTGCTGAAGTGTTTTCATTACTTGATATGGCTATCGATCGTTGTCCGGAATGTAAATACGTGGTGCTGGAACAACTGGGTGCCGGTCTGCAAACGGCCGCCAGCCGGCAGCAGTTCTACCAGGATTTTTTGCAGATGGAAAATATGCTGGATGCCAAAAACAAACATCGTAATGGCGAAGCACAAAACGACTTTTTACCATTTCATATCGTAAGCAACGAGCCGCCGGTCGAAGACGCCCAATTGTATCAACAGCAAAGAGAACTGTCGCAGATACTCGAATCAGATATGTCTTATAACGAAGCGATAACGGCATTGAATCAATCGTCATTAGCACATTCAGAGTGGAATATGGAACAGTGGCATCCGGCCATGCTGGAGACTGCTATGCAGATCGCGCGAAAGTGGAAGAAGAAAGTATAGCCGGTTTTCCCGAAGAAATTGTAACTTCAAAGGGTAACCTGTTTGCCTAACATTAAACTTCATCCACATGACAAAAATGACAATGCTTGTCTGTTTATTGCTGCACGTGCTCATCACCAGCAGCTTCCGTCCGGCAGTACCTTCCCAACCTGCAAAACATGCTGCCGTTTCAAAATGGTCGCAGCAGAACATTGCCCTCGCCAATGTTGATCTCAGTGGTCCTTCCAGTTTAAGTATGTGCGACCAGGGCGTATGGTCGGCAAGTGTGAGTGGAGCTGCTGGTCCGTTCACCTATGAATGGTACCTTACGGTGCCGGGTAATGGAACCGAACCGCCTGTTACGCATTATGTAGGCAGCAGCAGTTCTTTTATCACCTATCTGGATTACTGGATAACGTATCCTGACCGCAGTTCTATCAGCCTTACGGTAGACGTATATAATGGCAGCGGCTATGTAGGTAGCGGCTGGACATCCGTTTATGCTTACCCCTGTTTTTAACAGCCTGTTTATATTACAAAAACCTGCAAGGTACTACCTGGCAGGTTTTTCTTTTGCAGTACTGTAGAGCCTGCAAATGCCGGAAAAACGACCGGGCTGCCAAAATGTTCGGCCAATGAAGTTAGCCCATTGGCCTCAATAAAGTTTTATGAGTCAGTCGTTAGTGCGGAAACTTGCCAACAAAATGGGCCATAAAAACCCCAATAATTTGCCTGCCTGAATTGACTATGCGCCTTTATATTGAAAATACCTGCTGGTATATTTATTGAGGTCTTACCATAAAATGATTTTGTATGGGAAAAGATAGAGAAGGAAAGTTTCATCCCGGCAAAGGGAAGCCTTCCGGTGCCAATAAAAGTGAGCCGGAAATCCCGTCTGATCTGCCGGTACGTCACCCTAACAGAAATACCAGCAAGGGTGAAGATTATTCCAAAACAGAAGCAACAGCCAACAAAAGCAGAAATGCAACTTATACGGAAGAGGTAACGAAAACGCAGCCAGAGGAACTGGTTGGTGATCTTACGAAGGATATCTTTATTGAGCTTGCAAGCTATGATCAGCCGCCATGCATAAGCATCCTGTTGCCAACCCATAAAGCAGGGGTGGAAGTGAATGAGCAGGTTGATATGACCGCGTTCAAATCGGCCTTACAACAGGCAGAAAAAATGTTGAATGAGCAGGGCACCGAAACGATCACTACGAAAAGGATGCTGAAACCCGGATACGATCTTTTACGCGAAGACAAATTCTGGCGTTCACTGAATGAAGGCCTCGCGGTATATATAGCCGATGGCTTCTTTAAGTTTATAAAGTTGCGGGCGCCATTGATACAACATGTTCGGGTAAATACATCTTTTTATGTGAGCCCGTTGGTACCGTTCATGGTTCGCCCCGAATATTTTTATATCCTCGATATTGCCAAGAAGTTCCCCCGTTTTTATCGTGCCGATGCAATAGGCATAGAACACCTGCAGGTTGAAGAATTGCCAAGTGGCGTGGATGATGTAGTGCATACCGAAGAGAAAGGCGATAACGCAGTTTTCAGAACGGGCGGAAAAGGCGGCGTTGGTAGTGCCAATTTTCATGGAATTGGAGCAGGCAGGCCGGATGAAAAAGAAAATATCGCCCTCTACCTGGAAGAGGTAGACGATACCATCTGGCAAAGCCATTTAAACAGGGAAACGGTACCGTTACTTTTGGCCGGACAGGATTTCCTGATCCCTATTTACCGGTCTGTATCCGATTATAAATACATCTGGCCCGAAGCATTGACTGGTAATCACCATCAACAGAATGACAATGAATTGTATGAGGAAGCGATGGAGGTGATGAAACCTTATTTCGAACAACCATTAAGGCGGGCGTTGGAAGATTATGGCAATAAGTCAGCTACTGAATTAACGTCTACAAACGTTGGTGTAATCATACCGGCTACTTATTATTCACGGGTTTCCCAGTTGTTCGTAAAAAAAGGCAGCCGGATCTGGGGAACATTCAATGAGCAGGATAATAAGCTGGATATAGCAGACCAGGAATCTGATAAAGTAGATGACCTGATCGATAAAGCCGTGATCAAAACCATTCAGAACGGCGGAGAAGTGTATTTTATGGAAGCGGACCAAATGCCCGAGCAGGGTGAGCTGGCCGCCATATTCAGGTATTGATATTAACCAGTCCCAACCAACTCGTCATAAATCAAAAGAAGGTGTGGCACATTTACTCTTATTGAATAAGACGTGTGCCGCACCTTCCATTTTTAAAATATTACATTGTTAGCCTTCCTTCAATAGAATCATCCAGTGTTTTACCGCTAGCCGCGCCCACCATCATTTTCAAAAAAGCGATGGCCTTGCCATGTTTGGTATCCCAGTAATAGCCTTCTTCAGGAGTAACCTTTATGACAGAGATCCGGGGATCATCCTTGCCTTCTGTAAACCAGGTCTTCATAATGGGTTCCCATAATTCTTCTATCTTGTTTCTGTCGTAAATGATCTCTGCCCTGCCTGTGAGGTACATAAAATCAGCATGGGCCGACCCCTGGAAGAAAAGCTTTACGGAATGGTCAATGGCAATCTCCTGGTTTTTATGACTGTCATTGGCGCTCAGGAACCAAAGATTACCGGCATCATCGATCTGTTGTACGCTCATTGGACGTACACCGCTCGATTGCCCTTCAACAGGATGGCCTGTATCAAAGAAACAGGTCTTTGTTTTATCTACCAGTTCGCGTAATTTTTCGATCGCCTCTTTATTACTCAGGTCTTCGCGATTTCTTTCTGGTTGATTTTTATTAATGCTATCCATAACGTTTTTTAAAAATGGTGTTCAACAAATATGCCGGGTCATTTATTGCTCATATTGAACCCCGCCTGCCGGGTCTTACTTTAATTTAAAAATAAGCGCCTGCCAGGGTAATAAGGTCATTTCGTGGGTATCGTGTTGCAGCGAGGTTTCGTTATTGCTGATGAGCTCAAATTGTTTCTTTTGCAATTCCTTCGGGATGGTATAAGGAACCAGGTCATCAGAAAAGTTAAGGATAATAAGGGTTGCTGTTTTATCCATCGTACGGGTATACGTATAGATCTTTTCATGATCAGGATCATATAATTTATACTCTCCGCATATTAACTCCAGGTGCTCTTTTCTTAATTGCACCAGGTGGCGGAAATAATTAAGCGGTGAGTTGCCATCAGCATCCTGTGCTTCCTTGTTTATATAAACGTGGTCGCTATTGACTTTTATCCAGGGTTCGCAGGTACTAAAGCCGGCGCAAGGTGTTGCATCCCACTGAAACGGTGTACGGCCATTATCGCGGGCGCCAAATTGCTGGTCTTTAATAAACTGCTTCACATCTTCTTTCTGCGCTTCGAGGTAATGATACATGTACAGGGTTTCAATATCCCGGTATTCCTGGATGCTTTCGAATTTTATATTGGCCATGCCCAGTTCATCGCCGTTATAAAAAATAGGCGTGGCGCGCATGGTCAGCAGGAAGGTCATCAGCAGTTTGGAAGAGGGGATCCTGAATTCCGGTGCATCATTGCCCCAGCGCGTAAGCATGCGTGGCTGATCGTGGTTGCCCAGATAAATAGTACCCCAGCCTTCCTTTGCAAATACATCATTCCATTCAGTATATAATTTTTTAAAGGCGGGCAACGAATACCCGTTGGGGTCAGGCCGTTTGAAACCGTCTTTTGCATAGCCCAGTCCCATGCCCTTGAAATGATACAGCATGTGCAATTCCTTTCGGTCTTCATGAACAAAAAGCAATGCATCCTCCTTTTCGATACCAGGTGTTTCGGCTATAGTAACTGCATGGGGATATTGGCTCAACACTTCCTGGTTCATTTCATGCAGGTATTCATGCAGTTTAGGTCCCTTTGAATAAAAGTAAGACCAGTCATTATCGTATTTCTCCATAAGATCCTTTTTGGTAACTACCGGCCAGCAGGGATCTTTTGATATATACGAAATGGCATCGAGCCGGTAGCCGTCAATGCCTTTGTCGAGCCAGAAGCGCATCATTTGATAGATCGCCTGCCTTACCTTCGGATTGTCCCAGTTAAGATCGGGTTGTTTATTGGAGAAATAGTGCAGGTAATATGATTCCGTAGCCGCGTCATATTGCCATGCCTCCCCTTTTTTATCGAAGAAACTGTACCGGTGTGGTGGTTTGCCTTTTTCTGCCGGCCACCAGTGATAAAAATCGCGAAAAGGATTATCCCGCGATTTCCTTGATTCCACAAACCAGGGATGTTCATCACTGGTATGGTTCACCACCAGGTCCATCAGCAATTTTATACCTCTGGCGTGTAGCCCTACGAGCAGCGTATTGAAATCGGAGATCGTGCCAAATGTAGGGGAGATCGCTTCGTAATTACTAATGTCGTAGCCATTGTCATCATTGGGCGAAGCATAAATAGGGTTCAGCCATACCAGCCCTACACCCAGGCTTTGAATATAGTCGAGTTTTGAAATTAGTCCGGGCAGATCGCCAATACCATCCCCGTTACTGTCTTTGAAACTGCGGGGATATACCTGATAGATCACGGTTTCCTTCCACCATTCTTTATCCTTTATATGCATACGTTACGATTAATGTTGTTGAAATTTTGCAATTCCGATACCACCCCAGAAAAAGGCTAAAGGCTGAAGGCTAAAGGCTAAAGGCTGAAGGCTGAAGGCTGAAGGCTGAAGGCAAAAGGCTGAAGGCTAAAGGCGGAAGGCTAAAGGCTGTGTGCAGTAATTTCAGGCGGTGTGCGTTCAGTTATTAAATTCGAATATAGTGAGCCCATTCACCACTCACCATTCACCATTGACCATTCACCATTGACCATTGCCCATTGCCCATTGCCCATTGACCATTGCCCATTGCCCATTCACCCATCGCAGCCCGGGTATGAATTTTGAACGCATACAACCATGGAAGACAAAAAAATCAAGCAGGAAGGACTTAAAGAACAGGTCCACAGTGAATTTGAAACAAGCGTTGGAAACGATTTCAATGTGGTGCGTGAAGAAACGCCTAAAAAGCTCGACGAAAATGATAAGGGCACGGCGCTTAATCAGCTGCCAAATGAAGATAATGCTAAAAATGAGCAAAAGCAGGGCGGGGAGCCGCCCAAGATGAACGCGCCGGAGGAAGGATAACGGGTGAAGCATTGACCAGTTGACGGGTTAGCCGGTTGAGGAGTCTGCAGATTAACAAATAATTAAAGTGCAGAGCATGAGGATAACTTGCCAACCCCTCAACTAGTTAACTTTTCAACTTAAATTTGCCCCTCAAATTCCTGCGGTTGAAACATTTAAAAGCGCTTGAAAGCTATTTTTGGAAATACCGGTACCGGCTTTTCCTGGGTATATTGTTTATTGTCGTTTCCAACTATTTTGCCGTTCTGGCGCCCCAGGTCACCGGATATGTGTTCGATGTGGTGCAACGGTCATTTGGCATTGAACCGCAAAAAACAACCTTTACCTACGACTGGCTGGTGAACTGGTTCATACAGTATGCCGAACAGCATAAAACTATTTCTGTAATTGCCCTTTGCGGCATTACCATCCTTGTGCTGGCATTGATCCGTGGCATTTTCATGTTCCTGATGCGGCAAACTATCATTGTGATGAGCCGGCATATCGAGTTTGATCAAAAAAATCAAATCTTTCAGCATTATCTTACCCTCGATACCAATTTCTACAAAACGCATAGCACGGGTGATCTTATGAACCGCATGGCGGAAGATGTTAGCCGGGTTCGAATGTTCACAGGACCTGCCATTATGTATTTCATCAACCTGGTATCCCTGATCTCGCTGTCGGTATACTATATGGTAAAAAAAGATCCGTTGCTTACCCTCTATGTGCTGGCGCCATTGCCTATTCTTGCGGTTACTATATATGTAGTAAATACCATTATCAATAAAAAGAGTGAACGCATTCAGGCATTATTGAGCGATCTCACCACCAATGCCCAGGAATCATATTCAGGCATCCGCGTCATTAAGTCATTTGTACAGGAAAAGGCGATGTTCGAATTTTTCGATAAGAACAGTGAAGAATATAAACAGAATGCCATCGGTTTGGCGAAAACGGAAGCGCTGTATTTTCCTTCCATGACCCTGCTGATCGGTTTAAGCACTTTGCTTACGATCATGATTGGCGGTATTTACGCTATTTACGGTCAGCATAATATTAAAATGAGCACCATTGCCGAGTTCGTAATGTACATAAACATGCTCACCTTTCCGGTGGGTGCTATCGGGTGGACGGCCAGCATGATCCAGCGGGCAGCGGCTTCACAAAAGCGGATCAATGAATTCCTGCATACCGAACCAGCTATTGTGAATCCGGCAAATGCGGTAAAGCCCGCTTTGCAGGGCAGTATTGTCTTTGATAATGTTGATTTTGTGTATCCAAATACCGGTATCCAGGCGCTTACCCATTTCAATCTTCAGATAAAGAAAGGACAGAAGATCGCGATCATCGGTCATACGGGCAGTGGCAAAACTACCATTGCTCAATTATTATTACGTATGTACGACCCTACTGTGGGCAGTGTACGTATCGATGGTATCGATCTGCGCCAGATGGACCTGCAGGAGCTGCGCCGGCAGATCAGTTATGTGCCCCAGGATGTATTCCTGTTCAGTGATACTATTAATAATAATATCCTGTTTAGTCCTGCAGGCAGCACTGAAAACGAAACTGCCGTAAAGGCGGCCCGCTATGCCAGTGTGGAACGGGAGATAGAGAACTTTCACGACAAATACGAAACGATGGTAGGGGAGCGCGGTGTTACGCTCAGTGGTGGACAAAAACAACGTATTTCCATTGCGCGCGCATTGGCCAAAGACCCGCAGATCGTAGTGTTTGATGATTGCCTTAGTGCAGTTGACGCCCGCACGGAGAAGGAGATCCTCGGTAATTTAAGTATCTATCTGCAGCATAAGACAGCCATTATCATTACCCACCGCATTTTCACTCTTTTCGATTTTGACACCATTGTTGTACTCGATGAAGGGAAGATCGTAGAGACCGGAACACATAATGAATTATTGTCATTAAACGGTTACTATGCGTATTTATACGAACAACAGCTGCAACAGGAGCGCGAAGAAGGCTAAATTAAGCCAGAAATGGGGATAACTAGGGGAAATTACTTCGTAAAATGCTAATGAAATTTTGTTGATTCTAAAACAATATTATATTTGTAACGCTTTTTTTTGTGAAAATTTGATAATTGTTAACTGCAAAACTTAAATGACTGTGGCGTACGAAAACAACGACAAACGTATGGAAAGCGTTTATAGCAAACGTATAAGAGCTGGGAAAAGAAGAACCTACTTCTTTGATGTGAGGGCTACCCGTGGAAATGATTACTACATTACCATTACGGAAAGCCGCAAAAAATTCAACGAAAACGGGTACGACAGGCACAAGATCTTCCTTTACAAAGAAGATTTCAACAAATTCCTGAAGGCATTGACCGAAGCAGTAGATTATGTTAAAACTGAACTGATGCCCAATTTCGATTTTGACGCCTACAACCACGATCAAGTTGCAGATACAGATATCGATGATGTGGCCGAAGCACCAGCATTATCACAGGTAAGCGCCGCTTCTAACAATGGAACTGGTTCTGTTGCTGATGCAGGAGAAGAAGTTGATAAATGGTAATTTTTTCCATACACGTTCTTTGATCTAGCAAGCTCCCGAAAGGAGCTTTTTTTTATGCCATCGCAAGAACTACTATCGCCGTCCCTTGTGTCACTCACTTGTACGTTTGGTCCGCTATTCAGCCATACTTGTCGATACATCTCAGTTGTGGAAACTAAAACCGGCAACAGTAACTACATAGCCTAACCGTAAATCTTACCTTTTGTAGTAGCTTATACCTATATAAATTTCCGGCTTCTTTTATAAATCTGATATTCATTGTATTAACATTGGTTGTCGGCGAAAACTGCCAAAACGGGTATCGATCCCCTTGATTACTATGTCTTTATTGTACTGGCATTAAACTTGACATATATGGCAATTGCCTTCAATTCATGGTATTTTAAGTAAGAGTATGTTATTTTGTCACAGATAATTTAAGTAATGAAAGAAGCGAACATATTATTCAGGCCAGAAGATGAAATGGATTTTATTCCAATTATTCCCCTCAATGAAAATGAAGGAGATAATAGCGCAGATATAGTCATTCCGTCGGAATTGTCCCTTTTACCATTAAGAAATACCGTTCTGTTCCCCGGCGTGGTTTTACCAATTACGGTAGGCCGTGATAAAAGTATAAAAGCCGTAAATGATGCTTACAAAGCTGACAAACTGGTAGGTGTTATAGCGCAAAAAGACAGTAGTGTGGAAGACCCGGCCGTCAGCGACCTGGAAGATATCGGAACCGTGGCCAAGATCATCAAAATGATCAAAATGCCCGATGGCGGCACCACTGTCATCATCCAGGGCAAACGCCGGTTCAAGGTGACAAGGATCACTGCTGAAGACCCATATTTCAAGGCCCAGATCGAATTGCTGGAAGACGACGAAGCCCCTAAAAAGGAAGATTTTAACGCCTATGTGGCGAATATTAAAGAACTGGCCGGACAGATCATCCAGCTTTCGCCCAATATACCCTCCGAGGCTTCGATCATTTTACGCAATATCGAAAACCCTTCGTTCCTGATCCATTTCATCTCGAGTAACCTGAATACCGAACTGGCAGAAAAACAGAAGCTGCTGGAACTGAATAATATCGAGACCCGTGCGGACCTGTTGATGAAATTGTTGCAGCGCGAATTACAGTTTGCCGAACTCAAGAACAAGGTGACCACCAAAACCAAAACGGAGCTCGATAAACAACAACGCGAATATTTCCTGCAACAGCAGATGAAGAGCATCAAGGAAGAGCTGGGCGGCGATTCCAATGAGCGGGAAGTAAAGGAAATGCTGAAAAGGGCAGAGACTAAAAAATGGACGGAAGCTGCCCGGGAAATGTTCAAAAAAGGGGTTGAAAAACTGGAGCGTATGCACCCCAGCACCCCCGATTACTCCGTGGTTTACAATCACCTGGATCTGATGCTTGACCTGCCCTGGCAGGAAATTACCGAAGATCAGTACGACCTGAAAAAAGCGAAAAAGGTGCTCGATCATGACCACTATGGGATGGATAAAGTAAAAGAACGCCTGCTCGAATACCTGGCCGTACTGAAATTGAAGGGCGACATGAAAAGTCCGATCCTGTGTTTCGTAGGCCCTCCTGGTATTGGCAAAACCTCTTTGGGCCGCAGCATTGCCACGGCTATTCAGCGAAAATATGGCCGCATCAGTCTGGGAGGTTTGCATGACGAAAGTGAGATCCGCGGTCACCGTAAAACCTATATCGGCGCCATGCCGGGCCGCATCATTCAAATGCTGCGGAAGCTCAAATCATCGAACCCGGTGCTCATCCTGGATGAAATTGACAAGGTAGGGAACGATTTCAGGGGCGATCCTTCCTCTGCTTTGCTGGAAGTACTGGATCCTGAGCAAAACAATGCGTTCTACGATAATTACCTGGAACTGGAATATGACCTCAGCAAGGTATTGTTCATTGCCACTGCCAATGACATCAACAATATTCAACCGGCGCTTCGCGACCGCCTCGAGATCATTAACCTGAGCGGTTATGCCGTAGAAGAAAAAATACAGATCGCCAAACGGCACCTCGTTCCCAAACAAAAAGAAGCCCACGGATTGAAAAAGGTTGATTTCAAGATCGGTGATGCCGTGCTGCAAAAGATCATTCAGGATTATACACGGGAGAGTGGCGTTCGCGAGCTCGACCGCTACCTGGCTTCCATCATGCGGTATGAAGCAAAGGAATACGCCATGAATGAAGCTGTTAAAAGTACACTTACAGAAAAGGATATAGAAAAGATCCTGGGCAAGCCCAAATACAACAATGAAATATATAAGGTAGCCAATATTCCCGGGGTGTCTATTGGCCTGGCCTGGACCTATGTTGGCGGTGATATCCTGTTTATGGAAACCAGCCTCAGTGATGGCAAGGGCGATCTGAAGCTCACCGGTAACCTGGGTAATGTGATGAAGGAAAGTGCTACCACGGCGTTAACCTATCTCATGTCAAATGCGAAAAAAGCGGGCATTAACCCGTCGCTTTTTGAGAAGAAAAGTATACATGTGCACGTGCCGGAAGGCGCCGTGCCAAAGGATGGGCCCAGCGCCGGTATAACTATCATGACGTCGATTGCCTCGGCTTTGACCGGTAAACGGGTAAAACCGTATCTGGCCATGACGGGGGAGATCACATTACGCGGTCAGGTGTTGCCGGTAGGCGGCATTAAAGAAAAAGTGCTGGCTGCCCGCCGGGCGGGGTTGAAGGAGATTGTGTTGTGCTGGCAGAATGAGCGCGATATCAAGGAAATTGAGCCTGCATTCATTAAAGGGTTAACGTTTCATTATGTAAAAACAATGCAGCAGGTGCTCGACATCGCGTTGGGGTGAGGAACGCTTAACGCAAAACGCCGAACGCCGAACCCGGAACGCACAACGCAAAACGCCGAACGCTTAACGGAGTTTGCTTTGAGCCTTGCGCCTTTAGCCTTTAGCTTTGCGCCTTTAGCCCTGCGCCTTTAGCCTTGGCTTTGCGCCTTGCGGCCTTTAATAGAATTTTAATATAAACTTTCAGAACCTCATTGAACAAATAACAATTCAACCCTGTTAATAAATATTCAACCGAGATTTTTTTTCATGTTGGTTGTTTTAAGGGTTAAAGAAATTCCTCCATGTCAATGGAGGAATTTTTTTTGCTATAACCCCATCCGCTGCCATCTCACACCGACGCCAAAACCGCCTGGCTCTTCCTTAGCCCTGCGCCTTTCGCCTTCAGCCTTGCGCCTTCAGCCTTTCGCCTTCAGCCTTTCGCCTTGCGCCTTGAGCCTTCAGCCTTCACCCTTTCGCCTTGCGCTTTTTTGTTTATTTTCGTACGGTAGCGTTACATGCAAAACAAACTGCATATATTAGTATTTTTATTGATCTTTACCCGGACAAATGCGCAAACATTGGGCGGCAACACCATTTATAACTTCCTGAAACTTTCCAATACGCCCCAGTTAACCGCTTTAGGCGGCATTAACATTACCAATCAAACAGCTGATATTGGCCCCGCTTTCAACAATCCGGCTTTATTACGGCCAGCCATGCATACGCACACATCCATGGTATTTAACTCATTTTATGCGGGCGTCAGGAATTACCATGTAATGGCCGGGTTTCACCATCAACCGCTGAAGACCACGTTTGCAGGTGGTATCAATTATTTCAGTTATGGCTCCTTGCCCGAAACAGATATGACCGGTAATGTACTGGGTACTATGCGGCCTGCTGATTATGTAGTGCAGCTAAGTGCTGCCCGGCAATACGGAGCGCGCTGGCATTATGGCGTTACTGCTAAGTTCATCCATTCTTCTTACGGCATTTACCGCTCATCAGGCGCTGCCCTAGACGTGGGTATAACATATAGTGATTCGGCTCATTTATGGCAGGCTTCGCTGGTGGCTAAGAACATGGGCGCCCAGTTGAAAAATTACACCGGCAGCACAGCCGGCGATCTGCCATTTGACCTGCAGCTGGGCATCTCAAAACGGCTGGCACATGCGCCATTGCAGTTCTCGCTTACCCTCTTTCAATTGCATTCCTTTAATACTCGTTACAGTGACACTTTATTTAATAACGAAATAGGTTTAGCACCAGACAGCAAGGAAAAAAAATATATATTTGACAAGTTTTTCAGGCATGTTATTCTTGCTGTGCAGTTATACATTGGCGATAAAGTAGAAGTGACTGCCGGATATAATTACCTCCGCCGAAAAGAATTAAATGTAACGAACGCCGGCAATGGACTAAACGGATTTTCAATGGGCGCTGGCGTGTTATTCAAAAAAATCCAGATCCGTTATGCAAGGAGTTATTATCAAAATAATACTTCCTACAATCAATTCGGCTTAACCCTCAGGCTAAACGATTATTTTGGACAAGGCGGGCGAAATAAGTAATTGTTTCCCCTTAACTATTCTTAACCGCTTTCCTTAAACTTTTAAAATTTAAGGGACATGGAACTTTGTTTATCCCACAAATTGTTTAATCTTAATTTTTGCCATTAATTAAACCTTTTCTTAATGATCAAAGTGATTATAGCAGATGATCACAAACTGGTACGCGAGGCCTGGAACCTGCTGCTCAGCAGGGATAAAAGGCTGTCGATAATAGCCATATGCGAAAACGGCCGCCAGGTCATAGAAGCCTGCAAAACGCTTTCGCCCGATGTTGTTTTAATGGATATTAATATGGATCCGGTAAGTGGCATTGAAGCTACAAAAGCCATCCGGGGGTTTACTCATGACATTCGTATTATTGGTATCTCTGTTCACACCGATCTTCCCTACGTTAATGCCCTGATGCATGCGGGCGCCAATGGATATGTTACCAAAAATTCCTCCGGTGAAGAAATGATCCGGGCCATTATGCTGGTGATGGAAGGGAAGCGATACTTCTGTAAAGAGATTGCTGATATTATAGGATAGGAATGTTTCTGCTAATAAGAGGTGTTTTTTTCGTAGGAATACGATGCCGGAAGCCGGAGGCCTTATATTAAAGAAGAAGTCCGAAGTCAGCGCAAAACCGGCTTCGGACTTTGTATTTTCAGACTTCAGACTTCCGACTTCACAAACTTATATATCCAATGTTAGCAATCTAACCGATTAGTTCCTTTTCTTCCTTAAAAGCCACCCTCGGCGTAATTCCCAGCAGATCGAACATGGCTTTATCTTCATCGAATGAAGGGTTAGGTGTAGTTAACAACTTCTCGCCGGTAAAGATGGAGTTGGCGCCCGCCATAAAGCAAAGGGCCTGGTCAGAAACGCTCATAGTGCTGCGGCCTGCGCTTAAGCGAACCATGGCTTTGGGCATCAGGATGCGGGCTGTAGCGATCATCTTCACCATATCCCAAACATCTACTTTCTGATTTTCGGCGAGTGGAGTGCCTGCAACGGCCACCAGGGCATTGATGGGCACACTTTCCGGATGTTCGGGCATGGTGCTCAGCGTATGCAGCATTTTGATGCGGTCTGCGTGGGTTTCACCAAGTCCAACAATACCACCGCAACAAACAGAGATACCGGCCTTGCGCACATTATCCAGTGTATCTAACCGGTCGTTATAGGTGCGGGTTGAAATGATCTCTTTATAATATTCTTTAGAAGTATCCAGGTTGTGGTTGTACGCGTACAAACCAGCGTCGGCCAGTTTCTGGGCCTGTGCTTCAGTAAGCATGCCCAATGTGCAGCATACTTCCATACCCATTTCGTTTACGCCTTTTACCATGTCAATTACCCGGTCAAAGTCGCGGTTGTCCCTTACTTCGCGCCATGCAGCGCCCATGCAAAAACGGGTTGAACCGGCTGCTTTCGCTTTGGCAGCGTACTCCAAAACCTCGTCTTTCTGCATTAAAGCATGCACGTTAACGCCTGTATTATATCGGGCTGCCTGCGGGCAATAAGCGCAATCTTCGGGGCAGCCGCCGGTTTTTATCGAAAGCAGTGTACAAACCTGAACTTCTCCGGTGTCGTTATATTGCCGGTGAATGGTGGCAGCGCGGTAAATAAGCTCAAGCAGGGGGGTATTGTAAATTTCCTGTATTTCTTCAATAGTCCAGTCGTTTCTTATAATATCCTTCATTTCGAATGATTTACAGTAAAAATATTAAGGTGCGAATGTGTTTTTCCGGTATTGCTAATTTAGAAGCTGTGAAGATAGGGAAAAACCTGGTTGGGTTTCCTGCAAAAGTATGGTGCTGTCCTTTAATAAAGGAAGCTTTGTATGGAAATACTTATTTATGACAACCCGGAAGGTATTGACCGGGCTTATGCTATCATACAGCATAGAATAATCTTTATCGGAAAAATAATAAGTGTTCAGGTTCATAAAATGCCTGTCCCGCCGTTCAGGGTTGTAAGGAACTTCCCGATATCCATGATCGCCTGCAACAATTACAACCCGGGGGCGTGAAAAGTTGCGATCGCTTGCAATTAATAACGAGTCGATCCAGCTATTGGTATACTGCAGTTGTTCAAGGTATGCACCTTCGTTATTGTGGTTCTCGTAAACACGGCTGAAATCGTTGGTTCTGTTACCATGTTTGTCCAGGTAAAATGGCGAATGCGGCATCATGATATGACCGAAAACGAATTTGGGCTGATCGTTCTGTTCTTTCAATTCCTGCAATATCAACTGCCAGTTTTTTCGGTTTCTTTCAACAAATATGGCCTGGTTCTGTTGGTTTTTCCGCTGCTGCATAATATTCCAGAACGACAGGTTCAGTCTGGACATATTCCAAAGTATATCCCTGTTGATCCTGTACCATAACGTTTCGTCGTAAAGCGCGAGGCGTTCATATTCTTCGAAATAACGGGATGTTTGCACCGGGTGCCTTTTGAGATCACAAAGCCCGAAATTATGGATGGCATAACCTGATCGCTCCAACAGGTGAGGCAGGCGGCTTTCCTCTAATGCATATAGTCCCTGTAGAATGACACGGCCAGTGGTTACTTTATTCTCCAATAGCACATTGAAATACTGCCCATTTAAAGTGGCGCCTATCGATAATGGCGTTATGTTATAATTGCTTTTTGCATTTTCTGCTATATAAAAATTATTCTTTTTTAAGGAGGAATCCAAACGGCTGTTATCAAAACCGAAGTATTGGCGCAGACTGCGTGAACTGGCATATTCATCAAATACAATAAAAAAGATATCCGGTTTCGTGCATGTATCGCAGGGCGGTATTGATATGATAGCATCATTCTGATGGGCAAGATTGTTCTGCTGGTTATTGGTAATAACCTTTTGTGCCAGCAGCACCAGTTCGATGCCTGGCAGAATGACGAACAGGACGGTAAAATAGTGGTGCGCTTTCTCAAATTTTGCGGTTTTCCTTTTGCAGTACCAGGAAAAGACAAGCAAACAGATCAGCAGGAGCGGCAATAAGATGCTATAGGAAGAAATAAAGCGGGTGATCGCTGTTGTCTTTAAAAAGTCATGGATCGTTCCAAAAAATATAAAGGGTACCAACAAAGCAGTAGCCCAAACACCCCCTTTCATTAGCGACTTGAACGCCAGTCGGCCCACAACCAGTAAAAACGCTCCCAGTAAAACATAGTATAGAAAGAACTCAATGGTTGTTTCTGCGGCCAACAGCCTGAAATATTCATTGGCTACATGTAATACAAAAAAGGCTGGTAGTAAAAATGTATGAAAGGGAAATGTTTTAAAACTGCTCAGTTTCATCAGCCTTGAATAGATTAGTTGTGACCAGGTTCCGATTTTTCAATTAAATATATTGAAGAATCTTTTAAAACCGGCAGCGATTGGTTGAACAGCTTATTGAATATCATCCTGAACTGGTTGACCCCGGATATGTTGTCATATAGCAAAGTGTAGTCATTGTCAGGATAATAAACCGCATTCAAATTTTGAAAAAAACGTTCCGGGAAGGTTTCCCGGGTTTTCTCCCGGCGCCCATGGTCGCCCATAAGCACAATAACAGCCGAAGGGTTGTTCTTTTGAATGGCAGTGATCATTTCCTTTATGCGGCCGTTGACATACGTAATATACTCCAGGTACAACGAAAGGGTTTGGTTACGACTTTCACGTATTATGGTTGGCAGATCATACAGTTTGCCGTTTTTGTCGTAATAGTAAGGCTGGTGGGGCATATAAAAGTGTGCATATATAAACCTTGGCTGGCCGGCTTTTGGTGTTGTGCTCTTGTTTACCTGCTCAATAAACAACTGGTTATTGCGATTATGGACCATAATGTCATTCGACGCAAACCACTTAAAAGGATGCCAGGTAAACAGTTTCCAGCCAATATCCTTTTTTACTTTGGCAAACAGTGTTCTTTCCGTTATCAGCCGCGTATTCAGTGGCAGGAACTGCTGCTGCACCATGGACGGATGGCCTGCCAGATCAAAAATGGAATAGTTTTCTATGCTATATCCTGCTGCATTGAGTAAACTGATCACTTCATTGTTGCGGATCAAAAGTTCACAAGACGCATAATCATTGCCATTTATCGCCTTTGCGTTCTTTATACCGCGGATGTACGACATGTTCAGGATGGAGGCCATCGAAAATGGCGTGAAATTGTAATTGGCCCGGCTGTTTTTTTGAATGCTGAACTTCTTTTCGATCAGAAAATCATCCAGTTCATTTTTATAATTATAATGTTGGGCAAGTGATACCGAGCTGGGATATTCATCCATCAGCAATAGATATATGTCAGGCTTGTTACAGGTATCACAGGGTGTATAGCTATTGTTCTTTGCAAAGGAATAGGTTGACAAACTGTTGCCGGCCGGATCCATTGCTTTTATAAAGATTCTGGCGCCGTCTACCACGATATATATAATCAACAGTACGTTTAAAAAAGCGGTTACCCGCTTCAGGGACCTGTTTTTCCTCAGGTAAATTACCAGGGTAGTGATAAGCAGCAAAAATGTTGTAAGCAAAAAAGCATACTTGCTGAAAAAACGGGGTGCGTTGATCTTTAAAAATTCATGCAGGGCGCCAAAAAAAAAGTAAAAGGCCATTAAGCTAACGGTAACCAGCGCCGCTTTTGCTGTGTTTCTGAAATAAAGCCAGCAAACAGCTGCAATAATAATCGTACCGGCAAGATAGGAGAGGCACAGGATGGCTGATTCTCCGGCGGTAATAAATCCAAAGTTTTCGAGGTAGCCATGCAAAATAAAGAAAACGGGTAAGAGAAAAAGATATATGGGGTACTGCTGAAGCTTTGAATACATACGTTATTTTCTTTTCATTCTGTACAACGTTCTGCTGGTACCAGGTACCGGTCTTCTGTCAACAATATTGAAATACATGGTAAAAAACTGTTCAAAGTGTGCCTGGTCGTAGTCGATAAAGGTATCGGGCCGGCTACTTAGCATCTGTTGCACCTTCTCGTCTTCTTTTGGCACAAATTCAATGATCAATTCAGGGGCAATGTCGTTAAAATAATCTGCCAGTACCCGCAATGAAATGTTTTTTCCTATGACCAGGTGATGAACGAGCGCCAGCGCTGCCACAAGGTCAGTTTTAATACGATCATGAAAGGCAGCGCGTTCCTGGTTGTGAAAGCCAATGGCCGAGGAGGGATTGGCAACATCCAGCATCAACGGTAGGATATTCTCAATTTTATTTTTCTTCACCTCCTGGTACAGCTTCGAAATACACCGGTTGTCGGCATCTGTGGCAATCACCTGCAGCTGGTGAGCCGCGAATAATTTGGAAAAATGACCATCGTTAGCGCCCAGGTCAAGCACACTCCGGGCATTCGTTTGCCGGCAAAAATCCTGGATGATCCTTTCCTTTTCGTGAAGGTATTCCTTACTCAGGATAGTATCTTCATAATAATTGCTCCAGGTGGTTTTATACGTTTTATTCGCCGGTAAATTTGTAATGATGCTGGTCAGGTGACTGACCACATCGAGTAGTTTCTTTTTATTAAAGGCGCCGTTTGGTTTATTCGAACGGGCGCTGGCGCTGGTGCTGGTGGAAGCACTGTGCTGTAAATATACATGCAGCCATACGCCCAGGCTCAGGCGGCTTTTTAAGGGCAGGAGCCTGGCCACAAAATCAACCGGTATACCATCTATATAAGTGCTGAGCAGCTTTTGAATATCGGTTTTCAGGTAATGTTCCAGGTAAAGGGGAAAGAGGAAATTCTGACAGAACTGCCGGTAAGCGATCCACGGCAGTTTGGGATCATAGTTGTTGAACGACAGGGTATCTATGAATACCGGCCTGCCCTTATGGAACTGGATATTATACGGCGTTGCATCTTTCAATATCATGCCATGCTGTAACGACGTTTTCAGTATCGAAAGGGTGAGCAGGGCAGCGTCCTGGATTTGTTCAAAACACCATTCGTAGGGGTAAGAAATATAGGGAACAGGCTCGGGCAGCAGGGTGGTATACCATTCAGGGGTGTCGGTTATGTTTTCAGCCAGCTCTTCATGCGGAATTAGCTGTTTACTGCCTGTCAGCTGCTGGTATAACCCCGAGTCCATTAATTGGCGGTATTCGACGGCATAAAACTGGTTTACCTGCCGGTAAACAGTGCCTTCTGATCTGAATACAAAACCGGAAGGATCCTTAAATGATGACGGATGGCGCTTGTACGTTGTCATTTCACAATCTCTTCTCCCTCTGCGTCTTCTTTTTTAGGCTTGTAGAAAAAAGCCTTGATCTTCCACCAGATATTTTTAAAGTAAAATAACGCGCCCACGATAGCGGCAATGATCATTTGTATCAGATAACTGCCGCTACCCGGGTCAACATATAATAAAATGCAGGAATGGATCACAAGTAACTAAGATTTGTTTTAGGTGTTAATGTCAGCAACGTCTCATACATTAATCTAATGGTTTGCTCAATATCGCTTTTATGCAACATTTCAACCGTTGTATGCATATAACGTAATGGAATGGAAATTAGTACTGACGGGCAGCCGTCATTTGCGTATGCAAATGAATCGGTATCAGTGCCGGTACTGCGGGAAACGGTGCGCAATTGCACGGGAATTTCGTGTTTTTGCGCCACATCCTGTACCAGGCTCAGCAGTTTGTTATGTACTGCTGGTCCATAAGCCAGTGAAGGGCCTTTTCCGCAGCTCACGTCGCCTTCAATCACTTTATTGATCATGGGCGTATAGGTGTCGTGCGTAACATCGGTAATGATGGCCACATTGGGTTTTATGCGGCGGGCGATCATTTCTGCGCCCCGTAATCCGATTTCCTCCTGTACGGCATTTACCACATATAAACCGAATGGTAATTGTTTTTTGTTTTCCTTGATCAACCGGGCTACTTCAGCGATCATAAAGCCTCCCACGCGGTTATCGAAGGCACGGCCGATAAAATAATCGAAGGCCAGTTCGTCGAAGCCATCCTGGTAGGTTACTACCGCACCCACATGAATACCCAGTTCTTCCACTTCTTTTTTAGAACGGGCGCCGCTGTCGAGGAAGAGGTTTTCCACTTTCGGCTGCGGGTCCTTGGTATCGGGGTTGTGTAAGCGGGTATGAATAGCCGGCCAGCCGAAAACAGCTTTTACCGGTCCTTTCTTTCCATGGATGAATACCCGTTGTCCCGGGGCAATTACATGGTCAACCCCTCCATTACGTTTCAGGTAAACCAACCCTTCAGGTGTGATATAGTTCACAAACCAGCTGATCTCATCGGCATGCGCTTCAATCACCACTTTGAAAGTGGCATCGGGATTGATAACACCCACAGCCGTACCGTAAGGATCAACAAAAGTGGTATCAACCAGCGGTTTTATATATTCTAACCATAATTTCTGCCCGCTGCTTTCGAAGCCAACGGGTGATGGGGTATTGATGTAAGTTTTGAGGAATTTCAGCGATTGATCTGAGAGTCCGGAGGTAACAGCGGCGTTCGTTTTACTTTTAGCCATATTTACAGTATTAAAAGGTAAAATCCTGTTCTATATATGATAAATATATCAATTTAATTGGCGCAAAACTACTTATTTGAAACGAATATCGTCAACAGCGATGAAAACATCATCAGCCCGTCGAGCACGAAATAATACAGGTAATCGCTGAAGTTCTTTTTGGCCACCGGGTACAGGGCGGCAGTAATAACGCCGGAAACAAGCAGCAAAACAATGGTGAGCGCAGAAAATCCGTAAAAGTACAGGGCGATCGTACTTACGGCAAAACCAACAAGCGACAGGGCAAACAGGTTGTTGATGCCCCTTTCATTGAAGTACGTGATCATGCTGCGTATGCCTGCCTTTTTATCATAATCGCGGTCGCGGTAATCGAATATGATACAAATGGCGTATATAAGCAGAAAGCGGCTGGTGCAGAATAAAAAGGAAGCTGCATGCCAGTGATGGTCATCGATGGCAATGGGTAAGAAGGTGGTTACATACATCCATACAAAGGCCAGGAACAGGGTTTTGCCCACGGCTATTTTGCTTAGCCAGGCAAACGGGCCGAACTGTAATTTGGGAGCTGAATACAGGAATGTAAGCAGCACAGCGCCGCCCAGCCAGATCCAATGCTCAACGAAATGAAAGAAATACCATATGGAAACGATACCGCCAATGGCAGTTAATACCAGGTGCAGCTGCTTATGATGCAGGGTCCAGCGTACCCGCTCATTTTCACTGGTTGCATCGGCGCTCAGGTACCAATGGAAGTTATAACTGCAAAGGGTTGAAAAAAAAACAAATACGAGATAGCCATAAATGTCATAATGCAGGGAAAGTAACTGATTGGTTTGAACGACCATCAACAAGGCACAACCGGCAATGAAACAACTGGAAAACAGGAACCAATCGAATAAATATTTCAACATCCTTCAGCGCAGATCTGCAGGTAAAAAATGATTATAAAAAAACAGGCTTATTGCTGGCGCTCAACTACGATCAATCCGCTCTCGACGGTATCGCTGATATTTTTGGCTTTATCCTGCAAAACGAACTGGAAAATAAGTGAATCGGGTGCTGCATTGGGGGGTGAACCCGGGTCTTCGGCAGAAATGACGTAGCCCTGGTAATCGAAAGTAAGCCGGATGGTTCCTTTTGTTTTTTCAGGAACATCGCCCGGCAATTGAAGGGCAAAGCTGTCGCGCAGGGTTCTGGCTACTTTCTTTTGATTGATCCGGATCTTTCTAACAAAAATGGAATCTGTTATATCTCCTTCTTTATCAGTATATTCTAAATCAATAGTAAGTGGGAAATTGAGGGGAACGGGGTTTGGCCCGATAGACTTTATTTCAATAGTAGGTTTACTCTGGTACTTATCTTTGCTGCAGGCGGCGATCCCTAACAAAAAAAGAGCGCTATATAAAACAAGCTTTTGCATATTTGTTAATTATCGTGTACAAAATTATAGGCCAAAAGTCTGCAATAAATTTATGATTTGTGAAATAGAAGATAAAATTTTTACGGTTGAACCAGCTGATTTTGAACAACTGGCGCTCGAAGTCTTCCAATTCCAGTACAATAATAATGCTATTTATCAGCATTACGTAAACGCGCTGTCAATAGTTGGGTCAGGTGTGCGTTCGGTGGAACAGATCCCTTTTTTACCCATCCGTTTTTTCAAAACGGCCGATATAAAAACCACCGCTTTTGAGCCGGAAGCTGTTTTCGAGAGCAGTGGTACCACGCAAACCATCAATAGCCGGCATTATGTTAAGGACCTGAATATTTACCGGCAAAGTTTTTTAAAGGCCTGGGAAAAATTTTACGGTCCGCTGCAGGAATGGTGTGTTATCGGGTTATTGCCTGCTTATCTCGAGCGGCAGAACTCATCGCTGATAGTTATGGTCAACGATATGATAAAGCTTAGTCAGCATGCGTATAGCGGGTTTTACTTATATGAATATGAGAAACTGGCGTCGGTTTTACAGGAACTGGAAAAACAGGGCCAAAAAACCATACTGATCGGCGTTACGTTTGCGTTGCTTGATTTTGCCGAGCAATTCCCGATGCCGCTGCAGCATACGATAATAATGGAAACAGGTGGTATGAAGGGCCGCCGCCGGGAAATGACCCGGGAAGAAGTGCATGTATTGTTGACGACTGCTTTTCAAACCCCGGCTGTGCATTCGGAATATGGCATGACGGAGCTGTTATCACAGGCTTATTCATACGGACATGGCGTTTTCAATTGTGCGCCCTGGATGAAAGTGCTGGTGCGGCAGGATGATGATCCGCTCGATGTTCGGCTAGCCGGCAGCGGGGTGATCAATATTATTGACCTCGCCAACCTGTATTCCTGTTCTTTCATTGCAACGGATGATGTAGGCATTGTTAAACCAGATGGCAGTTTTGAAGTGCTGGGACGGGTAGATACCAGCGACATCAGGGGATGTAACCTCTTAATTGCAGGTGTATAGATTTTAACAGCCTGGTATGCAACGATTGCACCATAACATTAGTCAAAGGCTAAAAGAAAACCGATATGAAATTTTTATTTATTCTGATTGCATTACCCGTAATGGCGTCCAAATGTAATAAGAACAAGGGAAATGATGATTATTTAAGAGGAAAGGTAGTGCGTATTTCCTGTGCCAGCTTTGTGGTACAGGTATTGAACAATGATTCTTTTGGTGAGGATGGCTGGAAGGACATGACGAATAACAATGCGCAATACGATAATGTATTTACGGCCGGCAATGCCTGTAAAATACCTTCCGACGTTAAGGCAGGCGCTACTATCCGCTTTAAAGCAAGCAGCCCAAAGTCGAACGATTGTGTTCATTGTATGATGTTCGATGGCCCGCCCACGGCAAAATATGACATTACCGATGTTATGATCGAAGAAGGAAAATAAAATCGTAAATAAACTACGCCGCCATCCCAACAACTGTGGATGGCGGTTTTTTTTATTGAAATAACCTGATAGGCTGTAACCGGCGTTGTGTTCATCATTGGCAGGGTTAGCAACTTCCTACATGAAGTGTGAAGTTATTTTAGTAACTTCAGAGAACAATCCCCATTTAACATACAGCCATGGAGACCAAATCAACGCGCGGCTTTAAAATAGATGCCGGCAATGATCGCTTTAATGAGCAGATCACGTTTTTAGGTGGCACCTTTGCCTGTAAAGTATCCTCTAATGACAGTAAACAAGGTTTTTGCGTGTATGATACTACTAAAATGGCTAAAGGTGGTCCACCTTATCATTTTCACTACGTGCAGGATGAATGGTTCTATATCCTCGAAGGAGAATTCGTTTTCAAGATCGGTGATGATATCTTTAATGCCAAAGCAGGGGATGCGGTTTTTGCGCCGCGCCAGATTCCCCATACGTTTGCCAAACTAGGTGATTCAAATGGCAGAATGGTGCTGGTGTATCAACCCGCCGGAACGATGGATGAATTCTACTTACAGGCGAGCCAGCTGCCTGATGGCACCTTGCGCGATTTTGAACGTTTATACCGCATTCATGGCATGGAAATAGTAGGCCCGCCATTGAAATTTGAGTAGTTCAGAAAGAACTACCGATAAGCAACAGGCATTAATCCGGTACATGGAAGAGTGCGTTGTTGCTGATGGCTTTCAAAAGCCAGTTCAATAAGGCGGATCGTATTGTATCCATGTTCTATTCTTTCCCGCACGGGTTTGTTGCCTGCAATGGTTTCATACAGATTTTTATAATACAGGGCATAATCTCCTTTATGCGAAGGATATCGCTCCCGGATTTGCTTTCCATCTGCCTCTGTGTGCAATATGCCGTAAATAGCTTCGTTTTCTTTACCCCAGTCATCGCCAACCGGTGGTGCGCCGGCTCGCAACAGGGCTTCCTGCGGGTCTTCGCCTGATTTTACAAATGATCCCTTAGTGCCATGGATCAAATACCGGGGGCCTGGTTCCCGCACCAGCATGCCGGCTTGCAAGATCACTTTCAGAAATCCATAATCGAGCCGCAGATCAAAATAGTCATCCACTTTGGCATGTGGCCGCTGCAGGCGAATATCGGCGGCAATGGTATTGGGCATGCCAAACAGGTACAATACCTGGTCGATCAGGTGAGGGCCCAGATCGAATAAAATTCCGCTGCCGGGCAATTCATGTTCGCGCCATGCCTGTGGCCGTGCCTCGGCGCGATAGCGGTCATAATGGCCTTCAAAAGTATGAACGGCGCCCAGCAGGTTTTTATCCAGCACTTCGCGTATGGTTATAAAGTCGCTTACATACCGGCGATTCTGATAAACACTCAAAACCTTCCCGCTCTGTTGTGCGATCTCCAGTAATTGTTTGGCTTCTGCCGATGTGTTGGTGACCGGTTTTTCCAACACCACATGTTTCCCCGCTTCCAGCGCAGCCTTGGCATAGGGAAAATGTGTTTCATTCGGCGTGGTGATCACTACCAGGTCAATACTATCGTTATTGAGTAATTCTTCAATGCTTCGCACCACCTGCACAGAAGGGAACTTCTCCCTGGATTCCGCTTTATGCCGTTCTACCACACTTACCAGCCTGTAATTGTTATTGGTAGTTATAAAAGGGGCGTGAAACACTTTTGCTGAAATGCCAAAACCTACTAAGCCAACGTTTATCGGGGAATTCATGATTTCGCTTTTAGCTGACAAGTTAACGGGTATTGAGAACTTAGAACTTAAAACTTAGAACTTAAAACTGTATTTTCCTGTCACGGGCAACGATCATCCATTCGCCGCTGACCTTGCCATGCTCAACAGTATAAGCTCTTTCGTATAAGGCAATGGTCGGACAAACATGCTGTGGTATGCCATACAATACATCTCCGGGTTTAAAGGAATGACCTTCGCCTGCATATAAAACCAGGTGTTCTTCACTTTGCGAAACGGCTTTTAATGCGGGTGCATCTGGGAAGAAAACGCGTTTGCCGATCTCGTTTTCAGCCGCTATTGACTTATGACCCAGGTCAACACAGATGTGATCGGCATTGGGCAACGAAACCACCCGGGTTACCACCAGGGCTGCTACTTGAAAAGGTTGTTCAGTACATTGATCGAGATAGCTTTTGTCCCAGAAAATAAAAGTGCCCGGACTGCATTCTACCGCTTCCCGTTTCGCATGTATGGGAAAGCTGGGTGATCCGCCGGCAATGATCTTTATGTCCGAATAGCCCAGTGATTGCAGCGTCGCTTTTAGCGTTTCTGCCCGCGCAAAAGCTTCATTGCTGGTGGCCGTGCGTTCTTCCAGCGTGCCGCGGCTATGCCCGTCATAGGCATGTAAACCTGCTATTGATAAACCGTTGGTTTGTGCGCAATAGTTATACAGGGCAACCGCTTCTTCGCCCGGTGGTATGCCTGTGCGGTTTTGCCCGACATTCAGATCGATATAAACAGTAATGACAGCGTTTGCTGCCGCAAAAGCACTGGCAATGGCCGCTGCACTGGTTACATTGTCGACCAGGCAGGCAAATTGGGTGCCGGGATATTGCAGCGTCAGCGTTACCAGTCGTTGCAGTTTCGGACCAACAGGTTGATATGCGAGCACAACATCGGGCGCGCCACACATGGCTAACATTTCTGCTTCAGCAATGGTGGCACATTTAAACTTGCCAATGCCAGCGGCCATCAGGAGCTGGGTAGCCTCTTTTGATTTGTGGGTCTTTGCATGCGGGCGCAGCCGCTGCGGATCATCGATCATTCGCGTGAGCAAGGTTATATTCTCTTTTACCCGTTCAGGATATATGACCAGCGCCGGGGAATCGATTTCTTCTATGTTGTGGATCTGGTACCAGTTTGCTTGCATGGTTGGTCGTTTAATGTCGTGAAACGGCAATCGGCCTTGAATTTCGGTCGGCGCAAGGTCGGTTATTAATTTCAATTATAGTGAGCCACTCACCATTCACCATTCACCATTTCAAAGGTAATAAATGGCAGAACCACCTTATATAAAAATATCCATGATCAGAACGCCGATCAGTCCCACCACCGAAACGATCGTTTCCATTACCGACCACGATTTGATGGTATCACGGATGCTGAGGTTGAAGTACTCTTTGTACATCCAGAAGCCCGAATCGTTCACGTGTGAGAACAACAAACTGCCAGCCCCGATGGACAATACCATCAAATTCGGATTAACGTGCATTTGCGGTATGACCGGGGCAATGATGCCCGCGGCCGTCAGGCCGGCCACGGTGGCCGATCCCACACAGATACGGATGACGCCTGCTATTATCCAGCCAAGGATGAGGGGGTGAATCTGCCATCCTTTAATATTTTCTGCAATGGCCTTACTTACGCCGCTATCGGTGAACACCTGTTTCAATACACCTGCGCCAGCCACGATCAACAGGATGAGGGCCACATCTTTGATTGCGTCGCCATAAATATCCATGATCGTTTTCATGGAACGGCCGGTGTGTATGCCCAGGGTAAAGGTGGCGGTGAGCAGCGAGAGCAGCATGACGATCACCGGATCACTTATAAATGTAATGAATTGCCGGGCGGTGCCTTGTAAGGTGATATGGATAGCCGGGATCTTGTTGAGCAATATTATAATAAGCGGAATACTGGTGGTGATGGCGATAAGTAATACGGGCAGCAGGGCGGTTAAAAAACTGTTTGCCGTATTAGGCAGTTGCTCATCGGGGATCTGTTTCGTTTGAAACGTTTGCAAAGGCGTGCTGCGGATATGCTTCAGCGTTTTAGAGAAAAGAGGTCCGGCCACAATAATAGCTGGTACGGCCAGTAAGATACCATATAACAGGGTAAGGCCCATATCGGCTTTCAGTTGTGTTACCAGCGCAGTGGGCGAGGGATGCGGTGGCAAGAACCCATGGGTTACCGACAACGCGGCCAGCATGGGCAGGCCGATATATACCGCAGGTAATTTATACTGGTAAACAACGGAAAAGATCAGCGGCACCATCAGTACAAATCCAACATTATAATATAACGGAATGCCCACCACAAAACCGGTGATCATTAATGCCCATTGCAGGTTCTTTTCCCCGAAAGTGCGCATGAGCACCCGGGTGATCTTCTGTGCGGCGCCGCTTTCTGCTACCAGTTTTCCCAGCATGGCGCCAAGTCCGATAATTATAACCAGTGACCCTAGCGTATCGCCAATGCCTTTTTGAACAGATGTGGTGATTTGGTCGAGCGGAATGCCCAGCGCGAGGCCGGCGCCAATGGATACCAGCAGGAAGGCTAAAAACGGATTCAGCTTAACCCAGGATATCAGCAGCACCAGGGCAATAATGCAAAGCAATACGATGAATAGTGTTGTCATGTGAATGGATATGGCAGTAATGGTGGCGGTTAAACGAAATTTCCCCACTTAGCGACTTAATTTCCCCCTTACTAATATAGTGAAACTTTTGCGGAATGGTGGACCTGGTTTTTTTAGTGCTGCGTTTTGAATTAATAGTTTCTAGGTTCCAGACTTATTGGGTTTGTAATTTGTCGCGATGTCGAATAACTGAATAATTGAATAACTTCTTAACTTTCCGCCATGGATTCTGTTACGCATATTGTATTGGGAGCCTGTATTGGTGAATTGTTTATAGGAAAGAAAGCGGGCAAACGGTCGTTGGTGATGGGAGCTGCAGCGCAAAGCCTGCCCGATATTGATTTTGTTGCTTCCTTCTGGATGACGCCTACCCACGATTTGATCGCCCACAGGGGCATCACCCACTCTTTATTATTTGTGTTGATCGTAACGCCGCTGCTGGCCTGGCTGGCCGACCGATGGCGGCGTCCGCATGATATTCGTTTTTCCATCTGGCTATGGTTTTTTGCAACGGAGCTATTGGCGCACCTGTTGCTCGATTGCTTCAATGCCTATGGCACCGGTTTGCTGGAGCCTTTCTCGCACCGGCGGTTTTGTATGCATGCCATGTTCGTGGCTGATCCGTTGTTCACCATTTTGCCGGCCATCATTGCGGTAATGCTGTTCTTTATGCGGCGGGATTTTAACCGGAAACGCTGGGCTACCATTGCCATCGGCTGGTGTATTTTCTATTTAGGCATCGATGTATTTAACAAGGCGATTGTAGAGGGGGCGGTGCAACGGGTCACAAAAAAGGAAAAAATAGAATACCGCCGTCATTTTACCACACCTACACCGCTGAACAATTTGCTATGGTATGTAGTGCTGGAAGATGATAACGGATACCATATCGGGTACAGATCGGTGTTCGATCGCAAGCCGCATATTGATTTTACTTATTTCCCCAGGAATGATTCGTTATTAAACCCGGTAAAAGACCTGGAAGAGCTGAAAGACCTGTTTATTTTTTCCCAGGGATACTATACCATTGAGAAGGAAGACAATTACCTTGTCTTTAACGATCTTCGTTTTGGTCAGCGGGTAGGCTGGTATAAACCGAATGCCGGTTTCGTTTTTCATTATTACCTGCAACGGCCTTATGGCAATAACATGGTGGTGCAGCGCGGCCGCTTTGCCAATTGGGATAAAGCCGCGTTTATGTCGATGTTGCAACGGATCAAAGGAGAGTAGGCATAATTAGCTAATTTGCAAATGTGCTAATTTGCCAATTAGCTAATGTGCTATTGGCTCAATGGATACAATTGCAGCATCAGCTTCAGCTGTCGCTTCACGATAAATTAACTAGCTCATCGTTGTTTAAAGTAGAATGTAAATAAATAGAAAATAATTCGTACCAGCCAATAAGAACAATATTGAATGAACCGCTGGAAGGCATTGTACTTTTTATTGAACTCTTCTTCCGTCACCAGCACGCAATCATTTTCCAGAATGGCTTCCAGTTTTTCGTGCACCTGTGAGGCAAATTCCGGATCATTCACATCGATATTTAATTCCACGCTGGCATAGGCGCTGATGTCATTGACATTGTAAGAGCCAATGGTCACCCATTTTCGATCGCGGGTGGCCATTTTGCCGTGTAATACCGACCTGGTGTATTCGTAAAGTTTAATGTTGCGCTTCAGCATCCAGCGGTACATGTACCGTTCGGCATGTTTGGCCAGCCTTACATCCGATTTTTCAGCTACGATGATGCGAACGTCAATACCGCGCCTGGCGGCTCTTGACAGGTGGTGCCTGATAATAGTGCCTGGTAAAAAATAACCCGACATGATGATCACGCTCGAGGTGGCCTTTTTCAACAGGTCGATATAACTCCTCGAGATCTGGTTCTTGCGTTTCACCCAATCGTTCCGGCGAATGCGAACGGGAGTATTTCCCATTTGTGGGATAGAAGGAAATTCGTGCCGCAGGCTTCTTTTTAAAGCCATCTGCCCAGGCTTTGCCCATACATCGATGCATAATCTATACAGGGCTATGGAAGCCGGGCCTTCAACAAATAAGGCCCAATCGAGCCAGGCGGGTTGATCTTCCAGGTCGTTGTAGCGGTTGCTGATATTGATGCCGCCTACGAGACCATAACGGCCATCTGCCACCAGCACTTTGTGGTGCATACGGCGGCCGAAGTAGAAGTTCTCACTTTTTAAAAGCGGTTCAAAAAAACGGAAATGAACGCCGGCAGTAAGTAACTCTTTTATAAAGCCGGCCGATAGGGCTTTTGAGGCATAACCATCGGTAAGCAGATATACATGAACACCGCGTTTGGCAGCATCCATGAGGGCATTGCCTATTGACCGGCCGGTTTCATCATCTTCGTAAATGTACACCTGCAGGTGTATCGAATGCTTCGCCTCTTTGATCAATTGGGCAAGTGTTGTGAAATAGTCCCTGCCTCCCCTGACCAACCTGACCTTATTATTCGGAATATATGCTGATGATTTTTTACCAGTACCGCTTAACATAGCTGCCAAGCTACAAAAATAATGAACGCGGTGTAAATCGACGGCATCACATCTATGGCGGGATGATTATTTTTTACCGGGATGAACAGTGATAAGCCGTTTGTTGATGGTGAAGGTTACTCCTCCTGTATATTCAAGCATATGCAGTACCGACCTGATGTCTGATGCGCGTTGAACTTCGCCGCTGAAGTGTAATGACGGAACACCCGGATCATACGTAACATCCATGTCGTACCAGCGGGTCAGTTCGTTCATGACCATTTTAAGCGAGGTGTTCCTGAAAACGAATTCTCCATGCGTCCAGGCTATTTCCTGCTTTACATCAACATCTTCAACGGTAACAGCCGTGTCCTGCGCAATTAGCTTCTTGCCTGGGCTGAGCAAGTTGGTTTTATTGTTCCGGTTTACCTGAACGAGTCCTTCCACAACCGTGGTTTGTGAACGGTTATCTTCTTTATAGGCAGAAATATTAAAGGAAGTACCTATTGCCTGTACTTCCATATTATCAACGCTGACTATGAATGATCTTTTACGGCCGCCTGAGTTGGGAATAACGGATGATTGTACTTCAAAATAGCCTTCACCGGTGAGCACGACGCGGCGTTCATCTGAATTGAAATGAACCGGGAACTGCAGGGTAGAAGCGGAGTTTAACCATATTTTGGTGCCATCATCCAATATAAGCTGGTATTCGCCGCCACGTGGAGTACGAAGGGTATTGTAGCCGGTTGTATTGGCAGTGGCTGCTGATAACTTATATTCAAGCTGCCCATTTTGATTTTTTTGGATCATCACATTACCCTGCCGGGCAATGCTGCCATTACTTATTTCGCTAAGGGTTATAGTTGAACCATCGGCCAGGATCAGAACAGCTTTTTTAGTATCAGGGAGGTCGCCGGCCGCTTTCTTTTGCGCAACAACAGCAGAGACCGGTGTAGCGGTTTTATTTTTATGTTTGTTTAAAGAAAAGTAAGCAATACCGCCGGCTACCAGTACCAAAAGGGCCGCAACCATATACCACCATATTCTGAAGTATACCCGTTTGCCGCTCACTTCATTGAGGAGGATCTGATGGGTTAATTTTTCAAATGCCTGGTTATGATCATAGCTGTTCATTTCATTAAGGTCGTGGGTCAGGAGTTCGGCATCCATCAGTTGCTGGAATAATAACGGATTTTCGTCATCCTCCTGCAGCCAGGTATCCAGTTGCTGCTGTTCGGCAGGCGTTAGCCTTTCCTGCATATTTCCGACGATCAGGGAGGCGATTTGAGTTACTTTGTCTATTTGTTGTTCATTCATCAGAATAAGTTTAATGCTTTAGTTGTAAATCAGGGTATGTCGGAACCAGGGTACGCCTAAGATCAATCCTGCAAAACGGTGCAGCGGAAATGATGTTGCATTTGATATTATTGTAAAAACAACATTTGTTGTCATTTGTACTAAAGGGTTTGGAGAAATCTTTAATAAATTGACAGGTTTACAGAATAATTTTCAAAAAATGGGTAGGAATGCTAATGGTTTAGCCATTTTACCCGGAATTTACATAAAAATTTTCCTAAGATCGGGGAAGGTATTATTTATACGGATAATGTGAATCGGGTTTTTATGTAGTGACAATCACCAAGCGGGTTGTAATCATCTGCGCTAAAAAAATCTTTATCCTCTATTAATATAAAACAAATGAGATTGGGGATTTACCTAAACGAATTGGTAAAAACCTGAAAGGTTATGATTGTAATCAAGGAAACTCTTGTCGGAGGCGGAGGTCTGAAGTCCGAAGGCTGAAAGCTGAAGGCTAAGGGCAATAGACAAAAGGCACAAGGCTGAAGGCTGAAAGCTGAAAGCTAAAGGTAATAGACAAAAGGCACAAGGCTGAAGGCTAAAGGCAATAGACAAAAGGCAATAAGCAATACTCAAAAGGAAAAAAGGCAGGAAGCAATAGATAATAGATAAAAGGTAAATAGGCTGTAAGCAGAACGCAAAAGGCAGGAACGGTAAGGAAAAAGGAAAGCCGGGTAAGACTACCCGGCCGTGGGGGATTCCTGCGCCTCTTCTGTACCAGGAAGAGGGATAATTGATGCACATGAGGAATGCGAATGAGAAAAAAACTACCTGATTGCTTTAGGTTAAAGATGTATATAAACCATTTCGGCATTGGTATGCCCGCATGGATGTACAAACCTTGCATTGTTTAACTAATCAGAAATGCCTTTGGAAAAATTCTACTAATGTGGAGCCTTTAGATGCTTTTGATGTAGTTAATACACGTATATAATGTGTATTAGATGGATTCGGTTTGAATGAATACCTGACGAGGCAGGGTATAAAGGCAATTACTTTATATAGAGATGTTCGAATTTTTAAAAAAAAGGGAGAGTAGAAACACTCCCTTGTAGTGACCCAACCAAACAGTCACATGAGATTCCCGCTCGACATTCCGTCTTCTCGTCTGGCTGAAAGAACGAAAAGTACAGATGCATACATCGGGCGGACAAAAAAGGCCTGATAAAGGCTACTTGTTCATTTATAGTTCAGGGTTAAGTTTGATACACGTAACAAATTAACCCCGTCGCACTAGTAAACACATAATACAGTGAGCAGTAATTTTTCTCGTTACTACATATTGCTATACTGTAATCTTCACTGTGTACAACAATCACTGTATGTTCTTAAATATTATTTAATAAAACTGCCAAAGTGTTTTAGATGGCTATACTTTTAAAACAATACTCATTAAATATATTCAAGCTTAAAGAACTTTGTATTTATATCCCGCACGGCCGAATAATTGCTAGTTTAGTATTAAAACAACTTTCCACGCCTTTATTACTATTCGAAATCAAAAAAAATTTAATAAAAATGGATAAATGGGTATTTACACCTATTCCGAGGCTGTTTTTTACCCTGAACTTGTTGTTTAGGCGGGAAGATTCATGTTTTGGCAGCTATCAGAAGTGACTCGTAACAGGGTACAAAGCAACAGGAAGGTCATGAGATCGCGGTTACGAAGCCTTAATTTTAATAATTGTATGGCTCTTGCTTTTTGATTTTTAACGGTGTGTACCGAAATGTTTAATAGCGTTGCAATTTCCTGGTTTTTTAAGCCTTCGAGATAGCCCAGTTTCAATACTTTCCCGCATTGCTCTGGCAGATTATTGATCTCATGCATTATTTCTCTCAAGACCTCCGCCCTGATCATTTCATTCAATACAAATTCCTCTTTTTCACCTGTTAAATAAGCCAGTTGTTTTTTGCTCAGTGAATCGCGTTTGGCCTGCTTCAAATAGTTCAGGCAGGCATTACGTACCGTGATGTACATAAATGCCTTTATATTCTGCAAGGTCTCAAAATCGGTTCGTTTGTGCCATAATTTTATAAAAGATTCTCCAACAATGTCTTCTGCAGCTGCCCTATCGGCCAGTAACCGCTCGGCAAAGAGGCACAAAGGATTATAGAACTGCTTTAACAATGATTGCAAAGCATCGGGACCTCCTTTTTTAAAAGACACGATAATATCATTCTCCAACGGAAGTGAACGCATCAGAAAGATTGTTTTTTGCTAACCTTGATAATAAAGTTCAACTAATTTACAACGAGTTACGGTAAATTATATACGCATCACGGGTATGGCATGCTCTTCTTGTTTCTGGTTATCAGGTTGGCATGGGGAACGGTCTTCTTTGTCAAAATAAGATAAGGTGAGCCGATGAGGGAGTGTATGTCATTTCTATATATCTTAAAAGCAAATTGCAACAGGCTCAATTATAAAAGATCGCTAAATCTCAAAATTACCAATGGAGATACAGGGTATCTGGTTACAAGATTACAGGTAAAAAACAAATTCTCAAAATCATGTACGGATTAATGTGACTTTTTTTAAGGGTAATTATCCCTGTAACAGTAACATAACCCTTGTTACGATCTACGCTTAGCTATAGCTTTCTGCAAGCTGCCTGCTCGTGTAATGAAAATACCGGGCCAGGAACAGCAGGCTGGTTTATAACCTTTAGTGTTTACCATTTATGATCTTCATCAGTAAACAAAGCCCAGGTTGAACCTGCCAACGACAGGCAACAACAACTCAAAAATGGGTGCTGCATAAGGCAATGCCTACTGATTGCAAAATCATTATTGCTTCAGCAGCATCAAACTACTGTAAGATGCTGCCTGTTTATTCATGCCGTTTATTAGCGCATAAGATGCATGCTCCTACGCTAACCCTGACGACAAAGCCGCCGCTGTTAACGCGAGGAAACGCATAGAACAGCATCTGGCAGAGCAATAGTTGCCTGCAGGCTTGCCCGGTGCCTGGATGAACCCGTAAACGCGAAGGTGTTGTAAGTTGATGTGTAAGTAGCGGTAACGTGCTCTACCCCTTATATCTTTCCACTTCAGTGATTTTTACCGAATTGAACAGTGGGTGTGAAATGTTAAGTATAAAATTATACTCCTGTTCTATGATCACTGATGGGATCTTTAGTAACAGGCTGTCATTTTTTGTTAGCAGTGCTGAGCCCATGTCCCTGCTTTCAGTACTATGCGGTCGCTGGAACCAGTTAGCTGGTAATTCATCGGCCGATAGCTCATGCACGGAATCGTCAGGCACTTCCAACGTGGTAAAGGAAAGGGTAGGAGGTATTTTGTCTATGCCTGTATGGGCTGCGTATTCCAACAGCGAAAGTGCCCTGCTTTCTGCCAAATAAATACAGGGAATGCCTTCATGGTTCCATCTTCCGCCATTCAACTTGGCTCCCATACCTGTAAGGTCATGGGCATATTTCGTTTTTCCGATCCGGTAAAGCAACATAATGGTGAAGCCGTTAGGTTAATATACACCGTATTCAATACGGCCTAATTCTTTTTTTACTTCTTCAATGCCATACAGCGTGTCAAGTAATTCGAGTGGTGCCTTACCACCCAATGTTAAACTCGGCAGTTTGATCCAGGCATTGAATCGCTCCTTGCCTTCAAGTACATCCCGACCATAATTAAGAAGCTCAGCTAAAAGCATTATGCGTTCGCTGGTAGGCTGATCGAACTTTTCATCGCCTTTCTTTTTAATAAGCGTAGTGCGGGATACCGATAGCAGGGTGCTCAGGGTGTGATAATCCAGATCGGTTTCTGATTTAATTGCTTCCAGTTGTTTTTTGGTGATACCATTTCTGATAATGCCGATCTTGTACTGGGAAGTTAATGAATCAAAATTAAAAGGCTCCGTAGTTTGCGTTTGTACACGGGGTGTAATTGCAGGCATCGGAGCGGAAAGGGTACCCGTTGGCGTATGATCATCTTCATAAGCGTGAGTAACCCCATTACCAGGAAAATGATTGGTATTAGCGTGGTGTTTTTTGTTTCCAGCCATAAGGTTAATGGTTTTCACCAAAGCTAATTAACTTTTTCCCGTTTTTGAACACCTATTCCCTCATCCGGCCATTTTTTGATTAAAAGCAATTTCTTTCTATTCTAGTATGTTCGTTATAGTGATGATCGCTGCGTGAGGTAAAAAGGGATTTCAATATGTTCGGTTGATTGTTCCAGTATAAGTTGTGCAGTTTTTTCCCCCATCATCTGAAAATCTGTGGAGATAGTTGTTATGCCATTGAGAATGATCTTTTTTAAAGGCGTTTCATTATACGATATCACGCCCACATGTTTGCCTACTTTTAATTTCGTAGCCAGGATTTTTTCTATCAGGATCACGAGGTCATTTTCCATCAGGTTAATAAATACTTCCCCTTCCTTGATCGGCTCATTGGCGATGTCGTGCACCACCTTATAGTTAAACGCATATTGCTGGCAGAAACGATAAAAACCTTTCAGGATCTCAACCGGGTGATAAGTATATTCCGGAAATATGATCTTTATCGTATGGTATTTGCTCAATGGTTCAAGCGACTGTTCGAGGGCGTCATAAATATCTTTTTCAAAATTTTCATACACGGCCCCGTATTTGCCATCCACACCCGGCACCAGTTTATCCATCAGTATCAGCTTTTCCTTAGGCAGGGTATTTATGATCTCAACGGCGTTTTCGCCTCCATCGAGGAAGTGGGGAATGATCACATAATGGCTGTAATCGTTCTTCTTGTTATGGATAAGCCTTTTGAAAAAAGCAAAGTCATTATTATATATGTAGAAATCTATGGAAGCCATTTCGCCCAGTGAGGCCACAAACGCATCATATATTATCTTTTTGTGCGGGCTCAGCTTATTGAATAGCAGAAATATTTTCAGGTGCTGGCCCACCTCGGTGTTCTTTACAAAGTAACCTTTGCCCGGCACCGAACCCAGAATGCCGATCTTTTTAAGGTGTTTGTAACCTTTTTCGGCCGTATCCCTCGAGATCTCGAACTCAAAGCTAAGTTCGTTAATAGATGGCAGCAGTTCATCTTTCTGGATCTTTCCCTCCCCAATGGCTTTAATAATAGAGTTGGCAAGCTGCAGGTATTTAGGGGTGGCAGAATAGTAATCGATAAATAAATGCTGAAATATGGAATCTTTTTTCATGATAACCTCGCATGATGTTCAATGGCTCATCAAACCCATCAAAATTAGTTAAAGCATTAAATATTAAGCTGGTTTTGTAAAAAAAGACCATGATGGACCATGATGGGCTAATAATCGGTAACTTATACTTTCACCTTTTTAATCCGGCAAAGGCTGGCCATATAGAAAATTGCTACAAATGAATGCTATTCTTGGAGTTATATTTCATTTTTTAGGAGGATTCGCATCCGGAAGTTTTTATATACCCTACAAAAAAGTTAAAGGTTGGGCCTGGGAAAGTTATTGGATCGTGGGTGGTTTGTTTTCCTGGTTAGTGGTGCCGCCATTAGCCGCCTGGCTTACCATCCCCAACTTTTCAGAAATCATCAGTCAGGCTGGTGGTAGCGTAATAGGCTATACGTTCTTATTTGGCATACTGTGGGGAATTGGCGGTTTAACCTATGGCCTGGGTGTCCGATACCTGGGTGTTTCGCTCGGCAGCAGCATTATCCTGGGCCTTTGCATGGTCTTTGGCTCCCTTATCCCGTCAATCTATTATGACATTTTCCCCGCAGCCGGCAAAGACACTTTCAGTGCCCTGGTAGGCACCACATGGGGCCTCACCGTTTTATTGGGACTGGCCGTATGTATAGTCGGAATTATTATCTGCGGCAAAGCCGGTACCCGTAAGGAAAAGGAGTTGTCGAAGGGCAGCCTCGATCCGCATGGTGTAGCGGTAAAGACCGAATACCGGTTCGGTCTGGGTTTACTGGTCTCTATCATTTCAGGGGTGCTAAGCGCCTGCTTCAATTTCGGACTGGAAGCCGGCAAGCCCATGGCCGATGTAGCCAATACACTGTGGAAGACAGCCAACCCCGGCGAGGGGGAGTTCCTGTATCAGAACAATGTTACCTATGTGGTAGTGTTATGGGGTGGTTTAACTACTAACTTTATCTGGTGTATGATCCTGAATGCCCGCAACAGAACATTTGGCGATTACACCAATAAGAAAACCCCGCTGCTGCGTAATTACATATTCTCGGCACTGGCCGGTACAACCTGGTTTCTGCAATTCTTTTTCTATGGCATGGGAGAAAGCAAACTGGGCAATGGCCCCAGCAGCTGGATCCTGCATATGGCCTTCATTATCTTAATAGCCAATGCGTGGGGATTGATACTGAAAGAATGGGCAGGTGTAAGCAAGAAAACTAAAACAACGGTTATTATAGGCATTATTACCATCATTTTATCAGTACTGTTGGTGGGATATGGTAATTCGCTGAAGTAATAATATCAATGAAGGGTGCCACGGTTCGAGGAGGTGTGCCACACCTTTTTACCGCAGCCCAGAAGGTGTGGCACACCGCAGAAGATAATATTTAAACGAACAAAATAAAGAACAGACTATGTCAGCAACAAGTGCAGTAAAGTTTAAGCATGTAAGCTATTTGTGGGACGAAGCCAAAGCGGCCTCCCTGAAGGGCGATGAAGTAGCATTGTTAATTTACCGGAGTAATCTGTTGGGCGCCGATCTGCGTCTTACCAACTACGGTGGTGGCAATACTTCCTGCAAAGCCATCGCAAAAGACCCCTTAACCGGTAAAGAAACTGAAGTGATGTGGATCAAAGGGTCTGGGGGCGACCTGGGCACCATGAAGAAAAGCGGTCTTGCTGCCTTATATGTTGATCGTTTACGCAGCCTTAAAAATGTTTACCGGGGTATCGAACATGAAGATGAGATGGTAGAATTGTTCAATCACTGCATTTTCGACCTGGCGTCAAAAGCGCCTTCCATCGATACGCCGCTGCATGGTTTCCTTCCTTTCAAACACATCGATCACCTGCATCCTGATGCGGCCATCGCCATTGCTGCAGCAAAGGATGGTAAAAAGATAACCCAGGAATTATTCAACGGTACAATAGGTTGGGTTGAATGGCAGCGTCCTGGTTTCGACCTGGGCCTGAAACTCGCAAAATGCCTGGAAGAAAACCCCGGCATCCGCGGTATCATGCTCGGCTCACATGGTTTGTTCACCTGGGGCGATACAGCGTACGAAAGCTATATCAATACCCTGGAAGTGATTGAGCGTTGCGCAGAATACATCGAGGAAAAAGTGCGCCAACAGAAAGCTGTTTTCGGCGGTGCTAAAGTTACTTCCCTGCCTGCTGCCCAACGTACATCACAAGCTGCCGCCCTGGCGCCTGTATTACGTGGTTTTTGCTCGAGCTACCAGAAAATGGTGGGCCATTTCACCGATGATGAAAGGGTATTGAACTTCATCAACTCGAAAGACCTCGAGAAACTGGGACCCATGGGTACCAGCTGCCCCGACCACTTCCTGCGTACAAAGATCAGTCCGCTCGTGTTGAACCTGACACCCAACGAAGACCTGAGCGATGTAAGCAAGATCAAAGAGAAACTGACACCGCAGTTCGAAGCATACCGTGCTATGTATGCAGACTATTACAATACCTGCAAACATCCTAACAGTCCGGCTATGCGCGATCCCAACCCGGTGGTGATCCTGTACCCCGGCGTAGGTATGTTCACTTTCTCGAAAGACAAACAAACTGCCCGGGTGGCTGCAGAGTTCTACATCAACGCCATTAACGTAATGCGTGGTGCCGAAGCCATCTCTGAATATACTTCACTGCCTCGCCAGGAGGCTTTTAATATCGAATACTGGTTGCTGGAAGAAGCCAAGCTGCAACGTATGCCCAAGCCAAAAGCTTTGTCGGGCCGCATTGCGCTGGTAACCGGTAGTGCTGGTGGAATAGGGAAAGCTATAGCCAAAAAATTTGCCGACGAAGGCGCCTGTGTGATCATTAATGACAATGATGCGCAACGCCTCGAAGGAGCAAAAGAAGATTTCAACAAATCATACGGTAAAGACGTATTTACCGCCGTTGTTCTGGATGTTACCAAAGCCAGTGATATTAAAGGCGCCTGCGATGCAGCAGCCCTCGCGTTCGGTGGTTTGGACATCGTAGTTAACTGTGCCGGTTTATCTATTTCAAAGCCCATTGAAGAACATACCGAGAAGGACTGGGATATCCTGTACGATGTGCTGGTAAAAGGTCAGTTCTTTGTAACCCAGGCTGGCGTTGAAGTGATGCGCAAACAGGGTATCGGCGGCGATGTGATCAACATCGTAAGCAAGAACGCCCTGATGAGCGGCCCCAACAATGCCGGTTACGGTTCTGCAAAAGCTGCCCAGTTACACCTGAGCCGCCTGAATGCGGCCGAATTGGGTAAGGACCATATCCGGGTGAATGTGGTGAACCCCGATGCGGTTATTTCTGACAGTAAAATATGGGAAGGTGCATGGGCTGAAGGACGCGCCAAAGCGTATGGCATTAAAGTAGAAGAATTACCTGCTTACTATGCCAAACGCACCCTGCTCAACGAGATCATATTACCTGAAGACATCGCTAATGCCTGCTTCGCAGTTACAGGTGGTTTGTTGAACAAATCAACCGGTAATGTCATCAATGTTGATGGCGGTGTAGCTACGGCGTTTGTAAGATAATTAACCGTTTGTGGTTTGTGGTTTGTAGTTTGTTGTTGCTTCGCGCTTTGGGATGGCCGGTAAAATCAGTCATAAGCCATTAGTAGCGAAGCTGCACTCGAATAACTACAAACCACGAACTACAAACCACAAACAACATTTGCTATGCCAAGAGTTGCCATCAAAATGCAGTTATTCAAAGGCCAGGAAGCCGAATACAAAAAACGTCATGACGCTTTATGGCCCGAATTGAAAGAGCTATTGCATGCAGCCGGCATCAGTGAATATTCGATCTTTTTGGATGAAACCACCAACAGCCTGTTCGGTGTACTACATGTGAACGATCCGGCTGCGCTGGATGACTTACCTGCACACCCCGTTATGCAGAAATGGTGGGCGTACATGAAAGATATCATGGAGAGTAATGCAGATAACTCACCAGTTACTGTTCCTTTAAAGGAAGTGTTTTATCTGCCTTAGTCAGAAGCCGGAAGTCAGAGGTGACATCGACTTCCGGCATGGGCTTCGCCCCACTTTCAGTGTAAAGCACCCTAAGAACCAGGATCAGTCAAGTAATAAGTAAACACATAAAAAACGATTGCGTATGCAGATCGATAAGTATAAAATAGACGAGTTTAATAATAGTCTTTTAAAAGAACATAAACGCCGGTTCGAATTTGCCGCAGAAGGTGTTTCCGGTTTAGATGGTATCCTGAAAAAACTGGTTGACTTCCAGATTGCCATTCCCAGCTGGGCGTTGGGCACTGGCGGAACCCGTTTCGGCCGCTTTTCCGGCGGTGGCGAACCCCGCACACTCGAAGAAAAGATCGAAGATGTAGGTTTGTTACACAGCCTCAACAAAAGCGGCGGCGCTATTTCCCTGCACATTCCCTGGGATATTCCAAAAGATGCCAAAGCCATCAAAGCGCTGGCAGCGCAGCACGGTTTACGTTTCGACGCTGTAAACTCCAATACTTTCCAGGATCAGCCCGATCAAAAGCTGAGTTACAAATTCGGTTCCCTGCAGCATGTTGATAAAGCAACCCGCAAACAGGCGATCGATCATAATATTGAAGTAATAAAACACGGGGTAGAACTGGGCTCGGATTCTATCACCGTTTGGTTATCAGATGGTAGCAGTTTCCCCGGTCAGTTGAATTTCCGCAAGGCATTTCAACGCACCCTCGAAAGCCTGCAGGAGATCTATGCAGCGCTGCCCGATAACTGGAAAATGTTCGTTGAGTACAAAGCCTTTGAACCAAACTTTTACTCGATGACGGTGGGCGACTGGGGCCAATCGCTCCTGTATGCCAGCAAGCTGGGTCCCAAAGCCTATACGCTGGTTGACCTCGGCCATCATTTGCCCAATGCCAACATCGAGCAGATCGTTGCCCTGTTGCTGAACGAAGGCAAACTCGGCGGTTTCCACTTCAATGATTCCAAATATGGCGACGATGACCTTACTGTCGGCAGCATCAATCCTTACCAGCTGTTCCTGATCTTCAATGAACTGGTAGAAGGTATGGATGCCCGTGGTATGCAACATGCTACCGATCTGGGATGGATGATCGATGCATCGCACAACGTAAAAGATCCGCTGGAAGATCTGCTGCAATCGGTAGAAGCCATCAAGATCGCTTATGCACAGGCCCTGCTGGTAGATACCAAAGCCTTGCAGGCCGCCCAGGAAGCAAGCGATGTGGCCAAAGCCCAGGAAATTCTGCAACAGGCTTACCGTACAGATGTACGTGCCCTCGTGGCTGAAGCGCGTATGCGTGCCGGAGGTGCTTTGCAGCCATTGCAATTGTATCGTCAGTTGAAAGTAAGAGAGAATCTGATAAAAGAGCGCGGTCAAAAGACTGTTGCTACTGGATTATAAAAAGCTGTTACAGGTTACAGGTTTCAAGTTACAGGTGAAAAGATTGGCAAACCCTGTAACCTGTAACTTGCAACCTGTAACTCTTTAATAATACTACGAAAGAACAAGTGAGAGAAAAAGCGTCCTAATGAACAAAACTCCCGTTATAGCAATATTCGACATTGGCAAGACCAATAAAAAGTTATTTCTTTTTGATGAGCAGTATAATATTGTGCTGGAGAAAACTGAGCAGTTTGATGAAGTAAAGGATGAAGACGGCGACGCCTGTGAAGACCTGACGGCCCTTACCAAATGGGTGCATGCCTGTTTGCACGAGGTGTTCCAGGACAACCGCTTCCTGGTGCGTGCCCTGAATTTCAGCACCTATGGCGCCAGTTTTGTTCATATCGATAAGGAAGGCAAACCCGCTGCCCCGCTGTACAATTACCTGAAGCCATATCCTGCCAAATTGCAGGAGGAATTTTACAAAAAATATGGTGGCGAAATAGCTTTCTCCATTCATACGGCCTCACCGGTATTGGGCAATCTGAACTCAGGTTTGCAGTTATACCGGCTGAAATACCAAAAGCCGGAACTCTTCGATCAGATCAATTATTCCCTTCACTTACCACAGTACATGAGCTACCTGGTCACCGGCCGTGCATATAGCGATATCACGAGCATTGGCTGCCACACCGGCTTATGGAATTTTCCGCAGAACCATTACCACGAATGGATCTACCGCGAAGCCATCAATGAGAAACTGGCGGCTATTTTTCCGTCGGACCAGTTGATGCCTTCCCAATTATATGGACAGGCCCTGCTTACCGGGGTGGGGTTACATGACAGCTCTGCTGCCCTGATCCCTTACCTGTTTCACTTCACCGAACCTTTTGTTTTGTTATCTACCGGTACCTGGTGTATCAGTCTAAACCCGTTCAACCAAACGAGGCTCACCTACGAAGAGCTGCAACAGGACTGTTTGTGTTATATGGAGTACAGGGGCAAACCTATTAAAGCTTCGCGCCTGTTTGCCGGGTATGAACATGAGCAACAAACCAAACGCCTGGCTGCGCACTTTAACGTAGCCCTGGATTATTATAAGCAGGTAGCGTTTAATGCCGACCTCTTGTCTGGCTTTACCCAAACAGCAAACGCCGAGGCCACTAAAGCCGGTAAAACCGCCATGGTGCAGGAATCGGTCTTTGGCGCCCGCGATCTTAACAGCTTTGCTACTTACGAAGCAGCCTACCACCAGTTTATGGCCGACCTCATGAGCCAGCAGGTGGCCTCGTTGAACCTGGTACTGCATAACAGTCCGGTCAAAAAGATCTTTGTCGATGGCGGGTTCAGCCGCAATCCATTATACATGAATTTGCTGGCGAATGCTTTTCCCAAACACGAAGTATATGCGGCCTCCATGGCGCAGGCCTCGGCAATGGGCGCTGCTTTGTCGGTTCACTCATCGTGGAATAAGAGCAATCCTTCCTCAGATCTTATTGAACTGAAGGCATACAGCGGCGTTCATAGTTCAAAGTTCATAGCTTAAATTTCAAAGTATAAAAGTAAAGGTGTGCCGCACTTTGGAAGTGTAGCACACCTTAAGTTTTTCACGGCGGTCAATAGCCGGCGTTTTGCTGCGATTGTTTTTCCTCGGGCGTCAACGCTTTTCCGTTTAGTTGAATGCCATCGAGGTAAGTTTGTGGGATCGCTCGCAACAGGTGGTGTTCCCTGACATTAGGGGCTGCCTGCGAATTAAATGCCTTCACCCGCTGAACCAGGGTCTTTGTTCTTGAGAGATCTTCCCAGCGTTTATATTCGCCACAGAGCTCGCGAGAACGTTCATTCAGTATAAGCGCCAGCATTCTGTCATACGTGCCGCTTATTCCTAACGTAGCGATCACATATTCGTCGCTGGCAGGAAGTGTATTAATGTCGGTAATAGCCAGGTTTGTAGCAGCTGTTGTTACAGGAATGTTATTCGATTCGTAATATGAATTTTCGGCCATGAAAGAATTGATATCAGGGTTTTGGCCTGAAGTGGAGGCGCCCAGCGCTCCGCCTCCGTCATAATACGCGGCGCGGTCTTCACCGGTTACAAATTGCGCACGAACGCGAACTGCATTAATATAGGGCAATGCATCGGTATAAGCGCCGGTACCTGCTTTTGCCAACCTTATTTTGGCTTCCGCTGCAATCAGGTAAGTTTCTGCCGAGCGTGCCAGGTTCAGATCACGCAGTCCCCTGGTTTCGTTGAAACCTATTCTTGAACCATCCATATGTTTGCTACAGGACGGAAACCGAACATCGGCCTCCATGGCGCCGTTTGTTGTTCTGCCTGCAGGGAAAGCGATATAGGCGTTCGGAATTGTTTTTCCTGTTTTGGAATAAACAACAACGTCGTTGAGCTTGAAATTGGAAAAGCGGTTATCGCCGGGTTGGTTTATAATGTAGATTATACCGAGATCACCGTTGACATAATAATTGCCTGCTGACTTGTTCAACCTGCTTTTTGTTCTGAAGCTTTTCCAGAACCGGGAGTCGTTCACCTGGTCATATACCCTGTATAGGTAGTAATTGGTGCGCAAACGGCTGAACGGCCTGTCGCCGGTAACATCCCGTTGCATTTGAGGAATATCGTCATAACGGGATGCCCAGTACAGGTGTTGTTGATTGGTACCGTTGGTAGAAACGTCTGCGGTGAATTGCGCGGAAAGAATGAGCTCCGGCAGTCTTTCGTTTGGTCCATCAGGGGCGGTATAGTTCCAAAGGTTTGCGAAGTTAGTGGTCAATGGATGCCTGGAAATAACTTCATCACACAACGGGATGATCGCAGCCAGATCGGCTGCTTTGGTGGCCGAGTTCCAGGAATCATTGATCTCGCTGGCTCGGAACAGGTACGCTTTCGCTAAATAGTGGGCTGCTGCATCTTTTGTGATCTTTGCCGGTGCATTTGTATTAGGTAAAAGATCATAGGCCTTTTTGAAATCGTCTATTATCTGTTTGTAAACTTCTTCAGGGGAAGCCCTGGTAAACTCCTTTTCAACAGCGGTACTCGGTGTGGTCTTCAGCGGAACTGCACCATACTGGGAAACGAGTCTGAGGTAACAGTATGCTCTGAAGAAATAGCCTTCGCCCAGCGCTGTTTTTTTGATGGCATCAGCGCCGGAAGTACTGGCCGTTGCATTCTCGATCAGCAGGTTGGCATCACCTATTCCGATATAAAGGTTATCCCACTGCGCGTTGGCAAATTGGGTATTCGCATTGTTTATGGTAACAATAGACCTGAACCCGACATCATAATTGTTCCATACGCCATTCGACCCGTCGCCGCCTACCATAAACTCATCCACCCCGTAGTTTTGGGTACAATATGGCCATTCAGTGCTAAACGGTAAATTGAAGACCTGGTAATAAGTGCCTGTTGCAAGCTGCAGGATACCGGCATCGGTCTTTAGAAAGTCCATATCTCTGGCTGTCGTGAGTTCCTCATTCAGGAATTCTTTTTTGCAGGACGACATAAAGATCAGGCCTGAAAGAAAGGATATCTTGACAATTAACTGTAATGATTTCATGCTGATGATTTTTTTAACGTTACACTTTCTGGTTAGAATGTTGCGTTCAATCCGAATGTGATACCTCTGTTGTAGGTAGCACCATTAAAAGCAGGAGTAACGGTGACTACATCCATATCGAGCCAGTCGATCTTCGAAAAAAGCATCCCGGGATTAGCGATCTGGACATACGCTTTTAAATTCGACAAGCCCGTTTTTTTCAACGCCTTGCCGGTCAGGCTGTATCCGAGTGATATATTGCGGATCTTGATAAATGAAGCATCTTTAAAACCCAACACCACCGAGTATGGATCACCGGTTGCCTCAGTATGTATTGGTTTCTGGTATTCAGCATTCGTATTGTTCTCATTATAATAACTGATCGCCCGCTGGGTGCCGCGAGCGGTTTGTGCTTCGCCACCGGTATTGTAGAGGTATTTTAAACGGCCATACAGGAAAATGGAAAACTCGAACGATTTGAATGAGACAGTATTGGTCATTCCCACAATCCATCTTGGCCTTGTATTCCCAATGATCGTCCGGTCATTATTGGGGTCTATCTTTTTATCGTCATTGATATCAACAGGTCTTGCGCTTCCGGGGGTGAAATTCGTTCCATTAGCGTTAAACTGTTTGTAAGCAGCTGAATCTTCCAGATGCCAGATGCCGGCGCCCTGGAAATTGTAGATCACCTCAATAGGCTGACCTATAAACCAGTTGTTATTGATATCATCCTGCTTGCCATTCGCTAACGAAACGATCTTGTCTTTTTGCCACGAAATACTGGCATTGGTTGTCCAGGTAAGATTCTTTGTCCTGATATTAACAGATGTTAAACTCAGATCCATTCCTTTATTGGCTGTTTGCCCAACATTTGCAAATGTTTGCGGATAACCGGTAACAGTTGGAATAGACATTTGCATTAACAGATCTTTTGTACTTGATGTATATACGTCAATGCTTCCAAAGATCCTTCTGTTCAGCACAGAAAAGTCGATTCCCACATTATATTGCGTCGTTTTTTCCCAGCCCAACGACTGATTGGCCAAAGTTAGTGAAGGAATAACGCCTGGCGTGATAGTGGATGTGTAGGGGTAAAAGAGCGAGGTGAGGGGCCCCTGGGTAGCATATGGACTAATAGCGGAGTTTCCGGTAACGCCAACGCCAAACCGTAGCTTAAGGTCATTCAGCCAGGTTGCATTCTGCATAAATCTTTCTTCATTCATTTTCCAGGCAACAGCCATAGATGGGAACCAGGAATACTTATGACCTTCGGCCAGCTGGGAGGCGCCATCGCGCCGGGCAGATACCGTCAGCACATACTTGTCGTTAAACGTATAGTTTATACGGGCCATAAAAGACTGTAACTGGCTTTCGGTGAGTCCTGACGTATATCCGGTGAGGTTATTGGCCGGAATATAGCTTTTGGATAACGCGTTCCAGCGCTGGCTTCCAAAAGCAATTCCGTTGGCAGCGATATAACTGCTGTCTGATTTAAACTTCGTTTGGCTGCCCAGCAAAGTCAGCCCTATATCATGCCGGCCGATGGTTTTATTATAATAGATCAGGTGATCGAGGGTATAAGAGAATGTTTGCGCCTTCGTAAGCGAAGCAGAACTTATACCGGTACTGATCACCGAATTTGGGTCTATGTACGTTCCATCCCGATAGGTGGAAAAGTCGGGCCCGAAGTTCACTCTGTATTTCAATCCATCCAATGCGGAATGAATACTTCCAAGGTCAAGCTGGCCATAAAAGCTACCGAATGCGCGCAGCGTTGTTCTTTGGTCCTGATTCAGCGTCCATTCGTCAGCCACATTTTTAAAGGCAATATCACCACCTGGATAAATGATCCGGTTTCCCGCAGAATCAAACGGTACCGCATACGGGAACAGCGCTCTTGCCGATTCAAAAACGCTGTGCGATGACTGTGTTGTTGTGGCGCCTGTTCTTGATTGTCCATATTCCTGTATACTGTAAGCAACTGTCATGTTAGTACCGAATGAAAACCATTTGGTAGCATTTATGTCAACATTTACGTTGGCGTTATATCTTTTAAAACTTTGTCCTTTTTGTGTACCTGTATTGTCGAGATAGCCAAATGAACCGTAGGCTTTTGCTTTTTCACTTCCTCCGCCAGCGCTGAGGGTGAGGTTCTTTGTAATGCCGGTCTGACTTACCATTCCAAACCAATCCGTTGTTTGCACCTGAGATCCATCCCATGTTCCCGAAGCCCACCCCCTGGCAATATTCGCCCAGGCCGAAGGATCGCTGGTGGCCAGGAAAATACTTCTGTCATGAGCAATATTAGGCTGATCACCACGCGGATTTACCGCCGGGTTCTTGTAGTAATAGGCCCAGCGGCGAAAGGTGATATAATCTGCGGCATTGAACATTTCCATTCTATTCACGATCTCTTCTGCGGTAGTGGCAAGATTCAGGTTCAGCGATGCTTTACCCACTTTGCCCTGTTTGGTAGTTACGATCACCACGCCGTTGGCGCCGCGGGAGCCGTAAATGGCGGTCGCAGAGGCGTCTTTCAATACATCGATGGATTCAATATCATTCGGATTTATGTATTCAATGCCGCCGGTCATCAGGGGAATGCCGTCGACAACGTACAGCGGTGAATTGGATGCCGTTAAAGACCGTACGCCGCGGACATTCACGGTGGCCACCGTGCCGGGGCGTTCTGTGGAACTGATATCAACACCGGCTACCTTTCCCTGCATGGCCTGCAAGGCATCATTTACCGGCCTTGATTTAATGTCTTTTTCATTGATGCCGGCAACAGCGCCTGTCACATCCCGCTTTTTAACAGCGCCGTAACCTATGACCACCACCTGGTCCATGGCGTTATCACCAGCACTCATTACGACATTCACTTGTGCTTTATTTTCTATTGGTACTTCTCTCGAAATAAATCCAACAGAACTGAATAGTAACACTGCACTTCCTGAAGGTGCATTAATGGAGAATGTTCCATCCTGCTTTGTTGCTGTTGCAACTTTAGTGCCTTTGACCTGAACAGTAACACCTTGCAGGGGGGCACCTGTATTGTCTGTTATTTTGCCTGTTACCGGAAAATTGTTTTGTGCGAAGGAGAAAATAGCAAATAGCTTAAGTAGCGAAATGAGCAGGACATTTCGCCTGATAGCAATCGTTTTTTTCATAATAAGCTGTTAGGATGTTTAATTTATTATGTATACGTAAGTTATCTTATCCTATGCCTAAAATCATCCTGAACTATCCTGATAGAATAACCGCAGTTTCATTTTGTCTTGTATTAACAAATGCTGTAATGTGCTTAACTTAAGAATCCATTTTGAGCGTGGCCGGATTACCTGTCTGTACTGTATTTCAGGATTGCACAGGATTGTTAAAACACCATGTACTTTTATTTTTAATTAATTTGTAAGGGTATGGATGTAAGGGTAAATGCATTCCTGTTCGTATCATAGAAATGCGCTGTAACCCCGGTTGTCACCGGGGCAACCCTGCATGCCGTTAACTTGCAACCGGCAATTTTATTTTGTATTGACCGGTACCTGGTAACAGTTGACCGGTAACCATTTACGATAAGCAACCATATGAATAAGATCACCAGTGCTTTACTCGCTTCATTGTTTATTACAACAACGACTTTTTCCCAGGGCAAACCCGGCACCGATGTTACCGCTCCATTACATGCATTGCAACCTGATTATCCAGTGCCTTATGCAGCCATGAGTGAGGGGGATATCAAAAAGGTGCTCGATAAAGTGTTCAATTACCTCGATGCGGTTACCCCGGCGCAAATGATCAACAAACATACAGGGCAGGAGGTGACCGATGCTACGAGTTTCGATACGGCCTATGGTATTAAACCCGGCGATTTCCGGCTTACTGCCTATGAATGGGGCGTTACCTATAGCGGTATGTTGCTGGCTGCGGAAACCAGCGGAGACACCCGGTACAGCGATTATGTAAAACAACGGCTGGCATTTATTGCCAAATGGGTACCGGCCATTAAAAAGAAAGCGGGCGAAGGTTCGCTGAAAGGGAACTATGTCTTCCGCCAACCCGTGGAGCCCCATGCGCTCGATGATGCCGGTGCCGTATGCGCTGCGATGATCAAAGCCACACGCAGCGGCCTCAACAAAGAGCTGCGTCCGTTAATTGATAATTATATCAACTACATAAGTCAAAAAGAATTCCGGCTCACAGACGGAACGCTGGCACGCAATCGTCCTCAAAAAAATACCATCTGGTTAGACGACCTGTACATGAGTGTGCCGGCGCTGGCGCAAATGGGTAAGCTTACCGGACAAACCGCCTATTATGACGATGCTGTGAAGCAGATCCGGCAGTTCACACAACGCATGTTCGATAAAGAAAAAGGATTGTACATGCATGGCTGGGTACAGGATATGAACCCGCATCCTGCTTTTTATTGGGGCCGCGCCAATGGCTGGGCCATTATGGCGATGGTAGAATTGCTGGATGTATTGCCGGAGAATCATCCGGGCCGTTCCTTTGTATTACAGCAATTACAGGCGCATGCCAAAGGACTGGCAGCGTATCAATCCGGTTCCGGTTTTTGGCACCAGTTATTGAACCGTACCGATTCATACCTGGAAACATCCGCCACCGCTATTTATGCATACTGCCTGGCACATGCTGTTAATAAAGGCTGGTTAGATGCCAAAGCGTATGCCCCAATGGCCATGCTGGCCTGGAATGCAGTAACCACCAAAATAAACCCTACCGGCCAGGTAGAAGGGGTATGTGTAGGCACTGGTATGGCATTCGATCCTGCATTTTATTATCACCGGCCGGTGAATGTTTATGCAGCCCATGGTTATGGACCGGTGTTACTTGCTGGTGCAGAAATGCTGCGGTTGGTTAAAAAGGATCCATTCAAAATAAATGATAGCTCATTACAGTATTATACTCCCTAATTATTGAGTTGCCAGGTTATTGACTTCTTAAATGCATGACTTATTAAGTGTGTATGCCACCATTCATGGCCAAAGCACGTTTGGAAGAGAGCGGCCGCGTAGCAATATGAACGTAGAAGTGAGTGATTACGCCTAAAGAATGGGAGAGGTACAACAGGTGATAGCAGCACTTTGTTGGCAAAAAAGTGCCCCAGAACACTGGAACCTGTAACCTGGAACCTGTAACTTATACGGGATTTGCCGTTTCACGTTTTTGTTATTACTTTGGCCCGCCTGTAGACCAGCACATTAGTTAATTCTTTTGTTGTTATTACGAGTCTTGTGTTCGTATTTTTACGTTTACTGATTTTGATTTGATATAATAATGGTAAGCTATTATCGTTTTCCATTACCAGAAAACCCATTCAATATCTTATAAGGCAATATGAAAAAAAGTACCATCATCGCCTCTTTTTTCCTGTTGGTTGGATCTGTACCCGTTTTCGCACAAACAGCAAAACCCGTAGTGGTTAATCCCCGTGTAGAGAACCTGACCAATCCCGCAGGCATTGAAACCCTGCAGCCGCGCTTAAGCTGGCAAATTAACAGTACCGCACGTGCCGTTATGCAAACGCGCTATCGCATCCTGGTGGCCGATGACCTGGCCAAACTGGCAGCTAATACCGGTAACATTTGGGATAGCAAGGAAGTGAACAGTGAACAATCGCTGTGGGTACCCTATGCCGGTAAACCATTGGTGGCAGGTCAAACCTACTACTGGAAGGTGATGGTTTGGGACAACCAGGGGGCTATGTCAGACTGGAGCAGCGATACGGCCAGGTTTCAAATGGGTTTGTTACAACCGGCCGACTGGAGCAATGCGCAATGGATCGGTTATGATGAGCTGGATGCGTCCAAACGCTATGTGCCCGGCATTCATTCACCCGGCTCCAGCAAGGAATACAAATCGCTTGTAAGCGGTAACCACGTATTGCCTTTATTACGGAAATCATTTACCGTAAGCAAACCGGTTAAAAAAGCAACTGCCTTTATTACTGGTTTAGGCCAGTATGAACTGCATATCAATGGCCAGAAAATCGGCGATCAGTTCCTGGCGCCCGGCTGGACCAATTACGATAAACGTGTTTTATACAACGTGCTCGATGTAACCAGTCAGCTCACCAATGGCAACAATGCCATTGGCGTAATGCTGGGCAATGGTTTTTACAACGTTCCCAACGAGCGTTACCGTAAAGCCTTGCTGGCTTATGGTAATCCCAAAATGATCATGAAGCTGTTGGTGGAATATACAGATGGCACGAAGTCAGAAATTATCTCAGACAACAGCTGGAAAACAGCACCGGGCCCTATCACTTTCTCCAGCATCTATGCGGGTGAAGAATACAATGCTACCCTCGAACAGGATGGCTGGGATAAAGCTTCCTTCAATGATGGCGCCTGGAAAGCGGCTGTTGTGGTAAAAGCCCCCACTGGTAAACTGATCGCTGAAACCGGTACACCGGTAAAAGTGATGGCTACCATTGCTCCGCAAAAATGCGACAAGAACAGTGACACTACCGTATTGTTCGATTTTGGCCAGAATGCAAGCGGTATTGTAAAAATTACCGTACGGGGTGAAAAAGGACAGGTGATCAGGATCTATCCCGGTGAGCTGATCGATGCCGAGAAACGCATCAACCAGAAGAACAGTGGCCGCCCTTATTATTTTTCATATACCTGTAAAGGAACCGGTGATGAAGAATTTACGCCGCGCTTTTCTTATTATGGCTTCCGGTATGCCGAAGTTTCGAACGCAGCACCGGATTCAATAAAAGGGAAAAAGCTGAAAGCGGTGATCACCGATATCAAGATGTTGCATACCCGCAATTCGGCTCCCCAGATAGGTAAGTTTGATAGCAGGGAAGACCTGATGAATGAAACCTATGCACTGATCGACTGGGCCATTCGCAGCAATATGCAAAGTGTGCTCACTGACTGTCCGCACCGCGAAAAACTGGGCTGGCTCGAGCAGACCTACCTCATGGGGGAAAGCATTCACTTCAACTACGATATTTACAGTTTGTACAAAAAGATCGTAGCCGATATGATGACTGATCAAATCACCGACGGACTGGTGCCCACTATTGCGCCGGAGTATGTGGTGTTTGATAAAGACTTGAAAGACTTCCGCGATTCGCCCGAGTGGGGAAGTGCTGCAGTTATATTACCCTGGTTAATGTACCAATGGTATGGCGACAAATCCGTAATGCAGGAAGCATGGCCCATGATGACGAAATACGTGGCTTACCTGAAGTCAAAAGCGAACGGACATATCCTGTCGCATGGCCTGGGCGACTGGTACGATATAGGGCCTAACCCTCCCGGCTTTGCACAGTTGACACCGAAGGAACTGACTGCAACCGCCATCTATTATTATGACCTTGACCTGTTGTCGAAAATGGCGAAGCTGATGAATAAATCAGCGGAAGCTACGCAATACGCAGCACAGGCGGCGGAAGTAAAAAAAGCATTCAATGCCAAATTCTACGATGCGGCTACAAAGAAATATGCAACCGGCAGCCAGACGGCTATGGCTATGCCATTAGCGGTTGGACTGGTTGAGGAAGCCAACAAAGCGGCTGTACTGGATGCGCTGAAAACCGACATCATTGCCAATGAAAGCGCGCTTACAGCGGGAGACATCGGTTTCCACTTCCTGGTAGATGCGCTTACAAAAAATGGCTCAGCACAACTGGTATATGATATGAACAGTGATGATAAGGTGCCGGGTTATGGATTTCAACTGAAGAAAGGCGCCACTGCATTGACTGAATCATGGCAGGCGCTGGATACAAAATCAAACAACCACCTGATGCTGGGCCACCTCATGCAATGGTTTTTTGATGGCGTGGGAGGAATTAAGCAAGAGGATACATCAACTGCTTATAAGAACTTCATCATTGCCCCCGAACCGATCCTGGGGCTTGATAAAGGGAATGTGTCGTTTAATTCGCCTTACGGTAGAATTTATTCTGAGTGGGACCACCAGTATTCGTTCCGGGTATTTACCATACAGGTACCGGTGAATACAACGGCTACGATCTATCTGCCCACACCGCCCAATAAAACCATCCTGGAAAGTAATACGCCACTGGCCATGCACCGTGAAATCAAGAACATGGGCTACCAGAATGGAAGGCAGGTATTCAAGATCGGGTCTGGAAAGTATAAGTTTATTATCAGATAGTTTAAATCACGAAAATAACGTTCAAAAAAGGTGTACCAGCTTGGCTACACCTTTTTTATTTGCACATCTATTGGTTAAAACAACACAGTTATTGCCTAATCTGCACGCTTATACATTTCCGTCGTTCTACTTTTTTTAATCAGCTACATTTGCAGCATAACGTTACTGGTTATATTATACCTTATTCACAGCTTAGTATGGCATAAACAGCAGTCTGCAAGTGGTTGGTAAGGGAATACGGTCAATGATTAAACAGATAGGATATGAAAATATTACGTATACTCCTGTGTATATTGCTACCCTTTCTTGCACAGTCCCAAACTTTTAATATCAGTGATTATACAAGAGGGATCTCCACGACAAACTTTACCCAACAATCGGGGTCTTTATCATTTTATGCAGAAATACCACCATGGGTTGTAAAGGGAGGATGGTATCAGTATTATTTTACTACTCATTATACGGGAGTTTGGTCATCTACCAGGTCCCTTGCTACTCCATATAACGAAACTCTATCTGTTGGCAGTGCTCCTAATTATGGTCATGGTCCCAAATGGAATTTAACATCCCTGCACTGGTGGGGCGATTACCACGATCCTAATTATCTTGCAAGCCCCTCGTACATTTATCACAACGAATGGAAGAATTTACACTGGAGAAGAAATTATAATGGCATTTTTTCTTCACAGGTGATACATCACCCGGGAACTGATCAGGTAATCCTGTTTGCCATTAGTCATGGCGAAAATAAAAATGAAAAGATAGGCAATTATCTGTATCAGAATACGGTAAGGCCTTCCTGGGTCATAAATGCGAATGATCCTGCTACCTTTTCCGGCGATTACAATGGAACATATCAGGAATGTTGGGAAGCTTATTTTGGCTTTTTGAATGCTAACTGGTTACCTTATAATGAAGAGAACGATTACGGCGCTAATTACCTGAATGATTTAGGCCCCATAGGCTGGCCATCTGCCGGCTATGTAAATAGTAGTGGCGGGCAAACATCCTACGGCTTAAGGCATCCATCTTCAATAGTATATGGCCATTATGTGTACATTTTTGTTAAAGATGAATCTCATGATGTAACAGGTGGAATTAAATGTATACGTGTACATGACAGCAATATATTTAATCCTAATGCTTATGAAACCTGGTCAGTGAATGACTGGATACCTTCACTGCCGGCAGGTTTTAACAAAGACCAGGCAGCTGCTTTCTTTTCTACCCGCGGCCCCCAGAGTACCCCTGTATTTCCAAATGATATGAATACTATTCGGTTCTCGGTGGCAAAGTTTAAAAATACCAACCGGTTTATAGGATTGGAGCTTTATTTTGACGGGCAGGGGAAACCTCACATGGCCTACAGACTTTCAACAAACCTGATTGATTGGAGTGATAGAGTCGACTTTTATGCCGAGGATGCAGACTGGAGTTCATTGAGATTTAAATACCCGATTTTCCTGAGTGCTGATGGTACATCAAATGTCGAAATTGATGAGAATGAATTTTACATTATAGGCACTTCCTGGAACAACAGTATAAATAAAATGCATTTCGTAAAGAATTCATTTTCATTCCCCCTTCTTGCAGAACAATGCCCGCCGAATCAACCTTGTGTAACTACGAAAGCTGACAACTCAACTAGTACATTTAAGCAGCCAGCTGCAGCCACCGTGAAAGCATATCCCAATCCGGTTCGGGAATTGCTAAACATTGTCGTGTCGCTGCCACAAAATGGAAATTACACAATAGGTCTTTACAATTCTTTTGGACAATTGGTTAAGATCATAGATAGAGGAAACAAAACCGCCAGGGATCACAATTATAGGATTTCAACTTCCGAGTTGACCAGCGGAACCTATTTTGTTGTAGTCTCCAATAATAACAAGCCTATGAACAGGTTTGCGATTGTTAAACAATAAAAACTGTGATGATTTTTTAGCAATATAAAACCTGGCGTCTTTCGGAGGGATGAAATTTGATGGCTGAAGGGCAAGCCGCAACCAATTCGTACCTTGCGTGTATGTTGAACCCAACCATTACCATTCCCTCCACAGAAATGTTGCAGCTGTTCAATGCCATTCTGCTTAAACATGGATTTACCATTGATAAAGCGATGGTATGCGCCGAACTGTTTACCAATAACAGTATCGATGGTGTATACACCCATGGCGTCAACCGCTTTCCACGTTTCATTGAATATATTCAAAAAGGCTACATTAACGTTCATGCAGAACCAGCCCTGAAACACCAACTGGGCGCAGTGCAACAATGGGATGGCCGGTTGGGGCCCGGGCCGTTAAATGCCATTCATGCCACCAATAACGCGATGCAACTGGCGCGGCAGCATGGCATCGGATGTGTGGGGCTGGCCAATACCAATCACTGGATGCGGGGTGGCACTTACGGCTGGCAGGCGGCCAAAGCGGGGTTTGTTTTCATCGGCTGGACCAACACCACCGGCCTGATGCCGGCCTGGGGCGCTGTTGATAGTAAACTGGGTAATAATCCGCTGGTAATGGCATTGCCTTTTGAAAATGAGGCCATCGTGTTGGATATGGCTATGTCGCAATATTCGTTTGGTGCGCTGGAACAGGCGGATATGAAGAACGAACAGTTAGCAGTATACGGTGGTTTTGATACCGATGGGCAACTCACTACTGATCCTGGCGCTATCAGGAGATCACGCCGGCCATTACCTATAGGTTTTTGGAAGGGAGCGGGCCTGTCGTTGTTGCTTGATATCCTGGCGACGGTGTTGTCGGGTGGGTTATCAGTGCATGAAATATCGCAACAGCAAGCAGAGATGGCCGTGTCGCAGGTATTTATTGCCATTGACTGCAATAAGCTTGGTAACCAGTCGGCCATTGCACAGGTCGTGAAACGAATAATTATGGATTATCATCAATCTATACCTGAAGAGAATAAAACCATCACTTTTCCTGGCGAACGGGTGTTACAAACCCGCCAGCGCAATCTGGCAAAAGGTATTCCGGTGGTTAAGGAAGTATGGGAGAAAATGATAGATCTTAGTACTTAGTTAAGCGTTTATAGTTTATGGTTTTGTAGTTTATGGTTTTTTAGCGTTCGGCGTTCTGCGCTTTGCGTTTTGCCTTAGGCCGGCCTCACCAGCAATTTATCACACACTTTGTTGCTCAGCATTTCAGCTTTTCTGCCGGCATAGCTAACCGTCATGCTCTCGTCAAAAGGTTCTATCGATTTCACTTTTATTTTGGACCCAAGTGACAGGTCACGGCTGTTAAGAAATTTCAGCAGCTCGTCAGATGAATGGCTCACCGCCATAAAAGTAACGGTATCGCCCTCTTTGCAATCGCTCAATTTAATATACCTGATATATTGCTCCGTTTCTACCTTTCCGTTCCTATCTGGAATGGGGGAGCCATGGGGGTCTACTTTGGGAAAACCCAGCAGTTCATCCATCTTTTCAAAAAAAGCGGGGGATTGGATATGTTCTATTTGTTCAGCAATGTCATGCACTTCTTCCCAGCCAAAACCCATCTTTTCAACCAGGTACATTTCTGTCAACCGGTGCTTCCTGATGATCAGCGCCGCCAGTCTCTTCCCTTTATCGGTGAGTTTAAGCGGCTTATAGCTTTCGTAATGAACCAGCCCTTTCTCGGCCAGGCGTTTCATCATACTGTTTACAGTCGGCATCTTGATATCCAGCTGTTTACTCAGCTCATTAACGCTGGCCTCTCCTTTTGAACTGGTTAAATTCCAAAGCGCTTTCAGGTAATTTTCCTCCGTCTGTGAAATCATATGGCAAATTAAATAAAATATTAGCCGGTTCTAACATTGAAACTAGCGAAATAATTTTGTTAGATCAGTCTAACATATTACTTTTGTAATGCCAAATTATGCTGTTATTACAAATTGGAATGTTATGATGAAGCTGAACATCTTGTTTTTCCTGGTCTTGTTTATAGGAGCTGTTGCAGCGGGCAATGCCCAAACGGGTATTATAACAGGGAAAATAACCGGCGCCAACGGCCAGCTTTTGGGAGCGGCCACTGTTGCCATCCCGGCATTGAATAAAGGTGCGGCTTCTGATAGCACTGGCATATTCAGGTTAGAGCAGGTGCCTTTCGGAACCTGGCAAATGGAAGTTAGCTTCCTGGGCTTCAGGTCTTACAAGACCAATATTAAAGTAGACAGGAAAGAAATTACCCACAATGTTGTTTTAACCCAGCCTGCAGATAATGCTTTAAATGAGGTGGTAGTATCAGGAACGATGAAAGAGATGTCGAAGCTGGAAAGCCCGGTTCCTGTAGAAGTATATACTGCCCGGTTCTTTAAGGCCAACCCCGTACCATCAGTTTTCGATGCATTGCAGACCGTAAATGGCGTTCGACCGCAACTGAACTGTAACATCTGTAATACCGGCGATATTCATATAAATGGATTGGAAGGCCCTTACACCATGGTGCTCATCGATGGCATGCCCATTGTAAGTGGTTTATCTACTGTTTATGGACTGAGCGGTATTCCACAATCGCTGGTAGAGCGGGTGGAAATCGTAAAAGGGCCGGCCTCCACCCTGTATGGCAGTGAAGCCGTAGGCGGGTTGATCAACATCATTACTAAAAAGCCTGTCAATGCACCCGTAATTGCTGCAGATATTTTTGGCACCAGCTGGGGCGAAGCAAATGTTGACCTGGCTGCCAAATTCAAAGCAGGTAATAAAGCGCAATCATTATTGGGTGTCAATTACTACAATTATCAACATCCGATTGATAACAACAATGATAATTTTACCGATGTTACATTGCAGAATCGCATCTCGGTCTTTAATAAATGGAGCTTTCACAGAAAGGATAACCGCCTGTTCTCCCTCGCTGGCCGCTATATTTATGAAGACCGCTGGGGCGGTGAAATGAACTGGTCGAGAAAATTCAGAGGCGGCGACGAAGTATATGGTGAAAGCATTTACACCAACAGGTGGGAGCTGTTCGGCACTTACCAGTTGCCGGTTAAAGAAAAAATTTTATTCCAGTTCAGCACGAACGGTCATAGCCAGAACAGTGTATACGGCAATATACCTTATATGGCCGACCAGTATATCGGGTTCGGCCAGCTGGTGTGGTTTAAAACCGCCGGAAGCCATGATCTTTTAACCGGGCTCACTTATCGTTATACGTATTATGATGATAACACCCCGGCTACGGCGGATGCCAATGACATCAATAAAAATAAACCGGCGAACACCAACCTGCCGGGGCTGTTTGTACAGGATGAGATCACCTTAAACGCCAACAACAAACTGTTGCTGGGTTTGCGGTACGACCACAGTTCCATACACGGCAGCATCTTTACGCCCCGCCTCAATTATAAATGGAGCTCAGCAAACAGGAATAATATTTTACGGGTGAGTGCAGGCAATGGCTACCGCGTGGCTAACGTTTTTACTGAAGACCATGCGGCGCTTACAGGGGCCCGCGAGATAGTTTTTATCAATGACCTGAAACCGGAAACTTCCTGGAACGGGAATATCAATTTTGTGAAGAAGATCTATGCCGGCAATACGTTTATAGGACTCGATGCAACAGCTTTCTATACTTATTTTACCAATAAGATCATAGCCAACTATGATACCGATCCCAATAAGATCATTTATGATAATTTGAACGGACATGCAGTATCGCAGGGTATTTCCTTAAATGCAGATATTGTATTCGCCAATGGCTTGAAGATCCTTGCCGGGGCTACCGCCATGGATGTGTTCCGCAAAGAGGGCGGCGAAAAAATAAGGCAATTGTTTACAGAACGATTTACCGGCGTATGGAACATCGGCTATACCTTCAAAAGTATTGACCTTACCGTGGATTATACCGGTAACCTCTATGGTCCTATGCGCTTGCCACTGCTAAGCGAAACCGATCCGCGCAGCGAATATTCGCCGTGGTGGAGCATCCAGAACATTCAGTTTACCAAGAAGCTTGGGAATGGATTTGAGATCTATGGCGGCATAAAGAACCTGTTGAACTGGACGCCCAATATTGGCAATCCATTCATTATTGCCAGAGCAAATGATCCATTCGATAAGAACGTACAGTTTGATGCCAATGGGCAGGCGATGGTAACGCCCGACAATCCATACGGGCTCACTTTCGATCCCTCGTATGTGTACGCGCCAAACCAGGGAATAAGAGGTTTTCTGGGCGCGCGATATAATTTATTCAGATAAAATGGCGCGATTCATTTTCATACTATCCTTTTTACTACTGGCTACTACCGGTATAGGGCAGCTGGCGACGCTGCCGTTGCAAAAGCTGGACAGCTGTATGCGTTCAGCTGCGAAACCAGTGCTCATACTGTTAACGACTGATTGGTGTAAATACTGCGAGCTGCAAAAGGCGCAGCTAAAAAAGAACCCGGATTTTCAGACTTCAAACGAACGCTTTTATTTTGCTGCGTTCGATGCCGAAGAAAAAGGATCAGTAACATTTCATGGACAAACCTATGCCTATAAAGCAACCGGCATAGCAACAGGTTTGCATGAACTGGCTGTTGCCCTGAGCGGCGACAAAAGCGTCAGCTTTCCGGCCTGGGTGCTGTTGAGCAAAGATTACGAGGTGCTTTTCCGGTACAACGGCGTTTTATCGCCACAACAATTGAAAGACCTGCTCAAGGCAATCAACGATTTGCAATAAAATTATCAGCCTTCAAACAACAAGTTTTCCCCATTGACGGAAAAGGAACGGTATTTGGTTTTGAAAATAGCAACAGGATGGTTTGGTATTATTTTAAAACCTAATTTGATCGCTATGAAACCTTACCAGTTTCTTCCGTTGTTTGTAAGCGTATTGTTTGCCTGTAACAGGCGAGATGAAAAAAAGGCGCCGTTGCCTATTCAAGCCCCACCTTCCATCGCAACGTTCAACAATATCCCAGGCGCAGAATCATTCGACAGCTTTAATACCAAATTTCATGCAGACTCCAGCTTTCAGCTTTCCAGAATTCCCTTCCCGATCGATGGACAATTAGTAAATGATCTCGAGAACAGCAGGTGGTCAAAGAAGAACTGGGAGTTCCTGAAAACGCCCGTCAGCCTGGATCCAGATACAACAGAATGCAGGCATAGCCTTACAATGACAGATTCCATGGTCACCGAAAAATTCTGGATCGATCAAAGCGGTTTCAAAGTAGAACGCCGGTTCAAATTGAAAGAAGGCAAGTGGTTCCTGGTATATTACGACGACATCAACATGTAGACCTTAGTTAACCATAATTATAAACTGTTACACAACCTTTCCCATGAGAAAAATCTGGCCTGTATGTATCGTAGCTTCCTTCCTCAACACCTTCCTGGTTACCGGAGCATTTATTGAATTTAAATTACGCGGCATTGCCGTTTTCGAGTTGCCCGTTCGTACCACCGGCTTTCCGGCCTGGTACGATATCAGTCCTTTCCAGTTTGCCGGCGGTATATTCGTATTAAGCTTTCTAATGATCATGACCGTATTAGGAATAAAAACGCTGGCAAGTGGTATCCTGTTAAAGGTTCATTCCTTTAATGAAAGTTTGAAAAATGGTCAACTCGCAGTAAGCAATGAACAATAATCAATTTGACGGCTGGCAACCGGTATCTGGTAACAGTAACGGGGGGCCGGTAGCAGTTTCTCCCCTTTAGGGGTCGGGGGTATTTGCTTTTGTCTTATCTTCCCATAATGAAAGCATTTGTCTGGCTGTTTGTTCTCCTGGCACAGCTCTCGATAGTAACCGCACAGAAAAACAAATCCGTATACCTCTTCTCTTACTTCAAAGGCAATGGTGAAGATGGTCTGCACCTGGCCTATAGTACCGATGGACTTAGCTGGCAGGCATTAAAAAAGGACAGCTCTTTTCTAACACCTACAGCCGGAAAAGACAGGCTGATGCGCGACCCATGCATCATTCGCGGGGCCGACGGTCAGTTCCATATGGTGTGGACGGTAAGCTGGAATGAAAGGACCATTGGTTATGCTTCATCCAAAGACCTGATCCACTGGAGTGAACAACAAGCCATTCCGGTAATGGAGCATGAACCCACCGCCCTCAACTGCTGGGCGCCCGAGATCTTTTACGATGCGGGCAAAAAAGAATATATGATCTATTGGGCCACTACCATTCCGGGCCGATTTCCCAAAGGCGATTCAGCCGGCGACAACAAGTACAACCACCGCATGTACTATGTAACTACCAAAGACTTTAAATCATTCAGCAAAGCCGCGATCTTATACGACCAGGGTTTTAATGTGATTGACGCCACCATTCAGAAAGATGGAAACCGTTTTGTAATGTTCCTGAAAGACGAAACCCGGTATCCGCCTCAGAAAAATCTGCGTGTAGCTACCAGCACCAGCCTCACCGGAGGTTATAGTACGCCTTCTGCGCCCATTACCGGTAAATACTGGGCGGAAGGACCCACCGTCCTTAAACAAGGCAGGCAGTGGATCGTTTATTTCGATAAATACCGCGATCATCAATACGGAGCCATTACTTCCTCTGACCTCGTGAACTGGACCGAGATCTCTGATAAACTCGTCATGCCCAAAGGCATCAGGCATGGGACAGTGCTTACAATTACACAGAAGGAATTGCAGCAACTGGTAAAAAGTAGTGGACGATAGGATCGGCATGATTGGTCAATCGAAGTCGACAATCGTCAATATACAAAGCGAGATTTCAATGCTGTAAATCGAATATCCCGACGGCGATTCGGGATCTGGTAACCTGCAACCGGTAAAGATTTTACTCCGCTTTAGGGCTGTTGGCTCAGGACACAACAGGACAGTGACCCTGCCGTTTCCCCTAATTTTACAAGCTTTAACGCTTGCAAAGCTCATGAAGAAACGGTTGACTTTACTGAAATTTGCCATACTTGCCGGTATTGCCTGTAATATCTTTATTACAAGATCCGGCCGGCTGGTGGTCACACTGAACAAACCCGCCAACATCAAAGACCCGGCATGGCCAAGGCAAACCAGCGCCCATAAACTCCCTCGCTCTTCCACCTTACCGGGCGGTTCTTAAAAACTACAGAACTGTTCCCAATGAAACGAATTGCTATTGTTATTTTCACTTCCATACAATTGTTGTGGTCCGCAATGTGGCGGTAACAATAAAATAAATCATAAACGATACCATGCTTCGCCCATATAAAATATTATTGCTCCTTTTGATGGCCATGCTGCCTGTAGCTATGCAGGCACAACGGCAAATGGAATTCCTGAACCGTGGTATAGTAGCCATGCCCAATGGAAAAGGAGCCGTTTTTATCAGCTGGCGATTACTGGCAACGGATGCCCCTAATATTTCCTTTAACCTTTACCGTTCGGTAAACAGGTCAAAAGCCGCCCGGGTGAATACCAAACCAATTACAGCTGTAACTTCCTGGCTCGATGAAAAGACTGATTCTACAAAAGAATATACGTACCAGGTTGCAGCCGTTGTGAATGGCAAAGAAGTGAAAGACGCCCGTACGTATACGGTGAAAGCGGCAGCGCCCGCCTATATTTCCATTCCCTTAAGAACACCGGCAGGTTATGCACCCAACGACGCCAGTGCAGGTGACCTGGACGGAGATGGCACTTATGAGATCATCCTGCACCAGGCCGGAAAAGGACATGACAATTCACACAGTGGCTTTACCGACCCGCCCATCTTTCAGGCATATACGCTCGATGGCAAATTCCTGTGGCAGATCAACCTGGGCAAGAACATCCGCGAAGGCGCGCATTACACGCAGTTCATGGTATATGATCTCGATGGCGATGGCAGAGCAGAAATAGCCATGAAAACGGCGGATGGTACTATTGACGGACAGGGAAAAGTGATTGGCGATTCCACCAGGGATTATCGCAACAGCGCAGGCCGTATCATCGAAGGACCGGAATTCCTTACGGTGTTTGATGGCAGGACCGGCGCCGCTTTGTATACGACTGATTATGTTCCTTCACGTGGCCGGGTAGACGGTTGGGGCGGTTCCGGCGGAAATGGCCGTACCGATAATTATGGCAACAGGGTCGATCGCTTCCTGGCGTGCGTTGCTTATTTAGACGGTGTGCATCCCAGTCTGGTCATGTGCCGTGGCTATTACGGCCGCAGTGTGCTGGCCGCCTGGGACTGGAAGAACAACAAGCTTACCCAACGCTGGGTCTTCGATACTGAAAAGGGATATCCCGGCTATGCCGGACAGGGCAATCATAACTTATCAGTAACTGATGTGGATGGAGATGGTAAAGATGAAATTGTATACGGGCAGATGACCGTTGATCACGACGGCAAAGGCCTGTACACAACCGGTATTGGTCATGCCGATGCCCTGCATGTTTCAGACCTCGATCCCGAGCGGCCGGGAATAGAAGTGTTTGGTACGCAGGAACGCTTTGGAGATGCCGGTGCTAATTTCCGGGATGCAAAGACCGGTGAAGTGATCTGGAAAAAACCTTCCGTTGCTGCGGGTGAAGATGGGGAAGGACCCGGCCGTGCGCTTGCCCTGGATATAGATCCCCGTTATAAAGGGTATGAGTGCTGGGTAGCGGGCGCCAACATAACAGGCCTTTTCGATTGTAAGGGCAACAAGATCGCTGATAAAACACCGCCCTGCAATATGGGTATTTACTGGGATGGCGATCTGTTGAGTGAGATCCTGAATGCTACGATAGTCGGAAAATGGGACTATATAAACAGTGTCACCAATAAACTGCTCGATGCCCGGGATTACGATTGCCAGCATAATAACGGCACCAAATCAAATCCCTGTTTATCGGCCGATATCCTGGGCGACTGGCGAGAAGAGCTTATTTACCGCACAAGCGATAACAAGGAATTGCGTATTTTTTCAACCACCATTCCTACTACCCATAAATTTTATACGCTGATGCATGACCCGCAATACCGGCTGAGTATTGTATGGCAGAATGTAGCATATAATCAACCTCCTCATCCCGGCTTTTATCTCGGCGAAGGAATGAGCGCACCACCCCAACCAAAGATCAGCATCATTGAACCACGTAAAAACGACAATGCAAAAAACAAATAGCATGGGTATAATACATAAACACAGGAAATGGATGCGTTCATTTGTATCGATCGGTCTATTCATTTTCGTTTCTTCTTTTTTACTGCAGGCGCCAAAACCTGTTTTGTATATCATTGGCGATTCCACGGTAAAGAATGGCACTGGAAAAGGGGAGAAGGATCTTTGGGGCTGGGGCAGTTTTATGGCTGAGCGTTTCGATACAACCCGTATCAGCGTGCAAAACCACGCCATTGGCGGAAGAAGCAGCCGCACCTTTATTACCGAAGGCCGCTGGGACCGCATCCTGGAACAATTACATCCCGGTGATTACGTGATGATGCAGTTCGGACATAATGATGCCAGTCCGCTCGATGATACTGCCCGCGCCCGCGGAACGATAAAAGGGATTGGTGATGATAGTGCGGCTATCTACAATCCCATCCGTAAGGTGAATGAAGTGGTATATAGCTATGGCTGGTATATGCGTAAATACATTAATGATACGAAAGCCAAAGGCGCTGTTCCTATTGTATGTTCACCGGTGCCCAGGAATAATTTCCGGAACGGTAAAACCGAAAGGGCCAATGAAAGTTATGGCAAATGGGCAGCAGCAGTGGCCAAAGCGGGCAATGCTTTCTTTATTCCGCTGAATGATCTCATTGCCGATGAGTACGATAAACTGGGCGCCGATTCTGTAAAACGGTTCTTCCCTGTTGATCATACCCATCCTGATAAAGCGGGTTCTACCCTCAATGCCGACCTGGTAGTTAAAGGCATCAAAGACCTTAAAAAATGCACGCTGAAAAAATACCTGAAGAAATAATGTTTCAAGATTATAAACATAATAACGGTATAACAAAGCATCCGGCAACCGGCAGGCGGCTAGCCTTATGTCTCCTGTTGGCAGTCTGCAGCCTGCTCAATACCGTTCACGCACAATCGATCTCTCTGGCGGGTGACTGGCGGTTCCGGATCGACCGGAATGACGTGGGGATAAAGGAGCAATGGTTCAATAAAAAACTGGAAGATAAGATCAAACTGCCCGGCTCCATGCTTACCAATGGCAAAGGCGATGAGGTAACCTTACAAACAAAATGGACGGGCAGCATTTATGACAGCAGCTGGTATTTCAATCCACGTATGGAGAAATACCGGCAGCCAGGTAATTTGAAATTTCCTTTCTGGTTAACACCAGATAAATATTATGTAGGAGCTGCCTGGTACCAGAAAGAAGTAATGGTACCGGCCAGCTTTACGGGCAAACAGATTGAGTTGTTCCTGGAAAGATGCCATACCGAAACCACGGTATGGATAGATGGAAAGGAGGTAGGCATGCAGAACAGCCTGGTGGCCCCGCATGTGTATGACCTTACGAATCTGTGCGATCCGGGAAAGCATGTGATCACCATCCGGGTCGATAATCGCATTAAAGCCATTAATGTAGGACCCGACTCCCATAGTTTAACTGATCATACCCAGGGTAACTGGAATGGGATCATTGGAAAGATCTCGCTGGAAGCAACGCCGGAAGCGCGCATTGAGAATATTCAGGTATATCCTGATGTGCCGAATAAACAAGCTATTGTAATAGTAACTGTGAAAGGCCGCAGGGACGGAACGGCAAAGCTGACATTGGAAGCTGCCGCCTTTAATACCAAAAGATCGCATGTGATAAAGCCCGTATCCGGGTCAATTACGTTGAGCAGGGATACGCTCACCACGCAACAGTTTACACTGCCTATGACGGCCAATATGCTGCTGTGGGATGAGTTCAATCCCGCCTTATACAAACTGCAGGTGACCTTGCATTCCTTCAATGGAGATAAGGACAAACATAAAAAAGAAGTGACATTTGGCATGCGGTCATTTAATATTGCGGGCACTGGCTTTACGATTAATGGCCGCCCTGTTTTCTTACGGGGCACCGTAAATAATTGTGAGTTCCCTTTAACGGGTTTTCCGCCCATGGATGAAGCGGGGTGGATACAACAGTTCAATACGGCAAAAGCGCATGGACTGAACCATATGCGTTTTCATTCCTGGTGTCCACCCGAAGCGGCTTTCAAAGCTGCCGATAAAACAGGGTTCTATTTGCAACCGGAAGGCCCCGGATGGGTAAACCATGGCACATCATTAGGCGATGGCCGCCCGGTTGATAAATATATGTATGAGGAAACGGACCGCATGGCCTACTGGTACGGTAATTACGCTTCTTTCTGCCTGGAAGCGCCTGGTGGTAACGAACCGGCAGGGCGCAACCAGGTAAAGTACCTGACGGATCTTATTCATTACTGGCAGGCAAAAGATAATCGCCGCGTATATACAGGTGCATCCGTAGGAAACAGCTGGCCGCTCGTGCCCGAAAATGAATACATGGTAAAAGCAGGCGCCCGTGGATTGAACTGGACCAATGCGCGTCCGGAAAGTGATTCAGATTACCATGCTGCCATTCAAAAATTCAATGTGCCTTACGTGGTGCATGAAATGGGGCAGTGGTGTGTATACCCCGATTTTAATGAGATCAGTCGCTTCAACGGCGTATATAAAGAAAAGAATTTTGAATTGTTCCGGGAGCAGCTGGCCGAACACGGCATGGCTGATAAAGCACATTCATTTTTAATGGCCAGCGGCAAACTGCAGGTTTTATGTTATAAAAATGAAATTGAAAAAGCCATGCGAACCAAGGGCCTCGCCGGTTTTCAGTTGCTGGGGCTGCAGGATTTCCCGGGCCAGGGTACGGCGCTGGTAGGTATGCTGAATGCTTTATGGCAAAGCAAGCCCTATATAACGCCGCAACAGGTAAAGCGGTTTTGCAATGCCGTTGTGCCGCTTACGCGTATGCAAAAATTCGTTTACACGAATGATGAAAAGTTAACCGCCCGGGTGGAATTGTATAATTATGGCAGCACTGCATTGAAGAATGCGGTGATCAACTGGATGCTGAAAGACAGTACCGGCAAATTGATCGCCAAAGGCAGTTATGACAAAAAGGAGTATGCGATAGGTAATTGTTTGCCGGTGGGTGATATTGAGGTGCCATTATCAGCCATACAAACGCCGATGCGGCTCAATCTCGATATTTCGATTGCTGGCACCAACTATGGGAACGACTGGAACGTGTGGGTCTTCCCGGCTAAACGATCTGGTTTCGCGGTCAGCAGCAGTAAGGTGTATGTATGTGACACGCTCGATCAAAAAGCCATTTCGTTCCTTGAAGAGGGCGGTACGGTGTTTTTACAAGCTGCCGGCAAGATCGTAAAAGGAAAAGAAGTTGTAAATTACTTTACCCCGGTATTCTGGAATACCAGCTGGTTTAAAATGCGTCCGCCCCATACCTTAGGAATTGTATGCGATCCCAACCATCCCGCCTTTAAGCGCTTTCCTGCAACTTATCACAGCGATATGCAGTGGTGGGATATCGTGAATAAAGCCCAGGTAATGCACCTGGAGGATTTTCCAAAAGGCTTTAGCCCGATACTGCAACCGATAGATACCTGGTTTATTAACCGCAAACTCGCCTTGCTGCTGGAAGCAAAAGTGGGCAAAGGAAAATTATTGTTGTGCAGCATCGACCTGAAGAATGATATGAGTAACCGGCCGGCTGCGTTTCAGCTGTTACACAGTTTACTGGATTATATGGTTTCAAAGGAGTTCAATCCGGCAGCGTCTGTTGAGCTGTCAGCCATACAGGCCCTGTTTACCCAGCCTTCGCGGGAAACCTGGAATGGGTATACAAAGGACAGTCCCGACGAGTTGAAGCCAAAATTAAATAACTAAGGCAGAATTGTAAGGTGGAAGTTCCGTCCACCTGACAGGTGGCCGCCAATTTTAATAAGTAATACGTTAATCAGGTAATTATGGTACATAGAATGAAATTGTTATTAGCTGTTGCTTTTTTGTTAGCTTCCTCGGTACATGCGCAAAAAACGCCTTCAAAGAAAAGCGTATTGAAGGTAATGCGTTTGACGAATCAGTATTTCATGAACAAATGGCCCGATCCCGGTAAGCCGATCTTTACCAATATAGAACGGCCGAGTAACATCTGGACCAGGGCCGTATACTATGAAGGATTGATGGCCCTGTATGACATTGATAAAAAGAAAAAATACCTCGATTATGCGATCGACTGGGGTAACAAACATAAATGGGGACTGCGCGGCGGCGTTCAAACCCGCAATGCCGATAACCAGTGCTGCGGTCAAACCTATATTGACCTGTACCTGATGGATAAAAAAGAAGAGCGCATTAAAGACATAAAAGCGTCCATTGACCTGATGAAAGGTACGGAAAAAGTGGATGACTGGAACTGGATCGATGCGCTGCAAATGGCCATGCCGGTATTCGTACGGCTGGGTGTTTTGTACAACGATACCAGTTATTTCAGCCGGATGTATGAGATGTATGCATTCACCAAATACAAACATGGTGATAACGGCTTATATAACCCGGCCGAGAAATTATGGTGGCGGGATAAGGATTTCGATCCGCCATATAAAGAACCCAATGGCGGTAATTGTTACTGGAGCCGCGGTAATGGCTGGGTAGTGGCTGCACTGGTGCGCACCCTGCAAATGCTGCCCAAAAGCGATCCGCACTACAATGAATACCTGCAGGATTATAAAGACATGCTGAAAGCCCTGCTTCCGCTGCAACGCACCGATGGTTTCTGGAACGTGAGCCTGGCCGATTCTACCAATTATGGCGGTAAAGAGCTTACCGGTACTGCTTTATTCGTGTATGGAATGGCCTGGGGTATTAACAACAATATCATTGATGCAGCTACCTACAAACCGGCTATGTTGAAAGCGTGGAATGCCATGATGAAGGATTGTATTCATCCAAATGGTATGCTGGGTTATGTACAGGGCACTGGTAAGGAACCGAAGGATGGTCAGCCGGTTACGTACGATAAGGTCCCGGATTTTGAAGATTATGGTTTGGGCTGTTTCTTGCTCGCGGGCAGTGAAATGTATAAGTTGAAGTAACGAAAGCCGAAAGCCGGAAGCCGGAGGTCAGAAGTCGGAGGCCGGAAGTCGGAAGTCAGATATAACAAAAATGCCTCCTGATAAAATCGGGAGGCATTTTTGTTTTTTCATTACCGTAGTGACGACTACCAGAACTTTATATACAGCGCTGCCAGTAACATCAATGTAACTACAATTAATGCAATGGTGCGTGGTTCGAGTTTTAACATGCTCTTGTCGGTCATGAATGCTTTCGGATTTACTTTAGGTCCGGCCAGGCTGATACCAACCATGGCAGCTACCGTAATTACGAAAGACCAACCCATATTAATGAGGAAAGGAATTTCTGTTATTTGTACTACCTGGCCTTTCTCCATTTTTTCGTACGTATAAGCAGTATATAACAGCGTTTCTTTACCGAAGATATCTACTGCATAATTGTTGAAGAAGATGGCGAGTACAAAACCAAGTACCACACCAACAATGGCTGCCGTACCAGTGGTACGTTTCCAGAACATACCCAACAGGAACATGGCAAATACACCCGGACTAATGAAACCGGTGTATTTCTGAATGAAAGTAAAACCACCCTCACCACCGATACCCAGCAGGTCGTTCCACGTAAAGAGGATGGCCAGGATCATAGCGGCTACTACTGTATAACGGCCGATCGTCACCAGTTTCTTTTCGTCGTCGTTTTTGCCGAAATACTTTTTATAGATGTCGAGCGTGAAGATCGTAGAGATACTGTTGGCCTTTCCTGCCAGGGAAGCAACGATGGCAGCGGTTAGCGCGGCGATCGACAATCCTTTCAACCCAGCCGGCAGAAAACCCAGTACGGCAGAATAAGCGCCGTCTTTTACACCATTGAAGTTAGGCAGGGCATTGTGTTTGTGCAATACGTAAGCAGCGATACCAGGCAGCATTACGATCACCGGCATCATCAGCTTCAACAGACCGGCGAAGATGAGACCGGTACGGGCAGTTTTCAGATCGGCTCCTAATGCACGTTGTGTAATGTACTGGTTGCAACCCCAGTAGTTGAGGTTCACGATCCACTGACCGGCAAAATACATGGCAATACCCGGTAATACCACATATTTCTGAATATCCAGGTTATGCGCATCGTTGATGGTAGCAGTTGTAGCTGCCGGTTTTGGTAAGATCATTTTGAAATGTTCCGGCGAATCCTGCATCAGCGCTTTGAAACCGGCGAGGGCGTTTTTACCCAGGCCGAATTGTTCACTTACTACAGTCAGGGCCAGGTAAGTAGTGGCCAGGCCGCCCACGATCAGTACCGCCACCTGGATCACGTCGGTATAACCGATCACTTTCATGCCACCCAGCGTGATGACCAGCGCAAAAACCGCCAGTCCGATCATGATGATGTGCAAAATATTTTGGAATTCCGGGGTGCCTGCCGTTGCATCGCCCACGAGGCCGGTGATAGCGGTAGCGCCCAGGTAAAGAATTGAAGTGAGATTAACGAGGATGTAGAGGAACAACCAGAAAATGGCCATGATCAATGCCACCGTCTCATTGTAACGTGTTTTAAGGAACTGTGGCATGGTGTAAATGTGGTTCTTCAGATACACCGGCATGAACCATACGGCAATGATAATAAGGGCAATTGCAGCGATCCACTCGTAAGCGGCTACGGCAGTACCTACAAAAAAGCCTTCACCACTCATACCGATGAACTGTTCGGCAGATATGTTCGAAGCGATCAGTGAAGCGCCAATGGCCCACCAGGTCAAAGACCCTTCGGCCAGAAAGAAAGCTTTTGAATCATGTTCCTGGGTCTTTCTTTTTCTATAAACATAGTAACCGTAACTGGCCACCAATATAAAGTAAAGGACAAAGATGATGTAGTCGATGGAAGCGAGCGTATTCATAGCGGGCTGCAAAAGTTTTTTAAAGAATGAATGTTGGTTGTTAGTTTTTATGTAACCGTGCCACGGCTGCAAACCGTGGCACAGTCAAAAGCGGCTGCAATATGTGGATTATTTTTTAAATAGAATGGCGATAATACATATCATTCCATCTCAATTGATTCTTAAGATCGTACAGATTGCTGTTTTTGCCGATCAATACAAACTCTACGCCCGCCATCTCGGCAAAATCTTCCATATGTTCGGCAGTAAGGTTCTGGCTGTAACCGGTATGGTGAGCGCCACCCGCCAGGATCCACGCTGCACAACCTGTTTTCATGTCAGGGTAGGGTTTCCATAATACGCGGGCTACCGGCAGTTTTGGCAGGCTTTGGATTGGATCAACCGCTACCACTTCATTTACGATCAGCCTGAAACGATTGCCCATATCAACGATAGAAGCATTCAGGGCCGGACCGGAACCTGCATTGAACACCAGGCGAACCGGGTCGGCTTTGCCGCCAATGCCCAGCGGATGAATTTCAACAGCCGGTTTATCTTTGGCAATGGAAGGACAGATCTCCAGCATGTGCGAACCCAGCACCAGTTGGTTATTGGGGTCGAAATGGTAGGTATAGTCTTCCATGAATGAGTTACCGCCTTTCAGTCCGGTGGCCATAACTTTCATGGCGCGCACCAGGGCTGAGGTTTTCCAGTCGCCTTCACCGCCAAAACCGTATCCTTCCGCCATCAGGCGTTGAGACGCGATACCGGGTAATTGCACCATGCCGTGCAGGTCTTCAAAAGTGTCGGTGAAACCTTTGAAGTTTCCGGCTTTCAGGAAATTGCGCATCCCGATCTCGATCTTCGCGGCATCCCGCAAGGCGCTGTGGCGATCGCCGCCTTTGCGCAGGGGAGCCTGTACGGTATATATTTCTTCGTATTCAGCTACTGTTTGAGTTATGGCGCTGTCAGAAACATCATTGATCATTTTTACCAGGTCGCCAATGCCATAGCCGTTTACGGAATAACCGAATTTCAATTCGGCTTCTACTTTGTCGCCTTCAGTAACGGCTACCTGGCGCATGTTGTCGCCGAAGCGGCAGAAACGGGCGTTTTGCCAGTCGTTCCAGCCGGCGGCTGCCCGCATCCAGACTTCAACGCTTTTTATCACTTCACTTTCCTGCCAGTGGCCTACTACTACTTTTCTGTTCATCCGCATCCGGCTTACCATGAAACCAAACTCACGGTCGCCATGGGCGCTCTGGTTCAGGTTCATGAAATCCATATCGATGCTGCTCCAGGGAATATCGCGGTTGAACTGGGTATGCAGGTGCAATAAAGGCTTTTGTAACACTTTTAAGCCACCGATCCACATTTTGGCGGGGGAGAAAGTGTGCATCCAGGCGATGATACCAATACAGGCAGGAGTGGTATTGGCTTCCATGCAAACCTGGTAGATCTCTTCGGGAGATTTTACCACCGGTTTAAAAACAACCCGCACCGGTATGGCGGGATCTTTATCAATGAATTTAGCGATCTGTGTTGAGTGTTCAGCCACCTGTTTCAGCGTTTCTTCGCCATACAGGTGTTGACTTCCTGTTACAAACCAGACTTCCAATTTTTTCAAATCTTCCATAAAGTGCATATTTAATGTGCAATCGTCATGTGACGTAATGCTATTTTAATTGATGGGTTTAAATCGTGAATGGTGAATGGTCAATAGTCAACGGTGAATGGTGAATGGCTCCTCAACTTTATAGCACCCTTTTTTACCATCTATTCATTAACTCCATAACTCACAACTCAATAACTATAAACTTGCAATCGCCCATTGCCTATTGCCTATTGTCCATAATAAGCGTCTTTTCCGTGCTTCCGCTGCCAGTGCTTGTCGATCAGTGCGTCTTTCAGGCGGGGAGCTTTGGGATTGATCTGCTCGGTGAGATACGCCATGCGGGCCACTTCTTCCAGTACGGCGGCGTTATAAACGGCTTTGTCGCCATTTTTTCCCCAGGCAAAAGGCGCGTGATTACCTACCAGGATCATTTCCACTTCCTCGTACGATAGTTTTCTTTCGTTGAAACAGTTGATGATCTGGTACCCGGTCTCAAATTCATAATTGCCTTTGATCATTTCATCGCTCATGGGCGGCGCGCACGGGATGTCTACGGTATTATGATCGGCATGGGTAGTGCCGAAAATGGGAATATCGCGCTGTGCCTGGGCCCACGCAGTAGCATAGGTACTGTGGGTATGTACAATGGCGCCGATCTTTTCCCATTCCTTATACAATACAGCATGTGTTTTGGTGTCGCTGGAAGGACGAAGGTCGCCGCTGATGATCTTGCCGTTGAAATCAACGATCACCATTTTATCAGGGCTCAGATCCTTATAGGGTACGCCGCTGGGTTTAATAGCAAAAACACCCAGATCTCTGTCGGCTACACTTACATTGCCAAAAGTGAATAATACCAGATTGAGTTCTGGCAGTTGCATGTTGGCCTTATAACATTCTTGTTGTATATGCTGATACTTGCTCATCTTAATTGTTTCGGGTTACAAGTTTCAGGTTACAGGGTATCGGGCTTTTGTATTTCCGTGTAACCTGTAACTGCATATTAATTTGATAAAACAGATGCTGTTCCTTTTACTTTAACCGTGCTTTCGGTGAATCCACCCAGCTGATGGTATTTTTTATAGCGCTGCTGATACAGGGCTACTTTTGTTTTATCGGGATAATAGGTGGCGTCGAATCCCTGTCCCATGGCATTCATGGCATCTTCCACTTTATTGTAAATGCCTGCTGCGGTAGCGGCAAACATGGCTGCGCCCAGGGCACAGGTTTGTTCCGATTTATGAATGCGGATAGGCATATTCATAACGTCGGCCATCATTTGCATAATGAATGGTGATTTTTTAGCCACACCACCCAGGCCGATCAATCCTTTTACGGGAACGCCTTCCTGGTTAAAGCGGTCTACAATGGCTTTGGCGCCAAAGCAGGTAGCTTCTACGATCGCCCGGAAAATGCGGGGTGCATCGCTGCCAAGGTTCAGGCCGGTGACAGCACCTTTCAGTTCCTGGTTGGCATCGGGCGTACGACGGCCATTGAACCAGTCAACTGCGAGTTCGCTGTTCTCATCCACAGGTATAAGGGCTGCCTGTTTGCTCAACTCGGGGATCAGCCTGTCGGCTGTTTCATCGATGATGGCTTTGGCAGTTTCCGTATTGATGATGGTGGATTGTCCTAATACATGTTGCAGGGGCCAGGTAAGTACCTGCCTGAACCAGGCATAGGCATCACCAAAGGCGCTTTGGCCGGCTTCCAGTCCCATCATGCCCGGTATTACGGAGCCGGGAACCTGTCCGCAAATGCCTTTCACCAGTTTGCCCTCTACTTCCTGCAGGGGGGCTACCAGCATATCGCAGGTAGATGTTCCCATTACCTTGCTTAGGTGGTAAGGTTCAATTTGTCCGCCTACGGCGCCCATGTGAGCGTCAAAAGCGCCTACGCCGATCACTACGTCAGTAGAGAGGCCCAGTTTGTCGGCCCATTCCTTGCTCAGCGTGCCGGCTGCTTTATCGGAAGTATAGGTCTTTGTGAAAAGTCTTTCGGTAAATCCATTCAATAAAGGATCCAGTTCGGTAAAGAAGGAATTGGGTGGCAGGCCGCCGAATTCTGCAGCCCAAAGGGCTTTATGGCCGGCTGAACAAACGCCGCGTTTCATGGCGGAAACCTGTTTGCCGCCGGTCAGTACGAAAGGTATCCAGTCGCAATGTTCTACCCAGGAATGACAGGCAGCACGCACTTCCTTGTCTTCACGCAGAATGTGCAGGAGCTTTGCCCAGAACCATTCTGAAGAGTAAATACCGCCTACGTATTGCAGGTAGTTGGTCTCATACTTTTCTGCATGTGCATTGATCTCGGCTGCTTCGCGAACACTGGTGTGGTCTTTCCAGAGGACGAACATCGCATTGGGATTTTTTTCAAACCTTGGCAACAGGGCCAGGGGAGTGCCGGTTTCATCTACGGCTACGGGCGTGGAACCTGTTGTATCTACCGAAATAGCCCTGATGTTGGCTGTTACTGAAGGGCCTGCCTGCAGTAAACACCTGGTAATGGTTTGTTCGAGGCCTTCCAGGTAGTCGAGCGGGTGCTGCCTGAACTGGTTAACGGCCGGGTCGCAATACAAACCATCTTTCCAGCGGGGGTAGTAAAACACTGCTGATGCAACTTCCTGCCCATTGGCAGCGTTGGCGATGATTGACCGCACTGAGTCAGTGCCATAGTCAACCCCTATCACATAATTTTCTTTTTTCATATCGGCAACTAAAACAAAAAAGGTGTTTTTATTGATAATCCGATCCGGGCAAAGTTCGGTATTCTGGCTACAAAGATACTGCGTGAATTGCCCTTCATGCCTGTTTCGTGTCAAAATAACACTTAAACTATGAATTCTCAAAAATTAGTTGTGTCACTAATACAAATAAATCAGGGTAAACCTGTAGGGAAGGTACGGGAAGCTAACGAGTTTGGCGCCGGCGGGGTAAATTGTGTAAAGAGCGGGAGAATTAGTGTCAAGAATACAAAGTGTGATAGGTTACCCGTGAACCAAACCTAAAGCGTTGTTACTAAGAAAGATAGCGGCGTTGACAAGTTCCCGATCTAACTGGTTGAACAGTTCATGATTTAACTGGTTAAAAGTATACAGGATTGATAAAGTTAATAAGGTTAACGGGTTACATAAGGTTTAGCCCCGCAACAGGTTCACCGGTGCAAGGACATTGGGGAATGCCTGCCGGTCTGTAGCGACAACTGGTACCCGCAACTGGCAACTGGCGACTGGTAACTGGTAACCGGTTACTGGTAACCGGTGACGTATCGACAAAAATCGTCCGCTTGCCGCCAAAAACAGGCCGGTTGTCATTCGCAAAACGGGCGTACCGCTAAAAAATCTACATTCGTACTTTCAATTACCGCATGAAATCAGGAAAACTGGTTAATATTCTGCTACATATTTTGTGCACCGCATTGATCATTGTAGTGCCCATTTTTATCATGCCCCTGAAGGATTCTAACAAGCCTAACTACCTGCAATGGCATACCATCATTTTTACCGGACTGCAAACCGCCGGTTTCTATTTTAGCGCTTATGTACTGTATCCGCGTTTATTGTTAAAGAAACGGGTTGCCACCTATATTTTAGCGATCCTGGGTTTCAGTTTTTTGTTTTCCCTGGTGCCCGGTTGTATCCTGGTGGTTTCAGGCGAAATGCCTATGTATGCGATCTATGCGGGCATTGTGGTAAAAGTTTTTATCGGCCTGTTCGTGATGGGTACGGCTACCAGCTACCGGTTTATTGTGGATGTGATCCGCAACGAACGTTTGCAGCAGGAAACCCTCACCATGGAGCTGTCTTTTTTGCGATCGCAGGTTAGTCCGCATTTTATGTTCAATGCGCTCAACAGCATGGTATCGCTGGCGCGGAAAAAATCAGATCTGCTGGAACCTGCGTTGTTGAAGATGTCGAACCTGATGCATTATATGCTCTATGATTCTGACGAAGAAAAAGTGAGCCTGCATAAGGAAGTGGAATATATTCGAAGTTATATCGATCTGCAAACCATGCGATTTGGCGATTCGGTGAAGATCCTGTTCATGGTACAGCCGGGAAATTATACACATATCATTGAGCCGATGCTGCTGATCCCGCTTGTTGAAAATGCGTTTAAGCATGGCGTGAATGTGGCCGATGAGCCGGAGATCAGTATTAAGCTGGCGGCAACAGAAAAGGAAGTAACGTTAGTGGTGAGTAATAAAACCATTCCTTATACGGCGCAGGTAGCCGATAAGACCAAAGGCATTGGATTAACCAACCTCGAACGGCGCCTGAAGATCCTGTATCCGGGTAAACACCAGCTGGCTGCGCAAAAGGATGGTCAGTGGTTTCATGCCTCCCTTAAACTTATAACGCATGATTAAATGCCTGGCTGTTGATGATGAAGCTTTATCGCTCGATCTGCTGGAAGATAATATCAAACGTATTCCCTTCCTGCACCTGGTGCAGCGCTGCAAGAATGCGTACGAGGCCATGGATGTATTGCGGCGCGAACAGATCGATCTTATTTTCCTCGACATTCAAATGCCGGGCGTAACCGGCACGCAGTTCCTGCAATCGCTTACCTATAAACCGGTGGTGATCTTTATTACGGCATTCAAGAAATATGCGCTGGAAGGTTTTGAGCTCGATGTGCTCGATTACCTCGTAAAGCCGGTGACCTTCGAACGTTTTTTACGGGCTGTAAACAAAGCAGCCGATTTCTGCACCTTGAAAAAACAGGGCGTACAATCGCCGGTGACGCAGGCCGCAAATGATTACTTTTTTGTAAATGTAGAATACAGCCTGGTGAAGATCGCGGTAGGGGAGATCACGCACATTGAATCGCTAAGGGATTATATCAAGATCTATTTATTACAACACGATAAACCGGTGCTTACCAAACTGCCCCTGAAATCCCTGGCTGATAAACTGCCGGCAACCGGTTTCGTAAGGGTGCACAAATCGTTTATGGTGGCCATTGACAAAATATCCTCCATCCGCAAGAACCGCGTTTATATCAATGATCATATCATTCCCGTCAGTGATTTTTATAAGGAGGAACTCGTCAAAGCTATAAGTCATAAACTTTAAGTTATTCAGTTCCTGAGTTATTAAGTTCATAAGTTATTCAGTTCATAAGTTATTAAGTTCCTAAGTTATTAAGTTCATTAGTCTAAATATAGTCGCGAAGTTTAAATAACTAAATAACTGAATAACCTCTCATCTACAAATTTTGCCCTCATGTCGAATTAATCGCCAAACAGGCCTACTTCACTTTTCCGGTCCTCGGGTATCAGGCATTTTTGGGGTATAAAGTAATATCCCACTATGCTATTGAATTTATTCGATCTCATTCGCAAGCCAGCAGTGTTCATGATGACCTGGCTGGTGATATGTTCTTTGGCCACCCACCGCCTGCAGGCGCAGCACAGCTCCCAAACCGTGAAAGGCACTGTTGTTGACAAGGCCTCCGAAAAACCGCTGGCCGGTGTTAGTGTAACCGTGGCCGGCATGTCTATCGGCGTCACTACCGATTCAACGGGCAACTATACACTCCCCAATGTGCCGGTAGGCCGTCAGCGGATCTCCTTTACCTCTGTCGGTTACAAGCCGGTTTCCATTCCCGAAGTGTTGGTAACGATTGGTAAGCAGGTAATACTGGATGTGTCGTTGGAAGAATCGATCCATGCATTGAATGTAGTAACGGTATCGGCCCCCCGTGCGAGGAAAGGCATGGCCCTGAATGAATTTGCAGGCAGCAGCGCCCGCTCGTTCAGTATGGATGAGGTGACCCGCTATGCAGGTGGCCGTAATGACCCCGCCCGCCTGGCCAGTAATTTTGCCGGAGTTTCTTCAACCAACGATTCGCGTAATGACATTGTGGTGCGCGGCAATTCGCCTGCAGCAGTTTTATGGCGCATGGAAGGTATTCCCATTCCCAATCCCAACCACTTTTCTACATTGGGTACAACAGGCGGTCCGGTAAGTGCACTGAACACAAATGCATTGAAAAACTCTGATTTTTACACCGGTGCTTTTCCGGCCGAATACGGCAATGCCAGTGGGGCGGTGTTCGATCTCTCGTTGCGCACAGGTAATAAGGATAAGGTGGAAAAGACCTTGCAACTGAATGCTTTTAGCGGACTGGAAGCCATGATCGAAGGTCCTTTAAGCAAAAAGAAGAACGGCTCTTCCTTTCTCATAGGCTACCGTTATTCATTTGCGCAGCTGGCGCAGTCGGTTGGATTGCAGTTCGGAACCGAAGCCGTTCCCAGGTACCAGGACCTGATCTTCCATCTCAACTTTGCGAATTCAAAGTTAGGTAAGTTCGGCATTTTTGGCATGGGAGGCACCAGCAATATAGATTTCATCGGCGCCGATCTCGATTCAACTGATATGTTTGCCAATAAGGATGAGGATACTTATTTTAAATCACGCATAGGCATTGTAGGTGTTAAACATACCATTGATGTAGGCCGCCATTCATATCTCCGTTCGGTGCTCTCGTATTCCTATACCAGCAATGAAGGCGATACCTATAAGTATTATGATTCCCTGGCCGAGCGGCAGTACCATGCCCACCAGGAAACGTCGAATACCGGCCTGCGCTTTTCTACGTATATCAATTCAAAGCTGAGTGCCCGGTTTACCATGCGCGGCGGATTTTTAGCGGAGCAGAATGGACTGAACACCTTTCTGACTACACGCGATGGCCGACCCGACTGGGAAGTTATTCGAGATTATGATGGCAGTTCCTGGTTACTGCAACCCTATGTGCAGGGCAAATACCGGTTTACGGAGAAATTGTCGCTGAACGCCGGCTTGCATGGTATGTATTATACATTTAACGAAAGCTCGGCTGTTGAACCCCGTGCTTCCTTGAGTTATGCGCTCGACAATACAAAGACCCTTACTGTAAGTTATGGTCTGCACAGCCAGTTGCAGCCGTTGCCGGTGTACCTGTATCAACAACAATTGCCCAATGGTAGCTTCGACCAAACCAACCGCGATCTCGGTTTCACGAAAGCACATCATTATATTTTTGGGTACGATTGGGCCTTTGCCAAAGACTGGCGTCTGAAAGCAGAACTGTACTACCAGGATATTTTTGACGCCCCCGTTGAAAGAACAGCCAGCGGATTTTCGATTCTGAACAGTGGCGCCGACTATACATTTCCCGAAAAGGCCGGACTGGTGAACAACGGTACGGGTTTCAACAGAGGCGTAGAAATGACCGTTGAAAAATTCTTCAGCAAGGGTTATTATTTGCTCACGACCGCTTCTTTGTTTGAGAGTAAATACAAAGGCAGTGATGGTATCGAGCGCAATTCAACCTTCAACAATAATAATGTATTGAACGTGCTGGCGGGTAGGGAATGGAAGCTCGGCAACAGCGGCCGCAATGTGTTTACCGTGGATCTCAAGATGGCCTATTCCGGTGGACGCTACTATACACCGATAGACCTGGCGGCTTCTGCGCGTGCAGGCACCGAGAAGCTCGATGAAACCCGCTACAATACGGAACAGTTTGATGATTATTTCCGGCTCGATACCCGTTTTGGTTTCCGGCTGAACAGCGGCAAACGGCGGCTGTCACAAACCTTCTATCTCGATCTGCAGAATGTGACCAATCGCGACAATGTGTTTATCCGCCGGTATAACCCGGTGCAGAAGCAGGTGGGCACTGTAAACCAGATCGGTTTTTTTCCGGACATAATGTATAAGATCCAATGGTAGGCAAAACGCTAAACGCAGAACGCAAAACGCAGAACGCAGAACGCAAAACGCCTGCCCGTCCGTTACTTCAGCGAAAGTGGGAAGAACGCTAAAAATGCACAATGTTTATGTGGCGGTACTTTTTATATTATCTACTGATCGATCTTTTTGACGTATTCGGCGTTTTTGATCTCTTGCCGCTGTACGATCCGTATGATGATCATGACAGTTGCGAACCGTTTGAATAAAGCGGATCATAAAACCAAAGATGCCACCTCCTGCAAAGGGGGTGGCATCTTGCGTGTATTTGTATTTCATTATCACATTATCGAATCATCACATTGTCACATTGTCTTCCCCGCTTTATGCCCCTTAATGGCGTAATATAAAATGTACAAATAACAAGGAAGCATACAAATGAAGAAAGCCAGGTGGTTAGGCATGTTCAATCCATCTTCTTTTTTAAGTGATGCATAAATTAATGGAATAATAGCGCCGCCAGCAATACCCATAACCAGCAGGGCAGAACCTGTTTTGGTGAATTTGCCCAGCTTGTCAATGGCCAGGGGCCAGATGGCAGGCCACATCAGGGCATTGGCCAGTCCTAACAGCGCAATAAATATAATGGCGGTATAACCGCTGGTAACAAATACGCCAATAGAAAAAGCAATTCCCAGCAGGGCAGATACCCGCAATGCAGTTTGTTGTGAAATAAGTTTAGGAATGGTGAAGATGCCAATAACGTAGCCCACCAGCATAGCGGCCAGTGTAAAGGAGGTGAATTTTTTGGTTTCTTCCAATGGCATGCCCATGGCTTTGCCATAGATACCGATGGCATCACCGGCCATTACTTCAACACCAACATATAAGAAGATACATAAGGCGCCCAGTAACAGGTGCGGAAATTCCCAAATGCTTTTTTTATTGCTGGCAGTGTTAATAGTAGTAGTGTTTTCTTCCTCCTCAGCCGGCGGTTCGGGCAGGGGCGATTTCAATAACAGGAATGCCAGGATAGCCAGTACAACTGCCAGGATGATATAAGGATTGATCACCCGGGCCGACAGTGCATTCAGCAAGCCTTCTTTTTCGGCTATACTGGTGGCTTTATTGATATTTTGTTCCAGTGAATTGGCATCTTTTAACAGTACGGCGCTTAATATCAACGGACTGCTGATACCCGCGATCTTATTGCAAATGCCCATGATGCTGATACGCTTGGCAGCGCTTTCAATAGGACCGATGATACTGATATAGGGATTGGACGCGGTTTGCAGCAATGCCAGCCCCATGCCCTGTATAAACAAGCCGGTGAGAAAGAGGCCAAAACTTCTTTCTTTAGCAGCCGGAATAAAGATCAGCGAACCGATGGCCATCACCAGTAAACCCAGCGCCATTCCTTTTTTGAAGCCGGTGCGTTTTAAAATAACAGAAGATGGTATGGCCAGGAAGAAATAGGCCATATAGAATGCGAAGGTCACAAAAAAGGCCTGTACATCACTTTCCAGCTGGCAAACCAGTGTCAGGAACTGGATAAGGCTGCCGTTCAACCAGGTGATGAAACCGAAAATAAAGAACAAAAAGCCGATAATGAAAATAGCTGTTGTGTTGGTGCGCTGTGTGCTCATGGGGACAACCAGCGTTTTAGCAGTGGTCATGTTTAAATAGTTGAAATAATTTGGTTAAACAATCCTTCCTTCGCAGTGTACTGTTGCAAGAGCACTGCCTGGTTTTGTGCCCTGATAAAATTATGTCCATCGTAACGGGCGCCGTAATATACATCATTGTTGAGATGATCCGTTAAAAAACGCAAAGCCTGCATATAGATCATGAACTGGCCGGCATAAACAAAATGCTGTTTTTCGGTGGCTGTGAGTGCATGCTGCATTTCGCCCAGGTAACCGCGGGCAATGGCCGTGAAGAATTCATCGCGGACGGTTATTTTTTGAAATTCCTTTTCTTCTTCATTGGCGGCTGATAAATACGTGCGCATCATATCGCCTACATCGCTGATGAAATAGCCCGGCATTACGGTGTCCAGATCAATTACACAAAGACCTTTATGATCATCATCGAACAGCACGTTGCTGATCTTGGTATCGTGGTGAATGACCCGCAGTTTGAAGCCCGGATCTTTTTTAATGCGTTCGTACGAATCAACCAGGTGTTGCTGCTCTTGTAAATAAGCGATCAGTCCGGAGCTGTCCTGGATGCGAAAGGAATTACCCTCGTTAAGGGCGGAAACAAACTGTTGATACCGCAATGACAGGTCATGAAACCGGGGTATGGTGATCTGCAGGCGGCTGGCATCGAAGCCGCTCAACAGGTTAGTGAAGCGGGCAAACTGGCGCGCTGCTTCAAAAGCCTGTTCGGGGGTAAACACCATGTCGATGGAGTGCGACCGGGCAATAAAGGGAAAAAGGCGGAAATACTCGTTTTTTTCGTTTAGGCACAGGTGTTCACCGGCAGTAGTTGGCAAAGCGCCCGCAAAAAGGTACCCGGGGCAATGCTGTTGTAAGTAGCTGCCCAGTGCTGTAATATTATTGGCAATGGCTTCCGGTTCTTTGAACACGGCGGTATTGATCTTTTGCAGGATATAGCAGGGTTGGCCATCCGGTTTGCTGATCTTCCAGGTGTGGTTGATCAAACCGCTGCCAAAGGCCTGTACCGTGTAATGTTCGGGGTTAAGTCCATACCGGGTTAAGATATTATTGAACATGGATCGTCTGTTGAATCGTGGCTTTTTTCAAACTTACAGCCTTAGTTTCGAAAAGGAACACGCAAACGGTTGTTTCATTTTTACTGGTTTATGGTTGATGATTTGTGGGGGTTGGTTCTTGCATTGGAGGCCGCGGTCACTTTTCGGGAGTTTTTGGTTTATGGTTTTTGGTTTGTGGTTCTTTCGTTCGAAGCCGCTGTCGATTTTCTAACCGCCTGCCATTTAAGGCACCACTCCCTAAACGACTCAACCTGTAACTTGTAACCTGTAACTTGTAACCTGCACCCTGTAACCCCAAATGCCTTGAATTTAGTAAGATATGGAGGGCTTTCGCTTAAAAGTGCTTTAGTTGTTACATGCAGGCCATTATTATTTAGTAAAATATTCCATCATTTCAGTTAAACCTGACATTGACGCCCGTGGCAATATTGTGTAGCTTTCCACTTTAAAGCGTTCAGTGTTGGTTATTTAGCAAAAGCAGCAAGGACGAGGCGTGCCACGTGTGCCTGCATTGTTTTTGTATCTACAAACGACGATAAAGGCCAGTTAACAATTACCTGAAGCTCTCAAAAGCGACTGTCTCAAACTGACGTGGCACGTCTTTCCATCAACTCCGAATGTGATAAATGACAGTTCTTAACAGGCATCCGATGATATTCTGGTTGTAAAACGCCTGAGATCTATTACGATTGAAAAAGAGTTGCTTATGAAAAAAATGGTTCCATTTTCTACATCTGCACGTGGCCACATCAGCCTATTCACCAGCCTGGATCATGTATTTTATAATGGCATTATGCCAACCATTAGCTTGATTTTTAAAATCTGATCAAAGAATATAAGATAATTTCTACATCCTGTATGGGTATTATTAAATATTTTGAAGAATTCGAACTGAACGAAAAACGATCCACCGGCGGACGTACGGTCACTGAAACAGATATTGTCATTCATGCAGGCCAGTCCGGCGATTTTTTCCCCCATCATATGGATGAAGAATGGTGCAAGACCCAGCCCTTTAAAAAGCGTATTGCCCATGGTACCCTCATCTTTACCATTGCGGTAGGTTTAACAGCGCATGTGATCAATGAAGTGTCTATGACCTATGGCTACGACCGGCTCCGTTTTATAAAACCTGTTTTCATTGGCGACACAATAAAAGCCACTGTTACTATCTCAAATAAAAAAGAACATAAAAAACCAGGGTATGGCCTGGTTACCGAATTGGTAGAAGTATTTAACCAACACGGTGAGCTGGTGATGGTATGTGAACACGTATTGTTGGTAAATAAAAAAGAAAGTTAGGAAAGATATGGCTGAAATCGTTTTGAACGGCATTACCTGGGGGCACAGCAGAGGCATTACCCCATTACTGGCGGCGGCCCAGCGTTTTTCGGAGCTCAACCCAAAGGTGACCATACAATGGAAGAAAAGGACCTTACAGGAGTTTGCCGATTTTCCCCTGGAAAAACTGGTAAATGATTACGACCTGCTGATCATCGACCACCCCTGGGTAGGTTGTGCAGCAGCTACGAACAGTGTATTACCGCTCGATGAATATTTACCGGCTGCTTATCTGCATAACCAGTCGAGCAATACGGTAGGCGAATCGCATATAAGCTATTATTACGATAATCACCAGTGGGCGCTGGCCATCGATGCCGCCACGCCTGCTGCCAGTTACCGGGCCGATCTGTTTCAACACAACGGTGTAGCCGTGCCCGATACCTGGGAAGAACTGATTGCCCTGGCGAAAGATGGCAAGGTGGCTATTCCTTCCATCCCCATAGATACACTCATGAACTTTTACATGTTCTGTATTGCGTTGGGCGAAGAACCATTTCGCAGCAGCGAGCAGGTGATAAGTAAAGAAACGGGCGTACAGGCTTTGCAAACCATGCGGGAGCTGTATTCGCTGATCGATAAAAAACTGTTCTCCTGTAATCCTATCCAGGTGGCGGAGTTGATGTCAACCACCAACGATTACTGGTATTGTCCCTTTGCCTATTGCTATTCCAATTATGCCAGGGTAGGCTATGCGAAACATTTGCTGACCTATGCCAACCTGGTTCATTTTGGCAAAAAACGGTTACGCAGTACTATTGGCGGCACCGGATTGGCCGTATCGTCATATACTAAACATAAGAAAGAAGCCGTTGAATTTGCAGCCTGGGTTTGCAGCGAAGAGTGTCAGTCAACTTTTTATGTGCAGCATGGCGGGCAGCCAGGGCATCTGGCCGCATGGACGAACAACATGGCAAACGTGCTTACGAACAGCTTTTTCCATGCCGTAATGCCGGTGATGAAGAATGGTTACATGCGTCCGCGCTATAATGGGTACCTTCATTTTCAGGATCATGCCGGAGACCCGGTTCAACAATACATGTTACAGGGCGGAAATCCTGAGAACGTGCTGAAAGAAATAGACCGCATTTATCAACAAAGCCGCAAGGGCGAAAAAATGAGCTTGTCAATATGAGTCGATTGCCTTTACAGGGATTGCTGGTGCTGGAATTCAGCCAGTACTTGTCCGGGCCTTCAGCCGGCTTGCGTTTGGCCGACCTGGGGGCGCGCGTCATAAAAGTGGAGCGTCCCGATACCGGGGATGCCTGCCGCCGGTTATCTATCAAAGACCTTTGGACAGATGACAGCTCCCTGTTATTCCATACCATCAACCGCAATAAAGAAAGTTATACAGCCGATCTCAAGAATCCGGAAGATCTGGCGATGGTGAAGAAGCTTATTGAAAAAGCAGACGTGCTCACCCACAATTTCAGGCCAGGCATTATGGAGAAGATAGGCCTGGGTTACCCGGAAGTAAAAAAGATCAATCCACGTATTATATATGGCGCCATCAGCGGGTATGGCAAAGAAGGCCCCTGGAAGAACCGCCCTGGTCAGGACCTGCTGTTGCAGTCGATGAGCGGTTTGGCATATACCACCGGCAATGCCAAAGACAATCCCATGCCTTTTGGTTTGGCCATTGCTGACAATTTATGCGGTTCACAACTGGTGCAGGGTATTTTGAGCGCATTGATCAGGAGGCACAAGACCGGCACTGGCGCTTTAATAGAGATCAGTCTGCTGGAATCCTTACTCGATTTTCAGTTTGAATTATTAACTACTTATCATAGCAGTGGCAAATTGCCGAAACGCAGCAAAGTGAATAACGGCCATCCGTTATTACATGCGCCGTATGGCATTTACGCTACGGCCGACGGGCATATTGCCATCGCGATGGTAGATATAAAGCAACTGGCAAAAGCCATTGGCTGTAATGAACTGATGGCTTACGACCAAAAGGTTGCCTTTAGTTTGCGGGATGAGATCAAGTCGGTGCTGGCCAAACACCTGTTAACGCAACCATCTTCGGTATGGCTTGAAAAGATGCATGCCAAAGACCTCTGGGCGATGGAAGTGCTGGATTGGAAAAGACTGACAGAGCAGGAAGCGTATACCTGTTTGCAAATGGAACAAACGATCACTACATCGAAGGGAAAGGATATTACAACTACCCGTTGCCCGATACGCATCAATGGCCAGCGGTTATTTTCGTCCAAACCGGCACCGCAATTGGGAGAGCATACGAAACAAATAAATAAGGAATTGCTTAAAGTGAAGTCTTAAACGGTAAATGATGCGTTACAGGTTACAAGGTCCAGGTTGCAGGGTTTTATGTTAAAAACGCAAAATCAACTTTTTCCCCCTGAAACTTGTAACCTGAAACCTGTAACAGCAAACTAATAACCGGAATGCCGGTAGTAAAACCTAATCATTAAAAGAAGGAATGAAACCCTTACAGGATATAATAGTTGTTGATTTCAGCCAGTTCTTATCTGGCCCTTCGGCTGGTTTACGACTGGCCGATATGGGAGCGCAGGTGATCAAGATCGAACGTACGGGCGTAGGCGATATCTGCCGGCAATTGTATGTGTCGAATGTGATGATAGAAGGGGAGTCTACTATTTTTCACGCCATCAACCGCAACAAGCAAAGTTATGCGGCTGACCTGAAGAATGAAGAAGACCTGGAGAAAGTAAAAAGGATCATTGCCCAGGCAGACGTGCTGATGCATAATTTCCGCCCCGGTGTTATGGAAAGGCTGGGCCTGGATTATGAAGCAGTAAAGGCCATTAACCCGCAGATCATTTACGCCGAGGTAAGTGGCTATGGGAATGAAGGGCCCTGGAAAGACCTGCCCGGTCAGGACCTGTTGTTGCAAGCCGTATCAGGATTGACCTGGTTGAGCAGCAACCGCAGCGATAATCCTACGCCTATGGGTGTGGCGGTTGTAGATATCCTGGCAGGGACCCATATTGCCCAGGGTATTCTGGCCGCATTATACCAGCGGGCCATTACCAACGAAGGCAGCCTGGTGCAGGTAAGCATGTTGGAATCAATACTCGATTTCCAGTTTGAAGTGCTCACCTGTTTTTATAACGACGGCCGCGAATTACCGGTGCGCAGTGAGATCAATAATGGACATGCGTATTTGTCGGCCCCCTATGGCATTTATAAAACAGCCAACGGCTACCTCGCGCTGGCCATGGGTAATATTGTACAACTGGCAACCCTGCTGCAATGCGACCCGTTACAGCAGTTTACGAATACAGCCGAGTGGTTTGTAAAGCGGGATGAGATCAAGACCATACTCGCTGCCCATTTGCTTGGCCGCAATACAGAAGACTGGCTGGCCGTGCTGGAACCAGCCGATATCTGGTGCGCAAAAGTGCTCGATTACGATACGCTGGTACAGGAGAACGGTTACCAGGCGCTGAATATGGAGTTGAAGGTAAAGACCAGCAACGGACTTTCTATAACCACTACCCGTTGCCCCATCAGGATCGACGGAGAGCTTTATACTTCCGACATCGGTGCCCCGATGCTGGGTGAACATAATGAACAGATAGAAGAACAGTTTGGCGTAAAAGCATCCAATATCGAATTATGAGATATAAAGCAGAAAGCGGGGAGGCCGTAACTGCTTATTAGTATCTTGCGGCTGACACAAACCTTAATCAATATTCGATATAAACGGATTGCCATGGAAATCATCGATACGCATGTTCACATATGGAATTTTGCAAAAGCCGAGTATGAGTGGTTGAAGAACGATACCTCTATTCTTAACCGCAATTACGATATAGAAGAATTACAGGCCGAAGTAGAAAAGACCGCCATTACCGGCGGCGTGCTGGTGCAGGCGGCCAATAATTTTGAAGACACGAACTGGATGTTACAGGTTGCCAATGCAACCGGCTGGATAAAAGGGGTAGTGGGCTGGATGCCTTTACAGGATCCTTCCTTCACAGCAACCGCCCTCAAAGAATACCTGGGTAATCCTTATTTTAAGGGGGTGCGCCACCTGATACACGATGAACCCGATCCGCAATGGTTATTACAACCGGCGGTGACCCAAAGTCTTTCTGTGCTGGCGGCTTATGATGTGCCGTACGATGTGGTGGGTGTAACTCCCCAGCATTTGATAACGGCCCTGGAAGTAGCGCAGAAAGTGCCGGAATTAAGGTTGATGCTCGATCACATGAACCAGCCGCCCATTGCCACCGGCGAGCGGTTTGGCGAATGGGGCGAGCTGATGAGAACAGCCGCATCGCACAAGAACTTTTATGTGAAAATATCCGGCCTGGGTACCTGTTCCAAAAAAGGCAGTAGCTGGACCACCGACGATATTCAGCCATATATTGAATTTGTACTGGAACATTTTGGCGAGAACCGCGTTTGCTGTGGCGGCGACTGGCCGGTGAGCCTGCTGGCGGGAACCTATCAGCACACCTGGCAGCAGTATATGAAAGTGCTATCTAATGTACTGACCGATGCCGCCCTTCAGAAAGCGGCATATAAGAATGCGGTAGCCTTTTACAATCTTTGATTAGAAATTTATTAAACCAGTATTAAGATATATAAATGTATTATTGACGTTATGATAAAACGCTATATTTAGCGTTTTTAATACAATCGATCCTGTACTGTGTTGTAACATTAATGTGTGTTTGACAATTAAATAACGAGTGCAAACCAGATGGAAGTAATAACCGGTGTCATATATCATTCAGTAGGAGCCTCCTGTGCAGCCATGTGTTACACGCCGCAAAAGAAAGTGGCGAAATGGTCATGGCAAACCTATTGGCTGGCGCAGGCCGCTGTTTGCTGGTTATTATTACCGCTGGCGATCGCCTGGTTAACTATTCCCCAAATTGGCACTGTATTACGGGAAGCGCCTTCCGATGCCATGGTTAAAACCTTTATATATGGTGTGGCTTATGGTATTGGCGGTACTGCTTTCGGTATGGCTATCAGGTATGTAGGATTTTCACTCACCTATGCCATTGCCGTGGGTATTTCCTGCGTATTGGGAACCTTATTGCCGCCGCTGGTGCACGGGCAGTTGGCCTCCCTGTTTTCGCAGAACGGCGCCAGCTGGGTCATGGCCGGCATCATCATCGGTGCGCTGGGCATTGCCTGCTGTGGCGTGGCAGGCCGGTTTAAAGAAAATGATCTGAGATTAAACCACGATACAGGCCATACCTTTTCGTTGGCCAAAGGTTTACCGCTTTGTTTCCTCGCAGGAGTGTTATCGGCCGTGTATGGCTTTTCGATCGATCAGGGCGAACCGATCGCGGAAGTGGCTGCAAAATATGGCAGTGGAAATTTCAAGATCAATATTGTTTACATTTTTTCGAATTCAGGCGCTTTTGTATCTACCCTTATATATTGCATATACCTGCACCGCAAAGAAAAAACGTTTGCCGAGTACCGGCAAAGTGGACCCAACAATCGCTTGCTGGTAAATTTTGTCATGGCTGTACTCACCGGCATGTTGTGGTATTCACAATTCTTCTTTTATGGGTTAGGACATGTGCGCATGGGGAAATACCAGTATAGCAGCTGGGCTATACACATGATCATGCTGGTTTTATTCAGCTCGGTGGCGGGCTTGTTGATGCGCGAATGGGTGAAATGCCGCCGGAAAACGATTGTTACGCTTGTTTTGGCCCTTATTATTTTAGTAATAGCGGTGCTTGCCTTAACATATGGAAATTACTTAGGCAGTGTATAGTTTGTAGTTCGTAGTTTGTTGTTTGTAGTTGTTTCCCATTCGGGAGGTATAAATTTAATCAGCCGGTTACACCGGAAGAACCACAAACCACAAACCATAAACCACAAACTCATAATTTTGCCACTATTCAAAATTAAGTGAAGGAAGCATTATCATATAAAGCACCCATTGTTATTATCGGCGCTGGCGGTATTGTAAACGATGCACACCTGCCGGCCTACCAGTTGGCTGGTTATAATGTGGCCGGTATTTTTGATATAGATAAAGAGAAAGCCCGTAACACCGCGCAGAAGTTCAATATACCGATGGTCTTCGAGCGAATTGAAGATGCAGTGCGGTTGAACCTGTCGCCGGTAGTGTATGATGTAGCAGTGCCCGGTTCAGCGATCAGGCAGGTGCTGGAGTACCTGCCTGCCGGATCAGCGGTGTTGATCCAGAAACCAATGGGCAATCATTATGACGAGGCCAAAGCTATTCTGCAGTACACCAGGGATAAAAACCTGGTGGCAGCCATAAACTTTCAACTGCGTTATGCTCCCTTCATAAAAGCTGCGAGAAAATTGATCGAACAGGGTGCGCTTGGGCAACTGTGCGATATTGAAATAAATGTGAACGTTTTCACTCCCTGGCATTTATGGACATTCCTGTACGAATCGCCCCGGGTGGAGATATTATATCACAGCATCCATTATATCGACCTGGTACGAACATTCTTTGGAAATCCGGCCGGCGTGTATGCAAAAACGGTGAAACATCCTGATATGAGCCAGCTGGCATCTGTGCGGAGCAACATCATTATGGATTATGGTGATACCATCAGGGCGAATATCATCACCAACCATTGTCACAAGTTCGGACTGGAGCACCAGCATTCCTATATAAAGTTCGAAGGAACGCAGGGCGCCGTTAAAATAAATATGGGACTGCTTATGAACTACCCGCATGGGGTGGCAGATCAGTTTCAATATATCACTATGACGGGCAATGAGCCCGGTGAATGGAAAACACTGGCTGTGGAAGGAAGCTGGTTCCCGCATGCATTTATAGGCAGTATGGAACAGGTGATGCAGGCAGCAGCCGGCGAAATATCAACACCCGATAACTCAGTGGAAGATTGCATATATACGATGGCATGTGTAGAAGCGGCGTATATGTCGAGTGGGCGGGGAGGGGTCAGACTCAATGAGCTAATTAGCTGATGTGATAATTAACTAATGGAATTACAATAATTTAAATACACTAATAGAGATATCTAAACCGTAAATTTTTAAATCACAACTATTCTAATGAAAGGCTTTCTTGTATTGGTTGTTAGCCTGGTGACCCTTAACACTACCTGGGCTTCTGACAAACCCGCGGATAAGAACGTTACTATTGTAACTGCGAACAGCTCCCCGAGAGTCAAGTACGGAACAGAGAAACTGGCGGTGGCCTTGCGTAGCGCCGGCTATAAAGTAGTGGTTTCCGGCGATGCAAAATTTGCAGCCAACGGAACGACCATTGTAGCAGGTAACTATGGCGATGCACTGATCAAAAAAGCCGCCGGGGCCTTTCAACTGAAACCCGATACAACTGGCAAAGAAGGATTTTCTATAAAAAGCAATAGCAAAGGCGTTATCATTGCCGGTACCGATGCCTCAGGCGCTTTATACGGCTGCCTCGAGCTGGCTGAAGAGGTAAGCAATAAAAAAGCGATCCCCGCGAATTTCTCAATAGTCGACAAACCGGAAATGGTATTGCGCGGAACCTGTATAGGCGTACAAAAGCCATATTATTTACCGGGAAGGACCGTATATGAATATCCGTATACACCTGAAACATTTCCCTGGTTATACGATAAAAAACTTTGGATCCAGTACCTCGATTCACTGGTAGTGAACCGCCTGAACTCACTGTATTTGTGGAATGGCCACCCGTTTGCTTCGCTCGTACGTACCAAAGAGTATCCCTATGCAGTGGAAGTAGACGATGCCACATTTAAAAAGAATGAAGAACTGTTTGCCTTTCTCACATCAGAAGCAGACAAACGCGGCATCTGGGTAATACAAATGTTCTATAACATAATTGTATCAAAGCCATTTGCTGAAAAGCACAATATAAAAACGCAGGACCGTAACCGGCCGATCATTCCATTGATCTCCGATTACACGCGTAAATCCATAGCCGCATTCGTGGCCAAGTATCCCAACGTGGGCCTGATGGTGGCATTGGGCGAGGCCATGGAAGGAGTAGGGCAGGATGATGTGGACTGGTTTACAAAGACCATTATTCCGGGCGTGCAGGATGGTTTGAAAATGCTGGGCAAGAAAGACGAGCCGCCGATCGTATTGCGCGCGCACGATACCGACGCGCCACGGGTGATGAAAGAAGCCTTACCCATTTATAAGAACCTGTATACGGAGGCAAAGTTCAATGGTGAAGCGTTGACAACGTATGAACCCCGCGGTCCCTGGGCAGAACTGCACCGCAGCCTTAGCCGCATTGGGACCGTGCAAATAGAGAACGTGCATATCCTGGCCAACCTGGAGCCGTTCCGTTATGGCTCACCCGATTTTATCCAGAAAAGTGTGCAGGCGATGCACACGATCATGGAAGCGAACGGATTGCACCTGTATCCGCAGGCCTCTTATTGGGACTGGCCATATACAGCCGACAAAACTACGCCCCGTTTATTGGAAGTGGAGCGCAACTGGATCTGGTACAGAACCTGGGCACGGTATGCCTGGAAGGCCAATCGCAATCGGCAGAATGAGGTGGCTTACTGGTCAGGCAGCCTTGCTTCCAAATTTGGCTGTTCGCCAGAGCAGGCAAAACATATTGTGGAAGCGTATGAGGAATCAGGAGAGATTTCTCCCAAGATCCTGCGGCGCTATGGAATTACCGATGGCAACCGTCAGACGATGACACTGGGCATGTTAATGACGCAGCTGATAGATCCCAAACGTTTTGGCTTATTCACTTTGTTATATAATTCAGAAAGCCCCGAAGGGGAGATGATCATAGAGTATGCCGAAAAGGAAGCGAAGAAGGAACCGCACATAGGCGAAACGCCGGTGCAGATAGCGGATGAGATCATTGAACATGGCGCGAAAGCGGTAGCGGCCATTGAAAAGGCAGCGCCTTATGTAAAGATGAACCGGGAAGAATTCAACCGGTTAAAGAATGATATGTATTGCTACCAGTCGATGGCGTTATACTATGCCTGGAAGGCCCGGGCAGCCATACAGGTATTGAAGTTCAAGTATTCGAATAATGTAGCTGACCTGGAGCAGGCTGTTCCGCTGCTGGAAAAGAGTGTGAAGTATTTTGCGGAGTTGGCGGCACGTACAGATACTACTTATTTGTATGCGAACAGTATGCAAACGGCGCAACGGAAGATCCCGGTTGTAGGAAGGGATGGAAAGAACAAGACCTGGGTAGAGTTGCTGCCTTATTATGAGCGCGAGCTCGAAAACTTCAAAAAGCATATTGCCGTATTGAAGAAGCAGGGAGCAGGAGCTGGCGTTACCGCGCTGAAGCCATTTAAGAATGCGCCTGTAGAGATCCTGACAGAGAACATTAAAAGATATACTGTACAAAAGAATGCCCAGATCTTCCCTGATCTGAGTGTGGTGATCAATGATCTGCCAGCGTTCTTAACCGGTTTACAAGGTATTCATTACAGCCAGAGCAGGCAGATAACAGAAGGCACCAGTCTGAAATTCAAAACGAATACAGCGGTAAAATTGCTGGTAGCTTATTTTGCAGAGAAAAATAATGCTTATTTGCCGGAGCCAACATTGGAGGTTGATGCAAGCGCCAATGATTTTGGACAGGCTGAAATAAAAGTCGCAAATGCCCTGGCAATAGATGGTTTCCCCGCAATAAACATACATGCATTTACGTTTCAACCCGGCACACATACACTTACATTAGGTAAGGGGTCATGTTTACTGCTGGGCTTTATAAACGATAATGATCCATTGCCGGTAGTTGATGCCGGGCTTGGCGTAACTGAAAACGCCGGAGCGTTGGATTGGTTATTTGAAAAATAACGATTGCTGTCGCCAACTAGGAAGGAGATGGATTATTGAATTAAATAATCGCTGCTACATATTAGGAAAAACAGTAAGTGGTTACGCCACTGCATTACCGTTATGTTAAGTAATGGTGATAGTGGTCAATGTAATATGCTTGTATTTTCTGGTATATAGGTAAGTTGTTATGGAATAGTAAGATGTTCCATCATTTTAGGAAGAAATGACATTGTTTCACCAGGCGTGTAGCCGTTTCTTGTGATCTGTATGCAATATCCGAAAAACCAACATCCACCCCATCTCTTTGCGCGTAGCTATGCACGTAGTAGCAGTAATTGTTCCTTGGTTAAATATGCTCCTCTCAATTGTTAAAACATAAATCTTAAACAACTGTTGTATGATTGGAAAACCGTCGTCCTTGAAATGCCTGATGATGATGGCGTTTTTTATGCTACTTAACTGCACGTACCTGATCGCACAGGAAAGAGTTGTTACAGGTAAGGTTAAAGACCCGTCGGGGAATCCGCTTCCCGGGGTGAATGTTAACGTGTTTGGCACCCGAATAAGTGTCACCGCCGATGTAACAGGAACTTTCCGCATTCCAGTATCCTCTCCAAATTCCGTACTTGTATTCAGCTTTGTAGGCTTTTTACAACAGGAACAAAAAGTAGGAAACGATTCAACCTTCAACATTAGCATGGCCTACGACAATGCCGACCTCGACCAGGTGGTGGTAGTAGGTTATGGTACTTCAAAAAGAAGAGACCTTACCGGTTCTGTGTATTCGATAAAACCCGGTATGGTAACTGCTACGCCTGTTTCAAATGCTGCAGAAGCTTTGCAGGGTAGAATTCCTGGCTTGGATATCAACCGTACCAGCGGTGCACCCGGTGGTGGCGTTTCTATCCAGTTGCGTGGTAACAGAACCCTGAATGGTACAAATAATGGTGTTGCAGGTTCAAGCAGCGAACCTTTGATAATCATTGATGGTTTCCAGGGAGGAAGTATTTCTGACCTGAACCCCAATGACATTGAGTCGGTGGAAGTATTGAAAGACGCTTCTGCTACTGCTATTTACGGATGGCAGGGTGCGAACGGGGTGATCATTATAACCACCAAAAGAGGTAAAGACCGTCCTAAGGTATCTTATGCCGGATTCTATGGTGTAAACGATGTAAATTATCCTAAGGTTCGTATGGGACAGGATTTCATAAACTTCAGAAAAGAAGCCTGGCGCGGTGCCAATCCTAATGATCCTAACGTGCCTACTGATGAAGCTGTGCTGGATAAATATGAGCTCCCGTATTACCAGGCAGGCAAATGGGTTGATTGGTTGGATTTGATCACCCGCAACGGTATTGAACAAAGCCACACTGCGTCTATCCAGTCTGGTGGCGATAAAACCAAAGTTTATTTTTCCGCTGGCGTTTACAGACAGGAAGGTGTGCTGCGTGGAACCGATAATACCCGTTATAATACCCGTTTGAATTACGATCAGCGTATTAGCAATATGTTCAAGGCTGGGTTTATGACACAGCTGACTTACCAAACTACAAACGGCCGTATCGACCCTATGTCGCAGGTAAATAACATGGTACCGTTTGGAGATGTATATGACAGTCTTGGAAATATCAAATTATTTCCGATGATTCCGTCTAATGAACCTGATCCTAAAAATAAGAACTTCCTGAACCCGTTAACTGACGAACGGGGTGCGGCTTATATAGACAATACGCAAAGAGGTAATCTTATTGCTAATGGTTATCTGGAGATTACCCCTATAACCGGCTTAAGCGTTCGTTCCAACCTTGGTACTACGCTTGGTTATAGCAGAAGAGGTGAATTTTATGATTCTGTAACATTGCAGAACTATAACAAACCGGCTAATGGTTCTACAGCCAAGATCACCAATGAATTTACACGTTTTTATAATTGGGATAATATAGTAACTTATACCCGCAGGTTTAACGATCACAACATTACTCTTACCGGTCTTACAAACTATACCCATTCCGAACGCGAAGTGTCTGATGTAACCGGTTTGAGACAAACGCTGGTTAATTGGCAGTTTTATAACCTTGATGGTACCCAGACTACTACCCGTCAAACGACTTCCAATTATTTTAAAACAACTACCTTCTCGTATGCAGGTCGCTTGAACTATACTTTCAAGGGAAAGTATCTTCTGACGGCTACAATGCGTGCTGACGGTGTATCCCGTTTGTCGAAAGATAAAAAATGGGATTACTTCCCCTCTGCCGGTATTGGTTGGAATATTCACCAGGAGGATTTCATGAGGGACGCCTGGTTCGTAAATAACTTAAAGATCCGCGCTACTTATGGTGAGGCGGGTAACGCTTCTATGCAGGCGTACGGAACACAAAGCGTTTTGGCTACTGGTAATGCAATTCTTGGTAATACACCGATTACTGTGGCCAGCTTTGACAAGGTTGCCGGTAATTTGAACGTAGGCTGGGAAAAAACTGCAACCACCAACGTGGGACTTGATTTCGCTCTGTTCAAGAGCCGCTTTTATGGTACTATCGATGCCTACAAATCAAAAACAACCGACATTCTTTTCTTGCGTCCGTTGCCGCTCTCTTCTGGCTTCACACATATGTGGCAAAACCTGGGTTCATCTGAGAATGAAGGTATTGAACTTGCGTTGTCATCAGTTAACATGAATAGAGGCAATTTCAGATGGACTACTACATTAACTTTCACTTCAGCTCGTGAAAAACTTACCCATCTGATCACCAGTCAGGATATAATTGATAAGGAGGATAATTCATTAATGGTTAATCATCCTGTTAAATCATGGTTTGGTTACAACAAGATCGGCATTTGGCAAAAAGATGAAAACAAAGATGGAACTGTAAAGTTCGGTAACTACATTTACCAGGAAGGTGATATTAAAGTTGAGGATAAGAATGGTGATAATGTGATTGATCCAATTAACGACCGTGGATTTGTAGGAGCAGACGTTCCCAAATGGTATGGAGGTTTGCAGAATACGTTCAACTATAAAGGATTTGAATTGAGCGTATACCTGGTTGCCCGCTATGGACAAATTATTAATGCTGACTTTATGGCTGCTCGTTATAACGTGGGTGGCGACCGAAATGGTCTGGCAGACTTTAATTACTGGACACCCGAAAATCCAACCAATGAGTTCCCACGTCCACGCCAAGGTGCTTCTTTTTCTAATGCAGGATATACAGGTTATTATTCTTTGAACTTTGTTGATGGTTCATTCTTTAAAGTGAAGACGGCTACATTTGCATATACACTGCCAACTCAGACCAGCAGAAGAGTGTTTGCTGATAGGATTCGCCTGTATGTTACCGGTAATAATATCTGGACAAAAACAAAAAATAAGATGTTAAAGAATTATGATCCTGAAAGAGGTGGTTCTGAAAATACACCATTGACACGCCAGTTTGTTTTTGGTGCAAACATCGATTTCTAAATAATTCTCAACTCTTAAATGATTATTACAAATGAAAAAGCTTAAAAATCTATCATATGCAGTAGCGGCTTTTTTGGTTACCTCCGCTACTTCTTGTAAGAAACAACTCGAAGAGTTTAATCCGCATAGCGCTACCGCTGAAAATATGTGGAATACGCCGGCAGGCTTTTCGAGCCTGGTGAACTCCGCTTATCAGGAATTGCATTTATTTTATGGCCAGGAAGATGGTATGTGGTTGTTGGAAGGTGGCACCGATTTATGGTATTCCGCTGGCAGATCAGGTTATGCAAGGCAAATTGTATACTATGAAGCGTTGGCGCCTACCCAGTCGCAGCCAACAAAAGCGTGGACATCATGCTACAAATCTATTAACCTGTGCAATGCCGGGATTGGCCGAATCGACGAAGCCAATTTCACGAACGAAACTGATAAAAATCAGCGTCTTGGTGAATTGCATTTTTTGAGAGCTTTATATTATTACCATCTTGTAGAGCAATTTGGCAGCGTAATCTTGAACACAAAGGAAGCTGCCGAAGGGGTTGATCTGTATCCAACACGTAGTAAACCTGAAGATGTATATGATGTAATGATCAGTGATCTCGAGTTTGCGAAAAATAACCTGCCTGTAAGCTGGCCTGTTGGTGAATATAGCCGTGCATCTAAAAAGTCGGCCATGGGGCTGTTGGCAAAAGTGTTGCTAACGCGGGCTTACTATTCAACCGGCGCTGATGCACAAGCGTGGTTTACAAAAGCAAAGGACGCAGCACTGGAAGTAATCAACAATAAAGCAGCATTGGGGAATCTTGATCTGTATCAGAATGTTGCTGAAGTTGGCAGCTCTGTTTATGGTCCTGCTGCTGATCGGGCGAAAAATAAGGAAGCGCTGTTTGTGCTTTCATATGATCAGACTAATGCCAATCTAAACGCCCTTACCGGTGCGAATGGTAACCGGATATTCAAGTATACGTTAACACGTTATACAGGAAAGGGAGCAATGAATTCGACACCTGTTAATGCCTATGGCGTTGATGGAGAAGGTCGTCTGATGCCAACATGGCATATGCTCGATCTGTTCGATGAAACCAAGGATGCGCGTTATAATACTTGGTTTCAGGAAGTATGGATCGCCAATCAGAACTATACATGGAAAGTTGCTGATACAAGTTCAACTACGCTTGAAAGGGATCCCAGTTTAGTGGGAACAACGCTTGCGGCAGGTGATACAGCTATGTGGTGTACAAAAGGAGTGCTGCCGTTTAACAGAAAGACAAAGAGATACCTGGCAGTTGGTCGCAATGATCTGTACGTTAATCCCCAGCACAAGCAAGGTGCCGCTATTGTAGAAAACAAAGCTACAGCAACCCTTTATCCATCATTCAAAAAGTTTGTAAATGCAAACCGTACATTTAGTGGAACTACTGACTTTGGAGATGCCATGATCATGCGCCTGTCTGAAATGTATTTGATCGCTGCAGAAGCATTTGTAAAATTGAACGATCAGGTAAACGCAGCCAAATATGTAAATGAGATCAGAAAACGGGCGGCACTGCCTGGCCAAGCAGCCGCAATGGAAGTGGCACCCGGAGATGTTACTATTGACTTTATTTTGGATGAGCGTGGACGCGAGTTTGCAGGTGAGCTTCAACGCTGGTATGATCTGAAAAGAGTGTTCCAAAATGGGACAGACTGGGTAGGATATATTAAAAAATGGAACCCTGATCAAACCTTGGTGCAACCATATCATCGCTTACGCCCAATTCCGCAAAATGAATTGAGTGCGTTGCTGAATGCTAAGGAATTCGGTCAGAACGAAGGTTATCCACAGCCATAATAGATTATTCAAGAAATTTAAAGTAGTTACTTATCCTCTGAAGATGTGTCCATCCGTACCCGGGAGCCCTAACGAGGCTTCCGGGAAGGACAAAAAGAACGAGCAACCCGTTTCAACACATAGCAGTATTTGATCTAGTAACCTTTAAGTCATGGAAGAAAAAGATCCCACCGCAAGGTGGGATCTTTGTTTTCAGGATGTTTTTATAAAGTTTACTACCAAAATTGGTAATTGAGGGAAGCGACGCTCAGGAGCTACTGAATCACCTTCGTAATCACCGGCGAGTATATCATTTGCCCATCCTGGCTAATGGCTGCTACCCTGAACCAGTATTTCGCCATAGAATTGAGCCCGCTGAACGTATAAAACGCAAACTTGCTCCCTTCGCTGACCCATACTGTTTCGGTAGTTGGCGGTTCCGTAGTATACTGGTGCATATATGCCCGTGCACCCCGTAACCGTTTAATACGGGTAGTAGCTTCTCCGGGTGGACCTAGTTCCACTTCCATTTGTGAAATAACCGGTTCTGCCTGGTAGTACCTGTCGCCAGCAACAGGGAAACCGCTGCTTAATAACATACCCCGGTCGCCGTTACTCGTAGCAGTTACATACTTGTCCAGCGCTACAAGCAATGTTATGAGCACTGCCTTTTGTTCATTCTTTAAATTAATGACCTCCATATCGCGCCCTTTTGCATTACTTACTGAGGTCTGGAATTCCGGCAACAATTTTATTGCTTGCTCCAGTTCAGCAGGCGGGTTCGGGAAATTTGGATTGTTTTTCAATTTCCCCGTTACCCGGTAACCGGTGGTGATCAATTCGCTGTCTGATTGGCGTTTGTAAACGCTTAATATTATATTTTTCATTTTTACAAAATTTAAAAGTTTTAAAATTTAGTTTCCAACGCTACCGTATCAGTACCTTAAAAAGCTAATTGGCCAATAATACTTTTTCCAAAACTCCGTTTCGTTTCTCCCTTATTTACTGTAGGATCCTTTTATACTTGTAGCAGTAAATTCGTTTGATTCTAACGGTTGCTTTGTTGAATCAAATATATAGTTGCCCTGGGCCGGTTTCCAAATAGTTGGCGACAATGGCGAATCTGGCGGTTTTTTTACATAGAACTACTTAATGGGGCTGACGGTGGTCAGTAAAATTGCAGGTTAAAAGGAAGTGTTTTGAGCAATAGGCTGCATTGCCACTGAGCCCTGTCTGGCTGGAAAACACGTTTGAAAGCCTGCAAAACAGGCTTGTTGGCTAACTAACCATAACAGCTTTGTGAGTTTGGTAGTAAGTAGATGACAATGAACTGTAATAAACAAACTGTGAAAGGGGAGTGCGACGCTTTGGGTGCAAATTGCGCAGTTGGTAGCGCAACCTGGCTACCAGGAGACAAAAGTTTGGCAGCAACCCACTCATGTTACGCTGCAAATGTGTCGAGCAAACTGGAAAATGAGTCGAGTAAGCGACCCGCTATCACCAGTCGCGGATTTTTATGAACAGTTAAGTATTTCGTAAGAAAAGCGCGTTAGTTCTTGTCATTTGTTGCACAGCCGAAGTGAAAAGTGCGCAACGGTTCTTGCGACGTGGGCAGGTAGTGAACACAAGTCATCCAGTTGGTCATTTATTGTCGCCGTCAAGATCAATATTCCGTTTGATCTTGTTCCATCTTTTTAAAAAGAATTCATGGATTCTCTTTTGTATATAGTCTTCATCCAGGTTATGTAAAGTACAGAATTCTTCCACAGTAACCCAACGTAAACCGGTTCTTTCACGAGCATCACGGATCTCCTTGATGACCCGCTCTGCTGTGCGTTGGCTTACATCGAATAAATCCATGAGATCCCGGGTTTCCAGCCTCACTTTATATGGCGCCGGCCGGCAGAAAAACTTCTCGCCCCGGGGATCAGGTGGGTGAGCAGCGGTCCACATCAGTGTTCTATATCTTAAAAGCAAAGACGCAGTAGGATGACCGTAGCGGATATCACCAATTTTGCACCAGGAATCTTCTTCCGCGAACGGTTGTTGGGCTGCCTCAGTAATTTGCTTCGATACCAGTATCATTTCCTTCAATATCTCATCCTTATCAAACGTATTATCTTTCTCCTTACTGGTTAGTGCGTCCTCTTTTTGGCTGATTTGATTGTTGGAAAGTTCTTCTTCGTTCAAGTTTGCAGTTGACATGCTGGTGTGCGTTAATGGTCTTTCTAAGTTAATGCAATCTTATGGTAGGTAGGATTGAAATTGATCTTGATCATGTTAGCGTAAAAAGCTGCCGGGCATTACTTGAGATTGTTTTGCTTTCTTTCTTCCACATAACGGCAGACGACCGGTGTTGCGATTAACTAAGGTGCTTTTTTTAAATATTTTTGTTTCGAATGAAACCCGGACTTTTGCTGTGTTCTTAGACTCCTGATGTTGTTGTATATTTATGGCATAAGACTAAAACCCTGTTTTCCCAGGCGCCAATGCGTAAACCATCTGCCCGCCTGGCCATACGCTTGCTTATACACCGGCTGTTATGTATTTTACGCCAAATAAGCGGTTAAGGCAATTAAATGACTCACACTTGCAGAAACCTTTATGAAAATTTACCACTCTATAATGAGAACCCTGACTTTGTTTTTGTTCGTTCTGTTTTTTTACAGTTGTAGAAATTCACAACCAGAAAAGGCGCAGGTTGGTTTGTCAACCATCGATACCATCAATATTTATAATGAGGTAGTTTATTCAATAGACAATAAAAAAGATGATCTGGATCTAAAAAGTATAGAAGAGATACTTCGTAAGAAATATTTTACCAGGACGCAATTCAGTGTTGAATTAAAGGAAGTGCCTGCCCATAATATAAGTGTCTACCTGGTTAAGTTGACTGACAGTCCCCCTACAGTTTTGAATGATACCTATAGTTTCATTGACTTTCGGGATCAGCGAATGCAATTTTTGTTACCTATTAAGTATAATCAATTTTACGGGATCGATAATCAAATAATGATTGGCGGCGTCTATTCATACAGGGAATTTGATTATTACCATATATATAAACTTGATACCAACTTTCTAAAATTAGTTTTAGATACCAGAAGTATAGGAGGGGAGAAGATCTGTATCGGGTATTATATTGATGAAGAGTGTGTGGATTATATTCCAGACTCCTTGCATTTTCATTACAATAAGGAGTTGGACGAAATTCACTTTAAGGGGGTAGCTAAAGTATATTGCCGTGATGGCATGGATCGTAGTGGTAACGCTAAGGTAATTAATGAAGCCGCTCTAAATGTGATATTACGTTATCGTGCGGGAAAGTGGATATTTGATAAAGGAAGATCCAGCTATTTTTTCTGGTGATTTGCTTGCTATAATTCTCTAAGAACTGAATTCAATAAAACTGATGTTGGATTTTGCAAATAAGTAACGAATCTTCCGTGCGCCTGGTCTTCAATGCGAATTTATGATCATACTTATAAACCTGCCATTTGGTATAAAAGACTATAAATGTTGTCAGTTAGTTACAAGAATATTTTCTTATATATGTTGGTGAAATACTTTTGTTTTTACCTGCTGTTAATGTTTTTTCAAAATAATTTCTGGATTCTAAAAATAAGTGAATTTAAAGACCTTGCAGAATGGGTTTACCTAGCATTTATTTTGCTGCTTTTACCTGTGATAGTTATGTTGTTGTGCTACTGGCCTATATATTTTGCACTTAAGCAGAAAGTATTTGTTCGTTTTTTAATTATAGTATTTTTCTGCTTCGTGGGTGAGTATTTCGTTTACGTTTATTTTACGTCTCAAAGACATGTTGATTGGTATGGTATTTTGAATGTTTTGATGAGTATCGGCTTTTTGGCTTTGTTTTTTTATAAGATAATCATTTCAAGAATTAAACGAAATGTAAAGTAATAATCTCTGCTAATTATGTTTGACGGCACGCGTTTTATTGACTCGCCGCTTTTTGAGTCGCACTAACCATCCGCCAAAGCATCCGTGTATAAAGTCGATAGTAGAACCTTTTTTCAGGGGGTAAAGACAGTCATTCATATCTCACACCTCCATCCGCTGCAAACCCGGATCATTGGGGTTCCACTGGTTGTTCTCCATCACACTTTGCAGCCAGGCATACGCTTTTTCCATATTACCCGCCATGCCTAACTGGTTGATCAAATGCCAGCTGTTGATCACCGCTTCCTTACACCATGGCATCTCCTGCGCCAGGGCAAATAACTTCACCAGTCCTTGCATTGTTTCTTTTTGTTTCAGCAGGTAATAGGCGAATTGCGTTCTAAAGTGCGGACTGTAATAAAATTCGTCATTCGCCCAGTTCCAGGTATCGATGGTTGTATCCGGATGCGCCTGCAGCCAATCAAGCGCATAAAAAGGCGAGGGAAGGATATTTCCGTCAAAACCCACCAATTGCGCAAATGTCAATGAAAGCGCCTGCGTTTTGGGTAAGCGGTCTTTCAGCACTTCGTTATACAACTGATGCGCTTGCTCAGTTTTTCCGGTGGCGTGATATCCATCGGCCAACACGATCTTCGCACGGTGAAAATTGGCATCTATCGATAATGCTTTGCGGGCGTTTTCCTCAACTGCTGGATAGTTTAGTAGAACTAAATAGGCTTTGGCCAGTGCTGCCCAATAATCAGCGCTGTTCTCGTCTGTTGCATCGGCATGTGCTTTCGCGGTATCTACTGCCCGCTGCGCGTACCGGTCATCGGTAAACCGCTCGATGATCTGCCACAACTGCAGATCTTTTCCCATAATATTATCAAGGATCGAATAAATAAGGCTCCGGCGATCATACGCGCTTTGTATCGTTTGCCAGTTGGCAAACTGTTCGGGAAATGCTTCGGCAAACGACATCGCCTCGTTCGTTTCCTTATGGCGCATTTTCAGGTCGACATTAATCCCGGGCTTTGATAAATAGCGGGGGATGGTGGACCGGAATTCTTCCTCAAAACGGGCGGCGGCTGACTGCTCAGTACTCATAACTGAAAATTGAAGGTCCCAAAGTAAGTCAAAATTGTTAATAGATCGATCGTAAATGTAGTCCGAATGCTATCGTCGCCTGCCAGATACCAATATGAAACGGAGTGTTACAGGTTTCAGGATGCAGGTTACAGGGCTTTATTCTTTAAACGCAAAGCCTGCTAACGGCTCCCTGAAACATGGAACCTGGAACCTGTAACCGGCGACTGATAACCGGCTACTGGATCCAGAAACTGTTAACTGATAACATTAATGTCTTTTTAACGCTTTTTTCGACGCCGGGAACTATGAACTTTAAACTGTGAACTTTAAACTGTGAACTTTAAACTGTGAACTTTAAACTGTGAACTTTAAACTATCTTGCCAACCCGGATCCTTCCATTTCCGTCTTATCACCCATATATCTTGTACATATGCACCTGAAAACATTGCTTCGTTATTCTTTTTTGTTAACAGCTGTTAGTCCGTTCACCCCGGTAACAGCACAACAGCAGCCGCTTTCTCTTTGGTACCGCCAACCGGCGGCCGCGTGGACAGACGCGCTGCCCCTCGGTAATGGACGCCTGGGGGCCATGGTCTTCGGCGGAGTGGCAGAAGAACGTTTCCAGCTGAATGAAGAAACGTTGTGGAGCGGCCGTCCGCGTACTTACGCCCGCACCGGCGCTGTACAATACCTGCAGCCCATCCGCCAGTTACTGGCCGAAGGCAAACAAAAAGAAGCGGAAGCAATGGGCGAGAAATATTTTATGGCGGTAAAAGATCCCGACGACAGCACCTACGCTTTGCAAAAAGACGCCTGGTTTAAAGCCATGGTACAACAAACCGCGCCGGCTGCTGCAGATTATAACGACAACAACTGGGCAACCATGGTACTGCCAACACTGGAAGGCTGGGAGCGCACCGGCCTGATGGGCACCGATGGCGCACTCTGGTTTCGCACCTCTTTTAATGTGCCGGCCAAATGGCTGGGAAAGAACCTGGTGCTCGACCTGGGCCGGATCCGCGATGTTGACTACTCCTATGTAAATGGTAAGTTGGTAGGCCACGATGAAGGCATCAGCAAAAAGAGAAAATATACCATTCCGGCGGCCCTGGTTAAAGAAGGAAAAAATACCGTGGCCGTTCAGGTGATCAATTTTTTTGATAAAGGTGGATTTACAGGTGTAAAAGGAACGGCCAGAACACTGGTGGTTTATCCGGAAGGGGGCGATACAGATACAGCCGCATTGGTGAATCCCTGGAAGTTTTTCGTCCAGGACGAGAACCCGCCGGCCATGCCGCGCTACGAAGCCGATTACCTGCCTTTCGGCGACCTGTATTTCCGCTTCGCCCATGGCAATAACAGCTCCAATTACAAGCGCTCGCTAGACATAGAAAATGCCCTTGCCAAAGTTTCCTATACCGCAAACGGCACTAGCTATAACCGTGAGTATTTTATCAGTGCCCCGCACCAATGCCTGGTGGCGCATTTGACGGCCAGTAAACCTGCCGCCCTGTCGTTACAGGCCGTATTGCAGTCGCCCCATAAAAAATATATAGTAAAAAAGATCGATGATCATACACTTTCTTTATCGCTACAGGTGAGCAACGGGGTTTTAAAAGGAGTAGGTTATCTCTATGCAACAGCTACCGGTGGCAAGCTCACAGTAAGCGATACTGCCATCCACCTGCAAAATGCTACTGAAGCGAATTTTTATTTCGTGGCCGCCACCAGTTTTGTAAATTATAAAGATGTATCCGGCGATCCGGAAGCTAAATGTAAAGCGGCATTGGCACAAATAAAGCATATTCCGTATAATACGATCAAAGCGGCGCATCTAAAGGAATACCGGCAGCTGGCCGGAACTTTTAGTTTTACCGTGCCTGCCGGTAAAAATGCCGCCTTACCTACGAATGAGCGCATCCGTAAGTTCACTATGCAGGACGATGCTTCACTGGTGTCGTTGTTCGTCATGTATGGCCGTTACCTGCTCATTTCTTCATCAAGGCCAGGTACCCAACCGGCCAACCTGCAGGGCATCTGGAATGACCTGTTAACTCCTCCCTGGGGCAGTAAGTATACAACCAACATCAACCTGGAAATGAATTACTGGCCTGCAGAAGTGTTGAACCTTGCTGCCTGTGCGCAGCCTTTGTTCCAAATGATCAATGAACTGGCTGAGGCTGGTTCAATTACTGCCAAGGAACATTATGGCGCACCCGGCTGGGTGCTGCACCACAATACCGATCTGTGGCGGGGTACGGCGCCCATCAATGCGAGTAACCATGGCATCTGGGTCACTGGCGCCGCCTGGTTGTGTCTGCACATCTGGGAACATTACCTGTTCACCCAGGATACGGCTTTCCTGCGGGCGCAATATCCCAACATGCTGGCCGCATCCCAATTCTTTGAAAAATTCCTCGTGAAAGATCCCAAAACCGGTTACCTGATCAGCACTCCCTCCAATTCCCCTGAACAGGGTGGATTGGTGGCTGGGCCAACCATGGATCACCAGATCATTCGCGAACTGTTTAAGAATACCATTGCGGCAGCAGCCATTTTAAACAAGGACGCCGCTTTTGCCGACAGGCTGAAAGCGCTGATCACGCAAATAGCGCCTAACAAAATTGGTAAGCACAACCAGTTGCAGGAGTGGATGGAAGACATTGACGAAGTGCAGAACCAACACCGGCATATTTCGCATCTGTGGGGCGTATACCCTGGCTCCGACATTACCTGGAAAGATTCTGCCATGATGAAAGCGGCCCGGCAGTCACTGATCTATCGTGGAGACGGTGGTACGGGCTGGAGCCTTGCCTGGAAAGTGAATGTGTGGGCGCGGTTCAAAGAAGGTGATCATGCCCTACTGATGATAAAGAATTTGTTTACGCCGGCGATTGATGATAACGGTCGGGAAAGAGGCGGCGTGTATAATAACCTGTTCGATGCGCATCCGCCTTTCCAGATCGATGGCAATTTTGGCGGTTCCAGCGGTATTGCCGAAATGATCATTCAAAGTCATACCGGCGTCATTGAACTGTTGCCGGCATTGCCTGCTGAATTAGCTGAAGGCACCGTGAAAGGTATTTGCGCCCGCGGTGGTTTTGTATTGGATCTGACATGGAAACAGGGAAAATTACAGCAGGTAAAAGTTTCCTCCAGAAGCGGTAATTTCTGTCACCTCAAATATGGCAGTCAGGAAGTTAAATTCGCTACAAAGAGAGGTGGCAGCTATGTGTTTAATGGAAGTCTGAAAACGAATAGGCAATAAGCAGCGTGCAATGGGCTGTGAAAGCCGGATAAGTAGCATGATCAGCCTGTTTGAAAAATTAAAAGGAATATAATGTTTCAAAGAAAAATAAAAAGTTTTGTAGTTCTCTTATCACTATTAGGCGCCTGTAGCGCGTCGGCGCAAACGATTCATTTCCCTGCTTCGGCGGGAGGGCGGGTGAGTAGCCGCGTTGATGTTTCCCTGAATGACAACTGGTACTCCATCGCCAATGATACCAACCAGCAGGCATATGATGGGTTCGAAAATGCATCGTATAAAACCACTGGCTGGCAGCCGGTGAATGTACCCCACAATTGGGATCAGTATGAAGGGTACCGCCGCCTGCATCATGGTAACCGCCATGGTTACGCCTGGTATCGAAAAACGTTTACGGTGCCCCGTAAGGAGAAGAACAAACGTTATTTTTTATGGTTTGAAGGCGTGGGTTCCTTTGCTACGGTATGGGTGAATGGTAAAAAAGCAGGAACGCATGCCGGCGGCAGAACCAGCTTTACCCTCGACGTTACTGATCTCATTGTAGATAATAGCAAACCGAATCTGTTGGCGGTGCGCGCCGATCATCCGGCCAATATCAACACCCTGCCCTGGGTGTGCGGCGGCTGCTCCGACGAACGTGGCTTTAGTGAAGGTTCGCAGCCGATGGGTATTTTCAGGCCGGTACATTTAATTACGACGAACGCAGTGCGGGTAGAACCCTTTGGTGTGCATATCTGGAATGATTCCGCGGTGTCGGAAAAGTCGGCGAAACTGCATCTGGCAACTACCGTAAAGAATTACAGCAATAAAGCCGTTACCATTACCATTCAACAACGCCTCCTGAACAAGGCGCGGCAACTGGTGGTAAGAACAGCTGCTAACAATTCCCTGCAACCTGGAAAAACCATAGAAGTAAAACAGCAATTGCCTGAAATAAAAACACCACACCTGTGGTCTTTGACCGATCCGTATTGTTATACCCTGGTAACAGAAATACTTGAGAACGGCAAGGTGGTGGATGCTATGGAAACGCCGTATGGCATCCGGTGGATCAGCTGGCCTGTTGGCAGAGCAGGCAGCTCCAAACAGTTTTACCTGAATGGAAAACCGGTCTTCATCAATGGCGTTGCCGAGTACGAACATTTGATAGGCGCCGGCCATGCTTTCAGCGATCAGGCTGTTCGCGCCCGCGTGCAACAGATAAAAGCGGTAGGTTTTAATGCCTTCCGCGATGCGCATCAGCCGCATAACCTGCGGTATCAATATCTGCTTGATAGTATGGGCATCCTTTGGTGGACCCAGCTCTCGGCCCACGTTTGGTACAACACGCCTGAGTTTAAGAATAATTTTAAAACCCTGCTCAAAGAATGGGTGATAGAAAGGCGTAACAGTCCGTCCCTGGTTTTATGGGGTTTGCAGAATGAAAGCAAAATACCGGAAGACTTCGCGCGCGAATGCACCGAGTTGATCAGGGAACTGGATCCAACAGCTTCGTCGCAGCGAAAAGTAACTACCTGTAATGGTGGTGAGGGTACCGACTGGGATGTACCGCAGAACTGGACGGGCACCTATGGTGGCAACCCTGCCACCTATGCCAGTGATGTGATCCGCCAACAATTGATCGGCGAATACGGCGCCTGGCGCACACTCGACCTGCACACCGAAGGCGGGTTTGTGCAGAACGGTCCGGTAAGTGAAGACCGCATGACGCAACTGATGGAAATGAAAGTACGTTTAGCCGAATCAGTGAGGGACAGTACCTGCGGGCATTTCTTCTGGCTCTATACCTCGCACGATAACCCGGGCCGCGTGCAAAGCGGGGAAGGGTATCGCGAGCTCGACCGCATCGGGCCGGTGAACTATAAAGGCTTGTTGACGCCCTGGGAAGAACCACTGGATGTGTTCTATATGTTCCGCGCCAATTATGCTCCCAAGGAAAAAGAGCCCATGGTATACATAACTTCACATACCTGGCCCGGCCGCTGGACAAGCCCCGGCAAAAAAGACGGAATTGTCGTGTACTCCAATTGCGATGAAGTGGAGCTCTTCAATGATGTAAATAAACTTTCGTTGGGCAAACGTACCCGCAATGGCATCGGTACGCATTTTAAATGGGATGGCGTTGATATTAAATACAACGTATTGTATGCAGTTGGGTATGTGAAAGGAAAGAAAGTGGCGGAAGATTATATTGTGTTGCAATACCTGCCACAATCACCAAACTTTAATGCGTTTTACAGGAACAATAAGCAGTCGTCGTCTTCCGCGGAAGCTGAGGGGATACTGGCTCCTCCTTCAGCGGGCGGGTGGGGTAACTATTTATACCGCGTCAACTGCGGCGGCCCTGATTATAAAGACAGCAATGGTCATATGTGGCTGGCCGACCGGGAGAAAAAGACTTCCAATACCTGGGGTTCTCTTTCGTGGACAAAGCAATTCCCCGGCATGCCGGCATTCTATGCCAGTCAGCGCCAAACTTATGATCCCATTGCCGGCACTACCGACTGGCCATTGTTCCAGAGTTTCCGCTACGGTTTGCAACAGCTGCGGTATGAATTCCCGGTGCCTGATGGTGAATACCGGGTTGAATTATATTTTACCGAACCCTGGTGGGGCACCGGCGGCGGCCTCGATTGTAAAGGTTGGCGGGTATTCGACGTAGCCGTTAATAACAAAACAGTTATCAAAGACCTGGACCTTTGGGCAGAAGCGGGGCATGACCGGGCCGTGAAGAAAGTAGTGAACGTGCATGTGACTGGTGGACAATTACAAATTTCATTTCCACGCATAAAGGCCGGACAGGCGATCATCTCTGCCATTGCCATTGCAACGAAAGAACAAAAAGCAAAGGCTGCCCCACCTGCTGCTGCATTGATCGGTAAAATAACAATGGCCGACACCTCGCTGGCAAAAAGGCTACAGGCGTTTACCTGGTTGAATACAGGGGATCAGCAATATGCTGACAGTGCCATTGCCTTTACCGCATTACCCCCTACTTTATATGGTGCTGAATGGATACAGATGCCTGTTAGTGCGGCAGGTAAAGTGTCAGATAACTGGGCATCTTTTATGGTAACAGACGATGCAGATGTGTTCATTGCCATGGATAGTACCCTTCAATTACCAGCGTGGATGAAAGCGTATGAGGATACAAAAACGACAATACAGAATATAAGAGAAACCAATTTTAAGGTATACCGTAAACGTTTTGCTGCAAACGCTGTGGTGACCTTAGGCTCCAATGGAACTGGCGATAATGGCAGGATGTATTCCGTGATCGTAAAACCGGTAACTACCTTACAACCGCCTTTCGATCAGAAACCTACTACGGGCTATAAAATGGAGAAGGCCGTAACAACCGGTGATGGCAGTATACGCCAAACCATTAACAAACGCGAGTCGGTAGTATTTACCAAACCGGCCGGCACGCAGGTTGATATCACGATCAACGTGGGCGTAGCAGACGTATATTCACTGACTTTCCGGTATTACAATCCGTTGACCGCAACCAAAAAGGCCAGCTGGCAATTGCTGCAGGCAGATGGTACGGTAATGAAAACCGAACCCATGGAATTTACCACCACCCGTGAGGGCAAATGGAATTATATTACCACTACCACCGGCTCCATGATCAATGCCGGGAAGTATATTGTTCGCATAACGGCAACGGATGCGGAAGGAGTGGGGATAGGAGGCGTAGATGTTCAGTAAGCAATATGATAACGTGATAATGTGATAATTTGATAATGGAAATACAAAATACATAACGCAAAACGCCGTTATTGTGCACCTGAAAGGTCTTCAAACTAAAAATGCTCAACGCGAATTTCGTGTTGAGCATTTTTTATGAATGCAGTAGGTAATTATTGAGGCTGCATAATAATTTTTGGTCTTTATGATTGGGAGGCTATTTCACGTTTCACATTTCACGTCTGCCGTCTGCCGTTCACAAGTTACTCCTTTACTTATTGGTAACCAAACTATTCAGGTACAGTTCCAGGTTAGTATAGCCCTTATCATTAACCACATTACCATCAGCAGGATCCTTCGGATCTAGTTTGTTCATCGTTTCCCACGCATCGGGCATCCCATCTTTATCACTGTCGGTTGGAACAGGTCCCGTTTTATACGTAGCCCAGCCGCCTACCGCAGCAGGACTGTCAATGATGCCGGCCTTGCCAAACACTCCTTTTCCCGAAGCGATCTTATGCTGCACTTCGTAAACGATCCGGATATCAGTGGAATCTCTTTTCGGCAGGGTAGCGCCCGCGCCGGCCAGAACGGCATTATAAGCTTCTTTGGCAGTTTGTATGCGGCTCAGCTTCATAACGGCAAAGGGTGTATCCACTCTTGCCAGTGCGCGGCTGCTGTCGGGTATCCTGGAAAGATCAACGCCTTTCCAGTTATCTTTTGAAAGGTCTTTGTTGCCCCGCATCACATTACCGGCAACATACCATTGTCCAACCCGGTTGTCAGGATTCTTTGATGACCAGGCCTGCAGGAATTTTAACTTATCGTCGGTAGCAGGTCCGGGTTGATAATAATTGTTCACGATATTCACCCGGGACACGCCGCCGGCGAGTTTTATATCGCCGCCATAACAGGCATTTGCATTGCCCCAGTTATAATTAACGTTATTGCGATAGTCGACAAGCGCTATGGTATCATGCGCCCGTGCGCCATTGAAGCGAACAACGCGGTTATTCAAATGCGCAAACAGGTTGTGGTGGAAAGAAGCGTATTGTCCGCCCCAAACACCGCCGTAGGAGCGGTGCCCCTTGTGATGACCGGCTTCATACAATCCTTCGCTGATAATACACCATTGAATGGTGATGTTCTTTACATCGTATGCAGCCACACATTCTTCATTGGCCCAGCTGAAAGAGCAATGGTCAATAATAATGTCATGGCAATTTTCTATGTCCAGGCCGTAAACACCTTTTGAATAATTGCTGCCCGGCCTCGATCTGATGTAGCGGATGACGATATTTCCGTGGTTGCCGCCTTTATTGGCGCCATTGATCACAAAAGAATTTCCTTTGAGGCAGATGCCATCACCGGGCGCTGTTTGTCCGGCAATGGTCACATTCGATCTTTTCAGGATCAGTGGCGAGCTCAGTTCAATGATGCCTGAAACCTGAAAAACAACGGTAAGCGGCTCATTAGGGTATGCGGCCAGTGCCTGCCGTAAACTGCCCGGACCATCATTTTGCAGATTGGTAACGATGGCTACTTTGCCACCGCGGCCACCAGTGGCATATTTGCCATATCCTTCAGCACCGGGAAAAGCAATTGGTTGCGCTTTTGTATATTTAAATGCTGACAGTGAGATCAGCATAATGAGTGCGGCTATGGCGAAAATAGGGCTTGGGCCAGTTTTTTTCATGATGACTTGATTTAACGCAAGTTTATGAGCGATAAAAATAATAAAACAGGGTCTATTCTATAATTAGATTATTATTAGACGGGTGTTAGCCGGAATTAGTTGTATAAATGTATTATCTACGCTTATATCTTTGCAAAAATGGATGTTGCATGCCACGTTTTTTCCGGCAGCCACATCTATAGGAGTCGATTGGCATCATCTCTTACTACTAAAACAATGATTTTGAAAAAGAGTCTGGCGATTATTTTTCTGCAGCTATGTATTATGACAGCCCGGGCGCAAAAAGCTGCTGTAACGGTACCCGATTCAGTGATGCAGTCAGTGTATGAACAAGTAAAAACGCCTTTTAAATATGGATTGGTAGTGGTTCCTGCCAACAATGAAAAAAAACTTGATTGTCCCACCGTTTTCCGCAAAGGCAACAGCTGGTACATGACCTACATCATCTTCGATGGCCGGGGGTACGAAACCTGGCTGGCGCAAAGTAAAGACCTGCTGCATTGGACAACCAAGGGCCGGTTAATGTCCTTTTCACAGGACACTACTTTGTGGGATGCCCACCAGAAGGCCGGGTATATTGCGTTGCAGGATATGGAGTGGGGCGGCAGCTATCAGTGGCAGCCTTTCAATAAAAAATACTGGATGTCGTACTTCGGTGGCAATGCCCGCGGTTATGAGGCGGGGCTGTTGTCGATCGGCATGGCCTATACTACCAAAGATCCTTCCAAACCGCACGAATGGCAACGCCTGCCAAAACCTGTGTTGTCATCCAAAGACGCTGATGTGCGCTGGTGGGAAAATAAAAAGCAATTTAAAAGCTCCGTGATCTGGGATAAGAAAAAGATCACGGGTTATCCGTTCGTCATGTATTACAATGCCAATGGCGATACGGCTGTTGACAATAAAAAAACGCGTTGGTTCGAACGCATTGGTATGGCGGTGTCGAACGATATGGTGAACTGGAAACGCTTTCAAACCGAACCGGTGGTGCATCATCCTGTGGGGATAACCGGGGATGCGGTTATTCAGCAGATCGGTGATTTGTATGTCATGTTCTATTTCGGGGCATTCTGGGAAGATCGCAAAGGCGCTTTCAACCGTTTTGCCTGTTCTTATGATCTCGTAAACTGGACCGACTGGAAAGGGGATAACCTGATCGAGTCATCTGTTCCTTATGACGAACGCTTTGCTCATAAATCATTTGTTGTAAAACATAACGGCATCGTGTATCATTTTTATTGCGGCGTTAACAATAAAGACCAGCGCGGTATTGCCGTAGCTACTTCGAAGGATCTTGGTAAGAGCAATCTTGACTTTGTTAGGTAGTTGCACAGCGTGTCACGGTTTCAAACCATAGCCATGTGGGCAAGTTGATAAAGTTGACAAGTTTGATTGAATTGATAAGGTTTACAAGTTCCCGGGTACCAGTTCCCGGTTACCGGGAATTTAAAGACAAAGGCCGCGCCCCTGGTAACTGGCAACCGGCAACCGGTAACTACTATATACGATTAAAACCATTAAATGAAAAGAACATTCTATACTTCATTGTTGACGTTATTGTGTGTAAGCGCATTCTCGCAACAGCACAGCCGTACCATTATCGATTTCAATAAGAACTGGAAGTTCTGGTTAGGCGATACGGCTATAGCCAAAGAAGCAGGTTATAACGATAAAAGCTGGCGAACGCTTGATGTGCCGCATGACTGGAGCATTGAAGGAGATTTCAATGAAAAGCATCCGGGTACGCACAACCAGGCTGCCTTACCAACCGGTATTGCCTGGTACCGTAAAACCTTTACGCTGCCGGCCACTGCAAAAGATAAACATGTATTTATAGAGTTCGATGGTGTGTACCGCAACAGCGAAGTATGGGTGAATGGCCATTATTTAGGCAAACGCGCTTATGGCTATAGTTCATTCAGGTATGATGTAAGCCCTTATCTTAAACCTGGAACAGCACAACAGGTGATCGCCGTACGCGTCGACAATTCGCTGCAACCCAGCTCCCGGTGGTACACCGGTTCAGGCATTTACCGGAATGTGCGGTTGGTAGTGGCTAATAAGATAGCCATTGATCAGTGGGGCGCCTTTATTACCACACCAGCTGTGAGCGACAAAAGCGCCACCGTTCAAATACAATCGGTGGTGAATAACAGCACCGGTAAAGCAGGGCAGGGGAGCGTGTACACCGATATTTATGATGCCGCTGGTAAACTGGTAGCAAAAGCAGCACCGGCTTCAACGAATAGCAGCTGGCCGGCCGGAAAGTCAACTATTACTTATACTGCCAACGTTGCCAATCCGCAGTTATGGTCAGTGGAGAAGCCGTACTTATATAAAGCAGTAACCCGTGTGGTGGTAAATGGAAAAACGGTGGATGAATATACAACGTCATTTGGCATCCGGCATTTCAGGTTCGATGTACAGAAAGGATTCTTCCTGAACGGCAAACAAACGAAGATCCTCGGGGTATGTATGCACCACGACCTCGGCGCTTTGGGCGCTGCCATTAATGTGCGGGCCATGGAGCGTCAGTTACAGATCCTGAAGGAGATGGGTTGTAATGCCATTCGTACGGCGCATAATCCGCCGGCGCCGGAATTTCTCGATCTCTGCGATAAAATGGGTTTCCTGGTGATGGATGAAGCCTTTGATATGTGGCATAAGAAAAAAAACAAATTTGATTACAATATTGATTTTGATAAATGGCATCAGCAGGACCTGGAAGATATGGTTAAAAGAGACCGTAACCATCCTTCAGTGATCATCTGGAGTATCGGGAACGAGATCAGGGAACAATTTGACAGCACCGGCATTGCCCTCACCCGCAAACTGGTGGGCATAGTGAAACAACTGGATACAACCAGGCCGGTAACCGCAGCGCTCACCGAAACAGATACTACGAAGAATTTTATGTACCAGGCAAATGCGCTCGATCTGTTGGGGTTGAACTACAACCAGCAGATCTATCCCGAAGTGCCGACAAGGTATCCTGGTAAGAAATTCATTGCTGCCGAAACCATGTCGGCCCTGGCCAGCCGCGGTGATTATGATATGCCATCAGATACGATGCGCTTCTGGCCGTTAAAAGGACAAAAATTTGTGCAGAACGGCAACCCCGATTATTCTGTATCGGCATATGACCAGGTAGCGGCCTACTGGGGTTCTACCCATGAACAAACCTGGCGGATCGTGAAACAGCATGAATTTATTTCAGGGTTATTCGTATGGTCGGGATTCGATTTTCTCGGCGAGCCGGTACCCTATCCATGGCCGGCAAGAAGTTCCTATTATGGCATTGTTGACCTGGCTGGTTTTCCGAAGGATGCCTATTATATGTATCAAAGCGAATGGACCAATAAAACAGTGTTGCATGTTTTCCCGCACTGGAACTGGGAAGCCGGTAAGGAAGTGGATGTGTGGGCATATTATAATAATGCCGATGAGGCAGAGCTGTTCCTGAACGACCGTTCGCTGGGTGTTCGTAAAAAACAACCACTTGATTTTCACGTACAATGGCGGGTGAAATATGAGCCCGGCACGTTGAAGGCGGTGTCGCGGAAAAATGGCAGAACAGTAGCCACAAAAATCATCAATACAGCGGGTGCGCCCGCCCGGTTGGAAATCGTGCCGGATAAAAAAATCCTCCATGCCGACGGAAAAGACCTGTCGTTTGTCACCGTTCGAATAGTAGATAAAAACGGGAACCTCGTGCCGGAAGCCGACAATAAAATAACTGTAGAAATTACAGGTGAGGGCGTTTTGGCAGGCATGGATAATGGGTATCCGGCCAGTCTGGAATCCTTTAAAGCTGCATCCCACAAGGCTTACAACGGATTATGCCTTGCCATCATACAATCGAAACCGAAAGCAGGTAAGATCAGGTTGGCCATAAAATCGCCTGGTTTGCCAACTGCAAATATTGTCTTGCAGACACAATAAACGCACACGATAAAGCGATGCAGGTGACTAACAAAAAATAGTAAAATATTCCATCAATTTAGTGAAACCTTACATTGTTTACAGATAGGGTCGCCTGTACCTTTATTGAGGTAAAATGAATAACAAACAGATAACAATGTGTTTGAAAAAATTGGTTAAGTGAGTCCTGATATCCATTGTATTCTGAAGCTTTTTAAACGATTGAGCATATGAAGCGTTTTTGCTTGCCCGGTCTTTCTTATTCGCACTGTATGATATGGCCTTCTTTTCCGGCAGAAATTATCACAAGCGCAATACCCGGACATCCCAAAAACACTCCATGCGCAATCTACACTAATCAACAAGACAGGCTAAGTACCCACGCTTGAATTATCCAGGTTCATAAACCAATCCAGAGAGCGTAGCAAACTGTTTACCCAATACCGGATTGTACATACGCATAGTACAGTAACACGGACTATAACAACCATACGTATTAAATAATAAATGACTTTCGGGCCTGCACCGTTAGTTCAGAGTAATCTTGTCATATATGAAACGCACAGGTAGTTTATCCCTTTTGCTAATGACGGTAACATTGTTGATGATGTTATTGTCTGTGACCCTCGCCGTTGCACAAACATCTCCCGCACAAACGAAAGAAGAATTCAGAGAAGTAATTAATAAAAGAGCAGCCAAGATCGTTGCAGCGTTACAGAGTACAGATAGTGTCTTCAATAATAAGGTAACCAACATTGTTGCCGATCAGTATATGGCGTTAAGTGCCATTCATGATGCCCGTAACGCAAAGATCAAAGACATAAAAGCAAAAGGAGCCGGGCTTACTGAAAAAGATAAAGCAGCTATTGAAAAGCTGCAGGCGCGTTCTGAAAAAGACCTGGCTAAATTACACAAAGCCTACCTGAAGAAACTGTCTGCCCATTGCACTTCCCAACAAATAGATGAAATTAAGAATGGAATGACGTACAACGTGTTGAACGTTACTTATAGTGCTTACAAGGATATGATCCCTTCATTGACGGAAGAGCAGAAGGCGCAGATCCTTAGCTGGTTAACCGAAGCGCGGGAGAAGGCGATGGATGCCGAATCTTCAGAAAAGAAACATGCGGTGTTTGGAAAATATAAAGGCCGGATCAATAACTACCTGGCTAAAGCCGGCATCGATATGAAGAAAGAGGAAAAAGCATGGCAGCAGCGGTTAAAGGAGAAAAGAGAAGCCGCGAAGCAAAGTAAATAACTTACCTGATGGTAAGTAATTTCTGTTAGAGATTAGTATTAATGTCTTATTTACACATAACGAAAAATACATTTCATCTAAAATTGTATGTTTTACACTGTAGACGTAAACCCCAGTAAAAAGATTGCTAAAAAGTTTTCTCAGTCCTAAAAACTAATGCTGTATGAATCTGCAACAAATGAAAAAATTTTTTCCCTCTTTTATCCTGCTGTTGCTGTTGTCGGTGGGCGCCTTCGCCCAGACAAGAGATGTCACCGGTAAAATTACCGATAAAGAATCAGGTGAACCTTTACCGGGTGTTTCCATTCGGGTAATGGGATCGGGACAAAGCACTACAACAGATGCAAAAGGGGAGTTTAAATTAAAGGATGTAACCAACGATGCTACTGTTACGGTAAGCTTTGTCGGTTTTACCGCCCAGACCTTTAAAGTAGGCGATAAACCGACGCTTGACGTGACCCTGAGCAAAGCCAACGTTCAACTGGACGATGTGATCGTGGTAGGTTATGGTGTGCAAAAGAAGGCCCACCTGACCGGCGCCGTTGAAACGATGAAGGCCAAAGAAATTGAAGACCTGCCGGTGGGTAACCTGGGCGCTGCCTTACAGGGCCGCATTCTTGGTTTGGGGGTTAGCGGAGGTACACAACGTCCGGGAGCGAGAGCTAATCTTACGATCAGAAATCCGGCTACATTTTCAAAAGATGGTGGTACAACGGATGCCTTATATGTAATCGATGGAGTAATACAGGTTACTCCAGATGGTAAGAATGACAATACGCAGTTTGCTAATCTTGATCCGTCTGAAGTGGAAAGCATTTCGGTATTAAAGGATGGTGCTGCCGCTATTTATGGGTCAAGGGCTGCAAATGGCGTTATCATCGTTACTACCAAGCGTGGTAAAGCAGGCGCGCCCAAATTCAGCTACAGTGGTTCATACGGGGTGAATGACGAAGTGTACCGCACCAAAATGATGAGTGCACATGAGTATGCCATGTACTATAATATTATGAACGGACCCAATGGCGAAAATGCACAACCAAACAAGGACAAATTCTTTTCTGAGGATGAACTGGAGCATTTTAAAACGATCAACTACGACAGGCTGCAGCCCGAGTGGAGATCAGCTTATAATATGCGCCACACGATGAACGTAAGTGGGGGATCCGAAAGAGCTACCTATTTTGCCGGCGCATCTTACTATGAACAGGATGGTAATCTGGGTTACCTTGATTATAGAAAATGGACATTCCGGGCTGGTGCCGATGTGAATGTGGCTACAGGTTTAAAAACCGGTATCCAGCTATCCGGTAACTGGAGTGACCTGAAAAAAACGTTCAATAAAGTGGCCAGCGAAGCTGAAGACGATGATTACAAGAACCTGTTATTAACACCCCGTTATATTCCGGATTACATAGATGGCTATGCCGTAAGAACGCCCGGCGGCAATAGCGGTACCGATAAAGTATCTCAATATCACTTTGGTGAAATTCAGCGCCTCAGGAACATTGCTCAAACTAAGGACAAGACGCTGATGTTAAATATGTATGCCGAGTATGAACTGCCCTGGATCAAAGGCTTGAAAGCAAGAGTTAACTATGCCCGCTACTTCACCAATAGCAATGGTACCCAGGTGGGAACGAAATATACTTTGTATAACTTCCTGACAAATGGCGCCAATGGCCATATTTATGATACATATGGCGTAAAACCTGTTTTGCCAGGAACACAATACCAAAATGGAAACCGCCTCTACTATAGCAGCACTGATGGGCAAACGAACCAGTTGAACTTTATCGTTAGCTATGCCCAAACCTTCGGTCAACATAGCATAAGCGGATTGTTCTCTGTAGAAAGAGGAGAAGCCGAATCGCGCCAGGCTGATGTATGGAAAGAGTCGCCCGTTGCATCAACGAATGGGCAATTTGGTAGCGCATTTGGTGCCATTGACGGTAAAACAGTAGGTCAGGAATCCGGAACCCTGGGTTATATTGGCCGATTGAATTATGCCTATGCCAATAAATACCTGGCAGAGTTCCTGTTCCGTTCCGATGCCTCTACCCACTTCGCACCTGAAAATTATTGGGGCAAATTCTATTCTTTATCAACCGGCTGGGTGATCTCTAATGAAAACTTTTTCCATTCAGATAAAATAAATTTCCTGAAACTTCGGTATTCAACCGGCTTATTAGGTAAAGACGATACCAAAGCCTGGTTGTGGCGTCAACGTTATACCTTTCAGAACGGCAAAGGTGCTGTATTTGGTGGAGTGTCAAATACAGGTGCATCAACCGGTATGAAAATGGAGCAGTCTCCAAACAGAAATGCAAAATGGAGCAGTGAATGGAAAAATAACGTAGGTATCGATGCCCGTTTCCTGAATAACCGTTTGTCTGCTACCATTGAGGGTTTCTATAACAAAGGAACTGATCTGTTGATGGAATTGACACAAGGTGTTCCTTTAACAGTAGGTGGATCGATCGCTGCTGAGAACTGGGGTGAAATGGACTTCTTTGGTTATGAAATAGGTTTAGGCTGGAACGACAATATCGGCAAGGACTTTACCTATGGTATTGACGCTCGTTTTACCTGGTATGATAACAAATGGAAACGCGGTAATTTCAATGATGTAGAGATCCTGAAACCATGGGTGGCAAAACCTGGACAATCCAGCGATATCGGTGTGTGGGGATATGATGTACTGGGCATGTTCAAAGACCAGGCTGAAATTGATGCCTATGTAAACAAATACGGTATTAAGGAAGTTGCTTTGAGCGATGACGCCGACGATAACGTGACGGCCGATAAATTGAGACCTGGTATGTTGTATTACCGGGATGTAAGAGGCGCGATGAATGCCGACGGCACCTTCGAAGGCCCTGATGGCATCATCAACGAGAATGACCAGATCCAGTTGGCTAAAAGAGCTGAGAACCACTACGGCTTAGGCTTCACTTTGAAAGCAGGTTATAAAGGTCTATCACTCGATGTTGTACTTTCTGGTTCTTTCGGCGGCTGGGCAGAAATTGATGGTAACGCCAGAGAAAAAATGAGTAACAACATCTCTAATGGATATTATAGCCGTCCAGCTATCTGGGGAAATATTTATGATCCCGTGCTCAATCCCACAGGAAATATGCCTAACCCCCACTGGCAGGCTGTAAGCCTTACACCAAGATCGAATTTCTGGAAGGTGAGTGCCTTCAGGATGGGCGTTCGGAATGTAAATCTCAACTATTCAATTCCTAAAAAGATCGTTAGTCTGGCACGTATGAACAGTGCGCGCGTAGCGTTCACCATTCTGAATCCGATGTTCCTCTTTAATCCTTATAGCTATAAAGCTCCGGAAGGCGCCTATGATGCGTACCCGAACTTAAGGACTTATTCACTGGGTGTGAACATGGTGTTTTAATAGAACAGCAAACCGTAAAGAATTGAAAAACGAAATGCTTGTAAAAATGACGACTAAAAATAAAGTTTTAATTATAGCAGCTTCCTTACTGACTGGCTTCACGAGCTGCAAAAAAGATTTCCTGGAAGAAAAGAGGGACCTTGGCGGGGTGAATGAAGAGGTCTTTAAGGATTCGGTGTTGGCTCAGGCCTATGTTGATTTTGTATATGGTATGTTTCAGGCCCCCAGCAACGCCCAATCCCTTTCGTGGAACCTGGCAACCAATAATATTCAGTTCGCACAAACCACGGATGAGTTTCCTGGCCAAACCAACTGGAATAGAGAATGGGCCACCGTCTCTTATTTGAATCCACATGCGTTGAACTATTTTGGACCAATACTGGGCACCAGCACTGGTAATAACACGTGGACGCGCATCAGGCAGATCAACCTGTTTCTGGATAATATAGACCAATATGGGTTGCCGGCAGATGTAAGAACGAGATTAAAAGGCCAATTATACTTCTGGCGTGGCTGGCAGTATTTCGACCTGGTAAGGTTGTATGGAGGTGTTCCCTTGGTGTTGCATGCGCAGGACCCAGTGGGATCACTTGAAAAAGACGATCTGAAAGTTCCCCGGAGCTCTACCTCGGCTTGTATTGAACAGATCTGCCTTGACCTGGATTCTGCAATAGCCATGCTGCCTGGTAAATGGATCTCAACAGCTAATGCAGACTGGGGAAGGATCACCAGTGGCGCAGCTGCTGCTGTAAAAGGCCGTGTACTACTAACCTGGGCAAGCCCGCAGTTCAACCGGAACGATGACGTAGCCCGCTGGCAAAGAGCGTATGATGCTAATAAGAAAGCAAAAGAAATACTGGAAGCAAATGGCTTTGGCTTATTTAAATCAGGTAACCTGAGCGATGGTACCGCATGGGATAATATGTTCCAGCAAGAGGTGAATAATCCCGAAGCAGTGCTGGTATTTGGATTTAACAACGTATTGTCTGACCAGATACAAAAATGGAATGGCTGGGAAAATTCAGCCCGCCCTAAAGAGATAAATGGAAATGGTGGTTTGAATCCGAGCAAGCAAATTATGGATGCCTTCCCTATGAAAGACGGGAAAGCGCCCGGTGCATCCAGCTATACGTATGATCCTAAAAAGTTCTACAAGAACAGGGATCCCCGCTTCTATAAAACCTTTGCTTACAATGGCGCTCTGTGGCCATATGCCCAGAATCCCAGGTGGCGTGTTTGGACCTACAGATGGCATGATAAAGCCAATGCTGCTACGCCTACTGTTACTACTGAGTTGAAAGGAGCCAATACCACCGGAATTTATGTGAGGAAAGCTACAGCCGCAAACGCCAGCAACTCAAACAGTAATTTCGCTAACAGCGGTACTGATTTCATGGAACTCCGTTTTGCTGAAGTGTTGTTAAACCTGGCAGAATGTGCGATAGGCATTGGCAATATACAGGAAGGCATCGATCAGGTCGTTGAGATCAGGAAAAGAGCCGGCATTGAAAGTGCAGACAATTATGGCTTGGGAAGTATTAGTGGCCGTGATGCAGCTTTTGCCGCTGTATTGAATGAAAGAAAAATTGAACTGGCATTTGAAGGCAAACGTTTCTTTGACCTCAGACGTTGGATGCTCTTCACAAATGAGTTCGGTACCACTGCAAGGTTGGGAGTACAACCGCTGCAGGGCACTAGAAGGAGCGGCTTGTTCATTTACGTGAAAAAGCTCGATGGTACTAAATTCGTAGGCAGTAACAAGCAGGATCCTATGTTCAAGCCACAGAATGACGGCAATATTCTGATCGATCGTGAGCCTGTAGCTTTCCCGGCTGGTATCACTACCCAGGACCAGTATCTTGATTACCTGTATGATAATTACTTTGAAGTTATAGAGAAGACAGATGCTGATCCCTCCAACAACTGGAAGTTTACCTGGTATAAAGAATATTATTTCTTTGGTTTCAATGAGACCGCTATCAACAACTCTCCTTACCTTGAACAAACACAAGGCTGGAATGGATTGCATGGAGCCGGTACATTCGATCCTTTAAAATAAAAACATCATCAGAGGGCATTTCAAAATGCCCTCTGACTTTAAAACCCGATCATTAAAACATAAATGTTAAGTATTGAGATAAATGTTACCCTATCAGTAGTCCTCAGTTCTTTAACATACTAGTTCAACACGGTTAATTAATTGCATAAAGCCGCCCTTCTCCTTACCATATTCCGGTAATGATAATTTTTGAACCATCCAGATAAATTATAACACCATTTCGTGCTGCGGTTTTAACCCGGTAATTGCGTATACGATAGACCATCGCTTTAACCAATTCAGGAGTGGTTAACAGATATGCCAATAGTATGCCGCCGTTATTGAACAAAATCGTAAGTACAAAATGATAAATTATGAATTTCCTGAATAAAGAAGGATAAAAAGGGTAAAAAATACAATTATTCTTAATGAGGTGCAACCCGGAAGTGTTTTTGAACCGTCTCTTATACATCTTTCCGGCAATAAAGCTGATCCCTTTTAATTGACCGTGAACTATCCTGGAAAAACCAACAGAACAATTATGGATCAGCCAGTTTTAATAAATTTTAAGCAGAGGGAGGATATTTTATCCTCCCTACGTTTTTTATAGAGATGCCGGCAAGTGCCTTTTCTCTTTTGATACATGAACAGTTAATTTAACGATGAGTATGAAAATTTTTCGCAACCTTCTTTTAGTTTCTGCAGTAGGATTAACTACTCCGGTATTGGCCCAATACCCCAAGATACCGCAGGATGTTAAGAAATGGTCTGATTCTTTAATGGAAGCAGAACGTTTACATTCTGATGCAGCATGGGCGAAAGCATTGCCCATTATTCAACAGGAAGCCAAACAGGGCAAACCTTACATTCCCTGGGCGGCACGGCCTTACGACCTGCCGCAGGCAGCTATCCCGGCCTTCCCGGGTGCAGAAGGTGGCGGCGCCTATAGCTTTGGCGGCCGTGGCGGAAAAGTGTTTGTAGTGACCAGCCTGGAAGACAGAGGTCCGGGCACATTCCGGGAAGCCTGTGAAGCCGGCGGCGCCCGTATTATTGTATTCAATGTAGCAGGTATCATCCGCCTTAAAACGCCGGTGATCATCCGCGCTCCCTATATTACCATTGCTGGTCAGACAGCGCCTGGCGACGGCGTTTGTATCGCCGGCGAATCCGTCTGGATCAATACCCACGACGTAGTTATCCGCTATATGCGCTTCCGTCGCGGCGAAACCAATGTTGGCCGTCGCGATGATGCCATCGGTGGTAATCCCGTTGGCAACATCATGATCGACCACGTATCTGCCAGCTGGGGCCTCGATGAGAATATGAGTATGTACCGCCACATGTACAACGACAGCACCGGTAGCGCCGAGCAAAAACTGGGCACAGTGAATATTACCATTCAGAACTCGATTTTCGCAGAAGCGCTGGATACCTATAATCACTCTTTCGGCAGCACCCTGGGCGGTGAGAACTGCACTTTCATGCGCAACATGTGGGCTAACAATACCGGCCGCAACCCTTCTGTGGGTTGGAATGGTACCTTCAACTTCGTAAATAACGTGGTGTTCAACTGGATGCACCGCTCAAGCGATGGAGGCGACTACCGCGCTATGTATAATTTCATCAACAACTACTACAAACCTGGTCCGGTGACACCTAAAAACTCACCGGTGGGTCACCGCTTCCTGAAACCTGAAAGCGGCCGCAGTAAATTAAAATACAAGGTATATGGCCGTGCTTATGTGAACGGAAATATTATGGAAGGTTATGATGCCATTACCCGGAACAACTGGGCCGGTGGTGTGCAGGTAGAAGATGAGAAAGATGCAGGCGAATACACCGACTTCATCAAATGGCATGAGCCGCTGCCCATGCCGAAGCTCACCATCGTTCCGGCCAAAGAAGCCTATGATTATGTAATTAAAAATGCAGGCGCCACTTTACCTAAACGCGACGCTGTTGACATTCGCATTGCAGAGCAGGTAAGAACAGGGAAGATTACTTACAAAGAAGGCGTTCCTTTGCCAGCGACACAATTCGAGCACCGTAAATTGCCGATCGATTCTTATAAAATGGGTATCATAACCGATCCGGCACAGGTAGGCGGTTATCCTGAATACAAAGGCACTCCCTATAAGGATAGCGATAACGACGGTATGCCTGATGAGTGGGAAGTGAAACATGGGCTGAACCCCAGGAATGCAGCCGATGCTTCTCAGGATAGAAACAAGGACGGCTACACGAACATTGAAGAGTTCCTGAACAGCGTGGTGCCGATGAGCAACGTGAAGCCCGACATTAGCAAAACGGCAAAGAAGTAATTGTTCTTTATAGCAGCCATGAAAGATGATGTATGGGGTTGATCAGCCAGCTGGCGGATGGACTTTTGTCTGCCCGGCAGGTCAGCTCCATTTAATATATTCGCAGCTGGTTAATTGGTATCGCACAATTGTTGGGTCCTCGGTACATAGTACGGGGCTCCAACAAAATTTTTAATTTTTCGGCACCATGTTTTTATCGAACATACAGATACGGAAAAATGCAGAAACAAGTATTATAATAAGATCATTTCTTATTATCGGCGTGTTGCTGGTGGCCAGCGCCGGCTACGCCCAGAAAGATAAAAAACGACCGGTTCCGCCATTATCATACGTAAAAGGTAAACTTTCTTATGTTGCCGATTCCCTCGGCAACCGTATTCCCGATTTCTCCTTTTGTGGTTATCAGGCCGGTGATAAAGCCATTCCTGATGTGCCCGTTCGTGTAGTGGTTCCTGTAAAGCCCGGCGACGCAACCCGGCGTATTCAGGCAGCGCTGGACTATGTTTCGGCATTGCCCCTGGATAAGAACAATCTTCGGGGTGCTGTTTTATTGCAACCTGGCCAGTACGATGTGGCCGGACAACTGGTCATTCGCGCGTCCGGTGTCGTATTGCGTGGCAGCGGTTATGGCGCTAATGGCACTATTGTAAAAGGCACCGGTAATGACCGGCAAACCCTTATTACCATCGCCGGTAAGAACGACCGGCAAACGACAACCGAAATCAAACTCACTGATAAATACATCCCGGTTAACAGTACTACCGTGACTGTAGCCACGCCCCATAATTTCAAAGCAGGGGATAAGGTGATCATCCATCGCCCCTCTACTGCTAACTGGATCGAGGATCTGCGTACCGCTCATTTTGGCGGTGGCATCAGTGCATTGGGCTGGAAACCCGGTCAACGCGATATTTATTGGGACAGAACCATTGCAGCTGTAAACAATGGCGTCCTTCAGTTGGATGTACCCCTCACCACAGCGCTCGATGAACAGTATGGCGGCGGCATGATCGCTTCCTATACCTGGCCCGGCCGCATCGGGGAAGTGGGTGTAGAGAACCTGCGTTGTATATCCGAATATGATACCAACAACCCTAAAGACGAATCGCATCGCTGGATGGCGATCACCATCGACAATGCAGCCGATGCGTGGGTACGGCAGGTCGTATTCGAGCATTTTGCCGGTTCTGCCGTATATGTCGCCGAAACCGCCAAACGCATTACTGTTGAAGATTGTAAATCGCTGGCCCCTGTTTCAGAAATAGGTGGTCTGCGTCGTAATACATTTTATACCGCCGGACAGCAAACGTTGTTCCAGCGCTTGTATGCCGAGTATGGCAACCATGATTTCGCCACCGGTTTCTGTGCGCCCGGTCCAAATGCATTTGTGCAATGTGAATCCTACAGAGCGTATGGTTTCAGTGGTGGCATCGACAGCTGGGCCAGCGGAGTATTGTTCGACCTGGTATCAATGGATGGACAGGCCATCAGCTTCCTGAACCGCGGCATGGATGGTAATGGCGCCGGCTGGAATATCGCGAACAGCGTGCTTTGGAATTGTTCTGCAGCCCGCATCGATTGTTACCAGCCGCCTACAGCGCAGAACTGGTCGTTTGGCAGCTGGGCGCAATTTGCCGGCGACGGTTACTGGAATGAGTCAAACAATACGATTGACCCGCGCAGCCTGTACTATACGCAGTTAAAAGAACGCATTGGTGATGCTGTCGGCAACCGGGTGCAGTTGATGCTGATTGAAACAAACGCCACCAGCAGTCCGACCGTAGCACAGGCCGCCGAATTGACCGCCATCTCAAAACAACCGCAGCCCACCGTTTCGGCATTTATTGATGAGGCTGCCAAACGGCAACCGATACCTGTAACTGCCGCCGGCGTTAAGACCATAGATGAAATTGGCTTTAAACAACCCGCAGCGGTTGCAGCCGGTCCGGCCATGGCAATACAAAACAGTTGGCTGGTGCGGGGAAATTCCGTTTTGACCGGTACACGGGTGGAAACACCCTGGTGGAGCGGCAGCGCCCGCCCTTATGCGTTGGCAAGATCAAAACCGGCCATCACCCGTTTTCTCCCCGGCCAAACAGGCAATGGCCTTACCGATGATCTCTGTGATCTCACCGATTCCATGAAAGCAAATAACCAGGTAGCTTTTGAGCAGAACTATGCCTTATGGTATGATCGTCGCCGTGATGACCATGAACGCATCCGACGCATCGATGGGGATGTATGGGCGCCTTTTTATGAACTGCCTTTTGCCCGCAGCGGAAAAGATACTGCCTGGGATGGCCTCAGCAAATATGACCTCACTAAATACAATCCCTGGTACTGGGGCCGCCTGAAACAGTTTGCCGATCTGGCCGATCAGAAAGGACTGGTACTGGTACATCAAAATTATTTTCAACATAACATAATTGAAGCCGGCGCGCATTATGCTGATTTTCCCTGGCGCCCGGTGAACAATATTAACAATACCGGTTTTCCCGAACCGGTGCCTTATGCAGGAGATAAGCGCGTGTTTATGGCCGAGCAGTTCTACGATGTAACACATCCTGTACGCCGTGAACTGCACCGGGCTTATATCCGCCAGTGCCTGAACAATTTTACTGCCAACAACGGTGTCATACACCTGACGAGCGCAGAGTACACCGGGCCCTTGCACTTTGTACAATTCTGGCTGGATGTAATAAAAGAGTGGGAGCAGGAAACAGGTAAAAAAGTATTGATCGGGTTAAGTGCTACCAAAGATGTGCAGGATGCAGTATTAGCCGATGCAACCCGGGCAGCTGTTGTTGACATTATTGATATCCGTTACTGGCATTATCAACAGGATGGAAGCGCGTATGCGCCTGCGGGCGGACAAAATCTCGCGCCCCGCCAGCAGGCCCGCCAGTTCAAACCTAAAAAGACTTCCTTTGAGCAGGTATACCGGGCTGTTAGGGAATACCGTGATAAATTTGCCGGCAAGGCTGTGATCTATTCCGGCGATAGCTATGATAATTATGGCTGGGCCGTATTCATGGCCGGTGGTTCACTGGCAAGTATTCCTGCCATGGCTGATGCGGGTTTGGTGACAGCAGCAGCAACAATGAAACCGGTTGACGGTACTAACAAAGAACAATATATCCTGGCGAATGCCGGCAGGAGTTACATCGTTTACGGACAAGGTGATCTGCAGCTTGATCTCACCAATGTGCCCGGCAGTTTCAGGGTGAAATGGTTCGATGCCCGCAACGGCCAGGTAATTGGAAAAGAAGAAAAGGTTAAAGGAGGAAAGGTGGTAACATTTAAAGGCAGGGAAGGTAATGTTGTTGCGTGGATACGAAAGGCTTAATGTGATAATCTGATAATGTGATAATGTGATAATGTGATAATGAAATACAAAATATACGTATAGAATCAGCTATGTATAAATTCTTTTCAATAGCAGCATTGGCTGCACTGGCAGCATGCGGCGGCGTTCAACAGCAGGTAGAAAAAACAGCGGACACGGAAACAGCGGCAGAGCCGTTGAAACCATTGAAAGTTTCGCCCAATGGCCGGTATTTTATGACGGCAGATGGCAAACCTTTCTTTTGGTTAGGAGATACCGGGTGGTTATTGTTCTCAAAGCTGAAGCGCGAAGAAGCCATTCAGTTCCTGGATGACCGCAAACAGAAAGGGTTCAACGTGATCCAGGTAATGGTGTTGCACCAGGCCAAAGTGAAGAACGCTTATGGCGATGCCGCATTGAAAGATGGTAATGTGAGTATGCCTGTTACTACAGAGGGCAATAATCCGGATGATACCACGCAATACGACTATTGGGATCATGTAGATTTTATTGTAAAAGCCGCTGCTGAGCGGGGCATTTATATAGCTATGGTGCCCATTTGGGGAAGTGAGGTAAAGGCAGGCCGGGTTAAGGTGGAACAGGCAAAACAATATGCCGGTTTTCTGGCCGACCGCTACAGATCACAGGATAACATCGTATGGTTGAACGGCGGCGATATCAAAGGCAGTGATTCCACCGCCGTATGGAAAGCCCTTGGTACAACCCTGCATGAAAAAGATACCGCGCATTTGATGACCTTTCACCCGCGCGGACGTACCACTTCGTCTCTCTGGTTTCACAATGAACCATGGTTACACTTCAACATGTTCCAGAGTGGCCACCGCCGTTATAACCAGGACACCAGCAAGGGCGACCTGCATTTCGGTGAAGACAACTGGAAATATGTTGAAATGGATTATGCAAAACAACCGGCCAGGCCAACTTTCGACGGAGAACCTTCATACGAAGAGATCCCACAGGGGTTACATGATTCGCTGGAAGTTCGCTGGACTGATAACGACGTAAGGCGGTATGCGTACTGGTCGGTTTTTGCGGGTGGTTGTGGTTATACCTATGGCAACAATGCAGTGATGCAAATGCATCGCCCCAATGATACAGATGGTAACTACGGCGTAACGAATTATTGGTATGAGGCTATGAAGGCGCCGGGCGCTTCGCAGATGGTGCATATAAAAAATCTGATGTTGTCCAGATCCTATTTCGACCGGGTGCCCGATCAGTCATTGATCGCCGGTGATGTGGGCCAGCGATACGATCGCCTGTTTGCGACCCGCGGAAATAACTATGCTATGTTTTATACCTATACCGGCCGCACCATTTCAGTGAATATGGACAAGTTGACCGGCAAAAAGGTAAAAGCGTCGTGGTTCAATCCGCGTGATGGTAAATACACCCCAATAGGCACATTTGAGAATAAAGGCGTTCAACAATTTGATGCACCGGGAGAAGTGAAAGCGGGAAACGACTGGGTTCTTTGTTTGGATTTCTAAAAGATAAGTTCAGTGTTCTGAGTTTGCGTTACCGGTTACCAGTTTCCGGTTACCAGGAATACAAAAAATGGAGGTCGCCTCTGGTAACTGGCAACCGGTAACTGGTAACTGATTAATTTAAACGAAAATGCGAATAGTAACATACATAGCTTGTATTTTTCTGTTAGGCTGCACTGCCCAAAAACCGGTGTACATGTTCACGTCGTTCAACGAGCCTGCGACCGAGGGGTTACGTTTTTTGTATAGCCATGATGGCTATAAATGGAAAGATGTTGGCCGCACGTTTTTAAAACCCACGGTAGGTTCCAAAGTAATGCGTGACCCTTCTATTGCCCGCGGCGCCGATGGCGAATATCATCTCGTGTGGACCAGCGGCTGGAACAAGGACAAAGGGTTTGGTTATGCACATTCGAAAGACCTGGTGCATTGGTCGGAACCCGCCTTTATTCCCGTTATGGAAAACGACTCGAACGTGGTAAACGTTTGGGCGCCGGAGCTCTTCTATGATGATGCCAACAACCAGTTCATCATTGTATGGGCTTCCACCATTCCCTTCCGTTTTCCGAAAGGGCTTGAGGATGAGAACAATAACCACCGCCTCTATTATACAGTGACAAAAGATTTCAAAACTTTTGCACCCTCGAAATTATACCTCGATCCCGGTTTTAGTGTGATCGACGCCGTGATCGTAAAAAGGGCGCCAAAGGATTATGTGCTCGTGCATAAAGACAATACCCGTCCTGAACGTAATATAAAAGTGGCATTTGGAACAGATCCGTTGGGCCCCTGGGGTAAATCATCCCAACCCTTTACCGGTAATTTTACCGAAGGTCCGTCGGTGGCTAAAGTGGGAAAGGAATGGTTGATCTATTACGATGCGTATCGCAACAAAAGTTACGATGCGAAGAGAACAACTGACTTTATTCATTTCGATTCAGCAGCAGTATCAATTCCCCACGGGCATAAACACGGGACTATTTTTATGTCAGACAGGAAGGTGCTGAAGGGTTTGTTAAGAGCAAACTAACCCGAGTTAACAAAGTTGATAAGTTCTTAAGTTATTTAGTTATTGAGATAGCCATTCACCATTGACCATTCACCATTGACCATTCACCATTGACCATAAAGTATTACAATGATGATGCGAATGAACAAGATACCAGTTTTAGGAGCACTGTTGATGTGCGGAATGCAATCAGCTGCACAGGACACCGTACGCTATGTAGGCACCACGCTGTCGAATGTTGATTATCACCATGGACAGCTATCGCTGGCTATTGGCGTGCACAATATTCAGACGATGCGTGCGAACCGCAATATAAAGGATTCTACTACCGGTTTTGGCTGGACGTACAACCATGCGCCCATGCTTACGTACTGGAATAATACCTTTTTCATGGAGTACCTCAGCAACCCGGTAGGGGAGCATATTCCCCCGGGGCAATCTTTGCTGCAAACCTCGAAAGATGGTTACACCTGGACGGCGCCGGTGATCGTGTTTCCTGAATACAAGATCCCTGATGGAACCACCAAGGAAGGTTATAATGGCGTAGCAAAAGACCTTACGTCAGTAATGCACCAGCGTATGGGTTTCTATATTTCCAATAAAGGCCGGTTACTCGCTTTTGCCTATTACGGCCTCGTATTGGGACCAAAAGATGATCCCAATGACGGCAATGGTATCGGCCGCGTGGTGCGTGAGATCTATAAGGACGGCAGCTTCGGACCTATTTATTTCATCCGCTACAACCATGCTTTCAATGCCAGGAATACCAGTTATCCGTTCTTCGAAAAAAGTAAGGACAAAGGTTTTGTAGAAGCCTGTAAAGAAGTGTTGAGCAACACCCTCCTGTTGCAGCAATGGAGTGAAGAAGCAGACCGCAAGGATCCGCTGATCGCTTTGAAGAACGAAAACTATAAAGCATTCAGTTATTATGAGCTGCCCGATGGCAGAACGGTAGGCCTCTGGAAACTGGCGCTTACCTCTATTAGTCCGGATAAGGGCAAAACCTGGTTATACAATCCGGTGCGCGCACCGCATTTCGTAAACAGCAATGCAAAAATATGGGGACAACGCACTTCAGATGGAAAGTACATCACCGTGTATAATCCTTCTGAATTCCGCTGGCCGTTGGCGTTGTCGGTAAGTGATGATGGACTGAACTATAAAAATCTGCTGCTGGTAAATGGCGAGATCACTTCCATGCGGTATGGCGGAAATTACAAAAGTTATGGACCGCAATATGTTCGTGGCCTGGAAGGCGGCGCCAAATCACCCGACGGCAACTGCTGGATAACATACAGCATGAACAAGGAAGATATCTGGGTGAGCAAAATTCCCATTCCGGTGAAAGACAAAGTGGAAACAGATGTAAATGATGATTTCACAAAACTGCCCGCAGCCAGTGCATTGAAAGAATGGAATATTTACAGTCCGTTGTGGGCGCCGGTGGCCATTGAGAAAGCACCCGATGGTACACAGGCATTAGCCATAAAGGATAAAGACCCGTTCGATTACGGCAAGGCAGAGCACGTATTGCCCGCGGCTAAAAAAATGACCGCCACATTTACGGTTGTTCCGCAGCAGGATGATCATGGCAATCTGAACGTAGAGTTTCAGGATGCAAAAGGCAATGCAGGTATCAGGCTGGTATTGGATTCAACAGGAAATATTTATGTAAAGGCAGGCTACAGGAACAGGAATATTGGCAAGTATAAAAAAGGAGAATCGTGCGAGATCAGCATTTCACTGAACACCAGCGCCCGTTTTTATACCGTATCTGTGAACGGCAGGCAGAGTGGCAACCAGATCTTCTTTGCGCCGCTGGAAAATGTTCAAAGACTGGTATTCAGAACAGGTGATGTACGCCGGTTCCCGGATGCCGATACCCCGACTGACCAGATGTACGACCTGCCTAATGCCGGTGCACAAACCAAAGAAGCAGTGTGGTATATCAAGTCGGTAAAAACGAAAAGCCTGAATTGAAACAAGAATTAGAAATGATAAGAAAACCAATAATATTATCACTTTTCATTATTCTGCTCACCGGTTCCGCCGTTGCGCAGAAAAACAAAAAAAAGGGTGGTGCGGTATTGAAGGCCGACAATTTCCGCCACTATGTGGACTACTTCAATAAGATGGAAGATGAGAATATTGCCCAGGCCATTCCCAATGCACAATCGTGGGACTGGATGAAAGCGAATATTCCCCTGTTTGAATGTCCGCAGCAGAACTTTGAAGAAATGTGGTATTACCGCTGGTGGACGCTGCGCAAGCATATTAAACAAACACCGGTTGGCTACATCTTTACCGAGTTCCTGGTGAACCGTAGCTATGCCGATAAATACAATCTCATCGCCAGCGCCACCGGCCACCATATCTATGAAGCCCGCTGGTTGCACGACAATAAATACCTGAACGATTACCTGCACGTATGGTACCGCGGTAACGATGGCAAACCCATGAAAAAATTACATGGCTACAGCAGCTGGAACATCTATGCTATGTATAACCGTTACCTCGTAAATAAAGACAGCGCCTGGTTAATGAACATGCTGCCCGACCTGGAAGCGGACCATGCTGCCTGGGAAGCGGAAAAACGCCTGCCCAGCGGCCTTTTCTGGCAGGCTGATGTTAAAGATGGCATGGAAGAGACCATCAGTGGTGGCCGCCGCGAGAAGAATGCGCGTCCTACCATCAACAGCTATATGTACGGCAATGCCTGGGCGCTTTCCCAATTACAGAATATGGCTGGTAACAAGGCCAGGGCCGAGCTGTATATGTCAAAAGCCGACAGCACTAAGAGATTATTCCATCAACTGCTTTGGAATCCAAAGGATACCTTCTTTGAAACGCGCAAACAGGCCGATACGCTGGCCAATGTGCGGGAAGAAATTGGATTTATTCCCTGGTATTTCAATTTGCCCGAAGAAGGATATGAAGCTGCCTGGAAAAAGGTGACCGACGAAAAAGGGTTCTTTGCTCCATTCGGCCTCACCACGGCAGAAAGAAAACATCCGGAGTTCCGCTCTCATGGCTGTTGCCAGTGTGAGTGGGATGGCGCCGTATGGCCTTATGCCACCGCTCAAACCATGACGGCCATGGCGAACCTGATGAATAACTATAAGCAGAATGTAGTAAATGACTCGGTGTACTTCCGCCATATGGAACTGTATGTGGAGTCGCAATACTATCGTGGCCGTCCATACATCGGTGAGTACCTCGATGAAAAGACCGGCTACTGGTTGAAAGGTGACCAGGAGCGCAGCCGTTATTACAATCACTCTACCTATAATGACCTCATCATTACGGGGTTGGTGGGTTTGCGTCCGCGCAAGGATAATACGATCGAAGTAAACCCATTGATCCCAGGGAACAAATGGGATTGGTTTTGCCTTGACAATGTAGCTTACCATGGCAAACTGGTTACCATCATCTGGGATAAGGACGGATCGAAATATAAAAAAGGCAGGGGGCTGAGTGTTTGGGTGAACGGAAAGAAAGTGGCCTCGGCTGATAAGTTACAACGGGTAACCGGAACGTTATAATGACAGGTGTGTCACACCTCCGGGGTGTGGCACTTGAGCATAATTAGAAATTGAACCCCATAGAAGTCATGATTGAAATGAAATTGAATAAAAAAGGCAATTTATTAAAAGTACTGGTATTTGCGTTAAGCGTTCAGCTTTTAGCGTTCAGCGTTGCAAAGGCACAGCAAACCGAGATCCGGTATTTATCAGGCACCGGCAGCGACAAAACCGTCAACTGGCAATTTTTTTGTACTGCAGGCCGCAACTCCGGTAAATGGACAACCATTCCGGTGCCTTCGAACTGGGAACAGCAGGGTTTTGGAAAATACAACTATGGCCATGATAAAGATTCAGTGCGTGGCAAAGAGAAGGGTTTATATAAATATAACTTCACAGTGCCCGCCAGCTGGCAGGGCAAAACAGTGAAAATCGTTTTCGAAGGTTCCATGACCGATACCGAGGTAAAGATCAACGGTAAACCGGCCGGAGCAATCCACCAGGGCGCATTCTACAGCTTCTCCTATGATATCACAAAGTTGCTGAAAGTGGGTAAAAAGAACCTGCTCGAAGTGACCGTGAGCAAACATTCAGCCAATGAATCGGTGAATGGCGCAGAACGCCGCGGTGATTTCTGGATCCTGGGAGGCATCTTCCGTCCTGTTTTCTTACAGGCACTTCCTGCAGAACATATAGCACATGTAGCAGTGGATGGAAAAGCAACCGGCGCCTTTACAGCCAGACTGAAACTGGCAACAGCTACCGCCGATGAAGTGAGTGCACAAGTGTTCAACATGAATGGTGAAAGAGTAGGATCGGCATTTACCACAAAACTTAAAGCAGGTGATTCTGTAGCTACGCTGCAAACAACCGTATCATCACCTGCTTTATGGACGCCGGAGTTTCCCAACCGCTACCGTGTTGAATTCACGCTGCTCGCAAAAGGGAAACCGGTTCATACCGTGCAGGAAAAATTTGGTTTCCGTACCGTTGAAGTGCGGGAAAGAGATGGCATTTACCTCAATGGCGTTAAAGTAAAATTCAAAGGCGTCAACCGCCACTCGTTCTGGCCAACTACCGGTAGGGCCATGAGCGAAAAGATGAGCATTGACGATGTGCTGATGATAAAAGACATGAACATGAACGCCGTGCGTATGTCGCATTATCCGCCCGATGCCCATTTTCTCGATGCCTGTGATTCGCTGGGCTTAATGGTGCTCGATGAGCTCACTGGCTGGCACAAAGCATACGATACCGAGGTGGGCACCAAGCTCGTGCATGAAATGATCGCACATGATGTAAATCATCCATCCATAGTACTGTGGGATAACGGCAATGAAGGCGGTCATAATGATGAACTCGATCATTTGTTCGATGAATTGGACATACAACACCGGCCGCTGGTACATCCCTGGCAGGTATTCCGCGAATTCGATACCCAGCATTATATCAATTGGGATTATGGCAATAACACCCACCTGCATGGGCACAAAATATCTTTCCCTACCGAGTTTTTGCATGGTCTGTATGATGGGGGTTTAGGCGCGGGCCTGGAAGATTACTGGGAATCTATGTGGCGCAACCCATTATCGGCCGGTGGTTTCCTATGGGTATTTGCCGATGAGGGTATCGCCAGAAAAGACAAAAACGACAGCATTGATAATGATGGCAGCCACGCACCCGATGGTATTGTAGGGCCTTACCACGAAAAGGAAGGCAGCTATTATACGATCAAGGAAGTATGGGCGCCGGTGCATTTTGAGAAGAAAGATATTACAACCGCTTTTGACGGACAGTTGCGCGTGGAGAACAGGTATCATTTTACCAACCTGAATCAATGCCGTTTCACATTCAAACTGGCTTCGCTGAATGGGAAGGATTCTGCCACAGGCACCGTGAACGTACCAGCTATTGCACCTGGTAATACGGGTATCATTACCTGTAACCTGCCGGCCAACTGGCAGCAATACAGTGTACTGTATGTAACGGCCATGGATGCGCACCAACGCGAGATCTTTACCTGGAGCTGGCCTATAAAACTGCCTTCCGCTATTGCGCAAACAATGGTTAAGCAGGAAGGCAGCGCCGCCGTTACTGTAGCTGAAAAAGACTCCCTGCTTATTGCTACCGCCGGTGATGTAAACATTTCCTTCCATATCAAAACCGGTTTGCTGCAAACTGTGCAGAATGGTAAAGGCATCATTCCTTTAACCAATGGTCCCATATTGGTGGATAGCGCATCTTCAGGTTTTGTAAAATGGAATACCCGCAAGGATGGCAATAACCAGGTGATCTCCGCCGAGTTTGCAAAGAAAAGCCTGGGTCAGACGCTCGAGTGGACAATATATCCTTCAGGCTGGGTAAAAATGCACATGAAGTATTTCCCGAAAGAATATGAATCATCCCTGATAGGCGTAAACTTTTCTTTCCCTGAGAACACGGTGAAGTCAATTCAGTGGATGGGTAAAGGGCCCTATCGTGTGTGGAAGAACCGGATGAAAGGCGGTACGCTGAATGTATGGAACAAAGAATATAATAATACATCAACCGGCGAAGGCAAACTGATCTATCCCGAGTTCAAAGGTTATTATTCGAACCTGTATTGGATGAAACTGAATACTACCGGTCAACCGCTGACAGTAGTGTGCAGCAGCGAGGATATTTTCCTGCGCCTGTTCACACCGAAGTTCTCGGTAACGCCATATAATACGGCGCCGGAATTTCCAGGTGGTGATCTGTCATTCATGGATGGGATCTCAGCCATTGGGACCAAATCACAGAAAGCTGATAAGACCGGCCCCATGGGACAAAAGAATATGTTCTTTGACTATTGGAAAGATCCCACACGTGCAAAGGAATTAACCTTATTCTTCAACTTCTCAGGAAAGGAGTAAAGTAAATGAAGCTATTACTTAAATACAGGATCTTATTTTTTACCGGCATGCTGCTGATCATATCAGCAGCATCTGCCGTTAATGCACAGGTCACCGTGCAGCACCTGCGGTGTGAAATGTTGAACAACCCATTGGGGATCGATGTGCCGCAGCCAAGGTTGAGCTGGCAGCTGGCCGGTAAAGCCCGTAACATCCAACAGCAGGCTTACCAGGTGTTGGTGGCATCAGCCCCCGAAAAACTGGCCAGAGGAGAAGGGGATCTCTGGAATTCAGGAAAAGTAAATTCCAATCAGTCTATTAATATCGATTACAAAGGCAGGCAGCTGGCCAGCCGTATGCCCTGCTACTGGAAAGTGAAAGTGTGGACCAACAAAGGCGAAACCCAATGGAGTGAGCCTGCTCACTGGAGCATGGGATTCCTGGCGCCCACTGACTGGAAAGCAAAATGGATAGGTCTGGATAAAGCGATGCCCTGGGACAGCATGACCCAGTTCTCGCGCCTGAGCGCCCGGTATTACCGCAAATCATTTGCCCAGACACAGGCCGTAAAAAGAGCCCGGGTATATGTTTCCGGTTTGGGTTTATATGAGTTGTACATCAATGGAAAGCGGATAGGCGACCAGGTGATGGCGCCTGCAGGCACCGATTTCAGGAAATCTGTTTTGTACAATACCTACAATGTAACGGAACAATTGCAGAAGGGAAACAATGTCATTGCTGCTGTGTTGGGCAATGGCCGTTTCTTTACCATGCGGCAGAATTACAAGCCTAAAAAGATCAATACATTCGGCTTCCCCAAATTACTGCTGCAACTGGAAATTGAATATACCAACAGAACAAAGAAAACGATTGTTTCAGATGGCAGCTGGAAACTGACTGCTGACGGCCCCATTCGAACCAATAACGAATACGATGGTGAAGAGTACGACGCTACCAAGGAAATGCAGGGTTGGAACAATGTAGGGTTTGATGATAGAAAATGGCAGCAGCCCGAGATAGTGCAGGCGCCCGCGGGCCGCTTGACTGCCCAGATGAATGAGCCCATTAAAATAATGCAAAGCATTAAACCGGTTAAGATCACCCAGTTGAAACCCGGTGTATTCATTATGGATATGGGCCAGAATATGGTAGGCAGCGTGCACATGCGGCTGAAAGCAGATCGTGGCCAGCAGGTGAAATTGCGTTTTGCTGAAAGCCTCCAGCCCGGCGGTGAATTGTATGTAGCCAACCTGCGCGATGCAAAAGTAACCGACATATATACGGCCAAAGGCGGCGGCGTAGAAACCTGGCAGCCCAGTTTTGTATACCATGGATTCAGGTATGTAGAGATCACCGGTTATCCGGGTACACCCACGGTAAACGATTTTGAAGGTAAAGTGATCTTTGATGACCTGGCTACTACCGGAACTTTTGAAACTTCCAACGAAGTAGTGAACCAGATCCATAAAAATGCCTGGTGGGGAATAAGCGGTAATTACAAGGGAATGCCGCTTGATTGTCCGCAAAGGAATGAGCGCATGCCCTGGCTGGCTGATCATGCTGTGGGTTCCCTGGGCGAAAGCTTTTTGTTTGCCAACGGTAACCTGTATGCCAAATGGCTGCAGGATATTGAAGAAGCACAAACAGCAGAAGGTTCCATACCGGATGTAGCGCCTGCTTACTGGAACTATTACAGCGATAACATGACCTGGCCAGGTACTTACCTGGTTGTTGCCGATATGCTGTACAACCAGTATGCGAACTCGCGGGCAATTGAAAAGCATTATGCCTCTATGAAAAAATGGCTGGCCTATATGCAGACGAGGTTCATGAAGGATTATATTATCTCTAAAGATAAATATGGCGACTGGTGTGTGCCCCCTGAATCACCCGAGTTGATCCACGCTAAGGACAGTCTGCGGAAAACCGACGGTACGCTCATTGCGACCGCTTACTATTTCCGCATGTTGTGGTACATGCAGAAGTTTGCCGGCATCCTGAACAAACAGGAAGATGCAACCAATTTTGCATCGCTGGCTGCGAACATCAAAGAAGCATTCAACCAGCGCTTCTACAACAAACAAAAGAAATGCTACGATAATAATACGGTAACAGCCAATTTGCTGCCGTTGTATTTCAATATCACCCCTGATAGCCTGAAGCAGATTGTGTTTGAAAAGATCTCACACAAAATATGGCGGGAGAATCATGGCCACATCAGTACGGGCGTTATAGGTACTCAATGGCTGATGCGTTGCCTCAGCGATTATGATCTGCCCGATCTGGCGTATACCCTGATCTCGGATACCACCTATCCTTCGTGGGGTTATATGGCGAAGAACGGCGCTACCACCATTTGGGAATTGTGGAATGGCAACACGGCTAAGCCCAGCATGAATTCACAGAACCATGTGATGCTGTTAGGTGATCTGCTCGTGTGGATGTATGAAAATGCGGCTGGTATTAAATCAGATGATACCGCCACAGGTTTCAAAAAGATCATCATGAAACCCACGCCGCTGGATGGATTGCAATTCGTAAAAGCATCTTACCATTCAGTACATGGCCTCATAAAAAGTTCCTGGAAAAACGAGATCGGCGGGTTTACCTGGAATGTAACCGTTCCCGCCAATACCACCGCATTACTGTACATACCGGCTGATGATGTAAATAACATCCTGGAGAACAACAAACCGGTATCAGATGCAGAAGGCATTCGATTTGTGCGGATGGAAGGCAAAAAGGCGGTGTTGGAAGCTGGTTCAGGTGAGTATACGTTCGTTTCTAAATACAAATTGAAAAGCGGTATTGTTACCGACGAATTCATTTTCAATAAGACCTCGTTCCCCGAAAGCCATGCGGCTACCATTGCTGAAACACCGAAGGGCCTGGTGACCGCCTGGTTTGGCGGCACTAAGGAAAGAAACCCGGATGTAGGCATTTGGGTGAGCCGCCAGGTGAATAACAAATGGACAGAACCGGTTCAGGTAGCGGATGGCGTTATAAACGATACTTTGCGTTATGCCTGCTGGAATCCGGTATTGTTCCAGATCCCCAATGGTGAACTTTTATTGTTCTATAAAATAGGACCCAATGTAGGCGGCTGGCGGGCTTTCCTGATCCGTTCTGCGGATAATGGATTGACCTGGAGTAAACCACAGGCCATGCCGGATGGCTTCCTGGGACCGGTAAAGAATAAACCGGTGATGTTGAGCAATGGTGATATTGTTTGTCCTTCCAGCAAAGAAGGCAATGGCTGGACGGTACATTTTGAAGTATCATCTGACGGTGGCAAAACCTGGAGAATGGTAGGGCCCATCAATCCTGATAAAAAGATAGATGCTATTCAGCCGAGCATTCTCGTGCATAAAGATGGCAAGCTGCAGGTATTGTGCCGCAGTAAAAGTGCTGCCGTGGCCGAATCATGGTCAGCTGATAACGGCAAGACCTGGTCGCCTATGGCATTGAGCGAACTGCCCAATAACAATTCAGGAACCGATGCGGTGACCCTGAAGGATGGCCGTCATTTGATCGTGTACAATCATGTGGCTACGCCGAAAGGCGCAAAAAAAGGCGCCCGTACGCCCCTGAACGTAGCGGTATCAGCCGATGGCAAAAAATGGAGTGCCGCGCTGGTGCTGGAAGATTCACCCATCAGCCAGTATTCCTATCCGTCTGTGATCCAGTCTGCCGATGGGATGGTGCATATTGTTTACACCTGGCGCAGACAACGCGTGAAATATGTGAAGGTAGATCCGTCGAAGCTGGAGGTGAAGCCGATCGAAGAATTCTCCAGTGGTGCGAAAAGTGGTAATGACGATTTGTAAAAAAGCAGTTCCTGGTTACATGTTACAAGTTGCAGGGAAAAATCGCCAATGCAATCAGGAGTTTTGAAACTGAAGCCCTGTAACCTGAAACCTGTAACCTGTAACTCGAAGACCGGTAACCGGTACCATAAATTAAGACCGAAAACAAAGAATGTAGAAATATCATGCAAGAGATATTAAAGATACACTTCCCTGGCAAGCTGGTGTTTGGTAAAGGAACCCTGGCGCAGTTGCCCGATGAAATAGTTGCTTTATCGGCCGGCAGGGTATTGATAGTGACGATTGCACCGCTGCTTGACCAGTTGAATGAACTCATTAAAACACTGGAGGCAAAAGGGGTTAAAGTAGTGGTGAACACAAGCATAACGCAGGAACCATCCTTTGCCGATGTACAGCAAATGATGCAGGAAGTAAATGTTTTCAATCCCGATGCAGTGGTAGGTATCGGCGGCGGCAGTGTGCTCGATGTGGCAAAGCTGATCGCGGCACTGGTAGGCAATGAGCAGGGATTGAGAGATATTGCAGGCATTGGCTTTCTGAAACGCAGGCCGAAGAAACTGATCTGCCTGCCGGCTACATCCGGCACTGGTAGCGAAGTGTCGCCCAACTCTATTTTAGTAGATGAGACCGATAACCAGAAGAAAGGGATCATTAGTCCCTTCCTGGTGCCCGATATAGTGTATGTAGATCCGTTATTGACCATGAGCGTGCCTTCGTCCATTACCGCAGCAACCGGTCTGGATGCATTGACGCATTGCCTGGAAGCCTATACCAATCTGTTTGCGCATCCATTGATCGATGTGTATGCATTTGAGGGTATGCGGTTGATCGCGGCGCATATTGTGCAGGCGGTTAAAAACGGAAATGATGAAGAAGCCCGTACCCAGGTAGCGATGGGCAGTTTACTGGGTGGATTCTGTTTGGGTCCTGTGAATACCGCAGGTGTACATGCCTTGTCGTATCCACTGGGAAGTACTTTCCATCTGGCCCATGGCCTCTCGAATGCCCTGTTATTGCCTTATGTAATGGAGTTCAATTACGTGGCAGCGCCTAAACGATATGCCGATGTGGCCATTGCATTGGGCTGTGAGCGGCAGGCTGATGATGTGAAAACCGCATTGAAGGGTATTGAAAAGATCCGGGAACTGATCAGGGATTGTGGTATCCCCGCGCGTTTGCGCGATGTAGGCATTCCTAAAGAAGCCATTCCGCAGATAGCGGCCGATGCCATGAAGATCACGCGATTGTTGAAGAACAATCCAAGGCCCGTCACCGAAGCAGATGCTATTGAAATATTTAACGCAGCATATTAACGATGTTACATAATAAGAAATACAAAGGCGTAGTGGTGCCGGCGGTTACGCCGCTCACTGCCGGCCTTACATTAGACGAGGGTGCCGTAGAACGCATGCTGGCCAATTTCCGCAAACATCATGTTGCGCCCTTTATTTTGGGTACTACCGGCGAAGCAGCTTCGCTTCCCGCGAAAGTGAAACAGGATTACCTGCAAACGGCCGCCCGGTTGAAACAGCCAGGTGATGTATTGTATGCCGGTATTTCTTCCAACATCATGGAAGAATCGATCGCCTTTGCCAATCGTTGTTTTGATGCGGGCGTGGATATAGTGGTGGCTACCTTGCCCAACTACTATCCGTTAACGCCGGGTCAGATGAAAGCTTATTTTGAACAACTGGCCGAAAATGTGCCCGGGCCGTTGATGATCTATAACATTCCGCCGACGGTGCATATGTCAATTCCACTGGACGTAGTGGAGGAACTGAGCCATCATGCCAATATCGTTGGACTGAAGGATTCGGAACGCAATGAAGAACGCCTGCTGGCTGCCCTGCAATTGTGTGCGCTGCGGAGCGACTTCAGCTATTTTGCCGGATGGGCGGCACAGAGTGCACAAACCCTGTTGAAGGGTGGTGACGGCATCATTCCCAGCACCGGCAATTTTGCGCCCGGGGTGTACGAGGAATTGTACAACGCTGCCATCAATGGTAATGCAGATATAGCCTACGCATTACAAAAGCAATCAGATGTATTGGGTAATGTATACCAGGGCGGGAAAACGCTTGGCGAATCCTTATGGGCATTGAAGGTGTTGATGAAGAAAGAAGGTTTGTGCGATACCTATATGATGCCGCCATTACACCGGTTGTCTGATGAGGAAGAACAAAAAGTACTTAATAACCTGGAAGCCGTATCAGGTTACCGGGCCAGTAAAATAAACTAACATGCAAAAACCAATTATAGGAATTACGATGGGTGATCCGGCCAGTATAGGACCGGAGATCGCTGTTAAAGCATTATTGAATGACCGTATCCACGCCATTTGCCGGCCATTGCTGGTAGGTGATGCCAGTGTGTTCAATGACATTGTAAAACGTTTGAAACTGCCGGCAACGGTGAATGCAGTTACTGCTGTGAAAGACGCCGCATTCAAACCGGGAACGGTTGATGTGTTCGATCTGAAGAATGTTGATATGAGCAAGCTGGTCTTTGGCGAGATCTCTGCCATGGCCGGCGGCGCTTCATTCGATGCCGTAAAGCGGGTCATTGAACTGGCGATGGCAGGTGAGGTAGACGCTACGGTAACGGGTCCTATCAATAAAAAATCGATCAACGAGGCCGGGCATCATTTTGCCGGTCATACGGAAATATATGCGCACTGTACCGGTACCAAAAAGTACGCCATGTTACTGGTAGAACAGAATATGCGTGTGATCCATGTGTCAACCCATGTATCCCTGCGGGAAGCCTGCGACCTGGTTAAAAAAGACAGGATCATCCAGGTGATCGAACTGTTACACAACGGCATTTTACAACTGGGCGCCACCAACACAAAGATCGGCGTAGCCGGATTGAATCCGCATGCAGGTGATTCAGGTCTGTTTGGAACGGAGGACGATGGTGAGATCAAACCGGCTGTGGAAGAAGCGCGTAGGCTGGGTTATGATGTGGATGGTCCTGTACCGGCTGATACCCTCTTCTCCAAAGCGGCCACCGGTTACTATGGCGGGGTAGTGGCCATGTACCACGACCAGGGACATATTCCTTTTAAATTGACAGGCTTTCACTGGAATGCAGAAAAGCAGCAGATGGACAGCGTGAAAGGCGTGAACATTACAATGGGTTTACCCATCATCCGTACCTCGGTTGACCACGGAACTGCCTTTGAGATTGCGGGCAAAGGCATTGCCAGCCCCGATGCCATGGTGCTGGCCATTGAAGCGGCCGTGCAATTAAGTAAACACCGCGTTAAACAGCAAAAACCAGCGTAATGATAGCGGTGATAGCAGATGATTTTACCGGGGCCGCCGAACTGGCGGGTATTGGCTTGCGCTATCACCTGAATGTGGAGCTGGTCACTGAAGTAAATAAAGGAACCAAAGCTGATCTGCTGGTGATTGCTACCGACACCCGGTCGTTGCCGGAAGCGGAAGCAGTGCAGGTCATGCAAAAACATACGAAGGACTTGCTGGACCTGCAACCTGCGCTGATCTTTAAAAAAACAGATTCGGTGTTGCGCGGCCATGTGCTGGCAGAAATGCAGGCGCAATTGTCGCTCACCGGTTTTGAAAAAGCAGTACTGGTAGCGGCCAATCCTGCCCTGGGCAGAACGATCGATAACGGTATTTATTACCTCCAGGGAAAGCCGGTACATGAATCCAGCTTTTCGCACGATCCCGATTTTCCCATTACCAGTTCTGCCATTACAGCTATGCTGCGATGTAAGCAGTTCCCGGTGCACATCCAGAAACCGGAAGCCGTTTTGCCACCAACCGGTATTATTGTAGGGGAGGCTACGCAAACCGCCGACCTGCAAACCTGGGCGGCAAAAATGGACGACAGAACGTTGTTGGCGGGCGCTTCTGGTTTTTTTACGGCGATACTGGATAAAGTACTGGCCGGCAAAAAAGCCGGCAACAGTAAAATGCCACCGAAAGAAAGCGCGCCGGTGACCCTTTTTGTATGCGGAACCACGTTTGCCCATAGCCGCAATGCGATCAAAAAAATTAAAGCGGCCGGTGGACCGGTATGTTATATGCCCGACGACCTGGTGCGCTCGGTGCACATCGGCGTTTACAGTTATGTGAAATGGGCCAATGAAATAGTGGCCCTGGTGAAACAGCATGGAAAAGCCATTGTGGCCATCCATGAAGAGGCAGGGCTGGATGCCGCCGTTGATATAAGCCTGTTCAAGGAAAAGATGGCGGGTCTGGTGCGTGAAGTGCTGCAACATACAAAAGTGCAGGAGCTGATCGTGGAAGGCGGCGCTACCGCCTGGGCATTGATCAACCAGGCCGGGTTTACCCGTTTCTTTCCCGTAGAAGAAATGGCGCCCGGCGTGGTGCGGATGCAAACCAATGAGCCCGGTTTATTCATCACCGTTAAGCCAGGTAGTTACCAGTGGCCTGAGGGGCTCTGGGATTTTTAAACAGATTGTTATTTTATTTATTGCCATATGCAGAAAATATCGTTGCATTTAATTGATTATATCATCATCATAGGGTTTCTGGTGGTGACATTATATGTCGGCTTCCGTTTTGCGCGCAGGCAGAATTCTTTGAAGTCATTCTTCCTGGCGCAGGGCCGGGTGCCGGCATGGGCCATCGGTATGTCGCTGCTGGCGACACTCATCAGCAGTGTAACCTTCCTGGCTTATCCCGGTACTGGCTTTACCAGCAACTGGATCTTATTGGTGCAGGGCCTGATGGTGCCGGTTGTACTGCTGGGGACCATCTGGTTCATTGTTCCCTTATACCGGAAGGTGATCGGACTGAGCACATACGAATATTTTGAAAAACGCTTTGGCGCCTTTGCCCGCTATTACAGTTCGCTGGCATTTGTGCTGCGGCAGTTCTCCTCTATGGGAACGGTGCTGTTTTTACTGGCATCTGCGCTGGATTATATGATCGGTGGCAATACCATGATCATGATCGTGATCATTGGCCTTATTATCATTGCAGTGAACCTGATGGGTGGCATTGAAGCGGTGATCTGGCTCGATGTGTTCCAGGGTTTCATGCTGTTTGCCACCGGCATCATTTGCTTAACCGTGATCCTGTTCTCAACAGATGGCGGCGCTCCGGCTGTATGGCAGATCGCCAAAGCCAATGGCCGCACGGGGTTTGGTCCGTACGATGCGGACCTTACCAGGCTTACCTTCCTGGTCATGGCGATCAATGGCGCCTTTTACGCTATTCAAAAATATGGTACCGATCAAACGGTGGTACAGCGTTACCTGACCGCCAAAACCGACAAAGGCGCTATCAGGGCATCGCTGATGGGTATTCTCCTGACGGTTCCTGTATGGATGCTGTTCATGTTCATTGGCACCGCGTTGTTCGCTTATTATCAAAACCACAGTTTACCGGAAGGTATACGTGCTGAACAGGTATTTCCCTATTTCATTGCTACCCGGTTACCGGTTGGTGTAACCGGCCTTATCCTGTCGGCCATGATCTCGGCCGCTATCTGCAGTTTGAGTGCCGACCTCAACAGCCTGGCTGCCGTAGGAGTGGAGGATTATTATAAAAAGATGCGCCGCAACCGGCAGGACAGCGATTATTTAAGAGCAGGTAAATGGACGGTGGTGATCTCCGGGTTAATTGCCATCGGTATAGGTGCTTTATATATCAATGCAGGTAGTGAAGGCGTGTTGGGTATCGTATTTACTTTATACGCGATCTTTTCCGGCGGTATTGTCGGTATTTTCCTGCTGGGAATTTTCAGCGCCCGGGCCAACCGCCAGGGTATTACGATTGGTATTATGGCCTGTATCCTGTTTACGGCCTATGCGTTCCTGACGTCTACCCGGATAGGGACCGGTACAGAGAAACACCTGTTGCTTGATTTTGGCGAATATAATTTTAAACACGACAAGCTTATGTTAGGGGTGTACAGTCACCTCGTGGTGATCATTGTAGGGTATGTGGCAAGTCTTTTCTTCCCCAAGCCGGTGCTGGATAAAAACCTGCTGTATTCCGGTTGGAGGGAAGCGAGGAAAAATACAAAGTTTATAGTTCAAAGTTTATAGTTCAAAGTTCAAAGTTCAAAGTTCAAAGTTCAAAGTTTATAGTTATTGAGTTAATGAGTTAATAATTACTAGGTAATCGGATGGTAGTGAGTTCTTAAGATCAGGCTTTGCCAATCGCCAATGGGTTTTGTCGTCTGCCGTTTGCCGTTTCACGATTGCCGTTTCACGATTGCCGATTGTCGATTGCCGTCTGCCGTTTGTCGACTGCCGATTGCCGATTGTCGACTGCCGATTGATGATAATAACCGAAGAGTAAAATATGATACGAAAACTTATTTATACCACCTGCATGCTGTTTGTATGGGCAGATTGTTTGAGCCAAAGCTCAGATGATGCCTATAAAGAACCATTGAAACAGGTGTTGGTGCAGATCGAGAAGCAGTATGGTATCAAGATCCGGTACAGCGAAAATATGGTGAGCGACCGTTGGGTCACTTATGCGCGCTGGCGCTTCAGGCCCGATGTGGAGAAAACATTGAGCAATGTGCTGGCCTCGCAGGACCTTTCATTCAGCAAAACAGGCGATAAAAGTTATAAGATCAGCGCTTTTCAGTATCATTTAAAAACGGTGGAAGAAGGGAAGGCGCAACTGGAATACCTGTCGTCATTATACAATGATGCAGCCAGCTGGGAAAAGCGCAAAGCAGCACTGCGCGCCTGTATGTTCGAGGCATTGAAACTGTCGCCCGTTCCTGCGGCGCCTGCTTCAAAACCCATTACTACGCCTGTACGGAAAATGGATGGGTACACCGTAGAGAACATTGCATTTGAAGTATTACCCGGCGTTTATACGGCCGGGTCATTATACCGTCCGGTAAAAGTGAAAGGTAAACTGCCTGTGGTATTAGGTCCTGATGGCCATTGGGACAAACACCGCTACCGGCCCGATTGCCAGTATCGCTGCGCTACCCTGGCCCGGATGGGCTGTATCGCCATCAGCTACGATATTTTTGCCTGGGGCGAATCGCTGCTGCAATTCAAACCCGAAGATCATCGCCGTAGTCTGGCAATGACGGTGCAGGCCTTAGGTGCTTTACGTATCCTGGATTATCTGCTGCAATTAAAGGAAGCAGATACCAGCCGCGTAGCCATCAGTGGCGGATCGGGTGGGGGCAGTCATACGATGCTGATAACGGCCCTGGATGACCGCATTAAGCTAAGTGCGCCGGTGGTCATGTTGTCAACCTATCATAGCGGCGGCTGTCCCTGTGAAAGCGGTATGCCGGTGCATTTATGCGGCAACGGCACCAACAATGCCGAGATCGCTGCCATGGCAGCCCCACGTCCGCAATTGGTGGTGTCAGACGGCAAGGACTGGACCGCCCACGTGCCTGAAACGGAATTTCCGTATTTAAAGAAAATGTATGCCTATTATGGTAAACCGGAACTGGTAGAGAATGTGCACCTGCCAACGGAAGGCCATGATTACGGGATCAACAAGCGCATTGCATTATATGAGTTTATCGGTAAACATTTTAAGCTCGATCTGGGCAAAGTAAAAGACAAGGACGGTAAGTTCGATGAAAGCAAAGTGACCATTGAACCGGAAGCTGCGCTTAAAGTATTTGGTGAAAATGGGGAGAAGCTGCCGGCGAATGCCGTTCGTAGTTATGATCAGCTGAAGGCGATGTTTCCTTGAGATGATTGGATATAGAGTCAGGCAACCGAAAATAGTGAACTGTAGGGTTTAGGCGTCTGCCGTTTCACGTTTGCCGTTTTACGTTTAATGATAGTAACAATATGAAAAAACAAAGAATATTAGCTGTAGCACTCTTAATGAGTATAGTGGCCGCCTGTGCTACCACTTCTGTACAAAGAAAGAACGCTCGTAAACCGTATAAAATTGCAGTAGTAGACCTGATGATCCTGAAGCGTCAGAAACTGGGTGCTTTTCAATTGACCAAAGAGATAGGCGCCGATGGCCTGGAATTGGATATGGGTGGTTTGGGTCAACGCGAGACCTTCGATAACAAACTCGCTATCGATAGTGTGCGCAAGCAGTTCATGGATAAAGCCAAAGAACTGAAGCTGGAAATAGCATCCCTGGGAATGACTGGTTTTTATGCGCAATCATTCGCTGAACGGCCAACTGCCGTTAAAGCCGTACAGGATTGCATTAATACCATGAAGCAGATGAATGTAAAAGTGGGTTTCCTGCCATTAGGCATAAAAGGCGACCTGGTTAAATATCCGGAATTACGTCCGGCCGTAGTTGCACGCCTGAAAGAAGTAGGAAAGATGGCTGAAGCAGCCGGTGTGGTGATAGGTATTGAAACCGCATTAAGCGCCACGGAAGAAGTAAAGCTGTTACAGGATATCGGTTCTCCTGCTATTCAGATCTATTTCAATTTCTCCAACCCGTTAAAAGCCGGAAGAGACCTGTATAAAGAACTGGAGATCCTGGGTAAAGATCGCATTTGTCAGATCCATTGCACGAATAAGGACAGTGTGTGGCTGCAGAACGATCCGCAGATCGATATGAAAAAGGTGAAACAGACCTTGGAGAAAATGGACTGGAAGGGCTGGCTCGTGATCGAGCGGTCGCGCGATCAGAATGACCCACGGAACGTAAAAAAGAATTTCGGCGCGAATACCGCCTACATGAAATCAATTTTTCAATAGCAGGGACCATCTATTTAATAGAACAAAATGAAGACTCTATTTAATTACGCAGTTTTATTTTCATTGTTTGCCTGTTTCAGTATATCGGTTCAGGCTGCAGATATCTATGTAGCGCCTACTGGTTCAGATGCCAATCCGGGTACAGAGGATAAACCCATGGCCTCGGTTGCCATGGCATTGCGCAAGGCAAGGGAAATGCGCCGGCTGAAGGACCCGGCTGTTGCCAACGGTATTCATATCATTGTCGCAAACGGCGTTTATACCTTCTGGGAACCACTGTTCGTTCGTCCGGAAGATTCGGGTACGCCAGAAAGTCCAACCATCATTGAAGCAGCACCTGGCGCCCGGCCGGTGTTCAGTGGTGGTATGTCAGTTAAAGGCTGGCGCAAGGCGGGAAAAATTGCCGGATTGCCGGCTGCTGCACAGGGAAAAGTATGGGTAGCCGATGCGCCGGTAGAAGCTGGCCGCCTGCTCGATTTCCGCCAGTTATGGATAAACGATCAGAAAGCCATTCGCGCCCGCGACCGCAATGCCGATAGTATGAATCGCATCCTTTCCTGGAACCATCAAACCGAACAATGCTGGATCCCTACGCCAAAAACGCCGGGTTGGGATAAAGCCGCCGGACTGGAAATGGTTATTCACCAATGGTGGGCTATTGCCATCCTGCGCATAAAATCGGTTAGCGTAAAAGGTGACAGCGCCCTGCTTAGTTTTCACCAGCCGGAAAGCCGTATTCAGTCAGAACATCCCTGGCCGGCTCCCTGGATCTCCCAAAAGACCGGTAACTCGGCTTTCTTTCTAACGAATGCCATCCAGTTCCTCGACGAACCCGGTGAGTGGTACCTCGATGTTAAACGGCAACAGATCATTTACTGGCCGCGCAGCAATGAGGATCTTCGCACTGCGCAGGTAACGGCTCCTTATTTACAGAACATCGTGCGGGTGGAAGGCACCATCGATAACCCCGTTGCGCATGTATCTTTCAAAGGCATTGATTTCAAATATACCACCTGGTTACGCCCTTCGCAGGCCGGACATGTGCCCTTACAGGCAGGCATGTACCTGCTGGATGCTTACAAATTGAAGATCCCCGGTACGCCTGATAAGAGAGGTTTGGAAAACCAGGGCTGGATCGGTCGCCAACCGGCCGGTGTTGAATTGCAATATGTGCGTAACACTGGTTTCGAACGCTGCAACTTCTCGCACATGGCCGCTACCGGACTGGATTACATAAAAGGCACCCAATACGATACCATCATTGGCTGCACGTTCCGCGATATTGGCGGTACGGCCATTCAGGCCGGCTATTTTTCTGATCCCGCTTTCGAAACGCATTTACCGTATAATCCGGCTGACTCGCGGGAATTATGCCGCAAGCTTACCATTAACAATTGTTTTATTACCAATTGCGCCAATGAAGACTGGGGTTGTGTGGGCATCAGTGCAGGGTATGTACAGGGCATTAACATAGAACATAACGAATTGAGCGATCTTCCTTACAGCGGTATTTGCGTAGGCTGGGGTTGGACGAAAACCATCAACGCCATGCGTAACAACCGGGTACATGCCAACCTGGTGCATCACTATGCCAAACATATGTATGATGTAGGAGGATTATATACATTATCGGCACAGCCTGGCTCAGTGATCAGCGAGAATTACGTACACACGATCCTGAAAGCGCCATATGCGCATGACCCTAACCATTTCTTCTACATGTACCTCGATGAAGGGTCTGCCTACATCACCTTGAAGGATAATTATTGCGAAGAAGACAAGTTTATGAAGAATTCAAATGGTCCCGGTAATACCTGGGATAACAACGGGCCCAAAGTGGCGGATAGTATTAAGAACAGAGCCGGATTGGAAGAGGCGTATAAGGGGATTAAGAATGTGAAATAAGTCACCAGTTACCGGTCGCCGGTTACCAGGGGCGCGGCCTGCATTGTTCTGTATTCCCGGTAACCGGTAACTGGTAACCGGTAACTGGTAACCGGTAACTGGCACAACTGGTAACCGGTAACCGGTAACACATTAAAAGAACCGAAAAATTAAAAAATATTAAACTCAGTACTAATTGTAAGTTATGTTATCAATAGGTATACTCGGATTAGGTGAAGGACGCAGCACCATGTCAGCTGCCCTGAACAGCAGCAAAGTGAAACTGAAGACCATTTGCGACATGAATGAAGACCTGTGCAAACACCGGAGCAAAGAGTTTCAGTTCTTTAATTATACTACCAGGTATGAAGACATGCTGAATGATCCGGAGATCGATATCATTGCTATTTACACGCCTGATAAATTACATGCAGAACATATTAAACAGGCATTGCTGGCTAATAAACACGTCGTATGCACCAAGCCATTGATGGACGATCTGTCAAAAGCAAAAGAACTGCTTGAGCTGGTGGAGAAGACCGGAAAGAAATTATTTGTGGGACAAAGTTCCCGGTTCTTTGAGCCGGCCAAAAGACAGCGGAAGGATTTTGAAGCCGGTCTCATTGGTGATCTGATCACCGTGGAAAGCCATTACCATGCCGATCATCGCTGGTTCCTGGAGAAGCCCTGGGCTTTGGAAAGTTCGTTCAAATGGCTCTATGGAGGGTTGAGCCACCCGGTGGATTTCATACGTTGGTACCTGCCGGAGATTGAAGAAGTAATGGGTTATGGAATGATCAGCAGCAACGGAAAGACCGCCGGATTGAAAAACGAAGATACCATGCACTTTATCTTCAGGGCCGCAGATGGCCGCATAGCGCGGGTAAGTGGCGCTTATACCGGCCCCATTCAGCCCGCACAAAGGGACAGCGGCATGAGCGTGATCTTACGGGGTACCGAAGGCGCCTCCCAGGCCGATTATCATGAACTGCGTTATGCCATCACTGATAAGACCGGTGAAGAGAAAGTAGTGCACTGGGGCGACAAGACCATTAAATACTATTTCCGTTTTGAAGGACAAAGTCATCATGCCGGTGAATACCAGAATTACCTGGAATATTTTGCTGATAGTATCACCAATAACACGGTCGCATACCCGGACCTGAAAGAAGGTATTGGAACCATTGCCTTATTGCAGGCGATGGACAGATCTTTAAAGACAGGAATGCCAGTGAAGGTTAGTGACATCTTGCAAAGTTTTGGTTTATAGTCGAGCGTTGCAGGTTTCATGTTACAGGTTGCAGGGGTTGGTTAACTTAAGCCAAACACGCTACTTCCCAAGGTTGTTTTCCCCTGTAACCCGCAACTTGTAACCTGTAGCTGCTTCTTTATATGTTTGCCGTTTCACGTTTAACGTTTCACGATTAATAAAACCGCGATGAACGCCATCTATGACCTTTTACAACCTGTCGATTTTATAATTGTAGGCATTTACCTCTTTATCCTGATCGCTATCGGGTATTGGGTAAGCTTCGGACAAAAGAAGAACAAGAATGAAAACCTTTTCCTGGCCGATCGTTCCCTGGGTTGGGCGAGTATCGGCTTTACCATGTGGGGCACCAATGTAGGGCCTTCCATGCTGGTAGCATCTGCCAGTGCCGGGTATCAAACCGGTATTGTGGCGGGAAATTTTGCCTGGTATGCCTTTGTTTTCATACTCATGCTGGCAGTAGTATTCGGGCCCCGTTACCTGGGCGCCAATGTATCTACACTGCCTGAGTTCCTGGGAAAAAGGTTTGGCGAAAATACCCGCAACATCCTGGCCTGGTATACCCTGATCACGATTCTCATTTCCTGGTTATCGCTTGGCCTGTTTGCCGGCGGTGTGCTGATCAAACAATTGTTGGGAATGGATATGTTGCTCTCTGTGATGATCATGGTAGTGGTATCAACACTGTTTGTATTGGCCGGTGGGTTGAAGACCATCGCATACACCAGTGTATTCCAGATGTTGCTACTGATCGCGGTATCATTGATCCTGGTGGTGCTCGGCGTGTCAAAAGCCGGAGGTATCTCGGCCATTTATGAAAAGACGCCCGCGAATTTCTGGAACCTGTTCCAGCCCGCCAGCGACAAAACATTTCCGTGGCCGGCTATCCTCCTTGGTTATCCGATCATGGGCGTATGGTTCTGGTGCACGGAACAATCGATGGTACAATCGGTATTGGGCGCCAAAAGTTTGAAACAGGGACAACTGGGCGCCAATTTTATTGGCTGGCTGAAGATCCTGGATGTGCCGCTGTTCATTCTGCCCGGCGTGATCTGTTTTATATTATATCCGCAATTGCAGGATCCCGATAAAGCGTATCTGACAATGGTGACCAATTTGTTCCCGCCAGGTATGAAGGGGTTGATCATTGTAGTGCTGGTAGCCTGTTTGATAAGCACCATCGGCGCCTCGCTCAATTCCGTGAGCACGGTGTTTACAATGGATATTTATGTAAAGAAATACAAACCGGAAGCCACTAACCGCGACATCATCCGCATTGGCCGTTTGATCACCGTGATCGGTGCATTGGTGTCGGTTACAGTAACGCTGGCTATTGACAACATCAAAGGACTCGACCTCTTTAATGTGTTTCAGTCGGTATTGGGTTTTCTGGCGCCACCCATGTCAGTCGCATTCTTATTTGGCGTCTTATGGAAAAAGACAACCGCCAAAGCCATCAATTATGTATTGACCATAGGCACCGCATTTTGTTTACTGGTGGGCATCTTAAATTTGTGGGTGATAAAATCCGACAAATGGCCGCATTTCCTGTTGTTGTCATTTTACCTCTTTGTGGTATTAAGTGCAATGACGTATCTAATATCAGTGTTTGATAAAAAAGGCGCCTTGCAAATACAGCAGGCTGCTTATTTTAAAAGCCAGGCTAAAACCGATAAACAGGTATGGTTCATGTGGGGACTATTGATCGCAGTAATGTTGGGATTGTATATATTCTTTAATGGACATTAATTTTTGATTTAAAAATATTCCGGATGAATTGCAGACAAGCCATATTGCAACACACAGTTTGGATCGCTTTATTATTCATGACCGGTTCTGTGCTGGCGCAACCCGCCCGAAAAGTAGAGCCGCAAACAGCAGCTGCCGGTCAGGCCACCTGGATCTGGTATCCGGGTGATTTTGAGATCTGGCTGGCTAATAAAATGCAGAACCGCCGTACAGAACGTGGTTCATTCTTTCCGCCTTTCTGGAAATTGGATGGTCATTATGTGCTGATGGATTTTCATAAAGATGTGGACCTGAAAGAACCGGAACAGATCAATGTATATGTAGAGGGACAATATATCCTGAAGCTCGACGGAAAAGGTTTTGAAGGTACGCCGCAACAGGTGACTGTTCCCGCCGGTAAACACCGCATCAATGTAAAAGTGTTCAGCACAGGTAACGTACCTGCGATTTATGTGAAAGGAAAAACGATCACCAGCGATTCTTCCTGGCTGGTAACTTTTGAAGACAAGGAATGGATCGATGAAACCGGTAAGACCTCGGATATTTCAACCACTGTCTGGTTGAATGCCGGTTCCTGGAATTTCAATGATCCTGCACAACGTCCTTCCGGGTTTAAACTGGCCGTAGAACCGAAATCGGCCGTAACGGCCACAAAAAACAACGGCGGCCTGCTAGTTGATTTTGGCCAGGAGACATTCGGTTATATCCGGTTGCATGGTTTACAGGGCAAAGGCAAAATATCGTTGTATTATGGAGAATCAAAAGAAGAGGCATTGGCTACCGGTACCTGTGAAACGCTCGATCGCGTGGAAGTGGATCTGGCCGCCAAAAAGGATTCTGTAATGCCCCTGTCAAAAGCATTCCGGTTTGTAAATATTCAAACAGAAGGCGGCGCTGCGGTTGACTCCGTGTCGATGTTGTATGAATACCTGCCCGTTGCAAGACGCGGCACCTTCCGTTCTTCAGACGAATCCATCAATAAGATCTGGGATGTAGCAGCCTACACCATGGAATTGAATACCCGCGAATTTTTCATCGATGGTATCAAACGCGACCGCTGGATCTGGAGTGGTGATGCGTATCAAAGCTACCTGATGAATTATTACCTGTACTTCGATGTGCCTTCTGTATCGCGCACGCTGATGGCCTTACGCGGTAAAGATCCCGTGACCAGCCACATTAATACCATCATGGATTATACCTTCTATTGGTTCCTTGGTATTTATGACCTGTACCAATACACCGGTGATAAAACATTTATCCAGCAATTCTATCCCCGCATGAAAAGCCTGATGGACTATTGTCTGCAGCGCCGTAATAAAGACGGTCTGTTGCAGGGACTGCCCGGGGACTGGGTATTTATCGACTGGGCAGCCGGTTTAAGTAAAAAAGGCGAAGTAAGCTTTGAGCAGCTGTTGTTTTGCCGAAGCCTCGAAACGATGGCGCTTTGTGCCGGTATGGTGAACGATACAAAAAATGCGGAGCTGTATAAGCAGCTCGCGGCAGATCTGAAGGCAAAATTATTCTCCTTCTACTGGAGCGATGAAAAGCATGCGCTGGTGCACAGCCGCGTTGATGGCAAACCAACTGATAATGTAACACGCTATGCCAATATGTTTGCGATCTTCTTTAACTATTTCAATAATGAGCAGAAGCAGGCAGTAAAACAACATGTATTGTTGAACGATAATATTCAAAAGATCACTACGCCCTACATGAGATTTTATGAGCTGGAAGCGTTGTGTGCCATGGGCGAACAAAAATATGTGCTGACTGAAATGAAGAATTACTGGGGCGGTATGTTGCAGGCAGGTGCTACTTCTTTCTGGGAAGAGTACAATCCAACCAAACAAGGGGCAGAGCATTACGCCATGTATGGACGACCGTTTGGAAAAAGCCTTTGCCATGCCTGGGGCGCCAGTCCCATTTACCTGTTAGGTAAATACTATTTAGGTGTTCAGCCTACCTCACCGGGTTATGCCACCTGGGTAGCAGAGCCGGTATTGGGTGGGTTGCAATGGATGGAAGGCAAGGTGCCAACTCCTGCAGGTGATATCGATGTATATTGCAGCACCACACAGATCAGGATCAAAGGCAGTGAAGGAACCGGAACGCTGCGGTTCAAAAGTAAGAGCAAGCCAACCTGTAAAGGAGCCGTTATTAACAACAAAGGTGATAACCTGTATGAAATGACCGTTGAAGCGGGTAAACAATATGAAGTGAAGTATAAGAGTTTATAAGTATTGAGTTGAAAGCGTTATAAGGATGATAAAAAAACACTTTGAGAAGTTAACAAGTTAACGAGTTGACTAGTTAACGAGTTGACAAGTTAACAGCGCTTATCCCGCCGAGCGGGGGTGACAAGTATACGCGAATAATAATCAAAAAACTTTAATTCTCTCCTTTAGGGGGAAGGGGATATTATGGAAAGAATTACAGCCACATATTATATTGAGACGCCATTAGCGCCAGAACAGGCTGCAACCGTATTGGCAGGTGAGCAGTCATCAGGAACATTTATAGCCGTGCCCGGCGAAACCGAAGAATTGAAACAACGGTTTGCCGCCCGGGTAGAAAGAGTGACACCCCTGGAAACGGTTTCAGAACCCGCTATGCCGGGCGCTGCCAGTAAAACCGGCCAGTACAACAGGGCCGAGATCCAGGTATCGTGGAGTCTCGAGAATTTCGGTTATAACCTGCCGGTACTCATTTCAACGCTCCAGGGCAATTTGTACGAGCTGCGCCAGTTCACCGGTTTAAAGCTGATGGATATCGATCTGCCGGCCTCATTTGCGCAACATTATAAAGGGCCTGCTTTTGGTATCAGTGGTTGCCGGAAGCTTACCAATGTTGAGAACAGACCGCTGATTGGCACCATCATTAAACCAAGTATCGGCCTCACGCCTGAGCAAACAGCTGAAATGGTAAAGACGTTGGTGGGTGCGGGTATCGATTTCATAAAGGATGATGAGCTGTTGTCTTCATCGGCCAATTCACGGTTCAACGACCGGGTAGATGCGATCATGAAAGTGATCAACGCACATGCTGATGCTACCGGTAAAAAAGTGATGTATGCTTTTAATATCAGCGGCGAAATAGACGAGATGTTGCAACGCTATGAATATATCGTACGTAGTGGCGGCACCTGCGCCATGGTAAGCATCAACAGCGTGGGTATGGCCGGTGTAAGAAAGATCTGCGATCAACGGCAACTGGCTATTCATGCACACCGTAATGGCTGGGGCATGTTAACGCGTCATCCATTACTGGGTATTGATTTCAGGGCCTATCAAAAATTATGGCGGGTAGCCGGTGTTGACCAGCTGCACGTCAATGGCATTCAGAATAAATTCTGGGAAAGCGATGACTCTGTAGTGGCTTCTATAAAGGCATGTCTGCAGCCGTTCTATGATCACCAGTCGCTCTTGCCGGTAGTCTCTTCCGGACAATGGGGCGGACAGGCGCCGGAAACGTATCGCCGTACCAAAACAGTGGATCTGTTGTATATGGCAGGCGGTGGTATCATGGCCCATCCCATGGGTGCTGCTGCCGGTGTTAGAGCATTGCAACAGGCCTGGCAGGCTGCAGTCGATGGATTGAGCATTGAACAGGCCGCGGCCACGTACAAAGAGTTTGCTGAGTCAGTAAAGCAATTCGGGAAAAAATAAGCGGTTACAGGTTCCAGGTTGCAGGTTTCAGGAGGTATTATTAAGGGTTCGTCTTCTAAAAGATAAAACCCTGTAACCTGTACCTTGTAACCTGAAACACGCCGTTTGTAACGAGTAATTATAATTGACCGATTTACAATAAATGAGTTCAGGCGATAACAACATACTTCTCGCTTTTTACGGTGACGACTTCACCGGTTCCACCGATGCTTTGGAATTTCTCAGCAGGGCAGGGGCAAAGACCGCCTTGTTCATAGAACCACCTGCGGCTGAGCAATTGAAAAAATATCCGGGTTTGAATGCATTTGGCGTAGCCGGTAAAACCCGCGCTATGCCGCCTGCAGACATGGAATTGACCCTGTTGCCTGCATTCGAAAAATTAAAGGAGACAGGCGCCCGCCATGTGCATTATAAAGTTTGTTCCACTTTTGATTCTTCGCCCACGATAGGAAGTATCGGAAAGGCGATTGATTGCGGCAGTGCCGTTTTTAAGAATAGAGCAGTGCCATTGCTGGTAGCTGCGCCGGTATTGGGCCGCTATTGTATGTTTGGCAATTTGTTCGCCCGCATGGGCATCGGCAGCAATGGTAAGATTTACCGGCTCGACCGCCATCCATCGATGAGCCGGCACCCGGTAACGCCTGCCGATGAAAGTGATCTGCGGCTGCATTTGTCAAAGCAAACGAGCAAGCGAACAGGACTGGTCGATATCATCCAGGTATCAGCTTCCATCGACGCCATCAGGAATGAATGGGAGCAGCAGGTGTTACAGGGCTTTGATGTTGTATTGTTCGATGCATTATACCAGGAACAATTGTTACGCATTGGTGAATTGATGGATGAGCAGGCCAATGCAGGTGCCTTGTTCTCTGTCGGCTCTTCAGGCGTTGAAATGGCCCTGGGGCAATACTGGAATGCAGCGAATATATTGCAGCCGGTAACATCCTGGGATCATCCCGGTAAAGCGGAACCTTTGCTGGTGATCGTTGGAAGCTGTTCGCCGATAACGGCCGCCCAGATCAAATATGCAAAAGCAAAAGGATTTGAAGATCTTTTGATCGACGCCGCTGCCATCTGCAACAACGACGATCAATCTATTCATGCATCGGTCGGCAAAGCCGTTGATAGTTTGAATAAGGGCAAACATGTTATTGTACATACCGGCGGCGCAGCACAACAACAAACTGCTAACTTACCCGCAGCTCAGTTAGGTACGGCATTAGGCAATATTGCCCGGGATGCAGCGGCCCGCTCAACCCTGCAACGGATCGTGATCGCCGGTGGTGATACCAGCAGTTATGCAGCGCGGGCGATGGGTATCGAAGCGGTGGAAATGATCGCCCCCCTCGTGCCTGGTGCGCCTTTATGTAGAGCAACAGCGCCGGGTTCGCCGGTAAATGCACTGGAAGTGAATTTCAAGGGTGGACAAGTTGGTGGTGAGGATTATTTTGAAGTATTGATGAAAGGCAGTTTGATTTAATTGAACGTAAAAGACGTAAACAGAATAAACATGCAACAAAAAACATTAGGGCTTATTCACACATCAGCAACGTTGGTGCCTATGTTCCAGCAATTGTGCAGTCAGTATTTACCTCAGGTAAAGGTATTTAACATTGTTGACGACAGTCTTATCAAAAATACGATCGCTTGCGGCGAATTAACACCCACTACTGCACGACGGGTGGTGAACTATGTTGGATCGGCGGAATTGGCAGGCGCCGATTTCATCCTGGTTACCTGTTCTTCCATCGGCGCCGCCGTAGAAGCAGCCGCTGAGTTAACCAATGTGCCGGTGTTACGGGTTGATCAGCCGATGGCAGATCAGGCAGTGCGCACCGGTAAACGCATCGGTGTGATCGCTACCTTGTCAACCACCCTGCAGCCCACCAGTGACCTGGTAAAACGCAGAGCGGCGGCAGCTGGTAAAACCATAGAGTTGGAAGCCGTATTGTGCGAAGGCGCATTTGACGCATTGATGAGCGGTGATGCGGAGAAGCATGATACCATGGTAGCAAAAGCGCTGCGCGAATTATCGGCCAAAACCGATGTGATCGTACTGGCGCAGGCCTCTATGGCCCGGGTAGCTGATAACCTGGCTCCTGAAGATAAAAAAGTGCCTATTCTGGCTAGTCCGGGAATTGCGGTTCAACATATTGCTTCCATATTAAAATAGCTGGCAGGAAGCCTGGCAAAAAGGCGAGTGGTTAATAGCTAGTGGCTAGTAGGGAAATACAGGAGTTAAAAAAAGTGGCGGGTTGCCAATAAAGGTCCTACTAGCCATTTTCCACTAGCCACTAGCTCCTCCAAAAAAATTACCATATGAAAAAGGTATCCCAGATATTTCTAGTGACCGGTATCATTGCATTGATCGTTCTGCTGATCGGTATCATTATGCAGCAGCCGGGTTTGTATAAACCGGCAGCCATAAGCGCTGCTGTATGTATGGCGATCGGTTTGGGAGCCATACCGGCATTAAAGGGATATCAATATACCGCCTGGATCATTGCAGCGGTGGTGGCAGGCATGCTGTATCCTGCTTCCTTCACCAACTGGGGATCGATCGATCTGCGGAACAAATGGTTAATGCTCGTCATTATTCAGTTGGTGATGTTTGGCATGGGTATACAAATGAAGCTGGAAGATTTTACCGCTGTATCTAAAACCGGCAAGGGGGTAGCTATCGGTTTACTGTGTCATTTTTCAGTAATGCCGCTGATGGGTTTTCTGCTTACGCGCATCTTTCACTTTGAACCGGAGATCGCTGCCGGCATCATCCTTATCGGGTCTACTTCGAGCGGACTTGCCTCTAACGTAATGGTGTATCTCGCCCGCGCCAATCTCGTATTGTCGGTAGTGGTTACAGCCATGGCTACGATGGCGGCGCCCTTTTTTACGCCCTTGTTAATGAAACTACTGGCCGGAACATTAGTGGAGGTGAAAGTGATCCACATGATGATGGAGATCATCAAAATTGTTATCGTACCCATTGGCGCCGCCTTGCTGCACGATTTTTTGAAAGGCGCTTCGCCCCGTGGTGTGCGGGTGGTAAGTTTGTTGTTCATCATCGCGGCATGCTGGCTCGCGGCGCTGCCATTAGGCTGGTGGAATTATTTAGCTACTCATATTACTGCTCAATCGCTGCTTCAATCATTGGAAATATTTGGCTTTTTGCTGGGCGCAATTGTTGCAGGTGTATTGTATCATCTGTTGGCGAAAACTTTTACGAAGCTCGATACGATCATGCCATATTGCTCCATGTTCGGTATCATTTATTTTACCACTGTTACCACCGCAGCAGGGCATGAGAATTTATTAAGAACAGGCTGGTTATTATTCATTTGTTCAGTCATTCATAACGCCGCTGGTTTCTTTTTTGGTTATTGGTTGGGCCGTTTGTTCCGGCTCGATAAAAATTCTGCCCGCACCGTGGCATTTGAAGTGGGCCTGCAAAATGCCGGCATGGCTTCCGGTATTGCCGCCAGCATGGGCAAATTAGGCACGCTGGGTTTACCTGCAGCCGTGTTCAGTCCATGGATGAATATCGCCGGTTCCATCCTCGCTAATTATTGGCGCAGGCGGCCTGTTAATGATGACAAAGCAACTATCGAAAATTCAGTGTCGGGCGTAAAACAGGAAGTTGATGGCGTGAAAGAGCTGACGAGTTAATTTTCAGTTATTGAGTTGTTCAGTTGTTAAGTTATTCAGTTATTGAGTTATTGAGTTAATTATTAGGTAATCGGGTAACAGCGTTTTGAAGTTTGAACTTTGCCATTTGCCCATTGCCGATTGGCCATTGCTCATTGCCCAATGTGTAACAGATGGAAAATCTTATTTTTTATAAATAGTAAAAAATTCCATCATTATAGTGAAATGTGTAATTGTTTTCTGTTATTGATAAAGCTAGATTTGGATACACAACTATTCTTCCGGCAACCCCTTTTACGTATCCTAGCCATTTATTAATCTAAACGATTGCAACGTATGAAACTGGTTTTGCTTTCCCTCGGGATAAGCCTGCTAGCTTATTCCCCCGTCTATTCCATTCCCCGCGATCGAACATTTGACCACAACAATGGCCTTTATCAGGCTGTTCCCATTACCGGTACAGTCACTGATGATAAGGATCAACCATTGCCAGGAGTAACAGTCACAGCAAAAGGCACGCAAAGAATTACCCAGACAAATGCTGCAGGTGTTTTTTCGATAGAAATGCCTGCCGGCGTTAAAGTGCTTGTCTTTTCTTATGCTGGTATGGAAACACAGGAAGTGAACATTGATACGTCAACCTCGATCCGGGTTCAATTAAGACCGGCAGAGGCTGCATTGGAAGATGTGGTAGTCATTGGCTATGGTACACAAAAACGCGCGAATGTTACAGGCGCTGTTGCCACCGTGAGCGGCAATACACTTACCGAACGGCCGGCGCCTAATTCCGTTAACCTTTTACAGGGACGCTTACCGGGGTTAACCGTAAATCAAAATACCGCAGAACCGGGAAGAGATGGCAACTCATTACTGATACGTGGCCGCAGTTCTTTCACCGGCAGCAATACACCATTGGTGCTCATCGATGGTGTGCCAGGTTCCCTGAACAATCTTTCTCCTGACGATATTGAGAACGCTACTGTGTTAAAAGATGCCGCCTCCGCTTCTATTTACGGCGCAAGAGCGGCCAATGGCGTAATTCTCATCACCACAAAAAAAGGGAAGAAAGGGGAGACCCTGTTCAATTACCGGGTGAATGTGGCCCGGCATTCTGCTACGCGTTTACCCGATCTAATCACCAATTCAGCTGAATACATGGAGCTGTACAATGCAGCCATTGATGCCGGCAGAACGAATGGTGTTCCGGTTAAATATCCGCAGGCTGAAATTGAAAAATACAGGACGCCATCTGACGAATATCCCAGTTTCAATTATATCGATCACTATGTACGGCCCGCATTGGTGCACAATCACAACCTGTCCGTGTCTGGCGGAAGTGAAAAAAGCACATTCAATATTTCAATGTCATATCTCGATCAGAATGCTTTGCTGCCCGGTTATAATTTTAAGAGGTATAATAGTCTGATCAATTATTCCACGCAGCTCACCAAAGCCATCACAGTTGGTACTATAATCAACGCCACATATAAGAACAGGCAGGATCCGCCATTCACCGGCGAGAACATGATGCTGGCTATTTATGCGGCAGGTCCCTTGTATGGTCCCTTCTTACCTGATGGCAGCGGCCGCATTGTATCACGCGCCTATACGGTGGAAGGCCGCAACCGCAATCCGCAGGAAATGTATGAAATGGGCTGGCAGAATACCAAAGAATATAACCTGAACGGTCAGGCGTTTGTTGACATAAAGATATTGAAGAACCTGGTATGGTCATCCAAGGCAGCCATAAACTATGTGGATGAGTATTATAAAATGTACCAGCATAATTACGACTCATATGTGCTGCAGGAAAGAGCGGCAAATGGTGATTATGCGAGGTTTTCTTTTGGTCCTGATATCCCGGGTGTAACAGATCAGTATTCAAAACTGTTACAACCTACCATTTATTCAACACTTACTTACAATACGCAAATCGGCGATCACAGTATCAAAGCACTGGCTGGTTATGAGCAGGTGTCTCAAAGCAACCAGGGCTTGCGCGGCCGGCGCATCAATACTGTGTCACAGGCATTGACCGACCTCACCGGTTATAACGCCACTAATGAATCATTATATTTCAGCCATCCCCGGCTGCCGGGAAATGTTAATCCACAGGAGTGGGGATTACGATCCTGGTTTGGCCGCGTCAATTATGACTACCAGGGCAAGTATTTCCTCGAAGGCAATTTGCGATATGATGGTACTTCCAAAGTGCATCCTGACTATCGCTGGGGCTTGTTCCCTTCTGTATCGGCAGGCTGGATGATCTCCCGCGAAAATTTCCTGCAGGACAAATTCTACTGGTTAACAGATCTTAAGTTAAGAGGTTCTTATGGCGTATTGGGTAACCAGGATATCGGAACTTATTTGTACCAGAATGTGCTTACGATCAACAATGTGCTGTATCCTTTCGGTAACCAGCCGGCTGTGCAGGGTGCTGTCAATAACACCTTCCGTGATATAAGTCTGCAATGGGAATCTACCCGCGTGTTCGACCTGGGTTTTGACCTGGTCATACAAAAAGGGTTGGTTGGCGTAACGTTCGATTGGTTCAATAAATATACCTACGACATCCTGGCAACGCCCCTGATACCTGCAAGTATCGGGATGAACGCACCCACCATTAACAACGGTAGAATGCGTAACCGCGGTATCGAGTTGGCTTTGACGCATCAAAACAGGATCGGCCAGGTTTCCTATGGCCTCAATGGTATCCTTAGCACAGCAAGGAACGAAGTGCTGGAAGTGCGTATACCCAGTTTTGGAACGACTACCGTACAGGTGGGTGCTCCTTACAATTCCTACTATCTCTATCTCTGGGATGGTATCGTGCAGGAAGGAGAAACGCCATTACCGCACAGTCTCACCAATACCGGACTTAAGCCAGGCGATATAAAAATGAGAGATGTAAACGGCCCCGATGGAAAACCCGACGGGCGGATAACACCGGAAGACCGCGTGATCGTGAAAGGTGCTTATCCTGATTATACATATTCCTTTGGAGGAAATGTTGATTATAAAGGTTTCGGACTAACTTTCTTCTTCCAGGGCGTGCAAGGAGTGAAGAGCCGGGTCATTAACTGGGGCGTCGATCCTTTTATGCAGGGAACACCGCCTACAACAGAATGGCGCAATGCGTGGACGCCGGAAAACAAAAGCCAGTCCATGCCGGCTATTTACATCAAGGACTACCCACACATGAACAATTATAATGGCTCCACGTATTTTCTGCGCGATGCATCTTATTTGCGATTGAAGAACGTAACACTTTCCTATACATTCCCCAGGCCATTGATGTCGAGGTTAAAAGTAAAGGACGTAATGCTGTATGTGTCGGCAGACAACCTGGTTACCTGGACCGATTTCAAGAACGGTGATCCTGAACGGGCTAATTTTTCAACAGCCGAGAACAGTCCTACTACTAACTTCAGTCAGTATCCGCAAACCCGCATATTAAACCTGGGTTTGAATGTTAAATTCTAAATGCTATTGCCATGAACAGAATACAGCTAATATATCAGGTTATAGTAATTGCAATCGTTTTAACAGGTACATCCTGTAGAAAAGAGTTCCTGGATAAGAACCCGCTCAACGCTGTGTCAACAGAGATATTCTGGGCATCAGAAGCAGATGTGCAAAGCGCAGTAGCAGGGGTGTATACCCGCTTGCACGAGAACTTTTTAGGGTATGAACGGGTATACCTCGATGGGTTTACTGATAATGCCTACCTGATCGCCAATCCGTTTCATTCGGGCATTACAACCGTAGCGTTTGGAGGTATCTCGCCAACACTGGGAACAGCGGCTGAAATGTACAGCACGCCCTACCGCGTCATTGCTTCCAGTAACTATTTTCTAGCCAATGTTGATAAAGCGCCTTTGACTGATCAGAAAAGAAATACCTATAGTGCGGAAGTCCGGTTTTTAAGGGCGCTGGCTTATTTCGACCTGGTGCAAACGTTCGGTGATGTAGTCATTTATACAACACCACCTGCCACCCTCGAAGCATCCCAGATAGAGAAAAGCCCGCGGGCAGAAGTATATGCATTGATAGAAGAAGACCTGAATTTTGCGATGAACAACCTTCCCGATGAAAAATACAATGGCCATGCAGTGAAAGGCAGTGCAGCAGGATTACTGGCCCGCGTATTAATCACCCAACAGAAATTCAGTGAAGCGGTGCCTGTTCTGCAACAAATAATGAGCAGCGGCAAATTTGCTTTGTCGAACAATTACGCTGCCTTGTTCAGAACCGCTGGCCAGTCAAATGCTGCCGTGAATACAGAGATCATGTTCAGTACGCAATACCTGGCGCCACAAAGGATCCATCGAAACCTGAATGGGTTGGACCTTGAACTGGGACACTATGCGATCATGCAACCGTATAAAAACCTGGTTGATGAATACGAGGCTGCCGATGGTCTGCCAATCACGGAGTCACCATTGTATAACCCGTCCATGCCATACGCCAACCGCGATCCGCGGCTTGATCTTACCGTTAAACTGCCGGGTGAAAAATGGCTGGCGCCGAACGGTACCGAGTATGTTCCCAGCATCAACAATCCGGCTTCCGGTTTTGCCATGGAGAAATATGTGGACCTGTCGAGAGCGCCTTTTACCACGGCGACGGCCAACGCCACTGACCAGGATTATATTCATTTGCGGTATGCGGATGTGCTGTTGATGTATGCAGAAGCAAAAAATGAAGTGAGTGGTCCTGATCCTACGGTATACAAAGCGATCAATGATGTGCGTGCAAGGCCCGGCATCAATATGCCGCCGGTTAATGAGGCAAGATATAATACTAAAGAAAAGTTAAGAGATTATATCAGGCATGAACGGCGCATCGAATTGGCGCTGGAAGGCCAACGGTACAATGATTTGAAACGATGGAATATCGCCCATGTCATTTTGCCAACATTGAAAGATCCGAATGGGGTTCCGCTGATCTTTGAACCCAGGAATTATTTCTGGCCATTTCCGCAAACGGAAATAGATGCGAATCCGCAGCTCGAACAAAACGACGATTATTTATAGCGATAAAAGAGCCAAGAACCAATACTCAAGAACCAAATAAATCACAAGCACCAAAGGTTGGAATTTGAGATTTATTTGGTTCTTGCGATTTGGGATTTGATTTATTTTTTGGTTCTTGTGATTTGAGATTTGCGATTTATTATTTGGTTCTTGCGATTTGGTATTTGCGATTTATTATTTGGTTCTTGTGATTTGAGATTTGGATTTATTTTTTGGTTCTTGTGATTTGGGATTTGCGATTTATTATTTGGTTCTTGTGATTTGGGATTTGCGATTTATTATTTGGTTCTTGTGATTTGGTATTTGCGATTTATTTTTTGGTTCTTGTGATTTGAGATTTGTGATTTTATGGTTTTATCTTCACGTCCGATATGACAACAAGGATGAGAAAACGTACCATTGTAATTCTATGCAGTTTAGGTGTATTATTCCTGTTCCCGTATGCTAAAAAGTTTCCGGGAACGATTGCGTTCACAAAAAATGCCCCTGTATCAGATACTTCATTAGATGACTTGTTCCGTCATCCGCCTGAATCAGCCAAACCCTGGGTGATCTGGTACTGGATGCAGGCGGCGGCTTCCAAAGAAGGCATTACTGCCGACCTGGAGGCTATGAAAGACGCCGGCATTGGTGGTGCGTATATGATGTTCATCAAAGGCGCCGACAGTGTGCCCCTGGTTAACCCGCCGGCGCAGCAATTGACGCCTCATTGGTGGAACCTGGTGTTGTTTGCGATGCAGGAGGCCAAACGGCTGAATCTGCAGCTGGGTATGCACGTCAGTGATGGGTTTGCATTGGCCGGCGGCCCCTGGATAAAACCCGAAATGTCGATGCAGCGGGTCGTGAGCACAACAACTTATGTAAGCGGTAAAAAGAAATTCAATGATATTTTACCTCAGCCGGAAACGCGGGTGAATTATTACCGGGATATAGCTGTGTTTGCATATCCTACCATGATCAAAAAAAGCATTGCCGATACAGCTATGGTGCCGGTGGTTACGAGCAGTGTAGCCGGTGTATCGCCGCAATTCCTTACAGAGAAAAATAACCGCCAGAGTTTTAGAAGCGACAGTGCCTGCTGGATCCAGTATGCCTACGATAAGCCGTTTACCTGCCGCTCGATAATTATCCGTCCCAGTGGTACGAACTATCCGTCGCGCCAGTTACAGATCCTGGTAAGCAATGATGGCAAACAGTTCAAACAACTTGAGCGCATGCAGGCGCCGCGCAGTGGCTGGCAGGATACCGATGCAGATATTACCTATTCCATAAAGCCCACCACCGCCCGTTATTTCCGGTTTGTATATGACAGAACAGGATTGGAGCCCGGATCGGAAGACCTGGACGCTGCCAAATGGAAACCGGTGTTGAAGGTGAATGGCATTATTTTATCCGGCGAGCCGGTGATCCATCAATATGAAGGAAAGAACGGTTCTGTGTGGCGGGTAAGCGAACGCACTACTGCTGCAATGGTCCCTGATTCCTTATGTGTGCCATTAAATCGTATTATAAACATCACCGATAAAATGACACCCGATGGCCGCCTTAGCTGGGATGTGCCCGAAGGCAACTGGACCATAATGCGCATTGGTCATACGTCTACCGGCCAAACCAATTCAACCGGTGGTGGTGGTAAGGGGCTGGAGTGTGATAAATTCAATCCCGAAGCAGTGACCCTGCAGTTCAACAGCTGGTTTGGTGAAGCCATTCGCCGGGCCGGTCCCGATATAACTAAAGAAGTGTTAAAAATGCTGCACCTGGATAGCTGGGAATGCGGCAGCCAGAACTGGTCGCCGGTTTTCAGGCAGGAGTTTAATAAACGTCGGGGTTACGATTGTTTACCTTACCTTATTGCCATGAGCGGGGTGCCGGTGCAGAGCGCCGATGTATCCGAACGGTTCCTATATGATGTCAGACAGACAATTATGGAGCTGGTAAAGGATAATTTCTATGTGACCCTCAAAAAGCTGTCGGCTGAGAAAGGTTGTATAATGACCGGGGAAACCATTGCGCCTACCATGACAAGTGATGGCCTGCTGCATTACCAGGTGGTGGATATTCCCATGGGCGAGTTCTGGGTGCGCAGCCCAACTCATGATAAACCGAACGATATGTTCGATGCTATTTCAGGCGCCCATATCTATGGTAAACAAATTATTGGGGCGGAAGCTTTTACCGAATTACGTACGGCCTGGGATGAACATCCCGGGATGTTAAAAGTGCTGAAGGATCGCAATTTCGCATTAGGCGTCAATCGCATGGCGTACCATGTGTTCATGCACAATCCCTGGGTAGATCGTGCACCAGGTATGACGCTGAATGGGATCGGATTGTATTTTCAGCGGAATCAAACCTGGTGGAAGCCCGGTAAAGCATGGGTGGAATACGCACATCGTTGCCAGGCTTTGCTGCAATTGGGTAAACCGGTGGTAGACATAGCCGTTTTCACCGGCGAAGAAATTCCGCGCCGTTCTATCCTGCCCGACCGGCTGGTGAAAACCCTGCCCGGCATTTTCGGCGATTCAATTGTTCAGGCAGAGAAGAAGCGATTGGCAAACCTGGGTAATCCCTTGCGAACGATGCCGGAAGGGGTAACGCATACGGCCAATATGGCGGACCCGGAAGACTGGATCGATCCTTTACAGGGTTATGCTTACGATTGCTTCAACCCCGATGTGTTGATGAAGGCAACTGTGCGCAATGGAAGGGTAGAATTTCCAGGCGGCGCCAGTTACAAAATACTGGTATTACCGCAACCACATCCCATGTCGCCGGTGAATAAACGCATGACGCCCGCAGTGGCCAAAAAAATTGCAGAATTAGTGCAGGCCGGTGCAACCATTATTGTCAACGACGCGCCTGAGAGATCGTACAGCCTCACACAATCGGCCGCAGCCGATAAACAGGTGAAAACGATCGCGGGTGCTGTCTGGAAAAAAGCGCCTGCCGGAAAATTGATGAAATGGAATGTTGGGAAAGGGACGGTGGTGCAGGGGCCCTATAAAGAAAGTTCTTTTGAGCCGCTTGGACTTGCAAAAGATATGGCGGCGATGGATGAAGCAGGCAAGCCGGTGCGCGACATAGCCTGGACGCACAGGGCAGATAACGGTTTTGATATTTACTTCATCAGCAATCAGCGGAACGAAGCGCGGGGGATGATTGCATCATTCCGGGTTACAGGCCGGGTACCGGAGATCTGGGACCCCGTTTCAGGTGATGAGATGCCTGCTGACATGTATACCATCAAAAACGGTTGTACGCAATTGCCGCTGGTGCTGCCGGCCAACGGGTCGCTTTTTGTGGTTTTTCGTAAAGCAACTACAAGAACAAACTTTGCCAATATGCAGGCCGGCCTGGCTGTTACTCGGCAGCAAATTCAAAATGCCTGGACGGTCACATTCGATAGCACGAAAGGCGGACCAGCGAAACCGGTGGTGTTTGAGCAGTTGAAAGACTGGTCAAAAGAGAACGATGCGGCGATCAGGTATTACTCCGGTACAGCAGTGTATGCCACGACGGTAGACTATAATAAACCAATTGCTGCCGGCACGCGCGTGTGGTTGGAAACCGGAAATATAGCGAACCTCGGCGAAGTATATGTTAATGGTAAGGCTTGTGGCGTTATGTGGACACCTCCTTACCGCGTTGATATTACAAAAGCCCTGCGCCCTGGTAAAAATGACTTGCAGATAGCCGTTACCAATACCTGGTTCAACCGGCTCAAAGGAGATCTGTCTTTGCCGGAGCACAAAAAAATTACCAAAACGAATGCCCCTTTCTGGGCAAAGGATAAACCGCTGTTGCCGGCGGGTTTACTGGGGCCGGCAATGATCGTAACAGAACAACCGTAATGAATTTTAAAAATTTTGTAAAAGCTATGTATAGACGTATTCATCTTTTTTTCTTCCTGTTGGTAGTAGGTGATTGTGTGTATAGTCAGGACAACAGCCTGGTGAATACCAGCAAAAGTACCCACGCTAAACTGCAACCGGTAAACATGAATGCCGTTGTATGGACAAGCGGATTCTGGGGAGAACGTATGCAGGTATGTAAGGATTCCATGGTGCCTAATTTGTGGCGGACCTATACCGATGCCAAGGTCAGCCATGCCTATAAAAATTTCGAGATTGCGGCCGGAAAGGATACCGGTTCCCATTCAGGCCCTCCGTTTCATGATGGTGATTTTTACAAACTGCTTGAAGGCGTGGCTAAACTCTATGCCGTAACAAAAGACAGGAAACTGGAGACCATGATGGATACAGCCATTGCAACCATTGCTGCCTGTCAGCGGGAAGATGGCTACATTCATACGCCGGTAATCATTGAAGAGCGTAAAAAAACAAAAAAAGAAACCGCCTTTGCCGACAGGTTGAATTTTGAGACCTACAATCTCGGGCACCTGATGACGGCCGGCTGTGTGCATTACCGGGTTACCGGTAAAAAAACATTGCTGAACGTAGCTATTAAAGCTGCCGATTACCTGGATGCTTTTTACAAACGTTCTTCACCGGAACTGGCGCGTAATGCTATTTGTCCCTCACATTACATGGGTGTGGTAGAACTCTATCGTACAACGAAAGATCCCAGGTACCTGCAACTGGCGATCAATCTCATTAATATCCGCGGATTGGTGCAGGACGGCACCGACGATAACCAGGACCGCATTCCTTTCCGTCAGCAGAAAGAGGCCATGGGCCATGCCGTTAGAGCCAACTACCTGTATGCCGGTGTAGCCGACGTATATGCTGAAACCGGTGATGATTCTTTAATGGATTGCCTGCACAGCATCTGGGATGATGTGGTATACCGTAAAATGTATGTGACCGGTGGTTGCGGCGCCCTGTATGATGGCGTTTCTCCGTATGGTACTTCTTATAAACCTCCTTTCATTCAGAAAACACACCAGGCTTATGGCCGCGCTTATCAATTACCGAACATGACCGCGCACAATGAGACCTGCGCCAACATCGGCAACCTGTTATGGAACTGGCGCATGTTGTTGTTGTCTGGTGATGCCAAATATGCCGATATTGTAGAGCTGGAATTGTATAATGCTGTCTTATCGGGCATCAGCCTCGATGGTAATAATTTCTTTTATACGAATCCGCTCAGTGCTTCCGGTGATTTTCCTTACACATTACGTTGGTCTGGTGGACGGATCCCCTATATCAGTCTGTCGAACTGTTGTCCGCCCAATACGGTTCGCACCATGACGCAGGTGAGCGATTATGCATACACTACTTCAGATAAAGGTGTATGGGTGCATATGTATGGCGGCAACAAATTGTCAACCGAGCTGAAGAAAGGCGGTGCAGTTGAAATGTCGCAACAAAGCAATTATCCCTGGGATGGAGCTATTAAGTTCACAGTGAACAAAGCGCCGGACAATCCTTTCTCTTTGTTCCTTCGCATTCCTGGCTGGTGTAAAAAAGCCGAACTGAAAGTAAATGGCAAACCAGTGGCCCTGAAAGCAAAAGCGGCGGAATATGAAGAGATCAACCGGAGCTGGAAAGCTGGCGATGTGGTTGAGCTGAACCTTAGCATGCCGGTGACATTGATCGAAAGCAACCCGCTGGTTGAAGAGACCAGGAATCAAATGGCGGTAAAGCGCGGACCGATCGTGTATTGCCTGGAATCAACCGATCTTCCTAAAGGCACGAATGTATTTGATATTGCCATACCTGTTAAGAACGATCTGAAACCGGTAATGACAACGATCAGCAAGAGCAGGATCGCCACACTGCAGGGAACTGGTCTGCTGCAGCCTAAAACCGACTGGTCGAAAGCATTGTATAAAGAAGTAAGGACTACTGAAACACCCGTTAAAATAACCATGATCCCTTACTATGCATGGGGCAATCGTGGTAAGTCGGATATGACGGTGTGGATCCGGAAGTAATAATTTAGAGATTTTGGAATTTAGAGATTTTGAGATTTGTCGGAAAGCAAAAACCTGATGAAATCGCAAAATCTCTAAATCCCAAAAATCAGAAATAAAGGACCCTACCGCTGACCCTGCTTCATTTAACCATGATCTTACAGATCATTATCAAAGTTTAGATTCCCTTTCAGGAACTCATTTCGTTCGAGTATCTCCCCATCAAAGACATTGATCACGGTCACATGCTGGCTGTCGCCCGACGTGTTATCAGCTTCCATGATCTGCCATACAATGGTCTTATAGGTTTGATTGTAGTAGATGTAAATGTCGCCCGCTTTGGTGATGGGCGCTTCTTTATCGGTAGCTGCGATCGATAAAGCTTTAGTGCAGGGAATGATCTTTTTCTTCTGGTTAAAAATGCCTTCAAACTGTCCTTTCTTTAATAACCCGCCATTTTGTTTGATCTCCAGTTTGAACACAAAAGGAATACTCCCTTTGAATTGCATTTCGTAAAAAACAGCATATACAAAGTTCACCGGCTTTTCATTGTCGTCGGTAATGACAACAGGGGTGAAGAGCTTTTCATTGATGGCCGAATCGAGATATTTTACGCTTTTTACGCGCAATGATGCAAAGAAAGAAGCGGATGTTTCCTTGATGATCTCGCTTTGGATACGTGCCTTTACAGAATCGGGGATCAGGTTATAATCCATCGATTTAAAATCCTGCACAGGCAGTTCGGCCGGCGCCATGGCCAGCTTGTCGAGGTATTTGATGTTATCGCAGGGCGATTGCGCCTGCGACAGGTTCATGGTCAGCGTTAGTATCGAAGCGGTCAGAAATGTTTTCATAGTGCTGTTTATGGTTTCAGCAGAACAACCACATCGTTCTTTCGTTCCGCGGGGGTAACGATAAGCGATTGCAGTTTCCCGTTTACAAGCGATGCTTCTACTGTTGTGTTATAGGGCGCATGCAGTTTAAAGTGTACATCCTGGTTGTTGGGCCAGGCAGGAAAGAGCAGGATCTTTTTACCATTGGTTTGCAACAGCATTTCCTGCAGGCCGATCATACCGCTGCCGCCCCAGTTATGGTCGGGCGTCCAATCGTATCCCGGGCCCCAGAAAGCCGGAAAGCGGCGGCCGCTGTTCTTTAATTTCCGGGTGGTCAGTTGCAGCGCTTCGTCGGTTAAACCCAGGCGTGCGGCAAAAATATTATCCTGTTTCCAGCCTACATGACTTCTGAATTTAATGGCATCGGTATCGTGTTTGAATGTGTTCACGGCGGTATCGAGTCCCGGTTTGCCAACGCCATATATTCCCCAGGGGAAAACGGGGTACAGTTGCGGGCACTCTGTATTGTTGATCCTTTCCCATAACCTGGCTGGCGCAATCGTCGTATAATTGCCAAATTGCCGGAAACTGATCGGTGGAATGCGTGACAGCATCAATTGCCATTGCCTGCGGGCAGAATCGGTAAGGTAGGAGGCAGGCAGCTCCAGTAACTTCGTTAAAACAGTACGCAGGCCGGCAACAGTGCTGCTGGGGTTATACGCCATTTTATACGTTTCTGCCGCCGATCCGGGGAACAGGATCAGGTCGCCGTTGCCGTCGAGTGTTTTCCTTCCCCGTTTGCCGGCCAGGTATTGATAATGCTCATCGAAGAAGCGCAGACAGCTTTCAATAAATGGGATGTATTCGCTGATATTATTGCCATTGTAGCGTTCCGTTTCCAGCATCATTAAGCAAAATTCCAACACCGTATCCCATTCGTATTCCAGCCAGGCATTGTATTCAAGTCCTTTGTCATAATCGGCCGGCCGTTTCCAGCCATATTCTGCGGAATTGGGCAAGCCAAAATTCTCGAGCTGTTCGGCAAAGCAGGCGCCTTTATGATGCCAGTACACTTCGCTGCGCAATTCAGCGTTCCGCAGCAGGCGCAGGTAAAAATCCAGCTGGGGTTTCATCAGGTCATAATCACCACTTTTAAGCATGGGAAAATACACCAGGCGCTGGTTCTGGGCAGTATGAATGCCACCGCCCCAGTTGCGGAAATCAGGTGTTAACCGTAAGCTGGTATCAGTCGCTGAAGGGTCATAGGTGAACAGGCCTCCATTGAATTTGGTGGGATAGCTGCCAAATGCATTACAACCCAGCATATACCGGAACAGCTGGTAATTGCGGCCGGTTTGCCATAGGGCAGAACTGGTGTCAGCTTGATTGGGTTGCACATAAATAAAGCTGCGTTGCCAGTATTGTTTCCACCAGTTGCGGGCCTGTTGCCACGCAGCAGCACTTTGTTTACCGGCGCTGGCTATTACTTGCTGTAAACTGGTACGCCATCCCTCCAAAGAGGGAGTTTGAGCAGCAAACAGGAAAACAGTGATCTGGTGGTTGCGGGCTGCTTTTTTGCTTTCGAGTTTCCAGCCCGTGAAATCGGTATCCATATACGTTCCGGTATAGGTGCCGGCCGGCTGCAGGTTTGTCCCCTGCAGGCTGCCGCCAAAAGTGAGGTTGGCTATCGGATTATACAACTGATCTTTTACAGCATCCAGTCCCTGTTGTTTTACAGTAACGTCAAAAATATTCGGCACATCCGGGCGGTTGCGATGGTAAAACAGTACGGTATTACCGTCAAAAGCGATATTATCTTTATTAGTAATTACTGGCGCCGGCGGCGCCCATTTGTAGGAGTTGGCATTATTGGCCTTGCCGGTACTTTTACGGTCGGTATAGCGCCAGCTTTCATAGGCGACGTCGGCTTTTACGGCCGTATTACCGGAAACATCTACATGGATCACGGGCCGGAAAACATCTACCCATACTTTGATGGTCGTCTGCTGTTTATTATGCCGTGCGTCAATCTGTATATAACCTTCCGCTAATTTTAATTCCTGTTTAAAGTATTCACCGTCAAATACATTGGGTGTTAGTTTGACACGTATTCTGCCTTGTTTTAACAGCGCATTGTTTTCGTCGAAGCAACCGCTTTTAGCCATATACAGCAGCAGGTCTCCTTTTTCAACCCATACATTTAACCCGATATCGCCGCCGCCACAGGGCATGGACTCGCCGGCATGCTTACTTTGTGAATTCCACGTAATGTTGTAAGTTGGCAATACAGCTTGTGCGGGCAAAACCAGCGGCAGCAGCTGGGCAATGAAAAGACCTGTAATAAAAAAGATGTTCTTTTTGTTCATGGGCGTAGACGATTCTGAATACATTCCGGGGCTGGAATATTAATAGATAACATATATCCCGGAACTGAGAATCAGCGAATGTAAGTATCTTGCCGTAAATTCTTTTGTTATACCATATGAATGCGAAAAATAAAGAAGGGTCTCATAAAAATATCTGGTATGGTATTGGTCGCCAGCGAATAGAAATACCCAAAACGGTGCTTAAACAAAAGGTGCTGCCAAACGTGTTGTTAAATCAATTGTACGTTTGCAGCCTGGGCTATTATCCAAATGCACGCGGGCATTATACCTACCGGAAAAAAGGATTACCTGAGAACTTTTTATTTTATTGCGTTGATGGGGCCGGCTGGTACCAGATAGGTGATAAGAGATCGGAAGTTGGGCCTAACCAGTTCTTTATTTTGCCACAACATGTTGAGCATGCTTATGCCAGTGATGATAATAATCCCTGGAGCATTTACTGGATCCACTTCGGAGGCGAATCACTGCCGCAATTGAATGCCCTGCATGCCGTACAAAAACACTTCAAACCTTTTTATATCAAAAGCAGCGGCGAGATCATCACCATGTTCTCCCGTATGTATAAAGCCCTTGAATTGGGGTACAGCACTGATAACCTCATTTTCGCCAATTTGTGTTTGCCGCATTTCCTGAGCCTGTTCATTTACAATTCGAAACATACTACCGTTAGTCCGAACGATAAGCTGGATGTGGTAGACAGCGCCATCCTCTATATGCAGGAGCATATTAATGAAAATATTTCCCTGCAGGACCTGAGCAGTCATTATAATTATTCCGCTTCGCGGTTCTCGAGTTTATTTAAACAAAAGACCGGCTATGCGCCTATCGATTATTTCATTCAGATGAAGATGCAAAAGGCCAGCCAGCAGCTCGACTTCAGCACCAGCTCGGTAAAGGACATTGCCCTGAGCATGGGATTTGACGATCCGTACTATTTCTCGAAACGTTTCCGGAAGATCATCGGGTTATCTCCCAAGCAATACAGATCACAGAAGAAAGATTAATGCTTCTTCCACCAAAGCATCAAGCCGATCGTGATCATAATAATCTGAAAGAACGCCCACACCATAGTGCTCCAGTCTCTTCCAGCCTTACCTGCCCAATCCATGAAATGATGTTTGTGCAGCAGCGCAAATGAATAACCCTCTGCCAGATCGTTGTCATCGACTTTGGCGGCTAGCCTGCCTGTTGATGTTTCCACGAAAAACTTTTCGTTAAGCGGGGCTGCAAAACACGCACGCCAAACGGGTAAACGTTTATCTGTAAAATTATACTCTTCATTAAACTTAGTAACGGGTGAAATGGTCTGCACCGGAGCAGCCTGCTTGCTGAACTGTGTTGCCAGCCAGGCGGCGTATTGTTCTTCACCCTTCGGCAACACGGAATAATCATTCGTATTCACAAACATAACGGCCGGCAGCTTTGCTTCCCTGTTTTTCATGGTTTTCACAGCTGCATGCATGACTGTTGGTTTATTGGCCGGCAGCAGGCTCACGCGCCACCAGCTGTGTGCATTCATTTTTACCAGGCTGATATTGCTCACCGGTTGCTGAACGGCTGATTGCAATCGGGCGAAATCAAGATCAGGTATCGGCGAAAACCGGTTGCTGGCAAAATAGGCGAGCCGGTCATCGGGTTTAAATTTTGCCAGTGCATGCCAGGCCCCGCTGAATGACCAGCATAATGTGAACAGCGCACCAACAATAGCCGTATACCGGTGCTTTTGCCGCGCTTTCATTATCGGGTGGCCATTCGCTTTTTTAGTTTTCGAAATACAGAAGATATAAATGCCCATCAGCGCAGTCAAAAAGGACAGCAGACAAATGGCAATGATGAAATATAGTTTAGTGTTGCCAAACGCATCGAGCCAGGCCCAGGTATGCAGGAATTGAAAAGCGGCATCAAATGCAGCCCGCCTGTTATCCATGGCAAACGCAAGACGATCCTGCGTGGTTTCCACATAGATGCGGACGCCATCCGGCCGGTTAAAAGCGACTTTGTATACCGGTAATAACCGGTTGACGTATTTGTATTCCTTATCAAAATTCGTCAGCCGCGATACATTGGCTACCCGGCTGCCCGTGGTATTGTTCAATACACAGGCGGTAGCGGCATTGCAGCAATCATGCGCTGAAGTTTCCTCTTCAGTGACCATCGCCGCCGGTGAAGCCGTTGGCGCAGGAGAGGAAGCCTTGGATGGTCCTTCCAGGAATTGTCTGGCGAGGTATTGCGCATACAGCCAGTCGCCCGATGGCAACAGTTTGCCATTATTGGCGCTCAGGTACACCGGCGCCTTATTTACTTCCTGCTGTACCTGGTAAAACAAATTGGTGTCGATATGTATCAGCCGTACATCATGAATCGTCTTGATATTATTGCGGTCCAGCGCTGCCCGAAGCGGCACTTTCAAAGCCTGGCTGTCAACAGGTACCGGTGGCAGTTTTTGGATAGCTACCTGTGGTTTGATGTTCGTCATCAACGGATGCATAAAACCACTTGCGGCCCATAATAAAACGGGTATGGCAATGATCAACGATAAGGTACGGTGCCAGAAGTATATTTTCTTACGAAGCATTTACATTGTTTAATAAGTTATCAGAACGTTTGCAGGTTGCCGGTTCCATGTTGGAGGTTACAGGTTGCAGGTTCCAGGTTACAGGGCGCATGTTAGTTTTAAATATCGAAAATAAAGCCGTGTAACCTGTACCTTCGAACCTGTACGCTTCGCGTTAATGCTTTTCCCCAAATTTATAAGCAACCCCCACATTAAATTCCCGCGGATCGCCCAGATTATAACTGAGCATAGCACCCGATTTGCTGGCAAACGTTGCGTAGTACCTGTTAGTGGCATTGAGTGTATTTACCCAAATTTCAAACTGGCGGATGGCATAACCTGCACGCAGGTTCAACAGGTCATAGCCGCCGTATTTCTTGGTGTTGGCATTGTCCATATAATAAGGGCCAACATGCTGCCATTCGGCCGCAATGCGCAAGCCTTTTGCAAAAGCAGGTTTGTACGTTACCTCGGCATTGGCAATAAAGCGCGGACCACCGGCGAGCTCATTGTTGTTGTAGGCAATTCCTTTTTCGATGTAATCAACGAAGGCATGTTTGCTGTTCGCGGCACTGAATCGGATGGATAAGCCTGCTATGGGCCGATAAGTAATACCATACTCTATACCGGTATGTTTCGTTTTACCGGCATTCTGGTTTTCGGTAGAGCCATCGGGATTCTTTACACTGATGATCTCATTGGTACCCTGCAAAAAATACCAGCTCCAATCGGCATAAAGCTTATTATGTAACAGGGAGAACCAGCCGCCCACCTCATAGTTGTAGAATGTTTGCGGGCCCAGGTATGGCACTTTAACACCGGTGTACAGCTCACTGATCTGTGGGGGTACAAAACCCTCGCTGTAGTTGGCATATACACCTGTGCCTTTATAATTATAGGTGGCGCCTATTTTGGGCGAGAAGCGTTTGAAATTGTTTTTGGTGGATGGCGCTCCGGTAAAAGCAGATGGCGGCAGCGCATTCTCAAAATCATATTGATAGAGATCGTAGCGCAGGGCGGCGGTAAGTTTCAACCCTTTTCTCAATTCGGCTTCATAATGTACATAGGAGGCCAGGTTGCTGATACCGGTTTTATACTGGCTAAGTACGGAATCGGTAGTGGTATAGCCGACATAGTAACCACGGTCGTCACGCTGAATGTTAATGAAATTACTGTTGTATTTGGATGGACTGTTATCGATACTTAAGCCTGCGATCAGTTTACTGTTGAGGAAATTAAACGATTGCTGATGCTGTACAACCAGCATAAACGTATTAAAAGCGCTTTCGTTGATCTCGCCATAGGCGCGTGTCGGATCTGTCGCGATATTCTTTACGCGGTATGATGGGTTTTGCTGCACGGAGTTATTACGGTAAACAAATGATGCCTGGGTGCTGCTGTTGTTGTTCCATTGATGGAACAATTGGGATTTGTACCGCAGTGCAGGCACTTTCCTATAGGTAAACGTTTGGGGAGTGCTGTAGTCTTTATCGGCGAAATGCGCGCTGTCGAGCGAACCCAGCATGTCGCTGTAATAATTTACATAGGTGATATTGTTTACCCATTTTGTTTTTTCACTGATGGCATAATCACCGCGGATGGTAATGCCCGTTTTATGAAAATCGCTGTGATCAACAGGACCGTTGTGCCTGTTGGCATGGTAACCGCTGATGAGTAATCCGAATTTGCCGAAACTGTTGCCCACCTGTACATCGGTTCTTTTATACCCGGTATTGGTGGCCTGAACATTTACCTGTCCGGTTAATATAGCCGATGGCGCCTGGGTGATCACATTCACGGCGCCGCCGATGGCTTCTGCACCATAGAGTGAAGAGGATGGTCCTTTAATGATCTCGATCTGCCTGGCTGCCGGCATATTTATTTCCAACAGCGCATTGTGATTGTATACGCCGGTAGTACGAATGGGAATGCCATCTTCGAGGTACAGGAACAAACTTTTGGTGGTCATGGGCTGGCGAATGCTCATCTGGTGTTGTTCGTTGCCCAGACTTACCATGTTAACACCACTTATTTTATTTACCAGCTGATCGATGCGGGTGGCCCTGGTATCTTCCATCGTTTGTTTGCTGATGGTAGCAATGGCTACCGGCGCCTCACTGCGTTGCTGTGCCGTTCTGCTGGCGCTGATCACAATTTCCTGTAAACTGTTGTTATTTGTTTGTAAGCTGATCAATAAGGGATTGTGCGAAGAAGCCGGAATAGTTAGTGATTGATATCCCAATGAAGTTATCACCAGCTCATATACGGTATCTGCCAGCTGCAGGGTAAAATCTCCATTTGTATTGGTAATAGTGCCGAGCATGGTATGCTTTATCTGCACTGAAGCGCGTGCCACCGGTTCTTTGGTAACGGCATCTATCACTTTGCCGGTACAATTGGTTTGGCCATAAGAACCGAAACCGGCGAGCAAGATCAAAAGAACGATCACACCGGGTATCAAAATTTTCATAGTCATAACGTTGGTGCACACGTAGTTTGTTCAGGCAATAGGTATGCCTGCCAGGCCTGCGTATGCCGGTTGAAGTTGTTAGGAACCAGGTTGCTGCTTGAGATTGGGCCGAAAGATTGCAACAGGAACGTTATATTCTGAAGGTAACTGGTCGTCAGTAAGGTAATTATGTAGCTGACCATCTGGTTGTTCTGATCATAACCAGCCATTGTGCAGCGATAAACAGCTGCAACCTGCAGAAAAAAAGCCCATATCAGTTTGAATTGTCGTGTAGCAGCGCTTATGCCTGAGGAGGATGGAAAACGGCGTCTATTACCTGTTGGGAAATAGGATCGGTATACCGCGATACATGTAGCGGTTTTTCGTCAATGATAAGGTGGTGGGATTCAACTTTCTTTTCACTGTACAATGCTACTTCGAACTTAAAGCCGGATGCACCATTCATTGGCGTGTTCCGGGAATCTTCGTCTTTATTAAGCTGCTTGCCTAAATAACAGGTGCCTGCGCAGCAGGTCTTTGGCTTGAATCGGTTTTCACACCGGGTAGCAGCAATGGCCTTTTGATTCAGCTTGAAATTGAGGACGATAAGGCTCTTGCTGAAGGTTTGCCCCAGCAGGCCCATCAAAAACACTATCGTCCACCATTTATTCAAATTACCAAAGTTTCCGCAAAGATATCAGGTAAACGAATATAATGGTTGAAAAGTATCAGCTTATCTCTTGATTAATGTCATGTTATTTCCTGTTGCAGGTCATCGGCTTTTTCTTACGGTACGTGTATTTTTGATATCGATTGTTGTGTTTGTTCAGGCGTTTAAGCATCAGTACGACCGAGAACGGAACCCGAAAGTCGGAAAGTCCGGCGGTTTGAAAGAACCCTCTCTGTACTAACTTTCAAATTCCGGACTTTACTTTCCTGCCGACTTTCTTTTTTTCATGTTGTATGTTGGATTAAAAAGCCCTTGTTCTTCCTACATAAATATTCCGCGCACGCAAATAGGTATCAGCCGTAGGGCCGGGCGATCCACTGGAGCCTTCCATTTGCATGTTGATGATGATGTACATCGGTTTGCCTACAAAATTGCCGGTGTGTTGTCCTTTCCACACACCATCGATATAATAATGAATGATGACATCAGTAGCCGTTGATTTTTGCATCCAGATGCGGTATGTATGCCAGCTGCCGGGTGATGACACATTGGTAATAATGGAGGATACATCGTTCCATGCACGGAACGTGTTCTGCCAATTGTTCGTATTGCCTTTGAATTCCATGATATCGCTTTCGGGTGGCCAGCTGTTTACACCGGTGAGCCAGAAAGCAGGCCACGAGCCTCTAACCGAGGGCGCCTGAAATTCACCCCTGACCTCGTAGTTGGGAAACTGGTCGTTTACGAGTATATGGAATTTGGCATTGATGGCGCCTGAATGATAACGGATCGGTAAGTAAGGGTCAGCGCTGCTATTGCCTTCATTCCACGTAATGCGCGTTGCCTTGATCGTTAATACGCCCGACCCATCGAGGTAAATATGATTATGATCGGTAGCGCTTCCATACATCCGCGCAGAACCGTTGTGATCGGAACCCCAGGGATACAAATAATTCCAGTACTGTTCAAAAGTGGCGTAATTGGCGAAGGTATTGTTGATGACGGTTTCAAAGGCTTCGGGTGTTGCTGATCTTCCATTTTCATTGCTGGCTGTTGGTTCGTTCAATGTTTTTTTACATTGAGCCAATAAAAGGGAGAAGGGGATCAACAAAAGGAAAGGTTGCATTTTTTTCATATGACTGTGTTTATGGTTAATGTGCTAATGTGCTAATTAGCTGATGGGCTGATGAAATACGCAATCGTAAATCGGCAGACGGCAAACGGCAGACGGTCCAAAATCCATTGCTCACTATGGTCCGTTTACCTCCTAATTATTAACTGAATAACTGAATAACTGAATAACTACTCAACGTAACAACTAAGCCTACTCTAATATAATCTATTTTATAAGCACATAGATCAGACAGGTAAAGAAAAGTGTCATGTATACACCTCAATAAAGGCGGGATGAATACCGGTTTTTCTTTCAGTAGTTTATAAATTAGGAACATCAGCAGGATGAAAGCAGATATGACAGCATTGTTAAAAATCAGGGGCAGAAAACAGCCGGCCAGCAAAAAAAAATTTGTAATTCCAATTTTTGTATACCTTTACGTCACTTTAGGGGTGTCCATAACGGACTGAGATAATACCCTTTGAACCTGATGCAGTTCGTACTGCCGAAGGGAAAAGTGAAAGTCTTCTTTATATATCTTTCTCTTTTTATTCTCTTTTGCTGCATGTTCATTCCCTGAAGTATTTAAAAACGTAGGCTATGAACATTCTTGTCAATCAACAACCCAGAGATATTCCGGATCAATGTTCATTGGAGCAGTTGCTCACCCAGGTATTAGGCATACCCGTGGCCGGTTTGGCAGTAGCTGTTGATCAAACAGTTATTCCCAGCACCGAATGGCCGGCTTATATGTTATGTCCAGCCGATAAGGTAATGCTGATCAGGGCTACGCAGGGAGGGTGAAGCCAATGTGCTAATTAGCTAATTAGCTGATGTGCTAATGAAACAAAATACAATGTGATAATGTGATGATTTGATAATGTGATAATGAAACACAAATGCAATGTGCTAATTAGCTAATTAGCTAATGTGCTAATGAAACAAGAATGCAATGTGATAATGTGATGATTCGATAATGTGATAATCAAATGCAGGGCCGTATTCGGCAGTAATTCGCGTTTGCGTTCAGCGTTTCGCGTTCAGCGTTCTGCGTTTAGCGTTTTGCGTTCAGCGTTTCGCGTTCAGCGTTCTGCGTTTAGCGTTTTGCGTTCAGCGTTTCGCGTTCAGCGTTTTGCGTTCAGCGTTTAGCGTTCAGCGTTTCGCGTTTAATCATTCATTTCTAATAATAAAGTATAATGAAGAAAGAAAGTATTCCCAATCAAAGTAAACTAACGTGCGATCCGTTCCCGGCTTCGCGCAAAATATATGTAAAAGGGCAACTGCATCCTGATGTATCTGTTGCCATGCGGGAAATATCGCTTACTGATACCGCCTTACATGGTAAGAAAGGGGCTACCGAAAAGAATGCACCGGTAACCGTATACGATACCAGTGGTCCTTATACCGATCCAAATGTGATCATCGATGTTAAGAAAGGCTTGTCGCCTTTACGTGAAAAATGGATCATCGACCGCCAGGATACCGAACAATTACAGCAGGTTTCATCTTCTTATGGACTGGAGCGATTGAATAACGAAAAACTGGATGCTTTCCGTTTTGAGCATATCCGCAAACCGCGGCGCGCCAAGAGCGGCTGTAACGTCAGCCAGATGCATTATGCCAAAAAGGGCATCATAACGCCTGAAATGGAATACATCGCCATTCGTGAGAACCAGCGGATCGATCTGTTGAAAGAACAACTGAACGGTACGTACGCCATGCTGGCCCAGCAACACGCCGGCCATAGTTTTGGCGCCAATACCCCAAGAAATTATATCACGCCTGAATTTGTGCGCCAGGAAGTGGCAGCCGGCCGCGCCATCATTCCCAGCAATATCAATCACCCCGAAACGGAGCCGATGATCATTGGCCGCAATTTCCTGGTGAAGATCAATGCCAATATCGGTAACTCAGCCGTTACCTCCAGTATTGAAGAAGAAGTGGAGAAAGCAGTATGGGCCTGTCGCTGGGGCGCCGATACGATCATGGACCTTTCCACCGGTAAAAATATTCATGAGACCCGTGAGTGGATCATTCGTAATTCGCCCGTGCCCATTGGTACAGTGCCCATTTACCAGGCATTGGAAAAAGTGAACGGTAAAGCCGAGGAACTGACCTGGGAACTGTTCCGCGATACGCTGATAGAGCAGGCAGAGCAGGGGGTAGACTATTTCACCATTCATGCAGGTGTGCTGCTGCGTTATATTCCATTAACCGCCAAACGGGTAACCGGTATTGTGTCTCGTGGCGGGAGCATCATGGCCAAATGGTGCCTGGCGCATCATAAAGAAAGTTTTCTCTACACGCATTTTGAAGAGATCTGCGAGATCATGAAAGCGTATGATGTAGCGTTCTCATTGGGCGATGGGTTGCGTCCCGGCAGTTTGGCCGATGCCAATGATGCCGCTCAGTTTGCCGAACTGGAAACCCTGGGTGAACTAACCAAGATCGCCTGGAAACACGATATACAAACCATGATCGAAGGCCCCGGTCACGTGCCCATGCACCTGATCAAGGAAAATATGGAGAAACAGCTGAAGCATTGCCATGAAGCGCCTTTTTATACGCTCGGACCATTGACAACGGATATTGCTCCGGGTTATGATCACATTACATCGGCCATCGGCGCTGCAATGATCGGCTGGTTCGGAACTGCCATGTTGTGTTATGTAACACCGAAAGAACATTTGGGCCTGCCTAATAAAAAAGACGTAAAGGATGGCGTGATCACATACAAGATCGCGGCCCATGCGGCTGACCTGGCCAAAGGGCATCCGGGGGCGCAATACCGCGATAATGCATTGAGCAAAGCGCGTTTCGAATTCCGCTGGGAAGATCAGTTCAACCTGTCGCTCGATCCCGATACGGCCAGGGAGTTTCATGACGAAACGCTGCCGGCCGACGGCGCCAAGGTGGCGCATTTCTGTTCAATGTGCGGACCGAACTTCTGCTCCATGAAAATTACGCAGGATGTTCGCGAGTATGCCGCCGATAAAGGATTGCAGGAAACAGAAGCCCTGCAAAAAGGCATGGAAGAAAAAGCAAAAGAGTTTGCTGAGAAAGGAAGTAATTTATATTTATAGTTACAGGTTGCAGGTTCCAGGTGACAAGGGACTGTGATACTGTTTTCCCTGCAACCTGTAACCTGAAACCTGCAACAATTGTTATATGTTTTCACTGGTTGTTATATCGAAGGCGGAATTGTTCACTGGCGAAGCATCCATCATTCAACAATTGTTTGAAGCGGGCATGGAGCGTTTCCACCTGCGCAAGCCTGGTGCAGATGAACAGGCCGTAAGGCAATTGCTGAATGCCATTCCGGCTGAATGGCACAAACACATTGCGTTGCATAGCCATCATCACCTGGTGCAGGAATATGATATCCGGCGGCTGCATTTTACGGAACAGCAACGGGCGGCAACGGATGAAGGCATTTTGTCGGAAATGAAAGCCCGACGATACCTGCTCAGTACGTCGGTGCATGACCTGCTATCGATGCAACTGTTGTCAACCCGTTTTTCGTATACTTTTTTCTCGCCGGTATTTGATAGTATTTCGAAACAGCAATATAAAGGAGTGGCCGGGGACACATTTTACCTTGCGGATAAACAGAAAGCGGTTCCGGTAATAGCCCTCGGCGGTATTGATGCAGGCAATATACAATCGGTTGCAGCAATGAATTTTGATGGGGCTGCCGTGTTGGGAACCATCTGGAATGAACCGGCGAAAGCCGTTTCCAACTATACTTCTTTATTAACCCAATTGAAGCTAACCCATACTATTTGAATATGCAACCATTACGACCGTATGTATTGACCATAGCAGGCTTCGACCCCAGCGGTGGAGCAGGTGTGCTGGCCGATTGCAAAACCTTTGAACAACACGGTGTGTACGGCTTTGGCGTTTGTACTGCCTGGACGGTTCAAACGGATGACCGGTTTTTAAATATTCACTGGCTAAGCGAAGAACAGATCATTGAACAGCTGGAACCGCTGCTGGGCAAGTTTGTGGTCTCTACCTGTAAAATAGGCGTCATCAATTCACCGCAAACGCTGCTGCGGGTGATCCGTTTTTTAAAAGAGTATAATCCTGCGATCCGCATTGTGTGGGACCCTGTGCTGAAAGCAAGCGCGGGATTTGAATTCCATGAAGTGAATACATTTCATAACCTGGAAGAAATATTGACGGAAATAGCGCTGCTGACGCCGAACTATCATGAACTGCAACAACTGCAGCTGATCACCGGCGAAGACCTGGTAAAAGACGATTTCGCCGTTTTCTGCCCCGTGCTCTTGAAAGGAGGACACCGGCCGGATGCACCGGGCACCGATACTTTGTATGAACCCGGCGGCCTTACGGTAATAGAAGCTGGCGTTGATAAGGTATTTCAAAAACATGGCTCCGGATGTGTGCTGGCGGCCGCTATCACCGCCCGCCTGGCTGCCGGTGTACCCCTGAAAAAAGCCTGCAGGCTGGCAAAACAATATGTAGAATCATTTTTAAACAGTAACCAGTCATTACTGGGGTATCATTCTTTATGATAGATCGATTGTATTTCATATCACAACAAACTGCGACAAAAACGCATCTGGCGACCATAGAAGAAGCGCTTGAGGCCGGCTGCCGTTTAGTACAACTGCGGGTAAAGAACCAGCCGGAAGCCGACGTGTTGGCCCTGGCACAGGCTGCAAAGGCACTGTGCGACCGTTACAATGCCAAACTGATCGTTAATGACTTTCCGCAAGTGGCCAAAGCAACAGGCGCCTGGGGCATTCATGTGGGCTTGCAGGATATGGCGGTAAAAGAAGTGCGTGCTATTGTAGGGCCTGAGATGATCATCGGTGGTACTGCCAACACCTTTGAACACATTCAGCAACGTGTGCAGGAAGGGGTCGATTATATTGGGCTGGGTCCTTTCCGTTTTACTGCCACCAAAGAAAAGCTAAGCCCCATCCTGGGACTGGAAGGTTATCAACAGATCATGGAGCAGGTAAGAGCGGCACGCATTCAATTGCCCATCGTAGCCATTGGCGGTATCGTAGCCGATGATGTGCCAGGTTTACGGGAGGCCGGTATTCATGGTATCGCTGTTTCGGGGGCCATTACGGCTGCCGAAGATCAAAAAGGAGCTGTGGAAAGAATTAAGACGTTGTTCAGTTCGTAAGTTATTTAGTTCGTGGCTTGTTCAGTTCAAACAGGAGCTTAATAACTCAATAACTGAGTAACTCAGTAACTCAAATACTGAAGAATGTAAAAAAAATAATTGTATGCTTACAATAGCAAATAAAACATTCAATTCAAGATTATTCACGGGAACGGGTAAGTTCAGTTCTGCAGCGCTGATGGAAGATGCCTTGCTGGCATCCGGTTCAGAGCTCGTAACTGTGGCATTGAAGCGGGTAGATATGAATGATCCACAGGATGATATCCTGCGGCATCTGCAACATCCGCACATCAGTTTACTGCCCAATACATCGGGCGTGCGTACCGCCAAAGAAGCGGTATTTGCGGCGCAGCTGGCGCGGGAAGCATTGCAAACGAACTGGCTGAAACTGGAAATACATCCCGATCCAAAATACCTGATGCCCGATCCGGTAGAAACGCTAAAAGCGACGGAAGAACTGGTAAAGCTGGGCTTCGTGGTGCTGCCTTATATTCATGCCGATCCGGTATTATGCAAACGCCTGGAGGAAGCAGGCGCAGCAGCCGTTATGCCGCTTGGCTCACCGATCGGCAGTAATAAAGGATTAAAGACAATTGATTTCCTGGAAATAATTATCGAACAAAGCAAAGTGCCGGTAGTAGTGGATGCAGGCATTGGTTCTCCATCCGATGCGGCCAAAGCGCTGGAAATAGGCGCCGATGCGGTGCTCGTGAATACTGCCATTGCGGTGGCAGGTGAACCGGTGCAAATGGCAACAGCTTTTAAAATGGCAGTGGAAGCCGGCAGAATAGCTTATGAAGCCCGGCTGGCCAAACCGTTGCACACGGCAATAGCAAGTAGTCCATTAACGGCATTTTTAGACGAACATTATGGATAGTTTTATCAACATCTTCAATCAATACAACTGGAACGAGGTAAAAGAGCGCATTTACAGCAAGACGGCTGCTGATGTGGAAGCGGCTTTAACAAAGCCGGGCAGATCGCTGGATGATTTTATGGCCCTGATCTCACCCGCCGCCGCTGCTTACCTGGAACCCATGGCGAAACTCAGCCAGCAGCTCACCCAGCAACGATTCGGGAAAACGATACAGATGTATGTGCCGATGTATCTTTCCAACGAATGCAATAACATTTGTACGTACTGTGGCTTCAGCCTCGATAACAAAGTACGGCGCAGAACACTCACTGCTACCGAGATCTTGCAGGAAGCAGCTGCCATCAAATCGATGGGTTATGAGCATGTATTGCTGGTAACGGGCGAAGCCAATCATACGGTGCATGTGCCCTATTTCAAAAATGCGATCCGATTGTTACGCGATCAATTTGCGCATATTTCCATGGAAGTGCAGCCGCTCGATGAAGCCGATTACCGCGAGCTGATCGCAGAAGGTTTACATACCGTGTTGGTGTACCAGGAGACCTATCACCGGGAAGATTATAAAAAGCACCATCCGAAAGGAAAGAAATCAAATTTTCAATACCGCATTGAAACGCCTGACCGGTTGGGAAGGGCAGGGGTGCACAAGATCGGTTTGGGGGTACTGATAGGTTTGGAAGACTGGCGCACCGATTCCTTCTTTACAGCCCTGCATTTGCAATACCTGGAACGTACTTACTGGCAAACGAAATACAGCATTTCTTTTCCACGCCTGCGGCCTTTCTCGGGTGGACTGGAACCAAAAGTTGAAATGGTAGACCGGGAGCTCGTGCAACTGATCTGCGCCTGGCGCATATTTAACCAGGAGGTGGAATTGTCGTTATCGACGCGTGAGCTGCCGCGCTTCCGCGATCACGTGATCAAATTGGGTATTACCTCTATCAGTGCAGGATCAAAGACCAATCCGGGTGGGTATGCCGTTGAACCGGAATCACTCGAGCAATTTGAAATAGCCGATGAACGGAGTCCGGCGGAAATGGCGCAGGTTATTTCATCCATTGGCTATGAGCCGGTATGGAAAGACTGGGATATAACGTTATCAACGCAAAATACGGAACTCAAAACGTAGGTCACGAATTAAAAGTAATGTTGCCGGTTTAGTCTTCCCGCTTGTTTATCACTAAGTTACAAGTATGCTATTCGGTGCTTTGAGTAAAGGCAAACTTGTTAAAGCCACTATGAGTGCGCATTTAATTGCATTTATAGTCGTAACTTAGGATATACAATATTTTATATGGCATTCCGATTTGAGTCAATGATAATTGAGATTCATGCCCCGCATTCGGAAGTTAATGAATCCATATTAAAACCCATTAAGGAGAAAGTGCTGTCATTTTCACACCAGATCAGGGATATTGTAAAAGCCGAAATTATTCTGCGAGACGACACTACTGCTACACCACAGGAGAGTAAGATTTGTGAGATCAGGCTTACGTTGTATGGCGATTCCCTGTTTGTGCACCGCCGCTCCCATAGCTTTAACGAAAGCGCCTGTATGGCCGTGCATGAACTGGAAAAAGCAGTACAGGAACAGGCCCGACTGAATCATGGACTCCCGGATCAGATAACCAGCACCGTTAAAGTTTAATAAGTTCAAAGTTTAAAGTTCTAAGTTTTAAGTTTAAAAGAAATTGAATTGCATTTACAGATTGCATTTACAACTGTAAACTGTGAACTGTAAACTGTGAACTATTAAGTCGGGGGATTCAGCATTTCGATAACTTCTTCATCAGTTACCTGCGTAAAATTTTCATAGAACTCACCTACAGAGCGGAATTGGGAAGGGATCCATACACAAACGAATTCGTCACATACTTCGCTTAGTTTTTGTGCTGCCTGTTGTGCCGCTACCGGCACCGCAATGACGATCTTTTTAGGAGCCGAATTTCTGATCATTTCAACAGTGCTTAACAGCGTATGTCCCGTAGCAACACCGTCATCGATGATGATGACGATCTTGTCTTTCACCGGTGTTGCTTTTTTGTCGCCCATGAATTTGGCATACATGGCTTTTAATTGCTCGCGGATATTTTCGGTTTCCTCTTTAATGTATTCATCCGAGGCAAAGGCATTGGGCGCAATGACCTGTCCGGTTAAACTTACCGCGCCAATGGCAAACTCTTTGTGCAGTGGGTGGCCGATCTTTTTAGAAAGAATGATCTCGAGCGGAAGATTAAGTATCCTCGCTACGGGCAGGGCTACGGGTACGCCGCCCCGGGGGACGGCCAGCGTTACACCATCAACATTTTTATAATGATGTAAATGACGCGACAATGCGAGTCCTGCATCCATCCGGTCCTGGAACATTTGCTGTGCATACATGCAGTATTCATGGAACAATTATGCCACGAAAGCTATACCTGCCCTAAATGCTTATGAAACGCTACATACTGAAAGCGAATCCGGGATAAATAAGCAACCAGGCGTTCTGCGTTCAGCACTAAACGTTCTGCGTTAAGCCCGCCTTCGCTAAAGCTACGGACGGGCAAGCGTTTTGCGTTCTGCGTTAAGCGTTCAGCGTGGAATGGCTTTTGCATTTTCAGGCATAAAACAAATACTATGGCCAAAAAGAAGAACCCGGAAAACCCGGAAGTGCCCAAGCCAGAAGACCCGGATATCTCACCTGAAATAATTCCCGACAGGCCAACACCTCCTTTTCAGGAACCGGAAATAGTACCTGAAGATGATCCCGGTGGTACTTCGCCTGCTGAAATTCCGGTTGAAGAACCATCTGAACAGCCGGGGAAACAGTAATACGCCAAACGCTGAAGGCTTAAGGCTGAACGCCCGCTCGCGAAACGGCAACTCGCCTTCGAAAAGCAGAGCCTTCAGCCCTCAGCCTTGCGCCTTCCGCCTTCAGTCTTCAGCCTTCAGCCTTTAGCCTTCAGCCTTGCGCCTTCCGCCTTCAGTCTTCAGCCTTCAGCCTTCAGCCCTCAGCCTTGCGCCTTCAGCACTCAGCCTTCCGCCTTCAGCCTTGCGCCTTCAGCCTTCAGCCTTGCGCCTTCATAAAATTGTCGCGATAATCCCGTCATTTTACAATACCAGCATGGATATTAGCGTTTTATAGTGCGTCTTGATGTACCTGTTCATAAGAAATGGCTTATGGTATTGATACTGTAGCCGGTTTCACATAATAATTAGTATAGATATGGCATACAAAAAGGTATGACCATTTTTAATTTTTGTAGCCTGATCATAAAAAATATCCAATGAAAACCCTTTGCATCCGTTGTATCCTATGGGTCTTTTCTGTACTGTTTTTCCAGTTTGCCGCACAGGCACAGGTGGCTCCCGCAACCCAACAGACGACCGTTTCTCCGGTAATAACCATTGACAAGGAAAAGCAAAAGAAGCCAAAGGTTAAAAAGAAGTGGAAGTTTGCTGTTGATATCGATGCCGGCTTTGCCAATCCGGGCAACGCAGATGTAAGCGATGTTTTCAAAGGCGGTCTCAATGCATCTGCAGGCGTAAAAACGGCTTTCCTGAAAAATAAACTTTGGGTTCGTCCATTAGCCGGATTGAAATATTATTTCAAAGATGCCAACCTGGGCGAAACGCAGCGCGAAGCATTCCGCACCTGGAAAGCCGGGGTTGAATTTCAATACAACGCATTCACCAAAGGTAAATTCTCCTTTTTCCCCCTGTTAAAAGTTGATCAGAACTGGTCGGTTAATCAATTCACTAAAATAACTGATGAGAAGACCACAACGCCTGCCTTCACCACAACAGATAAAGTGCTTACCGGTTCGGGTTTTTCATTCGATGCCGGCATTATGGTCGTTCGTTCAGGCGATCTGTATGTGAAGCTCGATTATGAATACTATAAACCGGAAATGACAGTGAATCCCGACCTCGTACGGGAAATGCTGGCAGCAGGCATTATCATTCAGGAGAAAAAAGTATACAACTGCAGCTCCATTAACCTGAGCGTTGGCGTTAACCTGAACTTCAAGAAATAACCTAATACACGATCACATCTGGTAAAAGACCATAAACATTTTCAGATGAAAAAACTATACTTCCTTTTTTTGATAGGTGCAGCAGCCTGGGGTTGTGGCGATAAGGACAGATTTATGATAACCAGTATTCCTACGGAACCTGTCATAAACGCAAATATCAAAGTATTAATTAAAGATAACAGCCTGTTGCATGTACGGCTCGACAGCAATGCCGGCATCCGGGGTATTACCACGAATAACTATTTCCAGACAACTGATCAGTTCAAAAATTTTACCTATAACGCGTATTCGCTGCCAAATACGAAAATTACGCCGTTCAGTTACAACGGAAATACAATAACCGTGGCTTCAGGTACTGACCTTGCCCCAGTGGTGCATTTTTCAAAAGATCATGGTACCACCTGGTCATCGGTTGCCCCGGTTGCATTCAGTCCGGCCATCAATACCACCGGTTTTTATGCTACCGAACTGGTGTATGCAAGTTATATCAACAGTAATTACGTGATGCTGGCCTATCAGCAAAAAGCGGAAACAACTGCCGATAGCCGGAAATTTTACAAGTTGGATCTTACTTCGCAGGAAGCGATAAGAATAAGCTATTTTGATGATGCATTTCAACCCGTGAACATCCAGTTCGCCGATGACAGTACCGGTTATATGTTGTTATATAAGAACAGTTCTTACAGCACGTTTATCTCCAAAACCCGCGATACCGGCCGCACCTGGAGCGAACCTAAAGCGATAGACAACAGAGTGATCACCGGTTTGCAATTAGGCAACAAGGGTAATATCTGTGCAATAGAGGAGTTTGGTAATGTATATATATCACCCGATAGCGGTAAAACCTGGAAGAAGCCTGCTGCCGACCTGAAGCTCACCTTCGCCCACATGGTAAACCAGCATATTGTTTATGGTTTAACGAAGGAAAGTTTGATGAAAAGCACCGATACGGGCGTAACCTGGAATACGGTGTCAAACGAAGGGTATGAATACCTCAATATGAAAAAGCTGCATTTCCAGGATGATCAGAACGGGTTAATGTATGGCGACCAGAAATTATACCTCACCGCCGATGGTGGTATGACCTGGAAGACCCTGTTGTATCCGTATTCTTATGTAGTTGAATAATTACAGTAAGCCCATTCGTTTTTTAATGAATTTTTCCAGTTCCACCGCATGAAAAGTTATGGTGGAAATAAGGAGACAGATGCCCAGTTCTCCCCAGGTGAGCGGTTTTGTATTAAATATTTCGTTACAGAACGGCACATAGATCAATGCCAGCTGCAGTATAAATGTAAGCGCGATGGCGCCTATCAACGGCCGGTTAGAGAATACGCCTATCCGGAAGATATACTCATATTCGCTGCGCGATACCAGGGCATGTCCCATCTGGCTAAAACACAGCACCGTGAACACCATTGTTTGCCAGTGCGCATCTTCATTGTTAATATAAATAGCCTGTGTGCCCAGGCCAACGCCAGCCATTAATATTCCCACCCAGATAGAGGTAAATCCCACGCCCTGTTCAAAGATACTTTCACCAGGATCACGTGGCGGGCGCTTCATCACACCGGCATCCGCTTTTTCGCCGGCAAGGGCGAGGCCGGGTAAACTATCTGTTACCAGGTTGATCCATAAAATATGAATAGGTAATAAGGGAATCGGCATACCAACGATCGGCGCAATAAAAATGGTGAGGATCTCGGCGAAATTACAGGCCAGTACATACCGGATGAACCGCCTGATGTTATCATATATTCTTCGGCCTTCCTTTACGGCTTTTACAATGGTGGCGAAATTATCATCGAGCAGGATCATATCAGCCGCTTCTTTCGATACATCGGTACCGGTAATACCCATGGCCACGCCAATATTGGCGCGCTTCAATGCGGGGGCATCGTTCACCCCATCACCGGTCATGGCCACAAACTGATCCTTTTTCTGCAGGGTTTTTACGATCCGCAGCTTTTGCTGGGGCGAAACGCGGGCGTACACTTTTATCTGGGTGATCTCGTTGTCAAGGTCTTCATCAGAAATTTTTTCCAGTTCTACCCCGGTGACCGTTTTATCGTTTTTGTGCTGCAGAATGCCCATATCACGCGCAATGGCAGCTGCTGTTATGGGGTGGTCGCCGGTGATCATTACCGGTACAATGCCCGCCGTTTTACATTCTTCAATGGCTTTGCGCGCTTCCGGCCGTGGCGGATCGATCATGCCCGCCAGTCCGCAAAAATGCTGGTCGCTTTCCAATGCCTCGTAATCGCCTTCTTTCGGCAATTCTTTTATCAGTTTACACGAATAGGCAATGACCCGCTGACCTGCTTCCGCCAGTTTATCGCTCTTTGCGTTGATCTGCTCCTGGTTGGCAGCGCGGGATATTTTTAATACAGATTCCAGCGCCCCTTTTGTGATCACCAGGTATTCATTGTTCACCGCATGTACGGTGGTCATCAGCTTACGGTCTGAATCGAATGGCAATTCCTGTTTGCGGGGAAATGCCTGTTCCCATTTATTGTCGTAGCCTTCCTGCTGAATGGCATACTCTACCAGGGCAACTTCGGTAGGATCGCCTTTTCGTTTGTTGTTATCGGTATGGTCTTCTTTGGCGTCGTGGTTCATGGTCATGGCCAGCAGCAGGGTCTGTTCTTTTTGAATGCCGGGGATGGAGATATCTAATCCTTCATACTGCCAGACCTCCTGCACCGTCATCTGGTTTTGGGTAAGGGTACCGGTTTTATCGGTACAGATATACGTTACAGACCCAAGGGTTTCAACAGCCGGCAGTTTACGAATGAGTGCATTTTTTCTTACAAGTTTTTTAGCGCCAAGGGCCAGCGCAATGGTAATCACTGCGGGTAATGCTTCGGGGATGGCTGCTACGGCGAGGGAGATCGTAGTAAGCAGCATGTTCACCGGTTTTTCGCCACGCAGAATGCCAATGAAATATAAGATGAGGCAGATGCCCAGTACAATAAATGATAATTTTTTACTGAAGTCGGCGAGCCGTTGTTGCAGTGGGGTAGTGGCTTCTTTTTCCTGCAGCATACCGGCAATTTTACCGATCTCGGTTTGCATACCGGTAGCCACCACTACACCGGTCCCGTTACCGGCAGTGACCAGGGTACTTTTATAAGCCATATTAATGCGATCGCCCAGCGGCACATCTGCCTGTGTAATGGCGTCGGGCGATTTGTCTACTGCCTGCGATTCACCGGTGAGAGATGCCTCTTCAATTTTTAAGGAATGGCTTTCACGAATGCGGACGTCAGCGCCCACCATATCACCGGCTTCCAGTAAGACCACATCGCCGGGCACTACTTCCGTTGCCGGAATTTGTTCTACCCGTCTATTCCTTCTCACGCGTACATGGGCGGCTGACATTTTCTTCAGGGCCTCGATCGCTTTTTCGGCGCGGTATTCCTGCACGAAACCAACGATCGCGTTAATGATAATTATGATCAATATTACGATCATGTCTTTCAGGTCGCCCACGATGGCAGAAATGATGGCGGCTACCATCAGAATGAGGATCATCACATCCTTGAACTGCATCAGGAATAACAGCCATACCGGTTTTTTCTTTTTTTCCTGCAGCTGGTTAGGGCCATACTGTTCCAATCGTCTTGCTGCTTCATCGCTTGATAAGCCATCGGCCTGGCTTTGCAGTTCCTTTAAAACGTCGTCTATTGAAGAAGTATGCCAGTTCATTTTTAAAGCATTATTTTTTTACAGTCAATGAGGTTTGCAAGTTGCTAAACGCCTTAAATTCGTCCTAATGCCATAACACATCCTTACTATATGCAATATTCCGGCCTGATCGGGGTCAGTTTGCTATGGATGTCATCATTATAATCAGTATTTATTGCATATGAAAAATACCATTTTACTGCCTCTTTTCCTGCTTTTTTCTCTTGTAATTTCAGCCCAGTTAAAAAAAGCGCCTGCATATCCCTTAATTACCCACGACCCTTATTTCAGTATCTGGTCTTTTACCGATGACCTTACTGCGGGTGCCTCCCGGCACTGGACCGGGGCTGAACAATCCATCACCGGCTGGGTGCAGGTTGATGGAGCCTCCTACCGTTTTATGGGACCTGCTGATAAAGAAAAGAAAACATCAGGTGCAAATAACCTGGCCGTTGCAAATCAGCAGGAGGTAACTGTTACTGCCACCCGCACCATCTACCGCTTTACTTGTGGTCCGGTAAACCTTCAACTGCAATTTACTTCTCCCTTATTATTAAATAATTGGACGGTATTGACCCGGCCTGTTTCCTATATAACAGCGATCCTTACATCGAACGATGGTAAAACACATGAGGTGCGGGTAACACTGAACATATCCACCAACGTATGCATCAATAAACCTGAACAGGAAGTGGCCGTACAGAAATACGTTGCCAGCGCCGGTGGGCAGGTGTTGAACGTATTAAAAGCCGGTTCCGTAGAACAACCGGTTTTGAAAAAGAAAGGCGATGATCTGCGGATCGATTGGGGGTATTTATATGTGGCTGCCCCCAAAGACGCAGTGCAACAGATAGCCGGTAATGTGAATGATGTACCCGTTGCTGTGCAGGGGCCCGATTCCCTCACCGGTAAAAGCCTTGCATTGCGAACAGATCTTCCGTTCACGAAAGTAAATGCAACACCCCAGGAGAAATTCATCATGCTCGGCTACGACGACCTGTATTCCATTCAATATTTTAACCAGAACCTGCCGCCGGTATGGAAAGCGGAAGGACGCACTATTGAAAAGGAACTGGCACAGGCTGCAGGCGATTATAAAAAAGTGGTAAAGCAATGTATCGACTTTGACCAGCAATTATATAATGATACGAAAAAAGCAGGGGGCGAAAAATATGCGCAGCTCTGTGTGGCCGCCTACCGCCAGTGTATTGCCGCGCATAAGATCGTTAAAGACCCTCAGGGTGAGTTGTTATTCCTTTCGAAAGAAAATTATAGTAATGGTTCTGTCAATACCGTAGATGTCACCTATCCTTCAGCGCCGTTGTTCCTGCTGTATAACCCTGCCTTGCTGAAAGGTATGCTGAATGGTATTTTTTATTATACCGAAAGCGGCCGCTTTACCAAACCGTTTGCGGCGCATGACCTGGGAACGTATCCACTGGCGAACGGACAAACCTATGGCGAAGATATGCCGGTGGAAGAATCAGGCAATATGATCATTCTGACGGCTGCCATTGCCAAAGCGGAGGGCAACGCTGATTACGCCAAGAAGCACTGGAAAGCGCTTAGCACCTGGGCGCAGTATTTGAGCCGCGAAGGCTTTGATCCTGCCAACCAGTTGTGCACCGATGATTTTGCAGGACACCTGGCGCGGAACGCCAATTTATCGGTAAAAGCCATTGTGGGGATCGGCTGTTATGCAATGCTGGCCGATAAACTGCAGGAAAAAGATACTGCCGCCAGATACCGGGCCATGGCCAGGGACATGGTTAAAAAATGGATGGAACTGGCCAATGATGGCGATCATTATGCCCTGACCTTTTCCGACAAGAATACCTGGAGCCAGAAATACAACCTGGCCTGGGATAAGATCCTGGGGCTGCAGCTGTTCCCGCCTGAAGTGTATGAAAAAGAGATCAGGTATTATCTTACAAGACAAAATACCTATGGGTTGCCGCTCGACAGCCGGAAGACCTATACCAAATCTGACTGGATCCTCTGGACGGCCACCCTGGCTAATAAACCGGCCGATTTTGCTGCACTGATAAACCCGGTTTATACGTATCTTACAGCAACACCAACGAGGGTACCCCTGAGCGACTGGCATGAAACCACCGATGGAAAGCAAGTGGGATTTCAGGCAAGAAGTGTGGTGGGCGGATATTTTATGAAGATGCTGGAGGGGAAGTGGTGAATGGTCAATGGTCAATGGTGAATGGTGAATTCGAACATAAACTACGATTGATTATCTAAAATCTCAAACAGTGCAATTCTATGGATCGCCGTTCTTTCCTTAAAAACTCAACGCCTGTATTGCTCTTGCTCACCAATGGCAGGTTATTGTATCGTTCTGCGCTATCACTGGCAGACGCAGGGAATAAGGTAAAGTTTCGGTTTGCGGTGGCGAGTGACGGACATTTTGGCCAACCCAAAACCAGCTGGGAAAATGATTATGCCAATATCATTCAGCACATCAACAGACAACATACAAAAAGCAGACTGAAAGCCTGCATCATCAACGGCGATATCATTCATAATGATCCGGCTATGTTGCCATTGGCCAAACAACAGCTCGACCAATTGAAAATGCCTTATTACGTTACGCAGGGCAATCATGATATGGTGAGTGCAGACGTGTGGCAGAAAACCTGGAACATGCCGGTGAATCATTCTTTTGAGGTAGATAAACAGGTGTTCCTGCTCGCCACCACGGCTAATGAAAAGGGAGAGTATATTTGTCCGGACCTCGACTGGATGCGTACGCAGCTGGAAAAATATAAGAAGGCGCCGAATGTATTTGTAGCCATTCACATAACCCCGGTAAAATGGACAGACAATGCCAATCCGTGTCCGGAGTTTATCAACCTGTTGAAAGATTATAAAAATGTGCGGGCTGTCTTCAACGGCCATGACCATGACCAGGATGATATGAAAGAAACAGAAGGTATTCCTTTCCTGTTCGACTCGCATATCGGCGGCAGTTGGGGAACAACGTATAAAGGTTTTAGAATGGTTGAAGTGTTGAGCGATAATACTATTGCTACTTATATTTTAAATCCTGGTACTAAACTGAATGAACTGCAACTGCCTGCGCCGCAAACCGCGGTAGCTTTTTAATAAACAGCAACAAAAGCGCCATTATTCTCATTCTTTCACATACAAATTCCTGCTGTTCACATACAATCTCTTGTATAAACAATGACCCGGTTGTACTTTAGCGCTGTTTAATGAGTGCAGCTCATGAAAGCTGTAACTCTATTTTTTACCCCTAAACGCCCTATATGCATCATTTTTTACAATTGAAACATCCTTTCAGCGCATTTATACCGCCAGGCAGATAAAAATATATACGCCCCTTGCACACGATTCCACCAATAAAGTGAGTGTTTAATGCAAACCCGGATACGCCTGTAATCATGCTATAGCTTTATTGATGCAATAACATTGGTGATGCAGGTTTGAAGCTTTATTCAAACCCGGGATATTTTTTTGTTTCACTTACAACCCAACCCCCTTGAATATCATGAACCCAAAACTGCGCTTGTTCATCCTTCAATTACTGAAAAACACCCATCTTGTCTTTCGTGCGCCTGTTTATATCAGGTATGCGTTGCTGGTAATGGTGACACATCTGTACCAGCCTGCTGCAGCACAGTACCAGGAAACAATACCTGGCGCAACTATAAGATCCTGGGAAGGAAAAATGCTTGAACCGGATTATACTGGTTTTCCTTCGTTGCAAACAATCGATAGGGAGCTGTGGGAGAAAGTAAATCCCGGCAAATCGTATGCTATCGGGGCAGCACGTTTCAAGACCGTTGGAAAAGACAGTGTGACATTTGTAGAAGTGATAAACAAACGCAACGCTTATGAAAGTTATTATGTAAACCCGGCTGAACCATCTGTGTTCAACCTGGTAAAAGGATTATATCCTATCAATTTCCAACGAAATGGCGAGTGGATACCTATCGATGCGCAATTAAAGCCGGTGGGCAATAATATATATGAAGCCACCGACCAGTGGAATCCCGTGGGCATTCACGTTAAAGATCATAAAACATATCTTCAAATCAACAGTGCCAGGGTACAGTTCAACGACTGGACCCTGTACGGCGTTAATGGGAATGATAAAACAAAACTGGCTGAGGCCAACTGGAGCAATTACACGATCGGCGCCGATGGCATTCGCATCCTGAATATTTTCCCCGGCATCGATGCTGAAATGCGCGTCAGCAGGGGTGGTGTGAAAACCAGCTTTATCATTCACGAATTCAAATTTGCTCAATACCAGGAATTGTATTTTGAAGACTCCTTTAAAGGGCTGCACGGTAAAGGACTGTATTTCGAAGACCACGAAAATGACAGGAACAGGGCAGAAGCAGTATATGCAGATGTGGCGGGCGAAACGGCTGCAATAAAAATCGCGCCTGCATTCGGTTATGCTAAAAAGAATCCGTCGTTTGTTACCAATTTTTCTTACCAGATCTCAGGCAACAAACTGGGTTTGGCTGTGCCTGCCGATTATATTATCAATAATCTGGCTACCGGTGATGTGATCATAGATCCCCTGGTTCAAAGTTCTAATTCAATGAACCAGTCATTGGTTGGTACCATGTTCAATGCCAGTTGCGGTTACGCCAGTTCCTGCGATTACACAATATCGGTTACCCCACCGCCGGCAGCCACTATTACGAATGTAAGAGCAAATGTATCTGTGGTAGCCGCTGCACCCTGTGGCCGGGAAAATTTCGCTTTCCATATTTACAGCGGCACCTGCCACGTTCCAAGTCCAGGAGTGCTATATGTGATCCCGGCGAGCGCCACCGGCCCGGGTATGTTTGGTGGTTGGTTAAACCTACCCACTGTTTTACCCTGTATGCCGGCGCCATCCTGTTTGCCTACACCAGTTAATTTCGTTTTTCAATTATACAGAGGCTGTGTTGGACCTGCTGGCTGTGACAATACCTGTATTGGGATGTTTAACCCGCTGGCGATCGAGATCGAGGGCCGTACTGCAGAACTGGCAACGATTACCGCATCTGCATTTACTTCATGTGCCGGACAGAATATTACTTTCTCTTCTTCTACCGCCAATGGCGTTGCACCTTTCGGTGCCATAAACTGGAGTTTAAATGCTGCTGGTACGCCTTCTCTGGGTACAGGCAATAGCATAACTACCGGCGCTGCCCTGGCGCCTGGCTACCATAGAATATATGCAAATGCGACAGACGCCTGCGGAACAGCGGTGCGAACAAGCTTCCCATTCACGGTTAACCCATTACCAGTAGCTACATTGGGTTCAACCGGTACAACCATATGCAACGGCGCTACAACAAATATAGTTCCCTCATCCTCTGTTGTGGGAACAACGTACAGTTGGACGGTGGTGCAAACGGGCGTTACCGGCGCTTCGGCCGGTACGGGTACTTCCATTGCTCAAACGCTCACCAACGCCGGTACCACGCCTGGTACGGCTGTTTATACCATCACACCCACAGCCAACGGTTGCACCGGAAGCGCTTTAACCTATACCGTAACAGTGAATCCGGTAAACAATGTGTTGTATGTAGATGCACTGAACGGCAATGATGCCAATTGCGGCGATGCCTGGCCCAACGCTTTAAAGACGCTGTCACTCGCCTTGCAAATAGCCCGGCAAAGTAATAATGTAGAAAGCATTCTGGTGGCTAAAGGAACGTATTATCCTACCGGTGCACAGAACGGCACTAACAGAGACAGCAGCTTTTTGATATCGCGGGGTAAATTGAAATTATTTGGCGGTTATCCCAATGGGGGTGGTACACGCGATATTACAGCCAATCCTTCTATCCTGAGCGGCGACATCGGCGCATTGAACGACACACTTGATAACAGCTACCACGTAATGGTGATCGTAGACATTCCTGCAGCGGCCGATAGTCTGGTCATTGATGGTTTTACACTGACCAAAGGAAATGCTGACGGCACTGTGGATGTTCTTTACGGTGCGCAACCGTGTTATCGCGGACATGGCGCCGGGATGTATATAAGGCAGAATGCAAATGGTCAAAAGACAGCTTTACGCAACCTTACCTTTTCACATGGCACGGCTAAAATACTTGCCGGCGGATTGGAGCTTGTATTTGCTTCACCCTTCATCCAGAACTGTATCTTCAGGAATAACCGGACCTATCAATTAGGTGGCGCGATGGCCAACGACCACGCGGCCAGTCCCTATGTTACCGGTTGCACTTTTATTGATAATACCGCAAATGTCGCGGGCGGCGTGCTGTTTACCCAGGAAAACGTTTCCGCGCCGCAATTCATCAATTGCCAATTCAGCGGAAATAAGGCTGGGTACGGTGGCGTTATGTATAACAGGACTGCCGCCCGTTTAACCTTTACAAAATGTAGTTTTTCTGCCAACAGCGCTTCAGCCGGGGGTGGCGTTGTCTTAAATGATCATGGTTCGATCTTATCAGTTAATTACAGTGTTTTTGAAAACAATGTTGCTGTAAATGCGCCCGGCGGTGCCTTGATGAACGGGGGAAGCGGTGGAACCATTAACCTGGACAATGCCGTACTGGTTAACAACAGGACGAGCGGTTCGGGCGGTGATGGGGGAGGTGCAATTGCTATTTATGCCGGCACAGTCAATTGTAACAATGTTACTCTCTACGGTAATTTAACGCAAAGCAATTCCACGCAGATCAGCCATGGCATCCGCGTTATGGCTGGCGCCACCTTGAATTTCAATAACAGTATTGCCTGGGGTAATACCATGAGGCAGATCCAGGGTACTTACAACAGTACTTATTCGCTGGTTAAAGGAAGCGCCGCGGCATTGCCTAACCTCGATCTGGATCCGCAGTTCGTAAATGCAGCAAATCCGGCAGGCGCGGATGGCGTCTGGTTTACGGCAGATGATGGTCTGCAATTAACACCCTGCAGTCCGGCCGTCAATATGGGTAATAATGCGTTAGTGCCAGGCGCTATTACCACCGATATGGCCGGTAATGCCCGTATTTTCAATACAACAGTAGACATGGGCGCCTATGAACTGCAAACGCCTCCTACGCCCATCAGTTTCACCAATATTGTAAAAACGTATGGTGATCCTGACGCAGCAGTGCCCAATTTGGTCAACTGCCCGGGGCTGCCGGTAACAATTACCATAGCCGATAATACGATCGCTTCCATGGTGGGTAATAACCTGCATGTAATTAAAGCAGGAACAACAACGATCACTGCACATACCATTAATGGAACGCCCGATGTTATGGTAACCCTTACCGTAAATCCAAAACCGGTAACGATTGGTTTTACAACAACACCGGTTACGAAAGTGTATGATGGCAATAACAATGCTGTCATCAGCGCCGCCAACCTGCAGTTTGCCGTGGGCGATGTGGTGGGAGCCGATGATGTGGCGATCAGTGTAAGCAGTACGGCTGCGTCGTATGATACACGAGATGTGGGCACTGGTAAAACGGTTGCCATTCCCCTGGCAAACATCAGTTTAACAGGAACTACGGCTACTAATTATACGATTACCAATACGACCAACATCAGCGGGCCTGTAGGAGAGATTACGCCACTTGTTGTTACAATAACTGCATTTCCACAAACCAAGGTGTACGGAAGTGCCGATCCTGCCTTTAATTACGCTGTTACTCCATCACCGCCGGATGTTTTTACAGGCGCCATAGGCAGAGTTCCCGGTGAAGATGTGGGCACATATGCCATCACGCTTGGAACGCTTGCACTGAATAGCAACTATGCCATAACTTTTGTAAGCAGTAATTTATCCATTACACGTAAAAGCATCACCGTAAACACCGATGCTAAAACCAAAGTATATGGCGATGCAGATCCGGCACTGACATATACCTATACGCCGGGGCTGGTTGGAACAGATGTTTTTACCGGTAGCCTCGTGCGTACGGCAGGAGAAGATGTGGGCGCCTATACCATTGACCAGGGCACGCTGGCATTGAACAGCAATTATACGATCACGTATAATAGCAATAATTTAACCATTACGCCAAAAGCGATCACGGTGACCGCTGATGGCCAGTCAAAAATATATGGCGATGCAGATCCGGCATTGACCTATAGCTATTCACCGGCATTGGTTGGAACAGACCTGTTTACCGGTTCTATTGTACGCACTCCGGGGGAGGATGCAGGTGTATATTCGATTGATCAGGGTACGCTGGCATTGAGCAGCAATTACACGATCACGTATAATAGCAATAATTTAACCATTACGCCAAAAGCGATCACGGTGTCCGCCGAGGCCAAAACAAAGACCTATGGCGATGCAGACCCGGCATTGACTTATACCTATTCACCGGCCCTGGTGGGAACCGATGGTTTCACCGGTTCGCTGGAACGCACGGCAGGAGAACATGTGGGCGTATATACCATTAACCAGGGTACGTTGGTTTTGAGCAGTAATTATAATCTTGTTTATACAGGCAACAGCCTTACCATTACACACAAAACGATCCATGTAACAGCGGAAGCCAAAACAAAGACCTATGGCGATGCAGATCCGGCTTTGACCTATACCTATTCACCGGCCCTTGTGGGAACAGATGTATTCACCGGTGCATTGGGCAGAACGCCCGGAGAAAATGCAGGCAGTTATGCTATCAATCAACATTCGCTGGCATTAAACAGCAATTACCAATTGGTGTATATGCATGATAACCTGGTTATCAACAAGGCGATTTTAACAGTAACCGCAGGCGACAGAACGGTATGTTTAAACGGTGTCATTAACCCCGTACCGGTAAGCTACGCAGGATTTAAAAACGGCGACGATGCATCGTCCCTTACTACAGTGCCTGTTGTAACCTTACCGCGTTATAACCGGGCCGGCAATTATAACCTGGTGCCGGGTGGCGGGGCTGCTGCTAACTACAGTTTTCATTATGTAAATGGACAGCTAAACGTATTGCCCATTCCGGAAGGCGCTATAACGCAAACCCATTTAGGTCCTGCCAGCATATCAACGCCGGGTATCGCCAATGGCGTTGAATTGACCGCTCCCGCAGGCGCCGGTTATACCTATGCCTGGAATACCGGTGAAACTACGGCTTCAATAACGGTAAAGTCAACGGGTACTTATGACGTACTGGTTACCAACCTGCAGGGATGTGCCGTTCGCCTGGCAGGCAGGGTTGTGCAGCAGACGCTTGTCATTCCCAATATCTTCTCACCCAATGGCGACGGTATTCATGACAGGTGGGTTATTGAAAATCTCCAGAACTATCCGGGCAACGTGGTTCAGCTGTATAACCGGTACGGTCAGGCGGTATTTAAATGGACCAATTTCACTTCCTGGGATGGTAAGGTCAATGGCAAGGATATGCCGGTAGGAACTTACTATTACATAATTGATCCGAAGAACGGTCAAAAACCAGTAACCGGCTATATAGACATCATCAGATAAAACATTCAAACCAAATAACCCTTACCATGAAAAAGATATTGTTGCTGCTGGCGGTTATGTATGGCTGCTATATTGCATCTGCCCAACAAAGGGCGCATTATACGCAGTATATTCTCAACAATTATATTCTCAATCCAGCCCTCACCGGCATCGAGAATTATACCGATATAAAGATCAGTGCAAGGGATCAGTGGACCGGCATGAGCGGTGCCCCACGTACCGCCTATGTGACTGTACACACCCCTTTAGGAAAAAACGATACAAGAACAACGGCCACTTCGTTTGAGATCCCCGGCGAGAACCCCAGGGGCAGTTCTTATTGGGAATCGTACAATGCTGCTGAACCTCATCATGGCGTGGGCATGAGCATCATTAACGACAGAACCGGCAATTTTAACCGGTTTACGGCCACGGTAAGTTATGCATACCATTTGGGAATAACGGCCCGGACGAGCCTGGCCGCGGGTTTTGCGGGCGGCATAACCTCCGTTGGACTGAATACAAATGGGAAAGCCTTTTTTGGGTCCGACCCCGCCGACCCAGCCGTTGGCGGTGCTGTTGCCCGCGAATTGCGAAAAATAAAACCCGATTTTTCTGCCGGACTGTGGCTGTACTCGGCTGATTATTTTGTTGGGTTATCGGCCCAGCAGCTCGTTCCTCAAAAGCTGGCTTTTGTAGATGATGCCACCTTCAAAACAACCGGAAAGCTGGTGCCCCATCTGTTCCTGTCTGCCGGGTACCGGTTCCTGCTGAATGAAGATATCAATGCCCTGCCTTCGGTGATGGTGAAATATGTAAGCGGCGCTTTTAAGCATGATTATCAGGCTGAAATAAATGTAAAGCTGCAGTACCGTGACCTGTTATGGGCAGGTGGAAGCTACCGGCAGTTCGATGGTTATGCTGCTATGCTTGGACTCAATGTGGCCAACACGGTAAATGTTGGGTATGCCTATGATTTTACTAAAACCGATCTGCGAACGTACAGTAAGGGTACCCATGAATTAATGATCGGATTTATAATAGGTAACCGGTACGGCGACACCTGTCCACGCAACGTATGGTAGGCAGTGTGTAATTTTCTCCATACTGCTGGTACGGTTTTTTTAGAATTGTTTAAAACGAATAAAAACAATTAGTTATGGAAACAGTAGTGGACAATGTAGCCGGGTACGACTATGGTGCGAAAGAATTGGCCACGTCACCGGTTTCTATGAAAGAGCTGGAACAGTTGAAGCAAACCATCACCCTGGATTCGGATGATATGAAATACCTGCGTATGGCAGGCGATGTGCTGGAAACCCAGACGGAAGCGATCGTTACGTTGTGGCGTGGCGTTATAAGCTCTACACCGCACCTGTCGTATTATTTTAAGGATGCACAAGGCAATATCGACGAACAATATAAAGAAAAAGTAAAGGAGCGCTTTAAGCAATGGATCCTGGATGTATGTTATAAACCATACGATCAGGATTGGCTCAACTACCAGCATGAGATCGGATTGCGTCATATGGAGGCCAAAAAGAATAAAACAGATAATGCCAATACTCCACCGCATATACCTATGCGATATGTGCTTGCGTTTACCGCAGTCGTTAATGATACCATGAAACCATTTCTGGCCAAAAAAGGACATAGCCTCGGCGTTATTGAAAAAATGCATAAAGCCTGGTGCAAAGCGGTATTGCTGCACGTTGTCTTGTGGACCAGGGCGTATTGTGATAGCGGATGGTAAGACTAAATTAGCTAATGTGATAATTAGCTAATGTGATAATGGAAAAGAACAGCCTCTGGCTTCGATCGTTGCTGACCTGAAGCCCGAGGCCGTTTTATTATGAGGGTGCCCGTTGGCCGTTGGTGATTTGCCTTATGTCTTAAGCGTTGGGCATTCAGCGTTAGCGTTCTGCATTTAACGTTCAGCGTTAAGCTTTTCCAAAAGGAATTTTTCGTATTCTCTTGCCCGTTGCTGCGAAGATGGCATTACATACCACGGCTGCAATCGGCGGCAGGGCAGGTTCACCCAGCCCGGTTGGCGCTTCATTGGTTTCTACGAATTGCACTTCCACATCGAGCGGCGCATCCTGCATCCGCATCATTTTATAGGTGTTGAAGTTTTTTTGTTGAACGGCCCCTTTATCGAAGGTGATCTCGGTAAACCAGGCATGGCCCAATCCATCCACAATAGCGCCCTGCACCTGGTTCTCGGCGCCGCTCAGGTTTACCACCTGTCCGCAGTTCACCGCGCAATACACTTTATGTACTTTGGGTTTGCCATTTTGCATTGAGATCTCGGCCACTTCAGCCACATAGGTGTTGAAGGAGTAATAAGCGGCAAAGCCTTTATAACGGCCTGGTGTGTTCTTACCCCAGTTGCTCATTTTGGCCACCAGGTCAATCACACTTTTAAATTTATCGATATTATAGTTGACTTTGCCAACCGGATTGTTTTTTGCCTTGTCGAGCAGTTCAAGCCGGAATGCAACCGGATCTTTTTTTAGTTCATGGGCTATTTCATCGAGGAAGCTCTGTTCTGCAAATGCAATGGCATTATGTGTTGGGGCGCGCCAGGGCCCTGTTTGAATATTGGAGGTGAGTCCCTGGCTGTCGGTGCGGTAATTGGCTATGGCGCCGGCCGGGAAATTATCAGCAGCGGCGGCACGGCCCGCATTCAGCGCGGCTGCGATCAGATACCAGCCATCGAGTTCGTTGTCGTTATTGATAGCAGCCCGGTAGCGATACATGCCGTTCGGCCGGTAAAAATCGCCCTGCATATCGTCTTCGCGTGTCCATAACATTTGTATCGGCGCCCTGGCGACGGAAGAGATCAATGCCGCTTCCACTGCATTGTCGCTGCGCAGTTTTCTGCCAAATCCGCCACCCTGGCGGGGCAATCCCAATGTAACATTAGCTTCGACAATGCCCAATGCTTTGGCTACATCGGCAATGGCCCGGCCGGGTACCTGGGTGGGGCCGTACAGGTCGGCTTTACCATCGCGTACATCGGCAAAAAAATTGATCGGCTCCATCGGGGCATGGCTCAGCACGGGCACTTCGTAAATACTTTCAATTACTTTTTTGGCGTTCATGAGCGCTTTTTCCGCATCACCGTCGTTACGGTCGGGTTTGTCGCTTTTTTGCTGGATCAGGTTCCTGAAGGCGGCTATGTGATCTGTTGTACTTTCCAGTTTGCCGGTATCTTCCCATTCCACTTTCAGGGCATCGCGTCCCTTTTTTGCTGCCCAGGTATTAGTGGCGAGCACGGCTACTACATGGTCAGTACGCACCACATTTTTAACGCCGGGAATCTTACGGGTTTCGGTATCGTCGTATGACTTCAGTTTCTTGCCAAAAGCAGGCGGCCGCGATACCATGCAATAGAGCATGCCTTCTCGGCGGGTATCGATGCCAAACAAAGGTTTACCGGTAAGGATGCCTTTATTATCGACATTCTTTATGCGCTTTCCGATGATCTTGAAATCTTTCGGGTCTTTGAGTTTCACATTGTCCGGAACGGGCATGGTGGCCGACTTGCCGGCCAGTTCGCCATAACTGAGCTTTTTGCCGCTGCCCTTGTGCAGCACATAACCATTTTCGGTAGTGCATTCATCTGCCGGCACATTCCAGGTTGCTGCAGCTGCGGCGATCAACATGTGGCGGGCTACAGCGCCGGCTTTCCGGATAGGTTCATAGCGGCTACGAATGGCGCCGCTGCCGCCGGCTGACTGGTTACCATACTTTTCTTTATCAAAATCGGCCTGGTTGATCACCACTTTGTTCCAATCCACATCCAGCTCTTCGGCCAGCAACATAGGCAATGCTGTTTTAACACCCTGACCGATCTCGGGATTGGGCGCCATCAGCGTAATAATGCCCTTAGGGTCGATAGACAGATAAGCATTGGGTGCAAAGAGCGGGGAATCGGCCATAGTTTCGGCTGTGGCATTGGCCAGCAGCTCAAAACCCAATAACATGCCGCCACCGGCGAGGGACGTGATCTTTAAAAAATTTCTTCGGGATATATTGGTGGTACTTTGTTTCATTGGAAGTTAGTTGACAAGTTAACGAGTTGATTGAGTTGATAAAGTTGATACGGTTGATAAAGGGCAGAAATTGATGAGTTATGAAATATGTCGGGCACTCGAATATTGGGCCTTTATCAACATTTCAACATTATTAACTTTTCAACTGCCCTGTTTAGATGACTGCGAGGCAAGATGCACCGCCTTACGAATTCTCACATACGTGCCACAGCGGCAGATATTGCTCATGGCTGCATTGATATCTTCATCGGTGGGATTGGGCTTTCTTTTTAACAGGGCAACCGCCGCCATAACCTGGCCACTCTGGCAATAGCCGCACTGGGGTACGTCCATTTCATCCCAGGCTTTTTGCACCGGGTGATCCCCGTTCTCGCTCAATCCTTCGATGGTAGTGATCTTGTTGGTGCCTACCGCTGAAACGGGATAACTGCAGGCGCGGATGGCATTGTCATTCATCAGCACCGTACAGGCGCCGCACTGGGCAATACCGCAGCCGTACTTGGTGCCTACCAGGTTCAGTTCATCGCGCAAAACCCAAAGCAGGGGCGTATCAGGCAGCACATCAACAGTGTGTTTTTTATTGTTGACGGTAATTGTATAGGAAGCCATGATAGTGGTTTTGATAAAATTAATGAAATCAGGCCTATATGACGTCAGAATATGAAGGACGGTTGTGCGCTTAACGAAAAAATGACAGGAAGGCTTAATAGTAGGGTAATTAAGGTTAGTTGTTGGGGCATAAAAAAAGTGAACCACTTTCTTTGTGGCTCACCTCTATAAAAGTTCAAAGTTCAAAGTTTTAAGTTCAAAGTTTTAAGTTCAAAGTTTAAGTTCAAAGTTTTAAGTTCAAAGTTTTAAGTTCAAAGTTTTAAGGTTCACAGTTTTAAGTACAAAGTTCAAAGTTTTAAGTTCACTTATTCGGGAGACCGGCTTTATTCAAACTTTCCAAACGCTAAAACGCGGGTCCCGGGAACTATAAACTATGAACTTTAAATGTGACCTGTATTTATTGTTCAGCCAGTTCTTTTACCTTTTGCAAGGCTTTCGGAAATGTTTGAGAGAACATGTCTTTATGTTGTTCATCGATATCGAGTTCTACCTGCAATTCGGTTTTTCCCTGAACATCTTTCAGAATATAGTTTTCATGTGCGCCAGCCCATTTCTTTACTTCTTCGCTCTCTGTATCTTCAATACCGTCCTTAACAATGCCCAGGTGCAGAAAGCTCATGTATTCATTAGGAATGGCATCTTCAATTTTGGAAACCATACCCATTCCGCTACCGTCGAGGAACAGCACTTTGTTGCCTTTTTGCCAGTCGGTAGAAGTGCTTCCGCCATTGGTCTGTACCACTGCGTGCGAGCCTTCTGAAAAAGGAGCTGTCCATGCCCGGTAGGAATCATCACTCCATAATACTTTCCATACTTTTTCACGGGGTGCGTCGATGGCGATCTTGAATTCCTGCTTTTCCATTGTTAATGCTTTTTTAATGAAAGAATTGGGTTTGTTCAACAGTATAAAGTTGATGCAAATTCCGAACCTGAAAAGGGTGTAGTTATGACAAATTGAGGGGGTGATTGCGACAGTGGGCTGGCCGCTACCCGGGATCATATAAAAAATGCGATCCGCCAGTTGGCGGACCGCATGAAGCTGAATTGTGCTTGCAAAAAAACTAGATGATAATTAGATGGTAGCATCCTGGATGGTCGCATCCGGGGCCTGTGCTTTTACCGACAGTATCCCGTTCATGCAGCTGCTCTCACTTTCATATAATTCACTTATACCAATGGTTTGGCCATTAACCGCCTCGAGGGTGAAATAGAATTTACCATTGGAAGCTATTTTCCGGTCGTATTTGTTTTCGTCCGGTGCATTGCGTTTTACCGAATCAATCCCATTCTGGCAGTTTGATTTAGTGGAATAGCCTTCGCTGCTCAGGATGGTTTCGCCACTGCCGGCTTTTAGGCTGAACTGGAATTCCCCGCTCACGCGTTTGGTGATTACGAATTTTCCCATATCATCAAGGTTTTTTGGTTTTGAAATCCGGTCTTTCGCACCGGTAGATCTTTGGTATTGATTAACTAACTATTACGTATAGCATAAAAATAATCATATTGTTGAAATATGATACATGTTTGAGGGATCGGGGCTAACTTTTGATTTAGATCAATCTTGTACAAATAACACTAATAAGCAATAAATTCAAACTGCATTCACTTTGTCACAACTTGTCGCGGCTTTAGTCGGGATTGTCACATTATCAAATCATCACATTATCAAATTATCACATCAGGTTTTGCTGCTCCGGTACTGGTTAGGCGACATGCCCATCAACTTGGTGAATAACCGCGAAAAATAGTAGGGGTCTTCAATACCCAGTTTATCGGCAATTTCCTTTACCCGCAGTTCGGTAAAATGTAAATACTGGCATGCCAGCTGGATCTTTAAATGATTAAAATATTCAATGGGCGCAAATCCCGTCTTTTTACGAAACAGGGCGGAATAATGTGAAGCAGAAAAATTGACGGATTGGGCAATGGTTTCCAGGGAAAGCGCCTGGGCAATATGCTGTTGCATAAAACTGATGGACAATTCTACGGGGTCATCGCCATGCACTTTCTCCGCGAGGTTGAACTGATCGTCGTACAGGAAGCTGGAAATAAAATGGTATAAGCACATATTGGCATAACACAGGTTGTCATTGCCGTAACCGCGTTCGAGGCAGGCATACATATCATCAAACAGATCGAGCCGCTTTTGTTTGAAATTGACCCGGCTGCAATAACCATTCATTTTTTGCTTTAAGGTGTCTACCATTTTCTTGGATAACGAACCGGTAAAATGGATCCAGTAAATTGTCCAGCTGTCTTCCTCAGCCGATGCATAGCTGTGGGCATGTCCGGCCGGAATGATGATGAAAGAGCCGGGTTGCAGGGAATAATTATTTTTCAATACCTGCGCTTTGCCTTTACCTTCCAGGCAATAAATAAGAATATGCTGATCGCTGCCATGTGTCCGTTGCCGGTAATGATATTTTGCCTTTGGATAATAGCCTATATCTGTAATATAAAGTCCCGATGCGATCGTATTGCTGTTGCTGAATTCAGTGATGATCTTTCTGGGCAATACGATGGAACGCTGACCCTGGAATCCTTCTCGTTTCTTGAGTACCGGCATGACAAGCTGTTTGTATGATTTGTCTATAAATATAGTTGATAATTGATAGCCGGGAAAATAACATTGTCCATCATTTCCGTAAAAATTTCTATTTTCCTGCCAACGGCTTACCGGCATATTTGTATAATTATATTTATACGATCAAACAAAGCTGCCATCATGAAAAAGACCGCGTGCACGTGCCTGCTGCTTTTTATTATAATAGCTATTCATGCGCAAACCTTAAGAAATACGATCTCCTTAAATGGCAGCTGGCGGTTCATCAGCGATTCAACCAATGCCGGACAGGGTAAGAACTGGGCAGCCGGTTTGCCGGCCGGCGCTGTCACCGTTCAGGTGCCGCATACCTGGAATGTAATGAAAGGACTGGAAGATTACAGCGGCCTGGCCTGGTATGAAAAAACATTTACGGTGCCTGCATCAAGCCGCAATAAACAGTTCAGATTGAAATTTGATGCCGTGTATCATGATGCTGTGATTTACCTGAATGGAACCCGGCTTGCTGCGCATACCAATGCCGGTTATACAACCTTTTATGTAGATGTTACCAGGCAAATAAAGACCGGGGCGCCCAACAAGCTGGTAGTTTCAGTAAGCAATGCCTATGCTGCTTCCAACCTGCCCTATAAACAAAAGTTCGACTGGTGCAACGACGGGGGAATCATTCGGGGCGTGCATTTGCAGGTTACCGGGAAACCTTCCATCCGTTATGTACATATAACACCCGATCTCAATCTGGCCGATTCCACTGCCAAAGCCAGGCTCGATCTGAAGTTATGGGAGGAGGACGTTGCCGCCATACAGGCAGAGGTACGTATTTTTGAAAAGCACTCGAAGAAAAATGTGTTCACCAAAAAACTGTCGTTAACTAAAAACGGGGAAGCGTTTACAAGTGCCATCGATCTGGGTAAGGTTCACCTCTGGCATTTTAACGATCCCTTCCTCTATCAGCTGCAGGTAACGGTTCAACAACAGGAACAACCGACCGACCAGGTAACACAAACTTTTGGCTGCCGTAAAATAGAGTTGCGCGGTCAGCAGTTTTTGCTGAATAATGAAGCCGTTCGATTACCGGGACTGGAATATATGCCTTCGAGCCATCCAGCCTATGGCAGCGCAGAGCCACGTTGGGTAATGGACTCCGTTTCGAATATGTTCAAAGACCTGAACGTAACCATCAGCCGTTTCCACTGGCAGGTAGATGAATATATGCTCGACCAGCTGGATGAAAAAGGGGTGCTGTTGCAGGCGGAAATCCCCTGGTGGCAGCAACCCGGCCGGTTAACGCCCGAGCTGGAAGAAGTGGCGCGGAAACAATTTGTTGAAATGATCGAACGCGATTATAACCATCCCTGCATTTTTGCCTGGGGCATCAGCAATGAAGTGTATGGCGACGACCGCAACCCGAACCAATACAGGGCATTGAAGCAATTTGTAAAAGGACTGGATAGTTCTCGTCTGGTGAATGTAGTATCGAATGAAACGTTCCGGCGGAAAGAGAAGGATGAATCCTTTATTGGCGATCTGCCCACCTGGAATGAGTATATTGGCACCTGGTTTGGCAAAAAGACAGAAGAACTGCCGGCCTATTTTGCCGGGATAGAAAGTTTCCTTGGCGACCGGCCTTTGCTCATCACCGAAAACGGTTTGTGTGAACCGCGGTTTGCCGGTGGCGATCTGCGGCGCATCGAAGATATGATCTATCATTACAATGAATGGGCTAAACGGAAATACATTGCGGGCTGTATCTATTTTTGCCTGAACGATTACCGTACGCATATCGGGGAAGACGGGTCCGCCAATTATAAGGCGCGGATACATGGTATTACCGATCTGTATTTTAATAAGAAATCATCATACCATGTTTTCAAACAGCTGGCATCGCCCATTCTCATTACCAATACAAAAAAATTGAACGAGACGACCGTGCAGGTGAGCCTGAAGAATAAAGATCAGTTGCCTTGTTATACTGTGCGGAATTTTATGATCACCTGGCCCGGTAGAGACGGCAAGCGGTTATCGCAGCAACTGCCGGCGCTAAAACCGGGCGAAACCGCCACTGTTACCCTTACCGATATGAATGCCCGCGCTGGTTTCGATATTTGTACACCGGCCGGTTATCGCGTGACCAGTTATCCATTCGTACATTAATCTTAAATTGTTTGCCATGACCCAATACCGTTTTAATTCAGGTTACATTATAGCTATCTCCTTTATTTCAGCACTGGGAGGATATTTGTTCGGGTTTGATTTTGCCGTGATCTCCGGTGCACTGCCTTTTTTGCGTACGACCTTTGGCCTGAACGCCTGGTGGGAAGGCTTTTTGACCGGTTCGCTGGCGCTGGGCTGTATCGTAGGTTGTTTAATTGCCGGCGCACTGGCAGACCGCTATGGCCGCCGGCCCGGACTGATGACTGCTGCTATCATCTTTGCATTGTCGTCGATCGGTATGGCGATCTCCGGTTCATTGACCGTTTTTATTGCCATGCGGTTTGCGGCTGGCATTGGGGTGGGTATGGCATCCATGTTAAGTCCCATGTATATCGCAGAAATATCACCCGCAGCAGTGCGTGGCCGTAATGTGGCTATTAACCAGCTCACCATTGTGATCGGCATACTCATCACCAACCTCGTTAATTACCTGCTGGCTGACAATGGACCCGATGCGTGGCGCTGGATGTTCGGGTTAGGCGCTGTGCCCTCCCTGTTATTTCTGCTCGGTGTAATGTGGTTGCCAGAAAGTCCGCGCTGGTTGATGCAGGCCAATCAACAGGAAAAAGCCAGACGTATCTTGAGCAGGATCGGCAATCCTGATTTTGCTGAGCTTACAATTAGCGAAATAAAGCGATCCTTATTTGGTTCACAGCAGCGTGCGTCGAATAAGATCTGGTCGCCCTCGCTGCGCAAGTTTATTGTACCGGGCATTCTGCTCGCGGTGTTCCAGCAATTCTGCGGTATCAACGTAGTGTTCAATTATACGTCAACCATTTTTGAATCGGTTGGCGCCAATCTCAATCAACAGTTGTTTGAAACGGTGTCCATTGGCGCCGTGAACCTTCTGTTTACCATCATTGCCATGTGGCAGGTTGATAAACTGGGCCGCAAACCATTGATGCTGGCTGGTGCTGCGGGTTTATCGGTGATCTACATTGTACTGGCTTTGTTATTACAGGCACAGGCAGCGGCTTCGCTCGTTTCGGTATTTGTGCTGATAGCAATAGCGCTGTATGCAACCTCCCTGGCGCCGGTTACCTGGGTGCTTATTGCAGAGATATTTCCCAACCATATCCGCGCAAAAGCGACTACCGTGGCGGTAGTGGCGTTATGGGCCGCTTATTTCGTGCTGGTATTTACCTTCCCCATACTTGCTGAAAAAATAGGGGCTTTTGGCCCGTTCTATATGTATGCCGGGATCTGTGTGCTGGGATTTTTGTTTGTTAAGAGGAGAATAACGGAGACGAAAGGAAAGACATTGGAAGAAATAAGTATACGTCATTGATTGAGCAGTTACCAGTCGCCGGTTACCGGGTTCAGGGCCCTTAATGCCGAAGGCATATCTAAGCTCCACCTGCAATAAACCTAAGCCCCGGCAACTGGTGCCTGGTAACTGATAACCCTGTAACCTGTAACCTGAAACCTGTAACCAATTATCAACAACCTGTAACTGTACCAAGGGTACTAACTAAATAAGTACTTAATATCATCTTCGGTCAGCGACTTCACAAAACCCTCATCTTCCGCGATCAGTTCCTCAGCCAGTTGCTTTTTATGCTGTTGCAGCGAAATGATCTTTTCTTCAATGGTGTCTTTACAGATCATTTTGTAGGCAAATACATTCTTCGTTTGGCCAATGCGGTGCGTACGGTCAATGGCCTGTTGTTGCACCGCTGTATTCCACCAGGGATCGAAGAGGAATACATAGCCGGCAGCAGTGAGGTTCAAACCGGCGTTACCGGCTTTCAGACTGATGAGAAATACGTTGGTGGTATTGCCCGGTTCCTGGTATTTATTTACCATCTCTATCCGTTTTTCAGGAGCGGTTTGTCCGTCGAGATGATAATACGCTATGCCCTGCTCGCGGCAGTTGGCTGCCAGCAGGTTGAGCATGGTAGTGAACTGGGAGAAGATCAGCACCTTTTGATCTTTCAGGTTGTTCTGCAATTCGTTCATTAGCATATCTGTCTTCACCGAATCGTTGCAGGTCTGTTCCTCGCTGGGCAGCAGTAAGGGCGAGTTACAGATCTGTCGTAGTTTCAGCATGCCCTGTAAAACCGCCAGCTTGCTTTTATTAAGCCCTTCTGTTTCGATGTTGAGGAATACACTTTGGCGGATGCTGTCCTTCACTTCGTCGTATAATCGCTTTTGTGCATCGCTCATATTGCACCACATGACCATTTCAGTCTTGGCTGGCAGATCGCCGGCCACCTGTTCTTTGGTGCGGCGTAAGACGAAGGGCGCCGTAATGCGCTGCAGGGTCTTGATCTTGTCGGTATCACGGCGATGATCGATGGCATCGGCATATTCCCGCCGGAAAAATTCCCGCGTACCAAAAATGCCCGGTAACAGGAAGTTCATTTGTGCGTAGAGGTCGAACGTGTTGTTCATGACAGGCGTACCACTCAGCGCCACGCGGAAGTTTGATTGTAATCTTTCCACTGCTTTGGTGATCTGCGCCGCGGGATTCTTGATATTGTGGCTTTCATCGAGCACGATAGTGCCGAAAGGGATAAGGCACATTTCTTCGATATCCTGCCGCACGGTGCCATAGCTGGTAATGATCACCTGGTATTCGCCGGTGGCTGCATCCTGGATGGCGCGATTGGCGCCATGATAGATCAGCACCTTAACATGCGGTGCAAATTTTTGTAATTCCTGCGACCAGTTATAGATCAGTGACGATGGACAAACGATCAAATGGCGTTGCGCAGCTTTTGCATGCAATTGATGGGTGAGCAAACTGATCGTTTGCAGGGTTTTACCCAAACCCATATCATCTGCCAGGCACGCGCCTGCGCCTGCTTCGGCCAGCAGCAACATCCATTCAAAACCTTTTTGCTGGTAAGGGCGCAATTGGGCCTGAACAGTTGCGGGCACTTCGTATACTTTTTCCCCATCCTGTTGCCATTGCTGCCATTTTTCCAGCCAGCTGTTCTTTAAAGTTGGTTTTAAAACGGCAGTGCCGTCGGTAGTTGCTTCTTCACTGAAAGCAAGCCAGCGCGGCACCTGGATGTCCTGTCCGGAAATTTTTCCATGGCGGATGATGGTGCCATAAGTTTGTAACCATTCATCATTGAGGATCCCTAATGAGCCGTCCTGTAAGAGAATGGCTCTTTGTCCGGCCTGGATGATCTTTTGCACTTCCACGAGTGACACTTCTTCTTCGCCAAAGGAGATGACCATATGCAATAACAGGGCATCGGTGATCTCGCTTCTTATAGTTACCTCGGCTTTTACTTTATGCTGTGAATAGCGGAAATGCTGCAGCATATCCATGCCGATCACCTGGATGTTCAGGTCGAGCAGCTTGTGATATACTTTCAGGAACCATTGCTTTTTTTGCGCTTCCTCGAAAGAGAGGTAATAATAGCCGTTCAGTTGTTTTTCGAAATTGGGATGTAATCCCTCCAGCAGTTGCCATAGTGCTTTTTCCTCCTGCTGGTTGCGATAGATGGCGTAAGCCTGTCCGTTGCGGGTGATCTCATAGGTTTCTTTCCATGGACCTTCCGCAATAAAGCCATCGTATTCCCATTGCGGCGTCAACACCAGGAACGACTGGCTGATCTCACTCAGCAGTACGCGGTTTACCGGTTTTTCCCGGATCTCATTTTTCTGAAAAAGATTATTGCGGTTAACTGTATAATCCGATTCCAGTTTTGCGAGAATGGTCTCGGAAAATTCCTGGGGGTTGGTACTGTATTGCTGCGGATCATTGTCCTTCAGCCATTCCAGGGTTTGAAAATCTTTATAAGAGAGAATGAAATATTCATTCCCGCTCAGCAGCAGGAACTGGTAACGGCTGAACTCGTTGATACCATAGCTATTCCCATTTATGGAAATCAAGGTATTTAACTGAAGGGCGTTGCCGTCTTTAGTGACCTCAAACTGCAATTGCGGTTTGAAGGTGCTGAAACTGCCGGGCGCTGTTTTGAAATTGCCTTTTTCACCCGGAATTTTATGATACCATTTTACCAGTGCGGCAAATGGTTTCATTCTTTCCATATGCTCGTGCAGGCGGCGGCTGATAGCCGTTTTGGAATATACTTCGTAAGAAACGCCGGCGCGTTGCAGGGTAAACTTTTTCTGGATCTCTTCCTTCAGCAGGCCGATCCGCTCTTTACCAAAAGACAGTAAAACGTCTTTAACCTCTTTCGGCAGTTTGGGAAAATTCTTATTTAATTCCGCACTGTTAAGCTCACTGTTCACATATTTGGGAATACCTTTTTCCTTCGTGATCTGCAAACATTCCAGCAGATGATGATCCGACAATAAACGATGGGGCTGTAGCAATAACACATTTTTCTGATCGCTTTTCGTAGAAATCATTGGCAGAAAATACTTATTGGTGTAATGGGCAAAAATAGGGGGAGGAGGGGATTAACACAGTGTCGTTTTTTGCACAAATGTGGAAATAATTGGCAGTTGGCAGTTGGCAATTTGCAATTGGCGTTACATGTTACAGGTTGCAGGTTCCAGGGCACCAATTTCAATCCTCAAAACAGTCTGGAAGCTTTGACTGGTATTTGCAGACCGGTGACCGCCGACTGCAAACTGAGAGAACTATGACTATCTGGCAGTTATATTGTTTAAAAATGGTAACTTAAATAATAAAACGACTGCTATGCAAGTTTCATTCGATACCCGGGCGACTGCACAAAATGGCGTTACCTCCACCGGTGCCGGTTTGTTCGGCATTTCATTGATCGCCGCCCTGGCCGGTTTTATCTTCGGATTCGATACCGTAGTGATCTCCGGCGCTAATCTGCCCATTAAAGAATTGTGGCATACTTCCCCCTGGTTCCATGGTTTCTTTATCATGTCCATGGCATTGTGGGGCACTGTCGTTGGCGCTATCTTCGGCGGGCTGCCCACGCAGAAGTATGGCCGCAAAAAGGTATTGCTATGGATCGGCATCTTATTCAGTGTATCAGCAATAGGTTCGGCGCTGGCCAATGATCCGTATATATTTTCGTTTTTCCGCTTTATTGGTGGACTGGGTATCGGCATTTCCTCTGTTGCGGCGCCTACGTATGTTTCCGAGATCTCCACGCCATCAACAAGGGGCCGCCTCGTAGCTATGTACCAGTTCAATATCGTGTTTGGTATCCTGGTGGCTTTTCTTTCCAATTATTTTCTGCAAGGGGTGGGAGGCAGTAACGACTGGCGCTGGATGCTGGGCGTTATGGCCATTCCTTCTTTGATCTATACGTTCATGGTGTTTGGTATTCCCGAAAGCCCGCGCTGGCTGGTATCGGTTAAAAAAGATCATGACGCTGCCGGAAAAGTGATGGCCCGGCTGGGTATGAACAATATTGATGACGAGATCAAACTGATAGCCGACAGTGCACAGCATGAAGCGCATGCCGGTCAAAACAACAGCAGCTTTTTCAATGCAAAATATAAAACGATCATCTGGCTGGCGTTTTTAGTAGCTTTCTTTAACCAGTGGTCGGGGATCAATTTCATTTTATATTATGCGCCCGAGATCCTGGGCCGGGCCGGATTGGCTGCCAAAGAATCCCTGTTCAACTCCATTGCGATCGGTGGTACGAACCTGCTGTTTACATTTGCCGGGCTATACCTGATCGATAAACTGGGAAGAAAGACATTGCTCATCATTGGTTCGTTCGGTTATATTGTAAGTCTGGCCATGGTTGCCTGGTGTTTTTATGCACAGGCCAGCGCCGGTTTGCTGATGGTATTCCTGTTGCTGTTCATTGCCGCGCATGCCATTGGCCAGGGCGCAGTGATCTGGGTGTTCATTGCCGAGATCTTTCCCAATAAGGCACGGGCGATGGGACAATCGTTTGGCGCCAGTGTGCATTGGGTATTTGCAGCTATTATTACGCTGATCACGCCGGTATTTTTAGATGAGCAGAACGGTATTTTCAAGGATAATCCATGGCCCATCTTTGCCTTCTTTGCGTTTATGATGGCCCTGCAGTTGATGTGGGTGCTGCTTAAAGTGCCTGAAACGAAGGGCGTGTCATTGGAGGAACTGGAGAAGAAGCTGGTGAAGGGTTGATGCGTCAACATGTTGACCAGTTCACAACACTGCAAAAAATGATATGGCGTTTTCACGCAACCGATTGCGTGATTTTTATATGTAGGGAATCGATAGTTTTAAGCAGCTTTTGCTATGTTCATTTGATCTTTAATAGCAAAACAGGTAAAAATAATTCAGCTATTTTTTTATTTTTACCTGAACCGAACTAACTATAGCCAAACTGCTTTGAGACAACACAACGACACCGAATTGCTTGATTTGCTTGCGCAGGATAACAGGGATGCCTTTGACGCCTTGTATGACCGTTATTGGGAATTACTTTATGATACAGCTTTCAGACGACTTAAAGACAAAGAACAATGTAAGGACATTATTCAGGACGTATTTGTTGATCTGTGGTGCAGAAGAGGGCAGGTAGCTATCAGCAATTTGAAAGCATACTTATTAACGGCTGTCAGGTTTCAGGTATACAAACTGGTGGCGAAAGAGAAAACAGGTCCTTCATTCTTCGAATTATATGAAACCATTGCCTCCTCTTCCTTCATCGCAGAGGGAGCATTGATCGAAAAAGAATTTCTTGAACATGTAAAGAGCTGGATAGACCAACTGCCCGAAAAAAAACGCACTATATTTTTGTTACATACCCAGCACGATAAATCTACCAAAGAGATCGCCCACGAATTAAGTCTCTCTCAAAAAACAGTACAGAACCAGTTGGGCGCCATTATTTACCGCTTGCGTTTGCATATTGCCCATTTTTTTATGATGTTCTAACGTTTAATTTTTTTGTAAAAATTCTTTTGAACAGGAAGGGAGTTTTTGCCATTTCCGGTACTTACTATAAAGCAACCGCATAATGGCCCAATTAGATGCCAGAAAGAAATTGATCCGGCTTATACAAAAATACCTGGCTGGCAAAGCTTCGCCAGCCGAAGAAGAATTCCTTGACGCTTATTATAAAAGTTTTGACGGGGGCGAGGAAAAGGGATCACAGGATGATGCAGAAAAGGAAGCGTTGCGCCAGGAAATGAAAACAGCGATCTGGCAACAGATCCATACTTCAGAAGAACCACCTGCAGCAGCTCCAATGATAAAGCGTATCTGGTTTCAGATTGCCATGGCCGCTGCCATAGTGGTCCTGGCTTTTATACCCGTTTATTACTTTAGTATTCGTACGCCTACGGAAAAAATCGTTCAAACCAACCAGTTACCAGCACCGGCTGTCAATGATGCTATGCCTGGTAGCAATAAAGCTACGTTGACATTGGCCGATGGCACAGTGATCGATCTTGACAAGGCTGCCAATGGAACCATTGCTACTGTAGGTAAAACCATTGTAAAGAAAAAGGAAGACGGTAGTTTGGCATATCAACATGCGCATGCCTCCTTGCCCAACGACCATTCACCTGCATATAATATGTTGTCGACGCCGAAGGGCGGTCAATATTTTCTCGAATTGCCCGATGGCAGTAAAGTGTGGCTGAATGCAGCTTCTTCCATTCGATATCCCACGGCATTTACGGGTAAAGAGCGGTTGGTTGAACTAACAGGAGAAGCCTATTTTGATATAAAGAAAAATCATGCTAAGCCTTTCCGGGTGCATTTTTCTTCTTCATCAACAGGCGCCAGGGGCCGGGAAGGCCTCATAGAAGTGTTGGGAACACAGTTCAACGTGAATGCCTATGAGGATGAAAGAACGATCAGAACAACACTGTTGGAAGGAAAAGTACGACAATGGGTGATGCCTGCCGATAAGCAAATGCCGGATGTTAAGAATGCAGTAGTGCTTAATCCCGGCCAGCAGGCACAACTGTCGAACACCGCTCTTGGTAAGGGCCATATCCGGGTTATTGATGATGTGGATTTGGAAGAAGCAATAGCCTGGAAGAATGGATTATTTTATTTTAATAACGTAGACATACAGGCGATCATGCGGCAGCTGGCACGCTGGTATAAGGTGCAGGTGGTCTTCAAGGGCAGGATCCCTGCCCGCCGCTTCGCCGGGCAGGTTTCCAGGAATTCGAACCTGTCGCAGGTACTGAAGATCCTGGAACTCAGTAAAATTCATTTTACCATTGAAGGAACCACAGTAACGGTGCTCCCATGAAACGGTAATCAGTAATGAAAGCCCTTACCGTATGATCAATAACTTAACTAAGAACATTACTAAAACAAAGCATATATGGATCCATGAAAAACCAACTGGCCTGTCCCATAAAAAAACCGGAAACATGGGCGTGTTTCCGGTTGCAGATCCCGGTGCAACGGGATCGATTGGGTTAACGGGTAACAATTAATTCGTAACTGCTAAACTCTAACCAAAGGATGGAGCTGCCTTTTGAGAGCAGGGGCTCTTTTCCACAATCATTACAAAACTATGTCATCGAAGGTTCTTTGCCAAGCACCTTCTCTCCGGCCGGAGCGGAAGGTGAAACGATTACTGTTCAAAACCGCGCGCTGTATGAAATTTAGCGCTGTTTTTCTACTGGCGGCTTGCCTGCAGGTACATGCCATTGGTTTCTCACAAAAATTAAGTTTAACCCGTCGGAATGCATCACTTGACCAGGTGTTCAAAGATATCAGGAAACAAACCGGCTATCTGTTCTTCTATGATCTGGAGTGGTTACAAAAAGCGAAACCGGTGACCATTGATGTAAAGGATGCTACTCTTACAGAAGTACTTGACCTTTGCCTTACGGAACAACCGTTAACCTACAGCATAGTTGATAAGACGATTGTGCTGCGTTTAAAGGACGAGCCTAAACGTGTGGTCATTTCATCAAATGCGGTGTTTGGCGACGTACGGGGCCAGGTACGGAATGCCCAAACGAAGGAGCCTATCGAGGGCGTTTCCATAACAGTACGCGGCCAGTCGGGTGGCACCCGAACGAATGCCAAAGGAGAATTCATATTGAGGAACATAGAACCCGGCGCAGTATTGTTATTCTCCTACGTTGGTTTTACTACGCTGGAGATGAAAGTGAATGACCTAAACAGGGAATTGAACGTACAATTGGAGATTGATTCAAAAGGGTTAGAGAATGTGGTGGTAGTAGGGTATGGAACCGTAAAAAGAAAAGACCTGACCGGTTCCGTATCGCAGGTAAGTATGGAAGATATGTCAAAAGCCCCGGTGCGTTCATTTGAAGAAGCGCTGGCGGGCCGGATGCCGGGGGTACAGGTTGCTTCAACCGAAGGTCAGCCCGGCGCTGCCACTACTATCATTATACGCGGCAACAATTCCCTTACACAGGATAATTCGCCCTTGTACGTGATCGACGGATTTCCCATTGAGAACCCTGATAATAACATCCTTAACCCGAACGATATTGAATCGATCGATGTATTGAAAGATGCATCGGCTACTGCCATCTATGGCGCCAGGGGCGCAAATGGCGTTATCATCATTACCACCAAGAAAGGAAAAGATGGTCCGCCCGTGGTGAGGTACAGCGGCTATTACGGCTTGCAGCAGAACAACAAAACGATTCCCGTAATGAGCCCCTATGAATTTGTAAAGCTGCAAATGGAGCAGGGGGTATCAGATATCAATGACACATACCTGGCGAATGGGGTTACACTCGATGATTACAAAGATGTGCAAGCGGTTGACTGGCAGAAGAAACTGTATCGCGATGCCTCCATGATGGATCACAGCCTGTCATTGACCGGGGGTACTGCCAGAACAAAATACAGCGTATCTGGTGAATTGTTCGACCAGGATGGCATCATCATTAATTCGGGCTTCAAACGCTACCAGGGAAAAATGAGCCTTGACCAGATCATTAACGACAAAGTTAAAGTGGGTGGATATGTTTTATATACCAATACCAAACGTACCGGTATGATCCCTTCTTCCCAGTCAAATTCATCGATGAATAACCTGCTTTACAGTGTTTGGGGGTATCGTCCCGTTACACCGCTGCGACCCAATAAACCGGTTAACGGCGATTACCAGGACGAACTGTTTGACGATATGGTGAATCCCACCACCGACTATCGGATGAATCCCATCGTAATTGCAGAGAATGAATACCGGTTAAGGAATGTCAATAATCTTATTGCCAACGCATACCTGGAGTATGCCATATTGAAGAACCTGAAACTGCGGGTAACGGGTGGCATTAACAGTAATATGCAGCGCGCCGATGCTTTCAATAATTCCAAAACGCGGTCAGGTAATCCGAGCACCGTGTATGGAATGAATGGTTCGATCATGTATTATGAGACCATGAACTGGCTGAACGAAAACACCCTCAGCTTTGATAAACGGTTTAACAGTGATCACCGCATCAATGCAGTGGCCGGACTTACCATGCAGGGCAATCATTATGAGTCGAATGGCACTTCTGCCAATCAGTTGCCATACGAATCCATGGGTTTGCTGGGGCTGGGCCTGGGCGTACCGCAGCCGGTATATCCGGTATTGACGGAATGGACGTTGGTGTCGGCATTGTCGCGGGTAAACTATACCTTCAAAGACCGGTACCTGTTCACCGCTTCATTCAGGGCCGATGGCAGTTCTAAATTCAGGGAAGGCAACAAATGGGGCTATTTCCCATCCGGCGCTGTTGCCTGGCGACTGATCAATGAGCCATTCATGAAAGATATTTCCTTTCTGTCTGATGCAAAATTAAGGGCCAGCTGGGGTATCACCGGCAATAACCGTGTAGGCGAATATGCTACTTATCCGGAGGTTGATTTTCCCATCGGCGCTTATTATTCTTTCAACAATGTGTTACAACAGGGTGCGGTATTGTCGAGCATGGAGAGCAAAGACCTGAAATGGGAAACTACCGCCCAGACGGATATTGGTTTTGATGTTGGATTTTTCAACCAGCGTTTGTCACTTACTGTTGACTATTATAAGAAAGTGACCAGTAACCTGTTGCTGAATGCCGGCCTGCCGCCGACAACCGGCTATCCTTCAGCTATGAAGAATATTGGTAAAACCAGCAATGAAGGGCTTGAATTTGGATTGTCATCAGTTAACATCAATACGCACGATTTCGTTTGGAACAGCAGCTTCAATATTTCATTTAACAAAAGCAAGGTCGTTGCACTGGCCGAAAACCAGGAAAGTATTGTATCTAACATGAATTGGGATTCCTGGTATGCCTCCATCCCGCTTTATATTACCAAAATGAATCAGCCGCTGGGGCAGGTATATGGTTACATCCATGATGGCGTATATCAGTATGAAGACTTTACGACGCTGGCCAATGGTAAATATCTGTTGAAAGATAATGTTACTACCAATGGCAATACGCGTAGCGCCATTCAGCCCGGCGATGTAAAATATCGCGACCTGAATGGAGATAAAGTGGTGAACGATTTCGATCGTACTGTTATCGGCCGTGGGTTCCCCGTTCATATCGGAGGCTTCAGCAATAATTTTAAATACCGCGGTTTCGATCTGAACATTTTCTTCCAGTGGTCGTATGGCAATGATCTAATTAACGCTAACAGGTTGAATTTTGAGTCAGGTAATAAGACCTACCTTAACCAGTATCAGAGCTTCCAGGCGCGTTGGACACCCGAGAACACCAACACTACCATGCCTCGTGCCGGTGGTCAGTATGGGTATGCCTATTCTACCCGAATTATTGAAGATGGTTCTTACCTGCGTTTTAAAACCGCGGCTTTGGGTTACACCCTCTCATCAAAGCTGTTACGGAATATAAAGTTGAAAAGCTGCCGCGTTTATGTGGCTGCACAAAACCTGTATACCTGGACGAAATACTCCGGGTCCGATCCCGAAGTGTCGATCGGTTATTCAGCGCTTACGCCGGGATTCGACTATTCCTCTTATCCCAGGGCCAGAACGGTGACCGTTGGTCTGAATCTATCACTTTGATCACCCTGTCATTTATACCAAACCAAATTGATTAGCTTATTAACAATATATTATATGAAGCAACGGATTTTTTTAATGGGACTGCTGGCAGGCGCACTTGTCCTGGCCGGCAGCTGCAAAAAATTCCTTGATAAAAAACCTCCTTTCCTGGTGCCGGAAAACTATTATTCCAATGAAAAAGAAGTAACCGCGGCACTGGCAGGAGTGTACGATATTTTGTCACAGGAAACCATGTGGGGTGGGCAGATACCGATTCGGCATAATGCTACAACCGATGAATCGTTCTTTTCATATACCAGTTTCCCAACCGGTCCTTTCCGCTATAATTACGATCCTTCTGATACTTATATAACCACGCTGTGGAGGAACCTGTATGTAGGGATAGAACGGGCCAATACATTGCTGGCAAATATGCATGAAGCAGAAGATATGAGTGATGAGAAGAAAGCCATTGTACGGGGAGAAGCCTTGTTTTTAAGAGCGTTTTATTACTTTACCCTGGTACAGTATTATGGCGATGTGCCTTTGAAGCTTACACAATCTACGTCTGTAAATAATGTAGATATAGCCCGTACCCCCGCCAGTGAGGTATATGCGCAGATCATAGCTGATATGAAAGAAGCAGAAACCCTGGTAAAAACGGCGACACAGATCGGTTCTTCAGGACAAATTTCAAAATCAACTGTCCGGGGCATTTTAGCAAGGGTATATCTTACCATGGCCGGTGCGCCGTTGCATGATACGGAGAAATTCAAGGACGCCAGGGAGTGGGCTTTGAAAGTAAAGGAATCCGGCGAACATATGCTGAATCCTGATTACAAGCAGATCTTCATAAATGAATCGAAAGACATCGAGGATTTCAAGGAATGTATCTGGGAAGCTGAATGTTATGGCACCAATAACGATGCGTTTCGCGAAGGCGGCCGCATCGGAAATGAGAACGGCGTATTATGCAGATCAACCAACACCGATGTCGTCGGTTATGCGTATGGATTCAACAGTACGACCTGGAAGCTGTATTATTTGTATGAACCAGCCGATGTGCGCAGGGATTGGGCAATATCAACCTACACGCTGAATGCCGACGGGGTTAAAACAACGCTGGCCGCCAACAATATCTATGGCCGTAATGTGGCCAAATGGCGTCGTGAATATGAAGTGGCTTCACCCAAGAACAAGAACTACACGCCCACCAACTTCCCTATGTTGCGTTACGCCGATGTATTGCTGATGCTGGCTGAAGCGGAAAATGAAGTGACCGGCGCAACCCCTTTGGCGCATGAGGCGCTGAATCTGGTACGTCACAGAGCCGGTTTATCCGATACAACCATAACATCCCGGGAAGACTTCCGTCAGGAGGTCCGCGACGAAAGAGCACGCGAGCTTTGTTTCGAAGGATTGCGCAAACCAGACCTCATCCGTTGGGGAATTTTTGTGGAGACCATGCATGATGCTGCTGATGAGATCAAAACAAGGGCTACTTCTACCTATTCTTATGCAGCAGTGAATGCAGGTAATGTTACCGAGCGGCATTTATTATATCCCATTCCTTTGATCGAAATGTCGTTGAACAAGAAAATGGTGCAGAATCCTTACTGGTAAACCAAACCGGCTCATCTTTCAAAAAAACATCATGCAGAAAATATTCATCATAGCAATCAGCCTCCTATTGGGAGTGGCCTGCAATAAGAAAACGGTTGATGCAACAGGGTTTTCGGTCACTACAGACAAAGAAACATATAGCACCGTCGATACCGTGCGTTTCTCCTTCACCGGCAACCCCTGGTACCTGACTTTTTATTCCGGAGAACCCTATCATAAATATGAGTACAGCGAACGGGTCACAGCTGATGGTATTCCGCAGTTGCAATTCACATCGCAAATGACAACCGGCACGCAGACAAATACCCTGCGTCTGATGGTGTCGACGGATTTTTCAGGAGTGTATGACTCAACAAATATTTATGAGGCTACCTGGACAGATATTACTAACAAAGCTGTACTGGCGACCAATAATACGGCTACACCCTCAGGCACGATCGATCTTGCTCCATTTATTACCAGCGATCATCCGGTATACATTGCGTTTAAATATACCGGTGCTGCCGGTAGTGCCCAAAGGACGTGGACAATAAGATCAGTTAACCTGTCGAATGTGCTGGCCGATAATACTTCGTATGCGCTGCTGGCCATTAGTGAATCTACCGCTGGTTTTAAATCGGTAGCTATGAAAGCGCCTGGTGTTGCCTGGACGATCTCTACTTCCCAGTTGCAGATAAAAGGGGGTACTACTGCGGCCAGTGCAGAGGCAGAAGGCTGGGTTATTTCCAAGCCGTTGGTGCTGAACAAGGTTACGCCCGATACAGGTACGCCATTAAAGAATATGACCACTTTTATGCCGGGGTACAATTATATTTACGAAACCCCCGGCATTTATAAAGCAACCTTTGTAGCAGACAACATCAACAGGTATGATCACAAAGGAGATGTGCAGGAGTTAAATATAACCGTTCAATAAGTATTCAGTTATCAGTAACACCTATGAGCCCGCCAACTGGTGGGCTCATAATTTTTCGATGGGACATAGCCCGTTATAGGAACTACTATTAGCTAATAATTTCTTAAATATCAGAATGGCAATTGAAATGCTAATCTATTTATTTTGCAAACTTAAAGTTATTATGTTCGTACGTTGGAACTGACTAACCGGATAACCGAAAATTATAATATTTTGAACAAGCTATTATTTATAGTCGTTTTCCTCACAGGTACTGCTGCCCTTGCCCAACCATCTGTTTACACTACAGCCAATGCCCATTCGCATAATGATTATGAACAGCCGGTGCCTTTGAATGCAGCATACAATGAAAAATTCGGATCTATTGAAGCCGATATCTTCTGGCACAACGGTGAATTGCTGGTAGCCCATACCACCAGTGAACTGGTGCTGCACCGTACCCTGGAGGAGCTGTACCTGAAACCATTGCAGGCATATATCAAAAAGAACAAGGGCTATATTTATGCTGATACCAGCCGCCGACTGCAGTTCATGATCGACATAAAAACAGAGGCAGTCGCCACCCTGAATAAACTGGTGGAACTGCTGCAAAAATATCCTGCCATTACAAACTGCCCTTCCCTGCGAATTGCCATTAGCGGTAACCGCCCGGATGTGACTGCATACGCTTCTTATCCTTCCTTTATCTGGTTCGACGGGGAGTTGTATAAGGAATACCCGGCTGCAGCCCTGTCACGCATCGTTATGATGAGCGATAACCTGAAAAAATATACGCCATGGAATGGCAATGGCAATATACCAGCCGCGCAAAGAGATACCCTGCAACAACTGGTAAACCGGGCACATGCCCAGGGGAAAACGGTTCGGTTTTGGGCTGCGCCTGATAATCCCAATGCCTGGCGCCAGTTGATGAAGCTGCAAGTGGACTATATTAATACCGACAGTATCAAGGCATTGTCTGCATTCTTTGGAAAAGAAAAAAAGTAAAAGCCATGTCAGGGCTACAGAAATTTGCCTGTTCATTTGAAATGATTACTTTCGATGCGCCAGGTATTTACTGCTACGCTAACTAAGAACTGACATGCTACAACAAAAACGTTTCCTGGCCCTCGATGTGTTCCGGGGTATGACCATCTGCTTTATGATCATCGTCAATACGTCACCGGATGGAGATCATACCTTTGCACCCTTAATGCATGCGCAATGGCATGGGTTTACGCCTGCCGACCTTGTTTTTCCCTCATTCCTGTTTGCAGTAGGTAATGCCATGAGCTTCGTGATGCCCAAATGGGAGGCGGCTACCACGGCTTCAGTGCTGGCCAGGATCTTCAAACGCACCCTGCTCATTTTTATGCTGGGTTACCTGATGTATTGGTTTCCCTTTGTGCGGCCCGATAATACAACCGGCGGCTACTTTTTCCTGCCATTTGACAAAACACGCGTTTTTGGCGTTTTACAACGCATTGCGCTGGCCTATTGCTTTGCTTCTTTAATGATCTACTTTTTGAAGTTCCGCGCTGCTGTGATCATTACAGCTGCGATCGTCCTGCTCTACTGGCCCATATTGTATTTCTTTGGCGATGCCGCCGATCCTTTTTCATTACAGGGCAACGCCGTGCTGAAGCTCGATCTTTTACTGATCGGTCCCGGCCATTTATACCATGGCAACGGCGTGCCGTTTGATCCGGAAGGCTTCTTAAGTACATTTCCTGCCATTGGCAACGTGGTGGCGGGTTATTGGGTGGGAAAGTTCCTGCAGCAGAAAGGTGGTACGTACGAAGCGCTCACGAAACTGATGCTGGCTGGTTTTGCCTTACTGGTACTGGCGCATTTCTGGAATTATTCCTTCCCTGTCAATAAAAAACTCTGGACGAGCTCTTTTGTCGTACAAACGGTAGGACTGGATTGCCTGATCATTGCCGCCATTGTTTTTGTAGCCGATATTCAGCAAAAGACAGGTTGGACACCCTTCTTCCAGGTGTTCGGTAAAAATCCCCTATTCATTTATTTGCTATCGGAAGTACTGGTCATTCTATGGAATGTATTCCGCCTGCCATCCGGCATTACCGTATTCAGGTGGTTGTATGACAACCTCTTCATTTACCTGGTTACGCCGTATGTTGGTGCATTGGTGCAGGCAGTGCTGTATATGCTCCTTTGTTGGCTGGTGGGGTACTGGATGGATAAGAAGAGGATTTATGTGAAAGTGTAGGCAATTAGTTAATTTGATAATTTGATGATGTGATGATGTGATAATGTGACAATGTGATGATGTGATAATGTGATGATGGAAATACCCGCTGATAGCGAATCAGTGTATTCATTATCAAATTATCGAATTATCACATTATCACATCGGTCAAACGAGGCCTGTTCTTTCCATGAAATTGTTATTAAAAACCTTCTGCGTCACATCATCCAGCAATTTATGACGGGCGGTCAGCCATTTGTTCACGGCCGTATCGCCATACATCTGCCGAATGCGCGCTTCGGTCAGGTGGAAGTTGATCTTGCCCCAATGAAGCGTATAAGGAAGGCCAATTTCTTCGAACCGGTTCCAGACACTGGTAAAGAAACGGCGGCTGGTAGCAGCCTCAACACCATCCATTTCGAGTACGCAGCTCTTTTCAAATTTGGTAAAGCCAAGCGTGGCTTTGGTGCCTTTTACAAAGCGTAATGCCAGGGCTCCGGCAAAAGGAGTTTTGCTGTTGAGTTGAACGATCTCTTCAATGGCCCTGCTTGCATGGGCGCTGTCGATAGCAATGGCTGCACTGGCGGCTTTGCCGCGGAAACGGGTATTGGTAAAGGTTTCGCCGATAGTGCCTATCGCTTTTTCGTTGGCTGCAAACGCCAGGGGAAACAATTTGGTAACGAGCGGCGGCACCAGTTTTTGGGTAAGCTTTTTGCCGATAGCATCGAGAATGGTTTGTACAAGGCCCAGCAATTCATCACCGTATTGGAAATTACTATCCGGCAAAACCGGCCTGGGATAATCGGTGCGGTAAGGTGTTTTGTACATCACTTTCAGGAAAACGCCTTTGTCGGCATCATTGATGGCAAAACGATGTGGATTCACCAACACTTCGAAATGGTATAAACTACGGCCGGGGCTTTCGGGCGGGAAGGGGAGAAAATCATTCAGTGCATCGAAATTCCATTCGTTGATGGCCTGTTTCAGATTATCGTCGTATGGAATATTGGCCGATGTGTATTTTTCCAGCAGATAGATGGGTTCTGTTTCCAGTAATACGCCATGGATAAAACCAAAACTCCCAAAACTTACTACAGCCGCATTGAACAGATCATCATCACGGAATACTTCAGCGCCCAGCCAGTCAGTGAATGCAGGGGAGGCAACGGGGTAGGATGCCCGTTCGAGCCATACATGCCTGTTGGCGCCGGTTACTATATGTAAACCGACAATTGCGTCATGTACGGCGCCTGCCGACAGGCCCGCACCGTGGGTGCCGGTTGAAGTGGCGCCTGCAATGGTTTGTCCATTACTGGCCCCGGAAGCACGCAGGCAACGAAGCCAGCCATTTTCCTGTTCCAGTTCTTTGTTCATTTGCAAAATGCTCATGCCGCACTGGGAAAAGACCAGGTCCTGCGCTGTTTTACCGGTGGCGAGGTAGTCAGGTGATAAAAAGCTGTTGCCTACCGTAAAGAAGGTCCGCAGTTCCCGGGTATCTACCAGTCCGCCATTGCAAACACCAACATCGCTGAAGCTCCACCCGTTGCCCATGGCCCTTAGCCGGATATTATTATCAATGGCATGTTGAATGAGCCATTGAAAATTTTTGGTGGTAGCATGATAATTTTTTTCTGTTTCAGTAAAGGCAAAGGGCAGGCGCAGGTTAAAGCTGGCATCTTTTGTTAATGTCACGGTAAAGTTCTGGTGACCATTCTGCCAGTTGGTGATAGGAAGCGGTAAGATGCCTTCTGGAAATGCCATATGGTTAATGTTGTGATGATAGGTTGCATGCAATGTTAAAGTGTGCTCAATTTCCCAGACGGCCTGGTTGCAGGTTCGGCGGGGCGCAACACCAGGAGATTTTTTGTGGTATTACAATACCCAATGTAACAACAGCGAGCAATACATTACCGGGTGTAGATTTTACAACTACTTTATTCAGGTGATTGTACCGGTTATCACATTGGGGCCGGATGTCTTTCGATTGTTTCAAACCCCAGAAATAATGCCATACTGTAGTGTCTTTATTCACATTAGCTGCATCGGCGCAATCGTATTCCGTAATGATCTTGGTGCTGCTGCAACTGGTGAGTATGCAGGTTATTGCAGGCAGTATTGCAATAAAGAAAAATGATAGTGATCTCGTTAACGGTGCCCTGAAAAGCATCATATAGTTTGTTTAAAAGTGCGAGGGTAGGGGTGAGTGATAAGAATGAATAGCCAAATCTAAGGGATTGTAACGGTCATAACAATACCACAAAGGGGGTAACAACATTTAATGATCATTGTCAAAATGGTGAGTTGATCACAAAACAATATCAAACAGGATGTTATCCTTATGTGCAGAAATGTGTGAAAATTATGACAACAACTTTTGAATTTTTGTACCGTAAAATGCGTTTACTTTGATCTTACGGATTACTGCTCGTTAAAGGTAAAAGCTACGATTCTTAATCCAGGTCAACACAGCAACAATAAATACATTGGGTATGCAGACACTCTCCCCCCGTAAATACGTGCAGGCAAAAGCGCGCACGATGCCTGTGAGCAAATGTATGGTGAATAAAGATTGGGAAGAAAGCCAGATCGCCAATGTATCGGTAATGCGAAAACATCCGAACGGCAATGTAACAATAGGCTTGTACCGGGTTGACCTGCTTTGCCTCGGCGTAAAGGATACCGTGTTTTTTTTCAATACGCCGGAAGATGAGTTTTTTGAAGAATACAGTGAGCAGCTCGCTGATTTCAAGGAAATAGAGTATGCCCTCGCCCACAACATCATTTATGCCGGCCATGATTTTGCCCTGGAATTTGATATTCATCCGCACCACAATTTTGAAGTTACCCGCTTTATACTGGAAGAAGACGATCATGAAGTGCCTGTTATTGAAGTACCGGTAGGTACAGATGGATTGCCGCACCTCATCGTTGAAAAAGCCGGACAGTTTGCCGAAATTCTGGCTAAACTCAAACAATACGCCGGCGAAGGAAATTATTATTATACCGTAGAAGAAACAAACGCCCCGCCTCGTTTACGCGAAGAATCGGCCGATACAAATTTAATCATCGATAATATACCACCCGGAGAAGTAAGCCTTGGTAATGTGCAGAGCATCCGTTCGGATGATATGCTGAACACAGAAAAAGTGCAGCAGCGGTCGGTACTGGAGCAGATCACGATCCATGCGGAATTACTTACCCGCCTGTTACCACCTGAGATCAACACCTGTACACCGGCTGAAGAGCTCATGTGGCACGAGATGTGGGATGAAATAGGGCATGGCGCCGAAGCAACCAATAATGTGCTGGATGAACATTTTGATGAACACCTGGCTGTGGTAAAGCAGGCAGATGACCTGGCAGAGTTGTTAGACCGCAATAATGAGCAGCTGATGCACGCGTTCGAAAGCAAAATGATCGCACTGGCTAACCAGTTTGCTCATAACCCGCTGGCTTTACAAACGATCTATGAGCAGGGTGTACTGCTCGATCTGCATACATTATGTGACGTAGCTAAACGGCATGCGCTGAAAATGTACAAATACTTTCCGGTGCTGCATTTCAGCCTGGCGCTTGGCGCTTTGATCCAGCAGGAACCGGATCCTCGTTTTGAGAACATTTATGCGGTTACCGACATCCGTGAAGCAGTACCTGGTTATGAACAATATCATTCATCGGAAGTGATCAACTTCTGGCTCATCCGCCTTTGGATCTGCCTGGATCATAAAGATATCAAGCGGGCGGTGCAATACTATTATATGCTGGTCGATGCGAAAGCTTCCTGCTGGCTCTTGTTGCCGGTGCTGGAGAAATATGTTGAAGTATTATACCGGTACAATAAGGCCCTGAAGGATCTGGAGGGGAAGGGTTGATGGATTGACTAGTTGATAAGTTGACTGGTTGATAGCGTTAACTCGCACTCACCACTCACCATTCACCACTCACGATTTAATAATAGTTTAAACCAACCATTCAAATATTACCGCTATCTTTGTACCGCTTACAATAAGCGTAACAATTGCCCGTTATTATAACACTTGCCGTTTTGCAATCTGCACAATTCCCTTAGATAACTTCTTGCCAGTTCCTTGCCACCGATTTTTTTCTTGCCTGTGAGTGATTCTTTCAATAATGAATGCTTGTCCGTTCGCTTGCCCAATTTTTAAAAACATCAAAATGTAAACTTATGGCACAAAAGGGCTTTCTTATCGACATGGATGGCGTTATTTACAAAGGCAGTGAACCAATTCCCGGCGCTGTAGAGTTCATTAATTCATTACGCGAAAAAGGCTTTCCTTTTTTATTCCTGACGAATAACAGCCAGCGTACACCCCGCGATGTGTGCTACAAATTGCGCAAGCTGGGTTTTAATGTAAACGATGAAGATATTTTTACCTGTGCTATGGCAACGGCCCGTTACCTGGCTTCCCGTAAAGAGCACGGTACTGCATACGTTATTGGTGAAGGTGGGTTATTGACCGAGCTCCACAATGTTGGTTATTCCATTGTAGATGATCATCCAGATTATGTGATCATAGGCGAAGGGCGCACGATCATGCTGGAGTCGGTTGACAAGGCCATCAATATGATCATGAACGGATCAAAACTGATTGCTACCAACCTTGATCCCAATTGTCCCGTGGGCAGTGGAAAATACCGGGCCGGTTGCGGCGCATTTGTCGCCATGCTCGAATTTGCTACCGGTAAACAGGCTTTCAGTGTAGGTAAACCCAGTCCGGTAATGATGCGTATGGCGCGAAAGATATTACAATTATCAACCGATGAAACCATTATGATCGGTGATACCATGACCACAGATATCCTGGGCGCAGGATCAATGGGTTTCACTACGGTGCTAACACTGTCAGGCGTTACCAGGGAAACAGATCTCGATCAGTTTGGTTATGCACCCGACTTCATTATAAGATCGGTGAAAGACCTGCTCAATGAGGAGCTGTTTGCCCGGGTGCTCGACAAACAACATGAACCCGCTTTATTTGTGGCCTAGCCATATACTGTTTACCTGAGATGAGATCCAATTTCCAGTCATACTACATGTTTAAGAGAGCGTATCCCGCCGCTGAGGCGGGATTTTTTTTGTCTAAATCTATGGCTCTGAACGCCCTGGTAGGTCTTGTCCTGTCCTGAGGAAACCGAACCGGCCAGGAAGCGAAAAACCGGCATGGGCCGAACTCCTTATTTTCAGTTTTGCCGGATTGTTTTTTGGCTTTAAATTGCCGGCGGTTCCCGGTTCATTTGACGCAATTGCCGGGTACTTAACCCCACATAATAATACTAATCATTCATCCCTGAACTGTACAGTCGCCTGGATCGCCAGGCTTTAATTCAAATTGTGCCGATACCATCGGAGCAGTTGTACAACTGTACTAAAATGACAAAATATCTATTGGTTATAGTTCACCTGGTTTGTTTGCTGGCTGTGTTGCCTGGTTTTGGCCAGGAGAATGACTGGTTGGCCGGAACATGGAACGGCGTTTATTTTGGCGAGAAAAGCAAACTCACCAAAACTTTTGACACCCGCCTGCAGATCTCCCGGGTACATGGTTCGCAGTTTGAAGGGGTGGTACAGTGCATTCTGCCCTCTGATACAGCCGTACGGTTGCATACCCGCATCACCGGCAAGATCTACAAAGATCACATCATGACCAAACTAAAGGAAGTGGTGTATTTCAAAGATCCGCCGGGACAATATACCTGGGCCAAACATTGTCATTTATGCGACAGCATGAAATTATCTTTTGAAAAAGTGGGCGACAGCGTGGTGCTGCAGGGAGAAAGAAGATGCGATACACTGTGTAATATCGTTGCCCGCTATACAAAGGATGCAGGATTGCTGAAATATAAAGCTGCCTTCCTCTACGAACCTGATATATCGCCCCGCAGGCTTGCCACCAAAACCGCCGGTACCAGTTTTACATTTGTGAAACCTGTTTACAAAGATTCATTGGTGGGCCGTGATTTTTTCGCCGGCCGCGCAGTGGCGCCAGCAAACCGGTACCTCATCAATGCCGATTCGGCAGAGATCAGGTTTATGGATAATGGCATTGTTGATGGCGATACCATCAGTATATTTTATAATGGACAACTGATCGTTCCAAAACTGTACTTAAAAGAAAAACCGCATATCATTAAGGTGCCGCTGTTTCCCGGTTACCCAAACCGGCTGGTGATCTATGCCGAAAGCCTGGGTTCTTTTCCGCCTAATACCGCCCTGGTTCGAATTATATATGGTAAAAAAGAAGAAAGTTTCCTGCTCAGTTCCAGCATGTCGAAAAGCGGAAGTATTGAACTTATAAACAGTAAATAGTTTCCACCGGTATTTGCCTTGCTTCGTTTGCTAATTTAGGTTACTATTCGGCTAACCTTATGCGCGCTTTGAGTACAATTACTTAGTTACTTCACTGGTATTTTCTTTCATAACCATAAGCGTTCATTAAAACCTGTCACATGAGAAAAGGAAAACCAATCGGCGTATTCCGATACGCCAGCTACTAACGTTTAACATTATATTATTTTTGCCTTTCATGCCTGTTTTATCCCCCTATAGCCCCTCAAATATTTAACTCCTGTCATCAATCGGCCGGTCGCGACCCTGCCAGGGATCGTTGTGTGCCAGCTGATGACCTTAAAACAGTCAAAAATCATGAATGCCAGAATTTTACTCTTGCTTGTAATGCTGTATGCTGTACCAGCGGTACTGACTGCTGCTACCATTAACGTAAGTTCTTTACCGGCTTTGCAAACTGCTATCAATAATGCAGCGCCGGGTGATGTTATCATCCTGGCCAACGGCGTATACAGCGCCAGTACCGACATCACTATCAGTAAACAGGGCACTGCGGCTTTGCCCATCACCATTCAGGCGCAATCCATTGGCGGGGTTGAAATTGGTGGTACCAACGGTTTTAATATTGTAAGTCCGGCCAGGTATATAATTATAAAAGGTTTCAAATTCACACACAGCGCGTCGCAGGCTACCATGGCCAGCGGCACCAGCTTTTGCCGGTGGACCCGTAATATCTTTGAAACGCCGGGCGCCGGCGAGAACCTGTCGCTGAACGGCAATGATCACGAAGTAGATTACAACACCTTTCAACATAAGAATGCGTTGGGCCGCTTCATTACGGTACGTGGCACGGGCAGCCAGATCGCGCAACGTATCCATATCCATCACAACTATTTCTTCGATCAGCAACCTCAAACTGCTAATGGCGCTGAAACGCTGCAATTCGGTTTAAGCGGCTACAGTCTTTCTTCCAGCAACAGCATTATAGAACATAATCTGTTTGAAGCATGTGAAGGCGAGAATGAATTGATCTCCGTAAAAGCATCTGCAGTAACCATCAGGTATAATACCATTCGTAACTGCCCGGCACAATTTACGCTGCGGCATGGGAACTTTTGTAAGGTGTATGGTAACTACTTTATCAATACACCCGGCATCCGCATCTTTGGCGATGATCATGTGATATTCAGCAATCATTTTGAGAATTGTAATCCGGCCATCAATATTGGGAATGGAGATGGCGAAGTGGCCGATGGCGATGCATTAACAGTGCATGACCGGCCGGACCGCACGGTGATCGTTTTCAATACCCTCGTCAATAATACAGCCAACTACACACAAAGCGGACGTACGGGCGGGTTAGGGGCTACCAATACTACGTTTGCCAACAATATTATCCAGGGTGGGGGCGCCGCCGCTTCCATTGCTGGTCCCTATACCGGCGCAGTATGGTCGGGGAATATACTATACCAGACGAATGGCGCTGGCGCTATGCCTGCCAGCGGTTATACGTCCGTGAATCCGCTGCTTGCCCGCAATGCCACCGGTACTTTCCATTTGCAGCCGGGCAGCCCGGCAATAGGTACAGCAACCGGTACTTATCCTGCGGTTACCGTAGATATGGATGGACAAAGCCGTACCTCTCCACTCGATAAAGGCGCCGATGAAACCAGTTCGGCCCCGGTGATCGCGCAAATCCTCAGTACATCCATGGTTGGCCATAATGGCGCCGATCCGGCTACCTGCCTGCCTGTAATGGCCAGTGCCGATGATGGTAATGTACCCGGCAATGTGCTCGACAACGATTTCAATACCCGCTGGTCGGCTAACGGCGACGGGCAATGGATCCAGTTTTGTTTAAGCAGTGCGTCAACCGTGAGCGGCGTGCAGATCGCTTTCTATAATGGCACGGCTCGTACTTCTTCTTTCGATATCCTGGTAAGTACTGATGGGGTTACCTGGACAACTGCCGCCAGCAACCGCGTAAGCAGCGGCACCACCCTGAACCTGGAAACGTTTCCCATAACGGCTACCCCCGCAAAATATGTGCGCATTGTGGGGCATGGGAACAGCGTCAACGCCTGGAACAGTTATACCGAAGTACGCATTCAAAGCAGCGCGCTGCTGGCTGCCCGCGTGATAACGGAAACGCCTGTTGGCGCTTCCACACTCAACGGTTATCCAAATCCATTTCATACATCAAGCACTATAACCTGGTTTCTTGAAAAAGAAGGGCACGTTCAGTTGAGCGTCTATGACATCATGGGGCGACAGGTGGCCCTGTTGTTAAACGGGAATAGTAAGGCGGGCCATCATCGCGTGGTGTTTCATGCCCAAAAGCTGGGAGCAGGGGTGTATTGGATAAAGTTGATGGGTAATGGGAAAAGTATCACAAAAAAGATCGTAAAGGAGTGACTGGAATCACGATTCACGATTGACGATTCACGATTGTTGATTCACGATTGTCGATTGAGGATTGCCAATTGTCGTTGCCGATTGTCGGTTTCCCCCTTTAGGGGGCCAGGAGGTGTCATTGTTAACCTATAATATATATCCAATGAAAAAAGTTACATTCATTGCACTTTTAGGAATGTTGCGTTTACTGGTAGCGTCAGACGCCCAGGCGCAAACACCAGTGGCCAGGAACGGCCAGTTACGCGTGATCGGCACAAAATTGTGCAACCAGTATGGCAATCCCATTCAGTTGCGGGGCATGAGCACCCACGGTATCCAATGGTACGGCTGGGGAAGCTGTTTAACCGAAGCTTCGCTCGATGCGCTCGCTTATGACTGGGGTGCAGACGTACTGCGTATATCCCTGTATGTGCAGGAAGGCGGTTATGAAACCGATCCTGCCGGTTTTACCGCCCAGGTAAACAGGCTGATCGAAGAAGCTACCGAGCGTGGCATGTATGCCCTGGTCGACTGGCATCAGCTCACGCCGGGTGATCCCAACTACAACCTTTCGAGAGCGAAAACCTTCTTCTCGGCGATTGCCAACCAGCACAAGAACAAGAATAACATCATCTACGACATTTGTAATGAGCCAAACTCGGGCGCTACCTGGGCAAAGATCAAAACCTATGCAGACCAGATGATCCCGCACATCCGCGCTATTGATAACGATGCCGTGATCCTCGTAGGTACACATGGTTGGTCTACATTCGGCTTGTCCGGCGATGGTTCGCTGCAGGATGTATTGAACAATCCGCTGCAGTTTCCCAACGTGATGTACACCTTCCACTTCTATGCAAGGGATCATCGTACAGCGTATTTGAACCAGTTGAATGCCGCGTCTGACAGACTGCCTGTGTTTGTAACCGAGTTCGGTACCCAGGAAGCCAGTGGTGATGGCCTGAACGATTTCGCCATGGCGCAGCAGTTCATCGATCTTATGCGTAATAAAAAGATCAGCTGGACGAACTGGAATTACTCTGATGATTTCCGTTCAGGCGCCGTATGGCAATCCGGAACCTGTTCAAATGGTCCATGGACCACAGCCCGGCTGAAAGAAGCAGGCGCCTGGGTTCGCCAGCGTATGCTGAGCCCTGCCGATGATTTTCCCGGTGGTACTCCGGTGTGTGAACCGGTTACAGCCAGCGGTAATGATGGCAATGTACCCGCCAATGTGCTCGATAACAATCTTAATACCCGTTGGTCGGCCAGTGGTGATGGACAGTGGATCCAGTTCTGTTTAAACACTGCAACTACCGTATCAGGTGTTCAGATCGCTTTTTACCAGGGCAATATCCGTACATCAACTTTCGACATACAAACCAGCACCGATGGACTGAGCTATGTAATTGCGGCAACCGGCCTGCAAAGCAGCGGCGCTACACTCAATCTCGAGACATTTAACTTCTCACCCAGAACGGCCAAATACGTTCGCATTATAGGACACGGCAACAGCATCAATGCCTGGAACAGTTATACAGAAGTGAAGATACTGACGGGTACAGTGACCGTTCAGCTGTTAAAGAATGATCCCGCCCACCGGTCAACCACACCGGCAGCTGCAGGTGTAACGCTGCAGACCTATCCCAATCCATTCAAACAGACCAATACCATCGTTTTCACTATGGATCAACCGGGCCATGTTTACCTGTCGGTATTCGATCTTACCGGCAAAGAAGTGGCTGTGCTGGTCAACGGTCAGTTATCGGCCGGCAGCCACCGGGCCGTTTTCAAGCCGCGCCGCCTGCCAGCTGGTTTATACATGCTCAAAATGATTAATAAAGGAAAGATCATCAGCTCAAAACTGGTTAAAGAATAGGCATAGGAGATGCTGTCATGGCTTACAGTAGACTGATGAAGACCCGGCAGGGTGTTAAGCTTCCTTAAAAAGAACAGGCTGGTGAAGTGTAAGAGAACCGTCTGCTCCGGTCCCGGCCGGGGGGACGGTTCCTTTTTTCCCGACTTTTACCGGGATCTCGCAATACTTCCACAATCCGCACCCGGTTATTTTCGTTATACATTGGCAAACCGTGACTTATAACAAATCAATGTTATATTTACGACATGAAACCTATCTTTCTGACCATTACTGCTTTAGCTTGTTTTTTGGCGCAGGCGCAGCAGGGATCAATAACCTCGAAAGTATTTGCCTGGAACGACCTGATCGTTGAAAAGGATTCCAGCACTTATTTTATGAAAGTGGCCAACGGCCCTACTGCTACATTGTCTAATCTGAACATAAGGGTAATAGAGCTCGATCCCGGCAAAACGCACCATTCATCGCTGGCGTATGTAGACGCAGAAGAACTCATCATTGTAAAAGAAGGCAACCTGAAAGTGACCGTAAAAGGCAATTCCACCATCATTGGACCGGGTGGGGTAGCGCTGATTATGCCGGGTGATGACCATAGTTTTGAAAATACCGGCAAGGCGCTCGCCGTATATTATGTGTTGCGGTTCAATACCCACACGCCCAAATATATCGAACGGGGTAACCAGGCGGGCGGCTCATTTGTCGGTGACTGGGAGAACTGGTCGGTTCAGGAAAATGAAAAAGGGGAAAGAAGAGGTGTGTTCGATCGCTTTACCGCGCTTTTCATGAAAATGGAAATGCATGTAACTTCACTGAATGCGGGACTCGTAAGCCATAGCCCGCATAAACATCCGCAGGAAGAGATCATCCTGGTAAGAAAAGGAGATGCGCTGGTGCTGCTGGGTGATACCACCCGGGCCGCTGGTGCAGGCGATCTCATCTTCTTTGCATCAGGAACCTTGCATTCGATCAAGAATGCAGGCGCCGGGCCACTGGAGTATTTTGCCTTGCAATTTCAGTAACCCTCACCCGGTTCGTGATGGGATGATACCGGCCAATAAAAGGTTGCATCGACCTTTATTTTTTGTATTAAACTATACTACCCAACTACTAATAAATTTATGCTATTCGCTTTTTAATGCTGAAATTGGTATTGTTCTCCTTAATTTTAAGGCTACTCAATCAACCAATTTTAATAATGCCGATATGAAAAATTCTCGTCGCCGGTTTATTCAGCAAACCACTATGGCCGGAGCCAGTCTCTTAGCTGCAAAGGCCGGATTCACTGCAACAAGTTATAGAAGGATCATCGGAGCAAACGACCGGGTACGGGTAGGTGTAGTCGGTTTCTCTGACCGTCATCGCGCTTCTCACATGCCTTGCTTCATGAACCATTACAAGGAATTGAACTTCGATATTGTTGCCGTATCAGACATCTGGAAAAAAAGAAGGGAAGAAGGCGCTGCCCAATGGAAAGAAAAAATGGGCCACGATATAGTCGCCTGTCGCAATAACGAAGAACTATACAGCAAAAAACTGGTAGATGCCGTGTTCATCAGTACGGCCGATTTTCAACATGCCCTGCACGCCATAGAAGCCGTTAAGGCCGGTTGTGATGCCTATGTTGAAAAGCCGTTTGCCGAAACTATGGAAGATAACCGCGCGGCCCTGAAAGCCATCAAGGCTACGGACCGCATCGTGCAGATCGGTTCACAACGCAGAAGCGGCGCCAATTACCATGCCGCCAATGAGTTTATAAAATCCGGCAAGTTCGGCCCCATTACCATGGTTGAGCTTACCTGGAACGTAAACCAGCCCGGACGCTGGCGCCGGCCTGAATTATTGAAAGAGATAAAAGAAGAAGACACCGACTGGAAACGCTATTTGATGAACCGCCCGTTTGAGAAGTTCGATCCCCGTAAATATCTTGAGTATCGCCTCTTCTGGCCCTATTCATCCGGGTTGCCCGGTCAATGGATGAGCCACCAGATCGATACCGTGCATTGGTTCAGTGGTCTGGCCCATCCGCGCAGTGTTGTGGCCAACGGTGGTATTTATGTGTGGAAAGATGGCAGACGCAACTGGGATACCATTACCGCTGTGTTTGATTACGGTCCGTTAAATGATCCTTCAACCGGCTTCCAGGTAACGTTTGGCAGCCGTATGCACAATGGTGATGAACGTCCGTCGGAAGTATATTTCTCCAATGGCGGTGAGCTCAACCTCATCACCAACACCGTGTCACCCAAAGGTGGCTTGACAAAGAGATTTGCCGAGGCCATGGGTATGCAGGCCAACCTGCTGCCTGAGCAAAGCCTGGCAAAGGAAGAAGCAGTTGTTGCCAGCGCCAATACCGGTGGTGATAAACTAACCAGCAACCATGTGCGTAACTGGATGGAATGCATCCGCAGCCGCAAGCAGCCGAATGCACCGGTAGAAGCGGGTTACAACCATTCTATTGCCTGTATCATGACCACTGCAGCAGCGCATACCGGGTTAAAGGCAACGTTCGATGAAAAAACACAGGAAGTAATGGTAGGCGGTAAACCGTTCAAATATTAATTGTTTTTAAACCATTGTATAACCTATATGAAGAAAGTCTTTCTTTGGGCAATTGGTTCCTGTTTTGTTTCTGCCGGTTTCGCTCAGAAAAAAGAGACCGTAAAACTGGTGCAGGAAAAAGACAAGAATACCATTAACGTAATGATCGGGTCAAAACTTTTCACCAGTTTCATTTACCCCGATACATTGGCCAAGCCGGTGTTGTATCCCATTTTTTCGGGCAATGGCGCCATGCTCACCCGGGGTTATCCCATTTACACGCTGCCCGGTGATCCTACCGATCACCCGCATCACCTCGGACTGTGGCTTAATTTTGAAAATGTGAACGGGCTCGATTTCTGGAATAATTCTTTCGCCATTCCGGATAATAAAAAGTCGATGTACGGAAGCATTAAGACCGATCGCATCATTAAAAAAGAGGACGGCGCTAAAGGTGTGCTGGCCTATCATGCCAACTGGGTAGATTCCAAAAACAATGTGTTGCTCGAAGAAACCACCCAATATGAATTCAGTGGCACCGAGAACCAGCGCATTGTAGACCGTATCACCGTATTGACAGCCAATACCGATGTGCTGTTCACCGATGCCAAGGATGGGTTGCTCGGCCTGCGCGTTGCCCATGAACTGCAGATCTCGGCCAAGGAAGACAAGTTGTTTAAAGATGATAAAGGCAATGTAACCGTGGTTAAAGGCAACACCGATGCCGTTGCCACGGGTAATTATATAACCAGTGCCGGCAAAGAAGGCGACAGTGCCTGGAGCACAAGGGCGCACTGGTGTAAGATGTTTGGCAAAATGAAGAACGATTCTATCAGTATTGCCATCATCGATCACCCCAGCAACATCAATTATCCCACCTTCTGGCATGCAAGAGGTTATGGATTATTCGCGGCCAACCCGTTGGGCGAAAAAATATTTACCAAGGGTAAATCAGCTAAGAACCTGCAATTGAAAAAAGGTGAGCGCGTGCGTTTTGTGTATCGTGTAGTCTTTGACCAGGGACCGGTAACTCTTTCAGCCGGCCGGTTGAACCAGCTGGCCGATGAATTTGCGAAAAGCAAAATAAAAGATATAGTGAAGTAACAGATCACCGCATATCAGCAATAAAGCATCAGGCGTGGCACTTATAAAACGTGCCGCGCTTTTTTTATATGCTGTTCTTTAACAAACATTTACCGACAAAATGATCGGGGTCACGAAACATTGCCAAACCGCCTGTAAGCAATACAAAACCCTTGGCAGGGCACAATTATTTCTTCATCCATATTAGATAAAATAGTAAATTTATCCGTTACCAGTGTTTCATAATTTATATCTGCTTTTTTAAATAATCCTGCGTATCCCGTGTGCCTGCATGCAGAAGCATGCGCCAACCTGTTCCTACAATCGCCTGCCATGAGGCTTGTACCTGATGATCTATAATACATAATTAATTAAACTGACTTTTTGTTGCCGTCCCATCAGCGGGGATGACACAAAACCAAAGTTGGTAAAAAGGGTGATATGCGAGTACATTCCAAATCCCAACGGAGTAAGTTTTCTGCGATGAGTAACCCAAACAATCCCGTTTGCAATGCTGTTTTCAATTCACTCGATGTTGGCGTATTGGTGGTAGACAGCGACGGCTTTTTTATTGATATGAACGAAACGTATTGCCGCATGATCGGCTACGAACGCCAGGAATTGATCGGCAGGCATTTTTTATCGGTGGTGCCCGAACAACAACGCGATTTTACTTTGTATACGTTTAACGAGGCGATGGCGTCGCCTGTTCCAAAACAAACAATAGGCGAATTTCATGTACAACGAAAAGACGGGCACATCTTCGGGGTTTATTGCAAACTGAACGTCGTTATCGAACCGGATCACCGGTACATGATCGCTTCCATAACAGATAATACAGAAACCAATAACTACAAACAGCTATTGGAGGAAACCGAGCTGGCAGCTGGTATCGGCGGCTGGCTGCTCGATGTACAATCCAATCACCTGTCGTGCACGGAAGGCATGTACAAGCTGATGGGCATTCAAAAGTATACCACCATCAGCTGGGAACATATACTTTCCTTTGTTGGAAAAGAGGCTTACATGCAATTTAAATCGGCTGTACAGGAAGCCATTGATAAAGGCATTGCATTTAATCTCGAGCTCGACTGCAATGAATGCGAAAGGGAAGTAAAATGGATCCGGGCCATCGGCCGGCCTAAACAGATCTTCAATAAGACCATTCAGTTGTTCGGCACTTTCCAGGATATTACCCAGCATAAACAGGCCGAGGAAATGATCTATACAGGCCAAACCAAATACCGGGCCATTGCAAATAGCAGCCTCTATGCATTTATTTTGGGTAAACCAGATGGTACTATTCTGGAAGTGAATAATAAAGCCTGTGAAATGTTTGGGTACACCCAGGAGGAGTTTAGAAAATTGAGAAGGGAGGATTGTGTGCTTCAAACGGATGAATTTCTGAAACTGATGGAAGAGCGTAATAAAAAAGGGTATGTGCAGGGCGAACAGATCAGCATTAAAAAGAACGGTGAATATTTTCCCAGTGAATTCTCATCGGTTTGTTTTACAGATCTGAATGGCGAGGAGCGCATGAGCACGATCCTTCGGGATATATCTGCCAAGAAAAAAGTAGAGGAAGAGCTGCAAAAGCTTTCCCATATTGCCAGTGAAACATTAAGCCCGATCCTCATCACCGATGTTGAGAGAAGGATCCAGTGGGTAAATGCAGCCTTTACCCGGGTGACTGAGTACACCTTGGAAGAAGCTGTGGGCAAACGGCCCGAAGACTTTTTATATGGTGAAGAAACCAATGTCGACACTATCAAAGAACTGCTCGAAAACAGAACGGCCGCCCGCATTTTTGATACGGAAATACTGGTGTATACCAAATCGGGGCGAAAAGTATGGATCACATTGCAGGCGCAGCCGCAGTTCGATAAAAATGGTAAACTCAACGGTTATTTTGCCATTGGCATAGACAGTACTGAACGCAAAATCTCAAAGGAACAGGTCAAATATAACCAGCGATTGCTGGAACAGGCCGAGCGTATAGCCAGCCTCGGCAGTTGGGAAAGCGATCTCAAGACCGGCACTATGTTCTGGTCAGACGAATTGTACCGCATTTTCGGCTATGAGTATGATCCCGAATTACCGGCCAAAAAAATGGATATGAGTATTGTTCATCCTGATGACAGGGAATTTGTAGGGGCACGCATAAAGGATACAGTCGACGGCAAGGGCGATTTTGATATTGAGCACCGGATCGTTCGCCCGGATGGAGAGGTCCGTATCATTCATTCGCAGGGGCAGTTGGTCAAAAATCATTTAGGCGAACCGGAGAAACTGATCGGTGTCGTACATGATATTACCAATCAGAAACACGCAGAAGAACAATTAAGGCAACAGGAGGCCAGGCTGGCGGAAGAGAAAGTGAATCACCAGCGGCAGATTGCCCGTAACACGATCAATACGCAGGAAAAGGAACGTTCTGAAATAGGAAAGGAATTGCATGATAACGTAAACCAGATCCTGGCTTCAGCGAAACTTTTTCTGTCGTCGCCCTTCCTGGAAACGGAAGAAGAACGCGAAAAGTTTACCAACAAAGCGGCGGAACATATTCATATGGCCATCGAAGAGATCCGCAAGCTGTCAAAATCACTGGTGTCGCCCAGTACTGAGGACCTGGGCATTATTGAAACCATTAATGATATGATCGGCGATATCCGGTGGGCGCAGAAAATAGAGGTAAGCTTCAATCATGCCGGCTTCGATGAATCGAAACTGGATTATGGCTTAAAGCTGACCATTTACCGGATGGTGCAGGAACAGATCAATAATATTCTGAAATATGCCGAGGCCACTAAAATAGGTATCAGTATAAAAGAACAAAATAAAAAACTTATTCTCACGATCGTCGACAATGGAAAAGGGTTTGACCTGAATGCCAAACGCAAGGGCATTGGGTTGAATAACATTATCAACCGCGCCGATGTGTTCAATGGAAAAGTTGACATTGAGACCGCTCCGGGGCAGGGTTGTATGGTAAGGGTGGTCTTTGATAAATAAGTTCACAGTTTGCGGTTTACTTATACTTTGTATCAAACTTTAACCTAAAAACTCAGGAACTGAATCACCTTCGTAACCGTGCTTCTTCCAGATCCAGCTCCCATTCCCTTTCCCGGATCAATTCTTCACTGAAGCTGTTGTTGTGCCGGAAACTATTCAATTCACGGCGCCGTACTTCAACCAGGTCAAGCAGCATTTGCCGGTAATGGGGTAAAAACGATTGCGTTTCATTAACAGCTTCCTGGTTCTCCAGCTTTTTTTGTGTTATGGATATCATGCGCGCATACCGGTCGTGCACCCGTTTATAAGTCTCATTTTCTGCTATCTCTTTGGCATAGCGCGTGTTCATGTGAGTGAGCACGGCCCGGGCCAGCTGTAAACGCAGGTCAAGCGCCTCCCTGTTCTCAGACAGCTTTTCATCGCCTTCGATCTTTAACAGCCTGATAAGCGGCTTGAGGCTCAATCCCTGTAACACCAGGGTAAAAAGTATTACCACAAATGTGATGAACAATATGAGATTGCGGTGCGGAAAGGCCTGGTTATCCGCCAGCGTCAGCGGTACGGCGAGGGCCGATGCCAGTGAAACAACCCCCCGCATGCCGCTCCAGCCCACCAGCAATACATTCCGCCAGCCCGGGTTGGATTCCTTCTCGCGGATACTTTTAAACAGCCGCCGGGGAATATAGGTAGCCGGGAATACCCACATAATGCGAATGAGGATCGTAACCAGGCTAATGATCACTGCATAAGAAATGGCTTCGCTTACTGAATAATTTTCCATACCCTTAATAATATCCGGCAACTGCAGGCCGATCAGGATAAATACAAAGCCGTTCATTAAGAACACCAGCGTGTTCCATAAACCTATCACCTGGATGCGGGCTTCGTAACTGAAAATATCCTGCGAACGGAAAGTGAGGAACAGACCACCGCTCACAACAGCCAAAACGCCCGATACATGAAAATGCTCTGCTGTGATATACATGATATACGGAGAGATCAACGTAAATGCAGCATCGATCTCCGGCGTGGTAGGAAAGAACCGGTGAATGAAATAAACAAAATGTGCGATGGCCAGCCCGATGACGATCCCCAGGATGGCCACCATGAAAAAAGTTCCTGTAGCTTGCCAGAAATGGAACTGGCCCGTCATTATTGCTGCTAACGCAAACCGGAATACGATCAGGCTGGCAGCATCGTTCACGAGGCTTTCACCTTCCAGGATAATGATCGCTCTTTTGGGCACTTTCAGGCCCTGTAATACAGAGGTGGCGGCAATGGCGTCGGGCGGTGAAATTATACCACCCAGCAGAAAGCCGGCTGCCAGCGAAAAATCGGGGATCAGCAGGTTAGACACCCAGGCAACGGCAGCAGAAGTAAAAATGACCAGTCCGAAACCCAGCAGGCTGATAGGCCTTTTCCATCGCCAGAAATCATTCCAGGAAGTATTCCAGGCTGCCGCGTACAGCAGGGGCGGCAGAAAGATCAGGAATACCAGGTCAGGATGTAAACTGATGTGAGGAATGCCTGGGATAAGACTGACCAACAGGCCGCTTATTACGAGGAAAATAGGATAGGCAACCTTCAGTTTGCCACTGATCATGGTAAGGATGCTGATGGCAAAAAGAAGCGATAAAATAAGTAACAGGTTGTCCTGGATCATAGGCGCAAAAGTAAGGGGAAAAAAGCGTTAGGCTGAACGCCTGGGCTTAACGCGCCTTCCTCGTTTTATGACGGCCGCCTGTAAGGCAGGCTGTCATTGACTTCAGACTATTGCGTTTAGCGTTCTGCGTTCGGCCTACAGCTTCAGCGTTTATTCATCCAGCATCGATAGCGAGATCTTCGCTATCTCCCGCAATACATCGGCATCAGGCCGGTTCATCCCGGTTACCCGAAGCCCTGCCAGACTATTAAACAAATGGCGGCTCAATGCTTTCGGTGAAAATTTTTTCGGGATCTCGCCTTTGCTTTGCCCTTCCTTTATCAAGGCGCTGAGCACCTGTTCTATATCTTCCATGTTCGACTGGAAAATGGCCATTACGTCTTTATCCACCGCACTCAGTTCCATGCTTGCATTGATCAGCAGGCAGCCTTTACCGCCTTTATCAGCCAGTATATCTTTGATATAATAGTCGAAAATAGCACGGATATTCTTTTTGGGGCTGTCGCTCCTGGTGCATTGTTTTTCCATATCACCCTGCTGTGTGCATCGATAATAGTTCAGGCTTTTCATGAACAGGCCATGTTTGTCACCGAACGTATCGTATATGCTCGACCGGCTTAAGCCGGTGGCCTGCACCAGGTCATCCATGGAAGTACCGTTGTATCCCTTTTCACAAAAGACTTCCTTGGCTTTTGTCAACACTTCCGTTTCGTCGAACTGTTTTGTCTTTGGCATCGGTTGTATTTGGAATCTTTGTTCCAAAATTACCGCAAATTTTACAATGTGATCATACCACCGTCGGCAATGATCTCGGCGCCCAGCACAAAGGTAGAATCATCAGAAGCGAAGAAGGTGGCAACCCGTGCAATTTCAGCCGGATCGGCAAAGCGACCGAGAGGCACTTTACTTTGTACAGCCGTTCTTAATCCTTCTTTCTCTGCTACGGGCAACCCTAATTTATCAAATATAGGTGTAGTTACCGGGCCGGGGCTGATGGCGTTCACCCGGATCCTGCGGGGTAATAATTCTGCCGACAGGGTGCGTGCTAATGTCAGCAGGGCCGCTTTTGTAGCAGAATAAACGCTTGAATTGGCCATGCCCATATGCGCATTCACAGAGGTGTTAAGAATGATAGAACCGCCGTCATTCACCAGGGGCAGCAATTGCTGGATGGTGAAATAGGCGCCTTTTACATTGATGTTGAATTGTTCGTCATAATGTTCTTCGGTCACTGCTTCAATGGGAGCGAATTTCCCTATGCCTGCATTGATGAACACAATATCAAGTGCAGGCGTTATTTGTTGTACCTGATTGCGAAGCGCCCTTACGTCGTTCAGGTTGCTGGTGTTCGATAGTATGGTATGAACTTTTCCCTGCAGCGCTTGTTTGGCTTCGTCGAGCGACTGCCGGCTTCTGCCGGTGATGATCACGGTTGCCCCCTGTTCCAGGAATTCTTTTGCTGTAGCGAAACCAATACCGCTGTTACCGCCCGTAATGAGGGCTGTTTTATTTTGTAAACGATTCATGAGTGATAAAATGTTTGATGAAATGGATATTGGAATGATCATTCCGGTACAAATGTATATATATTGGAACGAATGTTCCAAATAAAATTTCCGGTATTAACAAATTGGCAGGAAAATGGTATCTTGAGAGAAGATGAAAAAGTACCGGAATATGTTCGGGGTGGCAATCAAATCAATTGATTTTGCCTGGCAAACGAACAGGCGTTTGTTGATCCTGCTGATGGTGTTCAATATTTTTCAGGGGGCTGTGGTATATCTGCAGTTCACCAGTTTTGCGGCTATAGTTGATGAGATCATTAAGATAAAAGACGGCACGGGTAAAACCAGTCAGCTCATTTGGTCGTCGGTGATCCTGGGTTTGTCGTTCCTGGTGCCGCTGATCATAGGTAATATAGGATCGCATTACCGTATGATCTTCCGCATGCAGCAAAGTGTGCAGTTCGACCTGTATAAAATTGAACGGCAGGGCAAACTGGATATCGGCACAATTGAAAGCAGTTCCTACCAGAACCTTTTACGTAGCGCGCAGGAGTGGGGCACGGGCAGTATACTCAACCTGCAGGATTTCTTTTTTAATTCCGCTACCAATTTTGCCGGCATTATAACTTCCATCAGCATTCTCTGGTCGTTGAATTACTGGCTTGTGGTCTTTGCCGTGCTGGCAGCGGCGCCAGTTTATTTCTTTTACAAAAAGTACAGCATGGAGGTGTTCCGCATTCGCTATTTTTCCGTCGACGACCATCGCATCATTCATAACCGCATTTCGCATTTTGAAGAATTACAAAAGGCTGTGGATGTCATCCTGCTCAAATTGCAGCAGTGGCTCAAAGTACAGATCAGCGACAGAAAAATGGCATATCATAACAAGATCATTGCGGCCGAACGCAAGAAAGCCATATCATACAGTGTAATGAGCCTGTGGTACCTGTTATTCCTCTTTGCGGCCATTGCCCTCATGACCCGGGAGGCGCTGGCCGACCGCATTGCTGTGGGCGGTTTGCTGCTGGCATTCACCACCTATACACGTTTCTACCAAACCATCAACGGCTATATTGAAAGCATTTCTCATGCAGAAGAAGCATCCCGCTACGCAGCCCGCTGGTTCGAGTTGTTCGATATGCAGCCCCGCATTGTTTCCAAAGAGAATGCCGTCAGGGTACAATTCACCGAACCACCGCTGATCGAATTCAGGGATGTCAGTTTCCGGTATCCGGTTGGCGAAGGTGACACGCCGTTTGTGTTGCAGCAGCTGTCGTTTACGATAAGGCCGGGGGAGAAAGTAGCTATAGTGGGCGTGAATGGTTCGGGAAAGACCACGCTTATCAAACTGCTTTGCCGCATTTATGATCCTACCGAAGGGAATATTTATATTAACGGAATCAATTTGAAAGATCTTCACCTCGAAGACTGGCAAAGCGCATTGGGCATTTTGTTTCAGGACTTTCCGATATATAATTTAACCATTCGCGAATCGATCGGTGTGGGCCGCATTGAAGAGAACGGCGAGCTGCCGGCGGCAAGGGAAGAAAGAATGAAACAGGCTGCGCAGTTTTCCGGTGCTGATGATTTTATCAGGGATTATGATCAGCTGATCTGGAAAGAGTTTGCCGGGGGCATTGATCTGTCGAAGGGACAGCACCAACGGCTGGCGGTAGCGAGGATGTTTTACCGCAATGCAGCAGTGACCATCCTCGATGAGCCCACTGCTTCAATAGATGCCGTGACCGAAGAAAAGATCTTCAGTACCCTCGAGCGGAATATGCAGGGAAAAACAGTCATTCTCATCACGCACCGGTTCAGTACGGTTAAGAATGCCGATAAAATAATACTACTGGAACATGGCCGCATTGTGGAATGTGGCTCCCACCGCGAATTGATGCAACTCGATCGGAAGTATGCGGAGTTATACAATATGCAGGCGAAACGGTACCTCGAAAGTGATGAGGTTGATAAGGTTAGTTAGTTATTCAGTTCTTCAGTTATTGAGTTATTCAGTTGTTCAGTTCTTTAGTTATTCAGTTGTTCAGTTATTGAGTTAATATTTATTAAGTGACGGACAATAGTGAGTTCTACAATTTGAGCTTTTGCCCATTGTCCGTAACCCATTGCCCATTGTCAATGGGTTACTCGGCGAATTCCCACGCACTTTGATACGCATTCCTGTCCTGCGCCCATGTAATGAAATCAGAATAGAAGGGGAATTGCGACAGCGTAGCGCTGTCACCGATAACAACGAGCTTTTTACGGGCGCGCGTCATGGCCACATTCATGCGCCGGATATCGCTTAGAAAGCCGATGCGGCTATCGGGATTGCTTCTCGTCATGCTGATGTACACAATATCCCGTTCCTGGCCCTGGAAGCTGTCGATGGTATTGATGGCGATCTTATGTTCATACGCCTGCAGGGCCGGTGAGCTCAGGAACTGTTCTTTCAGTGTATCTATCTGTTGTTTGTAGGGAGAAATGATCGCAATGCTCGGGAAATTTTCCGGTTTATAATGACCGTCAAGCGTCGATACCAGTTGTGTAAGATGGCGGAACAGGAATGCCGCCTCTTCCGGATTGTACGTACTTGTTTGTTCGGTCTTTTCATCAAAACCGCAACCGGCAGTATCAACGAATACAAGCGGATGGTCGTTGTTGAAGAGCACATGGCGGGCAACGGATGCATGCGCTTTCAGCCGGTCGGCATAAAAGGTAGAAGAAGAATAACCCATGATCATTTCGTTCATGCGGTACTGTTCTTCCAGCAGGACTACCGATTCAGGGTGTAGTGCCACCGTTTTTTCCAGCAGGGTAGTGGCCAGTCCGTTCCGGGCGGCCTCGGTACTTTTTACCGTAGGCGGTAACTGGCAATGATCGCCGGCCAACACCAGTTTTTGTGCTTTCAAAACAGGGATCCAGCAGGCGGGTTCCAGTGCTTGTCCCGCTTCATCGATCACTACGGTATTGAACTTCAGGTTGCGAACGGTATAATGATTGGCGCCCACCAGGGTAGCGGTGATCACCTGCGCTTTCGCTACCAGGTCATTGATGATATATTGTTCTGAATTATCAACGTCTTTCATGATGTTGCGCGCTTCCGCAAACAGGGCTTTGCGTTGTTCACGTTCCGCCTTGCCAAAATGGCGTTTATACTTATGCGCCATATCGAGGAAGGCCGAAGCCTGTTTCTTCAGCCGCTTTATTTCTTTCATGTGGCTGTGCTCGGTCATCTTGTAGTCGAGCGTGAGCGACAGCAGGCGTTCCGAGACCCGCGCCGGGTTTCCCACGCGCAATACATTCAATCCTTCATCGCTTAATTTTTCGCTGAGCAGGTCAACCGCGGTATTGCTGGGCGCTACCACGAGTATTTGCTGGTTGTCGCGCCTGATCATGGCTTTGATGGCCTGCACCAGCGTGGTGGTTTTGCCGGTTCCAGGCGGACCGTGCACAATAGCGAGGTCGTTTGCTTCGAGTATTTTGTTGACAGCCGCTTGTTGTGACGAGTTTAAACCGCGAACCGGTTCCAGGATTTGGCTGGATTGAAAATTGGGCTTTTTACCACCCGTAAGTATTTGTATCAGCCGGCCCTCGGCTGGTTTTTCTGCCAGCACCATCGCCTGCTTACAGGCGTTCTGCATTTCATCGTAGCTGTTCTCGTCGAAAAGCAGATCGATACCCAGCTTGCCGTCGCCGGCCCAGTCGGGCAGCTCATCGGTGCGCAGGGTGATCTTCAGCCGGTTGCCGTTCACAAACGTGATAGTGCCTTCCACTTTGTTCGAGGCGGCATCATGGTTAGAGAACAGTACAGCAGGCATGCCAAACCGCAGCTGGTGAATTATATCGTGGTGGGTAGTGCGTTCCACTTCAACGGTCAGGTAATCGCCCCGGCTCATTTCCTGGTCGCGGATAGCGATGGGATACCAGGTAAGTCCATTGGCCCTGCGTTGGGCTACAGAGGTAGTTTGCGTAAGCTTTAAATACAATTGCCGGTCTTCTTCACGTTCCGTTTTCAACAAATCCAGCAGCCTTTTAAAATAATCCATTCTGCAAAAATAATGTGTTTGCCGTTTTTTGGTGGTTGTAAATGACTGAGAAAGCCTGCGCAACACCAAATTGAACGTTAAAAACCGTCTGTTTAGGCATATACATGTACGGGAATAATTGCAAAACACAACATGACAACCAGTACTATGGACGTTATACGGAATTGGTTTACGATAATTTAACCAGTCTGGCTGCGAAGATGGACAGCAAAACCGCCGGGAACCGGCAATTGCATTGGAATGGCGCTGTTAACTGTAAAACTTAAACTTGTAACCTGTAGCCCTTTTCGTGGCGGGTTGCCCCGGCAACCGGTAACTGTTAACCGGTACCTGCATTATTCCGCAATGATGGTTTTCACGCCTTTTTCTTCCAATTGCTTGATGCTTTCTATAGGAGCGCCGGCGTCGGTGATGATGTAGTCGACCTGGTCGAGCCCGCAGATGCGGCCGATACCGCGGCGGCCGAATTTAGTGCTATCGGCCATTACCACTACCTGTTGTGCTACCTGGATCATTTTTTTATCGAGACTGGCTTCTGCCAGGTTTGTTATGCTTAAGCCGAATTCCGGTTCAATACCATCTACACCCATGAACAGCAATCCGCAGGAGATATCTTCAAGCAGGCGTTCGCCGAAAGCGCCGGCAGCGGATGCCGAGCTGTGATGGATGAGGCCGCCTATTTGCAGGATATCAACATTAGGCCGGTTGCATAATTCCAGCGCAACCCGCAAAGCCGGTGTAATCACGGTGATATGTTTTGGCGGATACAATGCCTGCGCCAACTCGAATACGGTGGTGCCTGAACCAATGATTATGCTGTCGTTCTGTCCCAACAGGGTCAGCGCTGCTTTGGCGATCTTCTTCTTTTGATCGGCATTTATAAATTCCTTCTCATTGATCGTGCGTTCCGCCGCATAAGGATTATTGATAGAGCCACCGCCTTTTGTTCTGAACAACAGGTTCTTTTCTTCCAGCAGTTTCAGGTCCTTTCGAATGGTTACACCCGAAACCTGCAGCTCTTCGCTGAGTTCCTGAATATCTACCCGTCCTTTTTCCTGTAACTTCTGGATAATGAGTTGGTGTCTATCAGTGATTGTCATGGTTAAACTGAATAAGGTATTTGATGTGTGATTATTTGAGCTTCGCCCCCGCAAATGTAATCGCTTTCTGTAAAAAGGTTACAGATCGTTTAATTTTTTAAATAAAGTTAATACAGGATTTACCATTCTGACGCTTAAATGTGTTTAATTAATGGTTTAAAAACATTTAATTGTATTTAAATTTGTTTAATTACTGTAAATTTTGTTTACTTTGTTATCCGTTTTTCATTCTTTAACCGTGGATTAAGCATTATTTATGGCTTTTTTAGGCCAGGTTCTGGTACTTTTTTCCGGTTAGGCTTGTCAATTGTTAATAACCACCAGCTTGTTTCATCGAAATTAAATAAAATTTAAAGCGAAAAAAGGCTGAAATGGTGGTCATCCCGAACTTTTCCCGTTATAATCAATGCGCCTTTCGGCCCGGCGAATCGTACAAATAGCCCGGAAAAGACGGCAAAGGGTTGAAAAAAGAAGGATACAAGATTATTCACAACTGTACTACTCCATCAATGGGTGGAGCTTAAAGTAAAATAACGATTCATGCAAAAGCTTGCTGCCAACAACACATCATTCGCCGACAAAACCGGCATTCCCATGTCCCTGCTCTGGGGCTACGTAGGTATCCTCATATTTATGATGGGCGATGGTATGGAAACCGGTTGGTTAAGTCCTTACCTCACAGGAAGGGGCATGAGCATTGAACAAAATGCTTCGCTGTTTACCGCTTATGGAATAACCGTAGCTGTTTCTGCCTGGTTTTCGGGTGTGCTGGCAGAAGGTTTTGGTCCGAAGAAGACCATGCTGGCCGGTTTGTTATTGTACCTGGCAGGCACTGCAGGTTTTGTGGGATATGGGTTGGGGCAGCTGAACTTTCCCGTTATGATCGTAACGTATGCCCTGCGTGGTTTTGGTTATCCGTTGTTTGCTTATTCTTTCATGGTGTGGATCGCCTATCAAAGCCCGAAAGAGAAACTCGGCCGGGCTGTTGGCTGGTTCTGGTTTGTATTCACCGGTGGATTAAACGTACTGGGCGCTTTTTATTCCAGTTGGGCCATCGAGAGCCTGGGCTACATTAATACCTTATGGAGCTCGGTATTCTGGGTGTTGATCGGCGCTTTTTTCGCATTGATCCTCAATAGAGCGCCCTTTAAAAGTAGTTCCCATGGCAATAATGCCGGCGGCAGGGCCCGCGAACTGCTCAAGGGACTTACCATCGTACAGGAAGAACCGAAGGTGTTGCTGGGCGGCATTGTGCGCATCATCAATACCACGGCGCAATTTGCTTTCCCGGTGTTTCTGCCCATGTACATGGAAAAGCATGGATTCGATACCACCACCTGGCTGAAGATCTGGGGCACCATCTTTACCAGCAATATCATCTTTAACCTGATCTTCGGGTTTGTGGGTGATCGTTTTGGCTGGCGCAATACCATTATGTGGTTTGGTGGAGTAGGCTGTGCGATCACAACCCTGTTACTATATTATGTGCCGCAGGCGGCGCCGGGCAATTTCACGATCGTACTGGCTGCCGGCATTTTGTGGGGCGCCTGCCTTGCCGGTTATGTGCCATTGTCGGCCCTCGTTCCTTCATTGGTTAAAAAAGACAAAGGCGCCGCCATCGCCATTCTGAACCTTGGGGCCGGACTGCCGGTGTTTGTAGGCCCTGCGCTGGTTGGTCTGTTCTTCAGCGCCGTGGGCAATGAAGGCATTATCTGGATCCTGGCCATCCTTTATTTGATCAGCGCCTTCCTTACAAAATTCATCACCCTGCCCGATAATGCAAAAACATTACATCATGTGAAGGGCGAGGCCGTGCAGGTGGCTGCATTGGAAGAACAGGCAATAGACAATAAACAATAGACAATAGGCAATAGGCAGCGGGCAGTTAGCAGTTGATTCACGATTGACGACTCACGATTCACGATTCGATTTATGATTCACGCGAAACGATAGAAACAAACTATAATAAAGAAATAACAAACAAAGTATAAAATTATGAAGATCCTTGTGACGGCGCCTTACAATGATAATGGCCTGGTAACATTGCAGGAACATTTTGGCGAGGTAATTTACAGGCCCTGGAAACCAAATGGCCGTGCATATTATGCCGATGAGTTAACGGCTTTGTTAAAGGAAACCGGCGCCAACGCATTGATTACAGAACATGACCATGTAACGGCTGCAGTGATCGATGCCAATACTCATTTGCAGTTCATCGGCGTTTGCCGCGGAACGCCGTCAAATGTGGCTGTTGAAACCGCCACCAAACATGGCATCCCCGTTTTTTATACCCCGGCGCGCAATGCCCAGGCGGTAGCAGAAATGTTCATAGCCAACGTGATCACATTTATGCGCAATACCCTGGCAGGCGTTGAATGGTTGAAAGGCCGTAACTGGGCAGCCGGTGCACATACTTCGTATCTTCAGTTCAAAGGCACTGAGCTGGCCGGTAAAACGGTGGGTATGGTAGGGTTTGGCGCTATTGGTCAGCTGATCGCATCCATGCTGCAGTGTTATCCCTGTCCGATTCAGTTTTATGATCCGTACGTGACAACCTTTGATGAAAATTATCGCTCTGTGTCTCTGGAGGAATTGTTTGCAACCAGTGATATTGTTTCCATCCACCTGCCGGTTACCGAACAAACCAGGGGGCTCATCGATTATTCGCTGTTGTCGAAAATGAAACCCGGTGCCATTTTTGTTAATACAGCCCGGGCAGTGGTGGTGAAACGCGATGACCTTTTGCGGGTGTTAAATGAAGGCGCCATTCGCGGGGCGATCCTCGATGTGTTCGACCATGAGCCGCCCGATGAAATTGATTATCAGATCATCGATCATCCCAATGTGCTGGCGACACCGCATATTGCCGGTGCTACCTTCGAAGTGGAAGATCATCATGTGACCATTTTAAACAAGACCCTGGTCGACTGGTACGTGCATAATAAAAGAACCGGCGCCAGGCTGGCTAATAAAGAAATATTGACTGTACAGATCTAACGTAAACTATGACTGCAAAAGAAGCATACATTGTTATTGATATTGGCACCGGCAACGTGCGGGTGGCTGCAGTGAGCACCAATGGAACGGTGCTGGGGGTTGCCCGGGAAGATATTCAATATATCCGCGATGAAAAATATCCCGATGCCCTGTATTTTGATGCCAACGGATTATGGAAACAGGTAACCGGCCTGGCCAGGCAAGTGATCGATGGCTTACCCGGTATACAGGTGCGGGCATTGACCGCTACCAGCCAGCGCGAGGGTATTGTGTTGCTGGGAAAAAATGGCGAGTCGCTGGTAGGGTTGCCTAATATCGATCATCGCGGCCGCGAATGGGAAGAAATCCTGCCTGATAAAACGATCGTTTATAAGATCACAGGCCGTTATCCCACCTCCTTGTTTTCCGCCTTTAAATTACTCGGCATAAAAAAACGCTGGAAAGAGGTCTGGCAGCAATGTAACAGCTTTGTCAGCATCAGCGACTGGGTAGAGTTCCAATTGAGTGGTGTCATTAAATATGAGCACTCTCAGGCGTCAGAAACGTTGTTATATGATGTTGAAAAACGCCAGTGGAGCGATGCGCTTTGCGATCTGTTCAGCCTCGACAGTTCCCTGCTGCCTCCGTTGAATGATTCAGGCACTGTTCTGGGACCTGTATTGCCAGCCGTTGCCAGCGCATTCAATATCTCGAAAGAGGCGCTCGTGGTAGTGGGCGGTGGTGATACGCAGCTCGCCATAAAGAGTACGCAACCCGCCGTAGAAGACATTGTGATCGTATCGGGCACTACCACGCCCATCGTAAAACTCGTTGATACCTATCTGCTCGATGCCGGTCAGCGTACGTGGACGAGCCGCGATATTGAAGCCCACCGCCTGGTGTTTGAAGCCAATGCCGGTGTAACCGGACTGAACTTTCAGCGGCTGAAAGAGATATTTTACCCCAATGAGACCTATGCAGTGATAGAGCAGGAGCTGGCGGCTACCAAAGATGCTTTTTGTATGGCTTCCCTCGGATCGCTGGTGGCCGATGAAAAAACACCGCTGATCAAAGGCGGATTTATTTTTCCAACGCCTGTGTCGCATCAATTGACCCGTGGTCATTTTGTATGGGCCACTGTGCTGGATATCGCCTGCTCCATTGCAGAAAATTATAAGATCTTGTGCGAAGTAGCCGGCCATCAGCCCGATTATGTGTGGGCCTGTGGCGGCGGTTTGCAAAGTGTGACCCTGCGCAGTTTACTGGCCGGTCTGTTGAACAAGAAAGTGCAGGTGCGGCGGGGGTTCGAACAATCCTCGGTCATTGGCGGCGCCCTCATTTGTAATGAAGCGCTGAAACTGACTGTAGACTTTGACGATACTATTGAAGTGATCCATCCGCAGCAACAGCCCTATTGTGCAGCGTTGTATAAAGAGTGGAAGAAGACTCGAAGCTTATTCAGGAGTGTTTTGTAGTGAAAGATCGCGAAGCAGTGCGGTCGCCGGTTACCGGTTACCGGGGCGCAGCCTTCATGTATCTGATTTCCCGGTAACTGGTAACCGGTACCCCTGCAACTTGTAACCTGAAACTAGAAAGAGGAACAATATTATAGTAATAACATTCTTGAATGAACAGTCCATATTTCATAGGTATAGATATAGGCACCCAGGGAGCAAGAGCCGTGTTGATAGACGCTGCCGGAGAAGTGTTGGGCAGTGGAGAACAGGCATTTCCCCTGAGCAATCAATCGAGGGAAGAACAATCGCCGGAGTTATGGTGGCAGGATTGTGTGCTTTGTTTGCAACAGGTGATCCGGCAGGTGAAACCGCATATCAAACCGGCGGATATTCTGGCCATATCCGTAACCTCTACTTCCGGAACCATTATTCCGCTGGATACCAACAACCAGCCTTTGTATAACGCGATCATGTACAGTGATCCGCGGTCGGCAGAAGAAGCCGCCTATTGCAAAAAAATAGCCCTGGCAGAAAACAGTAATGGCTATACGGCTTTTAACGCCAGCAGCGGACTGCCGAAAATGTTATGGTTCATCAATCGTTATCCCGATAAAGCAGTCCGGTTGGGCAAATTCATTCATGCCGCTGATTTCATCATCGGCAAATTAAGTGGCCGGTACGATGTAACCGATTATACCAACGCCCTGAAGTCGGGCTACGATGTGCGGCTGAAAGAATGGCCCTCGTATATCTGGGAAAAGCTGCCCATTCAAAAAGATTGGTTGCCGGCAGTACAGGCCTCCGGCACAACGGTAGCAACAATATTACCCGAATTAGCCACCGCTTTGGGTTTGCCTGGCACCATCCAGGTGGTAGCAGGTATGACCGATGGCTGCGCAGCGCAGATCGCCTCCGGCGCGGTGCAGGTAGGCGATTGGAATACGACCATTGGAACCACACTTGTCGTAAAAGGCGTAACCACGCAGGAGATCAACGACCCGCATGGCCGGCTGTATTGCCATCGCCATCCGGAAGGGTTCTGGATGCCTGGCGGCGCCAGCAATACCGGCGCCGATTGGGTCACCCGGGATTTCGGGAATGATCTTACTGAGCTCACAAGGCAGGCCGCAGTGCTGGTACCTACGCGGCACATGGCCTGGCCGCTCAAACAAGCCGGCGAACGTTTTCCCTTCATTGCACCACAGGCAGCGGGATTTCAACCGGCCGGATTATCACGCGCGGCTTTATTTGCCGCCAATATGGAAGGCGTTGCTTATATTGAACGGTATGCGTATGAAGTGATCGAACAATTGTCGGGCGAACAGGTATCCGCCGTGTACACAGCAGGCGGCGGCAGTAACAGCGATGTATGGCTGAAGATCAGAAGTAATGTACTGCAATTGCCCGTGTACAAAATGAAACATGTTACCGGCGCCGTGGGCGCGGCGATCATTGCCGCATCGTTAACACATTTTAATTCCCTGACCGAAGCGGCCAAAGCCCTGACCCAAATTGAGAAGGAGGTTCACCCGCAACAGGAACAGGCAGCTATTTATCAACAAGATTACCAGCAATTTATTGAGATACTGGCCGCCAAAGGCTATATCAGCAAAACAGCATATGCTTAATATTTATTTGATCAGGCACGGTGAAACAGCCTGGAATGCCGATAATAACCGCTACTGCGGACGAACAGATATCCCGTTGACGGAAAAAGGCCTGAAACAGGCCGAGGCCTTGCGCCAGCAGTTACAATCCATCACCTGGGAGGGTGTTTTTTCCTCACCACTGCAACGGGCCTTTACCACTGCAAAAATTGCCAGCGGCACTACTGTCGTGAAGGATGATCGCCTGATAGAAGCAGATTTCGGTATGTGGGAACAAAAGACAAAAGAAGAATTCATGGCAGAGAATGCCCAATTGTGGCACGACTGGATGCGCGACCCCGCCAGCAACAGGGCAGGGGGCACCGGTGAAACAGGTACCGAGATCGTGTTGCGGGTAGATGATTTCTTTCAAAGCTTACAACAAAAATATCAATCCGGTAATATCCTGGTGGCTGCCCATAATGGAGTGAACCGCCTGTTCCTGGCGCATAAACTGGGCATGCCGTTGAGCAACTACCGCCGGTTCTTTATGGAGAACGCTACTGCCAGCATGTTCACCCTGGAACCCGATGGTACCTTCGTGTTACGGCACCTGAACTCAAAATTCTGATTGATCGACTAAACTTTATACAATGATCCTTCATAAAAAGATCTTGCAGCTCGCTGTTATAGCGGCCTGCTGTTATGTAGCGCCTGTTTATGGCCAATCACGTAAAATGCACGTGTTGAAGATTAATAAGCCCCAACAACTACAACAATATTTCAAATATACCGGTAACGATATTCCACTGATCAGCGGCCACCGGGGCGGACCTGGCAAAGGTTATCCGGAGAACAGCATCGAGGCCATGGCCCATACGCTGCAGTTTACGCCGGCTACTTTCGAGATCGATCCGCGCCTTACCAAAGACAGCGTGGTGGTATTGCTGCACGATGACAGCCTCGATCGTACCACTACCGGTACCGGTAAACTGAAGGATCATACCTGGGAGCAGGTAAAAAAGCTGCAACTGAAAGATGTGGACGGCAATGTGACGCCTTTTCGTGTTCCTACTTTAGAAGAAGCGATCAAGTGGGCTAAAGGAAAGACGGTGCTTATCCTCGATAAAAAAAATGTGCCCCTTGCCACCACTGCAAAGCTCATCAAAAAACATAAAGCAGAAGCCTGGGTGATGATCACGGTGCACAATGCCAAAGAAGCGAAATTTTATTACGACGATAATAAGAACGTCATGTTCGAGGCATTTGTAAAAACAAAAAAGGCTATGGAGGAATATGAAAAGGCCGGTATTCCCTGGCAACAGATCATGGCTTATGTGGGTCCGCAGGATAAACCGGAGAATAAAGAAATATTCGATCTGCTGCACCAGCGCGGCGTCATGTGTATGATCTCTACTGCACCTGTTTACGATAAACTGCCTACGCCGGAGGAACGCGCCAAAGCTTATACGCAGATCATCAAAAGTGGCGCCGACGTCATTGAAGCTGACCGCGCCATTGAAGCAGCAGCTGCCATTAAATCACTGGCCCCTTCAAACAGTGAAAAGGCGAAGTTTTTTGGGAAGAAATAAATTTCAGTTTTAAGTTCAAAGTTTTAAGTTCAAAGTTCATAGTTCAAAGTTCTCAAATATAAAGTATTTCATTTCTTATAAAGTTGGTGGTTAGGAATGAATATTACGTATTAGTAAAGGCTAGAAGTTATTAAGTTCATGAGTTATTAAGTACCCGGTTTATAAGTTGCCTGGTGGATGAGTTATGAATACATTAATGAACTGAAAGAAGCTGAAGCTTTGCGTGATGACTGGTAACCGGTAACTGGTATCCGAAACCATTCACAAAAAGCAGGAACTAACAGTTAAGAACTTAAAACTCTGAACTATGAACTATGAACTTAAAACTTTGAACTGATAAGAATGGATCGTCGCAAATTTATAAGCCTCACTTCGCTGACAACCGCCCACCTGGCTACGGCCCAAAGTGGTTTTTCACAATGGATACGCCAAAATGAAAACGACTTTGCCGGCACGCCGTCACTCAATGTGCTGAAAGAAAAATTCCTGTCGCCCGGACAGGCATTTCAACCCGGTTGTTACTGGTGGTGGTTCAACGGACTGGTAGATAAACAAGGTATTACCCGCGACCTGGAGGAATTCAAGGCCAAGGGGATGGGCGAAGTGCTGTTGATCAATTCGGCTGATGGTTTGGGCGGCGCCAGAATGCCGCAGGGTGTTAAGTTCCTGTCGCCCGAATGGCGGGAGCTCTTTCGATATTCATTACAGGAAGCGCATCGCCTGGGCATTAAAATGGGCGTGAACATGAGTTCCGGCTGGTGTATGGGTGGTCCCTGGATACCGCCGCAACATGCCTGCCGCTGGTTCCTGCAATCCAGATTAACAGTGAGCGGTCCACAAAAATTTTCCGGCAAACTACCGCTGCCGGGTAATCGCGATGGGTACGACAAGCTGGTGAATGCGCCCGGCTGGAAAGAATACATCGATCTGCCGATCGAGCAGATCGATTACCGCGATACCGCTATCGTAGCCATTCCTGCCGGTGCTAACAAAAATCCGCTAAAGAGCGATAAACGCGCAGCCCTGTTTCCTGCCAAAACCAACCGCAAAGACGCCAGCAATTTTATAAAAGCAAACGATGTAATGGGCCCTGTTTCTACGCCCTGGGAAGCCATGCCCGGCGACCAGCCCATTGCAGTGGATAAAGTAATTGATCTAACTGATAAAGTAAAGGCCGACGGTCAGCTCGATTGGGATGTGCCTGCCGGCGAATGGACCATCATTCGCACCGGCCATCGCATGACGGGTTCCAAAGTAATGATCGCACAGCCGGAAGCCAGCGGCCTGTCGGTTGACTGGTTAAGCCGTACCGGGGTTGACCTGCAGTTTGAGAACCTCGGAAAAATATTGATCCAGGAAGCAGGTGACCTGGCCGGCAAAACGCTCGTGTACCTATGCGATGACAGTTTTGAAGACGGGTTTCCCAACTGGACAGAAAACATTATTACGCATTTTAAAAAATACCGGGGCTATGATCCCGTTCCCTACCTGCCTGTACTGAACGGGTTTATCATTGGCAATATAGATATGTGCGATCGTTTTTTGAACGACTATCGCAAAACCGTAGCCGATTGTCTGGCCGATGAACATTATAAACATTTTGCCGATCTCTGCCATAGGAATGGTTTGCAGGTGCAGAATGAAGCTGCCGGTCCGAGCCGCTCGGGAACCATGTGTATGGATGCCTTAAAGAACCTCGGACGCAGCGATATGCCGCAGGGGGAGTTCTGGCTGGGTGGTAAACACGATGAAGAAGGCGGCCTCGATGAGAAATTAGGGTATGGCATGGTGCGTTTGGAAGGAGGTCAGAACAAAGTGACCAAGATGGTATCATCGGCAGCGCATATCTATGGAAAGAAAACAGCATCTGCTGAATCATTCACTTCCTTCCGCCATTGGTACGACTATCCCGGCAACATGAAACAGGCGGCTGACCGCGCCTTTTGCGAAGGCATTAACCGCTTTCTCATTCATACATCTACGGCAACCCGTGTGCAGGATGGAAAACCGGGTTATGAATATGGCGCAGGTACCCACTTCAATCCAAATGTTACGTGGTGGAACCAGGCGGGGCCGTTCCTCGACTACATCAGCCGTTGCCAGTACATATTACAACAGGGATTGTTTGTAGCCGATATCCTGTATTATAATGGTGATATAGCGCCGAATATCGTGCTGCCAAAACATGTTGACCCATCTGCCGGCAAAGGATTCGATTATGATGTGTGTAACGAAGAAGTACTGCTGACAAGGCTAAACGTCAAAAACGGCAAGCTGGTATTACCCGATGGCATGAGTTACCGCATCCTGGTATTGCCTGACACTACTTCCATGCCGGTGCCTGTATTGGAGAAAATAAAAGCGCTCGTGGCGGCCGGTGCTACCATAATAGGCCCCCGACCACAAAAGGACAGCGGTTTAAAAGATTATCCGAATTGTGATGTTCGCATAAAAGTGCTGGCCGATGCAGTATGGGGCAAATGCGATGGCAAAAACATTAAACAACATCTGTATGGCAAAGGAAAGATCTTTTGGAATGTGCCCTTGAAAGAAGTGTTGCAGGAAAAAGGGGTAGGACCTGACTTTATCTGTGACGATGAAAATGCTTTTATTGATTTCATCCACCGTACCACTGATGATACCGATATTTATTTTGTTGCCAACCGCAATAAAAGCGAAGAAAAATTAAGCTGCCGTTTTCGCAACACAGGCAGTGCGCCCGAGATCTGGGATGCTGTAACTGGTAAAATGATGCCCATAAAAACATACAGCCAGGCAAAAGGGTATACCAGTATTCCATTGGAATTTGCGCCTTTTCAATCGTGGTTCATCGTATTCAAAAAAGGGGCTGCCGTGAAAAAGCAGGCTGGCAAACCGGCTGTCTCAAATTTTCTTTCTTATGCTCCAGTGCAGGAACTCACCGGCGCCTGGAAGGTCCATTTTGATACAGCATGGGGTGGACCTGCCACCGTGGAGTTCGCCAAACTGGAAGACTGGACGCAACGCCCGGAAGAAGGCATTAAATATTATTCAGGCAGCGCTACTTATGTTAAGCAGTTCGATGCCGTCAATATTGAAACAGGTAAGCGCTATTTCCTGGAAACAGGCGTCGTAAAGAATATTGCGGAATTGACGCTGAATGGTAAAAAGCTGGGCGTTTTGTGGACGGATCCCTGGCGGGTGGAAGTGACGGAAATATTAAAAGCAACCGGTAATGTGCTGGAGATCGTAGTGGTGAACTGCTGGCCTAACCGCCTGATCGGTGATGCGGGGTTACCGCCTGAAAAGAGACGCACCCGCACCAACATAAGTTTCAAAAAAGATGCTCCGCTGATGCCGTCCGGTTTATTGGGACCAGTGAGAATACTCCGGAGCGCTTAAGGAGAACGTTTGCCCGCCGTAGCTTCAGCGAAGGCGGGCAGTTAATAAAGTAATTATCTGGGGCTAAGTATCCCGCCTTTAGGGGGACACGGGGTATTGAACAGCTTTTTCAGCGTGCCGCTGAAATCGGTATAGCTCATGGGTTTAATGACACAGGCAGAACCGAAATTTTTACAGAACTCTATATCTTCATAATTAGCCGATGTAGTGAAGATCGCTACAGGTATATCATGCCATTTCTCATTGCTGCGTATATGCTGCAAGGTTTCCCTGCCATTCATTTTAGGCATGTTCAGATCGATCATTATGAGCGATGGAAAAGGCTTCTTTTCAGATTCAAGCTGGTTAAGGATGTTGATCCCTGCCTCGCTGCTTTGCGCTTTATACAGCTTTACGTCAGGATACAATGCGTTCACTGATTCCTCGAAGATCAACAGATCATCCTGGTCGTCATCTATGTACAATATGGTAGTTATTTCACGTTGCATTGTGCTGACAATAGTTTTGCTTTGGATAAATATCCCTTATCCAGGTTTAATGGTTATTTATTTTTCCTTTTCCGTGAACAGGTTATTTCCAAAGCTGTATGGCTTCGAAGTCGATTAATGTAGGGTGTAAACGGAATACAGCAAGTCCTGATGACTGAACCTTTGCCAGTACCTGAAGTAATTCAGGATGTTTGCGATTTAGTTTGAAGATATACCGGAGCCCTGATACAATGAATGAATTATCATAAGATAATGGTTCCTTATCTTAAAACTATATAGCAATCATCTGGCCAAATTCTGCCGGATCTATGTTTACCAGTGATAATAGCGTGTAAATCAGTTAAGTCGGGTGCAAAATTAATAAGTTTTTTTACAATAAGAACAGCCGGCTTTTGTATGCCGAAGGTTTTTTTGTAGCTGTAAAAACTATTTTCCTGGCACGTCAGCCCGGGTTTGCGGAAAACAATCGATGATCTCGGGTGTTTCCCGGTTGAAATTGAAAGATTTCAGGCGTTTGCTCCAGAAAGTTTGGATCCCCTGCTGTATTGAAATGAGTGCATCAGCTGGCACCTGCTTCCATACCTGGGACGTATAAGTGCCCGGCCATTGTACAACAATTTCATCTACAATCGTTGCTGCCCCAATGCCAATATGCTGCGTTAATGGATTGGCGCCAAAGCTGCCGCCGGAATTAACGTCACGGTACACAGTGCGTTTGATCCCTTTATCTGTAAACGATATCTTCAACCGTGCGCCAATTGCCGCGCGGTTGCTGGTGGTGCCCTGCACACAAAGCAGCAAGCGGTGATTATCGTTTTGACCGGGATTGACGTACAATGCATTTTCATAAGCATCGCCCATATATGCACCACCCATTTCAATATAGATATCCTGGTCTCCATCATTATCAAGATCAACAAAAGAAACTCCATGCCCTTTTTGCAGGTTGCCAACGCGGGCAGACGTGGTTACATCGGCAAAGCGATGACCATTGACGTTTTTGAACATTTTGTTAGGCACGAGGGATGCGTATTGCGGGTTACCGGTTCCTAGGTAAAGATCGAGCCAGCCATCATTGTCTACATCGCCAAAATTGCCACCCATGGCAAAGGCGATCTTGTTCAAACCTGTTCTTGCTGAAACATCTTCAAACGTTCCGTCTTGCCGGTTACGAAACAGGTAGATCCTGCCTGAATTGCCCTGTGGAATATTCATTGCTTCCGCTGCAGCATACCAGGCGAGCGATTTGGTGAATTCATAGCCGCATGCCAGGATATCGAGCCAGCCATCATTATCATAATCAAAGAACCAGGTGGTGAAAGTGCCACCAAAATGATCACTCAGCCCGGCCTGTCTTGAAACATTTTTGAAGTGACAGGCGCCGTTCACCGATGCTTCATTTTTCAGCAGTATCTTTTTTCCGTCCAGGGTCGACAGGAAAAGATCTATCCGGCCATCGTTATCGTAGTCGCCCGAGGTTACCCCCTTTACAAAAGCGATGATATTGCAACCGGCTTTCGCGGCTGCTTCGGTAAAACTACCATCCCTGTTATTCAGATAAAGCTCACAAGGGTGTTGTTCGCCACTGTACCCTGTTTCATTGCCAATAAAAACATCCAGCCATCCATCGTTATTAAAATCGGCCCAGGTAGCTGTTTGCGTAGGGTGGAAGGAGAGCAATTTCGCTTCATGCGTAACGTCGGTAAAGCTGCCATCGCCGTTATTCCGTAAAAGCGAATTCGGTTCTTTGCCATACTGATCTTTCCAGGCGCCGCGCAGCACAAAAATATCTTTCCATCCGTCGTTGTTATAATCGGTTTGCAGCAGGTTCAGTCCACCGGTAAGGTATTTTAATCCGGAAGAAGCGGTGGCATCCTTAAATGTGCCATTGCCATTATTGATGTAATAATGCATGCCTTCCTGTAATCCCCAACTGCTGGTGACAATATCAACATAACCGTCGTTGTTGAGGTCTTCAATGATGCTACCGCCGGCCATATTTTTGATATTGATGCCTACGCGGGCAGCCAGATCAGTGAAGGGTCGAACGCTGCAGTTACTATCCGTGCCGGATATGTCAAGTAATAAATGCGGTGGCACTTTGTGCGGATAGCCCCCGGCGGCCATGTATGCAATATTCAGCAACCATCTCGATTCCAGGTCGAAGGCATCGTATTTCAATATTGTTTCGTACAGTCCAATGGCTTTTTCGGCGCCCTGTTTGTTTACGTGTACACCTTTGCCGGCAATCGGATAGATACATGATTCACCGGAATGATTATAGATGCAGTTCTTTCTTTCGCCCAGCCGAAGATGGCACATAGCCAGGGTTTTCAAGACCATTTTTTTGTGATCGAAGAGGGAGGGCGGCATATCACGAAACAGTTTTTCAAGCAACCGTATGGCTTTTTCTTCCTGCCCCAGTTCCAGGTGTGTATTGGCTATAGCAAAGATGGCGGTGGCTGAATCGGGATACGCCGTTGCCGTCTGCAACAGGGAATCATAGAAAGATAATTTTGTTTCGGAGGCAAAAGGGTTGGCCGGAACATTTGTGCGCTCTGCGACATTCGACAGCAAATTGATCATTTTTTTATTGGGCGCTGTTGGCCAGGTACAAGAGATGGCCGGCCATAACAGAATGGCCAGCCATCGAGGAAAGGCAATGGTCATGGAAGTATGTGTTGAGCTTATTATCAACAATGAGTTGAATAACAGGCTGATGGATCAATGGGCAGGGGATCTTCGCCCCCGGGTTTACTGATAAGTTGTTCGTTTTTTTAACCCTGTGGGGGATGGAAGGGGCCGGAATTATAGTTGATTGTAACCGGTGGCGCAGGATCTTCACCGCGCTGATGTGCCATCATGGAAAGAACTGCTACATCATAGAGGGTAACAGGTTGATTGTATTCATTGCCGGCCGGATTCTTTTTGAACGCCTGAAAATCTTTTTTGTTAGCGGGTACGTCATGTGCTTTACTGGCATATTCAATACGTGCGGCGGTTAGTCGGGTTTTATTTTTATTCGGCAGGCACAACAGGTACAGGGTATCGTTGTGGATCTTTCGCTTTACATAACTATAGTAGGCTCCATTCACTTCCGCTTCGCCATCTACCCGTTCATATTCGCTCCAGTTGGAAAGATAAGGCAAATGTAAAGCGATCTTCACCTCAATAAGCTCGCTGTCTTTGTAGTCGTGATTGTCCAGCTGCTTTATCAACTGCCCGTTCGAACGCTGGATGAAATATTCAAACAACAGCGTATAACCGCACAGGTTAAACAAATGCACCGTGAGCAGCAGTATGGCCAGGCATTTTTTCAGAACGAAAATTTCCTGAATTTAAAAAAAATCGTTCAAACGGTGACGCATATTTTTAATTTTGATATTTGAAATGCGTTTGTGCATGCAGGAAATAAAGGTGTTTTCAGATTTTGGTGTACGGTTAACGTTTAATGACGAAGTCGGAGGTCGGAAGTCGGAAGCTGATAAATGTATGCGTGTTTTTGCGCCTGCCTGCTGCGCCTTCCGGAGCTTCGGCGAAGCAGGCCGGTCGGCACGTTCGGCACTTTGCATTCTGCGTTCTGCGTTTCGCGTTCTGCGTTCTGCGTTCCGCGTTCTGCGTTTCGCGTTCTGCGTTCCGCGTTTCGCGTTCTGCGTTCCGCTGATATGGCTTAACTTGCAAACCGAAACCAGCAGATACCCCAATGACGAAAGAAAAGAAAATACAACAGGCCCTGGCAGCGCATTTTCCGGCAGAAAGATTGAAGACCCGGCTCATAGACCTGCACGCGTACGCATCTGATGCCAGTTTTTATACCCTGGTGCCCAGGGCCGTTGTGTTCCCGGTGAATGTGGAAGAAGTGCAGCTGCTCTTTAAGCTGGCCAAACAATACCAGACCTCACTTACTTTTCGCACCGGCGGCACCAGTTTATCGGGCCAGTCGGTAACCGATGGCATCCTGGTTGACCTCTCACGCAACTGGCCGCTGATCAAAGCGGAAATGGCCGGTGCAACAGTGCGGGTGCAGCCCGGCATCACCGGCAGCCGCGTGAATTTTTTCCTGAAACAATACAAAAAGAAGATCGGACCCGACCCGGCTTCTATCAATGCCGCCATGATGGGAGGCATTTTGTCGAACAATTCCAGCGGCATGTGTTGCGGGGTGGCTTATAATTCTTACCATACCCTTAAGTTTGTAAAGTTCGTACTGCCTAACGGCGAAGTATTCAATACGGAAAATGCAGCTGATTACAAACGCTTTGAAACCACCCAGCCGCAATTGTTTGCCGGCATTCAACAACTGGCGCAGCGCGTTAAAAGCAATCCGGCATTAACTGCCAGGATCAGGGAGAAGTATAAAATAAAGAACACGGTTGGTTACAGTATCAATGCTTTCCTGGATTATGAGCATCCGCTGGATGTGCTGGCCCATTTGCTGATCGGGGCTGAAGGTACGCTCGCCTTTATTGCGGAGGCGGTGCTGAACACCATACCCGATAAACCATACAAGAGCACCGGCCTGTTGTTCTTTGCATCACCGGCTGCCGCCTGTAACGCAATTCCCGCCTTGAAAGAAAGCGACGCTGAAGCGCTGGAGTTCATGGACAGGGCCGCCATTCATTCCATTGAAGACCTGGCCGGCGCCCCCGCCTTCCTGAAGACCCTGCCAGCCAACACCGCGGGCATCTTGTGCGAATACCAGGCCGAAACCGCGGCAGGACTGGAGGAAAAACTGACCAGGGCTGCACAATTCATAGATGCCCTACCTATAATATATAAAACCACGTTTACCACCGATGAAGCCATTCAGGCCAATTACTGGAAGCTGCGCAAAGGAATGTATCCTTCCGTGGCGGCCGTACGGCAAAAAGGCACTTCGGTGATGCTGGAAGACATTGCAGTACCGGTTGACCGCCTGGGCGATGCCATTGAAGCCCTGCAACAGCTGTTCATAAAATTTAATTACAATGATGCCATTGTATTCGGTCACGCCAAGGAGGGTAACCTGCATTTCCTGTTGACGCAATCCTTCGATACGCCCGAAGAGATAGCCGTTTTTGGCGCTTTTAATGATGCGCTGGCGGAATTGATCATCAAACGGTATAATGGAGCGTTAAAGGCGGAACACGGAACGGGGCGGATCATTGCACCCTACGTGGAAACCGAGTGGGGGAGTGATGGCTATGCCATTATGCAGGAACTGAAAGCGCTGATTGATCCCGACAATATCCTGAACCCCGGCGTGATCATCAATGCCGATAAGAACTGCCATTTAAAGAACCTGAAGCCCATGCCGGTGGTGGAGGAAGAAGTCGACAAATGCGTCGAATGCGGTTATTGTGAGAACCGTTGCCCCAGCCGCCATTTCACCCTTACGCCCCGCCAGCGGATCGTATTAAGACGTTCACTGGCAAGATTGAAAAAAGCCGGGGACACCGCTACCTATAATAGTATCCTGAAAGATTATGCCTACGATGGTCTCGATACCTGTGCAGTAGATGGCATGTGTGCTACAGATTGTCCTGTAGCTATCAATACAGGGGAACTCGTAAAGCGATTGAGAAAAGAGAACCATTCGAAAACCGGCAATGCCATTGCCATGCAGGTGGCTAAGCATTTTGGGCTGGTAGAACGGCTCATTAAAACCGGTTTACACAGCGGAAGACTGGTGAATCGCATATTTGGACGAAAAGCAATGTACCGGTTCACGACTGGTATTCGTAAGATAGCGCCTGCTTTTCCCTTATGGCCCAGCCAATTGACGGCTCCGGTGACTGTTAAACCACAATTGCCTGAGCAGGCTGATGTCGTTTATTTCGTGTCCTGCATCAGCCGCACGATGGGTCGCGATATGGAAAAACAGGAGTCGATCGTGGATGTGTGCCGCCGCCTGGCTGCCAAAGCCAACATCCGGTTATTGATCCCTTCCAACCTCACCGGCACCTGTTGCGCCCAGCCATTCGCCTCGAAAGGATTTACGCCTGCCTATCGCTATTTTGTTAACAGCACCATCGATGTTTTGTGGGAATGGAGCAAACAGGGCGCTCTGCCCATTGTGCTTGATATCACTTCGTGTACCCATTCCCTGCAGACCTGCCGGCCGCATTTGTCGCCCGAGAACCAGCTGCGGTTCGACCGGTTAAAGATCATCGACAGCCTTCAGTTTGCCACTGATATACTTATGCCGCGTTTGACTATTGTCAAAAAGAAAGCTAAGGCCGTATTTCACCCGGTATGCTCACTGCATAAGATGAATCTGAACAGGAACCTGTTACAACTCGCTGCACATACCGTAGAGGAACCTGTTATTCCTTCAACTGCAGGTTGTTGTGGTATGGCCGGTGACCGTGGGTTTTATTATCCGGGTTTAACAGCTGCAGCTACACGTGCTGAAGCAGCAGAAGTAAACAGCACTCAATGCAATGATTGTTATTCCACTGCAAAGACCTGCGAAATGGCGCTGGCTGAATCATCAGGCAAAAACTACCGCTCCGTATTGTATTTGCTCGACGAAGTATCGCAGTAATATAACGAGGTGTATTATGATCATCGCAACGTCAAAAGCGAATTTGGCGCACCTCACTCGCTATCTACTTGTTGAAGATTGAAGTAAAGTGAATCGTACTTTTTAAATTTTTTAGAATTGAAAAAAAACCTGCTGGTTCAGGATGCAAAAAGTTTAAAATTGTGCAACTTTGCATATCTCTTCCGTGTCTTACCGAAATATAATCCAGAAAACATTATTGGGAACAAATTGAATGATTGCCTATTGACTTCATAAAAATAATATGAATGGGATGGGAATAATGTATAAAATACATTATCTTTAAAATTAACCAGTCCATCAGATTCATATTGTTTATTGTAACCGAATCCTTAGCAGGTAACCAAACAATTGCTATCACTGTTTTGATTTTCATTACAGTGAATTCATTAGAGATAGTTCTCTCCGCTATATTTTTTAATAAGTACTTCTCCGAAAGCAGCTCTGACATCACCTTATTCCTATCCGTTTCATAATCTATGATATTCCTTCGAAGACTATGTCTTATGACTATGCTTGCCATGGCATGGTAAACAGCTTTATTTCATTTTTAAAACCCAACTAAACATGAAAAAGATTCTTGTAATTGAAGACAATGCCGGAATCAGGGAAAATGTTGCGGAGATACTCGAGTTGGCTAATTACAATGTATTTACTGCAGATGATGGAAAAAAAGGAATTGAGATTGCACTACAGGAAAAACCCGACCTCATCCTGTGCGATGTAATGATGCCGCATTTAGACGGCTACGGCGTTCTTCATCTCCTGCACAAGAACGAGGCTATTCGAAACACACCCTTTATTTTTCTCTCAGCCCGCACCGACCGGGCAGAAGTGCGAAGGGGCATGGAACTGGGCGCTGACGATTACATTACCAAACCATTTGAGAAAACAGAATTACTGCAAGCCATAGAATGCCGCTTAAAACGTGCAGAATGGATGAAGCAGGAATTTATACGGAAGGAAGCAGCTGCGAATGGTAGCCACCAACTGGTGAATGAACAGCCCAGGGTGGGTAATGACCGGGATATTTTAAGTTTGCTGTCTGAGAACCGGGACGTTACCAAATACAAAAGAAAACAGATCATATACGTGGAGGGCAATCGCCCCGCCAGACTGTATTACATAAAAAAAGGAAAAGTAAAAACGTATAAGACCAATGAAGAAGGCAAGGAACTGATCGTAGGGATCTATGGCGAAGGTGATTTCCTGGGTTATGTAGCCCTGCTGGAAGGCACAGTTTATAAAGAAAGGGCCGAGACCATGGAGAATACCGAGCTGGCCTTTATTCCAAAAGATGAGTTTGATGCCCTCATGAACACGCGTCGCGAGGTAGTGTACCGGTTTATGACCATGATGGCAAAGAACATTACCGAAAAAGAACAACTTTTGTTAGGACTTGCCTACAACTCCTTGCGCAAAAAGGTGGCAGACGCATTGATCACCGTAAACAGAAAATACAAAAGCTCCATTAATTTAAGCCGCGAGAACCTGGCAGCCATTGCCGGTACGGCTACTGCTTCCATGATCAGAACGCTGAGTGAATTTAAAAGTGAAAAGCTCATCGATATTCACGACGGCGCCATTACCATCCTGAACGAGAAAGAACTGGAAAATTTGTTGAACTAATTCTGAATACAAATTCCAAGAACCAATTACAAGAACCAAATAAATCCTGAATACAAATTCCAAGAACCAAATTCCAAGAACCAAATAAATTCTGAATACAAATTCCAAGAACCAAATTCCAAGAACCAAATAAATCCCGAATACAAATTCCAAGAACCAAATTCCAAGAACCAAATAAATCCTGAATACAAATTCCAAGAACCAAATTCCAAGAACCAAATAAATCCCGAATACAAATTCCAAGAACCAAAAAAATCCTGAATACAAATTCCAAGAACCAAGTAGCAAGAACCAAATAAATCCCGAATACAAATTACAAGAACCAAATTACAAGGTATCCCTACGAGCAAGTACATGTTGCATTTAAACGAAGATCTATCGAAGGTTACTTTTTGTAATGATGTGGTAAAAGCTGCTTTACTC
>NZ_JAFIQX010000007.1 GCF_017356035.1 Longitalea luteola | reverse complement strand
TCATGATTTGACAGCTTTTGGGATTACTTAATTGTGTAGTTACTTTAAAGTTAATCCCAAACTGTCAGATCATATTGAAGCTATTTCATTTGATATAAGGCTGCGCGAGTTGCGCTGCGTTTCAGTTAACTACTTTTTTAAGTAAAAAGATCATCTACCTGCAAAGACAGTGAGCGATTTCCTTAATGACAACGCCGAAATGGTCGTTTGGGGTCATTTTATTTTTGTTCTGTTGCCTTCATTGTCTACTCTATAATATCCATTTTTCTTGATCAACAAAGCTTCAGAATTTCCTACACTATGGTCTGTATCAACATTAATGACTTTACCATTAAAAAATGACGTTATATGATCTACAACGGTATGCCCGGTAATAATAGTATTAACTTTGAAATGTGCTAACGTGGCATCCACCAACTCTTCATTAATGGCTTGTTGGTAATATCCGCGATACCAAAAAGGCGATAATTCACTATTAAATATGTAATATAAAGGCGGATCCGAAAATATTTTTTCAGCAGCATGATAATAGGGACGAGCCAGATCGTTTATTTCTGTTACGGACAATTTAAGCGCCAGCATCTCATTTGCAATACCTCCATGTACAAATAATATGTCATCGATCTTTTCTATAATATTTTTTGTTTGCAACCATTTCCAAAGTTCAGCGTTCCCATAATAAAGTGCAGCCGGAGGGTTTCTGGAAAAAGGCTGTTTTTCAGCATACTTTGGATGCACATAACGCCAATCACCATTTAAATTCATGATCTCATGATTGCCTAAAATAAAATGTACGTGCCCCCCGTCCTTTCGCGCTAGTTCTTCTAAGGAATAGATCAGCCAAAGGCATTCGGTAACCTGTTCCCCCCGGTCAAAGCAATCTCCTAAAATAACTAAATGTCCTTCGCCGAATGTCCATTTACAATTCCTGTCAATTACCTTGTTTTTTACCAGCAACTTTCGGAACGCCTGAAAATTGCCTTCAATATCAGACACAACAAAGATCATCCTTACATTTTTGTATTCAGATCGCTCATTATGTAATCGTTGCTTCAAACGCAAGGAAAAATATCGACCGGCCTGCTCATTTCCAGGCTCACATAACCTTATTTTAATTTTATTGATCATAGATAACATATTGTTATGGTAGCGCCCAAAACCGCTAATCTTTTCATTTTCCTGTTCCTGAAAAGAAATCATGTAAATCGTTGCGGACGGTCGCCGGTATGGATGCTACTTTTTTAAAAACTTTTTGATCATACGTATAGTATATTGTCGGCTTATCATCACAGAGATCATGTTTGTACGTAAGATTCATACTATCAAGAATTATTTTGTCTTTAATGACAGGAAGTTCATAATCCTGTTCCTTGAAATACGAATTGATGGTTTTACGGCCTCCATTGGCAGATATAATCACAAAGTGCCGGTCAGCTAACTTGTTTTGATGAGACATTAAACTGTCAATGGTTTTCTTTCGACATGAAGGGCAACTTGCCTGAACTGGCAGTATCAAAAAAGCCAAAGAATCTTTTCTCATCTCCCGGGGAGTGATTTCATTAGTAATATTCAAGAGATCTTTGAACATGGAACTTTGCTTAACAGTGTCGGTAATTAATTCCACGCTTTCAGGTTCACCGCGCTTCTTTCCACAGCCAATAACAAATGAAACCATTAAGAGGAAAATAAAAATAACACTTGCATAACTTTCTTTGATTAATAACAATTTCATTTTTTAGCTTTTGAATTCATGGATAATTTGTCATAGTCGTTTTTGTACTCCAGCTTCGCAAAATGCAGCCCATATTCATCATTTGCATTAATTCGGGCATACATGCTTCCATTCGATGAAAAAAATATTGAATTAAGTATGATTCCGCTATCTATTGGCGACTCTCCAATAATCCGTAAATGCTGGTCAAATATTAGAATGTGTTGGTTCTTTTTAGTGTGCTTATTTTGATAGTCAAGTTCACTTATTTTGCTTTTTGATGCCCTGAGGTATCGCTTAGTGAACGGATCAAAATAGATTGCGCCATAGGAGTCACGCAACAAATAACTTTTATAACCATCGCCATTCTTTAGCACATCTTTAGCCACTGGCTGGATCCTGTCTTTTTGAAATTGGCTTTTACCACAATATGCAATATGTTTATTAAGCAAATCAGTTTCATAGATATTTGTGTCGGCAGGAAAGCTTAATATGATATTACCCTCATAATTGGAGCAATAACTAAAATCCAGAAAATCATACCCATAATAATCAGATCTATACATTTCAGGCAAATGGTAAACTAATTCACTTTTGTTGTTGATCATATCGAATCTGTACAACACCTTCCATTCTTTAAGAGCCTGCAGTGAGGTTTCTTTAACATACGGCCGTACTCCCATGTATAAATAGTTCCCTTTAAAAACCGGAGGAGTAGTATTGTCAAAGGCCGCCCATGCAAATCGTGGTTTTTTCACAAAGCTTATCGATCTTTTTATTTTCCGGGCTGTATCCAACAAATACAACTTTGTTTTATTGGTTACATATATACTATCAAAGCTTTTGCAATAAACCGAGGTTTTATAAAGCTGGTCTTCGGGAAAGCACTCCTTTAAAAACACTTTTTTTATTAAATTCTTTGAATCCCAATTATAAATATTGACTGATTCGGAACGTCGATCATAAAAGGAAATATACTCAACTTCATTATGTTTAAATACATTGAACGATTTGATTTCATTATAAGTATTTTCATCCAATTTAAAATGCAGCGTATCATTGGCAACATGTAATTGAATCAAGTCATATCTTGGGGAGTAGTTTTCATACTTAACAGGAATATTCAGATCGCCTTCTTTGCATTTGTATTGAATTATACAAAACAACAATAACAAAGTACATTTATAGCAATTGAAACTCATGGTCGTAAGTCAATGATTTTTTCCGTTTTTGACAGACATCCTGAAAACAACTTTCCGGCCTGCCAGCCAGAAAGTTGTTTCTATTAATTTAACACAGTTTCTTAATTAGATAGTGGTTTTGCTGTTACCATCTATTTGGGAAGAATTTTCGGCGGCTGTTGTACCAGTAACTGCAGAAACATTACAAGCGACACCAATGGTACCCTGTGTTGCCACGCAGGTTTTATTGTTTGCACCACCACCTGAAGATTGCTTCAGCGTGCCATTCTGATCAAATCTAACATCGTCAGAATTTCCTTTGGAAGGAACAATGGCAGCTGTTACAGCAGAAGCAGCAACAAGTACCAGTCCCAGTACTGATAGTTTTTTTACTGAATTCTTTGTCATAAAATAAAATTTAATAATTAGAAAAAGTATTTGACCCTAGCTAGAAATCATTGTTAAAATTAGTAGCCGGCACTGCAGGCATTTTGCAGTCTAATATTAAATTTTAAGGGGCTAAAAGAACTACAAATAAAAAACCGGCTGCGTGTCGATTAGCCAACACTTAGCCGGTTATACAGGAGATTACTAAACTACCTTTTTGGGAGGAATTGGCTAAAATTGAATAAGGGCTTCTTTTCGCCAATGGCGTTTACACGATAATAATGATCCGCCTCAATCAATAATGCCTCCGATTTGCCTTGAGCATGATGAGTATCCACGTTAATGACCTTTCCCTGATAATGCACGCTGACTGTATCTGAAATAAGTGTATGGCCTGTAATGATCTGCCTGGCATTGAATTTATTTAAAACACTATCGATCTGGTTGATTGTCGGTTTCTTTTTGCTGCCATGTTTATAGTAATCCCTGTACCAGAATAAAGCGGTCTTATAATTGTATATTGTTAAAACTGAAGATAAACTACTCTTACGAGCTGTAGTGTCATTGGCATAATATAACCTTGCCTGATTATTCAGCTGCTCAATGTCAAGATTAAGATCAGCTATTTCTTTACTAATGCCACCATGAGTAAATAGTATGTCGCCAATTTTTTCGATAATATTCTTCGTGCGTAGCCATCGGCCGATTTCGCTCCATTCATTGTAAAGTGCTGCATATTCCAGGCCCAGTCTTTTTGCATTTTCTTTATACTTTCGGTTTACATATCTTATATCACCGCTTAAATTCATGATCTCATGATTTCCCAGGATATAATGCAAATACCCACCTGCCGCTTTGGCTTTTTCTTCCAGTGAATAAATCAGCCATAAACATTCTGTAACCTGCTCTCCCCTATCAAACATATCACCATTGAATACCAGATGTCCTTCCCCAAAAGTCCAATTATATTGATCGTCAATAATGCCATTTGATTTAAGCAATTTCTTAAGCATGTCAAAGTTTCCTTCAATATCTGATAAGACAAATAGCTTAGGCGGCACAGGATATACAGCGGGTTCTACATGCATAACGGTTTTTAACGGAAAGTGAAATGCTTCGTCCGGCATATCTGTTTTTGCGGTAATAATTGTCTTACCTGATCTCTTAAGTTGTTTAATCGAATGTGCATTATTAAAAATTGAATGAACTAACAATGAATCGCCTTTGTGAATTACATATGGACCATCATTTAAAAGCGCTAATTGGTGTTTTATTAAATCTATTATTGCACCACGAGCGTTTGTATTTTCGCCTGCGGTAAAAGGTATTATTGTAACAATAATGCCTTTGGGATTAACTACCACTAATTGTGGATCTCCCGAAAGCTGGTATCTGTTCCGGATTATATTACCACTATGCCCCTCGCTGTATAAATTATTTAGCCGGCTATTTTGGGCACATAAATCATAGTTTTCCGGATCGAAAGCAATCGTTGAAAAACTAACATCTCTTTCCTTTTGAAAATTATTATAAATAGTGTTTAATTCATCAAGATTAACCTTGTTTTCTTTGCTGTCTGCTCCACAGAAGTATAATACATTAACAGTACCATTAAAGTCGGATCGTTTAATTATCCTCCCCGTTTTATCTGTTGCTGTAAAATCAGGTGCCGGCCTGCCTTTTATTAAAGTTGCTTTTCTTTTATGTATTTCAAATGTCCTAAGCCATTTTTTATAAGCCGGATAGCCTGGCTCCTTATAGTATTTATCCAGTAAAATTTCTGTTTCAGGTATAAATCCAAACTCCTCGATAGTCTCATAAGCAATTAAATAAATTAAAAACTTCTCGCGAGCAAGCCCTTTATATGTTTTTTTACCCTGTTCATAATATAATAATTTACGATTAGGTGAATTTAAATGCTCGTCATTTTCATTGAAGGAAAACTTTCTGTGAACCTCAGCTTTTACAAAATCATACCAGCCAGGCGCAAAATCAGACAGATTACGCATCCAGTTCGCGGGTTGTCTGTAAAAAGTAGAATCGAATATTTCACATAAATCCCTACCTGTCAACCTGAATTTGTGTGCATTAAGATATAAGGTCCAAAACTTATTGAAACGATCTTTTTCTATTCTACTGATTGCATTGACTTTTATATGATTGAAGGCAAAAGATGATATTTTATCTTTATACTGGTCAATTAACGGTATGATGACATCGAGCTGTTCATTAAGATACTTGTCCCAATCAAGATAGTCTTTTAGGGAAAGCACGCTTAATTGATCGATATTTGATGGTTTAGTTACCCTGGCCTTAGCCAACTCAATTTCGTTTAATAAATCGAACTTTTCGTGGCCTTTTCCGGTAAATAGAAGATGCTCTCCATCATAGTATAAAGCTACCCGGTCTCCAGGTTCCGCTATCCAATAAGCTGTCTGCTTGTTAAAGAGCGCGCCCGTATATATGTATATTGGCTCATCTGCAGGAACTGTCCAACTTACGTTTCCTTCCTTAGCTTTTTTCTTAATTTGCTGCCATTCACTTATTCCAATGCTTTCCAAAGGTTTTATATCTATAGAAACCGATAGCTCGGATGCGTTTGATGGCAATTCCATATTAATAATTACACTATCTGCATGCACAACAGCTAGCCCTGTATTAAAAGCAGCTGCGCTTTGAGCAATTATGTTATAATATGAACCAATAAGGAAAATAAACAAGATCGAGTGCTTCATTTTGAAGATTTGTTGTGCGCCATTCTATTTTATAAAAAAGCTATTTATTTTGTATGCCTGCACTTAATAACCGGGGTTTTGTGGCAGTCCGGATACATTGGCATCGGAAAACGGAATTGGAGAAACGGCCTTCTCACTAGGATATGGCAGATCTTTAGCGGAAGTATTTAAGGCATCGTTCCTTTTCACGCCTTGTTTTAGTCTTAATAGATCATACATTCTAAACCCTTCAAAAGCCAATTCCTTTCTCCGTTCTTTGTTGATTGAATCCAATAAAGCCTGTCCGGAAGCCGTGACGCTAAATGCTGCAGGATTTGCCCTCTTTCGAATGGCATCTAAATAGAACCTCGCACTGTCTTCTATATTTAACTTGGCATATGATTCTGCGGCAATTAGGTAAATCTCTGAAGAACGAATCAGCGTTTGAAAATAGGCAGATGCAGGATTTCCATAATTGGGCACAACACCGGAAGGATATTTGGAAATAGCCCAATTTCCTGATTGAAGAGTTACCCATGCTTTCCGTACATCCTGCGGGGTTTCCGTTAAGATGGTTGCAATATCGTTTGTTGCCAGAAACTGTTGTGAGGGACTTGCAAAGTACCTGCCTGCAAAAAACGTACTGAAGGGATCTCCTACGGTAACTGACGCTGGCCGTAACTGAAATAAGGCTTCTGTTTCCTGCGGTGTAAAGAGTTTTGAAGGGTAAGCCGAGCCGGTCATTATCGGTACTTCATTACTTACTTCTTTAGCTATATTTTTTGATGACTGGTAATCGCCTTTAAAAAAATAGATCCTTGAAAGAAAAGCACGGGCTGCATTTCGGTTCATAGTCAACGCATTTGTTGAAGCAGAAGGCAACAGCTCAATTGCGTTTGTCAGATCTGAAATTAAACTTTCATATACTTCTGCTACGGTTTGAATGGTAACTGGCGTTGTCCAGTTGGATGTAGTAATATATGGAATTCCCTGATGTGACGCATCTGATGAAAAACTGTAAGCTTGCGCAAAAGTGCTGACGAGGAAAGAATGTATCAGTGCCCTTAGCGCATACGCCTGTCCCTTAATATTATCTGCCTTAACATTGTCTTCAGACCTGTACTGATCAACGGTTTCAAGGATAAAACTGCATTCTCTGATGATTCTGTATCCATCCCGCCAAACAGGATTCATATTAAAAGTAGTGTTTCCAAAGGCACTTTTAGAATCATCTGCCTGCTGCGCCCACAGGTAATGAGAATTCAGTGGTATGGATCCTGCTACAGGTTTTATATTATCCGCTATTAATTCGGGATATATTAGATAATATCCATGATGGAATTTTGCAATTTCCACATATATACCGTTCAAAAAATTTTCAGTTGTTTTTAGATCCACAACATACGCCTGGCGAAGTAAAACAGTTTTATCAGGCACATCAAGAAAATCTTTTTTACAAGAAGCCAAAATGTTTATAAACATTACAAGAACAAGAACGAATTTATAATGCTTCATATAATAAGTTTATATTTCTAAACTATACCGGAGATTTTTCTTTAGAACCCTGCATTTAAACCAAGTGAGAATGATTGCTGGCTTGGATATGGGTATTGCATGTTGCCCAAAACGTTTACGTCACCAGGATCCTGCCCTGGAAATTTGGTCCATAACGCGAGATTATTTCCCTGCACGAATAACTTAAGCGCATTTAAACGAATCGATTGCACTATTTTATTGGAAAAACTATAGCTTAACATCACATTTTTCAATCTAATGAAATCACCATCAAACAAAAATCGGGTTGATGGTTGCGTAAGAGATGAGGAATTGTTTAAAGTCCTTTTGGGATTAGCAGCAATATCGCCTGGCTTCTGCCATCGATCAAGAGCCTTCTTTGATTGATTGGTATATGGCGTTGCTCCGTCATTTAAAAAAGAAGTTGCGAGGGAAACATCATATATTTTAAACCCGTACTGATAATAGAATTGAGCGGAAATTTCAAAGTTTTTATAAGATACTACATTTGTTATGGCACCGAATCCATCAGGCTGAGGTTTACCTACAAATTCTCTTTTTGCTGCATTGTAGTTAGAACCTGGTTTTCCCGTAGAATCAAGCCACATTGGACTTCCGTCATCAGGATTTACTCCTTCCCAACGACGTAAATAAAAACTATTGAAATTTCTGCCTTCCTCGTTTCCTAAAGTATTGTCAAATAAGGAAGCTAATGGTACATTTGCTTTTACCAGCCTGTTTTGATTAGTGCTCCAATTGAGATTCAGATTCCATCTAACATTCCTGTTTCGGATTATATCGGCTGAAAGAGACAATTCAATCCCTTTGTTTTCAATTTCACCAATGTTTGCAAGCACATTTACATAACCGCTGTTTTGTGGCAGATTAATTTGATACAGTACATCTTTTGTAATCCGGCTATAAATATCCGCCCCTATTGCTATTCTTTCATGTAATAACCTGGCTTCTATACCGGCATCCCAGGTAAATGTCCTTTCCCATTTCACATCAGGATTACCAGGAATAGATACCGGATAAACGGCAATTCCACCTAAATATGAAATATATTCCAACTGATCGTAACGGGTGAATGCATTGATTGCAGATGCATTACCAGCAGCGCCTAAACTTCCTCTTAATTTCAGATAGTTTACAACAGAAGAAACGTTCTTCATAAACGGCTCAGATGAAGCTACCCAACCGATGCCAGTTGACCAATAAGTACCAAATCTGTTATCATCTCCAAATCTCGATGAACCATCCCGCCTGACGCTGGCCGTGAACAGGTATCGATTCCGAAATGTGTAGTTCGCCTGTCCAAACTGAGACAGCAATGTTTCCTTGTTTCGTCCGCCACTCTTTTGATATACTGTTACACCCGGGCTGTTTATTTCATCATAATAAGGGAGCTTTAAGCCATTTACTGCTACTGCAAGGTTTTTTTGACTTAGTAGCTGAGCTTCCTGACCTAACACAAGCCCAAGTGAATGATCATTACTGAATGTTTTATCAAAGCGTAAAATATTTGAGTTAATAACATTGGCTCGCCTGATATTCATCTCTTCTATTCTACCAACCCCCACAACACCTGAACGATCAATCAAACGTGGATCGTCTTTTTCTTTAGATTCAGTGAGCATAAAGTCAACGCCGAGGCTTGAATACAATTTAAAATACTTTAGAAAGCTTAGTTCTCCATAGATTTTGCTCAGTCCCCTGAATGAAGCATTTCGGCTGATATTATATTCAGCTGAGGCTACCGGATTTGATTGAAGTCCAGAACTGGTTGTTCCCCACGAATAATTTAAAATGTAGTTACCGTCTGTTGAACGTACCGGATTCAATGGAGAAATATAGGATGGAAGATCAATTCCTCCTCCATTTCGGGAAGCACCTGGATACTCCTGAACATTATAAGAGAAAGTGGAATTGAGACCGAACTTTAACCAACTTGAAGGGCGGTTCTCAAAATTGAATCTTAACGATTTTCGGTCATAGCCAGTTCTTTTGACAATCCCGTCTTGTTTGGTATATTCTACATTTAAATAGTAATTATATTTTTCACTTCCGCCTGTTATCGAAAGCTCATTAGATACAGTTGCCGCATTTTCGTTAAACAACTCATCCAGCCAATTCGTTTCCGGATAAAACACAGTATCGCCCGGACCATTTACAATTACCGGAAACTTGTTTATCAAATCAGTTTTTATTAAGTTGTCCGTCCACGGTAATGGATTTCTAGGAGTATTTTTATATGTTTCGTAGAGTAACTCCAGGTATTCATCGAGATTCAATACTTCCATTCTGTTTTTTATTCTGGAAGAAATATCTGTCTGATGACGAATATTAAACGCCGTTTTACCCTGTTTACCTTTTTTTGTAGTAATTAATATAACTCCATTACTTGCACGTGAACCATATAGGGCTACTGCAGCCGCATCTTTTAAAACTGACACTGTTTCTACATCTGAGGGATTTAACTGCGCCAGGGGATTTGCAATAAGCGTTGCCTGGGAAGAAACCTCAAGCTGAATGTTATCCTGGGTTACAGGTATGCCGTCGATAACAATTAACGGGTTTCTTGCCACTGATCCATTTCTTGGATCTGAAGCTGTTGCTATTCCTCTTAAGACAAAATTGCTAACTCCTCCGCCAGGCTGACCACTTCCACTGGTAACAAGTAAACCTGGCACCATTCCCTGGAGAGACCTATCTATACTTCTATTAGGCAAAGACTGAATTTCCTCGCCTTTTATTACAGTTACCGCAGCTGTATTCATTCTCCTGGTCGTCGTATTATACGCCACCACCACTGCCTCATCCAGGTCATCTGTTCTCTTTGAGAGATCAACAGCTATAAACGTTTGCCCATTCAACCGTACTTCTCTCGATGCATGGCTCACGCTGCTTATTACCAGCGTAGCATTCTCTTCTACTTCCGGCAGGGTGAATATTCCGTCTTTGTCGGTGCTGGCGCCATTGTCGGTGCCTTTGACAATGATGCTGGCGCCGGCTACAGGCAGATTGTTGCTGGTGACTTTGCCGCGGACGGCGATGATCTTGGTAGGCCTGGATAAGGTGACTGCAGCCGTTACTGGTGCGGTGGACTGCTGCACAGGCCTCCTTTTTACAATAATGGTCTTGTCGACTATCGCATAACTCAGCGGCTGGTTGCGGAAACAGGCCTCCAGGGCCACCTGTAAGCTTACATTCTGGAGGTTGACGGTTACATTTACTGCGCCCTGGAGCAGGGTTTCGTTGTAAAAAAAGCGGTATCCACTTTGCTTCTCAATGGTCTGGAAGACTTTCTGAATGGGCACGTTCTGCTGCCTGATCGTGATACCACCCCGGTCATCTTCTGCTTGCGCTGTAACCGGATCAATAAGCGTTAAAAAAAACAGCAATCCTGTACATACCAATACAGTTTTGGTCAAAATCTGACCGCTACGGATGCACCAGGTCCGTAATTTCATACATTTGCGTTTTAGGTTTGATAAATAGAAATGTTCTCAACAGTTTTATTTAGAAATGACCCAACCAAACAAGCCGCCCCATCTCGCACATGAGGCGGCATTTTTTATGGCTACAGGTCAATTTTGCACGATTAACGTACGGCCTTTCAGCTCAAACCTAACCTCGGAATACTTCAGGATCTCCAACAACTGACTCAGATTCACATTCCGGCCGATCTTTCCGCTGAAATTATCTTTTGGTTTTCCATTCGGATAAATAACTTCTATATTGTACCAGCGGGCTACCTGCCGCATCAATGTTGCTATATCTGCACGCTGAAACAAAAATTCTCCATTCTTCCAGGCCACCACTTCTTCCAGGTCTGTATTGCTTTTTACCTGTAAGTGTCCGGTTTCATTCACCTGTGCTTGTTGTCCGGGCTTTAATATGACTGACTGGTTATTTTCCCCACTATTCACGAATCGCACTTTTCCTTCAAACAGGGTAGCTTTTACAGCTGCTTCATCATCATAAGCATTGATGTTGAAATGTGTGCCTAACACTTCTATTGCTGACGGTTTTTGCGTGCCGTTTTGCGACGCAATTGTCACTTTAAATGGCTTCCGCACATCTTTGGCCACTTCAAAATAACCCTCCCCGGTAATCGTTACCCTGCGCTCATTACCATTGAATGCGGTTGGATATGTGATCGACGATGATGCGTTCAACCATACCCTTGTTCCGTCGGGAAGTTTTAGCTGAAATTGCCCGCCTGCCGGTGTGGCCAATGTATTATAGGTCGGCTTTCCGCCGCTTCCATCCTCACCCTTATATATAAGTTCCCCGTCATTCAGTTTTATAATGTTGGCATTTCCCTGTTGGGCTAATAATCCGTTCTGTGCATTATCGAGCACAATGGACTTGCCATCGCTGAGTTTCAGAACAGCTTTATTGCCACCGGGCAATACATCGTTAATGGTGGTCTGCGCAACCGGTTTGGTTTTCGCTGGTTTTGACCGGCCCTGCAACCAGAAATATCCCACTGTTGTAAGCACAGCTGCGACCGTAACGGCAGCGGCCATGTATCTGAACTTGCTGGTTTGTTGTGCAGGCATGGCAAATACGGGCGTAGTTTCATCGGTAGCATTCTCAATCTTTTTCCAAACTGCTTCCCGGTCCTCTTCTCTTTCATAATACGTGATCAATTCCTGGCGAAGGGTTTCATCTGTAGTCAATTGTTGCAGCAGCTCCCGATTGGCAGCAGCCTGGCTGGCCCATTGCTCCAGCTCTATGGTTTCTGCTACTGTCAATTCTCCCCGCCATTGTTTAATGATAAGGGATGCAATTCTTTTAACTAGATTCATTTTTATGGTTTAAATAATGGCCTGCCTTCCCAATGACAGATCAGGCGTATCAGTTTCTAAATGTTGATGAATGATGGTAATGGCAATCGTTGTGCAGGAAAAGGTAATGGCCGCTGCAAGGATGAGGTTGGAAAAGGCGATCAGTGCGTATGTACATTAGAAACGTGCGTTTGTGAATTTGTACCAACGGGTGCGCCACAATATGGCATTACATAACAATTCGGTAATATTGAATTGATTGTCAGTAGGATGCTTTATTAGTGGTTTTCAATTTGAAGTCCTTTTATGTGCAGATTGATTGATAATTATCAAAAGGGCATGCTGTTTTCTTAACATTCATCAATAAAATATTTTTCAGGGAACCTTTCTTTAGTACAATAAAAAATGGGTGACCTGCCTGATGACCAATCACCCATTTATTTCGGCACCTTTATATGGATCGTATTATTTCATTATGATGAAAGTCTTGTTACCCGTTAGCATTGCAGGATGAAAGGAGGTATTACAGCATATACAGAATAAACAACACAAACAATTCCATATTATAATTTGCGAGCGCTACCCTTAATATCTTTACGGCGCGGGCTTTTTGATTGCGTACGGTTTGTTCAGTAAGGGCTAATTCCATGGCAATGGCGGCATTCTTCTTGCCTTCGAGCCAGGCCATTTTAAATATGCGTTTACATTGTGTGGGAAGCTGCTCAATTTCCAGGTGGATCTGTTTCAGCACTTCTGTTTTTATTTCATCATTGGCAGTGGGCATTTGTTCTTCCAGTTGTCCCAGTACATAACCGAATTCCTGCTGGTTGGCCGTTTGGCGTTGCCGGTACCGCAAATAATCCATACAGGCATTGCGGGCGGTGATGTATAAAAAGGCTTTTATATTTTCCTGTGTAGCAAAATTGGCGTGCAGCTTCCACAGCTTAACGAATGTTTCGGCCGTGATGTCCTGTGCTTCTTCCCGGTCATCAATAAGCTTTTTTATAAAGCCATATAACCGGCTATAATGCATATGATATACGGCCGCAAACGCTTCTTTGCTTCCCTGTTGAAAACCGGCTATAATGTGATGTCCCGGATTCTTCATGAACCAGTCCGTTAAGAATTGCAATTAATTAAAGCCCATAACACAATTATCATTTCCGCAATAAAAAATGTTCATACCGTGCTGTTTCCCCTGAATATTGGTTTATATACAAATTCGGTAATTGATTATCGGCCGCCTGGTATCACACATATTCCCCCCAATATCCTGGAAAGCCTTTTTCTTCTGGTTAAATAGGTTAACTGACAAGCAAGTGGGATAGGTTCAATCGTAGAAGTTGACATGTAGCAGGCGTAAGGTTTGATTTCGTAAAAATAATCAAATTTGATATTGCTGTGTTTAAATAATTATTAACGCAGCTGCATATCCAGTATATGCAACAGTTATATACATTTTACAATATAACTATCCCTTTGTTATAGAATATTTATTAAACAGATTAACAGCTTAATGAGCAGCCATTAAAATCGCGAAAGTTTTGAAAAATAATCAATGAAAGATGATCCTGTGTGAATTAGTCAGTCAGGGTAGTCAGTGATCATTATCGAGGCTGCTGCCTTTGTTTCTCTACCGGTATAGTAGCATAGCTGCATAAACTCAATACCAGGCCTGCCTCTTCATAAGACGACCATTCCCGAACGGGAATGGACGACAGCTGGCACACTACCAATGGTTGCTGCTGATCGTGCTGATGAATGATCAGCTTCGGTTGGTTATTATCTACAATGTGATAGTCGAAGATCTCTCTGTTTATCTCGAGCCGGCCGGTATGATTACGCTGACGGGAAAATTTGCCAACGTCGATGCCGTATACATTTTTCAAAGCGATACGATTGGTATAACCCAGCGTTTCCATAAAGTACACCTGGTGTTGGCCCTGAAAATTGATCCGCAGAGAATGATGCTCGGGGTTATACTTCATTACAACCAATACAAGATCATCCTGTATAAGCTGATATTCCTTTTTACCTGTATTTCCGTTACCAATCAGGATCCACTTCATGGGGTTAATTTAATCGGCCAAAACCGCCGCAAGGTAGCTATTACGATGGCTAACCGGTATTAAATGAATGTTACCATTTACCCTAAAAAAAGAAGGCATTCGCTCCGATTGCGATCGGAATGCGAATGCCCTCATGATCATGTGAATAGCATTACATTTTTATCACTGCCAGCACCGGATAATGATCCGACGGGAATTTGCCATGATAATGGTCTGACAGGATCCCCCATTTTGTTGCCGTAAACGGAGCGGTAACAAAAATGTGGTCAATTATTTCCGAGCGGTTCAAGGCGTTGCCAAAACTGTTAAAAGAACCGTTATTGGCGTACGGATGTGCAACCTGGTTATGGGTATCTTTTAACCAGCCCGATCCACTAAGGCTTTTATACCATTCGCTGTCATAACCGCCATTCAGATCGCCGGTAAAGATGGCCGGGGCATTCCCTGCAATTTCTTTTATCTTCTTTAAAATAAGCAGGCTGCTCTCACGGCGCGCCTGCACACCCTGGTGATCATAGTGCACATTGAAAAAATAAAATTTCTTTTTTGTTTTTTTATCCTGCAATTGCAACCAGGAGCAGATGCGGTTCAGGCGGGCATCCCAGCCCGGCCCTGGTTTCTCTGGCGTGCTGCTCAACCAGAAATCACCGCTTTTCAAAACCTTGTATTTTTCTGTTTTGTAAAAAATAGCCGAATGTTCACCTTTGGTCTGGCCATCATCACGGCCAACGCCATAATATGTGTATTCCGGTAAGGCATTCTTTAAGTCATCGAGCTGGTTGCGTAATCCTTCCTGGGTACCCAGCACATCAAAATCATGAAACCTGATCAGGGAAGCAACGATGGGCGCGCGGTTTACCCACAGGTTACCGGTATCACGGGGATTATCGTACCGGATGTTATATGTTCCAATGACCATCGACTGACTGAAAACAGATGCCACGCAAAAAAACGCAATCGTTAGTAAGGTAATTTTCTTTATTGCCATATACGGAATGTTATTAGTTACGAAGATAAGGTTATAGCAGATGTGCTACAATTTGAAAGTGTGGTAGATCTTTCACGACCATGTACATGATCACACACAATTAATACACCGGTAAAACTGTCATCACATGATGGCCCTATTTTTAAAAATCAAAATTTACCGGGAATGTATTTATTCGACTGGCTCGATCAGATTGACAAGATCGCTTTTACCTTTATACACAGGGATATGAGCACATACTGGCTCGATCTCATTATGCTGCTCCTGCGCAATCAGTACACCTGGATACCATTGTATATCTTTATGGTCTACTGGGCGCTATTCCGGCAGGACAGGCCAACCGGTTTAAAATTCATTAGCTTAACGCTCCTTTGTTTTGCGGTTACAGATTATACCAGCTCCGCTATTCTCAAATATCATTTTGAACGCTTACGTCCCTGTTATGATGAAGATATGGCTGGCGTTATCCGCGGCCTAATTGGCTGCGGTGGCAAATATTCATTTCCCTCCTCGCATGCCGCCAATCATTTTGGACTGACCACCTTCTGGTTCTTTGCCATCCTCTCTGTGAATCGTCAAAAGTGGTACTGGCTTTGGGTATGGGCATTTATGATCGGGCTGGCACAGGTATACGTAGGCAAACATTTTCCGCTCGATATTGTGGCTGGTGCTGCTTTGGGCATCATTGCCGGTTTGTGCATCTTCAAGATCTTTGAAGCATGGATAAAACGGGATTATAATAAGTATTTAAAAAATCCTTCTTTAAGTTTGCCCTAGCTTTTACCGTATAATATGAAATTATTACCCGCGGCTGCTAAAAACGATCCGTATCCCGTTGAATCCTGGTTTCTGTGGTTGATCATCATTGGTATAATTGTCAATGCCAGTGGTTTGTTTTTACCCATACTTGAACCAGATGGCGCTTTGTATGCCACCATCGCCAAAAACATGGTGCTTTCCGGCGACTTTGTAAATATGATGATCGAAGGGAATGACTGGCTCGATAAACCTCATTTCCCTTTCTGGGTTACTGCAATAAGTTTCAAACTGTTTGGCATCAATTCATTTGCCTATAAATTTCCCGGATTGATCTTCTGGTTGGCTGGCGCGTATTATACCTATGCTTTTGCCAATAAATTATACAACAAACAAACCGCGTTATGGGCCGTACTGGTCTATATCTCTATAGAACATCTGATCCTTTCAAACAATGATGTGCGGGCTGAGCCCTATTTGACAGGCCTGATGATCGGCGCCGCCTATTATTACTACCTGGCCTATTGCAACAATAAATGGAAACATTATATCGCCGGCTCTTTATTACTGGCATTTGCGGTAATGACGAAGGGCATATTCATAATCTGTATCGTGATGGCCGGTTTCGTCATTGATTGGATCATCAAAAAGCAATGGAAACAATTCCTCAATTATCGCTGGTGGGTGTGTATTGTACTGGTGTTATTGTTCATTACGCCAGAACTGATCTGTTTATACCAGCAGTTTGACCGGCATCCGGAAAAGATCATTTTCGGCCAACATAACGTTTCGGGGGTGCGCTTCTTTTTCTGGGACAGCCAGTTCGGCCGTTTTTTTAATACCGGTCCCATCAAAGGTAAAGGCGATAAGTTGTTTTATGTGCACACTTTATTATGGGCCTTTCTGCCCTGGTCAATTATTTTGTTCCTTCTTGTTGGTTCAGCGGTTAAAAATTTCCGCACTGTTATTACTGCAAGCAGTAACTATATCTGCGGTGGCATTGCGCTGGCGGGACTCCTGGTATTTTCCTTATCACGTTTCCAGTTGCCGCATTACCTGAATATCCTGTATCCTTTTTTTGCCATTATCGTAGCCAACTGGCTGGTGCGCCTTACACATAAGGGACTGCTGAAAACCATCACTTATAGCCAGCATATCCTCTATTACCTGCTTTTTTCGGCTTGTATTGGATTGACCTTCGTGGTTGATCTGCCTTTCAAAATTCCGACGGTAGTTATACTGGCGCTTTTGGCGTTTGTATTAGACCGGCTGTTCCGCGGCAACGGCCTGCAACAAATACTGGTGAGGTCTTTTGCCGTGATAATGGTTGTTAACCTGTTTTTGAACATCCTGTTCTATCCCGTGCTGTTCCGCTATCAGTCGGGCAATGCCGCTGCTGCCATTCTGAACGAGCAACACCAGGATGCTGTATATATGTTTAATGATGTATCATCGGAATACGCCTTTCAGTTCTATTATAAAGGCCCCATTCACAAGATCGATAACCGGCACCTGGAAACGCTGCAAAAAGAGATCGTGGTATATAGCTCGAAAGAAAAAACCGATTCCTTGGAACAACTGGGTTACCAGGTACAGGTGATACAACAGTTCCCCCATTTTCATATCAGCCAGCTTACGGGCAAGTTCCTTTATCACTCAACGCGGGAAAAAGCCATCGATCATTTTGTGATAGCGACTGTGCAGCCTGGCCTGCTGACTAACACCATGCACCGGAAAAACTACAGGTACAGGCGTACCATTTTACGCCAGTGATGCGGCCGGTGCGCTTCATCGTCCCAGATATACAATTCATGCGGGATTCTCTTCTTTGTAAGCGTGGCGCTTAGGTGTTTGTTGTTATCATAGAATGGATCTTCCTTGCCGACCACCAGACTGATAGACAGTTTTCGGATCTTATCCAGCAAAACCGGGTCAGATAGATTGGGCATATACATGCTGGGCATATTGTAATAGATAGTCTCGTCAACGTAGCCATTGAACAGGTCGGGGAATGATTGCGCCGATAAGGTGAGATCGTAGCGGGCGCTCATGGCTACTACTTTATTAAAATACTGCGGGTATTTAAACGCTATGTTCACTGCATGGTAACCACCCAGGCTGCAGCCCGCGGCCACCAGGGAAGTGAATTTGCTTCTGAACATGATGAGCGGTAATACTTCCTGCAAAATATAATGTTCATATTGCAGGTGACGTGCTATTTTACGGGCCGGTGGCACAGGTGCATAAAAGCTTTCCGCATCAACACTGTCAACACAAAATAATTGCAAAAGTCCCTGTTCAATTTTATCCTGTATTGCCCCCACTATTCTCCAGTTCTCATAATCGTAAAAGCGGGCAGTGCGGGTTGGGAAAAAAAGTACTGAAGCACCTGCATGACCGAAAACAAGCAGTTCCATGTACCTGGTTAAGGAAGGACTATACCACTTATAATATTTTCGGTTCATTTAATGCAAATGACAAACAAGTTCGGCAAAAAGCTGTTGCCTGGCTGTTATGAAATTTTAAAGACTGATGCGAGGTGTTGCTGCAACACTTCTTTCCAGATCAAATACCCTTTCCTGGTCAAATGCAAACCATCCGCGTCGTACAACTCTTTGTTTGGCCGGCCGTCGGCATCGAGCATGCGGTCGAAAATGTTGAGGAAATAAAAAGGGCCATTGCTTATTTCAATTTCCTTGCCGATGAGCTGATTGGTATACCGTACCTGCTGCTCCAGGTTCCAGCGCGCTATACTCGGTTTTATGGAGATGTAGGTTACGGGCACTCCGCCAAATCGCTTTTGTAAACAAGCCTGCAACTGGCGGAAAAAAATATACACTTCCTCAGGCGTTCGCCCATCGCCCAGGTCGTTTTCACCGGCATAACAAACTATATGCCGTGGGTTATACGGTTCCATAATGCGATCGAAGAACCAAACACAGGCGGCCAGCGTTGAACCGCCAAATCCCAGGTTAACGGGATGGAATGGTTGCAGATCCTCATACATATCTTCCCAAAGCCGGATGGATGAGCTGCCATAGAGGATTGTTTCCGGTGTGTACGGTAATGTGCCTTTTAATGCTTCCAGTCTTTTAACGTCGTTTTCGTACCAGATCATTGAGTGATTTGCTTATAGCTGTTTAACAGTGATGTTGAATGGCGTGGCGTTCCGCATCGAAATTACAGGAATTACCGTTGAGCGGCCGGTAATCTTAAACATGTTAAAAATAAATTTATACGAACAATCGTTTGCATTAAAAAGAATTATTGTTTAATCTTGCGTCGCAAAACCTTATTCTCCCCCAAAAGTTCGTGTAATTCTTCTGCATGTGACAATTGATGCTGTTCCGAAAGATCAACTCTATCGGCTGTCATTTGTTATCCCTATTTCCGGGAAATCCTAAAATGAGTAGTAATGCACATCACGAACGATCTTCTTGCTAGATTAAATAATAATGAGCCTTCTGCACATGCGGAATTATTCAAAGCCACTTTTGCTGAACTAACGGTATTTGTGTACCGCATGATCGAAAATGAAGATGAGTCAGAGGATATTGCCATTTCAGCTATCACCAAATTATTGGGCAAAAAGCTCACGTTCAATGCAGTTGAGCAGTTAAAAGCCTATTTATATATATCCGTTCGGAACGGCGCGCTCAACTATTTAAGAGCTGCGCAAAAAGAAGATCCCTTCAAAAAACAACTCCAGGAGAACATGCCTCTGGCAGAAGAACCTGTTATTAATAAGAAATATGAAATGGATCATTTGCACAGGCTGGTAAAGGCCGGACTAGGCAGGTTGGAAAAGCAATGTGCTGCCGTGATCAGGTTAACCATGGAGAACAAGCAACCCGATGAAATAGCTAAAGCGCTGAATATTAGTCCCAACCAGGTATATACCCAAAAATCAAAAGGAATAAAACAGTTACGTGAGTTCATAGAAGAGAACGGTGGTAAATATGGCATTCCTGTCGTAATTATACTATTGGCATTACTCTGTAAGCTGTGTTTTGGATAACATAAAAAAATCTTCGGCTGTTTCTTAATGTTTTGCAGGTGTTTGTTGTTCTATAATAAAGAAGAATACTTCACACAGATTTTCGGGGGCAACACACAATGACATTAAACCTTATTACCAAACACCTTACAAATCGAAAAAAATGAACGCAATATCTGGCAATATAACCCAAGTTGCATTTGGGAAGAGCGATGATGCGCCGTTGACTCGAGATGAACAGGAAATTTGTGAGGAGTGGACCTCTGGCAAAGCTTCGGATTATATGAAGGTAGATGCAGAAGACCCCCGGATGTTGGAATTTGCAGGCCTTTATGATAAGCTGGAAAATAAAAAAGAGGAAGTATGGGAAAGTATTGAAGCCACACATGCCATTACGCAAGCGCCCTTTCGGGAAATTCCCATAGCGCAAGCGCCTACAGCCAGGATTGGAAAACGCAACCGGATGCTTGCTGCGGCGATAATAACAGGTATTGCAGGTGTTTTCGCTCTTTACCATTTTATCAATAACGACCAAAAGAATGTACCCGCTCCGAATAACGTACCTGTCGTAAACAACACCATTGAACCAGGCAGAGAAAGAGCTGTGCTAACGCTGGCAGATAACAGGCAAATCGATCTTGACAACACGCCAGATGGTGTAATAGCTGTACAGGATCAAATGCAGATCAGCAAAAAGGAAAATAACCAGATCGTATATAGTACTTCAGGCAATCAGAAAACAGGCACCAGGGCTTTAAACAACCAACTAACTACCCCATACGGCGGCGAATATAAAGTTACGTTAGCCGATGGCTCAACAGTCTGGTTAAATGCCGGTTCGTCATTGAACTATCCGACTGCTTTTACCGGCAATGACCGCACAGTTGAAATAAATGGCGAAGGCTTTTTTGAGGTGGCAGAAGATAAAACAAAACCTTTTCGGGTTTTAGCCAATGGAACCGAAGTGCAAGTGACCGGCACCAGGTTTAACGTAAAAGCATACGATACTGATAAACTGGTGACCACTACCCTAGTAAACGGTGGGGTATCGGTTAAACGTGGCAATCAGTTGAAACGCATAAAACCGAATCAACAGGCGATCACTTCCGGCGACAGCATCAGGATAAGGAACAAAACCAAAGACGAAATGTCGCAGGCCCTTGCCTGGAAGAATGGCAAGATCAACCTGGATGGCGAATCGGTACAATCTATCCTGGATCAAATAAAGCGCTGGTATAACGTTAAAATTAGAATAGAGTCAGGTACCCCTGAAACCACAACCTTAACGGGTACCATTGAAAGAAATACGCCACTCGAAACTGTGCTGGAATTGTTGAACACAAACATAAGCGTTCAATTTACACTGCAGGATCACACCGTAGTGGCGAAAGAAAAAAAGTAAGTAACCATTTAAATAGGAACGAATATAGATGTATAAGAACTTATAGTACAGGCTGTACTTCGCAGAGAATACCATTAGGTCCCATTAAACCTCCTTTGAACATTGCATCGCCGATAGCTGAGTAGTTTTTTCTAAAACTGCTCAGCATTCCTATTTTTACCACACATTTCAAGAGATTCCCCACCCAAAGCTGCCCTGTGCAGCCAACATAATGATTTTTTAACCTTATCGCCTGCTCGTCCGGAGTTGAAACCGGGGATGCGGGCGATCGTAATTTTGGAACAATGGTAATTACAGGTAAGTGTAAACGTGTAATAGGGCCTAAATACCAGGTATTTGAGAAAAAAGAACGGTCTAAAAACCATCATTTTTTTAACTTCATAACTGATATCTTACCAAACCAGGTACCAGTTATGCAACACGATCAGGGGAATTTTATGAACTACATTTCGTATTTGCCTGATAGTAATAGCGATAACCCTGGATTATTAACAGAACCAGAATGCCGGAAATAACACACCGTATGAAGAAGCTCCTTGGTTATTTGGTTATGGTATGTTGTGTAAGCATTGCAAAGGGGCAGGATGAAAGTCCTGGCGGACCGGCGCTTTCCCTTGCAAAAGTGGTAAAAATATTGAAAGCAAAAAGTGTGATAAAAGAGGCAGTGTATGACAAAGAACTATTGAAACTGGCTACCCCGGTATACGTACCTTTGCTACCATTGGATGACAGTTTGGTGCATCGCATATTTGCAGACCAGCCCTTTCTTAAATTCCGCTTCATTGCCGATCATTTGGTCATTGAAAAAAAGACGCCCGAAGAGATCAGGCACATCCGTGAACATTTCGAATCTCCGGTGCAGGGATTTGTTCTCAATGAAACAGGCGCCCCCCTGCCTGATGCAACTATACAATTGCGGGGCAAACGGCTGGGCATAACCTCCGGCAGCCAGGGTGAATTCAGTATTTTATGGAGCATCGATGATACGCTGGAAATAAGCTTTGTAAATTATAAACCCGTTTATTTTCCCTGGAAAAAGAACGCCAGGCAGCTTGTCATTCGTTTGGAGTTACAGAATCCCAACCTCGAAGTAGCGGTTGTGAGAGGGTATTCAACGAAGGAAAAAAGCAATACAGCGGGCGTAGCGCAATTAAGGTTGAGCGGTATCCCTGAAAATGATGTGCTGAAGATCCTTCAGCAGAATGTCTCGGGCATTTTTGCGCCGCCGACGAGCGGATTGGCCGGGGCAACGCATAAGTTTCAGTTCAGGGGGCCTACCTCCATTGGACCTGTTTCTGAATTGAACTACCGGCCATCCAACACGCCTTTATTTGTCGTGAACGGGGTGCCCTGGGCGCCTTCGCTGCGGCCGGTAAACCAGCTCACCACAATGGTGGGTGAACCACAGGCGCCCGGCATTTCTGCTGCCGGCTTCGATCCTTTCTTCACTATTAATCCTTTGGATATTGAAACCATTACCGTGCTGAAAGATGCCGAAGCAACTGCCATTTATGGCGCACGCGGTGCTAATGGCGTTATACTTATAACTACAAAAAAAGGAACATCAAAAGAGCCGCGGTTAACCGTTTCTGTTTCTTATGGCGCAGGCCGTTCATTGCCTGCTATGCCATTAATGAACACAGAGCAATACCTGGCCATGAGGAAGGAGGCATTCAAGAACGATAACATCACCCCTACCCCGGCCAATGCGCCTGATCTTTTTTTATGGGACAGCACGCGCTACCTGGATATGAATAAACTCCTGCTGAATGGCACGTCGAACAACCTGAACCAACATTTCTCATTTTCTCAGGGCGATTCGCTTTTCCAGTTCTTGTTGAATGGCGGGTACAGCAGTCAGTCAGCCGTGTTGCCTTCGAATATCTTTGGTAAAAGATGGTCTTTGTTGTCGGATTTTTATTACCGCTCGAAGAACCGGAAATTAAAGACGGGGATATCTGCTTATTATTCCACAACAGAGAACAAGTGGCTGACCGAAAACGTAATGAATGCCACTTTATTGGCACCCAATGCGCCGGCTTTAACAGATAGCGCCGGCCATTTGAACTGGCAGGAAAATGGTGTTTCGTTTCGCAACCCATTAAGTTATTTCCGGTTGAACGATCATATACGAACCGGTAATACCTTATTGCATACATACGTTCAGTATAAAATTTTTTCCAAACTACGATTAGAAACCTCGGTAGGTTATCAGCAGATCCATGTTCATGAGAAGGCCAGGTACCCGATGAGTGCGGCTGATCCGCAGTTAGACCCTACCGGCCGTTACGATGAGGCCAGTAATTTGTTTACCACCTGGATGGTTGAGCCGGGTTTGCACTACACCGATTCACTTTGGCAAAAGATACAGATACAGGGCGTACTGGGCGCCTTCTGGTCGTCGCAACTAAACGACCGCTGGGACAGGTCTTACACAGGTTATACCAATGACGGTTTGTTGGGTATACCAACCGCTGCAACCGCATCGGAATATTCGTCGGAAAAATCTAAGTATTTATTTCTATCCACCTTTGCGCGGTTCAAGTTGAATTACAAGAACCGGTATTTTTTGAGTGTAACAGCCCGCCGTGACGGATCATCGCGGTTTGGACCGGAACAACGTTATGCCGTTTTTGGCGCTGTTGGCGCCGGCTGGATCTTCTGGGAAGGAAAGAAAGAAGAAGGTTCAAACAGTTATGCGAAACTCAGGGCCAGTTATGGTTCAACCGGAAATGACCAGATCGGTGATTATGCGTATCTGAATACCTGGAATAAAGCCGCCCGGAACTACCAGGGCATCATTGGTATTTATCCCACCGGTTTGGCTAATCCGTATTATCAATGGGAAGTTACCCGTAAACTGGAAGCAGCCCTGGAACTACGGATAAACGATAACTTTAGCACCACGATCGCAGGTTATCATAATCGAAGCAGGAACCAGGTGATCACCTATTTATTGCCCGGTCAGACAGGATTTGGAGAAATAGCACAAAACTATCCTGCCATCATTCAAAATACCGGGCTTGAAGTAGATGCTGCCTTTAAAAAAGAATGGGGTAATTTTTCATTATGCAGCAAATTAACCCTGGCGGTGCCGCAAAACAAACTGGTACGGTTTGATGATCTCGACAATTCAACCTATAATAAAAATCTGATGATAGGCCAGCCCATGAATATTGTGATCACGCAGCGGTTTACAGGAGTTGACCCTAACTCAGGCTTGTTTACGGTTGCTGACCCCAACGAACGGATGGCAGGAAAACTGGACCCGGTTTATTTTGGGGGCCTTCACAATTCATTCCGGTTCAAACAGGTGGAATTGACGACACACTCTGAATTTCGTAAACAAAAAGCACCGCATTTTTTAACCTACGTTTATACCTATCATTTATCTCCTGGGCTGATTAATAAAGATTTTTATAGCAATCAACCTAGTCAACTTGAAAATCGCTGGCGTCAGGCAGGAGATGAAGCTTCCTGGCAAAAGGTAAGTTCGCTTAATGCGGGTCCCGTAAAAAACGCTATAGATGCCTGGTTAAATTCTGATGCGCAATTGACCGATGCATCGTACCTGCGATTAAAAATAGCCCAACTAACCTATAGCTTTACCGAAAAATTTTGCAAAAAGCAACATATAAAAGGCGCGAGTGTGTTTGCCAGTGGCGAAAACCTGTTTACCGTTACACCATTTGAAGGCGCCGATCCTGAGCTACAAGTCCCTTTTAGTTTGCCTCTGCAAAAGACAATCACCGTTGGGGTGCAAATAACATTATAACTTGACAATTATGCCTTTGATCCGGTCAATATACATGTGGGCGGTTTCACTTCAACTTGTTGCAGGGTTGTTCCTGCTAACGGGTTGTAATAAATTGTTAGATGCTGGATCTCCACCCAACAAGGTGGTCAGTCCGCAGGTATATGCCAATGATTCACTGGCGCAGGCGGCATTGATCGGCGTGTATTTCAAGATCATGGATGCATTCGGGCCGCTCAATGGATATATGAGCCGCTATCCGGGATTGTCTGCCGACGAATTGGATCGCTGGAGCCCATTAGAACAGGATCAGCCATTTTTGACGAATTCCATCCCGGCAGATAACAGAACCATATTTGATACCTGGAACAATACGTACTCGTTTATATACCAGTGTAATGATCTGATAGAAGGCCTTACAGCGCCAAATTCCATTACGCCAACATTACGAGACCAGCTTTTGGGTGAAGCTTATTTCCTTCGCGCTTACAACTATTTTTACCTGGTAAACCTGTTCGGCGATGTGCCATTGGTGTTAACTACCGATTACACAAAAAGCTCGAAAATGCCCAGAACACCCGTGGCAGCTGTTTACGATCAAATGATCGATGACCTGCTGCAGGCGGAAAACCTGTTGACAGATACCTATGTAACCACCCCTGATTTTCCGGATACCCGCATACGGGTGAACAGGCTGGCGGTGAAAGCCTTTCAGGCAAGGTTATATTTATATCTTCAACAATGGAGCAATGCAGCAACTGCCGCAACAGCGGTTATTCAATCTGGTATTTACCAGTTAGAGACTGATCTCTCAAAAACGTTCCGGTACAAAAGCAGGGAAGCTATTTTGCAATTTATGCCAGTATCCGCTGCCTTTAACACGGCAGAAGGAAGTTATTTTGTACCATTATCGCCGAATGGAAGACCTGCCATCATTCTTAGCGATTCCCTGATGAAAAAAATTGATCCGGTGGATAAACGCCGGGCCTGGATCAGAACCATTACAAGCGGTGGTAAACAATACAACTCTCCCTATAAATACAAATTGAACACCAGTACTCCGCGGGAAGAATACAATATGGTACTGCGGCTGGCAGAACAATATTGTATTCGTGCGGAAGCTTTTGCCAGGCTGGATCAACTGCCGGAGGCTGTCAGCGATCTGAACACCATAAGAAACAGGGCGGGGTTGCCAGATCTGACCAATTTTACTTCGCAAAGCCAGGCATTGATCGCCATAGAACAGGAACGGCGTTTTGAATTTTTTGCCGAATGGGGCCATCGCTGGTTCGACCTGAAAAGGTGGCCGGCCCGTACTGCAACCCATCCGGGCGAAAAACGCATTGATGAAGTAATGCGCTTATGCCGCCCTGCAACCTGGAAAACTACAGCTGCCCTTTGGCCTATACCGGCTGCTGAATTAATAAGCAACCGGGCGTTAACCCAAAACGAAGGATACAATTAAGGCGCTTTTATCAGGGCAAATTGCTGAAAATAGTGGCATAATAATATGGCGCACTATAACCATATTCAAAAGCTTTAAGACCTGCATAATGGACATGTGAAAATGAATAACCCGGAAATGAATTACGTAATCTTTCCATTTCATACCAGACGTCGCAATAAGTTCCGGTTGGGTTGGTGAGGTCGGCGTCGGTGAACCAAAGATAATCGTTACTCAGAGCATAGGACTGATTGAATGGTTGAACAAATGCATTTGTTGCTGCAACTGATGCATTTACATTGGCCTTAACAGTGGCTGCAGAAAACGTACATGCCAGTACGAAGATGACGATCATCTTTTTCATAATCGATTCGGTTTTTATGGTGTGAAAATAATTTGACAATTTCATCCTGAACGGCATTGCATGAACGCTGTTACAATATTGTTTTGATTGCGCCAGGCAATCCAGGTAAACTAATGGGCAGCAGAAAAGCCTTGTTGACCAGCATAAGGGCAAAAGGCCCGGCATTACATACGGCAACGCGGATTATTTTTAATTTTACATTCAGGGAAGTATTCAGGAAGGAAGTGCAATCTTGCTACAAATCCTTTGGTACTCGGTACAACTTGTTTCAATTTGACATCAGATCCTTTAGCTAATGATTCCCCCCGATACAAAATAACAGGCCCCTTTATTATATTAAACAACGCACTAATAAATTTGACAAAAAGAATTTTCAAATTAAGCACTCCACATGAAAAGAACTTGATACATAAAACATCCTGATTAATAATTTTTAATGAATAATTCTGAATTGCATCAACTTCTTTATCAAATGTTAGTTCTATGTGTTTACACTTGTTATTGATTTTTTATATTTAAAACTTATAATAACTTGCCATGCAACACCTTCTTTTACTACACGGCGCGTTGGGCAGCAAAGACCAAATGGAACCGCTGGCCACTGCCTTGCACAATTCATACCAAATCCATACTTTCAATTTCGGTGGCCATGGCGGACGGCCATTTCCTGAAAAAACGTTCTCCATCTCACTCTTCAGTGAACAGATAGCTGAATATTTACGGCAATCCGGTATTCAGCAGGCAAATATTTTCGGCTATAGCATGGGCGGTTATGCCGCCATGCACCTGGCAAAACACCACCCTGAGCAGGTTAATAAGGTGATCACACTCGCTACCAAATTTCACTGGGATGAAAAAACAGCTGCCCGGGAGGTAAAAATGCTGGATGGAAAAACCATCCAGGAAAAAGTACCGGCCTTCGCTGCTCAGTTACAGCAACGGCATGCGCCCAATGACTGGCTGGCACTGCTTGATAAAACCAAAGAACTGCTTACCGGCCTCGGCAATAATAACACTTTACAACCAGAAGATTATGCGACAATTACGACACCTGTTTTAGTATTATTAGGCGATCGCGACAAGATGGTAAGCCTCGAAGAATCGCAGGCTGTTTATAAGCAATTACCCAATGCCCGGTTCGGTATTTTACCAGGTACTCCCCATGCTTTTGAACAGGTAAATTTTTCGCTATTGGCGTTTTTGATCGATGAATTCATCAGCAAAACAGCCTGACCTCAACGTTGCCATACAATAAAAAACCATTTGCTTGTAAGGCAAATGGTTTTAGTTCTATTAAATCCCAAAATCGAAAATCCCGAAATCCAGCAATCGTTAAGCAACTTCCTTACTCATCTTTGGCACATGCACTTTTATGGTACAGCCATGACCTTTGGAGGAAATCACTTCCAGCTTGCCATCGAATAGTTCTATCCGGCTGAGGATATTGCTCAACCCTACCCCTTTTCTTCTTTCCTTGGGATCAAAGCCCCTGCCGTCATCTTTTATCCAGAGGTCAATAAAATTGTTCTTTTCGAACAACTCTATGGATACATTATGCGCCTGCGCATGTTTTATGATATTATTGAACTGTTCCTGCACGATACGGTACAGCGCCAGTTGCTGCTGTGGGCTGATGTTCCGCAACTGCTCTTTTTCATACATAAAGTTGATGGCAAAAGGATTCACCAGGCGGATATTTTCAATCAGGTCCTGCACCGAATCTATCAGGCCGTTCTTATCCATTACCGGCGGCACGAGCGATTTTGAGATCTTCCTGATCTCATTGATGGCCAGCTGCAGGTTCTTGATACTGCGCTGCGCCAGCTCTTCCTGCATGTCTTTTTCCTGTAACGAGGCCTCGATATAGGCTTTGGTAACCGCCAGTATCTGGTTGATATTATCGTGTAATTCACGGCCGATCTCTGCCCTTTCCCGTTCCTGGCTTTCGATAGATGCCCGTACGAGTTTGCGCTGATGCTCTTCGCGTTCCCGCGCTATCTGCTCTGAATAAATGGCCAGTTGCTGCTCGGCTTTTACTTTTTCGGTAACATCCTGGCAGGTGCCGATAAAACTGATACCATTGGCATCGCGGCGTTGGGAGCCTCTGCCTTCAATATATTTTTCAATGCCAGCCTTACTGATGATGCGGAACTGAACCGGCTCCGTGGAACCTGTTTCCACCGTTTTTTCCTGTGCCTTCAGTACAATGCTCATATCTTCGGGATGTACCAGGCTTAGAAAATCTTCATACGACAACGGCGTTTCGCCGTTCATATCCAGAATACGGTATAATTCATCTGAGCAGGCAATGAGCTCTCCCCTCTCCCCTAATTCCCAGCTGCCTATTTTGGAAATACGTTGTGCTTCGGCTAACTGGCGCTGGCTGTTTCGCAGATTCTGTTCGGCCAAGGCCTTTTCAAGCCGTTCGTTGGATTCTTTCAACGCTCTTTTGATCTTGGGTATTACCGTAAATAACTTATCTTTTATGGCATAGTCTGTTACCCCGTTTTTGATAAGCTCAACGGCATTTTCTTCGCCAATAGTGCCTGATACAATTATGAATGGTACATCAGGACACATTTCCTGTTTCATCCTGAAAGCAGACACGCCGTCGAAGCCGGGTAATGAATAGTCAGACAAGATAATATCCGGACAAAATTCATGTAACGCTTTGCCGAACTGTTCTTTGGTCTCAACAATTCTCGGAATACAATCCAATGCCCCCTTTTTTAATTCATATAACAGTAATTCCAGGTCATTCTCATCGTGCTCGAGGATCAGCAATTTGGTAGGTTTCACGCTTGACATAACTTACGATTGATAGGGTTGATTTAATATTAACCAGTAAAGGCCCATGGTACTAACTGCCTTTACATAGCCTTCAAATTCCATCGGTTTAACTATATAGCTGTTTACCCCAAGCGAATAACTCTCCATTATGTCTTTTTCTTCTTTTGATGAGGTAAGCAAGACCAGGGGTATCATACTGGTTCTTTTGTCTGTCTTCAGTTTTCGCACCACTTCCAGCCCGTCTACTTTGGGCATTTTCAGGTCAAGAATGATCAATCTGGGTTGTACTGCCGGATTTCTGCCTTTGAATGGGCCGGTGGCATAAATGAAATGCAGTAATTCCTCGCCATCTTTTAAATGAATAAGGCAATTGGCCAAACCTTGTTTTGAAAGGGCGCGGATCGTTAGCTCAGCATCGTCAGCATTATCTTCACAAAGCACTATTTCAACTTTGCCACCGTTAATACTTTCAGTCATATAGGAGGGTTATTGGTTTTTGGTAATGAGAAATAGAAAGTTGCTCCCTCATCAAGCTTTCCTTCTGCCCATACTTTTCCCCCGTGTTTTACTACGATCCGCTGCACAATGGCCAGCCCCACACCCGTTCCTTCAAATTCATCATTACTATGTAATCGCTGAAATACCCCAAATAACTTGTGCGCATATTGCATATCAAATCCGGCTCCGTTATCCTTTACATAAAATTCAATTTCGTCTTCCTTTTCATTTGAGCCAATTTCAACTTCCGGTGTTTCTTTTTTAGAAGAATACTTTATTGCATTGGATATGAGGTTTATGAACACCTGCGACAAAAGCGCAGGATCGCCCTGCGTGTTATGCAATGCATGTATTGTAATTTTCGTGCCGGGCGGCGCCGTTTGCTTCAGGTCGGTGATGATCGGCTCCAGCAGTTTATTAAAATCGATGTTGACCCGGGTTATCTCTTTACGGCCCATTCTTGAAAAGGACAGCAGGTCATCGATGAGCGTTCCCATTTTCTTGGCATTGTTCCTGATCACTTTCAACATGCGCCGGGCCTCTTCGCTAATTTCATGGGCATGGTCTTCCTCTATCATTTGGGCATATCCATTAATGCTGCGCAGCGGCGCCCGCAGGTCGTGTGATACGGAATAGGAAAACGATTCCAGCTCTTTATTTGTCAATTGTAACTGGGCAATATTCCTTTCGAGGGTGACATTCAATTGTTTTATTTCGAAATCAGCCTTCTTCTGCCGGGTAATGTCCCGCCCGCTGGCAAACCATAAATTATGTTTATGTACAATATTCCAGCTGAAAAAACGGTGTTCACCATCCTTTGTGAACATCAGTACCTCGAATGAAAAGGAGGGCTGGTATTCTTTGGCCAATTCTTTGATTCTTTCCTGGCCTTCATCTGACAAATAATTCAGCAGCGAAGAACCTTTCATTTCCTGCGGTGTATATCCCAACAGCGGATAGACCGCCTCATTCACTTCTTCAAACCGCAGCGACGCCCCATTGATGATGCAAATAAGATCGGCTGAGTTGTTGATCAGCAGCGCATAATTTTCCAGCGCCTGGTTCTTTTCTATAAGCTCGCGTTGCTGGCGATGCAATTGTAAAAGCACCGATACCTTGGCCTGGGTAATATCGGGATTCAGGGGTTTGTACAGGTAATCGATGGCCCCCTCTTCAAAACCTTTCATAACAAATTTGTGGTCTTTCTTTTCGGCCGTCACGAAAATAATGGGCGTTTCACTGGTGCGTTTGTTCGATTTAAGGATCTGAGCCACTTCAAAGCCATCCATGCCGGGCATCTGCACGTCGAGTAAGATGAGGTCAATTTCCTGATTGAGCGCTATTTTCAGCGCATCATTGCCATTCGTAGCGCTGATGAGATTACGGCCGGGCTGGCCCAGGATCTGTTCCAGTGCATAAATATTGTTGATCTTGTCATCTACAATCAAAATATGGTCTTTCACCTTTTTCGCCATTATTATCGTTTTTCAACTGTAAGCAAAAATTCTTCTATTTTTTCCGGTGTTAAAACATGTTGTACATACCCGGTGCTTATGGCTGATCTTGGCATTTCCGGGTAATCAGCGGTTTCGGGTGACTGGGCAATGGTTGTGCCGCCTGCCAGCCTGATCTTTTTTATTCCACGTGCTCCATCCTTATTGGCGCCGGTCAACAAAATGCCCAGCAAGCCTTCTTTATACACTTCTGCCGCCGTTTCAAACAATACATCGATGGATGGACGGCTGTAATTCACCGGTGCATCGAAGCTTAAGGAAAAAGTTTCATCCCGTTCAACCAGCAAATGGTAATCAGGCGGTGCAAAATATACGGTACCAGGCTGTATCAATTCCTTTTCATCCGCCTGTTTGATCCGTATCGTACATTTCTGCTGCAGTACTTCCTCCAGTAAGGCCCGCTCATCTTTCGACCGGTGCTGCACTACTATGATCGGTATTGGAAAACCGGCCGGCAGATCGTGCAGGATGCGGATCATGACATATAATCCACCTGCTGAAGCGCCGATAACAATCGCATCATACGCATTTCTTAACTGCATGTCTGGCTGCCTGGGTTATTTGATTTTCATAAATATTTTCTCTTTCCTGTCTATCTCCTCAAAGCATTTCTGCTTTTCTGCAAACAGTAACGATTCTTTATTACCTAATCCCAGGAAACCAAAGGGACATAAACTTTCATAGAACAGGCTGATCACTTTGCTTTGTAAGGTTTGGTTAAAGTATATGAGCACATTGCGACACAGGATCAATTGAAATTCGTTGAACGATTTGTCCATGGCCAGGTTATGCACCGAGAAAACGATATTCTGCCGCAGGGACTTATCCCATAATACCGAATTGTATTTTGCCTTGTAATAATCGCTGAAGGAATTCTTTCCACCGGCTTTCAAATAGTTGTCGGTATAATTCTTCATGTTGCTGATGGAAGAAATACCTTCTTTGGCTTTTTGCAGGGCATCCTGATTGATGTCGGTGGCATAGATCACCGTTCTTTCCAGCAAACCTTCTTCGCGAAACAGGATGGCCATCGAATACACTTCCTCGCCGGTGGAACATCCGGCGATCCATACTTTGATAAAAGGATAAGTAGCTAACCGGCTGATCACATTTTTCCGAAGGCTTTTGTAAAAGAGCGGATCACGGAACATCTCCGTTACATTCACGGTGATCTCCTGTATAAAATGTTCAAAGGCCGTTTCATCTTTCATCACCATTTTGCCCAGCTCCTTCAGGGTGTCGATCTTATTGGCTTCCATGAAACTCCGGATCCGCCTTATTACCGATGCTTCTGCGTATTCGGTAAAATCGTACCCATACACGAAACGGACAGACTCCAGGAACTGTCTGTATTCTTCGTTCACAACCATTGATTACTATTTATACAACCATACCCGCATCAGCGACAGCAGCTGGTCAATATTGACCGGTTTAGAAACGTAATCGCTCATACCTGCTTCCAGGCATTTTTCGCGGTCACCTTTCATCGCTTTGGCTGTCAGCGCAATGATGGGTAGTTTATTAAATGCATTCATTTTACGGATAGCAGCGGTGGCTTCATAGCCATCCATTTCAGGCATCATGACATCCATAAGAACGATATCGATGTCAGAATGCTTTTGTAACATATCGATGGCTACCCGGCCATTTTCCGCTACGTAACATTTCATTCCTTCTTCCTCCAGCACATTGGTAAGGGAGTAAATATTACGCATATCGTCGTCCACGATAAGCGCTTTTTTATTTTTAAGGATCTCTTCCGTGCGGTGGAGTCTGCGGATGATCTGCTGTTTTTCCTTCGGCAACTTCGACTCAACCCGGTGCAGGAACAACGCTGTTTCGTCCAGCAGCCGTTCTTTCGAATTGGAAGTTTTCAGGACTACGGTGTTGGCCAGCTTTTCCAGTTGCCGGGCCTCTTCTTTGTTCATGTCGCGGCCGGTATATACAATGATCGGGATGCGGTTCAACTCATCGCTTTCCTTGATCTTTTCCATCAGCTCGATGCCGCTCATATCGGGCAACCCCAGATCGATGATGATACAGTCGAACCGTTCGTCCTGCAACATATTGTAGGCTTCCTGGCCGGTGTATGCTGCAAAGGATTTTATATCGCCATTGCCAATGAGTTCCCGGATGGCCTTATTCTGTTGGGGGTTATCTTCTACCACCAACAGCTTTTTCAGCTTCCGGTTTATGAACTCTTCTATGCGATCGAATGCGCCTTTTACAGCTTCGTGCGTGATGGGTTTACGGATGAAATCAAACGCCCCCAGCTCAAGCCCTTCTTTCCGGCGATCGTAGCCAGAAATTATCTGCACCGGTATATGCCGCAAGTCGGGATCGTTTTTCAACAGCCGTAATACCTCCGAGCCATCCAGCACCGGCAGCTTCATATCGAGGATAATGGCATCGGGCCGGTAGTAGCGGGCCAGGCTTAAACCGGTATTGCCCTGGTGGGCAATAATGCCTTTGTATCCTTTCTCGTGGGCAATGTCGAGCAACACGCGCGAAAACGCAACATCATCTTCAATGATCAATATGGTCTTATCATTTTCCTTAATGTTATAACGATCGTCCTCCGCCTCTTTTTCAGCCGACGGCACATGGGGCGGTACGACCGGCAGCTCCCTTTTAGACTCAGGTTTCCTCACCTCGATATTTCTTTCTCCCTTTATTACGTTGTCGGCATCGAATCTCAATGGCAGATACAATGAAAAGGTGCTGCCTTTGCCTGCTTCGCTAACCAGGTGTATTTCACCACCCAGGGCGCCGGCCAGTTCGCGGCTTATAGATAAACCGAGGCCGGTACCACCGAACTTCCGCTTGGTTGATCCATCAGCTTGCTGGAATGCTTCAAAAATGATACCCTGCTTGCTTTCCGGAATACCTATACCGGTATCGGAGACGGAAAAGACGACCACTTCAGGCAGGCTGCGCAATTTGGCGTTGCGCAATCTGGTATCAGGGCGCTGCACTTCGATATTAACTGTAATCTGCCCATCGCGATCGGTGAATTTGAATGCATTAGAAAGCAGGTTGCGTAAGATCTGTTCCAACCGTTGCCGGTCGGTTTGCAGGGGTGAATCAAATTCTTCTTCCCGGCAGTTTATAGTAAAATGGATGTTCTTATTCCTGGCTACTTCTGTGAACATTTGCTGCAGCCCCTGGATAAGCTCATTTACAGGCACCTCTTCGATCTCAATCTCGATTTTGCCGGCTTCCACTTTCGACAGGTCGAGGATCTCATTGATAAGGTTCAACAGGTCTGAACCGGAATTGTGAATATTCCGCGCATACTCAATATCTTTCTCAGTAAGCGACTTGTTTTTATTCTCTGTTAATAACTGGGCCAGGATCAATATACTGTTGAGCGGTGTGCGCAATTCATGCGACATGTTGGCCAGGAACTCCGATTTATATTTGCTGGTGGCTTCCAGTTCCAGCGCCTTCGATTCTACATCCAGCTTCGCCAGTTCCAGCTTTTCCTTCTGTTCTTCCAGCAGGTTGGCTTTTTCTTCCAGTTCCTCATTGGTTTGTTGCAGTTCTTCCTGCTGCGCCCGCAGCTCGGCTTCCGACTTTTCAAGCAAACCGGTCTTTTCCTGTAATTCTTCATTGGTTTGCTTCAATTCTTCCTGCTGGGTTACCAGTTCTTCGGCCTGGCGCTGGGTTTCTTCCAGCAATTCTTTTTGTTTGGCTCTTACCTGCGAGGAATTAAGGGCAATGCCAATGCTTTCAGCAACAATTTTAAGCAATTGCAGATCGAGGTCGGTGATCTCGCGCACCGTGCCTATTTCAATGATACCTTTAACATTATCATCATACAGGAATGGATACACCAGGATGTTTTTTGGAGACACCTGTCCCAAGCCCGAATTTACCCTCACATAATCATCGGGAACATTTGAAAATATAATGGGCTTTTTCTCCAGGGCAGCCTGCCCCACCAGTCCCTCCCCTATTTTGATACTATTAGTATTTCCTTTGCGGTGATAGAAGGCATAGCTACCCGCGAGTCGAAGTTGATCGTCTTCGGCCACATATATGACACCCACCTGTGCTTTTAAATAGTCGGTAAGCAGGTTTATCACCTGCTGGGCAAGGTCAAGCACGTCTTTTTCGCCCCGCAAAATATCGTTCAGCTTAGTGGCGCCGGTGAGCATCCAGGTGCGCACCTCTGTTTCGTGCGACAACCTGGCCAGATTGCTTTTCATGTTGGCAAGGGACTTTCCCAGGAGGTCGTCTTTGCCGCGAATATTGATGTCTGACGAATAATCGCCCCTGGCAATACTGTCGGCGATCCCTGCGTACTCTTTTGAAACCATAATCAGCTTGTTGAATGAGACAGCCAGATCGCCTATTTCATCTTTTGAATTTACAGGCACTGTAAGATCGGTTTCGCCCAGCGCTATGCGATCCGCGGCAGCCTTGATATCCGACAGGGAACTCGAAATAGACCGGATAATCAGAAACAACAGGATAATGATGGCAACGATCACCACGACTACAATGAGAATTCCCCGCGTCAATGCATTTGTTAAATATTCCTGTTTTTCCTGAGCGAGGTGGCGGGTTTCAACGATCAACAGATCTTCCAGTTCATTTAACGCATTCAGAAAAGAGGTAACATTGATACGCCAGGCGTCGGTCGACAGGGATGAAGCAACTTCGGGATCATTAAATACCGAATCGATCAGTTTTCTGGTATAGGCAACCGCAGGTATATTCATCCGTTCATTAAACGCAGCTACCTGGGCGGGCGAAGATATTTTAAAGTAGCGGTCTAAATTGTTTTCAAATTTTCCTTTAAGCCTGGCGAATTCAGCATATTCATTTTTACGGAAGCCTTTTTCTATAAGGGCAATGTGGAGGCGCATGCGCAGCTGACCTAAATAGCCTTTGGTGTTTAATAGATACAGGTGGGTTTCCATTCCATTCCTGATATCAAGATCCTGTGCATTACGGTAAGTGCTATTTGCATCATCTAATAACAGGATGCCCATGACGGCATACGTTCTGGCCATGGTATCTACATCAACCGTTAGCAGGTTAATGGCATTGCGGATCTCACCCAGGGGCTGCATCATGGTCAGCTGTTTGTTCTTTTTCTGTTCCTTGAACAGTTGTTCACATGCAGCCAGCGCTTTATCGGTTTGCATCCGTTGATTGAGCATTTCATTTTTTTCAACTTTTCCACCACTGGCTATATAACTGATGGAATAACCGCGTTCTTCCTGCAGGCTGTTGATAATATCACTTATTCTTTCAATTTCCAGTACATCATTATTTACCCGGCGAATACTCTTCTGTTTGGAGAGCTTATCCATTATATCGGAACCTAAAAAATACAGCAGGGCTGCCAGCGGGACGAGGGAAACAATAAGCAGTTTGTTCCTGATTGACAGATTTCGGATAAATTTCATAGCAATATGCGATTAAGCAGCATCTACCAGTAAGCTGCAGATGTAAAAATTGCTACGACAGACCTAACCTGTTAGTTTTCCAAGCCGATAATTTCCTACAAAACATCGACCTGAGCCAATTTTTTAATCAGGAATCCTCAAAAATCGCGTATACTTATCAGAATCTTAGAAAGATGAAGCCCTGTAACCTCTTGGGCTGGTTGAAATTACGATAATTATTTGAATTAAATCAATTAATAATTTATTGATTACAATCAATTGGTCAACCGTGAGTGGTGAATAGCTCGCGGTAACCGTAAAACGTAACGCCAAACGGGCTTCACCGGGTGAGGCTGTGTAAGAGGGCGTCAATAAAATAATCCATCTAAAGCAAATAATTATCCATCTGGTGCAGCACGTAAGCCGGTAAATTTGTTATTGTAGTAAATACACTTAACGATTACTGTTCATTAAACTGAATGCATATGAGAAATCTTTCACGGCCGCCCATCCGCCGTAGGGCAACAGTACTATTATTCCTGCTTTTTTCTTCGCTGATCGTCACTGCACAAAAGACCATTACCGGCAAAGTAACCGATTCCAAGACCAATGAGCCGGTAGCGAATGCTTCTGTTATCATCAAAGGAAAAACATTGGGCACGGCTACCGATGAGAATGGCACGTTCTCCATTGTGGCTGCTGCCGGCGACCGGCTGGTGATCTCCTCTACCGAGTACGACGCCGTTGAAATTACCGTCGGCGACCAAAACGCTATTACCGTCACCATGAACAAAACTGTCTCCAACCTGAATGAGGTTGTGGTGATCGGTTATGGAACGGTGCGCAAAAAAGACCTTACCGGTGCTGTCACTTCGTTGAAGGGCAGTGATCTTAAACCGGAAGGCATGATCAATGTGAGCCGGGCCCTGCAGGGCAAAATGCCAGGCGTAACCATTGAATCGGCGGGTGGTGATCCGGGTTCGGGCACCCGCATCCTCATCAGGGGTGTAGGCACACTGGGCAATGCATCACCGTTGTACCTGGTAGATGGGGTGCAGGTTTCGGGCATCAATAATATTGCACCCGGTGATATTGAATCGATGGATGTATTAAAAGATGCCTCGGCCGCCGCTATCTATGGATCGCGGGCAGCCAATGGCGTGGTGCTGGTAACTACCAGGACCGGCAAACCCGGTAAACCGGTTATTCAATTCAACATGAACCAGGGCGTGCAAAAACTCTCCAAAAAATACGAGGTATTGAATGCCGAAGAATGGGCCAACGTAAGCAATGCGGCGCATGATGCGGCTAACCTGCCCCGGCTGGCTATTGCCGCCAATCCTTCCCAACTGGGTGCTGGTACCGACTGGCAGGATGCTATTTACAGAAGCGCCAACCTGCAACAATATTATTTATCGATAAGCGGCGGTCACCAATCGAGCCGGTACAGTTTGTCGGGCGAATACAACGATCAGGAAGGCATCGTGGAACTCACCAATTACAAACGGTATGGCATGCGCGCCAAGTCGGAAACCACCAAAGGACGGTTCAGGTTCGGCGAAACGATTTTGATCACCCGTGAAAAATGGCGCAGGATGGCCGGCGGCTGGGGTGGCCAGGGCGGTAACCCCGTCGGTTCTGCCGTTAAAATGATCCCGGTGTTCCAGATCTATGATACGGCCGCAATTGGCGGTTATGGCGGCGCCTATGGGCCTGTCGTGAATGTCGCCAATCCGGTTGCACAACTGAACCTGCAAAAGATAACATACGAGCTAACATCTATCCTGGCCAATGCCTATGCTGAAGCTACGATCCTACCCTCTTTAAAATACCGGTTTAACATGGGCTACACAAGCTCGTTTGGCAATACCGATGATTATTACAAGCGCCATACGACCGGAACGCTTTTCTCGCACCCCACCAATGACCTGAGCCAGAACAAAGACCGTACGGTGCTGGTGATGCTCGAAAACACCCTGCATTATAACGAGGATTTCGGCAAACACTCGCTGCAGGCGCTGGCCGGTTATACCTACCAGCGGTATAATTACAATTACTGGAATGCCAGCAAGACGAATTTACCGGATGGAATTGAAGTGCTGGATGCCGGTTCGGGAACAGCTACTGTAAATGGTAACCGCACAGAAAGCGTGTTGTTATCCATGCTGGGCCGTGTCATTTATTCGTATGACAACCGCTACCTGTTAACCGCCAGCTTCAGAAGGGATGGTTCATCGCGCTTCGGCAAAGCCAACCGGTACGGAAATTTTCCTTCCATTGCTCTGGGCTGGAACGTATCGAACGAATCCTTCTTCAAAAATTTTCCCGCTGTATTATCAACCCTGAAGCTCAGGGGAAGTTTTGGCGTACTGGGCAACCAGGAGATCGGCGATTACCAATACAGCGCTGCCGTAACATCGAATATTAATTATGTGACCGGCGAAGACCAGCATAAATGGTTTGGGGCCATACAAACCGCTTTTGCCTCACCCAATATTAAATGGGAAAATACCGAAACCTTCAATGTCGGGTTCGACGCCGGCCTGTTCAATAACAAGCTTAGCGTTACTGCCGATTATTTCATTAAAAGAACAACCGATGTGCTGTTGAATGTACCGGTGCCCGGTTCAACCGGATCGGCCGTGAACCCGGTGGTAAATGCCGGCACCTTGCAGAACAAAGGACTTGAACTGGGACTGAACTACAGCAACGAACTGGGTAAATTAACTTATTCCCTGTTTGGCACATTCACCGCTTTAAGGAATAAAGTAATAAAGCTGGGTACAGGCACGCAACAGATCTTTGGCGGACAACCCACCCACCACGGCGCTTCTACTACCCTCACCCAGGCAGGCGGCGAAGTCAGCGGTTTTTATCTCATCAAAGCATTACGCATTTTCAATAGCCAACAGGAGATCGATGCCTATGTAGATAAGAACGGCAATAAGATCCAACCCAATGCATCGCCTGGTGACATTCAGTTCCTCGATGCCAATGGCGACGGGATCATCAGTAATTCAGACCGCATCCATGCCGGCAGTCCCTTTCCAAATTTCGAATATGGGTTCAGGGTAAATGCTTCAGCCTATCAATTCGACCTGAGCGTGTTCATCCAGGGCACTTCGGGCAACAAGATCTATAATGGTTTGCGGCAGGATATGGAAGGCATGAACCTGGAGTTCAATTATTCCAAAGCCACCCTTAATGCGTGGACACCGCAAAACCATTCCAATATTCCCAGGGCTGTTATCAACGATCCTAATTTCAATACACAATCCTCTACCCGCTTCCTCGAAAATGGTTCTTACCTGCGCATGCGTACGCTGCAGATCGGTTATACATTTCCTGAATTCCTGATGCAGAAAGCGAAGATCAGTTCTGCCCGCATTTATCTGAGCGCAGACAATCTGTTCACGATTACCAACTACAGCGGGTACAATCCGGATATTGGCCGGTCGGGCACTATCCTTGACAGGGGCGTTGACTATGGGCATGTTGCCTATCCCCTCGCCCGCACCTTATCATTAGGTGTTCAGTTATCATTGTAAACCGGCGCTATTCATTCAAATAAAAAAGTAAGTGATGAAAAAGATCGTTGTAAACATAATCATATTGCAGCTGCTGTTCAGCTGTTCAAAGAAGAGCCTTGAGCTAACCAATCCAAACAGCATTACATCCGACACATACTGGAAAACAGAAGCCGATGTACAAAGCGCACTTGGCGCAAGCTATGGATTGCTGAAGAACGTCGATGGCGGTTTCTGGGGCGTGCGTGGCGTGGAGCTGTCCAATGGCCGGGGTGATGATTTCTTCATCAGGAACGACGTGTCGTATCTATATCAATTGTCAACCTTTACCAATACGCCAGATAATGCAGCCGCCACGAACGTCTGGAATATCGCTTTCCGGGGTATATTCAGGGCCAACCAGATCATTGAGAACATAGAGACCGTGTCAGGACTTTCTGATCAGGCGAAAAATGCCTACATCGCAGAAGCGAAATTCCTGCGGGGATTGAACTATTTTATCCTGGCCATTAATTTTGGCGACGCACCGCTTCGCTTGACGGTACCCAAAACAACAGAAGAATATTTTGTACCAAAATCGCCGGAAGCAGAAGTATGGAAGCAGGTGATCAAAGATTTTCAGGAGGCCTCAGCCGCCCTGCCTCATAGCTATCCCAAAGAATGGGTTGGCCGCGCAACAAAAGGTGCAGCTGTAGCATATCTCGGCAAAGCGTACCTGTACACAAAGGATTATGCCAATGCAGAGAGCACCCTGCTGTCATTGACCTTGCCACCGTACAATTACGCGCTGATGCCCAACCATGGTGACAATTTTATTCCAACCCGAGAAAACAACCAGGAGTCGGTTTTCGAGATCCAGCTGAGCGATGTGGGCGGCACCAATCCCTGGGCCGGCGAAAATGCCAATGAAGCGCTGGGTGTAACTACGGCACAGGAATTTGCGCCATCAGAAGTGGCAGGTTGGTTTGAAGTGAGTCCAACCGATAAACTATTCAACGAATTTCAGGTGGAAAAGACCGTTAGTAATGATTTCGATCCGCGCATGTATGCCACTCTGATCTGGGATTATCCCGGCGCAACCTTTTACAACAAGCCATTTTCAGACTTCACGCTGCAGTTTGGTTATAAATCCATGTTTAAAAAATACCAGAACTATTGGCAGAATAATGAACTGACCGGCGCAAGCGGGGCAGCCAATTATACATCGAGCAATAACGAACGCGCCCTGCGCTTTGCAGATGTGCTGTTGATGCTTGCAGAAGCGGTAACCATGCAACAAAAGCCGGCCAGCGCTTACCCATATGTAAATGCCATTCGCGCCCGCGCCCAATTAAGCGCTTTGCCGACTGGTTACTCCAACACGCAAATGATGGCAGAGATCAGGCACCAGCGAATGCTGGAATTTGCCCGCGAAGGATTACGATTTTACGACCTGAAAAGATGGGGCTTGCTGCAGCAGGAAATTACGAACAGTGACAAGGTAGGCCGGCAGTTCTTTGTACCCAACAAACATGAGTATTTTCCGATACCACAATCGGAATTGAACGCAAATCCGTTGATGGTACAAAGCGATCCCTGGAAATAACAGGTTATCAAGAAAAAAGGCACCCCGCGGTTGCGGGATGCCTCTCTTTTTCCACATAAACCTACATACATATCAAAAAATCAGTTTTACGGTTTCGCCCTTCTTCATACTAACGCGAATGGTATCGTTACTGGTATTTGAAGTATTACCATTTTTTTTGATCATCACCTTTTTTGCAGTTGCCGGTTTCTTAATAACGAAAGTGTTGTTATTAGTTGCGGTAATAATCACCTCCTGTACCTGTTGATTGGCCCATACAGCTGATACGGCTGCCCCACCCCGTACGCATAAACCGGCAAACCGGCCCGACTTCCATGCCTGCGGTAATGCAGGCAACAATTCGATCACGCCATCATGACTTTGCAGCAGCATTTCTGCAATACCAGCTGTGCCTCCGAAATTACCATCGATCTGGAATGGTGGATGCGCACAGAAAAGGTTGTCATAAGTTCCACCACCTTTTGACAGGCTCATCCTGGTTTCACGCACCGGTTTCAGCAATTTTTGCAGGATCAAAAATGCATGTTCGCCATCGTGTAATCTTGCCCAAAAGTTTATTTTCCAGGCAAGCGACCAGCCTGTGCCATCATCGCCTCTTGCGGCCAATGTTGCTTTGGCGGCATTGGCCAACGCCACTGTGTTCGTATTGATCTCGCTGGCCGGGTACAATCCCCATAAATGCGATACATGGCGATGATGTGGTTCCGCATCCTTGTATTCCTTCAGCCATTCCATTAAACGGCCATCGCTGCCGATCTGGCTGGGTGGTAACTGACCGATCGTTTTTTGTAAATTCTGTTTAAAGGCGGCATCGGTTTTCAATTTATCTGCAGCTTCTGCAGTTACTGTAAACAGGTACCGTACGATCTGGTTATCCATGGTGGGGCCTTCGCATACATTTGCTTTTCTTCCATCAGGCAGTAAAAAAGCGTTTTCCGGCGAGTTGGATGGCGCTGTGACGAGCCAGCCATGCGATGGTTCTTTCACCAGCGTGCTCAGGTAAAATCCAGCCGATCCTTTCAGGATGGGATACAGCTTGCGCAGGTAGGCTGTGTCCTGCGTGAATTCGTAATGATTCCACAGCATCTGGCATAACCAGGCCGACCCGGTATTTAATGAACCCCAGGAATAATGCTCTCCCGGTGATGTATACTGCCAGATGTTGGTGATCACATGCGCTACCCAGCCGTTGGCATTATAATAAGCTTTGGCTGTTTTCTCGCCCGGATTCACTAACCCTTCTACCAATGAAAAAAATGGTTCGTTCAGCATGGGCAGGTTGGTGACTTCCAGCGGCCAGTGATTCATCTGGATATTTATGTTCAGGTGGTAATCACCATTCCAGGGTGTGGCAATGGTATTGGCCCACAGACCCTGTAAATTAGGCGGTAAATAACCTGGACGGGTACTGCCGATCAGCAGGTACCGTCCGTACTGAAAATACAAAACCGGCAAACCATTGTCTGTTGGGTCTGTGGCAAAAGCCACCAGCCGTTGATCGGTAGGCAGATCGTCCCTGTTATTGCCTTCAATGGTGAGGGCAGCGCGTTTGAACAACTGCTGATACTTTTTGGTATGTGTTGTTTTCTGCAGTGTGTAATTCTTCTGCATGGCTTTCGCCAGCCATTGATCTACCATAGCCGCATAGTTCACATCTTTATAATTGGTGCCTGCTGAAATGTAGATTGTGGCGGTATTGGCGTTCTTTATCTGCAGGCTGTTGTTGGTGGCAGTTACCTGTCCACCGGCTGCATGCACCTGCAGTTTCACTTTATACAACATGCCCTTGCCATCGGTGCCATTGTTCAACTGGCCCACCATCTCTATTACATTCCCAGTAGCAGTGGTTGCAAAGCGCTCGGGCCTGTCCAGAATGAACGTACAGTTTATTTTCTTCAGCTGGCTGGCTGATAATTTTATGGCAATCACATCGTCGTCGAAGCTGGTAAAATACTCGCGGTAATAAGTGGTATTGTTGATCTCAAATTTTGTGGTGGCGATGGCATTGTCGAGCGACAGTTCCCGCACATAATTCACCGGTTTCAATTGCGTGGTATCGATACCATAATCGTATTGAATACCCAGGTTTCCCAGCAACTGATACGAACCGTACGGTACATTGGCGCCGTTTCCATGCCCTGAGCCGGGTCCTTTACAAACGAAATGTTTGCTCATCACTTCCTGAGCTTCTATATTTTTTCCGGCAAACAGTAATTGTTGAATGGTATCTAGGTAATTATAGGCGCCTGGCAGATCCGCATCCTGTGGTCCACCCGACCATAAAGTGATATCATTTAAAACGATGTTCTCCTTTAGCACCCCGCCATCGGGCATAGCGCCCAGCCGGCCGTTGCCCAGGGGCAGCGTTGCTTCCCAGAAACCAGCGGGTTCATCGTACCAAAGCCGTAAATGAGATTGTTGTGCATGAAGGTTTATAGACAGCAGGAAAGTTCCGATCAATAATGGCAAGCTCCTGTTCATGTAAAAAAAATTTCATGGAAGATACATGTCAATTGGCAATCGGCAATCGGCCCCTGACAAATACCTACTTGTAAAAAACCACCAGGCAGGTAAATGTCAAATCGCCATTTAATTCTTTCTTTTCCCGTACGTCCGAAAACAAAACCGCCCCCGTAATCCAAAACGGTTTGCAACCAGGCGGTCTGTTTTCAGAACACTTTGATCCTTAGTTTCCTGTACCTCCCAAAAATATATGGACTACCCATGTATAATTTTCGAATGCCGGCTTACAGCTATTATCAGCATGCCCACACGAAGAAAAATCACAAAACAGATCGTACAAACCGCATTGCGATCATTTTCCAATCAGATCACAGACATTTTTGACGGCGTGAAATTAGCAGCTTCGCGCTATAGTGAGGGTATCCTTGCGTCTAAAATAGGGTATCAAAATGTTGCGAAGGGGCTAAAATATGTCTACTGCAACGGTATAATATGTCAATTATCGACCTTTTTGGCGTTGGCCTGGTAGGCAGATGGTAATTTTCCAAACTCCGCCTTAAAGTACTTTGAAAAGTACTTGGGGTTGTTGAACCCGGTTTCATAGGCAATTTCCGATACCGTTTTTTTCGTTTTTTCCAGCAGCTGTGCGGCCCGTTGCAATCTCACTGATCGTATAAATTCGATAGGCGTTTTACCTGTTAGAACAAACAGGCGCTTGTATACGGCTGCCCGGCTCAGCAATAAAGCGCGGCTCAATTCTTCTACCGAGAAATCGGCATTGGAAATATTTTTCTCTACAATGGCCAGGGCCTCCTGTACAAATTTTTCATCGGGACAGGCCGTAGGCACATCAGTTGTTTTAACGGCTATTTGTTTGGTGAAGGTTTGCTTCAGGGACTGTTGCTGCTGCAACAGGTTCTTTATTTTGCTTACCAGGATCTCAAAGTTGAACGGCTTCGTCATATAATCGGCTGCCCCCGTTTCAATGCCGTGCAGTTCCTGCTCTTCACAGGCGAGCGCAGTTAATAATATTACCGGAATATGTTTGGTGCGCTGGTCCTGCTTTATTTTTTGGCACAGGTCAATACCATTCATTTCGGGCATGTTCACGTCGCTTACCACAATATCAGGATGTACAGAAAGCGTTTTTTGCCAGCCTTCGTGCCCGTTAACCGCTACAGCAATATTGTAGTACTCGCGCAGGTTATCTTTTAAATAGAACAGGAAATCTTCATTGTCTTCTACGAGCAGGATGGTGAACTGCTTTTTTTCTGTGGCCACTGCATATTCCTTTTCCGGTTTGCTTTCCTCGATCTCATGAACGGCAGCCATTGTAACCGGCGCTGCTATCGTCCGCGTAATTTCTTTCACCGGCAATAATACCGTGAAAGCAGAACCTTTATATTCCTCACTTTCTACCCTGATACTTCCATTAAGCAGGTGCACAAATTCTTTGGTAATGGCCAATCCGATACCGCTCCCCTGGTTCACCATGGCGCCTGGTACATCGTGCTGAAAGAACCGGTCAAAGATCTTTTCATGCCGGTCGGGCGGAATGCCAATACCTGTATCCTTTACTTTTATTTCCAGCCAGGTTGCTTCATTATTTTTATAGGTCATCACTTCTACGGAAACGGCGCCCTGTTCATACGTAAATTTGAATGCATTGGAAAGCAGGTTGAAGATGACCCGTTCCAGTTTGTCGTGGTCGAAATGCGTGTACAGGCTTTTTATGCTTGCCGTATAGGAGAACCGGATCTGCTTTTTCTCGGCAATATCAGTAAATGAGCTGGCCGTTTCTTCAAGGAATTTTATGATATCTCCCTCAGTAGCGTTCAATTTTAATTCATGCACTTCCATCTTCCGGAAATCAAGCAACTGGTTTACGAGATTCAACAACCGCCGGGCATTGCGGTGTATCAACTGGTATTGCGATCTCTGCGCAGGCGTGGCTGCGGTTCCCATCATTCGTTCGAGCGGCGTAAGGATGAGGCTGAGCGGTGTTCGAAATTCATGGCTCACATTGGTAAAGAAACGGATCTTCATCATGTTCAGTTCCTGCATGCGGCTGGCTTCTTTTCGTTCCTGTTCCAACGCAAATCGCATTTTTGCCTGTTGAATGGTTATTCGCCGGGCAAAGAATAAAATAGCCAGTGCCGCCAGCGAATACAAAAGATAGGCCAGTGGCGTTAACCAGAACGGCGGAAGTACAATAATGTTCACTGCTATGCCCTGTTCGTTCCATACGCCCTGGTCGTTCGCGGCTTTTACCTGGAATGTATATTTTCCGGGATCCAGATTGGTATAGGTCACCTTGCGTGAGCTGCCATCTGTATATAACCAGTTATTGTTAAAACCTACGAGCCGGTAGGCATATTTATTTTTCTGCGCATTGAGATAACCGAGGGCGGCAAATTCAATGGAAAAGATATCTTCATCATAATTCAGCGTGATAGCTTCTGTTTCGGCAATCGATTTCTGTAGGATCACCTGGTTGCTGAAGCGGTCGCCCGTACCTATATGCTGATTGAAAACCTGCAGGCCCGTCAACACAACCGGCGGCGCAATGGTATTGATGGTTAACCTGGCAGGATCGAACAGGTTGAAGCCATTGGGGCCACCAAAAATGAGCTCGCCCTTTTTTGTTTTCAGGGCGGCGTTTTCATTGAAGGCAGCGCCCTGCAAACCATCGAGCCGGTCATAATTGATACAATTGATGCGGATACCGCTGCTCAACGTACCGGAACAATGGATCTTACTGATACCATTGGGTGTACTGATCCACAGATCATGTGCATTGTCTTCAAGAATGGTGAGGATCACGTTGTCGGGCAGGCCATCTTCTTTCCTGAAGACACGGAAGCTGTTTTTGTGCGGATCATACAAATTCAATCCGTCGCGCGTGCCAACCCACGTGAGGCCGCGGCTATCGTTATAAATACAAATAATATTGTTATTGCTAAGCCGGGTATCACGATCGAGTAACTGTTTAAAAGCGCCTGTGTGTTTATCACGCACATCGATACCATAGGAAGTTCCTACCCAAAGATTGCCGCTATTATCTTCTGTAATGGAGGAAATATAGCCGGTATGCACCGAGTTGGGCGCCATTGGCTTGAAATGAATGAACCGGTTGTTGGTGCGGTCATATTTTTCCAGTCCGGCTTCCAGGGTGCCTATCCAAAGGTTATTGTTCCGGTCTTCGAAAATTTCCCATACCCGGTCATCGGCCAGGCTGGTGCTGTCTTTTACTGTATGACGGTGGTGCGTAAATCTTTTTCCATCATAACTGTCAAGGCCGCCGAAATACGTGCCAATCCATAATACATTCGTATGATCGAGGTACAGGCTTACAATGACATCGTTTGATAAACTGTTTTCATTGTGGGGATCATGCCTGAATTGTTGGAAGGTATTATTGTTTCTATCAAAATAGACGAGGCCGCCGCCATTGGTGCCTATCCAGAGATTTTCTTTCGCATCCTCCGCGAATTCGTTCACATCGTTGTATGGCAGGCTTGCCGGGTTCTTGTCTACATGCTGGTATAAAGGAAATTTTACAATGCCTTCGTGATAGTAACTGATCCCCTGTTTGAACGTACCTACCCACATAATACCAAGATCGTCTTTGTACAGTTCTGTAAGGCAATCCTGCGCAAGGCTGCCGGCATCACCAGGTTTATTCTTTATCACCTGAACCTTCATCGTACTTTTGTTCAGGATATTCAATCCGCCATGGTCGGTAGCGATCCACATCAACCCTTTATTATCCTGCGCCACACTCATAATAATATTACTGCTGAGTATAGCTGCACCTTCATTATGCGCTATCTGCTGAATGGAATTATTGACTGTATTGATGCGGTAAATACCGTTGGTAATGCCTGAGCCAAAGACCCACAACTCATCCTGTGCATCAATGAACAAGCGATACAGATACTTATTGGTTCCCAGTTTCTGCTGCAGCAGCCGGCTGCGGCTGATCAGTCTTTTAGTGGCCCCATCGAACAGCTCCAGCAGCCCATTGCAATAAAGTACCTGGATATTATTTTTCGAATCTGTTTTAACATCGGCAATAGTGTTCACTTGCCGGTTGCCATTGTTAATTAACGGAACAAGTGGGCTGTTCTCTTCAAAATAGAAAACACCTTCATCGCGGTACACAAACAAAAATCCTTTACGCAGGGGAACTATATCCGTCAGGCCATAAGCAGGCAGTCCAGCCTGTTGTAATTTTTTGTCAACCCGGCGGTCGAATTTCTCTGTAGCCGGATCGTAAATGTTAAAACCCAGGTTCGTGAGCACCCATAGTTTATCAAACGGACCGGAAACCATTTTAGTAATACAATCATCAATAATGGAAGTAGTATCCTGGATGGAGTGACGGAAAGTCTTACAGGTATAACCATCAAAACGGTTCAACCCGCTCATGGTACCAACCCACATGAAACCTTTTCTGCCTTTATAAATGCAATTGACCTGGTTGTTGGAAAGTCCCTGGTTAATATTGAGGTGTGCAAAATGAAGGGAAGCCTGATGTTGTGCCTGCAACAGCATGGCGATACAAAAACATACAGGCAGCAAAACCAGGGTTTTGACAAAGGGTTTAAGATAGGGCGACATTCCGGTGGCAATTATAATAAAAGAACACCTGCATTGAAAGCATTTGAAAGGTAATATTTGTTAACATGACAACACTGTGCACTCGTTGAAACTGACACACCTGTAATATCTACGTCAGGCAGGAATATTCACTTTATCGCCCAGGAACTTCGGCTTTGTACCAAACCAGTAATCAACAAACACTTTTACGCGGGCAAGTTTTTCACGAAGCTGCACGCGCATGCCCTGCCGGGCGTTTACATCGGTTGCATTAAAGCCAACGGCTTTGATGCCTTCCCTGGAAGCCATGTACAGGGCGCGTTCGTTATGGAACTGTTGGGAAATGACGGTTATGGACTGCTGGCTGAAGATCTCTTTTAAACGCACAATAGAATCAAAGGTGCGGAAACCGGCATAATCGAGAAATATAACACTTGAATCGATGCCTTGTGCGATCAGATCGGCCCGCATATCTTCCGGTTCGCTGTATTCTTTCCGGCTGTTATCGCCGCTGATGACCAGGTATTTGATTTTGCCTGCTCTCAACAACTGTACAGCTGCCTCAATGCGGTAATTGTAGTACAGATTGGGATAACCCGACGCCAGGAGTTTGGACGTTCCCAAGAGCAAACCTGTTTTATTAAAAGGGATCGTTTTTATATCGGTATATAACTTACCCTTTGCCGTGTCGCTGATAATTCTGTTGCAAAGAACAATGGTAACTAAGCAAACGGGAATCAATGCCAGCAGGCTGTACAGTAGAATTCGTTTACGGTTTTTACGCATAGGGAATAAGAGCTATTATTGGGTTTTTTTTCAATATAGTTTTTCTTTTCAGGATATGCCTGTACAGCAGATCTCGATAACACTACCTGATGCTGCAAAGATTTTGAAAAAGAATCATATAGAGAACAATTCCGCAGGAAAAACCTTTGTTTTTGTGGATTTTTTTACCCGATATACTGTGGTCTGTAGATTGCACGTATTTTTCCTATGCTTGCATTCACGACTTAATGGGAAAAATAATAATGTGAGGGATAGCACATCCAGGTACAAATAATAAATATTCTTTATAAACACAGGAATCGCTCATACTATGACTCAGCCCCGTAGCTTTTTACTCGTCGATGATGACATCGATGATATTATTATTTTTCAGGAAAGCCTGAAAAAGGTAGATGAGAAAATACAGTTTTATTCTGCCAACAATGGCAAGGCAGCCATTGACTTTCTTACTGCAAATATCAATCAATTACCTTCTCTTATATTTCTCGACATCAACATGCCGCGCATGGATGGCAAAGAATGTTTGAAGATCATTAAACAACATGAGAAACTCAAACATATTCCTGTGCTGATGTATACCACTTCCTCCCAATCTTCGGATATTGAAGAAACCATGATGCTGGGGGCCATGTGTTTTATCACCAAGCCATGGGGCGTAAAGGAGCTGAAAATACTTTTATCGGCCATTGCACACACACCTGTTACCAAATTACCATCAACCTTACAATCACTGGAAAAAGATATAAGCTGTTTTATAGTTTGTTAGTTACTCTTATTTGTATTCGATAGTATGATCCTTATCGTTGACGATAAATATGAAAACCTGTTTTCATTAAAATCTTTGCTGCAATTATACGCTTATGAAACTGATACCGCTTCCTCCGGTGAAGAAGCCCTGAAAAAAATTCTAAAGAACGAATATTCGGTCATCATTCTCGACGTGCAAATGCCCGATATGGATGGATACGAAGTGGCCGAAGCCATTTCGGGATTGAATAAAACCAGGGATATTCCGATCATCTTTCTGTCGGCCGTTAACATCGACAAGCGTTTTATTGCCAAAGGATACGACTCTGGCGGCGTAGACTATATCACCAAACCATTCGACAATGAGCTGCTGTTGCTGAAGGTGAGGACCTTTAACCGGCTTTACCAGCAAAAAAAGGAGTTGAAAATGGTGGAGGATGCGCTCAGGAAGGAAATTGAAATGCGGAAAAAGTCGCAACAGGAGATAGAACAGATCAATTCTCTGCTGGAATTTAAGGTAGAAGAAAGGACAAAAGACCTGTTACAACTGAATAAGGACCTGGAGAACCGGAATGCGGAACTGGCGCAATATGCGTACCTGGCCTCGCATGACCTGCAGGAACCGCTGCGAAAGATCATTACCTTTATAAAGATCATTGAAGAAAAATACCTGGCCGGTATTCCCGAGGCGAAACAGGAAATAAGCAAGGTGATCGCCTCTTCAGAAAGAATGCGGAATTTGATCAATGCGCTGCTGAGCTATTCAAGGCTCTCGGCCGCTTCCTTATTTACCACGGTGAACCTGAATGAGGTCATCAAAGACGCTGTGGCCGACCTGGAAATAACCGTAAAAGAAAAGCAGGCCAGTATAAACGTTTGCACGCTGCCCGACATCGAGGCTATACCCGGACAAATGCGTCAGCTGTTCCAGAATTTCCTGAGCAATGCCCTGAAATTCTCCAAGAAAGACGTACCACCTGAAATAAAGATCTACAGTGAGTTTGTGGATGAACTGTCGCTCGACGCCGGCTCCAGGAACGAGGGCCGGTACATTCGTATTCATATCAGTGATAATGGCATCGGGCTCGATGAATCGTATATTGACAAGATCTTTGTCATCTTTCAACGCTTACATGGCAAAACGCAATACGAGGGAACCGGAATTGGGCTGGCCATTGTTAAGAAAATTGTTGAAAACCATAATGGACTGATCGGGGTAAATAGCCGTGAAGGGGAAGGCGCTACCTTTACCATTGTACTTCCCATAAAACAAGCAAACAATACGCAATAGCGATTATAATCAATAAACATACTGAATAAGATGAATGCTTTCAAGCGCAATCTCATCATTGGTTATGGCATTTCGTTACTACTGCTGATCATCAGCGGTGTAGCGTCCTACATCAGCATCAACAACTTACTCTTCAGTGCTAAACTGGTCAGTCACACCAATGAGGTAGGGAAAAAAGTACAAAGGGCGATGACCGATCTGCTCAATGCCGAAACGGGTCAGCGCGGTTACCTGTTAACGGGTAAAAAAGAATTCCTCGACAACTACCAGGGCGCCCTTGGCAGAGTGAATACACTGCTTAATGAAATTAAGCCGCTTACCGCTGACAATATAGTGCAACAGGAAGATGCCGAGCTTTTACAAACGCATGCGCTTAAGCGGCTGAATTACCTGGAACTGTTGATTAAAAAGAAACGCAACGGTGAAGCAGTCAGCGACAGTTTGCTGGTCGAAGGCAAACGTCACATGGATGTTATCAGAGCTATCGTCAAGCGGATGCAGGAGCGGGAAGAAGCGCTGCTGAACGTGAGAACAAAGAACATGAACCGGTTTGTAGCCAGCACCCCTGCCCTCATCCTGATTGCCTGCGCATTGGGCCTGCTGGTAACTATTATTTCATTTATAAGAACATTGAATGATTTTCAAAAACGCGAAGCCCTGCAACAGGCATTAGAGGAAAAAGACAGGCAGACCTCACAGCGGATCAACACGATCAATGCGGTGGCTACCGAAGTATCCGGAGGTAATTATACTGTTAAAGTAGAAGATACAGGAGATGATGCGCTCGCAGGTATAGCCGGTTCGCTCAATAAAATGACGGCGGCGCTGGAGCAATCTTTTACCGAGCTGAAAGACCAGCAGTGGCTGCAGGCCGGTATTGCGCAATTGAATGAGATCATGATCGGAAAGAAAGAGCTGGAAATTCTCACCTTTGATGTCATTGATTTCATCACCAATTATACCGGTGCTGCCCTGGGCGCCTTTTATCTGCGAAAAGATGAAGACAGCCTGCAACTGGCAGCCGGCATTGGCATCAGCAAAGCAGAAAGATCAGAGATCCTGTTTGGCGAAGGTATCGCCGGTCAGTGTGCGCAATCGGGCAGGCAGGTACTGCTGGAAAATATTCCGGAACCTCAGATCCTGGTCAACTATACAGGCGGGGCTGTAAAACCATCGGCTATACTTGCGCTTCCGGTCTTTTTTGAAAGCCGGCTGAAAGGTGTAATAGAGATCGCGTCACTGGAACCTTTTTCAAAGATCAAGCTCAATTTTTTACGGGACGCCGGTTATAATATCGGCATGGCCATCCACAGCGCCCGCGATCATCAGCGCCTGCAGGAACTGCTGGCCGAGACGCAGGCGCAGTCCGAGGAATTACAGTCACAACATACCGAACTGGAAAATATCAATGCCGAACTGGAAGCACAGGCCGAAAGACTGCAAACCAGTGAAGAAGAACTGCGCGTACAGCAGGAAGAGCTGCAGCATGCAAACCGGGAACTGGAAGAGCGGAGCCGTTTGCTGGAAGAAAAGAATGAACTGATCCTCGAAAGAAATCTTGAAATACAACAGCGGGCCGATGAACTGGCACAGAGCACGCGGTATAAATCAGAGTTCCTGGCGAATATGTCGCACGAACTGCGAACACCGCTTAATTCCATTTTGCTTTTGTCGCGCCTGTTAACCGACAATCATAGCAGCAATTTAACCAGCGACCAGATAGAATACGCAAATGTCATCCAAACGTCCGGCAAGGGATTGCTTACGCTGATCGATGAGATCCTCGACCTGTCGAAAATTGAAGCGGGTAAAATGGAGCTCGAATATACTGATGTACGTATTCCTGAAGTAGTAAGTGAACTGAATTCCCTGTTCTCGCCCCTGGCCTCCGAAAAAGGCATTGACTTCATTATTGAACAGGAGGATGATCTGCCGCTCACCATTGAAACAGATAAAATGCGGTTGAACCAGATCTTACGCAACCTCATTTCAAATGCCCTCAAGTTCACAAAAAAAGGATCTGTAACACTGAGCATAAAAAAGAAAGAGAACGATTGCTGGTTCTCGGTAAAAGACACCGGCATTGGTATTCCCAAAGAAAAACAGACCCTTATTTTTGAAGCCTTTCAACAGGCAGACGGTAGTACGCGCCGGCAATTCGGCGGTACCGGCCTCGGATTAAGCATCAGCCGCAAACTGGCCCAACTGCTGAATGGCGAAATCTTACTGAACAGTGAAGCCGGACAAGGCAGCGAATTCATCCTCGTGCTGCCAGTGGCGAAAGACAAAAAGATCCAAATACCGGCAGGCGTTCCCGAGGCGCCGGTTTATAAAGAAGTTACCGAAAAAGTGGCTGCTCCTGTCAGCCAGCGGGATCACCAGTTCGTGTCGCCGGTTATTCCTTCTCCCCCAGAAGATGACCGGCCTGTTATTCAGCCAGGCGATAAAGTGATCCTGATCATTGAAGACGATACTGCATTTGCCCGCTCGCTGCTCGACTATACGCGTACGAAAGGATATAAAGGCATTGTAGCGGTGCGGGGCGATGAAGGTATTAGCCTGGCCAAACAATATAACCCGTTGGGCATTTTGCTCGATCTGCAACTGCCGGTGATGAGCGGCTGGCAGGTGATGGATGAATTGAAAGCTGATAACCGCACCCGTCATATACCGGTGCACATTATGTCGGCCTTCCAGGTGAAGACCAGGAGCCTGTCGAAAGGTGCGGTTGATTTTATCAACAAACCGGTAGCTTTTGAAAAGCTGGGCGAAATGTTCTCAAAAATTGAAAATGCCCTGAACCGCGAACCGAAAAAAGTGTTGATCGTTGAAGAGAACACCCAGCATGCAAAAGCGCTCGCTTATTTTTTAAGCAACTACAATGTAGCTTCTGAAATAACGAATTCAGTAGATGAAGGCATTAAATCGCTCAACAAAAAAGAGGTCGATTGTGTGATCCTGGACATGGGCATACCGGCACAAAATTCCTACGACACCCTTGATGTTGTGAAGAAAACAGAGGGGCTCGAAGACATTCCCATTATTGTTTTCACCGGAAAGAACCTGTCGCAAAGCGAAGAAGTGAAGATCAGGCAATATGCCAATTCAATAGTTGTAAAAACGGCCCACTCCTATCAGCGCATTCTGGACGAAGTGTCACTGTTCCTGCACCTGGTAGAAGAAAACCAGCAGGAGAAACGTGCTTACCGGCGCAGCCGTAAAATTGAGACCGGCGAAGTGCTGAAAGGAAGAACGGTGCTGGTGGTAGATGATGATGTGCGGAACATTTTTTCCCTGTCTAAATCGCTGGAGAGCTATGGCATGAATGTAATTTCTGCCATAGATGGCAGGGAAGCATTACGGCAGCTGGAAGCGAATACAAAGATCGATATGGTATTGATGGACATGATGATGCCCGAGCTGGATGGTTATGAAACCACCAAACGTTTGCGTCAGATGCCGCAATATCGTAACTTACCTGTAATTGCAGTTACTGCCAAAGCCATGACGGGCGACCGGGAAAAATGTATTGCAGCAGGCGCTTCAGATTATATTACCAAACCGGTAGATGTTGATCAGCTTATCTCCCTGTTGCGGGTGTGGTTATATCAGTAAATATAGCAATGGACCTGTTCCATGCTGCAAAAAAGCAACTATGATCAAAGATGAGGACCTGAATATACTTGTAGCTGAGCTGTTCGAAAAACATGGTTACGATTTCAGCAATTATGCGAAAGCCTCGTTAAAACGAAGAGTGAACAGATTGATGGTGATTGACCGGCTACCCAGTTTTGCAGAATTATTATACAAGATAAAGAGCGATGCCAGTTACACGGTTCATGTAGTGCAGGAATTAACGGTGAACGTCACTGAGATGTTCAGGGATCCACAATTATTTAAAACCATCCGGGAACAAATTTTACCCGGACTGGCCACCCATCCCTTCATCCGCATCTGGCATGCCGGCTGTTCAACAGGGGAAGAAGTATATTCGATGGCTATCATGTTGGAAGAAGCCAATTTATTGCATAAATCGCTGTTGTACGCAACCGACCTAAATCCAAGGGTGATCGAAAATATAAAACGGGGGTTCTTTCCACTCTCACAAATGAAACAATATTCGGAAAATTACATTGCCTCCGGTGGCAAAAAAGATTTCTCTGACTATTACACGGCAAAATATGAATGGGCCAAATTTCATGACCGGTTCAAGGAAAAAATGGTGGTGGCTACCCATAACCTGGTATCTGACAGATCGTTCAATGAATTTCAGATCATCCTGTGCCGGAATGTGCTTATTTACTTCGATAAAATACTCCAGGATAAAGTACTCACCCTGTTCGATAACAGCCTGGAAAAACTGGGTTTTCTGATCCTTGGTTCCAAGGAAAACCTTCGATTTTCATCCATAGCATCACAATACACACAGCTTGCGCACAAAGAAAAAATATGGAGAAAGATGAAATAACCGCAGGCGCCATTGTCGTTATCGGCGGTTCTGCCGGCAGCCTCGAAGTGATCCTCGAAATAGCGAACAATTTACCGTTGCTGCCAACGGTGGTCATCATCATTGTCGTTCACCGGAAGATCGATAACGATTCAATTCTCGAAGAGCTGATCGCGCATAAAACCAAATACCGGGTAAAGGAAGTCGAAGACAAAGACGCCATCATTCCCGGAACCATTTATATAGCACCTCCCGACTACCATTTACTCATCGAAAACAAGCATTGTTTTTCTTTGGATACTTCTGAAAAAGTGCATTTCTGCCGGCCCAGCATCGATGTTACCTTTGAATCGGTGGCCGAAACTTTTACCAGCCGCGTAATAGGCATTTTGTTAAGCGGCGCCAATATAGATGGTGCCGAGGGACTGGCCTGCATTAAACAACTGGGCGGTTATACCATGGCGCAAACCCCCGAAAGCGCCGGAATAGATATTATGCCCAAACAGGCCATCAGCCGCAATATCGTTGACAAAATTGTGGAGCCGCAAGACATCAGCAAAGAGATCGTGCAGCTGGTTACCACCAGAACATCCAGCTTGTAAGAGATTACATGAGTAAGTGATCCTCCGTCGCGCACCGGCCCCACTAGTAATAGGTTGGCTGGTATCCGATATTAAAATGATTCGTCTACCAGTTCTTTGTTAATGGCTGCTCCTGCCATTCCGCCTGCTGCTACAGCCTGTGAAACCGCCCGCATCATAATGGTATTATCGCCGGCCGCATATACGCCCGGTACGGTGGTTTTATACATGTTGTCTACTGAAATATAACCGGCTTCGGTTAAAGCACAACCCAATTGCACCGGTATATCACAATGCTGTACAAACGGTAGTTTCGCATACACCGCTTTCATGGCCATGGTTGATCCATCTTTGAAATGCACCAGCTTCAGTTGGCCATTGGTATGTTCAAAATAATCCACCTCCGTTTCAACGATTTGGATATCACGCTGCCTTAATTTGGCCGACTGCTCGGCAGTTAAACCTGACTTACCATTTGTAAATAAGGTAAGGTCTTTGGTAAGGTTATTAATGAGTTTGGTAAACTCATAACCGATATCTCCGTTCGCCAGGATACCGGTCTTTTCATGCCGTACTTCATATCCATGGCAATACGGGCAATGGATAACTGTAATGCCCCAGCATTCGGCAAGGCCGGGAATTGGTGGAAACTTGTCTTTTATACCGGTGGCAAATAACAATTTGCGGGCAGAAAACTGCTCGCCGGCGGCCGTTTGCAGATCAAATCCCTGCTCATGTTTGGTAGCACTCACTGCAAAGCCCTGCATGAATTTGACCGTTTCATATTTCAGCACCTGTTCTTTGGCTTTGGCGGCAATAGCGGCCGGCGTTGCCCCGTCATGCGTAATAAAGTTATGGGAATGTGGAGTTTGCCGGTTGCAGGGTTCTCCCCCATCTATGATCAATACCTTTCGTAAACTCCTGCCTAATGCCATGGCTGCAGATAAACCTGCATAGCTGCCGCCGACAATGATCACGTCAAATGTTTCGCCTTTCATAATGTTTGATTTCGTCTATTAGTGTGGAGCAAAAGTAGGGAAAGTTTTTGTTTTTGCAACAATGTTGCATACGAAGGCTTAGAAATTTTTCCTTTCCTGGTTATTTCAGGGCAGTATATGCATTGGATCTCAATAAGTATGACCTTTTTTCAAATGAATAAATTGTCCATTTCATTAAATGAAAAGGATTTTTTGTTGAACGTTTTGTCTGTTTCGCTTAATAAAAAGGGCTTTTTGTTGAACAACCTGGTCAATTCCTTTTAATGAAACGGACCTTTTGTTGAACGATTTTTCCATTCCTTTCAATGCCCATTCGCACATTTTCGAATTTGATTTCCGAACACCGGCCGCAGGCCGCAATGCGAGCACTATTCATTTGCACATTTTCACATTTGCACATTTTTTCGCATATCCGTTATGTTACCCATCTCGTAAATCGATTTCCCGATTGCGTAAGCAGGTTTCTGCAGCCAGGGCTTTTCTTTGCACCACGATCTCATTCTCCTTCCATCTTAACAATGCGTAATTAATACCACATTGGTATCCAGTTACGACTAACAACAATACTTACCCTGGCAGTAATGATCAGTGCCGGTTGACAGGATAAGTATGACAAAACTGTTAATACCTTTTCCAACTATTTACCTGTTTATCGTACCTGCGCTGTAACGGAAGGAGAACCAAACACAGTGCAGTGTATCCCTAAACAGGTTCTTTTTTATTATTAACAGTTGAAAGCTTCCCTGCACACACTCATTTTATATAAATCAACTATACGAAAGATAGCACCAAGCACACTATATGAAAAACAAAATGAAACGCAGCACCAGACTCTTCCTGATGTTATTTTTTATTACGGGTTTGCCTGTAGCCTTGCTGGCCCAGCAGGGCGTTCTGCAGGGAAAAGTAACTACTTCAGACGGCAAACCGGCAGAAGGGATTACCGTTGGCCTTGCGAATAAAAGAATAGCAACGGCCACCAACCGGCAGGGTGAATACAAACTAGCCGGTATCAAACCCGGCAATCACACCATCCGCATCACTGCTGTAGGGGTAAAACCGATCGACAAAACCGTCACTGTCAACGAAGGCGAGATCATCGTAACCGATTTTGTATTGACCGAAGATCATGCGACCCTGCAGGAAGTAGTGATCGCTGCCGCTAAGAACAAACACCGCGGCAACGGCAGTGAAACCGTGGCCAAAATGCCATTGAGCCGCCTGGAAAATCCACAGGTATATACTTCCCTGTCGAAGGATCTGATCAGGGAACAGATTATTACCGATTTCGGGAATATTTTGAAGAACACGCCCGGCCTGTATAAGATCCAGGGCAATCGTGGTATCAATACAGATGGCGCAACCTATTATACCGTACGGGGTTTTCGTACCGAGGTTTCCATGATCGACGGTGTTCCCGGACAAACCAATGGCGAAATGGATCCTGCCAATGTAGAAAAGATTGAAGTGTTGAAAGGCCCCTCTACTACTTTGTATGGCGGCGCCGTAACATCTTTAGGTGGCCTTATCAATATTATAACTAAGAAACCGATCGATACATTGGGTGGTGAGATATCGTATAGCACCGGTAGTTATAATCTCAATCGTTTAACCGCCGATATCTATGGTCCCGTCAATAAAGACAAAAACGTATTATTCCGCCTGAATGCGGCTTATCAGAACCAGCAGAGCTGGCAGGATGCCGGTTTCAGAAAATCCCTGCTCATAGCACCATCAGTGGAGATCCGCGCCACCAATCAATTCAAAATTAACCTGAACGCCGAGTTCTATAATGCTGAAATGACGAGTCCTTCCGTGATATTTCTCAACCGTAGCCGGCAATTTGTAGCCCGTACTCCTGATGAGCTGGGCTTCAACTGGAAACGGTCATATACCACCAATGACCTCACCATGAAAACGCCCACCACCAATATGCGGGCCATTGGTACCTATAAAATAAACAACAACTGGACTTCCCAAACGATCCTCAGCAACAATACCCGCAAATCTGACGGTTATTATCAATATGCGTTCATTCGCAAGGCTACTGATGATTCGCTGGAGCGCAATATATCATTACAGAATACCATTAATTCTACACTCGATCTACAACAGAACTTTACCGGACATTTCAGCACCGGCGCCATCAAACACCGGCTGTTGGCAGGGCTTGATTATGTGAGAACGAAGGTGAACAATGACAATTCGCCCTATATTGTTTTCGATTTTGTAAATGGCACTGATCTTCTCGACAAAAACTATGGAAAGATCTCCCGCTATGCTGTGGATCAGCGGATAGCAGCATCCGCAGATCAGGGCACCCGCAACCACACCACAACTGAAATATACAGTGCTTATGTTTCGGACGTAGTGAACATCCTCGATAATTTAATTGCCATGGTGAGTTTGCGGGTAGACGGCTTCGACAGTAAAGGCACCCGTAATCATTATGCAGACACCACGCAGGCAAACACCAAATACTATCAGTCAACTTTTTCACACAAATATGGTCTGGTATATCAGCTGGTTGAAAATAAAGTATCGCTGTTCACCAATTACATGAATGGTTTTATTTACCTGCAACCTATCTCTCAGCCAATTACGCCCATGGGTACCCCTTCAGGTGTTATGAAACCACAGCATGCCGATCAGTTTGAGGGTGGCATTAAGCTCGAACTGCTTAACAACAGGCTGAATGTTACGGCAAGCTACTATGACATAAAAGCCACAAACATGTCGCGGGTTGAGCCAACTGTCATAGAGAATAAAACCTATAATATTACTGTTCAGGATGGCACTCAATACAGCAAAGGGTTTGAGGTTGAAGTGCAGGCAAGCCCCGTTGATGGCCTGAACATCCTGGCTGGATACAGCTATAATGACAGCAAATTAACCAGGGCAACCGCAGCCGTTAATGGAAGACGTCCGGCCTTTGCAGGGCCGCGTAACCTGGCCAATGCGTGGATCAGCTATACGTTGCCAACCGGCATTTTAAAAGGATTAGGCATTGGCGTTGGTGGCAATTATGTAGATGAACACCTTACAGCCAATTCGACTGCTACGGGCATATTCACTTTGCCTTCCTATACCTTAATAAACGGCACCGTCTTCTATGATGCGCGCTGGTACCGCCTCGGCATCAAGATTGATAACGCCACCAACGAAGAATACTTTGTTGGACAGGGGGTGTTAAGTCCGCAAATGCCGCGCTCGTTCACCGCTAACGTTACTATTAAATTCTAGCCTCTTTTCTTCCGTACACGATACAGTACTATTTTTATTGTGAATGGTCTGGGTAAATAACCCGGACCATTATTTTTTATGTCTACCTTATTATACAATGCCCCTAATGTATGTTATCACAATGTAACCATTGTGTAAATGTGAAAATTATTTCCTCATCGCGTAACCGAATAATTGATTTAGTTTTTAAATTGCGTGACATTTTTCTTCTCCTTCCAATTATAATGCTATCATCACCATTGTTATATTACGGCTTTGTCCGATAATATAACAAACAGGGTTTGCCTGATTCACTGTTAAAATACTTATTCGCTTAAGGCCAAACGCTACGCAGAACGCAAGTTCCCCTGGGAATACTATGCCTAAAACTGCATAATGCGTAACTCTGAAAGAGTGCCCTTCAGAGAACGGGATCATTATGCCTGTAGAGCCGTATTGAATTTAAACGCTGAAAACAACACACATTTCAGCGATCGAACACGTATGCCTATTCTGTATTAAGCGGTCGGCGTTTGTATTTGGCGTTAGGCGTTGAGCGTTCAGCTTATTATGAAACCATTAAACATAAAATCAGAAAACATGGAAACAATTACCGCATCTGCCCGCCAACAGGCTGCTATACCAACGCAGGCCGACAGGCAGTTGATAACAGGACCCGGCGCACAGCCGCCACCAATGGGTCCACTGATCATTGACGTTACCCCGAGAGAAAGAACAGCTATTTCAAATGTGGCGAATATCTTATCAAAAGCATTCGGCCATTACGAACACCCCGACTATATCTCTTCCCTGCACCTGAATGCGTTCCAACTGTTGCCCGAACGCATTGCCGGTTTACTGAGCCGCTTTGGCGCCGATTTTTCGCGTAACCAATATGGCGCCCTGGTCTTCAGAGGACTTACTGATGTTGACCAGGATGCGTTGGGTCCTACTCCACCTTCCTGGAAAGAAACTGATTATAGCAAGCTGATCAAATATGGTTTCATATGTTCGCTGCTGCATGGTGCTATCCCATCCAAACCGGTACAATATTATGCACAACGCAAAGGCGGTGGCCTGCTGCATGCCGTTATACCCGATGAAAAAATGAATTATACGCAAACGGGTTCCGGCTCCCGGACCGATCTGTTTGTACATACCGAGGATGCTTTTTTATTTAACCAGGCCGACTTCCTCAGCTTTCTGTTCCTGCGCAATGAAGAACGGGTACCCTCTACGTTGTATTCCATCCGTTCGCATGGCGATACGAATGAGATCATGGAAGAACTGTTCAAGCCGATTTATAAGTGTCCGAAAGATGCCAACTATAGTGATGAAGAAAATACGGAAGATGTAACCACATCTGTATTATATGGCAACCGGAAAAGACCTTTTATCCGTTTCGATGCGGCTGAACAGATCTTCAATGAAAAAGCCGGCCAATCGCCCGAAGCCATGCATAACCTCGTGCGCTTCTGGGAAGAAGCAAAGAAGCTGATCAACAACAGTTTCATTCCCGAGTCAGGCGATCTCATTTTTGTGAACAATCATCTATGTGCGCATGGCCGGAATTCCTTTATTGCCGGTTATCGCAATGACAACGGGCAGATGGTAAAATGTGAACGCCGGTTGATGCTGCGCATGATGAGTAAAACCAGCCTCATCAACATCAGGTCGGTCACCCAAACCGATGACCCCTACTTCATTATGGAAGAACACTACGGCAAACTTTTTAACAATGGTCCTTCACAACAATAATCAACGCACCAATGGAAAAACAAACCTTGATCTCTGCAGTTGCTACGGAATTGCCCGAACATGAAATGGAGGATACCGCCTGTAACGAGCTGTTTTATGAAAGAACAGAAACGGAATACCGGCTGGCCATCAGGGCAGCAGCCGAACAGGTTTCGGGCTTTTTAAAGAATACAAAAAAGCCGTTCAGTGGAATAAAGCCAGCTGCCTTGCTGGCTGAATTTGATAATATCCGTTTTGATGATCCGCTGCCGGATTATAAAAGCCTGTTTGAAGAAGTGAATGCGCTGTACATCAAACATGCCACTGCCTTCCATTTACCGCAATACATTGCCCATTTGAATTGCCCGGTGGTAATACCTGCACTGGCCGCCGAAGTGATCATCAGCGCTATTAATTCGTCGCAGGACACTTACGATCAAAGCGCCGGCGGCACCTTCATGGAACGCCGCCTGATCGACTGGACAGGCCAACAGATCGGTTATGACAGCCAGTGCGATGGCGTATTTACCGGTGGCGGTTCCCAAAGTAATATGATGGGCTTATTACTGGCCCGGGATCATTACGCTTTGACTTATTTAGATCATAATATCAAATTGCAGGGACACCCGGCCAATGCCAACCGCTTTCGCATCTTCGTGTCGGAAAAGGCGCATTTCAGCAACCAGAAAAATGCATCGCTCATGGGGCTCGGCGAGCAGGCCATCGTAAAAGTAGCTACTGATGACCGGTTCCGCATGGATGCTACCTTACTGGAACAGGCTATTCATCATGAAATTGAAAACGGCAATATTCCCATTGCGATCGTGGCTACTGCGGGCACTACCGATTTCGGGAACATCGATCCGTTGCAGGACATAACCCGGATTGCCGGGCAATTCAACCTGTGGGTTCATGTTGATGCGGCTTATGGCTGCGGTTTACTGCTATCGGAGAAATACAGGTACCTGTTAAATGGCATTGAACTGGCCGACTCTATAACCATCGATTATCACAAATCGTTCTTTCAACCCATCAGCAGCAGCGCCTTCCTGGTAAAGAACAAACTGCACCTGAACATCATCAGGCACCATGCTGATTACCTGAATCCGAAGGAGCAGGACTATGATGAACTGCCGGCGCAGATCAATAAATCCATTACCCAAAGTACCCGCCGCTTCGATGCATTGAAGCTGTGGTTCACCTTACGGCTCCTTGGCAAACAAAAGCTGGGCTGGTATACCGACAGGATCATTGATACCACGGAAGAGGCCGCATGTATGATAGAAGCATCGGCGCATTTTGAGCTGTTAAGCCATTCTGATCTGGGCGTCCTCGTATTTCGTTATCTGCCACAACAGGCAAGTGCTATCGACACCTGCGCCATGAACCAACATATCAAACAAACGATGTTCTTTAACGGCGAGGTGCTCGTAGCCAGCACCCGGGTGAACGGCCGATTCTATTTGAAATTCACCATCCTGAATCCACTCACGACCATTCAACACATTCAAAACATTTTAACAATCATAAAGAAGCATGGAAAAGATTATGAGCAACGCCACCTCGTTGCAGCAAAAAGCTGAGCAGCTCAATTATACGACGCTCATCAATAGTTTTTGCCGCGAGTTCAGCAACTGGAGCCGCTATGAAGGCATACCCAGGTATGATGAAGGTTTGGCTGACTGGTTCCGCTTTACCGGGTTTACCATGCATGTGCGCATCGATTTCACTTCCATAGGATCAGAAATATTCATCCCGTTGAAATATTATTCGGAAACCGGTAATCACCAATTCTATTTTCCGGTGGCAGAAAAAGACGTGGCTACCAACTGTATCAATGAGATCAGTCCATTCCGCTTCCTCGAACTGGTTACTCAATATGCAACAACTTCCTATCCGGAGGCGGAAGCAAGCCGCACGGCGTTGCTGATGCAGAATAGTATAAATAACCTGGAAATATTTCTCGACAGGTTTGAAACGAATCGTCCGCCCATTAATCAGGCAAAACAATCGTTTATTCAAGCAGAACAATCCCTGTTGACAGGACATAATTTACATCCGCTTACAAAAACAAGAGAGGGCTTTACCACAGACGATCTGCTGCAGTATTCGCCCGAAACGCAGGCCCGTTTTCCTTTATATTATTTTTTAATTCACCCCGACTATGTAATAGAAAAAAGTACGGAGGCAGCCCTGCCCTGCGACTGGTTGAAACAGGAATTGCTGGCAGGTGAACTGGCACAGCCGGTAAAGGCAATGATCCGCGAGTATTATGATTACAAAGTAGTGCCCGCACATCCCTGGGAAGCGCGTTACCTGTTGCAACAACCGGCAGTACGCGAAATGCAGGCCAAAGGTTTCCTGCACAGCATAGGAGAAACCGGTATGGCCTATGCGCCTACATCGAGCGTACGCACTGTTTACCACGAACAAAGCGACTGGATGTATAAGCTGTCGCTGCATGTAAAGATCACCAACTCTTACCGGGTGAATTACCCGCATGAATTGTACCGCGGATATGATGCCGCCCGGTTGATGAAAACCAGCTGGGGAAAGGCTTTGCAGCAGCAATATCCTACAGTGGAATTTATAACTGATCCGGCGTATATCATGGTCACCTGGAATGGAGCCGTTATTGACGGTTTTACGACCAGTGTTCGCCGGAATGTCTTCAAAGCGCAACATGCCAACAAAAATGTGTCGCTGGTAGCTGCCCTGTGCCAGGATGGAGTTACAACCGAGGCGCCAAGGATCGTACAGATCATGGAGGAAGCAGCGAAACGCCGCAATCGATCTGTTGCCGAAACAGCAGTTGACTGGTTCAAAAAATACCTGCTGGTTTGTGTTAAACCGCTGATCGGTATTTTTAATGAATTTGGTTTAGGCAGCGAATACCACCAGCAGAATATTTTGCTGGAAATGGATGACCATGGTTTCCCTGCTAAAATTTATTTCCGCGACAACCAGGGATTCTTTTTCCGCGAGGGAAAAGTGAACGAATTGTTACAGGCCATTCCTGATTTTGGCGAAAACAGCCGCTCTTTCATTCCCGAAGAACGTATGTACAGGTACTGGGACCATTACCTCATCTCTAATAACCTGTTCGGTATTATAAGCGCCTTTGGGCGGAATCAACTGGCCAGTGAGATCAGCCTGCTGCATTTGACCTATGAATTATTGTCATCCCTAAGCGATACAGATTCAACGGGCCTGTCGAATCATTTTCTTACCAGCGTTAGACTGAACACCAAAGGAAACCTGCTTACCAGCATCAATAATATGGACGAAGCAAGTGCGCCAAGAACAAATCCGGCTGTTTATCGCGCCTACTACAACCCATTGCATAAATATTTCTTTAGTGATACCCTCATCCGGCCCGCTTCAAAAGACATTTTCTACAGCCGGTACTTTGCGAAGGAGAACGTAACCATCAGCCTGCGGCCTATTGACCTCGATCGCGACCTGGAAATGCTGCATGAATGGTTCCATCGCGAACACGCCATTAAGATCTGGCAAATGAACTGGCCCATCAGTAAGATGGAAACGTATTACCGCACGCTGTTACCCGGCGATATGTTGTATGCTTATATCGGGGAAGCCAATGGCGAGCCCAGCTTTTACTTCGAAGTGTACTGGGCCGTTCGCGATCTGGTAGGCGAATACTATGATGTATTGCCCACCGACTATGGCACACATCAATACATTGCGCCGGTTGATCCGAAAAAGAAATACGTCTCCCCTTCTACCCAATGTATGGTTGATTACGTGTTTGCGCAGCCGCAGGTAGGAAAAATGGTAGGCGAAGGCTCGGTTGATTCCCTGGCTTCCCTTATGAACAAACTGCATGTAGGGTTCAGGGTAGAAAAAGTAATAGAAATGCCGCACAAAAAAGCCAATCTCAATTTCTGTTTCCGTGAATGGTTCTGGGCAAAATTTCCGCAATACAAGCCGAATGCTTAACGCTGGTTTGCGTTCCGCGTTTAGCGTTTTGCGTTTGTTTAGATGAGATTAACCTTAAAAAGAGAAACTAAATGAAAATATATTCCCTAATAGGTATTGGCATTGGACCGTTCAACCTGGGACTGGCAGCCCTGATAGAACCAGTGGCAGGTGTAAGCGCCTTATTTTTCGACCAGTCTGAATCGTTCGACTGGCATCCGGGATTAATGTTGCCCAACGCTACCCTGCAGGTGCCATTTATGGCCGACCTGGTGACCCTGGCCGATCCAACCAACAAATACAGCTTCCTGAATTTCTGTAAACACACCGGCAGGATCTATCCCTTTTATATTCGCGAGAATTTCAACATTCTGCGTAAAGAATACAATTGTTATTGCCAGTGGGTGGCCACCCAATTGACTAACTGCCGCTTTGGCCATGAAGTGATCGCCATTGATTTTGTAAATGATCTGTATGAGGTAACAGTGCGGCGTTCGAAAACCGGCAGTCCTGAAACCTTTTATGCGGAACGGTTGGCCCTGGGAACGGGTACGCAACCATATATGCCGCCCTTCATCGATGGGAGCCAATTGCCCGGTGTCATTCATACCTCGCAATACCTGCCTTTCAAAAACAAATTGCTGAAAAGTGGGTCAGTGGCCGTGATCGGGTCCGGACAAAGCGCTGCTGAAATTTTCCAGGATTTGTTGCCGGCCACGGCGCAGGGTTTGCAACTGAGCTGGTTCACCCGGTCGCCCCGCTTTTACCCAATGGAATATTCAAAGCTTACACTCGAATTAACGTCGCCGGAATACGTGGATTATTTCTATAAGCTGCCCGAAGAAAGGCGTAAGCAATTATTGTCGAAACAGAACTCATTATACAAAGGCATCAACTATGATCTTATCAACGACATATTTGACCAGTTATACGAAATGAGTGTGGGCAATGTTTCCCTCCCTGTGAACATCAGATCGAACATGCGGCTGGAAAAGATCACGACGGCCGCGGAAAAAAACAGGTATGAGCTGTTCTTCACGGAAACCGATCAACAGGAACCGTATCGATGCCAGGCCAGCTACGTTGTACTGGCAACGGGTTACAAATACCGCGAACCGGCTTTTCTGCAAGGCATAACGGAACGCATCAACCGCCAACCGGATGGTTTATTCCAGGTACAGCGCGATTACACCATCGATGTGAACGGCGATGAAATATTTGTGCAAAATGCTGAACTGCATACCCATGGCTTTGTAACGCCCGACCTGGGCATGGGCGCCTATCGCAATGCACATATCATTAATAAAGTAACCGGCCGCGAAGTATATCACATTGAAAAGCGTATCGCCTTCCAGACCTTCGGCACAGAGAAAGTAGAAGAACTGTTACCGGTAGACAGCCATACGATTTGACCAATAAACGAAAAACTATGATCATTACACCATTGGCGGGCACAGCCCCGCTTCAAAAAGACGTTTGGCAAAAAGTGAACAACCGGCTGCTGGCGAAAAGTCTGGCCGAACTGATGCACGAACAGGTAGCTCAACCCGCGATCTTGTCGGCAGATGAAGATGGCCGAACCTGTTTTCAGTTAGCGACCGATCAAGCTCATATTCATTATACGTTTGCAGGGTATAAACGGCAGCTCGACTACTGGCATATTGAAGCCGACAGCATACTACGCCATGATAATGACGTAGCAGCCGTTGCCACTGACGCGCCGCTCTTCTTCGTTGAATTGCAACACACTTTTGGCATAAGCTCATTTACCCTGGCGCATTATGTAGAAGAGTTGTTACACACGCTGTATGCCGATGCTTATCTGTTGGCAAAAGGCCGCTTAAAAGCCGGTCAGCTGGCACAGGCCGATTACCAGACTGTTGAACATCAAATGGACGGTCATCCCTGGGTGATCGTTAATAAAAGCCGCCTGGGATTTAATTATGAAGATTATAGGCGGTATGCACCAGAGGCAAACCAGACCATTCAACTCAACTGGCTTGCCGCGCATAGAAGCCGGGCTGCATTCCGCAGCCTGGATCATATTCAGGAACGATCTTTCTTCGACCAGGAACTGGGCGAGGCAACCATAGCAGAATTCAACGCCATCATTGCCGGTTATGGTGTTGATCCGGCTGAATATACATTCATTCCGGTACATCCCTGGCAATGGAACAACAAACTGTTGATGCAATACGCCGCCGACATAACCAGCCGCCTGATCATACCGCTGGGAATGAGCGGCGACAGCTACTCACCGCAGCAAAGCATCCGCACTTTTTATAATAACAGTCAGCCCCGGAAGCATTACGTCAAAACCGCCATTTCTATCTTAAGCACGGGAAATATAAGAGGGCTTTCACCAAAACAAATGGCCATTGCGCCCCGCGTAACCAGCTGGGTGCTGAACATGCTGCAACAGGATGCCTACCTCCGGCAACTGGGCCTGGTATTACTGGGCGAAGTGGCTACAGTGAGCTATACACATCCTTACTATCATGCGATCGTTGATCCGCCTTATCAGTATAAAGAATATCTCGGGGTGTTGTGGCGCGAAAGCGCGACAAAATATCTGCAACCCGGTGAACGCATCATTACCATGGCTGCGCTGTTATATGTCGATGAAAACAACAACTCCCTGGTGGGAGAACTGGTAAAACGGTCGGGCCTTACTACAGAAGCATGGATGCACGCTTACCTCAACGCCTATTTGAAACCATTATTACAGATTTATTACCAGCATGCATTGTGCGTAACTCCTCATGGAGAAAATATCATCCTGGTGCTGAAAGAGGATGTGCCTGTACGCATCATCATCAAGGATTTTGTAGATGATATTGTGCTTACAGAAGAAGCCAGGGAAAAACTGCCCGGGGAACTGGCGGAAGGCATGATCGCTTCTTCCAATAAGGAAAATGTACCGTTGTTTATCCTGCTGGGCGTTTTTGACGCATTTTTCCGGTACCTGGGTAATGTGTTGCATGCCTATGCCGGGTACCATGAAAACGAATTCTGGCAACTGGTGTATGATGTAATACTCGAGTACCAGGCGGCCCACCCGGCGCTGGTGCAGAAATTCGAAAAATACGATCTGTTCGTGCCGGAGTTCAAGCGGTTTTACATCAACAGCGTACGATTATTGGGCAATGCGTACCAAGAAAAGACCAGCTTTGCCATTCCCCGGAAAGGCGGCACCTTGCAAAACCCATTATATGCCATCAAACAGCAGGCACCTGAAGTATCCTCCTACAACAATCATGAAATTGTATAAAGAAAAAATAAAGGCGGCTTTTAACTACAGCGGCAATATCGTCCACCTGATGAAGCTGGCTATATCGGGAAAGGAAAAACAGTTTACTACGGGCGGCATTAACCGGTCGATCCTGTTGCTGGCTGTGCCCATGGTACTGGAACTTGTGATGGAATCGCTGTTTGTTTGCGCCAACCTGTTCTTTATAAGCAGACTGGGCGCCCATGCCATTTCCATTGCAGGCACCACCGAATCGGTGATCAGTTTTGCTTATTCCGTGTCCATCGGATTAAGCGTATCCGCTTCCTCCATTATCTCAAGACGTATTGGCGAGAAAAAACCAAAAACAGCAGGCCTCACGGCCATGCAGGTGATCTATACCGGCCTGGCCATTTCACTGGTTATTAGTACCGTCTCCTGTGTGTTTTACCGCGAGATCTTGATCTGGATGGGTTTACAGCAAGCGCTAATCGATGAAGGCAGTTTGTTCTGCCGCATCATGTTTGGCAGCACACTGTTCATTATCCTGCGCATTGCCGTTAATGGCATCTTTCGCGGGTCAGGCGATGCGGCCCTGGCCATGCGCACGCTTTGGATCTCAAATGGCCTCAATATCCTCCTTTGTCCCCCGCTGATCCTTGGCTGGGGACCTGTGCCGCCATTGGGTTTAACAGGTGCTGCGCTGGCAACAGCCATTGCGCGTATGGCAGGCGTAGGATATCAGGCCTGGTACCTGTTGAAGGGTAAAACAATTATCACTATCGGGAAAGCACAGTTGCTGCTGGTGCCGGTTATTATTCAAAAGATCATGAAACAGGCCGCTGGCGGCACCTTGCAATACATGATACCCGCATCGAGCTGGATGTTCATGATCAAGATCGTGTCGCATTTCGGCCCCAATGCCTTGGCGGGTTATATTATCGCGCAACGGGTGGCATCAGTAGCCACCATGCCTGCCTGGGGCATAGGGAATGCGGCCGGGGTATTGACCGGACAAAACCTCGGCGCGAAACAACCTGAACGGGCGGTACAAACGGTATGGAAAGCCGGGTCGGTAAATATGTGTTACCTGGTAGCAGTAGCCATTTTCTGGTTTTTTGCTGCCCGGCCGGTAGTATCGCTGTTCTCCGATGTACCAGAGGTGATCAGCTACAGCATCTTATATATACGGTTCATCTCCATGGCGTATATCCTGCTTGGTTATACGATGGTGATCTCCCGGTCACTGAATGCCGCCGGTGACATTAAACAGGTATCGCTGCTGTACATTCTCATGTTCTATATAACCCAATTACCGCTCGCCTGGCTGCTGGGTATTGGATTGAATTGCGGCCCTAAAGGCATTTTTATAGCCATTCTCATATCTGAGCTGGTGCTGGCAATAGCCTGCATCATCGTTTTCAGAAAAGGGAAATGGAAAAAGATAAAAGTGTAAAGGTACAAAGCGCAAGGCGTAAGGCTTAAGACTCAAGGCTCAAGGCTCAAGGCGCAAGACATAAGTATCAAACCATAAAAAAAAATCGTTATGCACACACAACAACATTTGCAGGAAGTGATCGCCAAAGCATTTGGCATTACCGCCAACGACATAACCGACGAGCTGGAATACCAAAGTATACCGGAATGGGATTCCGTATCGCACCTGGTACTCGTCACTGAATTGGAAACCGCTTATAGCATCACCATCGAAATGGAAGATGTGCTCACCATGGGCAGTATAACCAAAATAAAAGAGCTGTTACAAAAATACAATGTAACAACTGCAGGTTAGCAATTTATTACCTGCAAATTCGCTGCCTTCCATTATCAAATTATCACATTATCAAATTATCACATTAGCATTAACCATGTCATTATACGAGCTCATTCAAAAGAACCGTGACCTGTTCTTTATTGATGCACAAACAGGACACGCAGTTGGCATCCGATCATTTCACCAGTCCCTGTCCATCGATGACCGGCAGGGACTGGTGTTTATTTATAGCGACAACGGAATTGGATCGGTAGAAGTATTGTTGAATTTCCTGAACAGCCGTTTCACCGTTGTAATGCTAAGCGCACAATTGCATCCATCTTTCAAACAAAACCTGGAAGAACTTTATTCGCCTTATTACATCTTTGATGCGGCCCGCCCGGCAGTATATGGCTACAATACTGTAACTGTTTCTGCTACCATTAAACTATTAAAATGTAAAAACCCGCCGGATCATCAAATCCATTCGAACATCAAAATGCTGTTAAGCACATCGGGCACTACCGGCTCACCGAAATTTGTAAAATTAAGCGACAACAACCTGGTGCAGAATGCCTGGTCGATCCTGGATTACATGCCCATAAAAAACGATGATGTGGTGCCGCTGAATGTGCCGGTTGTTTTTGTGTACGGCCTATCCATTTTCACCACCAATTGCATGGCGGCAGGCACTATAGTATGCACCAGCAAAGATCTTTTGCAGCCGGCATTCTGGACAGATTTCAGCAAATACAATTGCAGTACCATTGGCGGCGTACCCTATGTATATGAAGCTTTGCACCGCATCGGTTTTTTTAAAAAGGACCATCCGTCGCTGCGGTATATGACCCAAACGGGCGGCATTCTCAACCAGGCTTTGCGGCAGGAGATCGTTCGCTATTGCAACACCTACCATAAACAATTCATTGCCCAGTACGGACAAACAGAAGCGGCCGGCCGAATGGCATTTCTGCCCCAGGAACATCTGTTGACCAAAGCGGCCTCCATCGGCCGGCCTGTTAAGAACGGCCGGTTTGAAATAGACCCGGAAACAAGTGAACTTATCTATTATGGGCCTAATGTATTTGGAGGATACGCGAATAGTCCGGCAGACCTGAACACCTGGCAGGAAAGCAACAAACTGTACACCGGCGATGTAGCCCGCCAGGACGATGAAGGATACTATTATATAACAGGCAGAATTAAACGCATCATCAAACTGTTTGGAACCCGCCTGAATCTCGACGAGGTGGAGCTGATCCTGAAAAACGGACTGGGTGGACAAACCGTTGTTTGCACCGGCATCAATGACAAATTGCTGCAGGTATCACATGTAAACGAGCAACTGGAAGAAAGCACTATCAAACAGGCATTAAAAGATAAACTGAATATTCATCCTACGGCGGTACAGGTAAAATACATTCCTTCCATGCCGTTAACGCCGAATGGAAAGGTAGATTATACTTCGATCAGCACCGCTTAATGCATTAACTCAAAAATCCAGGTTCGCTATTTAGTTTTGGCGTAGTTAATTTTTCAGAAAAAAATAGCCAATATCTTTTAAAATTGGAAACACCCGGTCGACTACCGGCCCGGGTGTTTTTGTGTTTCCACCTAAAAACAGTTATGCGTTAGCGTTGTTACAACTACATAATTAATTTCTTTAAATAAAAAAACGCGCGCCTGCTTTTTTTGTAAGTCAGTCGCCAAATATTACCTTCATTCCCGGAAACCCCTCCCTAAAAGGGCATTTGTCACCATAATGCAGCAATTACTTGCGGCCAATTGTCTCATTTTTAAGCGCTAACTTTCGAACTGCATACTTGGCTGGCTTGGATCCCTGGCAAATACCCCTTAGCATATTGCTTTATTCTTCAATCCTCCCCTGTTAAGAATTCTTCAGGTACTTGGTATGAGACCGCTGCTTGATCAGTACCCTGACTATGATTATGATTTAATATTGTTCACCTCAAATTCATCAGCATGCAACACTCAAAACGATTGCTGTGCCTTTTCTGCTTTTTTGCTCCTGTATGGCTATTTGCGCAAATAAACGTGTCGGGTACTGTTGTCGACAGCAAAGACAATCCCATACAGTTCGCTACTGTAAAGATCCACAACTCCAACCAGGGAACCAGTACCGATGCCAATGGTAAATTCAGGATCACCTTACCGTCTGCAGGCGGGGCGCTGGAAGTTTCCTTTATTGGTTACAAAACCCAAACAGTTCCTGTTACCGGCAGCCTTTCTGATCTTATTGTCAGAATGCAGGAAGACGTAGGCCACATGGAAGAAGTAATTATAACCGGTCTGGCTTCCGCCACCAAACGCGGTAACCTTGCCCATGCAGTGGGCACCGTTTCGGCCAAACAACTGGTTGGCACAACACCGCAGGCAACGGTAGACGCTGCCCTCTATGGCAAATTCCCCGGGGCGATCGTATCAGCCAATTCCGGAGCGCCCGGAGGGGGTATTTCAATAAAGCTTCGCGGGGTTACTTCGCTGGTAGGAAACTCTCAACCACTGTTTATCGTTGACGGGGTTTATTATGACAACTCCTCTATTCAAAGTGGTACGAACTTTATCTCCAAGGCTGCCGGACAGGGAAGTACCAATTTCCAGGACAATCCTTCCAACCGCGTAGCTGATCTGGACCCCGAGGACATAGAACGTATCGAGATCCTGAAAGGAGCTTCTACCTCGGCTATTTATGGCGCCAGAGCAGCAGCCGGCGTTGTGATCATCACCACTAAAAAAGGAAGAACCGGCAAACCCAGAGTAGAACTCGGCCAATCGATCGGCTGGCAAATGCAGTTGAAGAAGCTTGGACAACGCTCCTGGGATACCTCCAAGGTACGGGCCGCTTTTGGCGCAAACGGCATCGCCGTATATAACGCCAATGAAGGAAGGACATTCGATTATGAAGACGAATTATACGGCAATGTAGGATATATGAGCAATACCCGCCTGAGCGTAAGCGGCGGCAACGAAAAAACCTCCTATTATGCCGGTGTAACTTACCGCGATGATGAAGCTATTATAAAAACTACCGGTTACCGGAAAACTTCTTTCCGGCTTAATCTCGACCAGAATGTCGCAAAATTCCTTGACCTGAGCCTGAATGCCAACTATGTTGAATCAAGTGCTGATCGCGGCTTTTTCAATAATGATAACACCAGCACTACCCTGGGTGTATCGTTTGTAGCAACGCCCTCCTGGGTTAACCTGTATCCCGATGCCAACGGTAACTATCCCAATAATCCATTAGCGCCTTCTAATTTTATCCAAACGCGTGACCTGATCACCAATAACGAAAAGGTGAACCGAATTCTATTGGGCGGAAGAGCGACCTGGACAGTATTCACCAAAGGAGGGCACGATCTTAAAGTGATCGCATTGGGAGGCCTTGACAAATACACGCTCACTACAACCGCTATTTTTCCGGCCGTGCTGCAGTTCCAAAAAGACGGAAATGGCACCAATGGTGCATTGATCTATGGAACAACCGTTGCCAACAATACGAATTTTTCTGCACTGGCAGTATATGAACTGGCGCTGGACAACGATATGCGGTTCACTACCCAGGCCGGGTATAATGGTTTTAATGTTGACCTCAACACTATTGTGAATACAGCTACCCAACTCATCGGCACACAAACAAATCTTGACCAGGCCGGCTCCATCCAGGTAGAACAGAACAAGAACATCTCAAAAGACCGTGGCTTCTTTGTTCAGGAAGAATTTAACTTCAAAGACATGTTCATTGCCACCCTGGGTCTCAGAGGCGACAAATCGAGCCGCAACGGCGATGCCGATAAACTGTATTATTATCCCAAAGCATCGGCAGCGTTTAATATTTTACCACTTACTTCATTAAAGACATTCAGCCTTTTAAAATTGCGCGGCGCCTATGGCGAAGCGGGAAACTTTGCTCCTTTTGGCGCTATTTACGCCTCGCTTGTACCGGTTAATTTTAGTGGTACCACCGGCTCGATAGTAGACGTTACCCGGGGGGCCGGTGATCTTGAACCAGAAAGACAGCGGGAACTGGAACTTGGCCTCGATGCGGGCATTCTTAACAATCGCGTAGGATTTGAATTTACCTGGTATAAGAAGGACGTGGAAGATCTGATCCTGAAAGTACAAACAACAGGTTCCGGAGGATTTTCTACGGCCTGGAAGAACGTGGCCGCCATTGAGAATAAAGGGGTTGAGATCAGTGTTAACGCCGTTCCGGTGATCACCAAAGAATGGCGCTGGAATACCCAGGCGAATTGGTGGAAGAACACCGCAAGGGTTACCAGGCTGGATGTGCCGCCCTTTAATGTAGGCGCTTTTGGCGCTTCGCTGGGTACTTATCGCATTGAAAAAGGCAAAAGCCCTACCCAGTTAGTAGGTGTCGGTGATGCATCAGATAAAGTTGATCCGGAAACCAATCTGGCCGTATTCGGTAATACAGAACCTGATTTCAATCTGGCATGGTCGAATAACGTTACCTGGAACGGCTTCGAATTGAACGTATTGATGCATTGGAAGAAAGGCGGCGATAACATTAACCTAAGTACCCTGCTGAGCGATATTTTCGGCACTTCTCCCGATTACGATAAAAGAACACTGGATCCTTCCGGTCAATTAACGGACGGACCGTACAGACTGGCTATCCAGGGCGCTACAGCGCGGCCATGGATCCAGGACGCTTCGTACTTCCGGGTTCGGGAATTAGGTTTAAGCTATACATTACCTAAGATATGGTTCAGGGATGTTGCCCGGGTAAGAGTTGGTTTTTCAGGAAGGAACCTGATCAACGTGTTTGACTATAACAGTTATGATCCGGAAGTATCCAACTTTGGAATAGATGCTATTTCCAGCAACGTGGAAGTAACGCCCTATCCTTCTTCCAAAAGTTTCCATTTTAATGTATCAGTTACCTTTTAATCAGTCACGCTTAAAAGATCGAATATGAAATTTCAAAATAAACTATACCGGCTTACAGCCCTGGCAGTTCTTTTTATTGCCGCAGGCTTGCCGTCCTGTAATGTAGACCCTATCCTCGATCCCAATAATCCCAGCATTACGGGGATTACGCAAAATGCGACAATAGGTGAATTACAGAACCTGGTAGTAGGCATAGAAGCCGGCATGAGGAACAACCTGAATAATCAATACGATGGTATCAGTGTGATCGGCAGGGAATACTACCGCTATTCCACTTCCGACCCCCGTTTTACGTCTGAACTGCTGGGAAAAGGAAGCGCTGTCCTGGATAACAATACGTTCTACACAACCAACCCTTTCAATGCGCGGTACAGGGTTGTAAAAAATACGAATATCCTGATTGAAGCATTGCAGAACACAAAAGCAACGATCAGCGATCCGCAACGTAAAGCGGCTATTGCCTATGCAAAGACCATGCAGGCGCACGAACTGCTGATGGTGCTGAATATGCAATATGAGAACGGGATCAGGGTCGACGTGGCTGATCCCGACAATCTGGGTCCTTTTCTTTCAAAGGATGAATCATTGAATGCTATTCAAAATTTGTTGAATGAAGCCAATATTGATCTGAAGGGAAATACGGTTGATCTCCCGTTCTCAACGACGCTGTTCAGTAAAAATGCCAGTGAGTTCTCAAAATTCAACCGGGCACTGGCGGCCAGGGTAGCTGTTTACCGCAGGGACTGGAACCTGGCCAATACAGCGCTGGCAGAGTCATTCCTTGATCTAAACGGTCCATTGACGGATGGCGCTTACTACCTGTTCTCAACCGGTGGCGGCGACCTGTTAAATCCGTTGTTCTTTCCACGCAACTCACCACCGGCAGAAGCACGGGTGGTGCATCCTACTTTCATAACCGATGCTGAGCCCGGCGATACCAGGCTGAGCAAAGCACCAAAGCGCACATCCACTGCCTCACAGGACGGACTGAACAGCGATTATGATTTTTATGTTTATCCAACCAATGTGGCGTCAATGCCCGTCATCAGGAATGAAGAGTTGATCCTGATCTATGCTGAAGTACAGGCGCAGTTGAATAATCCCACCAATGCAGTAGATGCTATCAACAGGATCCGTAATGCGGCTTCATTACCTGATTATACAGGGCCAACTGATCTGAATAGCCTCATTACCGAAATACTGAAACAACGGCGATATTCATTGTTTGGTGAAGGCCACCGGTGGGTTGATATGCGCCGTTATAACCGGCTGAACCAACTTCCTATCGACAGACCAGGAGACGATGTATGGCAGCAGTTTCCACGGCCAATGACTGAATTATAATTTAAAATATATGAGCTGAGTCGAAGACCCGGTGTAACTTCTGCGCCGGGTCTTCGACTTAATTATTTTAATTGCTTTTATTTTAATAATTTCATGAAAACGGAATACCATGACAAGCTCCAATCCTTCAGGCTCATTTACAGGTTCAGAGCAAACGCCTCTGTATACCCCCACAAGCGATGAGAGAACACTGGCCATTCTGTGCCATGTCCTGACCATCTTTTTCTGGATATTTCCGCCACTGATCATTTACCTGATCAAGAAGAACGAATCTACCTTTGTTACAGACCATGCGAAGGAATCCCTCAATTTCCAGATCACTTTCAGTATCGTTGCCATCGTTCTCTTCATAACCATTATCGGCATCCTGCTGTTATGGATAGTGGGCATTGTTGTGCTGGTGTTAGTTATTATCGCCACCATTAAAGCCAGTGAAAGCAAACTGTACCGTTATCCTTTTACCCTGAGACTTATTAAATAATTTCCCGTTACCGCAACACAAAAAACTATTGTTGAAATAGTACCATCCTGCTACTTCATTAGTCTATAGTAAGGTTATTTGCCGACAGGCATTAAAAACCTAACACAAAATTCATATTACCGTAAAATCACTGAATTTAATTTCGCGCTTTTATTTTATCCCTCAATATGAAGAAACTAATTTTAGCAGCAGCTGCCCTTTTAGCTTGCCGGTTATCGGGTTTTGCCCAGGAATCGCATGTGATCCTTATCAGCATAGATGGTTTACGACCTGAATTTTACAAAGACCCTTCATGGAATATGGTGCATTTAAGGCAGGGCATGGAAACAGGCGCGTATGCCGATGGCGTTGACGGCGTTTTTCCCACTGTTACCTACCCTTCTCACACCACCATGATCAGCGGTGTAAAACCATTGAAGCATGGCGTATATTATAACACACCCGCCGAACCGAATGGCGTTACCGGCAAATGGCTTTGGAACTATTCAACTATTAAAGTGCCTACCCTTTTTAGCCAGGCAAAAGAAAAAGGATTGAAGACCGCTTCCGTATTCTGGCCTGTATCGGTTGGCGGACCAGCAACCTATAATATTCCCGAATACTGGTATCTGCCCAAAGAAAAAGGACAGGAACGCGTTATGGGAAAAGCGTTGCAGGAAAATGCCAACCCGCCGGGCCTGTATGAAGAACTGGAACAATATGCTACCGGAAAAATGGATGAGCTGGACTTTAACGGCGATTACCTGGGTATGGATGAAAACTTCGCCCGCATGAGCTGTTATCTCATTCGCAAGTATAAACCTTCTTTGCTGGCGGTGCACCTGGTTACTGTAGACCATTTTGAGCACGAACAGGGCCGTGATGGTGATAAAGTAAGGGCTGCCATTGCCGGCGTCGACAGAGCTATCAAGAGCATCAGGGAGGCCGTACAAAAAGCAGGTATTGCCGATAAGACCACCTTTATTATTACGGGTGATCATGGCTTCGTGGATATTCATGCAAGCTTAACACCCAATGCGCTGCTTGCCAAAGCCGGTTTGTATGATCCGCAAAAGCCGGAAAACTGGAAAGCCTATTTTCACCCGTCAGGCGGTGCGGCATTTTTGCAGTTGAAAGACAAAAACGACAAACACACCAAAGAGAAAGTCTTGCAGTTGTTAAAAGGCCTGCCTGCGGCACAACAACAAACATTCATTATCAAGACCCGGGAAGAACTGGATGCCGTTGGCGCCGATGCTACAGCAGCATTTGCCCTGGCCGCCAAACCCGGATATACATTCAATGGCGCAGCCACCGGCGAATTCATTCGTGCAGCGAAAGGCGGCACGCATGGATTTTTTCCTGACTTCAAAGAAATTCAAACCGGCTTTGTAGCTTTTGGAAAGGGCATTAAAAAAGGAGTGGTAATACGCCAAATGGGATTGGTTGATATTGCCCCGCTGATCAGTAAATTGTTACAACTCGATCTGCCCGCTGGTGATGGTGTATTGCTGGAAGGTTTGTTAAAATAAAAGATATTAATAGGTGTTCCATACATCCGTGTGGAACACCTATTTGCATTTATCAGGGCAACAACTCCTTTAATTTTATTTTCTGAAAGACTAGGTCGCACTGGCTGCTCTCATACAGAATTCCTATTGTTTCGGCATCGATACTGGTTAAACAGGAGTATCCCCTGCTCTTCCATTCATCCAGCAGTATTTTTTTGTCAGAAGCCCAGGTGCGCCCATCATCATAACTTACTTTAATGGTCATGTGATGCCTGGTCGCTTTTGAATCGGGGTTTGCAAATAACAATACCGATCTCTTTTGGCCTTTCTTTACATAGTCATGCCGGATGATGCTGGCCATACAAACCGGTTCATGTAAAGCACCACTGCTGGTTGGATGTTCAGTCCAATCCATTCCCAGGTTTCTGGTTATGGCAATTACCCGGCCGTTGGTGTCACCAGTATCTTTATTCTTGCTGCATCGCATATTCAACATAATAGTACCATCTGACAGCTCAACCGCCATATTTTCGGTGGTGTTTTCTTTAGATGCCCGGTTGCTGGTACGCCATGTAGCGCCCCCATCTTTACTATAAGTTATATTGGAAAACGATCTTCCTGATCTATCGCGGCCCTGCGTAGGAAACACGAGCGTACCGTCGCGCAACGTGATCCCCTGCCCTGGCGCCGGCGCAAATAGCCACCAGTCCTGCTGTTTGCATTGTTGGGTAATGTTTACCGGCTTACTCCAGGTTTTACCATTGTCATCGCTTTTAACGATCAGGAACTGGGCTGTTTGCTTCACATCAAAGCCAGGCTGTGATCCCTTCTTTCTCCATTGATGATTCCAGTAGCTGCTCGTATCTGTAAGCCCTTCTATCCATTTGCCTGTAACGGAATCCAGTACCCCATGCATCCAAAGCCCCGCAATAAAAATGGTACCGGTGTTTTTATCAACCAGAATATTGGCGTCAGAAACGCCGTTGAATTTTTCCGGCAAACCACCCCATTGTCCCATATCGATGGCGATCTGCATCGGGAGCCAGGTATTGCCCCCGTCGGTGCTGCGGCTTACACCAATGTCGATATTTCCCTGCAGATCGCGGGCACTCTCCCGCCGGGCATCGTACACGGCCAGTAAGGAACCATCGTTGGCTGTTGCCAGGCCTGGAATGCGATAGGTATGCACATTGTCCTGGTTATGCTGCCGTAAAGCCATACCAGTCCGTTGTGACGTTTTTGATGCACCGGCAATGCTGGTTCTTTTACCATTCAAAACGGCGCTCACGGCGTTTACGGTTATCCGGTGCAACAACGACGCGTTGTCATGCAGCTCGACGGACATCCAGAAATAATGATCGCCCGGTGATAGTGACAGACCGCCTTTGATCACTCCTTTCTCCGCATTGCTGCTGGTAGCTCCTACCAGTGTTAACTTGTCTACATTGGCAAGGTTTCGCCTGCCGGAATCGGCGCCTGAATAAAATAACCTCACCTGTTTGATATCCGACCGGTTGGTACTTCCCGCCGTACTGAATGCCAGTTCGGTAAGGGATATCTTTTCTTTCGCCGCATTTATGTGCACATGGATACGCACAACGGGGTTGTCTTTCTTTTTTATCAATACAGGTACGTGGTAGTGTTGCTGTGAAATGACAATTTCCTGTTCTGGCGGTATGTTGCCCTGAACAAACATTGGCATCAAGCAAAGCAGGTAATTGAATAGATGTAAAATTCGCATCTCTGATCTTTAATGTTTAAGACATCCCCTTGAAGGGGGCCGGGGTTTAATACCCCGGCGCCTGCACCATGGCAAAATTCTTGTTTAATTCACTTTGGGGTATAGGAAAAATATAATACTTGTTGTCCCAGGTCCTCGTAGAGATCCTCGTTCTTGCATAAAACGTCACATCCGTTAACGCATTGCCGGCATACACATTCATGCCAGTGAATTCACCGCCCTGTCTGTCCTCGGGGGTATTCGCAGTTTTCCAGCGGCGAACATCAAAAAAACGGCAGCCTTCATAAGCCATCTCGATACATCTTTCCAGCTGGATCTGCTTGCGCATTTCCGCCTGGCTTAAGGGTGCAGACAATGGCGGTATACCGCCCCGCGTGCGGATGGCATTCAAATATTCAAGAATATCAGGATGTCCCGGATCGGATTCATTCAAAGCTTCCGCATAATTCAAATACAATTCAGCCAGGCGAATGTACATTGCAGGACGCACTACATTACCGGCGTTATTTGATAAGTTACGCGATGGATTGGTATGTTTACGCACCAGGTAACCTGTTTTTGGAAATTTTGGTTCACTGCCGTTTGCATTACCCGAATTACCGGTTGGCCAGAATTGCACATGGGTTTGTCCCGACTTGGCAACGAAAGGAACAGTAGCGCCATTAAAGGTGACCGTATTATAGAACCGGGGCTCTCGATTTATATACATGTTTGATGTTTTGGCCACATAGAATCCAGATTTCGCAGTGGCAACAAAACCCGTGTCTTTGTAATTGCTGCCTGCTTCATTGATAGATTTACCGTTGATCATTCTGAATTTATCAACCATTTCCTGTGTCACCGCTAAGGATGCATTGAATGAATTACCATTAGCCGCCCTTGGCGCCGCATCATTTTCCCAGCTTGAATAAGCTGTAACGGCGCGGGTCCAGATACCCTCTGTGCTCCAGCCGGTCAGGAACAGATCGCGATAAGAATTAAAAGCTGCCAAAAATGGATCGGCATTACTCATTCTAAAAATGTTCTTACCATTGGCTTTCGCATGGTCAATGGCGGCTTTAGCTGCCGCAGCCGCTTTGGCCCATTTACCGGCATCGTAATTGGTATTCATTAACTGTTTGCCATCCGGGTTCTTGTAGTTGGCATAATCCGGATTGCCATTGTACAATGGACTTGCATCGAACAACAGGATCTGTGACTTAACGGCACTGATCACCAGTTTGTTTATGCGGCCTGTTTGCGTGGCATCTTCTGCGCCGGTTGAGGTGACATGTTTATCAGGCACCATCTGCTGGGCAGAATCCATTTCTGCGAGCACATAATCAATACATTCACTCCAGCTATTACGTGGGATCTGGTAATCATCATTATACTTGCCCGGTTCATCACCCAGCAAAATTACAGGGCCATATACTTTCATCAGGGTCCAGTAATAATAGGCGCGCAGGAAACGCGCTTCCCCTTTGTATTGCATGATCAGTTCCCTGCCATTGGGCTCGTTCAAAAGATTCGTCTCACTATTATCAACATTCTGCATGAATACGTTGGCCATGCGAATGCCCTGGTAATTATTATTCCAGATATTAATAGTATTGGCCGGACTGAGCAGCCCGCTTGCCTGCAACGTGGCCGTATTCAGTTCGAGCTCTTCAGTAAAGCCGGCCCAGTAACGGCCGGAACCGGTTGCCGTTGACCAGGGATCGGGCAAAAAGCTGTATACCGAAGCCAGCCAGTTCTCGGTTTCGATCTTGTCTTTAAAAATATCGTCGGTAGACACCAGGTCCTGCGGAATGCTATCGAAATAACCTTTTTTGCAACCCGTGAAAGCTACCAATGCTACAAGCAATATCAATATAGGTTTATGTTTCATTTTTTGTGATTCAATTGTGAACGATGATGGTGAATCGTGAATGGGCAGTTCCTAAAAAGTAACCCTTGCACCAAAATTATAAGCCTTGATATTCGGATAAAATCCGCCCCGTGTAACAGTGGTAGAACTGGTTCCTGTATCATTCAATTCAGGATCCCAATATTTCCACTTGGAAAGGGTGATCAGGTTGGTGCCGTTTAAAAAGAACCGGATGTTCTTAACCTTGTGTTTGCGTAAGATGCCAGCAGGTAAAGTGTAACCTAACTCGGCACTTTTCAACCGGATAAAATCAGCCGGATGCAACCACCAGTCGCTCACCAGAAAATTTGAAGTAGGATCCTGGTTAGTGCTCAACCGAGGATAAAATGGATGCGGATTGGTATTATCGGGCGTCCACCGGTCGATAACTGCTGCATAGAGGTTTGGACTATTTGCGCCATTGTTGAAAGGCAATGTACCATCACCGCTGCCATACAACAGGGACACCTTGCCGGTTCCCTGAATGAAAGCGCCGATATCGAACCCTTTATAACCAAAGGCGATATTAAGGCCATACATCATTTTCGGGGTACCCGAAACATTCACGCGGGCAATATCAAAATTGTTGATAGCGCCATCACCGTTCATATCTTCATACTTGATGTCACCCACTCTTGGATTACCGGGCTGTTTTGCCCATTTATCAATTTCCTCCTGGCTTTCGAACAGACCAACGGCATGGTATAATGTTTTTGCATCCACTTCTTTCCCTTTCCATTCCATCCAGGGATAAGGTTGTGGCGCCAGTCCATCCTGCAGGTTGGTGTTCTTGTTATAAGTAAAGGTTCCCGTGAAAGTAAGCCAGGTAGATTTTGCAAATGATCTGTTATAGGAAAGCGTTATATCAACGCCTTTGTTCAGCACAACACCAATATTGCGAATCGGATTTATTTCGTCAAAACCCGAGATGGCAGGTATGGTCTGATCGGTCCGCAAAATGTCTTCTCTTCTCTCCCGGAATACTTCTGCGATCAACTTAAGATCATTATTGAGAAAATTCATTTCCACGCCCAGGTTATGCCGGTACGAGGTTTCCCAACTGGCATCAGTGGCTATTTGCGACAGCGTATACCCCCCGTAGTTTGGCGAAAGGGACGAAGGCGTACCAAACTGGTAAACCCCGGAGGAAGTTTTGGTCAGCATATCGAGGTACAAAAAGCGGTTGTTATTGTAACCTGCGTTCCCCGTGAGACCATAACTGTAGCGCAATTTAAAATAAGACAGCACATCGGTCATTGGCTTGAAGAACGGCTCGCTGGACACGATCCAGCCTACACCAAAAGAAGGGAAAAACCCATAGCGGTTTGCCGGACTGAAGTTCTCAGATCCCGTGTAACCAAAGTTTCCTTCTACAAAATACCGGCTATTAAAGCCATAGGTGGCACGGCCGGTCAAACCACGGTTACGTGTGGGCGTAGCAGTGGTAAAGGTGGTCGCATTACCATCGACAAACTCAGACTGGTTGAACAACAGCAATGCCCCTACTTCATGTTTCCTGCCAAAATTGGCCTGGTAATTCAACGATGCTTCTGAATACATCCGGCGTTCGGTTGACCGGGCCGAAGCATAAGAAAGCTGATCGTTGGTGGTATTTAGCTGCCGGGTAATGAGCTTGCCAGAAGCATCGCGTCCTTCCGCATAATACATACGGGCAGCACGCATCGTCGCCACGGTAGCATCTGTATTTACATCGAAAGAAAACAGTCCGGAGATTGATAACCCTTTTATAAACATGCCCAGATCCTGTTTAACCCGTATGTTCGGCCGAATGGTCGCAGAATACGTATAACCAGAACCAAAACCAAAGGCGAAGCGGGCGGGACTGCTTCGGCCATCCGGTGTACCGGCCCATTGTCCATTGGAATATTTCGCGGGAATTATATGTTGTGGTACACGCAGCGCCTGTTCAAACAGGTTGTTCGCTACATTGGTAACCACCGGATCATAAGGTCCATTGCGTTTATCGACAATAGCTGCAATACCCAGATCGAGCTTTGTGGTTCCGGTCATATTCACGCCTATGTTGGCGGTAAAATTATAACGGCGATAATAAGATTTTGTATCGTAGCTTTCATCGGCGTAAGGTTTTATCAGACCGGTCTCATTGTAGTAACCGCCAGAAATATAGTAATTGGCTTTATCGGCCCCGCCGCTCACATTAAAATTGGCGCGTTGGGTTAGGCCATGATCCCGAAACAATTCTTTGTACCAATTTGTATTTGGGTACAGGTCGGGATCAACACCATCGCGGTGCAGCGCAATTCTTTCTTCTGAATAAAATGGATCGCGGCCCCTTGTTTCCAGGGCTTCATTGTACAATTCCATCCAGGTAGGCGCATCGAGTAGTTTGGGCAGCTGAACAAACTGGGTGACGCCCTGGTTCAATTCTACATTGATCTGCGGTTTACCGGCCACCCCGCGTTTGGTATTAATGAGAATTACGCCATTAGCGCCTCTCGTACCATAAACCGCCGTTGACGTTGCGTCTTTCAATACCGTGAACGTTTGAATGTCTTCCGGATCAATATCATTAAAAGTTCTGTCGGGCACACCATCGATGATGATGAGTGGTGCTCTCGAACCGGTACCAAAAGTAGATACGCCGCGCACGAGCACACTGGCATTATCGGCGCCCGGGCCACCGCCACGTGAAGTCGTAATTATACCGGAAATTCGTCCGGCCAGCATACCGGCGATATCCCTGGCCGGTAGTTTAAGATCTTCAGGCGTTACGGTAGCCTGTGATCCTACAACGCTCACTTTCTTTTGCTGGCCATAACCGATCACGGTTACTTCATTCATACTGCCTGCAATGGGCGTCAATTTTACATTCAGGTCAACCTGGTTTTTTACCGCTAAACGTTCGACGCGGTAGCCGGTGTACGAAAAATCAAGAGAATCCGCCGGGTTTACATTGATCTTGTACATGCCATCCTTGTTGGTGGCCGTTCCAATGGTGGTTTGCATGATCCTGATGGATACGCCAGTCAGGGGTTTATCAAGTTCATCAGTCACCTTTCCGGTAACCGTTAAAATGCGATCCTGGGCTGCGGTACTGGCGGCCAGGAACAGTAACGTTAGCAATGGCAAAAGCAAACACCATGTGCGGGCACGCAATGGCGATTTTTTCAGGGTCATAGCGTTAGTTTTTGGTACTGATAATTATCGGAATGTTGAAAAAGATGAATGGTTGCAGGAATGATGGAAGGGATTCCACCCAGGTTTGGGGGTCGTTTTCATGACAAGCGTTTTTAGTGTTAGCGATCTATTATGTTCTACATAACAAAAATGTAAATAAATTCTGATATTCCAAAAAAATTGTGCCTGATCTTTAAATATCACTCACAAGGTGTTCATTTTGAAAGTAAAAACGCCAAAACCGACAGTCATCGGCGGGAAGATTATGTAGGTCTTATTTTAGCAAGAACGAAGATGAGGCAGGTATGAAACAAAAGCACCCCGTTCTGGCCATGCCCGAACGGGGTGCTTTGTCTATAAACAACTAAAATTTCGAATTACAAGGCAGGCGATTACAGGCCGGCTTCAACGTCGAACTTAATGGTAGCTTTACCCTGCAGCGTAGTGGTGGTAGCGCGGCGGGTGGTACCAGAGAATTTGAAATAATAAACAGATGATCTGAAATAATCTTTCAGATCAACATTAGCATTTACCGGTATATCCAACGAGGTACTGTAGGTCTCAGGATTTGAGGTCAATGCTGCAACTACAGTATACTCCGGTTTGGAGCTGGAAGCCAGTCCCAATTCGCAGGCAGAGAAAGCGCCGAAATGATCATTCTGAGTTGCATTGGTGAAAGTAAGGTTAACGCTTTGGATCTTTGCTTTCTTGATGTTGCCTATGCCCAGGTCAGGGCTTTCAATTTTTATTAGCGAATCAATATTGATCCCATATTGAAAAATGGCCAACTCCTTTGTTCCTGTCTCCTGAGGGGTGATATAAAAGTCGGCAGTTACGGTTTGTGTACCAATGTTAATGGTAATGGCATCCTTGACTTTGTCACAAGAGGGTAAAAGGGTACTCATGGCTAAAACGGCTACTAAACCAAGAGACCTGATCAAAATTTTCATGATACTGATTTTGGGTTAAATTGTGGTTAGTAATAAACGCACAAATATATCCAAATTAGTATGTATGTTATAGTAAAAGGGGTGAATGTCGTGTTTTTGTATGCGGAAGAACGATTATAGCAGGTAAAAAAACTACATAAGCAGCTTGTAGGTTTCAATCTTTTTTATAAAGCGTAAGGCTTAATACGTTGTAATGCGCAAGTAAATGTACGAATGACATGTCAAAAAATACGAAGGTACTTTACAATTGTTCATAAACAGAAAGGGCTGCCGCAGGTATCCATTTGCGGGCAGCCCTTTTATTCGATTTTATTTCAAACATTATTTCGATTCTTTAACTAATGGCAATTTAGCATATTGAACCAACACGGAGTCACCAAATGTCAGCAAGCTGTTCAGATCGCGACTGATAACGCTAATAACAGGAGTACCTGACGCTGTTCTTACGCAGTTTTTGGTTACAACGGCATAAGTTAACAAAGGAGCATAGTAGTTAGGGCCAGAGGTGATCAGGGTGTAAGATTTGCGATAACTGGTGCAACCGCCGGCGGGGCAGGCCAACAATGGGTTCTGATCAGGAACACTGCTCAATAATGAATCGCAATACGTATTTATTGATGGGAACGGAGTAGATGTATACTCGGTTACGGTCATGGTTGAGTCTCCATATCCAGTGATCTGCATGTTTACACCACCCACATTCACCCGGCTGTTTTCGAGGAAGTAAAGGATCTGGTTTGATCCATTAACCGGTACCGAACTTGCGCCAACAATAAATTTGTCTTTTACCTCTGCACTAACATTTCTGTTGATGAAATCCTGGATAAAAGCCGGATCAGTAATGGTTCCTTCACTGGTACGGATCGACAGTTCTTTAATTTCCATGGACGAACCAGGGTAATAAGTTTCAAGGATAGTTTCTCCCGGTTTATTGGTTGTATCTGTATCGTCTTTAGAACATGCATAAAGAAATAAACCAGATACTAACAAAGGGAGCAGGATTTTGTACTTCATCGCGTTTTTTATTATAGTTTTTACAGAATACATGGTTTTATCGTTTGGCGCGCACACACCGGCCTGTACAGCCGCATAGGATGCGTCCATTCCCATTTTTCTTCCGGGCTAAAGCTTCGCTAATTGTAATTAATAAAGGCTGTATGCCTTCTTTTCTCGGCAGTTAGACTAACAAGCATTCATTGTGTTAGTAAAAAGGCATCTCATCGTTCCTGCAACAGAAATGACAAGCGTTTTGCAGATGTAGATTAAATTTCTAGTGGCAATCTGGATTTATTTCCTGCAATCGGAGGGATTATGATTATCAGGGATGGCAAGTATTTATAATTGTCAAAATTACACTAATCGATCAATATAAACAATACCTAAGCGAAATATTTTTATCATAAGATCAGATTTAACGCAGAGACGCTGCATGTAACTGGCATTGTTACCTGCGAAATGTAATCGCTTTAAATGACTGAAACCAGCGCCGCCACTACATTAAATTCGATCAACACAATACAAAACTCCGGCATGGAAATACCCGAGTTCGAGATAATCCGTTTGTACCGGGAATAGAGATTCACAGCTGAACGATTATCATTGTACGAAATAAAATGCAACTTTTAAATAGTGCCATTCCGGGACATCGTCCGGAATGGCACGGAAAAAAAGAGCTATTGTCGATTTTCAGGATCACATTAAATATTTGTGCTATTAATGCATTGACTCTTTGCTACAGGCTAACGTTCGTCTGTTATCTCCCGATCATTCATGAGAGATTAGGGCAGCGTTATCCATCCCCCCCGGACTGGGACCGGTCACTTCAAATGATGGAAAATGATCTTACTGATCAGGGGAGGAATGATTTGATGTAAGAAAGTGGTTGGCTCATTCATAAAGCAATCGTTATGGTTAAGTAGAGAAGTTGTTGTCGGACTCTCAATTTTTACCGCTGGAACCTGTCCGGCAGAAAATGCCGCTCTGGCAATTATTGCAAACCTATTATCTCCCAGCGGGTCGGAGGTCAGGATTTTGGTCTTTTACGTTCAAAATTTGTTCAATTGCTTCCAGGCCCCTGGTATTTGGTGTACAAATTAAAAACAAAAGCCTCCCGAGGTACCGGGAGGCCTGTTAACAGTTAAAATAACAATTATTTGCTTTTCGCTTTACTGTTTGATTTTTTAGCTGTCTTTTTACGTTTTTGATAAGCCTGTTCATGCGACTGCTTACTGATACGTTTACTATCAGCTTTCTTCTTGTTAGGATTATCCATAATTTAACGTTTTAGTTCAATTATAGGTAAAAAAACTATGCCACGCCATAGCTGAAAACGATGCTGATCAATGTTTTTCCCTACTTTTAAGACCTAACGATTTCACAAAGGGGGGATCTAAATGGGTCACAAAGCCATTGGCATATTTACACTATTGCTCCTGCTGGCCATACATTCGCTTGCCGAAAACTACCCGGTCAAATACCTGGGCATTGAACAGGGCCTCAGTAATAATGTCGTTATCACCATTTATCAGGATTATAAAGGTTTTATGTGGTTTGGCACCTATGATGGCCTTAACCGCTATGATGGCTATGGGTTCAGGATCTTCCGGAACGTCATTGGCGACAGCAGTTCCCTTAACAACAATACGATCTATACGATTGAGGGGGATAACGAAAACAATATCTGGGTGGGCGGATTGAAAGGCGCCTGCGTGTTTGATCCGGTATCTTCCCGTTTCTCCCGCTTGCAATACACCCGCTGGAATTTTACCCGCCGGCAATATTTGCAGGATAACATCCATACGATCAAGGCAGCCGCCAATGGCCTCATGCTCATTGGCACCCAGCAAAACGGCTTACTGGTATTTCACAATAAACAGTCGCCGGGCACGCAAATTCCGTTGCAGCACAACAACTCAACTGATGCCAATTATGACGTGACGGCCATAGAACCCGATACTTATAACAATACGGTATGGGTGTTTATTCAACAGGTTGGCCTCTGCCAGTATGATGCTGGCAAACAGCAACTGCGCCTCGTGAACAACTCCATTAAACAGGCGAATTGTTTAAAGGCTGATAAACTGGGAAATTGCTGGTTGGGCAATGAGAATGGTTTGTATAAGTATGACCCGGTGATGCGGCAGTATTCCAAAAGTTATCTCCCCTCCCCGAGCAAGATCGTACACCTGTACTTCGATAAACAGGACGTATTATGGATCGGCTCCGATGGCAATGGCTTACTGCAGTTACCTCCCGGCGCCGCTGCTGCTGCGCCCATTACATCGGCAGCAGGAAAGTCCCTGGTCAACAGCAATGCCGTGTATTCGATCTATGAAGATGCCGACGGCCGCAAATGGATAGGCACACTGCGCGGTGGCGTCAATGTAATTGAACCCAGGACCAGCTCTTTTCAGCATATCACGTATAATCCGCCGGGCAACGACAATCTCGTCAACAACTTCATATTGTCGTTCTGTGAAGATGAAAAGAACAATGTGTGGATCGGAACGGATGGCGCGGGGCTACGTTACTGGGACAGAAAGAAGAACCGGTTCACCCAATACACCAGTAACGCCAATAACAAAAATGCCATCAGCAGCAATTTTATCACCAGCATTGTAAAGGATCATCACAATGAAATCTGGATATCTACCTGGCTGGGAGCCATCAACCGCTTCAACCGCTTTACCGGTTCATTCACCCGCTACGATTGTTACAACCCGTTCACCCGCGAAAAGGAGAACAATGTATGGCTGCTGTACCAGGATGCGCAAAACAGGTTATGGGCCAGCGCTACCAATGAAGGCAGTTTATACCTGTTTAACAGGGAAAGCGACCGGTTTGAATTGTTTGACAATAATATCAAAAACCTTCAATGCCTGGCCGAAGACCGGCAGGGCGGTTTCTGGGGCGGCAATTACGCCACCCTGTATTACATAGACCGCGACCATAAAAAACACCAGCCATTCAACATCGGTTACACGCTGCGCTGCTTGCTGGAAGATCGCCACCATAATTTCTGGATTGGCACCCAGGAAGGCGGCCTCTTGTTGTTCGACCGTAAGACCGGCCGGTTCAAACGGTTTACCACCACTGATGGATTACCAGGAAATACCATCCTCCGCATACTGGAAGACAAAACAGGCAACTTATGGCTTAGCACCTACAATGGTTTATGCCGGTTCAATCCGGTAACGAAGACCAGCCGTAATTTTTCGCAGTCCGACGGTTTACAAAGCAATCAGTTCAGCTTTAATGCGGCACTGGCATTATCATCGGGTGAATTCCTGTTTGGCGGCATCAAAGGGTTCAATGTTTTCTACCCCGACAGTGTGCAGGAGGAAAGAGAAGAAGCTGCCATTTTCTTAACCGGCCTTAAAATAAACAATACCATTACCGAAGGGAATGACCGATACGTGACAGCAAGGACCGGCGACAATATTGACCAGATCACCATTCCTTATGACCGGGCGGTTTTGTCGCTTGATTACCTGGCGCTGAATTACGCCGGGGCCGACAAGACCAATTACGCTTATTTCTTACAGGGCTGGGATAAAGACTGGAATTATGTGAACCACATCAGAACGGCCAACTATTCCCGGCTGCAGGAAGGAAAATACGGGTTCAAAGTGAAGGTCAAGAGATCCGACGGCAGCTGGGGCCAGGAAAGGCAATTGCTCCAGATCATAGTCTTGCCGCCCTGGTACCGCACTCTATGGGCATATATATTATATGGTGTTTGTTTTGCGGGCGCTATTTATATTTATATCCGCTATACCAGAACACAGGAACGGTTAAAATATGAGATCAGGCTTGCCCACATGGAAAATGAAAAGGACAAAGAGCTGATGGAAAAAAAGTTGACGTTTTTCACCAATATTTCCCACGAATTCAGAACACCACTTTCCTTGATTATAAACCCGGTCAGGGAAGCTTTACATGCTCAACCACGCAATGAGCTGAAGATCGCTTACCGCAATGCCCGCCGCCTGTTGAGCCTGGTTGACCAATTATTGTTATTCCGCAAAGCCGATAACGGGTCAGATACCTGCACTATCTCTTCCATCGACATCATTCAATTGTGCGATGAAGTGTACCAGTGTTTTGTGCACCAGGCCAAAACCAGGAACATCGATTACCGGTTTACGACCACTACGCCGTCGCTGACAATCCACGCCGATTACGAAAAAATCGAGATCGCCCTCTTCAACCTGCTTTCCAATGCCTTTAAGTTCACGCCCGAATACGGGTCCATCCTTTTTAGTGTACAAGAAACAAATAATACGGTGCTTTTGTCTGTCCGGGACACAGGCTGCGGCATTTCGACGGCCGACAGTCAGCGCATTTTCGATAAATTCCAGCAGGCAGGCCATGGCAAACGCCAGTCAGGTTTTGGCATCGGCCTGTTCCTCGTTAAACAATACATTGAATCGCACAAAGGAACCGTTATCTGCCAGAGCGTGTTGAACGAAGGCACCACTTTTACCATTACCTTATTCAAAGGTGCAGCCCACCTTCCGGCCAACTACGAATATGTTACCGCTGACCGCCATGAACAAAACGAACTACTGCAGGAACTGGCCGCGGGAGCAGACCAGCAACCCGAAGAAATACCGGAAGCACCTCCTGCCAAACAGGAGGGCAAACAGGCCGAGGAAGTAGTTACGGGAAAGAAGTCGATCCTGTTGATCGACGACAACCGCGAGATCACCCAATACCTGCAACAGATCTTCGGCAACCAATACCTGGTGTATGCTGCCGACAATGGCGAAGACGGCTACAAACTGGCCTTGCAGCACATTCCCGATCTCGTCATCAGTGACATCAATATGCAGGGTATGGATGGACTGGAGCTTTGTGCAAAACTTAAGCAGAGCGACATCCTGGGCCATATCCCTGTTATCCTGTTAACGGCGGCTACCGCCACTGATATAAAATTGAAAGGAATTGAAGGCGGAGCCGATGATTACATCACCAAACCTTTCGATCAAACCCTGCTTCAGGCAAAGGTGGAAACTATTTTGCGCAACCGGAATCTGCTTCAGCGGTTCTTTTTTGACAGCATCACTTTGCGGGAAACTACGGCCAGGGTTCCTGCCGAGTACCAGGACTTCCTGCGGAAATGTATAGCCGTGATTGAAGAAAATGTCGACACAGAGGATTTTACCATTAAAAAATTCTCGAAGGCCATGGGGATGAGCCATTCCGCCCTATATAATAAGGTCAAAAGTATTTCCGGGCAGTCGTTGAACGCTTTTATCAGATCCATCCGCTTACGACGGGCAGCGGTATTGTTATTAACCGAAAATATGAACATCAGGCAGGCCGCCTTCCAGGTCGGCATCAACGATGTACGCTATTTCCGGGAACAGTTCGTGAAGCTATTCCATATGACGCCGTCCGAGTATATTAAAAAGTATCGACACTCTTTTAATAGGGACCACAACGTTATTAAAGCATCTGAATAAAAGTTTCCCATCAAACCTCAGTTCCCTAAATAAGTGTATACCAGTTGCTAATTAGCACATTAGCAAATTACCATATTGGATTTACCCCCCTCATTTTAGCGATTTACCCCCTCTCCAACCCTCACCCGGGGCCTACTTTGCAGAAAGAACAGCAAAAGGCAAAGGCCAAACGCTAAAACGCAAAAAGCGGAACGCGCAATCCGAACACCCGGCGCTATTGAACGATACATGATCAGGCGATAACGTTCTGCCTCGCGCTTTCAGCATAAGCCTGCTTTCTGCGTATTTCGATTTTTTAACCAAACGAGCTTGTTGTATGAGACAATTTCTGCACTTGAGAATGGGGGCGGCCGCTATGCTTTACTACAGGGCCACCCGCCAGCTTCTCCTTCTTGCTTTTCTATTATTAACAGGAAATGCGCTTTTTGCGCAAACAACGGTTCAGGGCCGGGTCACTGCCGGCGATGCGCCAGTACCTGGTGTAACCGTAACAATTAAAGGCACGCAAACGAGTACGATCACAGACGAGGATGGCAGGTTCTCAATGCAGGCGCCGGCAAAAGCCACTCTTGTTTTTACCCATGTCAATTATGCTACCCAGGAAATGGCGGCCAAAAGCGGTAACATGAATATCGCATTGGTGACCTCACAGATCGATATGTCGGAAGTAGTAGTGGTAGGGTATAACACGCAGAAAAAAGCCACCCTGACCGGTTCGGTTTCGGTTGTAAAAGGCAGCGATCTCACGAAAAGTCCGCAGGTGAATGTGTCCAATTCACTGGCCGGACGTTTTTCGGGCGTCATGTTAAATAACCGCAGTGGTGAACCGGGTTACGATGGGTCTTCTATAAGGATCCGCGGCCTGGCCACTATGGGTAACAATGATGTATTGATCGTCGTGGATGGGGTACCCGGACAGATCGGCGGACTCGAAAGATTGAACCCGATGGATATTGATAATATTTCCGTATTGAAAGATGCTTCGGCCGCTATCTATGGAAGCCGTGCTGCCAACGGGGTTATCCTCGTTACTACGAAACGTGGCAAGGCAGGAAAAACTTCGCTTGCGGTAACCTACGATCATGGCTTCTCCTCCCCTACGCGGCTGCCGAAAATGGCTGATGCGCCAACCTATGCAGCCATCGCCAACGAGATCGCCTATTATAATAACCCGGCAGGTGGCTTGAACCAACAATATTCAGCTGCAGACATTCAAAAATTTGCCGATGGTTTAGATCCGTTGAATTATCCCAATACCGACTGGGCAAAGACCACGTTGAAAAGGACAACAGGCCAGGATAACCTGAACCTATCCCTGGCCGGAGGTTCAGAAACGGTGCGTTATTATGTGGGCGCCGGCCTGCTGAGCCAGGATGGTTTGTATAAGAACGGCGCTACCAAATACCATCAATACAGTTTTCGCTCCAACCTCGATGCTACCATTTCAAAAGACTTTAAAGTGAGCCTGTATTTATCGGGACGCCAGGAAGACCGCCAGTTTCCCACTTCTACGGCCGGCAATATTTTCCGCTCTATCTACCGGGCGTATCCCACCAGTCCCGCTTTCTATCCCAATGGTTTGCCTTCGAGTGGTATCGAGGGAAATAACCCCGCTATGATGGCAACAGGCATTGGTGGATTGAACAAAAATCCAGGCTCGGTATTCAATGGGATCCTGAAAGGCAATTACAATATTGCTGGGCTGAAAGGCGTGTCCGTGGAAGGGTTCCTGGCGGTAGACAAATCATGGTATTTCTCAAAGACATTCTCCACACCCTACCTGTTGTATTCTTACGACAAAAACGCCAATACCTACAATTCCAGGATCGTAGGCGGTTCAAACAACGCGGCCTCCCTGACCGAAGGCCAGGAAAATTATACCCAGCTCACCTCGCACCTTAGGTTGAATTACGTGAGGAGCTTTGGCAAACACAACCTGAACTCATTTGTGGCTTATGAACAAAGTGAATTGCGGCGGGAGACCTTTGGGGCTACCCGTTTAAACTTTCCAACTACGCAAACACCGGAATTATCACAGGGAGGAACAGCTGCCACCGACCGCGATAACTCTGGCAGCAGCTATCATTTTACCCGTAAAAGTTATTTGGGAAAGATCTCTTACAACTACGATGAAAAATACCTGTTCGATGTGCAAATGCGTATTGACGGGTCAACGATATTTCCGCCAGATAAACGATTCGGCTACTTTCCCTCTTTTTCTGCAGGCTGGCGCCTGTCGAGGGAATCGTTCCTGCAGGACGTTTCTTTTATAAACGATCTGAAACTGCGGGCCTCCTATGGTACCCTCGGAAATGATAATATAAATCCGTTCCAGTATTTTAATAATTATTCGTTCAACAGCCAGGTGGTATTGGGTTCGTCGATTGTGCCCGGCATAGACCTTACCAAACTGGCCAACAGGCAGGTTCATTGGGAAGTAGCGCGTAAAACAGACGTCGGGCTCGAAGCTGTGCTCTTCAACGATGTCTTTTTTGAGTTCATCTGGTTCCGCCAGCAACGAAGTAACATTCTTACTACCCGCAATGCCTCTATTCCTGCGGTGACGGGCATCGTAAATGCGTTTGGTTCCGACCCATTAGTGCCTTCAGAAAATATTGGTAAGGTAAACAGCAACGGAATGGAAGCGACCCTTGGTTATTACAATCGTAAAGGAAAGTTCCATTACGGCGCCAGTGGTAATATCACTTTTGCCAAAAGCAAGATCGTGTTCATGGATGAAGCGGCAGCCGTGTTGGGTCATCAAAAACAAACAGGACGTCCTTTAGGCACACAACTCCTGTATAATTCGCTTGGCATCTTCCGTACCACCGAAGAGATCGCCAAATATCCGCACCTGAGCGGCGCACAGCCCGGCGATCTTATACTGCAGGATTATAACAATGATGGACACATCACCGCCGATGACCAGGTAAGGACCAAATACGGCAATATTCCCGAGATCACTTATGGCGCCGTGTTGTTTGCCGATTACAAAGCCTTTGATATTTCTGTCGTTTTTGCCGGACAGGCCCATGTAAGCCAGTTTGTATTACCTGAGGCTGGTACCGTTGGCAATTTTTACAGCAGCTGGGCCGATAACCGCTGGAGCCCCAATAATCCGAATGGTTCCTATCCCCGCGTTGATACCAGAACTTCCGCCTCGGTGAATGGCGGCCGCTATCCAAGCACGTTCTGGCTGAACAACGCGGCGTTCCTTCGCCTGAAAAACATCCAGTTGGGTTACAATGTAAACAGTTCCCTGTTGACAAAAATGAAGCTGCAGTCACTCCGCTTATATGTAAGCGCTTTCAATTTATTCACCATAACCAAAGTGAAAGACTATGATCCTGAAGGCGACAATTACAGCGGCCAGTTCTATCCCCAGCAACGGATCGTAAACATAGGACTCGGATTGAGATTTTAAAATTTCTATCGCCAGTTGGAGGCACCTCCGGGAAAATTTTCGGCATGATCATCAGCCGGACGGCTGGCTCAAAAACAATAAATAATTTCAGATGAAAACTATATTCAAAACTATTCTATATACCGTTGTGCTGGCAACAGGGATCACCTCGTGCAAAAAGAATTTCCTGGATGTTCAGCCAACAGACCGCGTTTCGGAAGATGCGATCCTGGCGGATTCTGCATTGTTTGAAGATTACGTATATGCCCGCTATGTGGGCATCCGCCTGCAGGATAAAGAAGGCGACGGCACCAATCCCGGTTTTGGCCGTGGCTTTGAATACGCCATGTGGAGCTCGCTCACCGACGAATCCATCTACAATAATGATGACAACACCTGGCTGGTGCAAAAAGGCTTGCTGGCGCCCGAGAACACCGGCATCGCCGGCACCATCTGGGGACGCAGCTATCGCGGCATCCGTGATTGCAACTTCGCCATAAATAATATTGAAAAAGTGACGATGAGCAGTCCGCATAAGGACAGGCTCCTGGGCGAATTGAAATTCATCAGGGCATTCCGCTACCATGACCTTATCAGGAATTATGGGGGTGTAATTTTAATGGGCGACAATGTATACAACCTGAGTGATAATTTGCAGGATGAATCGCTGTTCACAAGGGCTTCGCTGAAAGAATCCATCGACTACGCCGTAGCGCAACTCGATGAAGCTGCAGCATTACTGCCATTGAACAACGACGGCAACTGGCTCCTGGGCCGGGCTACCAAAGGCGCTGCCCTTGCGTTAAAATCAAGATTGTTATTATATGCAGCCAGTCCCTTATACGCTGCCGGCACCTGGCAGGCAGCCGCTGCAGCCGCGCAGGCTGTTATCGGTTTGAACAAATACAGTATTTATGACGGCGGATATGGCAACCTGTTCCTTAATGGCGACAATAACGAATCTATCTTCGTGCGCCTGTACACCAAAAATGCCGGCCACACCCATTTGGAGATAGCAAATGGCCCGAACAGTTATGGCGGCTGGGGCGGTAACCTGCCCTTGCAAAACCTGGTCGACGATTACCAGATGGACAATGGCAAAGCGATCACTGATCCCACGTCCGGCTACGATCCCAACAATCCCTATCTTGGCCGCGACAAACGTTTTTATGCAACCGTATTGTACAATGGCGCCAGCTATCGAGGCAGCACCATTGAAACTTTCCTGCCCGGTGGTAAAGACAGTAAGGATGGTCCTGATAACTGGAACACTTCCAAAACGGGCTATTACCTGAAGAAGTACATGAACGATGCTTACCCATTACAAAATCCCTGGGGTAATGCCGGTTTTCAACCCTGGTATTATATCCGCTATGCAGAAGTATTATTGAATTTTGCCGAAGCCGCCAATGAAGCATACGGCGCTGATGTAGTACCTTCCGGTTCCACCCTGTCGGCCCGCACGGCTGTTAACCTCGTGCGGCAAAGAACAGGCATCGATATGCCGGCTTTACCAACCGGGATGTCGCAAGCGCAAATGCGTGAGGCTGTCCGTTATGAACGGCGGGTGGAACTGGCCTTTGAAGAACACCGATTCTATGACGTCAGAAGATGGAAGATTGCTGAGCTTACAGAGAACAAACCGGCCAACGGGATTACGATCACGAAAAATGGCAACACATTAACGTATGCGACCAAAGTGGCCCTGGATGGCCGTAAATTCGAAACCAAACATTACTGGCTGCCAATACCCCGCGCAGAGATCCAGGCCAGCAATAATAAGATCCAACAAAACAGCGGATACTAATCAAAATTCGACGATATGAAATGCAATTATAATTCTTTTTTGTTGTTGATGCTCCTGATGCCGGTATTATTACCGGCTCAGGGCGTCAGACAGCAGGTATTATTCAACACAGACTGGAAATTTCAAAAAGGCGATGTAACCGGGGCTGAAAAATCGGCGTTTAATGATGCGGGATGGAGACCAGTGCAGTTGCCGCACGACTGGAGTATTGAAGGGCCATTTAGCAGGGAATGGGCCAGCGGCACCGGTTATTTACCCGGTGGTATTGGCTGGTACCGAAAAACCTTTACAGTACCGCCGCAAATGACCGGTAAACAGCTTTACATTTATTTCGATGGCGTATACAAGAACAGCGAGGTATGGATCAACGGGCATTACCTGGGTAAACGGCCGAACGGCTTTATTCCTTTTCAATATTCACTTACAAAGTATATTCAACCCGGGGCAAAAAACACTATAGCGGTAAAAGTAGATCACAGCAGGTTTGCCGATTCTAGATGGTATACCGGCTCGGGTATCTATCGCAATGTTTATCTCATTGCAACCAACCCGGTGCACATTGACCAATGGGGTGTGGCATTCAGCACACCGCTTGTTTCAGCAGCAAAAGCGAATGCAAAGGTAATCGTGGCAGTCACCAACAACACAAATGCCAGCAAAGCGGTGACGGTGTTATGTACCCTGAGCGACAAAAACGGCAAACCCGTTGCCACTGCGCAACAGCAAATAACGGCTGGCAATAATGCGACAACAGCGGCAGATTGTGCATTTTCCATACCCCGTCCGGTATTATGGTCAATTGAGAACCCTTATTTATACACGTTAAAAGTGACCCTTTCAACGAACGGACAAAAAACCGATGAATGGACAGACAAAGTAGGTATTCGAGCTATTCGATACGATGCCAACAATGGTTTTTTTCTGAATGAGGTCAATACTAAATTACTGGGTGTATGCATCCATGATGATGCCGGCGTGCTGGGCGTGGCGGTGCCGCAGGAAGTATGGATCAGAAGATTGCGGACGCTCAAAGCCGCCGGCTGCAATTCGATCAGGCTGAGCCATAATCCGCATGCGGATTATATATACCGGCTCTGCGATGAAATGGGTTTTGTGGTGATGGATGAAGCATTCGACGAATGGGAAGTGGGCAAGAACAAATGGATCCAGGGCTGGAACAAAGGAGTACCCGGCAAGGACGGCTACCATGCTGATTTTGCCCAATGGGCCGACCAGGACCTGCGCGATATGATCTTGCGCAACCGCAACCGTCCGTCGATCATTATGTGGAGCATCGGTAATGAGATAGATTATCCCAATGATCCGTACACGCATGAAATATTAAACTCCGGAAACAATCCGCAGATCTATGGCAGAGGCTATGACCCCACGCATCCACCAGCTGCCCGGCTGGGCGAGATCTCGCAACACCTGGTACATGTAGCGAAACAATATGATACCACCCGGCCCATTACGGCCGCACTTGCAGGCGTTGTGATGTCGAACACGACCAGCTATCCGGGCAACCTGGATATTGTAGGCTATAACTACCAGGAATACCGTTTTGCTGAAGACCATAAAAATTATCCTGATCGCGTCATTTACGACAGCGAGAATGGCATGCGGCTGAGTGCCTGGAATGCAGTTGAAAACAACAGTTATGTAGCTGGTCAGTATTTATGGACGGGTGTTGATTATCTCGGGGAAGCAGGCGCCTGGCCTAACCGCAGCAACCAGGCCGGCCTGTTAGACCTCGGCGGGTTTGCCAAGCCTGAATACTTTTTCCGCCAAAGCATCTGGACGAAAAAGCCGATGATCTATATGGGCACTTCGCACATTCCAAAGTCGGAAGACAATGGCATCTGGAGCCACCGGCAGGCAGCGCCAAAGTGGAACGGCACTGATGGCGATTCCATTCGCGTAAACTGTTTTACCAACTGCGAAGAAGCGGAGTTGTTTTTGAATGGTGAGTCATTGGGTAAAAAGACCATGGCCGACGCAAAAAACCGCATCCTGTTCTGGAACACGGTATATCGTCCGGGTGAGTTGATCGTAAAAGGATATAAAAATGGCAAAGAAGTGACACAGTATGCCCTGCATACAACCGGTCCTGCTAAAAGTATAAAGGCAGAGATCTATAAAGATCCCTTGATCGATGAACGGAGCGGCTTACAACAATTAGAAGTTTTTGTTACAGATGAAAAGGGACAAAAAGTGTTCGACGCAGATAACGCCATTTCCGTAAGTGTTACCGGCAAAGCGACCTTGCTGGGGTTGGAGAACAGTGACGCTAATGATGTGGGTGACTATAAATCCAGCACCAGGAAAGTAAGACATGGTCAAATGATCGTGTATGTTCAGCCGCCTGCAAAAGGCGGCATGTACGAGGTGAAACTGGAATCGCCGGGATTGGAACCGGTAGTGCTCCGATTTAAATAAGAAGACGGCACGTAAAAAAGGTGGATGGACGGCTCACTGCCTGAAGCAGGTGTGGTATACTGCAAAGTGTGCCACACCTGCTTTGGTTTATGGTCTGAATTTTGTTTGAAATGTCGCAACTTTACAAGCTGTTAAACGCTAATCAAATGATAAGAAAAGTTGTAATATCTCTGTTCGTATTAATGATCATCCATTCATCGATCCTTGCACAAAAATTAAGGCCATTACCTATCAATGATACCACCTGGAACAAACCAACGGAGCCATTCCGCATCGCAGGGAACCTGTATTATGTTGGCACCTATGACCTGGCCTGTTACCTCATCGCTACACCAAAAGGACATATCCTCATCAATACCGGGCTGGCAGAGTCGGTACCCCTGATCAGGAAAAGCATAGAACAATTAGGGTTTTCATTTTCAGATATAAAAATACTACTTACCACGCAGGCGCATTTTGATCATGTGGCTGGCATGGCCGACATTAAGAAACAAATTAAAGCCAAAATGTGGGTAGATGAAAAAGACGCGAAAGTGCTGGCAGATGGCGGTAATTCCGATTATTATATGGGCGGCAAAGGAATGTTATTTCTGCCCGTAAAAGCAGATAAATTATTGAAGGATCATGATACCATCAGTTTGGGCGGAACGAAACTTGAGTTGTTACATCATCCCGGCCATACGCAGGGTTCGTGCAGTTACCTTGTTACAGTGAATGATGAAAAGAAAAGTTATCGCGTGTTAATTGCCAATATACCAACGATCCTGCCCGGCACCAAAATGACTGGCATGCCCGGTTACCCCGATATCAGCAAGGATTTTGCGTACACTTTCGATGCCATGAAAAAAGTTCAATTTGATCTGTGGGTAGCTTCCCACGCCAGCCAGTTTGATCTGCATAAAAAGCGAAAAAAAGGCGATGGCTATAAACCGGAAATATTTGCCGACCGTGAAGCCTATGATAAAAGCATTGCAGCCCGGGAAGCGGATTATAGTAAAATAAAGGATCAGCCATAACGGAAGCGTTGACCTGGGCACTATCGCATCATCATATTGTCGAATCAGCTCATTGACAGATGGTACGGTGTTCAGCGCGTTTTGCGTTTAGCGTTTAGCATTCAGCAATTCTGTAAGCCGATTGCGGGTGATCGTTTGATTGCCCCAATAGAATGGTTCCTTCGCTTCCAATCTGGCAAGCGAAGCATCAGATTGCCGGGCCAGCCACTGAATAAAATCCTGCTTCGATGCCCATTGTAGAAACGGCTCCCACATAAAACCGTCCATCAGTTCGCCGTAATAATAGACGCCATCCCGGTATTCGAGTCCCGTGCCGCAATAGTCGCGGTGGCCATAACCAATTGAATTATGCAGCAACGCATCGGCTACGGCTGACGCCAGTGCCATTCCATATGTTTCGGTTTGCTGTTCAAGCGATCTCCGGTATGCCTGTTGACGACGCTTTTCATCAGCGCTCTCCTGCTCCTCCTGCTCTTTAGCTTCCTGTTTGATAACAGCTATTGACAATGGTTTGTATTCAAACCGGTCAGTGGAGAGATCTACCTCAACGGTAACGCCGCCGCAACCGGACAGTTGATCTACATACAGGGACAAGAGGTATGGCAACCTGGGGGCGTTTTGCCAGATCAAAACAGGTTTACCATCGCCTCTTGTGCCATTCAACGATACCATTGAGGGCGCCTGATAACGAAGCTGCCCGCGCACACAATGATATTTTTCCAACTGAGCCCGCAATTCCCGGTTAATGTCGCTAACTATCTGTTCCAGGGTCATTGGCTTAAACTTTCCTTAGAAACGTACTCTTCGTCATATTGGTTTATTGTTCTATAACTATTTTTTCCGGCTGTCGCATTTCAATCCTTCGGCCATCGGGCACGCATTAATTATAATTGTACGATCTGCCATTGCTGGTTGCGGCCGCCATTGTAATGCCATTGAATAGCCGATGCACCATTGGCGGTAGAGGCGCCATTTATATCGAGTGACTGGTTACTATTCCGGTTGATGATCTCATAATAGCCAAATCCCATATGTACAATACGCCATTGCTGATTGTTGCCGCCGGTATAATCCCATTGGATGATGCCGGTACCGGCAGTGGTAGAAGCGCCATTTACGTCCAGGGCTTTATTGCTGTTTCGGTTAATGATACTGAAATAGCCATTTCCCAAAGAGGTGATCTTCCATTGCTGGTTGTTTCCGCCCCAGTAATCCCATTGCACAATAGTGCCGCCATTGGCGGTGGAAGATGCGTTTACGTCCAGCGCCTTGTTGCTTTGCCGGCATACGATGCGGTACCAGGCCGAAATGTTAAAACTGCCATTGGGAAAAGCAATTGATGTATTGCCCCAGGCATATTGCAAACGGGATAATCCCGATGCATTATTAGTGGTTAAGGTGGTGCCATTTAAGGTAAGTAAACTGTATGTATCGCCATTGCGCAGGCCCGGCCAGTATATACAGCCCATGGAGCGCGCGAGGATCCCCTGCGTCATTCCCTGGAAATAAGCGATCTCGCGATCGCTGCCTGCAGCCCCGAGATAGTTCTTTCCGTTGGTCATGGGAATACCAAATTCGGTTACAATGGTTCGGTCAGGGTAGGCAATGGATTGGATCGCAGCCACCCAGTCGCCGGTGGTAGTTTTGTTATTATCGAACCACGTATAGTTATGGTACGACAACAGGCAGCTGCTCAAACGGCTGTCGGCCCCTACCACATTTACATTTTGCGCGTATCCCTGGCCGTCAAGTACAATGCGGCCACGCGGAACCGACGGATAGTTATTTAACCAGGTTGCATACAGGTTGTTAAGGTCTGTTGCACTGTACCCATGCGGTTCGTTAAATGGTTCAAAATAAACGCGGCTGTTGGCGCCATACTTATTTACGATCGTTTGCCACATATTCCAGAACTGTGTGGTATTGTCAATCACGCCATCGCGGGAACTGCTGCCTTCCCAATAAGCCAGTATAACATTCATCCCCCGGCTCACAGCGAGGTCAATTGCGCCGGTATAGGCGTTCCACCATGATTGGGAAACAGTAGGCGGATTTACCGGCAACCGCACGGTATTGGCGCCCAGTTGCTGAAAAGCCGTTAAAATGTTGGCAGATTTTGATTGTACGGCAGCATAGTTATCGGTTGAAACCAATCCACTGACAACTACCAGTCCGTCCTTGAAATTATCAGCAGGGTCGGCCCAGTTCACCCCTTTGAAATTGTTGGTAGCATTAACGGTCACCAGGTGCCGGTCGTTTTGCGGCGCTTCCTGCGTTTCGTTCAACGTGGAAGTTTGCATTTTTGTGCAGGCCATGGCCAGCACGAGGCCGAATGAGGTCACAAGTTTTTTCATTGCAATCGTTTTTTTAGATGAAGGTTTAATTGATTGATGCTTAAAATTAACCCCGAAGGAAACCGTGCAGGGGGGAGAAAATCTTATAAGAAGGGGGGGAAATCAAATGTGCTGATTTGCTAATGTGCAAATGGGATAATGAAACATATACTAACGGCGGATCCCTGTAATCCTGGCGTTTGAATTATGGCATGTACCTCCAGGTTATTTATTCCAAATACTGATTACCCAGCGTTCTTGTTGATCCACCAATAACCGGGTTCACCCTGCCTGTTGGCTATTGACAAATAGAAATCATTCATTGCAATCGGTTACATTTTAATTCCAGGCGACAGTTAACTAGCTGCTGCTTCAGTTCCAACACCGCTTTTTGATTAATCTATTATAAATTTTGGTGAAAATAGTATCATCTCATCTTCATTCTTAACCGGCAACCGGCAGTTCTGCATGGCATCCGCCAAAACCCAAATTGTTCCTATGCAAACATCTGATAAATATGGAGTTAGTTTCTTTCTGGAAGTCTTAATAACAATCGCCGGAAGTTAATTTATTAAACACCGAAATGTAATGCCTGTGCGCTCGCAGTGCATGCCAGCTCAAAAGACGCGGTTGATCGAATCTAACTTTTTAAGGACTGTTCATGAACAACTTTTAAAGCACCTTCCCTGTTGCTGTTTTTGAAATAAACGAATTGTAGATTGTAATCGGTTACATTTCTGCAAAAAAGCGCTACATTCGTTCTCTGAAACCATTTATGATTACTACGATTGAAAACTTATCAAGTTAACTGCTGTATGAAACCTGCTGCTATTTTTTTCATTATAAAAGCAATACGTTGGCCTTTTTCCAAGCCATTTTCGCCAGTTTATATTCCTGTACCTGCTGCCCCCAACATAAGCGTGCCCTGGTCAATTGCCATACCCTCCGGTTGTGTTCTTCCGTTACCATTGAACCGGTAATTTTTTTTGCAACGCCATAAAATGATAGTGGTCATACCCGATCTGCGTTTCCTTATTTGGTTCTTGTAACTTGTAACCTGGGTTTTATTATTTGGATCTTGCAATTTGTGATTTGGATTTTATCATTGGGATCTTGCGATTTGAGGTTTGGGTTTTATTATTTGGAACTTGCGATTTGTGATTTGGGTTTTATTATTTGGATCTTGCGATTTGAGGTTTGGGGTTTATTATTTGGAACTTGCAATTTGTGATTTGGGTTTTATTATTTGGAACTTGCAATTTGTGATTTGGGTTTTATTATTTGGATCTTGCGATTTGTGATTTAGGTTTTATTATTTGGAACTTGCAATTTGTGATTTGGATTTTATTATTTGGATCTTGCGATTTGTGATTTGGGTTTTATTATTTGGAACTTGCAATTTGTGATTTGGATTTTATTATTTGGATCTTGCGATTTGTGATTTGGATTTTATTATTTGGATCTTTCGATTTGTGATTTGGATTTTATTATTTGGATCTTGCGATTTGTGGTTTGGGTTTTATTATTTGGATCTTGCGATTTGTGATTTGGGTTTTATTATTTGGATCTTGCGATTTGTGATTTGGATTTTATTATTTGGATCTTGCGATTTGAGGTTTGGATTTTACTATGAAATATTTATTCATGCAGTTGATGTCAGCCCTGTATTTTCGTTTTATGGACCGGGTAATATGTAAAACCATATAAACAGTACAAACATTAAAAACATATGACAAGAACCGTCTTTTTATTCGCATCCGCACTGGCAGTCTTCTGCAGTTGTAATGATGCAGAAAACACACAGGCGCCAACAACCGATTCAACCAACACTGCAGCCGGAAACAGTAAATATGTATCGCAGCCGCTGGTAACGCATATTTATACGGCCGACCCTTCGGCGCATGTTTTTAACGGGCGCATTTACATTTATCCCTCGCACGATACCGCCACCGGCACGCCGGAAAACGACAATGGCGACCATTTTAACATGATGGATTACCATATCCTTTCCATGGATTCAGTGGGTGGAAAAGTGACCGATCATGGAGTTGCCCTGCATGTGAAGGACATTCCCTGGGCCGGCCGCCAGTTATGGGCGCCCGATGCCGCTTTTGCCAACGGCACTTACTACCTCTATTTTCCATTGAAAGATAAAAAAGATGTGTTTAAGATCGGGGTAGCTACTGCCAAAACGCCCGAAGGACCTTTTACGCCTGAAAAAGAGCCGATCAAAGGCAGCTACAGCATAGACCCCTGTGTGTTTAAAGACGACGATGGTTCGTTCTATATGTATTTTGGCGGGATCTGGGGTGGACAATTACAACGCTGGAATAAGAACAAATACGACAGCGCCGCCAAATTAAAACAAGGCGATGAACTGGCCATATTACCAAGAGTAGCCAAACTGGGTGCAGATATGAAAAGTTTTGCCGAACCCGTGAAAGAAATAAAGATCCTCGACAGCGCCGGCAACCTGTTTAAAGAAAAGAACAACGACAAACGCTTTTTTGAAGCAGCCTGGATGCACAAATACAATGGGAAATATTATTTCTCCTATTCCACCGGTGATACCCATAACATTTGTTATGCAACCGGCGATAGTCCATACGGCCCATTCACTTACCGCGGCGTGTTACTCGCACCGGTAGAAGGCTGGACGAATCACCACAGCATCATTGAGAAAGATGGCAAATGGTATTTGTTCTATCACGACGTGCAGCTTTCGGGCAAAACGCATTTACGCAATGTAAAAGTGGCGCCGCTTACTTATAATGCGGATGGAAGCATACAAACTGTTCATTCGCAAAAATAGTTTACAGTTCAAAGTTTATAGTTCAAAGTTTATAGTTTAAAAGTTCAAGGTTTACAGTTCATAGTTATAAGTAATAGAGGGGTGGCTTTTAGTCACCTCTTTTTTATGAATGCCTTTGCCTGTATAGCCCTCGATTGAGAAAATCAAAACTTAGAACTTTGAAGAGGTGTAAAATAGACAAGTTGCCGGGTTGAATTGGACAAAGTAATCCAGTACCTTTACAACAAACTTATACCATGAAACAGGTCATCATTCTTGTGCCGAGTACGTATGTGAATTTAAGCAGCGTAGCGGGTTGTTACGAGATCCTTACCCGGGCAAACGCCTATTGGCAGCGGTTAGGCAACAAATCGATGATGAATGTTCAGGTAGCCGGTTTTGAACCCGAATTACAACTGGAGCATGGATTGTTTTCAATACATCCGGCGCCGTTGCAGCAAATCAAAAAAGCCGACCTGGTGATCATTCCATCGATAGCCAATGAAAACTTCGACAATCTGCTGGCCGATAATAAAGCAATGATCAACTGGATCAGGGATCAGTATAAGAACGGTGCCGAAATAGCTAGTATCTGTTCCGGTGCATTTCTACTGGCCGCTACCGGCCTGCTCGATGGCAAGACCTGCTCAACACACTGGAATGTTGCATCCGATTTCAGAAGGTTGTTCCCCAATATTGATCTGCACATTGACAAACTCATTGCAGAAGAGCCGGGTATCTATTCCAACGGTGGCGCCTTCTCTTTTTTGAACCTGGTACTTTTCCTCGTAGAGAAATATTTCAACCGGCAAACCGCTATCTTTTGCTCAAAGATCTTTCAGATAGATATAGAAAGAACTTCCCAATCGCCGTTCCTAATTTTTCAGATCCAAAAAAATCATGGCGACGATGTAGTGACGCAGGCACAGACCTTTATTGAGGAGAATATGACCGAGCGGATCTCTTTTGAGGCGCTGGCCAGCAGACTGGCCGTGAGCCGAAGGAATTTTGACCGGCGCTTTATTAAAGCTACCGGTAATACACCGGTGGAATATTTGCAGCGCGTTAAAGTAGAAGTCGCCAAACGCGAACTGGAAAACGGCCGCAAAACGGTATTTGAGGTCATGAGCGAAGTGGGGTATTCAGACGACAAAGCATTCAGAGAAGTGTTTAAGCGAATAACGGGGCTATCGCCGTTGGATTACAAGGCCAAATTCAGTAAAGAGGGAAAGCTGGTGTAGGCGTTACACCGGAGCCGGGAACGATTGCGTAAATAAAATCACTACCACCATCACGTAAACGAAAAAAACGCCGTTAACTTTAAGATACAGAAAGGCAGCAGAAAACAATTAACACGTAGCCGGGTACACGCAAAAAGCCTGATGAACTTTCACCTATAGCTGCTCACATTCCCCAGAACAAGTTTAAAAAACCGATTCATTTTTATTTTATGAATATCGCTGCCCCTAACCGGGCAGAAGGATCCTTATTGCTTAGAGCGCTCTATTATAACCAGTTACATTCATCTTTAAAACACCATTGCCATCATGAAAAAAACAATGCTGCCAATCGGCGCCCTTATTGCCGGCGCCGCCCTTTCCTGCTTGATAATTGCAGGCTGTAACAAAACTGATACAGTAAGCAATCCTGATGAAGGTTCGGCCGGTGAACGGGCTCCATCATCAGAATTTACCGTGGCCACTGCGAATGGTTTCGCCGCCGGCACTACCGGTGGTACAACGCCCATTACCGTTACTACAGCAGCCGCTTTCAGAACGGCCGCTGAGTCAAGCACCAGTCAACTCATTACAGTCTCCGGTAATTTGAACCTTGGATCGAGCCAGGTCAATGTAAAGTCGAATAAAACCATTATCGGCGCCAATTCCAGCTCAGGCATTATCGGTTGTTTGCGGCTTTCGGGCGTAAGTAATGTGATTATTCAAAACCTTAATATCACCAATCCATCCGGCGCGGGAACGGGCGACGGCATCGAGATCTCGGGAAGCACCCGGGTATTCGTACATAAGTGTACGTTTACCGATTGTTCAGATGGAGAATGTGATATTGTTCGCGCCTCAGACAATGTTACCGTATCGTGGTGCCGATTCCGGTATGCCAGCCAGAGCTCGCATAAATATGTGAATCTCATTGGCAACGGAGATGATGCCACCGGCGACCGCGGTAAGCTCCACGTGACCATGCACCACAACTGGTACGATGCCGGCTGCGTGGAAAGAATGCCGCGTGTACGTTTCGGCCAGGTACACTGTTACAATAATTACTATGCCGCATCGGGCAGCAATTACTGCATTGGCGTTGGCAACGAAAGCCAGATCAAAGTAGAGAATTGCTATTTCCAAAACCAGGCAAGGGCCTGGGCGAATTACAGTTCCAGCAGTGCACAGGGCAGAATAAACTGGAACAGCGGCAACGTATTTTCCGGCACCAGCATCCCTACGTGGGCACCTAATTCAAGTGTATTTACACCACCCTACTCCTACTCTATGAATACAGGAAGCACGGTACCCAGCACCGTAAGCGGCGGAGCAGGTAACCGATAAACACCTCTGACGGAAGAAGTAAGAAGTAAGAAATAAGAAGTAAGAAAAGCCTGATTCTTTAAACCTCCTACTTCTTACTTCATACTTCTTACCTCGTAGCTCCTACATCACAATCCAATTAAAAGCTAACAGCAACGTATCACAGCACTTATTCATCCTAAAGCTTTACAAATAGCTTTGACTGAATGCCGGCCGCAGACCGGATACTGCCGATATAATTGCCCGGGGGCAGTTTCGCTGTGCTGATATTGATGCGGGTGTTCACATCGCCAGCCGAAATCACTCCCAGTTTCTTTTCAAATAACAACTGTCCGCGCTCGTTGGTAATGGTAAATACATAATCCGCTTTTTCGGTTACATGAAACTGTATATTTAACAGCGCTTCCCGCACGGGGTTCGGACTGATGTCAAAACCTTTTGCTACAGAAGCATTCTCTGCTACAGCCATACTGGCGATGCGTGCAGCGGCGGCGGCTGTTCCTGCATAACTGATATTGGGCGTTGGCGGCGTACTCATGCCATTGCCTAAATAATAATCGGTGTGGTGCGACTGCATATATCCTTTTATCGTCATGCAATTGCGGTAGGCCGGGTTATGCGCCAGCGTATACAACCTGGTACTGGTGGGCACATTTGTGGTAAATACTACCAGCTTTGAATAATTATCAGTAACCAGGATCACTTCCTCGCGCCAGTCGCCCAGGATATCACCGTAGAACATGGGTGCGCCACGATCACTGCCCCCGGCTCCATCAAAGTTCCACATGGTAACCAGGCGGGAAACACTGGATGCTGTATAATTCCATTTTTCGATCTTTTCATCATTGAGGTTTTCGCTGAGCACATCTGCATCCCACCATAACCGGAAGTTGGGATACGGCCTTGCCGGTTCATCGGTTAACTTTGTATTGCCCGGCGCATTGTATACGCCCGAGAATGACCAAACTTCAAACCCATTATAACGGGGATCAATATCGCCTGCTGCACCGCGGCCTACATCACTCACCGCACCCATATGTTTCCACAGCACTGAACCGGTATTCGCATCATAATAGTACTCCAGCAATCCGCTGGGATTATTCTGCTGAACACCGTATCCCTGCATACCTGCCCGGTTGCGATCGAGCTTACCGATATGCATTCTGTCGCCATGAACTATGCCCTGCCCGCCAAGTGAATACCGTAGTGTGCCATTGCTATTGAGCGTATACCCGATATCACAGATCTCATCAGTGCCGTTTCCGTCAACATCTATTATCCTTATCTGATGGCCATCTGCTGCATTTGATGAACCTCTTAACCATTTCCACTGTACCGTGGTATTGTTGCCTGCGTATTTGAAAGCACATACCATGAGATTAAATGAACCATCAGCATTCCTGTTCTTGAACTTGCCGATGACACTGGGTGTAACGCCATCCAGGTAACCAATGCCAAAACTTGCAGCCAGTGAACCAACGCTGCTGTAGTCCTGCGGAATGGTCACGTAACTTTTCAGGGCGCCTGTTTGTCCGTCGAGGATGCCAAGCCATTGCCTGGTATTGCTGCTGTTGCTCCAGGTGCCTCCATCGCCGAACCGTACGCCATTGGCGATCTTGGTGATCACTTCTGCTTTTCCATCGAGGTCAAGGTCGTATACGGTTACACCGTCCCAGTTGCCTACATCGATGGCGGCGGAGCCAGGTGAAATATTATCCATATTCACACTGTTGGGACCATAGTCAACATCCCACAGGAAAGTACCATCGCGTTTGTAGGCCTCAATTTTACAGCCACCGCCATTCCAGTCGAGGCGGTCTACCACATAATCATATTCGCCGTCGCCATCCAGGTCGCCCACCCATACGAAATGAATGAGGCTGCCGGCACGCAGCGGTACAGTAAAACAGGGTTTGTCTGCTGCATTCGCAATAAGGGTGTAAGAAAGGCTGGGTGCCTGTTCAGTTCCGTTCACAACCGGCCGCACATAATAGGCATTGCGCTGGGTTAAATTGGCGGAATTGTCGGTAAAGTTCGTTCCACCGGTCAATACCGTTGTGTTGAGTTTCACGGCCGTGGCGCCATTGGCGGAGCGATAAAGATTAAAGCCAATGTTCTGCGGGTCTAAACCCAATAAACGCCAGCTGATAAAAACACTATTACCCGTTCTTACCGCTACCACGCCGCGATTGAGTCGTTCCATGACCCGTTGGGCAACGGCATGCGTTGCCAGTAATAACAGGCAGGCTGTTATCAGGGATGTTGTTTTTCTCATATGACAATCGTTTAAATGGTGAATGACATTGATAGTGATTACATAGATCTTTATTTTGGCTATCTAAATAAGTTGTTACAACGGCCGCAAAGCCGGTGACTAATAAGGCCTTCACGGAGCGTTAGTACCCCGGGTTCTGGTACGCCTGCATGGCATCTGCATCCAGCGGGTTGCCCGCCTCATCTGTAAGCAATTGCAGGTAATCGCTTGGCCATGGACGGAAGGTGAACTCTTTTCGCATCTGCCCCTTGCCATTGCCATTCTGACCATTCCCATTAACGGTATTATAAGCAACAGGCCAAAGGCCGGTCAATGGCGATGCCATCTGGTTCAGGTAAATAGTCCGTTCATATAAAATGCCGGCATTGTGCAGGTCTTCCCATAAAGTTCCTTCGGCCAGCATTTCCCGGGTCTTTTCATTGTAAATAAAATGAATGAACATGTCCTGTTTGCTGCTAACGGTGGGGATATAATGTTCGGCCAGCGCCTGGGGAGTGCCCGGCGTAAAATGATTGTCTGTTGCCCTGATGGCATTGTAAGAAGTACCAGCTGCCGGATAAGGCGCCACCCGTTCAGCAGCCGCCAGTGTATTCGCTTTGGGCTCCCACTCTACCAATACAGAAGGGCGGTTCTCTCCATTCTTGTAAGCAGCGCGTTGGCGAAGCACATTGATATCAGCCAATGCATCGGCATACATACCTTTACGGCCATACGCTTCTGCACGGATCAGATAGGTTTCACCCAATCGCATCAGAATGGCGTCTCTGGTGCCCTGTTCACTATCAAAATTACTTTCTTCGGCACTGCCGCCACGTAAAGGGTCTATGTACTTTTTAACCGACAGGTAAGGCGCGGGTGCGCCGGTATTCAACCCCAAAGAGTTTTGATTGTAATTAAGTCGGTAATACAACCTGCCGGTAGCGGCTGACCGGATCCATCGCACCACGAACTGATAAGGCTGGCTCATAACCATGGTTGAATCCAGCGCTTCGGTCATTTGATTCTCCAGGTAGATCATCGCTCTCCTGCCGGGAACTACGCGGCGGCTGCCTGCAGTAACCGCAGGTTCGCCCGCCGGTTTATTGGCGTTCCACCAGGCAGCTGCGGCGGGGCTCCAGGTAAACGACGTATTTGCATTACCAATGTATTCGTACTGGAACGTTTTGTAATAGCGCGAATCATTTACTTTATCGGCGAAGATGTCATACCCGAAATCCGTTGCTTTGAAAGTCCCGAACGGACGGCCATAGGCCATGGAACGGGCTACGCCGGTAGCATCGGTATAGTTGCCGATATGATAGTTCACAGAGCGATTGCCGAAGCGCGCATGCAACGAGGTATTCACATCGAATTGCGCAGCCCATAATACTTCCTTGTGCGGCGTTGTTTCGGCTACTTTGGGATCGAACAGCGTCCAGTAATCAGGCGCCAGGCCTGCCACCCCACCGGCTGCATCGATCACTTCTGTAGCAATGATGATACAGGAGTCGAGGTCAGTAGATACGTTTCCTTTGTACAGCATTTTCAGATGTTGCTCACCGCTGTTATTGAAGTTCGCGGCCTGTGCCCTGTTCAAATATAATTTGGCCAGAAAATGCCCTGCAGCGAGCTTCGAAACCCGTCCCCTGTCCTGCACATTGACGGGCAGCGTTGCATACGCTTCACGCATATCAGCGATGATCTGTTTATAGATCTCTTCCAGCTTCACCTTCGGATAGTGGTAAATACCGTTGTCCTCCCGTTTGGCAGTAAGCGACATGGGCACATCGCCGAGCTGATTTGAAATTAGATAATAAGCCCAGGCCCTTAAAAAAAGGATCTCCGCCCGTCTGGTTCTCCTGTAGTTTTCGTCCGAAGCAAACTTGCCGGGTTTTAAATTATCGATCACTTCCAATGCAATATTACAATTGTTGATATGCGGGTAAGCACCCATGGGCGCAAATGTGCTATTGGATGCGCCGATGTAACTATTGGTATTGCCGGCTATGGTGCTGATATTTGAGCCATAGCGTGCGGCTGTCATTGTGGCAAACGTATTGTTGGCTGTCATGTACGCATCCGTTTCTGCCTGCGTGAGGCGAACGCCGCTGCCATCCCATTCATGTTTTATGCGGGCGTATATGTACAGGCCATTGATAAGTGAGTTCAGGCCTTCTTCGGTATTGTAATAGTCCTGCGTGAGATTGGATACCTGCTTTTCATCGAGAAATTTTTTGCAGGAACCTGATAATGCAGCTATCGCTATAATTGATATGATGAATAATTTTTTCATATATGCTATTCGCTATTTATGAAGTGCGGCATACCTCATGGCGTGCCCCACCTATTTAGAAAGATGCTCTTAAACCAAATACAATGCTGCGGGGCAGAATACTATTGTTGTTCATACCACCATTGGGCGATGTAGTAAATGAGTTGGGCGAAGATTCATCTGTCCATTCCGTTTCATCATCGGGGTTAATGCCCAGCTTTACCAGTTTACCGCCTATAATGAATGGGTTCAATACCTGCACATTCAACTGCAGGCTTTTCATTTTTGCGAGGTTCAGTATTTTGGCGGGCACGTCGTAGATCAAAGAGATATTGCGCACAATAGCAAAGGAACCATCCTGGTATTGTACTGCAGATGAAATATTGGTAATAGCACTGGCGCCCAATACCGGCAACGGCCATTTTCCACGCTGGTTATTCCAGCTCCACATATTGCCGAAATCCTGGCCGAACACACCCTGGTAACCGCCAAAATAGGTTTGTCCTACCCGGGCATAGATAAACGAACTCAGCGTAAAACCTTTATACCTGAAGGTGTTTGTAATGCCGCCATACCATTTAGGCCGGGGTGTGCCCCTGATGACATAATCTTCAGCCGCTATTTTATAGTCGCCGTTCTGATCTACTACTTTCACTGTACCGGGTCTGAAATCAAGACCGCCTATAGCTTTGAACTGCGCCATTTCTGCGAGGTCTTTGGAGGTACTACCCCAGATGCCATCACTTTGCAGCTGATAGAATACCTGCCAGGGCTGGCCGATAAACTGCCGTGCTGCCAGCATATCCTGTTTGCCATTGATCAACTCAACGATCTCTTCCCGGTTACGGCTCCAGTTCATTTCAGTGCTCCAGGTAAAATCGCCTTTCTTTATATTCACTGTATTCAGCGTTACTTCAATGCCACGGTTTCTTGATTTACCGATATTCATGAACTTGGTCACATAACCGGAAACAGCAGGCAGGCTTCGCTCGAAAATGAGGTCTGACGTTTGTTGCGTATAGTATTCAACAGAACCGGAGATACGGCTATTCAATATTGTAAAATCAATGCCTATATTGGTTTGTGCCGTCTGTTCCCAGCCCAGGTCTGGATTTTTAACCGATTCAGGCAGAAAACCAATGGCAGGTACAGCACCGAATGCATAGTTGTTACGGCCTAAGGGGCCGGAAGTGGTATAAGGATTAACGGAAGAATTGCCCGTTACGCCATACCCTAACCGCGGTTTCAATTCATTCAACCAGGTGATCTTTTGCAGGAAGGCTTCTTCCTGCATTTTCCACGCCAGGGCAAATGAAGGGAAGAAGGCCCATTTATGGCCAGGCGCCAAAACCGACGAACCGTCGAACCGGCCCGACGCAGTAAGCAGGTATTTGTCCAGCAAAGCATAGTTTACCCTGCCCATAAACGAGCTGAGCTTGTTCTCGGTGAAACCGGTACCAATCGCCGGATTGCCTGCTGTGTTGGAGCCCAGATCATACCACCTGCTCAATGGGATCACCGTTCCGTTAACACTGATGCCGGTGTTTTCGCTGCGCGAATGCTGCGATGATTGCAGTAAGGTGATACCCAGTTTATGGGCCTTCGCAAATGTCTTGTCAAAATACAGCAGGTTCTCTACGATCCAGGAAAAATGCTCCTGCCTTTCATAACCGGCCGTATTGGCCCTTGCGCTCAAATGGGAAGTTACATCAGGACCCGTCCAGGATCCATTGCGGGTATTCCGGATCTGGGCGCCGAAATTTACCCGGTATTTCAACCAGGGAAAAAATTTTATTTCTGCATGCAGGTTCGAGAAAGCGGAAGCTGCACGCCGTTCATTGATCGACTGGCCTATATCGATCAGCGGGTTCCAGCTGCTAAGGTTACCACCCGGGTTTCTTATATAAGCGCCGGAACTGTCGGTGGGAAAAGCCCAGGGAAACATACTGGCAGCCCTGCCAAACAGGTCTTTCGCTCCTGTATTGCTCAGGTTTTCGTTCATACCAAAGTTTTGTTTTGCCAGCGAAGCAAGCATTGACAAACCAAGCGTGAACCATTTAGTGGCGGTCACCTCGCCATTCAGGTTCAGGTTAAACCGGGTAAAGTCCTGGTCCCGTTGCACGCCTAACTGCTTATTATAACCGAGTGAGATATACAGCTTCGATATCTCATTTCCGGCGGAAATAGACAATTGGTGGTTGTGGGTAACGCCAGTGCGGGTGGCGGAGCCGATCCAGTCATACGTAGGAATGCGGCCTGCATTATAATCAGGCACCATAGCAGGCCAGCCCATGGCGCGTTCGTCGTCCGTCGTCGGCCGCATGGCTACGCTGCCATCCGGATTCCACGCATACCCTTTCATTGTGGCGGCTAACAGTTCCGAGTAGTTGTTGGTGATCTGTGAAGCTGCGAAATTGGCACTATCCAGCCGCGGATCAGGATACCAGAGCACCGGCGCTACATTCAGGTCACCGGGGTTGCCGGCCTGGTATCTGCGTCCATTCATCAGCGCATAGCGCAACCGGTCGATGTACTCACCACCAGAGAGGCGGTCGGCCAGGTCTTTATAACTATCGAGCGTTACATTCGAATTGAAACCAAGTGTCACCTTGCCTTTGGCGCCTTTTTTCGTAGTGATCAGGATCACGCCATTGGCGCCGCGTGAACCATAGATAGCGGTGGCGGAAGCATCTTTCAATATTTCCACGGAGGCAATATCATTCGGGTTCAGGTCATTCACCGAAAAGGAAGAAACACCCAACTGCGATACGATAGGGATACCATCGACCACATATAATGGATCGTTCGAAGCATTGGCAGAACGGGTACCGCGGATGCGGATAGCCGGCATTTCACCGGGTTTGATATTGGTTGCAACGTTCAACCCCGAAGCCTTACCTTGCAGCGCCTGGGCCACATTCATTACGGGCCGCTCTTTAATAGTCTGTTCGGTGACCCGGGTGAGGGCTCCCGTTACATCGCTTTTGCGCTGCGTGCCATAACCGATCACTACGATATCATCGAGGGTCGACTGCTTCAGTTTCAGGGTTACCGTTAATAGATTACCATTGATCGTTTCGTTGGTGATCTTCACCTGCCGGTTCTCATAACCCACATAGGAAATCGTTACGATGTCTCCAACAGCCACATCCAGGATGGCAATACCGTCTTTGTTGGTGAGCGCCATCTTACTGGTCTTATCAACCGAAACGGAAGCCTCTGCCAGGAGTTTGCCATTTTCATCGAGCACCTGTATTTTAACAGGTGTTAAGGGATTGCCGGCCTGTTCCTCGTTGGATAGTTTCGGTGGCACATTGGGTTTGCTTTCAAGAATGATCGTCTGGTTTTCAATTGACCAGCTGAATGGCTGTTCTTTGAAAGCCACATTGAGAAAATCATTGACAGGCAGTTGCCGGGCAGTGACTGTTACTTTTTTGGCGCCATTGAGGGTATTCTTCTGGTAGAAAAATACATACCCCGTTTGCTTTCGTACAGCAGCCATGATCTCCTGTACAGTGGCATTACTGGTTGATAAAGTAACTGTTTGTGAAACGCCATTTGCGGCAGCAGTGCAAAAGGCAGCAGTTAGTAAAATCAAAGTTAATTTCATAACCAAGACCGTTTGGTTCATACGCCGTTGTCTAAATCGGTTACCATGGGGTGCTACGGTATCGATAGGCAGGCGTTTGCAAGCAATAATTTTCATAAGTTATACCTGGCGATGTGGCCTTTAATTGTTACTTGATGGAAGGATTTATTTCATAATAATTAATTTTCTACCTTCTACCCGGTAGTTGATATGTATTCGTTGAAGGATCTTCATTACCTGCGACAGGCTAAGATTGCGTTGGATCTCGCCCATTACTTCCACGGGTTCCGGTTCGCCTTCATATACGATATCCAGATCGTACCATCGGCCTAATTCACGCATCACCGTTTTCAGGTCATATCCATTGAAATTGAACAATCCATTTTTCCAGGCCATTACCTGATCAACATCCGGTGAGTGGTGAATGGTCAATGGTGAATGGTCAATGGTGAGTGGTGAATGGGCTATTGCTTGTTGACCAGGTTTTAAAATCAGTTGATTTACATTGTCGACTGCCGATTGCCGATGGACGATCCTAACTGAACCTTCCAGCAGTGTAGTTTTGATGCTACCTTCATCATCATAGGAGTTGATGTTAAAGCTGGTGCCTAACACCTCCACTTCGGTGGCATCATCAATTTTCACGCGGAATGGCATTTTTTTGCCTGAAGGCAGTTTTACCTTTTTTACCTCGAAATAAGCTTCTCCATCGATCTCTACCCGGCGCTCATCACCCGTAAAAACAGTAGGATATTTTATAGAGCTGGCAGCATTCAGCCACACGCCCGAACCATCGGGCAACACGATCCGGAACTGCCTTCCCTTGGGCGTACTGATGGTATTATAAGTGGTCTCCCTGTTCGACAAACCCGCTGGATCATACGTAACCAGTCCGTCCTTTAACACCACCTGCGCGCCGTTCTGCCGCGCGATAATTCCATTGTGTAAAGTATCAAGGTCTACCATAGTGCCATCGGCAAGGGTGAGTACAGCGCCCTCATGTCCGGGGGCAATATCTTCTGAGGGTTGCTGTTCTTTAACTGCTACGGCGGTTTTGTCGTTCTTTTTATTCAACAAAAAATAAGCGCCCGCACCCAGCATGAGGATGATCGCGGCTGCATAACGCAGCCAGGTTTTAGATAATATCGACACCAATGAACCGCTCTTACGGTTATCTTCTTTTATATGCTGATCGCGGATCCGCTGGTAAATGAACTTTTGGGTTTCTTCCGCTTCCACTGCAACCGTTCTTTCGAGGGACTCATCCAACAACTGCTGCAACAGCTCCTCCGACTCCTTATTATGCAGCAGCTGCTCAAATGCCTGCTTTTGCTCAGCAGTTAATCTACCGTTCCGGTAATCTTCCAGTAATTGTTTCAGGTCCATGGCAACGTATGTATTGAATAGTAGACCCAGTTCCTGTGAAGATGTGGGGTGTGCAGGAAAAAAATTATTTCAGGAAGAGAACGCAGGCAGAAACGCCCATAACGCCGTAGTTATTAATAAGAAATGACCTGATGTTCCGGAGCGCCTTGCTGAGGTGCTCACGGCTCACATCTACAGAAATGCCTAATTGTAATGCAATTTCGCGGTGAGAGTAGCCTTCGATCCTGCTTAAGCGGTATACCTGTTGCTGCCGGGTGCTAAGCTTTTCAACGGCTGCCGCCAGCAGTCTTTCGAGTTCGCGGTAGTTCAATGTTTCATGAAGATCGGTAGCAGTCATTTGCTGCGGTTCCCAGCCGGGCGGATAGATCTTTCGAAGTTCATTGATGAGCAGGTTCCTGGTAATGGCGATCAGCCAGGATTCAAAATGACGGATAGTATGTAGTTCGGCCCGGTTCTGCCAGATGCGCACAAACACTTCCTGCACCATATCCTGTGCCATCAGTGCATTGGGCAGGTAGCTCAACGCCATGGCATATACCTTACCAAAATATTGCTGGTAAATGGTATGGAACGCTTTTTCATCACTCCGGGCAATCAGGGACAGCAGTTCCTTTTCTTCATATGGCAGTTCAAAAGACAAAAATCGCTCATTTATAACAACCTGCTACAGCTGGGATAGAAAAAATCCAAATTAAACAATCGCGAAAAATGAGCTGTCCTGTACTATTATGAATGGAATATGAGATTGAATAAATGGGAATATATAGCTTAATTCCCCCTGCCCTTAAAGGCTTGTGTTACCCTGTTACCAGATCTTTATTCATTGCATGCGGATCAATTGTCCATTCATCGTAATAACTCAAGCCGCAAACTCCGTTTGATGGTAACAGGCATCTCAACCGCATAGGATTTTAAGTCAGGAGTCGAATTGTAGCGCATGCGAAGGTTCAATACATTATCCATGGTGGCATGAAGAATAGCGCCGTTGCGATTATCGATCTTCGTATTGATGACAAATGTTTCAACGCCCCAGAAAACGTTTACCTTATCGCCCTCACCTTTTTGTATCATCTGAAAATTGTTGGGAAAGTCATAGGTTTTGCGCGCAACTGTATCAATTAATGGGGTTAAACAAAAAGAATCGGGCGGAGAAAAAAGCGTTTGAATGTGATTGTACTGTCTGGTGGCTGATACCAGGCGTTGTTTTACCTCGATGCAGTCGGTACCATATAGTATAAAGATACTATCAGCAAAATTACCCTGCCGCCATTCGGCATTTGTAATGACCGGATTTTTTGAAGTGAGTTTATCAGCATTGAGCGCAGGGGCAATGGCTACAAAAAAGGTATTGAGGTCGGTTACTTCTCCTACCATCTGGGGGATAGTCAGTTTAGGCAATAGCACTTTTCCTTCAGGCAATAAAGATATGCGGTAAGGGGCTACGGTTTGTGCAATACTGTCAAGCCGGATCGTGTCTTTACCGTTGATAGTCATTTTACTCAGCCATTTAATTTCTTCGCCCGGCACGTCCCCCTCCTGCACCACGCGATGTTCGGATACTGATATGGTTTTGCCCGCATATTTATCATTCCGGTAAACATCGGTGGTAAGTTTGTATTTGTAGGTGTCCCCTGGCTTGTATTTTCTTACCTGGGAAGTACCAATGAACGGGCAACACAATAATACCAGGAATAAGTGCAACGTGACGGGCCCATGTAACGTAACCGTGATGGTCATACTGTAAGGTTTTATGCTTTTATGCTTAAATGTAACTATTATCAGCTGGTATATAAAACCTATAAATTAACATGAGGCCTTTTTAATATATTTCATAGCGTTGCCTGACGTCATCATTCACTCAAAGAACGGCACACCTGGTATCGCATACTTTTTCATACCTGCTTCATTGATCTCTACCCCGATACCTGGTTTTTCCGAAACAGTTATGAAACTGTTATTCACCCATTCACCCTCGTAGTTAATGATTTCCTTAAACATCGGCTGGGTATGAAAATAGGACTGCCATTCCAGGATCATAAAGTTGGGCACAGAAGCACAAACATGCGCTGAGGCCATAGCGCCCAGGAAAGAGGCCACCATATGCGGCGCGAAGGGTACGTAATATAAATTCGCCAGGTTGGCGATGCGTTGCCCCTCCCCGAGTCCACCACATTTTTGCAGGTCAGGCATTACAATATCCACGGCGCCTATCTCGAGCAATCGCCTGAACCCATGAGCCAGGTAATGGTTCTCACCCGCACAAATAGGCGTACTGGTAGATTCGGTGATCAGCTTGTACGCTTCCACGTTCTCGGCCGGGATCGGTTCCTCCAGCCACATCAGGTTCAATGATTCCACCCTTTTCGCAATGGTCTGCGCCGTGACTGCATCATATCGGCCATGCATATCGGCACAGATATCGATGTTAGGTCCTACGGCTTCCCGGGCCGCTGCCAGCTGATCGTACATTCGCTGCAGTTCGGCCGGACTGGCTGTCCAGTTGTACCGGTCATATTTATTTGGATCATTCGCCTGGTCAAGGTCAAACTTAATGGCATTAAAGCCCATCTGCTTCGACTTTCTGGCCGCTTCGGCAAAGTCAGCAGGCTTCGGTAAATTCTGCTGGTACAAAGCCGTATCGCAATAGACCCGTATTTTGTCGCGGAACTTACCACCCAGCAACTGGTACACCGGAAGCTGGAGGGCTTTACCGGCCAGGTCCCACAAAGCCGTTTCTATCGCCGACAAAACCGCCACATACATGCCTGACTGTGCGCCCTGGAAAAAACCCGACCGCCGGATATCTTCAAACAGGCGATGCACGTTCAGCGGACTTTTGCCTTTTATGCGCTCACCAAAATTCTTAACGAGGTGATAGGTACCGGGTATTGCATCCACGCCTTCGCCGCATCCCCAGAGATCCTGATTGGTATATATCTTTACGAACAGGCTGCCCCTGATATAACCGCATTTCACATCGGTTATCTTCAGGTTCGACGGCGGTGACGCTTTTGGCGTCCGGTTAATTGCATGTTCGTAGGTTTGCCCGAACGAAGCGAGCGAGGCAATCGGGCTCATGGCGGCGGCGATCGCAGCCTTTGTCAAAAAAGATCTTCTTGAATTATCGTTTTTCATTTTTTTGTTGGTTTAATGTCAGCTGGTAGCAAGTAGCTAGTAGCTAGTGGCTAGTGGGATCCTTACTTCACAACTCACTACAACCTTTATAACTTAACAACTGAATAACTCAATAACTGAATAACTTAATAACTGTAAACTTTGAACTGTAAACTTTGAACTTTGAACTGTATTTACCAGGTCCTGCCTTTCAGGAACTCCTGGATCTGACTCTTTGAAACGGGTAGCTCATTGATATGATCGTTCAGCCATTTGGAAAAATCCTTCTCTATTTCTTCGCTCCAGCGCGAATCGATTTGTCCGGGTGTGTATTTGCCTTCGCGTAAGCGCTGATGTCCGAACATATCCCGCAGCCGCACGATCTCCGAAGTTTTCACTACTTTCTCGGCTAAATGGGGCGGAATAAAGATCACACCGCCATCGCGGCCCAGCACTACATCACCAGGCATGACCGTAGCCTTGCCGATACGCGTGGGCTGGTTGATGCCAACAAGTGTGGTATTCAGATCGCCATCGGGATTATTGAGATGATGGGAAGGATGATAGCTGCGAAAGAAAGAGGTAAATGATCCGATCTCTTTTAACCCTTTAATATCGCGAATGGCGCCATCGTACACAATACCATTGCCGGTTTTGGCATAAATGGAATTACCAAGATTATCGCCGATGGTGGGTCCGTCCTCATACGCATCAAACTGGTCTACCACATAAACATCGCGTTTCACCAGCAGATCGATGGGCCAGGAGTTCTGTGATTTCACCCGTTTGTCGCGCACACCAAATTTATCGATCACGCGGTGGATATCAGGACGGCCGGGCATGAAGATGGCGGTCACTGCCCGGCCTACCAGTACACTGTCGGGATTAATGGTTTTCCAGTCGCCATCGAACTGATGTTTAAAATTTTCGTTTCTAAGCACGGCCCATGCTTCTTCCAGCGTGACCAGCTTCATACGGTCGAGGAGGCTGTCGGGCACTTTAGGCCTTCCATCTGCAAAGCGTTCGCCTTTCCAGTCGGGCGTCAGCGCCAGCAGTTGATCGCGGGTGATCTGTTGGGCCTGTGTTAGGAAACACAGGCATGCTAATACGAGCAACAAGCAATTCGTTTTCATGTTAAAGCTTTTAAAAACAGTTATTAGTTATTCAGTTCGTAAGTTCATAAGTTATAGAGGTCATACGTTATTAAGATGCTATAGGATAACTGAATAACTGAATAACCATAAACCATAAACTATAAACTATGAACTTTTATCAGGCGGATGATTATGCCACCAGCTTGCCAGTGTGGAACCGGTAATATTCATAACAGGTCCGAAAATGGCCGGCGCCAGTCCGGCAGTGGCCAGTTTGCCCATCGCCATCGCCAGTCCGGATGCGAGGCCGGCATTCTGCATACCTACTTCCAATGCGATCGTGCGGCAATCCCGTTCATGAAAGCGCAACAGCCGGGCCGACCAGTACCCGAAAAAATAGCCCAATACATTATGAAGGATCGTTGCCACCAGCAGCAGGGCCCCCACCTTTAACAGGTTGTCCCTGCCTGCAGCTGTAATAACAATGATGATCAACGCAATGCCCGCCATAGACACTAAAGGCATGGCTTTATCGAGCCATTTGAATTTGCCGTGAACGAGGTAATGAAAAGCAAGTCCCGCCATAACAGGAATGATCACGATCTTGGTGATATCCCACACCATACTCCAGAAGTCAATAGCGACAAAACTGCCACCCAGCAATCGCATCAGCAGTGGTGTTAAAAATGGCGCCAGCATGGTAGAGATCGTAGTAACGGACACCGACAGGGCCAGGTTGGCTTTGGCCAGGTAACACATGACGTTGGAGGCCAGTCCGCTCGGACAGCAACCTACCAAAATGATACCGGCAGCGATCTCTGCGGGAAAGTTAAACAGGCTGGCCAGCGCAAAACCTACCAGCGGCATGATCACGTAATGACAAACCACTCCTACAATAATGCCTTTGGGCATGCGGATCACATTGGCAAAATCTTTCAAACTTAATTCAGTACCCATGCCAAACATAATGATCTGCAACAATGGGATGATCATGGCAGAGAGCTTGAAATCACCAATGGACCTGAAATATTGCGGATGATACATGGCCAGGCTCACTACCGCCATGATCACTAAAGTAAAAGAGAGGCCTTTCAAGCGCACATGCTGCCTGAAGGCAAGGGCAAGGCTTATAAAGAACAACAGCAATAACCAGCCGCCCCAGGCATGTTGTGCCTGCATTGCCATGATGCCATACAGGATCAAAAAGATAACCGATGCCCCGTAAAAAATGGTCGATCGCTTCATAATAGTAAAGCTTTTCACTGTAGCAGTATTTAATTATTTTTCATCAACTCCATAACCGGTCGTGCGAGCGTATGTCATTCCATTCAGGCGTAGGCGCGAAATACGTTTTATTCGTCGGCAGCAAATGTTTTTTGATCTCTTCTTCCACCAGTTCAATGCCCAGTCCGGGCGTATTGGGCACATTGGCAAAGCCTTTCTCGAACAGCTTTTTTCCATCCAGTGTTTTCACCAGCGTTTCCCACCAGGCATTATCAAGCGAGTGATGTTCCAGCGCCAGGAAATTCTGCGTGGCTGCCGCACAATGCACATTGGCCATAAATGAAACCGGACTGCCCGCAAAATGCATTGCCATGGCTACCCCTTTTTCTTCTGCATAATCGCCGATGCGTTTCGTTTCCAGGATGCCGCCGGCGGTGGCCAGATCGGGATGTACGATATCCACTGCGCCCGCATCGATCAGTGGTTTGAATCCATTCAACAGGTAAATATCTTCGCCGGTCAATACAGGTGTTTCCAGTACGTCGGACATCTTTTTATATTGATCGGTGAACTCCCAGGGCACCATATCTTCCAGCCAGGCCAGGCGGAAGGGTTCCACTTTTTTGCCCCAGCGAATAGCGTTGTTCATATCAAAATGCCCATAATGATCGCTTGAAATAGGGATCTCGTAACCAACAACAGAACGTACATCGCTTACGATGCGGGCCATACCATCTAGCCCTTTTTCCGTGATCTGGATAGCTGTAAAAGGATGTTTGATATTCGCATAATCCATATAACCACCCCGCCACTGCGCCAGGTTGCTGCCCCAGAATTTGCTGTTCACCAGCGCGCCTTCCATATCCTTCACTTCGCCAATGGAAATATCCAGCTTCAGCCAGGTCATTCCCTGGTCTTCGAGGCGGTGTTTTATTTTTGCCTTGAATTCATCAAAGGTGCGTGCCTCGGGTGTGTCGGCATAGATCCGCACTTTATCACGGTAACGGCCACCCAGCAGTTGCCATACAGGCACGTTGTATGCCTTGCCGCATAGATCCCACAAAGCCATTTCAACCGCGCTTACACCCCCACCCTGCCGGGCATGACCGCCAAATTGCCGCACCGTTTTGAAAAGCATTTCCACATTGCAGGGATTCTGGTTAAGGATGCGGCTTTTTAACATAAGGGCATACCGCTCATCGGCGCCATCGCGCACTTCGCCCAATCCATAAATTCCCTGGTTGGTATCGATGCGAATGATGGGCGTGCGGCCTACGTTCTGGATGATACAATACCGCATATCGGTGATCCGCAGATCAGATGGGTTGGAATAGCGGCTGACCTTTTGCGTGGTTTGAGCGATCAGGTCTTCCACCGGCCACAAAGCACTGGCAGTGCCGAGTGCAATCCCGCCGAGCGTGGTCCTTTTCAAAAAAGACCGGCGGCTGTTGCGATCGGTATTGGGGTGCACATTGTTTTCCTGTTCAGGAACCGGGTCCTTTAAGCCCAATTTTGTTAGGAATCGTTGTGATGGAGTCATGGTTATTTAGTTTATATTTTTAATATCCTGTATATGGTTCGCCGTTAATAGACAATCGGCAATCGTCTACTACCTGTATTTCATTATCACATCATCACATCATCACATTATCACATTACCACGTTCTGTCCTTCATAAACTGATCGAGCTCCTGGCGAGACATCGGTAACTTAGCCGGATTGGCATCCAGCCATTTCAAAAAATCTTTTTTGATCTCGTCTGTCCATTGCGTGTCTATTTGTCCGGGCGTATACTTTCCTTCCCGCAACCGTTGATGACCAAAGGCGTCACGCAAGGCAATGAATTCCGAATTCAATACCACTTCTTCGAGTAAATGCGCAGGAATGAACACCACACCGCCTTTTTTTGCCAGCACGGCATCACCGGGTAATACAGTGGCGCGGCCGATGCGGATAGGCACATTAATGCCACCCAGCATCATCTGTTGAATGAAAGAAGGATCGTATCCTTTTATCCAGGCATTGAATCCCTTAATTTCTCCGAGGCCTTCAATATCACGAACGGCACCATAGAAGATCACACCACGGGCAGATCTGGCGTAAATGGCGTTTCCCAGGTTATCGCCGATCAGCGTGCCATCTACTACTTTGCCATAACTATCGGCAATGTAGATGTCGCCTTTTTGCAGCACATCGATGGGCCACGAATTCGGCGCGCCGATCCGGCCTTCGGCCTTGCCTTTATCTTTGATGAGTTTGTCAACATCAGGGCGCATGGGCCAGTACTGCGCAGTTACGACGCGACCGGTCATGGCTGAATCGGGATGCAATACCATCCAGTCGCCTTCAAACTGGTTCAGATATCCTTTGTTGCGCAATACCCCCCAGGCTTCTTCCAGGCGGATCGCTTTCAGCCGCGTGAGTAATTTATCGGACACATGCGGACGGCCATCTGCAGACCGTTCGCCTTTCCATTCTGAAGTAATGGCTTTTATTTGTTCCGGGGTGAGCGTTACCTGCTGGGAATGCATTTTCATGCACAGGAATGAAAGTGCCAGTATTAAATAAGTCCTTTTCATATATGAAAGCATGTTTTAATCGTGAAACGGCAAACATTAAACGGCAAACGTGAAACGTGAAACGGCAAACGCTCAACTTCAAAACTCACTTCCGATTACCTAATAACTTATAACTGAATAACTGAATAACTGAATAACTCAACATAATAACTATGAACTTTGAACTTTAAACTGTGAACTTTGAACTGTGAATTATGAACTATGAAGTTTGTGAATACTTCGATTGCAGTGAACCTATAGCTTCAAACTCATCATATAATTTCACACTCAGTTTTTCAAATATGTTATAGTAATCAGCATACACCGCATGATGCTGTTTCCTGGGTTTATACACGCCTGGCAGCTCCACCGTTTGCGCTGCTTCATCGAGCGATTTGTAGATGCCCATTTCAGTAGCGCTTAACAGATACGCCCCAAAACTTACACTGTGCAGTTGCGGCCGCAGCTTTACAGGCTTGTTGAACATATCAGCAATGATCTGCGTACAGAAAGGAATGGTACCGAAACTGCCGTTTACCGACAAACTTTTGATAGCACGCTGTTCGCCCAACGTTTTGCCGATGCTGTATATCTCATACAGGATGCCTTCAATCGTGGCCCTGATAAAATGTTTTCTTTCATGTTTGATGTTCAGCCCAAAATAAGCGCCGCGTGCATGCGCATTCCAGATGGGCGCCCGTTCGCCTAACAAATAAGGAAGGAACAACAGGCCTTCTGACCCCAGCGGCACTTTTGACGCTTCTTCCATCAGCTGCTGCATGCTGCTCTCCAGATCGAAGGGATTGGTAAAATCGCCGAACTGCCGGCTGAACCATTCAAAGATATTTCCGCCGTTATTGGTGGGTCCGCCGGAAACGTAGCAATTATCCGTGAGCAGGTAATTGAAAAAGCGCATTTGCTCATCTTTCAGGACCGTTGGGCCCATTACGCGTACGGCGCCGCTGTCTTCAATGGTGATCGTGGCTTTGCCTTCTCCCTTCACCCCATCGCCCAGCGTAGCCAGGCAGCCATCGCTGGAGCCAATGAGAACTTTTGTTTCCGGCGGCAGCCGCAGCGATTGCAGGTAGGCTTTTTTGAGTTTACCTGCAGCCGTAAATACCGGCGCGAGTTCCGGCAGCCGCGAAGTGGTGATGCCGGCATATTTCAATGCATCGGCTTCCCAATGCAGCGTATGAATATTCATCAATCCGGTGGCGGAAGCAATACTGTAATCCATCAGGAGTTCACCTGTCAACTGGTGAATGATATAACTTTTAATGGACAGGAATTTACTGGCCAGCCGGAAACGTTCGGTATCGCGGTGTTTCATCCATGTTATTTTCAGCAATGGCGACATAGGATGGATCGGTGTGCCGGTAGCGGCATACAATTTTTTGCCAAGGGCTGCGCTGCGCAATTCCTGAGCTTCTTTCTTCGCCCGGTTATCGGCCCAGGTGATGGCGTTGCCCAGCGGGTTACCGCTCTTATCGACGGGCAGCACGCTATGCATGGAGGCGCTGAAACAAATAGAAACCACCTGGTGTTTCCGGGGATGTATATATTCGTTGAGTAAATTCTTCAGTACATACAGGGTGGTAATAAAGATCTGCTCAGGGTCCTGCTCACTGTGATCGGGCTCGGTATGAAATGTAGGAAAATAGCCTTTCATCGAACCGATGACGCGGCCATTGAGGTCGAAGGCAAAGACCCTTACCCCATTTGTTCCTAACTCAATTGTAATGATGCATTTCATGTTTACTCTCATTATGAATTACGCAAATGATTTTTTCTGAATTCACTGGGCCGGTAACCGGTTAGCTTTTTAAATGTGGTTGAAAAATGTTGCGACGAATAAAAGCCTGTATCCAGCGCAATGTCAGTAACAGAAATCTCCGGCCGTTTTAATAGTTTGATGGCTTCTGATATCCTGATATTGATCAGGTAGTTGATGGGTGAAAAACCTGAATAACTTTTTACCCGCTCGGTGAACAAGGTAGTGCCCATCCCAACCAGGGCGGCCATTTCTTCTACCGTCCATTGATGCGCCAGGTCCTGGCGCAATACCGCCTCCAAATGCATAAAAGACTTTGGGAAGTCACGGGCGGAATGACTTTGCCGCGTCATTTTACGGCCGATCTGGATCAGCAGTTCATCCAGCTGGTGATTGATGCTTGCCTGGTAGCCTACTTCATTACCAAATAATTCTGTATGTATACACCTGAGGATCTTTCCAACCTCACTGCATTTCGAGATTACCGGCGAGCCATTCAATGATAATATTTTGCCGATGGCTGCGCTTTCACTTTCCGACAAACCACTCCAGCTTCCAGGTTGCAAATGGCCGTTATCGAGCTTTTGAATGTTTAAATGGATCCAGGTAAAAGAGCCGATCTCCAACACCCCGTTATCGCTGCCAAAGGAGCTACCGGGCAGGATCAGTACTACATCGCCGGGATAAATGATATAAGGCAAACGATCGATGCGCCATTCAAACCGGCCATCTATTATATAATAGATCCGTAAACTTTGTGTAACGGTAGCAGGAAAGGCATTGAGCTGGATGGCGCCATTCTTTTTTATGCCCACTTCCAGGATATGCGGGAACAGCAGCAGTTCGGCCGATTTACCGTGTTGTAGCACAAATTGATTCATATGGCTTTATGTACTTATGGAAAACCCAATCTCACCCTTTCCGGACGGTTATATAAAATAAGGAAATTTATTCCGCCTGTATGTACAAAATTCAACACTGTTTTATTTTGGAAGTTTTTACCCCTAATACCGGATAATTTGTCCATCCAACGATTTCTCACCAAAACAACTTGCCGGTATGAAAAAGCATGCTCTCGGCAGGCCAGCCCGCTTTGCGGTGATATGGCTGCTCCTCTTATTTCATTTATTCCTGTCCGTTACCCACGCACAAACTGTGACTGTATCTGGCACTGTTTCAGATGAAAAAGGCCAGAAGCTTTCCCGGGTGTCGGTCATCGTAAAAGGTACTTCGCAGGGAACCACTACCGACTACGATGGCAAATTCAGCCTTGCAGCTCCGGCTAATGCCACCCTTGTCTTTACTTCCGTAGGATTTAAAAGTACTGAAGTTGCCATTGATGGCCGCAGCACGCTGACCGTTTCGCTCCCGGCTGATAACCAGCAAATGGGGGAAGTGATCGTAACAGCGCTGGGTATAAAAAAACAGGCCCGGGGTTTAGGGTATTCGGCAACCAATGTAAAGCCCGAGGAACTGAGCGTGAACCGCACGAGCAACGTGATGAATGCGCTGCAGGGCAAGGTAGCGGGCGTGAACATTTCGTCTTTGGGTACAGGCCCGGGCGGCACTTCCAAGATCCGCATCCGCGGCCAGTCGTCTATTTCCGGACAGAACAATCCGCTGATCGTTATCAACGGCGTGCCCGTAGACAATACCAACTTTAACGACAACACAATAACCGTAAAAGGCGGCGGGGTGTTTGCCGACGGCGGTGATGGTCTATCGAGCATCAACCCGGATGATATTGAAAGTATGACCATATTAAAAGGCGCACCCGCGTCGGCGCTGTACGGCTCGCGGGCCAAGGACGGCGTTATCATGATAACGACAAAAACGAAAGGTAAAACAAAGGGCATCGGAGTCACTTATAATATGAACTATACGACCGACAGGCCACTCGATTTTACCGATTATCAGCAGGAATACGGCCAGGGAGAGAACGGTGTTCGTCCAACCACGCCTAATCCTACTTCGGGACAATGGTCCTTCGGCGAAAAGTTTGCGCCCGGCATGACACATATCCTTTTCAACAACCTTACGGTTCCCTATGAAGCACAGGGCAGCCGCATTAAGGAATTCTACCGCAATGGGCAGAATTTTTCGAATACCGTGGCTTTTGAAAGCAGCAACGACAAAGGCGGCCTCCGGTTATCATTGAACAACACCGACAATAAAGGCATCATGCCCAATAATTCCTTTAACCGGAAATCGATGAACCTTGGTTTCAGCTATAATTTATCAGAGCAGTTCCTGATCTCGGGCAACATGAACTATTCGCGCGAGATCAACAAGAACCCGCCGAACATAACCAACCAGGACAACTCCATTCCCACTACCCTTATGGCCCTGTCTACCTCCATGCCGCTGCAGGTACTGGATGAGAATAAATACAATGCAGCCGGTAATGAGTACAATTGGTCAAGATTTACCAACCGCACCAATCCTTATTGGGTGCTCGCAGAACAATTCAATAATATAAAACGGGACCGCATATTCGGCAATGTGGCGTTGAAATACAACCTGCTTTCCTGGTTGAGCCTGCAGGGCCGTTTTGGGCAGGACTACTGGTCGCGTGATATGGAGGTGAACAATTTCCCTACCGGCCAGGCCTCGCGTACTGCGGCGCCGCCCGGTTTCGTAAATGGCGTGTATACGCAGGAGTCGCGCCGCTTTCGGGAAACAAACCTCGATTTCCTGTTAAATGCCAATAGAAAGTTCAGCGAGCTGGAAATAAATATCAATGCCGGTGGCAACCGCATGCGTAAACGGTCTGACATCAACAACGTGGTAGTTACTGATTTTATCACGCGTGGCATTTATACCGTGCAGAACGGAAGAGCCAAGGATCCGGTTTATACCCGCATTGAACAGGGCGTGAACTCCCTGTATGGATCAGCCGAACTGAACTGGAGGCAGACATTCTATGTTACCGGTACTTTACGTAATGACTGGTTCTCTACGCTGGCGCCGGCCAATAGAAGTATTCTGTATCCATCTGTTTCCGGCAGTTATGTTTTCTCGGAACATTTACCAAACATCAGCTGGTTGAATTTCGGCAAGGTGCGGCTGGGTTATGCCGAAGTAGGCAGCGATGGCGATGTACCGCCTTATTCCGATCAATTGTTCTACACGGCCAATGCCAATTTCATCAATAACCCCAATGGCCGGCCGGTACCGGTTGGCACCAGCAATATCAGCAATAATGTTACCGGCACTACACTGCCTAATCCCGACCTGAAACCCAGCCGGGTAGCCGAAACGGAAGCAGGACTCGAATTACGCATGTTCAATAATCGCGTGATCGTTGACCTGGCGGCCTATCGCAAAATTACCAGCGACCAGATCGTACTGGTACAGATCTCCGATGCATCGGGTTATCTCAATACACCTATCAACAGCGGCAAAAGCCGCAACTATGGCTTTGAAGCCATGCTGAACCTTACCCCGGTAAGAACGGCGGATCTGACCTGGGAGTTCACAGCCAATACGTCGTATAATATTACCAAAGTACTCAGCATTATTTCAGACAAACCGGGTGAACGCATTACAACCGGCACGCACGTCTTCAACGGCGAAACCCGGCATGTGGTAGGCCAGGAAATGGGACAGATCGCCGGCTACGGCTATGCAAAGGATGCAAAAGGACAAATGATCTTCCAGTCGAACGGTTTACCCCAACGCACAGCCGATTTCGTGTTGTTTGGCAGTGCTTTACCTAAATGGGTGGGCGGCTTCCTGAATACCGTCAATTATAAAGGGATTAATCTTACCGTTTTCATCGATTACAAACTGGGTAATAAAATGCTGTCGGGCACTAACTTCAATGCAGTACGGCATGGTTTGCATAAAATGACGCTGCAAGGCCGCGAAGGCGGTGTTAAAGGAAACGGCGTTGATGCCAGCGGCAATCCTAATAACGCCGTAGCACCGGTGCAAACTTATTGGGAACATCTTCGGTCACAGCAGATCGTGGAACCCGTAATTTATAATGGCGGGTACTGGAAACTGCGCCAGATATCGCTGGGTTACGATCTCACCAAATACATCCCGGCAAAATGGCCGGTCAAAGGTCTGAAGCTCGACCTGGTAGCCAACAACGTATTGATGTTAAAGAAGTGGGTAGAGAATATTGACCCGGAAACATTTGGCTTTGGTTCCGATAACCAGGTTGGACTGGAATCGCCCGGCCTGCCAACCACCCGCAGCTTTGGATTGAACCTGAATATAAAATTCTAACACTTTCCATCATGAAAAAGATCGTAAACAAGCTATACCTGTTCGTACTGCTGGTTATGACAGCTTCCTGCGAAAAAGGACTGTCTGACCTCAATGTGAACGAAACAAATCCTACTTCGCTGGATCCGGCTTTATTATTGAACCAGGCCATCATCAATACATCCTTTCCCGTAAAGTCACTGGTATTTGATGTGGGTATCGTTCAACAAATGGTAACGCCCAACGGTGGTGTACTAGCAGGCGCCAATTTCAACCAGGACAGCCGGGATGTAACCACGCAGCCCTTATGGACGGCATACTATCAAAGCGTGATCAAGAATACCTACGACGCATTGACCCGTGCCAAAGACAACCCCCTGCGCAGTAACATGTATAATATGGCACGCATTTACCAGTCGTACGTGTTTATGATTCTTACCGACGAATATGGCGACATCCCTTATACCCAGGGCGGAGCAGGATTAGCGGAACGTATCATGTTTCCCGCCTACGACCGCCAGCAGGATATTTATCCGAAGATCATTCAGGAACTGACGGAAGCGGCAGCAGCGCTTACCCCCACCGCCACCATCGAGAGTGGCGACGTGTTGTACGCAGGCAATGTAGCTAAATGGAAAAAATTTGCCTACTCTCTTCTGCTGCGCGCCGGAATGCGGTTAAGCAAGATAGATCCGGCCAAAGCACAAAGCACGGTGCAGGCAGCGGTGGCCGGGGGCGTCATCACCGACAATACCGACAATGCCTACATCCGCCATGACGACAATTTCACGCAGCCTATCGGCGGCACCCTCAACGGCAGTGAGGCCGCCAATTTCTACCTCACCAAACCGTTCGTTGATCACTTAAAAAGCACGAATGATCCACGCCTGCAATCCATTGCCGTGAGGTATGTGGGCGCTACCAGCGGGGCCGGACAAACAGCAGCTGCCGGCTCTACCGATCCTGCCAAACAGATCGGTATGCCTATAGGAAAAGACAATGGTACCATTGGCGCTGCCGCTACCGCCGATGGACTGGCCAGTTTTTATGATTACAGTCAGCTCGACCGCCGCCGGATGGTAAAGATCTCTTCACCCGTTTTCCTGGTAACCGCCGCGCAAACCAACCTGCTGCTGGCAGAAGCCCGGTTCCGCGGATGGATCAACACCGGCACAGTCGCACAATACTTTTCAGATGGCATCAAAGCGCATATGGACCAGATGGCCTTCTATGACGTAAATTCCGCCGTTAGCGCCACAGACCGCGATGCGTATATAACGGCGAATCCCGTCACTGCCGGCAATGAACTGAAACAGATCAATACCCAGTACTGGATCGCTTCTTTTTTGAATGGCCCCGAAGCTTTTGCTAATTTTAGGAGAAGCGGTTATCCGGAGCTCACGCCGAATCCTTATGGACAACCGAACAATCCGGATGTGCCTAATGGAACATTTATCAGGCGGCTCACTTATCCTACTTCAGAACTAAGTGTGAATACCGAGAATGTGAATGAGGCCATTTCCCGGCAGGGGCCTGATAGGTTGAGTACGAGGGTGTGGTGGGATAAACCTTAACGTAACAATGTTGTATGGCCAATGTGATGATCACGTTATAAAAAGGGCTGTTACAGGTTACACGTTGCAAGGTACCAGTTGCCGGGCCTGACTGATTTGGAGGCCGCGCCCCTGGTAACCGGGAACCGGCGACAGGTAACTGTGTTTGACTTCCCTGTAACCTGCAACTTGTAACGCTTGCTAAATACACCGGGCATTACCTGTAAGAAAACATAACTAGATAAGAATGGCTACCAATAAAAAACTACGCAGCGCCGACTGGTTCGGCAGATCAGACAAGATGGGATTTGTGCACCGCTCATGGTTCCGTACCCAGGGTTACCCCGATGACTATTTTGTGAACAGACCCGTGATCGGCATTTGCAATACCTGGAGCGAGCTAACGCCCTGCAACAATCACCTGCGCGATCTGGCGGAGGTGGTTAAACGCGGCGTCATTGAAGCCGGCGGTTTTCCATTGGAGTTCCCCGTTACCTCACTCGGTGAAACGGTGATGCGGCCCACGACCATGCTGTTCCGCAATCTGGCCAGTATGGATGTAGAAGAGACCATTCGCGCCAATCCCATCGATGGCGTAGTGCTGCTCACCGGCTGCGACAAGACCACCCCCTCCACTATCATGGGCGCCTGCAGCGTTGACCTGCCTACCATCGTAGTTCCCGGCGGTCCCATGCTGAACGGACGTTTTCGTGGTGAGTGTATCGGCAGCGGCACCTTTAACTGGCTGATCAAAGAAAAACAGGGTGTAGACAATTACACCGAACAGGATATTTACGAGGTGGAAACGGGTGTTGCCCGCAGCCAGGGCCATTGCATGACCATGGGCACTGCCAGTTCCATGGCCTGCATGGCGGAAGCCCTTGGCCTCACCCTGCCCGGTGCAGCCGCCATTCCCGCTGTTGACGCCCGCAAAAAACAACTGGCCCAAATGAGCGGCCGGCGGATTGTAGACATGGTTAAGGAAGACCTGAAACTATCCCGTATCCTCACCCGCGAAGCATTTGAGAACGCCATCGTCATTAATTCGGCCATTGGCGGTTCATCCAACTTCATCATACATTTACTGGCCATCGCAGGCCGGATAGGCGTACCGCTGACACTGCAGGATTTCGATAACATCGGCAGCAAAGTGCCCCTGTTATTGAACCTGAAACCATCCGGCAAATACCTGATGGAAGATTTTTACTATGCCGGCGGCCTACCGGTGATCATCAAGGAAATGGAGTCCTGGCTGCATAATAACGCAATAACCGTGAACGGAAAAAGCATCAGTGCCAACAGCGCGTTGGCTACCTGCTATAATACCGATGTGATTGCTCCCCTCCAGCAGCCCCTGAAAAAAGAAGCCGGCATGGCCGTTCTAAAAGGCAATCTGGCCGAACAGGGCGCTATCATAAAACCCTCAGCCGCTTCACCGCATTTGTTAAAACACCGGGGCCGCGCCGTGGTGTTTGAAAGTATCGAAGATTATCATGCACGTATAGATGATCCCTCATTGGACATCGATGAACATTGTGTGATCGTATTAAAAGGGGTTGGCCCCGTAGGTTATCCAGGTATGCCTGAAGTAGGTAATGTTGACCTGCCGATGAAGCTGTTGCAAAAAGGCATTAAAGATATGGTGCGCATTTCGGATGGCCGTATGAGCGGTACGGCCGGCGGAACGGTGGTATTACATGTGTCGCCTGAATCATCCATCGGCGGCACGCTGGCCCTTGTGCAAAACGGTGACATCATTGAACTGGATGTAGCCGCCAGGAAACTGCATTTGGAGATCTCTGCGGAAGAACTGGCTGCCCGTAAAGCTAACTGGCAGGCGCCTGCTCCAATGGCAACACGCGGTTATGTAAAGTTCTATATCGATCATGTGCAACAGGCCCATCTTGGCGCCGACCTCGATGTGTTACGCGGCGGTTCTGGCGCCGAGGTAACGAGGGATCTGCATTGAATCAACGACATAAGAAACAACTCCCGGCGGCACCGCGGGGGTTGATTTATTTATGAGAATAATGCCTGATGATCATGCACAAACTGCCGGAAGGAAACAGGCTGGCTGCCGGTAACGGCCTTCACTGTGTCATACACCGCTGCAGCCTCACCTCTCGCATAATGCGCATAGTCTTCGATCAACCCCATCAACTGCCATTCCGGAAATCCCGCTGCCCGCAAGGCGCCTTCCATTTGTTGGGAACTTACATCAATAAATGAAATGTTTCTACCCAATTCCGCTGAGAAAATAGCCGCCATTTCATAATGCGTAAGGGATTCACCACCTGTAATATTGTAAGTTTTGTTTTCGTGACCAGGTTCGGTAAGCACTACTGCAGCCACAACAGCAATATCCCGCACATCAACCAGACTGATGGCCGCATTCCCCACGGCTGCATAAAATTTTGCCTCGTGTTTTATATAGTCCTTCAACGCGATCAGTCCCTGCATAAATAAATTAGGCCTAAGAAAAGTGTACGCCATGCCCAAGTTTTTGATCCGGTTTTCTACATGGGCGTGGTACCGCAGGAAGCGTACAGGTGAATCAGCTTCAGCCGCAAATTGCGACAATTTCACAATGTGTAAAACCCCGGCGCGGTGCGCTGCGTTTACAAGGTTCAATTGTAATTCTTCGGCCTGTGCTGATGAATCGGTAAGTAAAAACACCTTCTCAATACCCTGCAATGCCTGATCTAAACCGGATGGATCTGCCAGGTCTCCGGTTATAATGGTAGCCTGCGGAATGCTTTTCAGAAAGTCGCTTTTGTTACCCGGACGTACCAGTGCTTTGAAAGGAACATGTAATGCAGCGAGTCTTTTTACCAGTTGGGAACCTACTGATCCGGTTGCGCCTGTAAGCAGGATTTTTGCCTGTGTCATACAATTTTTTTTGTTGTTATTTGATGACACAAAGATGGCTGGTATCAATCGCCTGAAATTGTAAGAAAACGAAACTCAGGATCTGGCATAACAGATATCCTGTTGAAAGCGGAGGTATTTGGTTGGACTAATATTAAGAAAATGAGTAAAGTCGTGTATCAACTGACTCTGGTCGTAATAGCCGCATTCACTGATGATCTCGAACCAGTCAATAGCAGTATGCTTAGCGGCAATGTCTTGTATCAATTGAACGGCTTTAAGAAAACGCTGGTACCGGTTCAACTCTTTTGCTGAAAAACCCAGGTGTTTTTTATGGTACAGCTGCACTGCTCTTTCCGACAGTTCATTCTTTTCTGATATTGCCTTTATAGAGCTCAGGTTGTCGCCATGAAAATCGACGATCTGCCGGGCAATGGGATCACGTTGTTGTAAATAAGGCCGGCAAAAATCAAGTATATAGTTTACCTTTTCACTTGTGCCGTTTATTTTCCTGAGCGCTTCCCATAAAACCGTAAAACAATTCTCATTCACCAGATCGTCAGGATGTACCGGAAATTTATCCGCAATAGCCGCCTGCCCGAAGAACCGGAAAAAAGCGTCTTCTTTAAAATTGGCAACCAGTATTTCGGCACCGGGCGATAAACTGTAATCAAATGCCTGTTTGATGGGACCAACAACAATACACTTGTCTATTTCCACTTCATTGTTCTGCCGCGTGATCATGGTAACAGGCTGGCCAAAACTGAAAACCAGGATCGTCTGAAATGACGGCAGCAACGTTTTTTTGATAACGGCTGCCGACGTATTCCCAGCCACATAAAAATGTGTAAATACTTCTTCGAAAGCCGGTGGCGCCGGAATTCTGTAACCCCCGTTAATTTCCTGTTGGCCCATACACACCAATAATTTACTTGAGACATCTTTGAAACAAACTTACTAAAAATAAATGCCCTGTGTAACAACTGCTGTTACCTAAAGCGAACGATGCGGCTCGCTCAATAAATTTTCCCCCAGGGGAATCTTTTTTCCCGTATTGTCAACGGCCTTTATCAGCGCTAATTTGCCGGCCTATTTAAAAACGAAAAAGATGACAACAACAACAAATGAGCGCAATGTCACTGTGATCGGAGCAGGATCAATGGGTGCGGCACTGACACGTGCATTTATCGAAAAAAAATTCAGCGTAACGGTTTGGAACAGGAACCAGTCAAAAATGCAGCCGCTGGTAGAGATGGGCGCATCAGCTGCGCCGGACATAACATCGGCCATTAACGCCAGTAATGTGATCGTCATTTGTGTATCAGATTACAAAGCCAGCCGAAGTATACTGGAGACTAACGGCGTAGCAGCTTCGCTGCGCGGCAAAACGCTGATCCAGCTGAGCACGGGTACCCCCAAAGACGCCCGTGACCTGGATGCATGGGTTATACAACAGGGCGCTTATTGCCTGAACGGAGATATTATGGCATGGCCCAGGCAGATGGGCACCGATGCAGCTACCATTGCGGTTTCAGGCGCCGAATCAACTTTTAAACAACAGGATGGTTTGTTACGTGCCCTGGCCGGCAATGTGCAATATATGGGCAGCGAACCTGGAGCATCAGGAGCGCTCTTTCATGCCGTACTTGCTTACCTGGCCGGTAGCTGGATAGGCTTCTGCCATGGCGCCCTGATCTGCGAAAATGAAGGACTTCGCCCGGAAGACCTGGGCGTCCTGCTCGAACAGATCTCCGGTATTTTAGGCGGTGAGTTGCGGCATATGGGCCAGGTGATCCAACAGGGCCGTTTCAGCGATCCGGAAAGCACCGTTAAAACCACCGGCGAAGATCTGCAATTGCTGGTGCAGCAGGCAAAAGAAGCTGGCATCAACAGTGAACTGCCCGTGTTTGCTGCCGACCTGTTCAAACGGGCTATAGATGCCGGTTATGCACAGGAGGAACATGCGGCAGTTATCAAAGTGCTGAGAAGAAATGGTTAATATTAACAAAGGCCGGTGCTGGCATCAACACCGGCCTTTGTTTAAGCCGTTTTCCGTTCGAACGGACAACTATCCGCCTGGTACCCTTCTTTATGCTGGTAAATATATTCCTTGTGTTCATTGCCCCATTTCTCCAGGATATCTACCACCGGCAAAACGCTGTAGCCAACTTCAGTGAAACAGTATTCAACCCGTGCAGGTATTTCAGCATACACTTTTTTATAGATAAGACCGTATTCTTCCAACTCTTTCAGGTGCATGTTGATGATGCGGGGCGCCACTTCATGCATTTCCTTATGTATGGCGCTCGGCCTCCTCACTCCTCGACGGATGCAATCGATGATCCAGGCCTTCCATTTACCGCCAATCACTTTTATCGACACAGCCAGACCACAATCCAGCAATTCGGGGATCTTTCTTTCGTACATAAAAAATGTTTAGCTCAAATGTAATCATAATGCGCATGAAAGCAAATCGCTGCAGGCAGGGAAAATTTTTTCCCTATGGCTTGATGAAAGCGATAACCCTGAACAGCAAACTGTAAACTGTGAACGCTATATTTGCGCCCGATGGCACTATCGAATACACCGCTTCGTTCGTTAATGTTTGTGGGCACGGCCTCGGATGTAGGCAAAAGCATCATTACAGCAGGGTTCTGCAGAATATTCAGGCAGGATGGTTATCACCCGGCCCCGTTCAAAGGACAGAACATGTCGCTGAACAGTTATGCCACGCCGGAAGGATTCGAGATCGGCCGCGCACAGGCGGTTCAAGCCGAAGCGGCCGGTATTCCCTGTCATACCGATATGAACCCGGTGCTTCTAAAACCTACCAACGACAAAAGCGCCCAGGTGATCCTGAACGGTAAACCCATTGGCACCCAATCGGCCTGGGAGTATTTCATGGGTAATGACCGCCAGGAACTGTTCTCAGAAGTATTGAAAGCATATGACAGGCTGGCGGCCCGGTATGCACCGGTCGTTATAGAAGGCGCCGGCAGCATCTCCGAACTGAATTTAAAACACCGCGACATTACCAATATGCGCGTGGCTCAACATGCCAATGCGGCCACCTACCTGATCGGTGATATAGACCGTGGTGGTATTTTTGCCAGCCTCTATGGCACGATAGCCCTGCTTACACCCCAAGAGAAAGCCTGCATCAAAGGCATTATCATTAATAAATTCCGGGGCGACAGCCGCCTGTTCGAGGACGGCCGGAAGATGATCGAGGAGTTGTGTGGTGTACCCGTCATTGGCGTGCTGCCTTATTTCAGGGATATCTTCATTGAAGAAGAAGATTCCGTTCAGCTCAGGTTAAAAAAACGTGCAACCGAAACCAACAAGATCAATGTAGCGGTCATCCTGCTCAACCGCCTCTCCAATTTCACCGATTTCGACCGGCTCGATAAAGACCCTGCTGTCAATTTGTTTTATACCATCGATCCGGAAGAGATCGCCAAAAGCGAGATCATCATTTTACCGGGCAGTAAAAACACTATTGAAGACCTGATCGTTCTCAAAAATAACGGGGTTGCTGCTGCCATTATCGAAGCCCATAAAAAAGGCAAAACGGTCATTGGCATTTGTGGCGGCTACCAGATGATGGGCGAAACCATTGAAGACCCTTTTGCCGTCGAAAGCAACAAGGGCCAGGTGGCCGGGCTCGGTCTGCTGCCGGTGCATACCACCATAGGAAAAGAAAAAACAACCCTGCAGCGCAGCTTCACCTATCGCCAATCTGCAGCAGCATGTACCGGTTATGAGATCCATATGGGACAAACATCCCTTACCCGTTCCGGACCCGAACCAGTGCTCACCTTTTCTGATGGCAGTACCGATGGCTGTTATCTTTCCAAGACCTGCTGGGGTACTTATGTGCACGGCATCCTGGATAATGACGTCGTGGTGAACGACCTGCTGTCTACAAAAACCCAAACGACAGCAACGTCTTTCGATTACCGGCAATACAAGGAAGAACAGTATGACAAGCTGGCCAACCTTATTCGCGCCCATGTAGACATGAACCTGGTTTACGAACACATGAAAATATAAAATCACAAGAACCAAATCACAAGATCCAAATAACAAAACCCAAATCTCAAATCACAAGATCCAAATAATAAATCCAAATCTCAAATCACAAGAACCAAATAACAAAATCCAAATCTCAAATCACAAGAACCAAATAATAAAACACAAATCTCAAATCACAAACCACTATCAAAACTTTAAGGATCTTGGAACTTTGTATTTTGCAATTTATTTGGTTCTTGGAATTTGCTACAACCCACATTACACCTATGCTGCAAGGACATGGAGATGACGCATACCGCTATAAGCGGCCGATAATCGCCGATTTCAGCACCAATGTATGGTATGGAGGCGAACCGGCCGGGTTGAAACAACATATCGTTGACCGTTGGCCGGTACTGAACAGGTACCCCGAAGTCGTAGCTGAAAGCCTTGCCCGCAAAATAGGCCGCCATCATCATTTGCCGGCTTCTCAGGTGCTCATCACGAATGGCACTACTGAAAGTATTTACCTCATTGCGCAGGCATACGGTACCAGTAAAACCACTATTACCATACCCGCTTTTTCGGAATATGAAGATGCCTGCCGTATGTACAATCACCAGCTGGCATTCCTGCGACAGGTAAACATACATAGCGGCCTTCGAACACCGGAAGGATTGTTTTTCATTTGCAATCCCAACAATCCTACCGGTCATGTGTTTGACGGGCTCCATGAATTGGTGAAAGCCAATCCGCAAACCCTGTTTGTAATTGATGAGGCGTTCATCGAATTTACGATAAACGTTCCCTCGCTTCTCAACCTGATCCACACCTGTGATAATATCATTATCCTGCGTTCGATGACCAAAGCTTTTGCCATCCCCGGTTTGCGCCTGGGTTATATCATGGCAGCTGCAAGCGTAATAGAGCAATTAATGCGGTATAAAATGCCCTGGTCGGTAAATGCATTGGCCATTGAAGCCGGTCATTTTATCTTTGATCATTACACGACGAGCCAGCTTCCTTTGGCGCAGCTCTTCAGCGACAAAGAACAATTGACCGGGCAATTACAACAACTGTCCTTCACGATCGGCCACAGCCACACCCATTTCTTTCTGGCAAAAATGCCTGTCGGCACAGCGCCGCTATTGAAAACCTACCTGGTCGACGAACACGGTATCCTGATCCGGGATGCATCCAACTTCAGGGGCCTGACGAACCAACATATCCGGCTGGCGACCCTGTCGAATGAAAAGAACCAACTAATAATAGAAGCCATTAAAAAATGGATCCAGCAATGCTCCTGATATTGCCGCTGCTGGCAGGTTATCTACTCGACCTGCTGCTGGGTGATCCCGAATGGCTCCCCCATCCTATCCGCTTGTTTGGCAACCTTATTTATAAGGGAGAAAAAGCATTGAACAAGGGGTTTAACCGGCTTTTAAAAGGAGCCTTGCTGTCAGTCGTTTTATGCATTGCCGTATTTTGTTGCTTTCGCTATTCATTACAATGGCTGCTAAGCCTGCACCCGGCGTTATTCGGGGTGGTTAGTACCATCTTTGTATTTTATGGACTGGCCAATAAAACCCTGATTAAAGAAGGGAAAAAAGTCTTTCTCGTTTTGCATGAAGAAGGCCTTGAAGCAGGCCGCAAACAACTCAGCCGCATTGTAGGCCGCGATACTTCAGCATTAACGCCCCAACAGATCCGCATAGCCGTGCTGGAAACCCTGTCAGAAAATCTAAGCGATGGCGTAATTGCCCCTCTCTTCTATTATGCCATTGCCGGCGTACCCGGTATGATGACCTATAAAATGATCAATACCCTTGATTCAATGATCGGTTACCGCAATGAACGCTATGAACTGTTTGGAAAATTTGCCGCCCGTCTCGATGATGCAGCGAATTTTATTCCAGCCCGCATCACTGCCCTTTTAATGGTGCTGGTAAGTGGCAGCCGGCGCAGTTTACAATTCATTTTCCGGTACGGTCATAAGCATAAGAGTCCTAATTCCGGTTATCCGGAAGCAGCCCTTGCCGGTATCATGAATGTTCGTTTTGGCGGACCTAACATCTATCATGGTAAACTGGTGGAAAAGCCTTTTATCGGTTGTAACGACAGAATGGTACAACCCGGTGAAATAAAAACGGCGACGGGGATCAATCAAAAAGTAACGGGCTGTGCCGTTCTGATAATATCTTTGATCTTTTACTTAATAAGCGTCCATTGAACACCACTGAAAGGTATATCATCACCGGCGGACCCGGCGCCGGCAAAACAAGCCTGCTGCACGCACTGGCAGATGCCGGTTATTTTTGTTCGCAAGAAGCTTCACGCCGGCTGATCGCAGAACTGGTGGCCACTGGTTCCGACTGCCTACCCTGGATCAACCTTTCGGGTTTTGCGGAAAAAGTCCTGGACCGCATGATAGATTCATACAAACAAACCACGGCTTATACAGGCACCACTTTTTTCGACCGCGGCATTCCCGATATTATCGCCTACCTGAAAGCAGCTGCCCTGCCCGTTCACGACCGTTATTACACGGCACTACAGCATCACCCCTATCAGCCACTGGTTTTTATATTGCCGCCGTGGCAGGCCATTTATGTAAACGACGCCGAGCGATGGCAAACCTTTGATGAAGCCGTTCATTTGTATATAAACATCAGGGAAACTTACAAAGCCCTGGGCTTTACGCTGGTAGAAGTACCACCCGCAAACATACATAACAGAGTGAACTTTATCAGGGAGACCATCAACCAGCAACACGCAAATAAACCACACCCTGGAGGTCTGGCACAGCTCTGAATGCATAAATCAAAAATAATCACTACTTTCGCCGCCGAAGGTAGCAGCACTTGCTGCTTTAATAGGGAATCCGGTGTAAGTCCGGAACAGTCTCCGCTGCTGTAAGTTCTTCGTGAATCGTCAATCATGAATCGACAATCGCATACTGCCGATTGTTGACTGTCGATTGTCGGCTTGCGGTTGTTAAACACATAAGCCACTGCCCCGGCCTGACCGGGATGGGAAGGCATTAACATAGAACAAGTCAGAAGACCTGCCTTTTAATAATCAATATTTACTCACCGCTTTCGGCAGAAAGGCAAAGAGCAAGAATGAAACATAGCAGGCTCCTTCTTCAGAGCAGAAAACCATTTTTTCTGCAACCCATTACCCGATCACGTTCACTGGGCATTTTTAGTATCGGTTTATTGTTATTAACGGGCAGCTCCTGTAAACAGGCGGCTACATCCCCTTCGCCCGCAGGCAAGGATCAACCGGCAGCCGTTGCTAAAACCAAACTGGTACACTCCAAAGGATTTACGATAGATTATTTCGACGACTTCAAGCTCGTGAAGATCATAAACCGGTTCTCCGACAAAAGCGACACATTACAATATGTACTGGTGCAAAGAGGCAAACCTGCTCCTGCCGGTTACCCAAATGCACAGGTAATACAGATCCCTGTTCAAAAAATAGTGGTCACTTCTTCCATGCACGTAGGCATGGCTGATTTCATGGGTGCGGCGGATGTAATTGCCGGACTCGCAGAACCCAAATATGTTACTTCACCCACCGTGCGTAAGAACCTGGCCAACGGGAAAGTGGCCGAAGTAGGTAATGGCAGCGAAATGAACCATGAGCTGATCATTGCCATGCAGCCCGACCTCGTAATGACCATGGGCAGTGCGGTAGCGCCTATCAGCCGTTACCAGCCCCTCACCAGCGCAGGCATTCCGGTAATGGTGAATGCAGAATGGCTGGAAAAAGATCCGCTCGGCCGTTCGGAATGGGTAAAGCTCATGGCAGCCCTGTTGAATAAAGAAGAAGAAGTGAACCGGAAATTTGAAGCGATGGAAAATGAATACCAGCGCCTCAAAGCGCTCGGCGCAAAAGCCAGCCAGCATCCTTCCGTTGTCGTGGGCATGCCCTTTAAAGGAACCTGGCATGTTCCGGATGGCGACAGCTACATGACGCAGTTCATAAAGGACGCCGGCGCCCAATACCATTGGGCAGATGTGATAAGTACCGGCAGCCTGGCGCTTAATTTTGAAACGGTAGCGCCGGTAGCATTGAAAGCCGATTTCTGGATCAATATGAGCACTGCCCGTTCCAGGTCAGAGATCGCCGCCGCTGACCCCCGTTATACAAAGTTCAATGCGTACCAGAAAGGGACCATGTATAACAACAACAAGCGCACCAACGACATTGGCGCCAATGACTACTGGGAGTCCGGCGCGGTAAATCCGGCACGCATCCTGGCCGACCTGGTGAAGATCTTTCACCCGGAAATACTGCCCGACCACCAACTTTATTATTATCAACAATTACCATAATGAACGTAGCAATGGATACTGCTACCCGGCAATTTTCATGGACGGCTTCCATCATGAAGCTGAGCCTGTTGTTCTTGTTGCTGCTGATCGCATTTATCACCGACATCGCATTTGGTTCTGTATCGATACCACTGCCTGCCGTGCTGGATATTGTTCTTTCAGGCAAGGCGGAGAATGATGCCTGGATCTATATAATCGAAAACATCAGGATACCCAAGGCCGTTACAGCGGTGATCGTAGGTTGCGGATTACCGGTAAGCGGTTTACAAATGCAAACGCTTTTCCGCAATCCCCTCGCAGGCCCTTCCATCCTCGGCATTACAGCAGGCGCCAGTCTGGGTGTGGCGCTGGTAATGTTATCGGCAGGCAGCATTACCACCCTGTATGCCATTAAGGAACTGGGTTTCTCGGGAAGTTCCCTCATTCTGCTGGCAGCCTCGCTGGGCGCCGCGCTCATCATGTTCCTCATCATAGCCATTTCGGCCCGCATAAGAGATAATGTCGTTATGCTCATCGTTGGGGTTATGATCGGCAATATTACCCTCGCTGTTGTCAGCATCTGGCAATACTTCAGCGCGCCCGAACAGGTGAAGGATTATTTATTATGGACATTCGGTTCGCTGGGCGGTGTTTCGGGCAGTCAGCTCTACCTGCTGGGCATAGTAGTAGCAATAGGCCTGCTCATCGCATTTGCTTCGTCAAAAATGCTGGATACCTTATTGCTCGGGGAGCATTATGCCAGCACCATGGGCTTAACGGTAAACCGGGCGCGCCTGCTCATCATTGGCAGCACCAGTTTACTGGCAGGCAGCATTACCGCCTTTTGCGGTCCCATAGCCTTTATAGGCATTGCGGTACCACACCTGGCACGCACGCTGTTCAATACCTCGGATCATCGCATGCTGATCCCCGCCTGTTGTTTGATGGGCACATCGTTGATGCTGCTCTGCGATATCATTGCACAGCTGCCGGGCAGCAATGCCGTTTTACCGATCAATGTCATTACCGCGCTGGTGGGGTCACCAGTCGTCATCTGGATCATTATGAGCCGGAATAATTTAAAAAATTCTTTCTGATGCATAAAACAGCACCTTTATTAAAAGCGGGCCGGTTATGCATTGGCTATAGCAAGGGAACCAAAGAAGAAAAAACCCTTGCCGGACCGCTTGACCTGGAAATATTTGCCGGTCAGCTCATTTGTTTGCTGGGCCCTAACGGCGCCGGCAAATCAACGCTCATCCGCACCCTGGCCGGTTTACAACCTGCCATATCAGGCACTGTAGATACCGGCGGAAAAAATATCAACAGGCTGAAGCCGCTGGAAAGAGCCAAACGCCTGAGTATGGTGCTTACCGAAAAAGTGCGCACGGGTAACCTGAATGTGTATTCCATTATTTCATTGGGCCGCTTTCCTTACACGAACTGGCTGGGCACCATGCAACCCGATGACCGTAAAATAGTAGCATGGGCCATGGATATGACCGGCACTACTGTATTTGCCAATAGAAAGTTAAGCGAGCTGAGTGATGGCGAATCGCAGAAAGTTATGCTGGCAAGGGCACTCGCCCAGGACACACCGCTCATCATCCTGGATGAACCAACCGCGCACCTCGACCTGCCCAACCGGGTATCGCTGATGCACCTGCTGCACCAGCTGGCCAAAACAACGGGCAAAGGCATTTTGCTTTCTACCCATGATCTTGACCTTGCCCTGCAATCGGCCGACCAGGTATGGCTGCTGCGGAATGATGGTGTATTCACGCAGGGTGCCCCTGAAGACATTGTGTTGAATGGCGCCTTTGAAGCGGCGTTTCACCGCGAAGGTTTTGTATTCGACAAAAACAGCGGCACATTTACCATTCATCACAATAATGGAAAAACGATCCGGTTAACGGGCGAAGGCGCCGCCCTGTTCTGGACCAAAAGAGCCCTGATGCGGGAAGGATTCACGATAACCGACAATGCAGCAGAAGCCGTACAGATCGTCGAGAACGGTCATACGGTGCAGTGGCTTTACAGAAATGAATCCTACACCACTATAGCCGGCTTGCTCACTTCGTTGCGCAACCGTTATTAAGGTGCGCCACACTTACGTCAACATCAGCATAGAAAAGTGCGGCACACCTGCGTCAACATCGTTTCAGGAAAGTGCGGCACACGCATTCACTAACTACATGATATAAGCAAATTGAACATGAAGCACATTTTACTGGTCAGCACCACGCTGGCTGCCGCTACTGCCATGGCGCAGGAAGCGCCAGCCGACACGGCTAAACAACAAACGCTGGGTCAGGTGGTGGTAACAGCCACCCGCACCGAAGTTCAACGCAATAAAACACCGCAAAGCGTTACCGTTATTGGGCGCAAGGATATCGAGCGCACGAGCGGACAGGAATTTACCGACCTGTTGAAAAAACATGCCAGCGTAAACATTGTACAATACCCCGGCTTACTGGCAGGTGTCGGCATTCGCGGGTTCCGCCCGCAATCGAATGGATTGAATCAGCGGGCGCTTATCCTCATCGATGGCCGGCCTGCCGGCACTACCAGCATAGCCACTATCAACCCTTCAGATATTGAACGTATTGAAGTGCTGAAAGGCCCTGCTTCTGCATTATATGGCTCACAGGCCATGGGCGGTGTGGTAAATGTGATCACCCGTCAATCGGCCGGCGCTATCCGCAGTTCCGTTTCTGCTGAATACGGCTCTTACGAAACTTTCAGAGGCACCATTACATCGGGCGGTAACATTACTAAAAAGCTGGATTACGACCTCTCCTTTACCACCTTCGATCGTAATAAAAATATGAAACTGGGCGATGGGAATGTGTTCAGAAAGCTGCTGGATGCAGACACCTACACTGCTAATTATACCGACGGGCCCATAGAGAATGATGATAAACGTTCAGATGGTTTACGCCGTGAATACACCCGGTTGAACTATAATACCGGCAGCATTCGCGCAGGTTACCAACTCACCAAAAACTGGAAATTGAATGCAAAAGCCGACCGCTTTATAGCGAAAAATGTAGAATCGCCCAGCGATCTCTTCTTCGGCAATGCACAACCCAGCACGAAAGACCTGGAACGGTACAATGGAGAATTCAGCATTAGCGGCAATTTGGACAAACACGAAGTGAGCGCCAAAGGATATGCCGCCAGTGAAAACAACTACAACAACACGCTGCTGTCGGGCGGCAACCTCATAGTCCCCTATCTCTCTTTTGAAAGCCAGGCAGACTGGCTGGGGCTTCAATTAAAAGACGTGATCAAACTGAACAGCCATACGGTGATCGTAGGTATAGATCATAACCGGTCGGCGACCACTTCCAGGTCTTACAACCCCAACCGTACGGAAAAAGCGCCTTTTTCGCCCAATTACGACCTGGTATTTACGGGCGCTTACGTACAGGGACAATTACATTTCCTGCATGATAAACTGATCGTTAATCCAGGCGTTCGTTACGACATCATCACGTATGATGTAAAGAAAACGCCTTATCTCGATACCTACGCACCGGGTAAGGAAAGCAATCCTTTTTTCAGTCCAAGCATTGCCGCACAGTACGCGCTGCTGAAACCGCTCACCGTGCATGCCACCATTGGGCGGGCCTATGTAACGCCCGATGCGTATAATGTGGCGGGCTACTCAGAAAATATCAACGGCAACAAGGCCAGTGTAACCCAGGGCAACCCCAACCTGAAGAACGAGAACAGCACCAGTTGGGACGCCGGCATCCGTTTTCAGCAAAGCGGTTCAGGCTTTATGGTTGATCTCACTTATTTCAGCACCCGCGTAAAAGATCGCATTACTACGTTAAGAACAACACCTGCAACACCCGACACAACGGCCAGCGGTTATGCCATCAGCACCCGCACTACCTACATCAATGCCAACAAAGGGGAAATAAACGGACTGGAAGCTGAACTCTCTTATGATCTTGGCGCCCTGCAAAACAACCGCTATGCATTACGGGCGTTCATCAATGCCACCAAAACATTTACGGCGAAAGAAATAACCATTGCCGCCGATGGCACAGAAACGAAAAAAGACATTTACAATATTGCCGGCTTTACAGCCAGCTACGGCATGGAATATAACAACCGCAAAGGCTTCGACCTGCGATTGAACGGACGTTATGCCGGCCACCGCAAGGATACCGACTTCAACGATCCGCGCACGCCGGAAATTATTTATCCGGAATTCATGGTAGTTGACTTTTATGCCGGCTACACCTACAATTACAAACATACGCTTGGCTTGTTTGTCAATAACATTACCGACGAGAACTATTATGAAAAACGCGGGTTCAATTTACCCGGACGCAATATCAACATTCGTTACACCATCACATTTTAGCTTATGAAGATCTACACCAAAAAAGGCGACAAAGGCACCACCGGCTTATTCGGCGGTAAACGGGTATATAAAGATGACATTCGCGTAGAATGCATCGGCACGTTGGATGAGGCCAATTCAACGATCGGACTGCTGCGGGCGAAACTCGGCAATGAGCATGAATGGCAGGCCAACCTGCACAAAATTCAAAAAGACATGATGGATATGATGTCGCACCTGGCCCGGCCTTCCGATACCAAAAAGATCAACACGAATCCCATGCCGGAAGACGGCGCTGCTTTTTGCGAAGCATGGATCGATGCGCTGGAAAATGCGATGACCTCTCCTTCTGATTATTTTTTATTACCGGGCGGCAACGAGATCTCGGCTTTGTGCCATGTGGTGCGCACGCAAATTCGCCGCGGCGAAAGAACGCTGGTAAGCTTGCTGAAAGAAGATACAGTACACGAAGCTATTCCGGCTTATATCAATCGCCTGTCTGACCTGTTCTTCACGCTGGCAAGAGCAGAAATGGATAAAGCTGGTGTGGCCGAAGAAAAATGGCAGCTGTTCTTATACAAACGATTTAAAAAACCGGGAGACGCTGAACGCTGAACGCAAAACGCCGAACGCTAAATACAAATCCGATGTGGATGCTTCGCGTTAAGCGTTAAGCGTTAAGCGTTGCGCGTTGAGCGCTTTGCGTTGCGCGTTCGGCGTTGATCATAAAAAAACCTCCCCGCGGGGGGAGGTCCACTAATCAAATACCATTAACCATTAAACCTTATCCTATTAATGTTAAATTAATACAATTCATCCTTTCTGCAAAAAAAATTTGACCGCTTACTCATCTGTTGATCCACGTCAATCATTCAGCTGCGCCGGCGGCAGTCAATCATCTGTTAATGGAACTAACCCCTTACAATAAGTAGTTCCTTATAAAACACATTCTTTAAGATCACTTCATTTTTACCCCTGCACTGCTGTTACTATTTTCAAGGTTGAAAGACCCAGAACCTCCAATATTCCTGTTATGCACCATTATATCAAGTACCCGAACGCCATTCGTAACCTAATTATGTAACCCTAACCATAAACTATGAAAACGAATGGTACCCACATTATTATGCTCACTGTATTTTTACAGTTGCTTTTCCTCTTTTTTTCCATCAGTGTTAACGCACAAGCCAGGTACAGGTTCCGCAATGCATCAAAGATCTCAGGAACCGACCGGCAGGTAGGCGCGCAGTACCGTTTTCCCACTGTTCAAACCGGCACGGATGCCCTCGTTACCATCACAGCCATTACAGGCGGCCTCATCCTGAATGCCCTCGATGGCAGTTCTTCCGGTTTCGATGAAGCATTTCAACCCATCATTACCTTACCGGCAAGATCCAGGGGGTATGCCGAGTTCAATATTCAGTTCGTTACGGCCGGTACGACTATCCCGATGGTTCAAACAGAAGTGCCCATTACACCGATCGATATCGACGGTATCGCAGGAGATATTTATGAGTTTGATGAAATTTTTCTGTCCGGCAGCAGCTATGTAGATTATAATATGACGGGTTCGGCCATTGCGCTTACGTTTCCCGCCGCCAACCGGGTGGTGGGCACTAATATAGGCGGCGTTACCTACAACGGGGTTGATACGATCGCCAAAGACTGTATGTTCTCTGTAGTAAATGCCGGCGTCAGCTCCATCGTAGTACGCGTTGGCGCTGATAACAAAGACAACAGCACCTCAGATCAACGGTTACGCAGTATCTATTTTAAAAAGTTCACGTACCCCAATTCCGTGCTGGGCACACGGGTAATACCTTCCGGCAGAACGAATAACAATTCGAATAACCAACCCGCCTTTAAAGTATTCCCATCGATCTTTCACAACACTATAAACATACATTTTAATGCAGCCCGCAGCGGTATGGCCCTGTTACAATTAGCAGATTACACGGGCCGGCTGGTAAAGCAGCAACCGGTGTATGTACAGGAAGGCAGGAACCAGATCGCCATCAATAACTGGGCGCACATTTCCGCCGGTCAGTATATAGCCATGATCAGCCAGGATACAGTAAAATATATGCAGCCAATATTGAAACGAAGCTAGCAGGGTTTCGATTCATTACCTCACAACAAATCACTAACAGTCTGATTTATCATTGTTACTATTCCCGTATATTTCCCACTAGCTACTAGCCACTTGCCGCTCGCTAATTCTGAATAGAAGCCATCGTTCTTAAGATCCCCGAAGCCCATGCATATACGTTATGATTCATGATCATCCTGCGCATCTGCTTCATTTTTTGCAACTGCTGCTCTTTAGGCATTTCCAGTGCCAGCTTAATGGAATCGGCGGTTTGTTCTGTATCGTACGGATTAACGATAAATGCCCCGGGTAATTCATGGGAAGCGCCTGCAAACCGGCTCAGGATCAGCACGCCGTCGTTTTGATCGCGGGAAGCAATGAATTCCTTGGCCACCAGGTTCATACCGTCGTGCAGCGAGGTTACCATACAAAGATTGGCCGACTTATAATACGGCATTATTTCCTCATGGCTGTGGTGCCGTTTCAGGAATAATATGGGTTGCCAGTTCTTGGTCTTGAATTTCCAGTTGATCCGGTTCACTTCATTCTCAACCGCACTTACCGTATCGGCATAGGTCTTTAACAACGAACGGCTCACCGCCCCTATCTGCACCAGCGTAAATTTTCCCTGGTAATGGGGATATTTATCCAGGAATCGTTCAATGGCCAGGAACTTTTCGATCAGGCCCTTTGTATAGTCGATCCTTTCCACGCCGATACACATGAATTCGCCATTAATACCATGTTGCTTCAGGATCTCTGCAGGTGTCAGTCGCGTGGTGGATCTTGTTTCATAATCTTTCAGGGTAAAGGCAATGCTGATGGGAAATGGCTTAACCATCGTGAAATGATTGGCCATCTTAACAGAAAAACTTTCCCAGATCACCCGTGATTCAAGCGCATTATTAACCGTTTCCAGGAAATTGTTACAATGATACTGGGTATGGAAACCGATGAGGTCGGCGCCCAGCATTCCATTCAACAACTCTTTTTGCCACGGGCAGATGCCAAATGATTCTGGATTAGGCCACGGAATATGCCAGAAGATGGCCACTTTCGCATCGGGCCGCTCTTTTTTTATGAACGCAGGCAAAAGGGCAAAATGATAATCCTGCACCAGGATAAAAGGTTCTTCTTCGTTCTTTATTTCTTCGAGCACTGCCTTTGCATACAGTTGATTTACCTCGGTATAATAATCCCAGTCAACCTTACGGAATACAGGCCGGGTATGCGCAATATGGCAAAGCGGCCATAATCCTTCGTTGGAAAAACCATAATAAAAATGGTCTTCCTGCTCTTTGGTCAACCATACCCGTCTTAAGGTATATTTATTTTCATAAGGCGGAACAGACACCTTATCATATTTATCAACAGTTTCGCGGTCGGCATCTCCGCTGCCGGAAGCGATCCATAAACCACCACAGGCTTTTAAAATGGGCTCCATGGCAGTAACCATTCCACTCGCCGGCACTATACATTGGATCTCTTTACCAACCCTGATGTGCATATATGGCTCCCGGTTAGATACCACCACCATCATTTTGTTCTGCAACAACACCTTCATTTCTTCATTCAGTCTTTCGGGTGTCCATACCGATTCGGCCGTTGTGCGCAGCCTGGCCTCTTCCTGCGCCACCGCCTTGGCTTCCTGCATGGCTTTTGCAATGCCGGTGATCTCTCTATACAAGGGTTCCAGAAAAGGCACGGCAGGGCGTTTCTGCAGCATTTCCAGGTTGCCGGAACGGGCAGCCCTTGCCCACTCAATAACCTTGTTGATGGGGGATAATATGCCCCAACGTACAATTAAAAGGGTCACCACAGAGATGACCAGCGCCTGGAAGAACCAGCGCCAGAAATTACGGAACCAGATACTGTTCAGGATGTTTTCGATGTATTCTGCATCTGTATAATAAACTACTGCGGCGGCAGGCAGATCGATCCTCCTGATCAACCTGACGAATTCGTAGGTCCTGTGCCCATTTATTTTTACGAGCCGGCCCATCGATGAATCCGCAGATATGGCGCGGGCAATGAAATCGAGCGAGGATTCCGGCAACGGACCGGCCGAATCCCTGATAGAAATAATACTATCCCGGTTGAAATAAATTTTGATGCCGGTAAACCGGTACTGTTCGAGGATGCTGTCTGTAATTTTTGTAGTATCCAGGCCAAAGCCGCTATCCAGGTCAATAAAATACGTTTTATAGAAGTCATCGGCAACCTGAGCCGTTTTGTTCTCAAGGTCATTTTTCAGTTGCTCGCGGTCGCTTGAAATTTGAAAGGCAGTGAAAATAAAAGCAACCAAACCAATACCGATGATGATCGAGGCAATTAAAGCTAAATTAATTTTCATACACTATTTTATGACTGAACAATACATGACATAGTCACCAGGCCCAACTATGTTCAACAATAAGCAGTGATGAGTCAACAGATCAAAGTTACCTGAAATAACCAAGGGAAGCGGGCACGGGCCATTTCTAATGGCCTTCTAATACAAGTGCGTCAGGATTAATAAGTTCGGACAATTATCTACTAATATAAAACACTTAATTGATTTCTAATGCAGTTTTAATTGTTCGCATGCATTAACATTTTACTTTTACCCAAAAGGCGTACGTGGAATTTCTTGATTATAATATAAAATTTGACCTCCTGAAGAAATATAGTGCAGCTAACAGAAGGTTGATCCTGCTTGATTACGATGGTACCCTGGTGCCATTTTTCCCAAATCCGTCAGAAGCTACGCCGGGACACAATTTAATTGAAACGCTGAACCGGCTTAATACAACAAAAAACGATATCTGCCTCGTAAGCGGCAGGAATTATCAATGGTTCGAGAACTGGTTTGCAGCGTTGGATATTAATATTATTGCCGAACACGGGGCCTGCTATAAATTACGGCAGCAGGCATGGAAGAAAGAATCGCAGGCAGACAGCAGCTGGAAGGAAGGCGCCAAAGAAATTATGCAGCTGTTTGTGCTTACCACTGAGTTTACCTTTATTGAAGAAAAGGAATATTCCATGGTATGGCATTACCGCCAGGCCACCAGTGAACAGGTTAAACAGCAGGCTGAAAAACTGTATGAGCACCTGAGCCATTTTGCGCTTACCAAGAATTTACAGGTCTTCAGGGGCAATAAAATAGTTGAAATAAAGCATAAAGGCATCGATAAAGGCAACGCCATCGTTAAATTGTTCAATAAAGACGATTACGATTTTATCCTGGGCATTGGCGATGATTACACAGATGAAGACATGTTCAGGGCGCTTTCAGGCGTGGCCAATACCTATACGATCAAAGTAGGCATCGATAGTTCTGTCGCCAGGTTCAATGTGTACACGCCCCAAATGGTAGTATCTTTATTGGAGGCGATCAGTTATATCCCCTGACGCCGCTGGCGGGCGGAACGGCCTGTTACAAATAAAAATCTGCCGCCCTCACCAATTGATTGCGGCAGATAACATGAAACCATCGACCTTCTCTGAAATGTTCCGATTTATACCATCTTACCGGTTGAATAATACGGTTTATTAAAATGTTTACACAAGGCCAATCCAACCGCCAGCCGCAAGCGGCCGCACTCCTTCTCAGGAACAGGGTCTATGATAAACCTGCCTCCTTCCTCAATGAAAATATGATTGCCGTATAACTTTTGTTCCAGCGCCCCGTTCATAATGGTGATATGGTATTCGTTATGAGCGTTTTTTTCTTTAATGCGCACAAGCGCGAAATAGGTCTTTTCTTTAAAGTTGAATTCAATAGATATTATCTGTTCCATACATATTATTTTCCATTTGCTTCGTTGACAATGTGTAGCAACGTCTCGGCTGGTCTGAAACCAGTCACGAGTAAACCGCCAGGTGCTGCAGGCCGTTTAATGAGCAAAGTGGGAAAGCGATTGATGCCGCGGTATTTTACCTCCTGAAGATCCTTCCGAAAGGCTTCCAGGCCGCGGTCAGTTTTCATATCCTCTTCAAATTGTTCAAAAGAAAATTGTTTATTCATAACGGCTATACAGCGGGCCACCTGCAGTAATACTTCGGGCCGTGCAATATTCAATGAATGGAACATAACGGCTTTCCGTACATGATACAGGTACAACCTGCCTGCTTCTGCTGATTGCAATGCGGCACATTTAACGGCTATGCACGCAGGATAGGAGGATGCCGGCGGGTCATCCACCCAAATACGGTGCGCTATAGGCACCTCCATCACTTCACTCGCATGCATCCACAGCGGCCCCATTTGTGCAGGCCGTTGAATGCTGTTCTGTTGGTCAAAATAATGCTGCCATCCCGGCAATAATCCGCCCATACAATAGCGCCAGTTTATGGTGCCGGGCCAATCTTTTTCCAATCGTTCTAACTGGGGTTCCAATGCCCAGCTCCAGCAACAAAGCGGATCGGTATAGTAAACGATGTCTATAACAGACCCGCTTTGTATTTCCGGAGTGGTATTTTCCTGGCTACAACTTCTCATAGTATTATATAGTATCTCTTTCTGTACTTGTCATTCCACCTGCAGGTGTATTCCATTCCTGTTCCTGGTCTACCGGTGCTGCCATGTTGATCTCCCTGCTGCGCAACTGGCTCATGTCACGATCGAGCTGCTCCACGGTTTCCATGGTGCGGTGTGTACCTTGTGGCATCTGTCCGCTGAGGCCATGTGATTCCATTACATATCTTATCGGGTCTTCAATGTATTGATAAGTTTCCCGCATCTCACTTGTTTCACCGCTATTCCACGGGCCTGAAAAATCATTACCCGTAGACATATTAAAATACAGGTTGCTGTAGCGTGGGTCGCTCTGTAACACACCCGGCGGGAAATTCGGTTTAATGCTTTCCAACGCAGCTTCAAACATCTGGAAGTGCGCGACTTCCCGGGTCATTAAGAAATTGAGTGTTTCTTTTACGTAAGGATCATCAGTGAATTGCAACAGGTACTCGTACACCATTTTGGCGCGCGATTCCGCTGCAATATCACTGCGCAGGTCGGCTGTAAGGTCGCCCGTGCAATCGCCATTGATATAGGCTGCTGTCCATGGAACACCTTGTGAATTGGTGAAAGCAGGTGTGCCGGCGCTGCCTACGAGGAATTGTGGCGCCACCATACTTTCATGGATCATTTGTTCCTTGGCGCCTTTGCCATCCAGCAAACGCATGATCTCCGCTCTTTCTGCTGCGTTTTTCAGATCACCGTTTATACCGGTAAGCAGCATTTGAATAGTAGCGCCTACGATCTCCAGGTGACTGAATTCTTCAGTGGCGATATCCATCAATACATCATACTTGTCAGGAAAAGGTTTCCTGGCGCCAAATGCCTGGCCAAAATAGCGGAGAGCTGCTGCCAGCTCACCATTCGCACCACCGAATTGCTCCAGTAACAGGGAAGCAAATGCCGGATCAGGTTTAGACACCCGCGCATTGAATTGTAATTCTTTTACATGATAGAACATACATGATTCGTTTTAATATTTTTTATGGAAAAAAATAAATGTATAAGAAAGCAGTCCTGGGCGTTGTACATAACCCGTTTGGAAACCGGCTTTCACGGGTGGTTTCCAAATATTGTTTTTCCTCTATGTATGACTGCTAAAAAAACTGAGAGAAGCAAGTATGGTCACAATATGAAAAAATCATGCCTGCAACTTTCGCGGATTGAAAATCAAAATTGAGAAGCAATTGCAACAACCGCTTCCCTTATTGTTGCTTTTGTTTTACTGAAGCCTGGCAAGAATACTGTCGGCCCTTACCTTATGCATTCTCACATGCGGCAGGTATTTGTTAGCATATGCTCTTAACTTTCTGTTCTCACCATTAGTTGCTTCCTGTTGAAAGAGCTCAATGGCCACTATGTGGTCCATCACCTGGCTTTTCATATATGCGGTATCGAATGCAAGCCCCTGTAAGGTACTGATCCGTTGCACCAGGGCAATGTGCATGGAATCAGGGGTAAGCGGTGTTTCTATGCCCCATTTGCTGGCCAGGTTTCTGAGCTCGTCCTGAGCAGTAGTGTGCTCCGTTACCATGTGGGCCCCATAGGACCGCACTGCTGAATCACTGCCTTTGGCGGCAGCCACAGCCCCTGCCGCTATCTCCGCATTGTTAGCGTAAGATGCCTGGGTAATAAAGTTCCTGTCAATCTTCGACAGGTTGTTGTCCTTATCATCATCTTTGTCACAAGCCGCAAAGAACACAAGAACAAGCACACACAGTTTGCCGATAAAACTCTTTTTCATACTCCTCGATTTTTAATGATGAATAAATTAAAAGATAGAATTATCAAATTGCAGCAAAATATGTGCTTGCTTTCAGTGTTTGTATATCGATGGTGAGCGAAGGGGAAGTTATTATTCGTTGTTGTTATCAGTTACGGGACACGTCCATAACACACTCTTGCAAACCGGGCAATAAGCTTCTTCCTGACGCTGCCGATGCCCGCAACCGGTGCATACTTTCGCGTCCTTTGCATAAGTCAGCTCATTTAAAAAATCGATGTCCCAGTCGGGTATGGCCGCCAGGCCGGGCCGCGGATTCGGTTCTTTGGTCAAGGTAAAGCCGCCGTTGGCTTCCATACAAAACCGCTTTACTGTACCCAGGTGCACAACACCCAATGCACGTAACTGCGCCATCAGCTGTTCTTTGCTGATGCGTGCTTTTTTCATTTCCTGCCACTGCATTTCTCCATCCATTATGAGGGTACTTCTTTTCCCTTCCGTGGCTTCTTCAAAACGTTTACTGGAATAGTTCTTTTTGATCACCAATAAGCGTATGACGTATATTACACCCAGCACGATCAATGGCGAGATGAGCCCCCGTTCGGGAGAAAGCAACACCAGGCCGGTTGCTGCAGCCAGTGTTGAGAGGGCAGCCAGCTCACTTCTGCTTAATTCGCCGGCAATGCGTTTACCCATATACTTCATACCGAACATGATGATGGCGTATACACAAATCGTTCTTATGATCAGTTCAATATAAAATTCGGGCGGCACCTGTCCTATGAAGATCCGGTAAAAGTCATCCAGATGGATCTGATCTTTTTCCATGGTCCTGAAACTTGCGTTATTTGTTTAAACTATCTCCCTGAACCGGTTGAACAAACTCCCGGCTCTGGCAATTCTCACACTGATCGGGCACCTGCCGGATCTCATAGATCTGTCCACAGATATTACATACCTTCTGGTCATTCACCAGCTGCTGGGCATTGAACAGTTCTTCGTCTTCTCTTGGCAATAACGACAGCCCGGGCCTTTCATCCTCATACAGGTACATGGTAAAGTCCCCACTGGTTTCAAGGTATAACCTTTTTACCATGCCCAGGTTGGTAACATTTTTTGACCGTAAAATGCCGAAGATCTGGTTCCGGGAAACATATTCGCGCGCCAGCTCCCGGGGTTGCAGCATGCCGTCCTTTACCAACAGGTACATTTGTCCCAGTACTTTATCTTCCAGCCTGTCGTTTTTAAACATGTACAAGGTAATAAGCCGTTGTATTATCAGCACCAGGGCAAGAACGAAGCAACCTTCAAGAATACCGCGCTCGGGTATTTGCATAGACGATGATACAATGGCGCCCAACATCAGCATGACCGCCATTTCGGTAAAACTGAGTTGCCCACTCATTCGTTTACCTAGTCCCCTAATAACCGCCAGCAGTATAATGTATGTAATTATCGACCTGATCACGATCTCTACCAAAAACAATACAGGAGCGTTACCAAATAAAATACGGTAAATATCGTCTAATTGAATATCCTCTTTATCCATAATATGAGTTCGCAGTGCATAAGTGATCATCAGACATGCAAAATTTATTCCTTTGAAGGCAGGCGCCGTTTTATGCTAAATGCATATGGCTATACATGGTACCGCCCCGCAGCGTTTTAAAGCACAGCACCCATGGCATGCGCTTTGTATCGGGGATTACATAACTATTTAATCAAATAAAAAACGATATCATGCCAACAACAAAATCTAAACCTGCAAGAAGCGCCAAGAAAAAAGCAGCACCATCAAAAGGAGCCGGTGCAGGGAACAGTCAGCTCGAAAAGTTTTTCTATCATTCCCTGAAAGATATTTATTGGGCAGAAAAAGCACTTATGAAGGCGCTGCCTAAACTGATGAAGAAATCTACAACAGAAGAGCTCAGATCAGCTATTGAAGAACATATAGGCCAAACGGAAGAACAGATCTCCCGCCTGGAAGAAGTATTTGAAATAGTCGGACAAAGGGCCCAGGGCAAAAAATGCGAAGCGATGGAAGGACTTATCAGGGAAGCTGAATCTGCCGTTGAAGAAACAGAGGATGGCAGCATGACCCGCGACGCGGCAATTATTATGTCGTGCCAAAAGGTAGAACATTATGAAATCGCCAGCTATGGCAGCCTGGTAGAGTTTGCCAATACCCTGGGCTATGAAGATGCAGCCAGCATACTGGAGCAAACCCTGCAGGAAGAAAAGGAAACAGACCAGATCCTGACCGGCGTTGCTGAAAGTAATATCAACTGGGAAGCAGAACAGGAAACCGAAGAGGAAGAAGAAGAAGAATAGTGTATCAATTATAGATGGTAGAAAAAAGGATAGCGGCGCTATCCTTTTTTATTTTTATTCTCTTTAAGGCCCCGCATACAATTCGCCTTATTGCGGTTCTTTTTGCATTACGCCCTGGTGCTTGTGAAGCGCACTATCGGCATTCGCGGTGATCACCAACTGCCGCACATCGCCTTTTTCCCAGGCATTGGCCATAGGGTCTATTGCCGGTACGGGAATATCGGCCCTGTTCTTTTTCTTTTCGGCGGTTGAGATATTAAACCGCTTGTCCCTGTCGGCCAACAATTCCTGTTTCAGTTGACCATCCCTGGTAAATCCCATCATGATCATGGGCGAACCCACCGGCAGTGTTCTGTTCTGATCTGTATGCCAGGTATGAATTATTTTACCGTAGGTAGACACCAGTTTCTCCATCAATTCATGTTCTGCCACCAAGGGTATACCCGGAGCGATCAGTGTACCCGATTTTACCTCATGGTGGTGTGAATGCCATAGTTTCTTTTCCTCCTCAGGCAATGTTTTAAACAGCTTTTCAGTAACAATATATTCTACACCCATGATCTTGGCATCGGGCCCGTTGCCATCGTACATGATCGCCTGGTACAGATCCTCATTAATTTGCGACACATAGTGATGCGCTTCCATTTGCGCATTAATATTACCATTGTAGAAATGAAAGCCGTCGAGGTATACATTTATTTTCGATAAAGGCGATTTATTCTGCAGGAGATCGGCGCCAGCCTCCAGTGTCCTGTCCTTGGCGGTCTTGTCGCCTCCCGGCGACTCCACGTTGGAAGATGTATTTTTTCCGCCACAGGAAAACATGCCTGCTATAGCAACCAGATAAAAAATTACAATAGCCGCGTGATCCAGGTATTTATCAAACTTCATAACAGAACGATTAGTGATATGTATTGAGGGCAGGAAAGAAATGATTGCTATCACAACAGGAAAAAGCATGCCGCTCATGGGGAGAAAGCTCTACACTGCTATTAATAAATGTAATTAATACAAAACATGCTCGCTGACAGGGACTGATAGCGCATAAATATTTTTTTACTTCAGCATGTTGTATTAACTTCACGACACTAACGGTAATTCCACTGACCGTTTGTTTATACATCTTCCGCATTTTACTTCTGTTATTATTTGCTCCAGTTTTATTGCCACTACGACCTAAGCGCTGAAAATAATATGTACAGTTTATTGTGAAAATTTTTAAACAGCAAAACCATTGGGGATAATGCGTTGCTGAAAGACCTGTTTTAATATGAAGAAGACACAAGAGTTTTACATGGGGAAGCCCTATCCTTTAGGAGCGACCTGGGATGGGAATGGAGTGAACTTTGCGATCTATGCTGAAAATGCAGAGGGAGTTGATCTCTGTTTATTCAATTCAATAGAGGATGATGGAGAAACGATTAAAGTGCGCCTTAAAGAACGCACCCATCATATCTGGCATATTTATCTGCCCGATATACAACCTGGTCAGTTATACGGCTACCGGGTATCGGGGCCCTATAAACCTTTAGAAGGCCACCGGTTCAATGCCTACAAATTATTACTCGATCCATACGCAAAAGCGATCTCGGGCACCCTGCACTGGCACGATGCCCTGTTCGGGTATGAAATAGGCCATAAAGATGAAGACCTCAGCTTTAACACGACAGACAGCGCCCCTTACATGCCTAAATCTGTTGTCGTAAACGATCAATTCGACTGGGAAGGTGATCAACAACTGAACATCCCTTATCATGAAAGTATTATTTACGAAGCACATGTAAAGGGCCTTACCTATTTACATCCTGGCATACCCGAAGAGATCAGGGGAACTTATTCCGCTTTGGCGCACCCCGTAATGATCGATTACCTGAAAGAACTCGGCATAACCGCCATTGAACTGATGCCCATTCATCACTTTATTGAAGACAGGCATCTGAAGGAAAACGGCCTTACCAATTACTGGGGCTACAATACCATCGGTTTTTTTGCCCCCGACCCGCGTTATGCGGCAAGCGGCTTCCTGGGCCAGCAGGTGAACGAATTCAAGTCAATGGTGAAAGCATTGCATAAAGCAGGCATTGAGGTCATCATCGATGTGGTATACAACCATACGGCGGAGGGAAATCACCTCGGTCCTACCCTGTGTTTCCGGGGCATTGACAATGCTTCTTATTACCGGTTAACGGAAGACAAACGCTATTATATGGATTATACCGGTACCGGCAACACGCTGAACACCCGCATGCCTTATGTGTTGCAGCTTATCATGGACAGCCTCCGTTACTGGATAACCGAGATGCATGTAGACGGGTTCCGCTTCGACCTGGCAGCTACCCTCGCCCGTGAGTTACATGAAGTGAACAAACTGGGAGCATTCTTTGATATCATTCACCAGGACCCGATCATTTCAAGGGTGAAATTAATAGCAGAACCCTGGGATATCGGCGAAGGCGGCTACCAGGTAGGTAAGTTCCCGGGCGGTTGGGCAGAATGGAATGGTATGTACCGCGATTGCATCCGGGATTACTGGCGGGGCACGGAAAGAAGACTGGCAGAATTTGCCCAGCGCATCACCGGCAGCGCCGATCTGTATAAAAATGATTACCGCACACCGGGCGCCAGCATCAATTTTATTACCGCGCATGACGGCTTTACCCTTGAAGACCTGGTAAGCTTTAACGAAAAACACAACGAGGCCAATGGTGAGAACAATAATGATGGCGATACAACGAATCACTCCTGCAATTATGGCGAGGAAGGCCCCACCAGGAACCCGGAAATCATTGAAATAAGAAAGCGGCAGAAAAAAAATTTCCTTACCACCCTGTTATTATCACAGGGTGTACCTATGCTGTTCAGCGGCGACGAAATGGGCAACTCGCAATTCGGGAATAATAATGCCTATTGCCAGGACAATGAGATCTCGTGGTTAAAATGGCATGAAAAAGATGGGCAATTAATCGATTTTGTGAAACAACTTATCGCGTTCCGTAAAGCGCATCCGGCCTTCAGCCGCCGGCGCTGGTTCCAGGAACAACCCATACGAGGCACCGGCCTGGAGGATATCGCCTGGTTTTCGCCGGATGGCAATGAAATGAAGGACGAGCAATGGAACGAAGGCTATACCAAGTCGTTAGGCGTATACCTGAATGGCATGGGATTACGTTGTCTCGATGAAAAGGGGCAAAAGTTGACCGATAAGGATTTTTACATCCTCTTTAATGCCCATGATGAGGAACTGGAATTCAGCTTACCGCCCGCGAAATTTGGTAATAAATGGTTTAAGATCCTTGATACCGCAACAGATGACGGGTTGCTGGCAGAGTCCAAAGACATTTACGGCCCGGCAGATAAGATCAGGATGACAGGTAGAAGTATAATACTGTTAATGGGAGAACATAACCTTATTGATAATAACCAGCCGAATACATTGCCGGCACCATCAGCGCCGTGAGCAGCCTCACGGCGTTTCTCCCATTAAAATAAAAAAGGACCGCCATGAAGCGATCCCGGCTTTGTGATGCGAGCCCAGGTTTTCACAATACCATTGCTACTCTTTATCCATACTGTCGTGCCCGCGTTGTTTAACCAGCTTATTATAAAGGCCAAATAACAGGAAAGGAGCTGCCCACTGGCCGATAAATAAACTCATGTGTTTCTGACGGGCGATCTGTAATATCGCAGCGGCTGTCATAGCGCCGATCGATGCCCACAGAAACACGTCGCTTGGCAATTTAGATGTTTGTTCTTCAATAGCCTTGGCAACTTTGCCTTCTCTCTTGTCCTGAGTTTTAAACATCGTTTCCATATAATGTTTTTTAAAGTTCTTAATACAGCAATCGCTGTAAAATCCATGCCACTGCAAACCGCAATCCGCCTGAGTTTCAGCGGCAAAACATTAACACCGGCCGCCAGCGTGGAATAGTTTTTTCTGTGATATGATCGTTGGTATCACTTCAATTATTGTTAATAAATCATCCACTATGCAAACCGATGCAACCACTTTGAACTCAGCCCTGCAGGAATTTTTTGTAACCTCTCTGCAGGAAATGTACTGGTCGGAAGTCAATATGCGCAATACATTGGCTACAATGACAGAAGAGGCAACTACCGTTAAATTAAAGAAGGCATTTGAAGTGCACGTAGAGCAAACTGAAAGGCATGCAAAGATCCTGGAGGAAGTGTTTACCCTGCTGGGCATTCCCCCACAGGCGGAACCATGCGTTGGCCTGCAGGGACTGTTCGATGAAGGCTGGCAGGTGATTGATGAATCGGCAAAAGGCAGCGCCCAGCGGGACGTTGCCCTGATCATTGCGGCTCAAAAAGTGGAACATTATGAGATAGCTACTTATGGCAGTCTAATGACGCTCGCAAACACCTTAGGGCATAAAGAGATCGTTCAGTTACTGGAACCAATACTTAAGGAAGAAAAAGAAACGGATGCCATTTTAAGTTCGATTGCAAAATCGGGTATCAATACCGAAGCCAGCAAGGAGCCTGTACCGCAGCTTTAAATAAAGGCAGGCATCCCTGAATGATGTACATTATACCTGACAAAGATCAATAAAGACAGGTAGTTGAGCCTCCGGGCCACCTGCCTGTCTTTATTTTATACCAGTGTAGAAAAAAAGGCACCGGTCAGCCGGTATTGGCCGGTCATTTCCTGCCCCGGACTGCGGCTAATTTTGTAAATTAGGTAAATGCTTTTTATGAAAGCGCTTTGCCTGTTGACCATAACCTTATGCTGCACACTGACTGTTCTATCGCAGGATCTGCGCCGCCGCCTGCAGGCACAATTCATCGAATCCCCCGATGGCGTGGTCATCGAGATCCCCGAGGGCCGTTTTCAACTCAATATGGCCTTATGGATGGATGGAAAAAACAATATCACCCTCGCCGGCAAAGGGATCAATAAAACCATTCTCTCGTTTAAAGGTCAAATTGCCGGCGCCGAAGGGATCAGGATCACCAATTCCACTCATATCACTATACGGGATCTTACTGTGCAGGATTCAAAAGGCGATCTGATCAAAGCCCAATTGGTAGACGGCCTTACAGTAAAAAATGTAAAAGCTGAGTGGACAGGTAAGCCATCCAAAAAAAATGGCGCCTATGGCCTGTATCCGGTGCAATGCAAAAATGTTTTGATAGACAGTTGTGTGGCCATTGGGGCATCTGATGCAGGTATTTATGTTGGACAATCGCAACATGTTATTGTACGAAACAGCAAAGCCTATCACAATGTAGCGGGTATTGAAATAGAAAACACCTTATATGCTGATGTATATAATAACGAAGCTACGGAGAACACCGGCGGGATCCTGATCTTTGACCTGCCCAACCTGGTGCAAAAAAAGGGTGGCTATGTACGCGTATTCAACAACCACGTGCATCACAACAATTATCCCAATTTTGCGCCCCGGGGAAACATCGTAGGCAAAGTGCCTTTAGGAACAGGGTTGATGATACTGGCCACCAACAATGTAGAGATCTACAATAACCGCATCATTAACAACCGTACAGCGGGTACCGCGATCGCCAGCTATTATATTGCAGAAATACCCATTAAGGATAGTTCCTATTATCCATATCCGGATCACATCTATATACACGATAACACCTATACCAGAAAACACCAAAGGACCACGATGAAAGGAAGAATGGGCCTGATGTTCAGGTTGAAAGTAAGATTTGGAAAAGACGTGCCGCATATAATCTACGACGGCATTGTTGATGATAAAGTAAAAAATCCTGCCATTTGTATCCGCAACAATGAAAACCAAAGTATTGGCAACATCAAAGCGGCCAATAAGTTCAAGGGTATTTCGAGAGACATGAATGCCTTCGCGTGCGAAGGGATAAAACAAAAGGAAGTGGAGTTACATGTCACGAAGAAAAATTAAGTAACCACAGCTATAACCTGCCAATGCCAAGGAAACTGATCATAACATGGCTTTTAATTAGTACGGTGGTTATTAACCTTGCCGTAACGCCGACAGTTAGCCGCCCTGTTTTTGAGCGGAAACAAAAGCTGTCTGAATATAATTTCTTTACCGGCAAACTGGCTGATCTGCAACCGGCGCCTGCTGTTATTCCCTATGAAATCAATTCGGAACTGTTTTCCAATTATGCACAAAAAATGCGTTTTATCAAACTGCCCAATGGCAGCAAAGCCCGATATACAGCGAAAGGAGCCCTGCACTTTCCGCAGGGAACCGTCATCATCAAAAATTTCTATTATGAAAATGATTTTCGCAAGCCCGGGCAGGGTAGAAAGGTCATAGAAACCAGGTTGCTGGTAAACGAAGCGGAAGGCTGGACTGCCTACCCTTATGTATGGAACGATGAACAAACAGAAGCGTTTTACGATGTAGCAGGCGACGTAAAAAAGGTCTCCTATATAAATGGTTCCGGTAAACGGATCAGGATCGATTATATCATTCCCAATAAAAACCAGTGTAAAGGATGCCATATCCGCGGCGGCACCATGCAGCCCATCGGCCCTACCGCCAGGCAGCTCAACCGCGATTATATCTATACAACCGGAAAACAAAACCAGTTGAGCTATTGGCAACAACAAGGACTGTTAACGGGTTTACCTGATGTACAGACAATCGATAGATTTCCATCGATGAATGACCAGTCACAATCTTTGGAGGTGAGGGCGAGAGCTTACCTGGATGTAAATTGCGGCACCTGCCATCATCCGCAGGGTCCTGCCAATACATCCGGTTTGTTCCTGCATTATGGCCAGGATGCCTCCATTGAACTGGGTATAATGAAAAGCCCGGTGGCTGCCGGGCGCGGCGCCGGGAGGAATAGATTTGATATTGTTCCCGGCAAACCACATAAATCTATTCTTGCCTTCCGCATGCAAACCAATGATCCCGGTATTGCCATGCCTGAATTGGGAAGAGAGCAAATACACCGGGAAGGCGTGCAACTCATCAATGAATGGATCAGGAAAATGAAAACGCCTGACCGTTAAAAGCGCTTTTCTCCGTTAACCGTTACATTCCGCAGCGTAAAATTGGCTATCACCGATGTGTCGATGGTGAGATTTTTCTTCGCTGTTATCTGCAGGTTCTCAAAACTGAAGTTGGATAACTTATAGGTGAAAGCATTTACGTTGCCGCGATCTTCTGAGACGCCTACGTTAAAAAAGTTATCACAGTCCAGTTTAATATTGCGCATGGTAATGTTGCGGCCATAAGAATTCCTCGACGCCTTCTCCCCTTTCAGATCGAAGAACTGTGTCCACGGGCGGATGTACAAAAAATTTCCAATGTTGCTGCCTTCCACGCCGTCGACCAATACGTATTCGTAATCCTGGGGCGTATCGGGGCGCATTTTAAGCCAAAGCAGCCGTTCGGCGTTTTGTACCTTGATGCGGCGCAGGATGATATTCCGGTTATGGATAGACTCGCTACCCAGCGTCAATACGCCATGGCAGAAACCGTAAGTACAGTCCTCGATAATGACATTCTGATTGCTTCCGTTATTTTCGTCTTTGTCGGCAAGCGGGCCTTTGCCGCCTTTCAGCGCTACGGCATCGTCGTTTACAGACATGTAACAGTTCTTGATAAGGAAGTTCCTGCAGCCGTCAATATCAACGGCATCGGTACTGGGTGCTTTAACGGGCGCTTTTGGTGAATAGATGTGAAGGTTGAGCAGCTTTACGTTCTCACATTTATAAAAGTGGGTGGTCCAGAAAGGCGAGTTCATGCAGGTTAAACCGGAGAGCTGAACGTTCTTACTTCTGGAAACATATACCAGTCTGGGCCGCATTTCATCCATATTGGTGCATTTCGGATTGAATTCCCGCCGCAGCCAAAAAGCTTTCCAGTAACGAAGTCCGTTACCGTCCAGGGTGCCTTTACCGGAGATGGTAAACCCATCGAGGCCATCGGCATTCACCAAAGCTGCAAAATATTTAAGGGTTTGTCCTTCCATGCGGGTCATCACAATAGGAAAATGGCTGATATCGTCGCTGCCTTTGAGCCTGGCGCCGTCTTCCAAATACAAATGGGTGCCCTGTTTGAAAAAAAGCGAACCACTCAGGAAAGTGCCTTTGGGGATGACGATCACTCCGCCGCCGTTCTCATGGGCTTTGTTAATGACCGCCTGAATTTTTTCTGTTTGAATGACTGTACTGTCATTTTTCACGCTAAAAGCTGTTATCAGGTAACGTTTACCCAGTTTATTCAGATCCACAGGGTTGTTTTGCCTGAACCAGTCTGGTATGGGTGTTCCGTCAGGAAATTCTTCCTGGGCGAATGCGATCGTATATGGCAAAATGGCAACGGCGAGCAACAGGACCAACTTCAGTTTTTGCAGGATCATATAGCCTTTTTATGTTATCGTTAGATGTATTTTTAACCAATAATGCTCAAATTAACTGATTGTTTACCGAAACGGCATCCTGAACTTACCGTGTCCATCTATATTAATTTTATTTAAACCCGCGGCATATTGCCGATACCGAACATCGGTTATGGCCGGCTTTAGCTGCGTAAACAAGACGCAGTGGCGATGGTTGAAAAGCTGATAACACTCATCGAATTTGATTCCGCCAAAAGCCGAATTTTGTATTTCTCTTGCGCTGTCATCATTTTCTGTCAAAACAGCTTCCCCCTGCTTCCAATATCCGCTTATAGTTTCGCAGCGAACCGTAGTTGTTACCGCTCAATCGTAATGTAGTTCAACATGTTCCCCATGAAAACGGAATTAACCGGTGCTCATGATGTTTACCATTATTGTTAAATCTTAAAAAATTAATTATGAGGAACATGCTACTTTCCGGAAAGTTCTTGTTGTTGCTTTCTCTTCTTTTAATGTCGGCGATCTGTTTTGCCCAGGTTACCGAAAAATGGGTTCAGCGGCAAAATGGAGAACCTAATGCCGATGATGTGCCTAACGACCTGGCTGTAGATCAGAAGGGTAATGTGTATGTAACAGGAAGAAGCGATGGCAAAGGAACCAACGCTGACTTCACTACGGTCAAGTATAACGATGATGGCGATTTAAAATGGGAAAGGCGGTATAACGGGCCCGGCAACAGCTTAGATGCAGCAGTTGCCATAACTGTGGATGACAAATGCAATGTTTATGTAACAGGATGGAGCACTGGTAGTGGAACCGGAAGGGATTTTGTAACCGTTAAATACAATGATGACGGCGATAAAAAATGGGTCAAAAGGTATAATGGCCCGGGGAACGGCACAGACGAGGCTACCGCCATTGCCGTAGACCGAAAGGGCAATGTATATGTAACCGGATGGAGCACCGGCAGCGGAACAAACCGTGACTATACCACTATTAAATACGACGATGACGGTGATGTTGAATGGATAAGAAGGTATAACGGTCCCGGTAATGGCGTGGACCAGGCAACGGCCATTGGTCTTGATGACGATTGCAATGTATATGTAACGGGCTGGAGCACCGGGAGCGGCACCGACAACGATTATACCACTATCAAATACGACGACGATGGTAATGAAGAGTGGGTGCAAAGATATAACGGGCCTGTGAATGATAGAGACAGGGCCAGTGCGCTGGCAGTAGATGCGTCGAGCAATGTGTATGTCACGGGTTTTATTTCTGTTGTAATAGATGAAGATGGTAACCCGGCCGACATTGCGACCATCAAATACAACACAGCTGGTGTGCAGCAATGGGCAGCCATTTATAACGGCGAATCTTTTGATCAGGCAAGGGCAATCGCGGTGGATTCCTCAGGCAATGTATTTGTAACCGGCGAGGGCGGTGCTCCGGATGAAACCTTCTTCTGGGAGTTTGTTACCATTAAATACAATGCAGCAGGTTTGCAGCAGTGGGCCATAACCGGTAGCAGTCCGCAGGTCAATGGCGAAGTAGAGATCAACGACCTCGCATTGGACAAAGCTGGCAATGTGTACATAACCGGATTAATGATGGTCAACAATGCAAGGAACTATATCACCATCAAGTACAATACGAATGGCATCCAGCAATGGATGGCATTCTACAACGGCGCTGAAGTGGCAACGCCTTTTGCCACTACGGCAGCCATAGGCGTAGATAAAAATGGCAATGTGTATATTACAGGTAGCAGCAGGTTCAGATCAGACTTCATCACGCTTAAATACAATGCCAATGGGGTGCAACAATGGGTACAACGGTATAATGGCCCTGGCGGCGGAGGTCCGGATATGCCAACCGCTATTGCAGTGGATGACGATGGTAATGTGCACGTAACAGGCGGCATGACCAAGATCAGATTCGGTATAGATTATACCACTTATAAGTACGATAAGTTCGGTGACCGGATCTGGAAGAAAACATTCACGGGTCCTGGTCCACGCACCATCTTTAATATTGATGTCGATCAGGCTGAAGATCTGGTACTGGACCGCAAAGGCAATGTATATATAACTGGCGCCAGCGCCGCCAGCAACGGTTTTGGCGACTACACCACGATTAAATACGATGAGGATGGAAACACACAATGGGTGAGAAGGTATAACGGACCGGCCAACAGCCACGACGGAGCAATGGCAATTGCCGTAGATGAAAAAGGTAATGTATATGTAACTGGCGAATCAATAGGCGTGGGAACCAATTCTGACTATGCCACCATCAAGTACGACTGTGATGGAAATATGTTGTGGGTGGCAAGATATAACAACCCCAATAACAGAAATGATATCGCAGTTGACATTGCCGTAGACAAGCTGGGCAATGTATATGTAACGGGCGCAAGTGACAGCACCGGAAGCAACAGTGACTATATCACGATTAAGTATGACGCCAATGGGAACGAACTTTGGGTGGCCAGGTTCAACGGCCCGGGTAATTCCATAGATGCAGCCCATGCCCTGGCGCTGGATGCTTTGGGCAATGTATACGTTACCGGTTTCAGCTTTGCCTTCGGATCAAACGATTATACGACCATTAAATACAATACAGCAGGTTTGCAACAATGGGTAGCCCTGTACAATGGCCCGGGCAATGGCGAGGATATTGCCAATGACCTGGCAGTTGATTCCCTGGGCAACGTATATGTTACCGGGCAAAGCGCGGGCAGCGGAACAGGTGCAGACTATGCCACGATCAAATACAATACAGCCGGCGTACAACAGTGGGCGGCCAGGTACAACGGCCCGGCTAACGATATTGATGCAGCCAATGCCCTGACACTGGATACTGCCGGGAATGTTTATGTTACCGGGCAAAGCGAAGGCATCGGAACTTCGGCAGACTACGCCACCGTTAAATACGATGCAACAGGCGTACAGCAATGGGTGATCAGGTATAATGGCCCCGGTAATGACCGTGATATAGCAACTGCAATTGCGGTGGACGATAACGCCAATGTGTATATAACAGGACGCAGCGTGGGTAACGGAACCGATTTCGATTATGCCACCATCAAATACAAACAAACAACTGTCGTAGCCAGATCGTCGACCGGTCCTGAACCGCAAACACCGGTTGTAGCGGAACGAGGTGCTGTTACACTTCATGCAAAAGCATTCCCGAACTCGTTCACTGAATTCGTTAACCTGCAATGGCATGGCAGCGGTCAGCCGGTAACTATTACCATCACAGATGCCATGGGCAGACTGATAGAAAAGAGAACGGGCCTCGGCAGCAGTGGCACCCTGCAAACCGGGCATCATTTCAGGCCGGGTCTTTATTACGCAGAAATTGTACAGGGAAAGGAAAAATTCATGATCAAACTCATCAGGCGATAGGAATTTTCACAGGATGAAGCAAACAAAAAAGGATTGCGGTGTGCAATCCTTTTTTGTTTGCCTTTTTACATTAGCTATGAAGCATTAGTTACCTGGGCACCAGCTCTTTTACTTTATCACCATAATAGTCGAGCTGATCAGCCTTCATATGCAATAACCGGTGCCATCTTTTAAATGTATTGATGAATACGATCAACATAAGCAGCATCGCCAGCAGTGCAAGCGTAGCCAGCAGGTATTGCTGCTTTGGCAGATATACATTCCTGATCTGTTCATAACCTGCCCAGAAAGTGATCAGGGCCATAAAAACGCCGGGTATTGCCGCATATAACGCATATTTTTTCCTGTTCATCCTGATGAGCATCGTGGTGCAAACTATAAGCCCGCAGGCCGCCAGCAGCTGGTTGCTGATGCCAAACAGGGGCCAGATGCTACTTACATTGCCGGTATATACCAGGTAGCCCCAGGAGAATGTAAACAGCAAACTGCTGATCACGATACCCGGCATCCAGTTCTTATCATTGAATTTTGGGATCACGTTGCCCAGCATTTCCTGTAAAAAAAATCTGCCCACCCTGGTGCCGGCGTCTATTGCCGTAAGTATGAATACAGCTTCGAACATGATGGCAAAATTGTACCAGTAGGCCATAACATCTTTCATAAATGGTATTTTATTAAAGATATGCGCCATACCCACCGCCAGCGAAACGGCTCCTCCTGTCCTGCCCCTGAGGTCTACGCCTATTTTCTCGCTGAAATAATCCAGGTCCACCGCATGCAAACCCGGATGCTGGCTTAGGAAAGCAGCCTGCATTTCTTTAGGCGTGTTGATGGCAAAATAGTCGCCGGGAACCAGTGTGCAGGCAGCTATCAGAGCCATTAAAGCAACAAAACCTTCCACCAGCATGGCGCCATAACCTACAAAAAGTATTTCTCTTTCGTTCGACAGCATTTTGGGGGTGGTACCTGTTGCTATCACTGCATGAAAGCCGGAGATGGCACCACAGGCTATAACAATAAAGATAAAAGGTAATACAGGACCTCCTATCACGGGTCCGCCGCCACTTACAAAGCTGGTAACGGCAGGCATTTGAATAGTCGGATGAACGAATATTACGCCAACGGCCAGCATTATGATCGTTCCTATTTTCAGATAGGTAGATAAATAGTCCCTCGGCACCAGGAGTAACCACACAGGTAATATAGAAGCTAAAAATCCGTAGGCAGTAATGGCAATTGAAATGGTCTCAACTTTCCAGTGAAAGATATTATTGATCTCTTTGATCTGCATCAGTTCATGACCTCCGATGATACTTGCAATAAGCAGGATACCACCCAGGATGCTGGCAAATGTTACACTGTTCTTCCGGTAACGCATGAGCAACCCCATTATAATTGCAATGGGCATCGTTGCAATTACCGTAAACAACGACCAGGAGGCTTCATGCATAGCGCTGATGCATGCCAATGACAGACCGGCCAGGGTAAGGATCAAAATGAAGAGCACGGCAAAACCGGCGATCACGCCTGTACCTTTTCCTATTTCCTTACCGGCAATAGTTGCCAGGCTCTGGCCTTTGTGACGTACAGAGGCAAAAAGGACCACCATGTCGTGAACGCCGCCGGCCAGCACGCAGCCGATCAGGATCCACAATGTGCCGGGCAGATAACCAAACTGTGCGGCTAATACAGGCCCAACCAGCGGGCCCGCAGCGGCAATCGCAGCAAAGTGATGGCCGAAGAGTACATTTTTGTTAGTAGCTACATAGTCTTTACCATCGGCAAATTCTACGGCGGGGGTTACATTTTTGTTATTCAGCCGCAGCACCTTATTGGCCATAAAGATGCCGTAGAACCGGTATGCAATCGCAAAGATCAACAGGGCACCAAATACCAACGTCAGGGCGTTGGCTCCGTTCAAAAAATCCATTTGTATGTATTTTCAAAAAATCGCAAATCACAAGAACCAAATAAAAATCTCAAATCACAAGATCCAAGAACCAAATAAAAATCTCAAATTACAAGATCCAAGAACCAAATAAAAATCTCAAATCACAAGATTCAAGAACCAAATAAATCTCAAATCGCAAGATCCAAGAACCAAATAAATCTCAAATCGCAAATCACAAGAACCAAATAAAAATCTCAAATTACAAGATCCAAGAACCAAATAAATCTCAAATCGCAAGATCCAAGAACCAAATAAATCTCAAATCGCAAATCACAAGAACCAAATAAAAATCTCAAATCACAAGATCCAAGAACCAAATAAATCTCAAATCGCAAATCACAAGAACCAAATAAAAATCTCAAATTACAAGATCCAAGAACCAAATAAATCTCAAATCGTAAATCACAAGAACCAAATAAAAATCTCAAATCACAAGATCCAAGAACCAAATAAATCTCAAATCGCAAATCACAAGAACCAAATAAAATCTCAAATCTCAAAACAACCAAATAATTTGCAAAACTCAAATGTCAAAGTTTGATTTTTGGTATTTATTATTTGGTTCTTGAGATTTGGTTCCTGGAATTTATTATTTCCCATAATAGTTATACCCCCACAAGCTGTAGCGCTTCTTTTGCACCTGCAATCTTGTGTTAAAGTCACTCCACTGTTTCTTGGCCGGGGCTGTCCATAACGATTCGCACAAGGCGGCCAGCCGCGGTAATAACATGTATTCGGCTTTGCCGGGATTAGTGACATACTCAGTCCAAAGATTGGCCTGTCCACCCTGCACATATTTCCTGTATTCCTGCTGCAGGGAATCCGGATATACATTCCAACCATACACTTTTTCGATCGGTAAATGCTTGCGGTTCTTGGTTATTGTAACCGAATCTTCCTTCTCTGCCTGCTGATGATCAAAATAAGCATAGGTATTAGGTGTCATTACAACATTATGGGCCGACCGCGCTGCTTCAATGCCGCCTTTCTCACCACGCCAGCTCATTACCCATGCATTGGGCGCCAGACCGCCCTCCAGGATCTCGTCCCAGCCCAGCAGTTTTCTTCCCTTACCATTCAGATACTGTTCTATGCGTTTAACAAAATAACTTTGCAGGTAGTGCTCTGCTTTATGGCTGCTATCGGTTTTAAAACCCAGCTCAGCGATCCTTTTCTGGCAGTTGGGACAAGCCTCCCAATTCGATTTCGGACATTCATCTCCGCCGATATGGATGATCTTCGCAGGGAACAGCGACATCACCTCGTCTAAAACATCCGTCAAAAATTGAAATGTCGTTTCTTTTCCGGCGCAAAAAACGTCTTTATAGATCCCCCATGCCTGAATGACCTGTTTGCCGGTACTGTCGCCCGACCAAACGCTTTTTTTATGCACATAGTCAATCGTCGGTTTGTCGGGAAAACAGCTCAGGTAAGGATAAGATGCAATAGCAGCGCTGCTGTGTCCGGGCATTTCAATCTCGGGAATAACAGTGATATACCGGTCCGCGGCATATTTAACAACGTCCTTCACCTCTTCCTGGGTATAATATCCGCCGTAGCGCGTATTCGTGTTTCCGGTGCCTGGATTATTACCAATGATCGTTCCGTTCCTCCATGCGCCTACTGAAGTTAATTTCGGATACTTTTTAATTTCGATGCGCCATCCCTGGTCTTCAGTAAGGTGCCAATGGAAATAATTCATTTTATGCAGGGCAAGTAAGTCAATATACCTTTTTACGTCTGCTACAGGGAAGAAGTGACGGCCAACGTCCAGCATCAATCCCCTATATTTATTAACCGGTGTATCGGTTATTGATACAGCCGGGATTGACAATTCACCGTTCTTTTCAAGCGGCAGCAACTGTAAAACTGTTTGAATACCATAAAAAGCGCCTGTCGCATTACCGCCCAGTACTTTTATGCTTTTCGGGTCTACCTCCAGGACATAACTGTCAGCGGCGTCTTTGTTTGCCTTTATAATAATACCTGCTGATCCGGATGTTTTTATGGGAAGTGAAAAACCAAAATACTTATTCAGATAGGCATTTAAGTATTTACCCGATCTGATTTCTTCGGGGCTTTTTGCAACAATGGGTGTAGTTCTTTTGATAATAAAACGTCCCTGTTTTTGCTGAACCGAAGATGGCTGCGGAATGATATTGATGTCCTGAGCCACTCCTATTCGTGAGGTGATTGCAAGGAAAAATAAAACAATGTTTCTCTTCATATTTAAAACACGTTTAATACAATTGCTGATTTTAGGATTTATGATTTCTGATTTCTTCAATATCGAACTTCCCGAGAAATCTCGAAATCTCGAAATCTAGAAATCTCGAAATCTCAAAATCTCGAAATCGAGAAATCCCGCAATCTCAAAATCTCGAAATCGAAAATCGAGAGATCATTCTTCGCCGAGGCGCTGTTGGTTTTCTATTAAGAGTTTGTGTAAATGCTCATATGGCAGTTCGTGAAGACCTAGCTTATAATCAATAGCCAGTGAAGCGGCTATTGCGGCAGACTGACCTAAAACCATAAACACAGGCTCCATTCTTATACTGCCAAAAGCAATATGGCTCGCGCTCAAACACACCGGCACCAGCAGATTACTGCATTCATTTTTTTTAGGAATGATCGACCGGTAACTGATCGGAAAAGGAGCAACTACAGGAGCCGCCACATTGCCCTCATTTTGCACATAGCCGTTGGCATCAACGTATCGCTGCACATTGTGCGAATCCATGGTATAGGCAGCCAGTCCTACCGCATCTTCTGCTACTGTTAAGCCTTCGCAATGGTATTGCGTCATAACATAATCACTGACCATTCGCCTGGCTTCCCGGATATAAAGCTGATCCTGCCAGCCATCTTTATTATCATACTCATCTTTACAGGTTCCCCATTGGGATACCACTTTTCTTACTTTTTCGGGAATACGGGGATGATTGGCCAGGGTCCACATCAAACCTTTCTGGTATTGTCGATGGGCCTGGATGATCTTTTCCCTTTCCTCGTAGGAGCCCTCGGGGTAATTATAATTCTGCCCGATGAAATTAGTAGAAAATCCTTTCTGGTTGTTGATATCCGTTTTGCGGTTCGGCATCTTGCTATTGATCCATGGCACCAGTTTGTCGCCGTAATTGTACATGTCTTCAATAACGCCATTGGGTGCAGCCTCATAGTTCCTGAACAGCAGCTCATAGTTGCGTTCGTTGTAATTGTCGGGTTTGGCGAAAGGGATCCTGTTATCGGGATGATCGGTGAGTGTCATCCGGAAGCAGTAAGCCTGGATCTTCTTATCTGCAGCGCCTTCAATACCAGGCCCGCCGGCATTGATGCCAGTTAACAGTCCACTCGACCTATCGCCTTTAACAATATAGGGATCCACGCCGTTCACAAAATTGTGATAATGGGCATTTCTCGAGATATGCTCTTTCAGGGTTATATTGAACCTGTTTGCCTGTACGCCATTCAGCGTTTCCTTATATTGCTGATTCGATTCACGGCCATAGGTATAACTCACACCTGCAGCCGCCATCAGATCGCCTTCATAGGTAGCATCGATGAACATTTTTCCCTTGTACACAGTGCCGTTTTCCATTTGAATGCTTACAATGGCCTGGTTCTTCTTTACCACGCCGGCAGCCCTGTTCAGCCGCTCACCATATATGAGCTTTACTTTTTCGGGAGCGAGCATCTCGTGGTACACTTTGAGCGCCGCTGAAGGCTCAAAGGTCCACATGGCGTCTTCCTCTTTTTCTTTTTTGAAATATTCGGCGCGGGTTTGCCATTTCCAATGGGCGGGGTTGTCATAGTATTTGCGGATGTTGCGGTAAAACTCCCTGGCTATGCCGCCAATGGCAGCTTTATTACCGATATCAGTGGCGCCTAATCCGCCTGTCGTCAATCCCCCGATCCGTTTGGAAGGTTCGATGAGGATAACGGATTTACCTGCCCGCGAAAGTTGGATGGCGGCTGTTATGCCGGCAGAGGTGCCTCCATAAACGATCACGTCGGCTTCTACTGGCGGGTGCTGATGGGCAAAAGACGGCCTTTGCCCAACGATCAAAATAAATAAAAGGTACAATACACGTTTGAACGTTGTCTTCATGACATTAATAATTTGGATTTTGCTCAAGGCTGGTGTTGGTAAGAATTTCGATATTAGGTATAGGCCATAAATAGTCGCGGTTAGCTTTGAATATCCTCGTTTCAACGACCCGCATCTCGCCGCGGTTCGGAACTACACTGTAATCAGGCGTTCCGTTGTCGTCTATTTTAGGTGCAGTTGCCAGCAATCCCTTGGGAATACGGCCATAGAAAATTCCGTTCATCAACTGATCAGCAATTTTCCAGCGGCGGATGTCGAACAACCTGAATCCTTCGCCTGCCAATTCATATTTACGTTCCTTGCGTACAATAGAACGTAGCTGTTCCCGGGTTTTTCCATTGGCGATCGCCGGCATGTTCACGCCGGGTCGTTGTCTTACCGTATTGATAGCGCTGTAAACCGTATTGTCGATCTGGTTGGCTTCTATTTTTGCTTCTGCATAAATGAGCAGAACTTCTGCATACCGTACGCTGATCACGTTCAATTCTGAAGTGGTGCGTTCTATCCTGTCAGTAAGATCGGTGTATTTACGCCAGCAATACCCGGTAAAAGTGGCAAATGCATTGGTAGCATCTGTATTATTCACCCTTCTTGCCGGCGTGGTATTATAGTCCCAGGTTCTCACACTGTCTTTGTGCGTCTCAAATAAAAAATTCAGGAAAACACTTCCCGGCAATGCCATGGTATAGCCGAGGCGGGGATCGCGGTTCGCAAATGGCTTTGCGGGGTCAAAAAGCGGCGAAACGTCTATTGACCTGCCATCTGTACATTCATAGGAATCAACCAATGACTGTCCGGGCACCAGGCCGCTGAAGCCGGAGGCCATCCTGGAGAAGAATTGCGAAGGTATGTTATGCGTTTTGGTCCCTTTTAAATATTGCAGCGCAAAGATGATCTCTTTGGATGTTTGTCCTTTATAGGTGAACAACTCGCCGAAATCGGCATGTAATTCATAAGCGTTCAGGTCCATTACTCTTTTTGCTGCATCCGCCGCTAGCTCCCATTTTTCATTGTATAAGGCGATCCTTGCCTTGATGGCAAGTGCAGCGCCTTTTGTTGCCCTGCCGCTTTCCGTGGCCGCATAACTGGTGGGAAGATCAGTGGCTGCTTCTTCGAGCTCGGTCATCATAAAGTTCACCAGCTCTTCCTTGCTGCTGCGGGGCACCTGCGCTTCGGTCATTTTCAGGGTGGTGGTCACCAATGGCACGCCGCCAAACATTTCAACCAGGTAATGGTAATTATAGGCCCTTAAAAAACGGGCTTCTGCTTTAACCCGGTTGAATAACTGGGTGTTTACCACGTCTTTTACTTTATCTATGTTCTCCAATAAAAAATTACAGCGTGCAATGGCACTATAAGAGCTGCTCCAGATGTTCACAAAAAGTCCATTATTACTATCATGACTGCCTTTGCCCACTTCCTGCAACGTTCCGTTATTGCGGTCGAACCCCAGATCGGTAACATGATCCAGGATCACGGGCATGGGACAGTTGTGCGCACTTGGATGAAATGTGAGGGAGGCATAACATCCATTGATGGCCAAGATCAATTCCTTTTCATTGGTGATAAATGAAGAGGAGGAAGGACCATCCAATGGATATTTGTCAAGGTAATTCTTTTTGCAGGCAGCAAAAGTCGAAAATAAAACAAACAGAATAATATATTTACGCATTGTAGTCAAATTAGAAGAGCTTAAAAATTAGCGTTCAAACCAAAACTGAACACTTTTACTTGCGGATAGCTGTTGCCGATACCCACCGGGCTTTCTACATCATAGCCATTCCAGAACTTATCAAGGGTGAACACATTGGAACCGTTTACATACAAACGCAGGTTCCTCATGCCCAGTTTACGGCTCCATGCGCCGGGGAAGGTGTAGCCGATCTGGATATTCTTCAGGCGCATATACGCTGCATTCTTCATCCAGAAACTGGAGTTCTTTTCATTGTTCACTTCACTGAAGGCCAGTCGTGGAAAGGCAGCATGGGGATTATCGGGCGTCCAATGGTCTTTGTGCTGTTCCTGCACCGTTCCGCCTTCATAGAAAGGCATAATGCCCTGCCTGTACAGGTAGCCGTCGGCTTTGCCTACGCCCTGGATCATGGCGCTCAGGTTAAATCCTTTGTAAGAGGCGCCCAGGTTTATTCCGTAGGTGTAGCGGGGAATAGTGCTTCCGATCACCACATTGTCGAGGTCATTGATGATCCTGTCATTATTCTGATCCTTATATTTCAGATCGCCCGGCTTTACGATACCAAACTGCTGCGCATGGTCGGCCACATCCTTGTCATCGACAAAATATCCTATGGCCTCGAGCCCATAAATTGAAGCTATGGGATATCCCTCGCGGCTAACGGTAAGGCCTGTTCTGTTGATGCCACGCAGATCCATCACTTTGTTCCTTACATCTGAAACATTTACATTAACATGGTATTTAAAATCCCTGATGGCGCCATTGTAGTTGACACCTAATTCCCAGCCCTTATTGCTTACAACGCCTACGTTTTGCGGCGGAGCGCTCAATCCCATGATCAGGGGAATATCCAGCACATATAATATGTCTCTTGATTTTTTATCGTAGTATTCGGCTGTTATCGAGAGATTGGAAAATAAGGCAAGGTCCAGGGCAATATTTGCCATCTCAGTGGTCTCCCAGGAAATGTCTACGTTGGCCGCTGTGTTCAACGCTGCTGTATTTACGATCTGTTTGCCCAATGTTGAAGCTCCGAATTCGATCTGGCTGGCAAAAGGATAGTTTCCGATATTCTGATTGCCCAGTTGTCCCCAGGACGCCCTGATCTTCATATCAGTTATAATGTGCGCCAACGGTTCCATAAAATTCTCCTGTGATATCCGCCAGCCTGCAGACATTGAAGGAAAAAGACCATATTTGTTGCCAGGGGCGAATCTGGAAGATCCGTCGTACCGGAGGTTTGCCTCGAACAGGTATTTTTCTTTGTAATTATAGTTGAGCCGCGTAAACAGCGATTGCAGCGCCCATTCCGCTGAGTTACCATTTGATTTTTGATTCACCGCATCCCCCGCAGCCAGCACCGGATAATCGGGCAAAATAAATCCATCGCGGTAGGCGGAGATATAATCGTTGCGAAAATCTTCTCTTGAAAATCCGGCTAACAATTTCAGTTCATGCAATTGAAGATCTTTTTCGAATGTAATTGTGGCGCGCACATTATTTCGAAGCGACTTGTTGCTGGTTTCTGTCAGTGCGCTTCTGGCAGGCGACAGAAAATTACTAACCGTTCCATCGGGTTTATAGGTTTGAACCACCCGGTTGAATGTCTTGGTGATCGTTTCCCCAATTACAGGTGCAACCGTTAATTCGGATCTAAGCCATTTGAAGGGCTGATAGTTCAGGCTGAAATTGAGGGTCCCCGAGCGCTGACTGTTCTTAGCCGTTCCGCCTACCCGCGAAAAAGCAATCGGGTTATCACCGTTCCATCCTTCACCCCAGGAGCCGTCGGTATTATAACCTGCCTGATTCGCAGGTATACGGTTCATCCAGTGAAAGACATTTTCGGCGCCCCTGCCAGGCTCCATCTGAACAGCATTGATAAATTGCAGATCAAATCTGGCGCCCAGCTTATCGGAAAATTTGAAGTCGGTGTTATTGCGGAACATGTACCGGGTGAAATCGGTCGTTTCAATAACACCTTTCTGGTTGAAATAACCGAAAGAAGCGAAAGACTTTATTTTGTCTGTGCCGCCGTTTACGCTGACAAAATGGTTTTGCTGAAAACCAGAACCGGTGAGCACTTCTTTTTGCCAGTCGGTTTCGGGGTACAGATCGCGGTTGGCGGGTCCTTCTGTACGATATTTATCGATGAGGTCATCGGAATACAAGGGCGCCCTGCCTACATTTACATAGGCTTCGTTGGTAAGCAGCATGTGATCGATGGCATTTACCATCTTAGGCAAATTAGTGGGCCTTTGCCAGCCGCCGTAAGCATCATAATTTACTGATAGCTGATTGCCTTTCGCTCTTTTAGTGGTTATCAGAATCACGCCATTGGCGGCTCTGGAACCATAAATAGCGGAGGAGGCAGCATCTTTCAGGATCGATATTGATTCTATAGTGTTGGGATCAACGTTGTTCATGGTTCCCTCGATTCCATCGATGAGCACCATGGGATCTGAATCGCCCAGCGTACCAATCCCGCGGATGCGAATATTGCCTGCATCGCCCCCTGGCTGACCCGAACGTTGCGTTACGGTAACCCCCGGCGCCAATCCCTGCAAAGCGGCAGAGGTTTGACCAACGGGCCTTACTTTCAGATCTTCATTTTTTATGGTAGCAACAGAACCGGTGAGGTTTACCTTTTTCTGGGTCCCATAACCTACCACCACAACGGAATTCAGATCTGCGGCAGTTTCCTTCAACACGACATGCAATGAATTTTGCCCTTTCACCGCTATTTCATTTTGTATATATCCCGTATAGGAAATGATCAATACCGTATTCTCAGGAAGATCTGCAAAACTGAACTGACCGTTAACATCCGCCACTATCATCTTATCGGTGCCTTTTACCCGAACGGTAGCTCCTGCCAGGGGTTCTCCTTTTTCATTGGTCACTTTGCCTGTTATGGGAGGCGGCGGAGGTGCAACGGTTGTTTGTACGGGTTTCCTTTTCACGATGATCATGTTCTGCAGCACCGTATACGTCAATGGCTGACCGGCAAAACATTCGTTCAACACCTTATCCAAAGGCGCATTGACCACCTGGATATCAACCGTTTTTGCTTCCCTGAGCATGCCGGCATCATAAACGAACTCATACTTACTCTGTCTGCTGATCTCCCAGAAGATCTGATCGAGGGTGGCATTTTTCTTTGACAGGGTGATCTTTTGAGCATAACCTGCAGCGCTGGCCTGCAGGAAACAGGCGGTTAAAAAAATAATGGCAAGCTTCATAACCATAAGCATTTTGTAAGAAATAGCGGGCTGGCCCCTGTATTTCCTGATCAAGGGAAAATTCATAATTTTGGTCAGTTTTAGTTTTTTTGATTACAACCAGGGGCGGAGCGAACGCACCTGGTTATTTTTTATCATGCAGTCCCCTCCCGGCCTCTTCGTCAGCCGGCGAAGGAGGTGTTCCAATCAAGAGGACCATTAATAAACAACTATCTTTTTTGCATTTTCTGTTTCGATATCCAGCATCTTAAATCGTATAGAACCGGTTAATTCGAGCATTTTGAGTACTTCTGAAACGTTCCGGGAACGGGAGATCCTTCCGCCAAAAGTTTTATTACCGAAATGCCCCTCGTATTGGATGGTTACATTGTACCACCGGGCGATCTTACGCATGATACTGGCCAGGTCTTCGTTCTTAAACACGAAGTAACCATCTTTCCATGCCAAAGCCGCGTCTACATCAGCGTCGCTGATGGCTATTTCTTCTCCTTTGATCGTCGATTGTTCGCCGGGTCTCAGCAGGCGGCTCTTATTTCCTTTAATGATCTTTACCGAACCTTCCAGCAGTGTCGTATTTACCTTTTTTTCATCTTCGTAGGCCATGATATTGAACTTTGTGCCTAACACCTGAACGGTGGAGCCGCCGCCTTCTACAGTAAACGGCAGCGATGCATTATGCGCAACTTCAAAATATGCTTCCCCTTTTAATTGCACGGATCGCGTACTGCCTGTAAAAACGGTAGGAAAGGTCAATGCAGAACCTGCATTCAGCCACACTTTTGTGCCATCCGGTAAGATCACCTGGTACTGACCACCGTAAGGTGTGGCGATCGTATTATATCCTGGTGCTGTAGCGGCAGCACTTCCGGCCGCGCTGCCGGCATGGTAAACCAACTGGCCATCTTTTGCTTTTGAAACGGTTGCAGCGCCTTCATTGGCCAATATGCCATTATCAGCCTGGTCCAGAATAATACGGGAGCCATCAGCTAATGTAAGAGAAGCCACGTTCCGGCCGGGCGCAATGTCTGGTGCCTTGTTCTGTTTCACCACCGGCTCCGGTCGCTGCACATCCTTTTTGGCGAAGTACAGGCTTGCGGCCAATACAATCAATACCGAAGCGGCAGCGGCATACATCCACCGGAACATGCCATGCGATCTGGCGGGTGAAACCGGCACGCGCTGCATGCCCTGCCGGATATTTTGCAACATCCTGGCTTCAAGTGCACTTTCCTTATCAGCAGGCAACGGTATCTCGTCCTTTTCACTAAGGCGTTTATAATAATCCTCTACCAGCTGTTGTTCAACAGGACTTGCAGTACCCCTGAGGTATTTATCCAATAATTCGAGAAAATTATTTCTATCCATGTGTTCATTTTATAAGAACCGGAATCGGGCGCCCACCCTACCATTAATCGAAGATTTTTTTGAGGGCAGAAAATAAAAGGAAAGAAAAGTTTTGCAGGTGCGTTAAATGCATTTCGCAGATCCTGCTGCTAACAGGATAGCGATGCACAGATCATAATTAAGATGATCGCGGAAATATTGTAAGGATTTTGAGATTCGCTTTTCGACTGCCTTTTCGGAGATGTTCAGTCTGGCCGCAATTTGCTTGTAAGTGAGGTTTTCTTCCCGGCTCAGACAGAAGGCTTCTTTGCAAGCGTCGGGAAGACCGCTTAATAATTTATCGAACAGTTCCTTTTGTTCTTTATATACCAGCAGATCATCTGCGAGAATATCCATACTTACGGCAGCCAGTCGATCGTAAAAGGCCTTGTCATGCTTTTGTGCGCGTATCATTTTTAAGACGCCAAAGCGGGCCGACTGCTGCAGATAAGCCTTTAATGAATGAATGTCAAGCTCATGTCTGCCATGCCAGATCCTGATAAATACTTCCTGTACGATATCCTCGACGACAGACTCTTCGCGGATGATATTGAAAGCAGTGGTATAAAGCAATTTCCAGTACCGTTTATACACCTGGGTGAACGCTACTTCATCATCTCTCTTAAGCAGCTGCAGCAGATCCTGATCGGTAAAGGCTGCATAATCGTAGTTGTGCATGTTCGCCTGTTTTCTGGTTCCAAGCAGTGCGGCTGCCAGGGCCACCGCGTAGTAATTTCTGTTTTCTGTTTAATTCGTTAAACAGCGGAAAAGGCTTTGGCTGTTTTCACAGGAGGATTCTACCTCAATTTTACATATTTTAAGGTAAATTAAAGTATTTTCAACAAAATTTAATATTTTGGAAATCTTAAATGCGCTCATCCGAAAAAGGAGAACCGGAAAACAGAGTAGCCATTGTCCCACTCATAGCTGATGGTGGCTTTATGCAATTCCGCAATTTGCTTTACCAGGGGTAAGCCGAGGCCGCTTCCTTTGATCATCGATGCATTTGACGCCCTGAAAAACGGGGTAAAGATGAGTCGTACTTCTTCCGGTGATAATGGTTCACCGGCATTCCTGAAGATCACCGCTTTTTCGTTCTCTGTAAACCGCACCACTACCATTGCCCGTTTATCGACCGAGTATTGTAAGGCATTTTTTAAAAGATTATTAAATGCCATGGATAATAATGGCTCATTCGCATTCACCATTAACAGTTCTTCCGATGCGGTGGAACCTTCCAGGTTCACTTCTATCAATGCGTCGGGATACAATGCCTGGATAATCTCTACAGACCTGAACAATAATTCATCGAGCCTGAGGCTGGGATAATCGCGCTCCGTTAGAATTTTATAATCAGACAACAACAACAGGGAATTGGTAATACCGGTTAAATTCTGTTGCTGGGAATAGAGCTGCTCCAGGGCCTGGCGATATTGTTTGGGTTGCAAATACTGGCCCAGCGCGTTTTCGGTTATCCCGATCATGGCGGTGAGCGGCGTTCTAAGTTCATGGGAAGCGTAATGAACAAAATCTTTTTGAATACTGAATGATTGTTGCAGCCGTTCCAGCATCTGATTGAAATTGGCGGCAAGGCTGTTCACTTCTTCCCCCTGCCCCTGCTCCTGTAAACGTATGCCCAGATTGGCTGAGTTGATATTCTGCAGGTTGCTTTTCAATGATTCAAGCGGTGAGATCAGCTGTTTAACAAAGAAATAGGTAGCCGTCCATCCAATGATCAGTCCGGAAAAATAAACAATGAACATGACCCATTTCAGGAATGTCATCTTTCTGCGGCCGTACTTATCAAATGCTTCGGCTAAAATGGTGTATTTTTTATTGTTTTGTACAATGTACATGGCTACAAACTCGTCGACGCCTTTGGTGGTAAAGATCTCGCCATGTTGTTTTGCCTGCGCCAGCAATTCCGCATCATACTGCAGTTTGATATCGTCGATGCTTGTGTAAATTACCAGGGAGTCTTCGAAGATGATCACCTTTTCGTTATATAAGCTGTTCAGGGTGTTTCTATCGATCGCCTTTAAAATGTCGTTATCAATCTGCTCCACTTCTATCAGGAACCGGAAAGTCGTGAGCGCCCGATCTTTCAATCGTCTGTAAAATTCATCTTTACGGAAATCTGCAAATGAAAAATAAACGATCATCAGCGCTATCGCCAGAAAAACGGTAAAAAGCAGGGAAAAGCCAATGGCGAACCGTACCCGTAAACTTTTCATAAACGGAGATTTTGATTTCGAGATTTCGAGATTTTGAGATTTCGAGATTTTTTGACTTCAGAAATCAGAAATCAGAAATCGTCTTTGATAGAAAGAAAATAGCCAAATCCCGGCTTTGTGTGGATCAACTTCTGGGGAAATGACTTATCGATCTTATTGCGCAATAAATTTATATACACTTCAATCGTATTGTCGCCGACACTGTACTTGCCTTTCCATACCTTTTTGAGGATCTCTTCTTTCGATACGGGCAACCCGTTGCCTTCCGCCAGCAGCGCCAGCAGATTGAATTCCGTTTGACTTAACCGGATCATTTCACCGCCGCGGAAAACTTCCTTTGCTTTCAAGTCGATATTCAAATCGCCCACCTGGTAAGATCGTTTGCCTCCCGGCGCCATTTCATAACGTTTTAAAATGGTTCTAAGCCGGGCGATCAGTTCTTCCATAAAAAAAGGCTTGATGATATAATCATCAGCCCCCGTTTCAAATCCCTGCAACCGGTAGTTCACATCGCTATAGGCAGTTACCATGAGCACAGGTAACCCTGAATGGTTCTTTTTAATGATAGATGTAGCCTGCCAGCCGTTTATACCCGGCAGCCGGATATCTATAATAACGGCATCGGCAATTTGCAGAACATCTGACTCTATCGCCTGCTCTGCGTTCTTGTAAGCAAACACATCAAAGCCATTTCGAATAAGGCTTTCCACCAGGTTCTGTTGAACGGCAGCTTCATCTTCAATGACAATGATGCATTTCTTATTATCCATCTTTTGCAACGGTTAATGCTTAACGCCGAACGCTTAACGCTCAACGCTTAAGGCTGAAGGCTTGCTTTCGTAAGGCGCTGCGCGCCTACTGGTCTCCATTAATTTCTAGACGGACGGGCAGGCGTTCTGCGTATACAAACTACGTAACGGCAGCCACTAAAAAAAATGATCAAGATCAGGATTTGACATAAGCATACATGTAACCTTGCAGCGGCGTAAGTCATTTTCCCCAGTTAATGCTTTTATTTTTTTTCTTTAAGCCCTTTTTAAGGAGTGTTGCAGTAATTTGATTACATACCTGGTTGAATAAGACCCGGGGCAGCACAAAGAAAATTGCTGTGATTGTACAACTTAATTAGTTAACCCCCCACCACTTCCCGACATTATGAAACGAATTCTCGTATTAACACAATGGTATTTTCCGGCCCATAAAGCCGACGAGTTCATCACTCCCTGTAGTAATCTCGTCAATGAATTATCGCCGCAAAATTGCTTTTATGTGTTGACCTCCAACAAGGACCGGGGCGATAAATCACCACTTAAAGGCATTGTCACCAATGAGTGGAGCCCCCTCACCAATAAAAGTGTGGTCAGGTACGTTCCTCCAAAAAATATGACAGCCGCTGCGTTAAAGCAGATCATCAGGAAAATAAACCCTCATGCGGTTTATATCAACACCATGCTATCATGGCGTTTTTCGCTAATGCCGTTTTACGTATTGAACAAGACCGGATTTAAAGGGAAAATTATCATAGCCGCCAGGGGATCGCTTTTTAACAATGGTGTTGGCTTCAACGTCATTAAGAGGCGATATTTTGCTTTCTTATTCGCCCGTTTCCGCTTGCAGTCGAACATCAGCTTTCATGCCGCCAACGAACAGGAAGTTAAGCTCCTGAAAAAACTTTTTGGCAACGATACCGCCGTATGCACGATTGACAATCTGCCGGAGATCGACCACCTGCCCATTAAAACCAGGAAGCAATCGCCCAAGCAGGTACAGTTACAGTGATCCGGTAGTTTAGCTTACTCCGGTTCATGGCGGCCACCGTCATTGACATTAGTACCGTTGCCTGTTTACAAACAGGCAACGCGGGGTTGGCCACTGTTTCCACTGTCTTTATTTTGTTTTTAACCATTGCCAGCGCTTTGCCCAATCCATCAGCACATCGTAGCGCCATTTCTTTACCGTAATGCCGCCCTGGATCTGGCCGTCATACAACCTGGGATCGCTGCGGTCGGTATACCAATCTTTTCCTAATGGGTAGTCTGTTTCCCTGCGTTTACCCGGCCATAGATTGTCTACGACAAACTGGCCCGACTGCGCCTGGAAACCGGGAATATCAGCCGTGATTGTATAAGAAATTATTTCGGCCTGCTTGGGGGCATACCGCACCACATAGTTTCCTTCGCCGCGGTAATAGCCGGCCCATTTTTGTTCACCAATACCGGCCTTAACGCTCATGGTAAAACAGGCTGAATCGGGCGGAATAGGTAGCTGTGGTCCCTTTATATGAAATTCCAGTATGGAACAGACAGTTACCGTATCGGTCAGCGTTGTATTACGGTTGAAAATATTCCGGGCGCTGTGATCGAATTTTTCGAAACTGCCGCCCCAGCTTTCTCTCTGCGGATCATTGGGGTCGCCGTCCATCATATACAACAGGGATGGCGTATCGCCCATTTTTACATTTCCGCCATAGTAATTCTTAAAGTCTTTTCCCATGTGGCCTGCGCCAGCCATGTAGCGATCATAATAATTGGTGGTGCTTACGCTGTCGGGCATACCCTTATTGGAAAAGAAACCGTAGTAAGAGGAATTCACTTCAATGAACCACAGGTCGGGAAAATGCTGCACAATGTAGGCATAGCTGTTAGTGCTCCATTTTTTGTTCGGCCCGCCTATCCAGTACACTTTAATGTTTTTTCGGATATCGGGCGCATCGTGTAAGGCCTGGGCCAGATCATCGAGGCCACCCCACACCAATACCCACAAGGGTTGGCGGCTTTTCCGGCGGGCACATGTCACGATCCAGTTGGAACCTTCAGTGGCTTTTGTATAACCTGCGAAAGGAGCTGCTCCCTGCCGGCCCTGTTTGCAGATGGCGCGTAACGCATCGGGGGATGGAAAACCCTTGTCAAACTTTTCAAGTGCAGGCAGGTCCTTTTCGTACAGCGCGATCATATCGAGCAGGTGCTGCTTCGTACCATGGCCATAGGATGGTGAAGAGATAAGGCCTTCGGTATTGAAACGGTTGCTGTACATCAGGAAATGGATCATCGACTGATTATCGTCGGGATCTGTGCCGCCAATGTCGGTACTGATCAAAATGCGGGGCTTCACTGGTACGGGCTTTTGTGCTGAGAGGACAAGCGACCAGCATAACAACAGGGAGACACTAAACAGTTTATTCACGTCCAGGTATTTTTTAATGTTGTTCTAAGATAATAAATACCTGTTTAAACCACCATTAAACGAAGGTTGAGTCAGCCCTCATGCAATTCTTAATTCTCTTTATCAAAAATTATTTTACCATGCTCATCGAAGATCACTTTCCGGTTTACAGTTGATCTTTCCAGCTTCATTTTGTAAAACTTTCGCCTGCCTTCTTCAATCAGCTCAACATTATGCACTTCAAAGTCTTTATATGTTGCCTGAATAGCCGCTTTCACCGCTTTGGGCAGATCCTTTTCCTCAAAATCCTGTTTATGTTTTTTCCACCTGCCGCTATGATCCAGCCACACTTCATGGTCGATATTATCCAATTCAAATTCCGCTTTATACATTCCATTTTCGAGTTCCCATTTTACATCGGCTGCTTTGGGAAATTTCAATTGAAATGCATTCAGGATAATAGAGGGCACATTCTTTTGTTTCACCGCCTGTGCATCAGCACCGGTGATTACAAAAAAAAGCAATGCCAGCAATAGTAAACCCCTTTTCAACAGTTTCATTTTAATTGTACAAAATAAGAACATGTCTTTTAATTGTCTTAACTACCCTGCCCTGTTACCCCAACCCGGAATACATGATTTCCGGAAAAATGATATTCAATGGAAAAGCCATAGAAATGGGTGATCGCTTTTACGATGGCTAGTCCGAGCCCGGTGGATGTTCTATCGGCGGTCTTCTTATAGAACCTGTCAAACATTTTCACCGGGTCAAGCGGGGCGGCTTCGCCGGTATTTTCAATAGTAAAGGATGAATGAGAGATGGAGATGGTAACCGTACCGTTGGGCCGGTTATGAACGATGGCATTTTTCAGCAGGTTCATCACCAGCATCTCCGCCAGGTCTTTATTCATTACATGGTCAAATTGACCATCTTCCAATAGCAATAGCTGCACTTCTTTGAACTCTGACAGATCCGAAAAATCACTGACCATTTTTTTGATCACCTCATTTAAGTTCACCTTTTCCTCGGCCGCGAACTGCTGGTTCTCTATTTTTGACAGCAGGAGCAGCGACCTGTTCATTCGTTTGAGGCTTTCCAGTGTTTGAATGACAGCTGCAACCGTTTGAACATCCTCTTCCGACAATGTATTGCGCTCCGCCAGCAGTTCCAGCTTGTTAATGCTGATTGCGACCGGCGTTTGTAATTCATGCGATGCATTCTCGATAAACTGCTTCTGGCTGATAAAGGTATCGAGGTTACGGCCCAGCAAAGACAATAATGTATCGTTCAGTTCCCTGAACTCTGTGACAGTGGTTGTAGCCGGCCTGAATAAAGTGGCATTGGCAAGCCTGAACTTTTTCAACTGGTTAAGCAGGTAGTAAAAAGGCCGCCAGATGCGCTTCAGCACAAAATTGTTGATCGCAATAATGCTGGCCAGCATGAGCATATACAGCACCGTTAAGGAGAGCAGCAGTTTCCTGATCAGTTCTGCTTTATTTACTGCCGCTGAAATGATCTTCAGTTCGTAGAAACGCCCGTCCTCTGCAGCAAAAGCCGTTGTTAGCAGCCGAACCGGTTCATAACTGTTCAAACGCTCAGAGTAAAGCAAACTGTCTTTATACGAATCCCTCACCTGGATGGCATACGAGGGAGCAATTTCCCTGATGGTATAATTTTCGGCGCCGAAGGCGGCACTGCTGAGCATGGATGTATCTTTCTGGGCCTTGTAAATAATAAGCATTTTATAATTGGCCAGTCCGTCGTCGATGCTATCCTTCACTTCTTCCAGCATATTGAAATAGAAAATAAGGGCCCATAATCCCAATACCGCCAGTAAGGAAACGGAAAGATACAGCAGGGTGTGATTAAGCAGTTTCATAGTACAACCAGCTTGTAACCTATTCCATAGACGGCCCGAATTTCTATGCCGCTATCGTGCTCCTTCAGTTTCTTACGAAGGTTCCTGATCTGGGAATAGATGAATTCATAGTCATTGGCCTGATCGGCGTAATCGCCCCAGATATATTCCGCCAGGGCATCCTTTATCACCAGCCGGCCTTTGTTAGCCATAAAATAGGTAAGAATGTCGAATTCTTTGCGGTTCAGTGTCATCTGTTCCGCTTTTACCGTCACCGTTCTGTCGTTTAGGTCGATCATTATATTGCCCAACTCAAGGGTATTCTTTCCATCAAATACTTTTCGCCGTAGCACTGATTTTATCCGGGCATTGAGCTCTGCGATATGAAAGGGTTTGGTGAGGTAATCATCGGCGCCGAGGTTCAGACCGCGGATCTTGTCATCGACAGAATCTTTTGCAGAAATGATGATAACACCATCCGTTTTATTCATCTTTTTAAGTTCCTGCAGGAGCTCGAAACCGTTGCCATCGGGTAAGGTGAGATCGAGGAGAATGCAATCATAGTTGTAGGCAATGATCTTGCGCAGCGCGCTGCTGAAATCTCCGGCAACCTCTACAAGAAAGTTCTCTTTTTGCAGGGATTGCCGGATCACTTCAAGCATTGCCGGTTCATCTTCAATTACCAGAATCTTCATAAGGCAAAAATATGGAATACGCTGAACGTTCAAGGCGCAAGGCTCAAAGCTAAAGGCTAAAGGCTTAAGGCGCAATGCCAGGTTTCGAATCGCTTACAGCCCTGCTTTCCGAACTTTCGCGAGGGTGCCGCACGGAAGGCGCGGACAGATACATGCGAGCAAGCGTTCCGCGTTCTGCGTTCAGCCTTCAGCGTTTTGCGTTTTGCGTTCTGCGTTCAGCGTTCAGCGTTTTGCGTTTTGCGTTTTGCGTTCTGCGTTCAGCGTTTTGCGTTTTGCGTTCAGCGTTTTGCGTTTAGCTTTTCACTACGCTATTGAGGTATTCCTCAATGTTCGTATAGCCATCTTTATTGCGGTCCTGGGAGGCGTCGGCGGCATTGTTGGGATTCAACCCGTTCTTCTTTTCCCATTCATCAGGCATACCATCGCTATCGGCATCTTTATAAGGAGTGCCCTTGTATTCAGGATAACCGCCTACCTGGCTGATATCGGTGATGATCCCCATCTTATAGGAATCGATCGGCAGCCTGCGGTGCTCGAACTGCGTTTCAGGCAGTTTTACGTTGGGCAATGGATTCACCTTGCCGGTGCGCACCTGCCGGGTGATCCGCTGGTCAACCGCATCTCTTTTGGGAAGCGTAGCGCCCGCATGCTGCAATACATAATCAAAAGCCTTCTCAGCTGACATGATGGTCAGTGGCGCCATAGGGAATGGCTTGTTCCATTTCATGAATTCCTTGTACGGACCAGCATCTGGCAGATCCCGGTCATTCATATCTTCTACCTGTACGCCGCCGGCCCAGTTGTCGCGGGTTATCTCCGGATACCCTTCCATGATATTTCCATTTACATAAGCGCGGCCAAATACCTTGTATTTGAGTTTACTGCGACCAGATTCCGGATTCAGGATGCGATGGCCTACAGGCGCATCTTTCGGCGTTGCAGGCCCTGGTTTGAAATAGTTGTTGATAATATTATACGAGGCGCGATAGTCACCGCCGTCTACCGAACGGTGCACCCAGTTGTGAACGACGTTGTTGACAAAATTGAAGATACCATTCCAGCCGATAGATGGGTTACGGCCGGCATTGTTGGCCCACAGGTTGCGCATGAACGTAGCATTTTCACCGCCCAGCGTGCTGCCGAAAGCATGGTTCCAGGTATCCAGCGATTCGGCAAAAATAGAGTTCTGGATAGTGATATTCACCGTGCCCAGCTTTTGTTCCTGCGATCCGGTGCTATCATCGTACATGTGCCGGTACATCGACATATTTTCATCCAGGCCCCAGCTGGCAGACACGTGATCGATCATGATGTTGCCGATGGGATTGCCGCCAATAGCGTCGTCCCTGCGCCCTACATTGGTCTCACCGCGCCGGAAACGCATGAACCGGATGATCACGTCGTGCGTATTGATCCATACAGATTCGCCGGCCACGCATACCCCGTCGCCGGGAGCGGTTTGTCCGGCAATGGTTATATAAGGCGCCCGGATGATCAGCGGCGTTTTCAGCCTGATAATGCCCGCCACATTGAATACCACTATGCGGGCGCCGCCCTGCTCACAAGCCCACCGTAAACTTCCAGGGCCATCATCATTGACATTGGTTACAACATACACCTTACCGCCGCGGCCGCCAAAACTGTATTTTCCGCCGCCTTCAGCGCCTGGAAATGCAGCGATATCAGCCTGCGGCAGATCAGTAGGCCGGGCAGCCCAGGGAATAAAGGGTTTTCCTTTTTTGGCATCTTCCTGGATTACGGGCCATGCTTTCTGCCACATGGAATCAGAATGCCGCAGTGCGGCCTGCATCATTTCATTGCTTGCCCTGCCTATTTCCTGGGGTACTTTCGGGTATTGCGCCTTGGCTGATCCTATACTGAATACGGCTGCAGCCGCCAGCGTTATTCCGTATATTCCCGGTCTACGAACAATGGGACCTTTCCAGTTCATCAAATGTTTCATTATTGTATTGTTAATTAAGATGGTTTCTCTTTTCAGTGTATCGCCGGAACAGCGGTCTGATTATCCGGTACAAATTAAAAACCCAAATCGGGAAGGATTTGGGAAAAGACAGCTACCGGGAAGAGGGGACCCCGGCCGTGATCTTTCTGGCCAGAAAGTACAGGTATAAATACCCTAATAGACCAGCAATACAGGAAGAGAGAAATATGGCGATCTTCGATTCGATGGTTGTATCGCCGTTGTCAAAAGCAAGCAAAGTGATAAAAATAGACATGGTAAAACCTATACCGCCCAAAATAGCTACTCCCATGATGTGCCGCCAGTTAATATCTGCAGGCAGGTTGCCTATTCCGAACTTTACAGCACTATAAGAAAAAAGAAAGACGCCCAGGGGCTTGCCAACAATCAGGCCCAGCAGTATCCCAAGGCTGTTCGGTGAAAAGAGCTGTTCATACCAGTTGGCATGAATGCTGACGCCGGTGTTTGCCAGCGCAAAGACAGGCAGCACAATAAATGCAACCGGTTTGTGTAGAATATGTTGCATACGGTATGAGCTGGTGGTTTCATCACCATTGCCAAAGGGTAAAGCAAAGGCCAGCAGGATGCCACTGATGGTAGCATGAACGCCGGATTGCATCATGCAATACCACATGGCTATTCCCGGAATGATGTACAGATAGATCTTATGAATTTTCAGCCTGTTCATAATGAACAGTAAACCCAAAATGGCCATCGCCAAACCAAAATAAAAGAAGGAAAAAGCTTTGGTGTAAAAAATAGCAATAACCAGGATGGCGCCCAGGTCATCGATGATGGCAAATGCTGTGAGGAAAATTTTCAAACTAACCGGAACCCTGTTGCCCAGTAGTGACAAAATGCCGAGGGCGAACGCAATGTCGGTAGCCATGGGTATGCCAAATCCCGACTGGGTAGCTGTATCTTTATTAAGTAAGAAATGTATGGCAGCCGGCACGAGCATACCGCCAATAGCTGCAAAAACGGGAAGCAGCGCGTTCTTTACCGTCGACAATTCACCTATGTACAACTCCCGCTCGATCTCCAGGCCTACCAGTAAAAAGAATATGGCCATCAAGCCATCATTGACCCAGTGTTCAATAGAATATCGAAGCCGGATAGCCGATGTTTCAAACCCCATCTCCTGGTGCCAGAAATGCAGGTAACCTTCACCAATAGCACTATTCGCCAGGATCAGGGACAAGATTGTACAGATCAGTAATACAAATCCGCCGGATCTTTCGCTGTTAACAAATTCAGTAAACATTTTAGTGATCATGGATGTCATTTGTAAGCGCGTTTATAAGCCCTGATTAATAAATAGGTGCAAAAATATTATACCTTGTGCAACGTTTCTTCTAATATTTTTTTAACCTCAATCTAATAACCAAACAATAAATAAAGATCAAATTGCATAGGCGATCGTTGACATGAAAGCAAAACGCGTATATATTCTTTATTTTATCATTCCAGTTTCCTTAATTGTCGGAAGCAGCTTTTTTGTAAAGCAAACGATCGATTACAGGTCGGCCAACCGGAAACTGATCCTGCAGAATGATTCGCTCAAAAGTGTGATCATTGAATTAAACCATCAAATCGAAAATTACGAAAAACGGGCGCATGTAAGCTCCCGCCCCTCCGGTAAAAACAGCATTGGAAAATAAACGCCGCAGTTCCCTTAATCCCATCTCACCGTACTACTAACCAACGCATTAGCTATTCTTTCCAGGCAAAAAATGGCAGGTGATCCCAGGCGCACATGCGTTTTAAGGTCAATTCTAACAACATTCTAATAACGTATTAAGTGCTGGCTATTAAAAGTTGCCCAACTTGCAGTGGTGGATATCATTATTATAAAGTGAGCAGCCGATTCTGCATAAAGCCGTTTTAATGATAAAGAGTATATTGGTTCCAACCGATTATAGTGAGGCATCGCTGAATGCACTGAAAACAGCCATAAAGATTGCTGCAGGTAATAATGCAACACTGTACATACTTCATGTAAAAGATGTAATACCCGAGGCAGTCATCTTTGAATCAAAGAAAAAGGCAAAAGAAGTTTTCGATGCCATGGCGGGAAAACTGTCAATAGAACACGGCATTCAAACGACAATCATTTTTGCCGACGGAATTGTAGGGCATACCATTGTGAATACGGTGGCAGAAAACAAGATCGACCTTGTAATTATGGGTTCACATGGATTGCCGGGCCAGGGCGGGCCAGCAATCGGATCCAACGCCTACTACGTGGTTAAAAGATGCACCTGCCCCGTTATGCTGATCCCCGAAGGACCCTTACGCATCGACTTTAAAAACATTTTATTCCCGGTAAGGCCCTCTAAATTCACCTATAAGCTGTATCGCATCATTGAAAATATAGCGGTCGAAACCGAAACGCCTTATAAAGTTCAAATATTAGGCATAACCACGAGCAGGTTTGAAACAACGCTGTTTCCCCTGCCTTCCAAGATCAGGGAGATCACGAATAACAACGGCAACAACAATATAGAAATATCTTTGAGTTATAGCAATAACATAAATATCTCCAACAGTGTACTGGCCGGAGCGGAAGAATCGAACGCTGACCTTATCGTTATTTCGCCGGGCATCGATATGCCGGCAAGGCCATTCTTTATTGGACCATCTTCGCAAAACATCATCAACCAGGCAAAAATTCCCATTCTTAGTATAATAAGGATCAGCGAAAACTAAGGTGGCACATTCCATTCATATCACAACAAAGTGCCACAGAACTTGCAGAACACCGCATCATTGTCGTGCCCTTCTCTCCCGCAGCCCGGACAGGTCTCATGACCATGTTTTCTGCGGCGGGCGGCAAAGGCCATTTCCGTGGTAATAATGCCGGTAGGAACTGCAATGATGCCATAACCAATGAACATCATTAAAGACGCAACGAACTTACCCACGGTCGTCACGGGTGTGATATCGCCATAACCGACGGTAGTAATGGTAACAATTGCCCAGTAAATGCTGGCGGGAATGCTGGTAAATCCGTTCTGCCCGTTTTCTACCAGGTACATGACGGAACCCAGAATAATGACCAGGCTCAGCACGACCAGCATGAAGATGGTGATCTTCTTTAAACTGGTGGCAATGGATATTTTCAGGAACTCCATTTCCGTTAAAAAATGGGTCAGCTTGAAAATCCGAAATACCCGCAATAACCGCAAGGCGCGAAGCACCAGCAATGATTGCGCCCCTACCAGGAAGATGCTCAGGTAAGAGGGTATGATGGCCAGCAGATCTATAAGGCCAAAAAAAGAAAATACATATCGCCAGGGTCTTTGAATACTTATTAAACGCAACAGGTATTCCAGGGTAAACAAACCTGTAAAGGCCCATTCCATGATATAAAACACCCGCCCGTACCGGTCATGATACTCATCAATGCTGTCGAGCATGACCACCACAATGCTTGACATTATCAATGCCAGCAGGGCCACGTCGAAGGCCTTACCTGCCATCGTGTTCGATTCATAAATTGTGTTATGAAGCCTGTTTCGCCAGGTTATAGGGTTGGCTTTTTCCATGAATAATAAAGTTTAAAACAACCGACAAGTTCGTAAATTGATGGCATAGCTCCATTTTTTTGATGTAGCCGCAAGAATTCCGCCAAAACAACAGCTGCTGCCTGGCGTGTTTTTAGCAGGTAATACGGTATGGGACCTGCAGTGTACAAACAAGGCAAAAGATCGGCCATGCCCGATGCTGTGCGGCCTATGCTGGCTACTCTTTCTGAAGGCATTACAAATAATGAGCAATACCTCTACGAAGTTAAGTGGGACGGCTACCGGATCATCGCCTTTGTCAACAAGAAAAAACTGCGCCTCGACTCCCGGGGTGGATTGAACTACACGAACAGGTATCCACTGATAACAGACGCCCTCAGGGCCCTGAACCGGAATATGATACTTGATGGCGAAGTGGTGGTCTTTGATGCCGCAGGCCATCCGCGATTCAACCTGGTTCAATTGTACAATGGACAGGATACACCCATCAGTTATTATGTGTTCGACATACTATATCTCGATGGTTATGATCTCACCAGACTGCCCTTAACTACCCGCAAAAGCATACTACAGGAACTCACGGCAGGGAACGACATCATCCGTTTCAGCGACTCCTTTGATGATGGGGAAGCGCTGTTCCACCTGATGAAAGAAAAAAGATGGGAAGGCGTTATTGCGAAAAGAAAGGAAAGTGAATATATACAAGACGACCGCAGCTACAACTGGTTAAAATTTCCGGTAAAGCAGATAGATGAATTTGTGATCGGCGGCTGGGCAGAAAGCGATAAAGCCAGGCATTTTCGATCGATCCTGTTCGGCGCTTATGATAAAGGAAAACTTATCTGGCTTGGCCGCAGCGGCGGCGGCTTTAAAGAAAAGGAAATGCCCGGTATCCTGAAGCAGCTAAAAGCACGCGAGATCAGTAAAACGCCGTTCATGAACAAGGTGCTCGACACGAAAGGCGCGGTCATTCACTGGGTGAAACCCGAGTTGGTAGCCCATTTTGAATACGCCGAAATGACCGAATCGGGCAGGATCAGAAAGCCGGCTACCTGGAAGGGATTCCGGGAAGATAAAGATCCGAAAGACGTGATCATTCCGCTGATCAAAAACATCAACGAAACCGCGGCTGAAAAAATGGCTGACACAGTACCCGCCAAAAGCAAACCGCGAAAAAAGAAAGAGCCTGTCAAAACAAAAAGCCCGGCTAAGAAGAAGCCAATTTATCTCAATGAAGACAGTGGCTGGGAAAAAGTAGATAAAGAGCAGGAAGCCGCCCACTGGCAGCCGTTTGAAATGCCGAATTGCACCATTCCCGTACATAACCTGGAACGGGAATTATGGGAAGGCGTGCCCAAGGGCAAGCTGTTGATCTATTACAGTGAAATATCAGGCTACATCCTGCCTTACCTGAAAGACCGTCCGCAGTCGCTCAACCTCAAACTAACCCATGCCGGCGGCCCAAGAACATTCATCAAGGATATGGAGCACCGGCAGCCGGGTTGCGCTGCGGTATTTACCGACAAACGCCGGGTTAAAAAAGCCGGCAAGCGAACACAGATAGATTACCTGGTATGTAATAACCTCGAGACGCTGATCTACCTGGTTGACCTGGGCTGTGTGGATGTGAATATATGGGCATCACGCACCGCTCATATTGAAGAGCCTGATTATTTATGGCTTGACCTTGACCCTACGATTGACAAAGATCTAAAAAACGAACAACTGGCGAAAGCAGAAGCAAAGGGATTTGCACAAACCATCGAGGTAGCCATGGCAACGAAAGAACTGCTTGACAAACGCCGGCTGACCGGTTTTGTAAAGACCAGCGGCAAAACCGGAATGCATGTTTATATTCCCTGCAGCCATTTCAACTTTAAGCAGGCGCGTGCGCTGGCATACAGGCTGGCGGATGAGATCCATTCACTCGTGCCTGGCATCAGCACGCGGCAGGAATCCATCAATAACCGCGATGATAAAGTATATATTGACGCCGGACAGAACGACTACGCAGATACGTTAGCGGCCCCCTACTCCATTCGCCCCTATCATCAACCTTTGGTTAGTACGCCGCTTGAATGGAAAGAGGTAAGGAAGGGTCTTGACCGGTATTCCTTTACCATGGAAACCATCCGGGCAAGACTGCGAAAAAAAGGCGATCTGTGGTTGAAGCTCGGGGATGCGAAAATTATTGCTGCGAATAATAAGGGGCTTGAAAAGATCTAAGGAAGAATGCAACAACAGGCATGTTACCCGGCGTTAGTAATTCTTAGCTACTATAAAAAGGCTCCCCGAAACATCAGAAAGCCTTTTCAGTTTTATAAGCCATGGAACATCTTCTACGGTATAATATCAACAATAGTCTGTTTATAATATTGAAAATTATACATACCGTCAGATCTGTGAATGGTCGATTTACAGGAACATTCCGCCCGATGCTTCTATGCGTTGCGCGGTTACCCAACGGGCTTCCTCGGAGCACAGGAAGGCTACTACGCCACCTATATCGTCGGGCTGACCGATACGGCCCAGTGCCGTCTGACTGGAAATAAATTCCACCAGCCCTTCATGTTGCCGGGCAGCAGCCGTAAAGTCCGTCTCTATGATGCCGGGCGCCACCATATTGACGTTGATCCTGCGCTGGCCCAATTCCTTGGCCATGTACCTGGTGAGCGTTTCAATAGCGCCTTTCATGGATGCATAGGCCGCATACCCGGGCGTGGTAAATCTTGCCAAACCCGTTGAGGTGTTCACGATACGGCCGCCATCATTCATCATAGGCACCAGGGTCTGGCTCAGGAGATACACCCCTTTAAAGTGAATATTATAAAGTGTATCCAGCTGTTCTTCTGTGCTTTGCCCAAACGGAGCAGCCCAGTCGATGCCAGCGTTGTTGATCAAAAAATGAAACCGGCTGGTATTCCATTTTTCCTGTAACAGACCGGTAAGCTGGTCCTTAAATGCGTTAAATGTTTTCGCTTCTGCGGTATTTAACTGCAGCGCTGCCGCTTTACGGCCCAGTCCATTGATGTCGGCTACCACTTTATCCGCATCTTCCTTACGGTTATTATATGTAATAATTACATCATGCCCATGTCTGGCCAGGGTCATTGCTTCGTTCTTTCCCAATCCGCGGCTGCCGCCGGTGATCAGTGCGATTTTGTTTGTATTGTTCATACGTTTCGATTGCTTTGATTTACAAGGCAAAGATCACGTGAATTGACTGGGGCGTCATGGTGAGTATATAAGTAAAAATGGTGACTGCTTAAGATTTTAGATGCGCCGCCGGCACTGAAACGCACCGGTTAAACGGCAGGGTGGGTTTCCTCATAACGGACCTTTTCTTGCCCGAATAAGCTTTTTCATCCTTTTCTTTTGGTCCTTTTTATATTTAATACTACCTTTTCCGCATTCTTTACTTAAGCTAAAGGAAGTTAATCCAAACTAACCTACAACCACCCCTCCACGCTACCGTAAGAAAAAGTAAAAGGGACGTCTATTCGACAGCTCCCAACAGACTTTATTTTCACTATAACAGTTATGAACGGCTAAACGGTCAATTCGATTTCTTTTTCCGGAGATCATTAATGAGTTTCCCACGGTTCGGCAAAACCATTACATAATGCCCGGGCAAAGCAGGTCTTGCCATGATCTGTTTGCATCCTGGGGTGTTGTGCAGTGTTTACATTTTACAAAAATACTCTGACGTATTACAGACAAGTGTTCCTGTAATGCGATGAGGGAAAGATTTACCATTATTAACCTCAAATGAAAAACTGATGAACAAAAAAAACAATTTCTCCCGTAACACTACCGGGTTAGTGGCCGCCTCCTTGTTTATGGCATTTATCGTATCCTGCAACAAAGAAATATCGGATGCGACCGATGAGCCTCAGTCTGACATCTTGAATCGTACCGCTTCCATTGAATCACTGAGCAATCTACTTTGGGCCGACAATATCGATGGCAGCAGCTTTTTCAGCCACAGTGTAAGCGTTCAAAAGTCCACCTCTTATGGAATTACCGCCGCAACTACCCATTGTTACCAGGGACTAAAATCGGCTCGTTTTGAATTAAGGAACAGTGATCCTGAAACGAATGGCGGAACCAGGGCCGAGATCAGCTTCTTTCCTTTTTCCGCCAATCTGAACCGCTGGTATGCATATGCGATATATGCCCCGTCGGATAAATTCAAATATGACGATGAAGACGATGTGATCACGCAATGGCACCAGGGCGGCGGCGAAACACCGGCACTTTGCCTTCGCATATTAGAAGACCGTCTTTATATGCGAATACTGGGTAAATGGCATCCCCTGGGCGCCTGGGTAAAAGACAGATGGCGTTCTTATGTTATGCACATCAAACACTCTGCCTACTCAGACGGTTTAATTGAAATGTGGATCGATGGTGAAAAGGTCATGCACTATGTTGGTGCCAATATGTATAAAGTCGGGGATGATTTCGATATCCCGAATATGAAATTCGGCATTTACAAATCCACCTGGAACGGCAGCGGCACTTCTTCCACCAGCTCAAGGGTATTGTATTACGACGATATCAAAATGGGTAACCAGTATGCTACTTACGACGATATGGAACCCACGCCGAGTGGCACCAAACCATCTTCATCCAGTTCAGGCAGCACGACTACCGGGATGAGCGTTACCGACTTCAAACTGGTTAATTCCGCCACAGAAGACGATGTGCAGTCGATCAGCAATGGACAAACGATCGATCTTTCTGCACTTGACCTCGAAAAAGTGAATATCCGTGCAGTTACCTCGGGGGAAGTGGGCAGCGTTAAGCTGGAATTAAGCGGCCAGCAAAGCGACTCCTACACAGATAACAGATCGCCCTTTGCATTGCATGGCGATGACGGTTATGGCAACTTCTACTATGGCAACTGGAATCCACCACCAGTGGGCACTTATACACTGAAAGCTACTCCCTACTCTTCGGATAATGCCAGTGGCACTGCCGGCGCCTCAAGAACCATTACATTCACTATCGTAAGATAACGACAGTACCCAGAACTAAAAAAGGATCGCCTGCGCGATCCTTTTTTATTGGAGTTCCGGCCCAACCTGCCGGAACATGAAACATAATGTCTGCTAACTAATAACCATTGTTTCCGAATTCGTTGGCATTATTGATCTGGTTCAGGAATACAAACGGGATCGGACGTTTATAATGTTTGGAAGGAACAAAATTGGCGAAAGCGGTTTTATTGTATGTCTGTAACCGGCTTTCGAAGGCTTTATTGCGCTTCAGCAGGGCCCACCGGTTATACTCACCGCACAATTCACGGGCGTATTCGTCAAATACATCGTTCATAGTAGCCGTTGTCAATTGCATGCCGGTGCCGGTGGTGAAGTCGGCAGGATTGCGGGTGGCGCGTCTGCGCAATACATTCAGGTATTGGGCAGCAGCCGCTCCATCGCCTGCATTAACATGAAGGGTGGCTTCCGCAGCTATTAAATATACTTCGGCCATCCGCATGATCATAATATTACCCAGCTTTTGCTGGAAATTACCACCCAGCCAGCCGCCATCGAAATTACTATTGAACTTATGCATTGCAGGGAACAGGTTTGCCAGGGCCGGTGGCTTCAAGCCATTGGTTGAGGTAACGGTCTTATAGGTGCTGCCGGAAGGATCTGCTGCCATATCGAAGAGATCGTCGATATTCACCGTAACATAACTGCGTTTGTTTTTATCGGTTGCACTCAGCGGCTCTTTGCTCAGGTATGCAAAAAACCTGTTCTCATCTTCCGTCAGTGGATAAGGATGCACATTGGCATTGGCTACATCCCTCAGATCAGCTGCTGAACCTGAAACAGCCCCTTTCTCCCATACCTTGGGAATATATTGCCAGGTTGCATTCCGGGAAGCATTGCGGGCATTCACATCTACATACGGATAGATCTTCTTTCCTACATGCGAAAGATCAATGCCAAAATCATTACATATATCAGCCGTCAGTGTAACGGTTGCCGCACTGTACGTAACATTGGCCGGAGCAGGAACACCGGTGCCAAGGCTGGCAATGGCCTGCGTGCCTGAATAGTTGGTAAATGCCGTTACAAATGTATTCTCCCAACGTTTATCATAATTGGCATTAAAGCAATTTATGAGGTATTTGGTGGGCGCTATGAACTGCTGGTTCAAACGTCCATAATACGCATTTGATGTATTTGAGTTCACCCCCCTTTTCAGCAATTTCCCCGTTCCAAAGGCATCATCCAGTTTGGGATAATAATGCAGGTACAGATTGGGTTTTGTATTACCGGTTGCATAGTCGTAAGATTCACTGTATGGATTGAGGCCATAAGCGGTGAACAACGCTTCCAGGTTGTTCCTGTTATTGGCCGAAGCGAACACTTTGGCAAAATCATCATACAGTACTGCATTGTAGGTTCCCATACCGTTGATCAGACTGTCGGCACACTCTTTCGCCCGTAGCCAATATGATTTTCCGCCTTCACTCAATCCTTCCCCGGCTCCCTGTGCATATACACGCGCAAGCAGTCCCAACGCCGACTTCTTGGTTACCCGTTGCAGGTTGTTGTCAAGCGGCGTCACCGGCAGATTATTGAATGCAGACCGTAGATCGGAAACGATCTGTCCATATATTTCAGGAACGCTATTGCGGGTGGGGTTCAGATTTTTAATAGGATCATCCACTGTTATCAATGGAATTTCGCCAAACTGGGCCACCAGTACTGAATAATAGTAGGCTCTCAGCAACTGGGCTTCTGCTACCAGCACTTTAATTTCATTGGCATCGCCATCTTCGAGCTGTTCCGAGAGTTGAATGGTTTTGTTGCAATCCTTGATGGAGCCCCAGGCAAAATCCCAGGTGTTTCTCACCACACCGGAATTGATGGTAAATTCCTCGTAAGCGATCACATCGCGGTACTGGTTGTGATTGCCATAAGGGAATGTCCACAGATCGGTACCGGCTTCAGAAACGATCCCGTAAGGCATGCCAATAAGTGATCCCCAAAGACCGGTATAACAGTTTGACTGATACGCCTTCCAGTCGTTGAACTTTTTGAGCACATCCTGCTCCGATAAAGACACGGGGTTATATTCGTCGAGTTTACAGGCGGAAACGGAAACTGCTATGGTTAAACCTAACAGGGATTTATAGAATAGTCTATTTAATTTCTTCAATTTCATAACGCTGTTTTTAATCATTCTACAATTAAAGTGTCACATTCAGGCCCACTACAACCTGTTTGGTCAGTGGATACTCGAGCGAACCGTTCATTTCCGGATCATAGTTCTTTAAATAATGGCTCCTGGCAATGATCAGCGGGTTTGTAATAGTACCATACAAACGGAAGCGCTGAATGGACATTCTTTCTAACAAACCCTTGGGCAATGTATAACCAAGCGTAATATTCTTGATCTTGAAGAAAGACCCATCCACATAGTTCAAACCTGAAAAACCTGTCATGGTTGAACTGGTCTCGAGGTAATTCATCACCGGGAAGTCGTTGGTTGGATTTGTTGGTGTCCAGTAATTGAAATGCTCAGGAATGGTTCTGGAAGGGCTTGCATTGGTGGCAAATGCATTCGGCTGATACCAGCCCATCATATTGTAGTTGATCATCTGCCCCCACCTGAAATAGGAATAGATGGTGAGGTCGAAATTTTTGTAGCTGAAACTGTTCTGGAACCCAAGCGACCAGTCGGGCGTGTTATGACCCAGGATCTGGTAGTCGTTGGCGCTGTATGAATATTTTCTTGCAGCGTCTGTGAGCGCGGGATTGAATTTCTGCGCTGCCGCCAGTTCATTATAATAGTAAGTCTCTGTACCATCCGCCGCTGTTTTTACATACACACCTTCTTCGAGGCGGGTCATACCCGGAACATTCACTTTCAGGTCGCCCGGGCGTTTGTTGAATACGGCGGCATCATTCTCTTCACCGATCTGCCATACGCCATCCAGCTTGTAATTCCGGAAAGACCTGATGGGCTGACCGATGGTGAGTGAGTACACATCGTTGGTAATATTATTGGCAACGCCACCTGTTAACTGCAGGATCTTCTCTTTGTTGTAAGAGAAGGCAACGGATGAATTCCAGGTAAAATCCCTGGTAACTATATTACGGGTGTTCAATGCGAGTTCTATACCCCTGTTCTGCGTTTCGCATACATTGAGGAAAGTCTGGTATTGTGTACCGGGTCTGTATGTTCCGTAAATGATGGGAGAAGTAACACTCCAGATAACGCCTTTCGTTTTCGTCGTATATACATCCAACGACATGTCGATCCGGTTCTTGAAGAAGGCCGCATCCACACCAATATTCGTATTGTACGATTTTTCCCAGCCTAATTCCGGGTTTGTAATAAACTGCGAATTGCGGTAAATAGGCTGCGTTACACCACCCAGCGACATATTGGTTGACTCCAGGTTGGATACTGAACTGTAAGGATCGATCTTTGCGGAACCTGTAATACCCCAGCCTACCCGCACTTTCAGGTTGTTCAACCAGGCGGTGGTACCTTCCATGAACGCTTCGTCAGATATTCTCCAGCCCACAGAAACTGCCGGAAAATTATCCCACCGGTTGTCTTTATACAGCACAGATGATCCATCGCGGCGCACAGAAGCCTGCAACAGGTATTTACCCATGTATGAATAATTCAAACGTCCGATAAAACCTAATGTCCTTGACATGGTATAAGACGATGTCGCTGTCGTGTTTACATCACCGGTAAACTTGTACCATTTGAAATTGTTCGACAGGATATTGCTCTGGTTCATGGTCGTATTCGTATTCCGGTTATCATACCAGGAAGTGATTCCTGTTACCGTAAAGGCGTGGTCGTTCGCCACTTTGAAATTATAGGTCAGGATGTTCTCCCATTGATAACCGGTTTGGCGGTTTTGTAATACTTCCGCTTTGGCGATACCGGCATTGGTATACGTATAATTCACTGAACCTATACCATCGAACCGGTAGGTATTGGAGAAATTAAGCCAGGTGCTGAGGCGCGACAAAAAACTTAGCCCTTTCAATGGCCTGATCTCGAAGTAGGGATTTATATACAGGCGCAGGTTGTTATCTACGTTACCATATACGCCGGGCTGGTTATTCAGCAACAGGTTGTATACGTTATTACCAAGATCAGGGTTCAGTGTTCCGTCGGCTTTATAGGGCCTTGCCAATGGATCGGTCACCAGCGCGTTCTCCAGTTTGTCCTGCGCTTTATCCCTGTCTACATACGATGCCTGCAGACTGCTTCCGATCGTGATCCAGTTCCTCACCTTATGATCTATGCGCATCGTAGATGCAAAGAGCTTGTAGCGGTCGCCATAGTATTGCCCTTTTTCATCTGTATAGTTGAACGATATATAGCCTTTGGTCTTGTCATTGCCGCCTGAAACGCCTATGCTGTAGTTTTGGGTGGCGGCATTTTTTTGCAGGAACAGATCTGCCCAATCGGCAAAATAACCTTCCTGGAAGGTGGCGTACCGTTGTGAACCAAAAATGGCTTCATCGTTGGCTTCCGATTGCCAGAGTGCGCCGGTTCTTGTCCATTGTTTATTCGCAGCATCCCATACATAACTGTACGCATCGCGTTTGGTTTGCAGGTAGGCATTTCCCGTACGCATTTTGGGCGTAACCGACCAGCCGTTATAACCATAATAGGTATTGAGATCTATGCTTAATTTTCCTGCTTTACCACTTTTGGTGGTAATAATAATTACGCCGTTCGAACCGGCAGAACCATACATAGCCGTGGAAGAGGCGTCTTTCAATACTTCAATAGATTCGATATCATACGGGTTCAGCGTGGCGTAATCACCGGGAAGGCCATTGATAATGAATAATGGGGTGCCGCTGGCGGTGAATGATCGGTTACCACGCAGTTGGATATTAAGGCCTGCGCCAGGCTGGCCCGATGAACGGGTAATATCCAGGCCGGCTACTCTGCCCTGCAGCGACTCCATGGGGTTGGGACCAGGCCGGGCGGTGATCTCCTCGGGTTTTACCGATGCAACAGCGCCGGTAAGGTCTCTGCGTTTGGTAGTACCATAACCAACCACAACCACTTCTTCGAGTTTCGCATCGATTGGCGTTAACGTAATACTTACATTCGTGTTCTTTCCCACGGTAACCTGTTGCTCCAGGTAGCCGATAATTGAAAAAACGAGGATATCGCCTTCGTTCGCTTCAATCCTGAATTCGCCCGACGCATTTGTCGTCGTGCCTACTTTATTCTTTCCCTTGATCACTACAGAAACATTGTCGAGCGGCGATCCTTTTGAGTCAACAACGGTTCCTGTAATCGGTATCCGGGCTATTTCCGGATGATCCGTATTCAACGCCGGCGCCTTGCGCGACAGCACAATTGTTCTACCCGTGATGGAATATTCCAGGGGCTCGTCTTTGAGGATGATATCCAGCACATCCTTCAGCGGAAGATTGTTGGCCGCTATGGTCACCGTTTTTGAATCATCCAGGTCACGCTTGTTATTGAAGATCACATAACCCGTCTGTTTTTCGATCGCAGCAAAAACCCGCTTCAGCGGCAGGTTCTTTCCGGTGATGGTAATGTTCTGGGCTGTTCCCTCCGCCCGGGCCGAGAAAACTGCAATGGCAATAAAAAAAATGGTCAATTTCATCGCGCGAAGCAACGTTTTGGTGATCGCTCCGGTGCCCCTACACCCAAACTCTGGCAACCGTTCTGTAAATACGGCCAGGCAGGGCATAGAAAATCCGGAACCAATTGATTTTTTTTGCATAAGTTGCAAACGTTTGGTTGTTAAAAAATGGAGATAAGAGACTTTCGTTTTGGGCAACTGAACTTACTTCCGGAAGTGTCGTCAGCACTTCCGGTTTGGTTTTACCCACCAGCTATTATGTAATTTGTATTTTTTGCATGGCAATCGTTTTGTTTAAGCAGTTTTATTCTTTCTTATAAGTACTTTTCCGTAGCCGTTCTATGCAGGTGTGGCGCACTGTAGCGGCAGTTACAAGATCAAACGTATCGAGCACGGACCTGCACTTCATTGATGGCAGGCCGCCGGATAAGATAAGGCAGGTATGGTGTGGACTTGATTAATGTTGAATTAACAATTTTCTTCCTTCCAGGCGGCATTGCACGCCGATCTTCTCCAGGATGATCACCAACTCATTCAACGTAACATCTTTGGTCATCTTTCCGCTCAGCTCAACATCCGTAGGAATGCCATTCTCATAAATGACCTCTATATTATACCAGCGCTCGAGCTGATGCATCCCATCTTCAAAGGCAATGTTGTTAAAGTCGAAGACCCCGTTTTTCCAGGCCACCACTCTATCTATATCGGTGTCACTGTTGACAAAAACGCCTGGTTGCGCTTCCCGGCCAGTTGCCGTTTTCGCCGCTTTGTCTGTTGCCTGCGCTTCATTCACCGCCAATTTCTTTTCATCAACTACTATCTGTGCCTGCTGACCGGGTTTCAGTATGAGTCTTTGGCTATTATCCACCTGGCCCTTTTTACCTTGACCGCCTTGGGCAGGTTGTTTAGGAGACAACGTAATAGCAATGGAACCTTCCAGTAAGGTCGTATTGATGACCGGCTCATTTTCATAAGCCTTTACATTGAAATGTGTTCCCAGCACTTCTATTTCCGCCCGGTCATTCACGTTCACCCTAAAAGGCATTTTGAGGCCCGACCGAAGCCGCTGCGTGGCTACTTCAAAATACACTTCGCCGGTTACGGAAACCCTGCGCTCATTACCGGTAAATGTGGTGGGATATCGAATGGAGCTGGCGCTGTTCAGCCAGGCTTTTGTACCGTCGGGCAGTACGACATGAAATTTACGCGCTCTGGGGGTAGACATGGTATTGTAAACCACCTGGCTTCCCCTGCCCTGGTATATAAGTGTATCGTTGACAATCCTCGCAGTAGTGCCGCCCTGCAGGGCTACCACGCCATTATGAATGGTATCTAATAAGACCTCGGACCCATCAGCAAGGGTTAAAATGGCGCCGTCTTTTCCGGGTAAAATTTCAGTGGGACCGGCCAGTGGTTGCGGCGTATTATTTTTTTTAACGAGGAGATAAGTACCCATGGAAACCAACACAAGAATAGAAGCAGCCACCCACCAGCGACGGCTGATCACCGATCTAAGATTGCTGATAGCTGATTGCTGACTTCCGACTTCTGACCTCAAACTTCGGATTTCCGACTTCTGACCTCTGACCTCTGAGATGATCTCCTGGAAAGCCTGCTGCCAGTAAGGGTGGTCATAAGGATCGATATGGGGGGAGGATACAGGTTCCTGCTGTTCGAGAAAATGATCAACTTCGGCGATCAGCTCTCCGGTCTGGTCGGCATTGATGATCGCTGCGATCCGGGCATAATCATCTCCGGAGGCATTACCAGCCCGGGCTTTCTCCAGCAGGCCAAGCAGTTCGTTTTTAAGAAATGTATCCATGACACTAGTAATTGTAGGCAAAAAAAGCGGGCTGCACACCGCCACCTATAATAATGTACCATGAGAAAAGAAAACATACCTATTGATGTCAAAAAAAAGGCAAAATAATTCCGGCGATGAGCACGGCCGGTAGCAAAATGCCGTGTTCGGCGAGGTACTCCTTGATGAACTTTACGGAGCGAACGAGTGAGTTACGAACGGTTTGTACTGAAATCTGCAATTGATCGGCAACTTCTGCCGCTTTTAATCCCGTTTCGCGGCTTAGCAGAAAAATTCGCCTGGCCTGTTCGGGTAATAAGGAGGTGGCCTCGCGGATGAGCCGGGCGGTTTCATTTAAAGACACGATATGCTCGAGACTATCCTCTTCTTCGGCGGGGTTTTGCGCTTTGAATTCGCTGTACTTGCGATTGCGGGATGTCTGTTTCGCCAGCCAGCTGTACGACCGGTTATAGGCAATTTTAAAGATCCAGTTCTGCGGCACCTCAACGTCGGCCAGCGATTCCCTGTCGATCCATAAATACAGAAATACCTCCTGGATAATATCCTTTGCCACACCTTCAGACCGGGTCACTTTTAAAATGATGGGGTGTAAACGGGGTACATAGGAGTGAAACAATGTATTAAATGCTTCTTCATCTCCCTGTGCTACGCGGGCGAAAAGCTCTTTTTCGATATTTATTTGCCTATTATCCAACACTTTATCCCTAAGGCGTGTAAACTTACTTTAATTTTAGCACAAAAGGAAGGTTGCCTGAAAATGATGGGTATATTTTAATGGTATGATGCGGCGATCGGGCTTGTTCCCGCGCAGGATGTGAAGAGCTATATCGCCGTTCTATTCGAAGAACCGCCATTGAAGGTAGCTGCACAATCCTTCGAGTTCGGGGAAGATGGAAAATGCATTTACGCCGAGCGTATTAAGGTCGTTCAGCAGGTCGGGGATCTTTTCCGCCGGGATCTTCATTTTGACCAGTTTTTTCTGATACCTGCTGTTGTCATTGAGCAACCGTTTATCGACAATATCGTTTGAAGAATGAATGCTGAAGATACCTGACTGGTTGTTGATGCGTTGTTTGATAAGCCGTGGCCGGAAGATCTTTGTCTCCGGTACTTCGAAGGGATGGATCTCGTTCATGTTCTTCACAAAGTCGTCTTCAGCCGCCATCAGCATCCATACAATACCGGCAGGATGTTCCTGGCTATAACCACCTGGCCGCGAGGTAACGGCAAACCACAGCGCCGTTAAGGCATTGTCTGACCAGTCGAGCAGCCGCGTGGGTAGTCCGAAATGCTGGCCGAGCGTAAGATAATCCCAGTCGTCCAGGGCACCATGCGGCTGGATGAGCAGGGGATTGCTGCGTTTGAACTCATGGAGCATTTGCTTTTCCGCTTCCAGGATATTCTTTTTTGCATGCAGCCGGCCCAGTTTAGGCATTAGCGGGAAATCACCTGCCTGCCCGCGAAATACAACATCCTGCAATTCGCTGCCTGGCTGAAAACCGCTTTTATGCTGTTTGATAAAGGAGAGGTAATCTCCTATTGTTTCAACTGTTACCTCTTTCATGATGTGATGTTGTCAGTGAATACCCAGGCTCGATTTAGCCAGTAAAATAGTTTGTTCGTCGCCGGTGTATTTGCCATATTCATCAGACAGTTTTACTACAGGCGTCCAGCCCTTTCCGTGCGGGCAGGCTTCCGTCATTTTAATAACGATATTCAGGGCCGGCGGCCCTACATCATTGGTAAGGTTGGTGCCAATGCCAAATGACATATTGATCCTGCCCCGGCAATGTTCCGTTATGCGCGCTACTTTCTCGTAGTTCAACGCATCAGAAAAGATAATGGTCTTGGATAACGGGTCTATACCCAGGCGTTGGTAATGAGCGATCACTTTATCGGCAAACACCAGCGGATCGCCGCTGTCGTGACGCACGCCGTCGAACAGTTTAGCGTACATTTTATCGAACTGGCTGAAAAAAACATCCGATGTATACGTATCAGCGAGGGCGATGCCGAGGTCACCGCGGTACACCTGTACCCAATGTTCGAGGCCCATGGCATTGGCCATAGTAAAACCATAACGGGCAGCATGGAACATGAACCATTCATGCGCATGGGTGCCGATGGGTTTTGTATTGTATTGCATGGCCAGGTGCACGTTACTGGTACCAACGAAAGCCCCTTCGCCGTATGCACGAAGCGCTTTCAGAACGAGGTGATGCACGTCATACGAAAACCGGCGGCGGGTGCCGAACTCGGCCACGGTTACGCCCAGTTCCCGGTAGCTGCCAATCTTGGCGGCGGTTTGGGCCATCACTTTATCGTCGCTGATCCGGGCAGGCTGGCCCTGGCGGTAATACAGTTCACAGATGAGGTACATCAGCGGCACCTCCCATAAAATGCAACGGTACCATGACCCTTCCACATCCACTGCCACCTGGTCGCCATGCTGGGTAATAACCACCTCAGCCGGATCATACCGGTAGCCTTCCAGGAAATCGAGGTACAGCGGGTCGAGGTAGGGACAGGTGGCCTGCAGGTATTGTTTTTCCTCCCGGCTCAGGGCCAACAACCGCATGTCGTCCACCGCTTTGCGCAAATGGCCGGCAAACCCGGCCGGAAAGGAATGGCGGCCGCGGTTAATAAAGCGGTAACGGGCTTTAGCGTAAGGGAATAACCGTATGACTCCCTGCTGCATAGTGAACTTGTAAAAATCGTTATCGAGCATAGACACGGGCATATGGCTTTCCATATATGTTATAGGTTGTTGACAGGCATCAACATCCATAATTTGTGCCAGGCCTGGATGCCGGCTTCCTGGCTGATTATATTTACAACCAGCATCACAACTACTTTTATGAGAACCGCGACATTATTTTGCAACTGGTTGCCAGGGTAAGAGACCGGCATATGGCGCAAGGACCGCTTGCCATGATGCATATGGAGCACGAAATTGCGGGAGACATATTGAAAACGATCAGAACCATCACCAATGATTACCATGCCCCCGAAGGCGCCTGCAATACCTACCGGTTATTATATCATAAATTGCAGGAGCTTGAAAATGATCTGCACCTGCATATTCATTTAGAGAACAATATACTTTTTCTGAAAGCGATGCAACTGGAAAAAGAGCTTATTGGTTAGGTTTGCCTGAATGCTCTAGCGTGTTATCTTTTTATAACCGCCTTTCCCTGGCAAGCCGGGTGAAAGGCGGTTTCACATCCATCCATTGACGTAAGAACGAGGTAACGGAAATCGAGATATTCTATTTAAATTGAGTATGCAATAATCAGATCAATTCATAACCAACATTATTATAATATAATGACAGGCGTTGACGCGATTGCAGTGTCTTTTGATTCAAACGGATCAAACTGTTCAGGCAGGCTATATTTACCCATATCTAAAACAGACAAGCTGGCTTGCGTTGTATTCGCTAATGGGTTTTCAGGAACCATGGATTGGATCCTGCCTGATTTTGCGGAACGGTTTGCGAAAGCAGGATTTGCCGCATTTATATTCGATTACAGGTACCTGGGAGAAAGCGATGGAGAACCGAGGCAGGTCATCGATACAGAAAAGCAAAGAACCGACCTGAAAAATGCGGTGACATGGGTGCGCAATCAACCGGGAATTGACAAAACAAGAATTGCTTTGTGGGGTACGTCCATGGGCGCCAGTCACGTAGTGCAAACAGCTTCAACAGATCATGACATTGCCGCGGTGATCTGTAATGTGCCGGCGTTGGATGCCCGCAAAGGAACCAATGTAAAAGCCAAGGCAAAGGCCGCAAATGCCTCTCAACGGCAGATCATAACTTCAACCGTACGCCTTCTGGGAGCGGCCATTTTTGATAGCTTAAGAAATTTATTCGGCTTACCTCCTTTTTACATCAAAGTTTATGGAAAAGCCGGAGAAGCGATCTTTACAGATCCTTCCCTGGCACATCGTTTCAAAATATTGGCTGAAGGGAGCCCTACCTGGCAAAATAAGGTGGCAGCACGGGTATTGTTTAAACTACCCAGCTATAAAAATGGAACAATAGAACGTATTAAAGCACCAATATGCGTATCCCTTTCCACTAAAGACGTAGAAGTGGATAACAACTTCGTAAAAAAAATATTCTCACGATCGCCAAATGCGGAGATCAGGGAATATCCCTACGATCACTTCACTATGTATCATGAAGAAGGCTTTGAAACAGTGGTAACCGACCAGTTGAGCTTTTTGAAAAAGCATTTGGAGCGGGGTACCTGACACAACACCGTTTACAGGTCTTTCTTCTTAAAGATCCGCAGCGCCAGCAACAATGGCAATACGATCCATATTAGCATAATGCCTGTCGTGTAAAGTGTTCCTGTGCCGCTGCCAAAGAAATCTTTGTACAGCGCGCCGGTGTAACCCATTAATGCACTTACATCCATCCTCAGCATGATGAAGATCCGGCCGAGGTCGATGGGATTGAGTGCAGAAAGCAGCAGGGTAAACTTCTCCATCGGGTATTCGCTGAAGCTGAATAAGATCATCAGGACAAGACCATCATAGATCAAAGCAAAATAAAACCACAGCAGCAGGGCAACGCCGATGCCTCTTGCTTTGTCCCTGGCGCTCACAGCGGCCAAAAATGCAAGAGAGGTAAAAATAAGCGTGAGGGCCGCTCCGGTGAACAGGAGCGCGAGCCCGGTCTCGGAAAATGAGAATAACAGTACAGGAATGCCAACGCCCATAAAAAAAGCGCTTAATAATGATAAAGCCACGCCGCTGTATTCACTCAGCAAGATCCTGCTGCGGCTCAGCGGCTGCGAAACCACCAGTTCTATGAACTCATACGAATTATAGTAATGAATGGTAGTGAAGATCATGCTGATCAGCGGCACTATGATCAGTACGATATTCAATAAACTGAGGATAGCCTTGCTGTTGTTTTCTTCCAGTTGAAACAAACTAAATGAAACAGTCAGCAGGAACAGTGTATACACAATGATCACTTTACTGCGTAAGATATCATACAATACGTATCGGGATAGTTTCAGCATAACCTGTTTTTAGGGTAGTTTTTCGGATTCCTTAACAGCCAGCACTTCATCGATCCATAATGCTTCCTTTTTCCCTCCGCGCATAACCCGCGCAATTGCCTTACCCAGTTTGTCTTCGCCGGTTTCCTGGCGTAAAGTGGCAATATCTTTCAGAAAGATCATTTTGCCTTCCTGTAAGTATATGACATGGCTGGTGAGCTCATCCAGGTCGCTCAGGACGTGCGAGCTTATAAGAATAAGTTTGTTTTTTTTCTTTTCCTGCATGATCTTTTCTTTCAATAGCTCGGAAGAAAGCGGATCGAGGCCGGCAGTAGGTTCATCCAGGATCAAAATATCAGGGTTGAACAAAAACGCCAGCGCTGCACTTACTTTTTGACGCGTTCCCCCACTGAGCGTACGCATTGGCTTGTCAAAAATGGAAACAAGGTTGAACTTTACCAGGAGGTCATTGTCCAGTGATGCTTCAGGCGCCTTTCTGATGTTCTTCATCATGCTGAACAACTGGCCGATCTGCATATTGTCGGGATATCGTCCGATTTGCGGCATATAGCCAATGTTGCCGCGATATGCTGGATCGCCGTTTATCGGCTTCCCATCTACATAAATACAACCACTATCCGGCTTAACCATACCCAGGATTGATTTGATCAGTGTAGTTTTACCTGAACCATTGGGACCGATCAATGATACCACCTGTCCGCTGCTGAACAGGGCATTGATATCATCCAGTGCCTGCAGTTTTCTAAAACGCTTTTTCAGGTGTTCGATCCGGATCATCATTTGTTCGGTTTTATCACAGGTTTATTATCTATCAGGTTTTCAGGCGTAAGGCAGGGGATGGCTTTCTCCGCTTTATCCAACAATGAGACCATAAAACTCCGCATCAGCACAAGGGTGGCCGGATTTTGCTCAACCACCATGGCATACATGCTGACGGGGTGATACGGTACATCGCCGATACCGTCTTTATTTATGTCGTAGCCGTCGTACTTATCCCAGAAATTGCTGGAAAATTTGTTCAGCGTTTTGGTGCCATTGGTGGCAACGTCAAAGCAATTGCCGAAAAAATTATTATGATGAAAAATATTGCCGTCACAACTGGCCTGTACTTTTAACGCCCAGCCATTTGCTTTAAACAAATTATTACCTATATCTATACGGCTGCTGCCCTCCATCTGTATTGCTACTGTGTTTTGAATGAACTGGTTGTTTTTGATGAAACTGTTTGAAATATCTTTCAACAAAATGCCATAGGCACTGGGTCCCCAGTTCTTATCGAACACATTATTCTCCATGCGCACATTTTTAGTGTACATGACGGCCACCCCTGCCCCATTATTCCGGAAAATATTATCACGGTAGGTATCATTATGCGAGAACATGAAATGTAAACCATACCTGATATTCCCTTCGCTGATATTTTTTTTAATGATCGATGCGGTCACAAATTCAAAATAAATGCCATCCCGATGGCCCTGCACCGAGTTGTTTTCAATGGTCATGTTCTCACATTTCCACAGATGGATGCCATTGCCGGATAAATGTTCCGATCTATCAGGACCTTTTATAATATTGTTCCTGACAATGGAGCCCGTTGAATTGGCGATATGAATAGCGAAATAGGCGTTCGTAAAAACATTGTGTTCGATAAGAATATTTGTCGCCTCAATTATTTTCAAAGCAGCATAATCATTCATCGATGAATACCCGGCATTGGCGAAGTGAATGCCTTTGATGACAATATTCTTTCCGGTCAATGTAAGAATTTCATGTTTGTTATCACCGTCCAGTACGGGCGCTCCGATCCCTACTAAATGAATGGCCTTATTAATTATAATATTGCCTTCTTTGTATGTTCCTTTATTGAGCAAAACAGTATCACCGTCTTTTGCTGCTGTGATTCCCTGCCGCAAGGTGCTGATGTGCCTGTTCCTGCCAACAACGATCGTATGGGCAATAACCTGCTCCAGCGTAAAAACGAACAATATGGTTAACAGCCATTTCATTTCACAAGAATATTATAAAGCGTTGCCCAGTTGGTAATTTTACTTCCTTCCAATCCGGCAGCTTTCTCTTCCGCTGCTGCTCTGTTCTTAAATGCGGCAGCATTGCCACCCATCGGGCTTTTTAGCTGGCTGCTGACCACGAATTCTGCCGATGTCACCTGCACGAACTCATTGCTGTTATTATAATCGGTGAACAGGGTTTGATGGATATTAATTAATTCCACGTCACGCCGTTCCAAAAAGGCAGCCACACAATGGACGTCGTCAAATTTGTACACTTTACCTTTTTTGGTTATGATCTCGGCGCTGAACTTTGGATCCATAATGGTCATTTTGCATTCAGCACAGTTATCTTTTCCAAATAAAATTTTTTCGGGTTTGGGAGTGCAGCCAGCCAGGAAAAAGATCATCATCGTCATGGCTGCAAAAGCCGTTTGTCGGGTGTGGGTCATTGGTTTTTGTTTGCGGTTCCTGCGCCATTCAAGAAACCATATTAAAAAGAAGAGGCCGGTTACAACAACTATTATCCAGCCACCCGTATCTGGGTAGGAATAAGAATCAAAATTCAAAAGTTTTTTGTGCCCGATAACCGGCGGCTGATACGACGGGCCCGGAACCTGTATGGCAGCAGTAGGGTCCAGGTCGTGGCCATAGTCATAACCCCACATATAAAAGTCAACCAACGCAGCTACGCCGCCAACCAGCGAAAACATAAGATAAACAAAGAGCAACCTGCGATGGCCGGTGACGGCAATGACCAACCCAAACAAAATGAATGCGGCTAAAATGTAAACAAGGAATGTAAATTCCGGGAACATCTCAGCTTCGATATGCTTCATTCCGATATAATGGTTCAACCCATTGATGATCTCTACCTGCCCGGTTATCTTATTCAGCCAGATCTGCATGGATAATCCTTCAGGATATTGGGGAGCGATCAGGTAAATAGACCATACAGGAACAAAGTACATAACGATCATTACCAACGATCCTATTGCGATCAGCATCCTGGATATAGAACTCATCTTGTTCATCTTCCGTTCTTTAAACAGCTTCCGGGACTGTTACACCCCGGAAGCATTTGTACAATGAAAACGCTACCATGTAGTTATTACTCAGTTCCTGCAGGGGCACCGGCATTTACAGGTGCGGCTTGTGTGTTTACTGCGGGTTTATTGGTACCTGTGCTATAATGCAATGCTACATTGGATCCTGAGGGTGACACCCTTAAATACCCAGACATTTCCTGGTGCAGGGCAGAGCAAAAATCAGTACAATAGAATGGGAAAATACCGGCCCTGTCGGCCACCCATTTCAGGGACTGTGTTTCTCCGGGCATGATCAGGATCTCGGCGTTGTTTGCCCCTTTTATAGCAAAGCCATGCGGCACATCCCAATCCTGTTCAAGATTAGTGATATGGAAATATACCTCATCCCCCACTTTCACGCCCTCGATATTATCAGGCGTCAGATGCGACCGGATCGCCGTCATCCATACATGCACCTGGTTGCCTTTGCGTTCCACCTTCGTATGACCTTCGCCTTTAGCAGCATACGGGTGGGTATTCTCTTCGATCCTGAAGATCTTTTGTTGCTTGTCCATCAGCATGCCGGCCGGCAAAGCTTCTGCATAATGCGGTTCGCCGGTGGTAGGAAAGTCAAGGATCAATTTCATTTTTTCACCGCTGATATCATACAGTTGGGCGCTTTGTGTTAATTCAGGACCGGTAGGCAGGTAGCGGTCTTTAGTGATCTTGTTATACCCGATCATATACCTGCCGTGCGGTTTTGCTGTTGGTCCGCCAGGTATTGATAAGTGACCAATAGAATAATACGTAGGTACCCGGTCCAGCACTTTCAGATCGCTGATGCTCCACTTAACGATCTCAGAGGAAACGAACATCGACGTGTAGGCATTGCCTTTCCCGTCAAATTCTGTATGTAACGGGCCCAGGCCGGGTTTAACTACCTCACCATGCAAAGCAGCATCATATTTAATTACAGGGATGCCGTCGTATTCACCATCGAATGCCTTCTCTGCGATCGCTTTTTGGATCTTTGTATAGGAGAATACGGGGATGCTGGCAGCCAGTTTACCGGAGGCTACAATATACTCGCCGGTAGGATCCACGTCGGTACCGTGTGGTGATTTAGGACATGGGATCAGGTATAACATGTCGGGACAATCGGCAGGATCCAGCACCAGCACTTCATTCTTAATAGCCGAAGTCGCCGTATGGGTTTTCTCGTCATATACGTTGTGCGCATATTTGACCGGTTGTTTTTTTCCCTTGCCGGCTTTTACATATTCTTCTGCTTTTTTCCAGTTCACCGCCATCACAAAATCCTTGTCTTTTTGAGAAGCGTTCACCTCCAGCAGCGTATTGGCCTTTTCTGAATTATAGCAACTGAAAAAGAACCAGCCATGCGATTTTCCTTTGCCGGCGCGCGAAAGGTCAAAGTTCACTCCCGGTGTGCGGATCTGGAAAGCGATATTCATTTCACCGGAAGATGGATCGATGGATATAAAGCTTATGGAACCTTTGAAGTTTTGTTTGTACGTATTGATAGGAACATCACCATTCTGATCATCCAATGGCACGCTAAAACGGGTAGCCGCCACTATATATTCAGAGTTCTCGGTGATAAATGGAGAAGCGTGGTTGCCGGCGCTATTCGGGATCTCCAAAATCTCAGCGGTGCGGAAGGTGGTAAGGTCTATGCGGGCGATACGTGGGGTATTATTGCCATTGGCAAAGGCCCAGCGGCCATCATGTTCGCCCTTTGTTTGCGAAAGAGCGATATGGTGCTGGTCGTCCCAGGGTACAAAACCGTGGGACGTATTTAACATGGGTTTTGTTTCTTCGCTGAAGCCATAGCCGCTTTCGGGCGACTGGGAGAACACCGGTATGATACGGAACAAACGGCCGGATGGAATACCGTATACGGCAACCTGACCGTTAAATCCGCCAGAAACGACATTATAAAATTCATCGTATTTGCCAGGTGCTACAAACGATTTGGTGGCATCACCGGTTGCAGCAGACTGGGCGGTTCTGGGTTTACAACTTTGGGTCACTGCCAGGCAAACCGATGCCAGTATCAAAACCGTATTGGTTTTGAAATCATAAAATTTCATGTTACTTTATTTAAAATGAAATGAAGGGTTGTAACGGTTTATTTTACGCCATCATTGGATCGCATAAATTCAAGGATCTGGCGGGCATCCTCTTTCGCTATATTCTGATTAGGCATGCGAACAAGACATTGCTCTAATAATTTCTGCGCTTCCGGATCTTTCTCCAGCATCATATCTACGTTCGTGATCATATTCATGATCCAGTGCGGTTCTCGTCGCCGGGTAACGCCTTTCCAGCCGGGGCCTACCAATCTTTCATCAGTGAGCTTATGGCACGACTGGCATTTCATATCATAGATCGCTTTGCCATTGGATACCCATTCCTGGTTAAGCGGTGTAGTTAAAGTAACTTCTTCCGGTTTTATTTCAGAACCATGCGTTTCCGGTTGTTCCGTGGCTGTTTCAGCGTTCTGCGCATGTTGTGCTGCGCCGCTTTGTTGATCGTTGCAGGCGGTAAATAACAAATATCCTGTAAGCAAAAAGGCGACCGTGAATAAAGATTTTCTTTTCATCGTATAACATTGTGAGTTACTTAATAAAAGACATTAGTATCTTTTATGTAACAAATGTATTTGGGCGCATGGCTGTTACAGGTGACAGGCATCAACTGCCTGACTGATATTTGTCAGGTTTACCTGTTTACAACCCGCAGGAACAGGAACTTCGTTCCTCGTAACAGATGTTTTCTCAGCTTTAACTATTTTTTCGGTACATTGAAGGAAACTTTACAAACAGACAAGACTATGGCAAAAAGTAAATTATTACAAATGCACAATGTTGGCATCGTAGTAGAATCGCTGGATGACGCTATCGCTTTTTTTGCTGAATTGGGTCTGAAGCTCGAAGGCCGGGGCGCTGTTGAAGGCGAATGGGCCGGCCGCGTAACCGGACTGGGATCTCAAAACGTAGAGATAGCGATGATGGTTACCCCGGATGGCCATAGCCGGCTTGAGCTTTCGCGATTCATCACCCCGGCGGTCATAGCAGATCACCGCACTGCTCCTGTAAATGCGCTGGGCTATTTACGTATTATGTTCACCGTTGAAGACATCGATGAAATGGTGTCGAGGCTTACGAAGTTTGGCGCTCAGTTGGTGGGAGAAGTGGTTCAGTACGAGAATGCGTACCGGCTCTGCTACATTCGGGGAGTTGAAGGGCTTCTTATCGGACTGGCAGAAGAACTTGGTAATAAATGAGTGAGTGCTGCGTACAAAATGTGTTTGCGACAGGCTGGCGAATAATTATTTTATTAAAAGGTCTTTAACTGCCTTGTATATTGTTCCCATTACTGTGTTCGGCTTAGCTATTCCAAAGCCAACAGATAATAGAATAACAAGAATAACCACTATTGTCAGCAATGCTTTTGAACCGAAAGCTTTTTGCACTAATAAACAAACGTAGCCACCCAATCCAACCAACAAAAGGAAGATCAAATTTTTACCCCATTCTGGTTCTATATTTTGAGGGATAAAACAGCCAACGGCGAAAAGTATAAGTAGTATGGGAAGTATCAACTGAGAAACAATTCCTGTACCTTTCATTTTAGTAACAGGGGCCTGTGAAGAGTCTGGAGATATCGCGCCTGAAGGCTTAACTTCAATTTCAGTACTTACATCTTGCTTTCCGGAACCTGTGTTAGTATTTGTGTTGAATGAACTGGCAGCGTTGTTAAATGAGTTCGTGTTATTCGAGTTCGTATTGTAAGTGTTCTGTGTCACCGAATTGTTATAATAGGTTACATGCCCAAATACTTCTGCCAGTGACTTAAGTTCGTGTGCCTGATCATTATTATTACGGTTATCATCGCCATTTTTTGAAATAACAATAAGCTCGACATCCGGTAATTCAATAACACAAACGTTATTGCCTTTTCGGAAAGCTGCTTTTATCCGCTCAATTATATTGGAATGACTACGATGATCCTGCGGTTCTGTGGAGGTACCGCGCATGGCAGGATGAGATGGGTCTAGGTTAAAAAATATATTTGATTAGTTAAACATCTGGTTTTACAACATATTGAGGCATTTATAAACTAGATCCTTTAATGGCTGCAATATCTCGTTGCACGCCTGCATTACCCCAATTTTCAGGTGCAAAACCTTTAATCAAATATAACTTTTTCCTATTATTTATTACGTATGTGCGATTTAATTCAGGCCTATTTAGTTTAAAATCAGACAAGTATTGATTAAGATCAATTCCAAAGTATAGAGATGCTTCTACAATATTCTCTTTGGGATTGTTATAATAATTGCCATCCTTCTTACCATACTCGATACGGATAGCTACTCCCTGGTCAAATGGAACAACTTCAGCTTTTAACTTATAGTCAGCGTTCTCAGGAACCGTGACTGCACGCAAAGATGATAAATAGCTTTCTACCAGTTTAGTTTGTTCCTGACTCAGTTGTTTATCGTTGCCTTTATACATTGGGGTGCTCTTTGAGAAACATGTAGAATTGTTGTTATCTACAGGTGCTTCAGTAACGCCCTTTGTAATCATCATATTACCAGAAATTGAAGCTTTTTGGGGATATAAAGTGTTATCCTTATTATATGGCACACACAATCCTTTACCTTGAGTGCGACCTTGTATTGCTTTTTGTTTTGAATGATGATGCTTTCCCATATCTGATTCATTTAAATTACCGCAATTATCAGAGAGTTTAATCAAGGAGTTTGAACATAGGTAAAGGATAGCAACTTAGAAATCACTCAAATGCGGCTTTACACTTGTAATTTATATTTTTTTTTCTTACATACAAAATATACTACCAGGTTGCTAAAACACATGATCACGCTGACAGGAACAGGGTTGCAATTAGGCAAAGAGCACTAAAAAGTTTACACAAACAGTTGGATGTCATATTTTTGAAAACTTCATTTTTTACACTACTGTCTAATACATTTAACTCGAAGTTCAAAAAGTACCCATTTTTAAAATAGGTGTTTTTCACGTTTTTTACACCGTAAAAATACGGAACCCATATGCATGGTTTGTTTATTTTATATAAAAAATCATTCCAACACGTTAGATGTTTTCGAACACATTCCTAATTTATACTGAGACGTTAAAGTATTAATTTTCTTTGCATGGCTCCATTGAAAAAGGATGTTAAAGAAGTATTTTCTTGATCTTGAACAAGTGCATTACTAACAACATAGTCCGCTTCATTGGTGATCATTCTGGTATATCTGATAGTCGATCAAATTGCCGGGTTAATTGCGAGATAGAGAAAGATGCCGTTAACCTAAGTTTTGTAATAACTTGCCAACATTTAATCAGCATCAATGCAAAGAAGAACATTTATATACAACATGGCGGGTTTAGGCATCCTGTCATTAACAGATCCGAAAGAACTGTTCACTACAACGGTTGCTGCTGCTGACAATTATGTCATTGAGCAATTTGAATATAAAGGCTTAGCCCATTACTCTTATACAGTGATGGCTGATCAGAAAGTGATTGTCATAGACCCGCAGCGAAACCCGCGGGTATACCTGGACTACACCAAAAAACACAATGCTGAGATCGTGGGGATCATTGAAACACATCCGCACGCCGACTTTGTGAGTTCGCACCTGGAATTACATAAATACCTTCGCGTGCCGGTGTATTGCAGCAGCCTCACAAAACCTGGTTACCCGGGAACTGCCTTTGATGGTGGGAATGTTATAAAACTATCAGCAAAGGTGGTATTGCGCTCATTGTTTACACCGGGCCATGCGCCTGATCACATCTCAGTAGTTTTGGCATAAAATGGACAGGACATTGCGGTCTTCTCTGGTGATTCACTGCTGATCGGAGATGTAGGCCGGCCTGACCTGCGCGACTTTTCCGGCGATTTTGAGACGCAAAGAAAGCAACTGGCTGAAATGATGACCTCAAATCAACGTCCTCATTCAATTGCACATCGTATATATACACATTTCCTTGCTTCGAAACATTTCCGGCACATCACCATTAGCATCTTGTCCTTTGGCCTGCATTGGTCCTCTTTCACCCCAAAAATTAAACCAGTGTGCATCCAGGTTAACATATTCCGTATTCATATACTGAGAAGTAAGCCGAGTCCTTGCCTGGCTCTGGCGTACTTTTTAACACAAGGCTATAACCGTTCGTTGTATCCATGATCATATCAGCATTCAATATACCATCTGTTGTATTAGACTTAAAGCCAATGCCACCAAAATTGGTAAGATTTATTGAATGAAAGGCTCCGTTATGAATGCGGTCACCAGTAAAGGACAGATCTGCATTACCAAAATGTTTATCCCCCCTGCCTAAATGAATGGTATCACCGCCTATTACTGAACTCAGATCTACCTCTGCCTTTATTAAATAAGAACCCAGGCACATTTTGTGTATGGTTCTCTATGATCAACTCTGCGGTATCGCAGGTGTTGGTGATCTTCACACTATCGGCTTTGATGGTGTAGATGTATGGGGTTTGGGCATGGAGAGTTTTTTCAAGGCACAGTAATGCCAGAACGAACAGAATTCGCTTCATAAACAATTATATTTTTCTATTAACGCTATTCGATTTGAGCGGTTTCAATTTCATCATTGCGGGCAGCTATCAAATCCGGCTCTCTTTATTTTTAATTCTATAATCTTGCGTTTGCTTTTGCACGGTTTATTCAGCGTCTTATTATGCACAAAAACAGTAATACGTTCAAGTTTTCGGATAAGGTTACAGTTTCGTATTGTCAAAAAATTTCCCGAGGTCAAATAACGTCATTCAATAACGCCCCTCTATTCTCAGCTCTACCATATTGCAGGCCACTTATTGAGTACTTTTTGCTCTGACTCGACTTATTTTCTACTTCAATTGTTTGAAATCTATCAGTAACGATTGCACCCGGAATATATTCACATAAGAAATTATCCCGGGATTTACTCCGTTATTCTTTTGCAGAATGTTGCTCTATAAGCTCAATAGCCTTTTCTTATAATTGACTATTTATAGTTAGACCCGCGGCTGTGTTGGCAACATTTTCATTTGGGAGAAAAAGGCCTTCACGGAACACTACCCAATTCCATTAATATTAACTTTTCCCACATTATTTTCAACCGAAAAACCAGAGGCAAAACTATTTTCAAAACCTTCGCCTGTATTGCCTAACAAGTTTGTTCCTTTTTCAAATACATTATTTGTTAACACTACAATGTCTTCAAATTGACAATCAAAGAAATTGAAAAAGCCTGAAAACACATTCCCTTCAATAATTATTGGATTTTTATTGTGCCCTCCCATTTGGTAATCCACGTAGTTTTTAACTATGCTATTTTTCAACAATAACCCATGTACAAACCAACAAGAATGAATTTCGAAATTATTGATTACACAGTTTTCTATAATCAAATATACTTTTAATTCAAACACTCCAATGAGGTCAACCGTATCAATAATACAATTAATTAACTGAAAGGTTCTATAGCCTTTTAAATCATGCTTATTAATAGTCCCTATACGTTGATTTTCCTTTACCATTTTATATTTCCAAAATTTATAATTGTACCCTTAGTTACTCTCTTTGACACTCCTGGATACATATTAACAGACAAAATCATTCCTTCTTTTACAAATGCCTTGAAAGACTTTTCTACTCCATTGATCTTACCAATTAATGTATTGTCTCCAGCTTTCAATAAAGACATGTTTTAGTTAATCAGATCAAGACCCTTTAATGCCATCGTTTCTACAGTTAAACCTAAATCAGCATGGCGCCCTCCAGCAAAAGCGTGTTTCGAAAAATTCTCTAAAACTCCCTCGTCAAATGATAACCCTACCTTCGTAACATGCTCAGTAACCTGACTTTCAATCTTTGTTAATACATTATCTGCATATTTAGCAACTAGTCCTTCTACTTTCGATGCTTCAGAACCGGGCACTAATGTAGTAGCACCGTCCACAAAGCTCTTTACCCTCTGCTTTTCACCTTCAATTCCATGCGCCCTATGAACATTTCCACCAATATTAGTAATATGTTCCGCATTTCTAACACTGGCTGTTAACTGTTGTGGCAATGTGTATAATCCATTTGATATTTCATAGGTTATATTAGCTAATACATTTTTAGAATCACGCCATTTTTCAGTCCAAGCTTTCTTATTAGGATCATAAGCGGAAATAGTGCCGTTATTAAACCTTGGCGTTAATAACCACGTTGCTTGCTGCCTTAATCTGTTATTGACAGTACTCAACTCCCATTCCAAACCATCCTGATCAATCCCATCAATCGGTCTATTTCTCGCAAACTGATAAGGCGTTAACTCAGGATACTCTTTGGTAATTGGATCCACACTCAAGAACCTTCCAATCCTCGGGTCACTTATCCTCATCCCATAATCCTGCTGATTACCCACTCCCTTCACTTCATTATGATTCTCCTTACCATTAAACCCAAACCTATACCCACCAGCATTGTAACTCCTTCCCGGCTGCAACATGCCAAACGGGTAATAATCCTGCGCGCTCACCACTTGTGGGTTGAAGTAATCAACGGTATTGTTATTCAAAGAAACACCCAGCTTTTTATCACTCACGGTTACCAGTACATTACCCAAATGATTACTCAGTTCAAAGAGCTTGTCGCCACGTACAAAGGTAAGACTATCGCCGGTACCCAGTAATGGCATGGTAATCTTCGACGGATCAGATCCAGGCTCTGGCTCATAAGCCACATCCAAATTACGCCGCAATAAACCTAACCGGCTGCTGCCATACAAATGCAACTCAGACTGCGTTAAATGGCCATTGTTTACCGCAGGTTTGCCGGACTCATATACGCTCATCACAATTAAACGTTCTGAAGGGGGATTCATTTAAACCAATTCCTGCGGTATACACAGGCTGTAAAATCTTAAGCGTATCCGCACCTACCAGGTAAACGTCATCGCTAATTTTTAATAAAGGCTTTCTGAACTCCGTTCTACCCCGGCCTTTATTGAACAAGAAGCCAGGCACGTTTTGCGTATGGTTCTCAATGATCAACTCCGCCGTATCGCAGGTGTTCGTAATCTTTACACTATCGGCTTTGATGGTGTAGATGTAGGGTTGTTGGGCATTGAGGGATTCTCCCAGATACAGAAGAATAATAAGGAACAGGATTGGTTTCATCCCAAATATTATTTTTAACTATTTAAACTTGTTTTTATTAAGCTTGAAATCTTTTAAAGCCTAAATTTTTGAATAAATGTAGACATGCAGTATACGTATGGCTACTAAACAAATTAACTAGGGATGACTAATAGAATCAATTTGACCCTTTTGATTTAATCTCCATTTTATTTTTTCCATTATTTCATTTTTAGAACCTGCAGCATTGTACTTTTCAATAGTCTCAAATGTAGAATCATTCAAAATTGTAAAATTCAGAGAGCTATAATCTGAACTTTCATCATGGTCGCAATCAGAATAAATTGTCTTATAATCCGTATTTAAACGATCGGGGGAACTAAATATTAAAAGGAATTTATATACGCAATTCTTCCCATCATCATAATTAATTATTGCGCCTTTAAAACCAGAATAAAAATTTACGATGGTATCACCCGAAAAAGTCGAATTCAAGAAAATACCTGTGTACCACATGCTGTCAATATTGGTATGGTTCTGTATCTGTTGCGCAGATAGCTGACATTTGCTTAATACACTGTCTAAAAAAGTCATTTTTCTGTTCTGATTACCCATTCGAGTTGTATCCACCCTTACAATTACCTCATTCCTATGGCCCTTATTGTCTATTTTTTTCTTTGTAAATTTTTCCGAATTGCATCCAATAATAAAAATCGCGTAAAGACATAACTGAAATTTCATACTTCTATTTTCTATTTTATTCGAGCTTGAAGCTTGTTATCCTCAGTACGTACCTGAGGGTTAACATCATTTTTGAGTAAAGGGATTAGAAATTCTAAAAAAAACAATCTAATTTTTTGCCCATCAGACGTTCTAAATGGGTGAGCTATCTGATATTTTTTATCTACAGGTCTCCATATGCGAACAGAACCTTTATCTGTTGAATGCGCCTCCATAGTCTGAAATTCAGTTACATTGCCAGTCTTTTCATCAATCTTTACTAACCCAGTTGCAATCATAACATGACCTGGCTTGTAAATAAAGTCTCCAGCAGAAATCAAATTAAAATTCGTATGAACAAATGCTTTATTCTCCTTTGCGGCTTTCTTAAGTGCAGCTAATTGTCCACTCGAGCCGGTCGCTAACGTTTTCGAGTCCATTAACAGCTCTTTATCTTGCAGATAAGAGACACATACAAATCCAGAACAATCAATGCCGAGCGATCCTTTTTTTGTCAATGAAGAATACTGTTTGTAAATTCCACTAGTAATGCTTTGCCACTGCTTATATTTTTCATTATAAGAGCAAATCTCTCCTTTCGAGGTTTTATAATGTTCAGGATGGAAATTTGAAATCAATCGCAAAGCTGGGTGCAAATTATTGTTCCAAAACTCTTTTCCTTCCGGTGTATTCATGGATCCAATGACATCTGGAGACGGATTTTTTCCACCATATTCATAAGGAGTAAAAAGTAAAGACTCAGCTTTATTCAATAATTTACTAGCTTCTAAACCATCAACATCGACAGCAAATATTGGATTGTTACTTGCATATTGGTAAGGAGTATAAAAAGGATAATCTTTAGTTAACGGATCCACACTCAAAAACTTCCCTAACCGCGGATCATAAAACCGCATCCCATAATCCTGCTGCTCACCAACTCCCTTCACCTCATTATCATTCTCCTTACCATTAAACCCATACCTATACCCGCCAGCATTATAACCCCTTCCCGGCTGCAACATCCCAAACGGATAATAGTCCTGCGCACTTACCACCTGCGGGTTGAAATAATCCACAGTGCTGTTATCAGCTGAAACACCCAGCTTCTTATCACTCACAGTCACCAGTACATTCCCTAAATGATTGCCTAACTCAAAGAGCTTGTCACCGCGCACAAAGGTAAGACTATCACCCGTACCTAATAACGGCATGCTTATTTTCGATGGATCAGCGGCAGGTTCCGGCTGATAACCCATATCCAATTTACGTCTGAACAAGCCGATCCGGCTGCTTCCATACAAATGCAGCTCCGATTGGGTCAGATGGCCATTGTTCACTGCTGGTTTACCTGACTCATACACACTCATCACATTACCCTGCGCATCTCTTACATACCAGGTCCGTGCCGTATCAGTTGATCCGGTTTTCACCACGGTTTTACCAATCCGGTTTCCACCGGCATCATAGACATATCTAATATCAACACTATCTCCTTTGACAATGCGGCTTATTTTACCATAAACAGTCCAACTAATGCTGGTGATCCCTTCAGCATTATCTTTTATCAGGTTCCCAATAGAGTCATATACATAGTTTCCGGCAGACTGCGCATCAATATCCACATCGTAGTTATCCGCCGGCACCGTATCGTATACATAGTCTAGTTGATTGGTGCCTGGTTTATAGCTGTAAGCCAATTTATCCATATCCAGCGGTTTGCCGCCAGCCGTATTACCATTCCGTTTATATCCCAGGATATTTCCATTGGCATCATAACTCACCCGCTCCTGCAAGTCGGTCTGATGTGTCAAATCCGCCCAAGTATTACCTGTCTTCTTCCAGGCATCCATAGCCACCAGGCGGTTCAACTGGTCATATTGATAATTATACAATAACGGATTGCCCAGCTTTTCGATATTCACCGCCATGCTACTGATGTTACCATTATACAACGGACGATAACTGCCACCCAGTGTTGTATTAATGCCTGCATCCATCGGCGTGGCGCCAGAGATGGCCTTATAATCTCCATTAAAATAATTCAGCATCACTTTGTAAGCCGATTTCCCGACGACACTGCCTGTACTTCCATCTGGTTTTAAGGTAAACACAGCGGCAACATGCACATCCGGGTTGATCGACTTCATCCATCCCTGCAGGTTATACGCATAGTTTACACCCTGCACCTGCTGCTCCCCCAGGACAGTTCTTGCCAGTGGTCCATGGTCATAATACTGATAAAAGGCGTCGTTATCCCAGTTGATACTATCAGTACTGGTGAGCACATTTGTGATCCGGTTCTCAGCATCATAAATATACCGGTGATAAAATGCGTCGGGCAGACCAGGCTGATAACTTACCTGGTTCACCTTCCCACTTACCAGATCATAATCATAAGCGATCTTCTTTACACCGATGTTGTTATCGAAGAGTACACCCTGCTTATAATACTGCAACAGTGTATTTACATTACCCAGGATATCATAGGTATAAAAACTGGCGGCAGCAAAGTTAAAACTGGCGAGTTCACTGGCCTTATTATATAAAGCAGTCCATGATACGCGGTTGCGCAGGTTCCTTGTCTTCAACACGGGATCCACGCACGGATATTCTTGATCATAGCTTGTCCGGGTGATCTGTTCTGCTGTTGGTGCTGCATTTGTTAACCAGCTTTCCAATGCTCCCTGGCTTCTGCTCGTAGCATCGGCCATGGCAGTACTGCTGGTTAACTGGCCTACTTCGGTAATGCGGCCTATGAGATCATACTTTGTATAACTGTATTGTGTACTATCTTTCTGCATTGCATTCTGCGACACGGCTAATCTTCCTAATCTATCGTACCAGAAGGCGCTCATACCTCCATCGGGTGAATGTTGCGCCACCACCTGGTTCAGGGTGTTATACCGGTAATCGGTATGCAATGTATGCACCGGCACTTTTTCTGCACCCGCAGCCTGTGCCGCTTTCACCTGCTCTAATTCTATCGAATCTGTTGGACCGTTGTTATAAAAGAGACTGAAAAAGAACCGGTAACTGTAAAGTTGTATAAAATGAAAAAAGGACCGCGAGTAAGCGATCCTTGATGTCAGAGATTCCGAGCAGATTCGAACTGCTGTAAAAGGTTATGCAGACCTCCGCCTACCACTCGGCCACGGAACCATAATATGTATATATAACATTAACGGCAAGCCGGAATGGTTGTCAATTGTAAATAAATGAGCCTGATAGATTTAGGAAGGTCCGATCAATTACCAATGTAAGAATTTCTTTGAGGCAGTAGCAATGTTACAACAGTAAATTAATGTAAAAAACGTGAAAAACACCTGTTTTTCTACAGCCAACTTTGCTTATTATGCAAATATTATTCCAACTGTAATCAACTGGAATCACCGGCTGTTGTACCTGATCGCATTTCCTGCTTTGCACATAGGGACTTTCCCCAAGGGTCTGATTGGTTAGCCAATTATTACCGGCAAAACCATACAACATCTATGACGGCAAAAAATGAGACTATCGCCAAACCTTTCATCTTCAGTGAAAAGTTAATTAAAAAGTATACGCAGATCATGCAGGAAAAAGTAGCCGAGCACATGCGGCTACAGCGGGAAGGCAAATTGCCTTTTCGTAAACGCATCCCCGTATCGGTTGTACGTACAGGCGATGTCATGATCATTCTTCACCTGAAGGAAAGACAAGCCCAGCGGGTCATGGCCGCCCTTCGGGAAAGCCTGGGAAAAACAAAACGCCAATACATCACTGTGCAGGAATTTGCAAAGCAAACCGGCATTGACGAATGGACGGTGCAAAGAGCCCTCGATACGCTTACCTGAACCGGATCATTTCAAACCGGGCCCGGAACTAAGGCATTTGGCCGCGGCTTAAGGGCATGCGGCAGTCGGCCATAACGGGCCTGCATCGGATCGTAGTGGCTTGCTATCAATCATTTCCTGCGGGCAATGCCCCGTTTCTCTCCTGCAATGAACCATTTGTAGCCCATAATGAACCGTTACCGGCCGGCTACGGATCGTTGTTAACCTGCAATGAATTGAAGTTGCCTGTTATTTCGGTATGGCAAGGGGATTTTTGTTATAACAGCTTGTAATTGGATCATTACAACCTGTTTTTAACTCACATCAGCCTGCAATGATAGCACTACACCTGGCTTTTATATCGTTTCAGGCTGCCATGATCTCAAAACACCTGAAATCTCAACATGTCAACCTCGCTTTGGATCGTTTCCCGCTGGCTTTGATCCATTGCAGCTTGTTTTCGCATCATCGCAGGCAGTTATTGATACGTTTAGCACTTGCAATGATAACATAACAACCTGCCATGCAGTAATAACGGCTTGCAATGATACCCTATCAGGCCGTTATGATACAATACCAGCCTGCAACGGTAATAGATCAGCCTGCGATAATCAAATAGCAGGCGAAAACGATCCATTGCAGCGCTGCAATCAATCATTTCCAGCATGAAATGAAAAAAGCTCATTCAGCAAATCGATCATGACGGGTGTTTAGAACAAGTGTGATAACATCTACTTACTATTTTAGTTATTGCCGGATTATAACCCGGCAATTGATATCGATCTCCAGTCATTTGAGGCCGAAATCCACTGACGACGATCAGCTTTTTTTTACACAAAGGGTGTCAATACCCGTCAATACCCGTCGAAACCCGCCATTCCGGAGCCCGTTATTTGGAAAACGGATTGAACCCACCGTATATTTGTTTTAACAAAGACAAACCGTTAGGAGTAACCGAATACACTGATGCAAACATGGATCCTCCGGTGAATGAAGTGAAACAAATGATGGTCTTTGCAGCGTATTGGCCAATAAGCTGAAATGATCCGGCCCTGGAGTGCAACCATTTTATTAATCATTAAAAACTAAAAACAATGAACTTCATAATCTTGAACAAATACAAAAGAGAACGCGACAGCGATCTTACGACAACCGGTTACCGGGTGGTGGAAAAAACGGAAAACAATCCAAATTTTCCCGATCTGCCCGCAGCACACGCTGAACTAAAAAAGCTGTTGCCTGATTACCACAATGCTATCGTTACTGCCAAAGGGCGCGACAAAGAAATGGTAGCTGTTAAAAAAGCCAAGAAAGCGGCTGTGGTAGCCCTGCTTACTGAAATGGCCGAATACATAACCCTTACCTGTAAGGGCGATGAGGCCATGTTGCTGAGCAGCGGTTTCGAGATCTCAGGTCAACAGAACAAAAGCCTATGCCGGCCATTGAAAAACTGGAAGTAGAGCTTGGCCCGCCCGGCGAAGTCACCATCCGGGTGAAACGGGTGCGCGGCGCCCGGGCTTACATGCACCAATACACAGCCGAGCCGCCTACTTCAGAAACAGTATGGACCAATGAAGGAAGTACTAATGCGTACCACACCTTCAGGGGACTGAAATCCTATCAGAAATACTGGTTCCGCACAGTGGCTTTGGGTATGAATAATCAAATGGAGTATTCACCGGTTATCGACAGGGTTATTCAATAAATAAGTGCTCCGTCAAAGCACACATTGTCCTTACAAAGGATTGCCCGGTCCTGGCTTTGCCAGGACCGTTTTTTATGCAGTTATGACCTGACTCTCTTTCCGCACAAATAAACCGTTTACAAGCATATATCCGGAGAAAAATGGAAAAAAATTTGCGTAGTTAAATAGCTACATTTAAATTTGTAGCCAAATAGCTACGTAATGAACTTAAGACGTGATGTTTTTCAAGCCATTGCAGACCCTACCAGACGGGCTATTTTGCTGTTGGTAGCCACTCAGTCAATGACCGCCGGCGCCATTGCCGCCAATTTCGACACGGCCCGGCCCACCGTGTCAAAACATCTGCAGATACTTACTGAATGCGAATTGCTGGAACAGGAACAGAACGGCCGCGAAATCTACTATCACCTGAACCCGCAGAAAATGAAAGAAATAGCTGATTTCATTGAACCCTTTCGAAAACTGTGGGACGACCGTTTTAACAAACTGGAGAACATAATGAAGAAATACAAAAAATAAGATGTTATGGAACGCAAAACAAAAGTGAATGCCGAAGAAGGTAAACATGATATACACATCAGCCGGGAGTTTGACCTGCCTGTAGATCTGCTGTTCAAAGCCCATGTTGACCCGGAGATCTTTGAACAATGGATGTCCCACGAGTATGGCACAACGAAGGTGTTGAAACTGGAATGTAAAAATCATGGCGGCTGGCAGTTTCAGACAGTAGATGCCCAGGGAAATGTGCTGTTTCAGGCGAACGGGGTGATCCATGAATTTGTTCAGGACCAGAAGATCACCCGCACGTTCGAAATGAACAATACGCCTTTTGCCGTACAGCTCGAGTTCCTTGAATTTGTAAAACTGGGCGACGATACCAGCAAACTCAATATGCAAATAGTATTTAAAACAGTAGAGTTGAGAGATCAGCTGCTGAAACAGCCTTTTGCCATGGGCCTTAATATGGCGCATAACCGTTTGCAGGAAGTTGTTGGTAAATTAAAATAATATCCCATGACACGCAGTGAAACTAACCCTGACGTTGACTTCTTTTTCGATAAAGCCGAACAGTGGCACACTGAATTCGATAAACTGAGATCCATCATTCTTGACTGTGGGCTCACGGAGGCATTGAAATGGGGCAATCCCTGTTACCTGTACCAGAACAGCAATATCGTGCTGATCCATGGTTTTAAAGAATACTGCGCCCTCTTGTTCTTCAAAGGCGCCCTCCTGAACGATCCCAATGGCATTTTGATACAACAGACAGAAAATGTACAGGCTGCCCGCCAGATCAGGTTCACCAATGCCAGGGAAATAACCAAAATGGAACGCGTGTTGAAAGCCTACATTTACGAAGCGATCGAGGTGGAAAGGGCCGGTCTGAAAGTAAAACTGAAAAAGACAGAGGACTTTCCCGTTCCTGAAGAATTTCAGGTGAAGCTCGATAAAAAACCTGCGCTGAAAAAAGCGTTTGAAGCCCTCACACCGGGACGGCAGAGCGCCTACCTGTATTATTTCAACCAGGCCAAACAATCGAAAACCAGGGCGGCCAGGGTTGAAAAATATATACCTCAGATCCTGAAAGGAAAAGGATTAGACGATTAACCCAACTAAACAATCGAAACATGGAAAAAACAAAGAACGGTTCTGGCAAAGCCAGTAAGATCATCTATTGGATCGCTACCATCTGGCTGGCATCTGGCATGCTGGCAAGTGGTGCACAACAATTATTAAAATTGAAAATGGAAGGCGCTGTATCGCCGCCCGGCGTAGAAGGCATTGCGCGGTTAGGCTTCCCTGTATATTTTCTAACCATCATAGGCATCTGGAAGATCCTGGGCGTTATAGCATTGCTTGCTCCCCGATCTGCGTTAATAAAAGAGTGGGCCTATGCGGGATACTTCTTTCTTACCTCAGGAGCCATTTATACACATATTGCCATGGGTCATTCCTTTGCTGAGATATTTCCGTCGCTGTTGCTGTTGATCCTTACCGTGGTATCGTGGTATTTCAGACCAGCCAGCAGAAAGATCGTGGCAGTAGCCTATTAGTGAATTGCCGATTTCCTTATATTTATATACATCGCATAGACTCATATCATGAAAAATACTAAAAGCAAACTGTCGGCCGAGCAACGGAATGCCCTGCTCCGCACATTGAAAGCCCGGTTCGAAAAAAATATGCAGCGCCATAAAGGCATTAGCTGGGATAAAGTAGCAGCTAAACTGGAAGCACATCCCGACAAACTATGGTCGCTCAATGCCATGGAAGAAACCGAGGGCGAACCCGATGTAGTTGGTTATGATAAAAAGTCGGACGAATACATTTTCTTCGATTGTTCAGCGGAAAGTCCGAAAGGCCGCAGAAGCCTTTGCTACGACGGCGAAGCGCTGGCATCGAGGAAAGAACATAAACCGGCAGACAGCGCCATCAATATGGCTGCCGACATGGGCATTGAGTTGTTGACCGAAGAAGAATACCGCACCCTGCAAACACTTGGTAAATTCGATCTCAAGACCTCGAGCTGGGTATTAACGCCTCCTGCCATCAGGAAACTGGGCGGCGCCGTATTCTGCGATCGCCGCTACGACACGGTTTTCCTGTATCACAATGGCGCTGAATCCTATTATGCTGCCAGGGGATTCAGGGGTTCGCTCCGGGTGTAACACGATCTGTTTAATTCAATTTACAATCTTTCCTGCTCTTCGATACCCGCCGCCTTTTTGGGAACAACCTTGCCGCCGATATGGTAACGAACGGACAGACCAAGCCGATGCATATCGGGACGGTCGAAGTACCGGTAATCGGTGGTATTTGACAGGGAGTACGCTTTAAGGCGGTAGGTACGCAGGAAATCGGTAAAGCTTAGTTTCAATAAGAGATTTTCGTTCAAAAAGGCTTTCTGCAGGCCTGCATCTGAAAAGAACAACGCCTCCTTTAAATAGATGCCCCACAGTTCCCGGGAATACAGGTTAGTGCTCACCTCGAGCCGTAAGCCGGCAGGCAGTTTCACCTGTTGCTGCACCTGTACACTCCCGGCCCACCGCGAAACGGAAACGTCGCCTGTTCGTTGTGGAATCGGATACATGGAATAATTAACACCCACCGATGCCTGCAAACTCCACCAGCCTGCACTGAATGGCGCAGCCAGCAACAGGTCGAACCGTTGCATATCAGAAAAATTAACCGACTGGCTTTTAACCGCATTCGATGCTGAATCGACCAATAACCGCTTTGCCATATAGTTTTCACGCAACCCGTAAGTAGCTGTAACTACGTATTTGCGGTTGAAGGTGCCCGTGGCAGCTAACAGCCAGGCCATTTCAGGAACGAGGCCCGGATTGCCTGCATAATAAAAATACTGATCTACATACCAGCGCACGGGGTTCAGATCGCCATAGGCCGGGCGGTTGATCCGGCGGCTGAGCGAAAGAGACAGCCTGTGCTGCTTCAGGGTATGTTCAAACGAAATGGTAGGAAAAAAACGGGTATACTTCCATTGATTGAACAGCGCTGCCTTCACAGTACGCCCGCCGGCATCGGTTTGCTCCATCCGCAGCCCCGCCTGCAGGCCTGAACGCTTCCATTGCTTTGCCAGGGAAACATAGGCCGCTGCTATTTTTTCGTCATACAGAAAATGATCCGACATGGTAGCGGCTTCTTTATACGAGCCATTGATCAGCGAATCGAACCGGAAATTGTTATCGTTGGTGACATGGGCATATTTAAGTCCGGCCCTCAGCAGCACCCCTTTGTATGGCCATTCAAGGTCGGCTTTGGCCGAACGGATGGTAATATAACCGGGTTGATGCGAACGCAGGGCATGTTCGGCTGTTATACTACCTGTATTTCCATCTTCTATACGGGTTGTCATCAGGCCGTCGGACAAATTACGATAATTGATATAATGTCCTTCGGCGGTCAGCTTTCTGCCGGCTGTATCGAGCCGCCAGGTGTAGCTGATATTGCCTGCATGGTAATGATAGGGTTCAATAATGCTGGTATGGGTGCGGATGACGGAATGCAATTGATCATCCGCATCATACCTGTTCACCCTTGCATGCTTATAAACACTGAAGTCGTCGAAATAACCATGGTAAAAAGCGCTTAGCTGGTGCCGGTCGTTCAGCTGCCAGTCGGCCCCCAGCCGGTACGTATAGAATTTGATCTTATAAGAACCGGTATTTGTTCTTTGAAGGTTGTAATTAAGGCCATGCTCCTGTACGCCATTGCCGCTATGGCTATTGACAAAACGATGCGGGGTATTGTAATCGAAAGATGCTGATACCTGTAAACGCCGGGTATTTACCGCGGCCGTAATGTTCTCATTGAATAACCAGTTGCTGCCCCGGGTAAGCGTTGATCGCAGATCGATGGCATAACCACGGGCGGTATGTTTCCGCGTAATGATGTTAATGATGCCGGCATTACCCGCCGCATCGAAGGCGGCCGGTGGTGTGGGCATCAGTTCTATTCTTACTATCTGCTCGCTGCTCATGCCTTTCAGCAGATCGGCGAGCTGTTTGCCGGTGAGGTAATTCATTTTCCCGTCTATCATTACCGTAACGTTCTGGGTGCCGCGCAAACTGAGATTATCGTCCTGGCCAACACTTACCCCGGGCATTTTTGTGAGCACGTCAAATACGGTAGCACCTGCAGCAAGGGCGCTGTTCGCCATATTCATTATGATGCGGCCATTATCCACCTGTACACCGCTTCTGGATGCAGTAACAGTTACCTGTTTCAGCGAGTCTTTTTGCCGGAATGGCAAGGAATCCGACCCGGGCTGTTGCCCGGGCTTGTTTACGGTACTGTCGGGCGACAATTGCGCCTGTATAAACGCGGGACTGATCACCGCAGTGATCACTACAAGGATAAAGCTGAGCCTGTTCATTTTGTTGATTTCATTGAATAAGATGAATCCTGCCAGATTTTTCGGCCAGGGCCCGGGTGTGGGCGTGCCGATCACCAGCTTTTGCGGAGGAATGGTTTGCATCAATAGCAACGACCCCTTGCATGGGATCTCATTCCCATGCATCCATTATTTACATTACCTGGTAACGTTCTTTTAAACCGCAGGTGGTCCGCGGCCATCAGGAAGGAATAACCGGTCGGGATTTATGGCAGTGATAAGCCTGGTATAAGTGGGCGCCGTGTTTACCGGGGCTATTACCAGTAATACTTCGCCGGTAAAAACTGCATCTTTAGCAAGTTGGAATTCACAGATGTCGCAATAGTCGTGTCCAGGACTGGCCTCGCCGATCGTGTTGCCGTGTTTTACAGAATGGCTTTGATCGTAGGCAGCATGGGTATGTGCCCCTTTGACTACATGCACAAACAGGAAGATCGCCATCAGCAACAGCGCTTTTATTTGCCTTGTGTATGCATTTATGCCAGGAAGCATACGGCAAAGATAGGCGTTTTCCCAATTAATGCAACAGCGTTGTATTTTTTGGATACTAATTTCCTGTGGCGTAAATGAGTTCCCGGTCACTTAACGTTGACCTTGGGGGGCATCTTGCTCCGTTTCCAGTAGTTGATCATGGATTTGAATGTTTCTTTCAATTCATCCATGCTGTTATCCTTGATAAAGAAGCCGTGTACCGACAGGTTATAGGCGTGCAGGATCTGCTCTTCAGAAGCAGTGGTTGACCAGAATATAAAGGGAACACTTCTCAGCTTTTTTGAATTCGTTTGCAGCATTTTTTCCCGCAGTTCAAACCCGTTTATCCGGGGCAGGTTCAGCTCGCAAATGATGATAAAGGGAGCTGATGGCATTTTTTGTATTCGGACTATGGCATCCTCGGCGCTGCTAATAAATATCAGTTCATTGTTCAGTTGTAATTCCTTCCATACTTCAGTAATCATCATCCAGTCGTCCTCATCATGATCGATGATCAATACGGCTTCATTCTGCATAGACACTCCGGTTATTGGCACCTGTAATAAATTATTATGCCATGTAAAGCACCTTGTGGCACAAAGATTAGTAGCGAGCCGGTTTGATTAACAAATTTCTAATCAATTTTTAATGGGCATTTAACCGTGGTGTGGTTACAACCCGGCTGCTATCTTTTACAGATTTTAGTTAACTTGCAGAATAATCTATAACCAAAGAACTTGATTCGAAATTTCTTTTTGGCCGATGATGATCCTGACGATACCGATCTCTTTGAAGAGGCGCTGAAAAAGATTGACAAACATATAGTACTGGACACTGCCACCAATGGCAAAGAGCTTATTGAAAAACTTCATACTGGTAATACAACACCTGAGATAATTTTTCTGGATGTGAACATGCCCGAACTCGACGGATGGGAAAGCCTGAAAACGCTGAAGCAGCATGCCGGATTAAGGTCGATCCCGGTGGTGATGTACTCCACATCTGCAGCCGTTCTGGATGGGAACAAGGCGATTAAAGCAGGGGCAGTTTGCTATTTCGAAAAGCCGCCCAGCTTTGTTAAACTGAAAGATTTTCTGGAAAAGATCACCCATACGTCGAAAGAAAGGCTGGTGGATACCCTCAAATCCATAGAAGCGTCAAAAAGCCATAATATAGTAGTTGCCTGAAATGGCCTGGCATGAATTTTTATGTAGTGATTGTTACACCTTTTCTATAATAATCAGCACTTATCACAACGATCACCGTCGCCTCCGCAATCTATAAGTACCAAAGGAGCTATCATGGAGTTAAACAATGAACAATTTCGTGCAGATTCTGTAAGAAACCGTACGAGTGAACAAAACCATACCCAATTAACAGCAGCCAGGTTTGAGAGAATGATCTCAGAGGTGGAAGACTATGCCATTTTTTTGCTGGATGTAAACGGGAACATTCTGTCCTGGAACAAAGGGGCTGAGAAGATCAAAGGATACAGGGCTGACGAAATAATCGGGAAAAGCCATCAGCTTTTTTACCCGCCTGAAGACCGGGAACGAAAACTTCCCCAGCAATTACTGGAAGAAGCCCGTAAGAACGGTAAAGCGGTACATGAAGGCTGGCGCATTAGAAAAAACGGCGATCCATTCTGGGGCAATATTACCATCACTGCCATTCACGATGATTTTGGACACGTTACCGGTTTCCTGAAGCTCACAAAAGACCTCACCGAAAAAAAGGCGGCAGATGACCGCTACGAAACCTTACTGGAGCAATTGCGCAGAAGCGAGGAGCGTTATCATAAGATGATCACGGAAGTGCAGGACTATGCCATTTTGTTACTGGATGTCGATGGCAATATTCAGAACTGGAATATAGGCGCCGAGCTCATCAAAGGATATAAAGCGAATGAGATCATCGGGAAAAGCTTCAAGAACTTTTATACAACAGAAGATATCATAAATGGCCTGCCCGATAAATTGTTAAAAGCGGCCACTGAAAATGGCAAAGCCTCCAATGAAGGCTGGCGCAGAAGAAAGGATGGAAGCACCTTCTGGGCAAGCGTTGTTATTACCGCCCTGCATGATGAACATGGCGCTTTGATAGGCTACTCCAAAGTGACCAGGGATCTTACCGAACGCAAGAAGTATGAAGACCGTTTGCTCAATAATGCCGTTGAACTGGAATTGAAAAATCACGAGCTGTTAAATCTGAATGCCGAGCTCTCGTCTTTTGCGTATGTAGTAAGCCATGACCTCAAAGAGCCCGTGCGAAAGATCAGGATCTTTGCCGACCGCCAGCTTGAACCTGATAATACCATGGAAGACATGCAGGCATTTGCCCGCAAGATCATTTCATCGGCAGAACGGATGCAGGCGCTGATGGAATCTGTACTCCTGTATTCCCGCATATCGAATGAGAACATGGAACAGGAGACCATTGACCTCAATGACGTTTTAAAAAGTGTTAAAAACGACCTGGAACTGGTGATCCAGGATTCCAAAGCACAGATAACAGCCACCCGGCTTCCCGCTATAAAAGGGATCAGGTTCCAAATGCATCAGCTTTTCCTGAACCTGTTATCAAATGCGATGAAATTTTCAAAACCGGGTTTACCCCCGGAGATCTCGATATCAGCCAGGCTGGTGCCTTTTTCCAGTTTCCCTGAAGAGCTTCCTTTAGCCGACCGCAATTATCACCAGATCATATTCGCTGATAACGGCATTGGATTTGAACAGGATCAGGCCGAAAAAATTTTCGATGTATTCAAGCGATTGAAACAAAAAGAGGATCTTACCGGCACGGGCATTGGATTATCTATTGTAAAAAAAGCCGCCCTCAATCACCACGGTTATGTAACGGCCGAATCGGTTCCCGGCAAAGGTTCACAGTTTCATGTATTTCTTCCGGCTATTGAGTAAAATGAACATTATGGCGTTGGGTGCCGCGATATTAAAAATACTAAGTAAACAATATGCGCCTTCCACCATGGTGGAAAAGCGTTTCCAGCGGTATGATCTCGCTTTTAAAACAGACGCAGAAGGCAATCCCGTTCTGTTGTTCATGGGTACTAAAGACGCAACAGGCAATATCCGCGGCCGCCGTTATGCGCGCAGGCTGCTCAAAGACGCCGATGGAAAGATCATTAAAGATCACTGGGACGATAAAGGGACCGTTGGCTGAGATCCCCTCCTGCCGTTGACCGAATTTTTTTTCCCTTTCATTTGGATGAAATAGTTTCTCTTTATTATATTAGCCCTGCCTTTTGAAGCCGCTTGTATTCTATTAATAAATAATAAACTGTTTGTTAATCTTATGTTAGCGCTACATCGTCAGCCCCGGCGATTTGCAGGCCGTGGACTAAGCCCCTGTTTATTCGTTCTTCTATTTTCATCAGCTGTTATCTTATTACCTCAACCGGCGACGGGTAATACAAGCCCGGGCAGAACCGCCAGCTCCAGCTTCACCGCCAGGCTTATGAACCTGGAAGCAACAGCAAAAGAAACGTTCCGCTTCAATGCATCGCTCACCAATGGCAACAACCGTTCGGTCATCTACGAGCTGCAGACCGGTTTACCCGCCGGCTGGAGCAGCAGCTTCAGAGTAGATGGCATGCCCGTCACTTCTTTCCGCCTTGATTCCAACAAGAGCCAGGACATTTCCATTGAACTAACGCCCTCGCCTACCGTAAAACCCGGTAAATATGCTATTCCGGTAAAGGCGGTCTCTGACCAGGGCACGCTGGAATTGAACTTGGAAGCGGTTGTAAAAGGCGCTTATGCCCTGGAGCTGACAACACCTACCGGACTGTTAAGCGGGGAAGTAACTGAAGGCAGTAAGAAGTCTGTTCATCTGACGCTGAAGAACGAGGGCACCCTGCCGCTCGACAACCTGGAGCTATCGGCGCAAACACCCACCAAATGGAATGTAAGTTTTGAACCTGCCAAAATTGACCGGCTCGATCCGGGCAGTACCATCAACGTAGTTGCCCATGTAGAGGTGCCCGATAAAACGATTGCCGGCGATTACATGACCAATTTTACCGTTAAAAATAATAACGCTACCGCCAATTCAGCGTACAGGTTAACAGTAACTACTTCCTGGCTCGCGGGCTCAGTAGGCGTACTGGTTATTCTCCTGGCCTTCGGCCTGGTATATTCCCTCATGCGAAAGTATGGTAGAAGATAAGCAACTAGCAGTATGGAAAATCCTGTCATTGAACTAACCGGGTTGACTAAACTGTATGGTTCCTTAAAGGCGGTAGACAATTTAAACCTCACCATCAACAAGGGAGAAATATACGGCCTTCTCGGACCAAACGGAGCCGGTAAAACAACCACCATCTTAATGACGCTCGGACTTACCGAACCCAGCGCCGGCAAGGTCAACGTATGTGGTATCAACGCCACCAGTAATCCCGTTGCCGTAAAACGAAGAGTTGGCTACATGCCCGACAATGTAGGCTTCTATGATGGCATGAATGCCCTCGATAACCTGGTATACATAGCGCGGCTGAACGGCATTCCAGAATCAGCAGTGCGGCCGCGGGCCATTGAAATGATGGAGGCGGTAGGACTGGAAAGATCGATGTACAAAAAAGCAGGCACCTATTCACGCGGGATGAAACAACGCCTGGGCCTTGCCGAAGTATTGATCAAACAGCCCGACATCATCATCCTCGATGAGCCCACGAACGGCATTGACCCCAGTGGCGTGAAAGAATTCCTCGCCCTGATCAGGCAATTGAGCCGGCAACAGAATATAACGGTATTGTTATCATCGCACCACCTGAACCAGGTGCAGCAGGTCTGTGACCGCGTAGGCATTTTTGTAGAAGGCAGGCTGCTGGCCAGTGATCATATTTCCCGCCTGTCTGACCAGCTCTCTTCCAAAGAGTCGCATATAGTAACCATCACCGTGGCCGATGTATCACCCTTCACAGACCATCACCAACAGGAAATAGAACAACAAATAGCAGGCGTAAAAGCAGTAGCAGTTTCCGGTAATACGATCACCATTACCTGCACCCGCAACCTTACACCGGAGCTGGTACGCTCTTTCGTAAAGAATGGCCTGGACATCCTGGGCGTTCAACAAAAAGAATATGGCCTGGAAGAGATCTATCAACGCTATTTTGAAAATAATCTAACTGAAAACGAATCTAATGGAAAGTCCGGTAGTTTATTTCAAAGATCTTTTTTCAAAAAAATTAAAAATTAACGCAATAGCGCTTGCAGGGCGGGAGCAGGTTATGCACCGGCCCGCTTCGCCGCTTGTCACTATTATCCGCAAGGAAATCGGCGATCATGTCAGAAGCTGGCGGTTCATTGTATTGTTGGTGCTGATCGTATTGACATTCCTGGCCTCGATGTATGTATCGGTGACCAATATAAAACCAGCGGCGGCCGGTGAGGAACCGCAACAATTCCTGTTGTATTTAAAAATACTCACAACGACCGACGGCTCGCTCCCCTCCTTTCACATTTTCATGAGCTTCCTGGGCGCCATTCTGGGTATTGGTCTTGGTTTCGATGCCGTAAATGCCGAGCAGCAGAATGGCACTTTGATCCGCCTGCTGGCACAACCGGTTTACCGCGACAATTTACTGCTGGCAAAATTTATAAGTCCACTGATCGTGATCACCACCCTGTTCCTTTCCCTGGCCCTGCTCATGATCGGGGGCGGACTCATTATTACCGGCGTACGGATTGAAATAGTGGAGATCCTGCGGATCCTGGCATTCATCCTGCTTACAGTTTTGTATGTGGGTTTCTGGTTAAGTTTGTCTATCCTGCTTTCGGTAAAATTCAAACAGGCTACTACTTCAGCGCTAACAGCCATCGGCATCTGGTTATTTTTTACCATCTTTTACAAGATCGTAGTGAATATGATCGTGAAGGCATTCCTGCCCGATCCGGCGTTTTTGTCGCCTGATGACATCATGTACTATAATAATGTAATTCTGAACCTGCTGCGCTTTTCACCCAGCCAGCTGTATACGGATGCAACGACCGTTTTACTGATGCCAACCGTTCGCAGCCTGGGACCGCTTACCGTAGAGCAGATGGCGGGCGCTATTCCTACCCCATTGTCGTTCAGGGAAAGCATCATGATCGTATGGCCGCAACTGACCGGTTTGTTTGCCGCGACCACCGCCTGTTTTGCCCTTTCTTATTTTTTCTTTATGCGAAGAGAAATCAGGTCTTAGTTGACAAGTTGACAAGTTGACTAGTTAACTAGTTGACAACAACTGAGCGTTTTTGTGTTTCATTAGCATATTAGCAAATCAGCACATTAGCAAATTAATACAAAGAACCCCGGTGTTCTGGAATATTCCTCACACCGGGGTTATCATTTACAGCAACTATTGTTCAATTTAGTAATCCATGCCACCCATGGCTGGAGCTGGACCGGGGGCTGCTTCCTTCTTTGGCTTGTCGGAGATGACGCATTCGGTAGTGAGCAACATGCCGGCAACAGATGCGGCGTGCTCTATAGCCACCCGGGAAACTTTGGTAGGATCAATTACACCGGCTGCCAGCAGGTTCTCATATTGCTCTGTACGGGCATTGAAGCCATAATCGCCTGAACCCTGTTTAATGGTTTGTACTACGATGCTTCCTTCCAAACCGCAGTTACGAACGATCTGACGCAATGGTTCTTCCACCGCCCGTTTAACGATGGCTATACCGGTTGTTTCATCTTCGTTCCTGCCTTCCAGTGTTTCCAGCGACTGGCTGGCGCGGATGTAAGCAACACCACCGCCCGGCACAATGCCTTCTTCCACTGCAGCACGGGTAGCATGCAGCGCATCATCAACCCGGTCCTTCTTTTCTTTCATTTCAACTTCAGTAGCGGCGCCTACATACAGCACGGCAACACCGCCGGTGAGTTTGGCCAGGCGCTCCTGCAGTTTTTCTTTATCATAGTCTGATGTGGTAACGGCCATTTGCGCTTTGATCTGGTTCACTCGGGCAGTGATGGCCTCTTTTTCCCCGTGTCCGCCCACAATAGTGGTATTGTCTTTATCGATGGTAACGGTTTCAGCTGACCCCAGGTGGTTGAGCTCTACGTTCTCCAATGTATATCCCTGTTCTTCACTGATGACAGTACCTTTTGTAAGGATGGCAATGTCCTGCAGCATTTCCTTGCGGCGGTCACCAAAGCCGGGCGCTTTTACGGCAGCCACTTTAAGGGTACCACGCAGTTTATTCACCACTAGCGTAGCCAGGGCTTCGCCTTCCAGGTCTTCGGCAATGATCAGGATCGGGCGACCGGTTTTGGCGGTTTTTTCCAGAATGCCCAGGATATCCTTCATGGCTGAGATCTTTTTATCATAGATAAGGATATACGGGCGTTCCAGTTCCACCTGCATTTTCTCGGTATTGGTTACGAAATAAGGAGAGATATATCCCCTGTCGAACTGCATACCTTCCACTACTTCTACTGTGGTATCGGTGCCTTTGGCTTCTTCCACGGTGATCACCCCTTCATTGCCTACTTTCGTAAATGCCCGGGCGATCAATTCACCAATGGTTTCATCATTATTGGCAGAGATGGTAGCCACCTGGCGGATCTTGTTCACATCGGTGCCTATGGTTTGGGATTGCTCCCGCAAACTTTTTACGATGGCCTCCACGCCCTTGTCGATGCCCCGTTTGAGGTCCATGGGATTGGCGCCGGCAGCCACATTCTTCAGTCCTTCGTGAATGATGGCCTGTGCCAGCACGGTAGCGGTGGTAGTGCCGTCACCGGCTATATCGGCGGTTTTGGAAGCTACTTCTTTCACCATCTGGGCGCCCATGTTCTCCAGCGGATCTTCCAGTTCAATTTCTTTGGCAACGCTCACGCCGTCCTTGGTAATGGCAGGGGCGCCATATTTCTTTTCGAGCACTACATTACGTCCTTTGGGGCCAAGGGTCACTTTCACAGCGTTGGCTAAAATATCAACGCCTTTCTTCATCTGGTTCCTGGCTGTTACATCAAAAAACAATTGCTTTGACATAGCTCATTTTGATTTTTTTGCGGTTGTAAATAAAGGATCAAATAAATGGTAAAGGGCTCCAATGATTTCTACAGAATAGCGAGGATATCAGATTCCCGCATGATCAGCAGCTGCTGCCCTTCATACTGGAATTCTGTGCCGGCATACTTGCCGTACAATACCTGGTCGCCCTGTTTTACGGTCAATGGCTCATCTTTTTTACCCGGACCAGCTGCTACTACGATGCCCATCTGGGGTTTTTCTTTTGCTGTATCCGGAATAATGATACCACCAGCAGTTTTTTCGGTGGAAGGAGCGGGTTGGATAATAACCCTGTCATGCAATGGAGTGGCTTTTACATTTCCTGCCATAATTCATGATTTTGAATTGGTTAAAAACAAAGTCAAATTTTATCGCTTATATAAAGCCGGTGAAGTGTTGCTACCAACTAGTATGCCATTCGGTACAGGAGGCCGTTTACTGAAAAAAATGCAGGAATTTTTTTCAGTTCAACAGACAAAGCGGTACCTGTATATTTGACAAAATTTCACGGGCAGCTAACCTGGTACCTGTATTGATATGTAAAAAAATAATAACCAACGATAAACCAAGACCATGCAAACCAGCTTTTATATTGTTTGTCATCTTAAAACACCGGCCGGACCGGAAACTTTTGCGCGATTTGATATAGGCAATGACAAAGAAGCGGCCGCCCGCCTCTTCGACAAACTAAAAGGTGACAAAGAAGTGAATGAACAGAACATGTTGTGTATTGAGCTGGTGGAAACGGTAAATGAATTACCGTTCAATATCAATTTACTGAGTTGTACACTGGATCAATTAACAGAGAATTGCCGCATCATTACCAAAGAAGTGTTTAGCCAGTATAATCTTGGCAGCGTATTGTAGTCTGCAGCACCGGTCTATGTTTACCGGTTCAGCAACATTTTCACATAAAAGGAAGGTTGCGCCAGTTTTTTACGAACATCTATTTCGTAGAACATACACGACATTAATTCCCTTAACTGCTTATTGCGCATGGCGGTTCTCATCAGGAAATTGAACAACCAGGTGCGCCGGGCCAGTTTTTGCAGTTTGGTGCTTAAGTTCAGTTCAGGACCCAGCACTCTATATACCTCATCATCATACGCACTCATGTGAGATGCTGAGAAATCTTTTGCCAGCAAACACGCAAAGGCCTGATTAGCTGCCATACGGCCGGAATACAAAGCATTGCCAATGCCTTCGCCGGTAAACGGATCGATCAGATAACCGGCATCACCTGCCAGCATATATCTTTCGCCTGATAAAGAGCGCTTTTTACTGCCCAGCGGTAACCCATATCCCTCTACACCACTTACCAGTTGCGCATTGGTAAACCGCTGTTTCAGCACAGGATCGTTGGTAACAATATCCTGCAACAGCTTTTTCAGGTTCAACTTTCTTTTACGCACTACCGAACTCAGAATGCTGATGCCCACATTCGCTTCGCCGTTTGGCAATGGAAAGATCCAGAAATAGCCGGGCAACAGCGAGCGAAGAAAATGCAGTTCAATAAAGCCATCTGCACTAAGGCCGGTGACTCCTTTGTAATAAGCCCGGATGCCGGCGCAATAATGTTTAGGTTCCATATAAATGCCGCCGGTTTCTTTGGTAAATGCCGAATGAGCGCCATTGGCAACAATGATCAGTTTGGCCTTGACCAAAAACTTACCCGATGCATCTGAGAGCAGATAACCATCACGCTGCAGCGTGTATTTATCTATCGACTGCCCTTGAAACAATTGAATGCCGGCGCAGCGTTTCATTTCGTTTACCAGGAAATTGTCGAAGTGAATGCGTTTGCACACAAAACCGGCTGGAACGCCCGCTTTGGCCTGGTTATTATAATCGGGTTGATAGGCAATATCAAGTGAATCGCGGCTGGGCGCCGTAAACGTTACCCCCCAGCTCCCCTCCTTTTCGGCCAGCTGACAGAGCCGGGCGCCTATCTCTTTATCGATGCGGTTCAATGCCGTGAGCACTTTACCACTCAGGCCATCGCCACAGATCTTATCACGGGGAAATACGGCTTTATCGACCACTACACAGGGAATATCAAACTGTTGCAATTGCAAAGCGGCGGCTGCTCCTGCCGGACCTGCGCCAATAATGCAAACATCGGTTGCTATCATAAGCGGGAAAGATAAACAATTTTGCCGTGAAACGGCAGACGGCAATTTATAGTTCAAAGTTTATAGTTCAAAGTTTACAGTTGAAAAGCACAGTTAATCGAGTTCATACAAGTTATTCAGTTATTCAGTTATTCAGTTATTGAGTTATTGAGGTGTCGGAATAAAGTGAGCCTTTTTATTTTGATCGTTTGCCGTTTCACGTCTGCCGTTTGCCGACTCACGATTGACGACTATGAACTGAAATAATACGTGAAAAACACCTTTTTTTGCGACAACTGAAGGCTGTATATTAGTATGATCACAACAAACGATTTTTGAATAACTGAACTAACTGCTATGCCAACCATTCATGTTGCGCTTCAGGAAGGCTTCGAAGGCGATACAGTGATCGTTTTACTGGACGGCGCCGAAGTATTCTATAAAGACAACCTGAAGACCCGGATGCAGATCGGCAAAGCAGCATCCTTCGACCTGCCTAACATCTCCGGCCCGCATGAGCTGCGCTTCGATCTTATTTCCCGTAATACCCGCGTGAACATTCCTGTTACTGTAACCGGCTCCGATAAGTATGTTGGTATCTCCATCACCCGGCATGGAGATATTGCTCATACCATTTCAGATGAACCATTTCGTTATGCCTGATCGCGTACTTCCACCGTGACTGTGAAAGCCGAATATTTTTTTTACCAAAATCAAATACAATTATGGCACCGAACAATAACCTACCGTCCATTGAACAGCTGGCCATGACACCGGGCGTTGATGAAGACACCCCGGTCTCGAACCAGCTTTCGCCCAACGCCGCCACGGCGATACAGCCGATCAGCGGCATGTATAAACGAAGCAGTCCATCCCTGCTCCCTGCTTCCAATGGCCAGGGAGAAGACCTGGTGCAGCTAATGGATCTGGCAGCGGCCGACATCGGCATGCGGGAAGAATTGCGGCTCGATGTGGATGGCAGCCTGCCGCAAAATGTGGCCAGCGGCACCATCATTCGCGCGTTGAACTCCAGGGTTCACTGGATCGCCAAACTGATGCAGGAAGGGCCCAATACCTGGCTGGGAACGGTTGTATTCAAAGAAGGGAACCTGGGCGCATTTCCGTATACAAATGTAAAGATCATGGTACGCCGCGCCGGCTCATTACTGCCGCAAAGCACGAAAGTGATCTTCAGCGGCGGCGGAGCGCCCAATGCAGAGCGGGCATACGAATTTGTATCGCCTTTTTTCCGGAAAGTAGAGTTTGAATTTGATTTTGTAAAAGGGGTTACGCCGGCTCTCACAATGGATACGCATGCACATCCCAACCGGCCGGCCAATCTGCCCAAAGAAAAGCTCAGCATTGCCAAAGTCTTCCAGCGGGCAGGCTTCCAGGTCACTGAATCCATGGGCGGCGGTGCATTACCCATTTCAGGCGCGGGCTCAGATGCCAGATGGAGTGATATGGAAATGCACGACGCCATGCAAAAATTCTGGTCAAGATTCAGGAACAAACCTCAATGGTCGATGTGGGTATTCTTTGCTGCCTTACATGAAGAAGGCCAAAGCCTGGGTGGCATTATGTTCGATGACATTGGCGGCAATCACCGGCAGGGAACCGCCATCTTTACGCAATCATTCATTACCCAGGCGCCGGCCAACGACCCTGCTCCGGCAGCCTGGGTGGAAAGAATGAAATTCTGGTGCGCCATTCATGAAATGGGACATGCTTTTAACCTGGCGCACTCCTGGCAAAAAGCCCTGGGCACACCCTGGATCCCCCTCAGCAATGAACCCGAAGCACGCAGCTTCATGAACTATCCCTATAATGTTTCCGGCGGACAAACCGCTTTCTTTGCCAACTTCCGCTACGCCTTCAGCAATAATGAACTGTTGTTCATGCGCCATGCACCTGAACAATACGTACAAATGGGTAATGCCGCCTGGTTCGACCATCATGGTTTTGAACAGGCCAACCTGCTGGCCGAACCCAGCTTCCGGCTCGACCTGAGGGTACAACGCAAAGGAATCAACGGCGTTGAAGCGGCCCCGGTATTTGAATTCCTGGAACCGGTCGTACTGGAATTAAAGCTCACGAATGTTACCGGGCAGCCATTGGTAGTGCCGGTGAAATTGTTATCGCCCAGCCATCACCTCACCGTGATTGTTAAACGCAGAGGCCAGCCGGCGAAAGAAGTGATCCCATACGCCACTTATTGCTGGCAGCCCGAACACAAAGCCCTTCACCCGGGCGAATCGATCTACGATTCCTTATTTACTTCAGTAGGTAAAGGCGGTTGGGATATTGCAGAACCGGGCTACTATACCGTTCAGGTAGCGCTTCACTACCATAAAGAAGACGTTTTGTCGAACCCATTGACCATACGCGTGAAGCCTCCTAAAAGTTACAATGAAGAATTGCTGGCGCAGGACTTTTTCAGTGAAGAGGTTGGCCGGATACTCACTTTTGACGGAAGCCAGGTACTGGAAGGCGGAAACAATGTGGTGAAGGAAGTTATTGAACAGCTGCCGGATTCCAATGCAGCTGTCCATTGCCGCATAGCCCAGGCCAATGCTGTGATGAAGGAATACAAAGGCCTCGTAATACCGGCGGGCGCCGAAGAAGAAATGCAATCGCTGGCGGCATCCAATTCAGCCATTCGTACGGCCGGCGCCAACCTCGATGAAGCCCGCAAACTGCTAAGCAGCATTCTCGATAATCCGGAAGCTGCGGCGGAAATACTGGGTAATATTGATCTTAACTATTACCTCACCCGGTTCAGCAAGGCCTTACAAGAAGAGGGCGAAAAACAGCAGGCCGCGGAAGTGCTCGATACGCTTGCGGATGGACTCACAGCACGCGGTGCGCTCGACAAAGTGGTAGATGAAGTGAAGGAAGCCAGGATGGCTATAGCAGTACCGAAAAGCAACGGCAGCACGAGGAGTGTTGCTAAAAAGAACGGCGATAAAAAAAGCGTACATAAACCGAAACGTAAGGGTTCTTACAAGTAGGATCAGCTGTATAGGAACGAAAGAAGGCTGCCACTTCCAATGTTTGTGGCAGCCTCTTTTTTGTATATCCTGTAATTCTTTATTCAATCATCAGCTTCTTCGTAAACACTGGTTCACCGGTAATGGCATCCGTTCCGGTCACTATATAATTACCACGGGTAGTTATATTGAAAGAGCGTACAGAACCACCCTGCATTTTTACTTCACTGCCGACCATCGTACCGTCTATTCTATACATCCGAACGACTACAGGCTGTTGTAAACCTTTCAACGAAATATTGAATTGTCCTTTTGATGGCACAGGCCATACCATTATTTTCGAAGGTGATTCAACGGTCTCTTCCTTCTCTGTTTCCTGGCGGACTGTTATCTTTTCATAACGGCTGGCAATGCGAATGGTCCGGGTCATAGAGTGGCCTTCCGCATCACTTACTGTAAATGTGATGGATGAAAAACCTTTGCCGAATGGCAGATAGAACAGTTTTCCGTTTACACAACGCCATTGAATGGTAATTCCTTTAACCACTTTATTGATCGTATACACCGGCGAATTGGTGTAACCGCGGGTGAGTGCGGTCAAATCGATCATCATGGGCTTAAAGGGTTGTGCGAAATAATGTGGACCGCCCATGAACTCCAGGTAATCTTCCAGCTGGGTAAATCCATCTTTATCGCGGTCATTATTGGCATCTGAAAAATCACCAGCGGAGGAACGGGTGTCCAGGTGTTTTAATTCTTCCCACCAGTCGGGCAGGCCATCGCCATCGGTATCCCAATCGGGCGCACGATGGGTCTCAGGATACGATTCCCAGCCGCCTACATCAGTTTCTTTATCAGGCAACCCGGGTTTTCCGCTCACACTGCCGGAATAAGTATAGGTGCCCGTTAAGGTTTCATGGATAATGCGAATGTCATGACTGTCGATCATGGGTTGATTGGCACCCACATTCGACAATACATTCTTATATGCATTATACGCTGTTTGCGTATTAACATAGGATGGAAAGAAGGGCGTATCTACAAAAGTCTCATAGTTTATGACGGCACCGTTCCTGATAGTTGTACGGCGGCCGAGGGTCTGTGAATTCTCATCGAACCTGCCGGGCATTACGTTGCCTGCAAAATATGCCTGTTGCGTGCCTGATCCCACCCCTTCATGGTCCATCGACAGGGCCAGTAAATGGCGGCTGGCAGCGCCGGGTTTATAATAATTATTTACAAAATTCACCTGGTGGGCGCCGCCATCGGTAGTGCGGTTATCCCAGTTGTACACCACATTGTTCCTTATATCGAGCCGGCCCGTATAATAGGCATTACCATCCAGGGCGCCGCCGAGGCTCCAGTTACGGCCCGCACAATGCGCCAGCAGATTGTGATGGAAGCTGCCGTTATTTCCGCTGATCGTAGCGGCATAACCGTGTGCCGTACCGGGCGGATAATTTTTATGTCCGGCCACATTCAGGGCTTCGGCCAGCATCGTGCGCTGCAGGGTGATGTTCTTGGCATTGCGCGAACTGAAAGCTTCATCTATTGTCCAGCTTACCGAACAGTTGTCCATAATGCTATGGTTGCCGAGCACGCCGGTTCCATCGCTGGTAACCGGACCGCCTACCCTTATCCGTATATGCCTTACGATAAGATCGTTACCGGTAGTACCGAAGGGCGCACCCTTGATACAAATGCCTTTACCGGGCGCGGTTTGTCCGGCAATGGTTATATAATGCTGGTTAACGGTGAGGCGGCTGTTCAAAGTAATAAGACCCGACACATCAAATACGATCGTACGCGGCCCTATATCATTGGTCACTGCCTCGCGCAGGCTGCCGGGGCCGCTATCGTTCAAATTGGTCACATGCACTACTTTCCCGTGACGGCCGCCACGGGCAAAGCGACCATAACCTTCCGCATCGCTGAACGCCAGGTGCCGGGTACGGTAATACCAGCTATTGCCATGGGTAATATTGCCGCTCGAATCTTCCTGGTCAACGCGCCACCAATAGGTATCCTTGCTGTCCTGGTTACGCGCAATATAAGTAGTTGTAATGCGCCTGCCTTTGTATTGTGGTGAATTGACTGTAGCGGTTGCCACAGCTGCCGAATCGGTACCATAATAGATGTGACTGGCCACTGCATTGGGCGCATTCATCCAGTTGAGGGTAAGTGTACCTTCATCTGCATTCACGTGTTCATCGGTATTTTCAGGCATGGGCTGCCGCGCCTGGTACTGCGGGTTGGCCGTATTGATCTCGATGCCGTTGATGAGAAAGGTTTTATTGTTGCCGCCGCTGGCGGTATCGCCTGCAAACAACATCACTACATCCTGCCCCGCTGTTACGTCGGCATATACATACGCAATAGTCGCTTTGGAAGGAACTATCTCGCGCACTGTTTGCGGCAGGTTATTATATTTCTGTTGGCCGTTCAGGTAAATATCGATCGGCGCAAAACTGTTGGTGGCCGGGTTATCAACATGATTGTGATAGGTAAGAATACTGTGGCGGCCGGCAGGTAGTCCGCTGATGCGCATTTCGATCTGCGCACCGGCCTGCGCACCATCTACCGTAAATCCATCGTTGATAAGCCGCGACAGATAAGGCGCCTGCACATTGGCTTTGTTCCAGGTGGGGCGTAACTGTACGCCGTAAGGGCCTCTGCGAATGAGGGTAATGGTAACGCCATCGGATAGTGAAAGGGAGGCTGTGTCTTTAACGCCCGAGGCGAAGGTCCAGGGAAAATAACCTGGCTCCAATACTTCGGCCGGCGGCCTGCCACTCATATTACAATCGATCTTACATTGAGGAGCCTGCGCAGTGGCAAAACTCCCTGCCAATACGCCTACCAGCAATACGAGTGCATGCCGCAGCTTCCATACCATTTTGTCAAGACAGTACATAAACTAAATTTAATCGTTAGGTATAAATAGTAATTATCTCCAGGCTTTTGGCTGGCAGCATTTAAGTTGGCATTTCGTACAGTGGGTGATTGCCCGGACCGGTGAAGCTTATAAGTGTATCCGGGACGTGTGAAAAATAAAGGTAAGGTTAATTACCATAAGTATACAAACTGGCGACCTGTTTCAACCACAAACCGGTTATAATTTTTTTGAGAAAACCCTAAAATAAAAAAAGGTGTGCCACTCTTTGAAAGTATGGCACACCTGAAATTGTTTGAAGATACGTTACTGAATTTCTTCGTCAGCCACCGCATCGTGCCAGTTTTCCCACATGGGTATGCCGCCATCAAAACCACTATATCCCTCATTCTGGCGAAGGCGGCCGCCGCCATTTGCATTGATGGCGCCCTGCGGTATCGGCCAGTTGATGTTGTGCGGGGCCATGGTGTAAGAACGGTTTTTGACCGTCACTCTGCCCTTGTTGTAAAACTCATTGTAATGTTGAATGCGCTGGTACCAGTAACTGTTTTTCGCCAGGTTCTCCACCTGGTACTGGTTACCCCATTCATCGGGTTTACCGGCAAGGGCCAGGCAATAAGACACCCGGCTCATCTCTACAAAGCGGAACTCTTCCATGTTCAGTTCGCGGGCACGCTCATCCAGAATATCGCCAATAGTCACTGATGAATACAGCTGCGTACATTTTGCCCGCTGCCTGATGGCATTTACATCGGCCGTAGCGCCTGCAAGATCTCCTTTATAGAATTTTGCTTCGGCACGCAGCAGGTAGGTTTCCGCCAGGCGGTAGCAATAGAGATCGCCGGCGCCGCCGCGGTGGTTGGCTTCACTCCGGTTCTGTGTTTCGGTGATGTCTTCAATATAATACTTATAATGCGGCCAGTCGAACCAGTTGCGCACGGTATCAGAACATAACAGGGCGCCGGATGCATTCCGCAGCCGCAGGTTCTTGCCATACCATGCGGTACTGGTGGGGTCATTGTATTTGAGCGAATCCATACGGGCCCAGTTGCCTACGGCGCTGTTATGACGCAGGTCACCGGCGTCGTTAACACCGTTTACATACCACAGTGAATGTTGGTGAAAGAAAGTAGGCCTGATATGCGCAATGCCGCGGCCGATGGCGCTCTTATAATCATATTGCGCCCGGTAAGCGGCGTTGGCAGGTGCGTAAAAACGCAAAGCCTGTTTGCCGTCGGGAGCAGTTGCCGCTATGTTGTCATGAAAAGGAAGCCAGTTACGCATCGAATTCATCTTTACTGCGCTTTCCGCATTGTTCCGGTTGATCATAACCAGGATGTTTTCCCGGTTGGCCGCTATGGCTTTATTTTCGGGCCTGTGCAGGTCCCAGATCACATTTCGGGTTACCGGCCACACATTGGCATACGGACTAACAAACGTGCCGAAATTGTTTGTCATTAATGAATACCCGCTGTGGTTGATGAGGGTATCGGCCTGGGCGATGGCTTTATCCCACTGCGCGGTAGCCAGGTAACATTTGATCAACAGCTGGCGGCAGGCGCCTTTGTTCACCAGTCCTACCAGCGGCATTTGCGCCTGGTTGGGCACCAGCTGTACTGCCTGTTCCATATTTTCTGTAAGCATTTGCAGGATGGCTTCGCGTTTTGTGCTTTGATAATTCACTTTGGGCGACTCCAGGATCCTGGTTACCAGCGGCACATCCCTGAACTTGAAAATCAACCCCATGTAATGAAAAGTGCGGTGGAACAGCGCCCGGCCCTTGTATTCATTTTTAACAGCATCGGATAAGGCCGGCACATTATCGATGTACGTCAGTATAGAGTTGGCATATTTGATACCATTGTAGGTCTGGTCCCAAAAATAACCCGTACGCTCAGGCATATCTGTTGGCGTGAACCGCGTGGCAATGTCTACAAAGATGTTTTGTTCATCTGTTTTACTGGCAACAGCTACATCGGTGAACATATAATCGGTGCTGATGGGAAGCCCCAGGTCTACATATTCGAAATAGGTCCAGTAAGAACGGAGATGTTTGTCGCACATGGCCATGGCTGCATCCAGGCCGCCCTTGGTAGTAAATGTTTTTCCCGGTTCGTACAACGACAGCGGATCGGTATCCAGGTATGATTTCTTACATCCGGCCAGGCCGCCTGTCAGCGCTGCCAGCAGCAACAGCGACTTTGATATCGTGATATGTTTATTATAATTCTTTTTCATTGCGCTTTTCCTTTAGAAATTTACATTTAATCCGAATGAGAAGATCCTGGGCGCTAACCCTGCCCTGTAGGCCTGGTCACTGACCGTTGTATAGGTTTCAACGTCGCCATAAGCCCAGTTTTTGTCTTTTGTCCAGATGGCCGCATTGCGAATGCTGCCGAACAGTTTCACCCGTTCTATACCTGCTTTCCTTACAAGGCTTTGGGGAATGGTATATCCTACCGTTATATTGTCGAGGCGAATGAAGGATTTGTCGAACAGTTTACCGGGCGCATTAACACCTGCAGGACCTTTGCCATCGAGGCGGGCAAAGTCATTATTGGGGCGCTCCAGTGTCCAGTATTCTTTCTTCCAGGTATTCGCCAGGTTCGTGATCAGCGACGTGTTGTTATCCTGGTTCAGGTACAGCCCGATAACACTTTTGTGTCCCCAGTAGCTATACATATTGAACGAGAAATTGAAGTTCTTCCAGGTGAAATCGTTGCGCAGCGACCACATGATAGGGGCACTTGTCTGGCCCAGGAACTCCTTGTCATTATCATTATACCTTGGCGTAACGGTACCATTGGCGTTCTTAACGTCGTCGGCCGTATAGTTGTTGGCCACTTTGGGATCGCCGGGGCGCTGGCCATAGATCGCTGCTTCTGCCGCTTCATCAGCCTGCCAGATCCCGGTTACACGGTAGTTCCAGATAGCGTTTACAGGCTGTCCAATGAACCAGGTGTTCGTGATATCATCCCTTTCCCGGGTGCCGATAACATTTCCCTGGTCATCGAGCACATCGACATACTCGTAGTAAAGATGTTTGATCGTGTTTTTGTATTTGGAAAAATTGAACGTCGTGCTCCAGGTAAAATCTTTGGTGCGGATATTCTGAGCGGATAGAGAGAACTCAAAACCCCTGTTCACTACCTTGCCCAGGTTGGTGGTGATCTGGGTGAATCCGGTAAAGTTTGGTAATCCCCGGTTCATGATCATATCAACCGTGGGGGTAATGTAATAGTCCAGCGTACCGGTAAGGCGGTTGTTCAGGAAGCCGAAATCGATACCGGTATTGAATGACTCGGTCTTTTCCCAGTGCAGGTCTGGATTCGCCAAACGATCGATGCGCAGGTATTTTACCTGGATCAGGTTACCGCTGTTATCGACGTAGCTCATGGACGGTGAGTTGTTTCCGGCTGCCAGGTTGGCCAGTGCCAGATAGGGGTCGTTCAGCGAGCGGTTGCCGTTCTGCCCCCATGACACTCTCAATTTACCCAGGCTCATGGGTTCCCATTTAAAGAACTTTTCGTTGGTGAAGGTCCAGGCGAACGCAGTGGAAAAAAAGTTCGCCCGTGGATTGGAAACACCGAATGCGGAATAACCGTCGCGCCGGAAAGAAGCCGTGAACATGTAACGGTCGTTGAAAGAATAGATCATCCTCGCCAGCATACCATCGGCTGTTTCCTTAATGTCTTCTGCATCGTACGTGCTTTTATTCTTATCGCCGAAAATGGTTTCGTGAAAACCCAGCGCGTCGCTTGGCAGAATGTTACGGGCTTCTACCCTGTCTTTCCACGACTGTCTTTTTTCAGCTTCCTGCACCAGGGTAAGATTCACGCGGTGTTTCCCGAAGTTTTGTTCCATGTTGATGGTATTGTTCAGCGACCAGTCGAACCGGGCGGTTTGTTCACGGTCTACCCGGCCATTGGTTCCGCCCCAGTCGGGATGGGCAGCCGATTCCCAGTACCGCTGGTGATAATACTGGTAACGGGGAGAAGCGTTGAACGAATACGTGATATTGAATGGCAGCTTTACTTTGGCGCTCAGAATGGTGTTGAAGATCGTATAACCCTGGTCGCGGTCAATATACTGGCGGTTAAAATCGAAATTGTAACCGTAGTTATTGATCATGTTGTCACCCTGCGGATGCACCTGCAGGTTGCCGTTATCATCTTTATAACTGGCAAAGGGAGAATTGTAAATGATCTGCCGGTTCCAATCGGCTGCAATATCATTATCGGTGCGGTGCTGAAAGTTGACATTACCACTTATATCCAACCACTTTGTCATTTTGGCTTCCAGCTTCAGGTTGGAACGAACGGCCTTATAATCATTGCCCTCCACTACGCCCTGGTTCGACAAATAGCCAAGCGACATATAATAATTGAGATTGTCACTGGCCCCGGAAGCGCTGAGGTTGTAATCCTGGTTAATGCCGGTGCGAAACGATTGGTCGTACCAGTCGAAGGTTTTACCAGCCAGGAAATTATTCAGCACAGTGCTTTGCAGCAACAGTCTTTTAGCCCAGATCTCTGCATCGGAAATCCCGGGTGTATTGGTGGCAGTGGTATATGCCCTCCACTGATCAATGGTAATGCCGTATAATGCCAGGTTGGCGTCGGTGGGTTCGGCATAATAACCGGGCTGTGTTCTGAAAGCCGATTGATAAGCTTCGTAATTACCGGTTGCCGGATTAATACCGTAAGTTGGCGCCGTATACCAGTCCTGGCGATATTGCATGTATTCGGCACCGTTCATCACCTTGCGGTCGGCGCCCATGGTAACTATGCCCAGGTTAGAGGTGAAATTGAATTTCGGTTTGCCTTTTTTCCCTTTTTTGGTGGTGATGATCAATACGCCATTGGCGGATTTGGCGCCGTACACTGCTGCCGCCGAGGCATCTTTGAGGATGTCTATTTGTTCAATATCATCGGGATTGATCTCTGATAATTCGCCGTAGAAGATCATACCATCGAGCACCAGCAGCGGATCGTTGTGTCCGCCGTCGGTATACACCGACCGTTGACCCCTGATCTGGATGGAGCCGCCACCCTTGGCCGTTGGGTCGAACCCAACGGTAACGCCGGGCGTTCCTCTTATAATGTCCTGTGTTGTATTGGGGTTTTGATCAGAAATCTTATCGGGCCGGATCTGGGTGATGGAACCGGTAAGGTCTTTTTTGCGCACCTGGCCATAACCGATCACTACCACTTCATCCATCGACTTCTGGCTTATTTCAAGCCGGACCGCTAACACGCCGCTGGCCGGCACTTTGATGGTTTGCGAAGCAAAACCGGAAAATGAAAAAGTGATGCTGGCATCCGCCGGAGCCGTCAATGAAAAGCGGCCATTGGCATCGGTAGTAACTCCTTTTGAAGTGTTCCGGATGGTTACAGAGACACCCGCAAGGGGCAGATTGCCGGCATCCACGACGGTACCGGTCACCGTTCTGTCCTGGGCCAGCGAAGCAGGCGGGGCTGAAAGAATGGCTACAAAAAACAAGACAAAACCCCATTGTCTTGTGGGAAACAGGTTAAACATAAAGCGTCGAATTTTCATCATGAGAATTGATTGATAAAAGTTGGCAGTTAATTTCATTCAGGCGACCTGTGAGGTCTGCTTCTACAAACCGTTTATTCAGGACCCGAAGGCGGACCTTACAGGTCGCTGAACAGCATGGGAAAATCTGGGAGGATGGAATTGCCAGTAGGCATTGACATAAAGGGGAGGGTGCACTACCCCGACAGGTAATTTGTCTTTTTTCATACCGCAAAAGTTTTGGTGGCTGCATCGGATGCTGACCGCCTTAATAGTAATATTAATGGCAATATAGCCGGAAGATGGCTGGTAGTGAGGGGGGCAATTTTTGATAAAAAGGGGGCTTTTTTAACCCCTACAGGTACGTCAAACCGATATATATGGTTATTCTACATTTGTAACAAGGTCACTAATAAACATGTGATAAAAAAACTGACGTAGTACACTACGTCCCGGAACGCCTGATAATTTTTTCGTTGATATGGTACTGTTTCCCGAGATTTTTACGGTATCGCTCGATATATTCCGAGGGCCGCATCCCGAACAGGCGGGTAAAATGCTCCCGGAAATGTTTTATATCCGCTATGCCGACATGAAACGCAGTCTCGTTTACGTTGTAATTGGAATTGATAAATAGTTCTGCCGCCTTCCGCAAACGTATAAAGCGTACAAATGCGTTGGCCGGCTGGCCGGAAACCGCTTTGATCTTTTTATTCATTTTGGAGTAGCTCATGCCCAGTTCCTGCGCCAGGGTTTGAATGGTAAACTGGTCATCATCGAGGTGAGCTTCCACAATGGCAATGCAATTATCGAGGAAGGTCTTATACTCGCCGGATACTTTCAAGGTGTTTTGCTGAAGCGTGATCTCGTTGTAAAAATATTTCTGCAGGTTATTTTTACTTTTTATCAGGGCTGTTACCCGGGCTGCGAGCAGGTCTTTATCGAATGGTTTCGTAATGTAATCATCCGCTCCTACTTCCACGCCCTGTAACCTGGCATCATTGGATGAGTTGCTGGTAAGGAGTATCACGGGAATATGGCACAAAGCACTGTCTTCCTTTATAGCCTTGCAAAGCTCGATCCCCGACATGCCCTGCATCACCACATCACTGATAATAATATCCGGCTGATACTGATGCGCCAATGTAAGCCCTTCTTCCCCCGTCCTGCCTTCAAACACCGTAAATTGTTCATTGAACAGGCCGGCCACATACCGCCTGATCTCCGTATTGTCGTCGACTACCAGAATACGTTTGGTTTCCGTGGCCAGGTCGGTAAACACCGTTTGACCGCTTTTACGTTCCTGTTCCTTAGCCGGCGCCTCGGGCAACATTTCTTTCCATAAACCTGGTTCAGCTGCTTCATCTATATACAGTTCGCTGCCGGCACTTGCATGTACGGCAGGCAGGCATACTACAAAAGAAGTTCCCTTACCCGTTTCACTGGTGTACGACAAATTGCCATTATGTGCTTCCACAAAGCGTTTTACCAGGTACAAACCGATGCCAAAGCCGGCCTTGGCGGTATTTGCCTGGTAGAATTTTTCAAACAGTTTATCCTTTGCGCTTTCGGGAATGCCCGGGCCACTATCCTGAATTTCCAGGACAAAATGATCTTCCTCCAACTCCACGTAAAAATGAATTTTTCCATGGTCTGGCGTATATTTAAAAGCATTCGACAATAAGTTATACAGGATGATCTCCAGCTTTTGCCGGTCGGCCTGGATGTATGCTGACCCTGCTGTTGCGTACATCTGGTAATCTATGCTTTTAGCCACAGCGAGCTGTTCAAAGGAGGAATATACTTCTTTTACCAGTTTGCCCAGGTCGAGCTGTACCAGCTTCAGATTGTCTAACCCGCTATCAGCTTTTTGAAACAACAGCAATTGATCCACCAGGCCAAGCATCCGCCGGGCATTGTGATAGATCAATTGCAGGTCGTTATCGTCGTTTCCTGCGTTTTGCCGGTTCTTCAACAGGTCTTTGAGCGGATTTAAAATAAGGGTGAGCGGCGTTCTGAATTCGTGAGAGATGGTGGTAAAGATCACGCGTTGTGCTTCGAGTTCTGCTTCTTTTTTTGCCTTTTCTGCATTTGCCCGTGCCAGTTCGGCTTCCCGTCTTTGTTTTTCGGCTTTTTCATTTTCTTCGTTCAGGCGCAGGATCTGTAGCTGGTACTCCAAACGGGTTTGCCGGGTTTTATAACGCAGGTATAAATACAGTGATACGGCGGCCAGACAAATATAGACCAGGTAACTATTTGCACTCAGCAGGCTGATCCTGGCAATACCCGGATCGCCGGCTGCCAAAAGCGGATTGGCAAAATAGAGGGCAAAAAGGCAGGCAATGTAGTACTTACAATCTCTCATGTGTTTTCAAATGATAAAACCCAAATTACAAATTCCAAGATCCAAATAATAAAACCCAAATCACAAATTCCAAGATCCAAATAATAAAACCCAAATCACAAATTCCAAGATCCAAATAATAAAACCCAAATCACAAATTCCAAGATCCAAAGGATAAAACTCAAATCACAAATTCCAAGATCCAAATAATAAAACCCAAAGCACAAATTTCAAGAACCAAATAAATCTCAATACTGGGACTAGAATTTTATTATTGGTGCCTGACATTTAAATTTTGGTGCTTATTTGATTCTTGAGATTTGAGATTTGGAGCTTATTTGGTTCTTGAGATCTGAGATTTGGTGCTTATTTGGTTCTTGAGATTTGAGATTTGGTGCTTTGCTCTTGAGATTTGGTGCTTAAAAAAGGCTACCAGTTACTGATAGCCTTTTACAATGTTGCAACTTCTTGCTAGAAAATATAGTTGGTACTCAAAAAATTACTCTCATGATCCCTGACGATGGTATTGAGCAGGTTCTTATTGGATTCTGTTATTTTAGCTGCCACCAGTGAACGGATGGAGAATGAGCGAAGCGCGTCGAATACGGATAACGTGCCTTCTGCACTGTCCTTTCTTCCGGTGAAAGGGAAAATATCCGGTCCGCGTTGTGCCTGGCAGTTAATATTAACGCGGCTTACCAGGTTTACAAAAGAGTCGATGAGTTTTGCTACTTCGGTTGGTTCTTCACTGAAAATACTTACCTGCATGCCATGTGAGGCATTTACCTGGTAATTGATCGGCTCTTCAATAGACTCAAAAGGCACCACGGGAACGATAGGGCCGAACTGTTCTTCATGATACAGTTTCATTTTATCGTTAACCGGGTATACTACCGCCGGAAATACAAAAGATGCTTCCTGCAGGCCACCATTTTCATTCATTACTTTGGCGCCTTTGGCAATTGCATCGTCTATACAATCTTTCAGATAAGCAGGTTTGTTATCTTCGGGCAGCGGTGTTATCCTTACGCCGTTCTCCCAGGGCAAGCCGGGTTTCAGCGCACCAACAGCTGCCGACAATTTTTCTGTAAATGCGGCAGCCACTTCTTTTTGCACGAAGATCAGCTTCAGGGCCGTGCAACGTTGTCCGTTAAAAGACAGGGCGCCCAGTATACATTCATTTACTGCAACATCGAGATTGGCGTTTTTGGTAACAATAGCCGCATTTTTCGCGTCCAGGCTCAGGATGGCGCGTAAGCGGTTCACTTTCGGGTGTAACTTCTTAAGTCCGTTAGCCACTTTGCTGGAGCCAATGAAAGCCAGTACATTCACTTTACCGCTTTCCATGATCGGTGAAATGATCTCTGATCCCCTGCCGTATAAGGTATTTACTGTTCCCTTTGGAAATGCTTCTTTAAAGGCGTTCAGCAAAGGATAGTGCGCCAGAACGCCGTGTTTGGGCAATTTAAAAAGTATGGTATTACCCATGATGAGGGCCGGAATAAGGGTAGTGAATATTTCATTCAACGGATAGTTGAAGGGGCCCATACTCAACACCACACCTAAGGGCGCTCTTCTTACCTGGGCAATAGTACCCTCGGCCTGTTGAAAACGGGATGATTCCCTGTCATGTTCTTTAAGCGCGTCAATAGTGTCATTTATGTATTCAACCGTACGGTCGAATTCCTTGGTGGCATCTGCCAGTGTTTTTCCAATTTCCCACATCAGCAGTTTTATTACCAGGCTTCTTTGCTGGATCATCAGGTACACAAACTTCTGCATGCATTGGATGCGTCCTTCTACCGACATAGTAGGCCATTCCCCAAGGCCGTTATTGTAAGCCGCTACAGCTGCCTCAAGCGCTTCCAGTGATTCTTTCGGCGTGGTATTCGGAATGCTGCCCAGGAGCTTTTTCTTCAAGCCGGTTGGCGTGGGTACACATACCGGGGAATAGATATTGGTAACAGGACCATTCCAGGGAACCAGTTCTCCATTCAATAAATACTCGCGCTGATGGATCTCCGTAACCTGGTATTCTGCTGGTATACTGCTTTCGTCTTTAAAAATGGGCGGTAAGGAACGGTTGCTGGTGTTCTGTTGCTGCATGGTTGATTGATTTTCGTCTCTTATTAAAATTTTTCAAATTTAGTGCAGGATAAGGCGAATGAAGTTAGGATATAACAGGATCTTTTCAAATGTAGTTTAATAAACAGGAAGATATTTGATGAAACGATAATAATTGTAAATAAAAAAGATGAGCCGGTTCTGGCTCATCTTTTATCTGCTAGAGTATTTTACTTAACTGTTTCCTGCTGGTGTTTCCATAGTTCCTGGAAGACGGGGCTGTTCTCACGCAGGTAGGTAAAACTTCCTTCCGCTACCACCCTGCCCTGCTTCAGCACATAAATGTAATCGAACTGGTGCAACAGGTGCAGGCGGTGCATAGAGGAGATCAGCGCTTTATCTTTGAACGCAGCAAACATTTTCTGGTAGATCATTGCTTCTGTCCTGGGATCAACGCTGCTGGTGGGTTCATCAAGTAACACTACTTCACTTTCCCGCGCTGCCAGGATACCACGGGCCAGCGCCAGCCGTTGTTTTTGTCCACCCGACAGGTTCACGCCTTTTTCCCGGATATCCGATTCCAGCCCTTTGGGCAGTTGGTTAATCACATCGGTGAAATGAGCGCTTTCACTCACCTTCATAATTTCGGGATCGGTAAAAGGCAGTCCCAGCGTGATGTTATAAGCAATGGTATTTTCAAAGATCTCCGGCTCCTGCGGGAACAGGGTAACGGTTTCATTGATGGTAGCCAGCGGAAAGGGTTTGCCATCTACCGTCAACTGCATGCCAGCTTCGGGGTTATACAACCCTCTCAATAACGACAACAGGGTACTTTTGCCGCTGCCGCTTTCACCGATCAGGGCAATCCTTTTTCCGCGGCCGATGGTGAGGTTCAAATTATGCAGGCTCTGCGGTGCATGATCACTGTCGTATTGATGGCGATGGGTGAAGCTCAGGTTCCTGATCTCGATGGTCTCCCAGTCTTCGGGCAGGTCACTCGGTTCGTCGGGCCGATGTTGCTCCTGGTAGGCCTTTTCTATTTTGCGGGCTGTTTCAACATGGGTGTTGTACCGTACGATCTCCGTGTATTGCCAGGCCACATCGTGGAATACGGTGGTGAACTGGTTCACAAAGCCCAGCAGGGTTACCAGTCCCGCAATGGGGAACACCTCGCCAGACCGCCAGTTCTGGTATACAAAGCCCGCAGCGATCACCACATAAATGAGGGAGACCATCATATCGGCCACAAACCATTTCCATTCATTGATCACCGCATTTTTTCTGAATGGCCGAACGATCGACTGCACTTTGTGCAGCAGGCCGCTTTCCATGCTTTTTTCGAGGCGTAGCGTTATCACCGTCATGATATTCGAGAGGCTGTCGAACAAAGTGGATGAAACGACGTGCTCGCGTTCGTTCACTTCGTCGAGCGTTTTAATGAAAGGTTTGTCGAATTTCATGATCACTGCTATGGTGAGCATACCGAGCAGGATGCCAATGCTGCCAAACAGCGGCGAGAAATACAACATCGCTGCCACCGAGAACACCATTTTGGCCAGGGCATGAACGTACATGAAACCTTTATCGAAAAATTCTCTCAATGCTTCATACGCTTTCCGGATGCGGTTGATGGTGGAACCGCTGTGGTGGTCCTGGTGCCATTTAACCGGCAGGTGCAGCGCCTGGTGGTAACGTTCCATCAGGAAGTTGCGGCTGAGGTTGAAGGCCAGCTGACGCTCCATGATCCGCGCCGGCCCATGGAAGCACCATTCCACGAACTTCATTCCAAAATAAGCAATGGCGTACAGCAGGGCATAATAAAAGACCTGCCGGGTATCCTGTTGGATCTTTCCAATGAACCAGCCGAACAGAATGGGGTTCAGCGAGTACATCACATTGGCAACAAGGAATAATGTATAGATAAGTACGTATTTCTTTCGTTCATGGCGTGCATAATGCCATGCTGTTTTCAATAACGAGATATATGGATTGGGCATTTAGCTACAAATGAAAAGTAATTAAATAGGGTTTCTTCCTGGTGGTTGCCGGAAGTAATGGATCGGAGCGTGCTGCATAAGGAATACAGCGTAAAGATCCTGCTACAACTTAGTGATGGTAGGTCATCAGAAAGGAAACTTTCATTTTTTGTGGTTTACAATAGAGAACAAAGGTCCGGAAAAATTTCCATTCAGGGAACAGGAAACTAATCGTACCAGCCAAAAAACTGGCTGTAACCGGCCGTGGACCTAACAAGTGTCAGCAAAACAGCCGGGGCTTGTCCGGTGCGGGTAATGGCCCGTCGGTGCTGGTATTTCAACAAGGGTATAAGTGCTAAATGTGTATTCCACTCTACAGCACCGCTATAATTCTCTGATACCCATTAAGCTTTTGCAGGGCATAAATTATGCACCATTTGTATTTAACCAAATTGTTTGAAATATGAGATGGATAGCAACGAAGACCCATGGATATTTAGATTATATCATGGGTATGCTGCTGATAGCAGCACCGTGGATATTTGGTTTTGCCAGAGAAGGCGCCGAAACCTGGGTACCGGTAGTATTGGGAGCTGGTGTGATCCTGTACAGTTTCATGACTGACTATGAACTGGGACTAAGCCCGGTACTTTCCATGAGGACGCACCTGATGCTTGACCTGATCGGCGGTGCTTTACTGGCCATTTCACCCTGGCTGTTTGGCTTTGCTGATTACGTTTGGCAGCCGCACCTGATATTTGGTATCCTTGAAATCGGTGCTGCTTTAATGACAAAACTGGTACCGAGTGTCGAAAAAAGACACCAGTATCACCCGCATCAGCGTCATACAACAGCACATTAAAACACGTCGGAGGAAATTTGTGAAGCCGTCCGGGCCTGGGCCCGGACGGCTTTTTTTCACTATTTGTTACATCATCAACTTACTCAGAAAATCATTTTTCCGGCGTTGTGACACTTCGAGCTCGGTGCCATCAACCATGATCACAGAGCCGCCTTTTCCCTTTACATAAGTTTTTATAAGTTGCAGGTTTACGATCACGCTGTGATGAATGCGGCAGAAATGGTTTTGGATCAGCATCTCTTCATAATGGCCCAGGTTGCGGGACGACAGGATCTTTGTACCATCGGCCAGGAAAAAAGTGGTATAGGTATTATCCGATTTACACCAGATAATATTGTTCAACTCAACAAAATCAAAACCGTTTAATGTAGCGATATTTATTTTTTTCAGCTGCCTATTTTTCTGCGCCAGGTTATGGAGGAGCACATCTACCGTTTGCTGCCATTTTCTTTCCTGCATACGCGTACGCACGCGTTCCATGGTTTCTTCAAACTCATTCATGCCGAGGGGCTTTAAGAGGTAATCAACTGCTGAAAATTTAAAAGCATCCATGGCATAATTATCATAGGCAGTAATAAATACCAGTTCAAACTGACGGTTGGTGAGTTTTCGCAATACGTCGAACCCCGTGCCGTCGCCTAAACGTACATCCATGAAAACGAGGTCCGGCTTCCTGTCCTCAATCAACTGCACGGCATTCCCTACATGACTGGCGGTGCCCGTGACCGTGAGGTCTGGCGCCAGTTTGGCAATAAAATCATTTAATACATACAGGCAATGCGCTTCATCTTCAATAATAACGGTGTTGATCTGCATATCTTACAAATGTATTAATGGAAAGGATAAATGTATTATGGTGCCGCTGCCTGTCAAACCGTCCTGTTGTTTATCGGTGATGCGGCAAATGATGGGGTGCTTTTGAATGGCATTGATGGCATCGATCCGGCGACTGGTTATGCTTGTACCCATTGATGTATGATCGTTGTTAACAGGCTGTTTGTGCCTGGACGCATAAATGCCAGGGCCATTATCTTCAATAATGAATTCAACGTACTTACCTGACCGCTTTATTTCAACCGATAAAATGCCGGTACGATTTTCCAACGGGGCAATACCATGAATAATGGCGTTCTCCAAAAAGGGTTGTACGATCATGGTGGGCATGGAAAGATCGTCCTGCTTTAAATCCTCCGATATGGTTAGCCGGTAGTCGATTCTTTCGCCTAACCGCATTTTTTCCAGCTCCAGGTACAGCGACAGCAATTTTATCTCTTCGCGTAAAGAGATGGTTGAATGGGTGCTGTATTGGAGCGTTTGCCTGATAAGTGTTGAAAATTTATGTAAATAGGCATTCGCGTTGCGCATATCGGCCCGTAAAATATGGTATTGAATTGAAGTCAAACAGTTAAAAATGAAATGCGGATTCATTTGGGCCCGCAGCGCCATCATCTCCAGTTCATGCACTTTTCTTTTCAGGTTGTATTCCTGCTCCCGTTTTTGTTGCCGACGGCGATAATAGAAAAAGAAAGCTGCCCCCAGTACAGCCGCTAATATTATATATGTCAGTGCCAGGAACCAGGTGGTCTTGGTGAACGGCGGCGGATGCAACACTACAACACGTGCCGGGCGCTCGCTGCGAACACCCCACCGGTCCACCGCACGCGCTTCAAAAACAAAGGTTCCGTAAGGCAGCATAGGAAATTCAATGATGTTGTTCGGAGTATTGTTCCAGGCACTGTCGGTACCCTTTAACCGGTATTCATAATTCATGCTCTTACCGCTGCCATAAGAGATCCCCGCCAGTTCGATCAGCAATTTTCCTATGGAATGATGTACCCGTATCGTGTCTGTTACCGGCACGCTTTTTTTGCCTGTGCTGATGTAGTTTATGTTGATCAGCGGGGGCATACCCGAACGGCTGATATAATTTTTGGAAAAATAAGAGATCCCTTTGGCTGTAGCAGCCCATACATAATCACCGGCCACTACTGTTTGGTTAACGTCGTTAGTTGTCAACCCGTCTTCCTCGGTAATATTACTTACGTTGTATTGCAAACCGCCTGGCACCCGGTCATAATTGATCCTGCTGATCCCTTTATCAGTAGCTACCCAGGCAATATTGCCGTCGAATGATACCTGCTTGCACATATTACCAGACAAGCCATTTCCCTTTTTGATACTGGTGACGGCGGAAGCTTTCATGATCACGATCCCCTGCTGGGTGGATATCCATAATGACGAATCAGGGGCAACATCGAGGTGATTGATAATGCCCCTTAACTCCGGGTATTGCTGCCCTACCTTACTCACTTTACCCTGCGTGTATTGATACAGGCCATTCAATGTGCCCCAGTAAAGATGGTTCTTCAGTCCGGTTAAACAGGTTACCCGGTCGCCGAACATTAAACGCGTTATTCCACCGGCGGGGGTAAGCGCAAACAGGCCCATGCTGGATCCCATAAACAATCCGGAATCAGGCGCCAGGTATATTGCTTTTGCAGATGAACTGTTCAGCCTGTTTATCTTTTTGGGAGCAACTTTGTATAACCCGTTGTCAGCGCCTACTAAAAAAGTAAATGGTTGTTCTAATGGCCATACCTGCAATACCCTGTTGTTGTTATTCTGCCTGCTCCAATTGGTAATGGCCCTGGTACTCAGATCAGCATGATCAATTTCCAAAAGATCACCACTGGCAAATCCGGCGACAACTTTGGAAGGGTGACCTTTACCCACACTCAGCACATGCTGATTTGTTTTATGGGAAGGATCTGAAAAGTGGTAGAAGTCAAGATTCGGTAAATAATAAACCCCCTCGCCCTGGGTGGTGATCCAATACCCTTTTTCATTGTCTTTCAGTACTGCCGTACAAAAAGTAGTGTTGAAATATTGCTGTACCCGGCGATGCCGGCTTAGAAAGTTGGTGATACGTAACAGGCCGCGGCTTCGGGTGCTGATCCATAAGGTGGTATCGTTTTCACAAAAAAAGGAACTGATATCGAGGGCGTGGTTCACCTGTAAAGCCTTCAGTGAACTAACAGGCACCATCTTATATGCATCGGCATAAAAAACAGTATCGCTTAAAATGAAAACGATCCCTTTTTTATCGCTGGTCAGGGTGGAAAATGAACTTTTTCCGAAGGGGCTCATATTGGCAGTGTAATCCCGTTTTATCCGAAACAGTTTGTTGGTGGCAGCTGTTTTTACCTGTAGTGAAAAATAGTGTTGATCGAGGAAAGAGAAATAAAAATTAATGCCTGCAGGTGAGGCAGTCCTTAACGCCGGCCAGTTGTTGATTATACGATCCTCATTTTCTTTCATATTTGCCGTGAACTTCCATTTACCGGAAATGTTAGGCGACATATAATAACCGGCATACGTTTTATGCGCTTCAAAAGTGGAAGCAAGAAATACCATGTCGGCAGACAAGGCATCTTCCATTATGGCAATGACCCCCTTGCATTCATCGAACCGCTTTATGACACCATTGTAATAAACAGCAGGGATCCCCATGAATGAAAGGAACCAGATATTATTATGCTTATCCAGGTACAGTTTTATAATATCATTATCCGGCAGGCCCTCTTCTTTGGTAAAATTCCTGAAAGTTCTGCCATCGAAGCGGCTGACACCCTGACTGGTGGCAAACCATATAAACCCATTCTTATCCTGCAGTGCATCGTAAACAACGGAGCCAGGCAGGCCGTCTTTTACCGTAAATTGTTTGTACGTGAGCTCCTGGCTGTGAACAGGAAGGACTGAAATAACAAAAAGCAGCGTAAAAATGAGGTTTCGCATGAAGAGGCTAAGGCATATTAATGAGGGAGCAAAAATAATTATAAAGAGCGATCCTTACTGCCGCTCATGATCACTTGATGCAAATGAGTGGTAAATTCCGGGGAATTAGCCGAACATGATCTTCACCGTTTGGTAGAATAAACGGCTTTGCAGGTGTTGTGCCTGCTCGCTAAAGCCCTGCAGGCCGAAAAGGCCGGCAGCATTGCCTTTATTAATGGCTATTTCAAGGTAACCGGCGGCATTGAACAGGGCCAGTTTTTCGCCTTCGGGTACATCGGCATAGGTTTCGGCGATCTTATCGATCACTTCGTTGCGTTTGAAAACGATCTTGAACTTTCGCCCTTTGCGATGTTCCTCAAATTGTTCGCGGGTGATATTCACTACGATATTTTCAAAATGATCAATAAAGATGATCTGTCCTTCCATCCAGTTCTCGCCGAACAGCGGGCGCAAATGATTTTTTTCAATAAACGGAACATCGGGCAAACCTATATCCTGTAAGCGGGCGCCGGCATGCAGCCGCTGAATGGCTTCGCCCATTACCTGGGTGCAATAGAGAGTATTCTTGATGGCCCTGGGATCGAGCGGCAGGCCGATGATCATTTCAGGTTTATCTTCGAGGATCATGGTGAGCAAACCATTATCGGCGCATAAGATATACTGCTCCTGGTGCCAGGCTAATAATAGCTGCTCCGGCTTTTTTTCAAACAGGTTGATCAGCAATAAGTGAAAAGTGTGGGAAGGGAATTGCTTTATGGCATTACGGCAGACATACGCCGCCTGCGGATAATTGAACGGCGAAATGGTATGGGAAACATCCACCAGGGTAAAACCAGGGTTCACCTGCAATAACTTGCCTTTTACTGCACCCACCAGGTAGTCTTGCATACCAAAATCAGAAGTGAGGGTTAGTAAAGGCATTCGAGCGTTTAAGAATTAAAATTACAGTTGAGAAATAAAAAATGTTTGAACGCACCGGCAGGCGAATGAGAGATGGGATCATCCATAAACTCATTTGACACTACTTGGTAAGCTCATTATTTTTAAAAAAGAATTTATATACGAGCTTGTCGGTCAGTGATGGGAAGAGTTTGTTCATAAAGATGGTTCTTTTACCATTGAAGGTAAGAACCAGGGTACGCTTCCGGTTTTCAATGGCTTTCAGGATCTCGCGTGAACATTCCTGGGCGCTCATGAGGCTGGCCTCATCGAGGGGCGATTCACCCTGGGGCTTACCCTGTTCGTTCAGCGCTACATTTCGGATATTCGAAGCTGTAAAGCCGGGGCAAACCCACATAACATGCACACCGGAGTGTAATAACTCGGTACGAATGGCTTCTAACCAACCCTGCAGGGCAAATTTGGAAGCCGAGTAGGCAGCGCGGCCGGGCAGACCGCGGTAACCGGCAATGGAAGAAACGCCTACAATGGTTCCTTTACGTTCTAAAATGGAAGGTAACGCGTATTTGGTGCAGTACACGGAACCAAAAAAGTTGATGTCCATTACTTTTTTGATCACTTCAATATCGGCATCGTTAAACAAAGCGCGCATGCTGATGCCGGCATTGTTGATAAGGATGTCGATACCACCGAACGTTTTGATGGTGGATTCAATAAAGCGCCGGCAGTCGGCTTCTTTACTTACATCGCAGGTGATCGTGTGCAGCATCACGTTGGCATGCTGCAGTTGAAGGGTATATAATTTATCGTAATTGCGTGCACAGGTAGCCACTTTGGCTCCCGCGGCAATACAAGCGTCAACCAAAGCCTTTCCTATACCGTCGCTTCCACCCGTAATAGCTACAACCTTATCTTTTAAAAATGACATAGCGTTACATTTGTAATCACAAAAATAGCGGAGTTGCTGTTAATTTTTTAATTTTCTGGTTATTACGATTATAGATTAAAATTAGCAGGGCCCTGCTTTATTCAGGAACAGACCTTGTTCTTTCCGACATAAGCCATAACCTTTTCAACCCGTTAGTAAACAAGCTGTTATTCATTATTACCTTTTTGTGAAGTACTACAGAAGGGATTAAACGAAAAAGGCAGGTATTTCTACCTGCCTTGTGATCCCGCTGGGACTCGAACCCAGGACCCCAACATTAAAAGTGTTGTGCTCTACCAACTGAGCTACGAGATCTCTTTTTCAAGTAAACCAGTGATTTGAAAGTTGAACACCCGGCTAATTTAAGATAAAAAAAAGGCTATCAATTTTGATAGCCTCTAGTGCTTTTGTGATCCCGCTGGGACTCGAACCCAGGACCCCAACATTAAAAGTGTTGTGCTCTACCAACTGAGCTACGAGATCAACCTTATAAAAACTTATATTCTTTTAAGATCTTACCCAAAATAGATTCCAACTCCTTCATTCTCTTTTCTTTGACCGTTTTTTGTACCGGTGCGTTTATTTTGGGAGTGCAAAAATAGGGGAAATCCAAATGCGGCCAAATTTTTTAGAAAAAAATCCTAAACTATTTTCTGTCATTGATATGTGTGCACCTTTCAAAAAAAATTTACAGCCTGTCCAATTACAACAACCCTCGCTCATTATTAAAGTGTAATTCAATTATTCACTTTACAATTTAAATGATGAAACAAAGGATCAATGCTTTGGAAAAAGGAAGCGAGGCACTGAAAGCGCTGTATGGCGTAGCTGTATATCTGGCAAAATCGCGGGTGGAAAGCAGCCTCTTAGACCTCATCTATTTCAGGGTATCACAAATCAATGGCTGCGCATTCTGCCTCGATATGCATTCAAAAGACCTGCGTGCGAAAGGCGAAAGCGAACAGCGCCTCTATGGACTGGCAGCCTGGCGGGAAGCTCCCTATTATACCGACCGCGAACGGGCAGCCCTTGCCTGGGCAGAATCTGTTACTAATGTACAGGATGGCCATGTACCCGATGAAGTATATGCGCAGGCACGTCAACAATTCTCAGAAGAAGAACTGATCGATCTGACATTAGGAATAACGACCATCAATAGCGCCAATCGCCTTAATATTGCTTTTCGCACTGAAGCCGGAAACTATCAGCCGGGAAAGTTCAGGTTGTAAGCAATTGAACATAATTTTAACATCCGCAAAATTCAAAAAGCATGTATGAGTTCGCGTTATTGTTCAGACAGGAAGATTATGACTACAGCAAAGTGAGCCCGGAAAAAATGAAAGAGCTTGCTGTAAAATGGCAGCAATGGCTTGGGCGCATTGCAGACCAGGGAAAGCTGAGTAATAGCGGTCTTCGCTTTGCACCGAAAGGAAAAGTGCTGAGAGCCGGCGGTATTGTTACCGATGGCCCTTTCGTTGATATTAAGGAAATGCTGGGCAGTTTCATCGTTGTAAGCGCCAGCGACCTCGAAGAGGCCCTTGCCCTGGCACATGGTTGTCCGGCCATTGAAGAAAACGGCAGCGTGGAGGTAAGGCCGCTGTTCGCTGGAAATTTCACATAGCGTATGCCGGCCATTGAGGCGGATCAACACAGCGCCGATAGCTCTATTAAGATGATTATGAAACGATTACGGATGAGTTAATATATTTTCACGTAGTCATCAAAACCGGAAAGCGGCTACCAGTAATGGCAGCCGCTTTTTTATACGCGATACTACTTCCTGCAGGCTCTTCCTGCAGCCCGCAATCATCCGGCAGTTTCACTCAACCGCCAAACAATCAATCGATTCAGTAATCAAACAATCTATTACTTAACATAAACTTTGAATGAAAATCTTAAAACTTAGAACTTATATTTGCCCATTCTTTTAAACCAACACTTCTTTATGAATTTTAACCGAGTGAACAACATAGTGGGTTGGGTGGTATGCCTGATTGCTTGTAGCGTGTACGTACTCACTATGGAACCAACCGGCAGTTTTTGGGACTGCGGTGAATTTGTCTCCAGTGCCTATAAGCTCCAGATCCCTCACCCCCCTGGCGCCCCCCTGTTCATTTTGCTGGGCCGCTTTTTCATTATTCTATTTGGCGACAATCCTGCCAATGCCGCACTCGGCGTAAACTTCATGAATGCCATCGCCAGTGGATTTACCATACTATTCCTTTTCTGGACCATCACCCATTTTGCCCGTAAACTGGTAAAAAGAGATGGTACCGATTACAGCCAGCAGCAGCTGTTCACCATCATGAGCGCAGGTGCCGTAGGCGCGCTGGCCTATACTTTCTCGGATTCTTTCTGGTACAGTGCTGTCGAAGGGGAGGTTTACGCCTTATCGTCCCTGTTCACTGCAGTGGTCTTCTGGGCTATCCTTAAATGGGAGCATGAAGTGGACCTCGAAAGCAAAACCGATGGTCATAGATTCTCGCGTGCCGACCGCTGGCTGATCTTCATTTTTTATATGATGGGTCTGTCGATCGGGGTGCACCTGCTGAACCTGTTGACCATTCCCGCCATTGTAATGGTGTATTATTTCAAACGGTATAAAGTTACCCGCTGGGGAATGGTTGCCGCTTTCTTTATTGGCTGCGCGATCACCGGGCTGGTACAGGTGGCCATTATTCAATGGTCTATCAAAGGCGCCGGTCAGTTCGACATCTTCTTTGTGAACAACCTCGGCACGCCTTTCTTTGTAGGATTTGGTACCTACTTTTTCCTGTTGAGTGCGCTGCTGATCCTGGGACTCCTGTTCACCGAGGCACAGATCAAGAAATTTACCCTTTTCCCTGTTTGGTTATCAGCCATTGTATTATTATTCTGCTTCCCCTTTATTCATTCGGGCGGCACTTTTATTTTGTTATTATTAGGATTAGGCGTGCTGGTAGCCGTTTGCTATTATTCAAAGAACAATATCTATTCGTTTTTAAAGATCGGCCTCTGGTCTGCCATCTTCCTCATTCTCGGTTATTCAACCTACTTCACTACGCTGGTGCGGTCAACCGCCAACCCTTCAGTAGACATGTACAATGTTGACAACCCGGTGAGCCTGGTAGGTTACCTGAGCCGTGAACAATATGGCGACTGGCCTGTTGCGTATGGTCCCGACTTCGTATACCGTTCGCCCTTTGTAACTACCGGCGACCTGTATGTAAAAGGCGAAGATAAATACGTACCTGCCGGTAAAACCCGTAAGCAGGATTTCAGCGCTCATCCTTCTGAGGAAGACAAAGCTGCCCTGGCGCAACAACACCCCGACTGGGATGTGGACAAGATAGGGCCGCATATTTTCCCGCGGATGTGGGACAATGGCAATGAGCGCAACCAGGAATATGTTTACCGCACGTTTGGCGACATGGGTGCAGACGAACAGCCTACCTTCTTTCACAACATCAAGTACTTCCTGAACTACCAGTTCCGTTGGATGTACTGGCGCTATTTCATGTGGAATTTCGCCGGTAAACAAAACGACCTGCAGGGCTTTGGCAACCGCCGCGATGGTAACTGGAACAGTGGCATCAATTTCATCGACAAAATGTTCGGCCACAGTACGCCTGCAGAACTGCCCGCAACGGCCGGGGCTGAAAACAAAGCCAACAACAAATTATTCTTCCTGCCATTCATATTAGGCACCATTGGATTCTTCTTCCACCTGGTACGTAATAAATATGACTGGCTTGTTAACTTCCTGTTGTTCTTCTTTACCGGTCTGGCGATCGTGATCTACCTGAACCAGAGCGGTCAGCAACCCCGTGAACGTGATTACGCCTATGTAGGTTCTTTCTATGCCTTTGCCGTATGGATCGGCCTGGGTGTAATATGGGTAAGAGAAAAACTGAGCCGGTACGTAAAAGGCGCCATTCCCGACTATGCAGCATTTGCCGTGTGTTTATTGGCAGTGCCGGTGCTTATGGCATCGCAGGAATGGGATGATCATGACCGCAGCAAAAAGACCCTGGCCCGAGATATCGGCAAAGATTATCTGGAAAGCTGCGCCAGGGACGGTATCCTGATCTCATTCGGTGATAACGACACCTATCCGCTGTGGTATTCTCAGGAAGTGGAAAAGATCCGTCCGGACCTGCGCGTGATCAACTACAGCCTGTTGGGCACCGACTGGTACATCAACGAGCTTCGTTATAAAGTGAACGAAAGCGCACCTACCGATGTGATCTTTACGCCGGAACAAATACAAGGTGATAAAAGGAATGTGGTGTTTACCGGTTCTTACCTGAGCCGTGCCAATTACAATGCGCCCCTGGCCGGGTTCGATCAGAATAAGTATTACGATCTGTATGATCTGCTGAAGAATGTAACCGCCAGCGAAGATCCCAAATACACGGTTCCGCTGAACGACGAAGATATGGGCAACATTTTGCCGGTTAACAAAGTGAGCGTTCCCGTTGATGTGGAATGGGCGAAAAAGAATATCCCGCTCAATCCCGGCGACAGCGTGGTTAGTGAACTGAAGCTGGACATCAAGAGAAGCTACCTGCAAAAGAACGACCTCGCAGTACTGGCCATTATAGCCGGGAACAAATGGAAACGTCCTATTTACTTCACTTCTACCCAGGAGCTGGAAGACCTGGGACTGGATAAATATGTGCGCATGGAAGGACTTTCCTATCGCCTGGTACCTGTTGAAGGCACCAATGTAAACCTCGATGTGTCATATAAAAACATCATGGAAAAATTTGCATACGGCAATGCGCACAAACCGGGTGTTTACTTCGATGAAGAGAACCGTCGCCATGTGAACAGCCTTCGCCAGGCACATGCATTCCTCGGTATGGCGCTGGTAGATGCTGGCAAGAAAGATTCGGCCCGCAAGGAATTACGGAAATACGACAGCCAGGTGCTTGAAAGCAATGTGCCTTATGGCATGACCTCGAACCGCGGCAATTTCCATAACCGGATTACCATGACATACTTATATGCTGCGTACCGCAGTGGCGACCTTGAACTGGCCAGAAAAGTAAGCAGGTCGGTTAAAACAGACCTCGAGCAGCAAATGAAATATTATCGCTCACTGGGCGATGAAAGTTCGAATAACGAGTCCCTGGCAATGAATGCCGCCGGTTATTTAAATAATAAAGGCGGAATACTGTCGCAAAAACAGGAAGTATTTGCACAGGACATTGTTTCCTCTTACCAGATGCTGATGCAAATGGCCGACTGGGAAAAACAATATGGCGGCGGTACGGGCCAAAGCCCTGTTGAAAATGCGCCTGCTACCCTGCCACAGGCAGCTGATACGCAAAAAGCGGTTGATACTACAAGACCGTAAATAGATAATAAGCAGAATATCAGGCGTGCCATTCCGATTCACCGGAATGGCACGCCGGTTTTAGGGAGGTACCCAACAATTGCCCGCCTGCTTTGTTGTAGTGTTAAGAAAAATTACATACATCAGGGAATGGATATTAATGCTTAAATTGAGAGAGAACCACAAAAAATAAACTTTACCAGTGATAGGACACCATTTTACCAAATTCGATCCCCGTGAACAGGGTAAATCGAAATTCGAGCAGTTGCTGGATGTTTTCATGCAATTGCTGACCTATACGAACGGCGACGTAAGTGAAGCGCTGAGCTGGATGAACCAGCTCGATAAGGAATATGAGCTTACGAATGATGAGTATGGCATGGGCGATTTCATTGAAGAGATGAAAGAAAAAGGATATATCCAGGAGAATCAGGTAAGCGGAGAAATAAAGATCACCTCTAAAACAGAACAGGGCATCCGCAAAAGATCGCTCGAAGAAATATTCGGCAAACTGAAAAAAACAAAACAGGGCGATCACCATACGTTCAAGCCCGGTTCCGGCGACGAGATCAATCCGGAAACCAGGCCTTTCCAGTTTGGCGACACCCTGGAGCAGATCGATTTTACTACCTCCATCCGCAATGCACAGATCAATCATGGTATTGAGAGTTTCAATATGCAGGAAGATGACCTGGCCATCCGCGAAACCGATTTCAAATCACAAACCTCTACCGTACTGATGATCGATATTTCGCACTCGATGATCCTGTATGGAGAAGACCGCATAACGCCGGCTAAAAAAGTGGCCATGGCGCTCAGTGAACTCATCACCACCAAATACCCCAAAGACACGCTCGACATAGTTGTGTTCGGCAACGATGCCTGGCCTGTGGAAATAAAGGACCTTCCTTATTTACAGGTGGGCCCTTATCATACGAATACAGTTGCCGGACTGGAAATGGCTATGGATATTTTGCGCCGCCGCAAGAACCCCAACAAGCAGATCTTTATGATCACCGATGGTAAACCAACCTGTTTAAAAATAGGTAAACGGTATTACAAGAACAGCTTTGGGCTCGACCGGCGTATCACCAACCGTTGTTTGAACCTGGCCGCCCAATGCAAAAAACTGAAAGTGCCGATCACTACTTTTATGATCGCCACCGATCCGTATTTGCAACGGTTTGTGCAGGAATTCACCGAAACCAACAGCGGCAAGGCATTCTTTGCTTCGCTCGACCGGTTGGGCGCATTCATATTCCGCGATTTTGAAAATGGAAAAAGAAAAACCGTCTACTAATTTTATTGCTGATTTTGAGATTTTTTGATTTTGAGATTTTTATAAATTCAACATTCCTCCAAATCAATAAATCCCGAAATCTCAAAATCCCGAAATTTTAAAAGAAAATATGAGCATACCTAAAATAAAAACGCTTGGAGAATTAAAGAAGAGCGGCTATCAACCAAAATCAGTAAAAGATGAGATCCGGAAGAACCTTATCGGCAAACTGCAAAAACAGGAAAGCACTTTCAACGGGATCGTTGGTTATGAAGAAACGGTTATCCCCGATGTAGAAAGGGCGCTGCTTTCCCGTCACAACATATTATTCCTTGGCTTGCGCGGACAGGCAAAGACCCGGATGGCCCGGCAAATGATCGAATTACTGGATGAATATATTCCCGTCATAGAAGGCAGCGAAATAAACGACGATCCGTTGAATCCCATATCACGTCATGCCAAAGACCTGATAGCAGAACATGGCGATGCCACACCTGTTCAATGGATCCATCGCACCGAACGTTATGGCGAAAAACTAGCTACGCCCGATGTAAGCGTGGCCGACCTCATTGGCGATATTGACCCTATTAAAGCGGCCAATCTTCGCCTGAACTTTGCCGATGAGCGGGTGATCCACTACGGTATCATTCCCCGGAGTAACCGCGGTATCTTTGTGATCAATGAAATTCCCGACTTACAGGCACGCATCCAGGTAGCGTTGTTCAACATCCTCGAAGAAGGCGATGTACAGATCCGGGGTTTCAAACTCCGCATGCCGCTGGATATTCTGTTTGTATTTACCGCCAATCCTGAAGATTATACCAACCGCGGTTCCATTGTAACGCCTTTAAAGGATCGTATCGAAAGCCAGATTCTGACGCACTATCCCAAAACCATCGAAACCGCGCTTACCATCACTGAGCAGGAAGCCGATATTTTGAAGGAACAGGATGCCAAAGTACAAATGAGCGACCTGATCAAACGGCTGATCGAGCAGATCTCTTTCGAGGCCCGCGCCAGTGAACTGGTTGATAAGAAAAGTGGTGTTTCGGCCCGCCTGAGCATTTCCGCTTTTGAAAATGCTGTAAGCTCTGCTGAACGCCGGGCGCTTATCAATAAAGAAAATAATACGCAGGTATGGATCAGCGATATGATCGGACTCATTCCTTCCATTACCGGTAAAATTGAACTGGTGTATGAAGGCGAACAGGAAGGCCCTTACCAGGTGGCCATGAACCTGCTCGATAAAGCCATCCGTTCACAATTTATTCAGTATTTTCCAAACCCTGAAACACTGAAGAAAAAACGCAATCAGCAACAGGCGGAAGAAAATCCCTACCGATCCATTTCTTCCTGGTTCGACAAAGGAAATTCGCTGAACCTGTTGTTCCATACAAAGGATGAGGAAAAGATCCAGCAACTGTACAAGGTAGACGGATTGCATGCGCTGGTAAAAAAGTATTTTAAACAGGCCAATGAAAAAGAAGCAGCATTATTAATGGAATTTGTGCTGCACGGACTGGCTGCTTTTTCCATGATCAGCAAGAAAATCCTGGAAAGCCGCATCGAGTTCAAAGACCTAATGGGATCCATGCTGGGCAATGCCACATCTTCTTATGGTGAAGAGGAATTTGACAACGATGACTTTAATTAAAATATCGATATCAATAAGTGTGGCACACTTTCGAAGTGTGCCACACTTATTATAATGGCACCTTACAGGTCTTTGTTTTTTCATTATTTTCACGCCATGAGATTACTACTGACTGTCCTTATTTCCCTGTGCCTGATCACCACCAAAGCCCAACAACAAACATTTTATACAATCAGTGCCGACAGCACCCAAATTAAATTAACACCCGAAGGCGCAGCCCACCTGGCTTCCCTGCCGCTGAAATGCATTTACCAGGAATATCCCAACAAGACCGGTCACACCGCCAGCGGCGACAGCGACCAGGTACTTACGCCGAAACAATTACATCCAACTTTTTATGGCTGTTTCGACTGGCACAGCTGTGTACACGGCTACTGGATGCTGGCCCGTTTACTGAAACAATTTCCCACCCTGCCGCAAAAGGCCGACATAGAAAAAGTGTTCAATGAAAATATTACTCCGGAAAAGATAGCTGCTGAAGTGGCCTATTTTAAAGCCCCGTTATCCAGATCCTGGGAGCGTACCTATGGCTGGGCCTGGCTGCTGAGGCTCGACCAGGAGCTGCTGCAATGGGACCATGCCAATGCGCAGCAATGGCGCGCCACCCTGCAGCCGCTAACACAAAAGATCGTTGAGCTTTGGAAAGCTTATTTGCCAAAACTCACCTATCCCAACCGTACCGGCGTACATCCCAATACGGCATTCGGACTGGTATTTGCGCTGGATTATGCCCGTGCTGTTGCTGATAAAGATTTTGAGCAGTCGATTGTAAAAACAGCCCGAAATCTGTTTGGAAAAGATGAACAGGCGCCTATTCGCTGGGAACCCGATGGCTCCGATTTTCTATCGCCATCGCTGGAAGAGGTGGACCTGATGCGCCGCGTATTGCCAGCCGTTGAATTTATGAGCTGGTTCAATAAATATATTCCGGCGAATGGCCTGCAAAACATTATGAAGATCCCTGTGGTTAGTGACCGCACTGATCTGCAGATCGTACATTTGGATGGTTTGTGTTTCAGCCGCAGCTGGTGTTTGAAGGGACTGGTGGCAGCCTTGCCAAAAACGGATAAACGCCGCCCGCAATTACTGAAAGCCGCTAACCGCTTATTGAGCAGTGCGCTGCCCCATGTGGCCAGCGGTCATTACGGTGGCGAACACTGGCTGGCCAGCTTTGCGGTGTATGCGTTGGTGGATTAGTGGCTACACCACATTCACTTCCCTTTCCAACTGTACCCCAAACTTCGCCTGAACGCTGCGCATTACGTCTTCGCTCAGGTCATAGATCTCCTGCCCGGAGGCGTTGCCGTAATTAACCAGCACAAGGGCCTGCTTTTCATGCACGCCCGCATCGCCGCGGCGATACCCTTTCCAGCCGGCCTGTTCAATTAACCAGCCGGCGGCCAGCTTAACCGTGCCATCTGTATTGTTATATCCTATAATACCAGGATACGCTTTCTTCAACTGCGTATATACGTCGGCTTCAACCGATGGATTTTTAAAAAAGCTGCCGGCATTACCAATTTTTGCGGGATCGGGCAGTTTGGATGTGCGGATATTGATCACCGCTTTGGATATCGCCTGGATGCTTAACTCTTGCACCCCCATACGTTCCAGTTCCTGCTCAATGGCGCCGTAACTGGTGTTAAAATTGGGCTTTTTATTTAACCGGTAGGTCACATTCAGGATGACAAACTGGTTGCGGTACTTTCTTTTAAATACACTTTCCCGGTAACCAAACGCACAATCAGCGGCGCTGAACACCTGCTTTTTTTTGTCATGTATATGCCAGGCTTCGAGTTCGGCAAAAACTTCCCTGATCTCCACCCCGTAAGCTCCGATATTCTGCATCGGGCTGGCGCCCACACAACCCGGGATCAGTGACAGATTTTCAACCCCGGCCCAGTTCTGTTGCAGGCAAAACTGTACGAATGTGTGCCAGTTCTCCCCTGCCCCGGCTTTAATGTACACGTGGTCGGCATCTTCTTTTACGATCTCCACCCCGGGAATATCGTTTTTCAGCACCAAACCATCTACATGATCTTTAAAAAGAATATTGCTACCGCCCCCCACAATCAGGGGCGCTTTTCCCGGTATGGGATTATTTTCAATTAATTCACCCAGTTCGTCTATGGTAGTAAAATGGGCAAAGTACCTGGCTATTGCGTCAATACCCAGTGTGTTGTATTGCCTAAGCGGAATATTTTGTTGAATTTGCGTCATCAGCAGGGCAAAATAACAAATTATGCATCGAAAAACCGCCGTTGTATTAGGCGCTACCGGTTTAATCGGTCAGCACCTGGTACAGGAACTGTTAGAAAATGAATTTTTTAGTAGAGTGAGGATGTTGGTTCGCAGGCCATTGACCCTTAAACATCCCAAAGCCGAGGTACAGGTGGTTGATTTTAACGATGAGAAAGACATAGCTGCCAGGATCGACATTGGCGATGTGATCTTTTGCTGCATTGGCACCACCCGCAAAAAAGTAAAAGGCAATAAAACAGCATACCGCAAAGTAGACTACGATATTCCCATTATCACTGCGCGCCTGGGCGTTCAGCACGGATTTAACCAGTTCCTGATGGTTTCGGCTATCGGCGCCAATCCGCTGGCCGCCAATTTCTACCTGCAATTGAAAGGCTGTATCGAGGAAGATATTACCGCACTTCCTTTTGAAAGCATTCATATTTTCCGCCCATCGATTCTATTGGGCAAAAGGGAAGAATTCCGCCTGGGCGAAAGCATTGGCAAAACAGTTATGAACGCCCTCTCCTTCCTGCTCATCGGTGGCTGGCGCAAATACAAGCCTATTCATGCTGCCGATGTAGCCAGCGCCATGGTGGCCGCAGCCAACAAAGAAATTGCCGGCGTACACATGTATGAATATGATCAAATACAGAATCTGCTGATGTGATGTTGTGCTGATGCCGACTAAGGCCAGGACAAGTTATGCCAATGACTGTACCATCGTTTTTATACGATCACTGGCGGAAGTTTGTACGTATATTCCCAATTGTCGCCTGGTGATTTTATCATCACCGTTTCACCTTTCCGCAGCAATTGGCAATTATTTCAACATATCATTGCTGCCAATGAAAATTGCCATTATATTGGCATGATATTTAATAATTGAGATCGCCAATATCTTTAACCGTTATACCTTATCAGTTATATATTTGAATCAATCACCCTTTGAATTAACACTATGTTTATGAAAAACGCGTACCTGCGATCTTCCATGGTCGCCATGTCGGCTATGTTTCTTTTTGCCTGTAAAAAAGATATGTCACGCCACGAGAGAGCTGAGTTTGGCAGTCTAACATCTTCCTCAAAATCATTTTCGGTTACTTCTTCCTGTGGCCAGTTAAGAACCCAGACCCAGGGTGGCTGGGGATCAACTCCCTCGGGTAATAATCCCGGCACTTACCTACATGATCATTTCAGGGAAGTTTTCGGTGAATCGTTAACAGTAGGTTGTCCTTCCTCCAACTACATTACGTTAACATCGGCACAAGCCGTTACCGATCTGTTGCCCACCGGTGGAAAAGCCGCGGCATTAACGGCCGGTATTACTGACCCGGTTTCCTCTAATAACGTATTGGTTGGACAACTGGTTGCATTGAAATTATCGGTTCGTTTCGATGAATATGATGCCGATTTTGGCCAGTCATCTGTAGCGCTGGGCGACATGACCATTGCCAGCGGACCGTTCAAAGGCGTTTCAGTGTATGATTTCCTTGACATAGCTGAAAGGGTTTTAGGTGGTTGTGAAACCGGCTTCACACCGCAGCAGGTAAATGAAACAGCTTCGTCTATTAACCAGAACTTTGTTGATGGAAAAGCCAACAACGGCTACCTTTTATGCCCTGGAGATGATGGTGGTGGCGGCGAAGACCCGCTCCCTGCTTAATGTGATGATGTGATAATTCGATAATTTGATAATTAATACAAGTTACATTAGCAGATCGGTTAATTGTGAAATAAAGTGCCTTTATTCAAGCTGCCCGCTAAAACAGCGGAAGTTGCGAATAAAGGCATTATCACATTATCATGACCTGTCCCGGCTTTAGTCGGGATCATCAAATTATCACATTGATTAAACCGCGTCAACATCAGCGATCACGACCACCGTTCTGAACCTTTTATCGTTGTGCATGATAGCCACCTGCTCCTGGATGAAACGTTTGCAACGCTGGATCAATTCCCCGTCCTTCGGCAGTTTTATCAGTAATTCCATCAGGAACTGATTACGCACCCTGTTCACCACCGGTTCTGCGGGGCCAACCAGGTATTTTCCATAGTCACCCTGTAAGGCAAAGGTCATGAGCTGGGCCGCGGCTTCTGCCACTTCTTTTGACTTATGCTTGAACGTAAGCTGAATAAGCCGGGAGAAAGGGGGATAAAAGAAGGTTTTACGCCCTTCGATTTCCTGTTGATAGAACAAGCCGTAATCGTGCTGTTGCACAAAATACAATACGGGGTGCTGGGTGTTTGATACCTGGATGAATACCCTGCCCTGTTTATCCTTACGGCCGGCCCTGCCACTCACCTGCTCCATAAGCTGAAAAGCCCGTTCATTCACCCGGAAATCGGCAAAACTGAGTAAACTGTCAGCATCAAGGATACCAACCAGGTTTACGTTCTCAAAGTCAAGTCCCTTTACTACCATCTGGGTGCCTACCAAAATATCCAGGCGGTTCTGTTCAAACTGTTGGATCAGGTTGTCGTGGGCCGTTTTGCCGCGCACGCTGTCAATATCCATCCGGGCAACACGTGCCTGCGGAAACATTTCTTCCAGTTGCTCTTCAATACGTTCTGTACCAAAATTCCGCTGGGCAAATTTATCGCTGCCACAGGCCATACAGCTGTGCACCGGTGGATACACGGTTCCACAATAATGACAATGCAGCTTATGCGTGTTTTTGTGAAAGGTGAGCGTAACATCACAGTATTTGCAATGGGGGATCCAGCCGCACACCTGGCAAACCTGGTAAGGCGAATAACCGCGGCGGTTCTGAAAAAGGATCACCTGTTTGCTTTCTGCCAGCGACTGGTCAATGGCTGCTTTTAAGGAAGGCGTAATAATGATCTTGTTCTTATCGGCACCGAACATCTTTTTGGTATCAATGATGTCGATCGCAGGCAGCTGCACCCCACCGAAACGTTCGCCCAGCATGGCCAGTCCGTATTTTTGCGATTGCGCATTGAAGTAGCTTTCTACCGAAGGCGTAGCGCTGCCCAGCAAAACATTTGCGTTGAATAAAGAAGCGTAATAAATGGCGCCATCGCGGGCATGATAACGCGGCGCCGGATCCTGCTGCTTATACGAAGTATCATGTTCTTCATCCACTACAATAAGCCCCAGATCGGTAAAGGGCAAAAAGATGGAGGATCGGGCACCCAGCACCACTTTCAGTTCGCCGGTCTTAACCTTATTCCATATTTCCACGCGCTCATTCTGGTTGAATTTGCTATGGTAAATACCGATATAACCGCCAAAATGCTTCTGCAGGCGGCGGATGACCTGCGAGGTAAGAGCGATCTCGGGCAACAGGTACAACACCTGTTTTCCCTGCCTTACATAGCGTTCAATTACCTTAATATAAACCTGGGTTTTACCACTGGCCGTTACACCATGCAGCAGGCAGGCCTGTTTACTTACCAGTTGTTCCGTGATGGCATCAAAAGCCCTTTGCTGCGCAGGTGTTAATTCAAAATCTATTTGCATATTGCGCGGAAGATATTGCAGGCGGTCGACCTGCCGTTTTTCCAGCCACAAAATGTTTTTGTCTACAAGACCTTTTAACTGGGCATCGGAGGCGCCACTCTTTTTCAGCAGCTCTGGTTTGGTTACTTCGCCCTGCGTTTTTACCAGGTGCAGGTAGCTCAGCAGCAGCTCCAGCTGTTTTTCGGCCCGCTGCAGCTTTTTATCATCATTCAATAAAGCAGCCAGCGCCTCTTCATTGTCGTATTTGGCGTTCAGCAGCACAAACGTTTCTTTTTTGGGCGACCAGGTCTCTTTCAATGCTTCCCAAACAAAACATACCTTTTTTTCGATGAGCCGTTTGATCACCGGATAAACGCGGTGCGAATCGAGCAGCTGTTGCACCTCGCCGAGCTTCAGTTCTTTTTTAAGCAACAGGGCTTCCCCAACCAGGTATTCATCATGATCGAGGGTTGAAAAATTATCGCCAAACTCCTCATTGAATACCAGCACCGTTTCACTGCTGAGCTTAAAATGCGCGGGTAAGGCGGCCGCCATTACTTCGCCTTCGCTGCACATGTAGTAGCGGGCGATCCATTCCCATAATTTCAATTGTTCGGGAAAAATGACAGGTTCTGTATCAAGGATGTTAAGGATATCCTTTGCCTCAAAAGCTTCGGGTTTTTCGCTATGAAGCCGTTTTACCACGCCGGCATATTTCTTATTCTTACCTAAAACCACCTCCACACGAACGCCCGGTTTTATTTGATCGCGCAGTGTTTCGGGCACCGACCAGGTATAGTTCTTAGGCAACGCCAGGGGAATAATTACTTCTGCAAACAAAACGGAACTACTCATTGAACGGCCAAGATACGGAATTACCAGGTTACCAGGTGCCGGTTGCCGGTTGCCAGTTGCCTATTACCGGTTGCCGGTTGCCAGTTGCCGGTTGCCGGTTGCCAGTTGCCGGTTACCGGTTGCCGGTTGCCGGGTACCGGTTACCCGATTTACGGTGCATTTGCACATTTTCGCATTTGCTCATTTGCACATTTGCCTATCGGCTATCCAGCCTGCCTTGTACTCCTGCAGCTTCTGCTCCATGACCTGCTGTACGCGTTGTTTAAGCGCTTCCACATCTTTGCCCGTAAGGCCCTCTACCGGTATTTCTTTTAAGAAGACGACGCGTGAGCGGCCGGGGTTCAAACTGAAGGCAGAACCATAATGCATGCGATGCCAGGTATCAAGGAACAGCAGGGGCTTTATAGGGGTTTGCGTTTCGATGGCAATTCGGAAAGCGCCATCGTATAATTCTTTCAACGGTTTACCGGTTTCATTGAAAGTGCCCTCGGGAAAAATAAAGATGGAAATTCCTTTCCTTATCACCGACTTCAAAATGCGTACGCTGTTGGCCCGGTGCATTGCGCTGCTGCGATCGACGGTTACCACCGCATTCCGATAGATAAATCCGAACAGCGGCACTTTTGAAACCTCTACCTTGCCCAATACCCGGAGTTTTTGATGAAGCGTTTTTACAATGACGGGCGCATCGAGGTAAGAAATATGATTGGCAACAAAAATATATTGCCTGTTTTTGTCATGCGGCAACTCATAAAAGTTCCGATGTCGAATGCCGATCAAAAAGAACCAGACATCGGCCCAGTAACTGCATAACCGGTAAATAAAATTGCCGCCGCGCACTTTACCGAAAAAAGACGCAACTACTACCGGTGGTATTACCAGCAGCATACAAAGGACAAATGTGACCAATGCATACACGCCATAGACATATCGGAGGATCCTCATGTGGTTATCAAATAGATGGTACGGACTAAATAATTTAGAAAAATACTACATACAAAGGGAATAAACGGAAAGTGGGGACAAAATTAAAAAGGTATTGAGGCAGATCAATTTAAATCACAAATCGCAAATTACAAGAACCAAAAAAATCACAAATCGCAAGAACCAAAAAAATCACAAATCTCAAAGCGCAGGAACCAAAAAACACAAACTGAAAATCACAAACAGGTTCCAACCTTTAGTTTATGGTATTGGGTGCCTGAAATCGATATAAAAAAGTTTGTTCGGTTCCTGGAATTTTCCCGCCGTACAGAAGGGTATGTTGGGGCAGCTTTTGAAGTTCTATTTACAATTACAGCTCCAGTCGGTTTCAAGGTCAATAACAGTGATCACGACCATACCTCTTTTTGAAGGGGCAAAAATAATGCGTACATCCTGGCCGTCGCGGGTCGTGCCTTCCAGGGCAAATTTGGGGTCGGGCCGGCCCGCAGGCTCACTTTTACGATAGTTGATGCGGCCTTCCTGTAAGATCTCCTGTACTTCGGCTTCATCGATATGCCGGCAATTCATGCGGCAGCGCGCGTGTTTGGTATAGATCAGGCGATCGGGGTGGCGGTTGATCACATCGGAACCCGCACCACCGTCGCTGGCCTCGGGACCTGCACTTTGCCGGTTATCACGGTCGGGATACTGCTGCTGGTGGGTCCTTTTTTTATTTTGATTATGCAGGTTCTCCGGGCTACCGGCATTATCCTGGCAAGCCATTGAAAAAAAGAAACCCAAAACGAGGAGCCGGGAAAGTATTTGCTTCATAATGAATGGAAAAAGAAGGCAAGTTAAGGAAATGTGATAATGTGATAATTCGATAATGTGATAATTGGCTACTATGCTAATTGGCTAATGTGCTAATTGGCTAATGTGCTAATTGAAATACAAGGCATTTGGAATGTTCCCCGTGAGCTATGCATTGGTAAGAGCTGCCTGACCAGGAAGCATTATCACATTGGCAAATCAGCAAATTATCACATTATTCTTAGCTATCTTTGCGGCCTCTATGGGCGCAAAAAAAACAGTGGCATTTCATACCCTGGGTTGTAAGCTGAACTTTTCAGAGACCTCTACCCTCTCACGTATGCTTGAAAATGAAGGGTTTGAAAAGACAGCCTTTGAAAATGTGGCAGATGTATATGTAATTAACACCTGCTCGGTGACCGACAATGCCGATAAGGAATGCCGGCAGCTGGTACGGCGTATTCAACGTAAATCGCCGGAAAGCCTGGTGGTGATCACCGGCTGTTATGCCCAGTTAAAACCCAGGGAAATTGCCGCCATCCCCGGCGTGGATATGGTTCTAGGCGCCGCCGAGAAATTCAACCTTGCCCAGCATTTAAAAGAACTCACCAAGGGCGATGCCACTAAAGTATGCAGCTGCGATATTGAAGAAGTGAGTGGTTTCCATTCTTCCTTCTCCCTGCACGACCGCACCCGCACTTTCCTGAAGGTTCAGGACGGCTGTGACTATAACTGCTCTTTCTGCACCATTCCCATGGCGCGGGGCAAAAGCCGCAGCGACCTGATTGAACGGGTGGTAGCCAATGTAAAAAAGCTGGCCGCCAATGGCGTTAAGGAAGTAGTGCTCACCGGCGTAAACCTGGGCGATTTTGGCAAGGGAAGCCTCGCGCCAACAGGCCACCTCCCGGCATCCACCGGTGAGGGAGGAGAAAATAAATCCTCTAACACGTCACCCAGGAACAGGGAGGAAAACTTCTACGAACTGGCCCGGGCACTTGATCAGCTGGAAGGCATTGAACGGTTCCGGATCTCTTCTATTGAGCCTAATTTGCTTACCAATGCCATCATTGAACTGGTAGCCAACAGCAATACCTTCATGCCGCATTTTCATATTCCCCTGCAAAGCGGCAGCAACCGCATCCTGGGCCTGATGAGAAGACGGTACCGCCGGGAATTGTACGCAGAACGCGTGCAACTGATCAAAACCCTGATGCCCCATGCCGCCATTGGCGTTGACGTTATTGTCGGTTTTCCCGGCGAAACAGATGCGGATTTTCAGGAAACCTTCGACTTCCTGCATGAGCTGGACGTTACTTACCTGCATGTATTTACTTACTCAGAAAGAGATAATACCCATGCCCTCACGCTGGGTCCTGTTGTTCCTGTACACGTTCGACATGAACGCAACAAAATACTGCGCAATCTCTCATACATGAAAACGCAGTACTTTAACCAGCAGCATGCCGGCCAAACCCGCAAAGTTTTGTTCGAAGAAAACGAAAAAAGCGGCATGATGGAAGGTTATACCGATAACTACATTAAAGTAGTTGCGCCTTACAAACAGGAATGGGTGAACCAGATCGTTGAGTGGAAATTGTAGGCTTTACTTTCAAGATTATACAAATTGTAATGTTGGGAGATCTTTAGAAGCCGTTACAAGTTTCAGGTTACAGGGCACGGTTGCCGTCGCGGTTGCGGGGTTCGAGCTTCCAGCTCAAACGAGGTATACCTTTATCAGTTCCTGCTTGTTAACCTGTGAACTCATCCACTTATACTCAAGATCAACGCTAACACCCTTATTAAGTGTCAACTCTTCTTCCTAACCCAGGCAGGCTTTGACTTCAACACCGTCTTATACACCGGACAGGTATTAATATGCGCCCCGGGCAAATAGCCGGTGCTTAACAGGAATTCACCCACGATCTCTCCGCCGGTAAACCGGAATGTTCTTTTGAACAGCTTCACCCACTCTTCTTTTGATAACGGATGATGGGCATCGAGCCAGTTCTTAAAGGAACCAAACTCCTTTTGAATTTGCAATATGCGTTTAGCGTTTTCAATAGCAGCATCTATCTTTAGCCGGTTGCGTATAATGCCCGCATCCTGCATCAGCTTTTCCACTTTTTTATCGCTGTACCGCGCCACCTTCTGAATATTGAAGTCATCAAAAGCCCTGAAGAAATTGTCTTTTTTCTTTAGTATGGTCGTCCAGCTTAAACCGGCCTGGTTGATCTCCAGCACCAGCCGGGCGAATAATTCATTATCGTCATCTATTGGAAATCCATATTCTTTATCGTGATAATGTGTATGAACATTACCTGCTTCCATTAATGAAACTGCCTGGCAGTAGCTAGAAGGTTTTTCCATAAGGACAAAAATAATAATTTGAAGAATTGCTTACAGTAAGAGCTTTCATCTTCGCAAGGGTATTGGCGCAATTAGATAGCTAGCAGTTTTTGCGTTAGGCGTTTTTGGGTAAGCGTTCACATTTCATCCTAAATACACAACAAATAATTTATTTTTTACATGAAACAAGTAATTTCTTGTATGAATTTAAATTATGATTATGCGAAATATTTTGCCCAAATGGAGTAGATTACATCCGGTTAACGTAGCATAGTGAATGGCATTAATATTACTGCTCATAACCCGGCATTAATAGTTATATATTCACTATAGGAAAACATGGTTAAAAGCTCTGGAGTAGTATATTATATTATACACTGCTCAAAAACTTGCTATGCTTGCAGCGAACCATCCGTTAAGTATATTGGTGGTAGAAGACAACCAAAGTGATTTCGTGCTCTTTTGTGAATATTTAAAGCTTAGTAAACTTCCCACTAAGAACATACTTCACGCCGAACGCCTCGGCGAAGCCTTACAATTATTACACGAACATCAACCCGATCTCATTTTTCTGGACCTGAGCCTGCCCGATAGTGAAGGCATCAATTCGTTTGAGCGACTGAATAAAGAAGCGCGGCATATTTCCATTATTGTATTATCCGGATTATCAGACCGGCAAATTGCATTGAATACCATATCCATGGGCGCCCAGGATTATCTGGTAAAAGGCGAATTTGATGATAAGCTGCTTGCTAAATCCATTCAATATAGTATTGAACGGAAAAAGATCCTGCAAAAAGTGGTTGAGAACTTCGAACGGTACAATACCCTTATCAAAGCTACCAGCGATACAATCTGGGACTGGGACCTGCGCACCAACGATGTGCTGTGGAATGAAGGTATTCTTTCGATCTTTGGCTTTGACCCCACTATGGTGCAAAACACCATTGAATGGCACCATCAGAACATTCATCCTGATGACCGCAAACGCATATTGCAAACCATCGATGAATGCATGAAGGAAGGAAGAGATCACTGGCAGGAGGAATACCGGTACAGATCGGCCAATGGCGTTTACAAATTCGTTTATGACAGGGGCTATATTTTAAAAACAGAACACAACAAACCCTATCGGATACTCGGCGCCATGATGGATATAACGGAGCGAAAAAAAATGCAGGAAGAACTGGTGCGCAACCAGATAGAAACGCAAAAACTCATTACCCAGGTAACTATTCAAACGCAGGAACAGGAACGGCGGGAAATAGGTCGCGAGCTGCATGATAATATCAACCAGATCCTGGCTACGGCCAAGTTATGTGTAGATATGGCGCTGAACGAAGATGAGCACCGCAAGGAACTGCTGAGCAAAAGCTATGAAAATATTACCAGGGCTATCAATGAAATACGCATCCTCTCCAAAACGCTGGTACCACCATCCCTGGGCGATATCGGCCTCAAAGAAGCCCTGCTCGAACTGATCGAAAACCTGACGGTGTCGCCAGAACTAAAGATCAAAATAAAGGCTAACGACAATCATATTGAAAATATGTCGAACAACAAAAAGCTCATCATGTACCGCATTGTACAGGAGCAGTTGAACAACATATTGAAACATTCCGGCGCTACGGAGGCTTTAATAGAATTAAAGACCATGCGCAACTGGCTTCACCTGAACATTAAAGACAATGGCGTTGGTTTCGATACCCGCAAAAAGAACCGGGGCATAGGACTGAATAATATCATTAGCCGGGTTGAAATGCAGAATGGGAAGATGGAGATCATCAGTGCGCCGGGGAAAGGATGTACACTAAAAATTGAAATACCGGGTTAATACAAAATTCAAAGTTTTTAGTTATAAGTTTTAAGTACCGGATACTATAAACTTTGAACTTTAAACTGTAGACTTTGAACTATAAACGTCATGAACACTTATCAGGGAAATATTTCCTTAGGATATCCTGCAGCAGGTTTGGCGTTAATGGTTTATTCCTGAACTCTTTTACAGAAGGTATTTTGCGGGCCTTTAACTCATCTTCCGGGTTGAAGGAAGTGGTAAGCATGATGACGATAATGCTTCTTTTACGTTCTTCAGGCAGGGCTTCGTATTTCTGTAAGAACTCCCACCCATCCATAGCCGGCATATTGATATCCAGGAAAATGATCTCGGGGCTGGGACAATCTTTGTTTAAAGGTGCGGGTTGACCAGCGCAAGCCAGGTAATCCAATGCTTCACGCGCGCCGGGGATGATCTTGATGTGATCTGTACACTCCAACTCTTCAACAGCCAGTTTGTTCAAAAAGTTAGTGGGCTCATCATCATCAACCAATAAGATACAATTTAGTTTCGCCTTCATAAACAAAGCTAGTTTCAAGATAGGTTAAAATGTGAATTGTATGGATGCTATAAACCGTTTTACAACAATGATAAGTCAAGGTTTAAACGCACTTTCACAGTAGCCCGAGCGCAATTGAAAGCTAATTGACTGTACAATGACAGCCTCAATGGATACTTCAGCAAAACAGCAACCTTTCTTTAAAAACGTTTGTACGAAGCGGAGGTAATGGACGCAGGTTCCAATTACAAATTCACAAATATCAAGGGTTAATCGGGAAACCGGCAGGTCTTTAATGCCCGTATGTTTTCTTAGGGTTACATGCACATGCTTATAGGATTAGTGGACTGTATAAAGATAAATTATAAACTCGAATTAAAATACAATTAATTTATCGTCTATAGATTTTCACTTATGCGTTAGGTTGACTAAAGCGTTTTAACAATAGGAATACTAACAATTAATGGTGAATGGTCAATGGTCAATGGTCAATGGTCAATGGTGAATGGTGAATAGTGAATAGCTCGCTAACTTTTAGAGTAATAACCGGTTTTGTATCACCCAAAATTCTTCAGCCTATGTGCCTTTTGCCTTCAGCCTTGCGCCTTCAGCCTAAAAAAAAGGTCAGTAATCCTTCCGGACACTGACCTTGTAACATATTTCGAAACTACCCTACTCTATTTTCTTGGTGGCTGAAATTTCAGCTACGGTGCCGAACCAGCCGTAAATTTTTGTGCCGCTGGTCGATTGCAGGTTGCGCACATTGGCCGGAACGTTGGTGAGCACCTTGCCAAATAATCCATCGTTAGTTAATTGAGCCTGTACCTGCTCCATAAAATCGAAAGATGGTTTCGACAGGGAACGGAATAAGATCTTTACTACATCGCCCTTTTCATAAGGCTTTTCGCCTGAAGTAACACCATCTCTGAAAGGTGGAATAAAGGCGAACCCATCTGTAAGCCCGTCGTCACCGCCAATCGTTCCGTCTGTACTTAACATTTCACCCACATAATGGTTCAGCTCTCCATTGCGATAAGTCCTGATCCAGGTATAATCTATCGCGCCAACGGGGTCGTGCGCATACAGTTTTACGTAATAACCGGCTTTATCTTCGCCGTCCTCTTCCTCATATGTTGCGGTCAGTGAATCAATTATTGAATTGCGTTTCAATTGATCAGCAGCTTCAAACTGTTCGCCCTTCCAGGTTATACTTAATTTATAGGTGTGGCCTATCACCCCAATCGAATTGCTGCCTGCATCGTAATTATAAGCCCCATTCTTAAAGGTGAACGGATAAGATTTACCGGCTGTTACATCAGTGACCGTTATTTGTGCGTCGGATATTACCTCAGGAGCATTCTGGCTCATATAATCCGTAGCTTTCATGAACTTGATGGTTTGCACACCTGGCTGATCGGTTATCCATGCATCTACATAAGGCAGGTCATCACCATCGGGCAGATCCAGGTCAATAACCCTTTCACACGCGGTTACAGAAGCAGCTAACAGTAGAACTGAAATATATTTGATTGCTTTATTACGCATCTTTTTCATTTTAATTGTTCATTTATCTTTTCGCTCAGGCTAGCTTAAAATTTAAAGTTCCAGGTTACAGAAGGAATCAGTGATCCGATGATCGACAACCTGATTGCTTCTTTCTTTTGCGGCTCGTCTTTATTCTGCTGGAAATAGATACTGTAAGCATTTTGACGGGCATACAGGTTGTAGATACCAAACACCCATTCCTGTTTCATTTTTTTGCCCTGGTGTCCTTTCATGGTAGCAGATACATCTAAACGATGATAAGCGGGTAACCTGAAATCGTTCCTTTTGCCGGTACTGTTGTAAGGGATCGGCATACCCTGAATATCCAGCTTTGTATCGGGGAAAGTGGAAGGTGTACCGGAACCATAGGTCCAGTTGCCGGAGAACTGCCATTTGTCGTTCAGGGTATACATCACGCAGCTGTTGACAACATGCGGACGGTCGTAGCGGCTCAGGTACCAGTCGTCGTTGCTGATACCAGCTGTTTTACGCAATGATCTTGACAAGGTATAGTTTACCCAACCCTGCCATTTACCGGTTTCTTTCTTTACTTCCAGTTCTACCCCATATGCCTTTCCTTCGCCGGTGAGCAGATCAGCTTCTACCAGCTGGTTCAGATCGAGATTGGCATTATCAATATAATCCAGCACATCATCCATCTTCTTATAGAAGGTTTCAACAGAGATCTCTACCGGCCAGCCGCTGGGCAGCGTTACAAAGCCAACGGAGAACTGATCGGTCAAAGAAGGTTTAATGTTATTGGTGCTTGGAAAATACAGATCAACCGGGGTAGGTGACGCTGTATTGGAAAGCAGGTGAATATACTGGGTGCTGCGGCTGTAGCCAGCTTTGAAAAAGGTATTCTTTTTCATTTCATACCGCAAAGAAACACGCGGTTCAATGAATGACCAGTCTTCTACCGGCTTTCTACTGGTAACTATCTCTTCGCGGTCAAGCGGCTTGCGGATATTGGCGGTAGTGTCCCGGAAATGATAAACAGACGTTTTACCCAGGTAAGCATAGCGGTTCAACCGAACGCCCGCCTGCAGCTGCCATTTTGAATTCATCTTCCAGGTATCTTCGAGGAATGCGGCTGTCTCAGAACCATACCGGCGTTTCAGTTCGATCTCCGCTTTATTACCTTCACTGGTGGCCGTTCCTTTGCCGGGGTAGAAATCATAATAGATCACGTTCACACCGGTCTTGATCGTATGATTATTGCTCGCAAACCAGGTTAGCGAAGGCTTTACACCATAGGTTTGAATATTGGAGACCCAGTCGTAGCCTTGTGGGATCTCGTCATCAGAGCTAAAGTTCAGGCTGTAATCGTATTTCGAATAATAAACACTGGTGTTCAGGAATAATTTGCGGTTGAACAAATGGTTCCAGCGGAAGGTTCCGGTGGTATTGCCCCATTTGAAACTTACCTGATCGCCAAAACCAAATACATCACGGCCTAAATAGCCACTCAGATAAATGGTGTTTTTCTCGTTTATTTCATAATTCACTTTAGCCGTGAGGTCGTAAAAATACATGGTACTGTTGCGGTCTTCTTCTTTCAGGAAAGGTTTTGCCAGCACATCGATATAAGAACGGCGGGCAGCCACTATAAAGGAAGAACGGTCTTTCTGCAGCGGTCCTTCTACCGACAAGCGGCTGAACACATTACCAATACCACCATTCACCGCAAACTTCTGATTGTTGCCTTCCTTCATCCGAATGTCGAGCACAGATGAAGTACGGCCCCCGTATTCAGCGGGAAAAGCGCTTTTGTACATGGTCACATTCTTTACGGCATCGGGATTGAATACGGAAAAGAAACCCAGCAGGTGCGAAGAATTATATACCGGCGCTTCATCCATGATGATAAGGTTTTCATCAACGTTACCACCGCGCACATTAAAACCGGCAGCGCCCTCACCCACTGTTGTAACACCGGGTAAAGTAAGCAGGGCTTTTACTACATCGGGTTCACCCATAAAGGCAGGGATCTTTTTTATTTGTGCTGCGCTCAATTGCTGTATACCCATACCCACAGTATTGGTACGGCGTAATCTTTTTTCACCGGTGATCACCACCTCCTGCATGTCCTTGCCGCCGGTGGCCAGTGAAAACTCCTGGGTGGTATTGCCCTTCAGCTCAATTTCTTTTTGATACGTTTTAAATCCTGAGTAGGATACCAGCATGGTATATTTACCAGCAGGCAGGGTTACCGAATAGTAACCATATGAGTTGGTCATAACCGCTAAACCCGAAGGCTGCACGGTGATGGTTGCATTGATCAGCACTTCACCACTGGACTCATCTTTTACATAGCCGCTAATGGTGTATTTGCCGGTTTGTGCCTGTAGAGGGCCTATGGCAAATAGCATTAACAAAAAAGGGACAAGAGAAAAACGCATCAACTGTCGAATCATAAAAATTGTGGTTTGAGAATATGTGACAACGGGGATTATACTCCCCCCTATTTCGTCAAAAAATATTTATGTGTTATGGCCTGATGGAACTTTTGCTTTATGGTCAGCTGAACCATTCCATTGTTGCAAGGCGTAAAAACAAGTCGTGATAAGGCCTGGTGCATACATAAAGCAATAACACAATACATGGCAGCAAAAGGAACCAGTTTGTAGCATAGGCCGGGAAAATATTACATGATAAATTAATCACCATCAATAATACCCAGCTACCTTAACTGATAAAGAGGCAGACGAATGAGCCGTTAACAGATTGCAAAATTCAAACAAAAAAACGGCTAATTGCTCATTTTAGCCGAGAACTCACCGATTATTTGCCGGTAAGTGAACAGTTGTAAGTAAATGGAATGGAATACATACAATTCAATTACAATATGAAAGCGTTTAGTAACCGGGCTTTATATTTTTTGCCATCCAGGTGGCGATAAAAAACCGAGTATACTTAGAGCAATTATCTTTTTTCCATATTGGTTATCAAAAATATGGATTTACGGGTGAACAATTTTGACCAGTTTGGTTTGGGTTAGGGGGTAAGATTTGATTATGCTATAGGAAATATGGTTGCTGTTCATAAAATCTAATGTTTCAGGGTAATAGGTAAGCAAATAATCACTTTGAGATATCGCCTGTTTAATGGCATCGTCGTATAAAGCATACGGACCTTCCTCCAATTCGGCAGCAGGCGTAAGCCGATCGTCAATCACCGAATAATAATGCTCATATAAAACATACAGAGTTGAACTAACCATAGGATGTTTAGGCTGTTGCAAGGATAAATCATTTATCACCTGACTGGAATGGGCCTGATAGTACCACTCAATACAAAACGAGCTATTGCTCGTTTTTGCCCAGTGAAGGATTGTCGCCAAACCGGTTAGTAAAGCAAAACCATATTGTTGCAAACGAGAGTATTTTACACCTGTTGTCCATTTGCTAAAAATAAGGCAAATGATCAGTATGCCAGGTATGTACCATTGAAGGGTTAAGCGGTTTTTTAAAAAAAATGTATTGAAAAGCAAATGAAATATAAAGTTCAACAATAGAATGCTGGCAATGATAAGGCAGACCATGCAACCAGTAGTCAATTTTTTTTGCTTTACGGCGTCGATAGTAAAGTATAAAGAAGCTATTATGATCAAAATAAGAGAGCAGTAAGAAAACCAGATTGATATAGGACTATAGGGAGCCAAGTACAAGCTTTCCTGCCAAAGTGAATCGAATACTGACAAAAAAAAATTTTCAGAGCCCCCAAATCCCTTATCCTTTCCATACAATGTAATGAATAGAAGATCAGCAATCGCGAACGAGATGATCAAAGCGAAAAGGATGGTTATGGTACGTTTTTGCTTATTTGTGTACCACGAAAAAATGTTACCTGTAACCATACAATGCAGCAGAAAGCCTCCTGTGATCCCAAATATTGTATATATATAGGAAAGATTTGAGGCCAGCATTAAAGCACTCAGTATTACAACCAATAACCAGTGACGATAGCTAAAACTTGCATTACCGGCCTTTAAAAGAAACACAATGCTCCATACCTGAAACATAAGAGCCATTCCATAGCCTCTTGCTAATGAAAAAAAATCAAGTAGAAAAGGGTTAAAAAGAATCAGGCAATAAAAAGCAAATTGTATAGCCTGCCCTCTAATTTGAGCTGCTAGCGTGTATACACCATGGGCAAAAAAAGGAAAAGCCAATATGGAATGGATGCGGAAATAGCCAGGCTCATCGCCAAAGAGTACAGTGAACAGTTTCATAAAAAAGCTGTTCAACCAGTGGGTGTTGGCAGTACCAGGCATTGCCCGAAAATGATTTGTCTTTACAAGTCGAAATGAATATGCCTCGTCATAAGTTATATCCATATTAAAAGCGTGCCGCCATACAAAGATCCACAATACAATAACTGCCAAAATATGAAAGACGAAAAATGGCTGTCGCAACAAATTCTTTAACTTCAACCAGTTTAATACTCGATTCAATACGGGTAGTTTGAAAATTGTAACAAAGGATAAAATGAAATAGCTCCGATATAATCCGACAGTTTGGGATTAACTTTAAAGTAACTACACAATTAAGTTATCCCCAAACATGTCAGATTATGAACACACAAGTTAAGTTAATTAAGGGTAAAGTCGGCCTCCTAAAACTCGCCGAAGAGTTAGGAAATGTATCCCAGGCCTGCAAGCTGTTCGGGTATTCCAGAGACACATTCTATCGTTACAAAGAACTTTATGAGCGAGGTGGTGAATCGGCCTTACAGGAAGTTAGCCGCCGTAAGCCCAACATTAAGAATCGAATAGAGCCATCTGTTGAAGATGCGGTATTGGCTATGGCGACCGAGAAACCTGCTTTTGGCCAACTCAGGGCAAGCAATGAACTCAAAAAGAAAGGCATTTTTATTTCACCGGCAGGTGTCAGATGTGTCTGGTTACGTCATGACCTGGAAACCATGCGTAAACGCTTAAAAGCCTTGGAGGTCAAATCAGCCGAGGAAGGTATGGTACTTACCGAAGATCAGGTCGCAGCCCTGGAAAGAGCTAAAGAAGAAAAGCAGGCGTATGGCGAGATAGAAACCCACCATCCAGGATACCTCGGAGCCCAGGACACCTACTATGTTGGCACCATTAAAGGCGTTGGGCGCATTTATCAGCAGACATTTATCGATACATATAGTAAAGTGGCCACAGCCAAACTGTACGATCGTAAGAACGCTTTAATTGCAGCGGACATGCTTAATGACCCGGTTCTTCCTTTCTTTGAACAGCACGGTATTAATTTGCTTAGGATACTTACTGACCGGGGAACTGAATACTGTGGCGCCAGAGAGCACCACGAATATGAGCTCTACCTTGCCCTTGAAGATATCGATCATTCTAAAACAAAAGCTAAATCGCCTCAAACCAACGGCATCTGTGAACGACTCCATCGTACCATGCAAGAAGAATTCTATGCAGTCACCTTCAGAAAGAAAATCTACAACACGCTCGACGAACTACAAGCCCATCTTGACCTGTGGCTAGACGACTATAATAATCAACGTACGCACTCAGGCAAATACTGTTACGGAAGAACTCCAATGCAGACATTCTTAGAAACCTTACCTTTAGCGAAGCAAAAAATGCTGCAGGATCTTCCACCCGCAGCATAAAAAAATTTAATCCTAACCCTATAAAACTAAAAAGAAAAATCCTCAAACTGTCGGATGATATACTAGCTAGAACAGATAAAAATAAAAGAATTTATTGTATTTCACTGTTTTTGGCGCCAGTTTGGCAGTGTCGCAACAATTACGTGAAACAAGTAAACTTCTGAACCTCCTCAGTTTCGGTTCTCCAGCAAATGCTTTTCTACTTAAAATATATTCCAGTAGGTTCCATCATTGGAAAGTATAAATGCTTCACCAGGGTTAATCGTAAAGTTTGTCACTGCCGAAGATGAATAAATTGTACCGTTCAGCGAAATCGCGCCGCCTCCCCTGTTCTTTATAAAATAGGTCGTATTTGTATTGTCTGGTAGTATAGAAGGTAAGATCCAGGTGGTAGAAGTTGAACCGCTATATACCCATATAGTTGCATTCGCATCTAAGTTAAGCGAAGTGGCGGAAGAAACGACTGTGTTCATTCTCACAGAAGCCTGGGCATTTAGTGTTTTTAAAACTTTTACCTCACCTGCTCCCGCCGGATCGAGAATGACACTGTAATCGCCCAGACTGTGGATCTGAAATTGACTTGACTGAACTGTGCCTGGTTTTATTATTATATCTCCTGCATGTCTGTACCTGCTGCTATTATAGCCGGAAGTAGTTATCAATAATGGTTTTGGTATTTCGTCACTTGTATTTATATAGTTAAAGCCCATTATTACACCACTATACATAGCTGGTACATTGGGAGCGTCTGTAGTAAGTTGTAATGTTGTAAACGAGGTGGAGGTATTGCCGAGGCTAGCAAATACCGGGTTGTTATAATCAGAGAGAAACCATAAACTTTTTGTAGAGTGCAACCCTGGATCGCTTGCGAAGCCTTTAGCCTCAGTATATAACCGACCGTCCATAAAAGAACCGTTACCGGTTATAGAGAGATTTCCACTATTGTCAAAAAGATGATTACCTGCTGTACCGGTGAACTTCAAAGAATTGCCGTTTAAGGGAATTTCGCGATTATCGAATAACATGGCAGGATTTCCGGAAGCACCGACTGACTGCCCGAGTTGTACTGCTTTACCTGCGCGGCTCAAGCCGTTATTTGCCATTATATTTCCCTGGATTACGATTGTATCGTTACCCAGAACAATAGTTGAGTCATCGAGTTTAGTCGCCCTTCTGAATTCCGTTCTTCCCCTACCCTTGTTGAACAGGAAGCCGGGTACATTTTGCGTATGGTTCTCAATGATCAATTCTGCTGTATCGCAGGTATTGGTGATCTTTACGCTATCGGCTTTAATGGTGTAGATGTAGGGTGTCTGGGCATCGAGCGATTTCTTCAGGCTGAATAGGATAATAAGGAACAGGATTCGTTTCATAAGTGACTTTATTATTTACTTTGGTTGTTTCTTGGTAGCGGTATTCTTCAAACTTGAGGCAGCTGTCTACATATTCAGTCTATTCTACATCTTTTTCTATGCATCTAGTACGAACACTATTAATATTTACTAATACCCACCCAGGCGCTGCCGGTATATTTAACGGTAATAGCACCGCGGGTAGCCACGCTGTTCGACTCGTTTGTATCTAAGCCTGATAAAATAACCGTATTGGCCGTGCTGAGGTTCTTGATGGTTATTTCGCGGTCAAGCGTACCGGCGGGCAGGGTAATAGTTGCCTGTCCGGTCGCATTTACAAACACCACATCTATATCAGCAGCAACAATATAATTAGCGCCGGTAACGGTAATGCTTTTGCGGGTGGGTGATTGGGATCTTTTTTTCACCTGGCCATTGTTATCTATTACGAGTATGCTATCACTGGTGCTGGTGGAAGCAGGAAGGCGCATTAACCAAAAATTGGTTAGCTTATTATTATTCCCGTTCCTGAAAACGAATCCCTCGCCGTTTTGGCTATAACGTGTGGAATTAACTGAGTTATAAGTCTAGATTGACAGGCTATCTCCTTCATGGAAATCGACTTTAGCCCTTGTGTTCTTTTCAGAATTATCATTCTCTAACCACATTGCCCCGTCATGAGAAAAGATCTCCAATCTGATAGGGCCATCATGTGGCAATCCGCCCTCAATGCCTATAGATTGCCCCTCACCCGTTTCCAAATGATAATCACCCATTCTAAGCCTAAAGTTGTCGTCTTGCAATGACAATCCGGAGTTTTGAATATGTGTTCCTTCTTCAAAAACATTTTCACGGTGGGCATCCAGGCTAACATATTGCGTATTCATATACTGCGAGGTAAGTCGGGTTCTGCCTGGCTCTGGTATAGTTTTCAACACAAGGCTATAGCCATTCGTTGTATCCATTATCATATCAGCATTCAATATACCATCTGTTGTATTAGACTTAAAGCCTATTCCGCCAAAGTTGATAAGATTTATTGAACGAAATGCTCCGTCATGAATACGGTCGCCAGTAAAGGACAGGTCTGCATTACCAAAATGTCTATCCCGCCTGCCTAAATGAATGGTATCACCCCCTATTACAACGGAGGTATCATCTAATTGAGAGATTCTTCTGAACTCCGTTCTACCCCGGCCTTTATTGAATAAGAACCCAGGCACATTTTGTGTATGGTTCTCTATGATCAACTCTGCCGTATCGCAGGTGTTGGTGATCTTAACACTGTCTGCTTTGATAGTGTAGATATATGGGGTCTGGGCATGGAGGGTCTTTTCCAGACATACAAGGATAAGGAGAAACAGGATTTTTTTCATAAAATGGTATTTAAAAAACAACTAGCGTTTTATCTTTTTCATTAACTTTTCTAACTCAGCAATCTCCTTTTTTAGGGCTTGCAAGTATTTATTCTACTTTGCTGCAGGTTTAGAACGTAGTTAACGCGGCCCGTTTCCAACCGTTGGATGTTTTGATGTAAAAGAAGTTATCGTCCCACGAAACATCACCCACGCTACCATTTGTATCTGAAGTGGAAGATGGCGTATAACTGGTACGTAAACGTAATTGCGAAAACCCGTTTGTACCGGTAATATCCAACATTGAGCTTGGGTTGGGCGAATTGGCCAGAAAACCAGTGCCACCTTTTATGGTCCACCTGGTTGTCATGGTATGCATTGTCATTCCGGACTCCTGACCATTACCTGTACCAAAATTGATATCGCCTGGCGTACCTGAACCGGTACCCCGACCACCATAAATGTTCAGGGAATGAGAAACTGCGTTTGCGGAATAACCAGCGCTGCCTCCATTATTAATGCCATTATAGCCACCATTAATGGTAACGGCCCCATTACCCTGGCTGACAATGGTAGGGTTACCATTGTAATCAACCAGGGTAGTCCAGTATCCGGGCGCAGCGCCGCCGATTATCAGGGAATTTGCCGGAATATTTCCTTTATTCTGTTTATTTACACCAACGGATGCCGTCACACTACCAAAAGCTAACATTGAAGCTTCAATTCCGGTACCATAGCCGTTCCCGTAAGCCGGTTTTAGTGAAATGGCATAATTATCATTCCCTACTTTAAGTTGGTCGCGAAACCAGCTGGTACCATTAACCTGCAATTTTTTCCCATTGTCTGCACCATCGCCAATTAACGTATTTCCAACACCATTAACTGTCAGATCTCTATCAGAAGTAGAATCAGAAGTAATGCCTCTAACAGTAAAAGCATCCCATCCTGAATTACGCACATTAGCAACTGAGAACCGGGAGCTCCAATGCCCCTCATATCCTACAGCGACATAAGGCGTATTCATAAAACTGAATCCAATCTCATCATACATATATAGGGGTCTATAATCAGAAGGAGTTCCTATCGCTGCGCGAAGTTTGGCATTACCTTGGTAATAAAAATCCAAATAGGTGCCTTGACCTCCTCCCCATCTTAACCGAAGGGCGCCGCTGTGACGGTCTCCAAGGGGTGTAGTTGAATTCGTGTAAAACTGGCCGTAGGTGGTTCCATTAACAGCCAGGTTATATCCATAATCAGTATCACCACCGATCAAAAGATTGCCGGTATTCGTCCAGCGACCTCGTTTTGTATTGTCTGTATAAAAATCAATATGGTTATTATCGCGTGTGCCAAAGAACCCAGTCGTACCAAATGTATTACCGCCCTGTAACCACGCACCAGATAAACTTAAGGTATCTACGCCTACTAAATAAATACTATCACTGACTTTCGACAGTGGTCTCCTGAACTCGGTTCTTCCCCTGCCCTTGTTGAACAAAAAGCCAGGCACATGCTGCGTATGGTTCTCGATGATCAGCTCCGCCGTATCGCAGGTGTTGGTGATCTTAACACTATCAGCTTTAATGGTGTAGATGTACGGGGTTTGGGCATGGAGAGTTTTTTCCAGGCACAGCAGTGCCAGAACGAACAGAATTCGCTTCATAATCGATTATATTATTCTATTAAGGCAATTTAATCGGAGCGGTTTCAACTTTACCATTGCGGGCAGCTATCAAATCCGGCTCTCTTTATTTTTAATTCTATAATTTCTTGCGTTTGCTTTTGCACTGTTTATTCAATTCAATAGTTTGCACCTGGTTTTTGCTGCCACCAAGAATAGAGCTCTCCAAAATACCAGCACGAACACCCTGCAAGGCAATACAATATTTGTAAACTTTGCACTATCGGCATTGCTAATTTCTATCATGTTTTCTTATATAAAGTTCAAGCAGACGCCTGTACCCCATATGAGGCTGCGCTGTATGAGAAAACGACTCTCCTCTGTTAAATCTCACAAGCCACTCTGTCATTTTACTTCTTGACATACTTTACGCTATCAGGAAATATGCAATATTTTTTATCCTGCAATATTAATCATGTAAATTTTATATCCAGATTTAAACAATTTAAAATCCAACACATACACCGTTCTATGGTCTCCTTCCTCGTTTTGTTGGTAGGGATAGGAGACTGTAATATGAATTCGAAAATCAGTATTCCCTCTTTGTTGAAACTTATAATTTTCTCTTTTAAGAGATGTAATAAAATAGGGGTCTTTAAACCACTTTTCGTTAATTAATGCTTTCAGCGAACTGACTTCGAATGACTGAAAATGTTTTGCAAGGCTATCTGTGAAAAACAATACAGATTTAGCCAAATCTTTATTTAATAAATGGCCTCGTAATGTAAGCCACGTTTTCTCACATTGAAGACAAGAGACAGATTTAACCGCTCCATGATCGCTATCCTGAGCAATTGATTTTTTTGAAAATCCGGCATAAATAAGAATTACAAAAAATAAGGCTTTCATTTTCATATGTTTATCTGGAATTTGATGAGCCAATTTGTTCAAGTTTCTCAGTCGCCAAAGGCGCAACTGGTGTTTTAGTCAATGGTAATTTAGGCAAGCCTTTCGGATGTATAAAAACCATATTACTGGCAATTGTGTTCCATTTATTATTTACAATAAGCCCTTCACTTCCATTCCCAGGAATTGCTTGATTACCGCCTAAAATAGCTATTTGATCGCCATTTCTTCCGGTTACTAATCCAACATGTCCAGTTCCGTCTGAATGCCTGATTGTTACCAACGTTCCAAGGTATGGCTGGTCTACTTTTTCACCTTCTTTCCATGCTCTCCAATCAAGTGCCAATGCACTTTTCGTTCCTTTTATGCCAGCTTGTGAAATAACAAAGTTCATAAATGCAGAACACCATGGGATTCTATCTTCAATCCCCGGACCTAAAGTAGTTGCTCCAAAATAATCATTACTAATTCTGGGATTATTCCCATCACCAACAACTTCCTCTACGCCAATTTCTTTAATAGCAATTGACACATGTTTTGGTAAATTGCTTTTAGGGGCAAATGATTTATTAGGCAGGAAGGCAGTAACTCCTTTTGGAATACTTCCAAATAACGATACTGACTCCCCTGATTTTTCATTCACTCTAAATAATGATTGGCGGGCAACAGTGACCTTCTTACTTTCAATTTTTATATACTGATGAATTTCATAATGACTATTGGCAACTTCCGCTGCAAAATAGTCCGTCTTTTCAGTCTTTAGTATTACCTGATCATTTGTGCCGTGCAAAACAGTTATGACTTTAGCCTCTTCCCCATCTAAGTCAATAGCAGCGATTGGTGTATTACTCGCAAACTGATAAGGCGTTAACTCCGGATATTCCTTCGTCAACGGATCCACACTCAAAAACTTCCCTAACCGCGGGTCATAAAACCTCATCCCATAATCTTGCTGCTGACCCACGCCCTTCACCTCATTATCATTCTCCTTACCATTAAACCCATACCTATACCCACCCGCATTATAACTCCTTCCTGGCTGCAACATGCCAAACGGATAATAATCCTGCGCACTCACCACTTGTGGGTTAAAGTAATCGACAATACTGTTATTAGCAGAAACACCCAGCTTTTTATCGTTCACGGTTACCAGTACGTTACCCAAATGATTACTCAGTTCAAAGAGCTTATCTCCCCGTACAAAGGTAAGACTATCGCCGGAACCCAGTAATGGCATGGTTATCTTCGATGGATCAGACCCTGGCTCTGGCTCATAAGCCACATCCAAATTCCGTTTAAATAAACCTAATCGGCTGCTGCCATACAAATGCAACTCAGACTGCGTTAAATGGCCATTGTTTACGGCTGGTTTGCCCGATTCGTACACACTCATTACATTACCCTGCGCATCTCTTACATACCATGTTCTTGCCGTATCTGTAGATCCTGATCTAATAACCGTTTTACCGATCCGGTTTCCGGCAGCATCATAGGTATATGAAATATCAACACTATCTCCTTTAACAATGCGGCTTATTTTACCATAAACAGTCCAACTAATGCTGGTGATCCCTTCAGCATTATCTTTTATCAGGTTCCCAATAGAGTCATATACATAGTTTCCGGCAGACTGCGCATCAATATCCACATCGTAGTTACCCGCCGGCACCGTATCGTATACATAGTCTAGTTGATTGGTGCCTGGTTTATAGCTATAAGCCAATTTATCCATATCCAGCGGTTTGCCGCCAGCTGTATTTCCATTCCGCTTGTAACCCAGAATATTTCCATTGGCATCATAGCTCACCCGCTCCTGCAAGTCGGTCTGATGTGTCAAATCCGCCCAAGTATTACCTGTCTTTTTCCAGGCATCCATAGCCACCAGGCGGTTCAACTGGTCATATTGATAATTATACAATAACGGATTGCCCAGCTTTTCGATATTCACCGCCATGCTACTGATGTTACCATTGTACAGCGGACGATAGCTGCCACCCAGTGTCGTATTAATACCTGTATCCAATGCTTGGTAAAGCCGCAGCTTTAATCAAACTTGTAAGTCATTATCAGGAAAAAACTTTATATTTCCCAAGGCATCAAAAAGCACGTAAGTTACCACTTAAATTAAATCTACTCGTTTGAACGGTATTTCCATCTGCGTTAGGAAATGACAAAACAAAATCATCATCAAAACACAACCTAACACCTAATGGCTCTTTAATATCCCCAACACAAATCCATTCCAGTTTATTAATCTTATGATTCAGTATTTTATCAAAAACCTCCCAATCTGTCACATCGTAAAATTCATAACTAAAACCGGCCTCCATTTCAGACTTCATCCACTTAGGCATTCTATTATAAAAAAGTTTTGACTCAAACACCGAACTTGGATACTCAATACGGATAGTTGGGGTCCAAATATCCTGTAGACTTGTTGAAATAACAGTAATACCATTCTCCTCTAAATCAAATTTAAATCCAAACGACAAATCGACTTGAGAAAATCTATCTTCTCCAAATGGTGGCCAAACTACCAAGTATACTCTTACAATAGTCTTACCTATTATTTCTCTTATTGCTTTAAACTTACTCATTGATCGATTCGATTTACTAGTGGTGTTACTTTTTCAAACTAATTGTTGAATATTTTATTTATAGCAGTAATAAATGTTCCATCATTATTGCGGTGATAATCATATTGCCATTACCATTATAGAATCGTGCATTCGATTTAATAAGCCATTCAATGCACTTTGCAATTGAGGAACAATTTTTTGAGCTTGTTGAGCTGAAACGTTTTCAAACCCTAAGCCCTATGTTTTATCAAATGGCCTGCCTAATTTTTGCCAAACTTTAAATACGGCCGATAAGGTTTTACCAATTGCATCCGGTCATCTAAAACTCCACTCCTTGATATGCATTACCGACAGATCGCTTAACACTTTTCCACTATTAGCAGCAGCCTGAGCTTCATTATTAACTGCTTCAGTTGTAATTGCAATTACGTTAAATCTTTTTCATAATCCCTAACCTTCTTCTTGGATAGGTAATAAAATACTGTTCAAATACGTAGGAGTACTGGTCTTATAAAAGCCACCATAAAAAAATGATATATAACAAATGTCATTCTTCAAATTGCGTTCTAAGGAATACTAGGTGGCAACAAGAATTTTTCTTGCATTTCCGGTGTAATAGGCGAAAGCTGGTTTTTAAGAGATTTTACAGATTGTCCAAAAATATCTTCTATGTAAACGCAATTATCACAGCAAAAAAATATTTCTCTCTTCTTGTTATCCGTTAATGCTCTTAATTCACTATCACATGTTTTGCACGGTCTGTTAGTCTTAAATACTAAAATTTCCCACATAATATCCCTACAGCGAATAATTGCATGCTCTAAATTCACAACCAATATGTTTAATATATCAAACTGAATTAAATCGCGCAATGAATACCAGCTTTGCAAAAATTGATACTCATTTATATTATACCCTTCAAAATACGCTAAATACAAATTATATAGCTCTCTTATTTTTAGAATATTCGTACTTCTAATTTTTCCAGCCCACTCGGAACACAATTTATATATATCTATGGGAGTAATTGATTGCTTATTGTGTTCAACTTTACTCCTTAAGTCGTCCCATAACTTTAAAAAATACATTTCTTCTTTTTTCATTGACTTACTGGGTTACTAATGGATATGTGTTAATTAAATTTCCTGCTTTATCGGTATAAATTTAGCCAGCTTGTATTGTCCGCCAGCATCATAAAAATATGATATATCAACACTATCTTCTTTAACAATGCGGCTTATCTTTTAATAAACCGTCCAGCTGTTGGCCTGGACAGATTTGCCGAAACCGTCACTACGCCGTTATGTGACATTTGTAATTTATCACCGTTATCTGCAACAACACCTATGTGCAAATTACCGGTATTTGTGAAACGGCTGCGGAATGTACTATTCGTATAAAAATCAATATTATTATTATCCATAGTACCTAAAACGCCGGTCGTTCCAAAGCGGTTACCCCCCTGCAGCCATGGGTTTAGTTTCAACGTATCTGCCCCAACGACATATACACCATCCGATATTTTCAAGAGTCCTCTCCTAAATTCGGTTCTGCCCCTCCCCTTATTGAATAAAAAGCCCGGCACTTCCTGCGTATGATTCTCGATAATCAGCTCCGCCGTATCGCAGGTATTGGTGATCTTAACACTATCTGCTTTAATGGTGTAGATGTACGGGGTTTGGGCACGTAGAGTTTTTTCGAGGTACAGCAGTGCAAAAACGAAGAGAATTCGCTTCATAAACAATTGTATTCTCGATTATCAACTCCGCCGTATCGCAGTTGTTGGTGATCTTTACACTATCGGCTTTGATGGTGTAGATGTACTGAGCTTGGAGCACCTTGTTGAAGCACCCGAGGATAAGGAAAAACAGCAATTTTTTCATATAATGGTATTTACTGAATAAACATGTCGTGTTATCTTTTCTCTTTTATTAATGTTTTCAATTCAGCCATCTCCTGTTTCAGTGCCTGTAATTCTTTATCCTGCTGAATGGAATATAAGGTCAACTCCTCGATCTTTTTCAGCAATGCAGCCTGGCTATCGCCAACATCAATGCCTTTTTGCTCTACTTCTGCAGCGGAGGGAATTCCGGGAAGGTGATTATTCTGTTTAATAAATTTTTCTACTTCTGCCAATGATGGAAGTTTGTATTCATTGGTGAAGACGTAATCGGGCCAGCGGCCTGTTTGGGTGATAAGCATTTTTTGGGCAGAAACGCGGCCTTTCACTGCCAAATCTGAATTGATGCTTTCATTCAATGCCAAAGAGGATACATCACGGTAATACAAATTACCGTTGGCATCGCTTACAATAATTCGGGCCTGGGTGTTATCATTTGTCAAGCCGGAAAAACGTACGGTGCCGGTTACATGTTCCGCACCATTAAAATAGCTATTGCCACTTACCTGTAATTTATTACCATTATCAGTAACCGTTCCCAGTAAAAAGCTTCTATTCTCAGTAATGACAACCGCTGTAGTATCTGCAGGCCCGGTCATGAATCTTAGTTCACGAGCGCCAATGTACAGCGGCGCCCGTACGTTTTGGTATTCCGTTCCTGTTCCGGTAAGCGTGGTAGCAATATAGTAATAGTTTTGCCTGTTGGGGTAACTTCCTACCCCCTGCTGCCATTCATTAATGTTAGATACTGCAGTGACGAGGGCTGATGAATTTGCTGGTCCTCCTGTATTTCCAAAATAGTGGCCGCGAGCCATTATCTGGGTTCTTCCATCACTATATATTCGCAATGCAGGATTGCCTACCATCCAGCCATAAGGAACATTACTTGTTCCCAATCCAATATTTCCATCCCGCTCTACCAGAATATCTTTATAGGTACCTCCGTTATCGTTTGAAGTACGAATTATCGTATTCTGTCCATCATAGGTGTTGATGTATCCGCCGAACATTATTTTATCACCCGGCCTCGACAAGGTTGGATTGATAGAAATTGTTCCATTATTTGCCAACTGCAATCGACTGCCATCATCATAGGCTGCACCAACTAACAAGTTGCCGGGTGCTGTGAGCAATAATTTTGCTTTTCCATCAGCAAAGTTAAATATATTGAGCGCATGGGCTGTGTTGCTATTATATGTAAAATTGTAATGCGCAACACTGTCACCCGCCTGTCCCGCACTTTGGAACTGGAATTTATGAAAGTTACCCGAATGCCCACCTCCTATCCGTATAAGCCGTCCAGTTGCATCGCCATCAAATAAAAACCCGATGCCGCCTGCGCCGGCATCATCGCCAATCAGGATGGGAAATCTTGTCGAACTAAGATAATCATTCGAACTATTTACCAGGGAGATCCCGCCGTTGACCTGTAATTTAACGCCATTATCACTGGTTGTTCCCAGTAACAGATTACCGGCATTGGTCCAGCGACCCCGCTGTGTATTATTTGTATAAAAATCGATATGGTTATTATCACGTGTACCGAAATAACCCGTGGTTCCCCAGGTATTTCCGCCCTGCAACCAGGCACCGGATAATCGTAAGGTATCTATGCCTATCAAATAGATACTGTCACTGACTTTCGCCAGGGGTCGCCTGAACTCCGTTCTTCCCCGGCCTTTGTTGAACAAAAAGCCAGGCACGTTTTGCGTATGATTTTCAATGATGAGTTCAGCCGTATCGCAATTGTTAGTGATCTTCACACTATCGGCTTTGATAGTGTAGATGTAGGGGGTTTGGGCATTGAGCGCCTTTTCCAGGCACAATAATGCCAGAACGAACAGAATTCGCTTCATAGATATTTATATAATTTTACTTAGGCTATTTTATTCGAGCGGTTTTAATTTCTCCTCTGTGGGCAGCTATCAAATCCGGCTTCTTTATTTTCGATTTTTTAATTCAAGAATTTTCTGCTGTTGTTTTACATGGTTTTATGCAGCTCAATTAAATTCACTTGGTTTGCCTACAAATTTGGCTCATTTATCCTACTGCAAAGTATAGATTTCACCTAATGTAAAAGCGCCTTACTTTATCTCTAATAAAGTTCCTGATTGCTCAGTTTACGACGCAACTAAAGATTACCCAATCAACGATATAATATAATCGAAATCACTTATTGAAGCCTTCATCTTTTTAGCTGCATTTACTACCAGTTGATAAAATTCATTATCAATCCTTATTTCATTTTCATATAATTGAACAGTGATCGTTTCAAGACACAATGCATACTCATGATGGTCTAAAAACTCTTTCGCATTAGAGATGTCTGAAGGAGGTAGCCCAAACAGAGCCGCCTTATTGATTATATTTGTTAATAATTGTTCCATAACTTATTTAATTGGAAACGCTGTTATAATATCGTCCGCTGTTGTTATAACTTTGATTTTCACCCCCTCATAGTAACCTTCAACCGCATACCTAACCGGCGCACCGCTTCGGGTAAATTGCGCTCCTGCTCTACCACTTTGTTGTATCCAGGGATTATTCACAGCCACATCCGATATGGCATGCATAATTTTTTTACCACTCCAACTTGCAGGAAACATACTTTTCTTACCTGTGATCCCATTAGTAAAACTTTTTAAGCTACTAAACCATGAATGCCCACCACCAGTTGCGTCACCTGCTAAAATATGTATGGTCCGCTGCTGACTTGCCAAATTAATATATGAAGTAAATGCTGTTCGAGGAACCAGCATTCTGAATACGCCATAGGCTCCACTGAGAGCATAGGCAACATTTGTAATTTTTTCTACCCCGGCTGCGAAAGGAACGTCTTTCTGATAAGCCAATGCCGTTCTGACTCCTATATCGCCACTCTTATTTGCATAGTAATGCAATAGCCAGTCAGGTGAATTTGCAGCTAGCGCATATCTGTCATCTATGTAGCCCTTCATGTTATGCCCACCCGTTCTATAAAAGGTTTGAGCATTATTGAGATTTAACGTAGTTGTTGTTGAAGTTGTTGTTACTTGCCCATTTTCATCAATTATGACGTATTTATCGTTTATTCTAAACACATCATCACCGCTGGCCTGTATAATACCAATATCAGCCGTCCTTGTAACTTGATCAGGAACCTTCTTTACAGATACTCCGTCTAATCCTCCACCTCTACTAGCAAATCTCCTTACTGTTGTTGTTCTATTAATGTTAATTGTATCAGCTCCACTTGGATCGGAAAATGCAATCGGATTACCGCCAAAAACTTCATAGGGGCTATTCTTATAAATTGGATCAATGTTCCACCTCCTCCCCAATCTACTATCGTATTCCCAGAATTGTGAAGAATAACTACTACCCAATCCTTTAACATCATTGTTCATTTCCTGCCCATTAAACCCAAACCTATACCCACCCGCATTATAACTCCTTCCTGGCTGCAACATGCCAAACGGATAATAATCCTGTGCACTTACAACCTGGGGATTGAAATAATCAACGATGCTGTTATCAGCTGAAACCCCCAGCTTTTTATCATTCACAGTCACCAGTACGTTCCCCAAATGATTACTTAGTTCAAAGAGCTTGTCTCCTCGTACAAAGGTAAGACTATCACCCGTACCTAATAACGGCATGGTTATTTTCGATGGATCAGCGCCAGGATCCGGCTGATAACCCATATCCAATTTACGTCTCAACAAGCCTATCCGGCTGCTTCCATACAAATGCAACTCCGATTGCGTCAGATGGCCATTGTTCACTGCTGGTTTACCTGCCTCATACACACTCATCACATTACCCTGCGCATCTCTTACATACCAGGTCCGTGCCGTATCAGTTGATCCGGTTTTCACCACGGTTTTACCAATCCGGTTTCCACCGGCATCATAGACATATCTAATATCAACACTATCTCCTTTGACAATGCGGCTTATTTTTCCATACACTGTCCAACTGATACTGGTGATCCCTTCCGCATTATCTTTAACCAGGTTCCCAATAGAATCATACGCGTAGTTTGCGGCAGTCTGCGCATCAATATCAACATCGTAGTTACCAGCAGGCACTGTATCGTATACGTAGTCCAGTTGATTGGTGCCTGGTTTATAGCTGTAAGTCAGCTTATCCATATCCAACGGCTTGCCGCCAGCTGTATTCCCATTCCGCTTATAACTTAATATATTTCCATTGGCATCGTAGCTCACCCGCTCCTGGAAGTCGCCCTGATGCGTTAGATCACCCCATGTATTTCCTGTCATTTTCCAGGCATCCATAGCTACGATCCTGTTAAGCTGATCGTACTGGTAGTTGTACAATTGCGGATTACCCAGCTTCTCAATATTCACCGCCATACTGCTGATGTTTCCATTGTACAGCGGTCGATAAGCTTGCTCACTTATTAATCTAGTGGTCAGTGCAGCATCGGCCGGCGTAGCGCCGCTGATGGCTTTAAAATCTCCATTATAATAATTTAGCATTACATTGTAAGCGGTTCTTCCAACCACACTGCCTGTACTGCCATCGGGCTTTAAGGTGTATCCCGCGCCAACATACACATCCGGATTGATCGACTTTAACCAGCCCTGCAGGTTATACGCATAGTTTATACCCTGCACCTGTTGTTCGCCCAAGACGGTTCGGGCCAGCGGTCCATGATCATAATACTGATAGAAGGCATCATTATCCCAATTGATACTATCTGTACTCGTAAGCACATTCGTTATACGATTCTCGGCATCGTACAAGTATTTATGATAAAATGCATCCGGCTGGCCAGGCTGATAACTTACCTGGTTCACTTTACCACTTACCAAATCGTAGTCATAAGCAATCTTCTTTACTCCAATGTTGTTATCATATAGTATGCCCTGCTTATAATACTGCAACAAGGTATCTACATTACCCAGGATATCATACGTGTAAAAGCTGGCGGCAGCGAAATTGAAACTGCCCAGTTCACTAGCTTTATTGTACAAGGCAGTCCATGACACCCGGTTGCGCAGGTTCCTCGTCTTCAACACAGGGTCCACACCCGGATATTCAATATCATAGGTAGTTTTAGTGATCTGTTCTGCCGTAGGCGCTGCATTTGTCAACCAGCTTTCCAACCCTGCCTGGTTTCTGCTCGTGGCATCCGCCATGACCGTACTACTGGTTAACTGCCCAACTTCTGTGATCCGGCCTATTAGATCATACTTCGTATAACTGTATTGTGCACTGTCTTCCTGCTTCGCATTGTGCGACACTGCTAATCGTCCCAACCGGTCGTACCAGAAGGCGCTCGTTCCTCCATCGGGTGAATGCTGCGCCACCACCTGGTTCAGGGTATTATACCGGTAATCGGTGTATAACGTATGTCCTGGCAGCTTCTCTGTACCCGCAGCCCGTGCTGCCTTTACCTGTTCCAATTCTATAGAATCAGTGATTGGATTTACACCCGCGGGTGATACCGTACGGATCAAATTGCCCGCCTGATCATAATAATACAATGTGTAATGATATTCATTCTTCGTGTAGGTAACCGTAAACGACTCATACCGGTAAGCCTGCAAACATTTTTCAATATAGTTCCGCTCAAAGGCACCCGTTAGTGAATCGGTATATACTTTATGCAACTCTGTTCCTTTAGTGATCGCAAAGAACGTACTGTCAGAACAGGCGCCTATGTATTCATCACGGAAGGGCGGCAGTACAGGCTGTGATTTACCACACAACCTTGGCCCTTCATAATATTCATAACAATTGCCACTACCGGGGCAGGTCAGGCTTGAATCTTTTGCCATCACCGCCATTGGCGTTAGACTGATTTCGGTGTTCGCAGGTGTTACAAACTCACTGGCCACCGGCGCCCAGTTGATCCGGCCCATAACCGGATCAGCAGTACCCAACTGAACCGTATTATCATAACAACCAAAATTCGGTTTTATCACCAGCATCACCATCTGGCCATTATTATCACCCACTGCCGCAAAGCTGCTGTCATTTTTCTGGATGATCCGGCCAACGGTTTGCGTACCGGGTAATGCTGTTTCAGCTGACCATAATAAAGTTCCCGCTGCATCCATCCGCTGCCAGATTATATGCTGGCTGTTGTTGCCTGTTTGTGCTATCATGTAACCTCCATCGGTAGTTGGGAACACGGCCGAGGTCACCATCCTATTACTACCCGCTGGTACATTGAACCGTTTATAAGATATTACTTCACCGCTTTTTGCCAGGTTCACTACTGACACCTGCTGGTTGACTGTTCCAAGCTTTTCGGCATTATTGGCCATCAACAAGTAGCCATTGGCTGTAGCATAAATATCCCTGAACCAAAGGCTCTTCGTTTCACTGGTGCTATCGGCATAATGCCAGGAACATAGCAGGCTGCCATTCTTCTTATCGATGCGGTGCACCACGCCAAAATAGCGATCACTTACATTGCGGTCATAAGCTGCGCCGGTCACCAGCAACGTATCGGCATCCTGCAACAGGCCGTAAGACGGAGAACCATCATAGTCCACCGTATCGGCGCCGGGGTTATAACAGGCATAACTATTATTCTGCAACCGGCTGGTGCCAAAACGGTGTGTCCAGTTTATGGTTCCATTGCTTTGCAGACTGGTCAGTACAAGTTCTCCAAAACCAGTATGCTGGTTATATAAGCCCAGTGCAGCGTAGTCACCGTCGGTAGTCTCAATAATATCATAACCACGCTCACCCAAAGGTGTTCCAAAACCAATCGCTTTTTCCCAAAGGACCGCACCACTCGCATCGGTCTTAACCACCAGTATGGCGCCGCTTGCATAATGACCCGATTTGGTTGTACCAATAGAGATGTACCCATTATCAGCGGTGCGCCGTACCCGTTTAAAGTAATCGTCGCTACTGCCTTCATATTGTCTTGACCATTGAATGGCGCCCACACTGTCGGTTTTTATCAATACCGCATTGGAACCTGTTTTACCAGCCATGATATAACCATGATCCGGCGTTGCCTGCACATCTTCCAGTTTACCCGAAGCGGCCGCCAGGAAGAACCCACCGATCCGCTGATCTACACACTCGGTAACATTGCGGATCGTGCCGGCTGAGTCGGCGCACTGCTTCAAAAACTGCAGGTACTCCCAGCTTTGGAGGGAATAACCCAACCGGTTATTCATATAGTTCTGGAAAAGCGTATTGCGTTTGATCTGTAACGTATCATCTGCTTCTGCGATACGCGGCGTATCGTTGGGATACTCTTGTTTAAAACTTTGATACAGGCCCTGTACCACCGTGCAGGAGCTACATGACTCTCCTGTATTACATTGCAGCGCCGGTGGCAGGTAAATGGGCGTTTTCAGGAATGTACACGCTATACCTGCTTCCGTAGGAGTACTAAGGGTGTTACATACATTGCGTAAGATCTCAAGATCACTGTCGGTCATCGTCACCCCTTGCGTTCTTTTCATATAAGCCGAAAAACTGCCATCGCCACTGCCCCGTCTTTTGCCTACCGTGTAACGGATATAATGATCATTGATCAGTTTACACTCACAGTCCCCAGGTTTGGTAAAAACCGGTTTGTTATAATATGCCGGTTGTTTGTCATAGGGAGCAGGCATCGTGATCAACTCGGCATTACAATCTACATTATTGGTTATGCCATGGGTACTGTTATAATTGTCTATGATCTCTTTAAAGCTGTGATAACCCTGGTAATCTCTTCCGGCAGGCAACGTACTGGCGCCAAATAAATGCTCCAGATCACAAGCCGTGCGGCACAGCCCCTTCAACAAGGGTAGGATCGTATTTAACGCACCCTCATTGTAACAATGCGACAATTGCGCGCGCCACTGCTCTACCAGCGCCGTGCAGTTCTCATCGTACATTCTATTCAGCTCCTGCTGGCCGCCGGCTTTAGCCTCGTTCACCTTATCAGGATCATTCATATAATCAAGCCCTTCATCGCTGGCTGCCTGTTTGGTATCTTCTGTAAACTGCGGCTGATGCCCTTTATCGATGAGCTCCTTACGCGTCGGGATCTTATTATTAAACGCCTGGTTGAGCGGTGTACAGCCCGTTGGATTGTTCACCAGCTTGTTGATGATGTCCTGTTTCGCCGCCAGGTACAACTGTCGGAAGGTTTGCCACGCCTGGTCCAGATCGCCATCGCACCAGGAAGGATCAAAATTGCGCGACTGATTGCCATTATTGTGGTAATAACTTACGCAGGCTGTATTACCTGAATCACACTTCACGATCGCATTGGCCATGCTCCACATATTCACCATCGGGCCGTTTTTCAACTGCAGGTATTGATTCAGTCTGGTCTCCAGCTCCGCCTTTTTATCCGGACGTAAACTGATAAATGGATCCAGATTGCTGGCCTTGATCGGATACTTACCACTTAAGCTTTGTATGCCCGTAGGGTTCAGGTAACCCGAGTCAATGGCATCATGGTAGTTATCTACCTTCTCCATCCGGCGGTCCCACACATTGCTGGCCTTTAATGATTCCAGCACCTTCAGCTTGCAATACTCCGGGTGATAGGGCAACAAAGCTTCCGCCCAACTTGTGCGGAAGTTTTGCGTAAACTCCAGCTTCGTCAGCGCGTTCGGTTCTACCATCAGGTTGGTTTGCAGGTTGTAGACCTTGTCAGGTTGACCGTTGGCATCACGGTACACCACACCTTCCAGCTTAAATACCGGATCATAGGTAAATTCTTTCTTGGGATCTATATAAAAGATCGAATAAATATCTTCGCCGTTCTCTTTGGTCGTATCTGCATACTGGCCGTAAGGCGGCGTCAGGTCCTGCAACATCGCGGCGCGAACATCATTATCGGTGGAGGAACTATCGCCACAAAGTTCATTACAGGCTTCAATGGCGCTTTTATAAGCCAGCGCTATTTGCGTTTCATAACCTGCCACGTCTTGCGGCGCTATACCGGTTTGCGTGATAAATTTAGTGCGGTACTGCTCCAGCGTACCTACACTGGCCCGGCAGCCATCACAGGTGGGCTCGCAGTTAGCATTCTGCTCCGCAATCAATTTGCGTTGCTCCGTAATAAAATCCTGCAGTGACCGGCACGTATTGTTGGGCATGTACAGGCTATCGCGATAATAATTAAAGGCATTGCGGTTCACCGTAAGCCGTTTGGTTATCTGGTAGCTGCCTGCAGGCAAATACAAAGTAAAGTTCAGATTTACCGGTGAAGGGCTGCTGCAGTCAGGCGTAATAGCACCAAGGGAAAAATTATGCAGCACCGTATCAAAGGCTTTTTTACCAGGCAACAACTGGTTATTACAATTGTCGGTGATCGTTACCTGCAGGTCGTACAAGCAGGTATAGCAAATATTTTGCGTATCGCAGTTCTGCTCTATTAAAGAGGCAGGGTCGAGTTTATATTTAAAGGTGTGCTCCCCCGGTTTGGATACTACCAGCGATTTCTGGCTCAGCAGGTCCCAGTTCTGAATGAACCTTCCGGCAGAATCAACGAGGTTCTCCGTCACCTGGCGGCTGCCGTTCGACGCCAATGGCGCCAGGTTTGTTGGGGCTTCACCAGCCAGGCCGGTGGCAATGGTGCGGCCATGCATATCAACATAGCTGATGCTGAACTGCCCATTGGCATCCCGCACCATATTCTTAAAGTAGTGCGAGGCATCCCCTACGTCCGTACCAAACAGGCCATCCAGTTCTTTTTGATCGGGCGTGCCATAAAAATATTTTGTCTCATGACCGCTGCCCAGTTGGTGGTCAGGCCCTACTCCACTTTGCCGGCTGATGCGGCCGGTATTATCGGGGGTATATTCCGTTTCGGTAAAAGGATAGCCCTGCGCATCGGGAATGAACTGGTTCATCCCGATCGTTTTCTTTGGGTTGTTGGGGGAATAATACTGGCTGGCGCCTGAACCGGGCCCCATCGCCTCTGCATGCGTGTTACAATACAGATCAGGGCTGATCAGCGTATCATAATTACTTTGGCTGTACTCCGCGTTATTGATGCTTACATTGAAACCGGCAGCATACCGGATCACATTGCTCAATGAAGGGGAAGGCATCACCTGGATGGCCGGCCGGCCCTGGTAATCATAAAAAGTCTCTGCGACAATTACATTGTTATTGGTATTGTCTTTCGTCACGGTCTGTCGGCCACGAAGGCCCCCGTCAAAATACTGCACCACCACTTTTCTTTTGCCTTCTTCGGCAAAACTGACGCTTGATTGCCAGTTCAGCATTCGTTCATGACCGTTAAATGTATACTGTCCCATTACCGATGGCGATGCTTCCGAGCTCCAGAGGGCAGCCAGGACAGCATTCGCTTTACCGATCTGCACCGGTCGCACCCTTATAAATAATGTTCCGTTGTTTTCATACATCAATGGAATGTTATACGAGTTACCGGTCGTGCTAACGCGGGTGGCATTATGATAAAAGATCAATGCCGGGTCAGGCACACCATTGGTGTTGTACCGGCCCAGCGCCAGCGCTGAAGCATCGATGTAGGTCCATTCCAGGTCATATTGATCGGCGCCTCTTACAGCCGTCCAGCTTACCGGCAGTTCATCGGCCGTATCAGCCACGGGTGTTACTGTAATATTGGTTACCGTATTCGTGCAGGAGAAAACATATTTAGGTTTGGCGGTCAGCTGGTTCTCGATCATCAGTGCCGATGATACATTCCAGGTAGCGCCATTGGAGTCTATCGACAACACTTTTACCGTCACTCGGCGGCCGCCATAAAACACAAAACTGTTGCGGGCATTGTAACTGTTGGCCGAATCGTAGTTGATGGTAAATGGCCTGTCGATCGAATCTATAGCAGACCCATTGCTATAAATGATCCGCAGGTGTGCGGTAACGGTGAACGCTGTTCGCAGGTATATTTTCGCGGCTTCATTTATTTTAAACGTGATCACATTCTGAACCGAATAACCGGTATCAACTCCAATGGCAGCAGCATTGAAGAACGCGGAATCTTCTACGGTACGTGAAGAATCTGCATGCACCTGGTTTTTACTACCATCCAGAACAGTTCGCGCCACCACGCCTCCGCCATCACCGGCACGGGCTACAGCTATACTACAAATAAAGCCGATCAGTAGTAAATAACGATAAAGGAAATGGGTCTGCATGTTAATCTTATTTTATACCTTTCTCAGTGTTACAATGCCTGAAAAAGCTTCTATATGGTTAAGGTCTCTGGTTAAGCTTACAATTTTGGAGATGCCAGGAATAGCTGGTAATCCTTGTACTTTTCCGATGGCTCATACGTTCCCTGGCCCAGCCGGGTGAAGTACTGGTCTTCGCTGAACAGTTTATCGGTGAACTGCCCCTGCCGGTAACCAGTAAACAAGATCTCTATACGACCTTCCGCCTGATAAGATCCATTGTTACCTGGCTGCTTCAACTGATCTTTCTCCACGAAACCTTCGGTATATAATTCATACACTATTTTTTGAAAATAACCCGTTGCTTCATTCACCGACATAGTTATGTTCTTATAGGTTTGCCCGGGTGGAAAATTGATTTGCAACGTAGCAATGCCTTTGTCACGGGTGATCTGCGTACGTATTCCATCCAGACGGGCCAGCACCGTATCGAGCATAGCCACCGGATCGGGCAATTGGGCCGGCCGGGGCATAGAGAGATAGATCAGCTTTTGATCCTTTATTACCTGTATCGTATACTTATCGTTGGTGACCGTTTCTATATCCTCGATCAAATACCGCATGCGGTTCTTATCCATTGCCACTTCGCCCGACATCGTGTCGATATAATTTTCAGGCTGGTTCTGATTCGCATACCGGTAATGCACATGAAAGCTTAGGTACGACGCCGACCTGTATGCCTGCTGCACCCGCTGCATAAACTGTTTCACTGCACCTGTAGAATCTGCGGCCGTAGCTGAAACCTGGATCAGCAAACACCCTGTGAGCATACACAATATGATCTTTCTCATACAATGATTTTATACTTTATTACAGGCCTGCCAGGCTGGTAGCCTGACAGCTTAATTATTCATTTTTAATTATTGTGGTTCTTTTAACAGCGCACTCCTGCTTTCCTTAATCGTTTGCACGCCGCGTTCGGTTTCCTTCTTTACCCGCACCAACGTGCCATCATCATCGTATTCATAGAAAGTAGCATAGTTGTTCTCATCCAGCTCCGCCATTAAGCGCAGGTTCACCGCATTGTATACAAACGATTTCATTTGTGCATTGAAAGGATGAATGCGGATGTCGTCGAAATACGTAGTGGCAGAATCCGAGGCCTGCAATGTCAGCGTCATTTTTGTGGCATTGGCAGGAATATCTACCACTGCTTCATATCGCTGCCATCCCTCAACCAGGTTGCCCGATGGACTTAACTGAACGGTATTCACGGTTCCGCCTACCGTAAAGCCAACCAGAATATGATTGCGGGTGTAGCTTTTACACTGGCAACTGTTCTCTTCTTTTACCCATCCCCCCACGATCACCTTTTTACCGGCTATCGGTGCAAAGTTTGGCAGCACGGTGCTCCTTGAGGCCTGCATACCCTTGAGCTGGTTACCACAGGGGCCTGATTTCAGTGCTGATGACAACGTGGTGACAACGCCATCAGCAGCAGGCAGTATATCGGTGGTAATACTTGTGAGGCTGTCTCTGTCTACCTTCAAACTATACAAACCTGAATGCGATTGTACTTTGGTGAAATCGTCCTGGTGCGATGACCAGTCGAAGGATCTAGCCACCGGACAGGCATTGTCACAGTTGTTTGTTTCAAAGCCATAATCTTCAAAGCCTTCATAAGCGCCTTCCTGGAAATGGCTGTTCTGCAGCACTGCTACGGGCAGCGTTAAACCATAGCCATAGATACCTGCATTATAGCGGCCGAGCGGATCTTTATTTTCGAGCTCAAAACCTTTTCGGTTAAACAAGGTGGTTTGTGCGTTCCATACCCATCGGGTAGTATCATAAGTGGGCACCCAGTTTTTACCCTGTAAGATCCAGAATGGTGCGAAATCCTTTATAACCCCATTTTTACGAGTATTGATGGGTTGCAGGGGATCAGATTCTATACGACGGCCATAATATACATAACTGCGCAACGCACGATAATTACCCAGGATGCCATATTGATAAGGGTTTACCGTAGTATCAGTAACAGCACTATAACATAAGCTGCTGCTGATATCAGTACATTCCAGGGTAGAATTATAGCGCAGCACAGCGCCCATGGTATCGGGGAATGGCGGATATACTACGTAGGTCACCTCCATCACCGGCCATTTCGCCGGATCGGCATATCGCTGCGAATAAATGGTTGAATAATAATTTCCATAACCGCTTTGCATGTAACCGGGCGCTTCTTCATAACCTGCACCATAACCTGAAACATTTGTATGAAAATCCTTGGAGCCCTGCGCCAGGATGAACGACGCAGAAGTGTAATCTCTATTCCTGTAACCTTCCACGTATGATCTTACGTCGATCGTATCATTCTGGAATGGCACCGTTCTCCCGATCTCTCTATGCCACGGACTGGTGGTCAACTGATCGTGCAACGATTCCAGCGGCACCCGGGGAAACCACCCTGTTGCAGACAAGGACACACTCAGGGTATCAACCGGATTCACCGAGTTGGCATAGGGGAAATAAGTAGGATGATGTCCGCGCTGATCGGCCTGCAAAATGAGCCGGGCTGATAAAATGTCGGCCCTGGCGGGGATCTGGCTTACATTGTTGAAGCGCATAATGGAAATAGCATTGCGTTCAGTGCCACCCAGGTTGAGGTTGGTTTCTACCAACAACCTGTCTGACGTTGAATCGATCAGCGTAAGCGAATCCCTGAATGTTGGACAATTCTGTGTCGACAACATGCTGGCCGAAAAATCAGGCGCTATGCGAACGGTAACGGTATCCGGTTCGGGGATCACCACGTTCGGACTTTTATATATAACCCCTTCCGAAGTACATGTGCTCGTCGTTAGATCGTAGAATGACATACTGGAAGGACTGCGGCGAAGCAGGTTGATCTCAATATTTCCAATACGACAGGCATACACTTCCCCGTTAGGATCGGCAGATACGGGCCGGAAATAGCTGTTCAGGTTCTCCTTCAATATAGGACAGTTGTTTATATCAAAACCTGGCGTATTTATTTCACTCACCAACTGGCCTATGGTTTTACGCTGAAAAAAACTTCTTATAAATAACTGATTGCTCTGTATCAGATGATCGAAGAACGGTTTCATACAGGAGCAGGCTTCATTGGCAAACCGCGCACTATCCCTGGATGTAGGTACACAATCTTTCAGCACATCCATTCTTCTTCTATCAGCTACTTTCCAGTATTGCGCCAGCTCACTGGCGCCGGCATTTACCACCTTTGTAGCCGTATCAAACACCAGGTGATATTTTCCATCGCCGCCCCTTACCAATGGGCTGCGCAATGATGTTACGGAACCTACGGAACCATTTATATTCCGGTGGCCTGAACGGGTTACTTTTAGTGTTATATCATTACCAGAGAAGGGTGTTCCGTTCTTATCTACAAGGAACAGTTGCTGCGGACCTCCGTTAACAGCATTGGAATCTATGACCCATAATTTATAACTATCCGGGAAGAACGCATAGGAACTGATAGAACAGCCTGTTGCATTTATAGTTTCCTTGCTGTACACCAACAATTCATCGCCGGCCGTCAGGTATAACGTATCCAAACCGTTCAATCCGTCAGTGATCTTACCATTCTTTACTTCCAGGTGTTCAAGAATAGCACCGATATTCTGGTAGGCTGGTCCCACCCCTTTATACACCCAATGTGACGGGTAAGTGAAATTGTAAACCGGATCATTAAACTCATTTTGTGTTCTTGTCAGCAACGGATCACCCGTTTCTGCATCATACAGGATATTTTTTGTAGATATCTTACTTCCTTTATCAATGACCACTACACTGTCAACAATTCCATACCGGCGGATCACTTTTGTCATTGCCGCTGACCTGAACTGGTTAGTCTCTTTCTGGAACAGCGGGATGAGTGTTGGAATGAGCGCAGGGAATGATCCCACCGTAAAAAAGTCGCTGTTCACATTTACGTTGGCGCCGATGGAGACAGAAGTCTGGTCGCGCATATCAGCCATCAATTCCACATCCTTACCAATAGTAGCCGCCGTATCAACATTTCCGTAGGGATCGATGGTCGTAACCAGATTTTTCAATTGTTTAAACGTTACATCGCCATTTTCAACATGATAGAAATACTCTGTGTAAGTAACAGGGTTTTTAGGATCGTTTTCTGCATAGCTGGCTTCAGAACGCAGTTTTCCGTTCATATCATTCAGTTCCACTTTAAAACCCTGTGCAATGCTGAGGAAGCTTTTGGCATCTATGCGGAGGAAATTCCTGAGCAGTGGTTTATAGCGCTTCTTGGTATCATTATCAATTACCGACCAGTCCCATGTAGTGGGGAAATCATAAGTCGTATAGAATCTTGTTTCAGCATAACCATTCGCAGAGCGGGTTTTATCGGTGTGTATACCTCTTACCCGCACTTTGCTGTATCCAACTGTTGCTCCTGGAAAAAATGCTTCCCCCAATGGTTCTTCACTATACTGCGCCGCAGTAGGCGCCATGATCGAAACCCGGTCCTGGTATTCGATGGGCAGGTGGAAAGGGTTTTCCTCTGCGCCGATAACCGGTTCCCAGGCAGCCACGCCACTGCTTACGCGCGTTTCTTTTCCATTTATGGTTTGCGTTGTTGTATAATCATAGTTTTGTCCGTATATGGTTTCCTTTTTCCGCGTCATGGCGTTCCAGTGATCATAGATCAGAATGGTTTTTACCCGTAAACCGCCACCTAACTTTTTGCCGGTTGCATAATTCAACCGAACATATGAACGGGCCGGAACAGTATGAGCAGCCTGGTTCCTGAACCGTGCCGATTTGGTATAGCCGAGCAGCATATTCGACAGGTCGGGCAATGAAGGCACCAGCACCCGTACAGCATCCATGGGGTTAAGATCATCACCTGGCTCTGACCGGTAGTATGCTTTTGATGGCAGGTTTAACCGCAGATAGTTGATGGCAGCCTGTGCCAGCGGACTCAACGATCCGCCGCCATCACCGTCATTGTTCACACCAGCTACTTTGATCCAGATCACATTCGGATCGTTGGTAAATCCATACCAGTTGGCGGCTGCCACATCAGGTTCCGCATAACAGGGCACATACTCCGAACCGGAACCATACCCATCATTATCGGGCATCTGCACAAACAGCCTGAAGTATAGTTTGCTCATACCTTCCAGGTAGCGGGCATACAATTCTGCTTTTGTAGCTACCGGTACCGGAATCCTTACATAAGCAAATAAATGATCGTGGGTGCTTAGATCCCCCTCCACTGTATACAATCTATCGTTATACGAGCCGGAGCTGGTTTGTCCAAAGCCTGCCAGTTGCAGCATTTGTGTCGACCGCCTGTTTTGAACATACGCATAATCGTCACTTTCGTATTTCACTTTAATGCGCCCGCCGGAAGGTAATTTTATTGAATCCAGCATCCACGCAGCTGCGTTATAGGCAGCCAGGGCGCTGTCCTGTAATGCATATGGATAGTCGGCATTGGTCAGCGGATTGCCTGCAGTGGCACCCGGGTTTTGCGCCGGATCCTTATAGGTTCCCCACTTATCGCTGGCATTGCTTATGTACCGGGGATTGTTCTTGTGATAATAAAACACATACGGATTCAACTTGCCTTTCTCGTTGCCATTATAAGTGAACCATATTTTTTTCAACGTCAGTTTACCTGAATCGTTACCCTGATTATTTCCAAATTTGTTTATTCCACGGCACAACTCATAGCTGTATTCGAAATGAACTGTTTTTACAGGAGTCGCGTTGGTGCCACGGGCTAAAAAGTCAGCTTTTGAATACAGATCGATCTGTTTCAGGCAGAAAGCTTTTAAGCTTTTAGATTTCATACCGCTTTCGCTGATCGCTTGCAGGTCTTCCCTGTGCTGAAGCGTAAAAGTGGCTATCATGGTCTTTGATTCAATAGAATGCAAATACCACATTTCTTTTTTACCGCTGATATAATGCGCTTTATCATCCCGGTTATAGGTTTTCAACCCCTCGCTGTAATTGGCGCTGTCGTTATAAGGTGCGCGCCATTCAAAAGGACTTGCAATACCGGCGCTTTTGGCATAATTGAATTTCACCGCATCGCCAATGTCATCATCGCTGATACCATTACTGGTAACATCTACATAGTCGGGCGACAAAATGCCCGTCAACAGGAACGAGTGTGCATAGGCGGGCGTTTCCTGCCGGCTGTAATAGCCCGACTTACCACTGGAGTTACGCGTACTGTTTTCATCGGGAGAGAAAGTGGTCATCCCCGTCTGGTTATTCTGACGGTTGTCTTTTGTTACAGAAAAGCTTACTTCCTTCTGTTGAATATTATATACCGGTATACCGTATACATATCGCCGCCCATCGGGATTCAGCACATTTATTTCTGAGATATGGTTGCTTTTACGGAAATTATTCACGCGGTCTTCGCGTGTAATGACCTCATCAACAATAGCGGTATCAACATATGTGGGAGGATACATGTAGATTCCGGGAATAGAATCTTTATGGTCCTTGTCCCACGGGCGATTTTGCTGGTCGGGTCTTCTCCAGGCAAATGCCATATGTGCATAACCATTACCACCCAACTCTATGTATTCTACCCGAAGTTTATAGAAATGGTCCTTGACCAGGTTTATCCTTTTCGTCATCCAATCGGGGCCGGAACCTGGCTTCCAGTTATCAAACAACAAGGTATCATTCATCCATAGCCGGCATCTGTCGTCCATCCGCACGCCAAAATCATAAGTGCCCGTCACCGGAGCTTTCAGGCTGCCCAGCCAGCGAACAGTGAAATTATCATTCACGAAATTTCTGTCAATCTTGATTCGCGGATACCCGTCCTTATCAAGCCAGTAAGGCGTCCACCTTTCCCAATCGAAGTAAATAGTTGAGTTTAGTTGTGTCGGATTAAAATAGGGAGGTTTGAATTCTCTATTGGGGTAATAATAGCCGATCACACCGACGCCTTTACCCAATTTGTCACTTACAGAAACATCGTCACAATGGCGGGATCCGAATTTATTTATAGTATGATGATAGATGTATTTATCCAATCCCGAAACAGCTGCTTCCTGTGCAGTGAGGTAGGTAATCACCTGCGACCGTTTGTCGCGGGTATTGCGGGTAGCACTGGCTGCATTGATATCAATACTGCCTACCTTGGTTTTTCCGCTGTATCTGTTAAGTGTATTGGAGGCAGTTATTGACGGACTGTTCCTGCTGTCCTGTGCGAGGGCAGGCACCACTACGTCATCGCCGCCAATAGCGTCATAAAAAGCAGTTGTATTGATCGCTTTTTCTGCTGGATTACGAAAATACACCGCTTCAAACAGCTTTTTACTGCTTTTGAAATTGATCGTATTTGCTATAATATTTTCCGATTCCCAGGGTCCGGTTTGAGTATATGAATAATTGCGGTTCAAATCCACTCCACCATGAACGGCGTCGCCTAATCCGATATCAATACTCGCAGCATCGGTAGTTGTTTTTGTGCGGCTGCGGTGATCTGCAATAAATCCTATGTCGCCGCGATATGGCCGGAAGCTCCCTCCCGTACCTTCACCCGACATTGAAAACACATCATAAGTGTAAGATGGTACAGCAATGTGTGGAATAGCCGGTTTTTCGCGGTAGATCATTTCTTTTTCCCGGTTAAAATCTGTTACGGCGTCGCGGTTACCAACCAGGTTCTGGTAATTAAGGTAACCAAAGACAGGGATGGACACCGAGGTATCTGCTGGTGCTATATACTCCTGACCCCAATAGCCACTTATGAATCCTGTAGGATGGGTTCCTTTTGCCTCATATCCCACCTTAATTGTGACGCTGGTGTTTGAATTGGTCATTGGCATCGTGATGCTGGGTGAATAGGTAGGCCAGGCAAAGTCGAGACCAGCCTCGAAGCGTCTGCTTATACCATATATCCTTGGCTTTACATTCATTCCTAACTGAATGGCTTTTAAGCCAGTTCTGGAATTGTAAGGAGCAGCCAGAGATATGCCGGCTCCGGCAGTAAAATTTTCATTTTTGGTATTCAACGTATATTGGTACGACAAACTGGGCCTTATGGTAATACCTTCCTGCGAATTATCCGTCAGGGAAAGGCCCCCGCTCAGGGTACCGGTTGATTTGTTACCTACATTAATTGAGGCATTCAAAGAACGTTCAAAACCCCAGCCTTTATAGGTATTGTGAAAGATGCCAAAACTTCCGCCAACGGTTATGCCCTTACTAACGGTATCGATAACAATCTGGTTGTTTTTTGCATACGCAGAAAGACCAAACAATTCAAAATCCGCTCCTACTGTAACTCCCCAGTTCTTATTTGGCTTTATCGAAGACACTTTCTTCATGGTATCGGCCCCGCCATTGAAATCATCCGGCACACCACGCATATTACGCGTAATGGAACCAGGATTGATATTCCAGCCAAGACCTACCCAGCTGGCTTCTTCATCCATGGTAATACCACTGTGATAAGCGATATTGACCGGGTAACCGCCCACATCGAGCAACGGAATATTGTAGCTGAAATCACCGGTGAACAGGTCAACCATGTTGTTGCTGTTAACCGATGAGAACGACTGGCTCTCGGGTTGTGTGGGACCGCCGATGAATACGGCCTCCCGCCGGCCCCCTTCAGTGGAGGGGGAGTTTGCATCACTCTGACTATATTGGCCAACTTCCGAAATTCGGGGCTTGTAATCCAACTCCGGGCTCTTCATCTTCTCAAATGAAAAGGCAGGACTTCCAATACCCTTTTCACCATAACTTTTATAAGAAAAAGTTACTGTTGACGATCCTTTATAGTAAACAATCCGCTCTGCAATTGTCACCTGAACAAATGAAATACTTATCAGGAATAAGGCGATATGTTTCTGATACCTATAAGCTAAACTCAATATCATAGTACTGGGGTATATATGGTGGTGCAGTAATTATTCAAGTCTTTATATCAACGTTATGCGTTCTTTAGATAGCTGGTTATTTCGTCACAGTGAATTTTACACTCCAGCTTTCATTACGGCTGCTGGTAAACCGGAACAGGTATACCCTGCTTTCAACGATCCTTCTATTTTTCTTTATGGGCACCTGCAACTGGTTGGGGCCATATTGCACCTTCAACTCACCTTCCTGTACGACCGGGTTACCGGGCTCTTCAATACTGGTAATGGTATATTTTATTGAGGTATCGGCGGCTGCATTATTATAAGTTACCCGCAGCACGTTCCCTGCAGTGGCAATAGAGGCGTCCTGGGCGCGTTGTACTTCAACATAAGGCGCTTCTTTTACAGTGGCAACAGCCGGTTTAACAGCCGTTACCCCGAACGTCCAGATATCACTCAACGCAACCGCTTTGCCACTATTCATAGCTACTATCCGCCATGCATACACCTTGCCGGTATCCAATGACCTGGTTGATGCAGGATAATTCCAAAAAAGATCTTTCGTATATACAGAAGCGTTCAATGGCACATTCTGTTGAATAGCATCGGCTTTTCCCTGCCCCGGCAAAACCTCTACGACCACAATGGCATAACCCAGGTCATTGAACAGTCCTAACGGCGTAGGCGGCAACCACGTAAATTGCGGATATGGCGTAATCAATTTATCCTCGTTGGCAGGGGTATTCAGCAAGGGCGGGCTCAACGGATCCACGTTAACGGGAATACAATTCTCCACCCAGGTAATATTCCCTTTGTCTGCGCTCACTATTGAATAACAGGCCTGGTAACGGCCGGCCGGTAACAAACCGTTTGGGTCCATATCAACCTTCCCGGCCGTAATACTATAGGTGTATTGAACAGGGGCAACATCTTTGGCCTGTAACTGCCGGGCGCCTTTGCCCAAGGCCACGGGCGCCGATACCGCAGTGATCACCGGCTGGTTGGTCTGCGCATCCAGCAAAACCAGATTTACTTTTACCAGCATATTGAAATTACCGGCATTTACCAGCACTACATTCCATAACTGATTTTTCATGAGTACGCCTGCCGGTGGCACCTGTAATGTCATGCTTAGCTGTGCTTGTGAAGTAACCATTACCCCGGACAGCAATAAACAAAGCAGCATCCATTTTCTAGACATAATAACCTGTTCAAAAAGTTTTAAAATAAGTGGCCCTGCCGGTATTATTCGGCACGAGTTGTTTATTCATACCGGGAATAAACCCTTTCTCGGCTGAAAATTGTATTTGTCCCAACTTCGGCAGCTGCACGGTTGTTTCTGCAGAATACCCAAGCTGTTCTATATTAAATTGCGTTTGATAATTGTATTTAAGACCTGCACCTATTGACAGGTCGAGGCCTCCCCCCTGCCCCCTCCCGAGGAGGGGGAGCAAAAATTTGCCTTCAAGTGTATATAACCGGTAATCCTGGTTAATGGCGGCGGCCGCATTGGCTTGCAGCGTTAACTGCTGCATGAACGCCGATTGGCTCAGCAACAGGTTCTTTGTATTGAAGTACACAAAACCTGAATCGGAAGAACGGTTATAGAACTGGGTATACACCAATGCCGAATTCATCATTAACTGGCGCACTTTGTATGTATGCGTAACATTACCAGTAAGTGTATAAAAGAGATTTTCCTGGTATTGCCCGTCACCCAGTTTAGTGATCTGGCTGCTGGGGAAATAACCTGCCGACATAACCGGCCATCGGTTCCTGCGCCAGGTGGCCTGTATACTTTTGAATATCGTTGTACTTTTATACTGACTGCCAATAAACGGATTGCTGAAGTCGTTTGTGTTTGCGCCCAAGACCATGGTCAGCTGCCGTTTGAAGAACAGCTGCTGCACATGAGCACTCCAGGCAGTTTGCGCAGAACCATCCGTAAAGGTGCTGAACGATTGAAAATTGGCGCCCAGGCGTTTTAAGATGCCTCGTACCGTAGTTTCTGTTTTAGGAAAGAAAGCATCTGCTTTCAGCGAATACGCTTCATTATGACGATTGCTCATCTCCAGCATCTGCGAAGGCAGGCTGTTATTATGCGATGAATCTTTTGCATAAACGGGATAAGAAGATTTGGCTACTTCAGCCGTCAACAAAATATTTTTGGTGAGCTTGTAAGTACCTTCCAGCGTAAAACCCATCAAACCGGAAGAAGGCGTTTGTACCTGTTGCGAATCCACCATACCGGAGTTGTATAATTGCCGGCGGCCGCCAAACCAGGTAAAGATGATATTATTGCCGTCTTTCAATCCCCGGCCATAGCGCAACACCGTGAGGTATTGGCCCGACTGCTTCGGCCCTTTTACAATAAAATCGCGGAACCGGTAATCAACACTGCCGGTAGCAACTGCATAATATGCATCCGGATTGTATTCCGCCTGGAATCCATTCACTGAGATATTTTTGGCCGACAGTTCGGAATAATTCACCACTGTCCTGCCTATACCGAATGAACGGGTAGCCATTAATGTTTTATAACCTTTGGGTAGAATAGTATCAGCGATCTGGTTCTCTTCCATGATCTCTTTCAGCTTACCCGCACTTTTTGCCTGTTCTATATCCCTGAGCACTTTGTTCACCGCTTCCTGCGATCTTCCTTTAGCTGTTTTGATCAGTTGCTGTAATACCACCACCTGCGCACGCAATGAATCGGCCTGTTGCTTACGCTTTGCATACTCAGCATGGATATCTGAAGTATCTAAACCCAGGCGGGACAATGCCGTATCTACTATTTTTAATGAAGGTTGAACCTGGAAAGTGGTGTCCCATTTGTTCGCCAGCCTCGCCAGGGAATCGCACATGGCTTTCTCCCTTGCTTCTACCATTTTCTGGATCAGCCCCGGATTTTTGATCCATCCATCGAGCATTTTTAATTTTTTGATCGCCGCCTCCAGTTCATTTTTCAAACTGTCCGGTGCAGTTGGGGATGGTAAAGAAGCCAGGAACTTATCCCGTACCTGGGTCTTTATTTTCTGGGTGAATTGGGTATTGTTATAATTCAAATTGAGGTCTGAAAAATTCCGGAATAGCCTGGAATTGGTGAACCGGTTGGTCAGGTACACCCGCATGGGATATTTTCCTTTAACTGTTACGTCCAGGTAGGTTTGAACCGTATGCTGATAAATATCCTGTTCGTTAAAAGGCGTATCTATATTACTATAATAATTCACATTGTACATGATATTACCATGCACCTGCAGGAAAGGCGTGCGCGCTGGCTTTGCAGGTTCAATCATCTTCATGGGTTCTTTCATGACAGGCACATATACATAAGCATAAATGGGCACTTTAATGACGGTTTTGCAACCGCGGTGCTCCAGGAGCCAGGTGGTAGGTGCATCGTCATCCGTTGCTGTGAGCGGCTCTGCCGGCAAGGCCCTTTTCGGGATGGCCGTATCAACCGCATGCAGCACAGTACCTGCACCGCGTTGAACCGGCGCCTGTTGCAATACCTGTTTGGTTGATGTAATTACGGAATCCTTCACGGTGTTTGCTTTTTGTTTAAGCGTTGACAAAACAGGCCTCACCTCTTTGCCAATGTCAGGTTGAATTATCTGTGCATTTGCACCCATGCAGCACATCAGGATCAATATGGTTACGATACCCTTAGGCAAAAAAAATATTTAAATAATTGAGAACATATTTACTTTGTTACATGAGCCCATCAGCTATGCTTAAAAAGTGGTCAATGCTATCTGTTCGATTACTTGATCACTCTTACTTTATAAGTATCAGCTGCAATGGTTACGGCACTGTTGCTGGCATTGTAAGCCTGCAGCGTTACGGTGTTGTTCGACGTTACATAAGCGGTAACTATAATAGAAGGCGGATTAACGGCGCCGCTGTTGGCGCTTACATTTACAACATCGCCAGGTTTGGCGCCGGTAACCGTAAGGCTGGTAGTAACTGAATTGAAGGCGCCTAAAGAGGGGCCGCCAAAATTGGTGGTCAACTGGCCGTCGAGCATTTTGGCAAGCTTGTACCGAATGGAACCTTGTGTTAAGTACAGATCATTGCCATCGTATTCCACAGCATTGTTTTCTATGGTAGTAAGTAATGGGCCTGGAGCAAATTTCAGGGGAGCGGTACCGGGCGCAGAAGTTCCGGCAGCAATATGCAACGTTGCTGTGCCAAGACTATAATGGGGGCCTCCGCCCGGGAAACCAACCGTCATACGCCCATTAATAACCTGCAAAGCAACCGTATCAAACCTTAATGCTTTATTCATATTTCCGGGTGCACCGGCGGAAACAGAAAAGCCCGTATGATCGCACCCAAAACTTGCATGTGAAGAGGGCGTCCAGGAATGAAAAACTAATGAAGTGGGGTTATATTCCTGCCCATTAGGATCCTGCCCCTCATAATTTTCCTGAATTTGGAAGAAAGAATTATCATCGTGCGATTTGACCCGGAACCACTTGGCGGTAAAAAGCTCTTCATCCGTGAACCGGAACTTCAGGTCTGTTTCGATGTCAACCAATTCACCGCCCATCTTCACGTGGCCGTCATTAGCATGCAAACCATTCGAAGCTGTTACGTTCACCCGGCCTTTATACAGGTTCATCGTATCGCCGCCTATAAGATAGAGACTGTCATTGATGGCAAACACCCCTCGCCGGAACTCCGTACGTCCCTTACCTTTATTATACAGGAACCCGGGAACATTTTGTGTATGGTTTTCGATAATGAGCTCCGCGGTATCACAGGTGTTAGTGATCTTCACACTATCCGCTTTGATCGTGTATACATATTGGGCATAGATTGCCTGGCCCGTACAGGTGAGTACAAGCAACATAAGGAAGCGATTCATAAAACACTTTTGTTTTACAATTACAAAAAATAATTCCCTGCTCCCTGAACAAGGGAGGTAAAGACTACAAATAACCGACGAACTAAAACATTGTCAGTTCAGCCGGCACGCTGATCGCTTCAATAAATAAAATGGAAAAATGAATGAATGGAAAAATGGGTGGTAAAGCGATAAGGTTTTGGTTCCATACTACAAATCATAAACAGGTTTTGGTTGGGTTATTAAAATGGTTCCAGGTTCTTTTTGGAGAGTGCTATATGATGCAAATATACAGTACCTGATAATCGACCGGCAAATTTTCCGTTAGTTTTTAGTTACCAATTAGGCACATAACCACATAACAAATATAGCCGGTTGACAATAAAATTAATCATCCCGTCAAAAACAACCTAATAAAAAATAACTGTGCAGTTTTAGACGAAAAGCGCGTCGTTTTAGGCGATAAGTGTGCAAACAACACCCGATACGAATTTTAGCATACCGATATCTGATACCTCTGGCAAATAAAAAAACCCGCTTTGCAGCGGGTTCTCCGTTAAGCCATTCCGCGTGAAGCGGAATGCTGATGCATTCATGGCTATAATGCAAAAAAGATAAAGGCATTAATGGTCAAACGCCATAAATATGATCCTTACACCTTTCGGTTATGTGCTTTAATCATGTGTTTCCCAATATTCATAATCATACAGATCGAGGTATGCACCGTCGAAACCAACATTTGTAAACCGCTTTATATAAGACGTATCGTTTCCATAAACGATCGATTTCCATTCGGGCATCCAGTACCGTACCATGTAATTGCCCTCCCAATCCTCATCTTCTGCGATATCTAACCAGGCCGGTGGATTCGTAAACCAATCCGGATTCCAATAAGCGCGATAATCTTCCGCATGTCCAATGGCCACATAAGCCAGCACCAACCGCCTGCCTCCGTTGGCTTTTGTTTTTAACAGCTGCAGGTCATTGTACGTCAAAGGCTCCGAATCATCGTTAAAAAAGCCATCCAGGATAAGCACATCAAAATTGGTAGAATCTAATTTTTTCACGAATGCCGACTTACTCGAATAGGTATGCGGGTTGATCAGGTACAGAAAGTTCTTTGCATCGTTCAGCGTATTCACATTACCGGCATGCACATTATGCGGTGTGGTGATGGCAATATTATCCAACTCGCGACTCGTAGCAACATAGGAAATAAAACCATTGTTGAAATTATTGGTGTACGAGTTGGTAACCTTCAGAGGCGTGTAGCAATAGTCGGTGACAAGCGCCTGTTTGCCGTTTCTTTCTGCCAGGCGCAACATGCGCAGGTAAGCATTGCGCGCGCCGGATGGAGTGGCTACATCATCCGCATTATCGTAGCCATAATACACTTCCTCCTGCCCTACGCCATCGATTGCATTCAGATAAGCAGTATCAGGCAAACCGGTTGTATCACCTGTATTGGTTAACAACGGAAGTCCATCCTGCGGTACGATCAAAAAGCCGGGCTTCTGTTGCCGGGCATAAGCACTGATGTCTTCAATAAAAGTCCTCATTTCCTCCACATGATCAACGGTTGCATTGATCTTTGAAGTTTCTTTTTCTTTTGAGCCAGCGTCTCCTGTGTTCTTCTTACAGGCTGTTCCATAAACTAACAAGGCTGCTATCCACAGATAGCGGGTTTGGATCTTCTTCATATTATAAGGATTGTTTCGTCAATGTGATAATGGGATAATCTGCCAATATGCTAATAGAGAACAGATAAAGTGATGATCGTGCATTATACCACTGCTTTATCGGCTAATTATAAGTTATTATCACATATGAGCATTTTAAAAACCGCCCCTTCCTTCCAATAACTATACCAGTTATGCATATCTGAATAAAAATGGAAAAACCAATACGCTAATTTGATAATCTGCTAATGTGCTAATGAAAATACGGGAGTAAATGATTATCATTATATGCCCGGGTTTAAATCGCCTGGGCCGTGCCGGAATTTACGGAATAGCGCAACATTCCTTATGTTTGACCATCGATCACTGACCTTTTCCCATTAACCACTCCCCATTGACCATTGACCATTCACCATTCACCATTGACCATTCACCATTCACCATTGACCATTCCCCATTGACCAATTCCCCCCAGTAGCCACTTCCTACTCGCTACCTGCCACAGATTACTTAAATTGCATCTGTTATGCGTCAACTTGCAGCTATATTATTTGCCGATATGACCGGCTACACAGCCCTCATGCAGGAAAATGAGCAACTGGCCCGCAGTAAACGCCAGCGGCTTAAGGAAGTACTGGAAGCCACCATCGCCCGGTTCCATGGTAAAATTTTACAATATTATGGCGACGGTTCCCTGAGCATTTTCAACAGCGCTATAGATAGCGTACACGCCGCTATTGATATCCAACAGCAATTACAGCAACATCCCAGGGTAGAATTACGCATCGGCATCCATACCGGTGATGTGATCATTGAAGAAGAAGCAATTTATGGCGATGGCGTTAACCTTGCTTCCCGCATTGAATCGCTGGCCGTACCCGGCGGTGTTTTTGTGTCAGAAAAAGTGTTTGACGAGATCCGTAACCAGGAACATATTCAAACCCGTGAGCTGGGTTATTTCGAACTCAAGAACATCAAACAGCCTGTCAGGGTATTTGCCATTGCCAACAACGGCATAGTGGTACCGGGCCGCAACGAAGTTCGAGGTAAGACGGCGGCTCCGGTAAACCGGCTGGCTGTTCTTCCCTTTGTAAACATGAGCGCTGATCCTGAAAACGAATATTTCAGCGACGGCATTACCGAAGAATTGCTGAACGCGCTTACCCGCGTAGATGGGTTGCAGGTGACCTCCCGTACATCGGCATTTGCCTTTAAAGGCAAACACGACGACATTCGCGACATTGCCATTCAACTGAACGTTGACAAGATCCTCGAAGGCAGCGTACGCAAAGCCGGTAACCGCGTACGCATTACCGCCCAGCTCATCAACGCCGCCGATGGTTTTCATATCTGGAGCGAAACCTACGACCGCAAGCTCGATGATATCTTTGAAGTACAGGATGAGATCAGCGGTATCATTGCCAACAAACTGAAGGAAGATCTGACGGGCAGGGAAAAACCGACCATTAAATCGAGCATCAAAAACATTACCGCCTATACCCATTATCTGAAAGGATTACATTTCAAGAACAAGATAACGCCGGCTGACAATCGTAAGGCCATTGAATGTTTTAAGCAGGCTATTGCCCTGGAGCCCGGTTATGCCCAGGCCTATGCCATGGTAGCCCAAACCTATTGCGCCCTCGGATCATACGGGCAAATGATCCCGCACACGGCTTTCGAGATCGGTCATCAATATGCCGATAAAGCCCTGGAGCTGGATGACACCATTGCTGAAGGCTATATTGCCAAGGCGATGGCGTACTTATATTATGAGTGGAAATGGCAGGAAGCATACGATGCCCTGCAAAAAGCCATTGAATTAAATCCCAGCGAGGTAGCCGCCTACGACCTGCTCGGTTTTTATTATGTGGCCCAGGCGCAAAAAGCACAGGCCGTAAAAGTGCTGGAACAGGCAGAACAGATCGATCCACTGTCTCCCGGCATCATCCGGTCGCTCGGCAACATGTATATATTCCAGGAACGCTTCGATGATGCCGTTCGCCAGGCAGAAAAACTGCTGGAGATGAATCCCGAAATGCGTAGTGCGATCGAGCTGAAAGCGTGGGCCATAGGCATGAAAGGCGACTGGCATGCCGCCCTTGAGCTGTTCAAAGAAGTGCACCGGCTTACCAATCACCCGTTGAAAGGTATTATGGGACTCGGTGTTTGTTATGCCCGCCTAGGCATGATGGATAAAGCTATGGAATGCGTGCATAAACTCGAAAAAAGGCAACAGGAAGAACCCGACTCTGTGGTGGATGGCGACCTTGCCGCCGTTTGGCTGGGCATCGGCGACCTTGATAAAACTTTTCATTACCTGAACGAATGCATCGACAAAAGAATGGGACCTGTGGCCTGCTTCATTGAATACCCGCCGTATAAAGTGGTGAAAGCAGACCCGAGGTTTGAAGGATTGAAGCAAAGAATGGGCATTTAAAGTACTTCGATGAGATACAGAGAAATAGCAGCAAAAGGATTTTTAACAAACTTTATCCAAAGTTTTTGGGAATATGAAACTTTTGACACGGAAGTTGAACACACCATCATTCCAGACGGCTATTTCGACCTGATCGCAGCATTTGAAGATGGAATTTTAAGCCGCGTAAACTTAACAGGCGTTTGGACAAAACCAATAAACGTAAGCATTCCAACATCCACCAAACTATTTGCTATTCGCTTTAAACTTTTAGCAACCGAATATTTATTTCAACACGAAATTAGATCCCTACTCAACACCCGCAAAAACTTACCGTTACAGTTTTGGAATATTGACGAGTATCAGCGTAATGATTTTGAAAGATTCACCCTGGAGATAACCAATCGTTTGGAATATTCCATTAAACACTTAAAAGAGATTGACAACAGGAAACTCAAACTTTTTGACCTGGTCTATAATAAGCAAATTCTTTCTGTTGACGAACTTGCTGATAAAGTTTTTTGGAGTAGCCGCCAGATCAACCGATACTTTAACAGTCAGTTTGGCTTCTCCCTAAAAACTTTTCTAAACATCGTACGATGCAACGCTTCCTATCATGAGATCGCTAAAGGAAACCTTTTTCCGGATAATAATTTCTTTGACCAGTCACATTTTATAAAAGAGATCAGAAAGTTTACGGGTACTACACCGCGCGAACTGTTCAAAAACCAGAACGTCCGATTTTTACAATTGACCACGAAATCCTACCGGTAGTTTTGTATTATAAATCAAAAGAACGATTATAATGAAAATTACAAAACTCACCCCCAATTTTGAAGTGACAGACGTAATTCAAACTGTTGCTTATTACGAAGAGCATTTCGGGTTTAAACTGGTGATGTGCGTTCCTGAATCACAAGACGGAGTTGAACAATCCTTTGCAAAAGACAAATCATACGTTTATGCCATGATGCAAAAGGATTCTGTAGAGATCTTTTTCCAGCGTTCCGACACATTCAAAGAAGATGTTGTTTTTTCACAGGGTTTGTCTATCGGCGCCTCGGTTTCCTTTTATATGGACATTACCGGAATCAAAGAATTCCATCAAAAAATGAAAGCGAAAAACCTGCAGGTAACCGATTTAAAAACAACCTGGTACGGCATGCATGAATTTTATCTGAAAGACCCCAATGGTTACATACTTGGATTTGCTGAAAAAGCCAGCTAATTCAAACCTTTATCATCCTGCCTACCTTGGAACTTGCGCCTTATTGAATTACTTTTGAGGCCAATATGACGTTATTAAAGGTCCAGTCGATCAGTAAGGAAATCAATGGCAACCAGGTTCTGCAGGACATTTCATTCAATCAGAAAAAATTTCAGAAACTGGCCATCGTGGGCGAATCAGGCTCTGGTAAAAGTACCCTGCTGAAGATCATTGGCGGACTGATTCAACCTGATAGCGGCGATGTATTGTTTGAGAACAAACACGTAGAAGGACCGAATGAAAAACTGATCCCCGGTCATCCGAAAATGGCGTATTTGTCGCAGCATTTTGAGTTAAGAAACAATTACCGCGTAGAAGAGATCCTGGAATATGCCAATACACTGCCTGGGGAGGAAGCTCAGAACCTCTATGAAATATGTCATATCAGTCATTTACTGAAACGGAAAACTGACCAGGTTTCGGGGGGTGAAAAACAACGGATCGCGATGGCACGTTTACTGATCGGTGCGCCTAAATTATTTTTGCTCGATGAACCTTTTTCCAACCTCGATATTTTACACCGTAATACCCTGCGGGCAGTGATCAGGGCGATGGGTGAAAAACTGGGCATTACCTGTTTAATGGTATCTCATGATCCGGCAGACGCCCTCAGCTGGGCCGATGAAATTATTGTTATGAAAAGCGGCCAGATCGTTCAACAGGATATGCCTGAAATGATCTACCGGCAACCGGTCAATGACTATGTAGCGGGCCTGTTCGGCAAATTTATCGTACTGACAAAAACACAGGCCGCTGCTTTCGGTGAGATCCCTAAAGGATACGGTAATGGTAAGAAATTATTTATCCGGCCGGAAGCCTTTACCCTCTCTGCAAAAAAAAGCAAGACAGCGGTTGCGGGAAAAGTAACCGAAATTACATTCCTGGGCAGCAGTTATGAAATAGAAATTGCATTGCCTGAAAGCATGGTCACGGTGAAAATGGATACTTGTGAAGTTGGCCGAGGGCAGACAGTTTTCGTTAGCTTTAAAAAATATTCAGCTGGCATTAAATAGCTGTTGGCTGGCGGAATTTAACTCAATCCCTGGTGGCTAAGGGCTGTCATAATTATTCGTAACTTTAGTGATCAATATGGAACAGACTACGACAATAACTTCTGCCCGCCAAAGAGAGATCGTAAACCAGTATGTTGCTGAGCTTGACAAACATATCCAGGAATTAAAGGCCGGACAGGTAGAGGTTATGCATGAGATCGCCGACTTTGCGAATATTCTTCATATCCATCCCATTCATTTAAGCAATACCGTAAAGGAAGTAACGGGCCGTTCGAGCTGCGATCTTTTTGAAGAGCGCCTGGTAGCGTTGTCAAAAGATCTGTTAGCTACTTCTCCTTTGTCCATTTCGGAAATAGCGCGTCAGCTTACGTACGATCCGTCGAATTTTGTAAAATTCTTCAAACGGTTCACCGGTATGACTCCCAAAACCTTCCGGGAAACTATTTCACTGCCGCCAACAGCTTAGGATGGCCTTTTCCTGTGCCCGCCGTTATCTTATGACCAAAAACTCCTGCACATTGTCTATTATGAAGCCAGGGAAAATACCGAGCCAGGCCAGGAGGAACATTAACACCACCAAAGAGGTATATGTGGCTGCATAAAACAATGGATGCAGGCTTTTTTCCTTTGCCGGTGACAATGGCGGCGATGCAAACAACGTGCTGATGATGCGCAGGTAATAATACAAACCGATAACACTGGTGAGCACCAGTACGACGGCCAGCAACCACATATGCTGTTGCACGCCAACTGTAAGTATGAAGAATTTGGCCGGGAAACCTGCCGTCAGCGGAATGCCTGCCAACGACAACAGCGCCACGGTAAAGATCGCCGCCATTAACGGATTACGCCAGAACAGTCCGCGATAGCCGCTCAACTCATCGGCATCCTTCCGGCGGGTTGATAACAAGGTAATGATCCCAAAAGCTGATAACAGCGTAATGCTGTAGGCAAGCAGGTAAAATACCCCGGCGCCAACACCGGCATCTCCCGACAAAAACGCCACCAGCAAATAGCCAAAATGGGCAATGGAAGAATATGCCAGCAGTCGCTTAATATTCTGCTGCATCAGGGCCAGCACATTGCCGGCAATCATACAGGCAATGGCAATAACTGTAAGAACGGTTACAGCCAGCGCATTTTCATGTAAATGGATCGCCTGGGCAAATCGTACAAACACCGCAAACACCCCGATCTTCGAAACAGTGGCAATAAACGCAGTCACCGGCGCAGGTGCGCCCTGGTAAACATCTGCAGCCCATAGATGAAAAGGCACCAGCGCCAGCTTAAATCCAATGGCCACCACTATTAAGCCAATGCCCATCAGGAACAATACCGAAGTACCGCTTTTTGTGATAGCGTTGCCAATGGCTGTAAACTCCATGCTGCCTGTTTCCATATAGATGAGGGCCATGCCGAACAACAGGAAAGCCGAGGTCAAGGCGGCCAGCATCAGGTATTTCACGCCCGCTTCTATTGCATTATTGCGGTTGCGCAAATAGGCGATCAACGCATACAGGCTTACACTCAATAATTCCAACCCTATAAAAAAAGAAATAAAATGCCGGCTGATGGTAAGAACAGCCGCTCCAAGCGTGGCCAGAAAGAGCAGGATATAATATTCCTTCGGGTTCTCTTCCCGTTCTTCAAAATAAATATAGGAAAGCAGCCCTACCACCAATACCGAAAAAATAATTAGCCCGGTAAACAAAGCGGCAAGTCCATCCACCACCAACAGGGGCGGTACTTCGCGCGGCAGGGTATCGCGCACAAACCACATCGCAAGCACTACTGCGCACATCATGAAAAAGCCGGTAACCTGTATAACGGTATGACTTTGCTTAAACGCAATAAGCAGGATCACCACAACAGCTGCGGTGGCCAGCACCATGAAAGGCAGAAGAGCAAGCAATTGTAAATTTGTCATAACAACGTTTTAAGTTCTAAGTTCTAAGTTCTAAGTTTTAAGTTCTCAGTTTTAACTTATAAAAACCGGATTCTTTAAACTATAAACTGTAAACTATAAATTAGAACGTGCTAACTGCGCTACAAAACCCTGTACCGTATCAAGGACCGGTTGCGGATAAAGACCGAGAAAAATGATCGTCGCTGTTAAAGAGGCCATGATGATCCATTCTCTGGCACTAAGGTCTTTAGGCGGTTCCGAAACAGTTTGCAACTGCCCCTGAAATACTTTCTGCATGATCCGCAGGGAATACAAAGCCGACAACACCAAACCGGCACTGGCAATGATGGTCAATACCGGGCTCACTTCAAAGGCGCCCATCAGGATCAGGAATTCGGCAATGAAATTTCCCAGGAAGGGCAGGCCCAGCGAAGCCATCACAAATACCATCGCCAGGGCGCCCATATGCGGCATGGCCGTCCACAAACCACCCATTTGATTGATATCCCTCGTGTGTAATCTTTCTTTTAACATGCCGGCCAGCACAAACAATGCGCCTGTGCTTACACCGTGCGTCAGCAATTGCATGACCACCCCCTGCAGGGCTATTTCCCGAAAAGCAAAAACACCCAACAACACGAATCCCATATGGCTCACTGATGTATAGGCAATAAGCCGTTTAAGATCGGTTTGTGCAAAGGCCAGCAAAGCGCCATACACAATACCCACCACACCTAACAGCATGGCCCACCAGGCAATACTTGCTGAAGCTTCAGGGAACAAAGTCAATACAAACCGGATGATACCATAAGCACCCGTCTTTAATAACAATCCGGCCAGGATCAAACTACCGGCGGTAGGCGCTTCGCTATGTGCATCGGGCAGCCAGTTATGCAGCGGCACCATAGGCAGCTTGATCACAAAAGCGATCAGGAATCCCAGCATGATCCAGCGGGCAGTAACATTGTTGTCGAATGTGGTATTTAACAGCGCGAAATAATCAAATGTAAACTGGCCGCCATTCTGTTGGGCGTGAATAAAATACAGGGCCAGTATGGCCAACAGCATGAGCAGTCCACCGGTTTGGGTAAAAATGAAAAATTTATACGCAGCATACCGGCGATTGAAATCACCCCAGATGGCGATCAGGAAGTACATGGGCACCAGCATCACTTCCCAGAAGAAATAAAACAGGAAAAGGTCCATGGCGACAAAAACGCCGGCAATGCCAGCCAGTGTCCATAAAAGGTTGAAGAAATAAAATCCGGTTTTCTCACGCACCTCATTCCAGGAACACAATACCGATAACATGCCCAGCAAAAAAGTGAGCAGTATCATAATAAAGCTCAGTCCGTCCATAGCCAGGTGAAAGCTGATACCAAATGCAGGGATCCAGTTCACCTGGTAATCAATTAACCAATTGTTACCGGTTACCGTGAGCTCCGACGCATACTGTGCATACCAGCCCACCGGCAACAGGAAGGCAATGATGACTGCTATCAATGCGATCAACCGGCCCATTAACGGATACCGTTGGGCCACCAGCCAGCAGGTAAGGCCACCCACGAGTAATATGCCTATCATTAAAACCAATATCATAACAATAATTGAAGGGTTATAATAAACAGGATGCCTGCCAGCACACCTACGATATACAAGCGCAGGGAGCCGTTCTGCGAAACGGAGAACCAGCCGTTCAGACGCAAACCCGCCTGGGCAATGCCGTTGTACAATTTGTCGATTACATCACTTTTATTTACCCGGGTTAAGAACAGGAATGGTTTTACAAACAGAAAATTATACAACTGATCGAATTTCCATCCGCTGAAAAAGAAATCGCGGGTGGCTGCCAAAGGCGGCGATTGCTGCCACCGTACACCCGACTTCCCGTAATACAACATGTAGCCTATGTATACGCCCGTTAGTGTAATGACCGTTGCTATTGCCTGGAACAACCACTCGGAGGGCAGGTCGCGTTTCATTACTGTCGCGGGTAATACCTGTTGAACATGGTCAGAGAAAAGCGACAGATGGAGCATATTGTGCGGCCATTCTATAAACCCGGCCGTAATGGAGAAAAAAGCCAGAATGATCAGGGGAATGACCATACCGCGATCAGGTTGCTGATGAACAGGCGTTCGCATTTCGCCCCAAAATACTACCAGCATTAAACGGGTGCTGTACAAAGCCGTAATGAAAGCACCCACCAATGCCATGAACCATAATACGGAAGTTCCGCCGGCACTGCTCCAGCTATACCAGAGAATAGCATCCTTGCTGAAAAATCCTGCAGTCACCAGCGGCAGGGCGCTCAACGCCGCCGCTCCGGCCAGGAAAGTGATAAATACTTCCGGCATTCTTTTTCGGAGTCCGCCCATCCTGAAAATATTATGCTCATGATGCAGGGCTTCTATTACCACCCCGGCAGCAAGGAATAACAGGGCTTTGAAAAAAGCATGGGTAAAGAAATGGAAAATGGCTGCACTCCAGGCGCCCACTCCCAATGCAAGGAACATATAACCGATCTGGCTGATGGTTGAATACGCCAGTATCCTTTTGATATCTGTTTGCGCCAGCGCGCTGCACCCCGCAACCAGCAGGGTGACTGCCCCGACAATTGCGACAATCGCCATGGTTACCGGTGATAGCAAAAACAGTCCATGCATGCGGGCAATAAGATATACCCCGGCGGTAACCATTGTAGCTGCATGAATAAGCGCACTTACCGGGGAAGGTCCCGCCATGGCATCGGGCAGCCAGGTCTGCAAAGGCATTTGTGCCGATTTACCCATACCGCCTACCAGCAAAAGAACCGTAATGAGCACGATGTCAGCGCTTCCGGTGGTAAAATGCTGTGGCGCCTGTTGCTGAATGGCATTCATGTTCAGGGTGCCCAGTTCTTTGAACAACAGGAATAAACCGATCAGCAAAGCGGTATCGCCGATACGGGTAATGAGGAAGGCCTTATTGGCTGCCCGGCTGTTGGAGGGCACCTCATACCAGAAACCGATGAGCAGGTAACTACACAGACCAACGCCCTCCCAGCCCAGGTAGAGGAGCACCAGGTTATCGGCCATAACCAGTAACAACATGGAACACACGAACAGGTTCATCGAGGCAAAAAAGCGGGCCATATCCCTGTCGTGCCACATAAAGAAAGCCGAGTATATATGAATGAGGGCCCCAACGAAGGTGATGATAAAAATAAAGACAAGGGTTAATGCATCAACACGCAGATTGATATCAACCGATAACGCCCCTACTCTGAACCAGGACCACAACAATTGACTGTACGCGCCATTCGCTGGTGTCGATTGCATGAATGCCACTCCAACGGCGATGGTAATGAGTGCAGCCAAACACACTGTTCCGGCGCCAACCCATGCAATGACGGGCTTCGGCGACCGTCTTCCGAACAATGACAGGATTATAAAACCAAGTAATGGTAAGGCTGGTATATATGCCAGTAAACTATTCATAGTTTACAGTTTATTGTATTTCATTATCGAATTATCACATTATCAAATTATCACATCAGCTAGTTAGTCTTTGAGTTCTTTCAGATCCTCAACATCCATCGTTTTATGCTGATGATAGATCTGTAAGACCAGCGCCAGTCCCACCGACACTTCGGCGGCAGCCATGGCCAGAATAAATAGAAACATGACCTGCCCATCGGGTTGTTGCCATTTGGACCCCGCCGCTATAAATGCCATTCCCGCAGCATTCAACATGACCTCGACAGAGATCAGCATAAACACTACATTTTTGCGCGTAAGCACACCTACCAGTCCCAGGGCAAACAATACCGTGGCAACCATCAATACCATATTGGCGCTATCAGTCATGTAATACGGTTTGTTCGTTTGAAATAACTTCCTGCTCCCGCACCGGCATTGCCTTCTCTTTTTCCGTATCACCATTCTGCAGGAACCGGTGCAAAGACGGTTTCCTGTGTTTGCCGATATGGGCTGCTCCCACGATACCGGCCATCAGGAGAAAACCGATCAGCTCCACAGCAATAATATATTCACCATATAAGGAGAGCGCAACTTTGCGCGGATCTACCTGCGATACCTGCATCACCTGCTGACTGCCGGTAAACAACAATAACAGCATTTCGGCAAGTAATACCAATACAAGGGCCGATGGCACTACCCATACTTTTGGTTTCAGCCATTCTTTCTCCTGCTGGGCTGTTTCCTGCCCCAGGTTCAGCATCATCACCACGAATATGAACAGCACGATGATGGCCCCGGCATACACAATGATCTCAAGCGCTGCCACAAAAGGAGCGCCCAGCGATAAAAAGATCATTCCCACTGACAGAAAAGACACCGCCAGATATAACAAGGCATGCACCGGATGATACCTTGTGATCACCATGATGGTTGATGCTATGGCCACGATGGACGATATATAAAAAAGAGTTGACAAGTTGATAGTTTGATAAATGAATAAGTAGGTTGGTTGACAATTTTGTTGTTAGGGAACCTAAGAGGCCGTAAGAGGTTACAAGTTGCAGGTTACAGGGGACCCTGGAACACCATTACCTACGGTAATAAACTATGCACATCCACAGGCTTCTCCTCATTCTCCCCTTCCCCTTTTTTCTTAACGCCGGCTTCCAGACCAGCCACGCGGTAAAAATTATAACCCGGGTATTTTCCCTGGCTATCAATCAACAGATCTTCCTTTTCAAACACCAGGTTCTGCCGGTTATAGTCAGCCATTTCGAAATCCGGGATCAGCTGTATAGCATAGGTTGGACAGGCATCTTCACAATAACCGCAGAAAATACAGCGCGAGAAATTGATCCTGAAAAAGTCGGGGTAACGGCGGCCATTCTCATCTTCCGTCGCCTGCAGCGCTATACAATCTACCGGACAAGCCACTGCACACAAATAGCAACCCACGCAACGTTCACCGCCATCAGGGTCTTTGGTCAACACGATGCGGCCCCGGTAACGCGGATGCAATTCCGCTTTTTCTTCGGGATACTCGATCGTTACCTTTTTTTTGAAAAGGTGTAGAAACACCAACCACATTGTTCTTAAATGACTTATCATAATCACTGATTTATTACTTCAAAAGATTCAATCGTGAATCGACCATTATCAATTGGCGTTAAGTGAAGATCATTATCATATTATCACATTAGCCAATTATCACATTCACCATTACCCTCTTAACCATAAAGCGATAGCGCCTGTTATTAACAGATTCGCCAGTACTATCGCCAGTATTATCTTCCAGCCATAGGAGATCAGTTGATCATACCGCGGCCGGGGCAACGAGGCACGTAAAAGAATGAACAACCCGATAAAGAAAAACAACTTGATCACAAACCAGGCCAGTGGCGGCAAGAATGCAGGTCCCAGCCAGCCGCCAAAGAACAGCGTAACGATCATGGCCGAGATCAAAGTGATACCGAGGTACTCACCGATAAAGAACATCCCGAATTTCATTCCGGAATACTCTGCATGATAACCGGCAATGAGCTCACTTTCCGCTTCCGGAATATCAAATGGCAGTCGATGCGTTTCGGCAATACCCGCAATAAAAAATATGACAAAGCCAACAGGCTGGGTCACTACAAACCATAAGTTCTGCTGGGCAGCTACTATATCACCCAGGTTGAAAGAACCAGACAGCATTACTACCCCCATCAGCGACAGTCCCATAAACACTTCATAAGCGATCATCTGTGAAGCGCCGCGTAAAGCACCCAGCAAAGCATATTTATTATTCGAAGCCCAGCCGCCTAACACAATACTATACACGCCGAGCGATGACATGGCTAAAAAGAAAAGGATGCCGATGTTGAGATCGGCGACAACAATGCCCGGTGCAAACGGAATGACCACAAAACTTAACAATACACTGCCAACCACTATGGCCGGCGCCAGTATAAACACCCATTTATCGGCAAAAGGCGGGATCCAGTCTTCTTTGAAGAATAATTTCAGCGTATCGGCCAGCACGATCAGGACTCCCAGCGGACCGGCCCGGTTCGGTCCCAGCCTGTCCTGCCAGAGCGCCAGCAAACGGCGTTCAACCCAGATCAACCCGGCCGCAATATTCAGCAGCACGAATAAAACGCCGACGACAATTAGTATATGTTCTGTTGCACTCATATAATGGTGAATGGTGAGTGGTGAACTTAAAACTTTGAACTTTCAACTATAAACTTTGAACTTATAACCTGATGCTGATGATCTGCACCCAAGAGTTCCAGGCCATCACCGGCATTCCCGCCAGTCCCGCAGGCATCAGCATTACACCTTTGGGAATGGCAGCATTGATCCTCACCGGCAATTCATACACCTGTTCAAATATTTTTACCGTGATCAACGATCCGTTTACCAGACTCAGCGGGTCTGCATCCAGCTGCGACAAAGCGGCATAGGGCGATGGCGACAGCTCGCTGATCCCTTTTGAATACGCACTCAATTCTTCTGAACCAAATACCTCGTACTGTGGTAACAACAGCCACTTTTCGTGGCGCACCATAAATGCTTCCGGGATATCTTTAAAATAAACCGGTGTGGCATCCTGTTTATATTCAAACAATAGTTTCCCGGCATGTTCATTCTTCAGCGAACCACCCGGCTCCTCCTGGTATTTATTCACCGCCTGATTCGAATTCCAGCCCGGCGACCAGAAAAAGGGGATCAGTGGCGACGGCGGCATACCGGAATAGCCTTCCATCGTAAATGTGAAGGGCGAATCGTAATCCTGCTTTGGTTTGGGTTCACTAACCGTCAGGTTCGACAACATAGCTGTGCGTCCGCTATAGCGATGCGGTGCGCGCGGCAGGGGTTGCCCGTTCACCCTGAAGTTACGAGGAGGCGCAACCGCCGTTATTCCCGACAGGCGGGGCAACAGTTGTTCGCCCATTGCCAGCACTTCTTCCGGATGATAAGATCGTTCAACGGCTGATCCGGTTTGTACCGGCTGCATTTTCATCAGCCATTTCCAGCTTTCCTGCATGTTTTTATTCGCCGGCACAAACACCTGGTAGAACCGTTGGGCACGGCCTTCATAATTCACCAGCGTGCCATCGGCTTCGGCAAAACTGGCGGCAGGTATCAATACATCGGCATGTTGGGTGGTAGCGTTATGTAAGGAATCGAGCACGATGCAATGCTGACAGTTGTTAAAGAATACATCCGCAATCTGTGCAGGCACGTTTCTATATAAGTCGTTTTCCAGCACAATAGCGGTGACGTTATTGACGCGGCTGGTGCGCAGCACTGCATTCTCGAAACCGGAGGCCTGCATCATGGCCAGCCCCATGCTGTTGCATTCGGGCATTACATAAGCCAGGTGCACTTCTTCAGCGGTTGCTTTACAAGCTGCGGCAATATCGAAAGCGGCCCTTATCAAAGCTTCATTGTAATAACCCGCGCCGCTGATGATCACCGGCCGTTTTGCTTTTTGTAGAGCAGCGGCGATGACTGCTGCCGGCGTGCTCATGTCGTCGTTCAACTGTACCACAGGCAATACCATATTCAATCGCTGCGCAATGGCAAAACCTAACCGGGCGAGATCCTCGGGGGCTTTATGCATTACACTACTGCTGATCTCATCGAGCGGTGAAGAACTCACCGTACAATTGGCCAGGAAACCCTTTTCCTGCTGCACCAGTTCTTTAACGGCAGCATCGTGCCACTCAGCGATCGCCCGGTTTTGCAGCGCCTGATGGGCGGCTGTTTTCATCACGCCCTGCCGAACAGCCAGGGCCATTACCGGGGCTGTGTTCCAGAGATCTTCGCCCAGGATAACTATGGCGTCTGATTGCTGGATGTCATGCAGGGAAGCCGTTTTGATAACACCTGATTGCATCACTTCTACGATCCGCTTTTCAACGAATACTGCATTGTCACTAATGCCCTGGTAAAAGTTTTCCTTGCCCACCAGCTGCATCAGCGCGATATTACTTTCCATAGAAGCCCTTGGCGAGCCAATGCCTATAAGAGTATGATTGGTCAATAAAGCACGCAGGTGATCCATTAACACCGCTTCGTCCACCGCTTCGACAGTGCGATTCCGGATAAGCGGTTGCGTAATGCGGTTCGCACTGTTCACAAACTCATACCCGAACCGTCCGCGGTCGCAAAGAAAATAACCATTCACCTGGCTGTTGTAGCGATTGGTGATACAGCGCAATTGTCCGTACCGCTCGCCCGCAATGGTATTACACCCCACGCTGCAATGATTACATACAGACGGCGCGGTGGTAAGATCCCATTTCCGGGTATAATGCTCGCGCAGCGTTTTATCGGTAAATACACCGGTCGGACAAACTTCTACCAGGTTCCCGCTGAACGGGCTTTCCAATATGCCATCGCGTTCCCGGCCAAAGTAAACATGGTTATGGGCGGCAAATACATTCAGGTCTTTGCCTCCTGCATACTCATGATAATACCTCACACACCGGTAACATTGTATGCAACGGTTCATTTCATGATGAATGAAGGGACCCAGGTATTGATTGGTATAGGTTCTTTTTTTATAATGATACCGCCGGTAATCATGTCCTGTCATTACGGTCATATCCTGCAGGTGGCAACTACCCCCTTCGTCACATACGGGGCAATCGTGCGGATGATTGGTCATCAGCCATTCTATCACCTGGCTGCGAAAAGCTTTGGCCGTTTTATCTGACACCGACAAATGCAATCCGTCCCTTATACTTTCCATACAGCTCATGACCAGCCGGCCATGGGTATCGTTCTCATCTTTGAAAACCTTAACGGCACATTGGCGGCAGGCGCCCACACTTCCCAGTGCCGGATGCCAGCAGAAATAAGGCAGGTCGATGCCCAACCCCAAACAGGCTTCCAGCAGGTTCTTACCTGCTTTTACTTCGTATTGTTTGTTATCGATGTAGATGGTTGACATGAAACTAAAAAATGTATTTCGTTCAATTAACCGTTTTGGGATCCTAAGTAACTGTTGCAGGTTACAAGTTCCAGGTTTCAAGGCCGTCAATTCAGTTTTCTGCCCTGCAACTTTGCAACCTGTAACTTGTAACGCTTTATTAATTTCTCATACTTATATTTTTATTGATAAGGGCATCTACGTAGCGCCACATGCTTCTCAAAATCTTCCCTAAAATACTTCAACGCACTCTGCAATGGCTCCATAGCGCCCGGCGCTAAAGCACAAAACGTATTACCGGGCCCCAGCCATTGTGTATGCATCTGCAGCAGTTCTACATCTTCCGTGGTGCCACTACCCTGCTCCAGGCTCAGTAACAGTTTTTCTACCCACGGTAAACCTTCCCGGCAGGGCGTACACCAGCCGCAGCTTTCCTGCGCAAAAAAATGTTGCAGGTTATGTACAAAGCCAACCGGGCAGGTGGCATCGTCCATCACGACCATAGTACCAGTACCTAACCGGCTGCCCGCCGCAGTCACAGACGCAAAATCCATTTTTACATCGAGGTGTTCAGCGGTCAGGAAATCGGTGGAAGCGCCACCTGGTAAGAAACCTTTTAACTGGTAACCATTCTTCATTCCACCGGCATGCTCTTCGATCAGTTCGCGCACGGTGACACCCATGGGCAGTTCCCAGCATCCGGGATTATTGACTTTTCCGCTAACCCCGTATAATTTGGTACCGCTGTCTGCACTGCCATTACCCAGGCTTTTGAACCATTCGGCGCCATTATTCACGATGTGTGGGAGGTTACAAAGTGTTTCTACATTATTCACAATGGTTGGCTTGCCATACAAACCACTTATCTGCGGGAAGGGAGGCTTGGCTCTTGGTGTGGCCCGCTTTCCCTCAAGGGCATTCAAGAGCGCTGTTTCCTCGCCACACATATAGCGGCCAACGCCGGTATGCAAATGCATTTCCAGACTGAAGCCGCTGCCAAGAATGTTCTTACCCAGTAAGCCGGCCGCATACGCTTCATGAATGCTCTTACGCAGCAACTGCGCGGCTTTCTTATAAGCCCAGCGCAAAAAGATATAAGATACATCGGCCTGAATGGCATAGGCCGCGAGTATCATACCTTCGATCAATTGATGCGGATTGCCTTCAAGCAACAGGCGATCCTTAAAGGTGCCGGGTTCCATTTCATCGGCATTCGCAATAAGATATTTCGGATGCGGGGCACTATCACCCATCGGCACAAAACTCCATTTCATACCCGTATTGAAACCAGCGCCGCCACGGCCTTTGAGTCCGCTGTCCTGCACCAGCTTTTGCACTTCCTGGGGTGTCATACTTTTCAGCACTTTTTGCAGCGCTGAATAACCGCCCGTCATTTCATATTCCCGGATATCGAAGGGCGGGCAGCCTGGATGAATGTATTGTGTGAGCGGACGTTCCATGATCAGCTGTATTTTTGTAATATGCGGTCGAGCATGTCTACAGTTACATCTTTGTACAGATCATTATCAATCATCATTGCCGGCGCATGGTCGCAACAACCCAGGCAGCAGTTCGGCAATAGCGTATAACATTGATCGCTGGTGGTTTCACCAAATTTTATATGCAGCTTTTCCTGCAAGGCTTTATAGATGTCACCATATTTCATCACATAACACGAAATGCTGTCGCATACCAGGATCACATGGCGGCCCACCGGCTTACGGAAAATGAGGTTATAAAAAGTGGCCACGCTGTCTACTTCGGCCGGACTCATTTGCAGGTAAGCTGCAATGGCATTCAGGCTGTCATCGCTGATCCACCGGCGGTGATGCTGCACAATTTTCAATGCCTCAATCACTGCTGCGCTTTTATAGGGAACAAGGGCCACTTCATGATCAATAGCCTGCCGTTCCAGGTCGGTCAGGTATTGTTCTTCCTGTAAGCCCTCGGTGTAATGAGCAGTGTCACCGGATGTAGTTATATTGTCCTTATTTATTTTTTGTGTTATCATTTATAATTGTTCAGGCTTTTTGGTCAAATGGTCAATGGTCAATGGTCAATGGTCAATGGTGAATGGTGAATCGGCCTCCGCCAGGGCGGCACCCGGGCGAGTCGGCAGACGGCAAACGGCAATTGTCAAACGGCAATCGGCAATCAACAATCGGCAATCAACAATCGGCAATCGACAATCGACAATCGACAATCGACAATCGTCAAACCCAACCACTCCAGTCTTAAATCTCCTCCATACTTCATACTTCGCAGTTCCTACTTCATACCTCTTCTTACTTCATACTTCTTTCTCCCCCTTTAGGGGGCTGGGGGGATTACCGATCAATATCAGCCAACACAAAGTCTATACTTCCCAAAATGCTTAACAGATCGCCGACAGTATATCCCTTACTGATATAGGGTACCATTTGCATGTGCGGAAATGACGGGGTGCGGATGCGTACGCGATAGGCTGCCGTACTGCCGTCACTGATGCAGTAATAACTATTGGCACCCTTGGTAGCTTCAATACAACTCATGGCTTCACCCGCTGGGATTACCGGTCCCCAGCTCACATTCAGAAAATGCGTGATTAGCGTTTCAATATCCTGCATGGTAAATTTCTTCAATGGCGGCGTGGTCAACGGGTGGCTCGATTTATAATCTCCGGCCGGCATATTTTCCAGGCACTGCTTAACAATACGCAGGCTTTGCCGCATTTCTTCCACCCGTACCAATGCGCGATCGAAACAATCACCATGCTGGGCAACAGGTATATCGAATTCAAACATGTCATACCCGCTGTATGGACGTTTTTTGCGCCAGTCCCATTCCAGGCCACAGGCTCTCAAACCGGGTCCGGTAACGCCCCACTCGATGGCTTCTTCCAACGTATAAATGCCAATTCCCTTGGTGCGGGCCTTGAACAAACTGTTGCGAATGACCATCTTTTCATACTCTCTGATCTTGGGCGGAAAATAGTCGACAAAATGTTGTACCAATTGCTGCCAGCCGTTGGGCAGGTCCTGCGCCACCCCACCAATGCGGAACCAGTTGGGATGCATACGGCCGCCGCAGATAGCTTCAACAATATCGAAAATCTTTTCCCGGTCGGTGAACATGTAAAAAACGGGTGACAACTGACCCAGGTCCTGGGCAAAAGTGCCAAACCAAACGAGGTGACTGGCAATACGGAACAGTTCGCACAACATTACGCGGATCACCAACGCCCGGTCGGGCAGTTCAATACCTGCCAGCTTTTCCACTGACTGCAGGTAAGCGAGGTTATTCATAACGCCGCCCAGGTAATCAACACGGTCGGTATAAGGAATGTAGGTATGCCAGCTTTGACGCTCGGCCATTTTTTCGGCCCCCCGATGGTGAAAGCCGATCTCTGGTACGGCATCCACTATATCTTCTCCATTCAGCTGTAAAATGATGCGTAACACACCATGGGTGCCCGGGTGTTGCGGGCCGATGTTCAGGAACATAAAATCGGCATCATCGCCATGTTCCAGCAGGCCCCAGTCTTCCGGTTTGAAGCGGAGCGCTTCCTGCTGGCGGTCCTGGTATTCATCCCGCAACTGAAAAGGTCCCATTTCGGTTGCCCGTGCCGGATGTTCCTTACGCAAAGGATGCCCTTCCCAGGTAAGCGGCATCAGGATGCGGGTCAAATGCGGGTGTCCGTCGAACCGGATGCCGAACATATCATATACTTCGCGTTCATACCAGTTCGCATTTTTGAATATAGAACAAATGGAAGCTATTGAAGGATATTCGCCACGCAGGGCCACTTTCAGCTTGATGAAACAATTCTGTTCAAATGAGAACAGCACGTATACAACGGTGAAATCGGCCATTGGCAGGCCATTGTAGCGGTTCCTGTTCCGTTCATCGATACCGAACAGGTCATACAACATTTTAAACGGACCGGCAGCAGCTGTCTTCAGGAATTGTATGGCAGGTATAATTTTCTCCTTCGATACCCACAGGGTGAGTATGTCATCAACAGTTTGCTGCTGGTACAAAGATCCAACGCCCAGCTGTTGTTGTAATTGTTGCAATATGGAATCGGCATCGTCCATAATACGGTTTCTTGTTTATTGTTTTTTGTTTATGGTTTCAAACTATCTGGCTGTTCGAGTAAAAACGGGGATCTGCCCCGGAAAGAACTATAAACCAGAAACCATAAACAATAAACGTTTTATATTTCATCAACCCCTTTAAAATCTACCCGGTTCAATCTTTCTTCGCGTTTCACTTCCTTCATGGAAGTCATGGCCGGTTTAATTACGCCCTGTTCACCGATCACCCAGCTTAATGGCCGCTTCTCTTTACCTACAGCATCGGCCAGTAACATCAGTCCCTGCATAAATGCATCGGGCCGGGGCGGGCAACCGGGCACGTATACATCAACCGGCAGGAATTTGTCAACGCCCTGCACTACACTGTATATATCGTACATACCACCGCTGTTGGCGCAACTTCCCATAGAGATCACCCAGCGGGGCTCCATCATTTGTTCGTGTAACCGTTTGATGATAGGCACCATTTTAATGAATACCGTTCCTGCTATCACCATCACATCGGCTTCGCGGGGGGTACCGCGGATGACTTCGGCGCCAAAACGCGCCACATCGTATTTACTGGTAATACTGGTGGCCATTTCAACAAAACAACAGCTTAAACCAAAATGGAACGGCCACATGGAATTTTTCCGGCCCCAGGCCAGCAGGCTTTGTACGGAGGTAAGCATAATGCTTTGCCGCACGGCCTCTTCCATGCTGCCGTTCCCGGAAAAATTCCCGGTGGAATCATTTGTTTTGCTTAACCACCATTTCATAAATAGTTCAAAGTTTACAGTTCACTGTTAACAGAAGCGTGCTTCTGAGAATTTAATAACTTCAACTTGTCAACGTATTAACTATATCAACTTATTAATCCAACCGTATTGTCTATTTAACCGTTATCAACTTGTCAACATGTTAACTTGTCAACTCGTCAACTGCTTATATTTTTTCATGATTTTCTTAACATTGAGCCCTATATCCAGTGCCCCTATCCCCCATTCGTAAATCAATACCACTACCAGCTGGGCGATGAAGATAGCAACGCCAATATAGCCCGGCCAGCCGAGTTCGTAAAAGCCCAATGCCCAGAGGATGATAAACACGGCTTCTACATCGAAGATCACAAACAACATGGCAACGAGGTAAAACTGGGCAGAAAAACGAAGTCGCGCAGAACCTGTTTGTTCTATTCCTCCTTCGTATGGTTTATTGGTAGCACGGTCATGGTGATGTTGACCTAACAGGTAAGACAGTAACAGAATGGCAGCAAGCAGAAAGACTACCAGTCCTGCGTACAATAGCATTGGCCATAATGGATTACTATGGATTTCATTTCCCGGCATAAACATACGGCTAGCTTGAGGGACATTTATACAGATGCATAAACGTCCTTCAGATGATCAAATCTAAAGGCACCCAGGCCAAACACCCACAATGTTAGTACGATCAGGTTGGTTGCTTAACTTGTAATATAATGTTCGAGGTTCTGAATAATGAAATCTTTCTGATCGATGATGTACTTAACGAGGTCACCGATTGAAACGAGTCCAATTAATTCATTGTCTTCCAGTACAGGCAAATGACGGATATGTTTATCGGTCATCAATTGCATGCAGTATTCGATCTTTGAATCAGGAGTAACAAACACCGGGCTTTCGGTCATTATATCCCGTACCCTGGTCTCTTTTGAGGATCTTCCTTTTAATATTACTTTGCGGGCGTAGTCACGTTCTGTAAAAATTCCATCCAGTTTACCATTTTCTTCCAGTACCACCAGTGAACCGAGATTTTTCGACTCCAAGGTCTCCAATGCTTCGTACACGGAGCTCTCCGGATTTACCGTATATACTACGTGTCCTTTGATTTGCAGTATATCTCTTACCGTATCCATGGTAATTGTTTTAAGAGCTTATTTATACTGTTAAGTTAAATTTTTTTTATTAAATAAAAAATTTATCCGCGAAAATGCAGGTGGCCGTTTAGGGCCGGTGAAACAGGCAGTTGGCGTTGCACAGCGGGCAGTTGGCCGTACGCAATGGGCAATGCGCATTTTCCAGCGGGCAGTTACATAATGCTCTTTGCCGCGTACCGGGTACCTGATACTAGTTACCCATTACCGGATGCCTGATACTAGTTCCCGGTGACCTGATACCTGATATTAGTTACCCATTACCGGATGCCTCATACTAGTTACCGGTGACCCGATGCCTGATAATAGTTACCCCATTACGAATGCCTGATACAAGTTACCGGTGACCCGATACCTGATACCAGTTACCCATTACAAATGCCTGACACTAATTACCGGTTACGTTATTGGTTACTGTTTCCGATCAGCATTGCCCGCGTTTCTTTTTTAGTTGACTGTCGCAAGAACAGTGTTTACCAACCACGGTTTCCACGGCCCCCAACTATGACTTCGTACCCGCACTTTGATCATTGAATTATCAAATTATCACATTAGCTAATCAGCACATCAGCTAATTAGTCCTCACGATCCTCCGCACCGTATGACCCTTGCCATTGCGCCCGATAAATGCAACGTAATAAGTCCCCGGCCTGTAGTTCTGCAAACCGATCCGAATGCGGGTGGTTGTTTCAGCCAATGGAACTTGTTGCAGCAGCTGATCGGCACTGTTATACAGTTTTATTTCGTGCCAGTCGCCCCTGTTAAAGGCAGCGTCAATATAGTGTACGGCCGGATTGGGCCCCACCTGTAAGTGGACCTGTTGGATCGTTACCAGCCGCACACCCAGTATTGTCATTTTACCATCGCGGTCGGTTTGACTTAACCGGTAAAAATTATCGCCCTGACCGGCTGTATGATCTGTATATAAATAATCTGTTGGCTGGTCATAGTTCCCTTTGCCCGGTAACATAGCGATCACCGTATAATGAATGCCATCCCCGCTTCGTTCAATGGTGAAATGGTCGTTATTAATTTCCATGGCCGTACTCCAGTTAAGCGTGACGGTGCCGGTAGTGGCTTCTTCCGCCCTTAAATGAAGTAAGGTAACAGGTAATACCGAGAAAGTGCCAGGTAATACACCGCCTGATGACAAATTGAAAGCAGTCGTATTGTTGCCTAACCAGTTGGCGGGATTACCAATGGCGGTAAGTAAAGCCGCCCTGGTACCGGTAGTTGGTCCGCCGTAATACATGTTATCGTATCCGAAATTACCACCAGCCGTTGTTACAGGGGTATTTGAAACATTCGATGTTAAGCTCACAGCTGTTGACCCATTGGTTAATCCTGGCGGGAGGTAAGAAAAATGGTCAAAGTCAACTGTGCCGGTGGTGGTCCAGCTGCCCGGACTGGCTCCATAACTTACATGTTGGCCTGTGTTTATTGCGTAAATAAAAGTGGCTCCGGCCGCCGTGCCGCTTGTTCCCTGGTACACAATGATCTGGTCGCCCTGAAACGTAAATCCTTCTCCGCCCGATGCACTTCCTAACTGCCCTGTTACCCCACTCGTAGAGCCATTCACCGTGTTATTGGTAGCAAAAATCACAACTCCTGCTGCAATGGGCGAAGGCACCGTCCATGTCATATACCCATCATTTTCATTGGCAGGATCAGCATTAGGCAGCCTGAAATTACCAGTAGTAGCATCGTACCCCTTATCGGTAAAATGAATAACCGTGCCAGCAGCTATACTTCTTGTTGTAATAAATGCCCAACGTTGATTAGGATATGCGTCATCAGCATTTAGTCCTACAACAACAATATCACCGGCCACCAGAGTAGTTTGAGCCCATACCGTTTCCTGGATAACGAATTGGAGTAATAAACATACGATGTATGCAGCGTGTAATTTTCTGACCATAATTCATGTTTTCAGATATTAGCAAATGACTGTCCTATGGAGAATCCATAGTTCGCTGCAAACCGCCCGGGCATTAATGTGCCATTAACTACAAGGGAATGAATTTTGACAACTTCATTATGATTGCATGCAACCAGTAATAAGGGAGAAGTATCGAGGATAGTTCCCGGAGGATAATTTTCTTTTGCGGCTCCTGCTTCCTCCGGCGAAACAGGCTCGGCATCGGTGATCCGCAGTTCAAAACCATTGTAAAAAGTGATAGCCCCATTGTTCCAGGGATTGCAGGCTTTTACAAGATCGCAAATAGCCGTGGCGCTCATGGTCTTCCAGCATATACAGACGTCTTCAATGCCTGGGCGGGTAAAATATGCCGATTTTTGTTCGTCCTGCGCCGTATTGGGTATCGTTTGTCCGCGTTTTTTTAATTGCAACAAAGAACTGACACCTTCCACCAGGTAATAACTCATCAGTTGATGCACATATCCATAATTGTAAAAAGGTTCGTTTGGATATTCTTTTTTCCAAGAAATATCGCCGGCATCGAGCTGGTCGTTGATGCGATGGATAGTAATGGCCAGCGACGGAACACCATTTTTTAATTGCCAGAATACAGGATTAGGTCCCCTGTATTCTGGCAAATGACCAAAATGCACATTATAAATATGGGGCATGACGTTGGCTACCCTGTTCGTGCGTATGATGCGGTCATAGCCAATTACAAATACGATATCGGGATGCTGTGCAGCTACCCAATCGTATAAAGACTGGCCGCTGCTCTTTTCATGCAAACAGGCAATGCCTGCGCCCGCACAAAAAGAAGCCACAGCGCCTTTATCATAAACCGCTTTTTCTGCTGAAAAAACAATAATGTCTTCTCCCGCACTATGCAGGTAATTTAAAAGCGGCAAACTAAGTGTTGAATTCGAAACAATGCCTGTTCTCATATTATTCCAGGCACTAATCAGCAGACCCTTAATTCCTCGATGGGAAAATACCTTCCATACAAATGATATAATTCAAGCCGAGTGAAGGCTGAATATTGGAATGCGGTGCACCACTGCCCGAATTGGTTATGGTGCTGGTACCCAAAAGATCGGTAGGTGTACCATTATATGCGTTGACCTTTACAGGATCACCGGCAAACGTCCCGTTGGGACTGGCGAGATAATTGCCTTTACCCGTGGCGGAATTGGCAGCACCGCTGCTTACCATAACACTATGGTTATGTGCAGGCATTTGATTTACCCCAAGGCTTACATTCTCGGCGCCTTCCATCTGCCCCAGATCCCAGGCACTCAACCCCGGCCCGGTTCCCGTACCAACGGGCACCCTGCCACGAAGATCTGGCAACCCAAAAGTAGTTTGACCGTTGCCGCCATACGTTGTTCCAAGAATAGAGAACAGTGCTGTGTTTTGCGCGATCGATAACAGCTGGCCCTGGCAAAAAGCCCAACCTCGGGGAGCAAAGTTACCGGCAAATAAAATGACCTGACCAATATAACCCTCCATGAGATGTAGTTTAATGGTGAAAAAATGGTTGTTTAAAATTATGATAATTATACATTCGAAATTCATTCACAAAATTGACAATGATCATGTTTTCACTTGTCTGTTACTGTTGGAACCATTTAAATAGCAAAAGGATTTGACAATTATCAAAATCGAAATCATTGGTTAAGTTTTGAACTACCTTTAGTGCAAAACATCAACATGAAAAACTATTGCTTCTTATTATTAGCGGCTGGTAACCTTTTTATAACAGCCTGCGAAAATGCTGCTACTGAAAACGCAGCCAACAATGCCAACAATGCCAACAGGCACACCGCAGCTGCATTTGATCTTTCCAAAGCAAGAGCAGCCATCGAAAGCGATAACGCAAAGTTTATGGAGGAAGCAAAAAGAGGCGACTCAAACGCCTTAGCGGCTCATTACACAACTGATGGATGGCTCATGTTCAATAATGCAGAACCATTTAAAGGCAAAGACATAGTTTCCGCCTGGGGTGGTGTCATTAGAATGGGCATGAAAGATCTGAAGATCACTACCCAGGATGTTATCGGCAGTGCCGAGGTGCTCGCCGAAACCGGAACGTATGAAATGATCGGGGCAAACAATAAAACGCTTGACAAAGGCAAATATGTAGTAGTATGGAAACCCGAAAACGGCACCTGGAAGATCTATCGCGACATCGGGAACAGCAGCATGCCCATGAAGAAGCCTTAATATATTTTTTGCAAAATCGTTTTTTATCTGGCAAAAAACACATACTTTCAAAGTAAATTAGTAGTAAACCCTTTCCTCTTACAGTATGTTTGCCAGCGCCGCGTCAAATAGTGGAAATGAATTGTCCCTGCAACGGGACGGCATGGCTGCTTTTGAAGCTTTGTATAAAAAGTACTGGTACCAATTATATTGTGTGGCTTTCAAATACACCGGTTCTGCGCCCGACGCTGAAGAACTGGTGCAAAATCTTTTTGAAAAAATATGGCGTAACCGCACCTCTTTACAGGTAAAGAACTGGGGCGCCTTTCTTACGGTCTCCCTGAGAAATATGGTCATAGATCATCACCGGCAACAGGCTGTTAAAAATAAATTTCTGGAAAGTTATCAACCCACTGCCGCCACGGCCAGTTTGGCGGAGCAGCTTGACCAGGAACAACTGATGGTCTTGATCGAAAACCACCTGCATGAATTACCCGAAAAAACGCAGATCATCTTCAAATTAAGCCGGTACGAACACAAATCGGTCAAGGAAATCGCCGGCCATATGCAACTCACCGAAAAAGCCGTAGAATACCACATCACCAAATCGCTTAAACTGCTCCGCCAGCATTTAAGCAATTACCTGAATACCTATTTTACATTGTTGTAATTGTAAATGCGGCAATCGGCGGCCTGCAATCGATAACCGTCATCGATAATCGGCAAACAGGCAGGATTTGGTTTCAGCATTTCACGTTTCACGGCTGCCGGTTTCACGGTTTTCCGCATCTCCTTTACAGCACTTAATATCTCAATAACTGCGAACAGTAAACTGTAAACTGATCCCAGCTCTCTTTCAAAAAAACTTGTATTATATTTTAGGGATCACCTTCAAAACTACGTCATATACTAAACACCGTTATTGAACCAGTCGAACTTTGATCGTTTATTACAACAATACCTTGCAGGCGAATGCACTTCGGCTGAAGAGAAGCTTGTACTGGAATGGTATGAGACCTTGACCAGGAACAGCGATCTTCATTTGTCCGAAGCCGAAAGATCACAGATCGAAGCCAGGCTGTGGAAGAATTTGCGGGGGAAGCTGCAGGATCAGGCGGAACCGGTGCATCGGAAATCTGTCACGGCGCGGCTTTGGTATCGCGTGGTTGCCGCTGCCGCATTCCTGATAATGATCGCTACCGCTATTATTTTGTACCGGCAGCAACCGACAAAAAACGGGTCACTGGCAACTATAGCCAAACAGGCGGGGTATGACAGCCTGACGAATAGAACGGATCAGGTGCGTTTGGTGTTGCTGGCAGACAGTACTAAGATCACGTTGCAACCCGGCGCCATTATATATTATCCGCCTGTATTTACAGGCACTACCCGCGAGATCTATTTAAAGGGAAGCGCTTTTTTCAACGTGTATCATGATGAAAAAAAACATTTCAAAGTGCATCTGAACGACGGATTAACAACAGAAGTGCTGGGCACCAGCTTCCAGATCACCCAACATACAACCAACCCGGATATAGAAGTGGCTGTTGTTACGGGAAAAGTATTGGTGTATAAACAGCAGGCATCCGAAAATACAATTGAACAGGACGCCAGCACAGGCGTGGTGCTTACCCCTAACAAAAAAGTAACTTTCAATGCCGCTTCAAAACAATTGATCACGGGCCTTGTAGCTGACCCGCAACCCCTGTCAAAAACAAACAAACAACCCGGCACCGCCAGCCAGCCAGTCAAAGAACCATTTGTATTTGAAGAGGCTGCATTACAACAGGTAGTTGAAACCCTGAGTTATGCATATGGCATTCTTATAACAGTAGAGAACGAACAACTGGGCCGGCGCCATTTTACCGGAGACCTGTCAACGTATAGCCTGTTCACACAGTTAGAATATATCTGTAGATCAACCCAAACCTTTTACGAGATAAACGGCACACAAATAATCATAAAAGAAACCAGAACAGGCGATCTGTAACACCTGTCATTTCATCACTTAAAACTGTTAAGAAAAATACCGGGGCCTGCTGCGGTATGTCTTGCGCTGCATAATGCAGACAGGCCCTCTATTGTATATATAAAACCAAAACTGCGAACCTATTTACTGATTGAATTAAATCTTCACTATGAGAAAAGAACGATTGCATATCGGGATCGTTACACGCCTCCTTTTGTGGCAACTGATCCTTATCATTACCTGCAGCAACACAGTACAGGCACATGCACAGAATGTGCTCGACAAAAAGATCAACCTCAGCATAGACCAGGTTGAAGTAAAAAAAGTGCTTCAGGAAATTCAACGACAAACAGGTGTCTCCTTCATTTACAGCAGCGACATCATTAACCTGAATAAAAAAGTTACCTGCCGGCTGGTGAACAGGAAACTGGCCGAACTTTTCGCCAATGTGCTTTCACCGGTAGGCATTCTCTTCAGCGTCATCGACGAAAAGCAGATCCTGCTTTACAATGCACCGGCCATTCCCAAAAAAACAGTCGAACAGGCAGCGCATCCAGAAACACCGCCACCCATCACCGTAAGCGGGCAGGTTCTAAGTGACAAAGGCACACCGCTGCCTGGCGTATCAGTGATGGTACGCGGCGCCTCCACCGGCACCACCACAGACCGCGAAGGGCGGTTCTCTTTAAATGTGCCGTATGCAGAAGCAACGATCGTATTTTCCTTTATCGGCTTTCAATCGCAGGAAATAGCCTTGCAGGGACGCACATCGCTGGCCGTTTCTTTAAAAGAAGATGCGCAGAATTTGAAAGACGTAGTGGTCGTTGGTTACGGCACCCAAAAAAAGATGACGGTCACCGGCGCTGTAGCTGCTATCTCTTCCCGCGAGCTGCAGCAAAGCCCCACCGCCAATTTAACCAATGCCCTCGCCGGCAGGCTGCCCGGACTGAACGTTAACCAGTTTGCGGGCGGTGAACCGGGTGTAGACATCAGCGATATCTATATCCGCGGCATCGGCACCTATGGTAATGCCCGGCCTATTGTCATTGTCGATGGCGTGGAAAGATCGCTGAATTATTTAAGCGCCGATGAAATTGAAAGCTTCACCATTCTGAAAGACGCTTCAGCTACGGCTGTATTTGGCGTACGCGGCGCTAATGGCGTAATTGTCATTTCAACCAAAAGAGGTAAGGTTTCGGAAAAAGCGTCCCTGAACTTCAAAGTATCCGACGGCATAAATACCCCAATCCATTTTCCCAAATACCTGGGCTCGGCCGATTACGCCGTTTTGTTCAACGAAGCCAGGATCAACGATAACCCCGGCGTTTCACCGGGTAACCTGAACCTTTTTACCGAAGAACAAATAGAAAATTACCGGAAGGCCAAAGGCGACAATTCCGATGGCCTTGGGTATAACATAGATTATTTCGATTATGCTTTCAAACCCGGCTTTCAACAGGACTACAGTTTAACCATCCAGGGCGGAAGCAACAAGGCCCGGTATTTCATCATGGGCAACTATTTTCAACAGAACGGAAATTACCGGCAAACCATAAAAGATCCATATAACACCCAGGCCATTTTCAAGCGGTATAATTTCAGATCGAATATAGATGTAGATATCACCCCATCGCTATACGCCACCCTGATACTGGGCGCCCGTTTAACCGACCGCAATGCGCCTGGCACTACCGCTAACCGGGTGATTGAAATTGCCAACACCCAACCGCCCCACTACCCCATCGTACTCGAGCGCAATGACCACCCGAGCAATGCAGCCTACAATGTGAACTTTCCCAATGGCATGCTCTTTGGCACGCAAACCTACCGGTTCAATATGCTGGGCGAATTGTCGAAAACCGGTTATTTGAACCAGCGCGTCAATTACCTGGATGGTACCTTTATTATGGGTTACAAGCTGGATGCTCTTACGAAAGGTCTGAAGTTTGAAGGCATGTTCTCCTACGACCGGCAGGGCGGTTACTGGGTAACACGCTCAGTGCCCACCGAATCGCAGGGCTACCGCGTATATCCCGGCTATGCAACTTTTTATCCCACCGAAGGCGTTGACGTATATATGAAAGCCGGTCATTATACGGGTGCATACAGTACCCCCCGCCGCTCTACCGATAACACACTGGGCAATACGTATTCGCGCGACGACGAGATCGGCCGCACCTATTACCAGCTCAAGCTCGACTACCTAAGAACATTCGGCAAACACAATATATCCGGCTTAATCCTGGCCAACCGTTCTATCAGAATAAAGAACAACGAAGTTCCGTTCTGTTACCAGGGCATTTCAGGCCGCCTTACTTATAACTACGATCAGCGTTACCTGCTGGAGTTCAATATGGGGTATAATGGTTCTGAAAACTTTGGCCCCGGCCGGCGCTATGGCAAATTTCCCGCCGGTTCTGTAGGCTGGGTGGTAAGCAATGAACATTTCATGCAGTTCACACAAAACTGGCTCGATCTGTTTAAGATCAGAGGTTCCATTGGACTCGTAGGCAACGACCAGGCCGGTTCAAACCCCAGCGATAACCGGTTCGGCTACCTGCAGTTTTACAACAACTCCGGTGACTCCTATAATTTCGGTACCCAAAACAATAATAATCCCGGCGGTATACGCCCCGGCCGGCTGGCTAACCCGATACTTACCTGGGAAAAAGCCAGAAAGATCAACCTGGGCGTTGACCTCGAATTTTTACGCAGAAGACTCACCATTACCGTCGACCTGTTCCATGAGCACCGCTACGATATCATTACCGACCTCAGCGGCGCCGATAAACAGGGATTTCCTTCGCTCGTAGGCACCAATGCTCCTTTATTGAATGTAGGTACTGTTGACAACAGGGGGCTCGACTTTGAAATAACCTGGAGCGATAAGATCGGCAGCCATTTTACTTATTCCGTACGGCCTAACTTTTCCTTTGCCCGCAACAAGATCAAATACCAGCGTGAAGTCCTTCGCACCTATCCCTGGCAATATCGTACAGGCAGGCCCGTGGGGCAACCATTTGTATATGTATTCGATGGATTTATCAATAGCCAGAAAGAAGCAGATGACCTGAACCAGATGAATAATGGCACCGGTTTTCAAAAATGGGGCACCGTAATACCTGGTGATGTAAAATATGTCGATATCGATGGCGACGGCCAGATCACCGACCTGAACGACCGCATAGCCAGGGGTTATCCCCGTGTACCGGAGATCCAGTTCGGCATTCCCATCAGTTGCCGCTACAGATCATTCGATGTGAGCATCCTCTTCCAGGGCGCTACCCATACTTCACTGTTACTGGGGGGGCCGGCCACTTACGATTTCCCGATCTATCAGAACGATGAAGTGGGTAAAGTAAAACCCATGCACCTGCAACGGTGGACACCCGAGACCGCAGCAACCGCAAAATATCCAGCCCTGCATTATGGCAAATACGACAACAACAAACAATACAACAGCAGTCTGTTCCTGTATAACGCCCAATACCTGCGGTTAAAGAATTTTGAAGTGGGCTACTATCTGCCAACAAGGTGGATGAAACGGGCAGGACTGCAGCGGACCCGCATATACATTCAGGGTATGAACATGATCACGTTCGATAACCTGAAAACTGTTGATGTTGATCCCGAAACCAACGATGCCAATGGTAACTGGTACCCGATCATGAAAGTGGTGAATTTCGGACTCGATATCACCCTCTAATACGTTACAGGTTTCAGGTCACAGGGAAAACCAGCCATTCGCGAAGAACCCGGCAAAATGCAACCTGTAACCTGCAACGCTCATTTAATTCGTAAAATTTTCTTTTATGAAAAAAGCAATCTTAATAATAAACATACTTGCCATCGGGCTTTTTGCTTGTAAAAAAGACTTCCTCGATCGTAAACCTGATGATCAGATGACAGAGCAGCAGGTATTCGCCGATTATGAAAAAGTGAACAAGCTGGTCACCGATCTGTACAGCGATCTCAAATCACGCTCACGCGGCCTGGCCTTCCTGCAACATTTTTCCCTGAGCGCCATTACCGATGAATGCCGCGGATCAACGGTTGAGAATGGCCAGTCGCGCACCTACAATACAGGCGGCTGGAATCCCAACGACCAGCCGGGCAGCGGATTTAAATGGGGCGATATCTATGCCACCCTTCGAATTGCCAATTTGATCCTTCATGGCGTAAAGATGTATGGTACGCCAGATAACCCGCTCAACAAAGGCGACCTGGACGTACGGCTGGGTGAAACCTATTTTATGCGGGCCTATTATCATTACCTGGCCGCCAGGTTGTATGGCGAAGTACCTTATATCGATTACCTGATCGATCCCAATGGCGACCTGGCCATTAAACAGGAACCCTTTCATACCCTGGTAGAAAAGATCAGCAGCGATTGCGATTCGGCCATAGCCCTGTTGCCGGTAAATCAAACCGATCCGCAATTTGCACGGGTTGAAAAAGGAACAGCCCTGGCCTTGAAAGCGATTGTACGCTGGATGGCCGCTACCCCCCTGTACAATGGCGGTGTTTTACCCAATGATACCCGCATAGGGAAAGAGAGCTACAGCGGCCGTGACAATAAACGGTGGGAAGCCGCCCGCGATGCCGCCAAAGCCGTGCTAAACCTGAGAATGGAAAACGGCCAGCTTCGTTATGGATTGTATGCCAACTACGGACCAGGCGATTTTGTATCGGGCAGTAACAATAAAGTGTACACGCGGTTATACCAGCTTTTCTATGATTTCAATGCGTTTAGAACAGAAGGCATCTTTATGCTCATGAACGATAAATGGGAAGCATGGCAGGGCGACAACTATCCCCCTTCAGAAGGCGGTGGGTCGCGGCAGCAACCTGTGCAGGAACAGGTAGATGAGTATGAATACATTGCTCCCGATGGTTATGGCTACCCCATATACGATGCCCGCGCAGTGGCCGATGGCTATGACGATGCCAACCCCTATGATGGCATCAAACGTGATCCGCGGCTGTACCGAGACGTTATTTACAATGGCGCCACCTTCCGCAATTCGGTCAAGAATATGGCTACCGGCCCCGACAGGATCGGCGCCACCAATTCCACTACCACCGGTTATTTCCTGCGCAAATTCTACCGAGAAGATTACCGGCCCGGTAATGGCGTGGGTTTCCAGATCCATTTTCCGCTGATAAGGTTACCCGAGATCATGCTCATTTATGCAGAAGCGCTGAATGAGACCGGCGGTTCACCCGATGAGATCATGACCATGCTGAACACCATAAGACAGCGGTCGTTTATGGCGCCGGTACCACCGGCCGTTAAAGGCGATAAAGAAAAAACCAATGAATACATTCAACGCGAACGCAGGGTAGAGTTCTTTTATGAGAACAAACGCTGGTTTACGGCACGCCTGTACCTGGAACCCAGCAGCGCTGTACAATTGGCGAGGGAACAGGCCTGGCAGGCAGCCGGTAACGATAACGATACCCGCTCGCAAAACTTCTGGCCATATCCAAAATGCCAGCGCATGGTAAATGGCATGAAACCGGTAGAAGATGCCAATGGCAAAATAATGATCGGTGGAAAGAAATACAGTATGCAGCGGTTTTATGTTTCCACCTGGGTATTCGTAGCCCCTACGCACTACTTCTTCCCTATTATGCAGGATGAATTGATAAAAGATCCGGCCTTACAACAGGCTCCCGGTTGGTAGGGAGTATTTTTCATACGCAGCAAAACGGCCACTCGTAATTGAGTGGCCTTTGTATAAATGGGCAATACTTTGAACAGAGTACAATTACAACGCTTTCATCCCATCCTGTTTCACGAGGCAGGCCAGCAATACCAGGATCAATGCAATGGCATTGGCAATGGTGCGAATGCTGTGCAATTGATTCCAGGGCTTTTCAAACAGCGATCGTTGCTGACTGATCAATTCGGGAGAAGCGGCCTGGATGTTGAAGCCATCCAGCGCATTGTTGAGCGGCACATTGCCCATAATGGTAACGCCAAAAGTACCTATAGCATATACGAGGGTAGCCGCCAGTAATAAATAAAAACGCATGGGCGCAGGATGGCTGTATTGCAACCAGGCGCTGAGCGGCAATAAGAGCAGCGTGCCCATAAAGCTCATATAGAATAAAGGATTCAGTATTTCCCGGTTGATCGATTGCATGGCAGCCAGGTAACCGGCATCCGGTAATTTGCCCAGCCCCGCGTTAACCGAGCAGGAATAAGCATAAAAGAGTCCTGCAATAAGCGCAGTTGTAAAAGCGGTTATCAGAAGAGCGATGTTAGCGAAGGTCATTGTATTGGTGTTTATAATTTATTTATTTTTTCGGCTTTGTATTTTGGAAGGTATCTGGTTTTTGTGATTTATACTTTGTGATTGTAATAATGTTATTGAACTTGAAAACATTTCTTTATTAGCGAAAGCGCTTTCGTATCAACCGTGGTAGTTCCGGTACGGGGCATACTGCCCTTTTCCATCAAACTGATAATACGGTTCTTTTTGGCTGAGATCCGGGTGTCGGCAAATGGAACTTCCCAGCCAAAACGGACTGCCGAACGGGCGCAGGAACCTTCGTCGCTATGACAATGCGCACAATTCACGTCCAGGTAGGCGCGAACTCTTTCAGGCAATGGATACGATTCGTTTTGCCAGTCGGGCAAACGGGAAAACCGGTTAGGGTTAACCGCATTTAATATACCGGCTTCCTGAAGATATTGTAACTGGTTCACTGATTTATTGTTTCGCAGTACGTCCCGGTTCAGGTTCCTGATTTTCGGCCCTACCGGCATCAGGGAATTACCGGTATTATGACAACTGGCGCAATCCCTGGCAGCCGGAATACGATAGGTTATTTTCCTGGTACTAGCCTGTTCGTCGATCCAGCTAATGACAATATTCGACCCATTGGTGCCAGGCACGGCATCGGTTTGATCGTTATTCCATACGTATGTACCAGCCAGCCATTGACCGTTGTTTTTGATCATCAGCCTCGTCTCAATAAGGCGTTTACCTCCTGACGGATCTGTTTTATCGTTGAAATAATAAAAGGTCTTGACGAGTATGGTTCCATCGGGAAATTGAGGCAACCCATCATTGGTGGCGGTAAGTGCCAGCCCCGCGGGTATTTTGATGAGCCGTTGTTTTTCCGCATGATCGGTGAACAAACCGGTAGCCAGTTCGTATACCTGAAAGCCATTGCCAGGCGTAAGGTTAACCGGATCACCTGTAAAAATATTGTAATCAGAGATCCGCGGTAACAGCATACCGGTAACGTTTGGTGCAGCGCCGTAGGCCTGTGCACCCGGCAGGTAAATAGCCGTTAATGCCCCTGAAACCACCAATATTGCAACAGTTATTATCCGGTACATAGATGCGAACTTTATGAAACCAAAATTATAAGCGCTGCCATGTGGAAAATAGAACAAAACCGACAAGACTAATGTGATAATATGATTATATGATAATGGAATACACTTTTGCACGGAAATGCAACGCCTTGTAGCGGGGCCTTGTGCCTTGTACCTTGTGTTGTAAGTTGAGCCTTGAACCTTATTTTTTTATAACAGGGAAATTTTCTGCCACTTCACTCAGTTGAGTACGGTAATCGAAAGGCGATACGCCGGTGAATTCTTTGAAGGAACGAATAAAATGCGATTGGTCGGCATAGCCGTTCTCATACGCGATATCGGACAATTTCTGATAATTGTTTTTCCGAAGCTGGGTCAGCGCTTCCTGGAAACGGCAGATGCGGGAGAATAACTTAGCAGAAATGCCGATGGATTGTTTGAACCGGCGCTCCATTGTGCGTTCGGAAAGCTGCAGCTTTTTTTGCAGGTCAGCAAAGGAGATCTCCCCTTTGCCATGGATTATTTCCTTTAAGGCAAATCCTGAAATGGCATCTTGCCGTTCACTGTTGCGCGCCGCAGAATCGAGTAAACTGGCCGCAATCAGGTTGATCTGTTCTTCTACAGCAACGGCAGCCATAAGTTGTTCCTGCAGGTGCCGTTCTTTTTTATGTTGAACCAGTCCCAGGTCAACACAGGTACCGGTAAGTTCATGAGCGTCGATGCCGAAGACGCTTTGCAGAGCATGCGGTTGCAAACAGATGCCTACCGTATCCAGCTTTCCGTTCAAATACATTTTGGTGGGTTGAACCGTTTGGCCATAGAGGAAGATGCCGGGCAGTTGTTTATTTTCATCGAGGTAGAAACTGCCTTTTTCGGGCTGTTGGAACATGATGCCGGGACAACCATCGGCGAGCGGACTGAACGTTACGGTGGATCCACCGGTATTACTACTTTCCAGCACCCAGAAGTACTTTACATAGCGCTGTAAATTTTCAGGCGGCAAAATAATACGATAGTCCATTGTAACAGGTAAGATTTAAAATTGCCCCGGATGGAGAGCTAATGCAATTTATTGATTTTCCGGGTGCCCGGTGGTTTAAAAAAGAGAAAAAATCCTCTTTATCAATGTAAAAAAATTTGGCGGAAAAATAAGATCCCTTATCTTTGCACTCCCAAAACGGAACAGCGGTATAGAAAGAGAGGGAAAGGGAACAAAAAGGGAGTTTAGCTCAGTTGGTTTAGAGCATCCCGACTTACAGTCGCGAGAGTCGACGGTTCAAGAGTAAGTAAGTTTTTTAAAATAATGGGAGTTTAGCTCAGTTGGTTTAGAGCATCTGCCTTACAAGCAGAGGGTCGGCGGTTCGACCCCGTCAACTCCCACAGCGCTCACCGAAAGAGAGCAAAGAAACAGAAAGGTTCACAGCAATGTGAGCCTTTTTTTATTGAATGATCTTATTACGGATCAGGTTGAAAAGTTGGGGGATTTAGGAGAAAAGTAGTTGTTTTGCAGCCAAATAAAACGGACAAGAAACATTGGAAAAGGACCAGGAAAAACAATTGTTAGGCTATTTTTTACCGGAAGGGACACTTGAATATTTTGATATAACGCATTTTATAAAAGATAAGGAAGGTTTTGTGTTGTTTTTGGAAGAAAAGAACCTTCCACCGGCCGAATACAATGGCCAAACACTTCACTCCAAAGGA
>NZ_JAFIQX010000006.1:404993-409828 GCF_017356035.1 Longitalea luteola | reverse complement strand
GGTGCTTCTGTATCTCTGGTGAACGTGATGGTTTGTGTTTGCGTTCCAGTATTACCGCACGCATCTGTCACAGTCCATGTCCTGGTAATCGAGCGGTCACAACCGGTACCTGTCTCTGCGCCATCGGTGAAGGTGGCGGTCAGACCAGTCGAACAGTTGTCAGTTACGGAAGCCGTACCAAAGGCAGCCGCGATCTGCGCATCTGTTGGGTTACAGATCACCGCTGTTGAAGGAGTAACCGTGATCACCGGTATTTCTATATCTGTTATATTAAATGTCTGACTACATGTACTTGTACATCCGTTCGCATCAACAATAGTGAGGGTCAGCGTGAACGTTCCACAACTATTATTGGCAAGCACCGAAACGGTTTGTCCATTTGTTGCACCGGCGATAGTTGCATTTCCACTAATTGACCAACTATAAGTCGACATACCCAATGGTCCACTATATGTATTTGCAGAGCCAGGGCATACATTATCATTGCCGGTAATAGAACATACAGGCAGCTCATTCACGGTTACTGTTCCACTTGCTGATGCTGACACACAACCTGTTGCTGTATTGGTGATCACAACACTATAAGTTCCGGCTACTGTGGATGTGAAGCTCGCCACATTGCCCGGATCAGGAACGCCTGCCGGCACAGTCCATACATAGCTGTAGGTGCCTGGTTCACCCGGTGTTGCTGTTATGGTCGCCGGTGTTCCCGCACATACCGTTGACGAGTTCACGGTCACCGTTGGCAACGGGTTCACTGTAATAACAATAGTAACAGGATCTCCCACACAACCTTCGGCATTGGTTTCAATTACCTGCATGGTATAGGTGCCCGGAGTAGTCCAGGTTACTGTAATTAAATTTGGGTACGTAGGATGGGGAGTCAACGTATACCCGCTACTGGGCGTAATGCTCCATGCATAGGTTGACCCGGCGGTGAGTACTACACCATACTCTTTTGTTGTATTAATACATACCGAATGATTACCTGGGATTGGCGGAGGCGCCTGGGCAATCGCATTGGTGCCAATTGCTGTAAATAACAGCATGAGTCCCCATTTTAAAAGCAGTTTAGCTTGGTTCATGTTCGGTAGTTTTTTGTTCTTGGTTATTGTTGGTGTAGGGATGTTTGCTAAATTATTCCTGTTCAAAACAGCGGGAACCGGTTCATGTAAGAAGATGCCCGCCAGTTCTTCTTTATTTCGCCTAAATGAGAGTACCAGCAATTGTAGCCATAGCAAAAAGGTTGACCATATATACCGGGCTTGCCAGCCGGTATTCTTTATTTTGTATGGGTTGCTGTTCTGTTTCACAAACTGCTTTTTATAATTAATTATGAGAAATTATCGGTGCTGGCCTTGGATTAATAGTTACTGTTGTTGTACAGGTAGAAGTATTGCCACATGTATCTGTAACTGTCCATGTTATTGTTGATATTCCGACATTAAATACCCCGCTTGCATCATTCCCTGTTCCACTTCTTGTAGTAGCTCCAGTGACTTGGTAAGTAATATTCAAAGTGCCACTGCAGTTATCAGCGGCAGTTGCTGGTGGAATAGCATAAGTATTGCTATTAATTGCACAGAAGATCTGTGCCGGCGGACAGGTAACGACCGGTGGTATATTATCCAGCACGTTGATGATTTGAGAAACCGATGATGTATTGTTACATGCATCGGTGAAGGTCCAGGTTCTTGTAATAGTATATCCGCAACCATTAGCAACTTGTGCATCTACCCCTGTTGCGGTAATGTTGCCACTGCAATTGTCAGTTGCTGACAAAGTACCCGGAGCCGTCACATCAGCGAGGCATTGAAAATTCTGCGACGCAGGAGCCGCTGGTGCAACAGGCGCTGTATTATCCAGCACGTTAATAGTTTGAGAAACCGATGTTGTATTGTTACATGCATCGGTGAAGGTCCATGTCCTTGTAATAGTATATCCGCAACCATTGGCCACTTGTACATCTACACCCGTTGCCGTAATGTCGCCGCTGCAATTGTCAGTTGCTGTCAACGTACCGGGAGCCGGAACATCGGTGAGGCACTGGAAACTCTGCGTTGCAGGAGCTGTTGCAACTGGTGCTGTATTATCAACAATATTGACAATTTGCGTACATGGAGCACTGGAGCATCCATCCAATGTAGTTACCAGTGTTAGCGTATAAGTACCACAAGTGCCATTGGCAACCACTGTAACCGTTTGGCCCGTTGCAGAGCCGGAAATAGTTGCTCCGCCACTGATCGTCCAGTTATAGGTATAACCAGCAATTGCGGGGGCACTGTATACATTCGTTGAGCCGGGACAAACAGTATTGTTCCCGGTAATAGAACACGTGGGTAATGGTTTTACTGTAACATCTTTGCAAACAGATTCGCTGGCACAACCAGCACCGGTGGTGGCTACAACGCAGTATGGATGTGTTCCAACGGGCGGAGTAACAGTAACGGTTTGCGTATTTCCAGCCGCGGGCGTCATATGATCGAGCGGCGACCATTGATATGTTACAGGTTCAAAGGTTCCCTGTAATCCAACATTGTCTACAGCCCAGATACTTCCGGTGGTGCCAAAATAATTGAATCGAACCCGAACGTCAGGTTGACCAATATATGCTGACAGATTATAGTTTCGCTGAACAAATCCGTTATTCCCATCGCCCACCTTGGCTGGTCCGGTAAATGTTTCGAGGGTGATATAGGTAGCTCCCCCATCGATTGAGATCTCAACTTTACCAACTGTTCCGGCGTTAAAATCAAGAGCGGTCATATATCCAAAAATGGGATTAACCACTCCCACCAAACTAAAGGGAGGAGTGATCAAAGCAGCGGTTTGATCGGCGCCATCAGTAGTACCGGCGACAATCATAAATTTGGTGTTCGACGGCGGAGCTTGGGAATTATACTCTTTGCCATTTCGAACTTTGCCATCACCGGTTTCGCCCCAATCCGTATTCTCGTCTTCATTATTATTATTAGCATCATTACCACTCCATCCGGCCGGGTTTGCATTCCCGAAATCTTCCAGGGGGAAAGGTGGTGCACCATAGTCGCTTGCTTTTAGAGTAGCCGATTCGCCCAGGCAAATAATGGGCGGCGTAACAGTTACTGTGGGGGTGAATGGTTCGTTTACTGGTATGATGCCAACATCTGAATATCCATCACAACCATTATTTAATGTTAATAAAACCCGGTAGATGGTTGTTTGTGTAAGATTAGAATACGACTGTGTTGTGGATGTGTTATTAATAGTCGTCCAACTGGCGCCGCCATTGGTTGATGACTCCCAACGTACTATGGTCCCTGTGTAATTGGATAATGTGATTGTTCCACTATTATTGCCAGAGCAAACAGGCGGGCTTGAAGTGATATCTCCATCTGGCGAAGGAGTAACGTTGACGGTAACAGTTGCAGCATTTGTACAACCATTAGCGCCGGTTCCGGTAACAGTATAGGTCGTTGTGGCTTCAGGTGTTGCTATAACCGAGGATCCGGTATTTATCGACAATCCTTCTGTGGGACTCCAGGTATAGGTGTTGGCGCCACTCGCAGTTAATGTTACACTACCTCCACTGCAAAATGCCGAAGGAGCAGCCGGACTAACAGCAATAGTTGGTAATGGATTTACGGTCACCGGGGTTGCCGCAGATGTTCTGGAACAGCCACTGGCGTTTGTTACCGTTACAGTATAGCTACCACCTGTTGTTGCTGAATAAGTTTGATTTGTGGCTCCCGGAATAGGCGCACCATTTACATTCCACTGGTAGGTGCTACCGGCAGATGATGAAGATGTAAGTGTCACACTTCCGCCCTGGCAAAAAGTTGTCGCTCCTCCGGCCGAGATTGTTGGTGTAGTTGGGAATGCATTGACTGTAATGGTTACATTAGATGCAGAAGCTGTACAAGGAGAATTGCTGATCGTCCACCGCAAAACATACGAACCTACACCAGTGGGTGTAAATGTTGCTGTTCGGTTTGTTGTGCTGCTGAACTGCGCCGTTGATGTACTTGGACCACTGACAATTGACCATAATCCTGTGCCGACCGTTGGAGCATTTGCAGCGAGGGTTATATTTCCACCAATGCAAACAGATTGTGCAGTTCCGGCATTGGCGGTTGTTGGATTTTGATTGAAAGCAATTACTACATCGTCTGTGGTAGATGCGCAAGGTGGATTAGTGATCGTCCAGCGCAATGTATAAGTAGTTCCTGCTGTTCCTGTAAAAGCCGAGTTCGGACTTGACGGTGTTGTTATCGTGCCGCCAGCACCACTTACGATACTCCAGGTGCCCGTGCCTGCTGTTGGTGTATTTGCGGCAAGCGTTACTGTTGTTAATCCGCAAGTGGCGGCACCTGTCTGATCGGGGCCGGCGTTGGCTGTTGTCGTTGCTGCAACTCTTGTAATTGCTACCTCATCAAAGGTTGCCGTACAAGGTGTGTTTGAGATTGTCCACCTGAAAATATTTGTCCCAACACCTAAAGCTGTTATCCCCGAGGTGGGACTGTTAGGTGTAGTTATTGTTCCTGATCCGCTTACTAATGTCCAGGTACCGGTTCCCACTGTTGCAGCATTGCCGGCAAGTGTAGCTGTAGTAGCACAAAGAGTTTGGTCCGATCCGGCATTGGCTGTTGTTGGATTTCTGTTGAAAGTAACTACAACATCATCTGTGGTAGATGCGCAAGGAGGATTAGTGATCGTCCAGCGCAAAGTATAAGTAGTTCCTGCTGTTCCCGTAAATGTTGATGTGTGGCTTGATGGTGTTGCTATTGTGCCGCCAGCACCGCTTACGATACTCCAGGTGCCCGTGCCTGCTGTTGGTGTATTTGCAGCAAGGGTTA
>NZ_JAFIQX010000006.1:0-404895 GCF_017356035.1 Longitalea luteola | reverse complement strand
TGGCTTGATGGTGTTGCTATTGTGCCGCCAGCACCGCTTACGATACTCCAGGTGCCCGTGCCTGCTGTTGGTGTATTTGCAGCAAGGGTTACCGTTGTCAATCCGCAAGTGGCGGCACCTGTCTGATCCGGGCCGGCATTGGCAATCGTTGTTGCTGCAACTCTTGTAATTGCTACCTCATCAAAACTTGCCGTACAAGGTTCGTTTGAAATTGTCCACCTGAAAATATTTGTCCCAATACCTAAGGCTGTTATTCCTGAGGTGCGACTGTTAGGTGTAGTTATTGTTCCTGCTCCGCTTACTAATGTCCAGGTACCCGTTCCAACTGTAGCGGTATTGCCGGCAAGTGTAGCTGTGGTAGCACAAAGAGTTTGGTCCGGTCCGGCATTGGCTGTTGTTGGATTTCTGTTGAAAGTAACGACAACATCATCTGTCGTAGATGCGCAAGGCGAACTGGCGATTGTCCAGCGCAAAGTGTAAGTAGTTCCTGCTGTTCCCGTAAATGTTGATGTGGGGCTTGATGGCGTTGCTATTGTACCCCCAGCACCACTTATTATACTCCAACTACCCGTCCCTGCTGTCGGCGTATTCGCAGCCAGCGTTACAGAGGTTAATCCGCAGGTGGTTGCACCTGTCTGATCGGGGCCGGCATTAGCTGGTGTTGGATTTTGATTGAAAGCAATTACTACATCGTCTGTGGTAGATGCGCAAGGTGGATTAGTGATCGTCCAGCGCAATGTATAAGTAGTTCCTGCTGTTCCTGTAAAAGTCGAGTTCGGACTTGACGGTGTTGTTATCGTGCCGCCAGCACCACTTACGATACTCCAGGTGCCCGTGCCTGCTGTTGGTGCATTTGCGGCAAGCGTTACTGTTGTTAATCCGCAAGTGGCGGCACCTGTCTGATCGGGGCCGGCGTTGGCTGTTGTCGTTGCTGCAACTCTTGTAATTGCTACCTCATCAAAGGTTGCCGTACAAGGTGTGTTTGAGATTGTCCACCTGAAAATATTTGTCCCAACACCTAAAGCTGTTATCCCCGAGGTGGGACTGTTAGGTGTAGTTATTGTTCCTGATCCGCTTACTAATGTCCAGGTACCGGTTCCCACTGTTGCAGCATTGCCGGCAAGTGTAGCTGTAGTAGCACAAAGAGTTTGGTCCGATCCGGCATTGGCTGTTGTTGGATTTCTGTTGAAAGTAACTACAACATCATCTGTGGTAGATGCGCAAGGAGGATTAGTGATCGTCCAGCGCAAAGTATAAGTAGTTCCTGCTGTTCCCGTAAATGTTGATGTGGGGCTTGATGGTGTTGCTATTGTGCCGCCAGCACCGCTTACGATACTCCAGGTGCCCGTGCCTGCTGTTGGTGTATTTGCAGCAAGGGTTACCGTTGTCAATCCGCAAGTGGCAGCACCTGTCTGATCCGGGCCGGCATTGGCAATTGTTGTTTCAGTTATTACTGAGATACCAAATGTGCAATTATTGGGACAGCCATTTCCATCCGTATATGTATAAGTAATTGTATGCTGCCCAACACCAGCTGTCGTAGGATTAAAGTTGCCGCCGCTTACACCTGTACCGTTGTAGGTTCCACCAACCGGAGTTGCTCCATTCAATGCAAAAGATGATGCACTTATACATACAGATGAATTTGCAGGGCAGGTTACCGTAGGCAAAGCATTCACCGTTACCGTAGCTGTTGCAGTATTAACACATCCATTACCATCGGAATAATTATAGGTAACACTATAGTTTCCGGCAGCAAGTGAATTTGCATTGAAAGTAGAACCGCTTACCCCGGTTCCGCTCCACGTACCGCCGGCCGGCGTACCCGTCAAAGCAACACTGTTATTTCCAAAACATACCTGTTTGTTGTCTGCTGTAACAGTTGGTAACGCATGTACGGTTACCGTAGCGGTAGCCGAATTCGTACAACTGTTGGCATCAGTGAACGAATAAGTAACTGAATAATTACCTGGTGATAATCCATTGGCGTTGAAAGTAGAACCGCTTACTCCGGTTCCGCTCCAGGTACCGCCGGCCGGAGCACCGGTTAATGTAACAGTGTTATTCCCAAAACATACCTGCTTGGGATCTGCTGTAACCGTTGGTAACGCATTTACGGTTACCGTGGCGGTAGCCGTATTCGTACAACTGTTGGCATCTGTATATAAATAAGTAACTGTATAATTACCTGGCGAAAGTCCATTGGCATTAAAACTAGAACCGCTAACTCCCGTTCCGCTCCAGGTGCCGCCGGCCGGAGCACCGGTTAATGTAACAGTGTTATTCCCAAAACATACCTGCTTGAGATCTGCTGTAACCGTTGGTAACGCATGTACGGTTACCGTGGCGGTAGCCGAATTCGTACAACTGTTGGCATCTGTGTAAGAATAAGTAACTGTATAATTACCTGGTGATAATCCATTGGCATTAAAAGTAGAACTGCTAACTCCCGTTCCGCTCCAGGTGCCGCCAGCCGGAGTACCGGTCAAAGCAACAGTGTTATTTCCAAAACATAGCTGCTTGTTGTCTGCTGTAACCGCTGGTAACGCATTGATTGTTACCATCGCATTGCCAACCATATCAACCGGCCCGTTTACCGTATTGGCAATGACCGTATACGTTCCTTCAGCCGTTAGCAGTCCAAAACTGATAGCGTTACCAGTACCTGTTATGGGTAAACCAATATTCTCTCCATTTAACCGAAGTTGATAAATGGTGTCTACCTGTGAACCACTAAGGCCAACCGCTACACCGTTGCCGCCGCTGCAATACGCCCCGCCGCCAGTTACGTTATACGAATTTGCTAATGTTTTAAGAATGGTAGCACCGGAAGCGGCTCTTGCCCTGTGGAATGAATCAAGTCTTTTCCTGTTATCGAGATGCTGAGCGTGCAAAAAGAATGGGATGCTAAAAAACAAAAGTAGTAATACAGCAATGCATAAACGCTTGCCGGAGTGCTTGAAGTTGTTAAGGGCAACAGATCCAGTTAAAAAGATATGTTCAAAACTATCTTTCATGCACGTAGATGCTAAGTCAGTTAGTGGTATAAACGATTAAGTGTAACCGATGTAATGACAATAGGAATTCCTATCCAGGCAGTATCTGCATAGAGGGATTAGCACCAGAAATACTTATGCTATTTCACAACTAACGGACAAAGACATCCTTTTTGAGGAAGTAAATGTGCTTCATCAATGATTTTTGGTGATAATAAACCTTTAAATCAGACCATTCGGGATCTGGATTCATCCTGGTTTTACCGAGAATAAAGGGATAACACAGCTATAGATAAATGGTGGAAACAGAGGCTTTTAGGGGTATTGGAAGAGAAACATCAGGGCTAGGGAATGTCTCTGAGGAATCAGGCCTTATATATGTTCTAAATCTAATACAAGATAGTTAATAGATTTTAACATTTTAAGGATATGGGGGATATTTTTTATATTATTGACTTCGCGCAAGTTTGCTTTGCATAGCGTTATACGCAAAAGTCAGGGAAAACACTGATTGTGTTGCATCAGCGCTCCCTGACATATATGTTTCTACTTAATTATTGTATCTTACGAAAATTGATCCAGCTAATCGCTGCCAACAGGCCTGTTATTATTACCAGGGGTAACAGCATGGCCGCCCAGCCTACCCCGCTGCTTTCGGTAAAAGTCATTACTTTATATTCATTCCAATTCTCTTTTTTAACGTCAGCCTCAGAAAAGATCTTTGGATAGAAATGCAATCGCTTGTTCTCATGAAACTGTTTCGTGCTGTCAAGGAATGCCAGGTGGTTGCCCAAACCTGATTGCGCCAGGGTGTTCAGCTGATATTGGGTGTGCATAGAGGGAATCAACCATGAGATCCTTCTGCTTGCTTTCTCCCTTTGCCACAGCTTGTCTTTCATATCCCTGGCTTCCTGCTCTGCTTCATCATCACCCATTTGCTGCATGGCATAATACCACAGCCAGCTGAATTGGGTATTCGGCAACGAATAGTTGCTTAACTGAGGATAATGGGCAAAGAACTTATCCATTGTTTCTTTCTTATCCATATCCCATTTTTCATGGTAACCCTCCCGCTGCTTTACCACTGTTGCCAGCGCTTCGGGTACCGGGTATTTACTCGTAATATAATTATTGGCCACACCCGGACAAATCACCATTAGTAATAACCAGGCACTTAACAATACAACGGCATTGGCGCCTGACGATTTTTGTAACGAAGCCACCCAAAAGCTGATCACGAACCAACACAGGAGATAAAAAAAAGATAAGCTAACAGTAGCCCAAAAGCTTTTGTCCAAGGGCAGCGCCAGTATGATCGCTGCCAGTACCAACAGTACCGACAAGGCGGTAAAAATGATCACCGCCCGCACCGCCAGTTTTAGTAATATGATCTTTGCTGGTCGCCTGTATTGTACAGATATCAGACGCCAGGTGCCTCCTTCCTTTTCCTCTGATAGCAAATTGTAGGTGAAGGCAATAATGAGTAACGGAAACAGGTATATCAACACAAAACTGAAGTCCAGGTTGCCTGCCAGTAAACTATAGGGGTTGAACAGGTCGGTATCATATTGCTGGTTCTCGAGGTTACGGATCGTTACTTGTTGTATGGAACTGTTCACATCTCGTTGCCCGATAGACAACGCATTCAAAGGCGGTGGCTGATTAACCAGTGCAAACCGAAGGTAATACAACAGCAACCCGATTTCCTTGTTGAAAAATTGAACATTCCGTTGTATATGCTCCTGCTGGTAATGTTCCGTTTTGGCGATACTGGTCTTTATTTTCTCTATATGCTGGCGGCCAATATAAATACTGATCACACCTGCTACCATAACGATCAACAGACCAGTAATGACCATTTTAGATCGAAGGAAATTCTTCAATAATAAAACAAACATACCTATAATGCTTTTAGCTTTTTTGATAAGATGACCGTGGTCACAACCAGCGCTGTTAACCAGCAAAACAGGGCTGCCAATGCAGGCGTTTCATGCATAAGAACGCATACCTGGCTGGTTCGCTCAAATTCAAAGTCAGGGAATGCTTTCCAGTGATCACTGCTGATGCTATACGGTTTGTCATGTTCCCCTGGTTTTTTATTGCTGATCAGTTTTATCTGCAGATCATTCATGTGCTGCGCCAGCCGGTAACGATAGGCTTCTGCCTGCTGTTGAAATTGAATGTAGGATTGAAAATCAGTTCCGCTCATAGCCATTGAAATATCCCGCAACGCGGCAAAGGGATTCAGGAATGCAGATAACCTGGAAACGTCATTTTGTTGCCGGTATTTTTGCAGTAAAGCAAAGAGGTGCTGGTTATAGATCATGGCACTCACCTTCTCTCCTTCTTTCATTTGAAAGCCGCTGTAATTAAATGGAAGCTGCTGAACAGAATCGACTTTATAAGCCTTCAGGATCGAATCTTTCAGCGCTTTATAGTAAGGATCGTTCGGATCATGGCTATCGCCTTTTTTGATCAGGTCTTTTTCAATAGCCGTTTCAAATTCGATCCTGGAAGGAGTGGCGTGCAGGTAATTGCCCATTGCCTGTGCAGTACGCGGCATGATGATGGTGAATAATAACCATACACCGATCAATGAAACCAGCGCTCCTTTTGCTGTTTTATTCACTGCCGATAACAATACCGCGACAAGGCTTACAATGCCGGCATAAGCTATGTAAGATAAGGCCAGCCACGTTATTCGCCAGCCATTATCAGCCATGTATTTTTTTTCTGGAAAAATTAAACAACTGATGATCAGTAACAGGATCACCGGTAACAGCACAGACAGGGCGATGCCCAATAATCCCAGTGCCTTGCCAAAGATGATCTCTTTCCATGATGTTCCCTGGCTCAGCAGGATCTTTAAAGTACCGTTTTCCCTGTCTGCTGCTACCGTGCTAAAGCCGATGAAGAAAATCACCAATGGCAATAGCACCTGCAAGATCATGGCTATACTTATTTCACCAAACCGAAGCATGCCGGTGCTGAATCCGGCTTCGGAAAAATTAATTGAGTTCTGCCGGTGGGCTTCCAGGAACACCGCATTACCGGTATAGCTTTCCATACCAAAATCAAAAAAGCTCAGGGGGTGTTTAACACGAAAAGCGATGTAGCCATAATGCGCCATTCGGTGCGGATGTTTATCCGGCATATTTTCCCAGTGCTCACGCACCTCCCGTTGATACAACTGCCGGCTATGGGTTTGTTGCTGATAAATGGCAATGCCGCTATAAGTGGCATATATAAGCAGCGCAGTTGTAAGTAACAGCAATGCAGCCACTGCTTTATTTTTTAAAGCGGTTCCAAAGACCTGTCTGGCAAATAATAATAATACTGATTTCCGCATAAGATGCCGATCAATTAAAATTTATAAGTTGCTGTGACCATACCATTCCGCGGTGCGCCGGGAAATAAGCGCAGGTAATTTTGTGCGCCCACCCAATACGTTTTATTGGCAACGTTGTTTATATGAAGGGCCAGTTGCATATTGCTTTTGCCCGGGTTGTAATACAATGCCAGATCCAGTAAAGTATAGGCAGGTAATTTAAAGTCTCTCGTAAACCATGGGATCTTATCGCTATTGTATTGTAATCCCACCCCAATGCCAAGATCTTTCAGGGCAGCACCTTTGATGAAATTATAACGGGTCCACAGGTTGGCGCTGTTCACTGGTGTGTTTTCCTTTCTTTGTCCGGTCAGTTCCGATTTATTATCGGTCCTGATGGTTGCATCTATATAACTGTAAGAAGCATTAACCTGCCAATTCGGAAAAACGAATCCGGCTACCTCAACTTCTACACCCCGGCTCCTGTCGGCGCCTCTGGTAGTTAATGAATCAGGAAAGGCACGGATATTGGCGTTCATTAAAATGTTTTGCTGATTTATTTCGTAGGCTGCCATCGTTACCTGCAGCCGGCTTTTCCAAACAGTTGCTTTTACCCCGAATTCTTTCAGATCGCTGATCAGCGGATCGAACTGTGCGGCGGATTTTGGGGTATTAAAAAAAATGCCGGTATTAGGCATCAGGGTTACCGTGTTCGACTGGGGTTGATACCCTTCCAGCCAGGTGCCATATATATTGATCATTGGGGTAATGGCATAGGTAATACCCACTCTTGGCAACAAGGCGGTATTAGTGAACGACAGCTCACCGGGAGATTTGTAATTGGTAATGTCTTTAAACCATTCCTGGCGCAGGCTCAGCAGTACGGTGAACCTTTTCCATTGCAATTGTTCCTGAATATACAACGCGTTGGTGGTGGTCAGCGCAGCAGGCAGTGCCGTTCTTACATTCAGCAGGTAATCATCGGTATTTCGGATCGTATAAGCGGGATTGTTCAGGTTAAAATGCTGCACGTTTGGTTTGGGCATCACTACCCCGTCAATGGTAATGGTTTGGTAGCTCGCCATATTCTCTTTTACAAACGTATTGGCCACCGTTCCATCTTTCAGCAGGAAGCCGCGGGCTGCATTTTGTCCGCCCCCTTTAACTTTCTGCCAGCTGTGCAGATCGTAGCCGATCAATAATTTGTGGCGAACGCTTCCGGTGCTCCAATCAAAATTGAAATAACTGTTTATGTTATCAATATTCCAGAACTGTTTTCGCTGCACGAATTGCATCGAAGCAAGGGAGGTAACGGCGTTATTGGCGGTATCAACGGCAAAGGCGTTATTGGTGCGGTGCTCCTGCAGGTCTTCTGACCAGGTTTGCTTCATATAGGAAGTGTTGAAGCTGATATGGTTGGTAAACCGGTGCGAGATATTGCCCGTTACGATCAGTTCCTTCGATTTGAAAAAATCATTGGGAGCGCCCAGGTTCAAACTGGTTGGTGTGCTGTGCAGATCGGTCACACCTGCTACGGCGCCAAAAATAGGTTGACCTCTATCCAGCACGCCCGTAAGGTTGCTCAGGATCATTTCCGCATTGATGGCCGTGCGCTCGTTGGGAATATAAGATAATGAGGGTGATATCAGCAATGACCTGTTGCCCACGAGGTCGCGAAAACTTTTTGCTTCCTGGTAAGCACCGTTGAGCCGGTACAGGAGGGTTTTGCTTTCATTAAGCGGACCGGTAAAGTCCAGCGACGCCCTGATGGTACTGAAGCTGCCGGCACTGATGCTTATTTCTTTCCTGTTGCTGCTGAGTGGTTTTTTAGTGACGAGGTTGATGCTGCCGCCGGGATCAACACTGGCGAAGGTAGCACTGGCCGGTCCTTTTATCACTTCTACCCTTTCTATATTGGCAGTAAGCGGTTGTAAAAAATAATACTGGCGCGTTCGCATGCCATTGATGATCTGTCCTTCCTCGTTCTGGCTGATACCGCGGATAGCGTATTGATTATAATAGCTGGAAGGGATTACACCGCTGGCCATTTTTACCGCATCGGCTAATTGAAAAGACTGGCGGTCGGTGATCAGTTCTTTCGTAATTGTCGCAATCGACTGCGGAATATCCTTTATGAGACTGGCTGTGCGGGTGGCGCTGAAAGAATAATCGCTGTTGTACTTTTTAGCGCTGCGGCCAACGATCTCAATTAATTGTAGGTCTTTTAGCTGAGGGATCAACGTCAGTTTCAGAGCGGCCGGATTATCATTGATCACCAGTGTTTCTTCCAAAACCTCATAGCCAATACTGGAAACCGTGATGCGGTAAAGTCTTTTCGGCGTAACCTGGATACTGAACTGTCCCTGGTCATCGGCCATAACAGACTGGCTGATTTCCTTGCTTTTTACAGTGATGGTAGCACCTTTCACCGGTTCTCCGGTTTCTGCCATTATTTTTCCGGTTAGTGTTACCTGTGCCCAACCGGTTAAATTAATAAGCAGGAAGTTGGTCGCTATTAATATAAATTTCATCGATTGATTGGTGATTTAGATCGTTTCCAGGTACAGTTGCTGTAATTCGTTGGCGGTTATGTCGCTGGTTAACACAGTGTGAACCAGAACGCCCTGTTTCATAATTCCGATCCGGGTGCCTACATTCACGGCATTGAAAATATCGTGTGTAGCCATGAATATGGTTTTGCCGGCGGCCGCCAGCTCTTTACAGATCCTCGTGAACTCAGCAGTAGCTTTGGGATCCAGCCCCGACGTAGGTTCATCCATCAAAATGGCATCGGCGTTCTTCGCAAGGGCAATGGCAATGCCCACTTTCTGTCGCATGCCTTTAGAGTACGTTGAGAGTCTTTTCTCCTGCGCTTCTGCCTGCAGATCGGCTTTGCTCAGGAAATTGCTCAACATTTCTTTGGAATACGTAAAACCTGCCAGCCGGCTGAAAAAATCCAGGTTTTCCATACCCGTTAAATGGCCGTAGAGCTGCACAACCTCCGGGATATAGGCAATAAACTTTTTGGTGGCTATTTCATTGGGTTGAACCGGAAGGCCGTTTACCAGCGCTTTGCCACTGGTGGCGTGCGTAAAGCCTAGAAATAGATTGATCGTGGTGGTTTTCCCTGCGCCGTTCTGGCCGAGCAGGCAAAAGATATCACCTTTATCAATAGATAAATTCAGGTTGCTTAGCGCAGTATGGCCATGATACTGCTTGCCAAGCTGTACCGCTTCTAATACAGGCATGACTGTTATTATTTGAATAATTAAATACAAACAGGGATCACCGTTCGTGCCAGTAACTACAAACGCTACCAGTAACGGCGGTTGACCGTACGGAAGATCATAACAATAAAAACTCAGGATAATACCGGAGGGCCCTTATTGACCGCAGCAATGAGAGAGGCTGAAACGGGTTGCAACAAATAGCAACCATTTTTTACAGCAGTTGTAGTAAATGATACTTCATAAGGGGCTACAACCTCGTCATTGTAAGAAGAATATTTATGCGAACAGACCAGGCAATCAGTTTCCGGCAAAATACCTGTACCACTGTACACCGTGTCGCTGTTGGCGTGGTGTGATTGAGTGGTTTTGCCAGGTTTCGGCGCAGATTGGTGATGATGCCAGAGCTGGACCGGTATAGCAACGAATGCATACAGGGCCAACAGGAAAGCCGCTAAAAGATGACGATATGTGTTGTTTGCCGTCAAATTGAATTTGCAATACTGTTGCAAATGTATACTTGTTTATTATACACCACAAATAAAGTTTTTTATCAAGTGAGCAAACCGTTCAATAAGCATTTTTAATTTGTGCTGTAACCGGGCGGCCATTGTATCAAAACCGTGCACCTGCCTGTTAGTTGAAAGAACGGTTAGCCTGATTTTCAGCCGGCTGGAAAACTGGCATTGAATAAGTTATTAATCACGAATACCATCATCACTTTCATTCATTTGAAAAGAGCTTATCATGTTTCGTAATTATGTAAAAACTGCCATCCGGAGTCTGCTGCGCAACAAACGTTACCTGTTCATTAATGTCAGCGGGTTAAGTATCGGCATTGCTGTTTGCTTCATCATTTTCATGGTAATTCATTACGAAAAAAGCTTTGATAACTTCCATACAAAAAAAGACAGGATCTATCGTGTGCTAACAAAGGGCAAGGACGGGGATGCTATGAGTGCAGTGCCTTTTCCATTACCAGCTGCACTAAAGAAGGATCTCCCTCAGTTCGAAGAAGTGAGTGGTACTTTTGCCATCAGAAATGTACAGGTCAGGGTGCCGGATGAGAACGGCCGCCTCCTCAGAAAGTTTAAGGAGAACAGTGGCTTCTTCTTTATAGAACCTTCTTTTTTCCGCATCTTCGATTTTCCCTGGCTGGCCGGAGATCCTGCTACTTCCATGACGGATCCGAATTCAGCTATAATTACCCGGCAAATTGCTGTTAAATATTTTGGTAACTGGCGGCAGGCTATTGGACAAACCATAATAGTGGGCAGGAATACCGTTTTGAAAGTCACAGGTGTTCTGGCCGATGTTCCGGTCAATACCGACTTTCAGCTGGGTTTAGTTGTCCCCTACGAGTTTGGCAAATTTTCCGAGTCAACCGATTGGGGAACGATCGACGGCGATCATGACTGTTTTGTACTGTTACGCAAAAATGTGTCGGTGGCAGCCCTGGCGCAGCCGCTGCTCCATTTCTCTAAAAGATACCGAACACCTAATAATACGAATGTTGAGCTGTTACAATCTTTGCAACAGGTGCATTTTGATCAAAAAGCGGGCAATTATCTGGGCAAAACAATAAGCCCCTCACGCATTCGAACATTGTGGCTCATTGCAGCGTTTATCCTATTGATCGCCTGTGTAAATTTTATCAATCTTTCAACGGCCCAGGCTGTAAACAGGGCGCGGGAAGTTGGCGTGCGAAAAGTATTGGGAAGCAGCAGGCTTCAATTAAAGAAACAATTTCTCGCAGAAACCTTTCTTCTGGTTACGGGTTCGGTAATCATATCCTGTTTGGTGGCTGGCGCTCTTGTTCCTTTCATCAATTCACTGCTCGATATCCGCATGTCTCCTTCTGTTTTATGGCAACCGGTGATGGTCCTGTTTTTAGTAGGCATTATCGCCCTGGTTACTTTAATCGCCGGCTTCTACCCTTCCGTGGTATTGTCATCGTATAATCCGGTTACAGCGCTGAAGACAAAGCTGGTATCGGTAAGTGGAACAAATATCAATCTGCGCCGGTCGTTGGTGGTGGTGCAATTTATCATTGCCCAGGCGCTCATCATCGGCACACTGCTTATGATGAAACAAATGCGTTTATTTCACCGGGGCGATATGGGATTTAATAAAGAAGCACTGGTGAACGTGCCGTTCCCTAATGATAGTGCGGGAAGAAGTAAGATGGATTATGTTCGCAACCGGTTACTGAGCAATAGTAACATCAGCCGGGTCAGTTTTAACTCACAAACACCGTCGGATGTAGACAACTGGTGGACTGATTTCAGTTTTGATCATCGGAAAGAAAAAGAAAAGTTCTATGCCATTAGTAAGTTTGCCGATGCCGATTATTTGCCTGCCTATCAATTGCCGTTGGTGGCTGGCAGAAATATAACCAGAACAGATTCCATCAGAGAATTTCTGGTAAATGAGGAATTCGTAAAAAGAATTGGATTCAGCAGTCCGGAGGAGGCTCTCAATAAAGAGATTGATGTTTGGGATGGAAAAGTGAAAGGCCTTGTTGTAGGGGTAATAAAAGATTTTAATGTGGCATCATTCAAGAATTCCATTTCACCGGTATTTATCAGTAATGTTAAAGGAAGGTATAATTCTGTAAGCATCAAAATAGCAGGCGCTAACCTGCGTGCTGTGGTGGACGATATCGAAAAACTATGGAATGAGGCCTATCCCGAGTTTGTGTTTGATTATGAATTTATGGATGAAAAGATCGCCAATTTTTACAAACAGGAATCCATGCTGTATAATTTGTACACCTGTTTCTCCGCTATTGCCATTTTTCTAAGTTGTTTGGGATTGTATGGCCTGGCTTCTTTCATGGCCGTTCAACGCCTGAAAGAAGTGGGTATCAGAAAAGTGCTTGGTGCCAGCGTACAAAGCATCGTATACCTGTTTTCGAAAGAATTCATTCTGCTGATATCAATAGCATTTTTGATCGCCTGTCCCATCACCTGGTATTTTATGCATGACTGGTTACAGCAATATGCTTACAGAACTGCCCTTAGCTGGTGGGTGTTTGTAGCAGCCGGCGCTGGCGCCCTGCTCATCGCCCTGACAACGGTGGGCTTAAAAGCGCTGAGTGCAGCCAATACCAATCCTGTTACGAATCTGAGAACTGAGTAAGCGAAGCAGGTCTATTCTGGTTTAAGCATTTCCTTTTTGAATTCGGTGAAATTTTTACCGCAATTGTTCTTAAAGAATTTGCTGAAATGGGCCAGGTTATCGAAGCCAAGGTTATAGGCGATCTCTTTCATGCTTAATGAGGGGTACATGGCCTGTCTTTTCGCTTCCAGCATGATCAACTGCTGAATATGGTGGCTTGCAGAAAAACCGGTTATTTTCTTTACCAGGCGGTTGAGGTGGTTAGGCGTCACCAGCAAATCATTAGCATAATCACTAACCATTTTCTTATTGACATAATCTCTTTTGATGAGGGCCATAAACTTCCTTACAAGCTCCATTTCTCCAGCTGATACATTTTCAACAGGTGACACCTGTACATTCCTTGACAAATAGATCATAAAAACATTAAGCAGGCCTTTTAATAATTCCATTCTACCCTCGAAACGATTAATGTATTCCTGCTTCATTTTTTGAACTATTGTCTCCAACGCAAATTGTGTTTCACGGGTAATAGAGATAGGGGCAAATCCGGCATGGAGATCATATCGATCAAACCAGGCAGCTGTTTTTGAGTATACATCAGATAACCTGATGAACTCATTGGTAAAGCTGAGGTAATAGCCATTTATACCTGGTTCAATATTATATTGCCGCATCCGGCCGGGTGTAAGACAATACACAGTGTTCTCTTTAAGCGAATTCATTTTTCCGTCAATTTCAATCCGACCATGCCCCTGCTTAATCCATACTAATTCAAAATGTTTGATCTTCTCTGGCATATTGCTGCGGGATTGTTTTGTAGTGCTCGTCAGATCGAGGGGGCAGATCTCGAACTGTTTGAAATCGTCGGTTTTGTTTTCTTTATTGCTAAAAGGCATTTGGGAAAAAGCAGTTAACTGGTTGTTGTTTTGAAGGCCGGGCATAGAAATAAAGTTGTATGGTGTTAAAATGACAAATGTTAGATGTATGGCCAGCCAATCAATGTGCCAGGTATTAAGCTGCTGATTATTAGAATAATAAATATTTAAAGTAAAATGGTTTTTAGCGATATTTCGCTAATTGACGAAAATGCGGTTCAAAAAAAATATATAAGGAATAATATCATCTGACGATTACAGGCATTGCGTTAAACAGGTAATTTTGTTCAAAATAAAAGTAATGGTAAGGCTTTTGGTGCTTGTAGCTTTTCTGATCACCGTTTGTGCCTGTTCATTTAGCCAGGTGTCTTCAATGAAAATTACGACCATTGGCGAGTACGAAGACCTGATAAAATATTACCGGTATTATAAACAGGATTCGGCAGTATATTTTTCGCACAAGGCCCTTGCTTTTGCGCGGCAGCAGAAAGACAGCAATGGCATTGCATCGATCCTGGTGCAAATGGGCATGATAGATGATAATCGCGGCGAGTTTGACAGTTCCTGGCAAAAATATAACCAGGCGCTGGCGCTATTCAAACGCTCCCATTCAAAAAAGGGCATCGCTTCTGTTATGATCCGAATGGGCGTTGTTGAATTGAGGAATGGTAAATACGACAATGCCGTCAAATATTTTCTGCAGGCACTGGAGATCTCTGAACAGGCCGGTGACAAACCCGGCGTTTTGGAAGCCAACTACAGCATTTCCTGGGCCCATCTCGACAGGCATAATTACAAGGTAGCCCTGCAATATCTAAAAACAGCCGAACGGCTGAATGACAGTCTTCCTTTTTCAAATATCTCGCTGAATATTTTTAATCACCTCGGTGTATTGTATAAAGAAACGGGTGAGCTCACAAAGGCACAGCATTACCTGGAGAAAGGCGTACGGTTGAGTGATAAAGTAGAATACCAGGGCCTGAATATTACGCTGATCAATAACCTCGCCTCTGTATACTCAAAGCAAGGGTCTAAAGAAAAGGCGGTAAAATTGCAAAAAGAAGCTCTGCAGCGATCAAGGGCTTTAGGTAATTATCTGCGTGAACTACAGGTATTGTACGGTTTGGCCCGAACGTATGCCCAAGATGATCTGCCCCGGGCCATTGACTACCTGCAACAGGCCATTGCCCTGGCTAAACAAAAAGGCGCTTATAATCAGGAAATGCGTTATCTCAGGGCTATCACGCCATGGTATGTAAAACAGGGCGACTATAAAGACGCATTTCTGATGAAAGAACGGGAAAAGTTCTTGTCAGACAGCTTTCTGCAGAAATCGATGTCACAGAACATCGCTTCGCTAAAGGCAGAATACGAGTTGAGTAAGTCCAATGCCAGGATTAAAGAGCTTGACCTCCTGAATAACAAACGAAGGCTGGAATTAAAGAATGCTTCACTGCTGCACTATGTCACATTTGGCGGCATTGTATTGTTGTTGATCATACTTGGATTATTATACAATCAATACTGGGTCAAGCAGCGAAACAACCAGGAGATCAGTATCAAAAACCAGGCGTTGCAGCATTTGCTCGAAGAAAAAGAATGGTTGGTAAAAGAAATTCATCACCGCGTCAAGAACAATCTGCATACAGTAATGAGCTTGCTGGAAAGTCAGTCGGTATATCTGCGGGATGAAGCATTGCTCGCCATTCAGAACAGCAAACATCGCATCTATGCCATGTCATTGATCCATCAAAAGCTTTATCAGGTCGATCACATGACCAATGTGGAATTGTCGGTGTACCTGCCTGAGCTCATCAATTACCTGCAGGATTCTTTTGACGTTGGCAAATACATACAGTTCAGGTCAGCTATTGAAAAAATGGAGGTGGATATTGCCATTGCAATACCAATCGGACTGATCGTAAACGAGGCGATCACCAATTCCATCAAACATGCATTTTCGGCGCGTGAGCAGAATATGATCAATATCTGTTTGACAAAAACTGACCGCAATACCATCCTGCTTTCCGTTGCTGATAATGGAGTTGGGATGCCGGAAACCGATAACCGGAAAAAAGATTCGCTTGGCTTTAAATTGATGCGCGGACTTACCGATGATCTGCATGGCAGCTTTACCGTGGAAAACCGTAATGGAACTACCATTAGTGTAGAGTTCCCTGCGGGCTTTTTTCCGCACGAAGTAATAAAAAATGCAGCCGCCAGACCTATGGAAGTGTATGCATAAAAACAATATTTATTTTTGATCAACAGTTCATGCATGTCAAAACCATGAAGAAGAAAATCCTGATAGTAGAAGATCAGTTTATTGAAGCCAACAATTTGCAAATTATATTGGAAAGAGCCGGGTACCACGTATGTTCCATTGCCCGGTCGGTTCCTGTAGCGTTGGAGATCATTGAGCAGGAAAAACCTGACATGGTGCTGTTGGATATTTATTTGCAGGGACATTTAACCGGCATCGACCTTGCTGTAAAGCTTCGTGAGAAAAACATCGCCTTTGTATTCCTGTCTGCCAATTCAAACAAAAAAACACTCGACGAGGCCAAGGTCACGCAGCCTTATGGCTTCCTGGTAAAACCTTTCCGGGAAAAAGATATTTTGGTTACGCTTGACATTGCCTGGTACCTGCATGAACAACGCCTCACCTCAAAACCGGTTCGCTCTGAAATGATGCAACAGCCCGCGGATTTTGCAAGAGTGCCTGCATTTAAAAGCTTCATTGGGAACAGCAGATCGGTTAAAACGGTGTTGGACATGGTTTTAATGGTAGCCGGTTCCGATACTTCCGTTTTACTGTTAGGTGAAAGTGGTACCGGAAAGGAAAAGATCGCCGAATGCATTCATGCGCTTTCCCCCAGGCAATCTAAACCGTTTATCAAAGTAAATTGTGCGGCCCTGCCAGCAACGCTTATTGAGTCGGAATTATTCGGCCACGAGCGCGGCGCATTTACGGGCGCCGTCGACAAGCGGATTGGGAAATTTGAACAGGCGAACGGCGGTACTGTTCTGCTCGATGAGATTGGTGAGATGCCGCTTGAAATGCAGGTGAAACTGCTGCGCGTTTTGCAGGAAAAGGAAATAGAACGCATCGGTGGACAAAACACCATAAAGATCGATGTGCGGGTAATTGCATCTACCAACAGGAACCTGGAGAAAGAAATTGCAGAGGGCCGCTTTCGCATGGACCTGTATTACCGGCTGAACGTATTTCCCATTACCCTGCCACCGTTACGTGAACGCAAAGAAGATGTTCCGGAACTGGTCATTCATTTTATGCACCAGTTCAACCGGAAGTTGGGTAAACAGGTGGAAGATATTTCATTCGAAGCCCTGGAAAAACTGTTGGCTTACGAATGGCCGGGAAACATCCGTGAACTGGAAAATGTAATGGAAAGAGCCATGCTGCTCACCACTGGCCAGGTGATCAGGGATAAATCGCTTCCATCACTTAGAAACAGATCGGTGGCTCTTTCGAATGCAGAAGGACCGGTAAAAACCATTGAAGAAAATGAGCGGGATTATATCATCGCTACCCTAAAGAAATGTAATGGAAAAATATCAGGTACAGGTGGCGCCGCTGAGCTCCTGAATATAAAAGTATCCACTCTCAATTCCCGTATCAAGAAGCTGGGCATTAAAGTAGACAGGCTGATAAGTTAACAGGTTGAAGGTCTCCCAAATATACAAGTGAAAGCATGTTATAGCAATTGTTCCCGGTGAAGGACGACAGTAGTTTTGTATCGTTGATGCGCATTTAAAACTTCAAAACTACATGTCAATGGCAGCAATCAAAACCAGGTCGATCGTTTTTATTACCGGAGCTTTCGTTACCAGCGCCTGCTGGGACGAATGGCGCGAATACTTTGAACGCAGGGGCTTTTCAACCATTGCGCCGCCATGGCCGTTCAAAGATGGTACAGCGGCTGAGCTAAGAGCAAAACAGCCAAACGATCTTGATCTGGCCAGGTTGACCCTGCCGCAACTGATAGACCATTACGCGGCTATTGTGAAGGGCTATAATGAGAAGCCTATCGTAATAGGACATTCGCTGGGAGGTTTAATAACGCAGGTGCTGGTTAACAGAGGCCTGGTAGCTGCAGGTGTGGCCATACATTCAGTACCGACGCTGGGCGTTTTCCCTTATGAATTTTCCTTTCTGAAAGCCGGCTGGAAATCGCTGGGGCTGTTCACCTCAATCAATAAGACCTACCTGATGTCTTTCAAAGACTGGCAGTATGCATTTGTAAATGACATGCCATTGATAGAACAGAAAGCAGCCTATGAGAAGTTCACCATACCCGAATCAAAACGCGTAGCGCGGGGCGGATTGACATCGGCCGCCAGCGTTGACTATGCAAAACCTCACCCCCCGTTATTACTCACAGCAGGCACAACCGATAATATTATTCCAGCCCATCTTAATTACCGGAATTTTAAGAAATACAAAAAGAATGGCTCTGTGCTGGACTATAAAGAGTTCGAAGGCAGGAACCATTTCGTGTTAGGGCAGCCGGGTTGGGAAGCAGATGCCGGTTATATTCTGGAATGGATAACCAATAAAATTTAAAAATATGGAGAATGAGATCAGGATAGTGGATTACGCTAGCGATCCACGCATCGACACAAGAACAAAAGCGTTTTTAAAAGCATTGAATACCAGCGGTGGTAAACCATTGGAAACCCTTTCACCAAAAGAAGCCCGCCAGGTGCTGGTAGATGCCCAGGCTTCTGTACAGGTTGACCTTTCAGGAATTGAGGAGTCTGAAAAAACCATTACTGCCGACGGACATACCGTGAAGCTGAATATTGTTCGTCCTGAAGGAGTTAGCGGCGCACTGCCGGTCTTCATCTTTATTCATGGTGGCGGATGGGTATTGGGCGATTATCCTACCCATAAAAGAATGGTACGCGACCTGGTAGTGCTCACCGGTTACTGTGGTGTCTTTGTTAATTACACGCCGGCGCCCGAGGCAAAATATCCTACCCAGGTGAATGAAATATTTGCAGCTACCAAATGGGTGGCAGAAAATGGAGCAGAGATTAATGTAGATGGAAAGAATCTGGCTATTGTTGGTAACAGCGTGGGCGGCAATATGAGCGCCGTAACAGCTCTCAAAGCCAAAGAAAATAGTGGCCCGCAGATCAAGGTGCAAATTCTCTTCTGGCCAATAGTTGATGCCGATTTCGAGACTGCGTCATACAAGCAATTCGGTAAGGACAGGTTTTTGACCACCCCGCTGATGAAATGGATGTATGATCACTATACAACCGATCCAAAACAAAGGAAGGAGATCTACGCCTCACCCCTGCAGGCAACCGTTCAACAATTAAGGGGATTGCCGCCTGCATTGATCCAGGTTGCTGAAAATGACATCCTACGCGATGAAGGTGAAGCCTATGGAAGAAAACTCGATGAAGCCGGTGTACCCGTAACGCTCGTGCGCTATGACGGTATGATCCATGATTATGGTTTGCTGAATGCACTGGCTGAACTACCTGCCGTCAAATCTGCCTTTGTACAGGCTGCAGCAGAATTGAAAAGATATCTTAAGTAATAATACATTCTTCACGCTAAAAAAGGATATAGAAAAATGAAAGGGACCATTATGAAAAGTATTGGCATTGTTGCAGCAACCCTTCTGTCAACAGCCCTTTATGCGCAGAAACCCTCCCCTCAATTATTGAACCCATCGAACCACACCCTTGTATTGATAGATAACGAAGGACAAATGGCCTTTGCCACCCATAGCATTGCCATAGATCAGCTTCGTAACAACACGGCTATTGTTGCAGGGGCGTCCAAAATATTCAGTGTGCCCACGGTGGTAACAACGGTGGCAGAAAGGTCTTTCAGCGGCCCGGTTTTTCCCGAAGTGAGCGAGTTCTATCCCAAAGAAACCAGCAATTATATCGATAGAACCAGTATGAATACCTGGGAAGATGTAAATGCCCATAAAGCTATTGTAGGCAAAGGAAAGAAGCGGCTGGTTTTTGCAGGTCTGTGGACAAGTGTTTGCATTGTTGGCCCCACTTTATCTGCCATTTCTGAAGGATATGAAGTGTTCGTTATTACGGATGCCTGTGGAGATGTAAGCAAGGAAGCGCATGATATGGCCATTCAACGAATGATCATGGCAGGTGCAAAACCAATCACCTCTATTCAGTACCTGCTTGAATTGCAGCGCGACTGGGCCAGAAGCAATACCTACAAACCGGTGACCGATCTGGTAAAGAAGTATGGTGGCGCTTATGGCGTTGGGATCTTGTATGCCCACGACATGTTAAAGCACTAACAGGAGTAAGGTTCATTATAGACAAGGGCCGGTTTTATGCCGGCCCTTTTTTTAAAATCTACCAATATGCGAACAGGTCTTTTTTCAGGCGCCTTGTTGTGCCTGCTTTTTTGTCTGCCCACACATGCTCAAACAAAGGCAGATATCATTATCATCAATGGAAAAATAACCACCCTCGATCCGGCCAGGCCCGAAGCAGAGGCAGTAGCCATAACAACGAACAGGATAGCAGCCACCGGAACAAATACCGAAATACTGAAATGGAAAGGTAAGACCACAAAGATCATTGACGCCCGTAACAACCGCGTGATACCGGGGTTGTTCGATAGCCACCTGCATGTGATCAGGGGCGGGCGTTTTTATAACAGCGAATTGAGATGGGATGGCGTAACCTCATTAAAGCGGGCATTGGAAATGCTGAAAGAACAGGCGCAAAGAACACCAGCCGGTCAATGGGTACGTGTAGTTGGCGGCTGGAATGAATACCAGTTCGATGAGAAACGGCTGCCGACAATAGATGAAATAAATGAAGCAACAGGAAATGTGCCCGCTTTTATTTTATACCTGTACGCAAAAGCCTGGTTGAACAAGGCCGGTTTGCAAAAGCTGCAGATCACCGGAGATACGCCAAATCCGCCAGATGGATTGATCGAAAAAGACAACGAAGGAAATCCAACCGGGTTACTGGTAGCTGAGCCCAATGCATTTATTCTGTATTCAACCCTGGCAAAACTCCCGGAATTATCAACTGAAGAAAAGATCAATTCCACCTTACAATATATGACGGAGTTAAATCGCCTGGGTGTAACAGCAGTCATGGATGCAGGAGGTGGTTTTCAGAATTTTCCAGACGACTACGGCATAACCGATTCATTGAATAAGGCCGGAAAGATCACTGTGCGTCTCCCCTACTTTTTGTTTGCACAGAAAAAAGGGACAGAGTTAAATGATTTTACCAGGTGGACGGGCATGGTTGAAATTGATACTGATGGCAAAAAAGAAGATGATAAAGTGGATTATCATGTAAACGGCGGCGGTGAAAACCTGGTAATGGATGCGGCGGATTTTGAGAATTTTTTATTTCCACGGCCTGAATTACCAGCAACCATGGAAAACAACCTGAAAGCGGTCATTAGTTTATTGGTAAAAAAGCGCTGGCCGTTCCGGTTACATGCAACTTATAACGAAAGCATCACCCGCGACCTCGATGTAATTGAAGCCGTGAATAAAGAAACGCCATTGAATGGATTGGTATGGTTCTTTGACCACGCTGAAACAGTAAGTGAAGAAAACTTGCGACGGATCAAAGCGCTAGGTGGCGGCATCGCCATTCAACACCGCATGGCTTACCAGGGAGAAAGTTTTATTCACCGCTATGGCAGGAAACCGGCGATGAATGCACCGCCGGTTAAAAGAATGCTCGAACTGGGCATACCGGTAGGTTTGGGTACCGATGGAACCCGGGTAGCCAGTTATAATCCGTGGATCGCATTGTACTGGATCACCACCGGAAAAACGATCGGTGGCACGGAGGTTATTGCAAAAGAGAACACCGTAAGCAGGCTGGCTGCTTTGCAGCTGATCACCACCGGTAGTTACGGGTTGATCAAAGAGCAGGCAAAGGGTAAGATCCAAAAAGGGTATTATGCCGACCTCGTAATACTTAACAAAGATTATTTCGCTGTGCCTGAAGAAGAGATCAGGTCAATAAAGGCCAAATTGACGATCGTAAACGGGCAATCCGTGTATGGCGACAACGAATATACACAGTGGGCGCCCGCACCGCCGGCGATTATGCCTACATGGAGCCCGGTTAAGTATTATGGCGGTTATCAGTATTAACCAGGGGTGTCATGTTTTCCCCACAACAACGAAAGCAAATGTGGCAACCTAATGAGTTTAAAGGTTATGCGCATCAACTATCTTTTGGGTTTGGTTTTTATCAGTCTGCAAGGCTTTTCACAGGAATTACCTGCTTTTAAACCCTTGCGGTATGATGAAGATTATTCCTTTTTAAAAAGGGATACGGTCAAAGACTGGTACAAAAGCATAAAATATACGCCGCTATCGAAAAACGAAAACCGATATATCAGTTATGGTGGGGATCTGCGGTACCAGTATTTTTATATTCGGCATGAAGGTTGGGGCGAGGAACCAGAAGATAGAGATGGTTATATTTTAACCAGGTGGCTGCTACATGCTGATGTGCACGCGGGCCGGCATGTGCGAACATTTGTGCAGTTGCAAAGCAGTCTGGCCAACAGCCGGCCGGCCACAAACGCGGTTGATGATAACCCTTTGGAAATGCACCAGGCGTTTATTGATTACCAGGTAAACTCTGGTGCACAAAACAAACTGATCTTTCGTGCAGGCAGACAGGAATTATTATACGGATCGCAAAGGCTCGTATCGGTTCGGGAAGGCCCTAATAACCGGCATTCGTTTGATGGTCTTCGATCGATCTTTGTTTCAGGAAGTTTTAAAGCAGATCTATTTTACAGCCATTATGTAGTGGCCCGCAAAAAAATATTCGATGATGGTTTTGGTAAGGATGTCAGGTTATGGGGTGCTTATATCGTGCAAAACAAGGTGCGGGTTGTAAAGAACATCGAGTTGTATTACCTGGGCCTGCACAGAAAAAATGCCGTTTTTGACGCAGGAAAAGGAGAAGAGTTGAGGCATAGCATAGGTACGAGGATATGGAACGCCAATCAGGCCACGCAGTATGACCTTGAAGCCGTTTGCCAGTTTGGCACTTTTGCCCAACAGCCTATTTCGGCCTGGACGGCTTCAATGAATGTGTCACACCGGTTTCATCGCAGCCCTTTACAACCGGAAGCCGGCTTGAAAATGGAATTGATCAGTGGAGATAAAGATGCAGCAGATGGCAGGTTGCAGACCTTTAATCCGCTGTTTCCGCGAGGTGCTTATTTCGGGTTGGCAGCATTGATAGGACCGTATAATTTATTTGATGTGCATCCTTCGTTGTCGCTGAAATTATTGAGGCGGTTGAGCTTCGAAACAGATTGTGATGTATTCTGGCGTTACAGCACCGGTGATGGATTGTATGCAGTTAACGGGACACTCATTTATCCCGGTAAACATATAGCGAAAAAATATATCGGCAAGCAGCTTGCGGCCGCATTGGTGTATAACCCCAATGGTTATTTCTTCGTACAAGGTGAGTTTACTTGGTTCGATGCAGGGGGCTATTTGCAGCAGGCGGGCATGGGGAAAGATATTCTATTTACGGGTGTGACGGCGCAGGTGAAGTTTTAGTATAGTAATGTTGTCTCCGAATGAACCGGTTTTCCAATTGGATGTTGTAGATATAAACATTACAAGATCTATGATCAGGGAAATTGAAATACTGGCGGCAGACCTGCAGGCGATAAAGACATTTTATGGAGGAATACTGGAGTTGCAGGCATTGGCGGCTCCAACGGGTTACGCTGCTTTTCAGGTAGGAGAAACAAAACTAATTTTCAGGGAAACGAGCGATATGGATCCCTATTATCATCTTGCCATCGATATACCGCATAACAAGCTATACGATGCGTATCACTGGATGCAGAATAAGGCAGCGCTGCTGCCAGTGCAGCATGAAACGGTATTTACGCAGTTTATGAATTGGAATGCCCAGTCATTTTATTTCTTTGATCGCAATGGCAACCTGCTGGAATTTATTTGCCGGTACGATGTGCCCAATTCATCTACGCAGCAATTTTCGTCACGATCATTTCAGTATGTGAGTGAAATTGGCATTGTAACGAATAATGTTATGGAACAGGTAAAGGAACTCGGTGAGCGTTATGGGTTACAGCCTTATGAAAAGCAGCCTGTGCTCGAGAACTTTGCAGCTGTTGGTGATGAAGAAGGTTTGCTGATCGTTTCAATGGAGGGAAGGAACTGGTTTCCTACTGAAAAACCTGCGGGTAGATTTTTTACCCGGGTGGTGATGGACGATGCAGCCAGGAAAGGAAGACTGGAGTTGTTTGTTAATTAAAAGCGGATGATTGTATGAATAGGAGGCCATAAAAAGTTTTATCATTTTATAGCATATTTTTCGGGAAATCAATTTTTTAAGTAAATTTGCACCCCCAAAGGCAGTTTTCAGGTGGCCAAATCAGCCCCAAAAAGGTCAAAAATGCCTGAAATACTGTAATTCGGGTGGTGGCTTTAGATAAGTATTATGTTGGAAGTACTGATAATGTAGCGAAACGATTTGATCAGCATAATTTAGGAAAAGGAAAGTTTACATCGACAGGAATACCCTGGATTCTAATTACTACATTTAACTGTAAATCAAGAAGTGAAGCCGTAGTATTAGAGATGAAAATAAAGAAAAGAGGAATTAAAAGATACTTACAGGATAATCATCTTGTATAGTTTCGGGTGGTGGCGCAGCCCGGTAGCGCACTTGTATGGGGTGCAAGGGGTCGCTGGTTCGAATCCAGTCCACCCGACGAAAAGGATGGTAAAACATCCCAAAGGCTTATAAAACTGAGGTTTTATAGGCCTTTTTTCATTTTTTGATATCAATTTGATGCAAAACGAATCAAGCGTAATGTGAACTATCCGGTGAACTGCGATTCGAAATTAAATTTATGTTCACCTGTTCACCGGATGGCTATAGAATGTAGATGGGTAGCGGATTGTATTCATCGTTGTGTTCGCAATTTGGTGTGAGGAACTATTCATAAAACAAAAAACATGTTGTATGACCAGTTCAGGAACATTTGGAGTTCACTTCGTATTACGCTCGAACAGACAACAAGATGGTAAATCTGCAGTTTATGCACGAATCACCGTTAACGGCACCCGTTGCGAATTAGCCTTAAAAGAATACCTCTCCCCCGCTGACTGGGATGCCGGCAAAGGAATGGCAATGCCAGCGCAGATCTTGGCAGAACCTTTTACGATACCATCCATTTCCTGCAGGCAAATAACCACCGCCAGCACCCGTAAGCGCATTTCGTATAATGAATATTACATTGGCGAAAATTGATAGTGCTGCCTTTAAAGTGTTGACAGAAATCCTTTTAACACTTCTATCGTACGCGCCAGTTGATCATGGTGCAGATTATGGCCTGCCCCGTCAATATGAACAAGTTTTCCTTTCTGTAATACACGGGCAGCTTCTTCATTGGTTTTACGCACTTCAGGTGATGCATCGGCCTTCAGTATAATGGCCGGCGCCTGGATCTTCGCCAATGCATTTTCTGTTCTCATGGTGCCGCTCATCGCCTGCCACGCCTCGTTTGTATAAGGCCCATGGTATTGTTTTTTTGAAAGCGCCCAATAGTACACATCAACACTGTCCCATTTGGGAAACTGACGGCGGCCGGTGGCAACCAGGTCTTCGAACCGGTAATTATTCTGAGCTACCAGGGTTTCCGGACTGCCAACCATATTCACAGAAAGCCGGTCGGGTGCGGTTGATGGCCGAACCTGCGTTGAAGCCGGTGGCCGGTTGCGAGCGCTATCGCCAGGCGGGCGGCCACCTGGAAAACGTCCAAGCATAGGATCTAACATGATGACTGCTTTCGGCAGATCGGGATATTCAGCCCCTACCCTCATGACGGTAGCGGCGCCCATTGAATGGCCCATCAGGATGGGCTTCTCCCATTTCATTGCCTGCACAAATGCCACTACATCTTTTACCAGGGTTTCTCCATTATCTACTGCAGTGAATGGGTCTGACAGGCCATGCCCCCGGGCGTCGAGCATATAAATATCATACGAGCCCTGCAGTTTCTCTGCAAGTGTGGTCCAGCAAAGCCCATTATCGGTAACGCCATGCACCATCACCATCACCGGTTTACCCAGCGCAGGAAGGGCATGATAATAATGAATACGGATACCGTTTGCATATACATAGCCATCTGTGAAACCAGCCGGAATTTTATATTGTGCATACAGGACCATTGAGGGCAGCAGCACCAGGAAGGCAAACAGTTTTGCGAACTTATTGATTCGGTTCATTTATACTTATTTTAAGTGAGCAACCTATGGTTTGGAACTATTGTCAGCACTAACGCTGATAAACCTTTTATTCAGATCATCATATACCATTAATAATCCGTTTGCTTTTCCCTGCCTGTCAAAGATCGCTTCCCATGTGTTTAACGGTTCCCAGATGGCCGAGCCCTTACCATGACCGTTATAAACGTCAAACGCCCGCTCATTTACTTCTTTTTTCAAATGCGAGTACTCCACAACGATCACATCTTTATCGTAACGCCGGGCAAGATCATTCAAATTGTAATGAAGATCTTCCAGTGTACAATGCCATTTTGGATAATAAGAAAGCCCGATCACATCGAAGGGCACCTGCCGTTGCAGCATGTTGTCATAAAATAACACACATTCATCATTCTGCCCGCCCAATGCTACATGCAGCATGATGGGGGTAGAAGGCGAAACAACCTTTACTCCGTTAATGCCCGCATAGATCAATTGCGCCAGGCTGTCGAGGTTGCCAATGTTCCCTTCGGGCCAGATCATGCCATGATTGATCTCGTTACCTACCTGTACCATATCGGGTGTGGTGCCCTGGTCTTTTAGTGCCTGCATTACGTCTTTTGTATAATCGTAAACAGCCTGCTTCAGCTCCGGAAACGGCTTACCTCGCCACGCAGCCGGTTTGTATTGTTTTCCCGGGTCGGCCCAGGTATCGCTGTAATGAAGATCGAGCAGCCATTTCATGCCTGCTGCTTTTACCCGTTTGGCCATTGCCTTCGTGTGTTCGAGATCACAAAAGCCACGACCTGGCGAATAGCCGCTGTCCCTGGCCGGGTTATTAAAGATCCGCAGGCGGATATAGTTAATGCCATGGTCTTTTAAGATCTGAATGGCATCCTTTTCCATTCCGCCATCTGAAAATTTTATCCCGCGTGCTTCCAGTTGCGGCAGAAATGAAATATCGGCGCCGAGCATTTTTTCTACCGGCCGGCTTATACCTTTTGATACAGGAAAAGGGTGTGGCGCGGTATTGACCGGCGTTGGTGTTCCCGGATGAATGGTGATAATATCCACGCTGCCTTTTTGCAGGCCGTCGGCCCGAGCTTCAAAATGAAAACTGCCTGCTGTTTTACCCGACTGCACAATGACCTGTGCTTTACCGTTAAATAAACGTCGCTGCCAGGCGGAATCAACGAAGTATTTGTCTGGTTCGTGACTGCTGGGATCACCATTTCCGACGCCAATAATTTTTGCCCGTACGACCGAGTCATCCGGGCGGGCGTCCCCCTTTAAAGAGAAGCGGATCAGGTGTGCTGCATCAGGCACTTCCCTGCCCTGGCGGTCTGCTACGGATATATTTATGACTGCAATATCCTTTCCATCGCCTAACATGGTGGTCTTGTAGGGTGATAAAATGATCTCATGCGGTTCCCCGGTAGTTTCCACTTTACTGGTAAGTTTACGGCCTTTTTTATAAGCTACCGCTTCCAGCGTTCCGGGTTCATACGGCACCGACCAGGTAAGGTGCGAATTCCGTGGCATGTCTTTCTTACCCAGCGATCTGCCGTTCAGGAACAATTCCACATTGTCGGCGTTGGTGTTCACCCATACCTCGATGGGCTGTCCTTCTTTGCCCTTCCAGTTCCAGTGCGGAGAAATATGCAGTACGTCTTTATCCGTCCACCAGCTTTGATAGTAATAATAAATGTTCTTTGGAAAACCGCATACGTCCATTACGCCAAAATGCGATGAGATGTTCGGCCATTTGTAGGGCGTAGGTTCACCGCGGTAGTCAAAGCCGGTCCAGATAAAACCACCCAGCCAGTAATCATTGTCGGCGGCCAGCTTCCACCAGGTTTCAGCCGTACTGGCCCACCAGGGGGCGGTGATGTCCTGGTCGGGCACATAGGCGCGTATAGAATCCTTTTCATAAATGCCTCTTGTTGTTACTGTGCTGCCCATCTCGGTGCCAATGATGGGCTGTTTGGGATGATCATTATGATAACCGGCCACGCCGAACTGGCGGTAATTAAACCCGCGTACCGGAATTACTTCATTCACTCCATGGAACACATTCGCCATATCGGCGGCGTATGTGCTTACCCGGGTGGGATCGAGCTCCCGTTGTTTGGCAAGTAAAGTCTGGGCTATATTACGGCCGGTTTCATTGCCTTGTATCCAGCCCTCTTCATTACCTATTGACCACATGAAGACGCAGGCGCGGCTGCGGTCCCTTTTCAGCAGCCGTTCAAACTGATCGAGGTACTCCGTAGAACTGTTGAGCAGGCGTTGCTCATCCATCACGAGCATACCAAGGCTATCGCATGCATCGAGCAGTTCGGGGGTTGGCGCATTGTGGCTGGTACGATAAGCATTGCTGCCCCATTGCTTTAACAGGCGAATGCGGTAGTATTGGAGATAATCAGGTAAGGCGGCCCCCACTCCTGCATGGTCCTGGTGATTATTGGCGCCTTTGATCTTTACATGCTGACCGTTGAGAAAGACACCGTTTGCTTTTATCTCTATGTTACGAATACCAAAACGCTGAGACACACTGTCCACCACTTTGCCGCCCTGCTTCAACACCGACACAACCCGGTACAAATAGGGGTTATCGATCGACCAGAGAATAGGATCCGCTACCTTTAAATTATGCTGAACGGTTGTTCTGCCATTTACATTTATAGCAACCCGCTGCTCAGGAGAAGCTGCTAATTTTCGGCCGGTTCTGTCTGTCAGGAACGAAACAACGGTAACGTTCGCTGGTGATAAAAACCGGTTCTGCACTTCGGTTTCCACTGTTACCGTAGCTGCTTTGCCTTTAATCGTAGCATATGCAAAAATGCCGTCATTCCCGATATGCACGGGATGGTATTGATTCAGCCATACATGGCGGTAGATGCCGGCGCCCTCATAGAACCAGCCCTCATATTGTGTGGCATCCACTCTTACCACCAGTGTATTGGGCTTGCCGTAGCGCATGTAATCGGTAATATCGTATGCCACCCCTACATAGCCGCTTTTATTGTTGCCAAGATAAAAGCCGTTCAGCCAGAAGCTGGCATCTCTGAACACCCCGTCGAACTGTAACTGAAACCGCTGACCGGAATCTGTTTTGGCTACGGTAAACTGTTTGCGGTACCAGCCAATGCTGGTTTCGGGAAAAAGGCCGCCAACCGGTTTATAGCCATGCGCCATAACATCAAAGTTCGATGAGTTTACGAATGGAAGCTCTACCGCCCAATCGTGCGGAAGGTTCAGTTTTCGCCAGCCGGAATCTTTAAAACGCGGGTCGATGGCCGTGCCGGCAGCTCCACCACTTTTTGAGAAAATGGTAGCAATGCTGTAATTGAAATCTTTTTCTGGATCGGCGGCATGCCCAAAGTGAAAACGCCAGTCTTCATCGAGATTAATGTGCTTACGAAGCATGGTGCTTTGCGCTATTGCGCCAACTGTAAATAAAAGGAGAACGGGAAAAAAAGGAATTGATAAATAAATTCGGTTACGCATGCCACACTTATTTTTTAATCCAGATGGATTCAATTTCCATCGAATAAGGTTTTATAATTTCAGCAGGACCGGGATCTGCATATAGGATTACCTGCAATTTTTCCACTTCCGCAATTGAAAACGAATGCCGGCCTGCGGGTGAAAACCAAAGCGGCATAAAGCCGGGATATGGTCTTGGCAGCAAAAGCATCGAGTCCTGTTGCAGACGGCTCAGTGGTATCTCCACATCCTGCAGTGATGTAGGCAGGGAAATGGTTGCTGAAAAGGGAACCGCATCTTTTGTGATGAGGATGAGCTTAGCAGTTAGCGGTTGTGCATTTGTGGTACGCGCCCTCAGCACAATGGTTTGCATTGCGCCCGGTTCTAAGCGACGGGTTGCCAGTTTATCTTTTACATAGCTTTGAAAGCCAAACACCTGGTTGGCCGTTAGTTCACTGGCCATGCGAAATACAAAACTGCGGGGCCGTTCTGCGGGAAGCAGCCTGCTTTCATTGCCCTTGCGGGATGCGGCATACGTCACCGGTTGTTTATCGGTAGCTGCATGGAACAGGGAGATCGCATTTTCTTCGGGATGAACCGTTAGTTCATACGTTGCAGTATTGTAATAATCCCAGGCCAAAGGATCACCTTTTACATTACCGGGATAAACATAATAGTCCTTTCCTTTTTGAATTACGATCCGGTAGTTGATGACGCCGGGTATCAGCAGCCCGGCAGGTAGTTCTAACGTGTAAGTATGCCCTTGCGTTCGTTGAAAGCGTAAGGGTCTTGCGCCGCCCCGGCCAAAACCAGGCAGTTGAAACGATATCTGGTCGGCAGAGTCCAAACCCACGGCCTGCAGGTGCAGGTACAACGGCCTGCCGGCTACTGCATCTGTAACCGGCTGATATGTTAGTAGCGGAGTTGTATCCCGTATTGCCGGCGCGGCAAATTCGTTAAGCATAAGATATCCGGTACGGGCACCGCCATTCCACTTACCAGCGGTTTTTCCCTTTCGGGTTACGAGGTAAGCGCCCGGTTCAATAAGAAAACGGTTGGAGTTCACAGTCACCTCAAAATCGTTCCCTTCATTCAGCGGCTGCAATGTAAAATCCTCGCCCAGATCGGGGATAACAAACTGCATGGCATGCCGGTTCCATTCAATACGGGTGACCTCTTTTTGGGGTGAGGCCCTTTCAAAAGGATCACGGATATGTATGGCATCGGGCATTACCTCAAGCCGCCAGATACCGTCTTCCAGTTTATCGAGAAAATAAGCGCCACTGCCGCCGTATTGCACTACCGGCGAGCTGCCTACGCCGGCAATGTGCTGCAAAGCTGCCGCCGAAGCGGGCATGGTTGATGTGTTGTTGGAGTAATAAAATTCATCTCCGCTATTCATTTCGCTCAGATCGTTTTTGTAGCTTACGCGGAACACATCGAAGCTGCTGTCAGCCGGGTAGGTACTAAAGGTTTTTAGCCGCGGAACGCGATGGAACACCTTTGATGCAATGAGTAAACTCACCGCTTTACCGGGCGTATACGCCAGGTTGAGATAATGGGTTTGATATTCGGTATTACCATAGGCCGTCGCCAGCGGATCGTAGGCAAACTGTGTAGCCCATTGAAAACCGGCCGTTTTAAAACTGCGGGCCATGGCCGGAAGCATGTTCGACTGCAAAATGTCGGCAGGGTCAAATTCATATACTATCCGTGCTTTGTTACGGTAAGCCGGGATGGTATCAAACGGAATAGCATATACATCCACATTCGGCAAAAAATTGCCTTTCACTTCGCGATTGGCAACCAGGCCGCTGGGATACCATTGCATACTAAAGCCATTTACACTGGCAGCAGCCACAGCACTTGCATAGGAAGTGTTCTGGCTGATATTGTAAAACAGCGGTTTGGTGAAACCGGTGCTTTTGATGGCCGACACCATGCGGTTGATATAGCTGGTAACGCCTTCCTTTGGTCCGCTATGGATGGGCTCGTTGTTGATCTCTACTGCAATGACATCCGGGTCGCCCTGGCAGGTGCTGTTCGTATAAGGATTTACATGCCTGAAGAATTGCTGCAGATAATTTTCCTGCGCCCGGATAGCGCTGTCGTTTATATTGGCCCTTGCCTTTCCCCATTTGGCAGAAAAACCGGGTGTGGGTTCATCGCGTTCCGGATAACCATTGCCCCAATAAGCTATGGGCGTGATGATGGTTTTAATGCCCCGCTTTTTCAATGCGGCCAACAGGTAATCAAACAGCTCCAGGTGTTCGTTTTGCAGCAGATTACCTGCCGAATCGGAAATTTCCACGTCCCATACATGTACCCGGAATGCATCTATGCCAAGGCGGGCAAAATGATAAACGTCTTTGTCTATTTCCTTCTTAAGATCCAGGTTCAATGCTTTAACCGAACGGTACCCATATGCAAAGGGAACGGTATAATTAACGCCAAAAAAAGCCGCTTCCGCCCCGCCTTTGGTATAGCGAATCACTCCTTTGTTGTCTACATAAACAAGATTGTTCTTTGTAGCTCTTTGGGCATAACTCCATGTACAACCTGAAAGTATCAAAAGTGCCGGTAACAATACCTTTTTCAATTTCATTTTCGTTTTCTGCCTTTAGCGATTGGTCATAATTGTTCATCTAAAAATATTACATCTTATGCTACCAGGATTTAATAGCCGTCGTTCTGCTGAATTTTTCCATTGCCGGCGCTCAACACATATTGTGGGATAGGAAAATAACCATTGGCCCCGATGGGGTTCGGTGTTTTGCCGGCGGCTTGTAAATATTCGTTCCATTTACCGAAACGCATAAGGTCGATACGGCGGAATCCTTCGAAGTACAGCTCCCAGGCTCTTTCCTGTAAAATGGACGAAGCGAAGGCTTCTTTTGTGGCCGTGCCGGCAGGCGGCAGATCGCCTACACCAGCCCTGGCTCTTACCTCGTTCACAAAACCAATAGCTTCGCTGGTCGGTCCTGCATGTCCATTAATGGCTTCCGCCATCATTAACAATACATCTGCATAACGGAGAACGGGAATGTCGTTGCCCTGAAAAGCCGTGGCATCATCATCGGGGTATTTGGCTATTACCGGCCCGCGCAGGCTGGCCCTTGTTTTTACTACCCCGGTTGGATTACCGGCGCTATTGACGGCATTGTAAGTAGTGATAAGTAGCGCTCTTCGTTTATCCAAAGGATCGAATGAATCATAAAAACCCCAGGTAGCAGTAAACGATGAGGGATTTGAATAACCGCCTTTTCTGGGGCCGGTAGATAACAAACCCGGATAGTCGGACGGATAGGTATAAAAGCCCCAGGCATTAAAATTGCCTTTTGCTCCGGAGCCATCTCCCGCCGGGTCAACCGAAACAGCCCAGATGGTCTCATTGTTTTTCTCGGTGGCCACCCTGAACAGGTCCTGGTAGTTGGGAATGAGATTATAACCCATGGCCATGATCTCCCTGCCCACGGCTTCCGCTTTTTGATAATTTTTATCAAACAGATACAGCCGCATCAGCACGCCGAGGGCAATGCCCTTGTTGAAGCGGCCATATTCCGCCGGCGTTTTTACCAGGTTATCCGCTGCATAGCGCAGGTCTTCTGCTGCAGCCGCCACGAAGGTGGCTTTATCGGGCCGGGTAAGATCCGCTTCCGCTTCGGTTCCGATCTTTGAAGCATCCAATATTACCGGCACCGTTCCGTATAGCGTATACAAATAATACATCAACCAGCCTCTTGCCATGCGCGCCTCTGTCACTAATTGTTTTTTCTTTGCGTCGGAAATGGAAGCATTCTCCAGGTCGGCGATGATCTTGGTGATACGGGTGATAAACCTTGTTTTTTGAAAATGACCATTGGTGCCATGATTAATGCGCGGCAGAAAATTAGCGGCGCTCATTTCTGTCCAATACCCGCCCCACTCAGGGAAAGATGCGATGAGGTCGGAAGGAAGATCATTAATAAATGTGTTGCTCCATTCCATGCCATGCCACAGGTACTGGTTACCTCCATCGCTATACGACCATTTAGAACCAAAAGGTTTATACACCTCCAGTGCATAGGTCTCAAATTCTGCCTCTGTTTTTGGAAAATTCACGGGAGAAAGCACGCCAAATGAAGTTCGGTCGAGTCCTTTTTTACAACCGGCGCCAATGGCAACAGCAGCCAGTGTGAGAAGCACTAATAATTTGTTCATTTATAAAAAGTTTAAGCGTTCGTTAGAAATTTGCTCTTACACCAAGGGAACAGGTTCTTGCCATAGGATACGGCGCAGGGCCGCCCTTTACACTGGCAACGGTTACTTCCGGGTCTACATATTTGAAATTGGTGATAATAAATGCATTTTGTACGTCTGCATACAAGCGCAAATTCGAAATATAGCGGGTGAGTTTGCCTGAGTTAAAGGTGTAACCCAGGGTAATGTTCCGGCAGCGTAAGAAATCGGTTTTTTGCAAGCCGATATCGGTACCTACCGGTAAACCCAATGCGCTTTCGTTATACGCCACACCCGGGCGGGAGCCGGTGGGATTGGAGGTTGCCCACACTTCATTCAGTTCCCGAACACCATTCTGACTGCCTACAACAAAATCCACGGCATTGCTCCAGGCAGCAGCCGGCGTGGTGGCTTTTCCGCCTATCTGCCCGTAAAACATCAAACCGAGGTCAAATCCCTTATACCGGAAGGTATTGCCAAAACCAATGGCCAGCTTTGGGTCAGGGTCGATTCGGTATACATCAGCCGTATCTAATTTTTTATCGTCGTTGCGGTCCACAAAGATCGGTGTACCTGGCTGGCGGGCGCTGGCCGGTTGCGATTCAGGGATGGCTTTCACCCCGTCAAGAATACCATCAGTTTTATAAACATAATAGGAATTAACGAGGTCCTTTTCGCTTTGCCAGCCTCGCAGGAACGTATTTACAAAACGTTCTTCCCACCGTAACGTGGTGCGCGAAAGGGTGATAAGGCTTGTCCACTCAAAAGAGGCTTTGCGAACGTTGACGGTGTTGATGCCCAACTCCCATCCCTGACGTACGCGGTGGCCGCTGTTTACCGGTGCCGTGGAAATTTGTGACAACATGGGGGTGTTCACGTTCGTGATCAAACGGGTAAGGTCATCGCGAAAAACATCGAAGGACCCGGTAATGCGTTCGCCTAAAAAGCTGAAATCAACCCCAAGGTTTTTGTTTACCGTTCTGGGCCATTGCAGATCCGGATTATCCAACTGGGTTAAGTAATAAGGCACATAAGCCACTGCACCATTGTTGAAGGTAACTACATAGCCGTCGGGACTGAAGGTGCCATAAGCCTGCGAACCGGCACTTCCGGTAACGCCGATACTGGCCCGCAATTTCAGCAGATTGATAAACTTTATGTTTTCAAAGAAAGACTCGTTTGAAATTTTCCAACCGAGCGAGGCGCTGGGGAAAGCAGCGTATTTGTTTTGCGGGAAGAACTGGCTATAGCCGTCGTAGCGGAAAGAAAGCGATAGCATATAACGGTCCAGAACGTCAAAAGAAGTTCTGGCAAAGTAGGACCGTAATTTGGTCTCGTTCCGGGAGGAAGAAACAGTTTGGGAACCAAGCGATGCCGTACCCAATGCATCGGTGCCGATCGCATCCATCATATCGGCGCCGGTGGCAGTAAAACCGAAACTGGCCGTCGGGTATTGTCCCATACCAACCATTGCATCCACATTAACGGCGTTCAGCAGCCGCTGTTTATACGAAACGGTCGCCTCCAGCGTCTGGTTCTGCCGTTTGGAAGTGGACAATGCACCGCGTGAACGATTCAACTGATCGAAATAGGTGGTGGAAGGAATAAAAAAGTTACGTTCGGCATTTTCGGTATTATTACCATACAGCAGCCGGGCGGTCAACAGCTTTGGGATCAATTTGATGTCGGCCGAAAAGCTGGCAAACAGGCTGGTATTATTTGTTTTGTCGCTAATGTTCATTAGGGAAAGCGGGTTACCGATAATGCGGAACTGGGTGTATTTACTGGTGCCCGGTTCATATACAGGTAAATAGGCGGGGTAAGCGATTGCCGCCTGCACGGCACCAAAGCCCTCGGGGCCGACGCTGGCAGTCTGCGCCCCGGCCTGTGAATTCTGGTAATCGTTACGGCCATAATTCACATTGGCAGTTAAAGACAGAAAAGAAGTCAGATTAAATGTAAGGTTCATACGGCCGGTATAACGTTTCATTCCGGAGTTATGAACCGTGCCTTTTTGATTGAAAAAGCCGCCGGAAAAATAGTAATTCACTTTGTCGGTAGCCCCACTGATGCTGATATTGTGATTGTCGATGCTGCCGTCCCGCAACACATGACCCAGCCAATCGGTGCCTGCGCCGGCGTTGTTGATCTGGTCTTCGGTGAAAGGCTTTATGGTAGGACTGTTATAATAATTGGTAAGATTGACCGGCGTCGTTCCAAAGGGCGCCATTTTATTATCAAACAAATACTTGTCGAGCGTTAGCTGATTGTAATAATTCATGTATTCAGTGGCGTTCAGCGGCTGGAAATAATCCATATTCTTAACTACCGACCGGCTGCCGTCATAGCTCACACTGGTTTTGCGGCCACGGCCTTTTTTGGTAGTGATGATCATCACCCCATTTTCTGCATTCACACCGTAAATGGAAGCGCTGGCGTCTTTCAGGAATTCAATGGATTCAATGTCATTCGGGTTGATGCCGGCAAAACCACCGCGGTTTACGTTGCCATTCATGGTGCGGTTACCGCTGCCCGGTTCCAGGCCCGAAAACGGCAGCAGCACACCATCTACTACAACGAGCGGGTTACCCCTGCCGCGGATGGATACATCAATATTTCCGCCGGGTTCAGCGCTGTTTTGTACTGCCACGGTGCCCGGCGCCCGGCCAAATATGAGTTGGGTCACCGAGTTATTCGCAGCCTGTGGTACGCCTTTGGGGTCAATTTTAGAAACGGCGGTGGTAAGGTTCCGGCGCGAAGTGTTGCCATAACCTATTACCACTACCTCATCCATACTGGCGGGATTTGTGTTCAAAACAACTGTAAGGGCGCCGTCATTGCCCAGTTTCAATTCCCTGGCCAGAAATCCAACTGAAGTAAATTGAAGTGTTTCACCCGGGGAGGCAGATATTGTAAAATCCCCGTTTTCATTGGTTTTCGTCGTTGCCGTCGGGCGGTCTTTCACGCTTACGGTAACATTAGTTAAAGGTTGGTTTGCGGCATCCTTTACTTTTCCGGTTATGGCCTTCTGTGCATAGGTGCTTATACCGGTCATTAAAACCATACAAAAAAGCGAAAAGCGAAGCAGTCGTTTGTTTTTCATTTTGGCAGTTTTATAAATATAGAAGAGACTGAATCAGACGGACTAAACTACATTGGAAGGCCGCCAAAGACTTGTCGTCCTGTTCATTCCTTTGGTCCTGGTGTTCAAATTCGCGGTTGTTTGACCGCTGCTATCGCTTTTGAAGCTATTTTAGCAGTTATACGAGCCGTGCCACGGTTCCAAACCATGGCACGGCTGTGCTATCTTAAACTTGCTTTATACATGCGTTGCCATTTTGTTTTTTGGATGTTTGTCCTGGCTTTTTGGCCGGCCGTTTGTTTGCCGCAATTCACCAACCTTCGCTTTAAACACATTTCGGGTGAACAGGGGCTTTCGAACAGCACCATTGAATGTATTTTCCAGGACGACCGGGGATTCCTTTGGTTCGGCACCCGCGACGGGTTGAACCGGTTCGATGGGAACCATATGGTAGTTTACCGCTACAATTCCTCAGACACCAACAGTATCAGTGACAATTATGTGCGTTGTATCAGTCAGGATAAATCGGGCGTTATCTGGGTAGGAACCAGTAACGGCCTTAACCGCTTCGATCCGAAAACCGGTCGGTTCACCCGTTTTAAATCCAGGCCCGGGAACTTATCCAGCATCAGCCATAATCTCATCACCAGTATTTGTGAGAGCAAAACCGGCGAGTTATGGATCGGCACCTGGAGCGGTTTGAACCTTTATCAGCCGGAGACAAAGTCTTTTTTACGGGTGTATGCAAAGGAAATCCATACAGCGCCGGAAAACCAGTTGAATTGCATGTACCAGGATTCGTCGGGCAGGATATGGGCTGGTTCGGAAAAAGGCCTTTTTTATCTTGATAACAAAACAAGGTCCCTTGTTTCCCTGAACACCTACCATGGTGGCACATTACCGAAGGGTATCCGGGTCATCCATTCCGGCGATGGCGCTACACTGTGGTTAGGTACGGTTGATGATGGGCTGTATGCATATCATTCGCAAAAAGAACTCTGGCAACATTATTACCACATCGATAAAGATCCGTCGAGCCTCGGCAGCAACCTGGTAAGAAGTATCGAAATAGATAAACATGGCAACCTTTGGGTGGGCACCGTCAACGGTGGGTTGAACCTGCTTTTAAATGACGGAACTTTTCAGCGCTTTCAAAACGAGCCGGCGAACCCGGCCACCCTCTCTCAACGTACGGTTTCGGCACTTTTGGAAGACCGGCAGGGAAACCTCTGGATAGGTACACATCGCGGCGGCGTTAACCTGTATGTTCCAAAACAGCAAAACTTCGGACTATTTCAAAAAGAATTCCATCCAAACAGCCTGAGCTATAACGATGTCAAATGTTTTTTTGAAGACCGGGACGGAAAGATCTGGATTGGCACCGATTGTGGCGGCCTGAACGCATTTGACCCTGGCTCGAAACGGTTCGTGCACTACCGTTACAATCCTTTCAACGCCAAAAGCCTTGGCTCCGACGCAGTTCTTCACGTTTCGGAGGATTCATATGGTAATTTATGGGTAAGCACATGGGGCGGCGGGCTGAATTTGTTTAACCGGAAATCCGGCACCTTTAGCCGTTTCCTTCATAACCCGGCAGAACCCGGTTCCATCAGCTCTAATTATGTACAACAGGTATTTGAAGATGATCAGCGGCGTCTTTGGGTGGCTACTTATTATGGCGGCCTTAACCTCTTTGACCGGAAAACACAAACGTTCAAACGGGTAGAAAGCGACGACCAGCACCTCACCCACCCGATGGGCAATAATTTTGTTTCCATTTGCCAGGACAAAAAAGGAAACCTTTGGTTCGGTACCGATGACGGCGGCCTCAACTGCCTGGAGCAGCAGACACAAAAGTTCGTAAACTATTTTATTAACGAAGAGAAAATGCCTGACCTGCGGGTATTGTTCGTAGATAGTAAAGGCCGTTTATGGGCGGGCCATGCAGGATTATACCTCTTTAACGAAGAAAAAAGATCTTTCGCGCTTTTTACCGGTCAGGCCGGATTGTCAAATGAATTCATCAAAGGTATTTGTGAAGACAACGATGGCTATTTCTGGATCGCTACTTCGAATGGCCTGACCAGGTTTCATCCGGAGAAAAAATCAATTAAAAAATTTAATACGGCAGACGGGTTACAGGGACTGGAGTTTGAAGCCAATGCCTACCTGAGAACGCGAAGTGGCCAGTTGTTATTTGGTGGAGTAAACGGATTTAATATGTTTGATCCCGGGGATATTCAGCCAGACCCGTTTGTACCTCCGGTATACATAACCGGCTTTCAGATTTCCAATGAAAAGATAACACCGGCTAATAACCCTTCTCTATTAGCAAACGACATCAGCTACACGAAAAAGATCAAACTTTCGTATACCCAGTCTACCTTCTCTTTCGATTTTGCCGCCCTGAATTTCAGCGTGCCTGAAAACAATCAATACGCTTACCGCCTGCTCGGTTTAAATGATGAATGGAATTATGCCGGCAATGAACATAAGGCTACTTACACCAATTTGCCGCCTGGCAGTTATACTTTTGAAGTAAAAGCTTCGAATGATGATGGTGTATGGAACGAGGTTCCTACTGCTATCCGGGTTATCGTGACGCCCCCTTTCTGGAACACCTGGTGGTTTAAAACATTGATTGCAGCAATACTGCTTGCAGCAGCAGCTGCATATTTATTTTTGAAACGAAGACTCGAACTGCAGAAGCTGGAAGAAACAAAACGTATTGAAATGCACCGGATGCAGCTGCAGTTCTTCACCAATATTTCACATGAATTCAGGACCCCGTTATCATTGATACTGGGACCGCTGGAAATACTGCAAAAGGAAGAACCTGCCAGCCGGTTCCAGCATCATTACCAGACCATGCACCGGAACGCAAGCCGTTTATTAGGTCTCGTGAATGAACTCATGGATTTCCGGAAGGCCGAATCGGGTGTGCTTAAACTAAAGGTAATGCCGGGGAGCCTGGAAATATTTCTGGAGGAAATAGCCGATGAGTTCACCGGTTTGGCAGAAGCGAAAAATATCGATTTTTCCGTTCACGTGCCGGATAAACTGCCGCAACTGTGGTTCGACAGGCAGGTGCTGGAAAAGATCCTCATGAACCTGATCAGTAATGCGTTCAAATACACTGCAAACGGAGGAACAATCACAGTAAAGGCAACAAAAACACTGCATGAACTGACACCCTCCTTTGAAAATGAACTTATTCTTAAAAACAACTATCATGGAAAAGAATATATTTTTATTCAGGTAAGCGACAACGGTACCGGCATTTCCAGGGACTCTATAAAACACCTGTTTGAGCGCTATTACAAGATCACGGATTCCCATTTAGGTTCCGGCATAGGCCTTGCCTTTGTCAGGAGCCTGACTTTTTTACACAAAGGATCGATCAGTGTATATAGCGAAAGGCATAAGGGTACGGAATTTATCGTTGCCCTCCCGGTAAGTGAAAACGACTACACAATCGATGAGAAATGGATGCAAAACAAAAAAGAACCGGTAGTGAATATAGAAAGCCTGGATTATAAATACGAAGGGCCATTCCTGACACAACCGGAAGAAAGAAAAAAAGAAAAAGGTACACAACAGGTAAAACACCTGCTCATCGTGGACGATAATGAAGAGCTACGTCAGTTTTTGAAGGAAACGCTTTCAGCGGAGTTCTTTGTATGGGAAGCAGAAGACGGGCATACCGGCTTCCTGATGGCCAGGGAAAAAACACCGGACCTGATCATCAGCGACGTAATGATGCCTGTAATGAATGGGACGGAGTTCTGTAAGAAGATAAAAGAAGATGAACAAACGAAACACATACCATTTATCATGCTTACCGCAAAGGCAGCCATAAGGTCTAATATAGAGGGCGTTGAATCGGGCGCCGATTTTTACTTTTCAAAGCCGCTGAACACCGAGCTTATGCTTTTGACCATCAGGAACATTTTCAACCATCACCAAATTATTAAAGATCACTGCTCAAAAGACCTGCATCATGAAACAAAAGCCCTGGTGCATGCAGCTAAGGACAAGGATTTTATAGATCAATTATTGTCTGTGGTGGAAGAACAGCTCAGCAATCCTGAACTGGACGTTGAATACATCTGCCGGCAGATGGGAATGAGCCGCACAAAACTTCACCAGATGATCAAAAACGTAACCGGCCAGGCGATCAGCGATTTTGTACGCACGGTGCGTCTTCGTAAAGCTATACAGATCATGACGGAAGAAGATGTGCTTATCACTGAAGTAATGTACCGGGTAGGCATGCAAACACAATCCTATTTTACAAAAGCATTCAAAAAAGAATTTGGCAAAACGCCCTCGCAGTATTTACAGGAATTGAGGAAATAGGTTATTAAGCCATCCCAAAAGCTGTCAAATCATGAACACGGTGGTTTTGCCCGTTCTATTTTTTGTTTGTTATTGCTGTTGCGACAAAGTTTTCAACAAATCTTCGAGGTTTTGCATCGACATAGTATATCCTTCTTTGAAGCCCATTTCAATCATCTTCTCCAGCCGGGCAAGCGATTCGTTATAAATAATAATGTCCACTTTGGTTCTTTCCCCCTGTTCGCTGAAATTAAAATCCCAATCAGAACCTGGTAATTCAGGGTTTTCATCCTTGTCTGCAAATGTATTGAACATCTTGAAGTTGGTCTTTGGGGTAATGGAAGTGTATTCCTGAATGGCCCAACGTTCATGGCCTTCCGGGCTCACCATCGCATAAAACCTGCGTCCACCCACCTCAAAGTTCATGTACTTTGTTTTTGCCGTCCACGGTTTAGGCGCCCCCCACTGGTCTAAAAGCTCCGGTTTGGTAAAAGCATCCCATACCAGCGAAAGTTCGGCATCAAATTCTCTGGTGATGAACACTTTTTTTGCAGTTTTGTCAACAGTAAAATCAAATAGCAGATTGGATGTCATTTTTTTTGTTTTTTAAGTGTTGCTAATACTTTATCTAGTTGATTGAATTGGGTTTCCCACAGCTTTCTGAATTGGTCTAACCATTTATCAATCTCTTTCATTTTTTGGATCTGGAGTGAGTAGTAGATCTCCCTGCCCTGCTGTTCCTGTTTTACCAGTTCGCACTCTGTCAGGATTTTAATATGTTTTGACACAGCCTGTCTGCTTGTATGAAAATGTTCGGCAAGGTCATTGGGCGTCATTGCCTGCACTGCAATCAGGGCGATGATTGCCCGCCTGGTAGGGTCGGCAATTGCCTGAAATATATCTCTTCTTGTTTCCATCTTTGGATCTATTTGCAACTATCTGGTTGCAAATATATGTGCAATTATCTGGTTGCGCAATATTTTTTTTCACGTTGAAATTGAGAGCGGAAGTAAATGTCAGGCGTATAGGCTCGGATGGCAAGAAGAAGAAATGCCCAAAACCCCCGCGTTTCAGGAGCATTTAATGAGCAGCTTAATTAAATTTGAAAACCGCCAGTACAATGATTCCCAAAAACAGCAACAGTTGAATCGTGTAAAAAACAACGATCTTAGGAACTGTCATTTTTATCACGGTAGCGCCATCGGAATTATTCTCAGAAAAAGCGGTTGTCAACTTTTTTAGTTGCCTGTTCCCTATCAGCATTTCATTAAGCACCATCAGCAGAATAATGGATAGTTTGAGCTGAAGCCAGAGCATGTGTAAGAACACTGAACCGGTTACGATCGTAAGTCCGATACCGGAAAGTATCAGCAAAATACCACCTATCCCTTTTATTGCGCCCAGGTTCGATAAAAGTTTTAAAAGCGCTGATGTACCTTCACTTTTTATGTTAAACCTGTTTATGAAAGCACGAAAAGTGACGAAGGCGGCAACCGTGGTGCCGGCCATCAGTGTAAGACCGGAAAGATGGATAATGAGCAGTAACTGTCGTATGGTTTGTAGATACATTAGCGTATTATTCTCTGTTAATTTGAAATAAGTGGGCAACGTAACGAGCAAAGGATCTGGTACGAAACAAAGGGAGGCTCCCACAGATCGCTGCGTTGACCTTGCTTTTCGATTTATTATAATGTAAAAGTGGTTTAATTTAGTTCTACAGCTATTTTGCCAACGTAACCGCCATTTTCAGCATATTGATAGGCTTCTCTGTATTGAGCGAACCGGAACACTTTGCTTACTACAATTTGCAGGCCGGCATCGATGGCGTTTAACAAGATCTCCATATTGTTTGCAGATGGGTTCGAGAGGATGACGAGATGTTTTTTGCCGGTAAATAAGTTTTTGATAAGTGATGTGGGAATTTCAATTGGCTTTGGGGTAGCGTTTAAGAACAGGGCTTTGCGTTTCATTATTGGCCTGGCACTCGCATAACTCATTTTGCCCGACAGATCAACTACAATGTCATACTTGTTTTTCTGTGCAAGCACATTTTCTTTTGTGTAGTCAATTACAAAAGAAGCTCCCTGTTCTTTTGCAAAATCCATTGCTTTGGTGCTTGTAACTGCCGTTACCCGCGCGCCTGTTTTTTTGAGTAGTTGCAGGAGCAATAAACTAAAACCGCCAGTTGCACCATTTACCAAAATTTGAGTCTGTGAATGTATGTTACCCATTTTTTCCAATGCAGTGACAGCGGCTGCGCCAACAACAGGAATAGAGGCTGCCTGGGAAAAATTCAGGTGTTTTGGTTTTTTCCAAACGGTTGAGGAAGGCACAGCCACATATTCTGCCAGGGCGCCCTCTTTCATAATATTTTTTACTACGCCAAAAACTTCATCGCCTTTTTTAAAATTGGTTACAGCGGATCCGGTATCTTCAATAATACCGGCAAAATCAACCCCTGTGCTCTTTGGGAATCCGGATCCTGACATCAGTTTCATTTGTCCTTTCCTGATCTTCCAGTCTAAAGGGTTAATGGAGACTGCTTTTACTTTTACTAAAACCTGGTTTGGCTGAATAAAGGGCGTTGTCATTTCAATAGTTTGTAAAACGTCGGCGTTTCCAAACTTTTGATAAACTATTGCTTTCATTGTGCTATTTTTTTATCGTTTATTTTGATAGCACAAATTTGCAATCTGCCAGATTAGTAAACTTGTATCAGATCACTATTGTTCTTCAAGGCTTTTGGCGGCATCCCAAACATTTCATACATGTACTTATTCATTTGCGGCAAATCATAAAAACCGGTGTCATAAGCAATGTCTGTAAGGGTTCTGTCTTTATCTGAAAGAATAAGATAAGTAACCTGGCGTAATCTTGTCCATAATAAATATTTAGACAAGCTGCTGCCTGTTTGTTCTTTGAACAGGGAAGCTAAACGGGATGGAGAAAGAAAGACTACATCGGCAAAGGTATTTGGTGTTATGTCCTGTTTGAAGTAATTAGCATTAATATACTCAACTATTTTTATTACCCTTTCATCATAATGAACAACAGGCAGTTTGGATAGCAGCGTATTTATAATGGTGTGAACGTCGAAAGCATCTTTACCTGTTTCAAAGAAAGTATTTATTTCAGCCGGGGAATTGAAAGTTATGTAGTCCTGATTATTATGAAACCTGCGGGATAACTCCAGACCAATATTTGAGTATGGTTCTATGTTCAAAACATTTAAACTCCCTTTTTCTGCAACACAGGAATGCCGCACATGCGGTTTAAGCAAAAAGCCGTGAATTTGCTCACACACCTGACCGCTGATAGTGGAAGTAAATGGAGTATCATTGGATAAAACAATTTGATATGCCGAGTGGTGATGAATTTCTACCGTAAGATTGTAAGCTTTAAGAGCAAGAATGAAGGGATTAATTTTCTGTTTGGTCATCCTGTCCTTATTTTCTTTCTTTTTTCCGCTGAATCTGGTTGTCTCACTGCGCCGCTATATTACGTTTTTTCCTGCAGAAATCAAACTTGTAACCTGTTTACCAGATAATACGACAGCGCAGCGGCTAAAAAGAAGCAACTGGGAACCGTTCATGCCCGGTTAATTGATATTCAATCTTCAATTGATAGTTTTGAGAAAATGAAATAATAGTTGCAGCATAATCGTGTCGGGAACTCCATACTCACCCTAATCTACCATAAAGCTATAGTCGCGCAGATTGTTCTTCAGGATGCGCAGCGCCTTGCCGATATGCTTTTCAACGGTACTTACCGAAATATTCATCCCTACTGAAATATCCCTGTTGGAAAGATTCGCTTCCCGGCTAAGCAGGAACGCCTCGCGGCATTTTTGGGGCAATGAATGTAATGTTTTCATAATGCGGGTGTTCAGTTCACGCGCCTCACAATAATCCGCAGAATCGGTTTTGCAATTGTCGTTTAAAAAAAGGTCCTTACGGCACGCTGAACGGGTAAACTCATCCCGGTAGATATTCAAAACTTTAAATTTAAGCGCCTGGTATAGATATGCTTTAACAGAAGTAGTGATTTCCCGCGTATGCCGCTTTTGGTAAAGGCTAACAAAGATGTCCTGGATCAGATCTTCTGCTTTCTGGCGCGACTGCAAACGGCGATAAGCGGCATCTATGAGGCCGGGCCAGTGTCGATTATACAGTTCTTCAAATGCCTTGATATCATCTTTTTTTACCAGGTGAAAAAGCTGGGAATCTGAAAGACCGGCATAAAGCACAGATTGGGGCATGCAAACGTATTTGAATATAAACTTAAGAAATATCAACAAAATAATAAATGCTTCTTCCTTTTAAAGTCACACGACCGCCCGGCCACCCCCACTGCTGATAAAAATTTTTTTTCTTTTTCAGGTAGAAGCCCTGACAATCAGTCTCCCGGATTTGAGCACCTGCAATTCTTTGATCATCATGGGCGATCCCTCAAACTGCCTCATCAACAGCTGCATGGCCGTATGGGCGATCTGCTGTACCGGCTGCTCGACAATGGTAATACCGGGTGAAAATAAACCGAAAATATCATGGTCATCGAAACACACCACGGCCAGCTGCTGCGGGATCGAAATTTCCAGTTGCTTGAGGGCCTGCAGTCCGTATACCCCAATATAATTGGTAGCGAAAAATACGGCGTCGAGCTGCGTGCTGCTGATAAATGCCTTTATCTGTTCAATGGAATCCTGCGGCCTGCTGTGGTAACACAATTCCAGTACCTGATGCGGTGCTGCCGGCACACCAAATTCGGCCAGCGACCGCTCCCAGGCCTGCCTCCGCTGGTGCATCTGCACCTGATCGAGGCTGATGGTCACAAATCCTATATTCCGGTATCCCTTTTCAAGCAAATGATCCATAGCCAGGCGCGCGCCATTATAATTATCTACCAGTACATGCGGTGCGTCCAGCTCCGGAAAATAGCGATCCATGAGCACCACGGGTTTTTGTTGCTTCAACAGATCACTGATAAATGGCCGCATGCCGGCAGTTGGTGTAATAAGAAAGCCATCTACCTGCCGCTGATTGAAAATGCGGATGCGTTCACGTGCTTTTGCTTCATTGTTCTCGGTACTGCAATACAATACCTTGTAACCAACCCTGTCGGCTTCCTCTTCTATGATCTTGGCGAGGGTAGCAAAGAACACGTTGGAAATATCTTCCACGATCAAGCCCAACACCCGCGTTTTGCCGGTTCGCAAACTTACCGCTGTATAGTTAGGCTGATAGTCCATATCCGAAGCGATCAATCTTATTCGATCAGCCAGTTGTTCGCTGATGCGTGATTCCTTTGCTTTGCCATTCAATACGGCTGAAACGGTGGACGGGGCCACGCCGGCTTTTCTGGCAATATCCCTGATGGTGACTTTCATAGTGACTCTGGTCAAAGGTTTGTAAAACGCCATGATCATTTACCGGCATGGACTTCCTGTTCCTCCATGGCTGCGGCAGCTGCTCCTATCAATGCCGCCTGTTCGCCAAGCACAGCGGGTTTTACTGATGTATTACTCCCCGCCTGTGTTAAACAATGCAATAACGCCTTCTCAAATAAATGGAAGGTCTGGGCGATATTACCGCCGAGTACTACCAGTTGTATCCGCTCCTGCGAAATGGCCTGCAACAGAAAATGCCCCAGGTTATGCCCGAATTCGTTAAAGATATTTTGCAGTAAAAGGCGGTCGCTGACCTCCAACAACTGCCTTACATTATCAATTGTGTTTCCCGACAGTTCGCGATAGCGTTTGGTAAACCAGCGGGTCGACAAATAATCTTCGGCAATGCCTTCCCTGAACGGCATACTCCACCACCCTGCATCCAGCACTTTGCCATTTTGGAAGGTAGCAGATCCCAGGCCGGTTCCCAGGGTTAAACCGATCACCTCGTTCATCGACATGGCAGCGCCTGCCACTACTTCTCCCTGCAGAAAACAGGCGGCATCGTTGGTAAAGTGAATGGTTTCCTTTTTTATGCCCAGTTTATCCGCCAGCAACATTTTTACATTCAAACCATACAATGCATCATACTTGTTTTGTCCGCGGATATAAGAAATGCCGCTCTCATAATCAAACGGCCCCGGCATGGCAATGCCCCATTTCACCGGTTTCGAATGCTGGTGCACGTAACAGCCGGTGATCACGCGGCTCCAGGCATCGATAATCTCATCAACGGTGCCTGTTGCGGGCACCATATTGCGTTGCCATGTATTATGCAACACCATTCCTGTTTCTGCTTCTACCAAAGCCGCTGTTATATGTGACCCGCCTATGTCTGCTGCACCCATCAATGTATTGTTCATACCGCTATAGTCACACCAGTTACGGATACCCGCTATTGCCCTAATCAAGTTGTTTAATAATGCAATGCCTGTTTACCGGTTTATTAATCGTATAAATAGTGCTGATCAACACTTCCATTTCTTTTTGCCATGCCTGGCGAATGGCGGGTACGCGTGAACGGGTATAGTTGTCCATATTCCCTTTTATCCATCCGTTCTTTTCTGCCAGCACCCTGATCGTGTCCATTGAGTTAAGGTCATCTTTATGCAACAGGCCATGTTCTTTCAGAATATTGTACTCCATCCAGGCGTGCATGCGAAAACGCCGTTCCAGCTCCCAGCGTTCCTCGTTCAATAACAGCACGGCGGAAGCCTGTTGGTATTGGGGCGTTCTGTTTTGTGCTGCCAGGTTAATGCCTTCACTCCATTGCGCGCCGGAGAAACTGCCAATGGTTTCTCCATCTATCTGCAACACATAGTTCTTAGCTGGCTTCAATCCTTTTACGGTAAACAATTCCCGGTTCATTTCCTCCATAAAAGGAATATACCTGACAGCATCTGATTGCCGGGTGGTATTGTTCCAACCCCTGGGAACGGTATCCAGCGGATAAGGCAATGCATTGGCCAGGTAATCGAATTGCACCGAATTGGCTGTAGCGGTAAGATTGGTCACTGCACAATTGGATGCCTTTTGCAGCTTTTTATTGGCCGCATCAACAACTACGGTAGCTACCTCTTTATTGGCGAATCCCTGTGCCTTCAGGAAAATGTAAGCCATTATCATATGTCCGTCCAGGCCGGGATGAACACGGTCGCTGCCGCATATCGTAAATGTGGAATCATTTTGCTGCCATTGTTGATTAATGGCTGTCATCGGCCGGTTAAAATCCACGAATCCCCATTGGTTTTTGTTGGCCGCCTCTTCCTGAAACTTGGCCACCTGCAGCATGGCCAGGCTTTTTTTGGGGAAGTAATTGCCCCTGCCCTTTACCGTTTCATCGTACGGCGAAGACGACATCAGGATCTTGCGCACTGCAGGCAACGCTTTCAACTTTTGTTCAATCTTCAAATAACTTGCATGGGATTGTGCTATCGCCTTACGCGCCACTTCATCGGCATCGGGTTGCAGGTATTCTCCATACTTCGTATCATTCATGCCAAAGGTCAATGCAATAACCGTAGGCTTTTTGGCAGCAACATCTCCATCGAACCGGTCATAGATCTGGCCGGCCACATCGCCGCCAATACCTGCATTGAAAATATCTATTCGCCGGTTGGGAAAACGCGTCATGTAATACAACCAGATATACGAATGATAATGGCCGCCATCGGTAATGCTGTTACCTGCGAATACGATGCGGTCGCCTTTCTTAAAAGGCGTTATCTGCGCCTGTGTTGTGCTGCAAACTGCCAGGGCTATTACCAGGGCAGCTTTTGTTATGTAATGCTTCTTCATAATTATAAGCCGATCTGTAACCCCAGGTTCAATACCCGCTGGTTAAGGTATGAATCTCCCACAGAGTTACTCGCAGTTTCGGGGTCCTGCTGGTATTTTTTATAATTCGTCCAGGTAAACAGGTTATAACCGCTTATGTAAAAACGGGCGTTGTTTATTTTCAAAGGCAACCAGCTGTCGGGTACCTGGTAACTCAGCTCTACCGTTTTCAACCTGATATAATGTGCATTGATAAGCCAGAAATCGGACATATAATTGGTTCCGCTGTTCACGCTGGCGGCATCGGTTGTTAAACGGGGAAACAGGGCGCCTTCCGGATTATCAGGTGTCCATCGTTGTAAGTGTATGGGCTGGAACTGGCTTTTAAAGGGCTCGATACCGCTGCCGATGATACTGAAACTGTAATCATAGGCGCCCTGGAAAAGCACGTTCATGCTGAATCCCTTATAGCGCGCTCCCAGTGTCAATCCCACATTCGTTGATGGCAGGTTGGGTTTGCCGATGGGCGCCATATCCAGCTGGTCTATGACATCGTCGCCGTTCAGGTCTTCATACTTAAGGTCGCCGGGCTTCACACTGCCGGTATTCGGTTTGGCGCTTTTGTCGATATCGGCCTGGTTCTGGTAAAAGCCGATCCATCTGTAGCCAAAGGGCTGGTTAATGGGATGACCGGTTGCGGTTAACCAGGGATATCTTTGCGCGGCTTCGTCTTTGAACAGAACAATATTCCTGGCTACGGAAATGGTAGGTGTAATATTGAATTGTACATTGCCGATCTTATCCTGGTAAGTGGCTATCAGTTCCCAGCCCCTGTTCCTTACAGAGCCAATGTTCACGGGCGGCGTGCCAATACCGAGGACCATCGGGATCGAACCGCGGTATACGAGCTGGTCTATGCGAAGGTCCCGGAAATATTCCACCGTAAACGACAGCCGGTCCTGCAGCAGGTTCACATCCAGCGCATAGTTCTGCGATTTTTTCTTTTCCCAGGTTACACGATCATTACCCAGCGTTCCTTCCCTGATGCCCTGGCTCGCCCCGCTGGTCTCTCCAAATGAATAATGGCCTCCCGGTTCATATACCTGTTCATAAATGTAACGATTGCTCAAAACGGCATCTGAGCCTACCATGCCATAAGAAGCCCGCAGTTTGAACAGCTTGACAAAAGGCAGCAGGTTCTCAAAGAATGGTTCGGCGGCTATGTTCCAACCGGCTGACACTGCCGGGAAAAGACCGTAGCGGTTGTCGCTTTGAAAACGGTCTGAACCGTTATAAGCCATGTTTAGATCTACGAGGTATTTTCTTTTGTAGTTGTAGCCGGCAGACAAACTATAACCGCGGAAATTTTCGGGCACGGATGCCTGGTTGGTATAACTGCTTTGATTCAGCAGCACCATCGCCCGCACCTGGTGATCGCCAAAAATGCGGTCGTAGTTCAGGTAGGCCTGGATATTCACCCGTTTATCTGAAACATTACTGCCGGCGCTTACGGCATACGTAGGCATGCTGTAGCGGCCACGGGGATCTATGCTGTAAGAACCGGTGGCTGCGTCGTAATGGTAACTGGGCGGCAGATCGCGCAGCAGTTTGCGCCATACATCCCAGGTGCTGGCATAGGCGATGCGACCGGTGAACGAGAGGCCGCGCAATACAGCATCGAGCTTTTGCGTGCCGCCAAACAAAATGTTCAGATCATTTTGCTTGGTACGGGTATAACCCGATAAGGCAAGCCTGGCATTCAATGTAGGTAAACTGTGTTTTGTATTATAGGCATAGGCATAAGTGCCATTGGGATTCATAAAGGGCGCCGCATACGGAGTAATTTTATCAAAGTTGTAGATCTCTTCCATAATATTACTGGTATTGGGCGTGTTGATCATCCCGAAACGGCCGGTCACATCGAGGCGAAGGCTCAGTGTTCTGGTTGCCTGGATATCAAGATTGGTCCGGAAGTTGAAGCGGCGGAAAAAGTAATTCGTGTTCAGGTTCTCCTTGTTCCCGGAAAAATCTTTAATGGCGCCGTTTTGGGTAAGCGCCCCAAAAGAGGTGAAATATTTTACAGTTCCAGTACCTCCGGAAATGTCTACATTGGTGTTGGCCTGCACGGAATAATTTTTAAAGATGGCATCGTACCAGTTCACGTCAGGATGGCCATAGGGATCGTCGCCATTTTGGAAATGCTGCAGTTCTTCCGGTGTGAACTGCGGGGCCAGTCCGTCGTTGGCGCGTGCCTCATTTACCAGCAGAGCAGTTTGATAGGCGTTCAGAAATTTTGGTTTAAAAGTAGGCACCTGTGCGCCGGCTTCTGACCGTACGTTTACCCGGGGTTTGCCCAGGCTGCCGCGGCGGGTGGTAACAACCAGTACGCCATTAGCGCCTTTGATACCATAAATGGCGGTAGTGGAAGCATCTTTGAGAATGGAGATACTTTCTATTTCGTTTACGTTTATTTGCGACAGTTGCACGTACGTATATTCAATATCATCTACAATGATCAGCGGCCGGTTGCCTTCGGCATTCAGTGAGCTGACGCCCCTGATAAAATAATCCGCTGCATCATTACCCGGCTGGCCGGACCGTTGCTGCGAAAAGAATCCCGGCAACCTGCCCGACAAGGCGTTTTGTACATTGGCAGTTGGCACCAGCCTGATCTCCTCGGCTTTGATCGTGCTTACGGATCCTGTATTTGTGATGCGTTGCTTTTTACCAAAGCCCACTACGATCACATCTTCCATGGCGCCGCGGCTGGCCTGCAGCGTAATTTCGATATTATCGCTTTTTACAGTTACTTCCTGCGTTACATAGCCAATATAGGAAACGACCAGGATATTCGATTTCGACCGCAGGGTAAGCCGGAATCTTCCGTCGTTACCTGCGGTGGTACCATTGGCGCCGTTGCCTTTTTCGCTGATGGTGGCATTGGCCACAGGGCCGTTGTCGTCTTTTACAATTCCTGTAACGGTCCGCTGCGCCATTGTGAACACAGGCAATACCAGTATGATTATAATTAAATGGAGAGAAATACTTTTCATAATGCATGAATTAGCAATGGTTATGAATGTTACCAGCCGGGATTTTGTTGCATGTTCGGGTTTTTGGCCACTTCGTCGTACCGGATGGGATACAGATACATGGCCGGCGCTTTGAACTGTGGGTGCTGTATTTGAATGCGCTGGTACGTTTTGGTGCCGGCGCTGGAAACGTCTATGCGCATGCCATGCAAGGGCGTGTTCATAACCTGTTCTGCTATCTTCCAGCGGCGGATGTCGAAGAAACGGTGCTCTTCAAATGCCAGCTCCACTCGCCTTTCATTGCGGATGATAGCGCGCATCTGCTCTTTGGTCAATCCGGCCGCCAGTGTATACGGGTTAAGGCCGGCACGGCGGCGAATGGCGGCCAATGCATCATACACTTCCTGTACCGGTCCTGTGTACTCATTCAAAGCTTCGGCATAATTCAGCAATACTTCGCCGTAACGAAAAAATGCAAAATTGTGCGAAGTGTTGGCCAGGTTGTTCTCATTCTCGAAATTGCCCATGAACTTACGCATATAGTAACCGCTGCGGGTTTGTTGCACGTTGGTGTTAGGCTTATCGAGGCCGCCTTCGAACGTTTGCACCGGTCTGTTCATCCATTGCGAACCATTGTAGAAAATGGTGAACGTTAGCCGCGGATCGCGATTGGCATAGGGAAAAGCTGCATCGTAGCCCGAGGCAGGGTCATTTATGGGCAGGCCGTTGCTCATAGGAAAAGCGTCTACCAGTTCCTGGGTAGGACTGGTACGGCCAACCGAAACAGCCGCTGCATAGCCAACCGGACCATTATTTTTTTCCAGGTCCTGGTTAGGGCCCTGCACCTTCGAAAAAATGACCTCACGGCTATTGGGAATGATGAAAATATTTTTAAATTGATCTTCCAGGGCAAACCTGCCGTAATCGATCAGTTCTCTGGCTGCATCGGCGGCCAGTTTCCAGCGTTCGGCATTATAGTCTGTATACCCTGTTAGTGTATTGCCGGCTTCAATATTGCCGCCATTGAACAAAGGGCTGGCGGCATATAACAGCGTTCTGGCCTTTAAAGCCATGGCCGCTCCTTTGGTAACATAACCCAGTTTGCTGTCTTCTATTGGATCGATGTATAAACTGTCGGCAGCCATATTACATTCTGATACTATATAGCTGACGGTTGCTTCAAACGAACTTCTGGCTACACTTACATCATCGTTTACCTGTCGCACCCAATCGCCCATGATGGGTACACCGCCATATCTTTTCAACAGCTCAAAATAAGCGAAGGCCCGTAAAAAACGGGCTTCTCCCCGCCACGCTGGTTTGGCCGGACGGCCATCGGCCAACAGGGTATTCAGTGGCACTTTGTCGAAGTTGTTCAGGAACACGGTCGCCTTGCGAATGGTATTATACGCGTTATCCCAGATATCCTCCGGGTTGGTGAGCGAAGTGAAACTGGAAGTAGCTATTTTCTGGATCATGGTGTTGCCGGTAGCCGATGATATGGCATCGTCGGAGGCAGCATCGAGCAGGTCGGTGCTGACCCTGTTGTAACCGCCTGGTAAATTGCGGTACATGTCGGCCAGAAAACCACGGGCCTTTGTTCCCAGCGAGTCGTTCACATCCCAAACATATTCTTCGGTGAATTGCTCCAGGGGCACATCTTCCCATGTTTTTTTGCAACCGGTGTTCACCAGCGCCGTGAGAACAACCAGCATTGTTAAAGAGAATGATTTATTAAGACGACTCATAGTAACTATAATTTGATATTGATACCTGTGTTGATCACCCGCTGAATAGGATATTCCTTGCCATACACCTCGGGATCGCCATAGGGCACATCGGCATGGGTGAACAGGTTTTGCGCATTGGCAAATACCCGCACCTGCTGCAGCTTCAGCTTTTTCGTCCACGATTGCGGAAGTATATAACCAAGGTCGATGTTCTTTATGCGGATGTAATCGCCGGAATACAACCAGTAGGTACTGCTGGTAATATGATTGTTCGCATTAAAGCCATAAGTAAGCCGCGGATAGCTAGCAGTGGCGGCGTTCTCGGGTGTCCAGCGGCCGAGATGGTGGTTATACAATTGCCCGGTCCTGTTCAACGCACCGAATTCGAATTGTGTTTCCCACGAGTTGAGCAGGAAGGTCCGGTTTTCCACGCCCTGCAGCAGGATGCTGATGTCAAACCCCTTAAACCCGATACCGGCGCTAACGCCATAAAAGAAAAATGGTTTGTTGCCGCCGATATTGGTCTCATCGAACTGGTCTATCACGCCATCCACGTTCAGGTCGCGGTATCTGATATCGCCGGGTTGCAGCGTATAACCGGCGATGGATGCCGATGAATTCGCTTCTTCCTGAGACTGGATCAGTCCATCGGCAATATATCCGAAGTTCGCACTTACCCGCTGGCCTGTTCTTTCATTCCAGGAATAGCGGCGGCCGATCTCATCCATAAACAGCACTTTGGAATTGATAAAACTGCCATTGGCGCTGATGAAATACCGGAAGCCTTTGACAGCATCGTGCCAGCCAACGGAGAACTCGGTACCTGTATACCGGTTGCGGCCAATGTTCTCAGCGGGATAACTATTGCCGATCAGGGCAATGCTGCGTCCGCGTACCTGCATCAGGTCAAAGTATTCATCGCGGTAATAGTCGGCTGTGATCTGCAGCCGGCCCTTCAGCATGCCAATGTCAACGCCGGCATTGAATTTATGCGCCTTTTCCGCTTCCGCATGTTCATTCACCAGCGGTAATTCGTATACGCCGTTTATCGGTGTATTGTTCACGCCGTAGCCGTAGGACTGAAAGCGATCGCTGTAAGAAGGCCGCCAGGTGAAATAGCCCACATTTGCATGGCCGGTCAATCCATAATTCACCCGCCATTTAAACATGTTCAGCCATTGCAGGTTGCTTTTGATAAAGGGTTCTTCAGCCATATTCCATCCTATGCCCCCTGCGTAAAAAACGCCAAAACGATGGCCGGGCTTGAAGCGATCATAACCACTATATGTTACGGCGCCTTCCAAAAAGTACTTATGGGCAAGATCGTACTGCAGCTTTGCTGCCATATTGGTGTATTTGGATGGCAGATCGAAATTGTAAGTGGTTTGTTGCTGATCGAATAAGGTGACAGCTTCAACATGGTGGCGGCCGAATGCCTTTGTATAACCCAGCGAGGCCTGATAAAACCAGAACTGGCCGCTGGAGGTAATACTGAAGTTGTTGGCCTGGTTGAAAAGAGTTCCATATTGCGTATAGGAAGTATCGTTCCCGGCAGTATTCATTTTGAACACCGGCGATACCTTGCTCCTGTTTACAACGGTTGACGTAAGCACCGAAGTGCTGGCTTTTCCTTTGAACCACAAACCCTTTACCCAATTGTCTAATTTGTAAGAAAGGTCCAGGGTGCTTAACAATTCTTTGTCGTTATTCATGATATACCCCGAATTGGCCAGCTGCGCATACACATTGTTGGTATAGGTGGAGGTGCCGCCAAAACTGTTATTGGGGTTGAATTTGGGATAAGCGTTATTAGGTGTACCGAGCATGGTCCTGAAGATATTCAGATAGCCGGCGCCTGGCTGGTTCCCATCCTGGATGCGGCCGAAGATCTGTAAGGAGATATTGAAGTTTTTGGTAAGATCAACGTCTACTTTGGTGTTTATCAGGTAGCGTTTTAGTTCCAGCCTTGTATTATAGGAATTGTTGCCGCCTTCCTTCAGCATCCCCTGCTGACCCGTGTAATTCAAACCTACCAGGTAGCGTGCTACCCTTGAACCGCCCGTGATATTTAACGAATACCGGTTTAATGGAGCACTCTTTTCAATCAGCTCGTGCTGCCAGTTGATATCGGGATACAAATAAGGGTCCACGTGATTGCGGTAACCTTCAAATTGCTCTTTGGTGTAAGCAGGCGGCTGGCCGCTGTTGATCAACGCTTCATTCATCAGGTAGGCAAACTGGTATGCAGGTAACGGATCCAGCAGGCCCAGCGGCGACTGCCACCCAGATTGTGCGGTCAATGAGATCTGTGGGGCCCCCTGTTGTGGTCTTTTCGTGGTAACCAGTAACAGGCCTCTTGAACTTTTTTGCCCCAGCAGGATAGACGACAGCGCGTCCTTCTGTACCGATATGGATTCGATCGTTTCGGGATCAAGTGAAAAGATATCGCGCTGTACACCGTCGATCACCGTTACCGGGTTTTGCCCGCGCAGCGAAAGATTGATCTCGGTGTTATCAGTGGTTCCTGTTGTTCCCACTGAAGCCGCATTCGGTATATTGAACAATATTTCCTGCTGCGTGATGCCGGTCGTGGGCGTAAACGTAAATCCACTGCTTTGCTGTGCATACAACCCGGCCAGGCGGCCCGGTAAGGCATAGGCATATAACGAGGCAGGCGTTGTGGTGAGCTGATGGGTATAAATAGTAGCGGTTGCCTGGATCAGATGGGCATTGCTTTTTTCACCATAGAGGATATTAATGCGTTGGGCGTGTTGCGCCTTTCCGATAATAATGGTATCGGCAGTACCGGACGGCAGTGTATCGGCGGTGGCTTTACCGGTTTGCGCCCGTAACGTGCCAATGCTCATCAACAGCAACCCACACCCGGAGGCCATGATATGTTTATAGAAGCTGCAAGCCATAGTTAATTTTTTAGAGGATCTACAGGGGTATAGTTTTTAGAACGATCACTGGCAACTGAACGTAAATACGAAGGGATCACCTGTGTTCCCCTGTTTAAATACTTTAATGGTTCCCGTTACATCGGTGAAATAGTATTCTATTCTGTCCAGGGTTTGTCCTTCGGTTAGTCCAAAGTATTTACGGGGCCAGAGATCCTTGCGCCATTTTTTACCGCCTAATGCCGTAAAGGCAGTAGCGTCGTCCTGTTTGCAGATGGTTATTTCCTGGTTGTCGGAAGTATACGCTTTGGCGCAGAGAAAGACTTTATCGGCGCCTGACAGGTTGGTAGCAATAGCGTCTTCATCATAGTTGATAGTAATGATATCGTTATCTGTGCTTTGTACGGGATCGATGGCGCTGATTTGGGGGCTGCAAAAATCGATCAGCGGGCCGCTGCCATTGATCACCTCAAAACAATCGCTGAACCATTTGCCGTAAAATTTGGGTTCGCTGAGCTCCTGCTGACTCGAAGCGCTGAAATAACCCAGTTTCACCCGCAGGTTTTGCGCACCGACCTTCACTTTGATAGTTACATCGGCCTCAATGGGCGGCAGATCGCTCATGTCAAAGGCTTTGTCAGACTGAAATACTATCCATTCCAGATCGTTGATATAGTTGCCGCCAATGCCTAAACGCTCCTGTATGGCCTCCGCCCAGGTGGTACTGGATCCTTTCGGGGCAGCATTGGCCGGTACGGGGCTCATGGTGCCATTGTCGAAGCTGCTTGTATAATACATGCGCATGTTCTGGCGTGCATTCCAGCTGCGGGGCGCCAGAAAACCAATCACCAGCCTCGACTGTGGCTGGTCCCAATAGGGATCCATCCAGGCTTTTACAACCGCTGTGAGTGTATCCCCGGCGTTTGTGGAAGAAGGTTGGGTAAGGCCGCGTATTTCGATACAGTTGGCGACAATGATAGCAACTGCAAAGAGGAAAAACAGGATGCGCAGCTTTTCTTTTTTAAGCAATCGTTTCATAGTAATTATTTATGCTATAGGGGCAATGGTTCAAGGGTATATTCGTATTTGTTGGAAGTACAACCCGGACTGAACGTGAGCAGGAGGCTTCTTTTGCCTTTCACCACCGGGTATCGGAAGATGGGGTTCACCGGCGTAGCCGACCCCTCGGGCAACAGGCTGAGTGCCTGCGGATATTGCGGATCATCAAAATGCCATCGCCCGTTCCTGGCCACTACGAATGGTACAGGATCCGTAAGGGTATAACTACTGTCGGTAAAGGTGATGCGGAAAGCGCTGAAATCAAACCGCGCCGTTATGTCTTCGCCATTGCGGATCACTTTTACAATTTTCCAGGCGCCAGTCAATGGTTTATCAGCCTCTGTGAACACGAGCTCTTTTTTCTGACAGGCGAAAAGGGTCACCAGCGCAAACACCAGCGCATATTTTATTTTTTTCATTTGGAGTTGTTAAACTTCATTAATTACCAACCGGTATTCTGGATCAGTTCGGGCGATTTAGACAACTCGCCCTGTGGCAATGGCCACAAATACATGGCAGGCCTGAACACATGCGGCCGAACGTCAATCGTTTTATAGCTGTACACCCCGCCGTTTTTCGTAACCTCCTGTCCATGCATGCGTTTGTTATCGGTTTGTTCAGCTATTTTCCAGCGCCGCACATCCCAGAAGCGCTGTTCTTCAAATGCCAGTTCTATGCGACGTTCATTTTGAATGGCGCTGCGCATTTGTTCCCTGGTGAGGCCTGCCGTTAGCTCATATGGATCTAAGCCCGCTCTTTTGCGAATGGCTTCCACGGCATTGTACACCTCCTGAACCGGGCCATCGATCTCATTGAGCGCTTCCGCATAATCGAGTAAGATCTCTGCATAGCGAATGAGCGGAAAACAGCGCTGGGTTTGACCAAAATTGTTGGGCACGATATCTTCCTGCAGCATTTTATTGATGTAAAAACCGGTAGGCGTTCCTACGTATATGCCATCCTGTGGTTCTCCCACATAGGTATACAAAGGTTGTTTGGGACCGTTGTTCTTCCATATCATGGATCCATTGCGGATAATAGTATAATCAAAGCGGGGGTCACGGTTTTGGTATGGGTTGGCCGGGTCGTAGCCCGAGGCGGGATCGGTGATGGGTTTGCCATTGCGCATGGGAAACGCTTCGGCCAGTTCCAGATAAGGATTGGAACCATCGCCGGCGCCGCGGCTTGGCGGCAGCCACATGCCTTCCAGTTCTCTGTTAGCAGCGCGCATTTCCTGCAAAATGTATTCATCGTTCTTACGCAGCGTAAATAATTTATAGAAGCCGTAACCGGGCGCCGTGGTATTGTCTTCGTTCAGCTTGTAACGATTGAGATCGATGACTGCCCTGGCGGCATCGGCCGCTTTACGCCACCGCTGCTGATCGGCCACTGGGTAACCGGTGAGCGAACGCAGCGGTTCGGTTGTAGCCAGCTGTTCGCCATTGAAGAGCGGACTGGCAGCATATAACAATACTTTAGCCTTCAACGCCATGCAGGCGCCCGAGGTGATGCGGCCGAAGTTGACCGTGAACTGCGAGGCGGGCAGCAAGGGTGTTACTGCATCGCATTCGGCTACAATGTAATTAACAGTTTCTTCAAAGCTGTTACGCTTTACCTCGATAGGCGCTTCTGTACTGTAAATTGTATCGCCAATGAGTGGCACACCGCCGTAATGTTTCATCAGATTAAAGTAATACCAGGCACGGAGAAAACGGGCTTCTGCAAGCGCAGTGGTTTTGAGCGAAGATGAAAACGGGGAGTTCGGTGCATTTTTCAGGAACACATTTACCCGCCGGATATTGGCATAACAAACAGCCCATGCATCGCTGGTTACACTGGATGCGTTGACTGACGCGCCCGCCCATTGAATATAAGCACTGGCGCTGGCGGAAGCCGGCCCCTCTGCTTCATCGCAGGCCGCTTCGAGCCCCGCCCCACCAAAACGAAAGGGATTGAAGCTAAATCCAATATCGGCGTAAATACCTGTAAGGAATTGCATGGTACGGGTACTGTCGGAAAATACAGACCGTTCCGTAAGATCAGACGTAGCCGTTTTATCAAGAAAGTCGCCTTTTTTACAGGCCACCAGGCAACACAGTATAATGATACCGGCAGCAATATTAGGTTTAATCATAAGCAGCAAAGATTACAGTTAGTCACGCAGGCTGCTGTAAACCGCTACTGCTTGTGCATTATTTGTGATGACTACTTACAGCTTTTTTTGCCGGAAATGAAGTAGGTATTTGCAGGCCTGGCAAATTCAATGGTACTGCCATTGGCAAGCGCCAGCATGTCGAGTATATCGTTCAAAGGCGTGTTTTGATGAAAGCTCGCTGTGATGCGGCAATGGCCGATACTGGTATCTTTAAAGGTGAGTTGTATACCGAATCTTTTTTCGAGGCGTTTGGCTACCCCGCTGAAAGGCATGTCGCGGAACACCAGTTGCCCGGTTGTCCAGGCGGTGACATTACCGGCCATGGCACTGTCTTTCTCGAATGTTCCATCTGATTTATACAATATGCGCTGATCGGGCAGCAGGATACCACTGTTGTGCAGGGAATCAGTTACTGCCACCCTGCCACGTTTTACCGTTACGGCAATTGCCTCTTCAGGCGAATAGGCGTCAATGTTAAAGGCGGTACCCAGCACTCGGGTCGTGATCTTGCCGGTGTGCACTTCAAAGGGTTCCCCTTCCCTGTGGGCAACGTCAAAAAATGCTTCTCCCTGCATCCAAAATGCTCTTTTGCCGCTCACAAAATTACTGTCGTAGCGTATGATAGAACCTGCATTCAACCAAACAAAAGAACTGTCCGGCAACCGGATCTTCCTTATTTCATGATAGGATCTTTCTTCTTTCCATACTGATGTTAGTGCCGGCGGTGCATAAGCCCGCTTGTTTACAGAAAAATACAGCGCTCCGGCTGCCAGCACCAACAATACAGCGGCAGCCATTACCCATTTACGGTAGTTAGTCGCGGATGATGTTTGTTCGTATTGAATGCGTTGATGAATGGATTCAAATAATTGTTCGCCCATGGCGCTTTTGTGTTGCTCATCCAGGTCGCTGGTGAGCCCGTTGCCTGTTTCCTGGGCAGCATACCAATCGTCCAGCTCCTGCTGCTCTTCTGCAGAAGCACGGCCGCTTAAAACCTTATTGATCAATTGCTGTATGCGTTGATTTTCCATGCTGCTCTTGTTATGGAACCCGTGCAAAGGTATTCTGAATAAATAACATAATGCTTTTTTTTCGCAGGCCGGCCCATCATTGCAATAACGGGTTCTTTTGTACTTCACTCAGGGGGATCGGCAGCAACAGGTCTGTTTCGGCAAAAGCTTTCAAATGATTGGGCGCTTTGTAACCGATCAAATTCACCATTTGCCCGCCTGCCACATCCAATGTTTTGCGCGTACGCAGCATATCGTACCAGGTTTGCCATTCAAAGCACAGCTCAAAAAAACGTTCTTTCAACACTTCGTCTGCGCTGATCACCGCAGGTTTTGATGCAGCAGGAAATGCCCGGCGCAGCACCTGGTAATAAGCGTCTATAGCAGTTGCGTTTGTAGTGCTGCCGCCATCGGCATACGCCCTGGCTTCTGCGCATAATAACAGTACATCTGCATAACGCAGCAGGCAAAAATTCTGCCCGGCTTTACCGGTCCTTTCGGCCTCCTCATCCCAATATTTATAGATCAATGGCCCGGGCAGGTTGATCATATTGGAAGGATTGTTGTATTGCGCAGCCTGCGTATAAAAGAATACCCGCTCCTGTTTGCGCTGGTCATCGGCCGCAAAAGCATCGTAAAATTCCTTGCGCGGCGCCAATGCCCCTCCATAGGTTGGCTGAATGCTTATGGGCTGTTCGGGGAAAGGCATTAAAAAGAAGTGCATGAAATTTCCGGCATTTACCGGATCGCGCTGGAGCATGAAAATGAATTCCCCGGTGTTTTGCAGGGAAACCTGCCGCAGATCACTGTACCGGGGAAACAAGGTGAATGCATTGCTTTCGATCACTTCCCTCGCCTTCTCGTAGGCCTTCCGGTAATGATCATTTCCTTTTTGCAGGGGATAACCTGCCATCGTTATATATACCTTGGCAAGCAACGATTTTACGGCGCCCATCGTTACATGGCCGCTTATAGCCGTCCATGGCAACCCCGCTTCCTCCGCCTTCAGCAGATCGGCAACGATCTGATCATAGATCTTTTCCTGAGGAGCCTTCGGGATCCGGGTATTGCTGAGATCGGTGGTAGGTGTCGTTTTAAGCGGTATATCGCCAAACAGGCGTACGCCCTGGAAATAATACCAGGCGCGCAAAAAATACACTTCACCCATATATTGCTTACGCGCCGCTTCGGGCAGAAATGTGGTGCGCGATAAATTGTCCAATACACTGTTGCAATTCTCCAGCGGATAATAAATGGCCGTCCACCAGGGCTCCAGGCGGCCATTGGCCGGATCGATGTAATCGAGTCGCAGGAACTGGTTCTCGGCATCTCCATCCCCTGGCCGCAGCCGCGTGCTGTAGCCGGTCAGGTACTCGGGCACAAAGGCCGGACTGGTAGCAACACCAATGCCCGTAGCGAATATATCATCCAGCCCTGCATAAGCGCCATTCACCGCTGCTTTTACCTGGCTTTCCGTGGTATAATACTTGTCAGTCGTTAAAAAACCATCCGGCTCCTCTTTCAAAAACTTTGTGCAGGCACTGAACAGCAGCAATATTGCCCACCCTGCCCTGGTTACGATCTGCTTCATATACTTATTTTAAAACGTTACCTGCATGGTCAACGATATGGTCTTTGCTTTTGGATATTGATACAGATCCACGCCCTGGTTCAGGTCTCCATCGAAGGAAGAGGTCTCAGGGTCATAGCCCCTGTACCTGGTGAACAGTAAATAATTTTCAGCATTCAGCGTTAGGGTGCATTTTTCCATTCGCATTCTTTGCAGCATGCTTACAGGCAATGTATAACTGAATGCTATGTTCCTTACCCTCACAAAAGAACCATCCTCGATGTAATAATTGTCCATTTCATTTTCCCCACCATCTGATGGCAAACGCAATTGTCCGATAGCTGCTTTCTGGTTGTCAACCGTCCATGACCGTAAGATGCTGCCAAAGCTGTTCACATTGGTGGTGGCGCTTTCCATAATGAATCGCGGATAGTTGGCCAGTTTGTGCCCGGTCATGGCGCTCACATCAATGAACAACTGAAAAGGGCCCACTGAAAGAACATTGGTGATGTCCGCCTGGTAACGCGGCATCTTATTGCCAAGGGGCACGCGGTCGCCGGCATCTTTCACCCCGTTGTTGTTTACATCTACCCATTTTACATCGCCTGGCCTGCGGCCATGTGCAGCGGCTTCGCTGGCCTCATCCGTGCTCCAGGTGCCATCACGCAGGTAGCCGAACCATTGATCTATCGGAGCGCCTTCCTTAACACGCCCTGCCCAGTTGTATAAAATGTCGCCATTCAAATGCAATACCTTGGAACGGTTCAGGTAAAAGCTCACGCTGCTGTTCCAGCTGAATTTTTTCGAAACGATATTTCTTGACCGCACACTTAACTCAAGTCCCTGGTTGCGAATGGAACCGATGTTATCATATAACCCTGAATAGCCTGTGGTCGCCGGCAATTGTTTATTATACAGCAGGTCGAATGTCAGTTTCCGGTATACATCGGCGGTAAACTGTATACGGTCGCTGAAAAAGCCGGCATCCAGGCCGATATTCCACTGCCGCTCCCGTTCCCATTTCAGGTTGTCGTTGCCGGGATTGGCTAATTCCACTGCTGGTTGTAATTGTCCGTTAAAAACGATCTGGGTGGGGTTAAGTCTTGAAAGCGTTACATAATTACCGATCTCGGCATTGCCGGTAACTCCCATATTCGCCCTGAACTTTAAAAAATTCACCACCGGTAAATAACGCGCAAAGAAACGTTCGTTGGAGATCAACCAGGAAGCCCATACCGCCGGAAAATAGCCGTATTTGTTATTGGCGCCAAAACGGGAAGATCCGTCTACCCTGAAAGAAGCGCCGGCCACATAACGGTTATCATATTCATGCTGTAAACGGGTATAAAAGGAATTCACCTGGTGTTGTTGCCGGCCCGAACCAGGCTGTTGCCGCACGGTTCCGGCGCCCAGGTTATTATATCCAAAAAAGTCATCAAAGAAATTCTCTGAACCGGCATACGTCCACGTACCCACATTGTAATACCAGCTGGCGCCCATCACGGCGTTCAGTTTGCTTTTGCCGAAAACATCATTGTATGTTAGATAGTCTTCATTCATCCAGGCCGCTGCATTACCATTGAGGCGTTGCGCCACCCCGTTTTGCAGATCGGAAAAACCATACACGTCGATGCCCGAATAGTAATTGCTGTAATTGCCGCCCAACTGACCGCTGAAGCTGGTGACCAGGTCTATTTTTTTATGCAAATGAACGGTGCCGGTGAAATTGCCCATTAAAAACGTTTGACCCGTTACCCACTTTACGTCATTCACCAGCCGAACCGGATTTTCAGAATTTTCTGCGCCCGGATAATCGCCTTTGCGCGACCAGCTGCCGTCGCTGTATTTCACCGGGATGAAAGGAAGGTATTCGTACATTTCACGAATGGCGTTGAGGCCAAGGGCATTCAGATCAACATTCCGGGATTGCAGGCCGCCGCCGTTCAGGATCGTTTTTATCGACAACCATGGTTTTACATTCCAGCCCAGGTTGGCAAATACGTTCAACTGCTGCTGGCGGCTGTTCTTCAGGATGCCCTGCTGGTTGTTGTACGTTATATCGAGCAGGCTTGTCATATTTTCTTTGCCGCCTGAGAAAGTGATGGAACTGCCGGCAGACAGCGCCGTTTGGGTGGCTTCCTGCTGCCAGTCGATATCATACTTTGGCGAGCCGTCGGCATAAAACAGCTCATTTTTACGCGCAAAATTATTGGAAGGGTCTTTATGCGGCGCCAGCCGGCCGGGGACATAGGCATATTGCCGTTCGATCATTTCCAGTGCTTCGCGGGCATTCAGCAGGTCTATGCTGCGGGCCGGCGTGCCTGCGCTGATCCGTTGATTGAACAAAATATTCGATCTGTTTTTTGCACCCTGTTTACTGGTCATCAATACCACCCCATTGCTGCCCCGTGAACCATAAATAGCGGCGGAAGCCGCATCTTTCAGGATGTCTACCGACTGAATGATATTCGGATTGATGAGCATAGGCTCGATACCAACAATGCCATCGAGCACAAACAGGGGCGCATTGGATGCGTTGATAGAGCCGGTTCCCCTGATCTTAATGACCGGACTGCTGCCGGGTTTGCCGGAATTGAGCATGATGCTGGCGCCGGGCACTTTACCGGCCATGGCTTCAACAATGTTCAATGCGGCCGAGCGTTCATTCAACTGGCTGCGGGGAACCGTTACTATGGCTGTTGATAATTGTTTTCGCTGCAGGCGGCCATAGCCGATCACGGTCACTTCCTGTAAAGCCTGTGCGTGGTGAGGTTGTAACACGATGGTCACAGGATGTACCGGCACTGCCATGGTCACGGGTGCAAAACCTATGGAAGTTATATGCAGGCTGTCGGGTCTCGTGGCGTTGATCACAAACCGGCCCTGATCGCCGGTTATGGTCAAACGATCTGTATTTTTGACAATTACAGTTACGCCAGGCAGGGGCTGCCCATTGCTATCTACAACGCGCCCGCTTGCGATAAAAGGGCCGGCGGATGATCTGTCAGTGTGCTGCTCCTTTTCGAGTATAATTATGTTATAACCTCTTTGCCGGAATTCGAAATGCGCCGGTAACAATTCATATAATACCTGGCTTACAGCGGTGTGCCGCCGGTTGATGGAGATCTTGCCCACCGCTTCCAGTTCGGCGCTGTTGTATACAAAACGGAACGGTGTCTGGGTTTCTATTTCCTGCAATACTTTGTCCAGCGGCCTGTTCCTTGCTGTAAGGTTAACGACAACATCCTGTAAACGCGGCGCATGTTGCGATTGGGTAGTTTTGGCGAGTAAACAGCCAATGAGCAGTAACAGGGTATTCGGCCGCCACCAGCCATTGGGCAAAATAACCAGCAGAACGAGTTTTTCGGTGAGCTTTTCCATCATGGGCAATTCGTTTTTCAATAAGGGATGTTACTGGCCATGCCGGTTCCCCTGCATCTCTGCGGAAGTCTGTTTAATGGCGGGATGTTGTTGATTAAATGCGGCTCAATATACATAAAGCTTTTCACCTGTACGCCCCTATTCCTAAGTCACGGGAATGGATGGATGCCGCTAATGCACAGCATTTTTTTTTAGCACGAAAACTGCGGAAAAGGGGCACTTGCGTGACTAACTACAAAGATGTTCCCCACTATTTCAGACCTGTTGCAATACCTTACCGGCTGGCGGTTACCCCTGCCCTTTCAAACATTCGGGACCATGATGGCGTTGGCATTTGCCGGTGCTTATTGGGCTTACGGCGTTGAACTGAAACGGAAAGAAGCAGCAGGACAAATAAAAGCCATTGAAAAAATCGCCGGCAGCACGGGATGGCCTGCATTGGCCGGATACGCCCTGCTGGCCGGTATAGTGTCGGCTAAGCTGATCCCTGCCATTATGCATTACCGCTCTTTTGCAGCGCATCCCGATCGCATATTGTTCTCCCGTGTGGGTCATTGGCCGGTTGGACTATTGACCGCTTTGCTGGCAGCCGGTTTATTGTACCGGACAAAAAGAAAAAAAGCGGCTGTTGTTGAAAAGATCATGGTGCATCCTTATCAATTGATGCCTTCCCTGTTATGGTGGTGCGGCCTCGCCGGTTTTGCGGGTGCAGTAGTTTTTCACCGGTTGGAAAATGCGACCGGTGAAGGGTTCACGTATTATGGCGGTCTGCTGTGTGGTATCGGCGTTGCTTTATACATCGCGTACCGGCACAAGATCCCATTGGTGCACATGCTCGATATGGGCAGCCCGGCCATGATGCTGGCTTATGGCATTGGGCGGTTAGGCTGTCATTTGTCGGGCGATGGCGATTGGGGCATTGTGAATACGGCTCCCATGCCGAACTGGCTGTCTTTTTTGCCATCGGGTTGCTGGGCGTACCAATACCCGTTAAGCGGTCAACCGGTATTTCCCACCTCTTTATATGAAGGCATCGCCTGTTTGTTGTTATTTCTGCTGCTATGGCAATTGCGCCATCGTTTTATTACGCCCGGTAAACTGTTTGCTGTTTATTGTTTACTCAATGGAACGGAGCGGCTGCTGATTGAACAGATCAGGGTCAACCCGGTGTATAGGGCCGGTTTTATCCGCTTTACCCAGGCCGAATTGATCGGCAGCCTCTTTATCGTCACAGGGATTATTTTTTTATTGGCTACAGCTTTAAAAAGGAACGGGCGCATGAATACCGTTCATGCACCCGCTGCTGTTCCGTAATTATTTTCATTTCCAGTTATAGATCCGCACTACCCATGGGCGGTACCTGTCTGCACTGCCCGGGTTGTTGAAATTACTCCAGAAATCGGTCGGGTTGATATTGTAAGATACTACCAGTTCCCCCTCACGCGACAATGCATGATGCACCACGGCATTATACGTAACAAATTCAGGCAGGGTGTATTGCTGCGGTATGCGGTAAATGGTCCTTTGGTTAACAAAAGGGCCAACCGGACTATTGCTTTCCCAAATGTTAATATCGAGGCCATAACAGGTGGTTTGGGATACAAGGTAATATTTGCCGTCTTTATAAAACACATTCGGCTGTGTGGCATTGGCTTCCAGGATCGGCTGCAGATTGGCGTCAGCAGGCTGGTTGGTTGTCCAGCCGGTATTGCTGTAAAACTCCCAGGCGCCGGTAATATTATGGTTGGCGGCCCGGGCTACGTATAACCGGGAGCCACAGATACCCACATTCTGGGTGGTGTACATATAAGTGTAGCCGTCATTTGCTTTAAACAAACTGGCATCGAAAGGCAGGCTGCCGGTATACCTGTTGTGCACTACCCGCTTTTGCTGCATACTGGCTGCATCGAAAACCACCACATCGGTACGCTGGTGTTCAAGCTCATTACTGGCATTGAGGTGCATGTGCCCCATCACCATTTGTACTTCGTTGCCCAGTACCTGGGCAGGCCCGCCCCAATAAAGGTCCTGGTCGCCATTGGCGGCGCCCGGCACCAGTACCCAGGTCTTCGCCCTGCCATCGGCACCGATGGGATTCAATTGCTGATAGCTCGAAAGTGACCTGTTCACCTGGATGAACCCGGCATTACGTACAAACACATTATCGATCCTTGCCCGGTTGGGTGTTACTTCGCCAAAGAAGCTGTCCTGGAACGACCACAACAGGCTGCCATTGGGTAATAATGTAGTTACGCAGCCGTCGCCGCCGTTCCAGCCGCTGTAGCGGGTAAGGTAATTATTATAGTCATTGTCGATATATACCTGTGCGCTGTTTACCCAGCCATTGTTAACTGCGAAGGTCATCCGTGTATCCAGGGTAAAGATCCATTTCTGGGCATTACTGCCGGTATAAGGCTGCTGCGTAATGGCGGTACCGCTGCCGGTAGCATTGTTTTGATTGGTAACTGCCAGTCCGTTACCGCGGTTAATGATCCTGTATGCACCCCCGCCCACATCCTCGATCCGCCATTGCTGCGCATTGGTGGTATTCCAGGTGTATTGTTGCAATTGTCGTCCCGTTTCATTGGTACTGCCGGGTACATCCAGCACTTTTCCGCTGAACCCGTTCATGATGGAGAAATAACCGGAGCCAAGATCTTTCACCACCCATTTCTGGTTTTGAAAGTTGAAATTCGCATACTGCACTACGGGGCCGCCATCGGCCGTGGAGCTGGCAAACACTTCCATGGCATGGCCACTAAACACATTGGTAATACTGTAAAAGCCATTCGTACCCGGACCGATTACAGAACGGACCGAGACCGTACCTGAATATTCAGCTGCGTTGTCGTTTACCGGCGCATCTATTTTCGTACAGTGTTGAAGTAAGAGCAGGCAAAGAAGGGCGGCCGTCCAGATCGGACGGCGGCATAGCAATCGTTTTTTCATGCAATCAAAGTTTATAAATGGTTAGCGTAATGACTGTGTTCGTTCACAGCCGGGCGCCGGCAGCTTACATCTGCTGTCACTTAAGCTAACAGCTACCCCCTTTGTGTGCGTAAAAAAAGCGGGCTTTAAGAAGAGGCGAAGTTTTTCAATCGAATGGTCCTTATGCCAAACCTGGGTATAACAAGATGAATGGCAGTCGTTTTACCGGTATGGATCTTTAAGTGCTGCTTCACTGCACCGTTCAGTTCTTCCAGCCGGGCGCTGGTCGCTTTTCCGCCAAAGGCGATCTTTTGAAGTTTATTATTGCCTGCTGCATTGAAAAGACGCACCAGCAGATCATCGCCCTCCACGAGGACGGCCGTTACCTGGTAACCGGTGCCGGTTACATCTACCAATGATCTTTCTGCAGTTTTTACTGGTGAAGAAGGCAACGCCACCAGCGGCTCGTTCCAGTGCACAGCTAACTCACTGATGCCACCTTCATCCCATTTTCCTTTATGCGGGATCAAAGCATATTTCATTTCGGTAGTACCGGTAACAGGATGATCCCTTCCCCATAAGCCGGCGCCTGAATACTGAACATTCAAACCTAACGGAAAACCTTTGCCATGGGCATAGGTGGTCGTATGATCGGTAAAAAGGGCCAGACCATAATCTTCTTTGGCATCATACACATCCACCCAATTCAACAGAATATTGTTTTTGATGCTGTCCCAGGTAGTGAAGAAGGTATTATCGAGCCTGCTTTCGGTAACATCAAAAGGCGCATCTTTATAGATCTTTTGAGAAGAAAAATTTACAGGGAAGAGCGCCAGCAATTTTTTGCTGTCGTCATAAAAAGGCTTGTGGTAATCACTGGCGTCCGGGCCGCCGCTTTGTTTATACGCATCACCAATGCCGGTATTATTTTTCCATGTTATGGTCAGGCTGCAATCAATTCTGCTGTCCCCCTGTTTCAATGTAATGGTTTGGGTAAAAGGATGGTCGAAGATCATTCCTTTAATGGCAGCTTTTACTACAAGAGGCCCATTTTCCAGCATAGTAAGGGTAACCGGGTTTTGGGAAGTAGTGTAAAAACCACCGTTATTAAAAAAATGTCCGCTCAATGCATTAAATCCTTTTTCATTTTTTTGATCAACAAACTCTTTATTGTTTAACTTCTTTGCAATAAGGCTTTTAATAACACCGCCGCTCGATCTGTCAATGATCAGCCTGTACAGATCGGACTCTAAAATAATATTGCCTTCAGCTGTAAAAGCAGCTGTTGCCCCTTTCATTACGGAAGGGCGCCTGTGCTCCATCCTGTACGTTTTAAAACCCATAGCAGGAACAGCTGCTTTAAAATACAATTCATGATCAGCGGATGACCTGGCCAACTGCGTAAACATTTCGTTCCGCTGTTCATCCACAACAACTACCTCGTTCGATGCCGTTCCCACCGGTAGTTTCAGTTGCACTAGTTCCTGCCTGGTAGTACCGGTGGTATTATACACCCGGATGGCGCTGATAGCGCCCTGATCATTTAGAGTGGCTGCGCTATGCATGATACTGTCGCTGACATCGTTTGTTCTTTTCGTCCATACGTTCACTTTATCGGCCCAGGTATCGCCCCTTTTGCCATTGTACGGAACAATCCAGCAATCGTGATGTTGCGACAAGAGTAATGTGCGCCAGGCTTCGTCAATGGCAGCTTTCGGCCAGGGCCTGTGATCATAGACGGCTGCCAGCGCTGCGAGTTTCTCGGCCATTACCAGCTTGTTTTCGGCTGTCCGAACCCGCTGTGCCAGTTGTTGTAAAACCTGTGAGCCCCATACCAGGCTTACCAGGATGTCTTCCTGGCTGAGTTTCCAGTTTTGCCTGGGTGTTTTAATAGAATGGTTCTCTATATAATCGCGCCATGTTTTGTAGTAAGTGGGCTGATAGCCCCTGTTGCCATTACCAATCCAGGGGCCATTTTTCCAACCCGCATCCTGCAGGCACATGGCCACCGGATTTTTTATACCATAAGCAAACGCATCCCTGATGTATTGGGGCGAATTGGTCCAGCCCGCTGTTTGCCAGGTTGAATTTGGCAGCAGCTTTTCGGTGGCATACCGGGGTACAGTTATGAGTTTTGTACCATCGGGGCCGATCCAGTTCACCAGCTCGCCACCATAAGCGCGGGTATAGCCACCCCAGCAGGTATTGGGGTTTTTCAACGAAGCGTATCTAAACCCAAATGATCGTAAGATCTGGGGCAAGGCACTGGTAAAACAGGGTTCTTCAGACGAATAGGTGGTAAAAACGGCATTGGGAAAGTATGCTTTTACTTTTTTTATTCCATAGGAAAAATGCCGGATGATGCTTTCGCCGGACGTGTTGAAGAAATAACTTTGCCCATAGGCCGGACTAACATACTCGATCCTGCCGGTGGCGGATTGATCCCTGAAAAGCTGCTGCAATTGTTTCAACGCAGCAGGTTCCCACACGGCAACCGAATCCCAGGTTTCGGGCTCAATTTCCAGATTGATCTTCCAGAAAGGATGTTCATTCAATTTGCCTACTATAAACTGCGTATACCCTTTGGGATAATGGCCATAAACGCCCCCATGATAACCATCGATAAAGTAGGCGTTCTGCGCATGAGACCCAAACGTGCAGATAAATAAACAGGTGCAATAAAGTATTTTTAGATACGGCTTCATTTGAGAGGATTAACTTTCGCTTCTTCTTACATCAATTGCCCCATAACCTGCCCGGATTCGGACCCATTACCAGCTCCAGCACGCCGCCTTTCACCAGGTCGCTATGATCGATGAAACAGTTGTTGTAGGGTTTGCCATTTAAGGTTGCACTTTGTATGTACACATTTTGTGAACTGTTATTTACGGTAGAAATGGTAAAGGTCTTTCCCTGGCTATAAGCAGCATCCAGGGCAATGGTGATCTTGTTAAATACCGGGCTGGTTATTTCATAACGGGTATCGCCCGGACAAACGGGGTGCAAACCGCTTGCGGCCAGCACATACCAGGCCGATAGCTGTCCTACATCCTCATTGCCTACCAACCCTTCAACAGCGTTCTTATAAGCGCGTTCGCAAATGGCCCTTGTCCATTTTTGGGTAAGCGAAGGAACACCTAAACGGTTAAAAAGAAAGGGCACATGATGAACCGGTTCGTTGGCATGGTTGTAATAGTCGTTCCACATCATGTTATGGGGTACCTTTTCAAAAAAGTTGGTGAGATCAGCCAGTACTTTTTCTTTGCCGCCCATCAGGGCCACCATACCGGCTACATCGTGTGGCACAAACCATCCCTGCTGCCAGGCATTGCTTTCCATACATCCATACCATTGTTTCAACCGCCCTTCCGCCGGCCACGGTTCCCAACTGCCGTCTTTCAGGCGGGGCCTGAACCAGCCCTTTTCTTTATCAAAGATGTTGTGGTAATACTGGGCGCGTTTGGCGTATTTGTCGGCGTCCGCGGAGTTTCCCAGCTGCTTCGCCAATTGAGATACGCACCAGTCGAAATACGCATATTCCAACGTATACGAAATACTTAAAGGATTGGGCGTGTACCCCGCCTCTTTGTTCCCGAACCGTTCCACTGAACCTACCGATAACTGATAGGCTTTGTTTAGATCGTAATTCCTGATGCCCTTGGCATACGCATCGGCAATGACCGATACCGCAGGATTACCCAGCATACAACCACTATAGGCATTCAACAACTCCCAGCGTTCAAAATGATCTTTCCCTTTTTCATCCGCCAGCGTGATCAGGGAATTGATGAGATCATTTACCAGGGAAGGGTTGATGATGGTTTGCAGCGGCATCTGGCTTCTGAAGACATCCCAGCCGCTGAAGATCGTGCGTTTGGTAAAATGTTTCGACTGATGTACTTTTCCATCGCCACCCGGGTAATTGCCATCTACATCTTCCAACATCCGGGGATCGATCATGGTATGATAAAGCGCAGTATAGAAAATTGTTTTTTGCGCTTTCGAGCCGCCGGTTACCTGCATTTTCGACAGGGCTGCATTCCATGTTGCACGAGCCTGCGCGTGCAGTTTGTCAAAATCCCAGCCAGGTATTTCGGCCTCCAGGTTTTTCCGGGCCCCTGCTAAACTCACAAAAGAAATTCCGCTTTTCAGCAGCACTTCTTCCCCTTTTTTTGTTTCGAATTCGGTAAAAAAGCCAAGGTGTTTGCCCTGCATTTTTCTTATACCTTTTGTTACCGTAGCGTCTGCTATCCGTTGCTGGTATTTCCCGCTTTCCACATCCTGCCGTTTCCGGCCCCAGCTGTCGGGGATGCCGGCACTCCATACCCCATAATTCTTTAACGGTTTACTGAACTGCGCATAGAAGTAAACGGTATAATCGGCATTGCCTTCGCCATTCCCCCAGCCCCCGCCTTCCGGCGTACATTTCATCCACCCCTGGATGGTGTGCTCATTAACTACTTCCACTTCCTGCAGCACCGATGTACCGCCCACCCTCCTCGCGAGGTCGATCTGGATGCGGGATAAAGCGTGTTTTGGGAAAGTAAACCGGAGCAAACCACTATGCGGCGCAGCCGTCATTTCTGCTTTGATGTTGTGATCAGAAAGCGAAACAGCATAATAACCGGCACTGGCTTTTTCGGTCTTTTTATCATAACGCGATCGATATCCTGTAGCCGGATCTTTCAAACTGCCCGAAGCCGTTTGCAATGCTCCCGTAGATGGCATTACCAGTAAATTACCCAGGTCGCCAAACCAGCCCACCCCGCTCATTTGGGTAAAGGCAAATCCTTCTATGCTCGTATGTTCATAGCTGTAACCAGAACCATTGTCACCCCCGGTAATGGTGTTGGGACTAACCTGCACCAGGCCGTATGGCGTGGTGGCGCCGGGAAATGTTTTTCCCAGGCCGTGATAAATTCCGGCGGCGCCTTCGCTGGTGCTGGCGCCAATAAAGGGGTTGACAAGATCAACCGGCTGCTGCGCAAGGCAGGAAAGCGCGGCCAGCAATAACCCAATACAACTTAACCAATATTTATTTCTCATGATCCTTTCTGTTCATACCGATTGTTGATGAATAGCGTTACCGGACGATGCCGGGTGGAAGCAGCGAATAAGGCCTGTCTTCTTCCCGGATGCCCCGTTGTTTATTCGGACTGCTGCCCATCACTAAACGAAGTCTTCCGCCATGGCTGATATCGGCATACCTGATGAAATTCTTTTGTAAGGGTTTGCCGTTCAGCGTGGCCGATTGAATGTATACATTGTCTTTGCTATTGTTCACCGCCTCTACGGTAAACTTCTTTCCGTTCTCAAGACTGATGGTTGCTTTTTGAAACACGGGACTGCCAATTACATATTCATCGGTACCCGGACAAACACTATACAAGCCCAGGGCGCTGATGACATACCAGGAAGACATCTGCCCCTGGTCTTCGTCGCCGGGATAACCGTTTTCGGTGGCGTTGTACAGCCGGGACATCACTTCGCGTACCTGCTTTTGCGTTTTCCAGGGCTGGCCGCTGTAATTGTACAAATACGGCGCATGCTGCACCGGCTGATTGCCGTGCGCATATTGACCCATGCCGGCCAGCACCATTTCCTTCATCTCATGGATCTCCTGTTTATAGGAGCCATACTTTACGGCATTGGAGCCATGAAATAAACTATCCAGCTTTTGATTGAAGACGGCTTCGCCGCCGAGCATGTTGATGAGATCCCTGGTATTGTGAAACACCGACCAGGTCCACTGCCAGGGATTGCCTTCGGTAAAAGCGCCGCCCCATTCAACAGGGTCAAAATGAGTTGGGATCCATTCGCCGTTGCTGTTACGGCCGCGAACAAAACCCGCTGTGCTGTCAAACACATTTCTGTAGTTGTACATCTGACGGGCAAAAATGTGCTCATAAAATCTATTGCCGGTTAGTCTGGCAAGCTGGTAAGCACAGAAATCGTCGTAGGCATATTCCAGGGTCTTTGCGGCGCTTTCATGCACTTTATCCTGCGGAATAAAACCTAACTGGAAATAATATTCGTGTCCCTCCCGACCGCTGGAACCGCCCATCAGGCTGCGGCTGGTGGCTTCGTGGTAATAGGCTTTCAAAGCAGAATCAGGATCAAACGTACGAATGCCTTTTACCCAGGCATCGGTCAGCAGGGAGATCGCATGATTGCCCACCATTACGCCCGACATGCCGGGGTTAGACCAGGTCGGCAGCCAGCCGCATTGCTGTTGTGCATCGAGCAGGGATTGCATATACCGTCCCTGCATCGTTGGATGCAGGATATTGCTTAGCGGGAACTGCGCCCGGAAGGTATCCCAGAAACCATTGTCGGTATACATGTAACCAGTATGTATTTTACTGTCGTAGGGACTGAAGTAATACGGGTTGCCGCTTTTATCGAATTCATAAAACTTATGTGAGAACAGGCTGGCGCGGAACAGGCAGGAATAAAAGGTTGCTTTTTGCCCTTCAGTGCCGCCTTCCACTGCGATCCGGCCCAGCAGTTCATTCCACGATCTTTTCGCTGCTTCGCTGGTTTGCGCTAGATTTTTATAGCTGCCCAGCTCCTGCTGCAGGGTAAGCGCTGCCTGACCGGCACTGATATAAGAGGAAGCGATCTTTACCTGCACCACGGCGCCGGGTTTAAATTGAAGATAGGCGCCCTTACCGTCCCCGGAATCGGTCAGCTTTTTTTGTTGAATGCTGTTTGACCGGTTCTCCCAGGTGCCGTATGACAGAAAAGGTTGATCGAACTGCATCTCAAAATAGCACCGGAAACCTGCGGGAATAAAAGTGCCGTTGCGCACCCAGCCGGTAATTTTCCGTTGATCCGGATGAATGGTGACACCGCTGGTTTTGGTATAACCATCGAGCACCAGGTAAGCCTCTTTCCCTTTTGGGAATGCGAACCGCATGTGCCCGCTGCGCTCTGTGGGCGCAATCTCAGCGGTAACGCCATTGCCCAGTTTTACTTTGTAATAGTGTGGTTTGGCTATTTCATCGGCATGCGTAAAAGAGGAAGCCCTTTTGTCTTCGCTGACTTCCAGGGCGCCGGTGACCGGCATGAGCGAGAACACGGCATAGTCACCCATCCAGGGACTGCATTGATGCACCTGCTGAAAGCCACGGATCGATGTTGCATTCCAGGTATACTTCCAGCCATCGCCATTTTTGCCGGTTTGCGGCGACCAGGAGTGCATGGGAAATGGCACGGCAATGGTTGGATAGGTATTGCCATACGAAAGGCCCCAATGTGAATTGGTGCCTTGCAGGGTGTTCACATAGTCGGCCAGGTCCTTCTGTGCATAGGCAGCCCCGAGTGAGAGCAGCAACAAGGCCGCCAAACCTGTCTTACGTTTATTCATATTTAGCATGGTACAGACTAAAGTCGCATTAAACGGCTTTTACCGCCAGTCGGGAGCCATAAATTAATCAGGATGCTGTTCATAAAAGATCAGCGATCAACAGAAAATTGCTTTTTTTCTTTTTGCCCGTATTGCTTCAACAGCACCGTTACGCCGCCTGTAAGCAGTTTGGCAGCTGCTTCTATGGTCACCCGTTTTTCTTCACCAGGCAGTAAGGTGAAATAGTTTTCCGACATGATCACCGGCAGCACCCGTTCCTGTGTGGTTTTGTTGATCAATCGCAAGCGGTTTCCGAAGGCTACGGTGTTGGAATTGTTTTTCACCAGCACCTGCAGCTTTCCGGTTCCGTCAAGCGACTCTTTACCAATCAGCTTACATGACAGTTGAGCCGCCGGCAAGGTATTAAGGCTGGTGTAATCCAGGTCATAAACGCCGTTTCGCCAATAGAAGTTATCAGACAACAGGTTACCTGCAGCATCTTTTAGTTCCAGTTTGATAAAATGAAGGGGCGTAAGATCCGCTCCGGTATTTTTTCCATTGAGGTCGAGGGTAAATGCTTCGGTTATATTGCCGGACGCAACATTTATTAGCGCCTGTTTGCCCAGCTGCGTAAGTTCTTTACCATGGAGATTATAGATGGTGGCTTTTGCGGTTGCGCCCTGGAGGTCTTTTGACGTTGTATTAACTGCCTTGATACTGTTGTTGGAAGCGTTCCATTGAATATGCAAAGGCTCACAGGCCTTTCTGGCGCCCCAGTAGGCCCCGGTGGCATCGTAGTAGTAGTCATAGGTTTGCCATACGAAGGAAGGATAAGCCGACTGGCTCATCCAGATCAGCAGTCCCGAAGCATCGTGTCCCATTTTATCGTTCCAGGCCTCGTACATACCTTTCATCACTTCAATATTCAGGTATTGCGCTTTTTCGCAGAACTCTTCGAGCCCGGCCGATTCACCAAATTGTTTATTTACGGCAGCTTTGTAATTGAGCGGATTGGCATTGGAAGCTTCTTTACCAAAATAATGCCTGTTCCAGACCCTGGTATCCGAGTTTTTTAAAGCATCGTCTGTTGGCAACGGCCATAACTGGCCGGCAGGAATGAATTTCTTTACACTCTCATAGGTTGGGAAGGTAGCTGTCCCTATCTCTGACCGCAAGCCATAACCGCGGTCTGACCCATACGGATAAGGCGGTTTGTTCCAGGCCAGGTTGCTGCCGGAAGTCTCAAAGTGGTGTTTGGGCGGCTGATTGCCCCACCATCCACTGCCCGAGAGACCATCCTGGTTGGAGCTGGATTTATACATCCTGTCGTTATGGTCTTCCAGCGCCACGATCGATCTGAGGTAATTATCCAATTCAGGTTTGGGATGTGTTTCATTGGCGCCGCACCACAAGGCAATACTGGGGTGGTTTCTCAACCGTTTTACTTTATCAAGGGCATTGGCTTTAAAGTCATCATCACTGGCAACGTCGTCGTAGGCCACGTATAACCAGAAATCGTCCCAGATCATAATACCGTACCTGTCGCAATAGTCGTACAACTCATCGTCGGTAACGCAGCCGGTCCATAACCTGATCATATTATAGTTCATGTCTTTGTGTAACCGCACCTTTGTTTCATATTCTTCGCCATGACAACGAAGCAGGTATTCACTCATTCCCCAGTTACCTCCTTTTAAAAATAATTTCTGACCATTGATAAAAAAGGTCATCACCGGCCATCCGGCGGCATTTTTTACAAACTGGTATTCGTATTTCCTGATACCGAAAGAGATCTCTTTTACCTGCGACACGTTATTGCCTGTACTGCAGGTTAGGGTACAGGTATACAAATTCGGTTCGCCATACCCATTGGGCCACCAGAGTTTGGGATGGTTGATGATGAATTCCGGAAAATCTTTCCGGTCGAGGTAGATTGTTGAAGCAGCGCCCGCATCGAGGGTGATCTTTTTGGAGAACCGGATGTTTCCGGGCTGAATTACGCCCGAAATGGTAACATCCTGTTTGGCAGCAGACGCGTTTTTCAGGGTTGAAGAGATGTATAAATAAGCAATATCATTCGACTCCAGTTCTGACCTGATCCAGGGATCTTCCATGGTCACATCGCCGGTGATCTCGAGATACGCATTGCCGGTAATACCGGCTAGTCTGCCCGGTACATAAGGCATCCAGTCCCAACTGGCTGCCGACAGGTAGGTGGGACTGGCGGCAACGCCAAAGCTTTCTTTGGAGTTGCGCTTCTTTTTTTGATCAGCATCCGTGATCAAAACGGCCACCGCATTTTTGCCGGATCTGTTAACCAGATCGGTTATATCATATTTTGTGCGCAGCATGTGGCCGCTGACGTCTTTAGTGGATGTAGGAGTTCCCGATAATTTGGTCCCGTTGCAATAGAAATCAGCAAAGCGGTTGGTATTGTCAAAATGAAGCCATACGCGTTGGCCGTTGACGTAAGTGGCGGGGAGTTCAAATTCGGTCCTGTACCAAAATGGACGGTTAAAGAAGGATTCGTCAACTTTGTAAATATTATCGGCATAGTTGGGATCGGGCACGATGCCGGCGTTTACATAGGCGGTGAACACGGTGCCAGGCACAATACCCTTTATATGACCAGGGATCTTAAAACCTGGTGTGGAGATGTCGGCGCCGGAGTTTTTCAGGTCGGCCTGGGGCGTAATTTGCCATACTATTCCGGGGCTGGTACTATTCAAGGATTGCCTGGTTTGTGGATGAGCGGTGACCGGGCAGAGCATCAGGTAAAACGACAGCAGGGCAAAAAAGCTTAGGGTAAGTTTCGTCATATTGCCAAAGTCACTTGATTAGCGGTTTACCGCTATTCTTTTAGATCGGGTCGTGAATAACAGGTGGATTGCTATTGTATGGTCATTATTTTTGATTTTACTATAACTGATACTCTAACAGTAAACAAACAATATACTATGCGTTCCTTTCAATCGACCCGATCATGGCAGCTGTTTTTATAGGATCCTGAAGCTGGCGAATCCGATCTTCGTGCGAGACTAGATACTTGTATCCGGATCTGCGAAGAAACATGTTGCAGCTCTGGCAATGGGTAATGGAGCGCTCTTTCCCGAGAAAATTGCGAGATCTATTTTTTTATGCAGGTAAAACCGGTAATCATGGCCCGGTAGAAAACTCTTATATTGGTTGTTTTGAATTTTGACGATTACCTTAGCAAAACAAAAAATGCTGCAAATCTTCCACCTGCACATAAACTAATTAATTCCTTATTCTAGAATTACTAAAATAATTTCCAAACTATCGGATAATATTCTAGCTAGAACAAAGAGTTAATCTGGAAAATGATCTTCTTTAAAAAGCAAAGACTTTGCAATCTGTAAAGAAAATGTGATGCCTAATTTTCTTCTTCAAAGTTTAATCCCAATTGCTTACTAGCTTCCTTGGCCGATTTGTATTGCTGCTTGCTTTCATCAATAGGATTTCCTGCATTTGAAGAAATCTTGAATTTTACGTCTATCTCAATTTTGTTCCCAGACATAGCAAATGGTGTTATGAAGTAATTAAATAATTCCGTATAACGTTCTAAAGGAACCCTTCCTGAAATAGTTATTGATTTAAGTTGCTTTACAGCTGAAATGCCAGAGTAAATTGAGTTTCTATACATATCAGAACCACCTGCCTCATTTATTAGCGAAAGGGAAATATCGTTTTCTTCACTTCCATATGTTGCAAAAGATGATTTAGTTGAATTTTTCCCTGGTTTTAAACTTTTATCGACAAGCCAATAAGTAATATCAGTGACATCAAAAAAAGGAACATTTTCCTGGAAAAAATACTTGGTGAATGAAATGCCATCTCCTGTTGCAATGCAAATTTCACCATTCATGCAATATCGTAAGATGCTTTTAGAAATGGCATCAGGCCCTGTTATCATTGGTTTATCATCGAATCGCAGAAATGCTTCATAAACATCTTTTACCTTTATTGATCTTTCGAGCGAGGGAAGTAAGTTGTTGGATTTTAAAATTCCTAATCCGACCGATTCCAAAAGCCATTCTTCCTCTTTCAAAGCACTAATGATGTTTGTGTTTATTTGGTTTTCAAAGCTGTCCTTAAACTGCTTTATAATTAATTTTTCTACACCGTTATTTGCTGAGTACTTTGCGACTATAGAATAGGCTGAAACTATGGAACAGTCAATTTGTTCACTGGCATTTTTGATTCGTTTACCAATATCTGTTTTTTGTTCTGCGTTTAATTGGGTGCTGTATTCGCTGTTGATCTTTTGACAGGCCAGGTAATTTTTTATATCTTCTTGAAGTTTACCAATACCAATTTCCGAACATATTAAAAAAACTATGGTATTGCGGTATATCCTTTCGCTATTCCCTTTTTTTGTTGCTATCTTTTCAATAACTGGTTTAGTTTTACCATTTACTTCATTTGGATTAGCTAAATATTTTGGACTCAAAATTATTAATGTCGGTTTGATTTGCTCAGGTATTTCGTCCAGGGGATCAACTAAAACAGTAAATAATACTACTGACTTTGTTTTCTCTTTAATACGTTTTATTACTTCTGAAAATATATCATTTTTGTTTTTTTCAATTTCCCCTTTAGCCTGATTAATAAGAATATTTATGTTAGGTGTTGTGTCAAACCAATACCTTTTTTGACCGGATGAGCTAAAATATAAATAATGGGCGATTCTTTCAATGCGATCTAGTGTGCCATTAATGTCGTTATGATTAAAGCTTTCTGGTTTAACCATACATAATTTTAGTTCATCAATTCCCATGCCTTTGTTCTGGCCTTTAGATCCAAAAGTTCCTAGCAGGATGGTAGCTGCTAATCCTTGAGTTAAATCGTATTTTCCTAGTTCTTTAACTTCATTATCGATTCGGAATGCGTTGGAAGATGTTCCTGAAACATCGGCATCGATAACAGAATCCCAACCGGTTCCATTTAAAATTGTAATTTGGCTGGTAATAGCTTCGATATTCGATAATACAACATCAGATGTGTGAATGAGAAAATGACTTCCCGATAAAGATGTTTGCCTTTTCCAAAGATCGAATATTACCGCCGCTAATATTCTTAAAACACCTCTTGTACGTTGAAAATAAGGATTGCTAGCCCACCGTAACCGGAACATATCTATTAATTCCGGGTGAAATGGATATGATTTCTTTAATTTTGCTCTATAATCCAACTTCATTGCATAACTTGGGATTTCTGTCAACAATGATTGATACATCAAGGAATAGGCTGAAACTACTTTTTCTATTTCATCCTCATTACCCAAATCCTCAAAAAGACGTTTTCTTACTACTTCAAAAATCTCTTCATCTTCAACGGGTTTCATATTAGCCCCAATCCTAGTTATTCTATTTTCAAGAGCAGTAAGAATTTGAGCGGAATTTGGTGAAGACGCCAGTTCATGCGCACTAGCAGGCAGCGTAACAATTAATACACAATTGTCGGTACCGGAAACAGCCTCTGTCAATTCCTGCATAAAGCTGATCGTTTGATCACCCAAGTTGGAAGCAACGACCTTTACACCAGCAGCACTTCCACAGTAATCCGCTAGTTCATCAATTAATATTAAGGCTGGTTTGCATTTTTCCAGAACAGCTTTAAATAATCCTTTAGGCGCTACTAACTTTTGATCATTGGCTTTGATAATATCATAGGCCTCCAGTCCACCTAATTGAAAGGCCAATTCTCCCCATATTGTTCTGATCGAGAGACCTTCTACCTTTCTTCCTTGTTCAGGATCATTCGTTGTGTTGGTAAAAACAGCAATGTTTGCTGAACTAAATTCAGGTTTTCCAATATCGTTCAATAGACCTTTTGTATAAACACTTTCACTCGCTTTTTCACCCCATTTTGCCAGATGATAAAGAGAGATCATTGTATGTGTTTTACCACCACCAAATCCAGTTTGTAAGGAAACGACGCGATTGTCTGAGTCCTGACCACCATTTAAGCCCTGTATCACCCGCTTGGCTATATTCTTTAAGCCGGATGTGAAAAAAGTTTTGGAAAAAAACATCTCAGGATTACTGTAAATCTCTCGACCATTTCCTGCTGCCACGTCAGCCAGGTTAGCAGCAAAAATAGATTCATCAAGATATCCGTTTTGAATATCTTTGTGGGGTTTCACATTTTTAAACCAAGGTAGCATATGATATTCTATTAATTATCAAAAAGTTTAGCTTGTTCAGTAGTTCCTGCTTTAATAATTTTGCTCTCTCTTATTACGATGTCTTTATTAAAAAGTAAACCAGTTGCTTGCTTGTGATCATCACATCCTGATGGCAATACTTCACAAAGAGAAGTAATAACTCTCCAGAATTTGCATTCAGGCTGTGATGCTACTTTATCTATGTAAAGCAATAAAGCCGATCGATTGGTGCCTTTAAAGAGTGCCATAGCTCTATGTACCTGATCTATTAAAAAGCCATTAGGTTTTTCGCCCAATGCTTTGTTACGGCTCAAACGCTGGTCGAAGTTGCTCAGCTTTTGCTTATTGCCATCTTTTATTAAAATATGTTCTGTAAAAAGTTCCTGTACGTCTATGTTTAAACCTACACGACTGAACTTTGCAGCATCGTCAAATTCACTTTCTGCGAAACCATATAACTGTAGCCATCCGATATAGAATTTCGTAAAGTCATCTCCGTTAAATCCCTTCAGTAACGCATTAAAAGCGCTTTCCTTTGCAATTTCTAGCAGCTTTTTAACCGTTACCTCTTCGCCATCACCTCGTTCAACCATTTCATACATTCCAAAAACACTAACAGCCTGTCCAAAGCACGCTGTTAATAAATCGGCGCCCCTGAAACCTAAACTATATAACAATTCCACCTCTTTTTCGACCTTTTGTTTTATTTCTTTTTCCACTGCTTTAAAGCTGCCAACATTTTTTTTGTTTGTAGGCATACAAGAAACAGTAACGGAAGATGATAAAAATGACTTGTCACTCTTTAATGCGCCTGTCATTTCTGTATCGGTAGCCCAAGAACCAGTAATATTCATTCTGGCTCCTAAAATAGAATTGCAGAGTGTAGTCCAAGCCTCTGTACTCTGGTGTGCGAACATTATGGAAACTAAGTCTGATGTTTGGTGTTCGATGGCGTCAAATATTTGTAATAATTTGTTTTCAAAATGTGTTTTAGCCTTTTGAGCATTGCCGTCATGATGATGTTTCAATGCTGTACATTCTTCCGATTTTGGTGTTTGGGGCGTAGCAAAATTCATTGGGAAAACATCTCCCAATGTTCTTTTTAGCCAAACATAAAAGAAGTCGGATAAGTCTGCATAAGCTATAGCGTCGTAATAAGGAGGGTCTGTAACAACGGTTGTTAAATATTTATCCTGAAACTGTGATTTCTCCCCGCTTGAAGCATTATGTAAAACGGTCGAGAATGGGTGTTGACATTCGTTTTCTATATATCTTGTTATCCATTCCAATTGATTTAACGCACTGCCTGAAGAATTGCAAAATGGATTACTCTCTGGGTAGTCGAATACCATTGAGATGGCTTGCCTCCCCATTATCCTTTCTAATTTTTCGCCGCCAGTATGCCAAACGCCGAAGGAAGTATTCGCCACTGCAATCCTGTCGAAAAATATTCCCAAATAGCAAATTATCGCTTTTGCATACTCAGTCGTTTTATCTGGTAAATCTTTCTTTAAACGATTTAAACTATTGTTTAATTTTTGAAGCATTGCTATCTGCCTGTCAGTAAACATGTCACTCCATTTCGTAATTCCCCAAGTACATGAAGGAAGGGCTTGAGTGTATTTCACCGGCATTATTTCAGGTGGTTTCTCGGAAGTTAAAGGGATTTTGTTTAATATGTCAATTTCACTTTTGTATGGCAACCGATATTCCTTTCCTTCTTTCCCTTCACAAATAACCGCAATTAGTGTTTCAGTGGTTTTATAATTTACGAATTGCTGCTTTAGGGTGTTCACATCAGTGATATTGCCACATATTGGGCAATGTAAATTGCCTCGAGATAACCAGCTGTCTTCTTTGCATTCTCCTTTTTGGATATCAAACGTTATTGATTTGTTTTTGATTTTGGGTTTTAGGTAAACTTGCTTAGTCTTTGTATTAGCCAAATAGAAAGTTTTTAATAAAGGGATTTTCCCGTTGCAACTTGGATTACTACATGTGCCTACTCTTGCCCAATAATAAGCGATTGGCTTGTTGTTATCCTTATCTGACGGGTATAAATGGCCTATTTCTTTTTCGGTTTCTGCCAATATTTGTTTAGCATAAAATTGTACGTCAAAACTTAGGCGGTTTGATATGTTAACAGCAATTGGCTCACCGTTTTTATAAATTAGATTTTCATGTGGTTGCTTACTCCATTCTTTTATGCCATAAGTTTCAATAAATGCTCTTTTGCTATAAGTAATAGGCTTGCCAAACTTTTGAGGGAATTCTAAACTGCCTTTCTGGATAATATGAGCAACAGGGTTAATGTCATTTCCAAAGCTTTTGCAGCCTAACCTGGCTGCTTCCAACGGGATTGCGCCTCCACCAGCGAAGGGGTCAAACACCTTCGGCATTTTATTTAAAAAAGCTTCAATGGCATTTTCTAGCTTTTCTGTTTTCTCATTAACTTCTTTAGTAAGAATATGCCTATCCGGGATACTATATAGCTCCTGTTCCGCCGTTTTTATGGCTTTATAATGTTCATCATATCCAGCAAGGAGAGTTACAGCGTTTACTTCAGAGTCATTTACACTGTTATGAGCAACCCAAATGAGTTTTCGAGCCTTGTTAATAATTTCCTCATCATTCTTATTGTCCCATTTTATTAAACTATAATTACTCAATTGGTTATTGGCTCCAGGCTTGGGTTTCTGATGCAATAAATGTTGTTGCATTTCATCAGTAAACTTCCCTATAAACATTTGTAACCGATTACGCAAGTTATCTTCCATTGGATCATAAACAGAAGTCCAGGGGATATCTTTATAAGGTTTATAAGGATCGCCGAAGTTGTGCTCTCTACCTAATAATATTTCAATTGCTTCCTTGAATGCCAGGGGACAATGGGGGTCCAATGGATCAGGAACTAAACTTGCAAATACAACGGCGCGGCATACAGGTAAAGGCCGCCTTGCCCACCATAAATGAAGGGTAGATATGTGACCATGTCTTATAGATTTATCTCTAACACTTTCAGCCGATATTTCTTTGATCGGCATGGCGACCTCAATTAACTTTTTGGGTTTGTTCATATGGCACTAGCTTTGTTTATCCATTCTGTCATTGGTAAAAAGTATTGAACCCCCTTAGATATTTGTTGAAAAGTCAACTGTTTGGCAGGGTTTTGTATACGATGTATTTCAGGTGTACCTTTGCAATTCAATATGATATACAACCATGCGGAGTTACCTAATTGAGCCAGCCGATTCATTTCATTCTCACTTAACATTACACTTCCGTCGGCGCCACTTCGTCCCTTTACTTCGATGTATCGTTTCAATTCGTCTCTACTAATACTTCGTATGTCATACCCTTCATTGTTGGATGATACATCTTCAGGGAGCCAACCCTGCACTTCTTCATAATTCATTGCTTTTTGCATCGCAATCGCTTCGGCTTCATCATCCCGGCTCATTCCGTAATGAGCATGATATTCAACCTGCGTTAATGGTACTACGTAAGCGCAGCCTAAAATTTCTGGTTCTTTAGGGCTTAATTGCTCCATTAGCGCCAAATTTTCTAAACGTTGCTTCTTTTTGTTAATCTTTTCGTTAATGCGTTCTTGTAGCTTCGATATTTTATCCTGCACTTTAGCATCGCCCAATAATACTTTGCCTTGCAATTCCTGTATTTCCATTTGCATATCCATGATCACCTGTGTAAAAGCTGATTCTAAAAACCTCCTCCTATCGACGGAATCCTGTTTGACATGCACTTTTGTTTCATTAAATTGTGGAAACGTGATATTTTCAAAGCTCCACTGAACTACTTCATTTGTGTTCACTGTTTCGGGCGGAGCGATTGTTTTAGCAAAGCCAACCGGAGCATGAAGATCTATGAACTTGGCAGGCGAAGTGATATGAAAAGACTTATCGTTCGTTTGGTAGACCATCATTAATCTCTCGTCAGCTATGCTGTCTTCCTTCTTGCTCTCCCTGTTATCTATTATTTGGGACTTTACGAAGAAGGCAAAATATCCTTCTTTATCCTCCGGAGAGATTAGAATAGTACCCTTTATCATGTCTTCCCGGTATTGGCTGCGAATGACCTTAATTAAACTATCGAAAACTGGATTGCCTGGATTGATATAATGAACTTTGCCCAAATCTCCAAGATTCTGATAGTCAAGAAAAACTTGCTTATCAAAACAAAATTGGATTTGCCTGATATTGTCGGCGTAAATAGTATGGTTCTTGCGGAGTGTTGAGGCTATTGATTCTGGCAATTTATCCATTCGATAAATAGATGACCTTAGTTCGGTAAATTCGCCTCCGATATGTCTAAATGCTTTTTCAAAGAAAAGTCGGATATATATCGGTTGTAGCCGTTTTTCATCCGAGTGCTCTTTAAGTAAACGGGCATCTCTATAGTCAACAGTACTATGGGCCAGCTTTTCTTTTTGTTCCTTAATCTTTTCGCTAAATTTAAGCTTTAAAACTTCGTCATCCTGGGATAAAAACTCATCAAGAGCCGATTCTTTTCCATTAAATACCGAATTAATAACAGCATCCAGACTTACATTTTCTAAAACATCCTGAATTACGTCATAGACTCTGTCGTCACCCATGCTCTCACGGATAACGTCCAACTTTGTAAGCAGCCTTTCAAGCACTTTGCCTTCTTTCGTATTGCTGGCTACCAGGTTGGAAACAACAACATCTTGTTTTTGACCGTAGCGATGGATGCGCCCCATACGCTGTTCCAGTCTGTTCGGATTCCAGGGAATATCCCAGTTGATCAATAAGCGGCAGAATTGAAGATTTATACCTTCGCCTGCAGCATCTGTAGCTATTAAAATTTGAGTATCAGGCTTTGAAAATTGTGCTTGTGCTTCTCTACGTTCGTCCACTTGCTTTCCGCCATGTATCGTCGCTACTTTATAACCTCCACTTTTACTTAGCCTGTCTTCCAGATATAATAACGTATCCTTATGTTCAGTGAAAATTACCAGCTTTTCGCCATCCTCGAGTACTCCATTTGATTTAAGTAATTCCTGTAGTTTTTGGAATTTTTTTTCCTCCTGCTTTCTATTGTATAGAGACTCTGCCATCTCAAACAACCTTTTCACTTCTTTGGCCTCCTGATGCAGTTCTTGAGGATTTTTAGCTGTTGTAAAGAGCTTGAATTTTTTAGGGTCTGATAATATACTTTCTAGAGCATCTCTTTCATCATCTTCAAGATCTTCGAAATCGTCAATATCTCCAACCTGGTTATAAGCAGCTTCCATTTTGTGCCGCTGATTCCAAAGGTTAGGGTTTTGAATTAGTTCTTCAACGATCCCCTGTAGCGCTTTCCATCTTCTTTCTAATGTGTTTTTTATTGCAAAAATGGAACTTACTAACCTGCGTTGCATAACCGTTAAGGCTAATGAAACATGTATGTTCTTTGTTTCTGACGCCTCTTCCTTCTTTTTCATCAAGTAGTTTGTAACGGCATCGTAAAGTTCCTTTTCCTCCGCTGTCAACTCATAAGCGACGGTTCTTGTATGGCGCTCCTTAAATAGCGGTTTTCCTTGCCAATCTTTCATGTCTTCTTTAAGGCGGCGAATAAAAAACTTATTTATCCCATTGCGTTCTAATTCTTTTATTCTTGTTGATGCTATTTCATCGGTTGCAAATATATCTGGGTCCAGCAGCTGCAATAACTTTTTAAATGTATCAGTTCTGCCTCTGTGCGGAGTAGCTGTAAGCAAAAGAATGTGCTCGCATTGTTGTGAAAGTGCCTCTGCCGCTTTATAACGTTGAGACAGGTATTGCTTTATACCATAATCATACGCCGACAATTTGTGGCATTCGTCAAACACGATTAAATCCCAATGGGAATTGCTTGCTACATTTAGAACGTCTTCGCGAGATATAAAGTCTATCGATGTAACAACTCTTTGTGAGGTTTGAAAAACATTTGGATCTGTAGCAAATCTTGCTCTGTTTACAAGCTGAAAGCTGATGTTGAATTTGACGCCCATTTCATCCTCTTGCCATTGTTTGGTAAGTCCTCCGGGCGTTACAATCAATATGCGATCAGCTAAACCCCGCATCATTAATTCCTTGATGAGCAATCCTGTCATAATCGTTTTTCCGGCTCCAGTATCATCGGCCAGTAAGAAACGAATTTTAGGTAATGGTAGTAGAAACTTATATACTGCTTCAACCTGATGAGGCAAAGGGTCTACGATGCTACAATTAACTGCGAATAAGGGATCAAACTGGTAAGCGGAATTAATTCTTTCAGCTTCGGCGAATAATGCAAATCTGGTTGGGTCACCTTTAAAATTAAATGTTCCTTCTTCGGTAAGCATTTCCAACCTATCAAAGTCATCTATAGCAATAATTTTCGAGTTAGCTCTGTTAGAGTTTATACCAGTAAACTTAAGTGAAACCATGTCGTTTCCCAGAGGTTGTATTTTATCAATTGTTACAGCCTCAGTTGGGATCAAATTTTTGACAATCTGCCCTACACGTATTGACATATACTATACTCTTTTGAATTTTTCTTTTCCAATGATTAGTAATTCGATAATTATGAGAGCACTTTGGCTAATTCCAAATGGGCAATATATAATTGCCAACGTATTGCGCGTTACGGGGAATCTCTTGTAGACTAAAAAGGGAAACTCGTCTGGCAATGCTTGCGCACTACACAAACTTCAATATTATATATATTTATGTTTACAACCAATTTATCGACTTGATGTAAATCAATTTATTTAAAAAAATAATTAAAGCTTCTTTGGTCAAATAAAACAATAACATTGCGTCATTCAATTTTTCGCAGCGCCAATTTTATTTGGATGCTGGTCTCACGGATTTTTCACTCGTAACGCCACGGTAATTCTAGTTTCGCCTACGCCCTTTAATTTCAAATAGTAATAAAATGAGAGAACAAACTGAAACGCTTTTGCAGCACATCAAACGCAAGAAGATTGCTGATACGTGTCACCTCCACATCTTTAGTGAATGCGTTTTAAAAACGCCGACCAATGAATAGACCGGCTAACAGCCGAACGCGCTGTTAACCTTCTTCGGGACTGAGCAAAGGCAGAGCTTACCCTTCTTCGCAAATCCTTCGCAAGTTCTTCGCAAATTTGCGAAGAAGCCTAAGGGCAGTCTAAGAGAAGTCTAAAAGAAGTTGCGAAGAAAATTGACTTGTGACTTGGCTAAAATACAATTGTTTTTACCCGTAGCCCTTTCCCATATGTGCTCCATTTACTTGAACTATAGCTATCGGTTAGTTATGCTATAGCGCTGTAGTTGGACGTTTCGATAAAAGAGGTATTCCGGCGTGAGTTTGACAAAGTTGTGGAAACAAAGGCATGCTATATCGATATAGATTGCGAGCGAGATAACGGAGCGAATGCCGCCTGATCGTGATGTGGAACGCAATAGCGCACGCGGGCTTGTGCTTGAGCTTATTATAACCAGATATTTCTTTACTGGTACATAAAAAAACTGTGTCGTCTTGACACAGTTTATAGCTAATTGAGAATTTGTGTTAGATATACATTGACTTATTGTCTTTGTCCAATTAAAGTTGCCTGGATCCCACTGCTCCCTGGGTAAATATAGCCTGAACCAACAAATTTTTTTTTGCCTGTTTTCTATGAGTGTCGTCAGGATTTGTAAGATGTTGTCATTTTATCGGTATTGGAAATGATACTTTTGTGTGGGTTGCCATGCATGACCATCATGGCCATAGCCATTAACGCTATGCACCAAACACAAGAAGCTCTCCCTAAACTTCTGACTATTTTGTGAACATCCAATAGTCGAAATACATGACCGTACCTGGCTTTTCACCTTTAAATACAAAAAACACATCGTGTATTCCGGTTACCTTTTGCAAAGGCGACTGCACTACAGCCCAACGGTCGTCGCCTCCCGTTAACGGCACTTTTACAGTTGCCAGCAGCGGACCATCTTTCGCATCCAGCCGCACCTCCATAGTTACGCCTGTGTTATGCGTTGTACCTACTCTTGCCCTGAATGAGGTGGCCCCTTCCCTGGTGAGATTCACATTTTTGACCTGTGTGAATGCATTATTCTGCATAACGTTAATGAAAACACCTACTTCTTTGTTTTGCGAAGCCTGCACACCTTCAGACCAGGCAATTGTTTCTGCTTCTGTTTTCTGATATGGGTCCAATACTTGTAAAGGTTTTTCAATACCGGCGGTCATCTTCATCGGGTTTATGGCGCCATCCTTATTAAATTCCGCTTCCTGTACACATACCGAACGGTTAAAGCCACTGCCTCCAGGCAATGCGCCATTGTGATAAAAGAAGTAGGTTTTACCCTTGTAATCGGCAATGCCCGGATGGTTAGTAAAACTTTTGCCTTCATTAGGCATCAGCGTTCCTCCATACTTCCAGGGTCCTGTTGGACTTTTGCTGGTAGAATACCCGATATGTTCAGGAATAGGCCCACCCGCCCAAAGCAGGTAATACACATCCTTGCGTTTATACAACCACGGACCTTCTTCGTATAAAGTAGGCCTTCCCTTTACATTACCTTCGCGTTTGCCAAATGACCGGTCCGTCATGGGAACAGGTACCGCTTCTCCTTTTAATGAGATCATGTCTTCATTCAGTTTAGCGTAATAACAATCTGGATTTCCCCAATACAAATAAGCCTGCCCGTCGTCATCAATAAATACCGAAGGGTCTATATCTCCACCACCAACGCTTACGAGTGGTTTTCCCAGCGGGTCAATAAACGGTCCGTAAGGATTATCAGCCACTGCAACTCCAATGGCTGAACGCCTTTTCTCGCCTGATTTTACCGGGGCATACAGATAGAACTTACCGTTCCTTTCCACTACGTGAATGGCCCAGGCATCGCCTATAGCCCAGTCAAAGATCTTATAGGAAGCCACTGCTCCATGGTCGGTCCAATTGACCATATCCTGTGTTGTATAAAGTTTCCAGTTGTTCATTACGAACCACGTGGAATTATTTTCATCATGGCTGGTATACAGATACATTTTATTATTGTAAACCAGCGGCGCCGGATCAGCCGTGTAATTTGTTTGCACGATCGGATTTTGGGCGTCAACTGCACCGTTGAGTATTAAATGCCATGCTAATATTGATCCGGCTTTTTTCATCTTTGTTCTTTTACTTTGATTTTAACACAGTTAATCCGTGTATCGTGTTGATACCTTATAAAATTTATTGCCACACAGTTATTTCACCACAGGCGAAAAATATTCAGGCGTTACCCCGCGGTTGCGCATAACAAGGGTGTCCTTTGATTGGATCTGCATCATCGGATGATCAATTGTATATTCCAGGTAAACTGCATCCCGGTCCTGCGCACCCCAACTGTTCTTCTCCCCTCTTTTTACAAACTTTCCGTTGCCGGTGGCCGTGTAACCACTGCCCGCAGCCGAAATGCTGCAATCATTCGTCTTACCATCAAAGGTCAATAAAAGGTTCATCGGGATATTGCCTCCGCTGCTGTTTTGAAATACCAGCGGCAGTTCTACACTCGTCAGCGATCTTGTGGTCATTCCTTTCACCTCGTCCTGCTCAACATATTGCTTTCTCCGCGTAACAGTGCGATCTAGATTTGAATAACCAGGTTTACCCGTGATCACGTCAGCGCCCCTGCGCAGGTAGAAGCCATGCCACTGGTTCACAAACTTTACGGCATACACAATAAAGTCGCGTGGTTTCGTTGTCCAGTTGGCGTCTATACAGCGATTGGGATTGTCAACGGATGGAACACCGCGCAGGATCGAATCGGCGCCCTGCACCTGCTTCATCGTCAGGGGAATGGCGTATGTATTCACGAGCGCCAACGGATCCGCAAAAAATGCATTTGTGAGTTGAACTTCCACGCCTCCCAGAATACTGCCGGCAGGAATTGTGATCTTATCGGCTGCCAGCGAATAATGTGATGTGGGCAGGGGCACTACTTTTGCTCCGGCCGCTGAAAAATAAAGCTTATTACAAAGCGACTCATCCACTTCAAAATCTATGCGTATGTCGTTGCTATTGCCACGAGCCCCGCCCATAGTGGCTTTGATAGCTACCTTACCCTCATTGTCCAGGGAATTATCCATCGTGAGATCTTCTCCAAGCACAACCGTTCGCACCGGAAACTGGGAAGCGAAATAAACGGTTGTATAATCGAAATCAGGAAAGGAAACGTCTTTATTTTTATTACATGAGGTGAACGCAAGGATAGCGGCCACTAAACATGTAAAACCTGTATTCCTATTCATGGCAGTCAAGTTTTAGCTTTTAATAAAATTATCTCCATCCCTTATTTTGAACCAGGTTACTGTACTTCAGCACTTCCGAAAAAGGGATAGGTCCGTAATACATGTGATCTTCAAATGAACGGCTCTCCACAGTAAGAGGCCGGTAACCGTTCGTGTTAACATCCATACCCCGGGCCGCTTCATTGAGGCTGGCTTTCCAGCGGCGAAGGTCCCAGAAACGGAAACCTTCGAAGCACAACTCCAGCCGGCGTTCATTACGGATCAATTCGCGCATTTTATCTTTATCCGCCTTACACTCCTCCAGGTATGCATCGCCGTTGCCACTGCCAACCCCTGCCCGGCTGCGGATCCTTTTTATAACGTCATAAGCTGAATAAGCATGACTGCCACTGCCCAGCGGTCCCCACGCTTCATTGGCCGCTTCTGCATACGCCAGATACATTTCTGTATACCTGATGCGGGGTATATACCGGTTCTTGCCGGTTATGGAGGCGGGATTCCGGTTTACATCCATGCGCAACCGCTTTTTCATATAATAACCGGTACGGGTGGATGTTGGCCTTACATTGATCCCGTTATCCGAACCGGACTGGCTGCCGGTATAAATGACCGGATTGCCTACGCCCGCCGTACTTCCATTGTAAATGATATACCGACCAAGCCGCGGATCGCGGGCCGCATACGGATTTGCGGGATCATAATTGCCGCTGCTATGCCCAATGGGATATCCATTGGCCATAGGAAATGCATCTACCAGGTTCTGGGTTGGGTTCATATTCCCGGCGCCAAAAAGCGAAGGCGGGAAATGCTGCGCCTCCTGGTCGCTGTTATTCGTAAGTATATTTTCCCGCCAGATAATTTCACCTGGATTGTTCCCCCCGCTCAGCCCGTCAATTTCACTGTTGTTCGCATAAAAAGTTCCGCCATTGGCTGGTAAGGCATTCACCCCACCTTTGTAGTCTATCAACGCGGCTGCATAGTCGGCAGCATTGGCCCAGGTAGTTGTATTGGATGAATGTTGAAATGCCGGACTGGCCGCCAGCAATCCTACCCTTGCGCGGAACGCCTTTGCTATAAGGCCATTGAACAATTGGTTCGAATAAACCCCCATCACCCGGTTGTAGACCGCCGTTTTTTCCGTTACCGTTCGGAAGCGTTCGGGGATCTGGGTTACCGCACCCGCATCTTTATATTCTACCGGCAGGTTGGCCTCTGCGCTATCCAGGTCTTTGTTGATCTGTTTTAAACAGGCGTCGAAAGGGGCGCGGGGAACGTTGAAATCTGCATTGATCGCCTGAAGTTCTGTAATGACAGGCACACCCATTAACTGGCCGTCATCCGTAAAACCGGCATGTGCACGCAGTAAAAAATACATATAAAGCGCCCGTAACCCATAGGCCTCTCCTTTCATTCTCATTTGAAAAAGCCGGGCCGCTTCGGGATCGGCCGCCCAGTTTACCTTATCTGCATTCGCCAGGAACAGGTTGATGTATTGAAGGGCGCCGTAAGACTGGTTCCATACAGCTACCGGATTGTTGGCAGCCGTCCAGGAACCGGTAGCCATTTGCAAAAGGGCATTTGTTCGCTGGTTGGTCACGGCATCATCGGTGGCATATTCGGTATTGTCGTAATAAGCGGGAATTGACCGGTATGCATTCATAAGAAAGCCCTGCGCATAACTGGGATCGGTATACATCTGTTCTATTGTCCGCATATTTTCCTCGTCGGCGTTCAGCAACTTTTTACATCCGGTAAACAGAACGGCAGCCATTCCAATGGCTATCAAATTATTTTTCATATAGTAAACGCTTTACAATTCGTTAAAAAGAAGCTTTCACCCCCAGGTTAAAGAAACGGTATTGCGGAGCTGCTCCTATATTGGTCTCCATCATTTTACTTTCCCTGGATACAACCAGTGGGTTGTCTGCCAGTACATACAGGCTTGCACCATGAATAACGGAGCGCTTAAAAAGATCCTTATTAAGATCATAGGTGAGCTGTACCCTGTTTACATTAAAACGGTTGTTTTTGAAGATCCAGAATGTGGAGTTTTGATAATTATTATTGCCCGCTCCGCTGGTAAGGCGTGGATAGGTAGCCGTAGTTTTTGTAGCTTCCGTCCAGCGCCCCCAGACCTCGTCTGAAAATTTGCCCGTGCCGCGCACCCAGAAATAGGCATTGTTCTTAAAGTCTATAGCCCCTGTTTGTCCATTCGCCAAAGCGAACAGGGTAAAATTCCTGTACTTCAGGGTGAGGTTGAGGCCATAGGTAAATGGATTGGCGCCCCAGCCATAACTGCCCAGATCGATCCGGTCGCGGTAATCTATGATCCCATCATTATTGATATCTCTATATTTGATGTCACCCGGTTTCACTTCACCGAATGTTTGAAAAGCATGTTTATCAATATCTGCCTGGCTTTCGAAAAAGCCTTCGCTGATGTAACCCCAGGCAACATCCAGGCGCCTGCCGGCCGAATACATATATTCCTCCGGCTGAAGCTCATCCCTGGTAACCGCTTTGGCGGAAAAGAACATACCTGTAACACCTAATGAATAGTGTACCTGGCCTAGCTTACTGTTCAGGGTGACCGAAAAGTCAATGCCCGTACGTTTGTCCCTGTTAAAATTCAACCAGGGACGAAAATCGCCCGACCCGGTAAACCAGGAAGGGAAAACAGTGTTACCCCTGGAGAGCAGTCCTTTGGTATTCTGGATAAAATAATTTGCGTCGAGGCTGATCAGTTTATTCCACAGGTAAGCTTCCAGCCCAACCCGGAATTCATCACGGCTAACGAAGCTGAGATCAGGATTGCCTCCTCTTCCCGACAGCGTCGTAAATCCGCCGGCAACGCCGTCCCGCCACGGATACCATCCGCCCAGGGCGCCGCTATTGCCAAAATAGCTTTGATACAAATAGTAGTCGGTCGGCATGCCATCGGGCCGCACACCGGTAATGTCGAGGTCCTGTTTAACCGATGCATAAGAGGCTGTTATTTTCAGGTTGTTCACAAAACCAATATGGTCTTTGAAAAAATCTTCATCACTGATCCGCCAGCCCAATGTAATAGCCGGCGAAAAGGCGCTCCGTTTTCCGGGAGGCAGTTTGGCCGAATGCACAAGTGCGCTGGAAAAATCAAGGTAATACTTATGTAGATAATTGTAGCCCGCGCGGAAACCCAGGTTTGTGTTCCTTACAGGATGATAATCGCTTCCGCCTTCATTGTCGGGGTCGCTGGAGAATTGGGTAAGATACGCCCAACCCAGCAACGATGCGCTTACTTGGTGTTTTTGGGCAAAGCTGCGGTCATAGTTGAACTGCGACCTGAAAGACATGGTTTGGGTATAAGTCGTTCTCCCGATGCTTTCGCTGATGGTATTGAGATCGTTGTTGAATTTTTGAAGGTGGGTGATCACATCCTGTCCGTTCACCTGCGACCATGTGGGCCTGTAAACCGCATAGGCCACCTGGTAAGCCTCGGAGTAGATGGAGGTGTAGTCCATACTGTAACCTGCTTTGAACGACAATCCTTTTAACAGGGCGCCCATATCAGCATTGGCCCCCACATTGAACATAAAGGTGCGGTACCTCGTCTTGATATAACCAGCGGCCAGCATATCCGACAGGGCGTTGGTAAGATGGGTAGCCTGTCCCCCAAGCAGGTATTTCCCGTCGATCAGGTGGTTGCTGTTTTGCACGATGGTCTGCAGCGCGGCGTTGTTTGGATCCAGCATGTCTACGGGAATAAGCGGCCAATAGCGGTTGAAGTTCGGCGTTACCGTAGCAGCTGCCCCCCAAAAGTCGCCTCTTCCTGCATAATTATCTGAAATATTGGCCACCACATCGGTAGCCGCAGTAAGCCAGCTATTGAGATCCATATCCACATTTCCCCTGACGTTGAACCCGAAATCATTGTTCTTTTTCTGCTCGCCATACTTCATGATGCTGTTATTGTAGTTCATGCCGATATTGGTATAATAACGGGTACGCTCATTGCCGCCGGAGATCTCTGTGGTGATGTCGGACCGGGAATAAGCCTTTCTCAGATAACGGGCGTTGAAAAAATCAACATCAGGATACCTGTAGGGGTTGGTGCCAGCCCTTGTATTATCAATCTCTTCCTGGCTATAGCCTGCGCCGGCGGTGGAAATGCCATCGTTGGTCAATGCCTCATTATACAGGGTCATATAGTCAGCGGCATTGAGATACCCGGGATATCGCTTGGGGACAAAGATCCCTGTATTGGCCCGCACGTCAATGCTCAGGGGCTTCATGCTTCCTCTTTTCGTGGTGATGAGCACAACGCCTTTGGAGGCATTGCTTCCGTACAGCACTACCGCGCTGGCGCCTTTCAATACAGTGATAGACGCCACTTCCACCAGACGCACCGCGGATGCGGGGCGCGGGATCCCATCTACGAGGATCAACGGCGCCTGCCCCCAGATACTTCCCGTATAACCGCTTACTAAACTCTGCAGGTTGTCGAGGCTGGATACCCCATAGCTCTTTTTCAACAACCCGGAAACGTTGACGGTAGACACAGCGCCCAGCAGGTCATCCTTTGCTACCGTTCCGAAAGCTACCTGTACAAGACTGTCTGTTTTTTCCTGTGCCCGGATACCAACTGCCGGCAACAGGGCAAATGCGAATAGAATACAGGACGTCTTTATATTTATGCTATTCATTTTTTGTCAAGTTTTTGTTTACCAACCAGGGTTCTGTGGAAAATCGGGATACATGCTGGCGTCACTTACCAGGAACGGGAACCAGTAGTGGCGCTCACCCAACTGGCGTTCGAACAATACCGTTTCGCGGAAGTTCAGCACCCGTGCATTCCTTGGGTTTGCATAAACCTGCCCGTTTGGCATACCACGGTCAAATTCGATCCCCTTTTTTTGCGTATAAGGCCGTTTGGTGAGCAGTAACCAGCGACGCAGGTCAACAAACCGATGACCTTCGAAGGCCAGTTCCACGGCTCGTTCGCGCCTGTATTCTTCCCTGAAAGCTTCCTGCGACACCAGGAACTTTGCAGCTACGGCGCCTACGTTCAAACCGGGTCTGCTTCTAATAAAATTAACTGCATCCACGGCTGTTTTACTATAACCCGGCGCTTTTCCAACAGGGGAATTGTAGCCTTCAGAAGCAGCCTCGGCATACAATAGGTACACATCTGCCAAACGCATCAGGCTCAGGGCTACTGCATTGTTTTCCCTGAATCCATCATAGTCGTTCACCAGCCTGGGAAAAAATTTAGTGAACATATAGCCGGTAAAAACCCGCTTGGCGGGGTTATCCGTTCTATACAATCCACCGGTATACAGACTGGCATACTGACGGAATTCATTGTTCCCGACGAAGCCGGGATTGTTCACACATTTTTCGCCATCGATCACGATATCGTGATAAAAGCGCGGATCCCGGTCTCTCCACGGATACGCAGGATCATAACCCGATTCTGCATCTGCGGCCTCTGGATTCGGAATGGGTAAGCCGTTGGCCATGCCATAGAGGTCTACGTAATTAGCGGTGGGATACACTTTGATGCCGGAAGGATTGATGGTCATCGGGCGATAGTCGTTCACCTGGTTCCAGCGAAAACGGCCTGCTACATCCGACAGGTTTTCCAGCAGGATGGCTTCCTTAAGTCCCGGTACAGCGCCGCCCTGGTTATGCGTATAGAAGAGTTTCGAATAGTCGGCAAAGTTAGCCAATACATACCTGCCTGTAGATTCGGTAAGCTGTAATGCCTGCCCCAGCACATCGGCGGCTTTTTTGCAGTAATCGGCATTATACGAAGGGCTGCCGGTTGATTCCCTGTTCATTAAGGGACTGCCGGCCAACAGCAGGTTCTTGCCCAGGAAAGCCAGTGCCATGATCTTGTTGGCCCTGTAGTTGTTGTTCCCAAATGTAGCCTGTCCGGCGGTAAGCTGGTCCCAGTCAACAGGAAGCAGATCGGCTGCTTTCTGCAGGTCGAGCGCCACTTTATCGGCCGTTGCCTGGTAATTCAGGCGTGGGAGCTTGGGAGTTACATCTGCGGGCAAAGCCGTATCTATGTAGGGAAGTCCACCCCAGTACTGCATCAGCATAAAATGGAACCAGCCGCGAAAAAAGTACAACTGGCCGGCGATCAGATCCTTTTCCTCCTGTGAAGCTTCGGTCAGTTTGTCAAGATTGGCAATGCCGATGTTTGCCTTACGGATGCCATACCACGACAGGCCCCAGAGATTCCCTTTTACGCCACGGTCATTCGGGTTGGTTGGCGCCGGGTTTCCACCGGTTTTGAACCACGAACCGAAGATCGCCGTATTCCAGCCCCAATAATCTCCCTGGTCTATATTATAAGCCATCAACCGGGTTTCCGTTGGTTCCCACATTTCCTCTTCCCCAAAATTCCAGTTATTGTGCGAGCCGATGCCGGTTATCAATGGGATACATCCGTATAATTCTTCTGTAAAACCCTGAAAGTTGCGGAAGTTCTTGAATGCCTCGGTTTCATCAATATCGGCCAGTGGAGACTTGTCCAGGTATTTAGTGCAGGAACTTACCCCAACGATCATGGCCAGCACGATCGTCAAAGGCAATAGTATTTTTATTGAATGCTTTTTCATACAGTTCAATTATAAGGTTAGGTCTATACCGAAATTGTAACGTCTTACAGTGGGATAGGCGCCGCCACTGGCGCTGGCTGCAAAGTTCGATTCCCTGTCGTCGGGCATCTTCGTCCACAGGAACAGGTTATTCCCATTGATATAGATCCTGCAGGTTCGCATCCCCAGCCGTTTTATCATATTTTGCGGCAGGGAGTAGCCTATTTCTGCATTTTTCAAGCGCAGATAGGATCCGTCAAACAGGTAGCGGGTTCCTTCGCCGCCAAAGCCGTTCAGCGTGGCCACCCGTGGAAGGGGAAGATCGCCGCCGGTTTCTTTCGTCCAGTAACTACCCTCTACATAAGCCACGTTCGAACCGGAATACGTGTTGAACGTAGGGAAGTCAACGAAACGGGTTACATTGTTCACACCATAGAACTGCACGAACAAACTCAGCCCTTTCCATTCTACGCCCACACTGGCATTGTAGGAATTCTGCGGCGAACCGCTGAATCCATAAGGGACCTGGTCGTTCTGATCGATGATACCGTCGCCATTGAAATCTATAATATTGTAGTCGCCGGGCAATTTGTTCTGGTTATTGGTGGTACGCTGGGTGCTTCCGTAGATATCATCCCAACTGCCGAGAAACCCTTCATTCAGGTAGGCGCGTGACTGGCCCAGGTAATGTCCCTGCTGCTTGCGGTATGCCGGCAGCAATTCCGGATCGTCGCGGAAGACCACTTTATTTTCTGCATGGGTCATACTCACATTGGCCCATAACCGAATACCGTAATTGAACACATGATTCAACCTGAGCTCAAATTCGTAGCCCTCGCCCGAAACCTTACCAAGGTTGGCCATAGGCGCCGTTGTGCCGAAATAGGTAGGAACAGCGCGTTCGTTGCCCGGAATGATAACACCGGTCCTGAGATCCCTGAACACATCCACACTACCGGCAATTACTCCGTTCAGGAAACTGTAGTCAATTCCCAGGTTGCGCTTTTCAACGGTTTCCCAGGAAATGTTCGGATTACCCAGGGCAGATTGCCGGTAAAAAGTATACGGCGTATTGGCCGTTACGGGGTTTCCCATCACGACATTTCCGCCAAAGACCCATTGATCGCGGTACAACCAGCGCCCATTCACATTGTCGCTGCCTACTTTTCCCCAGGAAGCACGGAGTTTCAACTGGTCAAGGAAATCCACCTTTTTCATAAAATTTTCGTTCGAGATCATCCATCCTGCAGAAAAAGAGGGAAAGAAGGCAAAACGGAAATCGGGGCCAAACTTCTCAGAACCGTTGTAGGCGCCATTCGACTCTATAAAGTATTTTGACGCGTAGTTATAAGTGGCCCGAAAGACCCAATCTTCCCGGTAATTGGGAAACTCACTGCCGGTGGCGATCTTCTCCCGTTGAAATAAACCCAGCGCCATTACATCATGCTTACCAAACCGGCGGTTATAATTCAATTGAAGCATGTAGTTCTGCCGGCGATAGGTGGCTGCCCTGTCCACAACGCCGGCCTGGGTTGTCCAGCGAACCATATCTGAGTAATCCAGCTGGGTGCCGGTATTGATCTGCGTTTCAAGCACCACCAGGCCGGTTTCCGGATCGATCCATTTCCGCTGCGGGCCATTATACAGATCGTTGATACCCCGCTGTGTTTCCCGGAAGGTATTGTCGAGCGAATAACTGCCTCTGAAGCTTAGTCCTTTCGTGATCACATCCAGCTGTTGCTGAAGAATAAAATCAGTAGTAAGCTGGGTATTGGTCCTTTTCTCTAACCCGGAAACAGCCAGATTATACATGGAGTTGGGCACATCGGCATTCCGGGGTGAATAAAATCCCCACGTGCCGTCTGAATAGACCGGCCGCATGGCATCAGGCGCCGACCTGTAGGCCGAGATCCAATAACCCTGATCACCATCGGCGGCATTCCAGGGAAGTTGTCTTACGCCGTTTGACCCAAACAGTTTGGTTGAAAGTTTCGTAGTTCTCGTGAGGTTGAAGTCGAGATTACTGCGCACATTGACCCGGGTATAGCCGTAGCCCGATTTGTATCCCCTGTTGTTCTCAAAGGTCTTGAACAGATCCCCTTCATGCGTGTAATCGATGCCGGCAAAATAAGTAACGTATTTTGAACCGCCGGATACGTTGGCGCTGGTATTATAAGACATGGCGCTTTTTCTGAACAATTCCTTTTCCCAATCTACGTTAGGGTACCTGTCCCACTCTGCTTCGTTGGCAGGATAACGGTACTTATTAATGATGTCCTGTGGTTTGATAGCGCTCCATCCGCCGGGAGCGATCATCAGTTCTCTTTCAATCACCCTGTTCTTAAGGGATAAGGCGTCATAAGCGTCATATTTCTCCGGCAGTTTAGACGCCATTTTCATAGTCGCGTTGGAGCGGATCTGGATGCTGGCCTTTCCGTCAGTACCGCGTTTGGTGGTGATCAGGATTACCCCGTTGGCGCCCCTTACCCCATAAACAGCGGTGGCCGAAGCATCTTTCAAAACGGAAATGCTTTCAACGGACGAAATATCAACAGCGCTCATAGAGCGTTCAATTCCGTCTACAAGGATGAGCGGCGAACTGTTATTCCAGGTGGTTTGCGCACGAATAATTATCAACGGGTCTTCAGCACCAGGCATACCGCTGCTGGAAGAAGTGATGAGGCCTGGAAGATTACCGGTAAGGGCCATGCCCAGGTTTGAAACACCTCCTGTGCGTTCCAGTGTTTTTCCGGAGGTTTGGGCAATAGAGCCTACCACACTGGCTTTTTTCTGCTGCCCATAACCAATGACAATTACGTCGTCAAGCCCTGATGCGGCATCGTTCAAGGTTACCACAAAGTGGTCGCGGTTCCCAACACTAATTTCCTGGGTGGCTTTTCCCACATGGCTAAACACCAATACCTGGTTCCCGGCCGGAACCGATAAAGAGAAGCTGCCGTCGTGGCTGGTCTTTGTGGTAAGGCCAGTACGCTGAACCCTGACGGTTACATCCGCCAGCGGCGCTTTTTTGGCATCCTGCACAACCCCACGAATAACACGCGTATTCTGCGCCAGCGCCGGACTGTGCAAAGAAACAGCTGAAACAACCAGCATGACAACACATAGCCGTTTCAGCATCATTATACTGAGTATCATGATGAGCTTTTTAGATTCTGAATATTATTTCCGGAAAAGAAGGGACAGGTCTCAATGAACCCGATGGTTATTGAGACAGGTTGTATCGCCTACCCAGGGATGTTTTATGAGATGGGGAAATGTGAGGACTGTTTTCCGGCCTGATAAAAGTAGTTAATACACTAATTGGCATACGGCAGGAGCATGCCGTATATAAGCTTTGTCTGGGGCTCATATTGCAATCGTTTTGGTTTATGATAAATGGCGTTATCGAAAAAACGTATATGACAATCAATTTTGTTTTGGCAACCAGTTCAAATCTATCGTTTCTGATCAAAGTACTATGGCTGGAATCTCCAAATAAAGGGTAGAAATGTTGAAAGGTCAGGGAACAATAATGTCATTGGCAGCAGTGGCATACAGGCCAATTAATGCACCTGTGAAACCGCCTGCCACGTCGGTGGACAAAATATCTCCTGAAACCGTACCGCCCACATTTTTAAAGCTTTGTCCGTCTTCAGAAAAGCTGAAGCTATATACATCGCCCTGTGCTGCCACCTTTAATTGTATGGCGTTTCGCAGATCTATCTTTTCGCTGGCGACCAGGGTTGAATGTCCGTTTTGGGTTCTTTCAAGTACTATATAAAAATCCCTGCCTTTTTTAGAAACGCCAAAAACGTAATTGAAGGTCTCTTTCTGATAGCAGACGATCCCGGCCAGTTCATTTTCCGCCTGCGGTATGTACTTCAACTTTACAGTGGCCTCGAAACTGGCATGCTGTTGCCTGTAGAACAGCGTCGACGTGGGCGCTGCTGCTTTTATGGTGAGTGGGTATGGATTGATCCTGAGGCCTTCTTTGGATGTGCTGGCAAAATTTTCACGGGCCCCTCGCACGCCTACCCATCTGAGATCGAGCTTCGATGCGGTAAAATCATCCGTAAAGGAGAAATTTCCATTGGGCAGAAAACCGTTTTGACCGGTCTTGTTGGTAACACCTGCGGGCATTTTCGTCAGGGGCTTCAGCGGGATCAACCCGTTCTCAAAAATGGGGAATTCGCCGCTCCAGTCAACCGGTAAGATAAAGGTCTCGCGGCCGGTGTTTACCCGGTTCTTTTCATTGGGCCTAACAGCCAGGAACACCCCATAATATTTGCCGCCGGGGCCTTCAACCAGGTCGGCATGGCCTGCCCAATCGACCTTATTGCCCCTGTCTTTCGAAAAATAGCGCTGGGTGAGGATGGGATTATTATTAAAAGGGATATAAGGGCCTTTGGGATCATCACTTACAAAAATAACTTCACTATGCCAGCCACCGGTACCGCCTTCAGCGCACATGAGATAATAGCGCCCGTTCTTCTTGTAAATGTGCGGGCCTTCGATCCAAATCGGTTTTTCTGCAATGTTGACCCCGCCGTCCACAATGATCTTGTCGGTACCAGCTACCACTTCATCTTTCGCCAGGTCGTACTCCCATATTTTAATTACCCGGTGACCATTGTAAAGGGCCTTTCCTTTCGGCGGCGCGTCATTATGCACCAGGTATGCCTTTCCGTTGTCATCGAAAAAGAGGGATGGATCTATACCGTCAAATTTTAATTGTATCGGATCGCTCCAGCCTTTCAGCGGATCCTGCGTTTTCACCACCATGTTACCAATGCCTGCGGCTATCTGGGTGGTGACCATGTAGAAGGTATTGTTGTGTGGATTGTATTTGATGTCAGGCGCATAAACACCGGCGGAGATGCCGGCTTTCTCTACCTTCAATTGTGAAGGCCTGTCCAGCACGTGCCCGATCTGTTTCCAGTTAACAAGATCATTGGAATGAAAGATAGGAACACCCGGCACCATGGCAAAGGAAGAGTTTACCAGGTAATAATCATTCCCTTTACGGGTAATGCTGGGGTCAGGATAACAACCTTGCAGGATGGGACTGTAAAATTCGCCGTTCTGCAAAGGATGATCTTTATAGATCTGATCGTTACCCTGGTACCTGAATTCGGTGAATAGCGGCTGGCTTTTTACATCCTTCATCTTTTGCGAGTAAACTGGCCTTCCCGTTAACATGGCCATCAGGATCAAATACATCAAAGGCATAATTCCTGCGATCGTTTTACTGATAAGTTGCTTCATTTATTATCCTTATTTAAACTTTGTTGTGATATTGGTGGTTGCATTAGCAGTGCCTGCCCAACAGGCTATTACTTTCTAACCAACCTCAGGTAATATACAGGGCCTGCTGAAGTTCCCTGTTGCGATTGAAATTTCACCCTGATATGATCTTTCCCCCTTATCATTGTATCAGGAATGGCATACGTTATATCGAAGAAAGCCGATTGGTTCCAGCGGCCGGTATTGTTTTCCGAAACAAGTTTGCTGTCATCTATGTAGATGTCAAATTTCCGGTTGCCCCATTCTGCGCCCCAGTACCGTACCAGCAAAGACAGCCCGGTTTCGCCGTTCGTAGCCATCCTGTAACTGAAATGGCCGCCGTCGTTTGCCTCCCGCCAAAATTCATTCATGGATGTACCTGACCGGGACTGTTCCTGCTGCATCGCATGGTCGGCCTCCGGCTGCTGTTCACCGGGAGCTACATAGTCGACGGTTCGCCGCTGCAGGGACAACCGTTGATCTTCAACAGCTGCCAGCGAGTCAAGGTACCCCTGGTACTGCTTACTGCTCAACGCCATCCAATAGATCATGTACCTGGCATCATGGATCCGGTAAAACGGCTCCAGGACAATATTGACTGAATTGATCATTCTGAGGGAGGGAAAAGTAAATGTCAGCGGCTTGCCGGGCACACGAGCCAGGCCCGCCGTGATCTTTCCGGGATCATCCTCGACGATGATAGGCGCTTTGTCTATTGGCAATCTTCGGCCTGCTGCAATATGCGCCCAGCGTCCATCATTAGCAACGAGACCCGATAAGTCCTCGGTACCCGTTCTGGCGCCCAACAAAACAGGTCCATGCATAAAAGCGACATAGGCCGGCACATTCGGCAGGTGCTCAATACGGTTGTGCATAGGCAGGTGCACCCGGATCTTATCGCCTTTTTTCCAGTTCCTTTTAATGGCTATGTAAGCGGATGGTGTGGCGTTATATGGAACCGGCCTGCCGTTGACCCAGATCTTTAACGCCTGTTCTTTCACCCAGGCAGGATACCGGACCATAAGCGTAAAGTTGCCTGTACCGCGTGTTATCTCCAGATTGGTGTACTCTTCGTCCGGAAACCTGGTTTCCTGCCGGATAACAAAGCCTTTCGATCTCCAGTTCAATTCCGATGCAACAAACAGGTTGAGGAAAAGTGAATCCTGCGCATGCGTATAAATAAGCCTGTTATACTGGCCGTGATTTTCCATACCAGTGCCTACACAGCACCACATAGCCTCATTCGGGGCCGAGTAAACACGATAATGACGCGGGCGAATGGGCGTAAAATAAACGTATCCGCCATGCACAGGATGCTGCGTAGACAGGATATGGTTGTACAATGTTCTTTCATAGTAATCCATATACCGGGCTAAAGGTTTTACCCTGAACAGATCCTCAGTAAGCTTTAACATGTTATTGGAATTACAGGATTCAGGCCCTTCCACATCATTGACAAAATCAGTACATGCAGCTTTACCCGGGAAGAACTCCCGCCTGCTATTCCCGCCAAAAGCGACACTACGGTTACTGGTGACAGTTTCCCAGAAAAAACTGGCAGCCCTGGCATATTGCGCATCCTGCGTACATTCAGCCACCCGTTGAAAGCCTACTGCTTTTGGCACCTGCGTATTGGCGTGTTTGTTATCAAGATTGTCTTTTCCGGCCGACAAAGGTTCCAGCAGCTGCCGGTGTGAAAAACGCCGGGCCGCATCCATGTACCGGGGATCGCCGGTCATCTGGTAGGCATCAGCAAAAATTTCATTCATGCCGCCATGCTCGGTATCCAATACAGATTGCAGCTGGCTGGCTGAAAGCGCGGCAACAATATTAATGCCCCAGTCGCAGAACTGTAAGAAAATAGTTTTGGCTTGCTGATTTCCCGTATAGAGCCAGGCATCCCGTAAACCAGCATACATTTTATGTACATTATACCAGGGCACCCAGGCGGCCCGATAAGCACTGAAGTTCCCATTTTTCAGTGACGACCATATTGCCTGGCTATTGGGAACACCTCCTGCATACCCCGTTCCCCAACCGCCATTATTCACTGCATTGCTATCCTGGCATGTCTTTAACTCGGCTATCATATACTCCATTCTTCTTTTGCATTCAGCGTTTCCGGTGGCTGCATAGTGTATGGCGAGCGCTGATAAATAATGGCCACCCATGTGGCCATCGAGCCCTTCCCAGTTTGAATACGATTTGGCTTTGGGTGACAACCCCGCTTGTTTTCGGTAAGGAGCCAGCAAGCGGTCTACGTCATATTGTAAAAGGGTTTTAATATTGAGGTCGCGGGCCTGCCTGAAAAGACCGCTCAGCAATTGTACATCAGCCAATGGAAAAGTATTCCTGTACAGGCTGTCCTGTGCCGAAAGCTCCATCACCATCAGCATGGTACCAGCCGCTATTCCCATAACCAGTCTTGCCAGATATATCATTGTCGCTTTTTAAAAGTATAATTTGTCCGGTAGGTTAAATGTTCCCTTTACCAGTGGATTTTACAGGAATTCATTTAAACAGCAAAGGCGCAAAGGAAAAAAGGTTGTTCCTCCATACAGGCCAGGTATGGCCGCCCGGATACTCATAATACGTATATTTTAATTTCAGTTCTTCAAACCGCGTAAGCATGGCCTTACAATTGTTATAAGCGATATCTTCTTTACCGCCCATGGCAATCCACATCAGTTTCAGGTTGTTCTGAATGGCAGGCAGGTTGTCTTTGATGTAATTGTATTGTGCTTCTGAGACAGCCTGTTGTGCGGGCAGCCAGCCTGAGCTGAATACGCCCAGATAGCCGAACATGTCGGTATTCCTGAGCCCGGCGTACAGCGTTTGTATACCACCCATCGAAAGCCCTGCCAACGCTCTGTTGGTTGAACCTTTTGCTGCCCGGTAATTGGTTTCCACAAAAGGCACTACCACCTGCTTCAGTTCATTTTCAAATACCCTTAACGCCTGCTCGGTAAAACCACCCGTTCCCATATTGCCATCCATCATTACCACCAACATGGGGGTGGCCTGTTGGGCGGCAATCAGATTGTCCATGATAAGATCGGTTCTTCCCTGTGCAGCCCAGCCCCGCTCGTCTTCACCTCCACCGTGCAAGAGGTACAATACCGGATACGACTGCGTCGCCACATCATAACCGGGCGGCGTATAAATATAAAAGCGCCGCCAGGTATTGGTAACTGTAGAGAAGTATCGTTTGATGCGGATATCGCCGTGCGGCACGTCTTTGATGCTGTAATAGGCTCCGCCGCGGAATGGAATTTCAATACCGCTGGCCATTCTGCCCATGCCGTAAAATGTTTCACTGGCAGGATCGGCCACTGCCACTCCATCGATGAGCAGTGAGTAATAATGAAACCCCTCGCCTATCGAATCGGTGGTCACCTTCCAGTATCCGCCGGTGTCGCGTATCATATCGTATTTACGGCCAAGGTCTACCTGTATTTTTTGCGCATCGGGCGCTTTTATGCGAAATACGACGCGGTTGTCGGGCATCACCTGCGGGTAAGCTGCCGGGCGCACATTCGTTGCCGCCGGCGAGCCCAGGATAGTGTAAGATGAAAATTTCGTTGTATCTACAGGCTTGAATAGGAACTGGGAGAACATGAAGAGGCCATTCTTCCATACTTTGAAATCATGCCCGCCTGGTTCTATGTAATAAATATGCGGAACCCCTTTTTCATAGAGATAGTCATGTGTACGTTTACTGAAGGTGATGAGATTGTCTTTATCACCACACGAGATCCACAGGAGTTTCAACTGGCGTTTGGCCGCTTCCGGATCAGGCACCAGTAACTCCGGCCTTTTTGTATTGGGGGCGGAAGAGAAACCGCCTACCCAGGCAAACCGGTCAGGATTGCCGAGACCGAAATTCAGTGATTGTCCCCCACCCATCGACAGGCCTGCAATAGCGCGATGCTCGCGGTCTTTCAGTACCGGATACTTTTTTTCTATAAATGGTATAAGATCGGTTAACAGATCCTGTTCGAAGGTTGCAAATGCCTGCACTTTGTCAGGAGCCATTATATTACCCGTTGCCCGGTCGTCTTTCATGGCGCGGCCATTGGGCAGTACGACGATCATGGGCGCCAGTTTTCCCTCGGCGTACAGGTTATCGAGAATGACCTGCGGTTTTCCATGGGTGTACCATTCCTTTTCATCGCCGCCTATACCATGCAACAGGTATAATACCGGGTATTTTTTCCGGGGCGAATAGCCGGGCGGCGTATAAATGAGCGCTTTACGGGTAGCGCCAACCGTTTTGGAAGGATAATTCACTGAATCGATCTTCCCATGTGGAATATTGTTGCGCTCGGTATCGAAGCCCGGCGGTGCTTCTTTAACGGTGGGTTGTGCAATGGATAGATAAGGCAGCCACGCAATGGCAATGAATAAGAGATCTCTATTTTTCATATTGGCAATTTTTACTTTCTATGCTGAGCTATCCGGTCTTCTATCCGGAAGAAATCAAAATCTGCATAACCTCCTGTATTCTTTGTAGCATAGTTGAACAGGCCAAAACGATAACCTATAAAATGCGGTAATGTATATTCCATTTTCAAGGCAGCACCTACCGGTACCCATGACGTTCCGTCAAGACTGTAATGAAAGGTGGCAACATCTTTTTTGTTCGTGAAATCGCATTCAATTTTAAAATAAGCTTTATTGGTTGAAAGCGGTATTCTTTGCAACTCAACCGGTGTACCCGACGCTGCACTCACCATAACAATGAACTTGCGGCCATCCTGATACAGTACGCCTACCTGGCCATATTTCTTTTGAAATACAGTGAGTCCAGCAAAATCGCCTTCCTTCATATTGGTGACATCTACCGATGTGGAACCAGTGCATTCCGGACCGATCGTTCGCTGGGTGAGCAGGTTTCTCACCAGGTGAAAAGAGGTGTCGACCCGGCCTGTAATAAGGCGCAGAAAACCTTTTCGGCTGGTTACCGACCAGAGTGAATGATCGGGGTTATGATTCCATTGCCACACCAGGGGCAAAGCAGGATCATGCATCTTCCTCGTAAATTCATCAGATGCCACAATACCGGGGATCAATCCCTTACTCGCAGGCAGATCAAGGGTTTCAGGCACCCTGCCTCCATTACCGATCACCGGCCATCCATCAACCCATTTTACAGGAACCAGATAGGGAATGCGGCCTACTGCACCATAATCCCTGAACAGGTAGGCATACCAGTTACCATCCGGCATATCGACCAATCCTCCCTGGGCAACCCCCAGGTCCTGTAACCCAAGACGCCCTTCATACGGACCCGTGATCTTATCCGCTCTATGAATAACGACCGTACGCATGCCGCCGCGTGGCCAGGTGATATTGAACAGATAATATTTGCCATTGATTTTAAATAACTGGGAGCCTTCAGCGGGCAGCATAACGTTTGATCCCGCCGGTGCGCTGGCGTTTTCAATGATCACCTGTTCGGCAGCGCCCGGTTTAACGCCAGACGCATCAGCATTGAGTTCAACTAACCGCAGTTTGCCAGTTCCATAAAGCATATAAACGCGGCCGTCATCATCAAAAAACAAAGAATGATCGTGAAAAGCGGGCTTCCAGGAGGCCATTTTCCATGGCCCTTTTTCAGGATCCTTCGTTGAAAAAACATAGGTTTTACCAGTGGTTTGGGCAAAAGTGGAAACATAATAAGTGCCTTTGTGATACCGTATGCTGCTGGCCCAGCTTCCTTTTCCGTAAGTACTTTTACCGTTTGTAAGGTTCAGTTCATCAATATTCGCCAGGGTATCGTATGCATAATTTACAAGCGTCCAGTTTACCAGGTCATTCGATCTCATTATAGGAAGACCGGGACTCATGTGCATGGTCGTACTGCTCATATAATAAATATCCCCCACCCTTACAATAGACATATCAGGAACATCTGCAAAAATAACCGGGTTTTGCGCCTTTGAGGGTTGGGCAGCTACCTTGAAGCACATTAGTGGTAAAATAAACAGCGCTATTTTTACAGCAGTCTTCATTTAATGTATTTGTGTATTTTCAAGCGTACGCGAACTTCTATTTTTCGCCCGGTGCTTTGAGCGATCGAGGGCTGCGTTAATGTCCGTTCTCTGCAAACAGGGACACGGCGGCCTTTTTCTGCCATTTGGGTTTCATCTTCATGCGCCGGTATCCGGTAGGCGTTACCTTGAACGTTTTTATAAATGTTTTTGCAAAGCTGCTTTGTGAATGGAACCCTGTCATTCTCGCCACTTCGTTCACCTTGTATTCAGCCGATTGAAGCAATTCAGCTGCACGGCTTAATCTTACCTTGTTTATGAGATCGTTTGGCGTGAGATCGGTGACCGTTTTAATTTTCCGGTAAAAGGCTGCACGGCTCATATTCATTAATCGGGCAAGCAATGGAACATTCAGCGAGCAGTTGTGGACATTATTATAAATATGATCATGCAATCTTTTAATGAATGAGTCCTCCCCGGCTGCATGTGCGGTTATTATTGGCTTAAACGGGTAGCAGGCAACATGTGCTGTAATTTTTGCCCTGTTGGCAAGCAGGTTGCTGACCAGCGCCTCCAGGTAGCTCACGGGATAAGGCCTGTTCACAAAAGCATCTGCCCCTGACTCCAGGTTTTTGATCCTGGACCTGAAAGAATCATCGGCCGTCAATAATATAACCGGAATATGGGATAAATGAAGCGCTGATTTCAGCTGGCTGCACAGTTCCCAGCCATTTACCCCCGGCACTTCAACACTGCAGATTATTAATTGTATAGAAATTGTTTCAGCAAGGTGCAGCACCTCCGCCCAGTTCCCGGCTATATACAGGTTGTAATTACTTATAAATCTTTTTAATAAGAGATCCTGCTCCTTTTTATCAGGAAGTATCAATAGCAGATTATTTCGCATGGCAGCCCCGCTTTAATTTACAGACGGAAATTTTCGCATGAAATGAGAAACGTCATTCGTACATTTAAACAAAAGTAACGGCGATTCGACCGGCAGTATGGTTCATTCGTTTAAATTCATAGTAATTATGTGCAAAGCAGCGATCTGTTTGTAATGCTGTTTTGTATAGACAAAGAACCGGTGTTGATTTTCAATACGTTATTTTATCTGCAACTATTATTTACATGATGCCAGTGTACTGTAAAATATAGTTGTTCCAGGTATAAGCCGAAATTACCATTTCAATCCTAATATAGTATTAGTAGACTGCTTGCAACATGAACAAATTGTATAATATATTATATTTTGTCTTTTTCTTTTCCAATTTGGCCGGCTCTGCTCAAATTCCCCATATAAATTTTACCTCCCTTACCTCCGAAGAAGGCTTCCTTTCAAACTCGGTAAATGCTATTATAAAAGACCGGCAGGGGCTGATGTGGTTTGCTACGGATGACGGATTGAACAGGTTCGACGGAACAAACTTTAAGGTGTACCGCAATCGGCGGGGAGATACGGCCAGCCTGCGGTCGAATGAGATTCTGGCCTTACATGAAGACAAAAAAGGAAATCTGTGGATAGGGACCAGCGGCGGCGGTTTAAACCTGTATAATCGCCGGAAGGACAATTTTCAACATTTTCCTGTAAATAAAAATGTAGCAGGTTTTACCAGAAATACTGTTATCAGAAGTATCTGCAGTGATCACCTGGGAAATATCTGGATAGCACAATTTGACGGATTATACGTTCTTGACCCTGGGTTGAACCGGATTTCGAAACTGGAACTTTCATCAGGCAAAAACGGAGCGCCAATCAAGACGACCCTTCTTAGTGTTTTTGAGGACAGCAAACACAGGATCTGGGTGGCTACAGACGATGGTCTTTTTTATTATACGAGGGAAACAAATACTTTCCGGCAGTTCGTACACAATGAAGCAGATACATCCAGCATCAGCAGTAACAAAGTGCGGGCAATTGCAGAAGACAGATCTGGCAATATCTGGGTAGGCACTGCAGACGGCCTGTGTATGCTGAAACCTGGTCACGACGGATTTGTCATTTACCGCCACAGCCCGGGTGAACCAAACTCACCAAGTAATAATTTCATTAATTGTATCACAGCAGATGAAGATGGGTTATTATGGATAGGAACAAATGATGGTTTAAATGTATTCAATCCCAAAAATCAAACATTTACGGTTTACACGCCCGAAAACGGTAACATTCACAGTTTAACAGCAAGATCCATCCGCTGCGCCTATATAGATCAACAGGGGATTTACTGGTTTGGAACATTCCGTGGAGGTATTAATAAATACGATAAGAATATCAACCTGTTCAACCTGATCCCCAGCAGCGCCTTCAAAGGAAAAAATGCCATTGTGCCCATTATCAGCGCTTTTGCAGAAAATATAAATGGGAACGCATTTATAGGGACAGATGCTGAAGGCTTATTTGAATTTGACCGGAAAACAAAATCCATCCGGCGGGTTCCCCTCCTTTTGAACAATCAGCCCGCCCGGCAGATCGCGGTACTCGCATTGCAAAAATCCCGGGATAACAAACTTTACATTGGCACCTTTTCGCATGGAGTGATCATCATGGACCTGGTAACAGGCAGTTTACAATATTTGAATGCTGGCCGCAGACCCGCAAACATGAACAGCAACGACATTTTTTCACTATTTGAAGACAGCAGAGGAAACATTTGGGCTGGAACCAATGGAGACGGCTTACACGTTATCAGGAAGAACAAGGTAATTGCCCGTTACACGCCATTCCCGCCATCTGCCGCTAATGATTATCATTTGCCGGTCAATGGTTATATAAGGGCAATAATGGAAGATCAGCAGGGAAATATATGGATCGGTTCACACGGCGGCGGACTGGCTGTGTTACATCCTGACGGCAAATGGACCGTTTACACAAAGGACAACAGTTCTTTACCAAACGACAAAATACATGCATTGCTTTGCGACAGCCGGGGACGGATCTGGGTAGGAACGTTTGGCGGCGGTTTAAGTTTATACGACAAAAGCAACAATCAGTTTATTACCTATGCGGAAGAGGATGGTTTGCAAAACACTACCATTTATCAGATCCTGGAAGACCTGCAGGGAACGATCTGGTTCAGCACCAATACCGGCATAAGCAGCTTTGATCTGCAACAACAAAAATTCCGGAATTTTACAAGTTATAACGGTGTTCAACCCAATAACTTTGTACATGCATCCGGCATACGCCTCAGCAATGGAGAATTATTCTTCGGCGGATTGCAGGGCTTTAATTTCTTTAACCCGCAGGCGCTTACTGTAAATCGGAATGTGCCGATCGTGCTGCTTACGGATCTGAAGATCTCAAATAAGTCGGTACTTCCCGGTTATGACTCACCCATAAAAGAACCCATTACAGTAGCCAAAGAGATCAGGCTTGATTACAAACAAAATTTTGCTTTGAGTTTTGTTGCCCTCAATTACAGTATCCCAAAGCAAAATCAATATGCGTACAAACTGGAAGGCTTTGATAAAGACTGGAATTACACCGGTCAGTTAAATACGGCCTCCTACACAAACCTTGATCCGGGAGAGTATTTTTTTCTTGTAAAAGCAAGCAACAATGACGGCGTCTGGAATAAAGGGGAAACCCTGATAAAGATCTATGTGCGTCCGCCCTTCTGGCGTACTGTTTATGCCTATATTTTTTACCTGTTGGCCATTGGCGGGCTGTTACTTTATATCCGCCACAGGGGCATTACGAAATTAAGAAAGCAGTTTGCACTGGAGCAGGAACGTGAGCAGTCGAGGCGCCTGCTTGAACTCGATCGGTTAAAACTGAAATTCCTTACCAACCTAAGCCACGATTTCAGAACACCCATCTCCCTGATCATGGGCCCTGTTGATCAGTTGATCCATGAAAGCGGTAAGGCCGAACAGCTTGACAAACTGAATATGATCAGGCGAAATGCCCGCCGGTTATTAAACCTGGTAAACCAGTTACTTGACTTCAGGAAAATGGAAGAACATGAACTAAGACTGCAATTGTCAAAAGGCGACTTTATTTCCTATGTCAAAGAGGTCTCGGAATCGTTTAAAGATCTGTCTGAACGAAAGCATATCAATTTTGTTTTTACATCCAACATTGAACGAATGGATGTGTTGTTTGATCATGACAAAATAGAAAGGATACTCTTTAATTTGTTATCAAACGCATTCAAGTTTACGCTGGAGGGAGGAACCATCAGCGTTGAAATATATAAAAATGCCCTTGACAACAGCGACAACAACCGGGTTTCCATAAAAGTGGCCGATACGGGCATTGGCATTCCAAAAGAAAAAAAAGATAAGATCTTCGAACGTTTCTTTCAGCATTATCCGGCCAGCGCTGTACTTAACCAGGGAACAGGAATAGGCTTATCAATTACAAAAGAATTTGTAAAAATGCATGGCGGGGAAATTGAAGTGGAAAGTGAGCCTGGCCAGGGAACTGTATTCACCATTCAGCTTCCGCTTACACCTGTAGAACCAGCTATAGAAGAAAAAGCAGAATTGCAGGCGGTGGAAACGCCGGATAGGTTACAGCAGGCAGCTGATGATGAGGCTTCCATGGCTGTAGAAAACAACCTTACAAAACCGGTCTCCATTTTACTGGTGGAAGACAATGATGACTTCAGGTTCTATTTGAAGGATAATCTAAGGAACAGCTACCAGGTGTTGGAAGCTGAAAATGGGAAAGAAGGATGGCAGAAAGCACTTGCCAGCCACCCACAGTTGATCGTAAGCGACATAAGTATGCCTGAAATGGATGGCATTTCGCTGGTTAAAAAACTGAAAGCTGACAAAAGAACAAATCACATCCCGGTAATTCTGCTTACAGCATTGACGGGCGACGACCAGCAGGTAAAAGGCCTTGAAACAGGCGCCAATGATTATATAACCAAACCTTTCAATTTTGAGGTATTGAATGCAAAGATCAAAAGCCTGCTTGAATTAAAAAGCACGCTGCAAAGCACCTATACCAAACAGATCAAAGTGATTGGCCCGGAAATAGATGTTACATCATCTGACGAAAAATTGTTACAGGAAATCGTTACCTATCTTGAAAACAACCTTTCCAATACGCAATTATCCGTTGAGGGTTTGAGCAAACATATCGGCATGAGCAGAAGTAGTCTGTACACCAAACTGCTTCAATTAACAGGAGAAACACCGGTAGAGTACATAAGATCATTCAGGCTGGAAAAGGCAGCGCAATTGATGCAGAAAAGCAACATGACCATTTCAGAGATAGCCTACCATGTAGGCTTCACGACCCCTAATTATTTTACGAAGTCGTTCAAGAGCAGGTTCAATATGCTTCCTTCTGAATATATTTCGAAAATGCGAAAATTATGAGAAGGCTACCCGCCTGCCCTTTCCGTAATGAATTGTGGGTTCTTTAAAGAAGATTGCCTTATGATCAACCCCGCAGGAACTACGGCCGTTCGCGTCGCAGGCTGGTAATCTTTCTTTACTATGGTATTGATCAATTGTGTTGCAGCAACCCGCCCCATTTCGACACCGGGATAGTTTACAGTAGTGATTGTTGGCGCCGTTACTTTACAAACAGGGTCGTTATTGAAGCCGACAATGGCAATGTCATGCGGCACCTGCAAGCCATGTTCCATCAAGCTGCGCATACAGGCTGCCGCCACCAGGTCACTGGTTATAAATAATCCATCCGGTCTTTTCCGCATATTCAGGATCTGGCCGGCCGCTTCCATACCAGCGTCTTCCGTTACATCCTTTACAAAAAGTAAATCATCTTCAAAGGCAATACCGTGATCATGCAACGCATTGCGGAATCCTGTGAACCTGTCTGCATACACATTTCTTTCCAGGTGCGATGTAATAATGGCAATACGTTTACAACCCTGTTGAATCAAATGGTGGGTAGCCGCATAGCCGGTGCCCACATTATCTATTACCACCGAACGATTGTTGCCGGTTGTAGCTACCCTGTCGAAAAAAACAACCGGTATATTTTCGTTGAGAAAAATATTAAAATGATCCAGGCTCGTTGTGCCAAATGAAAGCGAGGCGATCAATCCATCCACCTGCCGGTCAAAAAGCATCTGCACATTAGCCACTTCTTTTTCCTTGTTTTCCTGGGAATGCATTATCAGGATCTCATACCCTAACCTGCCGGCTACCTCTTCCATGCCGGTCAATGCAGACCTGATAAAATGGCTGTGCAGTGTATGCACCACCACGCCAATCGTATTGGTAGGTCGCTTTTTTATTTTTCTTCTATAGGAAGTGGATCGAATACCGGGATGAAAGGGTACTATGACACGTTTTCCTGCGCGCATGCAATACTGTTTTCTCTAAAATAGTTTTTTACCGGATATAAAGCGCAGCCAGGGAAACAGTAAGGGCAATTATAGACAAATGGACAAAGATCTGAGACAATTGGAATAATAAAGATGATGACGGTATACGCTACCCGATTTCTTTTGGGGATAAATGATGCAACCGGTTGCATCTTGTAAGATTATTGCTAACTTTATTAAGGATGAAACAGATTGCATGGCTGCCATATATGAAAGTCTATTGACCTGATGTAATGCCCAATCACTTCTTTACAGGTTCTCTTTTTTTATCACCAGTTACGCGCATTAATCAATTATTATAAACCATTAAAATTTAGACCATCTATGAAAAAAGATCTCATCACATTTATTGCCATTGCCTTATTACTTACAGGCTGTTCCAAGAAAGGAAGTAACAAGCCAGAAGAAACAGCGGATGCCGGCAATCAGCCAAAGGAAGAAGCTACCGCGGTTATCAATGCCGGTACGATACAGCAGACGATCCAGGGTTTCGGCGGGATGAATCACCCTGTTTGGATAGGAGACTTAACTAATGACCAGCGGGCTAAAGCATTTTCCACCACCAATGGAATCGGCATGAGCATACTTCGGGTGAGCGTGCCCGAGAACAGTAACCAGTTTGCAGCCGAAAAGCCAACCATCGATGCCGCCAAAAGCTACGGCGCCAAAGTAATTGCCACCGCCTGGAACGCACCTGCTTCAATGATGGATAATCTTTATCTGAAAACAAGCTCCTATGCAGCCTACGCAGCACACTTAAGAGCGTATAATACAGCTGTTGGCGGCGTATATGCGATCAGCCCCTGGAATGAACCGAATTATTTGCCATCGGGTTGGATGCATGGCACTGCTACGGAAATAGCAAACTTTGTGGCCCAGCAGGGTGATAATTGCGGCGCTCCCATCATGGCCCCGGAACCTCTTAATATGGACCAGAATTTTATAAATACATACCTGAGCAATGCCACGGCTAAATCAAAAACGCTTTTTGTTTGCGGGCATATTTATGGTAAAACACCTTATAACCTGGGCAATATTGGTAAATCGGTATGGATGACCGAACACTATACCAATTCTTCTATCAGTGGCAATGACTGGCCTAATGCCATGAATGCAGCCAAAGAAATTCACGACTGCATGAACGCAGGATGGGCAGCTTATGTTTGGTGGTACATTCGCCGCTTTTACGGGCCCATTGACGAGAACAGCAATATTACCAAAATAGGATACGTCATGGCGCACTTTGCCCGGTATATCCGTCCTGGTTATACCAAGATCTCCTGCACGGCCAATCCGACTACGGGCGTATACACTACGGCTTACAGGAATGGATCCAGGATTGTGATCGTTGCTGTCAATACCAACGCTGCCATTACTTATCAACCATTCAGCATCGGCGGCGTAACCGTCAACAATTTCAATCGCTATGTAACCACAAGTTCGCAGAACCTGGCGGCAAGCACCTTCGCCATTTCAAATAACAGCTTTGGCATTAACCTGCCGGCATCGAGTATCACTACGCTTGTATCCTACTGATCCCTATAATGTAGGATGTTGGATCGGTTTGCCTGCTTTTGGCAATCCAGCGTGAACCTGGAAACTCTGTGGAATAATAAAGCAGAAGGATACTTAATTTCCTAAGTATCCTTCTTTGATATATTAGCTTACCTCATGCTTCTACCACCTCCACCTTTCTACCGCCAGCTTGTGCGTACTTACCAGGGCATTCTTTTCATTCAGGATGCGGATATAGTAGAAAGCCTGTGCTGTACTGGTAGGAATTTGTATGAGTGCGGTTTGGCCTTGTCTTGTCAGCTGTACTTTCTGTTTAATGACTTTTCTTCCCAATGGGTCTGCCAATTCGATGAAATATTTACCGGCGGGCAGATCATTGAATTGAATATTTACTTCATCAAACAATACGGGATTGGGATAAACCTTAACATTACCGGTCTTCAGCAGCGTCCTGCCAATCAACATGACCGAAGGGTTGGATTTTTTGGTGGCTATCACATTACTGCTTGCCAGATCGGCGATGCCATACAGGTGCTGTACTGCGGGCGCAGGCGATGCCTGCCAGCTTTTATGGTCAACAATAAAGGAGGCTTCTGTGTATACCGAACTGCTGACAAGCAGCTTCCCATCTTCGGTGATTGCTGCTCCATTGGTCGTAAATGTAGCCGGTAAATTGGTAATTGTTGCCAGGTAGGTTGTGAGCAGGGTTTTGATGTCGATCTTATAAACGCGGTTGCTGGCAGTAATGAGATAAAGGTTTCCTGCATCATCGGCAACCATGTCGCCGCCAAGGTTGCTACAGGTATTCAGTATTGACATTTCCTTGTTGCGGGGATCATCTTTCAACTCGCCCATATCGGTAAAAGAAGGCTGGTTATTTGTGGTAAAGCGGATCAGGCGACTGCCGTCAGTCGTAACAGTATATCCATACCCATCAGGCGTTATTACCAGCCTCGTAACCGGATTGCTGCTTCTGAAGGTGTAATTGCCTGCCTTGCTGAATGACAACGCAGGCTCGGCATGTACCTGCATGGTGGAAAGATCGATATACCGCAGGATGTCATCGCTCATGGAAACATAGAACAGCCGGTTTGTCCTTTCGTCAAAGGCAATGGCTGCAACGCCGGTGTTTACTTTGGGCGCAGCAGGATTGTTAGCTACTACAGGAACCGGCAAAACAGGCCAGGCTATATTGTCTTTTAGCTTGTGCGTAGCTATATCGCGATGCGGTAGCCCCCTGTCGTTCATGTTCAACAGCATCTCGCCAAATTTCCCCGTCTTATTATTCAGCGTCCGTAAGGCCACCCAATCGTTGCTTCCCTTAATGACAGCTGTGATGGCATAGGTGTTTTGATCTGACTGACCGATGGCAGCAACGGGAAAGACCGCAAGCATCAACACATATCTTACTATTTTACACATACACTTTTTGATTTTTACAGTTTTAAAATGGGGCGTGTAAGGCCCACCAAAAGGGAGCCCTTTTCATGACAGAGATCATTCTAATGAGCAATAAGACTTACTGAAAAAGAGAGCGAGCAATTAAAAGCCGCTTGTTTAAGAAGGAAGGTGGCTTAGCCGATCATAAGGCTTCGCCAATCATAATCACAGTTACAACGAATTATATTCCTTACAAAATTAAATATTTTTATTTCACTGGGTCAAAATTCGAGGGTCAAACTGACCGCTGATGGCAAAGTGCTGATCCAGGTCAATTCTTATCTAAAATGTAATTGTTACAGATTGTTAAAAAAAATGCCGGCCAGCAACGCTGTCGGCCGGCCCTTTTTTGTAGTATCGGCTTTATTCTATTACGATAAGTTTCTTCGTTTCTACCCAAACCTTGTCGGTGGCCTTAAGCGTGAGCCGGTAATTGTAAACACCTTTTTGTAAACCGGATGTATTGAAATTTACGTTGTAATTACCTGCCTTCATATTGCCGTTAACCAACACGGCAACCGGCCGGCCCATCATATCGAATACCTGCAGGGATACATGACCATCCGATGGAAGCGCATAATAAATATTCGTAGTGGTATTAACAGGATTAGGCGCATTGAACAGGTGGAAGCGTGCCGATGGTTTTGGGCTCCATTGCTGTACGACCAGCCCGCTATCGGGTGAAGCCTGCGAGTACCTGATAGTTATACAGTCAAAATTAAGGTCCGCAACCTGGCTCGCGCCGGTTACATACAAATTGCCCGATTTGTCAATGACCAATGGGTTTGGTATAAGAAATCCGAAATTCCCGAATATATCGCGTTGATTTGTGGGGCCATTATATCGTTCTATCCACTGCTCACTACCTGCCGCATTGTATTTAACGATAATACCATCAGACTCCCCGGTGCCTATGCCCTGGCTTAGTCCTGCTACATATACATTGGCTTCCTCATCCAGCACCAGGTAGCTTGCCTGGTCATCTCCATTAGCGGGACCATTATATCGTTTCACCCAGACTTCCTTTCCAAATTTATCGTACCGGATGGTAGCAAAGTCATAATTGACCCCATAGCGCCCGGCAGGACTGGACCCTGTAATATATACGTTCTGCCGTTTGTCAACCGCAATGGAGTATGGCAGGTCTTCAGAATTGCCGGGACCATTATATCTTGCCACCCACTTCTCATGTCCTTTCGAATTGTACTTGATGGTAAGGTAATCTGAAGCATCGTCCTCGTTACTGTTGACACTGTTGCCGGTAACATATACATTCCCTTTACGGTCAACGGCTACTGCGCGCGCTCTGTTAAAAAGACTCGTAACAGGCCCGTCATATCTGCGTACCCAAAGCTGTTTTCCGTTTTTATTATACTTAATCGTAGTAAGATCAACATCGTCTGGATCTAAGCTGGTAGCGCTTCCACCTACCACATATACATTACCTGCTTTATCAATGACCATGGCATTGGCTATCCCGCCACCATTATCGTCATAGTGGGCCAGCCACTGCTGTACGCCATTCGTATTATATTTGATGGTTACAAAGCCTCCCAAACCTCTGTCACCCGATACGTGCACATTACCGTCGTCATCAACAGCAATTGATCTTGCCCGGTCAAACCCCGGGCTGCTATATCTTACCAGCCATTGCTGAACGCCCGACGGGTTGTATTTTATAGTGACATAATCGCCGCCGGTTCCGTTCTCATATGCCATACCGGTTATATATACATTACCCCAGCGGTCAAGGGCTATACCGCTTGGCAGATCGTGCATGTTAGCAGAACCACTATACCGGGCTTCCCATTGCTTCACTCCATTGGCATCATACTTGATGGTGCAAAAATCGTCATTTGTTTCTGTGACGGCACTGACTCCTAATACATACACATTGCCCTGCCTGTCTACGGCAAGTGAATTCCCGGCATCATATAGATTTTGCGGACCGTTATACCGGGCTACCCACTCCTGCTTAACCTGCGCAAAACAAAAAGCGGATGAGGAGAATACAAAAAGCAGCAACAGCTTTTTAATAGGTAACAGTTTTTCCATGCCTTTAATTTTTTAGTTAAAGAATCAAATTTTGAACAGTATGTATCACAAAAAATTGTACTACCTGGGATGGGATCCCAATAGCATTAGCCTGGAAAAGAGGGGGAACAAGAAAAGAAACGGTTAGGTCTGTCCTAAGTTACTTTAAAATCGGCATTCCCTATTATGTTTTCTGATGTTTTTTGTTTCTCCAGACAATTACTCATCCCAACTCCAGCTGGTTTTTTACCAGTTCAAAATACCGGCCCTGGTTTTGGGTCAATTGGGCATGGGTTCCTGTCTCGGTAATAATTCCTTTTTCGAGTACTACTATCAAATCGGCATTTTTAACGGTGCTTAACCGATGGGCGATCACTAACACTGTTTTACCAACAAAAAAATTGGTGAGGTTATTCATTATTACCCGTTCATTATTCGCATCCAGCGAATTGGTAGCTTCATCCAGCAGAATGATCTGCGGGTTCTTATAAACTGCTCTTGCTATGAACAATCGTTGTTTTTGGCCGCCGCTTAACTCAACGCCTGTTTGTCCCAATAAGGTATCATGCTTAAGGGGCAGCGATTGTACAAACTCGTCTAAACAGGCCAGCCGCAGTGCGTGGTATACGCTGTCTAAATCAATGTTCCTGTCGGTCATGGCGATATTCTGGGCAATGGAGGCGTTATAAATATAACCGCCCTGCATTACCACGCCACACTCTTTCCGAAGATCTTCTGTATTGATATTCTTTAAATTGATATCATCAATGCGTATCGTTCCTTTTTCCGGCATGTAAAATGCCAGCAATAATTTCATGAGGGTGGTTTTACCGCTTCCGCTGGTTCCTACAATGGCGGTTATTTTCCCTTTGGGAATAAAAAGATCGATGTTCCTGAGCACATAGGGGTTATGCGCCCCCGGGTATTTAAAGGAAAGCGCTTCTATTCGAAATCCATGGTTGAAATGAACCGGAAATGGCGCCTTCTCTTCATTGTCTTCATTGTCCTTCAATTGAATTTCGTTCAATCGTTCAAAACTGGTTTTTGCATCCTGCAGGTCCTGAAAAAAAAGCATCAGGTCCTGAACAGGCATTGCCAACTGGCCTACGATATAGCCGATACTTAGCATAACGCCAAAGCTGATCTGTTCATTGATGACCCAGTACGAACATAAAAAGGTAATAAAAAGGCTTTTCAACTGGTTGATGGTACTGACGCCGTATTGTTGCAAACCGGTTAGTTTTAAACTACTCAGCTTGAACCCATACAACTTCTGCTGCATTTCGCTCCATTTGTGGATTTTGTCATGCTGGGCATTGTTAAGTTTAATTTCCGTCATACCCGAAATAAGGTCGGTCAGGTAGTTCCTTTCTTCAACGGCAAGGCTGAACCTGCGGTAATCGAGCCTTTTTCGTTTATTTAAAAACAAAAAGAACCAGATAATGGACATACCGGTAAACAAAAGAAAACTCAGGACAATGTATTTATCGAACCAGAAGAATTGAATGATATATACGATCATCAGCAACAGCGAGAAAAAGAAGTTTACCAGCTTGGTGCCCAGAAATGTTTCAATTCGTGAGTGGTCTGCTATCCGCTGATAGATATCTGCATTGTTCCTGCTATCAAAAAAAGCGATCGGCAACCTGAGCAGTTTTGCAAGAAAACCCGAAATGATGCCTGTGCTTAACCCCGTACTTAATTTGGCCTGAATAAGGCTTTTGCTGTAATTCGCCAATGTAAGTCCACCAAACAATACAAACTGGAACAGCAGCATTTTCCAAATGACGGGTATATTCTTTTGCTCAACCCCGTTATCTGTCATATATTGAATGGTTCCCGGTATCACCAGGGAGATCAAAGCGGCTATAAGCATAATGAGGAAAAGCGCCACCATCGACCGGGTATGCGCTCTTAAATAGCCGCCGAAATGCCGGAAAATGCCAGGCTGATCTTTACCAGCGCTGCTGTCCTTCCCCTCTTCCTCACCGGTTGGCTCCAAAAATATAGCAACGCCTCTTTTCCCGTCACCTTTCCACTCTTTAAGAAATTCTTTTTCGCGCAAAACGATCATTCCATAACCAGGATCAGCAACCGTATATTTGCCCGCTTTTATTTTTTGAAGAACAACATAATGATTATTGCGCCAATGCAAGATGCAGGGTAACGGCAGGTTGTTTTTAAGATAATCGACCGTCGTAAGGAACACGCCTGCATGTAATCCCGTTTGGCTGGCTGCCTGCACCAGTTCCGACGTGCTGGTGCCAAGCCTGGAGGTATTGCACAGGTGCCGCAGCCGCGGCATACTGGTTTTAATACCATGGAATGCGGCGATCATCTTTAAACAGGCGGGCGCACAATCCATGGTGTCGAGTTGCTTTTGAAATATGCGGTTAAACATGCTCAGCATTTGAAATACCCGAAATAAATAAGTGTAATGTCCAGCTCGGAGTTGCCGAGGGTAGACCCGTCGTGAAAACAGTTATCGGTTGGCGCGATGTAATATTGATAGGGTTTTTGTTGTACCCTCAATACCGGATAATCGGGAAAATGGTGGAAAAAATACCTGCAGATATTGCCTATATGGATGTTGTGCGCCCTGACGTCTATTTTCTTTTTCAACATATTCATGGCCTGGATCATCGACAGGTTCACAAACAGGAATGCCCTTGTTTCATTTCCCAGGTTAATGGAGATCCTGTTGCCAAATTTATGCGCTGTATACACTGTCATTTGGGTAGTACCATCGTTATGGATGCCCATATACTTTACATCCTGCGGCTGATAGCCCTTCTGCAGCCCGGTAGTATCGCACGCTACCATTTCAACATTTGGAAAATTAGTACCTAAGCAGTGAAAATAAAAAGGGGTATTGGCTGAAAGGGTCGATAAAAATGCGTGCAGTCGATCATTAACCGCTTTCACTTTGCCGGGATCGTGATAGAACTTTTCAAATACTTCATCCCTGCTTTTTGAACCGGCCAGCTGCAGTTCCCTAAAGCCATCCTTTAAGTGACCAGGCAGTTCTCCCAGGTAAACCGTGTTGTAAGTATTGCATTCATTCTTTGGCTGCAGTTGTTTTATTTCAACCGGTGTCAGGCTTCGCCAGTCACGTTTTGCCACATAGGCATGCTCTTCATACTGCGGACGGAAATGTAAATCCTGAAAATGTACCATTTCGGCCAACTGGTCGGCATGAAAAACCGTTCCGGAATTTATTGTTACCGAATCATAGCCTTCCTGCAATTGATTGTTTATAGTAATACCATTGATGAGTTTCATACTGCATTATTAAAACTTGAAGAAACCAAAATATACCATTATAATATCCAGCTCTTTGGTTCCGAAAGTAGAACCATCATGAAAACAGTTATCTGTAGGGGCTATATAGTATTGATACGGTTGTTGGGTGATCTTTATAACCGGATAATCAGGGAAGCAGCTAAAAAAGTACCTGGCAATATTAATGATGTCGATCCGGTGTTTTTTTACATCGATCTTTTGTTTCAACATATTGTAAGCCTGTGGCAGCGTGAGATTCACAAACAGAAAGGAACGGGCTTCTTTGCCCAGATTAATGGTAAACCGGTTGCCTGATCTATACAACTGGCTCAGGGCAACATATTTTGTTCCATCGTTATGAATACCCATGTATTTTTTGTCTTCTTCCTGGTAGCCTTCAGGCATCCGGGTGGTATCGCTGGCCACTACTTCAAGGTTGGGTAAATTGGTTCCTAAATAGTGGAAATGAAATGGCTTTCCTTCTGATCTGGGCTGCAAAAATGCTGTTATACCTGCATTGATCGCTGCGGTGGTGGCTGGTGCATTCCTGAACCTGGTAAATACGGCTTCCCTGTCTCTGCATTCATGGAGTCTTAGCGATTCGAATAAATGTCTGAGGTCATCAGGGATGTCTCCAATGTATACCGTATTCGCATCCGTTCTTTTACCGGACGGTTTCAGTACCTGGGTTTCCCTTGCTTCCAGAGGCCGCCAGTTCCTTTTGGGTAAAAAGGCGTCTGCTTCATAGGCGGGCGTAAAAGAATGATCGTTGTAGTTAACCCTGGGAATTTCTACCTGGGTATGTGGCAATACGCCGGAATTAATTAAAATATCATCATTGCCCAGCTGGCAATCTTGATAAAGCATTATACCTTTTCTTATCTCCATAACATACAATTTTATCCGGCCCGGTCGAACAGGCCTGTATAAACAATAGTTACATCAATTTCACTGTTACCAAGTGTGGTAGCATCATGAAAAAAATTATCTGTAGGGGCTATATAATACTGATAGGGCTTTAAACCCAGTTTTACCACCGGGTATTCGGGGAAATGTTTGAAGAACAGGTACCCTATATTATTACAATCTACTTTGGTTTCCGATAAACCGGCGCATGCCCTGATCATTTTCATAACCTGTATCATCGACAGATTTATAAAAGCCAGGTGTCTTGTCTCCTTTCCCAGGTTGATAGAAATCCGGTTTCCCGATCTGTAAGCCGTATACGGGGTAAATGCCCTGCTTTGGTCGATATGTAATCCTACGTAAATAAACTTTTCACGCACATAATGACAGGTGATGGTCTCCCTGTTTGGCATCGCCCGGGTTATGCGGTGAAATTTGTAATTGCTGGTTGAGGAAAATTTTTTGAGAAAGGCATGCATACTTTTATTGATCTGCTTTACCTCCTTTTCTTTTTCTTTGAATGTCGGCAGTATTTGATCCACAGAGGTGCATGCATGCAGGTTCAATTGCTCAAAGGAATGTTTCAATGGCGCCGGTATATTTCCCACAAAAATGCTTTTGCGGAAATCTGCTTTTTTGCTTTGCGTAAGTAACAGGCTGATCTCATTATCGTACAGCTTTCGCCATGAAGTTTGGGGAATATAGGAACCGGAAAGATATTGCAATCCTGTTTTTTCCGAAGGTAACATGGTGCCTCCGTTTATGGTTACCTGATCTGCAATGTCATCCAGATCACTGTATAACCGGATGCCTTTTTTTAGTTGCATAAAAGGTTGGGTTGTTTGAATGATGTCAATTTTTGTTTCAGGGAACTGCTGATCGTAACGGCAGGCGCTTTTTTAAGTTCCTGCAGAATTTCTTCAAACGATACCTTTTCTATACCATTATCAACGGTAGCATCAGATGGCAGGCCGTTAATAAGATCGTTTTGAAGGAAACTGATCAACCGGATAATATCCCTGCAGTAAATGGTCGGATTGTCAAAACCGTTCTTATTGGCATAGCGGTTCCCTAAAAAGCCGCCTCCGCAGAATTCATACACGGGGCAGTTAAGGCATTTTTCGCAGACCATCTGGTGTGCATGGTAATATACATCGAACACGCGGTCGTTAAATATATCTTCAATACCATGGGTATGAACGTTGAGGTCATTACGGGTAATGCCTTCATAACAGGCCCTGATGGAATCAGCAACTTCTATAGCGCCATTTGTTTCTATGATCAACACGCCGTTTGTTCTTACACCAAAAGCCTGGTTCCCTATATGCTCATCTCCCAGTAAGATCTGCAGCAGGTTTTCAAATAATTTTATGGCGGGCCGTTGTTTATCATTTTTCCATAAAAGGAACAGTTCTATCAACCAGTTGGCAAAAGGGGTATAGTCATCATCACCCAATTGCGCAGCTTCCATACCTTCCGGAAGCCGGTCGTAATGACCATCGGGGAAAAGCAGGTTGAGACTTTCAATACCCAGGTTTTTCATTTCCTCATAATATTCCCTGGCGGGAATACGGATGTTCAATACACTTAAGATGCCGACAAGGCCGTTGCCTATTCCCTGGCGAACAGCCCGGGCTACCTCGGTATAAGAACCTTTTCCATTATGAAATACCCGGTAGGCGTCATGGTATTGCCGTGGGCCGTCGATACTGATCCCTACCTTCACATTATGTACCTTCATCCATTCGTACCAGGTTGGATCCAGGTTCACTCCGTTCGTTTGGAAAATAAAACTGAAAAAAATACCGGGCGCTTCTTTTTTGAAGATCGCCAAACAAGCTTCAAAGTATTCCCGGCCCAGTAAAAGCGGTTCTCCTCCATGAAAAACGATTTGCATATGCCTGATCGATGCCGCCGCACCGTAAGTGTGCAGACGCTTGGCCAGGGCGGCCACCGTATCCAACGACATGAACTTAGGCTGATCTTTATAGGTAGTATCGCCTAAGTTGTACATATAACAATATGAACAATTCAGGTTGCAACGACTGGCACTTTTTAGTACAAAACAGGTAACTCTTTTCATTGTTTGTACATTTGACTGATAAATGGTAATGACGTTTGCTTCAGCTGCCACGTGAATAACCAGTTTCCTCAATTACCAATTGAAGAACAGGGCAAAAAAGGAAACTGGCTATTGTCAATCCCGTTAAAGCGCAGCTCTCAGGAATTGATCTGTTTTGTCGTATGCTACAGGATCATCACTGCCACGCATCAAATTGCTGACTGCAGCAACATTACAATTAGAACCAGCAGCACCGCCAAAAATGGCTTTGTAAAGGTCCAGCTGTTCGTTTTCCGAAGATTCAATGGCTTTTTGGATGATGCTCTTTTGAGCAGCATCAGTTGCGATCTTTACTTTTTTCATAAAAAAAAGTTTTTGGTTAAAAAATAGCCAGCCTAAGGGTGTGGCTTTCCACCCCTTCATTTATTTGCATTTAAATGAAAGCGATTGTATTATTTTATGCCTCTACCAGGCGTTTCAGAGGGTATATTAAATGATCCGGTTCTTGATATTTTCAAATTCAGTATCCCTGTCTCTTTTCTTCTTTACGGTTGATTTTCCAAAATTATAGTTAACAATAAAAGCCAGACTGCGGGTGTCGTTATAGTAATTTTGTTTTAACAACAGCTCGCCTGCTTCTACCCTGTAGATATCTTTATTGCTTTTGAACAGGTCTGTTGCCGAAAGGGTAAAGCTGAAGGCCCCTGCCGATTTTCTTATCCTCAATTCCGTATCGAGCCGGTTCCCTACCCTGGTATTCACAATGGTAAAGGGAAAAGTATTATTGGCGATCACGTTACAGCTTAACCGGTGCTTTTTTGAAAGCGTAAACGTTTGATTGGTTGAAAGGCTTACTAAAAATGACCGGTTATCAATGGAAATATTACTGGCATACTCACCTTTTGACAGAATATAACCTGTCAACAGTGTAGCAGACAATTGCCACCATTTTTTCAACTGGCTATAGTAGATAGCCGCCGCTGAATAACTGTATTTGTTCCCGTAGTTTGTTTTTTTATTTACGACAACGCCGGCTGAATCTTCAAAAGGCAGCGAGTATATTTCGTTGATGGTTTGGCTTGCCGCCAGTTGAAAGATATAAGTGCCTTTTCCGGCATTCAGTGAATGACTGAATTCTTCCCGGTAATATTTAGAAGGCATTAAAAAGGGATTGCCTTCCAGATAAGCTTTATTGGTGGTGTATGTTCTGAAGGGGTTTACATCCCAATAGCCAGGTCTTGTGATACGGCTCGATACTGCCAGCGTATATGTTTTCTTCCCCGAGGTGGTATATTTGAGATAACCGGTTGGAAAAACATTAACATAGTTCCGGTTCACCACCTTTTCGCCTTCGAGGTATCCTTTGGCAACGGTGTTTTCCAGGCGGGCGCCCAACTGGTACGACCAGGCAGCATTTATTTTTTGATTAAGCTGGATGTAAGAAGCATTTATATTTTCATCGTAGGAGAACAAATTACTGCGGGTGAAGTCCTTTGCCCAGAAATTATTGCCCAGATAGTTTTCAAAAACAAGATCATTGTCAATTTGCGAAAAAGAAGACCTGATACCGAAATCGAGGTTGATACCGGAGCTGACGGGCCAGTGGAAATCGGCTTTGAACGATTGGTTCTTTACATGTTGCGGCGCCGAACTTCTGAAATGATCACTTATATACAAAGGATCATAGGTATCAACATCCAACGCGCTTGTCTGGCTAAGCGAAGTGTTGTCAGAAGTATAATTCAGTGCGTCGAAATCGATATTTAACTTTTTTCCCCGCCTGTCAAGTATGCCTTCATAATTCAGGTTCAGCGAATAGGTATGGGAATTTAAATTATCCGTGTTTGCTGAATAACTGAGGGAATCATAACCCACATAACGATCGTAACTACCGGCGTCTCTTGTCTTTTTATCATCATTACCCGAATAGTCCAGGATCAGGCCAATAATATGGTCTTTGTTAAGCTGATAATCGATACCCAGGTTGGCGCCAGCCGATAAAGAGCTGTTTAAACCGGAAGACGTGATATGCCTGCTTAATGGTATTTCATTGCCTGCATGCTGAAAATACAGATCATGATCAGATTCCGGTTTTCTTCGCCGGTTTACCAGGTAGACATTTGAATAAAGATCCCATTTGCCGGTACGATTGTTTAAAAAAACACTAACACTTTGCGAGTTCGTGGCGGTTTGCCTGTCAGTTAAAGTGGCGCTTCCCTCGAGCCCCTCTTCTTTTTTCTTTTTGGTAATGATATTCAGGATGCCTCCTCCCCCTTCGGCGTCGTATTTACTGGAGGGTGTGGTTATTACTTCAATGGCTTCGAGGTTATCTGAAGGCATACTGCTTAAATAGGATTTCAGCGCAGCCCCCGAAAGCACTTTCCTTTTATTGTTGATGTATATAACTGCGCCCGAGGTTCCACTGATCTGTATGCTACCATCGGATGAGGCGCTCACGAGCGGTGTTTTTTCAACAACATCCCAGATATTATTTCCTACAACCAGTTCTGTGCCCCTTACATTGAACCGCAATCTGTCTATATCCATTTCTATCAGTGGTTTCCTGCCTGTAACCTCTACCTGCTGCAACATTTTCTCATTGACCAGTTGCAGGTTGATAGTAGTGTCGGCCAAAAGGCGAACAGGTATAATGGAGTCTTTGTAAGAACGGTGACTGATCAGCAAATGATAATCTCCTTTTGCCATGTTTTGAAACCGGTAATGCCCGGTGCTGTCACTCATAGTAGTACCGACAAGGGATTTGCCCTGGCGAATGAATACAACTGCATGTGGAAGGGATTGACTGGTCCCGTGTGTTATAATACCAGTGATCGTTAATTGAGCGGTTGCGTACTTGCACAGCATCGTTAGTAGGAGTGTTACTAACGCCACCAGCCTGCGTCTGGAAGAAAAACGATAACAACAGCCAGCCGGCTTTGCAGACAACTTCATATAGAAAAAGGTTTGATCTTCGTTATCGATGTTTGGTTAAGATTTTATTCATACATCGATACGGTAGTTTTTAAAAATAAGAAATTTTCAGACAAATACATCAGGTCCGGAGGTTTTATTAGTTACAAGTCCCAGACCCAGAAACTGTATTTGCCAAACCTGGCAGCATCCTGCCACCAGGCATCTCCGTTAAAGAAACGGAGATTTTTCATGCCTGCCTGTGACTGTACCGGACATATGATCTCTTTTTCACAAGTTTGCGCCTTAACGGCAGCAGTTTCCGGCAACACAACCGTTATATGGCCCGGCTCAGATAATTCATTCCTTTGGGCTACAATAATTCCTATGGAACCTTCATTGGCTAAAGATTGCATTTCAGCCAGGTCAAATACCTGTTTCCATCCGAAGCAGGAACCATAAGAAAGGAACCATTCGGCCAAAGCATTGCAATTCATTTCAAAAACGGTTTTCGCATATACCACAGGCACCCTGATCCCTTTTTTGATCTTTCGCACAGATTCTTCATTCCACCATACTCTGGGAATATAGGCGCCTAAACAGCTGACCACATCATACGCATAAATATTACAGTAGGTAGTTTTGCCCTGGATGGCATACCGCCGGCTGTTCTCCACATCAAGCCATTCAACAATATGGTGGATATATTCTTTTCTGACATCGGCAGACGCGATCTTCTTTAAATTAACTTTTGGCATCTTTTCTTCATGTAAGGGGTAAGCCCAATGAAGATCATTTCTGGTATTGATTGAATTATTTATCGAAAGGTCAACCCGCAGCAAGTCCGGCAGCTGGTGAATATCAGGATCCCGAAGTATTATCGATCTTGTTTGACTAATAGTTTCTATATCAGACATGACTTTCTCAAATTCCTCATCGGTCAAAGTTTGCCTCGTCCTTAAATGTTGCGACAACCATTGAACATGGTTTTTAAGATTAGTAAACAATTGAGGGCTTTGTGATACCAATGCTTCATGGAAATGAATTGGACGGGGAATAATATACATCATTATAATATACTCGGTCATTGTTAAGGCCGGCAATGATTTTTTAAAGTAAAACATGGCTGCTTCCTTTATTCCATATACGTCAGGGCCAAATTCTATAATGTTTAAATATATTTCAAGCAAACGGGCTTTCGGTATCCTGAAATAATTCTCTATAAGTAATGATAAAATGATCTCTTCGATCTTCCTGTAAAGGTTTTTTTCATGGTTTAGAAATAGATTCCGAACCAATTGCATGGTGATCGTACTGGCCCCTCTTTTGAATTTTCTTTCGACCAGGTTCGAAACGATGGCGCGTCCTACGAAAAATACATCGAGGCCATGGTGCTGGTAAAAATTGGGGTCTTCGCAGAAAATAATTATAGGGATCATTTGGGCCGGGAAATCTTCTATTTTCACAAAGTTGCTGTTCAGGTCACCCACCCATATTTCTCTCAGGAAAGCATTATTCCTGATCACTCTATGAACAAATGGCGCTTCTAAATAAGACAGATCCAGCTCGCCGGGATCATCTATCACCAGGTCATTTTTCAGGACCTTTAATTCGAAGAAATGCTGCATTGGATCCTTTATGGAAAACATCAGTCGCGATCTGATCAACAGGTTGCCTTCGGTTGTAACCGTTTCAATTGCTTTAACATGAAAAGCCGGAAATGAACTTTTAAACAGATTAAAATCTAACTCTACGTGAAAAATGAATTTTAAAATATCTTTTTCCACCAGATCATGATGGAATTGAAAAGCGAAAGGTATCTGGTTAATATTACCGCCTGACTCTTTAGTTACCACCAACGAAGTTGGCGTAAAATTGATGTTCAGTTCCGCATCAAAGTTGCTGATCAATAAAGGCGCGGCGCCTATTGCCTGGTGTTGAATACGGAGATCGGTAGACCTGACCATCCAGTTTATCACTTTGCCCCCCTGGGCTATCTCCTCCTGTTTAAAGCAAATGGATACATGGGACACAGAAAAAGGAGACAGGCAATTACCGGTCTGCGTCTCAATCCTGTCAATAGCAGCAGTTACAGATCTGTCTTTTTTATTAACGATACATTCAACACTGCTCAAAACATAGAGATCCCTTTGGGGAAGCTGGACCTTTAATTCCCGGATCACCACTCTTTCCGGAATAAAAGAAAAAAATGCATTAATGATCTTCTCATATTTGCGATAGTATATCCCCTCCCACTCTGCTGTTATCTTTCTGACATCCGGGGACAAGACATTGGGCTTACCAGCATCTTTACCAAAGCGATGATAAGTTAGCTGGAGCTTATCAAGTGTAATGTTTAAGGCGTTTCTGATCGACCTTTCTTTTATTAGTGTCCATACACTGAGAAACAGTTCCAATCGCTGAATCTCAAATGCTACAGGTGTTTTCTCCATGAAAATGTTCCTGATCTCATAATGGCGGAAGCCCCTTATTTTCACTTGTTGAATGTCAAGGCGGATATTGTATTGGAGAAATAACCTGTTTATCTGGTTGTTTCTGATCTTTCCCATCCAGGGGATCCTTTTAAAAAAGGTTGTTACAATTATAATAAGAAGCTGTTTTTTCATACAATGTTCAGTACGTCAATATTATTTTTAGCACAATACTTGTCATGAACACTTTTCACTATTACAAACCGGTTTTCGGTAGGCGGGAATAATGCTCTCGACTCTTCATCCTCAGCTCTATTACATATAGTTTCAGCTTTATCCAATTCATTTGGAACGGCTATGAAAGGGAAAATGGCCATTTTGTAATTGGTTATTGTGGTAAAGAGTTGTCCTATGGTAATATTGGTATCGAAATCCTGCTCAAGGATCTTTTGAAAAATACTTTTATACAGAACAAAAAAACCGCTAGAATGAAATGCATTGATCCAAAACCGGGTTCTTGCAACAGGTGTGGCTATGCCGAACTCTTCAACGCCACCAGCCAGCATTTCGGTTCGCTGGTAAAAGGCTTCCATAATATTCTGAAGGAAATCTGCTTTTGAATAGTATTCGGTAAATTTTACATCATCTTTACAAATGACTATGACATCATCGTCATTGGCAATAGCCATCCCAACGATCTTTCGAATAGTCAGATGCCAGCTAACGGCGTTCACTTCGTTCTTACAGGCCTCTACCAGCATAACCTGAAATTCATCCTTCTCTTCAAATTGTGCTTTTATATATGCTACGCTGCCCGGCCGTTCAGGCAAACAAATAACATAGGTTGGAATAGTAATATTTTCAAAGGAAGCTGAATTCGTATTAACAGAAAGCGTTCTTTCATTGTTTTTATAATAATCGCAGATATAATTTATTGTTTTTGCTTTCTTTGAGCTGGTGGCAAACAATCCCTCCACTCTTCCTGCTGTATTATTCTTGTTTGTTACATCCGAATAGCCAAAGCCTTTTTGAACTGAAATAAAAGGATATGTAAAAAACTTATTTTCGGTCAGGGAGGCTATTTTAAGATCAGTCACGTCGTCATCTTTAAAATCGGCCTCCAGTATGGTTTTGAAAAACTGCCGGAATATAACCGTAAATTGAAACCCGGAAAATATATCTACCCAAAATATGCCTGCCGAAACGGGTAAAGCATCCGTAAACCAGCTTACGCCTCCACATAACAGGTCGGCATTTTTTGATCTTACTTCGGCAATGGCATCAAACAATCGTTCTTTAGAATAAGCGTCGGTAAATTGATGGTCATCTTCACAAACAATAATATAGTCATGCCCTGTGGTCAGTTGCTTCTGCAGAATGATTTGAAGCGTATTCCATAAACCGATGGCACCTGTTTTATGTTCCTGGGCTTCTACAATGGTAACGTCAAATTCCATGCGTTGATCAAATTCTTTAAGGATATATTCTTTGCGGTCTGTTCTTTTTTTCAGGTTAATTACAAAAGTGGGTATCGACTTCATAAAATAATATTTAATGAGAGGGATTAAATACTGGTCAACGCTGCTGTCATACGCCCAATTCCAATTGATTTCTGACCAACTCAAAATAATTTCCTTTGTTAGTCACCAGCAACTCATGATGGCCTTGTTCTACAATAATGCCCTTGTCGAGAACAATAATTTGATCGGCGTTCTTTACGGTGCTTAAACGATGTGCAATAATGACAACTGTTTTGCCGCGAAAAAAAGTGTTCAGGTTTTCCATGATCTGTTTTTCATTGTTGGCATCCAGGCTGCTGGTAGCCTCATCAAAAAAGAGGAATTCAGGATCTCTATAAACAGCGCGTGCTATTAAAATCCTTTGCTTCTGGCCGCCGCTTAACTGGATGCCGACAGAGCCCACTTTGGTATTATACCCCATGGGTAAGTTTACAATAAAGTCGTGGATACAAGCCAGCTTTGCAGCATAGATAATTCTCTCTTTGTCGATAGCCGCATCTGATATTGCAATGTTTTCAGCAATGGTGCCGGCAAAAATATGTCCATCCTGCAGTACGGTTCCACATAACTTTCTCCATTCCTCACTGTGTACAGCAGAAAGATCGCTATCATTAAGCCTGATCTGTCCTTTCGCAGGATTATAATAGGACAATAAGAGTTTTAGGAGGGTGGTCTTTCCGCTGCCACTGGCGCCTACAATAGCTGTTATTTTATTTCCGGGAATAGTAAAAGAGACATCCTTTAATACATACGGACTAAATGATCCCGGATATTTAAATGTAACATGTTCAACAACCATTTGATTGATGGTTGCCGGTACCGTAGCTTTGCTGCCTGTATTTTCATCTTTTTCCGCATATACATCGTTGATCCTTTTCTGGGCGATATCTGCATCCTGGGCATCTCTCAGATAGCTTACCAGGCTGTTAACGGGATAATTCAATTGTCCCAAAATAAAAGAGATGCTTAGCAGTGAGCCAATAGTTAACTGTCCGTTGATTATTAAAAAGGCGCAAAGGGCAATAGCAATGAGTTCTTTAAGCTTCGAAAGAAAGGACATACCGGTGACCTGGTACATATTTAAAAAAAGTGACCGGAGTTGTAATTCATTTAACTTTTTCTGAAGATCGGTTAGTTTGGTAATCATGGTATGCTGCGCACTGTTTATTTTGATCTCGGGCATATTCATGATGAACTCATACAAACTATTGTTGTTTTCTGATTGCCGCAAAAAAAGAGAGTACTCCAATATTTTTCTGGCCCTTAGAAAAAAGGTAACCCAAATTAGGGAGATGGCGCTTAACGCAAAGAAAATTAGAAAAACATACTTATTGATGCTGAACAGGATAGCACTGAAAGCAAGAATATTCAGCATGCTTATAACCATTCCAATGCCGCGCCATGTGAGGAAGGTTTGAATTTTAGCCTGATCATTCAGTCTTTGTAAGGTATCAGTATTCATGCGGGTATCAAAATACTTAATGGGAAGCCGCATGATCTTGTAAAGGAAGTTTTCCTTTAATGAAATACTAAGCTTGAAGTTAAGTCTGGTAAGCACCAGGTCACTAAACAACTGGGAAACGAAATTTCCTATAAAAAGTCCCAACTGCGCCAGTAACAATACCCATACAATATGCAGGGACCTGGTGCCGATGCCTTTGTCTATCGTTTGTTGAAAAATGACAGGGATTGCCCAGTTAGATACCAGGCCAATTACCATCATTATTATAGAAAAGACGTATCGCCACTTATATTGGTAAATGAATGTCAGAACAGATCGCAGGAATTCCCGGTTATAAGGCTTTCTGTCGTGGCCAGGCGTAGGTTCCACGAGCCCCTCTTCAGCAGGCTGCATTAGGACGGCTGCCCCTTTGGGATTAGCACCCACCCAGCCCTTGATCAGGGTTTCTTCATCTAATTTAATTTTTCCGTAACCGGGGTCTGCAATGGAATAGCTTGTATAGCCACGACTGTTTGTAATATTATATAAAACAACAAAATGGCTTTGCTTCCAATATAAGATCAAAGGCAATGGCGCTGTTGCCAGTTCTTCAACTGTTAACTTTACACCAGCCGCCTCGAAGCCCATATTTCTGGCGCCTGCCAGTATATCCTGAACAGCTACGCCCATCCGGGTGACCGGACAAAACTGTTTAATTTCTTTGACAGTAAACTTCTTTTTAAAAAACGATGCTACCATTGCCAGGCAGGCTGGCCCACAATCAGAACCCTCTAACTGATAATAGAAGGTGAGCTTGTTTTTACGCCGCAACAATTTCATCGATCTTGGTTTTAACAATTTGCATCTTTTTGTTCTCATCGCCATAATGAACGCAATAGTCCTGACCAGATGCAAGATGTTCCAATGCATGCTGTGAGCAGCCACCATTACACAAAGGCATGATTTTACAACTTAAGCAAGGCTTATTGTTGAATTTTGCTTTCATCCTCCTTTCCAGGTAATCGTTTTCCCATACAAGGGTGCCATCGTCACTTAAATAGCCCGCTCTTTTTACAGTGGTAAAATCTCTTGCTGTACATTTAAAAAGATCGCCATTATAGTTAATTACAGCACTATTACGCTTATCAGCATAACAGGAATTTTTAACGTTATCGGGGGAATAGGTACTTGTAACGTTTACGCCGGCATCTATCATCTTTTTAGTGTTTTCGTCTACCGTGTTGAAGGTATTGTCGATTTTGTCGTCCTGCCATACCCTTTGATAATCTACCAGCAGGTATTTTTGCTTAAGGTCCCCTGGTATATCGTTAAACTCATTCGCTATCTGATGCGTACCACTTACTGATTTATTTGTGTAATTTATTCGGAGGCGTACACCAAAATGATTGGTAATAAGCAGCTTTACATTTTTAATAATAACTTCGTAAGATCCTTTTTGGGCACTAACATACCGTACCAGATCGTGTTGTTCTTTATAGCCGTCCAGCGTTATTTGAAAGCCGCAGTCTACATTTTTATTTTTAAAATAAGCAATTAACTCCTCATTAATTAAGTAGCCATTTGTCGTAAAATAGATCTGCGGCAGAAGACCGTTTCTTCTACAGGCATCTACATACGTATCAATGATGGGAATTACTTCTTTTTTAAAATATAGTAAAGGTTCGCCGCCAAAAAAGGAGAGCCGGAAGTACTTTATTGCTTCTTTATCGGCCGTTTTATTAATAAATAACTTTATTTTGTTGATCATGTCATCGCTAAGGCGGGAGTTCTTAACATGCGTTTCGTAACAATACCAGCATTTGAAATTACAATTCATACTGGGATTAATTGTCAGTAAGAAGCTGTTTGTATTTTCATCGTAGCTTTTACTTAGTTGTTTCACCTTATCGATCTCATCAATATCGTTGTCAATTATAAACTCCTGCTTAATAAGGTAATTGTAAAAGGTGGGATGCACCTCATGCAGCGCATCAATGTTTTCATGCAATGCAGCATGCAGAATATCTTTCAATGTTTCTTCAAGAAAAATCACTTTTTGTGTAAAAGAGTTATAAAGGGCAAATCTTCCTGAATAAGGAATGATTGCATTGAATTGACTGAATTTCATAGATTCCCGTTTATATTTTAATTATTTATTTTGAAAACCAGTAGGAAAAGCAATAATTGCCGATATACAGCAATTATTGCTTACTCATTTTATCCTTTACTTCCACAACTGTCATTACAATTGCCACCGTGGCAATTGTTCACCTGGCAGCCAATCAGGTTGCCGGCCCCGTCATCACCACCCATCAACACGCTTCCTTCAAAAGCTTCGGAAAAACCGCTTACCAGTTGTCCTTCTGCATTTTCGGTAAGCTGTTCAAACTGTTGAAAATTTAACTTTTTCATCATTCAAAAATTAATGGTTAAAGATCCCCTACTCTGTTTATTTGGGCTTTTCGGGTACCGCCCTTCTTTATGCATAAATAAAGTTGTGATTAGTTTACCCTGTTTCGGATATCGTCATTCGCAGAAGACCGGCTTTCAACCGTTCTTAATTTATTGTTGCCAAAATTGTATCTGATCTTACATGCGATTGAACTATTATAAACATTTCCGTTAAGATCATTTTGGAGGAGCAGGTAGTTGGGATATAAACGATAATTCAGTTTGGAGCTGCCATTGTACACGTCACTGAAGATCAGATTAAAGGAGAAAGCCTTAACAACTTTCTTAACTTCTAAAGTAAGGGAGGAAATACCATTAAGACGTTCCCTGCTTATATCAGTGGCCGGACCACTATATCTAAAGGTTATAAAGCCGGTCCATTTTTTCTTTTTAGAAAGATAGATATTGTTATTAAAGTAAAGATCGAAACTGTTATTGGTTACTTCAACCGGTATTTCCGGTGTTTTGCTGGCGTATTTGCTGTAATTGTACGAAGGTGTTATGTTAATGTCGCAGAAGTTCTTAAAAAGGGATTGCCGGATACTTAATACAACATTCAACCCCTTTACATTTCCATAATTATAGAAGGACTGTTTCAGTTTGGTTATGCCGTCCTCAACAATGGGTAAAATAAAGTTAGCATATTGATCGGAGCTTTGAGCGTATGTTACGGAAAAAGCATACTTATTCAATAAAGTGTAGGAAAACTCTGTACTGTTAAAGATAACCGGCTTTAGGAAAGGATTATTTTGTGAAAAATAGTCTTGTGAATAATAGGTCCGCCCGGGAAATAACAGCTCAACATTCGGCCGCCTGATCTTCCGGGAATAGCTCAATCCAAATTGATTACGTTTATTAGGTGAATAACCGAGGGAAAGACTGGGAAATAAATTAATATAACTGCTATCGGCGGATATGGCGGTTTTTACTTCTTTGGTTGAATAGTTTGTTCCTTCCGCTCTTAAGCCAAGTTTGGCATCCCATTTCTTTAAACTTTTAGCCAGACTGACAAAACCTGCATAATATCTTTCGCTGTACTGATAATGTAAGCTTTGCGTATTATCCAATTTATATTGGTCACCTGATACCGTATAATAATGCTGGTTGTTGTCGATCGAAGTGGAACTTAATTGGGCGCCGGTAATAAATTTAATATTTTTTGAAAATGTTTTGCCATATTCCAGTCTTGCTGAGAGATTAAAGAAATTTTGTGGGAGGTTATTGGTGTACTGTCCAAGATGGCTAACAATTTTGCCTTGTGCATCTACCTCATTAATATTCCAGCTGTTTTCCCGGCGCTGAAAAAAATGGTTGTAATCAAGATTCGCATCGAGGTAGGTTTTGCCTGAAGCATCCATTTTGTGATGGTAGTTCAGATTGCCAAAATTATAGATGTAATTATCCTTCCCTTTACCGGAAAGGTTTTGTATGGAGTCAACCTGATCTTTCTGCGCTTTTGAAAATTCTGTAGTGGTTGATGGGTGCGATTGTCCGGTTACAAACGAGAACCATCCATTATAACTCAAGGCGCTTTGCTTACTGAGATCATAGTCTGCTTTCAAGCCATTACCGAATACCTCATATCGCCGATAATTTCTTGTGTACAAACGATGCTGGGTGCTATCTGTAAACAACATTGTTGATCCTACAATAGAATAATTGTAATTGGTGCTAATGACAGGTGTAAATTGAAGACCTACCCTGCCTTTTCTATAGTTCAGGTAGCCATTTGCTACCGAAGTATTATAAGGCCCCTGCTGCGTCGTAAAAGAAAGCATTCCCAGCCATCCTTCATGTAATTGACACTTTATATTGATATTAATAACTCCGCCGGATGTATTGGCTGCATATTCGCTGCCGGGATTGGTAATCAGTTCTACATTTTTGATATTTGTTGCGGGCATGGCTCGCAGCATTTCTGTGAGCATTTCCCGGGGTATCTCTGTTTTTTTGTTATTGATATAAACTGTAGTTCCTTCTTTTCCAATTATAGAAAACGCACCGCTTTTTTCATCGTATCGAACAAGAGGTACATGCCGCATTATGTCTATGGCACTATTGCCCTCAGCTACATGCTTATCAGGGGTGTATATATAACGATCTGCTTTTCGTTCAAATTCGCTTTGTCCATGAACCGCTACCGCTCCTAATATTTTATACCTGTCTTTCAATATTACATTAATGATGGTATCCCCGGTCAGAGAAATAGAAGAGACCCAATCGGTGGCATTCGCATAAGAAACCGTAAAACGATAGGCCCGGGCAGGCAGGTTGGTAACCGCATAACGACCCTTATCGTCCGATATTAGGCGGGTAATAATAGAAGTATCTTTGGAGATAATTATGGTAGCATATTGTATGGGATTGTTAAGCGAATCAGCAATCACGCCTTTGATTGAGCATTGCCCTAAGGTAGTATTGGAAGAAAAGACTAGCAGAAACAGGAGTGAAAGTGGATATGACTTACAGGAAAACCTGAAAACAGAATACCTGTTACAGGATAATGCGCTACGGGCCATAAGCATAAGGTTTAATGAGTTAAAGGTAATTTGCCTTAACTATCAGAATTAGTCACCTGTTAGGATATACGAATTGGGAACGTGTTATTGCAATATAATTTAAATGAAATCAAAAACAAATATTTTTTAACAGGTGTGCGATTTTTCCCATAAGTGTGTCAATTAGACTAATAACTGTGTAAATATGTGTAGAAAAAAGGCGACCGCAAAAAAACGCAGTCATACAATCTTTTGCAACATCGAACCCTGCGAGCGATGCATCAGTTTGTATACGCCTGATCGTATTCAGAAATATTTTTATAAAATTCGGTTATGCGCCGTGCGTTGCACTGTAAATATTTTTTGGCACCGTACGTAAAAAATTAATGAATCCTGATTATATTTGATTTGAAGAGGATGTATCAAAAGAAACCAAGGTCCCTGAAGAATCACGTAAACGAATAGCTGTCTCCGTCAGTATAGATAAATGCTCCTCTATTGTTCCGGCTCTGGCATGTAAACCATCACATAATACCATTGATCTTTTATGACCATTATTGATAAATACTTCAGTGAATTCGGAGAAGGACAACGGCCAATGGCTGCAAGTGTGGAATCTCTTACATTCTGCGCAAACCTGATTGAATCAGAAAAGGTTGAGAATATACTTGACTCGGGAAGTGGCTTAAGCTCGGCGTTCTTTCATTCAAAATTCAGCAACGTTCGAACAGTAGACCATGATCCTTACTGGGCAAACAAAACGAGTTCCTTTATTTCTTCTCATGTGAACAAGCATATCAACATTGATTCCATTCTCCAGCTTACTGACCAGCGATTTGATTTTGTTTTTTATGATTATGGTGATATGGAAACGCGCATTTATTATTTTAAACATGCATTGGCACTTTGCAACCGGTTTTTATATGTTGATGACATGCATGTGAACTTTTACAACGCCTACGTTAAATCAAGGGCAAAGAAACACCAACTGGAAATAATTCCTGAAACCACGGATCAGTATGGCAGGTATGGCGCATTGATAATAAAACATTAATGCAGAATTATGACGGTACACCGTCAGAATGCGTAGCGGACTTTACAATAGGGCAATTTCTCACGTACCATAGTTTCCAGTTGCTTTACCAGCGAGCCTTTGATACTTCTTTTATACCGGACATTGCGTCCGCCTGTTTCGCTGTATTTCACTTCCTGTAACGCTGGTTGCCAAAGCAGCTCTTCTGCTTTCGGATGCCAACCCATATTTACATCGTGCAATTGTTCGTTGTGCGTGAGGAAAATGATCTCACAGCTTACCTGTTGTTTGGTACGGTCGTCCATTACATCATTGAGTTCGGTAAACAGATCAGACCAGTCTGTTTCCCAGCCCTCATAATAGATAACCGGAGAAAAATTGAGGTTTACTTCATAACCGGCTGCCGTAAAATCGTTAATAGCCTCAATGCGTGCTTTAATGGGAGTAGTACGAACATCCACCAGTTTACTTAATTCATGCGGCATTAAACTAAAACGGATCCGGGTTTTGCCCTGCGGGTCGTAATGCAACATATTGCGGTTAACAAATTTGGTAGCAAAAGTGAGTTTGCCATTGGGAATTCTTTTAAACAAGGTCATCAGATCTTTTACATTGTCGCATATTGCGGCATCTGCGGAACAATCTCCGTTTTCCCCAATCTCATACACCCAATATTCCGGATCAATATGATCTGGCACTGTTTTGGGCCCCTGCCGTTTTGCATGACGTTCGAGATAGCCCATGATCTGTTCGATGTTCACAAACAAGGTAATCGGGTTGGCATAACCCTTTCGCCGTGGCACATAACAATAGGAGCATGACATCGTGCAGCCATTCGATTCGCTGGGTGATACAAAGTTTGAACTGCGGGTATTGGGGCGACAGGTCAATGATTTTTTTATGCCCAGGATCAACATATTCCTTTTTATTTTCAGCCAATGTTCTACAGAACCCTGAAATCCATGTAATTCGGGAATTTTCCAGTGTGATGCCACTTCAATAAGACGGGCGTCGGGAAACCGGTTTAGTATTTCCTGTCCTCTCTTGTATTCTCTTACGGCGGGCTCAAGATAGATCTCTTTTATATCAAGCAGGTCATCGATGGTCTTGCTATACAGCATAGCGCAATTTTTTGAAACAGGATCTCATTTTCACAGCTAATAACCTGCACAATATATGCCAGCCCGATCTTTCGCGGGAATGCCTGTTCATTGCGATAAAGCGCTTGCTATCGATCATTGTTTGCCAGTTGCCGGTACATCAGGAGTTCCCCTTTTTTATTCTTCTTCATCAGATTTGACATATTGCCCTCAAACTTTCCTCCGTTAACCGGGTCGCCCCATCCGCCTTTGAAATGACCATGCAGGAAAACATATTCTCCTGTATGGAAGATCTCCCGGTAGGTGTTTTTGGAATATAGCTTTGCCTCCGGAACGTAGATCCGTTTCATGTACGGGATAAGGGCATCCATACCTTCCAGGATGGTTCCAAAATGCGGCATATAAATTCCGTCTTTAGTAAACCCCTCCGCTCTTAACTGCCCATTTCCCTGCTCCACGGCCTGCACTACCATTTTATCGGCCGCTTCGATGTCTTTGGCCAGTTCAGTACTTAAAATATTTTTGTCCAAAACAAAGTTCTCTTTTACCACCACGTTTGCATAAGGAACATCCGCCGGGCCAATGTTCCTGTCGGAACCAAATGCTTCTGATAACATTGATAATTGTGATGCTGAATTCCGCTTCCACATGATCATGTATTTACCTGTATAGTTGCCTGTTACATTTCGATCTGTTGAATAACCTAAACGAAAGGTGCCGATCTCAAGGATGTAATCATCAAATATTTCCACCTTATAAATTGCCTTTTTATAGTCGAGATTGCTAACCTGTTGGAACCAGTCTTTGAAGAATTGTTGCAGGGCTGTGCGCTCAACGATCGCCGGCTTATACTCGGGTAAAAAAGTAAAGTTGTTTGCATATAATGTCAGCATGGAATCGGCAGCTTCTTTGCGATAGAACGCTCCTATTTTATTATTAAGCGCTTCCAATTCTGCTTTCACTGATTTCAGGTCGTCGGCCCTCGCCATTGTAGCGGCTGGGGAAACAGAGCTCCTGGTTTGTGCATAAGGCTTAAGCGGGCAAAAGGAAAGAATAAAGATCAACAGGCCTGGCAAACATAATTTCATAGAATTTATAATAAGGTGTACAGTAAATTTAAATCATAACACTGGTTTATTTGCCAGGGAAAATAGTTTCGACACATAAAATGGTCAACGGCGTTCGAAAATAATAACTATCAACAGGGAATGTTGACGTAATAAACGATATATGTTGTTTGGTTAACCAAAGACATGACATGGAATGCCATGCCGCCCGGAAAGATCAGGCAATGGTTTAAACGTAAACGGGAAACTTAGCGTTCCGCTTTCAGATCGACTAACGATTAATAAAGCCGGGAACAATGGGTTCAGGATTCTCCTGAGGTGAAAAAGGATTATAAAAATAAAGCCGGTGCTTTCTGTATAATTCAAGATGTTTTTCAATACGTCTGCTGAAGCCCGCAAAATCTTTCCTTTTATTTTCTGCTGTCCATGAAGCTTCCGCCAGTCCTGCGATCCGGGGAAACATCATGTATTCGAGTTTGTCAGTGGTTGAAATGCGCTCGGTCCAGATGGATCCCTGCATACCTAAGACCAACGGGGCATGTTTTGCGTCATATAGCCGCGATGGTGAAAAATCATACACCAGCTGTAAGGAACTGTAAGAACCGTCGGGTTTCCATCTTCTGCCAACCCGCTGCATCGTATCCTGCACAAAATCGAAGTACAGCGGGATGCGCGGTGTCAACACTACCGTAAATCCTTTTGAGAGCGCCAGTTTTAACTGTTCGGCTCTGTCATGTCTCCACCAGAATATGATGCTGTTGGCCGGATCGAATGAACTGCCGGCCACCTCGTCCCAGAATAGCGCCTTGTTGTTCATCCTGACAACCGAATCGGCCATGCGTTCGATAAAATAAGTTTCTACAGCTTTCAGATTCGCTAGCTTTTTATCCTTCATCAACTGCTGCACATCCTTATTGGTGTTCCATTGCTCATTCCCAAAATGCACTTCGTCGCCTCCCAGGTGGATCATTTCAGACGGGAAAAGTGCATTGGTCTCCTTAAGTATGTCTGTAAGATATTTGTATGTTTCTTCCCTGCCCGGGTTAAATGTAAATTCGGGATACTGCTTCGACCCTCCTCCACTGAATTGAGGATATGCCTTATTCGCTCCCCTCGCATGCCCCGGCATGTCAATTTCAGGGATCACTTCAATAAACCGTTGCTGGGCGTATGCAATGATCTCTTTGATCTCTTCCTGTGTATAGTATTTGGCAGCTGCCAACGTATCAAAATAGTTTCCAACGCCACCTACTAACCCAAGTTTTGGGTATTTCTTAATCTCCAACCGCCATCCAGGGTCATCGGTGAGATGCCAGTGAAAACGATTCAGTTTATAAAACGCCATCCAGTCGAGTATGAATTTCACCGTTTCTTTTCCGAAAAAATACCTGGACTCATCTAACAAAATTCCCCGCCACGCAAAGGCGGGCTTGTCTTCAATATCCCAACAGGGTATTAATGCAGTTGCATTTTTGCTGATCGATTGCTGGATCAGTTGAACCAGGGAGGTTACGCCATAAAAAATACCTTCCTGGCTTCGTGCACTTATGCTGATCTCTTTTGGCGTGATGCTCAGTTTATATTCTCCTTTTACGTTGTCGGCCCCGGGTAACCGGTCAATAACAATGGATGGAACTGTGCTTTGCGATTGAACAGCCAGTGTTAATCCATTTCTTTTAAGTAATTCCTGCTGCAGAAAATTTGCCTGATCACGGAAAGCCGATTCGCGGATCACAATTGGCGTATACTGATCTAAAGAAAAACTGCCATCCTGCTTTGTGAATTTGTCAGGCAGCGGAATGATGAAATCAGGCTGCTGCGAAATTACGGGTATACAAGCAGCGGTCAACAGTAAAAAAAGAATGAATGTCTTCATGGCTATACGTTTTAACAAGATCACGAAACTAATTTAACAGCCTCTTTACTTTTGTGACCATTTCTTCCGCGCTTGTGGCCGACAGATTTTTTATGTCGAAACTTTTCAATGCGGATTCCAGTTCATTCAATTTGCCGGTCTGGTTGCTGCCTGCATACTCTTTTCTCAAGATGTTGATCTTTTCGTGGTCCTGTATGCCTTCAATGAGTTTCTCAAAACGGATGGAGCTCAGCGGTCCGGGATAGATTTGATAGGTGTCGCCCGCCGGCCATGACGTGAAACGGCTGTCTTTGAGCGGGTCTTTTGTCCAGCTATTATAGGCCCATCTTAAATAACCATCCATTTCCGTGGCCGCCGTATACCATCCAATGAAGACGTGTTCATCAGGTGGTGAAAAAGTAAAGCCATTGGGATAGGCTTCCATACAGCAGGTATACCAGGTGCTGATCTTTCCCTCACTTTTACGCCGCTTCAACACGTCGTCGGGAAACTTCCATCGGGAAGCCACGCAGTAATCGTAAATATCTTTTTCAATTTCGGGGTGGTAGTCACCGGCCAATGCGATCTTCCAATCCTTATCGATGGATTTCAATAATGCGATAACTGATTGCATGGCTGCCATTGGTCTTTCATCCATGGCTATGGTGGTCTTTGCAAACCAGTTCCTGGTTTTTAAGTGTGCGGTGAAATCTGTAAGCATCCTCGACCAGAATTCGTTATAGGCTGCTGAACCAATTGGCTGCGTAAACACAGTATCTTTTCCCAAAGCTTCGTCATAATAGCTAAATGCGATCTTCCAGGGCACCATGCTGTAACAGTTGATCCGGCTGCTGATGCCGCAGCTCATAACGAATGAAACATATTTATCGAACAGGCTGTAATCATAGCTCCACTCGCCGTTCTTCTTTTTGGTCCATTTGATCAGACTGGGATAGTCGTCATACGTTTGATGTCCCCACGGTTCGTTAATAATGCTCACCGTAACCGCTTTCTGGCCTGCGCCCGCCAGCATGGTATAGTATTTTTTCATTAAAGCAAAATGCGCATCACTCCAAAGCGGCACCTGGTGTACGCGTGCAACTGCGGCGGGATTTTGCCAGAGGTCCAACTCAAACTTATATTGATCAGGGGCAGGCAATTTCTTATCAAGTACATTCAGTGTTATATTCAACACATATTTTTTATCTGCCTCAACGGTGATCGTGCCGGTATATACACCTGCTTTTGCGTCTGCCGGCACTTTAATGCTAAGCCATACCGGCTGCAGGGTGTTTTGAGTAAGTTTTACGGAAGAAAGCTCGGTGTTGATGATATCTGCTGCCAGCGAGGAGTCAAGGTCGGTAGATTTACGTTTGCCGCACCCGTTCTTAAACTCGTCAGTCATCACATACTGAACAAAACCGGTAACAATGTTGTCTTTTTTAATGACATGACCTTGCCTGTTCTTTAAATCAACGGTAACCAACCTGATGTTGGCGAGATCTTTTTCAGCTTTAACTACCAGTTGCGTGTGCACTTTCTCTCCTTTCCATGCGGAGATCTGCCATGCTGTTTGTTGTTTTATGTCTGCAGGCATTTCTTTTTTGAAACGCACACTGCTCGAAGCAAAACTTACAAAAACAGGTGACCTGGATTTGTTTGCACTGGTTGTACCCCGTGATGCAACCATGGCGTTTTGAGATCGTACTGCGAGACTGGCATCCTGGGCAAGAGAGAAATAACCGGCTATTATAGCTGCAAGAGTAAGTGTATACCGCATCGTTAGCGTTTGGGCTTTGTTTGACAGATAAATTTCAAGACATTAAAAAAACTTACCTGACAAATCTACCTTTTTTTTGAGATGCCCAATGATAAACTTGCGCAAACGGTTGAAGTTGCGCAAATTTATCAAAGCAACCGATTGCGTTCGTTAGTCCAGGTAGCCTTCTGCTTTCAGTAAAGCCAGCGATTCCATCAACATACAGGCGCTTAGTTGCGTACGCAACGCAACTTTTGATTCGACCGGTGCCTGCCACCAATGGTAACCAAACAAAATAACCGGGCTTTTAACAGCGCCTGCCGTCCACAATAACTGCGCACTGTTCCTGAGAAAATACACATATCTTTTTTTGTCGGTCTCAGGCAGGTCTTTATGCCTGATCAGCAAAGTAAGGTAACGCACGAAAATGCCTTTGAACAGGTTAACGTCGTGGTCCTGCTGTTCTGCCCAGTCGCTCAACACTTTGTTGTTCGAGTTGATCAGTGTGCTGGTTGCCCAGTCTGCTGTTTTGATGGCGTCATTCAGGTATACCTTGTTACCAGTGATGTTATAATACTCCAGGGCTGCTCCCATATAAGTGCCCGCATTGTAGGTCCAATCGCCTTTGGGGTCATTCAATTTTTCAAATACCCGGCCGGATTGTTGAACAACGCGATGTTCTTTCATCCAGTTGTAGATCTTTTCAAGCCATTGAAGATTGTTGAGGCCGTTCACAATTTCCGTTGGACCGTATTTCTGCCATCTGCGGGCCGCTATAATCGCCGCGGGTCCATTGGAAGGAATACCCTTGCTGCGCCCTGCATCGGTATTTTCATGATTCCAGGGTATGCCGCCCCCATCGAAATCATTCCAGCCGGCTGCGATCCATTGCCATAATTCTTTGGCGGATGCCTCATACCGCGTATCGCCGGTTGCTTCAAATGCGCGTAAGTGGGCCATTCCATGCCAACCCATATCGTCATAATAATTATTATAGAAGCGGCCGCCATTCTTTGCTTTTACGCCTTCGTAAAATGCATTGATACGATCTTTATACATGGCGCTGCCGGTACGTTTATAAGCGTCTACCAAAACATCCAGGCCGTGTGCTTCCGGCCAGTAATCAAACTGGTTTACGGTGCCAAAATTGTCATTATTAAAATGATGTCTGGTTGAGTTCCAATATACGTTTACGAAGCTGGTGCTGCTGCTGTCTGCAGCTGCAGTCCAGTCAATATTGTGTTTGATACTACTATCAACGTATACGTCCTTTATTTTGCCGCAGGCAAGGATGAGCGCAGTGCCGGCAAGTAACAAGATCTTTTGCATTTGCAATTTTTTTATTGAATTCCTGATCATGAGACCCTATCCATTTTAAGTTCTTTGTTCATTAGTATATCACTTCATGGGTATAGTTGGCAGCATCGGGGCTGAAAGAAACAACGATACTGCATTTCTTCACCGATCTGTTCGGGAACTTGAAAGAATAATCCCATTGATTTTTATCGGTGGGGTAAAAATTCAAATAAAAGTAGGATCCGGTTGTTGTAGCCGGCGGCTGGTTGTCTCTTTGAGAACTGCCGATTTTTTGTTCTGATCCTGCAATGGTCATCCAGAAGAAATACCTGTCATCGCTCCAGTTCGTGGTAAAGTCAGGCACTATGTCGTTCACTTTCCAAACGCCTTTGCCCTGGTAGGTAAGTGTTTCGCGCTTTTGGGGTGTACACATGAAAAAGTCGAGTTGTGTAATTTCTGCAAGTGTAACCGATGCGGTGGTAAAATCGAGGTGGATCCTGTATACGCCCTCTTTCGCCACTGTGGCGCCATCGGCCGATTCATTGAGGGACGTACCGTTGGTGTTCACCGAGAATGTACGGGATACGCTGGTCTTTGAGTCAACGAAAGTATATTTTTTGCCGGCCAGCAGCCTGGTATAAATTTCAAACTCATTGCCGCCTGGCAGCGCTTTCACTGTCAATGCCTGCGCCAAACTGCTTCCACCTTCCGTTCCTTCGCCTGTCAGGAACAGCGCATCCGGCGCATCGATGCCATTGGTCCTGGTAATATTAATGGTGCGTACGTTTGCGGACACAACTCTTGTAAGCCCCCGGGAAGACGCTACCGTCCATTTTAGCCGGCCTTCTTTGCCAGATGCTATACCTGCCAGTTTCCCGATCTTGTTCAATACCTTATGGGTAATGCTGCTTCCCGTGCTGGTACCGTTGTTGTCGGCGGCTACTACAAATACAGGATTCGAAAAATCGCCATCGTGTTTATCAAATAAAACGTCGTAATACACCACCCCGTTGTCTTCGGCTACCGCTTTCTCCCATTCGAAATACAAAGTGGCCGATCCGGCGGATTGCAATATCACATTGCGTCCGTCATCGGGCGAGTACAGTGTGTTTACTGCTGTTACCGTAACTTCTTTGAACTTGTTATCCTTAGTGCATCCGAAGATTGCCAACAACAGGCTAAGGAAGGCTATAGATAATTTATTATTATTATTCATTTTGTAATTATTGTAGTTCACGAAAAAAATCTCAAATACCTAGAACCAAAAACCTCAAATCTCAAATACCAAGAACCAAAAAAATCTCAAAATGTAAAAATCAAGCACCAAATGAAACACCACCATTTTACACCTGGATTTGGGATTTATGTTTTTTATTTGGTTCTTGTGATTTGGTTCTTGAATTTTATTTTCAGTAACCGGGGTTTTGAGTGAGGTTCGGGTTCAATAATCGTTCTGCTCTTGGAATTGCCCATAGATAATCCCTGTTACGGTTAAAGCTTCCGGCAGGCAGTTTAATATAATCATAACTGCCACTGCTTTTATCGAATTTTGCTCCATGCCGTTCCTGGGTCAGGACGGTTTCTGCGGTTTTCCACCGGCGGATATCAAATATCCGCAATCCTTCCAGCGCCAGTTCAACCCGCCGTTCATTCCGGATCACCTCGCGTAATACTGCTTCGTCGCCGGCCGGCAGGTCCATTGCCTCAGGCGTATTATCGAAGCCTGCCCTTTGCCGCAATTTCTTTATCGTTTGATCCCATATAGTGGCGTTCATTTCTTTCAGTTCGTTCTTTGCTTCGGCATACATCAGCAATACATCAGCAAAACGGATCAGTGGCAGGTTCAGGCTCGATTCCCAGCTACCTCCGGTATACGATGCAGGATTGGGATCGCAGAACTTACGGTAGTAATAACCTGTTGGTGTTTGGGCTGTTCCTGCGCCCGTGTACTTATCAGATATTTTGTTGGGAGGCGTAGTGCCGTCCGGATGAATAACGACCTGATATGTGTTGCCGGATCTGTCGGTCCATGTAGAACCATCATACACAATGGTGGCTGCCAGCCGCGGATCGCGGCCTGCATAATCAGGGTCTGCCGTCGTCCACTTCCTGCCATTTTTCATCAGGTACGTATTCACCAGTTCCTGGGTGGGCCCTGCCAGGCAAAGCCGGGCGTTGGCCGACATGGGCGCATAATCAACCAGGTTGCCCCAGGTCCTGTTTATGGGTACATACTGAAGACTTAAAATGATCTCAGGGTTGTATTCATTGCTAACCCAGAATAATTGTTCATAGTTGGGAAATAAGCTATAGGTGCCATAGGCAGTGCTGTTGATGAGCTTATCACAATTTTCTGCTACTTTGCCCCAGTTGCTTTCGTACAGGTAAGCACGGGCGTTCAATGCAACGGCGGCGCCACTGGTGATCCTGCCGTTATCTGCCGCGGCATAGTCTTCACGTTTAGGTAAAACGGCGGCCACTTCTTCCAACTCCTGGTGGATCCATGCCATGATCTCAGCCTGCGGCTTACGCTCCATTTTTTTTGACTGTGTGAGCGTGATATCTTCTGTAAAATGGGGAACATCGCCATACCAGGTGGTGAGCTCCAGAAAAAGCCATGCGCGAATAAAACGGATCTCGGCTTTTCTTTTTGTCTTCAATTCTTCGGTCATGGTAGTTACCCTGTCTATATTGGCCAGGAATGTATGGCAGGTCTTGATGCCTTCATAACAGGCTTTCCATTCACTCTCAAATCGTCCGTTCGAAGCATCTGCCAGTCCCAGGGCGATCACCTTTTCATTGGTGGTTCCATACCCATTGTAAACATTATCGCTCAATATTTCATTTAACATGAAATAATCGTTCGTGAACAGCTGGCGATAGGCCATGTTCAAAACAGAATTGGCTTTATCTTCAGTTGTCCAGTATGTTTCGTCGGTGAACTTGTTGGTAGGCACCACATCCAGCTTCACACATCCGGCAAACAAATAGCCTGTCAACAGTATGGTAAGAAGATCCTTCATTTTCATAATTCCTGGTTTGAATTGACGTGCTTTAAAATTCCACATGGATACCTCCTCCTATATATAATAGCCGTGGATAATTACGGGCGCTGTTGGCGCCGCTGCTATTCATGTTGTTGCCAAACTCAGTAGACTCGGGATCAACAAAATCAATTTCACTGAACGTTAGCAGGTTTTGCCCGTTCACAAAAACATTGAGCTTATTTAAGCCATATTTTGTGGTGAGCTTTTTGGGCAGTGTATAACCGAGCTGGATGTTCTTCAATCGTACATAGGCGCCATTGAAGAGGTTGAAGTCTGATCCCCTACCGTAATTATTTATCGTTGAAGCGGTACCGGGCGCCGTCAACCTTGGCCATCGGGCGTCAGGATTGGCAGGCGTCCAGTAATCGAGCTGGTGCTCGAACATCACGAACGAATAACCGCCATGAAAAGGTTCTATGGTCTCCCCTCTCAGGGCCATATCGCGTTTCCCAACACCCTGCCACAGCATGTTCAGGGCAAGTCCTTTCCATTGAAGTGAGTAGTTGAAACCGAATGTGAGCCGGGGGAAGGCATGCCCCAATACATAGCGGTCATTATCGTTGATAATACCGTCGCCATTGCGATCCTTGTATTTAACATCTCCCGGCTTAGGCGATACGCCAATGGGCAGCGCGGAATTTTTAACATCGGCTTCGTTCCGGAACAGGCCATCTGTTTTATAGCCATAGTAACTGTATAAAGGCAAGCCTACCCGGATGATGCGTTCAATTTCATCGGCTTTGCTGATCTGTTCATAGCCTTCGAATGCGGTCACCTCGTTCCAGGAGTCAGCTATGTTGAATCCAAAAGAATGATTGAGATCGTTGTGACGAAGGGAATAGTCAATGGTGAGCTCCCAGCCCTGGTTCTTCATTTCGCCGAGATTGGCTTTGGGTACTGCACCGCCCAATACCAACGGTGTCTGGGGCGTTAACAGAATACCTTTCGTTATTTTCTGGAAATAGTCGAATCCAACTCTCAAACTCCCTTTTAAGAAGGTGGCATCTGCGCCAATATTACCTGAGGTGGTCGTTTCCCATTTCAATTCAGGGTTGCCGAATGTATAACCCGTTCCCGGTACGGCAACATTGTTAAAGCCATATTGATTGATATGGATGTCGTAGGTGGTAAGGGTTTGATAATCGTCTATGTTCTGATTACCCAGCTTGCCGTAGGTACCGCGGAACTTCAGATCGCCGATCCTGTTTTTCCACCAATCAAAAAATCGCTCTTCTGTAATGCGCCAGCCCAGCGATACAGAAGGGAAAAATCCCCAGCGGTTATTGCCGGCGAATTTGGAAGAACCGTCGTACCGGAAGCTGCCTTCTGCATAATACCTGTCGGCAAAAGCATAGCCCAGCCGCCCAAAGTAAGAATAGATACTTCTTTCGGTAGTGCCACCTACCGTATTGTAGCTGGTCTGGTCAATAACGGTGCCATCGATGGGAATACCCAGCACCGGATCAACATACCGCTTTTTTAGTTCCTGTCGTTTTTGGCGGTACGACTCATTTGAAAAGCCAGCCAGTGCAGTAACATTGTGCCTGCCTGCGAAGGTTTTGTTATAGTCGAGCATGGCCTGCACATTCAGCAGCGTGGCATTGGCACTGAAATCTTCAATATGGTAATCCTTCGACGCGTTCTGATTAACCGGCGTTTCGCCGCCCGATAAACTGTACACAGGCCAGTAATACCGCCTGATCAACCTGTTTTCAGGCCGAACGTCGAGGCCAACCAACCCTTTTGCTTTCAAGCCATCGAACAGCCTGAGCTCGCCATTCAAACTGCCCTGGAAATTATCGTTGATGGTCTTTGTATAACCTCCGTGCTCCAGTGCGGCTAAAGGGTTTCCGCCCGTAAGCACATCGTTATTATAATAACGACCATTACTGTCTTTCAGGATATATGTATTATACACAGGCACACGCGATGCATCGGCGATGAGGAACCCTTCGTCGCTCTGGTAAGCTTTTCCTTCAGTTCTGTTATACCAAAGTATGGTAGACATTTTTAACCGGCCAACCGTTGTAGTTACATTGGAGCGAAGATTATATCGTTTCATTCCATAATCGCCCCTGAAATTACTTTGCTGATCATAATACCCGAGCGACACCATGTAACTGGTATTCTGTGACCCGCCCTGCAAACTGAGGTTATAATTCTGTTGCAGCGCATTCTGTAAAATGCTTTTCAGGCCATACTCGCTGTCGCCCGTGGCAAATTGACGGATCTGCTCCGGTGAGTAAATGGGGTCGGCGCCTGAATTAATATACGAGTCATTACGAAGCAATGCATTCTGGTATCCCTTCAGGGGTTTGATCAATACCTGAGGATTTTGTGAACCCACGAGGCCTGTGAAGCTCACTACAGGCTTCATGCCGGGTTTGCCTTTTTTGGTGGAAATAAGGATAACGCCATTGGCTGAACGCGATCCATAAATGGCTGCGCTGCCGGCATCTTTTAATACCGAGATCTCCTCAATATCATTTGGATTCAGGTTATTCATGTCGCTAACGTCGTTGCTGATCACCCCGTCGATCACCAGTAAGGGCGAGTTATTGCCAAAAGTGCTGATACCCCGCAGGTTGATGTTCATCGAGTTGTTGTTGGGATTCATATTGCGCTGCTGAATGACCAGACTGGGCGATAGCCCCTGTAGGGCCTGCATAACATTACCTACCGGCCGGTCTTCAATTTGTGCTGCCTTTACGCGATCGACAGCACCCACGAGGTCGGCCTTTCTTTTGGTTCCATATCCTATGATCACTACCTCGTTCAGATTGTCGGGCATTTTGTTCAGCGTGATATTAATGGTGGTTTGTCCGGCCAATGCCACGGTCCTGGGCTGGTACCCGATATAGCTGAATGTAAGACTGGTTACATCATCAGGCACGGTCAGACTAAAAGTTCCGTCGGCCCCGGTGATGGTTCCCCTGTCATTATTGGTTCGTACATTCACGCCTGGCAGCGGATTGCCCTGTTCATCAGTAACCCTGCCCGTGATCACCTGTTGCACGATCTCCTTGTCAGGCGTTCTTTGTTCAGGCCGCGTGATCGCCCTGATCACAATACTGTTTTTTTCCAGCTGATAGGTATACAGCGTTTGCTTCAGGCAGAACGCCAATACATCAGTAACCGGTGTTTTGTTGAAATTTACAGTGAGCGGTTTAATGCTTTCCAGCACTTCCGTTTCACATAACACCGCCAGGCCGGTCTGTTTTCTGATCTCGAGAAAGATGCGCTCGATGGGTATGCTGCGGCCTTTGAGCGAGATGCCCTGGGCATAGCTATTGGCATTTACCTGCAGCATGGTAAACAACAGGAACAATAGCAGCTTCATGGTAATGAGCAATTTTTGCAGTTGGTTAATTTTGGTTGGTACACGAGCTGTACCTGGGTTTAATGTCATAGATTACATAATTTAGGCTGAAGGCTAAAGGCGAAACGCAAAACGCTGAACGCGGAACGCTAAACGCTAAACGCTAAACGGCTGAACGGCTGAACGCTAAACGCTGAACGCAGAACGCTGAACGCTGAACGCTGAACGCAGAACGCTGAACGCAAAACGCAAAACGCTGAACGCAGAACGCAAAACGCTGAACGCAAAAGCGCAGGGCGCCTATTGCAAACAAGCCTTAAGCTTTAAGTCTTAAGCTTTAAGCCTTAAGCGTCTTCCTTACAATGATCTTTCTTCCTTCAATGGTGAAATGCACGCGTCCCGTTGCTTCAAGCATTTTCAGGACATCGCTTACCCGGGAGAACCGGGATACAGTGCCCCAAAACCGGGTTTCTATAACAGGCCCTTCATACACTACCTCTACGTCATACCAGCGGGCTATCTTGTTCATCACGTCTTTGACCGGTTCTCTGTTAAACATAAAATATCCTTCTTTCCAGGCTACTGCGTAACTGGTTTCTACTTCCTGCACATCCATAATTTTTTCCGGGTTTACGATGGCCTGCTGCCCGGGCTTCAGCAGTACCTGGGACTGACTGCGGGTAACCTGCAGACTGCCGGTTAACAGGGTTGTGATCTCCTGTGCATCTTCCGGGTAAGCGCTCACATTAAAACTTGTACCGAGCACACGTAAAAAGGCGCCCGTACCCGTCTCAACGATAAATGGATTTTTGGGATCAGATTTCACTTCGAAATAAGCTTCGCCCAACACCTTTACTTTTCTTTCGCCCGGCTTAAAAACCGTTGGGAAGAACAGACGGGTGGATGCATTCACCCATACCCGCGAACCATCGGGCAATGCCAGCTGGTATTGCCCGCCTTTGGGTGTTTCCAGCATATTGATGGCCCCGGCATCGTCGGGCGTTTGTCCATCACCTTTTGCTACCAGCAAACCACTTTTCTTTTCAAAACCGGTTGCTTTATCATTCATTGTAATTACCCCATCTGCCACTTCTTCGAGCAGGATGGACCTGCCCCCGCTCAGTTTCAACACTGCCTGGTTTTTACCGGGACCGATGGCTGCAGTTGCGGGAACAGGTTGCTTGCGTTTGCCCGCGAATTGGTTTTGATAAAGAAAAAATGACACTATCGATAGCACCACTACGAAGATGGCGGCTACTTTCAGGTATAAGACAACAGGCGTACGTTTTTGGGAAATAGTATCAACAGCAGGCCATGGCCCTAACCGGTTTTCTATGCCTTCTTCAATACGACGGAGCGCTTCACTGTCAACGCCGGCATTGGTGTCCCTTGTGCTGAACACCTGTTCATATTTGTCCAGCGCTGCTGCCGCCTGCTCACCGGGGAGCGACTTCAGCCAGCGTAGAAACTCCGCTAATTCCGAAGGTGAATGGGTTTGCTGTGCTACCTTTTTAAGAAAATCCTCGAATGATTGTTGGTCCATATCACGGGTAAGACACGCGTGCCGGGAAAAAGGACCCCTGGGGGCAACAAATTTTTAAAAGTAGCAGGTATGAAATATGAGGTCAGAAGTCAGAGGTCTGAGGTCTGAGGTCTGAAGAGAACCTTCTTTAGAAACTCGCGACCGCCTGACAGTTTAATACGATCCCGCGCCCGAAACTAACGCCCACTGCCGACTGTCCGCTGCCTTCCGAATTCGGACTTCGGACTTCGGACTTTGGATTTCCGATTTCTGATTTCCGATTCCGACTTCCGATCCGGCTTCTTAAAAACAGATCAGAACCGGATCGGAAAACTTAATAGTGGAAGTAGGATCACTTTAAAATACTTTATGATCTCGTTTTTTCTCAGCGTGGCCAGTCCCTGGTAAAGCAGCTTTTTTACTACATTCTTTGAAGAGCCTACCCTTGCCGATATTTCATCGAGGCTCAACTCTTCGCGTGTACTCAATTCAACAATAAGTCTTCTTTTGGGCGAGAGCCTCGACAGGGCCTCGTCGCCCAAACGCATCCCTTCTTTAATAGTCAATTGTTGTTCCGGCGTTTCAGTGTCAATTCCGTTGTAGAGGCGGTCGTTGATGACGTTCCGTTCTTTTTTTTGTTTTCTTAATTCGTTCAGGAACCTGTTTTTGGCAGCTCTAAATAAATATGATTTAACCTGTTTTATATTAACCGCTTTTGCCCGGTTATCCCAGATCTTAATGAATACATCCTGCACAATATCTTCACCCGAGGAATCGTCATTACATAAGCTTTTAATAAACGGGTACAATACGGGAATATAGCGCTGATACAACTCACGAAACGCGTGCCGGTCGCCTTCGCTTATGCGCATAAGCAAATCGTTATCAGAAATCCCCTTCATATATGGCAAGATTAAGATGGAACCTTAGTGATCGTTAGCTGCCTTCAAAAGTAGAATAAATTTTATTTTATCTCTGCATAACGCTTTAAGTCATTGAATGTGAACGTCTGCATTTTGCTATACATTTTCAGCAAAATATTATTGCAGTGAGCATGCGTGTGCAAAGAAAATATAGAATATAATGCTATTTTTAGTTTTACTATAAGCATCCCGGTTATTCAAACACCCAATACTATTATGCGATTCCTTATTGCCATTGTATTTCTTTTCTTCTCCTGCACATTATATGCGCAGGTAAAAACATCGCTAAAAGATTTCAGCAATAAAAACGGCACCACGGCCATTGTAAAAGGCAATATCTTATCGGTATCATGGCCGGCCGGCAAAAACAGAACCGGCAAACTGAATGTTGACCTTTCTGCGCAACAGCCGCTTTTCAAAAGCCTGGAATTACAGGAAGGCACCAGCGATCATTTAATTGCATCGGGCCTCGATCCTGTGTTTCTGTTAACGGTTGGCAAACGCGACCTGGTGTCGCAAAATGGTTGGAACATTTTCTTCGACAAAGTGCCCAACAAGCCGTTTACATCAAACCGTGTTGAACTTTATAAACATGCTGCTGCGGTCACCACCATTGGCACCAGAACCGTGATCAGCATCGATTCTTTGAAGGCGCCCGGCTTTACCGGTACGCTCGAAATAACTGTATACAATGGCAGTCCGCTGCTGAATATTGCTGCAGTCATGTCAACCCATATTGACTCTACTGCTATTCTGTACGATGCCGGGCTGGTTTCAGGAACCAGGCTATGGGAAAAGATCGGCTGGAGCAACGTGCAGGAACAAGTGCAGTCGTTAAAGCCAGCCATGCAAGACAGCGCTACTGCGCTGCCTGTAAAATACAGAAGCATCATTGGCATAAGCACTCATGGCAGCCTGGCGGTGTTTCCCCCGCCCCACCAGTATTTCTATCCGTTGGATGAAGCATTCAATTTAAAATTCGTGTGGGCAGGTACTAATTACCGCAACCTGGTGAATGGATACGGGATCGGCATCAGGCAGGACCTCTACGGCGACCGGCGGTTCGTGCCCTGGTTCAATGCACCACCCGGCACCAGGCAGCGATTGAATTATTTCGTTTTACTGAACTCTGGAAACGAATCCATGGCGCTGGCTGAAGTAAAACAGTTTACCAACAACGATCGTTACAGGCCACTGCCCGGTTATAAAACAATGGCCAGTCACTTTCATAATGAGTTTATCATGAAAGTTGTTATGGCCAATAAACCGGTTCCTGATACACCTGCGTTCATGCATGTTTTCAGCGGCACCGGTATCGACATTGTGCACCTGGGTGAGTTTCATTACACCGCCCACCCCAAGGGCCCTGACAGCCTGCGGTTAAAAGAGTTGCACGCCCTGTTCCAACAATGTGAAAGATTATCGTCAGACAAATTCCTGTTGCTTCCGGGCGAAGAGCCCAATGAATTCTTCGGCGGGCACTGGCTGCAACTGTTTCCGAGACCAGTTTACTGGATCATGTCGAGAAAAGAGGGACAGCCATTTGTAACAGAAGATGCCACTTACGGTAAAGTGTACCGGATCTCGAATGAAAAAGAAATGCTTGACCTGTTGAAAATTGAAAATGGCCTGGCGTGGACGGCCCATCCGCGCACAAAAGGGTCAACAGGGTATCCCGACAAATACCGGCTGGCTCCTTTTTTCAAAGATGAGCATTTCCTCGGCGCAGCCTGGAAAGCCATGCCGGCTGATCTTTCCCAGCCAATGCTTGGTAAACGCGTGCTCGACCTGATGGACGATATGAATAACTGGGGTAACCGAAAAAAGGTACTTGCAGAATCGGACCTGTTTACTATTGAGCCGGAAAATGAGATGTATGCACATCTGAACATCAACTACCTGAAAATTGACAAACTGCCCGACTACAAAAGCGGCTGGCAAACGATCGTTGATGCCTTGCAACATGGTAAATTCTTTTCCTCCACCGGCGAAGTGCTTTTACCTGCATTCACGGTGAATGGAAGATCATCCGGTGATTCGATCTCCCCGGATAGCAAATCAACAGTTTCGTTCACCCTGAAATGGACATTCCCCATGAATTATGCCGAGATCATTTCAGGTGATGGCAACAAGGTATACCGGGAGCGAATTAACCTGCACCATACGCTGCCTTTTGGTGAACAGCGTTTCACCATACCTGTTGATCTTACCGGCAGAAAATGGGTGCGGCTCGAAGCCTGGGATGTGGCAGCAAATGGCGCGTTTACGCAGGCAGTATGGGTAAAGTGAGTCATCAACAGGATGTCAGCCAAAACTGATGATCAGTGCCATTTCCTTATTTAACCCTTTGCAGATACTCGATGATATCGGCTTTTACCGGCCCTGCCGCTTTTATGGCTTCCAGAATTTGCTCATCCGTTTTGTTTGGAAATTGCTGGTGCAGATAGTTGAACTCACTTTGGTCATTGGCACTGACGCGGACATCGTCCTGCTGCCGCCCTGTGTTGTTTTTGTCGTCTGACATATTTTGAGGTTTAACTACATATAAATAGTAAACGGGTTACCATTTCAGACCATCGGGCAGGGAAATATCCCAGATGGCTGACACGTAAACACATTAATTAAAAAAATATGCCAGTGCTTTAACCTTCCAGTTTAAACATAATGGGTAGAATGGCATAGGTCCTTTGTGGTTCACCATCAGTCAGGGCCGGCTGCCAGAGCCCGGGTACTGCCCGTAAAACTCTCAATGCTTCTTTATCGATCACATCACTTACCGAACGACGGATCTTTTCATTCGACAGGCTGCCGTCCTTTTCAATAACGAACTGAATGTGAACGGTGCCCTCGATGCCCATTCTTTTTGCTTCTTTTGGATACTTAATATTCCTGCCGATAAAAGTGTATAATTCACGTAAGCTCTTGCCATAGTTGAAACCAATATGGTACGGGAACCAGGTAGTGTCCTGTCCGTTAGCTTTATAACAATGTCCGCTGATCAATGAGTCCAGCACATATTCATCTTTTCTTTTGACCTGTCCATTGTCGTACCAGGTTGTTAGTTCTCCATTCAATTTGTTCCTTACATAGCTGCCTTTTACTTTGGGCTTGCCATTTTTATGGTAGGTAATATAGCTTCCGTCATACAACCATGTTTTGCCGCTGTCGCGGTAGGAAATTTCTGAGTTCAGGTGCCCTTCCAGGGTGTAGTTCCTGGTGGTATAGGCCGTTTTGGAGGCATCGGTGTAGGTGACTACATTGTATGAGAACGCATTTTCTTTACCGGTACTGTCACCGTTTTTGTCGAGGTATTTGATCACTGAAAGCTCCTGCGCTGTTACGGGCAGGGTAAAGGCTGCTAAAAGCAGCAACAAGGATAATTTTTTCATAGAACGTATTAGGCCGTAAATTATACATTTTAGAAATTATCTCCTATCCGGCGACGATAATAAGTTCACCGGGGCCCAAGCGAAGAAAATATATGTTATTTTCGCAATTTGGAAGTTTCTATAAATTATTTTATGACTGAAGAACAACACATTTTTAAGAAGATCGAACTGGTGGGTGACCGCGTTTTACGATTAGCTGCTGCAGAGCTTTGTAATGAAATTATAGAGAACAGATACAAGGCTGCTGAGATCATTGATTTTCTCGGCAGTAACAAGGTATTTGGACTGATCGCCAGAATGAAGAAACTGGAGGCGCATAAAGACGATCCTGAAACAAAAGGCAAGTCCAGAACGCTGGCAAATGCGTATGAGTATTCAATTGGTAAACTTTATTACGAAGATAAATTGAAGGCGCTGGCGACGGCCAGGGAAGATTTGGCCCATTTTTATGAGAACCAGGAGCTTTATTTTGTGAAAAAGGATGCGTAACAAGTTCCGGCCTGATGCTTAATAATTTCTACAATTCATCCAGGGATTACCTCATTTTATGTTAACAGGCAATGGCACCTGAATTGTGCGTTTTTCAATATTCATCAGTATTTCACATAGTATGAAAAACAACAATGCCTGGGAAGAAAAGGCGAAATTGCTTCGCAAATGGTGCCTTGTTTCAACAACGGCGGCGGGATCGGGGCACCCAACCTCCTGCTTATCGGCAGCTGATCTTACAGCCGTTCTGTTTGAAAAATATTTTACGTACGATATTTCCAATCCTTTAAACAGATACAACGACCGGTTTGTGCTTTCAAAAGGCCATGCCGCTCCCCTGCTCTATGCCCTGTTTGGCATGTGTAATGCCTATGATCTGAATGAATTAAAAACATTAAGGCAATTCAACAGTCTTTTTGAAGGACATCCCGTTCCAAAATTCAAATATGCGGAAGCTGCGACCGGATCTTTGGGGCAGGGACTTTCTGTAGGAGCCGGATTGGCTTTGTTAGCTAAAAGAGAAATGCTGCCCTATACAACGTACGTGTTGTGTGGTGATGGCGAGCTGGCGGAGGGCCAGGTATGGGAAGCGGCTAACTTTGCTGCTTATCACCGGTTAAATAATTTAATTGCCATTTTAGATATCAACCGGCTGGCGCAAAGTGGAGAAACCATGTTCGGTCACGATATGGAAGCGTACGAACAACGGTTCCGCGCTTTTAATTTCCGGGTAATTACCATAGATGGGCATAACTACGGAGAAATTGACCAGGCTTTGCAGCAGGCCCATGACGATGCAGGCCAACAACCCGTTGCTATCATTGCAAGAACACTGAAAGGAAAGGGCATTTCATTCCTGGAAAATAAAGACGGCTGGCATGGTAAGCCATTAAAAGAAGATGATCTGAAAAAAGCCCTGAATGAGTTAGGAGCTATAGATGACAATATACGTTTTGATCTTCGGAAACCAGCCCAAACAGCTATAGCCAATGCAACCCAAACGAACACGGCTGTACAGCTGGAATTCGACAGGGCCAGGACCTATGCAACCCGCGAGGTCTTTGGACAGGCACTGGCGCAGATAGCGCAGCATTCACCCGATGTGTATGTGCTGGACGCCGACGTAAAGAACTCCACATTTACTGAAGACGTTTTAAAAGAAACGCCTGAACGGTTTATAGAGTGTTTTATAGCGGAACAGAACATGGTATCTGTAGGCGCCGGTTTGTCAAGGATCGGCAAAGTACCGGTTTTAGCCACTTTTGGCGCTTTTTTCATGCGTGCCGCCGACCAGATAAGGATGGCAAGGATCTCTGAAGCCAATATCAAATATGTAGGATCGCACGTGGGCGTTTCTATTGGCGAAGACGGCCCCTCGCAGATGGCCCTGGAAGATATTGCTTTCTTTGGAGCCATGCCCGGTACCGTTATATTACAGCCTTGTGATGCCATTGCAACGGCTAACCTGGTACCGCGAATGATAGAGCATACCGGTTTCGTATATATGCGCACCCTTCGCCCGAAAACAAAGTTATTGTATACTACAGGTGATACATTTTCCATCGGAGGATCTAAGATAATCAGGCAATCAGATAATGATCTGCTTACGGTAGCGGCAACAGGTATTACGGTGTTCGAAGCGCTGCAGGCTGCGGATATGCTGAAGCAGGAAAATATAAACATCCGGGTGGTTGATTGTTACTCAATTAACCCCGTTGATAAGCAAACCTTGGCGGCTTGTTTAAACGACACCCGGCTTAAATGTATAATTACCGTAGAAGATCATTTTGCCCATGGCGGCCTGGGCGATTTTGTTGCAGCGGCCATCGGTGCGGAAAGTGATCTCGTTGTAAAAATGGCGGTAACAAAGATCTCTCAATCCGGCAAACAGGAGGAACTGTTGCAGGATGCCGGTATAGACGCCGCAGCCATTGCGGCCCGGGTAAGACAGATAGTTAGATCGAATGATCCCGTGAGCACGCCTGCGTGACAAGAACTGCCATTAACTTAACGGGCTCTGATATTCAGGGCCTTTTTTATGCTTTACTTCAGGTGTTGTAGATTTATGAGTGCGTTATATGCCCTGGTCTGGCTTATGAAGAACAATAAAACATCGATATGGAAATTGCCAGTGCTCTGGAAGCTGATGAAAGATTCTTTCAGGCGGCTGATGCGCAATGACCCATTGCGTATGGCCGGCGCTACGGCATTTTTTACCAGCTTTGCCCTTCCGCCTATTCTCGTACTGCTTTTCCAGTTGTTCAGTATTTTCTTTGCCAGGAAAATTGTGGGCAGAGAGTTGCGGCAATTGCTTTCCGATACGCTCGGGCCGCAGGGCGCGGAGCAGTTACGCCTTACCGCCCTCGGACTGCGCAACCTCGCCAAAACCTGGTATATGGCGGTAATAGGGCTGTTGTTCCTTGCCTTTGTGGCAACCACCCTGTTTAAAGTGATTAGAAATTCCCTCAATGATATCTGGAATATCCGCCTCGAGCGATCGGAGTTTGTTACTGATATGAAAGTTCGCGGCAGGTCCCTGTTCATTATCCTGATGGCCGGTATTCTTTTCCTTGCTGCTGGCGTTATTGACGTAATAAAAGTAATTGCCGGAAATTATATTGGCAAATTCTGGCCGGAAGGCGGAAGTTTTTTTACGAGCGCACTGGATGAAATTGCCGGCGTGCTGGTAGTAACCACCTGGTTTGTCGTCTTATTCAGGTACCTGGCAAACGGGCGTCCTTCCTGGCAGGTGGCATCAGCAGGAGGCATCGTTACCGGTCTCCTTTTTTACATCGGCAGAGCGGCGCTGTCGGTACTGCTCGTTCAAAGTGATATAGGCGCCGTGTATGGCGCGGGCGCTGCCATCGTACTTATCCTGCTTTTTGTATTCTACTCTTCCTTCATTCTTTATTTTGGGGCCAGCTTTATCAAGGAGTATTCATTACTTACCAGTGATCCTATTGTGCCCTCATCGCGGGCGTATATGTTTGAATTGCATAAGGTGCCTGATACCGGCAAAGCCGGCGCGGATACATAAGGGTGCCGGGCAGCCACCCGAATTACCTTATTAAAAGCCTGCCTTAAGATTAATGTCAGAAATAGCATAAATTGGCATACACTTAATCTCGGGTTATGTGGTACCAGGTACTGAATTATTTCTTCTTTGCATTCCATACCGTGTTCACCCTGTTTAACATCTTTGGATGGATGTTTCGCGCCACCAGGAAATGGAACCTGATCACCCTGCTGCTGACTGCCTTTTCCTGGTTCGTACTGGGCATCTGGTATGGCTGGGGGTACTGTTTTTGTACCGACTGGCACTGGGATGTAAGAGAACGGCTTGGTTACCATGATCAGCAAAATTCCTATATCAATTTCCTGTTACTAAAACTCACCGGCATAAACTTTAATGAAGACCTGGTGAATCATGTTACCCTTATTGTTTTTGTGATAAGTCTTGTAATGAGTATCTGGTTGAATATCCGCGACCGGAGATCCTTCTCCATAAAATAGTCCATCTTTTTCATAAAAAATTCTATTGGCCTGCGGAGTTATAAATGCAAGATTTGCCTGATCAATTTCTTGCACGATTTATTCTTGCTAACATTTAAAACGATGCTGCCTATGTGCCCTTCTTATTGCTTCTCATATATATTGATACCTGCAAAAGCAAACGCCCATGCGTGGTTATAACAGTCCAAAGGGAATACTGCCGCTAATGCTATTGGCATTGACGGCTGGAACACCTGCTGCGTTTAGTCAGAAAAAAGCTGTTGATAAGACCAGGATCACCATTCAGCTGGAGCATGAAAAGCAGACCATACACAGCTTTGGCGCTTCCGATTGCTGGACGACCAAATTCATCGGTAACTGGAGCAATACTTCCAAAAAAGATCAAATTGCAGACTGGCTGTTCAGTACTGATACGTTAGCAGATGGAAGTCCGAAAGGCATTGGCTTATCCCTTTGGCGCTTCAATATTGGCGCCGGCAGTTTTGAGCAGGGTGCAGCGAGTGATATTCCCGACGAATGGCGGCGGGAAGAATGTTTTCTGCAGCCAGATGGTTCCTGGAACTGGAAGAAACAGCAAGGAGCACAATGGTTCCTGCAGGCAGCAAAACAAAGAGGCGTGCGGTATACCCTGGGCTTCTCCATTGCACCACCTGTTTTTATGGCCAGGAATGGAAAGGCTTATAACGGTACCGCGGAGCCGTCGATGAATATTCTGAAAGGAAAAATGAATGCCTATGCAGGTTTTATGGCAGCGGTATCAGCTCATTTTAAGTTTGATTACCTGAGCCCTGTAAACGAACCGCAGTGGGATTGGGGCAAAGACCGCATCAGCCAGGAAGGTACTCAGGCTACCAATGATGAAATTGCCGAATTGGTAAGGCTGCTGGCCGACAGCCTTGTTGCCCGGCGCGTTAGATCACAGATAGCGATCGGTGAAGCCGGTCAGCTGGATTTTTTATACGGTAGAAATAAAGATAACCGCGGCGATCAGATCCAACAGTTCTTTTCCCCTGCTTCTGTAAACTATATTGGCAAATTACCGAATACCGCTCATATTATATCAGCACACAGTTATTTCACCACCTGTCCCGATTCTCATTTGGTGAAGGTGCGCCAGCAGGTGGCAGGGAAGATCCGGCAGGTAGATGCAAAACTGGAAACCTGGCAAACTGAATTCGGTATTCTGGGTAACATTTGTAATCTGTACAAAGGCGGCCCAAGAAATACGAGCATCGATTATGGTCTGTATGTAGCCAAGGTATTACATCATGATCTCACCCTCGCCAATGTGTCTTCCTGGCAATGGTGGCTGGCTATAAATCCCTACAATTATAGCGATGGCCTGGTTTATATCAACGATCCTTCCGGTGGTATGCAGGTAGACAAATGCAAAGAGGATGGCACTGTGCTGGATAGCAAACAACTTTGGAGCTTTGGTAATTATGCCCGCTTTGTTCGCCCGGGTATGAAGCGGATAAATGTAGCCGTAGAAGGATTGAATGATCCGGTCAAGGCAGCTGGTACATTGATGGTTTCGGCGTATAAAGATGAAAGCAGCCGGAAGCTGGTGCTGGTGGTTGTTAATCCAACCGGAGATCAGCAATCCCTGCAGCTGATGGGTACAAAACACAAACTTCGGTTTGCCGGGAACGTGGTGAACGCTTATACCACAGACGCTACGCGGAATCTGAAAAAAACAGTGGCAGCTGTAAATAACCTGGTGATCCCTTCGAGGTCAATAGTTACATTCACAGGAACCTATCAATGAAACCATAGCAAGAAAGGATGAAACGTACAATCATTGGTTGCTGTACCTTATTTTTTATACTCATGAGCTGGCGTTTGACCCTTGGCCAGGTTAATGGTCAAACAGGGCCTTCCTGCGAAATAATTCCTTTACAGGGTATCTGGAAGTTCAAGCTCGATCCTTTTTTTACAGGCATCAGCAGCAATGGCGTTCAGTTGATGCCGCAGCTTCCTGAAGAGATCACCCTGCCCGGTTCTACCGATCAGGCGGGTAAAGGCATTAAAACGCAGGACATGACCTCCCTGCGCCTCACCCGCCTGTATGAATACAAAGGCGCAGCCTGGTATGAAAAAGAGATCTTTGTTCCATCAGGTTGGAAAAATAAAGATGTACGCCTCTTTCTGGAACGCGCTCATTGGGAAACCAGTGTATGGGTAAACGGCCAGCCTGCCGGCAAACAGGAAAGTCTTTCCACGCCGCACGTATATGATCTTGCCGGTTTGCTGCAACCCGGAAAAAAGAATGTCATTCGTATCCGGGTCGACAACAATATGATCTATAACATTGAGTACAGTCATGCGGTGAGCGCCGAAACGCAAACCAACTGGAATGGTATCATCGGGCGAATGGAATTGCAGGCCTATGACAAGGTTCATCTGGAGGACATTCAGGTGTATCCGCAATTGTCGCAAAAGTCGGTCCGCTTTCAAATAACCATCCTGAACAGATCAAAGGCGCCCACAAAAGGAATCCTGCATTTTTCAGGTAACACTGCCAATACCGGTCAACCGCTGCTGTTGCCAACGCATTCCATTCCGTTTTCAGGCAGCGATTCTTTATTAACGGTGTCCACTGAAATGGCATTAGGGGCGAAGGTGCAAAGCTGGGATGAGTTCGATCCTGTTTTGTATCAAATAACTGTTTCCATGACAGCCGAGCAGGAAGGAATGAAAGGTCAAGATAACAGGCAGGTGGTATTTGGTATGCGGGAACTGGCAACGGCAGGCACGCGCTTTACTATTAACGGCCGCCCGACGTTTATTCGTGGTACAGTGAATTCTGCGGAATTCCCGGTCACAGGTTATCCCCCTATGGAGCCGGCACAATGGGAGCGCATTTTTACTATTTGCAAGGAGTATGGACTGAACGCCATGCGCTTTCATTCCTGGTGCCCGCCGGAAGCCGCTTTTGTGGCTGCCGATAAACTGGGCATGTACCTTCAGGTAGAAAATTCAGACTGGCGGTTTACCATTGGCAAGGATTCGGCGGTAAACCGGTTTTTGACAGAAGAGGCCGACCGCATCTTGAGAACGTATGGGAACCATCCTTCTTTTATGATGTTTTGCGAGGGCAATGAACTGGTAGGTCCTTCGGTGAATGCTTTTTTGTCGGGCCTGGTAAGCCGGTGGAAAAAAGATCCGCGTCATTTGTATACCAGCGCTTCTGCTTACCCGGTCGTTCCCGAAAATCAATACAATGTATTTTATGGCGCAAGGCCCCAGCGCTGGAAGGAAGGATTGAAAGGACGCTTTAATGTGCAGCCGCTGAACACCCGCTATGATTATGCTGACTATGTAGCAAAGTTCAGGATACCCATGATCACACACGAAATAGGCCAATGGTGTGTGTATCCCGATTATAATGAAATACCGAAATACAACGGCGTATTAAAACCTTATAATTATGAACTGTTCCGTGAATCTTTGCGGGAACACCATATGATCGATCTGGCGGAAAAATTTACGCTGGCCTCCGGTAAATTCCAGGTGCTTCAGAAAAAAGAAGAGATCGAATCGTATCTGCGTACGCCGGGATTTGGCGGTTATCATTTGCTGCAGCTGAATGATTTTCCTGGTCAGGGTACGGCGCCGGTAGGTGTGGTGGATGTATTCTGGGACCCGAAAAAATATGTAACTGCAAAGGAGTTTAGCCGATTCCAGGGACCGGTAGTTCCCCTGTTGCGTACCGATTCTTTTACCTACACCAATGACCAACATTTTAAGGCCACCATTCAATTTGCCAATTTTGGTAAAGGCCCTGTTCCATCTGCTTCCATCGAGTGGTCATTACAGTATGAGGATGGAAAAGTATATCAACAGGGCAAATTTAAAAAAGAGATCGCGCTGGGAAGTCCTGTTCCTGTTGGAGAGGTGGTTATCCCCCTCAATAAAATAACAGTAGCCAGCCGGTTGATCTTTACGGTACAGGTAGCCGGTACTGCGTACAGCAATCAATGGAGCATTTGGGTGTATCCGCAGTCCCTGCCAGCTGTTTCAATGAACGATATACTGGTTACCGGTGATTGGAACGAAGCGACAAAAGCGCATCTACGGCAGGGCGGAAAAGTGTTGCTCCTGGCCGATACGGGCCGCATCCATTCAACTGCTGATCCGGTGTTTTCGGGTATTTCCTGGAATACCGTGTGGTCGGGCATGCCGCCAAACCTGCTGGGTATTTTGTGTGATCCCGCGCATCCTGCATTGAAACATTTCCCTACCGAATGCCATTCCAACTGGCAATGGTGGGATGTTGTGCGCCATTCGAAACCGGTAGTGCTCGATGCAATGCCCGCTTCTTTCCGGCCGCTGGTACAAATGATCCCTGACTGGAATAACAATAAAAAGATCGGGTTGATCTGGGAAGCGAAAATTGGAAAGGGCCAGTTGTTGTTTTCTGCAGTTGATCTAATTAATGGTATGGAACAACGGCCGGTAGCCAGCCAGTTGTTGTATAGCCTGAAGCGTTATATCGTTAGTGAAGACTTCAATCCTGCCGAAGCGCTGGCGGAGGAGATAGTGGATGCCCTGTTCAGGAGGTGATAATAAAGTTGACAACTTAATTACGTATGCAAAGAAAATATCTATATAACCTGGCAGTATTCCTTTTACTGGTACAGGTAGTGCGTGCGCAGCCTGATGATTACCTGAAAGGAATAAAAGAGGAACTGAAAAAAAAATGGCCCAATAACAGGACAATAAACCTGGTGTTTCATGGGCACTCAGTGCCCGCCGGTTATTTTGCCACACCGGAGGTAAGGACCTTCGACGCCTACCCCTATTTAGTACTGCAACAATTAAAGCAACAATATCCCTTTGCCGTGATCAATGTGATCGTTACTTCCATTGGCGGTGAAAATTCTGCCCAGGGTGAAAAACGCTTTAAAAGGGATGTACTGACGCATAAACCCGATGTGTTGTTCATTGATTATGCGCTGAACGACCGTAAGCTGGGCCTGGCAGCATCGCGGCAGCACATGGAAAAGATGATCAGGCAGGCTTTGAGGAAAAATATCAAAGTGATATTGCTGACACCATCGGCAGACCAACAGGTGGATCTGCTGCAGCCCGGCAACGAGCTGGAATTATTTGCCAGGCAACTGAAAGAGCTGGCGAATGTATATCATGTAGGCTTGGCTGACAGTTACAAACAGTTTAAACAGATAGTAGAGAAGAAAAAGGATCTGAAAGGCTACATGTCGCAGTCAAATCATCCTAACAGGGCCGGACATACATTGATTGCTGCGGAGATCATGCGATACTTTGAGTAAGCGGGAGACGGCAGGCGGCAAACCGGAAGCCTCATTTTCTAAACATACTTGCTTTTATCACCTCTATCAACTTTATCACTTTATTGTTCACTTTTCAACTATACAGACAAACTTTCCTGTTTATATATCTGGCTATTGCCGGAGTGCAGGCGCTTGCCCAGGAGCCTTCAACCAGGGAAAACCTGTCTCTTGCCGGTACCTGGACATTTCGACTGGATTCTATGAATGTTGGTCTTGCACAGCACTGGCAGGATAGTTTGTTTAAAGAAGTTTTGCGTTTACCGGGTACACTCGAAGAAAACAAACAAGGCGTGTATGTGACGCAGCCGGTTACACAATACCTCAATCAAACGTATAAATACACAGGCCCTGCCTGGTATAAAAAAGAGATCGAGATCCCTGAATCGTGGAAGCATAAACAAGTGGCATTATTCCTTGAGCGTACGAAAGCAACGCAGGTCTGGATCGATGGGAAATGGATTGGCCGGGCATCCATATTATCAGCACCGCATGTGTATGATCTCACTGGTAACTTATCGCCCGGAAAACATACAATTACCATTTTGGTGAACAACACGCCGGCTTTGTTCCCGGTGGGCGGCTCTCATGCACTGAGTGAACATACACAAACGAATTGGAACGGCATCATTGGCCGCATGTACCTGGAAGCCGCCGGTGCCCTTAAGATCAATTGGATAAAAATAACACCGGATGTAAAGAACAAAGAAGCACTGGTGCAGATCCGGCTTCAGGGCGCCAATGCAGCCCATAAAAAATTATGGCTGCAATTGCAGGCCACTGCCTGGAATACATCGCTGAAACATGCGGCTGCGCCCCGCTCCTTCCCTATTGCGGTAAATAGCGGCGACACTATATTGAGCTTCCGCTACCCGTTAGGTCCCCGGGCGTTACTATGGAACGAGTATTCGCCCGCACTCTACCGGCTTACCGCTACCCTGCGCAGCGACAATCACACGCTGGATAAACTGATGACCAATTTTGGTTTGCGTTCGTTTAAACCGGTTGGCACCCAGTTCCGCATTAATGATGTGGTTACATTCCTGCGCGGCAAAAATGAAAGCTGTGTATTTCCGTTAACCGGTTATCCGCCCACAGATATGGCCCATTGGCGAAAGTTGTATCGCACCGCTAAACAATATGGCATAAATCATTTCCGGTTTCATTCCTATACGCCACCGGCCGCTGCCTTTGAAGCGGCCGATGTGGAGGGGATTTATATTCAGGCTGAATTGCCCAACTGGGCCGATCTTACCGGTAAAGACACCACGCAGATCGCCTTTCAATACCAGGAAGGTTGTGCTATCCTGGATGCCTTTGGCAATCATCCATCTTTTGTGATGTGTACATTAGGTAATGAACTCGCCGGAAACAATACCATTCATGAGAAACTCGTGGCTGATCTTCGAAACTATGATGGCCGCCGCTTGTATGCATACGGAACCAATGCATTTTACAACGATCCGGCGCCGGGGAAAACCGATGATTTCTGGGTTACCATGCGTACGGGAAAAGAATCAGCGGCGCGAACCTTTGATGTGAGGGGATCATTTGCTGCCACCGAAGATACCGGTAACGGGATCATCAATAGTGTTTTGCCTTCTACCCTGCGCAATTTTTCAGCTGCTATCCGTGGTGTGCAACTGCCCGTTATTGGGCACGAGACCGGGCAATATCAAATTTACCCCGACTATAAAGAGATGGCGTGTTACACAGGTGTGTTGCGTCCACTCAATTTTAAGATCTTCCGGGAAAGATTGCAAGCAGCAGGCATGGGCGATCAGGCAGACAGCTTTTGTAAAGCTTCCGGCATGCTGACTGCCTTGTTGTACCGCGAAGAAATTGAGATGGCCTTCCGAACGCCGGGATTTGGCGGTTTTCAGTTGCTCGATCTGCAGGACTTCCCCGGTCAGGGTACTGCCCTGGTTGGATTGCTGAATGCCTTTATGGAGAATAAAGGTTTTGTTGCGCCAGCTGAATTCCGCCGTTTCAATAACGATGTCGTCGTGCAACTGCTGATGGAAAAATATACCTGGGCGAATAATGAAACCTTCGCCGCCGATATGCAGGTGGTGAATTACAGTCCGCAGGATATGAAAGGCAAAACACTCCGCTGGTCTGTAGTTACGGCAAACGATAGCCGTGTATTGACAAGTGGGAAAATGCCGATGGCTTTGATTGAAAAGGGTAAGATCAATCCGTCAGGGAAAATTGTTTTTCCTTTAAACAAGATCTTGAAAGCAGCCAAATTGGAGGTCAGATTGGAAATTGAAAATACGCCTTACAGATCAGCTTATCCTGTGTGGGTGTATCCAGACAATGCCTCCGTCGTTGTACCGGCTGGTGTTACCATAGCTACCCAACTGGATGATCAGCTGATCGAAAAATTAAATAAAGGAGCGCGGGTGTTGCTGTTCCCCGACCATAAAGCTGTTGAGCAGAAAACGGTAGGCCCGCAGTTTATCAGCGAGTTTTGGAACTGGCTGGTGTTTAAGGGTGTTACGGAAAGAAGTAACAGAAAAGTATCTGCAGGTACATTGGGTATTCTCACAAAGCCTGATCATCCGTTGTTCCGGGATTTCCCAACAGAGTTTCACAGTAACTGGCAATGGTGGAGCATCACCAAAAATGCCCGGCCATTGATCCTGGACAGTACAAACCGGTCTTTTCGGCCTATTGTACAGGTAATTGATAATATTGATCGCAACCATAAACTGGGGATGATCTTTGAATGTAAAGCAGGCAAAGGCCGCCTGCTGGTATGTATGGCCAATTTACCGGCACTGCTGCACAGGCCCGAAGCGCGGTGCTTGTACCATAGCATGCTTCGGTATGTATACAGCGGGTTATTTGACCCGAAGGACCAGATTGAGGACATTGAATTTTTACTTCGATAAAAAAGCAAACAACATTACAATGCAACAATTACAACGTTATAAGGCGCTTCGTTTTTGTCGTTACCCGTTAAGCGTTCAGCAGATAAGATACATAATCCTGTTCCTGGCATTCGCCTTGTTAAACAAGGTTCATGCTCAAAAAATGCAATCGGGCTTATCAAAACGGCCCTGGGTGAAAGCGGTGGTGAACCAATCGATACAACAATACAAGTTACTTACTGCCGACCTGCCGGCGGATCAACTGCCACGCACATTCGAGGATGGCAGCCTGAAAACGGTAGGTCCCTATGCCTGGATCAGCGGTTTTTACCCCGGCACAATGGCTTACCTGTACGAGCTGTCAAAAGACAGCACGCTGCTGAATGAGGTTGAAGAACGGCTGAAGATCCTGGAGAAGCTGCAAACCGTGAAGGTGAACCATGACCTGGGGTTTATGATGTACTGTAGCTTTGGCAATACATACCGCTTAACAGGAAAACCTCAATACAAGGACATCCTGATACAATCGGCAAAGTCGCTGGCCGCAAGGTATTACCCTAAAGTTGGCTGCATTAAATCATGGGACCAGATAAAATCGCTCGACGGCAAACGGCTATTGACCTTTCCGGTGATCATAGACAATATGATGAATCTGGAATTGTTGTTCTTCGCCTCCCGCGTAACAGGTGATCCATATTTTAAAGACATAGCAATCAAACATGCCGACAAAACAATTAAACATCACTTGCGGCCCGACTATAGTAGTTACCATGTAATTAATTACGATTCTGTAACCGGCGAACCCCTTAGTAAAGAAACCCAGCAGGGATTTTCAGACAACTCAACCTGGTCGCGCGGACAAGCGTGGGGTATTTATGGGTTTACCATGACTTATCGCGAAACAAAAGATAAAAAGTATTTAGACGTGGCGGCGAGGATGGCGGATTTCTTCCTGGATCATCCCAATCTGCCGAAAGATAAGGTTCCGTATTGGGATTTTAATGTAGGACAGCCGGGGTTCACGCCACCGTGGAATTATGATCCTAAGAAGTATCCGGTAACTCCCCGCGATGCATCGGCAGCAGCTATCGTTTCATCTGCCCTGTTCGAACTGGCCGATTATGTGGACGCCAGGCTCAAAAAGAAATATCTGGCGGCGGCGGAAACCATGCTTAGATCCCTGTCCTCGCCGCAATACCGCGCAGCAGTTGGTGAGAACGGCGGCTTCCTGTTAAAGCATAGCTGTGGTGGTGTACCAGGTAATGCGGAAGTTGATGTGCCGCTTACTTATGCTGATTATTATTACATTGAAGCGCTTCGGAGATATAATGCTCGTTAATAGTTTGAAAGTTGCTGATACAGGGATAACGGTTACCTGTTTCAGGTTACAGGTTCAGGGCATGCTGCTTCGTTTTCCCTGCAAAATGCAACTTGTAACAGCTTGCATTGACCATTTACCATTAATTGTATGAAATTCAAAATTACTTTCCTCCTCTCCTTTAAATTATTCCTGCTGCTTTCAACCCAGGCACAGTCAGACACTATATTGGATCGTTACAAGGCGTACCTGTTCCGCACGTCAGCACTTCAAATGACTTCTGGTGGCAGTTGGTCAGCCCCATTGAACGCACATGGACAATGGGCGGATATAAATTATGAAGACCGGGAACCGGCCGGATGGAAAGTTTCCCGCCACCTGCAACGCATAAAAGAAATGGCGCAGGTGTGGGTTACGCCAATGACTGTCCAATACCATGACAAACAGCTTTGGGAAAAAATAAACGTTGCGCTGGATCATTGGCTGCTGAAGCGCTACAAAAGCGACAACTGGTGGCACAATGAGATCGGTGTTCCCCGCTATATGCGTGATATTCTGGTGCTCTTACGAAATGATCTTTCTGCATTGCGCCTGAAGCAATCATTGGAAATACTGGCACAGCATAAGGTGCATGATGATTTTGTGGCGGGTAATCTCATCTGGTGCGCCGATCTGGGTTTGCATTATGGGGCGCTTACAAAGGATACCGTGTTGATGGATCGTTGCCGGAAATTGTTGATGCGGGAAATTCAGATCACCAGGGGGGAAGGCGTACAACCGGATCACAGTTTCCATCAGCATGGTAACCGCCTGCAGATGTACCAGTATGGTAAAGCGTATTTGTGGGAAGGGTTGCGGCTCGCCTGGCAGCTGCGGGAAACATCACTGGCCTTTCCGGAAGAAAAAGTGAATATCCTCACGAATGCAGTGCTCAATGGCTGGCAATGGATGGCGAGAGGCATTCATACAGTGCCGGGCACTATGGATCGTTCTTCTTCGAGGAAAGGAGAATTGCAGGCCGCTGATCTGCGGCCACTCATTCCATTTATAAGGGAACTGGATCCGGCAAAGGCCAATGCATTTAATACCATGGAAGCTATTCAAAACGGAAAAGGATCAATGAAGGGTTACCGTTATTATCCTTATTCGGATTTCGCAGCATATCATCGTCCTGGTTTTAGCTTTTTTCTGAAAACGATCTCTACCCGTACTCTCGCTACCGAATCTATCAACCGGGAAAACCTGAAAGGAAAACTGCTGAACAGCGGCGATGCTTACCTCGTTAAAAATGGCCGTGAATATTTCGACCTGATGCCCGTTTGGGATTATACACTATTGCCCGGCGTAACCACATTCGCCAATGCGCATCAGATCGATCGCCAGGCATTCGTGGGCGGCGTGGCCAGCGAAACCGAAGGGTTATTCGCTATGGACTATGTATTAAAAGACAAATCCGGAACGCAGACATTGACTGCCCGTAAATGCTGGGCCGCTTACCAGGATGTTGTGATCTGTTTATTGTCAGGTATGAAAGGCACTAATGTTTCCGGAAATATTTTTACGGCGCTTGATCAGTGCCGCTGGCAGAGCGATATAACTGTAAACAAACCGGGAAATGTCATTAAAGAGGGAATACATACGGTGAAGGACGTACACTGGATCCATCATGCCGGTTTTGCCTATATGCCTCTTTCGCCGGCGACCATTGACCTGCATGCGAAAGAAGTGACCGGTACCTGGACTTCCATCAATGCTTCCGAAACAACTGAAAAGGTAACTGAAAAAATGTTCATGCCTGTATTGGTTCATGATACAAGTAGGGCAACAGGTTATGCATTGGCCCTGTGTACAACACCTGGTGAGGCCAGGAAATTATTTAATAGGCCCAATTGGAATGTCTTACGCAACGATGACCAATGCCAGGCCATCCGTTTTAACGATGGTACAAAGATGGCAGCATTTTATGCACCGGGTAAATTAGATGAAATACAAACAGATAAACCCTGTCTCGTTCTGATAAAGAATGGGGTGTTATATGCCAGTGATCCTTCGCATACAGGAATTTCCGTTCGTTTCACTTTCTCCGGTAAATCATTTGAATTGTCGCTGCCTCCTGGTGGAATCACTGTTTGTAAGAAGCTACACCGTTGACGTTTAAGCCTGCCACTTGTAACATCTTAGATAGAACCGTTTCATCATTGACCATTCACTATTGACCATTGACCATTCACCATAAAATAGTCCATCTTTTTCATAAGAATTTCTATTGGCTTTCGGGCTTATAAATTCAAGATTTGCTTATTCAAAAATCTCCCACGCGGAATCAAACCAAACGCTTTATGAAAAAACGATTGCTGTTATATGCCTGCCTTCTATTCGCTATCGTTCCATGTTTTGCGCAAACTTCCACTGTGAAAGGGAAAGTAACAGGAAGTAATAATGAGCCGCTCTCTGGAGCCGGCGTCAGTATCAAAGGCCAGAACACGGGCGTTGTTACAAACGGAAGCGGTGAATTTACACTTGCCGTTGCTGATGATGCGGTGTTGGTTATTTCTCATATCGGATATTTATCCAGGGAAATACCTGTAGCCGGCAAAACATTTATCGAAGTGTCGCTTCAATCGCAAGAGGCACAAATGAATGAGGTCGTGGTCATCGGTTATCAATCCGTTTCACGTAAAAGTGTTACCACGGCGGTTTCTTCGTTAAGTTCGAAAGAGATCAAATCCTATGTAACGGGAAACGTGGCCAACGCCATCCAGGGTAAAATGGCCGGCGTGCAGGTTTTCTCGGGGAACGGTTTACCCGGTTCTCAGCCGACTATTTTGATCAGGGGTTTGAGCAGTCTTAGCAAGAACACCACTCCACTGGTGATAGTGGATGGTAATGAAATGGGTTACAATGCGCTTAATTTTTTGAATCCTGCCGATATTGAATCCATCGATGTATTGAAAGACGCTTCGGCTTCTGCGATATATGGTTCGCGTGCGGGCCAGGGCGTTATACTCGTCACTACTAAAAGAGGTAAAGGAAAACCCAGTGTCAGCTTTGAAGCTTCCTATGGTTGGGATAAAGTGCCCAAAGTGAAACTGGCCGATGCCAGCGAATATGTGCGCATCATGAACACCGTTGCTGCGAATAGCGGCGCTGCGCCTTATTTTCCAAACCCCGACAACGTAACTCATACAGATTACTGGAACAGTACGTTCGATGTGGGCAACCGCCAGAATTACAATTTAAGTGTCACCGGGGGTAAAGACGGATTGTCTATATATGGCAACCTGGGTTACTATAAACAAAACTCCTATTATGCTACTGACAAAGGCGGCGACTGGAGCAGGATCACCGCCCGCCTGAATATTGACTTTGCATTGAATAAGATCTTTAAAGTGGGTTTGCAGTTTGCGCCCCGTTTCGAAAAATGGCTGAACTCAGATGGCAGCAATCTTAGCCGGGCCTATATGATGGACCCTACTACGCTGCCATTTAAGTCTGCGGATTCTGTTCTTAGATCCATTCCCAATGGATTTATGGATATGACCGCTTTCAATCCATATTACAGTATGCCGAACCGCTCTCCTGTTAATGGGGTTGTTAATCCGGATTTTTATTTCAGGACCAATTTCAACAATAATGATGCCTGGGGTGCTCAATATTCATTGTATGCAGAGGCGAAGCCAGTGAAGAACCTGACGCTGAGAACCCAGTTGGAAGGATTTGGCACTGCCACCAGCAACACCAATTATACACCGAAATATTACCTGGCAACAAACAGTAATAACAGAGAAGACCAGGTGTACCAGGATAACCAGCAGAATATGCGCTGGAAGATCACCAATACAGCAAATTACAGATTGACACTTAATAAACACAATATTGATCTGCTGGCCGGTCAAAGCGCTGATGACTTTACGGTGAAGGGAACTTCGGTTACAAAGAAAGGAATACCATTTGAAGAGGAGCCGTATCAGTATGTTTCTGCGGCGCCAACGGTTGTAGGAGCAAGCGGCTGGTATCAGCCTGGTGCATCAACCGGCTCTACACCCTTTGGTAAAATGGTTTCTTACTTCGGATCTTTCCGGTATAATTTTAATGAACGTTATTACCTCACGGCAACCATGCGTGCAGATGGAACCTCGCTGGTAAATCCATTATACCGTTGGGGATATTTTCCAACCCTGTCTGCCGCCTGGGTGATCTCGGATGAGCCGTTCTTCGAGAAATTAAATAAGACCGTTAATTACTTAAAATTAAGAGCCAGCTGGGGTAAAGCCGGCGGCAACCTGCCCGGGTTAGGTTTGTATTACTCGACTGTTGGTCCCATCTCTTATCCCGATGCCAACGGTGCGGCCATCATTGGTTATACCACCAACTATATAGCCAATCCTGAGATCAAATGGGAAGAACAGGAAGATTATACGGTGGGACTGGATGGAAATTTATTCCAGAACAAATTAAATTTTACATTGGAGGGTTACATAAGAACACCCAGGAATTTACTGCTGAGCCTTCCTGTTGACCCGGTGCTGGGCTATGCCCAGGGATATATTCCTACCCAGGAGGCAAATGTGGGAAAATTAACTACCAAAGGTTGGGATATCAATATTGGCTATCGGGATAACATCACAAAGCAACTCCGCTTTGGTGTAGATCTCATTCTGAGCCATTTCAAATCAGTGGCTGATAACTTGGGTGCCAATGATCCTATCCGGTATGGCGTGAATAACGATGTGATCACCACTTTCCGCTCGCGGGTTACAAAAGGCCATGAGCCGGGCGCCTGGTATGGTTATGAAGTTTTAGGCGTATTTCAAACCGATGCAGAAGCCGCTGCTTATGTAAATAAAGACAATGTGCGTATGCAGCCGCTGGCAAAAGCAGGCGACCTCATATTCAAAGATATTGATGGCGATGGCGTAATTGATAACAAGGACCTTACTGACCTGGGTTCACCCTGGCCAAAATTAACCGGCGGCTTAACCCTTACGTTGAACTACAGCAATTTTGATTTCAGGGCAGAATTTTACGGCTCTTATGGTCAGAAATATAATAATGGTTACCGCCTATTAATGAATGGTTCGGGTAAATACAATTTCATGTCGGGCCTGGGCGATAAGTTCTGGCATGGCGAAGGTACTTCCAACAGCTTCCCTATTTTAAAAGCTACGGATCCGAATGGTAATTTCAGCAAAATGAATTCCTTCCTGGTTGAGGATGCTTCGTTTACCCGGTGCCGGTTGATACAGTTAGGTTATACGCTGCCCAGAGACCTGGTAAAAGCATTCAACAGCTTGAGGATTTATGCATCGGCGCAAAACCTGTTTACGCTTACGAACTACTCTGGTTTGAACCCCGAACTTCCTTTTCAGGGCATTGGTTTGAACGGTATCGACAACTTTCAACCCACACAGGCAAGAACCTATTTGCTAGGGCTTAGTGTAGGGCTGTAATTACTGCTAACATAATAAACCGGAAAAAATGAACAAGAAAATCTTTCTATATACATCTATCATTGTTGCTTCATTCACAAATGCAAGCTGTAAAAAAGAATTCTTAGATCAGCCTCCTTATAATTCCAACATAGTTGAATCGGAATTCTATACAACGTTCGACCAATGTAACAATGCAACGAAAGCCAGCTATCGCTATGTGGACTGGGACGCCTGGTGGCAAACACAGAACTGGCGCTTCTTATCAGGCGAAGCTGCCAGTGACAATGCCTGGATCGGAAATACCTATCAGTCGACCCATGCTTCCTGGGATGCCGTAGCGCACTATACCATCGATGCCGGGAACGACAGGGCGGAAGGCCACTGGATCATGTTGTACAAAGCAATCGGTATCTGGAATGCGGCTATCCAGGGAATAGAAAAAGCACCTATCGACGAAAACAGCAAGAACCAGTTTATTGCCGAATTGAAGTTTTTGCGTGCCTTCAACTATTTTGACCTCGTGCGGAACTGGGGCGGCGTTTCTATCGTTACGCGGATCCTTCCGCCTACCACCCATGTTGCCCGTTCCTCTGCCAAAGAAGTATATGATTTTATCATCAATGATCTGAAGGAATCCGCCGCAATACTGCCCCGGAGATCACAATACCCTGCTGCAGACAGGTTCCGGGCTTCGAAGGGCGCAGCACTTGCGTTGCTGGCCAAAACCTATTTGTATGCCGAAGACTGGGTAAATGCAGAAGCAACTGCCAAACAGGTGATCGACCTGGGTGATTATAGCCTGGAAAGCACATTCGGCACTTTATGGAATTACAATTATAAAAACGGCACCGAATCAATATTCGAAATCCAAAATGCATCTTCACAACAACCGGCCCTTCCTGCCAACGGGTATGTTATTCCGATGAACTCTGTAGCAGATGGCGGCTGGGGCTATATTTCCGTGACCAGCGATCTGGAAAAAGCGTTCATGGCTGAGGGTGACAGCATTCGCCTGCATTGGACCATCAACCGGCACGGGTTGCCGGTCGTGGGCGACCCCAATACGCCGAAGTTTGATGCCAGACCTTATACCGGTTCGGGAACCGCTTCTTCCAAATCAGGACGATTCAGCAGAAAGCGCTATGTGCCCAAAGCCCAGCGCCCGGCAAACGGTTTGTATGCTTTGAACGATATCATCTTACGCTTTGCCGATGTGCTGCTCATCCATGCAGAAGCAGCCGCCATGCACAACCATACGGCTGAAGCGCTATCATCTTTAAAAAGGATACGAGACCGCGTTAGCCTGACAACCGACATGAGCCTCAGTGGCTGGAACCTCACCAATGCCGTTCGGAAAGAAAGAAGGCTGGAGCTGGCGCTGGAAGGCGACCGGTTATATGATCTGCGCCGTTGGAAAGATCAAAGTGGAGCACCGGTCATTAACAGCGTTTTTGGCCCTAATGGAAGTTTTGTCAAATACAATACAACGGTGAGCACCGATTACTGGGAAGTAAATAATAAAACCGAGCCACAGAACAAAGGATTTCATTTCAATCCTGCGATCCACCTGGTTTGGCCCATCCCCAACAGTCAGGTTATTTCCTCTGAAGGTGTGGTGGAGCAGAACCCGGGATACTTTTAATGGGCAATGGTCAATGGGCAATGGTCAATGGGCAATAGTCAATGGGCAATGGTCAATGGGCAATAGTCAATGGGCAATGGTCAATGGGCAATGGTCAATGGATAATGGGCAATGGTCAATGGGCAATGGTCAATAGTCAATGGGCAATGGACAATAGTCAATGGTCAATAGTCAATGGGCAATAGTCAATGGGCTCTGCGAAAGTGCTGCAAGCCGAAAAGTAGCGTTTCTATTCACTATTCACCATTGACCATTCACCACATTCACGTTTCACAACCTTAATATTTCTATGAAGAAAAATAATCGTTCTCACATACTTATGTGGCTGTTGCTGTGTACTTGCTGGTTTTCCTGCAGCAAAAAAGGCGCTTCAGGCGGTGAGGAACCTCCCCCACCGCCTAACACCTGTGTATACCTGGGTGTAGACACCTGCCAGCAGCAACCCAAAACAATTGTTACCGTTAACCTTAACGAGGTGAAACAAACCATTCACAGCTTCGGTGCTTCTGATTGCTGGACGGCGAAGTACATTGGCAAATGGAATGATGTTCAGAAGAAGAATCAAATTGCCGATCTCCTGTTCAGCACCGATACGCTGCAGGATGGATCACCCAAAGGCATTGGTTTGACTTTATGGCGGTTCAATATCGGCGGCGGCAGTTTTGAACAGGGCACTTCCAGCAATATCGCCGATGAATGGCGAAGAGAGGAATGTTTTTTAAATGCCGATGGTTCCTACGATTGGACGAAACAAGCCGGTCAGCAATGGTTTCTGCAGGCCGCCAAACAACGCGGGATAAAATATACAGTCGGCTTTTCGCTTACCCCACCTGTTCATATGTCCAGAAATGGAAAAGCGTATAACAGCAGCGGTGGTATCGTAATGAACCTGCAGGATGGCAAGATGGACGCATACGCCGATTTTATGGCCGAGGTGACCAAACATTTTCAGTTTGACTATCTGAGCCCGGTGAATGAACCTCAGTGGACCTGGGGGCAGGCTACCAGCGCTGGCCAGGAAGGCACCCAGGCAACCAATGCAGAACTGGCCGCTTTGGTAAAAGCATTGTCGCCAAAATTGGCAGCTACTTCTTCTAAAGTGGTAATAGGCGAAGCAGCGCAATGGGATTTTTTAACCGGGCGCAACAATGATGGCAGAGGCGACCAGATCAATCAGTTCTTCACCCCCGCATCTGCCAATTATATTGGGAACCTCCCCGCTGTTGAAAAAGCCATCTCGGCTCATAGTTATTTTACCACCTGTCCTGATGATAACATGATCAATGTCCGGAAGCAGGTAGTGGCAAAGATCAACCAGGTTGATGCATCATTGCCCGTATGGCAGACCGAATTCGGTATTCTGGGCGATATCTGTGGTAAATACAATGGTTACCCGAGAAATACAAGCATCGATTATGGTTTATATGTGGCAAAAGTGCTGCATCACGACCTGGCCATTACCAATGTAACATCCTGGCACTGGTGGCTGGCTATCAGTCCGTATAATTACAGCGACGCGCTCGTGTACATAAACGATCCGGCTGGCCAGATGAATGTAAACAATTGCAAGCAGGATGGCATTGTGTTGGACTCAAAGCAACTATGGTCTTTTGGTAACTATGCCCGTTTTATCCGGCCCGGCATGAAACGTATTACCGCTAATGTGCAGGGAATAACAGATGCTGTTACTGCGGCCAACACTTTAATGATCTCTGCTTACAAAGATGAGACCAGTAAGAAATTGGTAGTGGTGGTTGTCAATCCCGAAGCAAAGGACAAGATCCTGGAGCTGAAGGGAGAGAATAGTTCATTGAATCTGACAGGCAATGCAGTAGCTGTTTATACCACCGATTTTGCCTATAATTTGAAAAGAACCGCCAACGCATTGAATAATATCGTTGTTCCTGCCCGTTCGGTAGTAACTTTAGCAGGTACAATTCAATAAACGCGAGACACTTGCCCGCCCGTATCCGCCAGCTGGCGGAAAAAGAGGGTAACGCAGACTAACCGTGCCACGGTGCCAAACGCAGTCGAAGGGCAATCCGTGGCACGGTTTGATATTACCATAAAAATATCTAAAGTGACATGATAAAGAAGATTCCCTGTTTCTTGTTGGTTCCCTTTTTGTTAATTAACTCAATTGTAAAGGCGCAGCCTCATCAGGAATTACAGAATACATTTAATTTATCGGGCCAATGGCGTTTTCAGGCTGATTCGCTGGATAAAGGCGTCGAACAGCAATGGTTTAACCGGAAGCTGCCGGATGCCATTACATTGCCCGGCTCTATGACCACGAATGGAAAAGGAAATGATATCGATGTGTTTACGCCCTGGACAGGAAGTATCTGGGACTCTTCCTGGTTCGTAAAACCTGAGTATGCTGCTTATCGTAAAAAGGGAAACGTTAAAGTGCCCTTCTGGTTGCAGCCTGTTAAATATTATAAAGGCCCTGCCTGGTACCAGAAAACAGTAACCGTTCCGGCGGCCTGGAAAGGCAAACAACTGGAATTGTTCATTGAACGCAGCCATTGGGAAACTACTGTTTGGGTAGATGGTGCAGCGGTTGGTATGCAGAACAGCCTGGGCACGCCACATGTTTTCGATCTTAGCAAAGTGCTTACGCCAGGCACCCATCAAATTACCATTCGCATAGATAACCGGGTCAAGGATGTTGATGTTGGCCAGAACTCACACAGCATCTCCGATCACACGCAGAGTAACTGGAATGGCATGATAGGCCGGTTAGCATTGAACGCCCGTTCACCAGTGTATGTAAAGGATGTGCAATTGTATCCGGATATAATGACCAAAGAAGTGTTAGCGAAAGTGACCATCGCGAATGCCACCGGCAAACCGGCTAAGGCCACCCTTCAATTGCAGGCAACCGCCCAACACTCCCCTGCAGAGAAATTAAAATCCCTGACAAAAGATATTGAGATAACGGGTGACAGCGCCACTCTGGAGATGCACTATTCAATGGGTACAAAGCCATTGCTGTGGGATGAGTTCGAACCCAACCTGTATACGTTGAAAGTACAGCTAATACAAAGCGGGGGTAAAGATGAAAAGCAGGTTCAGTTCGGCATGCGCGCATTCGCGGCGAATGGTACCCAATTCACCATCAACGGCCGGCCAGCTTTTTTACGGGGAACCCTGGAGTGTGCCATATTCCCGAAAACAGGCTACCCGCCCACGGACGTGGCTTCCTGGCTGCACATTTTCAAAGTAGCCCGTTCTTTTGGCCTGAACCATATGCGCTTTCATTCGTGGACGCCGCCTGCTGCCGCCTTTGACGCTGCAGACCGCATGGGTTTCTACCTGCAGGTAGAATGTTCCTCCTGGGCCAACCAGGGAGCTACCATTGGTGATGGCAAACCGCTTGACCAATATATGTATGAAGAAAGCGAACGGGTGGTGAAAGCCTATGGTAACCATCCCTCGTTTTGCCTGATGGCGTATGGGAATGAACCTAACGGCAAGAACCACGTTAAATACCTGACAGATTTTGTAGCCTACTGGAAAAATAAAGATCCCCGGCGCTTGTATACCACGGGCGCCGGTTGGCCGGTCATTGACAAACAGGACTTCAACAGCAGCCCTACGCCACGCATCCAACGCTGGGGCGAAGGGTTGAAAAGTATTATCAACGGTCAGCCGCCAAGAGCAGACTATAATTGGAGTAACCTCATATCTAAATGGCAACTGCCGACTGTAAGCCATGAGATCGGGCAATGGTGTGTGTACCCCGATTTTAAAGAAATTAAAAAGTATACCGGCGTATTAAAAGCAAAGAATTTTGAGATCTTCAGGGACAAGCTCAATAGCCATGGCATGAGCAAGCTGGCCGACAGCTTTTTGCTGGCTTCCGGCAAACTGCAGGTATTGTGTTATAAAGCCGATATAGAAGCCGCCCTGCGTACGCCTGGTTTTGCAGGTTTTCAGCTGCTTGATCTGCATGATTTCCCCGGACAGGGAACAGCGCTCGTGGGCGTGTTGAATCCTTTTTGGGAAGAAAAAGGGTATGTTACTGCTAAAGCGTATAGCCGTTTCTGTAATGCGGTGGTGCCCCTGGCAAAATTGCCTAAAATGATCTATCTTAATAATGAAGAGTTATCGGTGCCGGTGGAAGTGGCGCAATTTGGCCCAACTGTGCTTGACCAGGTAACGCCGGCCTGGGTAATCACCAATGAAAGGGGTAAAACACTATTCCAGGGACAATTGCCAACAACCAATATTCCTTTAGGAAATGCCATTCCGTTAGGAACGATCAGGTTATCCCTGCAAGCCGTACAACGGCCGGAAAGACTTACGCTAACGGTTTCTGTTGGGGCGTATCAAAATTCCTGGGACCTGTTTGTATATCCGGCTTCATTGTCAGACAACGCCCCGGACGTGCTCGTGACCGGGCAGCTGGATGCAAAGGCGCTGGAGACCCTTGACAAAGGAGGGAAAGTGTTGCTGAGCCTGAAAAAAGACACCCTGCAGCAAGGTAAACCGGGAAACATTGCCATCGGTTTTTCAAGTATTTTCTGGAATACAGCCTGGACAAGCAGTCAGCCCCCGGTTACCTTAGGAATATTATGTAATCCCCGGCATCCTGCGCTGGCTTCCTTTCCGACCCAATACCACAGCAACTGGCAATGGTGGGATGGCATGCGTCATTCGAGGGCCATTCAGCTCGACTCGCTTGCAAAGGGACTGCAACCAATTGTGCGGGTGATCGATGATTGGGTAACTGCCCGTCCCCTGGGCCTGATCGTAGAATGCAAAGTTGGAAAAGGCAGGTTGTTGTTGTCGGGCATTGATCTGCTAACAGACCAGCACAACCGGCCGGAAGCGAGGCAGTTATTGTACAGCCTGAAGCAGTATATGGGTGGGAATGCCTTTCAGCCAGCTACATCAGTGAGAGTAGACAAGCTAAAGTCATTGGTGAATGGTGAGTGGTGAATGGTGAGTGGTGAATGGTGAGTGGTCAATGGTGAATGGACAATGGTGAATTTTCTGAGAACTGCGAACTAAGAACTTTAAACTATGAACTGTAAACTCCATAAGATTGTCCATCTTTTTCGAAGTATTTTCCATTTTGCAGTCGTTGCTTCAAAACTAAGTTTGTTATAAAACTAATTCTAACGTAAATGAACAAATCAATTATACAGGTGTGGGAAGAAAAAGTAACGATTCCGACCTATGAAGTAGGTGAACCGGATAAAAATCCCATGTTCTTTGAAAAGCGGGTGTATCAGGGAAGCAGTGGCGTTGTATATCCTAACCCGGTTATTGAAAAGATCTATGATGAGAAAAAGGACAAGGAATACCAGGCGCTTTTCCTGGAGAACCAATACCTGAAGATCATGATCCTGCCGCAACTGGGCGGCCGCGTACAAATGGCGTATGACAAGATAAAGCAACGGCATTTTATCTATTATAACCAGGTTATTAAACCTGCGCTGGTTGGCTTGTGCGGCCCCTGGATCTCAGGAGGCATTGAATTTAACTGGCCGCAACACCACCGGCCCAGCACGTATGAGGCGGTAGATTACTCCATAGAAGAAAACGAAGACGGCAGCAAAACGGTTTGGGTAAATGAAGTAGAGCGCATGTTCCGTACAAAAGGAATGGCAGGGTTTACATTATATCCCGACAAAGCTTACCTGGAAATAAAAGTAAAATTGTACAACCGCACGCCCCTGCCCCAGACCTTTTTATGGTGGGCTAATCCGGCGGTGCGGGTGAACGATCATTATCAATCTGTATTTCCGCCAGACGTAAATGCCGTTTTTGACCATGGTAAAAGAGATGTGTCTACCTTTCCTATTGCTACCGGCACTTATTATAAAGTAGATTACTCGCCAGGTACCGATATTTCCCGCTATAAAAACATACCGGTGCCTACTTCTTACATGGCCGTCAATTCAGACTACGATTTTGTCGGTGGCTATGAGCATGACACCCAGGCGGGCGTTTTGCATGTTGCCAACCACCATGTATCACCCGGTAAAAAACAATGGACCTGGGGGCACAGCGACTTCGGCCAGGCCTGGGACCGGAACCTCACCGATGAAGATGGTCCTTATATTGAGCTCATGACCGGTGTGTTCACCGACAACCAGCCTGATTTCAGCTGGCTGATGCCCTATGAGGAAAAATCATTCACCCAATACTTTATGCCTTACCGTGAGTTGGGTGTGGTGAAGAACGCCACCAGGGATGTATTGATGAATGTAGAGAAAATCAACGGTGAACTGCAGGTGAAGGTGTTTGCTACTTCGGCCCAGGTACTGAAGATCCTATTGTCAAAAGATGACCAGGTTCTATTGAATGAAGTTATTCTGGCCAGTCCGGAAAAAGTATATACAAAATCATTGGCTGTTGCTGAAGAGATAACAGCCGATAATATTTTGTTCGTGCTCACGAACAAAGACGGGAAAGAAGTATTGCGGTATGAAAGCAAGGCCAATAAACAAAGTGACATTCCAGAGCCGGCCAAAGCAGCATTGGAACCAAAGGATGTGGAGAATAACGAGCAATTGTTTTTAACCGGCCTGCACCTGGAGCAATACCGCCATGCTACCTACAGCCCTGTGCCGTATTACGAAGAAGCATTACGCAGGGACCCGAAAGATATCCGCAACAATAATGCACTTGGATTATGGCTGCTTCGCAGAGGACAGTTTGCGAAGAGCGAACCCTATTTCCGGAAAGCGATTGAAACCCTCACTTCCCGCAATCCCAATCCATACGACGGGGAACCATATTATAATTTAGGCTTGTGCTTGAAAATGCAGGGCCGGTTAAAGGAAGCATACAATGCATTTTACAAATCAACCTGGAACAGTGCCTGGCAGGACAGTGGCTTTTTTTCAGTAGCCCAAATAGATTGTGCCCACGGTAATTTCGACCTGGCGCTTGAGCATATCGAAAGATCACTTGACCGGAATGCAAAGAACAGCAAGGCCATGGCGGTTAAAGTACTTGCCCTGCGAAAACTTGGATTGAATCAAACTGCTGTTAAAGCATGCGCATCGGCTTTGGAAAAAGATCTTTTTAATTTATCCATCCTCTTTGAACAGCACAAGCTGTTCAGCCATTTGGGCAATGCGGCTGCTGCAAAAAATTCCCTCGATCAATTGCTGCAGATCGCCAGGGGAAATGCACACAATTATTTGGAATACGCACTGGATTATATGGCTGTCGGGGCTTACCAGGAAGCAATAGAATTGCTGCAACTGGCAGTTGAACAGAATGCAGGGCCCGATTCGCCGATGCTCTGGTACTACCTGGGATGGGCGTATCAGCAGTTGGGTGAAGCAGAGAAGGCCATGACCCATTTTGTAAAAGGCGCACAGGCCGATCCGCGTTGTTGTTTTCCGAACCGGCTGGAAGATATTGCCGTATTGCAAATGGCTGCTACTGTAAATACAGCCGATGCCCGCGCGCCGTATTACCTCGGCAATCTCTGGTACGATAAACGCCAATATGAGGATGCCATCGCCGGCTGGGAATTGGCCGTGCACAGAGATGCTTCCTTCCCTACCGCATTCCGTAATCTGGGCATTGCATATTTCAATAAACGGAACGACCCAGAGAAAGCGCTGCACTGTTACGAAAACGCATTTGCATTGGATACAACGGATGCGCGGGTACTGATGGAGCTGGATCAATTGTACAAACGCCTGAACAGATCACCCAGGAAACGGCTGGCATTTTTGGAGGAACATGTAGCTGTTGTCGGTCAACGGGATGATCTTTACCTGGAAAGGGCTGCTTTGTACAATTTCCTGGGCGAATTTGAAAAGGCCTATGAACTGATCATGCAACGGCAATTCCATCCCTGGGAAGGCGGTGAAGGCAAGGTGTCAGGACAATATATTTATAGCCTGGTGGGAATGGCCCGTCAGCTGATCGAGGCTGCACAATTTGAAAAGGCTATTGCATTGCTTGAGCAGGCGCAGGTATATCCGCCTGGTTTGGGCGAAGGCAAACTGCATGGCGCCCAGGAAAATGATATTTTCTATTGGTTGGCTTCCGCATACGAAGGTTTGGGCAATACGAAAAAAGCGACTGCTTTTCTGCATAAAGCCACCGAGGGACTGGCCGAACCAACCGCTGCCATGTTCTATAACGATCAGCAGCCCGACAAGATCTTTTACCAGGGCCTGGCCTGGAACGCGCTGGGCGAAAAAGATAAAGCCCACCAGATATTTACCCGGCTGGTAGAATATGGAGAAACACATTTGCAGGATGTGGTGAAGATCGATTATTTCGCGGTATCGCTGCCCGATCTGTTGATCTTCGAAGATGACCTGCAACTGCGCAATCAAACGCATTGCTATTACATGATGGGACTTGGCTATCTTGGATTACATAAAGAAGAAGCAGGCGCCTGTTTGAAAAAAGCGCTGGATCATGACGCCATGCATTTTGGCGCACAAACCCATCTTGAAATGGTGAAAAAAGTTGAAAAGTTAATAAGCTAACATGAACCGTGGCACGGTTTGGTCTCACATAACGAACTATGCATTATAAATTTAAACGAACGCTTTCTATATTAGGTCTCCTATGTTTTTGTCTACACCTGTATGCCCAACAAACCGTCTCGCTGGCTGGGCAATGGCAGGTGCGACTGGATTCACTGAATAAGGGGTTGAATGAGCAATGGTATAATCAACATACGGGTACCGCTATCCGTTTGCCGGGTACGCTTGACGATGCAGGCCTCGGCCGCAAATCGACCCTTACCGCCAATAAACTGGAAAAAGCAGTCCTGCTGCAACTTACAAGGAAACACTCGTATATTGGCCCCGCATGGTACAGTAAGGAGATCGTTATACCACAAGGCTGGGCAAAGAAACATCTTGAGCTGTACCTGGAGCGGGTGATCTGGAAAACACGGGTATGGTTAGATGGGCAGGAGATCGGCAGCGAAGAAAGTTTATCAGCCCCGCAACGGTTTCAACTAGGCGCCCTGCAGAAACCAGGCAGGCATTTACTGGTGATTCGTATCGACAACAGCAAACAGTATGATATCAGTCACAAGGATTATGCCCATGCCTACACCGATGGTACGCAGATCATCTGGAACGGTGTGATCGGAAAGCTGCAATTAAGGGCGAGAGATCCTTTGTACATTGATCACATTCAAACCTGTCCCGATGTAAAGGGCCGGTCGGTAACCGTGTCCCCTGCCCTGCAAAACAATTTTCCGCATACAGTGAATGCCGCGCTGGAAGTGCAGGTACGTGACAAAAATAACAGAATAGTGGCTACCCGCAGGGAAACGGTAACGATCGATACGGGCGTTTCCAAAAAAGAAATAAAACTGTCGTTCGGAAATAACATCCAGCTGTGGGACGAGTTCCACCCCGATCTTTATCGTGTTCAGGTACTGCTTACGGCACAAAAGCCGGCAGTAAATGACAAGGCAGCCACCTCATTCGGAATGCGTGAAGTGACCAATGACAACGGTCTGTTGCAGGTGAATGGCCGGCGGATATTCCTGCGGGGAACCCTGGAATGTAATATATTTCCATTAACAGGGCATCCGCCGATGGAGAAAGCAGGGTGGTTCAAAGTATTTCGAACAGCCAAAATATATGGATTAAACCATTTACGTTTTCACTCCTGGTGCCCGCCCAAAGCAGCTTTTGAGATAGCAGATTCGATGGGTTTTTATTTACAGGTAGAATTACCGCTGTGGAGTATGACCGTTGGTGAAGATAAAAATACCAACCGTTTTCTGCAGGAAGAAGCAGTGCGCATCATCAGGGAGTATGGCAATCATCCGTCTTTTGTGTTTTGGTCGCTGGGCAATGAATTACAGGGCGATTTTCAATGGCTGGCCCAATTGCTGCAACAACTGAAAGCCGCTGATAACCGTCATTTGTACACCACTACTACGTTTACTTTTCAAAAAGGACATGGCACCTGGCCGGAACCCGGCGATGAGTATTTTATTACGCAATACACGAAGAAGGGCTGGGTGCGCGGCCAGGGTATTTTCAACACTTATCCGCCTAACTTTTCTACCGATTATTCAAAGGCCATGGACAGTTTGACGGTGCCCCTGATCACCCACGAGATCGGACAGTATTCCGTTTATCCCAATCTGCAGGAAATTAAAAAATACACGGGTGTTTTGGATCCCCTGAACTTCAAAGCCATTCAGCAAGATCTGGCGCGTAAAGGCCTGTTGAACCTGGCGCCGGCTTACACCATAGCCAGTGGCAGGTTCTCAGCGAATCTTTACAAAGAAGAAATAGAACGGGCTTTAAAAACAAAAGGGCTCAGCGGCTTTGAACTGCTCGATCTGCACGACTTTCCAGGCCAGGGTACTGCCCTGGTAGGTATACTGGATGCTTTCTGGGACAGCAAAGGATTGGTAACACCGGCAGAACACCGGATGTATTGCGGCGAAGTAGTGCCCCTGCTTCGTTTTGAAAAGGCAACCTATACCAACAACGAATCACTGGCAGCAACAGCCGAAGTGGCTAATTTCAGCAGTGGTGAATTAAAGAAAGTGGTACCGGTATGGACGGTCACCGACCAGCAGGGTAAGAAATGGTTCAGCGGCCGGCTCAATGCAAAAGACATTCCTATAGATAATGGAATTGAGCTGGGTACGATCAATCTTGATCTACGATCCATCACTATGGCCACACAACTTACCATTGAATTACGGCTGGAAGGCACAGCCTATAAAAACAAATGGACATTTTGGGTATATCCTGCTACGGTGCCATCAAACAATAACAATATAACATTTACTACTTCCGCAAAAGAGGCGCTGGAATTATTGCAGCAGGGGAAGCGCGTGTTGTTGAATCCGGATACCGCTCAGCTGAAAGGCGTGGAAGGGCGGTTTGCACCTGTGTTCTGGAGCCCGGTACATTTTCCCGACCAGCCAGGTACCATGGGTATCCTGTGTGATCCGAAACATCCGGCCTTACAGCATTTTCCAACCGACGCTTTCAGCAATTGGCAATGGTGGCACCTGATCACTTCGTCCAAAACAATGGTACTGGATTCATTGCCCCACCTCTCTCCCATTGTGACCGTCATTGACAATTTTTACAAGAATCGCCGGATGGCCAATGTGATCGAGGCGAAAGCAGGAAAAGGTAAACTGATCATCAGTAGCATCGATCTCTCGCACGACCTGGATAAGCGCCCGGCTGCACGACAGTTGCGCTACAGTTTGGAACAGTACATGAATAGTAGCTCTTTCAATCCGGTTACAGAAATTACTTACGAGCAGGTCAATCATTTATTAAAGGTTAATTGAAGAAATCTCAAATTACAAATCTCAAGATCCAAATAAAGAAATCTCAAATTACAAATCGCAAGAACCAAACAAACTTCAGATCACAACACATTCGACATTTTAAATCTTAAATTTTGGGATCTATATGGTACCTGGTATTTGGTTCTTGGAATTTATTATTTGGATCTTGGTATTTGGTTCTTGGAATTTATTGTTTGGATCTTGGTATTTGGTTCCTGGAATTTATTAAACACATTATATGTTTCGTTTGGTCTGGAAAGTTTTCTTCTTAGTGTTGTTCGTAGTGCCAGGCGCTGATAGCCGGGCGCAACAGCATGGGAGAAAAGCGCATAAGGGTTTATTGAATGAGATTGACAAAAGCCTGACAGCGTCGGTGGGGCAATATAAGCTTCTGGCGCAGCACCTGCCTGAAGACCGCTTTCCGGTCACTTATTATGAAGCCAGTAAAAAATGGGTCACCAGTGGTTCAGAGCCCTGGGTGGGTGGTTTTTATCCGGGTGGTTTGCTCTATTTATATGAAGCCACAAAGGATAGTTTTGTATATGCCGAAGCGCTGCGCAAATTAAAGGTCCTGGAGAAAGAGCAATTCAATAAGACCACACATGACCTGGGTTTTATGATGTATTGTTCTTTTGGCAATGCAAAACGCCTGGCCCCGCGGCCGGAATATGATACCGTTATCATCAACAGTGCAAGATCTCTGGCAAGCCGGTTCAACAAACAGGTGGGCTGCATCCGCTCCTGGGATTCCGATCCCGGCCGGTTTATGGTCATTATAGACAATATGATGAACCTCGAACTTTTATTCGCGGCTACGCGGCTCACCGGCGATTCCACTTATTACAAGATCGCAGTGACCCATGCCAATACCACGCTCAAACATCATTTCAGATCCGATTACAGTTCTTATCATCTGGTGATCTATGATCCCAAGGATGGAAGCATACTAAAAAAGCAGACGGTGCAGGGCGCAGCAGATCAATCGGCCTGGTCTAGGGGACAGGCATGGGGGTTATACGGGTATACGTTGATGTATCGCGAGACAAAAGATCCGGTATATCTGCAACAGGCGAACCGGATAGCGCAATATTTGTTAAACCATCCGAATTTACCGGCAGACAAGATCCCCTATTGGGATTTTAATGCGCCTGGTATTCCCGCAACCGCCCGCGACGTGTCAGCCGGCGCTGTTATTTGTTCAGCTTTGCTGGAGCTGTCGGGTCATGTGAACGGCAAAACCGCCAAAACCTATTTTACCGCAGCGGAAACCATGCTTCGCTCGCTTTGTTCGCCTGCCTACCTGGCTTCTGTAGGGGAAAACGGTGGATTTATTCTGAAACATGGCGTGGGTAATTATCCCAAGAACGCCGATATAGATGTGCCGCTGATCTATGCCGATTATTATTACCTGGAAGCGATGCTGCGGTATAAAAAGGCTAGCAGGCGTTAAGGTTATACCTGCAGCAATGCATTATGTTGGGTGTCTTGTCAGCGATTCGTCGTTAATCGCTTATGTTCATAAAATAACAGGGAGGTCTCCGTTTTTCCGGAGACCCGCCTGCTCCTTTCATCTCATCGCAACGAAATCTTTTCCATATTCTCCAGCTTTGCTTTCACACCCCAGCCGCCAAAGATCTCTCCTACCACAAACCACAGCTCATTCCTGCCTTTTTTTAGCGGTAAACAAAGCATGTCATAAAAGCCAATTGTCCCCAGAAAACGGTAATCACGCGACATAAACGCATCACTGCCGCCATATAGCGCCCGGTCATTCAAATACACTAATACATGATCGCTAAAACCGAATGAGATATTTTTAACCTGGTCAGTTGTTGATTCAATGACCAGTTTGGCCACCATTACTTTATTGGTATCTTTTGGTTGGGTAAATTTTGCCAGGTTGAGGGTGCCCGAGGGTTCACTGCTTTGGGTTTGCCAGTTAAGTTTCGATTTAATATCTGCGGTCAGTTGCGTTCTGTTGGCAAACAATTGCTGGCTTACCTGGTTGCTTACCTGCCATTGGGTAATAAGACCATCGGTTCCATTGGCCGGCACTGGCATAGCGGCTTGCGTGACCGGCGTCTTTATCGTGTATTGCAGATTGGCAAACCTGGCGGCAATGCCGCCCCCATACACAGAAATAGTCCCGGCTTTCGGATCACGCTTCAGCTCGGTAACTTTTGTCAAAGGCTTTTGCATATCATCGATGTAAATATCCGCCTGCCGGCCATGCACGTCGATCTTTATATGATGCCATTGCCCGAATTTGAATTGGGTGGCTTTTGAATACCCTTCACCATGATACAACTGCCAGCCAGCGCTGCCATTAAATACCGGTGTGTACTGGGTTGCGTCGGGATTGCCTGACTGGTGTGGCCGTACATAAAAGTTTTCGCCATTGCCGGCATCAAGCATGCGGAAGATAATACCGGGAAAACCACGCTCCTGCGCAAAACTCAGATCCACTTCAATAATGCCGTCCTGCAATTGCAGGTCTTTTATATATATAGAACCTTTTTTTAACAGGATACACTCTTTTCCCTGGTAGGTTTCTATCGTGCTCTCCGCTCCTTCTTTACTCCAACGGTCTGAAGTGAATGGAACGGAAACCGCCTGGCTATTGGCAGCCCAGCTGGTGGTTAGTAACGCGACGGTCAACAGGCTATAAAACTTTTTCATATATGTGTGATTTTTATCAGCCTGCAAGGAACAACAACACATAAAAACTTCATTCTCAATTAGCGTTCAATTTCCAGTCATTTATAATCCAAATAGGCATTTATGCGTAATTTAACGGCATGGATCGTTCTGAACAAGATCATATAGGCCGTTGTAAACGCCTGATCGAAGCGAAGCTTCAGTTCGGGAACGAACATGGCGAAGTACGTCAGCGCGATCTGGAATACCTTGCCGAAAGTATAGAAGAAAGTTCCGGGATCAGGATAAGTCTGTCGACCCTGAAGCGGTTATGGAAAAAGGATTACGATAAAATGCCGCATCCTGCCACGCTGCAGGCGCTGGTTTCGGTGCTGGGTTACAAAGACTGGCAAACGTTTAAACAGCAGGAAACGACAATGCCGACGGCTGTAGTTACACCTGCGCCATCAACGCCGGCAACGCCTCTTGTTGAGAACCGCCATCAACGCCGCCGCCAGTTCAATCCGTGGTTATGGGCGGCCGTAGTTGCGGCTGTTGCAGTAGGTTGCTGGCTGATCGCTTTCCGTTCAGGACCGGTCGGCAAAAAGCCTGTGATAAAAGGACCGGTTACATTTACAGGCAACAAGACCGTATCGCAGGGCGTTCCAAATACGGTTATATTCAATTATGATGTTTCTAAAGTGGCGGCCGACAGTTTCTTTTTTCAGCAATCATGGAATCCGCAGGATAAGGTGCGGATCGATCCTGGCCATCATGTGTACTCCACTATTTATTATTACCCTGGCTTTCACCGGGCTAAATTAATCGCTAACGACTCCATCATAAAACGTTTCCGGGTTCATATCACTACAGACGGTTGGTTTCCGCTTACCCGTTATGCGAAGACCGAGGGCAATCCGATCTACATCAGAAAAAATGATCCGGTGCAAAACGGCGCCCTGCATATTATGCGGGATGACCTGCCTGCCGCCGGTGTGAACATGGAAAAAGAGGTGCTGCTGGGATATTATAATATCCGCGAGTTTGACAATACGTCGAGTGACGATTTTTCGATCGATACGCGCATAAAATGTGATAGTTTGCAAACAGTCGCCTGTCCGGGTATGGAATTAACGATCGTATGTGAAGAACATATCTATTTTGTACGCATGATGGGCAAAGGTTGCGAGCGCGACATTGCTGTTAAAATGGGCGAAGTATTTCATGATGGCATTAATAAAGATCTGTCTGTTTTTGGCCGTAACATATATGAGTGGCAACGGCTGCAAATAAAAGTGGCTGATAAAAAGGCGACCATCTACCTCGATGAGCAACCCGTTTATTCAATTACGTATAAAAACGATTTCGGCAGAATTGTCGGGCTCATTTATAATTTCAGCGGCACCGGCGCAGTCGATTATATCCGGTTAACAAATGGTGATAACAAGACTGTGTATGCAGATGAGTTCAATAAATAGCTTATGCATCTTTTTGATGTTCATTCATAATACCAATCATGATCCTCGCGATAGACGTACATTATAAAGCAAATACGGCAAAAGCGGTTGGCGCTTTGATCCAGCATTGGAAAGATGCGGCTGCCCGGCAGCATGTGATAAAGTATATTGATGGTGTAGAAGAATATGAGCCCGGTTCTTTTTACAAGCGGGAGCTGCCTTGTATTATGGAGATCTTAAAGAACCTCGATTTGAATGTGCTCAGCTATCTGGTTATAGACGGGTTTGTCGTTTTGGATGATACCGGTAAACCAGGCCTGGGCGCCTACGTATATGAGAATAGTCCGCTAAAGATACCGGTGATTGGCGTGGCAAAAAGCAATTTTCATCAAAATCAGCAACATGTTGTTCCCATACTGCGAGGTGAAAGCGCCAATCCTTTATACGTAACCGCTATCGGCATGGATGTTCAACAGGCTGCAGATCACATAAAGAATATGCATGGCGATTTCCGGTTGCCTACTGTTCTGAAGGAGTTGGACAGGATCACCAAAGAACCTTAATTACCTGCGTTACAGCGGATCATGTGTTTTGTATTTGAAGCAAACACAGAACGGATATTCCTTAGCAATACGGTTCAAATAATTTACCAGGTCTTCCGACGGCTGTGGTACTGCTTTTTTAGCCGGCCGGCTCTTCAGCTCTTCTTTTAATTTATAATGATAACGCGTCTCTTTGCCGGGAAATACAGTTGTTTTAAAACGTATCCCGGCTACCATTGCCGATCTGTTTTTCATTCGATATACATTTAGCCGCGTTTCAGGCGGCCTGATTTAATTCCAAACCATTAACATTTCCTGTCCGTAAAAGTTCCGCTGTACTTTAATCCTCACTCATTGAAATGAGAACACAACATTACTAATTTATTCTATTCATGCAAGTTGATGACATTAATAGTTCGTTAATGTTAAGGCCCAAAAATTGCATTGCATACTGGCACATTATGTATTAACCTGTTACGCTTATTCCCCGCTTTAAAAAATAGTGTTATGAAGAAAGAAAACACGATGAGCCGCCGCCACTTTATCAGTAATACCGGTAAGGCCGGGCTCGCCACGGTGCTAACCGTGCCTGCGCTGCTGTCAATGGCCGCTGAGGAAAGTTCATTCGCCCTGGGAGGTGACAATAACGATATAGGGTGGACGCAACAACCGCTGGGCTACGACTATAAGGCCATAGAACCAGCCATCGATGCCCAAACCATGGAGATCCATTATACCAAACATGCTGCTTCGTATGCCAAGAACCTGGCAGAAGCTGTAAAAGCAGAGCAGGTAAATACTTCCTCTATGCGCATAGAGCAATTACTGCAGAACATTTCAAAATATTCAGCAAAAATGCGCAACAACGCCGGTGGACATTATAATCATGAGCTGTTCTGGAAAACCTTAAAAGCGCCTGCCGAAGGCAATAATGTATCCGGTAAACTGAAGGACCTGATCACACGTGATTTTGGTTCCGTAGAGGCATTTAAGAACAAATTTACCGAAGAAGCCGAGACCAGGTTCGGCAGCGGCTGGGCATGGCTCATTTACACCAGAGATAAAAAGCTGATAGTGAGTTCAACACCTAATCAGGATAATCCACTAATGAGCGTGGCAGACGTAAAAGGCTTGCCTGTGCTTGGCCTGGATGTTTGGGAGCATGCTTACTATTTAAAGTATCAGAACAAACGCCCTGAGTACATCAACGCCTGGTGGAATACCATCAACTGGGATTATGTACAGAAACGGTTTGCGCAGATGTGATCATTTAATGACGAGGCTTTTGGTACTGAGACTAAAGCCGCTGAAACAGCCGATCACATTGTCGCCACTAACCGTATTCTGTAACCTTACTGGTGTAGAGAAAGGGCCGCCGTTCGATCTGGCCTTGTTAAAGCTGTCCCAGAAATTGTACACTTTCCTTTCAACACTGGCCATGTAATAATTTACCGAGTCGCCAATAGCGAAGCCATTTGAAAGGGTTAAATGAATGTATTCGCCATTCACCAGGTCATCGGTGCCGGGTGTAAAGCGGTTAGTGCCCATAGCGCCCCAGCCAAAATTCTGTCTTGAATCTATGGTGCTCCAATAATACAGCTGGGTATTACCAACGGTATCCGGGTCTTTATAATGAACCGTCAACCGCGCTTTCTCCTGTGTGGTATCATCATCTTCATCAATATAATGAAAGCCGGTGGTTACACTGTCTAACGGAACGATGGGTAACAAGGTGGTGATGGCTGAATATTGTTTTCCTTCAGCATCTATTTCAAGCAGGTAATGTTTACCGGGCGTTCCTTTTAATGCATTGGACTGATTGGTTAATAGCTCCGGATCGAAATAAACACCCGGCAGCAGCTGATTACCGAATTGCGGGAGCCTGCCTTCTTTTAACTGTCTTTTTGACGCCAGATCCCAGTTGTAAGTATTGTTGGTCAGCAGGGTGCCTTCGGTAATGGTCACGGTGGCGCCGCTTACCGAAATGTTTTCAAAGCCCGGCTCAAAATAGCTTTGACTGCGGCCGAGGATCACATAATTATAAAATGGCAATTCATTGTTTATATAGGCCTCTACGATCAGTTGCGGCTGGTTGTTCTTCAATGCTATATCAAAATCCCGTTCGCACGAAGCAAATGCCACCAGCGTCATGATCAGGAAATAGGTGCTCGCTTTTTTCATTCGTTTAAAATTTGAAATTCCAGGTAATACCGGGCAATATGGGAAACAGGAATACCTGCTTGCCTTTAATGGTGCGTTCATCTTCATCGGCATCTATGTAAATAAAATAAGGATTGCGCCGGTTATATACATTATATAAACTGAATACCCAGTTGCTTTTAAAACGTTTGGTGCTCCGTGGCCGGGGCGTATAGGTAAAGGCAATATCCATCCGGTGATAGGCCGGCATCCGGTAGTCGTTGATCTTGTCGTATTGACTGATATTTGTAAAAATAGGCTCCCGGTCCTGCACATTATATCCCAGGTTGTATACAAACCGGCCGGTAGGCATGGTCAACGCATTACCTGTTCCATAAACAAACACCGCGGACGCTTCCCATTTCTTATTAATGTTATAATTGGCCACCAGGCTGATATCGTGCGTACGGTCGTACCGGTAAGGAAACGCCTTGCCTTCATTCATATCGGCAAAGGTGCGTTCAGCGCGGCTGAGTGTATAACCGATCCAGCCGGTGAGTTTTCCGGTCTTCTTTTGCAGGAACAGTTCAAGTCCATAGGCCCTGCCGCTGCCAAAGATCATTTCCCCTTCTATATTCTGATTTAACAATAACCTGGCCCCAGGTTTGAATTCCAGTTGATTGTTCATCGTTTTGTAATAGGTTTCCACACTGGCTTCATACCGGCCATTGCCGAAACCTTTAAAGAAGCCGGCTGCCACCTGTTCTGCTTTGCCTGGTTTAATAAGCCGGCTGGCAGGTACCCACAGGTCGCTGGGAAAAGTAGCCGCGCTGGTAGTGGCCAGGTGCAGGTACTGAATGGTACGGGTATACGATAGTTTAAGACTGGCTGCGTTTGGCAGTTTGTACAATAAATTAATGCGGGGTTCCGGATAATGATACCGCGCAATGCTTTCTCCTCTTTTGTAATAGGCGGTTTCGCCCGTTGGTGCGCCGTCGGGCCCATAAATAACGTGCTCGGTTGGCCCTACCTGGTTAAAATAACTATAGCGTAAACCAGCCACCAGGTTCAACCGCGTCGTAATATCAACATCAGCACTTACATAGGCTGCCGCTTCACGTGCATACTGGTCATTGATCTGTGCCTCGAACTCCTGGAAACCCGCACTGGCGCTTCCGGCGCCGGGCCTGAACTTATGCCAGGTATATTGGAAACCGCCTTTCCATCTCAGCCAGCTTGCCGGTGTATATACCCAGTCGTCTTTTACCGTATGATCGGTGAGGCCCGATGAAAATATAAAGCCGTTGGTAGAAAAAACTACCTGGCTGTTTAAATTAAAGTCGTTTCGCACAATTGACAGTTCATGCCGCCATTTTCTGTGCAGTTGTTGTTTCCAGGTGAGTCCTGCAATAGTATTCCCCCAAATGGCATTAAACTCCCGCCGGGGGCCATCTTCATCATCATCTGAGAACGTGAAATCGTCTTTCCCAAGATAGAAAGTAAGATACAGGCTGTTTTTACTGTCGATGATAAAGTCAGCTTTGGCGTTAATGTCGTAAAAGAAATAACCGTTGTTACCAATGCTGTCAGGAGCGATTAATTTGGCTACCTGGTCAATATAGGTGCGGCGGGCGCTGATCACGAAAGAAGATCTTTTTTTAAGCAATGGGCCTTCCAGGGAAAGCCGGGAAGAGATGAGACCAATACCGCCGCCGAATTTCAAAGAGTCTTTATTGCCATCCCGTGTATTTACCGAAATAACACTGCTTAAACGGCCGCCGTATTCGGCCGGCATGCCGCCTTTTATTACTTCAATATTTTTTACAGCATCTCCGTTGAAGACGCTGAAAAAGCCGAGCAGGTGATTGGGATTATATACCGGTATTCCGTCGAGTAAAACGAGGTTCTGGTCGGGGCCACCGCCTCGTACATAAATGCCGGCGCTGGCTTCGCCCCCATTTTTAATGCCAGGCAGCAGGGTAATCGTCTTCATAGGATCCACTTCACCGAGGATCACGGGCAGTTTTTGGATTTGCGCCATTTCCAGACTGTGCACACTCATTTGGTTCCGCAGAATATTACGGCTGCCGGTTACAATTACGTTTTGTAACAAACTTTCCCGGGAGCGTAAATACACGGTTACCGTAGTATCGTTGTTTAAAAAAAGGAATTTGGTGGTGTTGAAATGGCCTACAGCACTCACCACAATACGGTACCTGCCCCTGGGTAAAGTTGTCGAGGTGATGCCGGTGGAATCGGCTAAACGTTCTTTCTGATTGATCCTGATCGTTGCATTACTTACCGGTAGCTGAACGCTATCGAGGACTCTTAAGGTAAGTGTACGGCTTTGTGAATAAATGTTCAGGTTTGTTATTATGAGGATCACAAACACTAAAAAACCGGTTATTATGCTATCGGGTTTCTCCACTTTCATCACCGGTAAATTAATATATATCCGGCAAAGAACGCCTATTTTGGCTGGGAAAAACTAAGTAAAGCAGGCATGTAAATGATATTAATGAACCTGATCTGCATCAGCATTTAATGGGCCAGGTGATTTTCAGATTTCAAGACCATTCGTATCGGTTGTTAAGACCTCGCTCATGTAATCGAAGAAGGGGCGCATATTTTTAAAAGTTAAACTGGCTTCTTTCAAAAACTGATCGCTCAGCACTTCTTTATCGGAAAAATGCCTTATTAGCAGAAATTGTTTGTAGCGCAACAGGTCAATGGCCTCGTGACCGGCTTCGTATCCTTTAGGTGTTGTTTTAACCTGTTCACCTTTCAGGGCGCCAAATGTGGTGATAAAGGTTTTGTTTTTTAATATTTTGCGCAGGGGTTTATCGTCAAACGCAATTTCATCCCTGATGCGTTTCAGATCCTGTGTATTGGGGCCCCAGAAGCCGCCTGCAATATAACTGCTGCCTGGCTCCAGGTGAAAATAGTAACCTCCACGGCGGTATTTGGTGGCTCGTTTAAAATTACCGCTCCAGTTTGTTTTATAGGGTGTTTTATCTTTTGAGAACCGGATGTCGCGGTATATGCGATGCAGGCTCTTTTTACCTGAAGGCGTTTCAATAACATCGTGTTTATTAAGTTCCCTTAGCAGTGCTTCGGCAAATATTTCCAGCTGTTCCTGCTCCTGTTGGTACCTGTCTTTGTGAGCATTGAACCAGTCGCGGTGATTGTTTTTTTTCAATGCCAGTAAAAAATCGAAGCCCGATTGCAGGATGGTTGGATATTGCTGGTGTTTGGCCATGTGGCTAGAGGTTTTTAAACAGTTAATCTTTTGCCATGATCTTTTTACGGTGTTTGGTGCCCCACTTATATAATTCCTGTATGAGATCGTCGAGCGATTCGCCATATTCAGTGAGAGAGTATTCCACCACTACAGGAACGGCATCGTACACCGTTCTTTTTATCAATTTGTTCATTTCCAGGTCCCGCAACTCTTTCGAGAGCATGCGATCGGTGATTTTGGGAATATCCTTAGCTATTTCGCTGAACCGTTTGTTACCAAATTGCAATGAAATGATGATGGGCAATTTCCATTTGCCGCTCAGAATATGTATAGCATCTGATACCGGGAGAATTATCCCCAGGCATTTGTGGTGCTCCCTCTCTTCCTTTTTTAGCATGTTCTATTTTTTTTAAGTTACTATACCGTTGTATAGCGCTATACATCTGTATAGAGCTATACAGATGTATAGTACTTACTAATGTATAGTAAAGGTAAGTAGCTTTGTTGTGAAAACAAAAACACAATTACAAGCTCAAACAACTATTCAAAATTAATTACAATGAAAAAGATACTGAATATAGTTTCAAGTGCAAAAGGTGAACATTCGTACAGTAATAAGCTATCGAACGCCATCATTGACAAATTATTAACAGTTTACCCCGACAGTCATGTAAAAACACATGACCTTACCAAAAATCCGTTGCCGCATTTGCATCCCGAACACGTAACTGCTTTCTTTACGCCCGAGGAGCAGCGTACACAGGATCACAAAGAGCTGGTCAGCTATTCCGACCAGGCTATCAGCGATCTGAAGGAAGCCGATATCATTGTGATCGGTGTGCCTTTATACAATTTTAGTATTCCTTCTTCATTAAAAGCCTGGATAGACCATATTGTACGGGCCGGTGTTACCTTCAATTATGTAGACGGTGCGCCCAAAGGACTGGTGACCAATAAAAAAGTGTACCTGGCGATGGCTACCGGCGGCGTTTATTCCGACGGTCCTATGAAGCCCTATGATTTTGCAGAACCATTTTTAAAGTTCATCCTTAATTTCATCGGTTTGAATGATGTTACCACCTTCCGGGTTGAAGGAACTGCGTTACCTCACCTAAAAGATGCCGCTTTTCCAAAAGCAGTGGAAACAGTGCAGGAGTTCGCCTTTTAACTGTTTTTTTTGTCATTTATAAAAGCCGGAGTATGTTCAGTTTGCCCTGAGTATACTCCGTTTTATTGTAAGGGGTGTAGTATTTTATGTTGCTGGCGGGTAGTATTTATTCTACAAGGTGTTTGGGTAAACTCATGTTAATGGCATAGGTATAAAGGTAATCCCTTAGAAAAATGTAAAGTTTGGTCTTATCTTTACGGTTTTTGATCTGAATCCCTAACCTCTCAACCAAACCCAGTAGAATGCGATGAAAACAATTTTAATCCGGTCCTTCCTATCCCTGGCCTTGATTTATTTGCACAGTCCTTCATACAGTCAATGCGGAATTGCTCCTACGAGCGGGATAACGACCATCAACGCTGCGAATATGATAGTGAACTCCTACTATCGCGGTACAGGCAACCCGGTTACGGGTGCTACAAGTTTAACAGTTGGTACATTAGATGCCAGGGGTAATGCAGCTCCCGTTGCCAATGGCGACATGATATTAATTATCCAGATGCAGGGAGCTGAATTCAATACCTCCAATAACAGCCGTTATGGCGATGGCATAAATGGTGGCAATGCCAGCGGTTACCTCACCAGCAACCTGGTGGCAGGAAGGTACGAGTACAATATTGTAAGCAGTGTTAGCGGCAACACCCTGAACTTATCGTATACGCTTGCTAATAATTATTATACCCGTGCCTATAGTGCGGGCGGCGGCACACAAGCCTATCAGGTGATCAGGGTGCCCAGATATTACGATGTAACTATCAGTTCAGGTGCCTCTATTACAGCGCCAGCATGGGATGGAAGCACCGGTGGCATTGTAGTGATTGAAGCAGCCAATCTAGTTACATTAAACGGTTCAGTTACTGCCAATGCTTTAGGTTTCAGAGGTGGTGGTGGTAAACGTTTTCTCGGCATTGGCCCCAATAGCAACAGCGGCAGCGGCGCCGCTATCACCCGCACAGATTATCGCTGGCCATCCCCCGTTTCCACAGCCGACAATACTACCGGTGGCGCGAAAGGGGAAGGTATTGCCGGAACACCTGTATATTATTTAACGAATGGCGCCACCAACGCTACAACCGGTACGCTGGAAGGTTATATTGGCGGTTCAATGGGAAGAGGTGCCCCGGGCAATGCCGGTGGCGGTGGTACTGATGGCGATCCTAATGGAAACCAGTACAATCCCGGTGGCGGTGGTGGCGGTAATGGCGGCGCCGGCGGCAGAGGCGGCAGTGGCTGGGATGGTGGTGATGGTAATGCCAGCACATATAATACCGGCGGTTATGGTGGCGCTGCATTTGCAGAGGCTTCTTTGCAACGATTTGTAATGGGTGGCGGCGGTGGCGCCGGTACCGGTAACAACAGCACGGCCGGAACGACAGACTATTTGTCGAGTGGCGCCAGTGGCGGCGGAATCATTATCATACGCGCCAGATCGTACAGCGGCAATGGAACGGTTACTGCCAATGGTGGCGCCTCTCATAATGTTTCTTTAAATTCTGTAACCGATGCTGCGGGTGGCGGTGGCGCCGGTGGTACCATTATTGTGGCTACCAACCAGCCAGGTAGTGTAGGTACGCATTCCATTACAGCTTCAGCCAATGGTGGTAAGGGCGGCGATATGACGGCTTATTACGCGCATGGCCCCGGTGGCGGAGGTGGTGGCGGTGTTGTGATATCTAATGTAATACCGGCGAATGCGATTACTGTTAATGGCGGGGCGAACGGGCTTACCCGTACCGGTTCAACCAACGGTCCGGTAAACAATGTTTACAATTCAACATCCGGTTCAGCGGGAATAGAACTAATATTGTCCCTGCCTGTAACATTCCGCAATAGTAACAATGCTGCTTCTCAATGTGGCGTGCTTCCTATTACCCTTTATTCGTGGAAAGGTGTATTCAACAATAATAGAACCTATCTAAACTGGCAAACCGATGCCGGGGTGAACTTCTCTCATTTTGTAATAGAACATAGTACTGATGGCGCTCATTTCTCTTCATTGGCCCAGGTAACAGGCGCTACTACCAATGCGCTCACACAGCAATACGCATTTGTTGATGCCTCTCCGGCCAGCGGTATTAATTATTATCGCCTGAAAATGGTAGACAAAGACGGTCAGTTTACATACAGCGCCATAATTACTATCCGAACCGATGTGAAAGCGTTCCAGGTAACTGTTTCGCCCAACCCATTCAACAAACATGTTGTGATTGCTGTACAAAGCGATACAGATGAAGCAGTTCAATTCAGGGTGTTCAATAGCGATGGTAAACTTATGTGGCGAAAAACAGGTTTCGTCAGTGCTGGTAACAATGCCCAGTATTTTAATGACCTGCAATCCTTACCCGCGGGCATATACGTTTTGAAGGTTACCCGGAAGGAAACTACTACAGCGTTCAAATTAATAAAGCAATAAACGGGCATATTCTCAGCGAAATTCTGAAAAGAGACTGTCATCTTGTTACGATGACAGTCTCTTTTTGTTTCGAACCGGCTCCATTTGTTTCGGTTTGCGGGTTTTTGCGTGTTACAGATTGTTAATAACTTTAATGCAAACGTTTGCATAAGATAGTGAGCTTAAACTTTCTTAAAAAAACTTAAACATTTAGTAAAACAACTTCTTTTATGGTAGTACATTTGGTTGTTAAGTTTGCGCCATATGAATTTTCAGCCAATTGTTCCCGACGACGGCGAATTATTGCTGCAACTGAAACAGGGGGACAGAATTGCTTTTGATGAGATTTTTAACCGCTTTGCCGATCCCATTCTTACGTACATCCGGTTACGGTTGAATGGATCTGAAGAGGCCGATGACGTGCTGCAGGAAGTATTTATACGCCTGTGGAAAAAACGTCAATCGATCGTTATCCATACTTCTTTCCGCAATTATCTATACACCATTGTTCAGCATTGCATCAGCGATCACCTGCGGGCTTCCAAAAGAAAGAGATACACCCTGCCAGCCGAAATGCCAGAGCGTACCGAAGGCCGCCCCCTGCCCGACGAACAATATCAATACAAGCAGGCATATCATATCTGGAAAAATGCCACCAATAAATTGCCCGGGCAAATGCGCAGGATCTATGCCATGAAAAATGAAGATCAACTATCAGTAAAAGAGATCGCTTCCGAATTGCAACTGAGCGAACAAACGGTGAAGAACCAATTACATACTGCCGGACAGCGCATTGTAAAGATGTTGCGGCAGGTATACTTTTAAAAATCTCAAATCACAAATCTCAAGAACCAAAAAAGCAAAACCCAAATCACAATCTTAGGAACTCAAAAAACAAAACCCACGAATCACAAATCTCAGGAACCAAAAAGCATAACTCCGACAATCTTGGGAACCCACTAAACAAAAGACAAATCACGACAGTTTTTGGTCCTTTGGAGCTGAATTTTTGAGATTTATCTGGTTCTTGTAATTTGGGATTTGGAATTTTTTGTTCAATATGACCAAATTGTTAACGCCCGTTTTTTTCTGCAATCACTCTAGTACCAGTTCCTTTTAACCAACGTCTATTAACCAAAGCTGTTCAGGCCATGCCCCGTAAGTCGAAGCGAAATAATGATACCAATGGTAAATCCTCAGATGAGCAATGGCTTAAGGCATGGCAGGCACCCGAGGCCATGGGTGCACAAAAGAAACAAACCTTATTAAACAGCATTAATGATCGGCTTGATAACAAGCGACGCCGGAAAAAGCAGCTCTTTTTTATTGGATTAAGCGCGGCGGCTGCCATTTTGGTAGCCATTTTTATAAAACTACCAGGCAGTGATTCACCTGAGATCACAAATCCCTGGCAGGAGGTGGCCAGTGCCGACAGCGCAAAAGAGATCAAACTCCTGGATGGCTCTGTAGTATGGCTGGCGCCCTATTCATCAGTAAAGGTGTATACCGATTTTTTGAATCAGCGTAAGACCGAGCTGTTGAAGGGAACTGTTTTTTTCAGCGTGGCCAAAGATGCGCAACATCCCTTTATTATCGGTGTAAACCGGCAACAGGTCACTGTATTGGGTACGGCGTTCACTATTCGCAGACTTGATTCTGTCGACCTGCAACTGACCGTCAAAGAAGGTAAAGTGGCGCTGAATAATGCCGGCGGCCATACCTTGTTAACTGCCGGACAACAGGTGGTTACTGCTCAGTCGGTAACACAACAGGTATTACCTGTAAATCCGGCTGCCGCTGACTGGTGGTTACAGCAACAGATCAGGTTACATAACATTCCATTGGAAGAATTGCTCAATCGCATTGAAACATATTACCAGGTTAAGCTAACGCATGGCGCTATTGACAGAGAATACAAAGTAACACTTACCTGGGATCTGACCATTTCATTGCAGGAAAATTTAAAGGTGCTGAATACATTGACTGGCTTTAATATTCACTAAGCATTCCTTATCAATATTGGTTGTTTTTAGCTGCTGAAAAGCGGACAGGTATTGTATTGTTTATAATGTAAATGAATATATGGAGTACGCAAAACTAACTAAAGCTTTCACTGCATTATTACTGCTGCTGATGACAGGTATAAAAAACCTGCATGCGCAATCGGGCCCGTTGCATTACCGGCATGGGGCCAATAACCTTGCTGCTATTGTCGAAGATTTTGGCCGGTTATTCAAAGTACAACTCGCATATGCAAATGAGGAGCTGTCGGCGGTAAAAGTGCCGCCTGCCTCTTATGAAGCGGGTAGTGTGGGTGAGTTATTAAATAAAGTGCTGGCGCCCGGTGGTTTCGATGCAACGGCCAGTGGCACCAACTGGGTGATCAAAAAAAGCAATGTCCCTAAAAAAGCGCCCACCATGGTAGTGAAGGGTACTATCATGGAGGGCGGCCTTCCTGTTCCCGGTGCCACCATCATTATTAAGCAGGATGGACAGAAAAATGTGATGGCCATTGCCGATGACAATGGCCGTTTCAGCAAAACCCTCTCTACTTTGTCGGAAGGAACAGTTGAGATCACTGCTGTTGGCTACCAGCCGTTGAGAAAAAGATTCGCTGCTGAAGCGCAACAGTCATTAAGCATTGTGCTACAAAAAGATGATCAGCAGATGCAGAATGTAGTAGTAACTGCATTAGGTATCAAAAAATCAGAACGGTCGCTGGGGTATGCGCTTACAAAAGTGGATAGCACACAGCTTACCCAGGCAGCAAGTACAAACTGGACAGATGCGCTCTCAGGTAAAGTAGCCGGGTTGAACCTTGTGCGTTCGGGTTCGGGACCCGCCGCCTCCAGCAAGATCATCCTTCGCGGCGAAAACAACCTTACAGGTGATAATGAAGCCCTCATTGTAGTGGACGGTGTGGTGATCAATAATGGTAGTGGTAAACGTTCCGGCAACAGAGGCGACGCGGTGTATGCAACGAACTCAGACAATCTGCCGGCTGACTATGGAAGTTCATTGAATGATATCAACCCACAGGATATAGAAAGCGTATCTATCCTGAAAGGACCTGCGGCTGCTGCATTGTATGGTCAGCGGGCGGCAAACGGTGCTGTCATTATCACCACCAAATCAGCAGCGCAAAAAAAGAAAGGCCGCTTTAATTTTCGCTATACAGCCAGCGGTAACATAGAGCAGGTAAACAGATATCCTGATCTGCAATACGAATATGGTCAGGGTTTGGGCGGGGCAACGCATTACTCTTTTGGCGCAAGCGAGGACGGCGCCAGCACCAGCGGCACCAGCTCTGCTTATGGCCCGAAATTCGACGGACAAATGTTCTATCAATACGACCCTGTGCGTCAGACAGTAGGTTTGGAGCGCACGCCCTGGGTGGCTTACGATAATATCGACGATATATGGGATGTAGGAAAAGACATGAAGCACAACCTCACCGTAGATGGCAGACTGGGTACAACTGGTATTCGGGTGAATTTTGGCACAGAAAACAACAAATGGATTGTGCCCAACACAGGTTTCGATCGTAGAAATGTCGGATTGACCACCAATTCGGACATTGGCAAAAAATTAAAACTTTCTACCAAAATAAACTATGGTTTCAGGAAAAGCGATAACCTGCCGGCAGCAGGATATGGCAACCAGTCCTTAATGTACTGGTACATTTTCTGGCAGCCAAACGCCGATGTAAACTGGCTAAGGAACTACTGGGCGGGCGGCGAAGGCAGCGTATATGACAGCCTTTACAAATTTATTCGTTACCCCTTTTCTGGTTTTCCCGAAAACCCATTTGCCATAGCCTATGAGTTCCTCAACAAAACCAGAAGAAATAACGTGACCGGCAATGTTACCCTGAATTTTCAGGCTACGAAAGATCTAAGCTTCATGTTGCGCGGCAACCTCGACTGGATGAATGATAAACGGGAGCAGGACCGGCCTTACGATGCAGGCACCCGCCTCATCTATGGTTCTGTAAGAAAACAAAATATCTATTCGCAGGAAAAGAGCTTCGACTTCATGGCCAGGTACTCCAAACAGGTGAATAAAAACGCAAAGCTCGGCGTAACCCTGGGGGGAAGCCAGTTGAAAAATAATTATGACAAATCCGATGTCAGGGCCGACGGTTTAAAGTATCCGGATTCATTGGATGGCGCCTCCCCCTACCCCCGGATATATGACCTGAACAACAGTTTGTATGGATTGACCTATTATCCTGATACAAGCAGTTACCAGATAAACAGTATATATGGGGTTGTTAATCTCAGCTATAAAAATTACCTGTTTGTTGAAATTACCGGCCGCCAGGACTGGAACAGCGTACTGGCCACCAAGGGAAGAACAGACAATGTAGGTTTTTTCTATCCTTCAATCAACACCAGTTTTGTTCTGTCGGATGTAGTAAAGCTGCCAACCGTCATCAACTATACCAAGGTTAGGGCGTCCTATGCCCAGGTAGGCAGCGGCGGCACCACTCCTTACAGAACTGCTTATACGTATGGCCTCGCAAGCGCAGGTATTTATCCCGATAGCGCCCTTGTAAGCCCCACTACCCTGCCGAACATCAATTTAAAACCACTGCTTACCTCAACATTCGAGCTGGGTACAGAAGTGCAGTTCTTCAATGGCAGATTAGGGTTAGACCTGGCAGTATATTTTGGAAATACCAGGAACCAGATCTTCACAAGAACGGTAGATGCCTCTTCAGGTTACAGTTCTGCCATCATCAATGCCGGAAAAGTAAGGAACAATGGTGTGGAAATACAGCTTAATGCCAGACCCATTGCCAGTGCAACGGGCTTTAACTGGAGCCTGTTTGGAACTTTTGCGCGCAACCAAAACAAGATCATTTCCATGCCGGATAGCTCCGTGCTGCTGAGGGCCGGCCAGATCGCCAGCAGCCAGATTGTGGCATCTGTAGGTGGCAGCATGGGCGATCTGTATGGCCTGGGTTATGTGCGCAGTCCGGACGGGCAAGTCGTTTTTGACGCTAATACCGGATTTCCAAGGATCACGGATAGCATTATTTACCTGGGAAACACCATACCTAAATACAAATTCAGCCTTGGTAATAATTTTCGCTTTAAGAACTTTAGTTTGAACCTGCTGTTCGATGCACAGGTGGGTGCTGTGGCCTACTCGCTATCTCATTACAAACTGGCAGAGCAGGGCAAACTTAAAAGTACACTACCGGGCCGGTACAACGGGATCATCGGTAATGGTGTGGTACAAAACCAGGATGGTTCTTACCGTAAAAATGATGTGGTGGCTTACGATATCGATCAGTATTATCAATATAGCATGGGTAGCTACAATGCCGAGGGAAGCACCTTTAGCACCGATTTTTTAAAATTCCGTGAAGCTTCTTTAAGCTATGCCTTTAAGCCAACCTTGCTTAAGAAGATCGGTTTAAGCTCGGCAAGCATCGGGATTTACGGGCGCGACCTGTTCATCTGGTCACCCTGGCCAATATTCGATCCCGAGTTTGGAACCCTGGCCGGGTCAGACATTGTAACCGGTTTTGAAACGGGACAGTTTCCTTCTACCCGTAGCATGGGTTTTAATTTATCAATCGGGTTTTAATTATTGTGTAAAAGATCTGATAATAACAAAAGAAAAACGGATGAGAAAGCAATTATTTATAGCATGTTTGGTTCTGATGGCTGGGCCAACACTCTATTCATGCAAAAAGGGATTTGAGGAATTGAACGTAGATCCTATTAATATCGTCAGCACTACTTCAGACAAGTTGCTGGCGCCTGCACTGGTAAATGCTATCTGGCCTGGTATGAGCCGTAACAGGAACTTTAACAACGAATTGATGCAGGTAACCGTAGGACAAAGCGATGGCGATAATACCGTATTCCGTTATGCTTTCAGAGCTAACGTATCGGACTATTTATGGAATGCCTGGTATGTACAATTAACGAACTTCAAACAGGTAGACAGCCTGTCTCGCGAACGCGCGGATGGCGAGAAAGCCCCCAATGCCACTTATCAGGCCATTGGAAAAGTATGCAAGGTATGGCTGTTCTCTAATTTGACAGATACTTATGGTGATATTCCATATTTCAATGCACTGCAAGGTGATCAACAAAACGTAGCGCCGGCTTTTGACAGGCAGAAAGACATTTATCTTGATCTGTTTAAACAGTTGGAAGAAGCCAATACCCTGCTTGCCAAAGGCGATACAATCGTGGCTACCAGTGATCCCGTGTACAATGGAAACGTAGGCCAATGGAGAAAATTTGTGAATTCATTATACCTGCGGCTTTTGTTGCGCGTATCAGGTAAAACTGATGTACAACAGCAATGTATTGCAAAAATAAAACAGATAGTAGAAAACCCTTCTGAATATCCCATCTTCCAAAGCAATGCTGACGGAGCCAGAATACTTTGGAGCGGTGGTATCAGTACTACTGATCCATATACTTCCCCTTATGTAAATGGGATACGTGCGCAGGATTTTCGTGGCCCGGCGCTTTGCGCTTTCTTTTTAGACAATTTGATTGCGTGGTCTGACCCGCGTTATGTTTCTTCTACTCCGTATGGATCGGGTAGCATAGGCCGTTTGGGCATTGCCCAGGCGAGTACCGGCGGATGGTACGGGGTAAAAAGCGGTTACCTGCCAGGCCAGGGCGAACCAAAAGGTTGTTTTTTTCAAAGCTATGATAATGCCAGCACAGGCGGTACCTGGTCGCTCCAGCAAAATCCGCGGACGGGTATCATTATGCAATATGCAGAACTACAGTTCATACTTGCCGAAGCGGCTGCCAAAGGATGGATCACCGGCGATACAAAAACCTATTTTTACCAGGGCATAGCATCTGCCATCAATTACTGGGTGCCCAACTTTCCTGAAAATATCAGTTCCACCGAGTTTACCACCCATCTTACAAATCTTGATGCTGCCAGTGAAACCTGGGATGATAATCTTCCGCTAGAAGATAAAATGGAATTGATCCACTTACAGAAATACTATGCACTGTTTTTGACCGATCTGCAGCAGTGGTTTGAACACAGACGCACAGGCCATCCAGTTTTGCCTAAAGGGCCTGGATTGTCGAACAACGGCGTAATGCCGGCGCGCATGGTATACCCTGTGTACGTACAGGCTGCCAACCCGGTAAATTACAAAGCTGCAGTAGCCGCACAGGGCCCCGACGAAATATTTACCAATGTATGGTGGCAGCAGCCTTAATTGTTTCAATAATTAAAAAATCAGGAAGATGAGATATTTATTGAATCTTTTTTTCATAACGATCATAGCTGTAGCTATAAACAGTTGTACTAAGGATACCTACGAAAAATATTTCGGAGCTACGCCTAACGATATAATTTCCATTCTGGATGTTCGCCCAATTTATAAGGGGGAGGATGTTGTGCTTACTCAGGAGAATCTCTATGGTGCTTCCAAACTGGCGGCGGTAGTTGTATCTGACCATACCGAAAAAAATCTTCCTGAAGGCCTGCTGGTAGTGCAGGATAACCGCCGGCTGCAAACGCTGCGGGGTATTTCTATTGAGTTGGGTGCAGATGCAGCGAACTACCACCCTGGTGATTCGGTAGTGATAGATATTGTTGGCAGTACTTTGACCCGTAAAAATGGCATTTTAACAATTACCGGCCTAACAACAGCCAACATTACCGCTGCTGGTAAAGGTACGGTTAACGTAAACGCGATAACTATAGCGCAGCTGCATGCCAAACCTGACTATGAAAGTTCGCTTTGCCTCATTAATAAAGGCAGTTTCAATCCCGGCCCTCAACCAGGAGATGTGATAAGTGGTTCGAAAGTAATAAATGATGGTTTTGGCGACCTTGTTCTTTATACAAATCCGGCTGTAAGTTATGCTCAAAATGCACCTTATGTTCTGGCTGCATATGTAGGCATTCCTTTTAGCACTATCGAGGGATCTGTACAGCTCAGAACAAGGAACGGAGATGATATCGTGAATATGGGATCTATGGCCCAGGACCTTCTGATAACCGGGTTCATGGGCGATCCCAGAGGAGGCGATGGCGGGCATGAATACGTACAGATGCTGGCTACTAAAGATATAGACTTTACTGCCACTCCTTATAGCATTCTATTTTGTGTCAATAGTGGCACTGCCAGTTCTGCTACGCCGCTCGATGCCGGATGGGCTACCGGTGGCCAGCGTACCATCAAATGGAACATTACAACGGGTGGTGTACAAAAAGGACAGTTCTTTTATTTTGGCTTCCAGGGCAAAAAGATCAATGGTTCAGGAGGTGCTCATTCATTTCCGGCTTCAACAAACTGGTATCAAAAAACCTACGCTACGAGTGGTACAAATCGGGGCGATGGAGGGCTTGTTCGCGCGAGTTCGTTTGGCACCTCAGGCCCCTGGCCCAACAACGGCAATACATGTGGTGTAGCCATATTCAAAGGAACTACGGTTACCGAAAAGTCAGTACCCGAAGATGTATTGTTCGTGGCTACTGGTGGAGCCGCCGCCGTTTATGACCCCGGCAAAACGCCCATTTTAGGTTACAGGATCTGTAATAACGACTGGTATTCGATGTATTCGGTAGTTATTGATCAAAATACTTATAAGCCTATTGTGGTTCCCTATCTGTATTACCGTTCTCCCGGCAATACCGCCAATATGCCTTACGCGGTAAATGAAAACTACCCAAGTGTACCTGCAGATGCCGGCTTGTATAATTTGATGGGCGGTGTATACAATGTTACCCTTGGCAGATGGACAACTGCTCGTAAGCAGGTGGTTGTGGAACTGGTACAGGCTACTGCTACGATTGACAGTTTAGAAAAGCACCCCAGTGTAACCAAACTGGTTGAGTAATAAAAGATTTCTGATTTTGAGATTTCGTGATTTAGAGATTTTAAAATTTGTCAGAAAGCAGAACCTGATTAAATCTTAAAATCTCTAAATCTCAAAATCAGAAATTAGCTAATCACCGGTAGGTACAATATCACTGGTCTCTACCATTAAGATCACCGTCTTTTTAGGCGCCCGTGTTCTGTGCGTGATGCCCTTTGTAATGGTAAATCCTTCCCAGGGATTTAATGTTATGGTTTTGTCTTCAAGGTCAATGAGCAACTGTCCATCCAGTACAAAGAAGAATTCATCATCGTTATCGTGTTTATGCCAGTGGTACTCCCCTTCTATAATGGCCACCCGCACCACACTGCTGTTTACTTTCGTTAGCGTTTGGTTAAACCATTTGTGCTGATTGGCCTTCACAATAGCGGGAATATCAATGATCTCAAGATGATCATATTTAATATCAAGCCTTGTGTCATAAGGATAGTTGTTTTCCATACGTAGTCTTTTCAGTAAATGTAAACAACATTTTCGCTTATAGTTTGTTCGGAAGGCGTACGTTTAGCCTCAATCAACAGGATATGGTCCTTCGGTAAATTTTTCTGTATGATACCCTTTAACGCCAATTTGTTTGGCCAGTTGACTCCGCAGTTCGTTGGTATGTTTTATTTGTTCAAGAATATATTTGAAATCATATTTCGGTGCCCAGCCCAGTTCGGTGCGCGCCAGTTCGTTCACATAAACCCTGTCAATTGAGGGGAACATTTTCCAGCCACGTTGTTCATAAATGGCCAGGTATTCGGGGTAAAGCCGTTTTACCACTTCATGCGCATGGGCGCGTAAATCCCACAGATCAGTCTGCTGAAAGGGAGTGGTAGCACTGATGATGTAGGTACCAAATCCGATAGACTTAGCCCGCTCCATCGCCGCCAGGTGAGCGCTTACCACGTCTTCGATCTCTGCGCGGCGATACAGGAATTCATTGGCTTTGAGGTTTGAATCGGGATAGATCTCGCGCATTTTCCGGTTGTCATCTTCTTCCGGAAAAAAACGGGATGTACGCAGTACGATACAGGGCAACCCGGCGTTCCGGTAATACAGTTGACAAAGATTTTCTGCCGCTGTCTTTGTAACACCATATATATTTTTAGGTACCGGGGTAACTGATTCTGTTATCCAGGCGGCCGGAGCACCTGGCGGTGGCACGAGGGCATCGCCGAATACGCTGGTCGTACTGGTAAATACAAATACTTCAACGCCGGCTGCAACGGCTTCCTGTAATAAGTTGAGGGTGCCTGTTATATTGGTGTCAACAAATTGCTGCGGCGTATGTGTTGCCACATGTGGTTTATGCAAAGTGGCCGTGTGCAAAACGACCTTTACGCCCTGCATACATTGTTTTACCAGATCCCGATCAGTTATGGAGCCGGTATGTGTATTAAAAAGCGATGGTTTTATGTCCAATGCTACCACCTCATGATCTTTTCTTAATGTTCGCACCAGGGCTTCTCCCAAATGTCCGGCAGTGCCAGTAACCAGTACTTTCATATTTCCCATTTTAAATAAGGTAATAGCTAAAATTAGGCTTTTAGATTTTTAGGCGAGTTTTTACGCTTAACGCAGAACGCTGAAAGCTGAAAGCTTGTAAGACAATGGAAGCATGTCTGTATCCTGTTCAGGCGTTTAGCGTTTCGCATTTAGCGTGTTAGTCTTCTTTTACGTATTTATATACATTCTTTTTGTATTCGTTCAGGTCTTCCAGGGTAGAGATCTCTTCGAACCGGTACGACTCACCATTCGACGTCTTGCGCACCAGCGCCACTACTTCTCCCCCAACAACTGCGCTTTGGGCCCGCCGAAAGATCGCATCCAGCGATTGGCGGTCGTTCAGCATCTGGTACTCCTCTATCTGATTGACATATATCGTATACTCTGCCATACAAATGTTTGAAGCGAAGGTAGAATAATGGCGGCAATGGTCAATAGATGGGCGATTAGTGGTGAATTATGAAACCGTTCCAGGTTACATGTTCCAGGTTTCAGGACCCTATAATTCTGATCTCGACCAATTGTTCAGCAGTCTGCAAGGCCAGCCCTGTAACGTGAAACTTGTAACCTGTAACTGCCTTATTTTTGCCGTTCCCAAAGTAGTATAAAACATGGCAATGACTAAGATTGTAGTAACCGATGGCTATACCCTGAATCCCGGTGATCTGAGCTGGAAACCGGTTGAACAATTTGGTGAGGTAACAGTGTATGACAGAACCCAACCGCAGGAGATCATTGACAGATGCAGGGATGCTCAGATCGTACTTACCAATAAAGTGCCATTTAATGAAGCTACACTCGCAGAGCTGCCTCAGCTGAAAATGATCGCTGTTACGGCAACCGGTTACAATATAATAGATGTGCAGGCGGCAACAAAAAAGAACATAATAGTGTGCAATGTGCCGGCCTATGGAGTTGCATCGGTTGCCCAGCATACCATTGCTTTATTGCTCGAATTGACCAACCAGGTGGGCAAACATGCGGCTTCGGTTGCCGCCGGTGAGTGGACGAAGTCTCCCGATTTCAGTTATCAGAAGGCGCCTCTTACCGAACTGGCCGGCAAAACCATGGGTATTGTTGGCTGGGGAAACATCGGGCAACAGACCGCCCGTATCGCCCAGGCGCTCGGTATGGAGCTTTGTTACCATAATCCCAGGAAGAAAGAAAATGCATTTGCACCCTGGCTGCCGCTACCGGAATTGTTTGCAAAATCCGATGTGGTTTCGCTGCATTGCCCGCTGACGCCCGACAATACCGGTTTTGTAAATGCCGAACTCATCGCGAGGATGAAACCATCGGCTTATATTATCAATACAGCCCGCGGCCCACTGATCAACGAGCAGGACCTGGCCGATGCCCTGAACACAGGCCGGATTGCCGGCGCCGGGCTGGATGTGTTATCAGCCGAACCGCCTTCAGCGCAAAATCCGCTGCTCAGCGCCAAAAACTGTATAATTACGCCGCATAATGCCTGGGTAAGCAAAGAAGCAAGGCAAAGAGTAATGGATATTACCATTAATAATATTGCTGCATTTTTAAATGGCGTACCTGTTAATAAAGTGATTTAGCGGAAGAGTTGTCTGTTTCCGGTTACAGGACTTTGGTGTCAAGCTTCCCAACAAGTAGCCGGTTCGCTAATTTTTTGCCCCCCGGAATACGGAAACCGGGAGCCGGTAACAGTGAAGGACCTTGCAACTCATTAATAACGAGAACGAAAACTTAAAACAGAAAACCGTATCTTCGCTCAACTTTTTGAGAATGAAGATTCTAATTCAACAGGTTACAATAACTGACCCATCATCCCCATTTAACGGAACAAAGCAGGATGTCCTTATAGAATCAGGTATTATCAAGGATATTCAACCTGCTATTTCAGTAGAAGCAGATAAAGTTATTACAGGCAACCAGCTGCACCTGTCGCCCGGATGGGTGGATGTATTTGCGCATTTTGCCGATCCCGGTTACGAATTCAAGGAAACCCTCGAAACAGGCGCCCGTGCCGCAGCAGCCGGCGGTTATACCGATGTGTTCGTGATCCCCAACACCAAACCGGTAGTGGATAGCAAAACCCAGGCGGAATACATCAGCCAGAAATCCCGGTCCCTACCGGTGAATGTGCATCCCATCGGCGCAATTTCGAAAGGCACCGAAGGAAAAGACCTGGCCGAAATGTACGACATGCGTACCAGTGGCGCCGTAGCTTTCAGCGATGGTTTGAACCCGATTCAATCTGCCGGTCTGTTGCTGAAAGCGCTCCAATATGTAAAAGCTTTCGAAGGAACCATTATACAAATACCCGACGATAAAAGTGTTGGCGCCAACGGCCTCATGCATGAAGGTATTGTGAGTACCAGACTTGGTTTGCCCGGCAAACCCATGATGGCAGAGGAGCTGCAGGTGGCCCGCGACATCAAACTGGTGCGGTATTCCGATTCAAAACTGCATTTCACCGGCGTAAGCGCCCCCAAATCGCTGGAATATATCCGCCGTGCGAAAGATGCCGGCCTGGCGGTGACCTGCTCGGTTACTCCCTATCATCTTTTCTTCACCGATGAAGACCTGATCGATTACGATACCAACCTGAAGGTATATCCTCCCCTGCGCACCAAAAGCGACGTGGAAATATTAAGGCAGGCTGTACTCGATGGAACCATCGATTGTATAGCATCACATCATCTGCCGCATGAATACGATAGCAAGGTGCTGGAGTTCGAATACGCCAAATACGGCATGACGGGACTGGAGACTTCTTATAGTGCAATAAAGACCATACTCCCCGCACTTACCGAAAGCCGCTGGGTGGAGCTGGTGAGCATCAATCCCCGGAAAATATTTGGATTGGACTGTCCGGTGATCAAAAAGGAGGCGCAGGCCTGCTTTACCCTTTTTGAGCCCGGTGTGCCGGTAACATTTACAACGGCTTCTTTCCGGTCGAAATCAAAGAACTCGGCCTTTACCGGTAAAACCCTGAACGGTGCTGTGAAAGGCATCATCAACAAGGAGACCTTATTTCTAAATTAATATCGTATTGTATGACTGTCGCATCATCCTCCTCTCCCAAAAACCTGGGGGTTCTTTATGGACTTATTAACGCCGGTGTAGCAATTGTATTTACAGTAATATTATATCTTGGCGGCGCAGAAACCTTTGTAAGCCCGGTTGCCTATGTAGGTATGGTTTTACCCATCGCAGTTTGTATAATCGGCGGAGTGCAGATCAGAAAGCAACAGGGTGGTTACTTAGAGTTTTCTGAAGCTTTGAAGGCAACCTTTCTGATACTGGTATTAGGATCACTGATCGCAACCGTTTTTCAATATATTTTGTTTAATTACATTGATGTGTCCTTCAGGCAGGCGCTGGCCCAGGTAACAGCCGACCAGGCGGAAAAACTGATGCGCAGGTTTGGCGCGCCGGAAGACAAGATCGACGAAGCTGTAGAACAGACCTTAAGCCAAAACAACTACACCATCGGGAGATTGCTCATGGGTTTTGTTTTTGGCTGCATCTGGTGGTTCATAGTCGCCCTGATCATATCGGCGATCATCAAAAGAAAACGGCCTCCGTTCGAAAATACTTTTAACCAATAACTATGGATATTTCCATTGTAGTGCCTTTGTTGAATGAAGAAGAATCCCTGCCCGAATTGTGTGCATGGATTGAGCGGGTAGTTACTGCCAATGATCTTTCCTATGAGATCATTATGATCGATGACGGCAGCACCGATAATTCGTGGCTGGTGATTGAACAGTTGCGTGCAAAGAACCCTAATATTAAAGGGATCAAGTTCCAGCGTAATTATGGTAAATCTGCTGCACTGAACGAGGGTTTCAAAGCCGCTATGGGTAAAGTGGTGATCACAATGGATGCCGATATGCAGGACAGTCCGGATGAAATTCCCGAATTGCGAAGAATGATCATTGAAGATGGCTATGACCTGGTAAGCGGCTGGAAAAAGAAACGTTTTGATAATACCCTCACTAAAAATATTCCGAGCAAGTTCTTTAACTGGGCTACCCGGCGTATGTCGAAGATCTATTTACACGATTTTAATTGCGGTCTCAAAGCTTACAAGTATAAAGTAGTTAAAAGCATTGAAGTGTATGGCGAAATGCATCGTTATATACCGGTGCTGGCAAAATGGGCCGGTTTTAAAAAGATCGGCGAAAAAGTGGTGGAGCACCGCAAGCGCAAATACGGTATTACCAAATTTGGCTGGGAGCGTTTCGTTAATGGCTTTCTCGACCTGGCATCTATTACATTTGTAGGTAAATATGGCAAACGGCCCATGCACTTTTTTGGATTGTGGGGTTCTGCCGTGCTGGTGTTGAGTGTTCTGATGGTGTTGTACCTGATCATTTCAAAGATTATTGAACCGGAATATGCCATTACCAACCGGCCGGTTTTTTATATTTCCTTAACGCTTATGGTCATGGGTACGTTGATGTTCATTGCCGGGTTCCTCGGCGAACTGATTACGCGTAATGCAGCCGGCCGCAACCATTATTTAATTGAGCAGAAAACAGGTATCGAATAATGGCTGTAAAAAAAATCGTCATCATAGGCCCCGGGCATCCGTTGCGGGGTGGCCTGGCCACCTTCAACCAGCGGCTGTGCAAGCAGTTTATTGATGAAGGCCATACCTGCAGCATCTACTCTTTCTCCCTGCAATACCCTTCTTTCTTATTTCCCGGTACAACGCAATATTCAACAGAACCTGCGCCTGCTGATCTGGAGATTTATTCTGTGATCAATTCGGTACATCCGATAAACTGGCTGCAGGTAGGAAATGAATTGAAGCGTATCAAACCCGATATCATTGTGGTGCGCTACTGGTTGCCGTTTATGGGGCCTGCCCTGGGCACTATTTTGCGCAGGGCGCGAAAAAACCGTCATACCCGCATTATTGCGATCACTGATAATATTATTCCCCACGAAAAAAGACCCGGCGATGTAGCGTTCACCCGCTACTTCCTGAATAGTTGTGATGCTTTTATCACTATGAGTGAAAAGGTAATGACCGACCTGCGTCAGTTTGAAAAGAACAAACCCGCGCAACAGGTATTACATCCCCTGTACGACAATTTTGGCGAACCGGTAACAAAGGAAGAGGCCCGCAAAAAACTGGGACTTCCGGCCGGTGAAAAGATCATACTGTTCTTTGGCTTTATCCGGAAATATAAAGGGCTTGATATCCTGTATGAAGCCATGGCATTGTTGAAACAACCAGCCCAAACGTCAACGCCAAAGTTATTGGTGGCTGGTGAATTTTATGAAGATGAGAAACCGTTCCAGGACCAGATAAAGCGATTGGGGATCGGGGATAGCCTGATCTTGAGAACAGATTTTATTCCCGACAGTGAAGTGAAATATTATCTGTGTGCCGCGGATATGGTCATACAGCCCTACCGCAGTGCTACCCAAAGCGGGGTTACGCCCCTGGCCTATCATTTCGAAAAACCGATGGTGGTAACCAATGTTGGAAGTTTGCCTACCCTGGTGCCCCACGAAAAAGTTGGCTTGGTTTGCGAACCTGAACCAGCCTCACTGGCCGCCGCTATTAACCGTTATTTTGAACTTGGAGAACAGCATTTTATACCACATCTTCGCGTCGAAAAAGAAAAATATTCCTGGCATAACCTGGTCAATACGATCCTGGCAATGAGTTAAAATGAGGCAGGTTTATTTAGTTAATTTCAAGACCTTTTATAATAAAATAGATGATCTACAGAAGCAAAGCACCCTTACGTATTGGTTTGGCCGGCGGTGGTACGGATGTAAGTCCGTATAGTGACTTGTATGGCGGGGCAATTCTTAATGCTACGGTGTCGTTGTATGCCTATGCCAATATTGAACCGCTTGCCGAAAAGACCATTCAACTGCAGGCTATGGACAGGCAGGAAACACAGCAATTCAGCTGGTCGGCCCAATTGCCCATAGATGGCCACCTCGACCTGTTAAAAGGCGTTTATAACCGTATTCAAAAGCAATACGGCATACCTGAAGCGGGGTTCAGATTGTCGACATTTGTTGACGCCCCCGCAGGCTCCGGTTTGGGAACTTCTTCTACGCTGGTGGTTGCCATTGTAGGCGCTTTTGCCGAAATGCTGCGATTACCCCTGGGCGAATATGATGTTGCCCAGCTGGCCTATGATATTGAGCGCAACGACCTGAAATGGGCCGGTGGCAGACAGGATCAGTATGCGGCTACATTTGGCGGCGTTAACTATATGGAGTTTTATGGCGAAAATGTGGTGGTAAACCCGTTACGCATAAAACAACAATACCTGTTCGAACTGGAGAACAACCTGGTGTTGTATTATACAGCCACCAGCCGCGAGTCGGCGAAGATCATTGAAAAGCAAAGCGAGAATGTGGTTTCGAAAAAAGAGAAACCGATCGATGCCATGCATCAGTTGAAACGCCAGGCCCAATTAATGAAAGAAGCCCTGTTAAAAGGGAGATTGCATGAAATTGGCGAGATACTTGATTTTGGTTTTCAACAAAAAAAGCAAATGGCCGAAGGCATCTCCAACACCCTCATGGATGAGATCTATGAAGCCGCTAAGAAAGCAGGCGCTACAGGAGGAAAGATCTCCGGCGCAGGCGGCGGTGGGTTTATGACATTCTATTGTCCGGGAAACGCCAAGTACCAGGTGATAGATTGCCTTTCGAAATTTGGTGGCTTTGTAAAGAACTACCAGTTTGTTGATCATGGAATGACCTCCTGGACAATATAGTCAATTAGCTAATGAGATAATTAGCTAATGTGATAATGCTTTAAGGCCGGACAGTTCCGATAAAAGCGAAGCTCGCGCCAAAAGCAGATCTTGTGGTTTGTATTTAATTATCACATCATCGAATTTTCACATTATCACATTTTTTAATTAAAATCTATGACAAATAAGATAACAGACATTATTAAGGCATCGATCAGTACCAAAGAAAGCATTTTGAAAGACCCCGTGTTGCTCGGTACAATCGACCAACTGGCTACTATTATTACGGCAGCATTACGCAACGGCAACCGCGTGTATTTCTGCGGTAATGGCGGCAGTGCAGCTGATGCGCAGCACCTGGCCGCTGAATTCTCCGGCCGTTTTTATACCGACCGCGATGCGCTGCCTGCAGAAGCTTTACATTGCAATACCTCGTATTTAACCGCTGTGGCCAACGATTACAGCTATGATGTAGTATATGCCCGGTTAATTAAAGGCATCGGTTTACAAGGAGACGTGCTTATTGGCTTATCTACTTCCGGTGATTCAGCCAATATTGTAAAGGCATTTGAAGTCGCCCGCGAAAAAGGCATTATAACCGTAGGATTTACCGGCGACAATGGTGGCAAAATGAAATTATTGAGCGATCACCTGGTGAATGTACCATCAAAAGATACTCCCCGTATTCAGGAAAGCCATATCATGCTGGGGCATATTATTTGTCAACTGGTAGAAGAACAGTATTTCGGAAAATAAAAGTGGGTTCCCTCACCAGCGGAACTGTTTACTATATGATTAAAGAGTGCATCATTCTCGCCGGTGGATTAGGCACCCGGTTACGCAGTGCAGTACCCGATCTGCCGAAATGTATGGCGCCGGTGGCAGGAAAGCCATTTCTTGCCCATGTTATCAACTATTTCAGGGAACAGGGCATTGAAAAGTTCATATTCTCATTGGGCTATAAATCTAAAGTGATTCAGCAGTTCCTGGATGCGTCGTATGCCGGCCTCAGCAAACAATATGTTATAGAAAAAGAACCGCTGGGAACCGGTGGAGCCATTCAACTCGCCTGTAGACAGGCTACGGAACGGCATGTGCTGATCCTGAACGGTGATACCATGTTCTCGATTCAGGTATCTGCCCTGGCTGCATTTCATTTGCAACACCAGGCACATTGTACACTGGCCTTAAAACCCATGCAGCGATTCGACCGGTACGGCGTGGTTGAAATAGCAGATAATGGCGCTATTACCAGTTTCAGGGAAAAGCAGTTCTACGAGAACGGCCTTATCAATGGCGGCATTTATGCATTGCAGGTAAACACGTTCCTCCATGAAGCTTTGCCGGAAAAATTCTCTTTTGAAAAAGATTACCTGGAAAAGTTATATACGGCCCGGCCCATGTATGGCATTGTTCAGGACGCCTATTTTATTGACATTGGTATTCCGGAAGATTTTGAAAGGGCGAATAAGGAATTGCATGCCCGCTCGAACGACGTTCAAACTGACGGCGTTTGATGCTGAAGCAGCCTTGCGATTAGGTAAGTAATAATTTAAGAAATGTTAGACCTTAAACAGATCGATAAAACCTGGACTTTATTTCTCGACCGGGACGGTGTTCTCAATGAAGAGAAATACCAGGATTACGTGTATAATTACGATGAGTTTATTTTTTATGATGGTGTGCTGGATGCATTAAGATCATTGACCGAAATTTTTGGTCTGGTAATAATTACGACCAATCAGCGTGGTGTGGGACGTGGTTTAATGACAGAAGCAGATCTATTGCATATCCATACCTGCATGACTGCTGACATCATAAAAAACGGCGGCCGCATCGACCGCATATATTATTGTGTAGCGAATGACGCCAGCCACCCCAACCGAAAGCCTAATCCCGGCATGATCTTCGACGCGAAAAAGGATTTCCCGGAGATCGACCTGCAAAAATCGTTGATCGTGGGTAACAATATGAGTGATATGGAATTTGGCCGGAATGCCGGCATTCACACCGTTTTTGTAAAGACAACCAACCCGGAACAGGAGCTTCCCCACCCTGCTATTGACCTGGCGTTTAATTCATTAGCCGATTTTGCAAAAGCTTTGCAAAAAGCATAAAATTTTATCAACCCTTTCACGTTCCTGTTGGGGATGGCGCAAAACGGCATCGTAACTTTGTCGCGGCCTGTCAGGTTGTAAGCATTTAGCATATAAACTATGAATTACCACTATATAAAATACTGTTTTACCAGTTGGTTATTGATCGTCGGTTTATTGATCGCAACGTCGGCATCGGCGCAACGCATAAGCCAGGCAGATAGTAAGGAATTGGAACGTAAAGAGGATACTTTAACGAAGCTATCGGGCAAAATGGTTTTCAGTGAAAGTGCCGCTGACCGTTTTCGGTCAGACAGTCTGTTCACCCGCACTTTTGTGCGAGCCCTGAAAATAAAGAACGCTTTTTATTATCCGTTCGATTCGCTGAATATTTCAAAACTGTATGCACCTGACAGTACCTTCCGCATCTTTACCTGGCAATTGAAAAAGGATGAATATGTTTATTTGCAGAAAGGGGCGATACAAATGAATACACCCGACGGATCGCTGAAACTGTTTCCCCTGTTCGACTATTCCATGTTCACCCCCAAACCGCTTGATTCGGTGCGCAGTCGTAACAACTGGATCGGCGCTATTTATTACCGCATAATAGCCAAGGAATATAATGGTAAAAAGTACTACACCCTTTTGGGGTTCGATGATTTCAGTGTGAGCAGTAACCGGAAATGGATGGAAGTATTACATTTCAATGAGCGCGGAGAACCGGTATTCGGCGGCGCTATGGTATCCTTCAAAGAAGATTCTGTAAAGAGGCCGGTACAGGCGCGCTTTAATATTGAATATAAAAAAGAAGCCAAGACCTTTTTCAATTATGATCCTGAAAAAGATCTGATCGTATTTGATCACCTGATCTCTGAAACCAATGAGCCGGAAAGAAAGTCAACCTATATACCTGATGGCGATTTTGAAGCATTCAAATGGCAAAATGGCCAGTGGGTACATGTACCGCGGCTCGAATTTGACATGAAACTGAAAGATGGCCAGTTCCCCCAGGAATCAACCATTTTAGATGATGCCGGTAACGCCAATGAGCAGCGGCTGGAAGAAGCTTCCCGGAAGACTATGGAACGGGAAAAAGGAGTACAACCGGCAACAACTGCTCCTCCTAAAAAAAGCGCATCGCCCAGGAAGAAACAATAAGGGTCAGTTTATAAAAGACGACGGCTGCCTTTCAAGAAATGGCCTGGGAATAATGAAGGAGAAACTGTTGATGCAGGGGTTGCTGAAAGATCAATGTCCGTTGATCTTTACTAATATTTTTGGTTAACATAGTTCCAATAATTATTCAATTATTGGAATCCCCCATGCATATCGAGGCTTCGTTTTGTATACGCAGGATCGCTTGATAATGCTTAATCATCAAGTTTCAAAACGGCCAGGAATGCTTCCTGCGGAACTTCCACATTACCTATCTGGCGCATACGTTTTTTACCCTCTTTTTGTTTCTCCAACAGTTTACGTTTACGGCTGATGTCACCACCATAACATTTGGCAGTAACGTCTTTACGCATGGCGCTGATATTTTCGCGGGCCAGTACTTTGGCGCCAACGGCAGCCTGTATGGCTATCTGGAATTGTTGGCGGGGCAGCAGCTCCTTCAGTTTTTCGCAAAGCTTGCGGCCAAAATCCTGGGATCTACTCCGGTGAATAAGCGCGCTGAGGGCATCCACTTTATCGCCATTCAGCAGGATATCCATCTTAACGATATCGCTTTCGCGATAGCCGATAGGATGGTAGTCGAAGGACGCATAGCCACGGGTCTGGCTTTTTAGTTTATCGTAGAAGTCGAACACGATCTCTGTCAGCGGCATCTCAAACTGCAGTTCCACGCGCGTTGTGGTCAGGTAGCTTTGGTTCAACAGGATGCCGCGTTTGCCGAGGCAAAGCGTCATGATATTACCAATATATTCAGGCTTTGTAATGATCTGGGCTTTAATATATGGTTCTTCTATCCTGTCTGTCTTTACAGGATCAGGGAATTCTGTAGGGTTGTTCACGATGATCTTTTCGCCCTTGGTGGTATAGGCGATAAAACTTACGTTGGGAACGGTGGTGATCACTGTTTGGTTAAACTCCCGCTCAAGCCTTTCCTGGATGATCTCCATGTGCAGCATACCCAGGAAGCCGCATCGGAAACCAAAGCCAAGGGCCTGTGAGGTTTCCAGTTCATACGTAAGTGAAGCGTCATTCAGCTGGAGTTTGTCCATACAGTCACGCAGTTCTTCAAACTCATCAGTATTTACAGGAAAGATGCCTGCAAATACCATCGGTTTCACTTCCTGGAAACCTTTGATCATTTCCTGCGTTGGATTATTCCTGAGGGTGATGGTATCACCCACTTTTACTTCTTTTGCGTTCTTGATACCGGTAATAAGATAACCTACATCGCCTGCACTTACTTCCTTCTTTTCCGTCATCTTCAGTTTGAGGATACCTACTTCAGCGGCTTCATAATCCATGTCGGTAGACACAAATTTTACGATATCGCCCTTGCGGATGGTGCCGTTGAGTACGCGGAAGTATACGATGATACCGCGGAAGCTGTTAAACACGCTATCGAAGATCAGGGCTTGCAGCGGCTCTTCGGGGTTTCCTTTGGGAGCCGGAATGCGTTCCACGATCGCTTGCAGAATGCCGTCTACGCCAATACCCGTACGGCCACTGGCCAGCAGGATATCCTCCGGTTTACAGCCAATGAGCTCAATGATCTGGTCCTTAACTTCTTCGATCATGGCGCCGTCCATATCAATTTTATTGATAACCGGGATGATCTCCAGGTCATTATCAATGGCGAGGTACAGGTTACTGATAGTTTGGGCCTGAATACCCTGGGTAGCGTCTACCAGCAACAGGGCGCCCTCACAGGCAGCCAGTGCACGGCTCACTTCGTAGCTGAAATCCACGTGGCCCGGGGTGTCGATCAGGTTCAGTATATATTCCTGTCCGTCAGTATGTTTATAATTGATTTGAATGGCGTGGCTCTTGATGGTAATACCTTTTTCCCGCTCCAGGTCCATATCGTCCAGGACCTGGTCCATCATTTCCCGTTCACTGATGGTATTGGTGGATTGTAACAGTCTGTCTGCCAGGGTACTTTTACCATGGTCGATATGCGCTATGATGCAAAAATTGCGGATATTCTTCATTAAGTCGATTGTCCTTTAAATACCGGCAAAAGTAACTGATTTTGGCGGCATTACAGAGAGAAAGTGAATGTGTTTTTAGGGGTTGGAAAAATCCTCTTCCCTACCTTTGCACCATGGATTCCCTTCGACCGATGCTTACTTCCTACGCCTATAACATCCTCGGGTCTTACGAGGAGGCCAAAGACGTAGTGCAGGACGTTATGCTGGAAATGATCAACCGCACCGGTTCCGACATTCAAAATGAAAAGGCCTACCTTACGCGGTCGGTGATCAACCGCGCCATCAATGCCCGCAACAGGTTGCAGAAGATGCAAGCCGGTTATCCCGGTAACTGGTTGCCCGAACCCGTAGCCACTGAAACGGCTGATGCTGAATTGAATCAAAAAGACATTCTCTCCTATTCCCTCATGGTATTGCTTGAAAAGCTGGATGCCAAACAACGGGCAGTTTTTATTCTGAAAGAAGCATTCTCTTATGAACATGAAGAGATCGCGGAAGTCTTGGACATCAGCATAGAAAATTCAAGAAAAATACTCAGTCGCGCCCGAAAAGAGCTTCAAAACGTGACTGTTAACGAAAACGTTAAAACGCCCACCGAATACCTCGATAAGTACCTGGATGTTATCCGCAGTGGTGATATTAAGAAGCTGGAACAACTACTGAGCAAGGATATCGTACTGGTTTCTGATGGTGGTGGCAAGGCAGCAGCAGCCCTGAACCCGCTGATCGGGGTGGAAAATGCCTCATTGTTCTTAGCCGGTATTTTCAACAAATTTTACCATGACAGGCATTTTGAATATGGAGAAGTGAACCACCACCCTGCTATCTTCTACTATGAAAATGAAGAGCTGGTGAACTGCCAGATCTTTGAGTTCCGGAATGGATTGATCCGCCGGGTTTATTTTATGAGAAATCCGGATAAACTGGCGACGCTTGCAGGAACAAAGAAGTAAAAAGAAAAACCTAGATACTGTCACGCGGAAGTCCCCTTCTTTGTCATTACGCCACAAAATTTTATCTATCATGGAAAGAATCACCTTTAAGGAGGCTTCCGGCGTTTACAATGCATTAAAGCAGGGACAAAATTATGTAGAGAGTTGCGGACTGGATCATAAACTGATTGAGTTGATCTACCTGCGGGTATCCCAGATCAACAGTTGTGCGTATTGCCTCGACATGCACTATAAAAAAGCCATTCATGCCGGCGAATCACCACTTCGCCTGATCTCGATCTCTGCCTGGCGTGAAACAGATTACTATTCACCCCAGGAACAGGCAGCGCTGGCTTTTGCAGAATTACTCACGCATATGCCCGCAGAAGTAAACAGTGATGCCATACATGAAGATCTGGAGAAGCACTTCAGTAAGGAGGAGATCGCCAACCTTACTTTGGCTGTCATTCAGATCAATTCCTGGAACCGGCTGGTTCGTTCATTCGGACCAAAACCCGGACAGTATAAAGTGCCTGCTGCTACTGTGTAAGTGTATTGCTAATAGTTTACGGTTTATAGCTTATCGATAATAGTTATATTTAATAAAGGTTTAAAGTGATTCCCCGCTTTAAACCTTTATTTTTTTTATAATAATACTTCACTCGTTGACTGTCAGTAGAGATCCGGCTTTGCGCAGCCTGCCCCCGAAATAAAACATCTAAGAACTATACAGTTAAAACATAGAACTTTTTCTGATCGCGTAAATGGATTTCCCTTATTTGAAACTGCCGCGCACACAGTGGGGCTAGTTTTGCTTTCCCGAAACCGATACCTAAGTATTAGAATGTTAATTAAAATCATTAATACCTTATGTGTTCTTACCAGACCTTGTTTCACGACGACGAAAGTGGCTATGTGATCCTTTGCCGGGGATGCGATTCTATTCAGGTGGCTTTTGGCAATTTGCTGCTCACCTGGAGCCGTGCCGATTTCTACGATTTTTTCCGGTTCATAAAGCGGATTTTCCTTGAAACGCCCATAGATGTAACAGGCATTAATAGAAAAACACTGGCGATCCCTGTTCCGTGTGACGGCGTTCGAATGCTGCTGAGTACCCGCGAATTGCAACAGCTGCATCACATGCTCGACCTGGCCGAATCAGAATTACAGTCACAGCAGTTAATGAGTCTTTTGAGCGGAGAATAGTGCATTACAAAGCGGTTTCACGATTCAATTTTGAAAAATTAAGATCCCAATGAATAGGTTATCTTTTGTTCTGGCTTTATTATTATTTGCCGTTAACCCGGCGTTGGCCAATGATCCCGAAGATGGGTTTGGCACTATTAAAGGACGTATTACAACGGCCGATGGCAAACCGGCTCCGGCTGTTACAGTGGTGCTTAAGGGCACGAAAAAAGCAGCTGTTACAGAAGAGAACGGTAATTTCTCCCTGCATCATGTAAAAGCAGGAAATTATGAGCTCGAGATCACACAGGTAGGTTATGAGACCATCGTGCATGCAATACAGGTAGATGGCAATGCAGTAACCGCAGTTGCTATTCAATTGAAAATATCTTCTAAAGAATTACGTGAAGTTGTAGTAACCGGTGGTCGTAACCGCTTTGGTGCCACCAGCAGCGATTATGTGTCAAAGATGCCGTTAAAGAACATCGAGAATCCACAGGTGTATACCAGCATTTCGAAAAACCTGCTTAATGAGCAGCTCGTGTTTTCAGTGGACGATGCCTTACGAAACGCCCCTGGCGTACAGAAAATGTGGGATGCTACCGGCCGCAGCGGTGATGGCGGCGGCTTTTACAATATGCGTGGTTTTATTGTACAAAGCACCGTACGGAATGGCATCGCCGGCAATGTTTCCGGGCTCACCGATGCTGCCAACCTCGAAAAACTGGAAGTCATCAAGGGACCATCAGCCACTTTATTCGGGAATGTAGTTACTTCTTATGGCGGTATCATGAACCGGGTTACTAAAAAGCCGTATGATCATTTCGGTGGCGAAGTAAATTATTCTACCGGCAGTTTTCAGTATAACCGGCTGAGCGTAGATATAAATACCCCGCTCGATTCCGCTAAAAATGTATTATTACGTGTAAATGCGGCCTACAGAACTGAAGGCAGCTTTATGGACAACGGTTTTAACAGAGGATTTGTACTGGCCCCCAGCCTATCCTATAAAGTGAATGACAAATTGAATTTTTTACTGGAGGCTGAGTTTTATAGCGGACAAAACACCGGTTTGAACGTATTCTTTTTCCCTTATAAACAAACCGTTTCTGCATTGGGGGTCAACAGGGCCGATCAACTGAATATCGATTATAAACGTTCTTATGCAAGCGAAGACCTGTATCAGACTTCCAGGAACATGAACTTCTTTGGTCAGATGAACTATGCCATTTCAGACAATTGGAAATCACAAACATCCTTATCTGTCACCAACGGTTATTCAGATGGCCCATCTCCCTATTTTTACCTGTTGTCGACCGGCGCTGTTACAGGTACGGGAGAAGCAGGCAACGGTTATATTTCCCGTAACGACCAGTATACCGATAACAGTAAAGACCAGCTGATTGAACTGCAGCAGAATTTCATTGGTGACTTTTCTATAGGCCGTTTCAGGAACCGCTTTGTTGGCGGACTTGATTTTACCCACCACTTTACTGATCAGTTCTTTGGCGGCAATACGTATGATACCATTTCTGCCCTGAACCACGAAAATCTGGATGAAGTGGAATATCAAAGTTTATACCGCAGCTTCAACCGGACAAATATGGATAAGCTGTACCAGGAGAAAGGCGATGCATTCACATATCCAATGAATTTTATTGCCAATTCGTATAGCGCCTATGTTAGCGACATGTTTAACATTACAGATAATTTGATGGTGCTGGCGGCGTTGCGGTTAGATCATTTCAATAACCGTGGGCCGGCTGATAATATTACCGGAACAGCTGTTAACCGTATACCATTTAGTCAAACATTTCTGTCGCCGAAATTTGGTATCGTATACCAGCCAGTGAAAGACCAGGTATCGCTCTTTGCCAATTATCAGAATTCGTTTACTAATAAATACGGTGCCAGGGATCCTAACAGAGATCCTGATATAAAAACAAATGATTTCAAGCCCGAGCAGGCGAATCAGTTGGAAGGCGGGATAAAACTGGATGTACTGGATGGTAAAGTAAGCGCATCGGTTAGTGTTTATCAGATCAAAGTGACCGACGTGATCCGCCCCGATCCCAATAATGCCAATGTATCTATCCAGGATGGTACACAAATTAGCAAGGGATTTGATGCGGAATTGGTGGCAAGTCCAATAGCAGGTTTGAGCCTGGTAGCGGGTATGTCGTACAACGATTCAAAGTTTGAAAAAGCCGACGATAAAAATGTGGAAGGAATGCGCCCCGGAACAGCCGGTTCGCCCTGGGTAGCCAACTGGTGGATCAGCTATCGCCTGCAATGTCCTCAATTGAAAGGTTTAGGCGCTGGTTTTGGCGGTAACTATGCCAGTGAGAATAAAGTTATCAATAGCAGGGATCTCGGCACCTTCATTTTACCGGAATATACAGTACTGAATGCATCTGTATTCTATGATCAGCCGAAGTTCAGGATCGCTGTAAAAATGGATAATCTTGCCAATAGGAAATACTGGGTGGGCTATACGACCATCAACCCGCAAAAGCTCAGGAATTTTGGCGCCAGTGTAGCGTTCAAATTCTAGAAGTAAGGCTAACATATAATTAACGTGGCACGGTTAAACGTCGTTTGAACGGAAACCGTGCCACGCTTTTTTACTCCCTATTTCACTTATGCGCGCACTCTCCTAACCACTAAGGCTAAGTATATGTCTTTATTTGATTTTGGGTTTAATCATCAAACTGTTGAAGCAGCGTGGTCAAAATTTGCAAAGGGGTGGTTTGGGACTGTATTTTTACATCGTTATAACAATCCAATGCAAATGAAACCGAAACCTAATCCTGAACCCTAGAAGAAACATGACCCTTAATAATCCGAACCCAACCGTACCCTGAACCTGCCGGCAGGCCTGATCGAGTAGCGATATCCAATGATCCGAAGAAAAAACCAGCAGCTGATATCCTTTGAAACTGAGATCCGGACCTGAAATGTAGCAATAGCACCCTGAATATAACCCGAACGATCCGTACCCTTTGAGGGCTGATTTGTAGCAATCCCTAAATCCTGAACCTGGCCCTTGAAAATGACCCTGACCGACACTGGTAACCTTTAAATTATTCGAATTAAACCGTACCCTTTGAAGGCTGATTTGCAGCTATCCCTAAACCCTGAACCTGACCCTTGAAAACGACCCTGACCGACACTGGTAACCTTTAAATTATTCGAATTAAACCGTACCCTTTGAGGCCTGATTTGTAGCTATCCCTGAACCCTGAACCTGGCCCTTGAAAACGACCCTGACCGACACTGGTAACCTTTAAATTATTCGAATTAAACCGTACCCTTTAAGGCCTGATTTGTAGTTATCCCTAAACCCTGAACCAGATCCTTATCAAGTAGCCGTATCCAATGAAGCCCAAAGAAAACCTGACCTTTGAAAATGATTGACCAAACCCGATGAAACGTAACCTGATCTTATCAAACGAATGTCATCCAATCATCCGTAGAAAACCTGCTGAGAGGCAGGCAGGACCGTCAACTGGCCATGGGGCCCATTTGTACCCTTTGATGCACGCAATCCATAATCCGTATTCCGTACCCGGTAACAGCTGATCGCAGCGAGATCCAATTTTATGAAAGACCAGATTCAATGATCCTCTTGGAAACCATCCAAAGAGATTGTCCCGACTTAAAGTCGGGATTTTTTTTAAAATTATTTTTTTGTTATATTCGTAATGTAATTCTTATCTTCGGTTCATGGTAGGTGATAGACTGGTCATCAACCTCTCCAGCCAGCAATTACGGTAAAGCTTCTGATTGTAGGAATACAACGTTTACAAAAAATTGATTTTGATTAGATGCGTTTGAACAACATGTTCAATGCCTTAGCTTTTTGTTAAGGAGTTAACCGTGAAACTAAAACAACAATCGGTTATTGTTATATAGGATAAATCAATAAGTCGGCACGCACGGGGAAGCATAAATAAGCTGTATATGAGTGTGAGTACAGGCTGAAATAATCATTATGCTTCTGTCAACACGCCCTGTTTTTGCGCAGGGCGTGATCGTTTATATCCTTACATCACCGAAAATGCATCTGAGCATCAGCCGACAGTTATGTCAAGAACTTCTAAAATACGGTTCTCTCCTTTCTTGTTGCTTGCGTTTGCCATTCTGTTCCCGATAAATGTGCTTCGGCAGGTGCTGTAATATGTTCCGTTTAGTTTTCCCTCAGGTATTCCCATATGCATATTCCAACAGCAAAAGGCTGTTACTGTTACATAACCTTTAGGACTACATATTTGTTTTTACCCGATTCGGCTACTAATCATCAATATGCAGAAGCATTGTGGCCAAAATTTGCAAAGGGGTGGTTCGGGAGTGTATTTTTACATCGTTATAACAATCCAATGCAAATGAAACCGAAACCTAATCCTGAACCCTATAAGAAACATGACCCTAAATAATCCGAACCGATCCCTACCCTTGAACTGATTTGAAGCGCTAACATCCAGTGAATCTGACCCTTGCATGCACCGTTATCCAAATCCTGAACCGAAAACCCTGATCCGGACCAAAAGAAAACTGATCGTATCCTTTGAAACCAAGCCGGCCCTTATGAAACGAACCTGAATCCGATAATCCGAAGAAAACCTGAACTGGCCGTGGGGCCTCATTTGTACCCTTTGATGCACGCAATCCATAATCCGTATTCCGTACCCGGTAATAGCCGATCGTTTCGTTATCCAATTTTATGAAAGACCAGAATCAATGATCCTTTTGGAAACCATCCAAAGAGATTGCCTCCCGCCCAGTAAGGCGGGAGGTTTTATTTTCGTAAAGGACCTGGCAATGTCTTTTCTGATCCCTTGCACTTAATAGCAGCCTATAGATGGGTATTCAGCGTATTTAATGAAGTATAGAGGTATCTGTTATAGCTACTCCCAAGCCTGGCGCATCGCTGCAGGTCACTTTTCCAAAATCGAATTGTAAACCGGTAGCAATGTCTTCGGCCAGTAACAATGGGCCATCCATATCAACATAATCGAGTAAGGGATTCAGGTGGGCAATAGCCGCAGTGCCAACAGTACTTTCATTCATACTGCCAACCATCACCTTCATATCGAGGGAACGGGCCTGGGTTATCATGCGGCGGGCAGGTGTAATACCGCTGCATTTGGTGAGCTTGATATTGATTCCATGGAAATGACCATGGCATTTTTGTACATCCGCTTCAGTTACGCAGCTTTCATCGGCAATGAGTGGTAAAGGTGACCGCTTGTAAAGTTGTTTCATGCCTTCCCAGTCGTCTTTGGCCAGGGGTTGTTCTACAAATTCAACACCCAGGTCTTTCAACACCGGTAATTTTTCCAGCGCTTCATCAACGGTCCAGGCGGCATTGGCGTCAACGCGCAGGATGGCGTTCGTATGTTTACGTAAGGCGGTCATTATTTCAATATCCTGGTCGGTGCCCAGTTTGATCTTGTAAATGGGCCAGGGTTTTTCCTTCATCTTCTCAACCATTTTCTCAATGGTATCTATCCCGATCGTGTAGTCAGTGGCGGGCGCCTTTTGCATATCAAGTCCCCAGAGCTTGTAAAGCGGTAGCTGCCTGATCTTACCATACAGGTCCCAGGCTGCAATATCGAGCGCGCAAACGAGGAAATTGTTCTGTGGGTATAAATGATGCAGGTAATGCCAGTAGCGTTCGGGATCGGTGAAGGCGAACTTCTCAACGAACATTTTTTTTTGTTGCAGGTCGGCCACCATCTTTTCAACCGGAATATTGTAATAGGTGATGGCTGGCGCTTCACCATATCCTACTACCCCACGATGTTCAAGTTGAACGATCAATGAGGGCTGGTGGGTCTTGGTTCCTTTTGAAATGGTAAAAGGGTACCTGAACGGGAAATTAAAGGTCTTGTATGCGACTTTCATTAAGGTTGGTGGTCTATGTTGAATGGTGACAAAAACCAATGTGATAATTTGATGATGTGATGATGTGATGATGTGATAATGGAATGCCTGGCTGTTCCATTATCACATTATCCAATTATCGAATTATCACATTAGCTAATTACTTCTCCCTGCATCCCGGATGTACTCTTCCAGCTCTGTATTAAACTCTTTCTCCTTCAGCAACTGTTCCAGCGTAATATGCATCCGGTAACGCCAGTAATGTTTGGGTATGGCCGGCACATTTATGCGTTCCTCGTGCGGGTTGGCCCGTCGTAACGTTTCATTCATGCCCAGCAGATCCTGCAGTTGAAAAGTGGCCCACATAGCAGGCGAATCCAAATGCTGTATCACAATGGCTTTATTGATCCAGGCTTCACAGGTCGGTGGCGCATCGCCCCATTGCCCCAGCACATGGTTATAGAACCGCTGTGTTTTTGTGCGGTCCTCTTCCCACCAGCCGCGCACGGTGCTCATATCGTGCGTGGAGGGTGTTACCACCGATAAATAGGGCGCCTGTGCCGGATGAAAGAACTCAGTATGGATGTTTTTTGGCATCCGTTGTATTTCCAGGCTCAACACACCTAATTGTTTCATCACCTCCGGTACGCAATGCGGCACCATGCCCAGGTCTTCTCCACAAATAAGCATATTGGTTGAACGCTTAAGCGCCGGCAATTTACGCATAGCTTCCTGCATCCAGAAATGTTCCTGGCGGTGATAAAAATAATTTATATACAGATCTTTCAGTTTTTCCTGTTCGTGCCATTCCAGGTGCCTGAAGGAAGTGGTGCTTTCAACACCAATCCTGAAATGGTATTGCCTGCCTCCGGAGCCTGGTTCCTCAAATAATATAACGTTCGAAATAAGATCATACAAACCCTGCCGTAAGTGCTGATTTTCTTCACTGCGTTCCAGGGCATCAAAATAAGCTTCCACCTGTCGCTGGGTTGCAAATTCCGGCTTTAACGTATACTGGTTGCCGGTTGCATCGAGGAAGGGCTTGAACTTTTCATTGTTCGGACCGAATAATTCCCACAATACGCTGTCATTAATGTACGGCTGGCAATACCTGACTGCATTAAACCAGATGCCACGCTGTTCAAATTCTTCGACGTACACCGGCAATGCGTGAACAAAACGGCCCATAATGCCTTCTACTGCATGCGATGGAATGCTCCAGATGCGAAAGAAACCCAGAATATGGTCTATGCGGAATGCATCGAAGTAATTGCTCATTTGAATGAACCGCTGGTGCCACCATTCATAACCGTCAGCCGCCATCCGGTCCCAGTTGTATGTCGGAAAGCCCCAGTTCTGTCCTCGTACGGCAAAATCATCCGGTGGCGCCCCGGCCTGCATTTCCATATGATACAATTCCGGTTCTACCCAGGCATCGCTGCCATACCGATACACGCCAATGGGAATATCACCTTTTAAGATTATGCCATTTTTATGCGCATAGTCGGTTGCCTCCCGTAACTGGATATGCAAATGATATTGGGTGAAATAGTGTATGGCAATCTGATCGTATTGTTTGCTTTTGGGCGAAGCCAGTTTTTGAATGGCTTCACTATTATATGTAGTATTCGTTTTCCATTGATTGAAATCTGCCGTTCCATAGCGGTCGCGCAGGCTGCAGAAAACTGCATACGGAACCAGCCAGTGTTGATTGTTCTCAAAAAACTCCTGGTAATCGGGATCGTTTGCCAGTTCCTCCTTTTGCACCATGTATAACTCTTTAATAGCTGCCAGCTTTACATGCATTACAGCTTCATAATCCACATCGGGCAGTTCATTCAGCTGCGCTTGCTTCTTCTTCAGCGGCTTCAGGAGGTTGGCGTATTTCTTTCCGGCTACTTTATTAATGTTGAGGTACAGTGGATGTAAAGCAAATGCCGAGATCGCCGCATACGGGTATGAGTCTGCCCAGGTGTGCGTCGCAATGGTATCGTTCACCGGCAGTATCTGGATCATTTTCATGCCGGTCTTCACCGCCCAGTCAACCAGCAGTTTGAGGTCGGTGAACTCGCCGGCGCCGAATGAGTTCTTACTGCGCAGGCTGAACACCGGAATTACCACGCCGGCGCCTTTCCAGGTTGTATTGGGCAAATGAACGAACCCGTCGTGTAAGATGGTGAGCGTATTCACCAGTGCGTCGCCGTGCAACCACCGGTTCTCCCCGTCTTCATAACGAACAAAGGTTTTGCTTTTAATATTATAGACGCCGTATTTGTATTGAATGGGAAATGACTCCTTAGGCAGTTGCAGTTTTACCGTCCACCAGTTGTTTTCCCGGTGCAGTAATACCGGTTCCGCTTCATTCCAGTCGGCCATCGCTTTGGTGCTGCCCAGTAAACACACCACTTCGTTTTTTTGAAGCAGGGGTGCTTTTACCTTAAAGTAATGGGTGGCATGTTTAACCGCTTTTGCTTTCGTACGGGTTTCATTTTCTTTCAGCAGGATCTCCTGGAATGGAGCGGTATAAAAGGCGTTTTCGTATTCACCGGGATGGTTCCAGGTATCCAACACCCTGGTCTCCTGCATGGGATTTTTGGTAATGTCGATCGATTTCTTATCGTCCCACTCCTGCACCCGTTGTCCATCCAAACCCTGGTAAATGTAGGCGTATTCGATCGTATCTGTCTGAGGGTTATTAATAGTGACTGTGCCCGTCCATAGGTCATTGTTCAGCCAGGTTAAAGGAACTGCCTGCTCAATATTGTTATTTCCCAGCTCATCGGTATTCCCGGTAACAAAAAGGGCCTCGCCCGGCCGGGTGTAAAACCTTATGTAAAAATGGATCGTCATAACAGTAATAGTGTTTTTATAGTGCACTTTCCCGGCTTATGCAAAGGAAAAGCCAGATAAAGCATTCATGTTCAGAACGAAATTATTGCAAGCACGTTAATTAATGCTAAATGTGCCTTAAAGGCTCGGGATATTCCATGGACATTCACAGCAGGCCAAAACCAGAAGGGAATTGAGGTTTGAAAGATAGTAAAAAATACATACCCATTCTTTTAGGTTCCGAAGTTTCGCCCTATTTTTGCCCAAAATTTTTACGATATGGCTAATGGCACCTCTAAATTTATGTACTGGATCCTGTTTTTAGCATCTACAGCTGCGTTTCTTTTTGCTATTGCTACACATTGGGAATATCTGACCCTGATCCTGCCTTTTGTATGTACTTTTTTTGTAAAGGCTATGGACATCATTTAATCGTGAAACGGCAGACGGCAAACGTAAAACAGCCGTAAACTATTCATTAGACTTAACTTATATCGACATTATAATAAGAAATGCCCCTGGATTAACCAGGGGCATTTCTTATTTAATACATTGCTTTTAATTTATGAGTCGTTTGGCTATAGCAGGTGGCAAATGTTGAGGAAACCTTTTGCCGTATGCCGTCTGCCGTTTCACGGTATTATTGCCTTGAAATAACCTGCGTCTCGGGCTTTTCAATAAAGATGGTCTGTTTCAATTTCACCGAAACCGTCTGTTCATGTTTTACGGCAGGTGTCCATTGCGGCATGTTCTCAAACGCTTCAATAAGTTTATCGTTCAGGTCGTCGTTACCACCTTTGATGACATTGGCATAGATCACTTTCCCTTGCTTATCGATCACAAACTCAACCATGGCAAAGGTCTTTGCCTGGTTCTCCCCCAGGTAAGCCGCCATTTCTTTTCCCAGGTTATCGATAAACGCCTGGAACTTTTCATTGCCGCCGGGAAATACCGGTAAACGTTCCACCACCGTAGCAATTTCTGCCTGGTTATAGGTCTTAAGCGGGCGGCGTTCCTTTTTGACCACCACCACTTCTTTTTCCTTGGGAATGATGCCGTCTACCACATAATCACCTTTCTTCGATACCATGATCACGGGCAATTTGCGCGTTTTTTCGAAGTAGGTATATGCATGTTTCAATTCGTCGGCCATCATTTTATACTCGGGGAAATCCTTAATATATTTTCTCAGATATTCGCTGCTGCGCGGATTGTCGAAGCGAATGGGGAATATATGCACTGGAATGAAATCCTGGCCTTCACTGCGGGCATGGGCCGCCAGAATGTATAATTCTTCAATCTGTTCATTGTTCACCGGAATACAGCCTGTGGTAACGCAGCTGCCGTGGATGTAAATATCGCCGCCGGGCATCAGGGAATCGCTGAGGATCTTGTCTGATGCATTGGGATAATTCAAACCCAGCGACAAATGGTACTGGCTTTTGGGATTGAATTCATTGATATAGTAAAAGCCTTCAGGAACCTGGTAATCGCCCTGCATGCGTTTAGGGCCCAACGATCCGGCCATGGCGCATACCCGGTAGGTCTTAAACAATTTGAAGTTCTCGTTCAGGTCCTGTTTTACCCAAACTTCCAGCTGGCTGTCGTATTTGAAAGACCGTAAGTAAATGTATTTGGCAGGCCAGGTTAATCTTTTTTCCTCGAATTGCTTCATCAGGGTGTCCTGCTTATGCCTGAGCGCATCGTTCATGCGGGGAAAGGATCGCTGGTATTCGATAAAATTAATACTGGCAGCAACGGTTTGCGCTGATGCAGTTCTTACAAGGCCTAAGGCCGCCAGTAAAAGTATATACGAGTATCTCATGTAAGGTAACTGGAATTAAAACGAAAATAGGTTATGATTATTTACTGCATTCTGTGAATCGGTGTTAAAATTAATACAAACAAAGCACCAAAAAGCATTTTAGCTTATTCACATTGTGGAAAATACACAAGTCTTTGTACTTCACTTGTGAAGCCATAAATGATGTCAGCCTGTTTATTTATTCCAGTTCAGCACCGGTCACCATTTCATATTCAGCCAATTCAACAAGAAATAATGAATAAGGTTCATGCGAATTAAGGTTACCAGTTACCGGTTTCCGGTTACCAGGGAAAGACAGGACTTTCTGATGAATCGTATTACAGGTTTCAAAGCTTGCCACACCGGGCCTTCAGTTATCAGGACCTTAAAGCCGGCATACCCGGCACCGGTGAGGCTGTCATTGATTTGAGCCCCCGCAGCTGGTATCTGGTAACCGGTAACAGCATTTCAAAATGAGAAAGCCCGGAACAAAGATGTTTGCTTCATCTCATCCGGACTTTCCGATTGGCAGTTCTTCTCAATATTAATTACAAGTTTCCTCTCAGTTCCTGTTCCCGCTCAATGGCTTCGAACAGGGCTTTAAAGTTCCCTTTTCCGAAACTTTTGGCGCCTTTACGTTGAATGATCTCAAAAAATAACGTGGGGCGGTCTTCAACGGGGCGGGTAAAGATCTGCAACAGGTATCCCTCATCGTCGCGATCGACCAAAATGCCCAGTTCTTTCAATGGTTCCAGGTCTTCATCGATATGCCCTACCCGGTCGAGCAGATCGTCATAGTAGGTAGTGGGCACTTTGAGGAACTCTACACCGCGGTCGCGTAAGGTAGTCACGGTTTCAACAATATTATTCGTTGCCAGGGCTACGTGCTGGCAGCCTTCCCCGTCATAAAATTCCAGGTATTCTTCTACCTGCGATTTTTTGCGGCCTTCTGCCGGCTCATTAATGGGGAATTTAACAAACCCATTGCCATTGCTCATCACTTTACTCATCAATGCCGAATATTCGGTTGAAATATCATTATCGTCAAAACTCAAAATATTGCGGAAACCCAGTACTTCTTCATAAAAACCAACCCATTTGTTCATCTGGTTCCAGCCAACATTGCCAACGCAATGGTCAACATACTGCAGGCCGGTATCCGTTGGGTTGTATACTGTTTTCCATTCCTTGAAACCGGGCATGAAGGCGCCCGTATAGTTTTTCCTTTCCACAAATACATGCACGGTATCGCCGTAGGTATGAATACCGCTTAATACCACTTCGCCAGATTCATCGGTGAGGCGCGTAGGTTCCATATAGCTTTTGCCGCCCCGGCTGGTGGTTTCCTGCCAGGCTTTGGTAGCATCCTGAACGCGCAGCGCCAGCACTTTTACGCCATCGCCATGTTTGTAAATATGGTCGGCTATAGGGTTGCCTGCACGCAGGGGGGTGGTCAACACAAAGGTGAGTTTGTTTTGCCTGATGGCATAACTGGCGCGGTCTTTCACGCCGGTTTCCGGACCGGCATAGGCCAGGGATTGAAAACCAAAAGCGGTTTTATAGAAATGGGCAGCCTGTTTGGCATTGCCTACGTAAAACTCTACATAATCGGTTCCTTCAAGCGGTAAAAAATCGGTTTGCGTGGTCGGTGCAGCCGCCGTCAATGTGTTTGACATGGTATTTTAGTTTAAATGGTATTAAAGAATAAAGCCAGGCGTACAATTAACCCATAATTGCAGCAAAGAATAGCGTTAAAAGCGGGGTAAATCCTGTAAATGACTGTCCATAGCCAATGCTTCCATCAGCAGGCAATAGCCCATGCGTTTATCATTAAAAATCTTATGCGGGTAATCGGGTTGCATAATATAATATGGCTCAGTACTTAGGAAGCAAAGATAGAAAAATTGCTGATTTCCCCTCCCCCCTGACTTCCTTATCTTTGCCGCTTAACTAAATACTAACCATGCAAAAAATTGGTATTCTAGGCGGCGGACAATTAGGCCGAATGCTGTTACAGGCCGCAGCCAACTATCCCGTTGAAACATTCGTGCTGGAAAACGACGAATTTTGTCCGGCAGCCCATTTATGCCATCATTTTGTTAAAGGTGATATTCGCAATTTTGATGATGTGTACAATTTCGGGAAAGGACTGGATGCCATTACCATTGAAATTGAATCTGTGAATGACGACGCCCTCGAAAAACTGGAACAGGAAGGCGTACGGGTGTACCCCCGCGCTGCCGCCCTTCGCACCATAAAAAACAAGATCCTGCAAAAAGAGTTCTATAAAGAGGCCCAGATCCCTACTTCGTCTTTTGTTATTACACAGAACCTGGCCGAATTAAAGGCCAATGCCGGCTTCCTGCCTGCTGTACATAAGGTGGGTATCGGCGGTTACGACGGCCGGGGTGTTCAATTGCTGAAAACAGCCGATGACCTTGGCAAAGGGTTCGATGCTCCGGCCGTGCTCGAGAAAATGGTTACCATACAGCGGGAAATATCCCAGATCATTGCCGTGAACGATAAGGGCGAAACCGCTTTATACCCGCCTGTTGATATGGTCGTTGATCCCCGCCTGAACCTGCTCGATTACCAGCTTAGTCCGGCCGAGCTCACCGAAAAAACCTTATGGAAGGTGGAGGCTATTTCCCTGGCTGTGGTAAAAGGCCTTAAAAGCCCGGGCATCTTTGCCGTTGAGTTATTTGTCGACAAACAGGGTGATGTATTTGTAAATGAGACCGCGCCCCGGGTTCATAACAGTGGTCATCATACTATAGAAGCCAATTACAGTTCGCAATTTGATATGTTGTGGCGCGTTATGTTACAGTATCCCTTAGGCAACACCGGTCATATTCTGCCCGCTGCCATCGTTAACCTGGTGGGCGCCGATGGGTTTGAAGGCGAGGCGAAATACCAGGGGTTGGAAGAGGTGCTGCAAATGGAGAATGTATTTGTTCATCTCTATGGAAAAAAACAAACGAAACCTGGCCGCAAGATGGGGCATGTAACTATCGTCAGTAAGGACAAACAGGATTTGACGTATAAAGCGAACAGGATTAAAAATATATTAAAAGTAATAAGTTGACATCCGTTCTGCCTGCCGTTCATCTCTTTTTAATATCGAACCTTAGTTAAAATATTAATTTTGCGGGCGTGAAGCATAAGTAATGACGGCAATAGTGAAAGAATGCTTTCCTGTTAACGCAAAATGATTGATAGGGATGTTTTTTCACGTTTGCCGTTTTTTATTGTTTTACACCAACTAAACTTTTATAACTATCAGATGAACCGTAAAAGCCGGATTGTAATTGGAATTATTCTGTCCTTCATTTTTATTTCCTGCAAAAGTGAGAAAAAGAATAATGCTCCTGCCGCAGGCCGCCCCGGAGGCGGCGACCGTCCCGTACAGGCTGAGGCATTTATCGTCAGGACCAAAACCCTTAGTGAAAACCTCGAGATCCCCGGTACCCTGCTCCCCTTTGAAGTAACTGAGATCCGTCCTGAAATATCTGGCCGGGTGGTATGGTTAAACATTCCGGAAGGAAGTTATGTACAAAAAGGAACTTTGCTGGTAAAGTTGTTCGATGGCGACCTGCAGGCACAGCTCAAAAAGCTGCAGGTGCAATTGCAGATCGCACAAAAAACAGCCGAACGCCAGAAAGGATTATTAGATATCAAAGGTATTAGCCAACAGGAATATGACCTCAGCGAACTGGAAGTAAGCAACCTGAAAGCGGATATAGAACTAACCCAGGTAAACATCAATAAAACGGAAGTGCGGGCCCCGTTTGCCGGCCGCATCGGGTTAAAGAATATCAGTAATGGCGCTTATATCACTCCCACCACCCTGCTTACCACGATCAGCCAGGTAAGCCAGTTGAAAATGGAATTTTCTGTACCAGAGAAATACAGCGAAGCCATGCGCAAAGGCAGAAAGGTGAACTTTACCGTTGCAGGCAGTGATAATAAATTCACAGCCGCTATTCTGGCTACTGAATCGAATATCGAGGCCAATACCCGTACCTTAAAGGTGCGGTCGGTAGTACAGGGTAAACACGATCTGCTGGTGCCCGGCGCTTTTGCTAAAGTATCTTTGCAGTTAGGTAAGAATGATCATTCTCTCATTGTTCCTTCGCAGGCCGTAATACCGCAGGCGCGTAACAAACGGGTGATCGTTTATAAAGGTGGTAAGCCCGATTTCGCAGTAATTACCACAGGTATTCGTGACTCTTCGTATGTACAGGTATTAGATGGCGTGAAGGAAGGAGATACTGTAATAACCACGGCTTTGTTGGCAATACGCCCTGAAAGTAAAATTAAATTAACCAAAGTACAATAAGCCGGTTTCATGAGATGAGCCGTAAAATTTTCGGGCTGACATGCTGTGCGCGATGAAAGTTTTATGGTGAATTCCCCGTCCGGCCAGTCATGCGGGCGGGCATCTGGCCAAAATAAAATAGAAATTTCAGATGAATATTTCAGAACTGAGTTTACGGCGACCAGTGTTGGCAACGGTGCTGAACATCATGATCGTGCTGTTTGGGGTCATCGGCTTTACCTTCCTGGGCGTTCGCGATTACCCGGCCATCGATCCGCCTAACGTAAGCGTACGTACGCAATATCCCGGCGCGAATGCAGAAATTGTAGAATCACAAATTACAGAACCACTTGAAAAAGCCATCAACGGTATTGCGGGTGTTAGAAATATCACTTCAACCAACAGCCAGGGCGTAAGCAGCATTAACGTTGAGTTTGACCTGAGCGTCGACCTGGAAGCTGCTGCCAATGACGTGCGTGACAAAGTATCGCAGGCACAGCGCTCTTTACCCGACGACTTACCCGGCCCCCCTGTTGTAGCCAAAGCCGATGCCAGCTCAGATGCCATCATCTCCATGACGGTGCAAAGTAATACCCGCAATCAGTTGGAGATTACAGAGTATGGCACCAACGTGCTGGTTGAACGGCTGCAAACCATTCCCGGTGTTAGTGGTATTCAAATATGGGGTGAAAAGAAATACGCCATGCGTATCTGGTTCAACCCTGCCAAATTAAGCGCTTATGGCTTAACGCCGGGCGATGTGCAGACGGCATTGAACAAAGAAAATGTTGAACTACCCTCTGGTAAGATCACCGGTAATAAAACGGAGCTCACTATCCGTACTTTCGGCCGCTTATTTACAGAAGAAGATTTCAATAACGTTATCATAAAGAACGTAAACGGCAGCGACATCCGGTTGAAGGATGTGGCTGAAGCCGTGTTGGGCCCCGAGAATGAAGAAACGGTGTTGAAAGAAAGCCGTATTCCCATGATCGCGCTGGCGCTCATCCCTCAACCTGGCTCCAACTACGTAGCCATTTCAAATGAATTTTACCGCCGGTTGGAACAGCTGAAGAAAGAAGTGCCCGCTGATATTAAACTGGGTATTGCGCTCGACCAAACCAAGTTTATCAAGAAGTCGATCTCGGAGGTGGAAGAAACTTTGATCATCTCCCTCATCCTGGTGGTATTGATCATTTATTTGTTCTTCCGTAGCTGGCTGATCGCCTTCCGCCCGTTGATCGATATCCCCGTTTCATTGATCGGCGCCTTCTTTATCATGTACCTGAGCGGATTTACGATAAATGTATTGTCGCTCCTGGGTATTGTACTGGCAACCGGTCTCGTGGTAGACGATGGTATTGTGGTTACTGAGAACATCTTCAAGAAGATGGAAGAAGGGATGAACAAATACCAGGCAGCCAGGGAAGGTTCCAAGGAAATTTATTTCGCGGTAATTGCTACCTCAATTACGCTGGCCATTATCTTCTTACCCATCATCTTCCTGCAGGGCTTTGTAGGCCGGTTGTTCCGTGAATTCGGTATCGTGGTGGCCGGCGCGGTATTGATCTCCGCGGTGGTTTCGCTAACCTTAACGCCGGTACTGAACGTGAAGCTGACCCGCAACGTTCACAAACACAGCTGGTTCTACCATAAAACCGAACCATTCTTTCGCCGGATGGAGAGCGGCTACTTCAATTCCCTGAAAAGATTTATGCGGGTTCGCTGGATCGCCTGGTTGATTGTGGCGATTTGCGGTGGAATCATCGTATTTATCGGGGGCGGACTAAAATCTGAACTGGCGCCAATGGAAGACCGCAGCCAGTTCCGTTTACAGCTTACAGCACCGGAAGGAACTTCGTTCGATTATATGGATTCTTATGTCGACCGGCTCGCGCAGTTCGTTATGGATTCAGTGCCAGAGGCCAAAACGGTGCTCACCGTAACTGCACCCGGTTTTAGCGGATCAGGCGCCACCAATACCGGTTTTGTAAGGGCTACCCTTACCGAACCTAATGAGCGCGAACGTTCGCAGCAGGAGATCGTCGATATGATCAACCGCAACATGGGCAGGTTCTCAGATGGTAAGGCTTTTGCCATCCAGGAGCAGACCATTTCAGTGAACCGCCGGTCGGGCTTACCGGTGCAATTCGTTATCCAGAATAATGATTTCGACAAAATAGCCCAGGTGCTGCCCAAGTTCCTGGAAGAAGCTAATAAGAACCCCATCTTCCAGGGTGTGGATGTTGACCTCAAATTCAACAAACCGGAGGTGAGCATCGAGATCGACCGTATTAAAGCCAGTCAGCTGGGTGTAAGTGTGGCCGATGTTTCGCAAACCCTGCAGCTGGCGCTGAGTAACCTGCAATTGGGGTATTTTTACCGCGCAGGGAAACAGTACACAGTAATTGGCCAGGTGGCCCGTAATGAGCGCGACGACCCTACCGACCTCAAGAATATTTATGTGCGCAATAACCGGGGCGAGATCATTTCGCTCGATAACCTGGTTAGCATGCGTGAGCAAACCACCCCGCCTACCCTGTACCACTATAACCGGTATAAGTCGGCCACCGTTTCGGCGGGTTTGGCTCCGGGGCGCACACTGGGTGAAGGCATTAAAGCTATGCAGGATATAGCCAGCCGGCAACTCGATGAATCATTCGCCACTTCACTGGCCGGTAACAGCCGCGACTTTGCTGAAAGTTCCGGAAATACCATGTTTGCATTCGTGCTGGCCCTGGCCCTTATCTTCCTGGTGCTGGCCGCCCAGTTTGAAAGCTTTATAGATCCGCTGGTGATCATGGTAACTGTACCACTGGCGATTGCCGGTGCCGTATTATCACTGTGGGTTTTCGGACAAACCCTCAACATCTTCTCCCAGATCGGGATGATCATGCTGATAGGGCTGGTAACCAAGAACGGTATCCTGATCGTGGAGTTTGCCAATCAGAAACAGCTCGCAGGTTTATCGAAACGCGATGCCGTGATCGAAGCTGCAAGCGCCCGTTTACGGCCGATCCTGATGACAAGCCTGGCCATGGCCCTGGGCGCTTTGCCCATCGCCATGTCGTTGGGTGCTGCAGCCACCAGCCGTATTCCGCTGGGTATTGTGATAGTTGGTGGTATCATGTTCTCACTGATCTTAACCCTGTATGTGATCCCGGCTATTTATTCGTACCTCTCGCGTAAAAAAACGAAGAGCGAAATGGAGATCATGGATGATAAGGAATACAGGGCTTAAAATACTGGTTACAGGTTACATGGTTCCGGTTACATGGTTTTCCCTGTAACCTGCCTGCCGGCCGGCAGGCTTGCAACCTGTAACCTGTAATGGTTTAAAAAACTCAAACAGTTTTGATAAATATGAGATATATTTCAATGCTGATCATTTGTTTGATTGGTTCCGTACTGGCAAAAGCACAACAGCAACTTACCTTACAGGATGCAATCACTGCTGCGCTGAAAAATAACTATGATATTTTATTGACCCGTAACGATTCTACTGCCTATGCGCTGGACCGTTATTATTCATTTGCTGCGTTTCTGCCGCAATTGAACGGACAGGCCAACGCTATCTGGAATACAAACGACCAGCAATTGAAATTTGCCAGCCGCAGTACCGGAAAAGACAGTTTGGTTACGCGCAACGGCGTTCGCACTACCAATATGAACTATTCCATTAACCTGAGCTGGACCTTGTTCGACGGCATGCGGATGTTTGCTACCCGCGAACGTTTGATGGAACTGGAAAAATGGGGCTCACTGAATGTAAAAGCGCAGATCGTGAACAGCATAGCGGCAGTGATCAATAACTACTTCAATATCGTTCGTCAGAAATTACAGCTGAAAGCGGTAGAAGAACAGATGTCGCTCAATGAAGAACGGGTTAAACTGGCCGACAGGAAATTGTCGGTTGGTTTAGGCAGCAAACCTGAGTTGCTGCAAGCCAAAGTTGACTATAACGCGCAAAAAGCGGCGCAGTTAACACAGCTCACGCTGATTGCCCAGTTGCGCGATAATCTGAGCCAGTTGATAGGTTTCAAAACCGGTTCCATATACGAAGTAGCCGACAGTATACCCATCAATATGTCGTTACAGTATGGCGAGTTTGCCGCGCAGTTCGAACAAACGAACCCCTCATTACTGGCCGCGAAAAAAAGTATTGATATCGCAAACATCACGGTAAAAGAACAAAAAGCCGGCTTATGGCCTACGCTTGCTTTCAATTCAGCCTATAATTTCAACTCTACCAATAACAGCGTGGTGGTGAACCAGAACCAACCCAAGTTCAACCAGAATAAAGGGCTTAATTACGGGTTCGGATTAACTGTTCCCATTCTGAATGGTTTCAATACCCGCCGGCTTATTAAACAGGCGCAGCTCGACGTGCAATACCAAAAGATCAATTATGAAAAGCAACGGTCACTGGTTGATGTGGGGCTGGGCAATGCCTATAAAGATTATGAATTGCAGAAGAAGCTGCTCGATCTTGAAGATGACAACATAGTACTGGCCGAAGAAAATGTGGCCATTGCTCTTGAGCGCTTTAAACAGGGAGTATCTACCTACCTGGAATTGCGTGAAGCGCAATTCAGTCTGCAGGATGCCCGCAACCGCCTCTATGCCGCGCAGTATAATACGAAGCTGGCAGAAACAGAGTTATTGCGGTTAAGGGGCGATCTGCTTCGCTAGTTTATAGTTTATGGTTTTTGGTTTATTGTTCTCACTGCGCTATTTTCGGGACTGAAAATGGTTTAGGCTTGGTATTAGTATACCCAAATCATTGATTCCATGGCTACTGTTAACCGCTTTGAAGATCTCGAAATTTGGCAATTAGCGAGAAAGTTATATTCAAAGATTTCGCTGATAGCAGAAAGATTGCGGCTGAAACGAGAGTTCAGATTTGCAGAACAAATGAAGGCTGCAGCTGGTTCCATAATGGATAATATAGCCGAAGGGTTTGAAAGAAGCAGCCGGTTAGAATTTATAAATGCTCAAAGTATTTCCAAAGGAGAATGCGGCGAATTAAAGTCACAGATATACCGATGTTTTGATGACAAGTATATCAGCGAAACGGAATTTACTGATCTCTATAAAGAGACTGACATCCTTACAAAAAAGATAGCGGCCTTTATTATGTATCTAAACTCTTGTGAAACAAAAGGTTTAAAATTTAAAGACAGACAGAAGTGAAAGAACCAGAAACAATAAACAATAAACCACAAACCATTGTGGTTGGAATTATCATGGGCAGCGATAGCGATCTGCCGGTAATGCAGGCGGCAGCAGATGTGCTGAAGAGTTTGGGAATTTCTTTTGAATTAACCGTAGTATCAGCGCATCGTACACCCATGCGAATGGTGGAATATGCTACAAAGGCCCGCGAAAGAGGATTGAAAGTGATCATTGCCGGCGCCGGTGGCGCAGCTCATTTACCCGGTATGGTAGCCTCATTGACCCCATTGCCCGTGATCGGTGTGCCTATTAAATCATCCAATTCAATAGATGGCTGGGACTCAGTACTATCTATACTTCAAATGCCGAATGGCATACCAGTTGCTACAGTAGCATTGAACGCTGCTAAAAATGCTGGTATCCTGGCGGCTTCCATCATCGGATCATTTGATGAAGCTATTGGAAATCAGGTAGCAGCCTATAAAAAGAAACTGGAAGAAGAAGTATTGATCAAGATCGATAATCTGAAAAAACAAGGGTGGGAAAATAAATTTGATTAGGGATTTATGATTCATCCTTGTAATTTGCGCACGGTATGAAACTCAAATTGCTCGATTATAGAGAAATTCAGGATTTGCCCAATGGCTCAAATGTAGAATACTTTAATGATAACCTGTACCTGGTTGATGATGATGCCAGTGAAATGGTTGCCATGAATAAAAAGTGGCAAACCCTGGCCAAGCATCAACTGCTGACGTACGACGATCCCAAGATCCTTCCTGGCAGCAAATCCGATTTCGAAGCAACTACCATCGTTGAGGTGAATAGCATTCCCCGGCTGCTGGTATTGGGTTTCGATATTAAGGACAATCATCACAAAGCCATCCTGGTTAACCTCGATGATTTCACGAAGGAAGAATACGATATCTCTCTTTTTTATAGCCGGTTGAAAGAAACGGTAGGTATAATCAATATCGAATCTGCCGCTATTGTGTTGGGTAAACTGGTGCTGTGTAACCGCGACCACAAAGCTTCGCCCGAAAATCATATCATTGTTACGGATGCTGAGTTCTGGAAGAACCAGGAAAAAGCAGAAATTACAACCATTAGCTTCGATCTGCCACAAACGCCTAACCAGGTAGTGGGCTTATCGGGTCTCTCCTATTCCTACAAAAATGACTGGCTGGTAGTAACACTGCTCTCTGAAAGTACCGATAAAGAACATCAAACAACCGGCGACAGCTACCTGGCCGTTATAGAGAACGCTTCACGTAAAGTGGTGCGTAAAAAAATGAAGGTTAACTCCCTCTTTCATTTGAATGAAACAAACGATGGTTTTGTCGGTTACAATATGCAGTCGGTTTGTATCCGTTCAGAAAAAAGCAGGCGGGTGAAATTATACCTGTTGGCTAACAAAGAAGGTGAAAATGGCATCTTTGTCGTGCGGATAAAAGAATAATAAAACTGTACTTTACATAGTATGCCGCCCGGGTTTAACCAGGCGGCTTTTTTGTGTAAAAAAAATCCCGTCGCGAAAACTCGTGACGGGATGCTGCTTTTTTATACGTAAGAACTAAAACTAGAATTTGAACGCAACACTGGCCGATACTCTCCGGGGCATTTGCGGCTCAACGGTTGACCAGCCTTTGTAATATTGCTCATTGGTAAGATTATCAACCTTTACGCCTACCCTGAATGCTTTCGCATTGTAGAAGAGCGTGGCATTTAATACGGTGTATTCAGGAATCACAAATTCTCCTGTTGGAAGGCTGTTGGTAATGATATTCTCACTGGCATAGTTACCGCCAAAACCCACGCCCAATCCTTTGGCACTGCCTTTCAGCAAGGTATAGCTGATCCAGGCATTGGCCAGGTTGCGCGGACCGGCACTGTTCGGACGCCTGTCGATAATATTGATATCGGTTTTTTTGTTCCTGCTGTCGTTATAAGAGTAACCAGCCACAATGTTCAGGCCTGGTAATGGGTTGGCAACGGCATCCATTTCAATCCCTTTGCTTTCCTGTGATCCGTCCTGTACGGTAATATTCAGCTGCTCACCGTCTATTTCAACTGTTTCGCTACGCGTCATATTATCTACAGTGATATCATAGTAGCTTGCGCTTATGCTCAGTTTATGGCTGAAAAGATCCAGTTTTACCCCACCTTCCAGCTGATTGGCGTGTTGAGGATCAAAAACGCCTGAAACTTTATCAGTTGGTTGATTAACCGGCGCTACATTGCGAAATCCGTTCATGTAGTTACCAAATACCGATACCCTGTCTGGAACGATCTGATAGCTTAAACCGAATTTCGGCGATACCGATGTTTGGTTATATTTTGAATTGGGCAAAGGCGTGCTGCCGCTGGTAGCATTAAAAGAACCCTTGCTGTCGAAATAATCGATGCGCACACTGGCCATGGCTGCCAACTGTTCGGTAATATTCAATACATCAGAAATGTAGGCGCTGTAGGTTTGTGCATTGGTCCATGATTTGGTAGGTGCGGTGTTTTGTCCCAGTTTGGCATCTACTGCCGCCTGGCTTAACTGACCATAGCGCGTATCATTCAGGCGGGTGGAGCTCACCTGGTCGAAGGTAATATAAGCCGAGCTGTTGTTTTGGGTTTGCACGCTGAAGAAGTCGATACCAGCTACCACCCTGTTGCGTAATTTACCGATCTTGAAATCACCGATAAAGTTCTGCTGAATATCTGTTGAGGTACCAACGCCATTCTGATTGCTGACAAAGCGGTTCAGCAGGGTGTCGCCACCGTTAGGCGTGTTGAACATTACATACTGGTAGTATCCGTCTGACTGACGAACGCTGCGCGATACACTGGTTTGCGAAACCCATTGATCACTCAACTTGTAATTCATTTGACCATACAGGTTCAGTGTAGGATTTTTGATGGTGATATCGTTGCTGGTAAAGCTGCGCTTATAGTCCATGCCCAGCTCTTTGGGCGTTCTGTATTCCAGCTGACGCGTGCGGTTCAGGAATACCATCAGCGGGTTGGTGCCTTCCGATGTAAAGAATTCTGTATTGAACAGGAAAGACAGGCGGTCATTCACCTGGTAAGCTAAAGAGGGTGCTACAAATATCGATCTTTTAAAGCCGGCATCCTGGAAGCTGCCTTCATAATGGTAAGCGCCGTTTAACCGGAACTGCGCGGTATTGCTTTTATTGAGCGGTGTGTTAACGTCAACCGTAAAACGGCTTAAACCATAGCTGCCGCCGGTATATGATACTTCGCCACCGGTTGAATCGTATGGCTTTTTCGTTACAATATTCATCAATCCGCCAAAAGATATAAGGCTGCTGCCGAACAAAGTACCGGATGGGCCTTTGATGGTTTCTATGCGTTCGATATTAGCAGGATCCAGGCCGCCATTGGTTAAACCGGCAATGCCATTGATCATGGTTGGTTGTACGCTGAAACCACGCATCGTGAAATAACCGGCGCCATCGCCTGCGCGTCCGGTAGAGGTCCATAACCTGTCAACACCCGGCGCATTCTTCAGCGCATCATCAAAGCTAACGATCATTTGTTCCTGCAATAATTCTTTGGGCACTACATTGTACACCTGAGGGTTCTCGAGGTTGCCCAGGGGTAAACGGGCCACGTATCCGCTTGATCTTTTAGCGAATTTGTTTTGTCCGGAAGTAACTACTACTTCCTGTAATTCTTTATTCGAGGCTTTTAACTGGAAAGAAACGGTGGCGGTTTGATTGGCTACTACTTCAACCTGCTGTTCCAGCGCTTCATAACCGGTAAATGAGATGGTGAGGGTGTAACTGCCTGGTTGCAGCTTAAGGATCTCAAATACACCTTTTTCGTTGGTAATATCGCCACGGCGTTTACCTGCTATTTGTACGGAAACCGATTCTGCCGGCTTGCCATCGGAAGTTGTTACCGTTCCTTTAATGGAACCGGTGCTTTTTTGCGCAAAACCGTTCGTGATTGCTACTAAAATACCAAATACCAATAAAAAAAACTGCTTCATATTAGAGTACACGCTTTTGTGGCGCGAAATTAATGGCGCCTGTATGGTTTGCTTTGCAGAATCGGGAAAACCGTTTACGCGATGAGAAAAAATTCTTAGGAATTACCGGTTTCCGGTTGCCAGGGAACATGCTAAGAATAAACCGGAAGGTTTAAGGTGCCAAAGAGTGGTTACAGGGAAATACAGTCCGGTGGAAAGTCAATTAATGAGATCCCCGCGACTGGTAACTGCTAACCGGCGACATTTTAGCTTTCTTCAAGAATAGTGAATTGTTGTTCTAAAGTGAGAGAGTGATCGTGTATTATTTTAATGAAATCGCGGCCCCAGAGCGCGTACCAGGGCATAAAATTGTCAATACGTTCCTGTAATCCATTGCGGGGAAACAAGGCGGAGCGCACCGCCTGGATCTGCCGTTGCTCGGCTTCGTATTTTTTCTTTTCAGCGCGCAATAATTTCTTTTCCAGTTCCTGTAAAGGCCTCAAAGTTCTGGCCTGTAATGCTTCTACATGCTGCGTTAATGACCGGTCGATCGCGGCCGCTTTATTTTTTAACTGCTCATACACATGTTTGGCAGCTTCTACTTCCTGTTTTAATTTCAGTTCTCCGTTCTTATGCCGGCTCACCAGAATAGTGAGCAACTGTTGTTCACTCTGAAAGAAATCTTTCGGCTGCAGTTGCAGTTTCTGGATCTTATCCTGCCACTTCTTTTCTACGATCAAAAACGAATTGCGCACCAGCAATACCGGGAAGGGCGTATGATAGTGCTCGAAAAGGTCTTTTAATTCAAGCCAGTAGGCTGTTTCACCGCCGCCACCAACAAACGCAATATTGGGCAACACAGTTTCCTGGTAAAGGCCACGCAAGATCACGTTCGGACTAAACCTCTCGGGATGATTGACCAGCTCGGCCATTATTTCATCTTTGGTAAAGCTGATATCTGTTTTTCTTACTTCGTATTTATCCTGCCTCAGCTCTATCAGCTCGCGAACATTATCCTTTAAGTAAAATAAGTTGATCTCGCGTGGGTGCGCCTGGACTTTATATTGTTCGGATAATTTGTCAATGGTCTTCCCTACTATCCCGGCCGCATTTTGTTGTAGCAGGTCTTCCCGGAACACGTTCTCCATCACTCTTTTCAGGTTCGCATTATCGGGCAACACAACGATCAAACCGTATTCTGCAAATAAAGCATCTATCAGTTTGAAAGTGGCTGTTTGTATATCGGGACTTTCGAGGTAACAGCTGCGCAGCAGCTCTATTAATTCTTTACCATAAGGCTGTACGGATAATTCTCCCTCGATGCGGTGGATCAGTTTATCGAGCCCTTTGGTATTCATACGACCTACAGCGCCTGTTTGTTTTGTTTCCCAAACCAGCTTTTCTCCACCTAAATACACATGGCCCAATTCATCAAGATCCGCATCTTCGCTGCCCATCCAGAATACCGGCACAAAATGGTTCGACGGAAATTCCTTCTTAAGTCTGTCGGCCAGCCTGATAACATGTACTATCTTATAAATAAAATACAGGTTACCGGTGAAGATGGCCGGCTGATGCGCCGTAGTAATCGTAAACGTGTTGGGCTGTAAGAGCTGTTGAATATTTTGCTGAACGAGGGCTGAAGTGTTGATCCCTGTATATTGCTTTTGTAATTCCGTTACCAGCAGATTGCGGTCGGGTTGTACTGATTGCCGGGCCTGTATGGCCATAGCAATTCCTTCCACTGAAGCCGGATACTTGTAAAAAGGCTGTATAGTTGAGGACTGGTTAAGATAATCTGTGATGATCTTTGAAAAATACCCCGTCTGCTCAAATGATAAATTAGTAGAATTACAATCCATAAATAAGGGAATGCGAACATAAAAATACTATCAACCGCACGATTGGCATAACTGATCGTCAATTTTAACGTTCCATTGCTACTTTAGTTCATACGCTATGATGTTATTTTTAAAGAAGGTGGGAACATACACGATCCTGTTCTTCGCGTCATAGCCAATATCGGCCGTGTTGATCTTTTGTTCGCGGGTATCCAGCAGATTTTGTTTGGTTCCATCGCCGTTCACATACCAGATGGAGCCGGCCCAGCAGCTGACGATATAATCTTTTCCTTTTACATGTTCCACGCCATCGGTACCGCCTTCCATGCCTTCGGCCAGTTTGGTAAGTGATTTATCTTTTTCCACTTTGTACAATCCGCCTGCATCGAGCACAAACAGGTCATTGCCATTAATCAGCAGTCCGTTGGGGCCCTTCAGGTTTTCGAGCCAGGTGGTCACCTGACCGTTCTCGATGCGATGTACTTTTTTATTTTTAGAATCAGATACGTAGATCACGCCTTTTTTATCAACAGAAATGTCATTCAGGCCCTGTGCGCCTTCAACCGGAATGGTTTTAACAACTGCCCCCTTTTTAATATCGATCACGGCTACTTTGTCTACATCGGCTACATACAGGTTGTTTTTATATAATCCCATACCCTTGGGTGCCGAAAAGCCGCTTACCCAGTCTACGGTAATGATCTTACCATCAAGCCCTACTTTACCAACGGACCCTTTATTGTCCCTGTCCCACGGCTGGCCGTCAATATTGGTAACGTACAATACTTTATTGGCTTCATCGTACAGTACTGCCTCTGGTACTTTCAGCAGGGTATCAGTCTCCCATTTTTTAACCAGCTGGTGTTCCTGGGCATTGGCGATCGAGGCTGTCAGCATGAATGCGGCTGCAATAGAGTAACTTTTCATATGATGCTTGTTTTGAGGGGAGTAAAGATAGTCGAAAAGTTAACAAGTTGACTGGTTGACCAGCTAACGCGGTTGGCTGGCGGCTGAAACGTATGCCTCTTTGCCTTTATGCCTTGTTGCCTTAGAATCTTTCCGGGCTGAAAGCGGCCACATCGATCGTAGTTTTCTTTTTATTGATGAGTTCTTCTACCAGTTTACCGGTGGCCGCAGCCAGGGAGAGACCAAGCATGGCATGTCCGCCGGCGATCACCAAATTCGCATATTTACTATGATGACCGATATACGGTAATCCATCGGGGGTGAGCGGGCGTAATCCGTACCAGATCTTTTCTTTCGGCATCATTTCCACGGGCAGATCGGGATAATAGGCTTTGGCGCCGTTATAAATAGCATGTGCACGTTTTATCAGTAAGGGAGAATTGAGTCCGCTGATCTCCATAGTGCCGCCCATCCGCAGGTCGGCACCCATAGGTGTCATGGCTACTCTTTTATCTACCAGGATAGCCGGATAGCGCAGGTTCCTTTGTACTTTCTCATACGTCATGCTGTATCCTTTGCCAGCCTGTAACAAAATGGAAATGCCCAGCTTTTCACTTACCACCGGCAGCCAAGATCCGCTGGCCAGCACCAGTTGAGAGCAATCGAATTTGCCCTTGCTGGTAATAACGGCTGTAACGGTATTCCCTTTTTTCTCAAAGCCGGTAACGGTAGTGTTCAGCTGCAGTTTTACGCCCGACTTTACCAGGTGTTCTTTGAGGGTGCGCATCAGGTCGCCGGGATGCAGGTGGCAGTCGATCGGATACAAAACACCGCCCCGCACATCTACCTGTACATCCGGCTCCATGGCCTGCACTTCCTGTGCATTTAATATTTTGGTATCGATGTGCAGCTTCGCTGCTGCTGTGGCCAATTCTATTTCATGTTTTTCAATAGCGGCCGATTTATAGAGCATGAAACAACCCACTTCCTGCATGCGGAAATGATTGCCGAGTTCATTTTTGATATCGCTGGTCAGTTCACGGCTTAATTGTAAGATATCGTTCAGCGGAGGAATATTTTTTTCTACCGTTCGGGCATTGGCCTGTTTCCAGAAGGTCATCAACCACCTGATAAGATCGAGATTAAGGCGGGGTTTAATGTAAAATGGACTGGTTGAACTGAGCATCCACCGCAAGCCCTGTGCTACAATACCGGGTGATGCGAGGGGAATAAAGTGGCTGGGCGATACATAACCTGCGTTTCCAAATGAAGTGCCATCGGTAATGTCACCTCTTTCAATGATCGTTATTTCATAACCTTCTTTTTGGAGATAATACGCACAGCAAAGGCCGATAACACCGCCGCCAATAATAGTAACCTGTTTGCTCATGTGAAGTATTTAGTGGTCAAGTATAGAGTGAATGGTAATATAACGGGTTACCGGTTGCCAGTTTCCGGTTGCCAGGCCCTTAAGGCACAAGGCCCGCCTGTAATCAAGCTGCTTTTAATTTGAGCGCCCGGGTAACCGGGAACCGGTAACTGTTACCGCGCTGTTATATATCGTATGCTTCCCATTAGTAAATCACCCATTCTTAAATAACCTGGAAACCATACGCATACGGATCGTCATCCGGATCAATGGAAATAGTATTGTAGCCGTAGATCTTTGCCCATCCTTCAATGCTGGGGCGAATAGCGGGTTTTCCATCAACCGTTGTTTCTTCCTCAATGCGCCCCACGAACTGTGACCCGATAATGCTTTCATGAACAAAAGCATCGCCTTTCTTCAATTTTCCTTTGGCATACCATTGCGCCATCCGGGCTGAGGTGCCGGTTCCGCAGGGTGACCGGTCAATTGCCTTGTCGCCATAAAACACCGCGTTGCGCGCGGTAGCATTTTTATCCATTGCAGCGCCTGTCCATAAAATATGAGAGCAACCGTTAATAGTTGGGTTCTCCGGATGTACAAACTGGTATTGCGCGTTTATTCGTTTGCGTAACTCCCTCGCCCACCCGGTCAGCTGATCTGCTCCATAATGCTCCAGTCCTTTAAAATTGGGCTGAACATCAACGATCGCATAAAAATTTCCGCCGTAGGCAACATCTATGGTCAACTCGCCCAGGTCAGGGCTGGTCACCTGCAACCCTTCAGCTGCCAGGTAAGCGGGAACGTTAGTCAATTTAACCGTTTTTACCTTTTTGCCTTCCTGCTTGTAACTGATCTTTACCAGTCCGGCGGGTGTTTCCAGCCGAACGGTGCCCGGCACTTTGGGTGTGATCAATCCTTCTTCAACGGCGATAGTGATCGTGCCAATGGTACCATGGCCGCACATCGGTAAACAGCCACTTGTTTCAATGAACAGTACAGCGATGTCGTTCTGCGGATCATGGGCCGGATACAGGATACTGCCACTCATCATATCGTGCCCGCGGGGTTCGAACATCAGTCCTTTGCGGATCCAGTCGTATTCTTTTAGGAAATGCTGGCGCTTTTCGCTCATGTTCTTTCCTTCCAGTACAGGACCACCACCGGCTACCAGGCGAACCGGGTTGCCGCAGGTATGCGCATCGATACAGAAAAAAGTTTTTTTCATGAACCCCACAGTTTATCTCGCGTTCATCCTGAGCGACTTAATGTTAAGTACACTCGCCGGATACGCGGGTAAAGTAATAAAAAATTATAAACGGGAATATTTTTATAGGCAGCAGAAAAACGCAAAACAAATTTGTTGTTTGTGGTTTGTTGTTTGTGGTTCTTTTATTTCAAACTCAAGCGCAAACGCATGCAGTCTGAATTCTATGGCTGATACATTTTCTCGGCGATTTAGTATTTCGGCAGCAACTACAAACCACAAACAACAAACTACAAACCATTTTTCGTTATTTCATCATTTACCGTTCTCCATATGCCCAACGGATTGCCGTCCTTCAACTCATCCGGTAATAAATTGTTTGGCCAGTTCTGATAGGCGATCGGACGGGCAAAACGTTTAATACCGTCGGCCCCAACCGAAGTGAAGCGCGAATCGGTAGTTGCGGGAAATGGACCTCCATGGTGCATGCTTAAACATACTTCCACGCCGGTAGGCACGCCATTTACGACAAAGCGGCCACAAATATCTTTTACGGCTTCTACCAGTTCATCGTGCTGTACAATATCATTTTCAGTGGCCATCAGCGTGGCGGTCAATTGTCCTTCCAGGTGACGAACCACTTGCAGTAATTCCTGCTGGTCTTTACACCGGATAACAAGAGAATAAGGCCCAAACACTTCCTGGTGTAAGATGGGATTATTCAGGAACGCTTCGCCGCTGGCAGAGGCGATCGTTGGCACACCCTGGTTGTCGGCAGGCTGCGTATTGCTTATGGCCACTGTTTGTACCTGTTGTTGGGAAAGAGCGCGTGATCTGTTCTCAGCATAATTTTTTGAAATACCCGGATGCAACATGGTACCCGGACTAACCGCTTTTATTTCATTGCCGAGCGTAGTTATAAATTCCTGCAGCTCCGCTCCTTCTATGCCGAATATCAGGCCCGGGTTGGTACAGAACTGGCCAACACCCAGCGTGATAGAACCAGCATATAGTTTTGCGATCTCGGTAGCAGATTGTTTCAATTTTTCAGGCAATAAGAACACCGGATTCACACTGCCCATTTCAGCGAATACCGGTATGGGTTCTTTGCGCTGGTTCGCCCAGTCGAACAAAGCTGTACCGCCTGAATAGGAACCGGTAAATCCTACTGCTTTTGTGTACGGATGCATAACGAGCGCTTTTCCTACTTCCTGAGAAGCGCCGTGTACGTGGGCAAAAACACCGTTGGGAAGCTGGCATTTTTCTGCAGCCCTCAGGATGGCCCGGGCCACCAGTTCAGATGTTTGTGCATGCGCCGGGTGTGCTTTTACAATAACCGGGCAACCGGCTGCAAAAGCACAGGCTGTATCGCCACCTGCGGTAGAATAAGCGAATGGAAAATTACTGGCCCCGAATACCACTACAGGCCCCAGGGGGATCAGCATTTTGCGGATATCTGGCTTGGGTGGCGTTTTATTCGTATTTGCCGTATCGATCCTGGCTTCCAGCCATTCGCCTCTTTCGCAGGCGTCGGCATAACTGGTCAACTGATACATGGTACGGGCCCGTTCGTTGCGTAAACGCGCTTCAGGCAGATTGGTTTCACGCATTGCTGTCTGGATCAGTTCGTCGCCTGCATTTTCCAGCTCTGTAGCAATGGTGCGCATGAAGCGGGCCCGGTCTTTTAACGAATACTTCCGGTATTGACGAAAGGCCTGCCATGCATTGTTCAATACCTGGTCTATCTCGTGTGAGGTTGCATCTTTAAACATAAGTCAAGTATTTTACCGTTGTATCGGGCTACAAAGGTATTATACATTCCTTTAACCATTATACCTGCGTGAAATATTGAAGCTAAAAAGGTAAAAACTGTTAATAGGGAAAGGGACAGAATCCGGGCTTAACGGGAAAGAAAGTAGATCTTTCTTTCCCTGTTAATGAACTCCGGATATGCTGCTGGCAGCATAATTAACCAGAACCTAAACCCTCTTGGTCGAGAGCTGCTACTAATACTAAAAAAGCGTATTAACCTGATTTCAAATTTACCGGCTTATTGATCTATTTTACACATTTTGCATGTCTATTTATTATATTTTTTTGTTAATGGTATGTCACATTTGTTTAATTAATTAGGACTGCAAACGGTATTTAGCACTAATGAAACACTTACAGAATTAAAAAGGCAGGCACAAGAGGTTGTATGCCTGCCAGTGTGGAAAATATTCATTAAGTAGCGTCGCACTACTTCATGATCCACGATGATACCATGCAGATCTGATCACTCACACCTGCCGGTATCTGCCATTGCCTCCAATTGAGTCATTTATAAATGTCAGTAAATAAATGCTAATGTATATCCGGAAATGATAAGGCTGTATGTACCATTGATTGTTCAATGTACATTTAATGAGGCGAAGGTATTGCTTATACCATGCGGAGACAATACAACTTTGTGGTAATTCCGCTTAATGCTGAACGCCAAACGCTTAACGCAGAACCCTAAACGCAAAAGCCGGTTGAAGGCTGAACGGTTAAGGCCTAACGCAAAAAACGCCATCCGCGAAGTAGCAGACGGCGTTTTTAAGTTTTAAGAAATTGTTGGATGTCAGATCGAGGATTTACGACTCCCCTTTAGCGGGCCGGGGGTGTTAGTCAACCACTTCACCCTCCAGGTCAAAATCGTATGCTTTGGTGATCTTAACGTTTACAAATTCACCTATAGGTAATTTTTTGGTGCTGTTTATGATCACTTCATTATCCACTTCTACACTGTCGAATTCAGTGCGGCCCAGGTAACGGCCCGATTCTTTTTTATCGATCAGGGTTTTGAAGGTTTTGCCAATCTTTTCCTGGTTCTTTTCAAAATTGATCTCCTGCTGCACTTCCATGATCTCCTGTGCCCGCGCTTCTTTTTCTTCCTGTGGAATATTGTCTTCCAGGTCGTATGCGGTAGTGTTCTCTTCGTGCGAATAAGTGAAGATGCCGGCGCGATCGAAGCGGTGCATTTGCAGGAACGACTTCAACGACTCTACATCGTCTCTTGTTTCACCCGGGAAGCCGGTGATCAATGTGGTTCGTAAACCAATACCAGGCACTTTTTCGCGGATGGCGCTGATCAATTCATTCATTTCTGCCTGGGTGATCTGGCGTTTCATAGCCTTGAGCATGTTATCGCTGGCGTGCTGCAGCGGCATATCGAGGTAATTACAGATGTTCTCCCGTTCGCGCATTACATCCAGTATTTCCAACGGAAATTTAGACGGATATGCATAATGCAGCCTGATCCATTCCAGCCCTTTTACATCGGCCAGACGGTTCATCAGATCAGCCAGCATGCGTTTTTTATAGATGTCCAGCCCGTAATAGGTTAATTCCTGGGCAATGAGCATTACTTCTTTTACGCCTTTCTTCACCAGTCCCTCGGCTTCTTTCACCAGCTGTTCAATGGGTTTGCTGATGTGTTGGCCGCGCATAAGGGGAATGGCACAAAAAGAACAGGTGCGGTTACAGCCTTCTGAAATTTTCAGATAGGCATAATGGGTAGGCGTGGCCAGTAAGCGCTCGCCCAGCAATTCTGCTTTATAATCGGCTTCAAACTGTTTTAATATCAACGGCAGTTCCATCGTGCCGAAATAGGCATCCACTTCAGGAATTTCCTGTTCAAGGTTATTCTTGTATCGCTCGCTTAAGCAGCCGGTAACATACACTTTATCGAGTTTACCGCGACGTTTCAGTTCTACCTGGTCAAGAATGGTATTGATCGATTCCTCCTTGGCCTTGTCAATAAAGCCACAGGTATTTACAATTACAATATTGTGATCTGATTTTTGATTCTCATGTATCACGTCGATATCATTGGCCTGTAGCTGTCCGCTCAGGACTTCACTATCAACCATGTTCTTGCTGCAGCCCAGCGTAATGATATTGACCTTGTCTTTTTTATGGGATCTGACTTTCATATAAGGGCGCAAAGGTACTATTTCAATGGGCAATGGGCAATATGCAAATTGGAAAAACGAAATCTGCACGGCGCCGGGTCAATAAAGCAATGCCGGCTCAATTCACACATTCCCAGCGACTGGTAGTTGTTATTTGAAATTTGTGATCGTTTGCGCGTTTGGCAACAATTGTTAAGGTCATTGCAGTTTACCCGTTTAGCTGTAATATTGCGTTGTTTTTCAAAAAAAAGGTGCTGAGACTGAGGGATTTAGACTTCTTGTGTGGCCAGGCGTGTTTTGGCATAGTTTTTAAAATTGTTTACGACCAAACACAGATATTATGAAAAGAATCGTTGCTCTATTAGCTTTACTGGCCGTTTTGACCGTTACCCGAACCCAGGCTCAGTCTATGGGATCTGATTATCGTACCGCTATTGGTGTTAAATTCTGGCCGGGTGCTTTGACTGTGAAGCATTTTATCCGCGATGACCGGGCTTTGGAAGGCATTTTTTCCTTCTGGAACCACGGTTTCCGGTTTACCGGTTTATATGAGTTTCACGGCGATATCAACAGCGCTCCCGGCCTGAAATGGTATGCCGGTCCCGGTGCTCACTTCGGCGTGTATAACGAACGCTGGCATCGTCATGGCGATCATTATTATGATGATGGTGATGCTTCGTTTGGTGTTGACGGCGTATTGGGACTTGACTACAAGTTCAACGGTGCTCCAATTGCCATCAGCCTTGATGTTAACCCATACATCGAATTCCTGAATGGTGCGTATGTAGGCGCCTGGGGTGGTTTGGGCTTTAAGTTTACGTTCTAAAGGACCTGAAAAAGAATTAAAAAAGCGTTCCGGATCCCGGAACGCTTTTTATTTCAATTGTAGATTATTAAGAGATCCGAATTATCAAATTATCGAACGATCACATCTGATAATTGGCCTACCCCAGTTTAAACAGGCTGTCTACAAACTCGTGTTTGTCGAATACCAGCAGGTCTTCCATCTTCTCACCTACTCCGATAAACTTTACCGGTATTTTAAACTGATTGGCGATGGCCAGCACCACTCCACCTTTGGCTGTTCCGTCGAGTTTGGTAATAGTGAGCGCTGATACATCGGTGGTGGCGGTAAAATGTTTCGCCTGTTCCAGGGCGTTTTGACCGGTAGATCCGTCCAGCACCAGCATTACTTCATGGGGCGCCTGGGGAATCAGTTTTTGAACAACCCGGCGGATCTTGCCCAGTTCATCCATGAGGTGGGCTTTGTTATGTAACCGGCCGGCCGTGTCAATGATGATCACATCAACGCCCCTGGCCAGGCCGCTTTGCACGGTGTCGAAAGCTACAGAAGCAGGATCGGAACCCATGGCCTGTTTCACAATAGGAACGCCTACCCGCTCGCTCCAGATGGTTAACTGGTCAACCGCGGCAGCCCGGAACGTATCGGCGGCGCCCAGTAAAACTGATTTACCAGCTTTTTTGAAGTTGTAGGCCAGTTTACCTATGGTAGTGGTTTTGCCAACACCATTCACGCCCACCACGAGCATCACAAATGGTTTGGCTGGCAGGGCGGTATTGAAATTATAGCTGTTATTTTCCGGCGCATCAACCAGCACGGCTTCTATTTCCTGTTGTAGTAACCGGTTCAGTTCGCTGGTATTGAGGTATTTGTCTTTAGCTACCCGTTGTTCGATCCGTTCAATGATCTGCACCGTGGTATCAATGCCTACATCGGCACTGACCAGGGCATCTTCGAGGTTATCGAGTACCTCTTCATCAACAGTACTTTTGCCGGCAATGGCTTTGGTGATCTTCGAAAGAAATCCCTCCTTTGTTTTCTGCAGTCCCTGATCGAGCGATTCCTTTTCTTTTTTGCCAAACAACTTCCCGAAAAAACTCATTTTCCTGATTTTAAGGCTAAGATAAATGATTTGTGGTCGTGAAACATCAAACAGTCTATGGTGAATGCTTACCCGCCCGTAGCGATAGCGAAGGCGGGGTCAATGGCACGCGGTTGACATACAGCAAAGCAAAAAAGCCTTCCTGTTCGGAAAGCTCTTAAAAAATCAGGTACTTATAACTAACCTAAATAATATCTTTTCTAAGCGAAAAGCTTATTTGCCAGACATGTAATCTTTAACCTTGTCTTTGTGCACAATAGCCTCTTTAAAGGTATATGCACCTGTTTTCTCGCTACGTACGGCACGTATTACTTTAGTCCAGTTCTTTGCCTCGGCTGCTGCTTTAGCATCCTTGGTTTTCGCGTTTTTCGAAGCTGCTTTTGCCATGACTTGCTAATTTGATAATGTGATAATTCGATAATGTGATAATGAAATAACAGTATTGTTATACATCAGCACACCAGCAAATTGGCTTTTTATTTAATTTCTTTATGAACCGTTACCTTTTTCAGGATCGGGTTGTATTTTTTCAACTCCAGACGTTCAGGAGTGTTCTTTTTGTTCTTGGTAGAAATATACCGGCTGGTACCAGGCTGTCCGCTGTTTTTGTGCTCAGTACATTCCAATATTACCTGAACTCGGTTACCTTTCTTTGCCATTGTTATTACGCTTTAAAAAATTAATTAGATTTTTTCACCCTTTGCGCGCAGTTCTTTCACTACGGGCATTAAACCTCTTTTGTTGATGGTACGAATACCTTCAGTTGATAACTTCAGGGTGATCCATTTATCTTCTTCGGCCAGGTAAAAACGTTTTGTTTGCAAATTCGGTAAAAACCTACGTTTGGTTTTAATGTTGGAATGCGAAACTTTGTGTCCTGTTACTGGAACTTTACCTGTCACCTGACATACTCTAGCCATGACGCATAAAAATTTAGGACGGCAAAGGTCGCAAAATCTATGGAATTCACAAACTCTTACCAAACTTTTTTTACTGTTTTTTCAACACCTGTGGATATGTAAAGCTTGGAAATGTGCAATTTAGTCATTTTAGGCAGGTTATTCACATTTTTGGCGCCTTCCCAAAGTTCCGGGCCGGCCGTAAAACCCATTGCCGGCGGATATCATTCAAATGCCTCTGCCGCAAGTTTGCTTAAAACCGGCAATATTACTAACCTGCCTCTGGCACCGATTTGGCCAAAAACCTGATATGCTGGTAAGAAGAATGAACATACGGCCATTGCGGCCGCTGTGACAGGTTATATAAGATCCCGGCTCAGTAAGCGCCGGGTGATGCGTGGTAATTGATTTTTGTACCCGCAGGCAGTAGGAACTTAAATATCTTCGCTGAATGAAACCTGGAGTTTTCTTAAAAAGCACTTCCCTGCTGAATGACACTTTCTTCGGGCATACTGTACTATTTATTACAGAATACAACGAAAAAGGAGCCATGGGTTTTGTGGTGAATCAAAAATATCCCAGAAAGCTTAACGAACTGGTAGAATTCAACCACATAAAACCTTTTCCGTTGTACGTTGGCGGACCGGTTGACCAGGAGCACCTGTTCTTTATTCATCAACGGCCTGATCTGATCAAAGGCGGACAACCCGTAACTGATACCATTTACCTGGGGGGCGATTTTACATCAGCTGTAAATCATATTGATAATCATAGAATTAATGAAAATGACATGAAGATATTTTTGGGGTATTGCGGCTGGGACTACCGGGAGCTCGACGAAGAAATAGCAGAAGGCAGTTGGGAAGTACTGCAATGGAAAGACCCTTTTTCAGTTAGTCAGTTAATATAGCTTCTACAAAACCATCATACCCACATCCTGGGCAATCACTTTACAGGACAGGTCACTACCCCTGCTAAAATTCACATCCCTTTTGTAATACCTGCTCACCATTCGATTTAATAATTCCTTAATTTAATTTTAATTTACAAGCTCCTCACCTTTGGCAGAACATCTTCATACCCAATTGTATGAAGAAATGATCGAGGCACAGAAATTAAATATATTATTTTAACGTTTAAACCTGGAAACCAGGGGGATTCCTGCCAAAACAAATATGATCAACCAGATGAAACGTAAAACTATAGCCCGGGATATTAGTTGGTTATCTTTTAATGCAAGGGTATTACAAGAGGCCGCTGATCCAAGTGTGCCTTTGCGCGAACGGATCAAGTTTCTGGGAATATTCTCCAATAACCTCGATGAGTTCTTCCGCGTACGGGTGGCTACGCTTAAACGTATGACCCAGGTAGGTAAGAAAAACATGCACATGGAAGTGGCGCCGGGTAAGATCCTCGATGAAATACAACAGATCGTGCTGGAACAACAGGCTGAGTTCAACCGCATCTGGGAAGGCGTACATAGGGAACTGGAAAAAGACAGGATCTACCTGATCACTGAAAGATCATTGAATAAAGAGCAACAGAAATTTGTTCAAACCTTTTTTGAGGAAGAAGTGCGCAGCAATACCATTCCGCTCATGATCGAAAGTATTCCGCAATTTCCTTACCTGCGGGAAAAATCAATTTATCTAGGTGTGGTGCTGTCACGTAAAGACGGTAGCCTCAAACGGAAATATGCCATTATTGAAATTCCAGCCAAAGCCAATGGCCGGTTCATTCAATTGCCTTCACCTCCCGGGGAACACCATATAATATTGCTGGAAGATGTTTTGCGGTTCAACCTGAAAAGTATATTCTCCTATTTCGGGTACGATCGTTATGCCTCCTGGGTATTTAAAGTAACCAAGGACGCGGAGATCGATATGGATAGCGACATTTCCACCACCCTTATTCAAAAGATCGAAAAAGGGGTAAAGAACCGGCGTAAGGGCAAGCCCGTGCGCTTTGTATTCGATAAGAATATGGACCCCGGCCTGCTCGATTACCTGATCCGCAAGTTGAATCTGTCGCGGAAAGACAGCCTCATCCCCGGCGGCCGTATCCATAACTTCCGGCACTTTATGGATTTTCCGGACGTTTTTGAAAAGAGAGGCCACCGCAAACGGCCATTCGTACATCCCATGCTCAAAAGCGCCATGCGGGTAACAGATGTGGTGCTGCAAACGGATATAATGCTGAATTTTCCTTACCACTCCTTTCATGCCATCATTGACCTGTTGCGGGAAGCTGCCATTGACCCCGATGTAACCGTCATTAAAATAACTGCTTACCGGCTGGCCAGTAATTCAAAAGTGATCAATGCCCTTATCAATGCCGTGCGCAACGGTAAACAGGTAACGGTGATGCTGGAACTGCGGGCCCGTTTCGATGAAGAAGCCAACCTGGAATGGAAAGAGCGGCTGGAAGAGGAAGGCGTTAAAGTATTGATCAGTATACCCGACCTGAAAGTGCATGCCAAAGCCTGTCTTATTAAAAAGCGGATGAATAATCATACGATCCATTACGGCTTTATCAGCACCGGCAACCTGAACGAAAAAACGGCCACCGTATATGGCGACCATTGCCTGCTCACTTCCGACCGGCATATAATGGCCGATGTTAACCGGATCTTCAATTTCCTGGAGAAGCCTAAAGAGGGTATGCATTTTTTAAAGGCCTGCAAAACCATCATTCCCTGCCCTACCGATCTGCGGAAAGAATTGCTGAAGCTTATTAACCGGGAAATAAAACATGCAAAAGAGAAAAAGCCGGCAGGCATTACCTTAAAGATGAATTCCCTGAGCGATGAAACGTTGATCGAGAAGCTGTATGAAGCCGCCAGATCGGGTGTAGAACTAAAACTCATCATCAGGGGCATCTTCTGTATGTATTCTGAAAATAAAAAATTCGTAAAACCCGTAAAGGCGATCAGTATAATTGATGAGTATCTTGAACATGCCCGCGTATTTATTTTTCATAATAATGGTGCTGAAAGGGTATATATTTCATCGGCCGACTGGATGGTGCGCAATTTAGACCATCGTGTAGAAGCTACCTGTCCGGTTTTTGACGAGAATATTAAAAAAGTGTTGAAAAATATTCTTGAAATACAACTCAGTGATAATGTAAAAGCCAGAATTTTGGACAATGAACTGAGTAACCGGTATGCGCGTGACCGCAAGCTTAAAAAAGTACGGTCGCAGGTAGAAATATATAATTACTTACACCAAAAAAGTAACGTAATACCTGGTGCGCCAAGATCTGAAGAGGTAACAGCACCTGTAGTGATTGGCGAAGCACCGGCGGTATAATGACTCATGAAACTGGCGGCTATTGATATAGGCAGTAATGCAGCACGATTGCTGATCTCGGATGTTATCTTTTCCAATAACAAAAGACCACAATTTCAAAAGGTGAACCTGGTACGGGTGCCTTTGCGGTTGGGTTTTGAAGTTTTTGAACAGCAAAAGATCTCGCGGGAAAAAGAGGACATGATCCTGAACACCATCAAAGCTTACAAGCTCCTGATGGATGCGTATGGAGTACGACATTGCAAGGCTGCCGCCACTTCCGCCATGCGGGATGCTTCCAACGCTGGCGAAATTCTTGCCCGGGTAAAAAAAGAAACAGGCATCGGCATTGAAGTGATCACCGGCGATGCAGAGGCTTCGCTCATTTTTGAGAACCACATTGCAGAAAACCTCGATAAAAATCACACTTATTTATATATAGACGTTGGCGGTGGCAGCACCGAAGTCACCTTTTTTGCCTTTGGCCGCCTGATCTTCAAACGTTCTTTCAATATTGGCACCATCCGGCTGCTCAAGAACCAGGTAGACGATTTCCTATGGGGTGAAATGAAAGATTTCGTAAAGCGCGAAACAAAACCCTATCAGGACATTGTGGCTATTGGTTCGGGTGGTAATATAAATAAGGTGTTTTCCCTCTCAAAACGAAAAGAAGGCAAGCCATTGCCGCTGGAACTGCTGAAGGATTATTACAAGGAACTAAGCAGTTTTTCGGTTGCCGACAGAATACGCATTTATAAATTACGGGAAGACCGCGCCGACGTCATTGTACCGGCCCTTTTTATATATATTAATGTAATGCGTTGGGCAAACATTGAAGAAATACATGTGCCCAAGATCGGATTGGCCGATGGGTTGATCCAGCATTTATATGATGAATTAAAGGCGAAAGGCGAAGTTCTAAGTTCATAGTTCACAGTTTAAGTTCATAGTTTACAGTTTAAAGTAACTTAATAACTCAATAATTCATCAACTGCTTCATTTTTAATTTATTATTCTTCTTTTTTCATATTTCCCTGAAACTTGTAGCCTGTAACCTGCAACTTGTTTGTTTAAATTCACCTACCTTAGCAGCCGCTAACAACTGCGAGGAGCATTATGAATGTGTTTTATTCTAATGCAGAGCCATATTCCCTCCCGCCTTACACGCATTAAACTCCCAGTTATGTCGGTACACGTTAACAAAGAAGTAAAAAAAGTAACGACCCATACGTTACAAAGAATGAAGACCGTAGGCGAGAAAATTTCAATGATAACGGCCTATGATTTTTCCTTTGCCCGTTTATTCGATGAAGCCGGTATTGACGTAATACTGGTAGGTGATTCCGCCTCGAATGTGATGGCCGGGCACGAAACCACCCTGCCTATTACCCTCGACCAGATGATCTATCACGCCTCTTCGGTTATCCGGGGCATTAACCGTTGCTTTGTAGTGGTTGATCTGCCGTTTGGTTCTTATCAGGCCAATTCAAAAGAAGCGCTGGCCTCTGCCATCCGCATCATGAAAGAAACCGGTGCGCATGCCGTAAAGCTGGAAGGTGGTGAAGAAGTACTGGAATCTGTAAAGCGCATTGTAGCTGCCGGCATTCCGGTGATGGGGCATTTGGGATTAACGCCTCAATCTATTTACAAATTCGGAACCTATACCGTTCGTGCAAAGGAAGAGGCCGAAGCCAATAAACTGCGCCAGGATGCAAAGCTTTTGCAGGAAGCAGGTTGTTTTGGGGTTGTGCTGGAAAAGATCCCTGCTGCGCTGGCCAAAGAAGTATCTGAGTCGCTGGTAATACCAACGATCGGTATTGGCGCCGGCATGTATTGCGATGGACAGGTACTGGTCATGCACGATATGTTAGGGATCAATACCGAATTCAAACCGCGTTTTTTACGGCAATACCTGAACCTGCATGAACAGATCACCGGTGCCGTAAAGAATTATGTAAACGACGTGAAGGCAAAACAATTTCCCAACGATAAGGAACAATATTAACGCTGAACGCTCACAGCTGAACGCTTAACGCCGAACGCACAGAAATTTTTCTGCAGCGTGCAGCGTTAAGCGTTTTGCTTTCTGCATGTTGCTGTTTATTTCGTTAAAACACGGGTGGTGGTTGCGGGTTTTACGATGCTGCCTAAACGTGAGTGTAACAACTTAGGACCAATCCCGTACATGGAGTTATTAAAAAAAAGAAGCCCTTTGTAGAAACAAAAGGCTCAAACGATTGCTTGCCATATGAAAGTGCAAATGTACTTCTTTAATGTTATCGTTGTATTAATCCAATGTATAAAATTTGTTAAGATTAAGTGTTTGATAAACGTTTGTTAGTCTGGGCGCCGCTTCCACGCCTCATGTGATATAACGATGAGTTATTGGCGGTTAGCTCTTCTTTGTTTGAACTCCTCTTTTCTTTCGTCCTGCTGTTGCTTGTATATTTTGAACTGTTCTTTCGTCAGTACTTCTTTCATCTTCCTGTCCTTTTCTGCATTCAGCGATTTGTACTTTTTATACTTGGCCAGTTTTGAACCATTTGAATTCTTTAATTCCGAGATCCCTTCAAACCAGGTGGTATTAATAGCATCTACTTTTTTAGATTGCTCCTCTGTAAGGTTGAGTTTTTCCTTATACTCCTGGTACCTGGCTTTGGCTTCGGTTTTTTGCGCTTCGGTCATTTTAGATTGTGCAGAGGCGTTGATTGCTCCTAATGTAATTACTACAAGCGCTGTGATGATCCTGATAATTTGTTTCATAATGTATGTTTGTGCTGTTTGCGTACAAAGGTCGTTGTTCATGGGCTGAGCGTTCGGGTTATCTGGCTTAAGCTGCTCAATTTGAGGGTTAAGCTGCTGGTTTCGTTGTTAAACCGTCTTCAGTTGATTACCCGGCCATCCATTGCCTGAACTGTCCGGCTTTGGCTTTACTCACCAGTACCGGTTCTTCGGCATTGGGCGATAAATGCAGGCAAAACCGTCCGTTGAAATAGTATTCAATTTCTTTAATTGCCCTGCGATTGATGAGAAATTGCCTGTTGGCCCGGTAAAACGTTTCGGGGTTTATTGTTTCCGCCAGTTCATCGAGGCTTTCTTCCAACAGCCAGTGCTTCTTATCGTAGGTAATACCCCGCACTACCCCACTCCTGATCTCGAACCAGGCAAAATCATCTACGGACACAGGAATCAACCTGTCTTTATACGGAATTAGAAAATGACGTTTGTATTGCGTGGCTTTGGTAATGTCGCGCGTTAGCTGTTGCAATAACTGCTCGCTATTCAACACCTGGCGGGTATTATTAAGCCGGTGATATTTCTCCAGCGCCTGCTGCAGTCTTTCTTTTCGTACTGGTTTAAGCAGGTAATCGATGCTGTTTACTTCAAAAGCCCTGATGGCATATTGATCATAGGCCGTGGTAAATATTATCGGTGTGTCTATAGCGCATTGCTGAAAAATAGCAAAGCAACAACCGTCGGCCAGGTGAATGTCGAGGAAGATCAGATCTACTGCGGGGCGGCTTTTCAGCCAGGCCACTGTTTCTTCTACGGTGTCGATAACAGCCACTATCTCGGCAGTCGTTATTACTTCGGTTAACAGGTTCTTTAACTGCTGAACCGCACTTTCTTCATCTTCTATGATGGCAATTTTCATAATTTATTCATTCAATAAAGGAATGGTTACTGAAAAGCTGGATTCGGTTTGTTGGATAATAAGATCGTGGTTGGATAGGTACTTACAGCGTTGGTTTAAATTCTGTAATCCCAGTCCGGTAGATGCTTCCGTTTGAGGCCGTTTCTGCAGGTTATTGGCTACTACCAAACCACCTTCCCGCGTGGTAACAATGCAGATGAACAGCGGCTTGCTGCGGGAGGCTATATTATGCTTTACGGCATTTTCTAGCAGAATTTGTAATGCCATAGGTGGCAGTTTGTGCCGGTTGTAAACGGGTAACACGTTCACTTCAAACTGTACTTTATTGCCATAACGTCCTTTCAGCATATTAATATACGCTTCCACAAAATGCAATTCCTCCTGTAATGATATGGCGTTCTGCTCATGGCTTTTCAACACATACCTGTACACCTCTGACATATTGTTGACGTAGTGCACGGCTGCCTGCTGATCGGTCATGATCAACGAATTGATGGTATTGAATGCGTTGAACAGGAAATGCGGATTTACCTGGTTCTTCAATACTTCAAACCTGGTCTCTGCATTCGCTTTCAATAAGGAAGCGTTGGTCAATCGGATCTGGTAATTATATATTAAGAGGCGGAAGATCTGTGCAAACAAAATGGTCATGATAACGCTCATGCTCATGTTGAGGTTAAACAGGAACCGGAAGATTTGTTCGTTGGCAGGTGCAGGAAATAACCATTTGTGAAACTGCAGGAACAAAGGCACTGTTATAAAGAATACGCCTACACTTAGCGGTAAACGTTGCCAAAAGCTATTGAGATCTATTTTTATGAATCCTGCTTTAATGATACGGGTCTGTAAATGAATAATGAAGAACAGAACAGCAATGAAAAATATATAAAGCGCTCTCAATAATAGATCAGCGTAATTCGGTTGGAAAAGATCATTCATCTGCGCTTTATGGTGTAACCATAACAAACGCGGAATGGATAGTAACGCTGTAATTGCGAATGCAGTCAGCACGATAAGATGCGTACGCGAAGGGTTCATTCACCCATAGACTATCCCCTACCGGCGACGTTTACTTGTGTAAAATATTTTTTTTAAGCTATGTTTGAACGCTTTAACAAATTAATAGTCAGAACTAACGTAAAAAATACGCAGTTTTAGCCCCGCATTCAGGTTATATTGCAAAAAAGCGGTCATGATCTATATTACACAACTCATTTATATAAAGGATGGACAGGAAGAAACATTTTTTGAGTTTGAAAATATCGTTCTGCCTTTATTGTGGAAATATAACGGACAACTTCTCTTTCGTTTACGGCCAACAAGTAGTACATTTGTAGATAATTCAATAGAACCGCCATTCGAAATCCACCTGGTAGCTTTTGAAAATGAGCAGGGTCTTGAGGGGTATCAACAGGACGAAACCAGAAAAAGCTATCTACATCTTAAAGAACAATCTGTTCAATCAGTTGTTCTTATAAAAGGTTCACAGGTCTGATAAATCCAGTTTATTCTACTTTTTTTACAATTCACCGGGTAATCCAACGGTAAGTGAGTCAGGAATGTCAATTTTGGAAAAACCTGTCCATTAATGGGACGGATTTTTTGATATGCCTGAATTAATTCGTTAAGAATCATTCATTAGGAACATGGTATGGCAATTGGGTAATATATAATATGCCTGAGCGGCTGAAAAATGTGTAATCCATACTGTTGTTTTTTATTCTATAATATAAAACGGAATCTATGAATACTAATTTACCCGGCAAACTGTTGAAGAGAAAGTTGTCTGAACTGAATAGCGCTTTGTTTTTTGCTGAAGGGGACTCTTTATTTAAACTACCCAATCACCTGATCACCGAAATGGAGCTTAATGACAATGGTGAGATCAGTTTTGTTATTCCCAAACCTGTACAGGATCTGGAGGCGTTTGATAAGGAATTTCCGGTTCGATTGGAGTTTTTCAAAAAGGGTATTGGTTATCGCCTGAAAGTGCAGGGCAAAGGAATTATTGCAGAGGATGCCGCTGAAATGGAAAAATGGATAGCAGTTTCTGCCGCCCGGCAGGAAAAGGCCCGGAATGAACAACTGATCATGATCAAAGTAATGGTGAAGTTTGTTGATTATACCGGCAACATCAATGGTTCTTTTCCTGGCAGGCTTAAAATAGCCAGCAGGTTATCTGACTGGTTGTTTTCCGCCAAAAGCGCCTCCGTCTCCGTTTAAATATTGAATAAAAGTTAGTTACAGCAAAAAGGCGTCCCGGCCCCGGCCAGGATGCCTTTTTATATGTATTATGGTGTGTTTCAAAGTGCTATCAGGAATATACCTACCTTTGTACCGCTCTTTCTTTATTAACTCCAAAAATTGCCATATGAACCTCCTTCAACGTCTTGAGTATTGGGGTGACAGGCACCATCCCAAATGGGCGGATATTCCCCGTATAGCCCTGGGTTTGTTCTTATGTTACAAAGGGATCGAGTTTCTCGAAAACATGAGCTTTATGATCGGCCGCATGGGTGATTTCCTGCCCAACAGTTATTTTGCCTTAAGTATGCTTGGTCACTATATAGTTTTTGCCCATATAGTGGGCGGTCTGTTCCTGGCGGTGGGGTTGCTTACAAGGGTTGCGTGCATTATTCAGATCCCTATTCTGATCGGTGCGCTGTTCTTTATTAACCAGGAAGAAATGTTCCGTCCTTTTCAACAGATAGCTATTACCGTAATTGTTTTGATCGGGCTTATTTATTTCGCCATCGCGGGGAATGGACCCTGGTCGGTGGATAGTTATTTTGATGAAAAAGACCGTAAAGCCACCTAAGCCACTTTTAACTGACATATAAAAAAATCCAGACCGTTATTGAACGGCCTGGATCCTCTATAGCTTGTAGTGGCCTTTTTACAGTGAATAGATATAACACAGCTCCCAAATAAGATCAACTGTTTCTTTTAATCCGATCTTATTAAAAAATTCCTTTTGCTCACCGTCCATGGCAGCTAACACTTTCTCGATTATTGGCTGGCATTTCTTTTTGTTGTTCAGGATCTTCTTATCGTTGTTCGCTTCTGTCAACACCATTTTATAAAAAGGTAAAGTGAACTGCGTGTATACTTCGTACGCCCTGTTCTTTTCTGAAGGATTGGCCAACTCCTTTTTTGACTTTTGCATTAACGAATCCAGGGCGCCGCCTTCTATCATTTCGATTATTCTGCTTTCACAATCTTTGAAGAAATTTTCATCTAATGTTTTATTGTACCCGATCTCAACTTTAATATGCGCTGATAAACTTTCCAAACCGTCATCAGGTCTGTCAACCGGTCCTACCCATAAGTTGGTTTCCAAAGAACCATCCTGTTTGTACACCCTCGCAATTACATAACAATAGAAGATATCGTCTATGTGCTTGCTTAATGCTATCATATTATCGTACCACAGCTTTTTGGGTGACTTAAAATCATATTTGCTGATCAAGGTATCGAACTCATTAACAACACTATAAAATTCCGACATTATGCTATGTTTTATCTAATTACAATCCGGATACGTTTTACCATGCGTACGGGGAATTCCATTGTCATCCATTTTTTTCAGGAAGTCCTTCATATCATCTGCCACACTTGGATCGTGCTCAAAATGCCAGTGCGGGTTTGCTCTGCCCGCCGCCTTGTTGGCAATATCTTTGTCTAACTGCCTGTTCATTCTTTCGAGCGACTCTTTGGTTCTTGGGCCTTTTGAAAAATTATCGGATTTATATTCTATATCCTTTTTATCATAATACTTGTCATATTGCCTGCCACGTATATTCCTTCCTTTGTTACCCTCACCGAATATTTCATCCGCCCGCTTGTCGTGCCATTTCTTGGCCCAGTTCAACCATCCTCTGCCGGTTCCTGCCAGACCCAGGATATCCACTTCACTATTTACATCAGGTACGTATGCATATAACATACTCCCTCCTAATAACCCTATAGGGTCCTGGCTGATGTAGGTTCCCATTTGCGGGTCATAATACCTAAACCGGTTGTAATATAAGCCGGTCTCCACATCTTCGTACTGGCCCGGAAACCTGAATGGCAAAGAACTGTTCTTGCCGTGTAAAGTTCTGATTCTTCCGTAAATATCCAAAAATCCTTCCCAAACAATTTTTCCTTCGCTATCGTACATCCATTGCGGTGTGCCCAGATGGTCGCATATAATACTATAGGTTTCACCATTTTCAATTTTTGCTGCCGGTATATATTTACCTGCCTCAAACACCCACGTTATGCCGCTAACGGCATGGAGCGCATTATGCGGATTCGGTTCCTGTTTATCAAAGGTCATTTCGCCCCATTCATTTACCACTACGGATGGTTTTTCTTTTTCGTCGTAGGTCCATTCATGTAATGGCACATCATTATCCCAGACCCAGCGGGTTATTTTGCCGGCAAAACATTTAGAGATGCGCCGTCCCAGGGCATCATAGGTGAACGTTATTTCTTTTCCATCGGGCCTTACTACTTTTTTCAACATGCCATTGGCATACCACTCATAGGATGTACTTTTTCGGTTCGACTTGTCTGTTCTACTGATCAGATTACCTTCTTCGTCGTATTTATAAGTATATTGTTGACTTTCCTGTAAAGCGCCGGCGTTATTGTATTTACGGTCTGTTTTTGTGGTGCTTTCGTAAATATTGCCCGTTGCATCCGTAGCACGATGGATAATACTGTTATCGGCATACTGTGCAAATACCAGGCTGCTGAAGGTTTCATACCTGAAATGATTATTTCCCTGCGACAGGGCGTCAAACACATTGGTAAGCCGGTCGTTCGCATCCCAGGTATATTTTTTCCAGCTTTGCACAACTCCTCTTCTACTCACTTTGTGCTCACCAGGCCTTGCAGCCTGATCATATCGCCATTCACTGGTTAATCCGCCCGGTAACAGTCTTTCTATTTCCTGTCCTGCCTGGTTGTATTTCATTTGGGCTTCCCACAACAGGTTGTTCACCTTTGCCTGCATATTGGTTACCAGGCCCAGTTTATTGCGCTGCAGTTGTATAGCGGCGCCTAAACTACTGGTAATGTTAATGCGCTCACCTGCCTTATCATAGGTGCTGCGTACAAGGTATCCGTCCTGTTCTTCTGTTTCTATATAACCCAGTTTATTACGGGTGAACCGAACATGACCAAATTCATTGATGGCTTCCTGCAGGTTCCCGTTCCTGTCATAATTATACAATTCCCAGCTGCCATCATGGTATTCTACCCGGGTTATCTGGCCATTGGTGTCGTATTCGTATTTTGTATAACGGCCACCGGCACGTATCACTTTCGTGGTCTTGCCGGTGGCATCGCGTTCATATTGCCGTTGCAAACCGTCGAACCCCGTTTCATTAATAATTTCTCCGCGTTTATTGTAACCAAACGAATAGTGCCGGCCCGCTTCATTTACAACACTGTTCAGGCGCTCTTCCGTATCATACAGAAACTGCATTTCGCGGTTATGTAATTTTCTTTTTTTCAGGCTGCCGAGCGCTGTGTACTCAAACTGTACACTATTGTGCCGGTCTGCCGCCTGCGTTACCTGGGTATACGCATTATACTCGAGCCTTATCGTATTCCCATCGGGCAAATACATATTGCTTATGCGATTCAAGGGATCATATTCGAAATACCGGACCTCGCCAGTGGTATTGGTGCTTTGTATGCAACGGCCCAGCGCATCATATTTCCAGTGAGCGGTTGCCCCGTCAGGCAATTGCAAACCCGCCAGGTTCTCATCTTCATCATACGTCATCATGGTTTTGCGGTTGCCTGTTTCAATTACTGATGCCAGTTGTCCCTCTGCGTTGTATTCGTAAGCAGTATTGCGGCCGTTCGGATAATTAATGAACTGAAGCCGCCGGGATGGATCATAACCAAAGACCTGGGTGCTGCCATCAGGATTGGTGATCAGTGTTATCTGATTGTGCTCGTTGTGGTGGTACCGGATGCTGGTTCCATCGGGAAAGATCTTTTCTTTCAGCCGTGATCTATTGTCATACACATAACCTGTTATATTTCCCGCTTCATCGATTTCCCGGTATATATTAAAGTCTTCGGTATATTCAGTGTACCGGTGATTGCCATAGTGATCCGTTTCCTGGATGCACAAATTATTTTCATCGAAATAATAAGTGGTGTTTTCATCCAACGAGTTGGTAACGGTATTATGTCCTTTACCGTATTTGATAAACCCGGCCAGCACGCCGCCATCACCCCAGGTATGGATACAACGCTTTTTGCTATCGTATTCCCAATAGAAACTTTGGCCATTGCGATCTGTTTTTTTGATCATCAGGTGATAACGGTACTCAATAGTGGTTGCCTGATTCAGGGCATCGGCGATGCTTACCAGGTCGCCGGCTTCATTATAGCCATAGGTGACCAGGATCTGTTCAAGCCCGCGATGTTTAACTATTACCTGGGTGATCCGGTGTTTTTTATCTAACTGTATCAGCAGTTGCCGCCCGGCGGAATCTGTTATGGCGCTGAGATTCCCGCCGGTATAATGCAACTGAATGCGATTGCCGCTGTAATTCTCTATAAATGACAGCCGCCAGGTGCCGGCTTTGGTTTCAAGGTTGAAGTGATAGTAGAGCGATCCATTATAATCTTCCAGTAAAAAATGACCGTTCTGTTTGCGGCGGAGCAGTATGTTTTCCTGCGGATGATAGAATTCTTCTCCCGGATGTAATAATGGGAAGACCGCGAGCCGGCCATCGGCCAGCATGACCGATAAACATTCGAGCTCCGGCCAGATCTGTACTGTGCGGTCATAGCATAATTGTACGCCATGTCCCAATGGGCCTTCAATGGAGGAGTCGCTGTCCCAGTTGCGTGTCCAGCTTATGGGAATAGGACCTGGCAATTCAAAATCGGTATATTCATAATTCACGCGGCCGGTGATGAGATCAACCGGTTCAAAGCCCACTTTGCACAAGCGGCTGCTTAATTTTTGAGTAGATGGAAATTGCTTAAGTACCTTATGATTTAACGCCTTCAGCATTTTACCGCCGGCTTTACCGAACCCTTTCAGCAGGGAGCCAAATGCAAATGCTTTTAATAAGGCCATTAAGCTGAAGTTGGGCACCAGCGGACCGCCTACCATTACCGGTTTACCCCATTGCAGGGGAATACAGAAAGAGGTTGGCAGGTATAAGGATGGGATGGGTTTTAATTTTTTTCCGGGACTGAATGACAATGGTAACCCGATGTCGTTACAGGTCATGAGCACAAAGCCGGCGCCGCTCATGGGCGCGCCATCGATTGACACGGTTTTGCTGCCGAAGAAGTTCTGGCTGTCGTGCCCGATCATGGGTATTAACGTAAAGCCGGCGCCAAATGGAATATGCACGAAGGTTATGATCATCCCCGCTGTATCGCAATTACCACGCGGAACGTTATTTACTTTTACCGTAGCGCCAATAAAGGGTAAATAATCGAATGGGTCGATAACCAGACCGATGTATGGATGTGGAAGCGGGATGAAAGGAAAAGGCATATTCACAAAGTGAATATCTATGCCGATCACCGGTTTCAGGTGTGTATTGGCTACGTACATAAGGTTTGCTTAATTGTTCGGTTGTATAATTACCTGGCGGCCTGAACCATCAACCTATTGAGGCTTGCCGGCAGCCGCGGATTGCTGTTTTATGGCATCCTCGAATAATGACCGTACTGAATAGGTGCCATACTTTATTTCATCAAAAGCATATGGAAGCAGTTTCTGTAAGATCGTTTTGATGTCGATCTTTTTCGATCCGCAGAACCGGATCAGGTCACTGAAATAAACCATTTCATCACGGGCATCCGGTTCCAGGTTCCTCGCCATAAACAATACCAGGCTGAGGGTTACATATTCCGCACTTCCGCTTTGTACATTAAGATCCATTTCTTCAAATGTGGGCGTAATGTAGTTCTTCAGGCGCTGGGTATCTTCCAGCAGAACGGCCATTGGTTGCAGGTCTTTAAAGGCATTGCCGGCCAGCACTTCGCCTATGGTCGTTCTGATATATGCCAGTTCGGGTTGGATCTTTTCCCTGTATTCCGATTCTATCGATCGCATTTCTTCCACCCAGCCTTCCTTGGTAAAATCGATGCGGCTTTCTTTTGCCCGTAATTCATCTACATACTTGTGGGTTATTTCTTCGTCTATCAGATCAATTTTCGACTTTACAGTGGTAATACTTTCCATATTGGTTTTTTAGTGGATAATGTTGTTCTGTGCCGGGCTTTATTGAACTGTGATCTCCCCGGCGTTCGCCTGTCTGATCTTTTTCTTTGTATAATTCTGCTTCAGTTCCTCAATGGTCTTTTGCCAGTCATTACCATACGCTTCGATCATTTTGCCGGTAACCGTTGCTGCCAGTTCGTCTTCCACATCCTGCTTTTGTTTCGTATAGTCATAGGCCATGAAAGGATATTCTGAAGCCTGTATTTCATCTGTGGTCAAACGGTTGGTGAGTTGTAGTGCCTGCCGGCTGGCCTGTAATTTTTCTTCCTGCCAGTTCTTGTAGTCGGCAAATACCCAGGCCTTATAATAGGCAGATACTGCCTGCGTGGGAAAACCAAATGCTACCGCTTCATCTCCTGCTTTCATAAACCACTCGAGGGCTTCTTTTCTTTCTTTCTGGATCTGGCAATCGGCTCCTTTGTACGTATAATATTGCAGGAGCATGGACTTGATAGATTCATTGCCCGCGGCAATTTCCTGTTTACACAACCTGATGCCGGTATCGAGCAGCTCGTTTATGAGCTCATGGTCTTTAAAATTGAACAACATGCCGGCATAGGTGATGTAAGCCGTGGCCAGCAGACTTTTGTCGCCGGTCTTTTTACTACTTTCAATGGCTTTTTTGCCCCACTCATTTACACCGGCTTTATTTTTTTTGCTGGCAGCCGCTCCCATCTCAAACATACATTTACGGAAAAATGCATAGGGGTCGGTAGCTGCCCCTGCGGTTGCGATCTGCCTGATGGCATCCTGCATGCGCAGATCATGTTTCAGCGTAACGGTATAACCGTCGTATTCTTCAAACACTTTACCCCAGAAATTGCCGTCTACGTGATCAAATACCAACAACTGCATTCCCGGCTCCCTGGGTTGTTCCATCCACTGCTGCAGCCATTGCTGAAATTGTTGCAGACTGTTCAATTGCTTAGGCAATACACTGAACACAAAAGGGGTGTTGGGTTGGCCGATCCAGTTCTTATAAGACTGGATCATGGCCGGCAACAACCTGTCGCAGTCAGCATAGTTCTTTTCTTCCACTGCCTGCCGGAACGGCGTTAGATCCCAGGCTGTTTTTATTCCTGCTTTTTCGAGCAGCTGTATTTGTTTTGGATCATCATATTCCTGCAGCCAGTTTTCAATGAGGTCATGGCTATAGGTTTTCAGGGATGTAAATGGTGTATAAAAGAATACAAACAGGTTATCGAGTTTTCCATGCGGAGATGCTTCGAGCCGGCAAAATCCTTCGTACATGCGATGGTCTTCCGGTTTCAGCATCCAGCGGATAAGGGTGTGTTGAGGCTGAACATTGTTATTCCACACCTTCACCATCTCATCGATGCGGATGGTTATGGGATTATGCTCATTCATAGATAAATGTTTTGTGCTGACGCCATTACACAGAAATTATTTTAGTTGCTGAGATCCAGACCATCCAAATGCATATCAGGATGAAGAATTACAACAACTAAAATATTTTCCGGCCTTTAGCATGGTTGCATGCTGCGGCGAACTATATAAGTTTAGCAATTGATCAATACCTGTCCTCCAACAACGCAGGTGGTTAATTTACCATCTATGGCAACCTGGCCTTCCGACGAATCGACGCTTACATGTTTATCGCCGCTTACAATGGCCATGTTCTTACTATACATGTTTGCTACATTGCCGGAAGTCATATTGGCTACTTTGTCGGAATGGATCGTCATTTCATTCAGGCCATTCCAGGTACACACATCGGTGAGGGTACCCGTAAGGGTCTTTGCATCTACTTTGATCTCTTCTTCCACATCAATTATCATATTCTTTGTAGTAAACTTTATTTCTTCCTTGGCATCGATCCATATTTTTTTATTCGCCTTCACAGTGATGTTACCGGCGCCGTCGAGCAAAATGCTATTACCGTCTTTATCTTCGATGAATACACTGCCGTCTGCGTCGTTCATGACCACTTTATTGCCGCTGCGGGTTTGCAGGGCTTTTACATCATTGCCGCCGTTGCTGAAGCTATTGCTGGCTTTGCCATGATATACTGTTCCTATTATATATGGTTTGGTAGGACTATCGCCTTCAAATCCTACGATCACTTCTTCACCTACTTCGGGAATGAAGAACATGCCTTTGCCCCCACCGCCGTGTGGACTGGTAACCCTGATCCACGGTGTTTTTTCCGTTCCATTCATCCAGTGGAATTTAACCCGTACGCGGCCCAGTCCTTTCGGATCATGGTTATCGGTTACGATTCCGCTTTGTGTTTCAGAATGCGGCATGGCGCCTGCTTTCACCGGCGGTACTTTTATGCCGGCGGGAACGGCGGTAAAGTCGTTGTTGTAATTGCCGTGCCCATCGAAATAATGGTTGATGGAAAGCACGGTGTACTCGCCGTAGTTTTCACCCGACTGGTTGTACAGGTTACGGCCCTGAACATTTATGTTGCTGCCGATCTTCACGCCGGGATGCTGGCTGCTGCCGGTAAAGCGAACCGTATTACTGCTTTGCATAGCCGTACGGATGTTGATGGCATCATCCAGTTGTTTTTTATTGCTTACAAACTGGTTATTCCAGAATTTCGGCTGGGTAGCATACACATTGTTACTGGCCTGTAGCACATGACGTCCCAGGTCGTTGAGGCCGGCTTTGCTTTCAATGCTTTGCGGCGTACTGTTATATACTTCATGGTTCAGGTAATCATAAGCCATCATCTGGCTGTTGGCCGGTTGCACCTGCAGCGCCATGCTGAAGCGGCTGATATTGCTGCCAAAGGTGAGGGCCGTTGCTTCCGACGGTTTGGGCGCGCCTATCTGCAGTTGGTTGCCATCGTAGAAAAGCCATTCGCCATAGTTGGCGCAGAGGAAAGAGAGGAATTGCCAGGCAGTTTGTTTGTATTGGACCATATAGGCCAATGTTTCCGGGTACGTTGGCGAGATCTGCGGTTGCAGCAGGTTTTGCGGAAAATGTTTTAATACATCCTGGGCAATGTTCTTGATGGCTTTTTTCTCCCAGCTTTTGCAGTGGGGACCATTATCCAGTACAATGGTGGGACTGGTTCCGGAGATAATGATATTGCCTGTGTGACCGCTGAAACGGTCGGCTTCTACCTGCATCACAATGCCCCTGAACTGCAATCCGTTTCCGGCGCCGGGGGTGCTGAATGAAGCCTGTAATACACCACCAATGAGGTTGCGGGAAGATTGTAACATGCCGCCTTCCAGTCCATCCAGGGATTCAGCAGGACATACAAGCCGGAAATAGTGGTGGTCAAAAATATTCTGGGTGAGCTGAAAAGAGGTAATTTGTTTAATAGGAGTTCCGGCAATGGTTATATTGCTACTAATTAGTTGGGCCATAAAAAATGTTATGTCGTTTATGGTTATTGGTCAATATGCTAATACTATTGTGCTAATCTGCTAATGGGCTGATGTGCTAATGCAAGCAGACAATGAATCGGGAATTTGCCTTCTGCCTTTCGCCTTAAGCGTTCAGCCTTTAGGTTCAAGCCCTGAGCCTTGCGCCTTGTCACTGCGGCCAGTTGTTTTTGAATTTCGATTCGTTCAACTTCACTTCCTTGGCGCTGAGTGTTATCTGCACCTGCATTGGGCTATCACTGTTATGATCATAGGTTTCGTAATAATCCACACAATGCGCATCAGCAAACTGCAGGGTCTTCAATTTGCTCATATTATCCCGGCGATAAAAAGTAATGGTGCCGCTTTTGGTTTGGGTTGGACTAACCATCCAATCAAATAATCCGGTATTGCCATTGCTTTCTACAACGAGGGTCACAGCGCCGCCTTGTGGAATGGCGGTCGGTTTGCCCGTTCCATCGGTAGCCTGGGTAAAGCGAAATGCACAATGCAGAATATTCATCTCATCGCCATCTAACGAAAGTTTTGCAACAAAAGACATAGAAAATTGATTAGTGTTTTAGGATTAACATGGCTTTTATGGAAGGGGCCATTCACCCCGGTAGTTCCGGGATGAATGGCGTTCCTTACTTACTGGTGATGATATTTTTATTATACCCACTCGTTTTCATGCTTGCCACTACCTACTTCAATGGTCTTTGCGCTCAGCGTGAAAGTTTCAGTTACAGGGCTATCGTTGGAGCCGTCGAAGTTTTCGCGGTACTCTACCAGGTAAGCTTCTGTAAACTTCAGTTCTTTCAGGGTGGCATCGGTATCCCGTTTGATGAATACGATAGAACCATCTTTGCGTTCGAAGTTGTTGATCATCCACTCGAAGTTTGTAGTATCTCCGGTTGACTCAACGGTCAGGGTGATCTTTCCACCACGGGTGATAGAAGAAGGACGCCCAGTTGCATCGGTTTCCTGTTTCAATGCATAGGTACATGCAAGAACATTGACTTCTTTTCCGGCAACTTTCAATTTGGCTTTGAAAGACATAATTAATGGTTTTGATGTTTAAAAAAATGGTATATAGACCAAAAAATAAAAAAAAACGATCCCTGTTGGCAATGCCGGCAGGCGTTGCCAGTGACCTGCGTGTAAGCTATCCGCTATAGGTGAACGTGCGCTTATCGCTAAGCCTGACCCTGGATCCTTCGATCTGCACGGCATCCGCCAGCGGCGGACATGTGCTGAGGGTCTTAAATGGTGTTAACCGTGGAGTTAAAACGGCGATGCAAATAGACTCCATGCAGCATCATTTAATAATGACACTGTTACTTGCTACTACAGAATAGGTTATCCATTGAGGTGACTCAAGGGAACAGGGTTGCCGTTTGGGGGTGTTAGGATGGATTTTGAAACTTGGAACTATACCTATACTCAGAATACACGATGTATAGCTAATCATCCGATACATCGAATGCACTCAGGATTATTTATCCTGCTCGTATTTAGAAGACCATTCCGTTTTGTCGGCATCGTCTCCCTTCTGCCCCTCTAACTTGATCATGAAGGTTTTTGCGGGAAAATACGGTTTCATATGAATGTCGAGGTAAATGCGGTCTTTCTGAACAGGGTCCTGCTCAAACCGCTTGATGGTAAAGTTTTCAATCAATTTATTGGGACCAGTAATGCCATCGAGGAATTTAACGATCTGGCCGTTCAATTCCTTCCGGGTAGAGGAATTAAAGTTCTCAAAAGCACGACGGTTCAGGAAGTCCATCATCACTTTTGTAACGTAATCAAACACCCGCACTACTGAGTAAGTTTGCAAGCCGAGATTATCGCCATTGAACAGGGTTTTGGCAGAGAAGGCCATTACCTTGCCGTATTCTTTTACCATTGGGATGAGCCCCAGTTTCTCGAGGCTGGCGATCTCACTTTTCTTCAGATCGAAGCGTACGCCATCCACTTCATTGATACCACCGAATTTTTTACCGGCTGTTACCTGCGACATCAGCGTATTGTAGATCTTGCCGGCCAGCGCAGCGGAGGGAGGAACCATCAGGTCGTCTTCCTCGCCTATTTCCGCAAAACGGCCACGGCCAACCAGCCAGTTACAGGTCATGATCACATTGGAACGATAAGGATCGCCACCGGTAAGGTTGGCTGCTTCGAACAATTCCATTACATCATCCGGAGTATCCAGGTCTTCAAAATCGGTAACGAGCATTACTTTATTCTCGTAAGCGATCCTGGCCCATTTCTCTACTACTTTATTGCTGCCGAGATAACCGGGCAGAATAAGAATGCTGTAATTATTGCGCAGATCGAGCCGGTCATAGTTATCAACCAGTTCGTTGTGTATAGCATCGATGAAGCGGGTATTGTCGAGATCCCTTAACTGGTCGGGATCGGCATTTACCACCGACACATTTTTAACTTTCAGGCTTTCGGTGTTCTTGAAGAAGAGGGCTACAGCCCGGTAGGATCTTTCCAGCTGCTCGGTTTCTTTAACAGCTGCTTTCAGGTTCTTTTTCAATACCTGGCTGGCCTGTTCTGACCTTTCATTACAGGTCTGGATCATGTCAGCAGGATCATCAGCGCTTTGCAGTACATCCAGCCACAGCTTCAGTGTTTTCTTAAGCGCCGTGCGCTCTTCTTTTTTACTGTTCTCTTCAAGGAAGATCTTTTTCCTTGCCTTTCTTTCGGGATTGATATTTTGCACAGCATCGATAGCTGATTCCAGCAGATCAAATCCACCGAATTTGGCAAGGCCCTGTACACTGTTTTCCAGTTGTTCAACCGGTTGCAGGTTTTCCTTAAGAGCCGTTTGCTGGGCGGGTTTAATGGATTCAGTACTCATGATAACGATTTAATGATAAACAGATAAATAAGAAATACGGGTGTTACCTGGCTGAGTCAAGCTCCTGTATAAGCGACTGCAAAGCTTTTATAATATGCTCTTTTGTTTCAGGATTGGCGAGCGCCTGTTTCAGCAGTTTGTTGCTTTTTAATTGCTTGATGATCTTTTGATATTGCAATTGCTGCATATTCACATCGCCCAGGTATTCACTTTGGGCTATGATCCCCTTCGCGCCAAAGTCAGACAAACTTTTGAAATGAAGCGTTTCCCGGCGCATGGCGCCGTCTTCCGTTTCAAAGGTCATATCCACTTTGGGTTTGTAATTTTCGAAAACATCATCGATGCTGGTCAAACCTTCAACAATAACAGGTTTAACAGGAGGGTCGAAGGTGAGTTTTTCCGCCAGCAAAACGCGGTTCTGAGGAATGTCTGCAAAGGCTTCGAAGGCATCTGTTTTTACTTCCGTGCCACCAATTCCATAAGGTTCAATGCTCATGATAGATATTTTTGGTTTTCAGATTAAGACTGGCTTTCCGTAACGAACAATCGAATATAATTTACGAAGAAACCGGGGTTTATGGATTGGATATCAGACAAAAAATTCCTGAAGCTTTTTACAAATTTCAATCCAAAAATGTAAAGAACAAACATTTCATTAAAAATCCCCAGTAACCTTTGCGTAAAAACACTCTCGTGAACATCCTTTCAATCAACCGTTAACATGGATAAATAAATTTACTTATTTGCGTTAGTAACGGTGACAATTCATATAAAATTAATGTTGCATTCAAGCGTATTCTTTTGAGACTGCCATGGCTGTTAGTTATTCACATTATCACAAAAGATAATTTTTCGACTATACTTAGTATGCTTATGCACCCTTCCATTCAAAATTGCCGTTGGTATCTACATCGAGGGTCAAGGCAGCTGCTCCATTGGCGCCTGCTTCTCCGCTGATGATCTTGCGGGACAATGGACGCCGCAGATTATTGCGGATAACACCCGCCAGTGGCCGCGCCCCGTATTGCGGTGCAAAGCCTAACAAGGCTAAATGTTTTTTAGCCGCATCCGTCAATTGCAATATAATACCCTGTTTATCGAGTGAACTGTATAAACCACGTAATTGAATGTTGAGGATGCGTTCAACCATCTCATTGGTCATCGGTGCAAACGGACAGATCTCCGTTAACCGGCCCAGGAACTCTGGCCTGAAATAATTGCTCATGATCTCCATCAGCTGGGTAGAAGATGGAACCTGTTTTTTGTTAAACGAATCTACCACATATTGACTGCCGATGTTAGAGGTAAAGATGATCAGCGCATTGGAGAAATCGCCCTCCTTCCCCAGCTTGTCGTGCAGTTTGCCTTCATCCATGATCTGTAAAAAGATATCGAAGACCGACTGATGGGCTTTTTCAATTTCATCAAAAAGGACTACGGAATACGGTTGCTGCCTGATCTTGTTGATCAACAGACCGCCCTCTTCATAGCCAACATATCCGGGCGGTGCGCCGTATAACAAGGCGGCGGAATGTTCTTCCTTGAACTCCGACATATCGAAGCGGATCATAGACGCTTCATCCTGGAACAGGAAATCAGCCAGGGCTTTGGCCAGCTCCGTTTTACCGGTACCGGTAGGCCCAAGGAAGAAGAAGGAACCAATGGGTTGACCGGGTTTACCCAAACCTGCTCTCGATTCGAGAATGGCCTCGCTGATAGATCTGATGGCATGATCCTGCCCTACCACCCGTTGTTTCAGTATCTCCTCCATTTTCAATAAGCGCTCTTTTTCCTGCGCCTGTACCTTACCAATGGGAATACCGGTTTTATGCGCAACGATGGCTGCCACATCGGTATTATGCAATGTCTGGCGGTCATCGGCAGCCATTATCGACAACGAGTCATAAGCCATAGTCAGGTAAGCGATGATCTCAGCTGCGTCCGTCATTTGCATAGGATCCGCTTCTGCCTGTAGGGCCGCCCATAATATGGGGCTTATCTTGTTCCGCAGCTGGTTGTAATGCCATTTCCAATCGTCGGCAATATATTTTTCCGGTTCTTTGTTCATGTCATCAAAAGCCGCTTTCATTTCTTCCACCACCTGTTTACCGGTATCGCGGGCAAGCCGAAGGGCTGCCATGGAATGATCGGCCAGGTCAATAGCGGCATCGGGCAGGCGACGGTCTTTTACATAGCGCTTTGCCAGGCGAATGGTGTCATGAAGCGTTTCTTCGTCGATGGCTATTGCGTGGTGTTTACTGTAATGCGGCATGATCATTTGCATCATCCGGAACGTGGTGGCTGCATCGGGTTCCTCCACCTGTATTACATCAAAGCGCCGGGCAAATGCTTCATCTTTTTCAATATGCTTGCGGTATTCTTCCAGTGTGGTAGCGCCAATAACGGTGAGCTCGCCTCGCGCCAGTTCGGGTTTTAATAAATTGGCGGCGCCGGCCATGGCGCCCTGCTTATCCATCAGCACATGCATTTCATCAATGAACAGGATGGCCTTGTCAAATTGTTTCACTTCCTGGATAATATTCTTCAATCGCTCTTCCACTTCGCCTTTATACGAAGCGCCTGCTGCCAGTGCGCCGTTATCCAGCTCGAACACCTGGGCATTTTCGAGAAAGCGTGGTACTTTCTTTTGTTCTATGGCCAGTGTAAATCCATCTACCAAAGCCGATTTGCCAACACCTGGTTCGCCAATGATCAATACATTGGGTTTTGAACGGCGGCCCAGGATCTCCGCCATCGCCCTGATCTCTTTATCGCGCCCCGTAATGGGATCGATCTTACCTGCTTTGGCGCGTTCATTTTTATGTGTACAATATTTCAATAAAGCCTGGTGATTGCTTTGCTTTGCCTTACCATTGGTTGGCAAACTACCGGTGATCGCATTCAGGCTTGTAGCTGCAACGGACTGCTGTAACAGTTCCTGCCGCTGAACGGGAAAGGTTTTCAACTGCTCATAGCTGAATCCAACGCCGGGGGTGCTCAGTGCTGCCAGTACATGCAGCGTCTCCAGTTCATTGCTGCCTGTCATCAGCCGGATGGTATCGGCTTCCTCCATCACGGCTTTTACCGGCTCATCGGCGGTAAGCGTATCATCGAGGCGGGTAGCTTTTGGCAGCGATTCCAGCCGCACATCCGCCCATTCTTCCATATAATAAATGTCTTTATCCAGTTGCTTTAACAGGGATTGCAATCCGGCATCTTTATGCAGTAGTGCTTTTAACAAATGGGGTGGTGCTATATGCGGATGCATATGCTCGCGGGCAATTGCCTGCGCTATATGGTTCATTTTTTTAAACGAATCAGAAACCGTTATTCCTAATAATTGGTCAGTCATTTCTCTCTTTTTAAATTAACTAATCTTTATTTCTGATTCCGGGATTTAGAGATTTCGAGATTTACTTTTTTTGCAGTCTCATAACTGTTTCGGAATTACTAAATCTCAAAATCTCGAAATCAGAAATCTCGAAATCCTAAAATATGCCGAGAAATTCTTTTTTCATTTTCAGGCTTACATTCAGTCCGATCAGGCAATTGGTCTCGCTGCTCTTGATCTGTTGCACATTCAGTTGTTTGATCTTTTTATCTGTTTTGATAGAACTGAGTTTGTTACAGAACTGGGTAAATGTTATTTCGGTTCCATTCAAACTTACCGGTACATTCAGGTTGTTACAGAAGTAGGCCGAGAAATTTTCTGCTGTTAAATAATTGTTCACCACGCCACGCAGTTTCGTTTCCAGTTCCTGCTTGCTGATGCTTACACCCTGCGGTTTGGGCGGTTCTGTAATGGCAGGTTGCGGGCGGCTCTGTTCTTCCAGCGTTGGGGATTGCGGCCTGGCCGGCACTACGACGAAGGATGGCTGGCGCGACGGCATTCGTGCATTTGATCTTGCAGGCGCCACCGTTTTATCATTCACATACACTTTACAAACCCCCAGCTGTTTGGGATCATTGTTCAGGATGAGGGAAATGGTTTTTAAACCTGGCGTTTTATACACATAACTGGCGGTTGATGACGTAGCGTCAACTACAGCTGTTTCGCCAAAACGCCATTCCCAGCTATGGGCACCCGCGGTAGTATCCTGGAAAGTCACCGGCTTGCCTACTTCGGCCATTTGCGGACAAATAAACCGCGGCATCAACAGCGGGTTCTCCAATTTGGGCGCCTTGCTGATGTAGATGGTTTTGTATTCGGTGCAGGTACCATTGATGGTAAGGGCAACCGTATATTCGCCCGGCAGGTTATACGCATGAACCACCGAGCTGATGTTGGTCTGGCTGTTCTCATCGTCGCCAAAATCCCACTGAAATTCTTTGGCATACAGCGCATCGGTCTCAAAGCGTATGGGTTCATCGGTGCGGAAAAAGTTCGCTTTTGCTTTTATGTGAAAATCGAAACAATGTTCGTAGTTCTTGTATTTAAAGCCGGTGATCACGAGGCCCAGCAATGCCGTGATGATCATCGTAAGAATGACCTTTTCGTCGAGATAAGCCAGCTGTATTTTTTTATTTTCCATAATTTTACTTTTTCGTTCCCATTAGGTTTTGAGGGTGCGTTTTTTAAAACCGTATTTCTGTCAGCTATGAAACGAATCAATTTTCTTCCATACAGTTACCGTTCTGTTTGTAGTGCTCGCCTGCTGGCTTTTGCCACCAGCACTTTGTTGATTTTCCTGGCTTCCTGTTCCGGTTCCCGGAAATCAGCAAACACGTACGAGACCATTGTCGTAAAGCCGGCCGATGCTTCGCTGACCCTGCCCAATGCCAGCGCTGAAAAAAAGCTGATCGCCAAGTATGCTGCCTATCTGAAAACAGCGCCGGATAGTCTTTCGAACATCGTACTGTACTCGTTCATTGATAAATGGATGAAAACGCCGTACAAATATGGCGGCACTGATGAAAAAGGGATCGACTGCTCGGCTTTTATCCAGCGCCTGTTGGGTGATGTATACAATATTCACGTTCCCCGTACATCGGCGCAACAGTTCTTTACAAAAAATGTGGAGCCTTTTCATGATAAAACCTTTTTTTCTGAAGGTGACCTGGTTTTCTTTTCTACAGTTCCCGGACAACCTATTTCTCACGTTGGTATGTACCTGCGCAACCACTACTTCATCAACGCTTCTACTTCCAGTGGGGTGAGCCTGGCCAGCCTGGATGATCCTTACTGGAAGAAGCGCTTTGTGGCTGCCGGCAGAGTCAGGATCAACAGGCAACAGACAAATAAGCAATAAGCAAAAGGCAAAGTCATTAAGCGTGAAACCGGAAATAGGTTATAATTTTCGAGTTGTGGAAAGTTGTTGATTAATCCGAAAGTTGATAGCCATTCACCATTCACCATTGACCATTCACCAGCCTAAAACCCCGCTGCCGTACTGGCCCTTCTCAACAGATCAATATCCCGGCGAGCCTGGTCGAGGTCGCGCTGTGTTTGTTCAAACTTTGCTTTATAATCTTCCAGTTGTTTTGGCAGATCGCCCATGCTTACTACTTTATTGGTAGCGTCCTGGTAACGCAGGTACAGGTCGAGCACATTCTTGTTCATCCTGCTGTACATGCTGCTGTCCTTGTATTGCAGGTCGGTGAGCTCCCGCAGTTTGGCAGCGATCTGCTGGTTCAGGTACATGCTGTTAACACCTGGTTGTTTCAGGGAGTCGATCAGCATTTTGGCCTGATCCATACTGGTTACAAATTTTTCCTGGGCAAGGCTTTGGTTGCGGTAGCGGGTAACCTGTTCGCGCAATACCTGGTTTTCCTTGTATGGAATGCGCATGTCGAAATAAACAGCTCCTACAATGAGCCAGACTGCAATGATGAAAAAGAACAAAAATTTTAAAAATGCACGGTTCCTTTCCTTGTGATTTAAAATGGTTGGCATTTTTCTATTGGTTTATTTTATGATGTTCGTTTAATGTTAATCTGCCAGGAAACTTCTTCTTTTCTTTACGGGAGCGGCCTCGGTTTGCGGTATCAATACCTGCTCTTTTACAAATATGCCGGTCTCTTTTTTCTTGCCGATGTATTCCAGGCGCGACAGGCTGCTGAACAACGCTGAAATGAGCTGCGTGAACCGTAATACCTTGTCCAGCGCATCATTTATATCCAGGTGATTGTACTGGTAACTGCACAAGGTAGTGATGGCTGATTCCAGTTCGCCCTGGCTGACGCCGCACCATTCGGTGCAATAACTGATCAGTTCATCTTTGCTGGTGCCGGTATAAAAATCAATGGTGTTCTTGATAAGTCTTGCCATGCCTGTTACGGCTGTTATCATAAACACCGGTGGCTGGTAGATGTACGATAACTTAAAATTGGTGTACTCTGTAGCGGTGAACAGGCTCAGGTTCTCGCATATTTTATAAATGGCATCGGCCAGTTCGTTCTGTTGTTTTTTCTGCAATATTTTCTGAATGATCTGCAGGGCGTACAATTCCATCTGGCCAAAGAACTGTTCGAGCCCGGCATGTACTTCCAGTAATTCGAAATGACTGTTCACGGCAGTACAGGGCGGAATATAATTTTCCACCAGCCGTACGACCTGGTCTTCGACCATCACCTTGCCTACCGGAACCTGGAAATGCCCCAGCGAAAGCGCGCTGGTTTCCTGCGCCGGCAATAATGTAAGATCGTATACCGGCATGGTAAAAGGCATTCGTGGCGGCGTTTCCTTGGGATCGGCGGTACCAAACGGCACACGTTCATAGGGATCGATGCTTAACACTACATAATAGGAAGCTGACCGGTCTTTCAACTCACTGAAAGGAACCTGGAGCCCCGGGATGCCGGCTGACAACTGCTGGCCGGTGAGTGATGTATCCGTATCAAACTCCATAATGTAACCGCCTCTTGAAATAGCCCGGCATCGTTGAATGCGCAGGTGTACGGTTTGTTCATTATCCAGTGATAAAAATAATTTGGCTGATGTATGATGACGGTCAAATACGGGCAGTAAACCATAATTATGTTCGTTCAGGAAACTGCTTACTGTGTGCGCCTGGCGGTAAGTGAATGCATTGTCCTGTGCAATAAAATGCGTTTTATTGATCTTCATCCCATCTACCCAGTTTACGGGTAAGTATTCACGTGTTGGCTCCATGCGTAATATGTTAATTTGGTTCAACTTAATTTTCAATAATGCGGCTGCATACAATGACATCATTCTCCCGGATGCGGTTCAGGAAAATGGTCTTATCTGCATCCATATAAGTGGTTAATATGGTATACCATTTAGGCTTTTTGTAAAACATCCAGCCGTATGGTTTTCCACTGCCATTGGAATACAGGATCTGTCCCTGCGGATGGCGTTCGTTATAATCGTTTATGAAATAATAGAACAGCTGTCCCAGTTCCATATCTACCGGCGCCTTTGCCCTGAAATTGGTAAAATAGGATTCCTGGCCGTTCTTCTGAAATTCAAAGCTGATGAGCAGCATGTTCTTCAGTTTGCCTTCTTCAGGATCTTCCATGGGTTCATGTACCGGGTAATACCATTGGTTCAAAATTTTGGGCGGAATGGCCAGCGCCGACAAAAACGTATGCCATACAAATAATGGTATAATGAAAAACAGTGTCGACCACATCATTGGCAACTCCAGCCCTTCGCGGTTCACCCAGCGATAGGCTAACAAAAAGCAAATGGCGCCGGCCAGCAGGATGAGTGTGGTAAAGATGAAGTCGGGCAAAAAGGATTGCCTGTCTTTGCCCCAACTCATTTTCCGTTGCATCAGGTAAATGTGCAGGCTGCCATACGCCAGGAACATCACCTGGAAGAAGATAAAGTACCTGTTATAATTGGAAAAGAAACCGGCAGCAATGAATAGCCCGGTCAGCGCGAATACGGCCACTGAAATCAACAGATACCAGATAGCTCTTTTGCTGAATGGTTTGAAGCTGTTACGTATCTTTTTGGCAAACAGACCAATGATCGTTGAAAAGCTGATCAGGCCTATTCCCAGGTAAAGTAACAATCTGTTAAGTTCGGGTGATAACATAATATGATAATTTGCTAATGTGCTAATATGCTAATGAAATACAGTACCCTCTGGTTCTCTATAAAACCGCATAACCCAGGATCGGACTTTCTTCCTCATTCAACGCTACCAATGCCCGGGAACGGTCTACTTCTACATTGATGATAATATCTGCTTCTACCGGTGCGAAATAATTATTGAACACCTGCAACAGCAGGTCATTGTCGCCGCCGGTGCAATAATCAACAGGTTTTGAATGTTGCAAAGGACCAATATTGTATTGCAAACAGGGGTAATCCTCCGAGAATGTTTGTCCGCACACCAGGTCATTGCCCAGCTCACCGATGCCCAAACGAAATGCATCCCCCGGCGCTGTACATTCCCCCGGCGGCACCAATGCTATATTGACTTTTTCCTGCAACAGGATTTCGAGGCATTGCTGCATTAAATGCAGATCACCGGCAATGGCATGTGCATAGGGTAAAAGCAGCACGAGCAACATGGCCGAAGTTTTATTCAGTTTTTCCGGAAATTCCCAGAAAGTAAAAAAGTAATCATTCAGCAAGCCGTTGTTCATGCCGGCCAACAGGTTTTCTTCTTCCTGTTCTATCAGTACCCGTTGTCTGAAAAAACTGTTTTCAATGGGTTGAAAGAATTTCCGGGCGGCCATCTCTTTTTTGCGGTCAATGCGGCTTTGAGCGGCCATTTCCATCGCTGAGCTGTTTGGCCGGGCGTTATTGAACGGTTGGTGAAACAGTCCCTCGGGCACGAGATCATAGATACCTGACCGGGATAACCGAAGCTGTAATAACTGGCGCAGCCGGTTATCATCGATCATATTCATGGCATACAGATCGGTACGGTATTCCCGGTAAAAACGTCCATCGGGCAGCACGACAAAATCATCGGGATGCACGTGGTGCTGCAGCGCCTGGTTTACCAGCGCTTCTGCTTTGATATCGTAGACAAAAGCGGATAGCTCTTTGAGAAATGTTTCTATTGCGATTTGTCGGGTCATTGATTAATGTGCTGATTTGCTTATGTGCTGATTTGCTAATGAAATACAGGTTTGTGCTTCTGGCTTAAATTCGCATTTCTCCATCTTGTTCTATAAATACTCTAAATGGTGTTAAACTGGCCGATCTTTCTGTCAGCTGCAGCACCAGGCTGTCTTTCCAGTACTGAAGCTGGTTGTTGTCCTGTGCATCCATATAATCTTTCCGGCTCAGTTTGATGGTAACATCAATGGTTCGGGTAAAACCCTGTGATACCTGCCGGGGCACCATTACGCCTTTGACTACTTCAATGTGCTGGGCGATAGTACCCATTTGCAGGCGGCAGAATATTTTTATGTCTTCCAAACTGATCAGCCTGTCGCGCGACAGCAGGGCCGATTTGTAAGCCGTAATACTTTCTGATGCGCTCAGCCGGTTACGGCCGCCCAGGGTTGTTGTTACCAGGGTACAGCTGGTGTGGTATGGACTGTTCGTGTCATATACCTGCATGGTAGTGCCCGCTTTTATATCGTTGCCTTTATCACCACAGGTGCTCCAGTACTTGATGATCAGGTTGCTTAGTTTTTCATCGGCTTCTTTTCGTATCACCAGGAAGGGCGTGAACTCGCGGTTCAGGTCGCGGTTGATCATTTGCTGTTCCAGTTTGTAAATGATCTGCTGCAGCTGCTTCAGTTCGCCGGTCAAAAAACTGCGGCCTAATACAGAGAAGGCGGCGCCTTCATCGCTTAACAATTGCACAATGTGCTCGATGATCATCGAAGCATCCCGTTCATCGAACCGCCCTACTCCACCCTGCCGTAATATGACCGTTAGTTTCTCATGTACGTTTTTTTCGAGCGTGCGGATGTTGTAGATATTATCATCAAGGTCAGATATTTCATGCAGGTCAAAAAAAATGTCATTCGTGTACATAGGAACAATGTTCAATATGTCGCGAATGGCGTATGTGGTTTCATGTAATCTGGCATTCAGTACCGGAAAGCAATTGATATGGCATACTACGTCCTGTAATACGGTACTGGAAATATTTTCGGGGAACTGTATTTTGATCCAGTGCACTTTATCGGCCTGCAGGGCCTGCAAATCTTTCTTATCAAATGCCTGCGCCAGTGCTGCTGGCCAGCCGGGGTTTCCGCTTATCTTATGATTGTCCGGGTGGCGAACGGTAATGAATTTTTGTTTGTAATAGGCATTTACAAACTCCTTGAATTTCCAGGAGGCCGTGTTCTTTCTTACCAGCAATTGCTCAATATCCAGCAGTTCACCGCTGACGTTTTCCTTATTGTAACCGGGGCGTACCTGTAATTCCAGGTCGCCAAAGTACCAGCGGGCCTGTGGCAGGTTCTTATAAAATAATTCTTTGTTTACTTCATTCCTGATCTCAAAAAAGAATTGGGTATTGTGCAGGTTTATATGATCACCCGTGAGGCCGATCCATAATACCCGTTGCTCCAGCTCTTTTTCAGGCAGGCAATGGGTGATCACTTCTTTGGAGATCATCTCGCGGTAGCGGAACAGTTGATGCCCGGTAGCCAGGTAATTAACGGTAGCAGAAGTTATTTGAAAGTTAGCGGCAGGTGCAAAGTAGAAGTCCCTGTATCCGGCACCGGTAGTTTCATAAGAATTGCCTGTTTTTTGGGAGGTCAGGAACTGGTCGCTTTCGAGCAGCCAGGCTACTTCTTCCACTGTTTTGGCATGCATCACGGCATGGGCGGGCAGCGGCCCGCTCAATACTTCGGGTGATAACAATTGCACCATACGTTCCAGTAAGCGGGCCCGTGAGGTATGTACTTCATTGGAGATCTTTTCCAACTCCAATGCGCAGGCGGAGAACAGCACGTTCACCAGTGGATCGAAAGACGATTCGGTTTCATCTTCCGGATATCCCCACAGGCGCGCAGCCGTTTTCATCATCCGGTTCTTTATTTGCTCCCGATTTTCCATGTATGATTTTATCCTTTATTTTTTGGCTTCATGCCTGATCGCAGATGGCTGAAATTCCAATTTTTCGATTTTGAGATCTTTAGATCTTGCGATTTGTCAGACGGTCAATTTCAACTGAAACTGAAAACTGAAAATCCGGAAATCTCAAAACCTGCCTGCCGGCAGGCAGGTCGTCAAATCCCGAAAGTCTTAAAATGTTACGGATTATAGTTTATAACCACGCTACTTACAAAGGCTGTATACTAACTATATGATAATGGGCTCACAAAAAAGCTGTCGCGGAAAGTAATGTCTTCGCTGGTAGCCGTGAGTCGGCCGGTTATATGAATGTCAAGTCGTTTTTTTACCCGTCGTTCAGCAGAAAAGGCGTTTATCTCTTCCTGTTTTACCAATACATCTACTTTGATCCCGTCCAGTCTTTTTTCATGTTTGTGAACGGCCAGTAACAGCGATTCTTTCATCCATTCCTGTTGCCGGGTGCGGGCAGTAAGATTATCAAAATCATGATCCCAGATGGAGTTGCCAAAATCCTCATCGCTTTGCATTTCACCAAAGGCGGTGGTTATGATCAGGTGCAGGTTATGGCCAACCGATTGTTTGAGGTTACAACCGGGATGCTCTTTCTTTTGCATCAGTAATTCGGGATCCAATGGTAATGTATAATACTTAAGCCGCATGATCTAAAATGTTAATGTATCGGGTAAGACGAGTCAACGGAACCAGTGAAGCGTGTCAAAAGGGGAATGTCTTGATCATGCTCTCAGCAGCAAAACGAAATTAATACAAAAAAAAGATTCAATGTGTATCTTTTTAGTACCAATTTACGTGCCGTTTGAATAAACGGATGTTTTAAATTAAAATAAAAATTCGAAATTGGTGTAAAATTTGTTGACAAGCATGGGCCCTTCGGCTGCGCTTACGGTATACTTCGGCTCTGCTCAGGACAATAACACTGCTGGGCAGAAAATCTGAAGAACTTTCTGTTACGTTTATGTAATAAAGTCTGGGAATACCCAGATACCATAATCAAAACCTTTCTCATGAATTACAAATACATTGTAGTAGGTATAGACGGCACGGGCTCCCGTGACTGGATGCATAAAGATGGAAGCAATAGCAGCACCTATAAATTTATCCACGATGTTCATTACGGCGCCATGGGAATAGACCGCAAGTGGTTCCATGGTCCTTCCAGAGTAGTTACCGGCAGCGATAGTGAAGTGATACTACAGGAGGCATTGAATTTCATTTATCAACGGATCAGTTTTCTTTTCCCCGAAGTGCATACGCGTTCTGTTAAGCCCCTTGAAATGTTCGATGTGAACAGCTGCATGCAGAACCGCGAACGTACTACCCAGCAGATCATGGAAAGCCGCGGTTATCACGTAACAGCCCGGAAGCCGGTAACAGTCACTGCCGACATGCTGGCCAGCCAGCCGCTGACGACCGACGATGTGCGGGTTGTATTGATCGGGCATAGTCGTGGTGGTTTGGCCGTTACTGCGCTGGCGAGGATGTTAAGTCCATTGGTGCGGGTTTATTTTATGGGCTTGTATGATTCTGTAGATCGCCAGGGATGCCTGGATGGCATGCAGGTAGAAAATGTAAAGTTTGTCGCCCATGCCCGGCGCCATCCAGACGTAAAATCGCGTACTTTCTTTGGCAATACTTCACTCAGGTATATTGGCGTTGATCATGCTGAGGAACGTTTCTTCTATACCTCTCACGGCGGCATTGGAGGTTCATTCATTACCGATCCCAAAGAAATATCTTTATTCAGCGATTCCTCCTGCCTGGCAACGATCAAGGCATACCATAATGCCGGACCAAGAGGAACGATCAAACCGGTAGAACTGGTCAACAATCCCTCACTGGTGCAAAAGTTTGGAAAAAAGATGGACCTGGTTTGTACCGATGGCAGCAATGAAGCGGATCTGTTTATCAGAACACAGGCAAAGAAGTACGGAATTCCCGTTTAATGGGATTGTACGAGGTAACCGGTTGGCATAGCAGATAATATTTGCTTTACAAGCGGACTATCTCCGTTCTATAGAATTGGGCTAATGGTGATCTCTTTCATTGGTATTTTTGCAGGGCGGTTAACGGAATTTTTAATATCACCGTATAAACATTTAACTTCCCGCCAATGATACCTATAAGCGATCTCCTGCTGTTTGCACTGGCTGCCTTCGGACTGGTAGTCAGTCCGGGCCCGAATATGATCTACCTGATCTCCCGCTCCATCACCCAGGGGCGCAGGGCAGGACTTATCTCCCTGGCTGGCGTTATCTGCGGTTTCCTCTTTCACATCATTATGGTATCATGCAGTTTAACAGCTGTGTTGTTGACTATACCTTATGCATATACTATTTTGAAAACAGCCGGTGTTGTATACCTGTTATACCTGGCATGGCAGGCGATAAAACCGGGTAGTAAAAATGTTTTTGAGCCGCGCGCCGATCTGAAAGCCGATCCTCCCGGTAAACTTTTCAGGATGGGCTTTTTTACCAATGTGCTCAATCCTAAAGTAGCTGTCTTTTATTTATCCTTTTTTCCCCAGTTTATAAAGCCCGTTAATGGTTCTGTGTTCACCCAAAGCCTATTGCTGGGTGTTGTGCAGATCATGGTAAGTTTTACAGTTAATTTCATCATTGTACTGTTGGCGGCCAGGGCGGCCCGGTGGTTTTCTGCCAATCCCAAATGGATCCGCATTCAGAAATGGTTTATGGCTGGTGTGCTTACCGGCTTAGCAGCTAAAATGGCTTTTGATAAAGCTAAATAGTTTAAAGTTCTAAGTTTTAAGTTCTAAGTTATTTAATTTAGAAGATCAAAAGCAGTACTCAGTAGTCTAAAACTTAAAAATTAAAAGTTGTAACTGAATACTGTATACTTTGACCTATAATGACCGTACAAAAATGATACACCAGAAAGCATTAGCACTCGCAAAAATATTATGGAACTATCATCAGCTGCACCATACGCTGGAAAAAGCTGATTGTATTCTGGTGCTTGGCAGCCTCGATACCCGTACCGCCGATCGGGGCGCTGATCTTTATTTGCAGGGATACGCACCTATCATCATCTTCTCCGGGGGCCTGGGTAAACTGACCAAAGACCTGTGGACAGGCACAGAGGCTGACCTGTTCGCTACCATTGCACTTGAGAAAGGTGTTCCGCGGGAAGCAATTTTTATTGAGAATAAAAGCACCAATACAGGTGAGAATATATTGTTCACCCAGCAGCTTTTACAGGAGAAGAACCTGAACCCGGATAGTTTCATCGTGGTGCAGAAGCCTTATATGGAGCGCCGCAGTTATGCCACCTTTAAAAAGCACTGGCCCCATAAAAAACTTATCGTCACCTCTCCGCTGCTCAGTTTTGAAGAATATCCCACCAATGACATCTCCGTTGAGAAACTGATCAACATGATGGTGGGCGATCTGCAACGCATCAAGCTGTATCCTGAGAAAGGATTCCAGATTTACCAGGAAATACCAGATGACGTCTGGGGGGCCTGCGAAGAGCTGGTGGCTATGGGTTTTGATAAACAATTGATAAAACAGGATTGAAGATCATTTCTGATTTTGAGATTGCGAGACCTGCCTGCGGGTAGGCAGGTTTTGAGTCTTTGCGTTTACGCTAATAACAGATCTCAAATTCCCGAAATCAGAGATCTCAAAATGCTTCCGGTATTATTCAAAAACCACCGTCTTATTCTTATAAACAAACACGCGGTCTTCAAACACCAGATGCAGCGCCTTGGCCAGCACTGCGGTTTCTATTTCCTTGCCGGCTTTCATCATATCCCCTGCCGTATGCGAGTGCGTAACAGGAATGATCTGTTGGGCAATAATAGGCCCTTCGTCGAGCTCATTGGTAACAAAATGGGCGGTGGCGCCAATTAATTTCACGCCGCGTTCAAAAGCCTGCCGGTATGGGTTGGCGCCTACAAAGGCCGGCAGAAATGAATGGTGTATATTGATGATGCGACCCGTATACCGCGCTACAAATTCCGGTGATAAGATGCGCATGAATTTAGCCAGCACTATGTAATCGGGTGAATACTTGTCGATCAGCTGTGCCACCTGTCCTTCAAAAGCGGTCTTTTCTATTTGCTCATGCGATACGAGATAAAAAGGAATATCGAACCGTTGACAGATATTCTGTAAAACATCGTGATTGCCAATGACACATTGAACCCGGGCGCCCAGCGTTTTGAAATGGTGGCGTATAAGGATATCAGCCAGGCAATGGTATTCTTTCGTCACCAGCACCACCACTTTTTTCTCGGGCAGGGGATTTACTTTTATCACTGCATCGGATGGCAGCACCTGCTGCAGTTTTGATTCCAGCGCTTGCGAATCGGCTTCCTTTTCCAGATGGATCCTGATAAAAAAACGGTTTTCTACCTTGTCTACATGCTCCCGCAACGAAACAATATTCAATTGTTCTTTAGCCAGCACCCCGGTAATGCCGGCAACCAAGCCAACCTGATCTTTACATTGAATGACTATGATCATACACAAATGTTAAGAAAAGCAAGATAATCAAAAAAAGGTGTGCCGCACACTTCCAACCCGGACGCCTAAAGACAAAGCCCATCCGCCCATAGTTACCGGGCAGACAGGCCTTTGTCATTTTTCTCATGTGACCCTGGATTAGAAACATGCCGGGAGACTGATAAAGTAATAGCCTCCATTCATGCCGAACCGGGTCGCGTTCCGGCTGTACACAAAATGCCCATCAGAGGTATTGCTGTAAAAAGTGTTTGTTTTGTCACCATAGCCTACCTGGAAGCATTTCAGTTTATCAGGGTAAATATCAAACAGGTTATTTGCGTCAATGGGAATTCGGAGGAAAATATTTTGTACCAGTTCTTTGGCGACTTCGCGGTTGTTGAGTCGGTAGTAAGCGGCTTCGAAGATGGATTTCCAATAGGGGTATACCGTTCTTTAAAAGCCTTTTCATTATCGGCTTTTAGTAGCTGCAGCAGTATTTCGTCAGTCAGTACCCGGAGGTCCATAGCTGACCAGATTAATGATTTCTGATTTCGTGATTTAGAGATTTTGAGATCTTTCGATTTCCTCCCATGCGTTGCCTTTGAATCTCGAAATCCCGAAATCAGGAAATCTCAAAATGCTTACCTATAGTGCCCTTACTGGACAGAAAAGGCAGTACAAGCAAGCCACTGTTAAAAACCTTCTATAATAGATCAAGAAAGGCCAAATAGTAAAAACTTTATGATCAATAAATCCGGGAGCCGGTCATGCCGGGGTTATAATATTCCTGGTCATGGTAAAAAGAACGGGAGCGACTCGTTCTTCATCGCTGCGTAAGATGAATGGGTGTGATTACCTGACCCTCCTGCAAAAATATTGTTGCACCACATTCATGAACGCCACCGGCTGCCCGGATCATCATTCTATAGCCTAATATGGTAAAGAACCTGGTAGTGGTTGCTGCCACAACCATGACCCTGTTTTATAATAGAAGAGTACGAACCAAACACCTGTCGTCAGAAGCGTAGTGCGGCACTTATGACCCGTTTAGCTGGTGTGTAAAAGCTTTGAGGGCTTTATAGCGTAACCCGAAAAAGTTTGTACCGCAGCTACTGCTATCTGACTCTGTATGTATTGAAAACCGTCCTTTCAAATATCTGTATGCAATATACGAAGTTCTATTTATTCTGTTTGCACGATCTGTTTTGTTTTACTCACAAAAACACATGACCTATACTGTTAGAAATAAAAAGCATCCTTTCAAAGTTCGTTCACTTTGGCAAATTGTTTTCCCTGTCGTCAATTCCTCTTTATCCATGAAGCCCGTTCCGCCATTCGGTGGGCGATTTACTATATGTTTTTTTAAACATGGTGCTGAAACTGCCCATGCTTTTATAACCTACCAGAGCTGCTATTTCCTTTACACTTTTTTCGGTTTGCTCCAGCAGCTCTTTTGCTTTTTCCATTCGTAGCAGAATACGGTAATCATCGATGCTAACGCCATACAATTGCTTGAAGCCATATTGCAATTTGGTTCTGTTAAGCTGTGTTTGCTGACTTAGGTCACTAATGGTAATATGGTAACGCCGGTTCCTGGTTAACAAATCCTTTGCGAGCCTGATCCTTTCAATATCCTCTTTTTTCAATTTCATAAGAAAAGGTTTATTGCAATAACAATGTAGTGTTACAACCTGCAATGGGACAGCTCCGGTATACAAAGAGCTCGTTTCAGCACAAGTTGATCTATGCTGCAATAACATGGTTGTTGCTGTAACAATAATTGACCGTATGGTGGCTGCCGTATGCCGGCAGATCCATTTACTTACTGAGGAGTTGTTGCTATCCGTTTTATCGCGTGTTCATATGGTCGGACCTGTATCTATTTACCTGACTAACGTTGTACATCGTCATGAATGAAACCATTCCGGCACGTATTCCGTGCATTGAATACACGTTCGCTGATGGTTGTCCCATACCGTTCGTTTAAAACCTGCAAACAGATGATTGAGATCTTGCTTTTTAGAAATCTGCCAGTTGTACGGATTTAATAGATCAGCGCAAAATGAGAAGGCACACCAAAAATGCCCGCGGGCATATAAGAATAATAAATGAGATAAAAAGAGAAGAAGTGGTTTAAAGTGTTTAATCCGGTCCATCAGATAAGGTTTGTGCATCGGCTACATTACTCGTCTCACCATTTCTTGCTCACGTCGCTTGATTAGTGTTGCCAAAACAAAGATAGGAGGTCTTTTTGAATGTTTATTTTGAAAAAAAATATTTTCATAACCTTTTAGTTTTCGTCTACAGGTTAACCATTACAGATAGATTCAGGCGGCATTTGGAAAACTGCATTATCAGCTATTTCTTAAGAAATTATCATTTACCGGATTCTGTTATATATCGGAAAAATAAATATCAGCAATGTGTAAAGGTGACAAACGACAATTGCGTACAAAGGCGACGTGGATGGGCAATGGTCAATAGTCAATGGTGAATAGTCAATAGGCAATGGTCATAGCCACCTCGGCCGCTTACAGATAAACTGGCAAGCAGCTGGCGGTAACGACTAGCAGCAACAAAAAAGTCGCTCCCACCGGAAGCGACTTGCTGTGATTATTTTAAAACAGATTAATTCGCGATTGGTCGAAAATAGAAGCCTTCTTCATTCAGGATATGAGAATTGGGTACAAAGCTCATCAACGATTGACGAACCATATCTTCCGCAGCCATTTGATATCGGGTCCCTACTTCTGGATTCTTAATGGCAAATTTATAGCTCTGAATTTTGAGCAGGGCAATCTTACTGGCGTGCGCGATATGATACTCCAAAATCATAAATTTCTCGGCCAGATAATCGGTCTCGTTTTGGATGTACGGGGTCATAGGGATATTCGATTATAGGTTTTTACAGAATAGATGGACATCGGTATAACGAATTTTGTTACGTAAAATTGCGTGAATAAAACATAAATACCGAACGCAGGAAATCAAATTTTTCACGAATAAGGGTTTATCTATAGGTTCTTCTACTAATATGGCAACTAAAAATGCTAATGTTTGAATAAAATCTAATGAAAGCTATAGTTTAGTATATAAAAACTAATAATAGGGGTCTGTAAATGTATGCTTAACACTAAAGAGCGGCTTCTACCCTGCCTTCTTCAAATAAAAAAGAGAACCGAACGCCGTATTTAATGATCAAAACAGCTGCCTAATACCAGGAAAGCTTATTCCAAGACCTTTCAATTCTGATTTAATATTGGAATCGCATACAATCACTACTTGTACGATGTAAAGCGCTTATCCGCCGAAGCAACAAGTCGGAAGAGTGTATTATTTACTTGTGAACTTAATCCATTTTTAATAAGAACAACAGACATTGCTTTTTTAACAAATTCATTTTATAACTTGCCGCAAACCCGCACCCAATGCGCCATGCAGGAAATTGCGGTTGCTTTATAATAGTTAATTTGCAAAAGCCAATGCTATTTCAACCACACATAAAAAATACATTACAAAAAATTGGACAGGATTGCTAAAACTTTACATTTATAGCTCTAAACCAATACTCAATTTTTAAACTTAGTTTACTTCTATGGGGGATCTTCAGGTAAAAAAAAATGCGAAGCAGTATGATGCAATCATCGTAGGCTCCGGCGCCGGTGGCGGTATGGCAGCCTATGTATTGTCTCATGCTGGATTGAAAGTATGTTTGATTGAAGCCGGACCAATGTATGATCCAAGAACCAACGTAACCCAGCTAAAGAATCCGTGGGAATCGCCCCGGCGCGGCGCAAGCACCAAATTCAGACCCTTTGGTGATTTTGATGCCTGCTACTGGGGATGGGAAATTGATGGCGAACCCTACACTCATGCCGATAATACCAAATGGGAATGGTGGCGCGCCAGAATGATCGGCGGCCGTACCAATCACTGGGGCCGCATCTCGCTCCGTTTCGGACCCAAAGATTTCAAACGGCGCAGCATCGACGGCTTGGGTGATGACTGGCCAATTGGTTATGACGACGTAAAACCTTACTACGATAGAATAGACAAACTGATCGGTGTATTTGGCAGTAATGAAGGACTCGAAAATGATCCCGATGGTATTTTCCTGCCTCCGCCAAAACCCCGTTTGCATGAACTAATGATCAAAAAAGCGGCAACCGGTATTGGTATTCCGGTGATCCCTTCCCGCCTGTCGATCCTTACCAAAAAGATCAACGACTCCCGCGGTGAATGTATCTTTTGCGGTCAGTGTAACCGCGCCTGCTCTTATGCTTATGCCGATTTCTCTTCTTCCTCTGTATTGATAAAACCGGCCATGGAAACCGGTAATATCGATGTGATCACCAATGCCATGGCGCGTGAAGTGCTTACCAACAAAGAAGGATTGGCCACCGGCGTGTCCTATGTTAACAAACAGGATCTGCAGGAATACCAGGTAATGGGGCGCACCGTGATCCTGGCTGCCAGCGCCTGCGAATCGGCCCGTTTGTTACTGAACTCAAAATCGGCCCGCTATCCCAATGGCCTGGCCAACAGCAGCGGTGTTGTTGGAAAATACCTCCACGACTCAACCGGCGCCGACATGGGCGGTGTAATTCCTGAACTGTTCGATCGTAAACGCTACAATGAAGACGGCGTTGGCGGCGCACATATTTACACCCCCTGGTGGGGCGATAATAAAAAGCTCGATTTCCCCCGTGGTTACCATATCGAATACTGGGGCGGTTTTGGCCAGCCTGCTTATGGCTTTGGCGGCGGTATTCAAAGCATGAATGGTAAATTCCTCGTAAAAGGACAGCAAAAAGAAGCCGGTGGATACGGTAAATCATTAAAAGAAGATTATCGTTACTTCTACGGCGCCCGCGTTGGCATGGCCGGCCGGGGGGAAGCCATTGCAGTTGAAAGCAACTATTGCGAGATCGATCCCAAAGTGGTTGATAAATACGGTATCCCCGTTTTACGCTTTAATGTGAAACCAACCGAATACGAGATCAAACAGGCCAAACACATGAAAGAGACCTTCAAGGAGATCATGCATGAATTGGGCGCAGTGATCACATACGGCGGTGATGATGATGAAAAAAATAACTATGGTTTACATGCCCCGGGTAATATCATTCATGAAGCCGGTACGGTTCGTATGGGCAATGATCCCAAAAAATCGGTATTGAATAAATACAACCAGGCGCATGATTGTAAAAACCTGTTTTGTGTGGATGGCGGACCATTCGTTTCGCAGGCTGATAAAAATATCACCTGGACCATCCTCGCCTTATCTATGCGTGCTTCGGAATACATTATTGACGAAATGAAGAAAAGGAATATATAGTTGACCAGTTGACCAGTTGACTAGTTGACGAGTTATCGGTTTAAAAGTTAAGCCACATCTAATAACTTAAACTTATTATGGACAGAAGAAAATCCCTAAAAGCCATAGCAGTAAGTACCCTGTCGGCCAGTTTGCTGCTGGATGCCTGCAAAACAGATAATAAAAAAGACACCGCCGCCAAAGGTGCAGAACCTGGCGGACAGTTGACCCTTGACCGGGCTGAAGAAGAAAAGGCCCGGGAAAAGGAATTGATGTCAACCACCTTTTTCACCCCTCACGAAATGGCCACCATTACGGTGTTGGCAGATATCATCATTCCGCGCGATGAAGTGAGTGGTAGTGCTTCTGATGCCAAAGTGCCCGAATTCATAGAGTTCATGGTGAAAGACCGGCCCGAAAACCAGATCCCGATGCGCGGCGGTTTGCGCTGGCTGGATGTTCAATGCCTGAAGCGCTTCAATAAACCATTTGTTGATGGTACGGAACAGGAGCGCATGGCCATGGTTGATGAAATAGCCTGGCCCAGAAAAGCCAAACCCGAAATGGCGCAGGGCGTTGCCTTTTTCAACCTGATGCGCGATTTGACCGCGTCTGGCTTTTATACCAGCGAGATCGGCGTAAAAGACCTTGGGTATGTCGGTAATACCCCCAATAAATGGAATGGTGTACCCGATGATGTGCTAAAACAGTACGGCTTGTCGTATTCGGAGAAAGAATTGAAAGAATGCGCTAAGTATTAAGTTGATAAATAAGTACAGAAAAGCCTCCTGGTAAAGGAGGCTTTTCTATTAAGTTATTAAGTTATGACTTGGAGTTTGTAAGTTATCGCGAGGCCAAACAACGATAAACCATAAACTATAAACCATAAACTATTTAACGGGGATGAAGAAATAAAACGTAGCTCCTTTATCCGGCTCACTTTCTGCCCGCATAAAACCGTGATGGTTCTCTACGATCTTCTTACAAATAGCGAGTCCAATGCCCGATCCGCTGTACTCATTACGACCATGCAGCCGCTGGAACAGTTCAAAGATCTTTTCTGCATACTCCTGTTCAAAGCCAATACCGTTATCGGCAACTTTAAACCGGAAATAATCTTTGCCCGGCAGGGCGGCTTTCTCGTGCAGCTCTTTTGCTTTTATAAAATTTGCAGAAATGGTGATAACAGGCGTTACATCGGTCCGGGAATATTTCAGGGAATTGCTGATCAGATTCGACAGCAACTGCCTGAACTGAAAAGGAATGATGGTTAAGGTGGGCAGGTGCGCGGATTCTATCACAGCTTTTTTTTCTTCTATCCGGTGCGCCAGTTCTTTTTTTACTTCATCGAGCAATATATTCAGATCTGTTTTTTCAAAGCTCTTGCGCGCGGTTGTAGTGCGTGAAAATTCCAGCAGCGAATCGATCAGGTTTTGCATCCGCACGGCTGCTTTCACCATGCGATCGAAATAATCTTTGCTGGTATCACTTAAATTGGCAACATCACGGGCCTGTATCAGGTTGCCAAATGCCTGTATTTTACGCAGGGGTTCCTGCAGGTCGTGACTGGCCACATAACTGAACGACGACAACTCGCTGTTACTGCGTTCCAGTTCCCGGTTCTTTTGCTCCAGCTGTTCGGCATACATTTTCATGCGGTCTTCGGCATGTTTACGTTCCGTAAGGTCACGTGTAACTTTGGAAAATCCGATGATGTCGTTTTTGTCGTCGTGCAATGCCGTGAGCACCGTATAACCCCAGAAGGTGGTGCCATCCTTGCGAACCCGCCATCCTTCATAGGTTGATTTGCCAAACTCGCTGGCTTCGGCCAGCACCCTTTCTGCCAGCCCCTGTTGCTGGTCGGCCTGCGTATAAAATAACCGGAAATGCCGGCCAATGATCTCTTCGGCCGTATAGCCCTTGATCTTTTCAGCGCCTTTATTCCAGTTTTCAATGTATCCATCCTTGCTCAGGAGAATAATGGCATAGTCTTCCACTTCGTTTGTCATGCGCAGGTAACGTTCTTCACTCTGGCGCAGTTCTTCATGCCGTAACTCGAGCTGTTTGTTGATCTCCTTTAATTCGCGGGTAGTTTCTTCCAGCGCTTTGTTCTTGTGCGACAGCTCCTGGGTTCTTTCGGCTACCCTGTTTTCAAGCTCGATCCTGATATTTTTTCGTTCGTGAATGTCGATGCTTGAACCTATGTAACCAAGAAAGGTTCCGTCATAGGAATAACGGGGAATGCCATGGCAAATGATCCACCGGTATTCGCCATCAAACCGCTTCAGGCGGAACTCCACTTCAAAATCACGGCGTGCGTCAAATGCTTCTTCATACATGGCCATTCCGCTCGTGAGGTCTTCGGGAAAAATGCCTTCCTTCCAGCCGTCCCATAATTCAGCCTCCATGCTGCGGCCGGTAAATTCAAGCCATCGTTTATTAAAGAAAGTGAAGCGTTTTTGGGGGTCTGCCATCCATACCATCACCGGGGCAGAATTTACTACTACCCTGAACCGCTCTTCGCTTTCGCGCAAATTTTGTTCTATGCGCTTTACCTCATCAATATCGGTACAGGTACCAAACCATTTAATGATCTGGTCATTGTCGTTCCTGATAGGCCTTGCACGCACCAGGAACCACCGGTAGGTATTTGCAGGCTGTTTGACCTTGAACCGGAATTCAATTTCATAAGGTTCTCCTGACTGAACAACTTCTTTCCAGGAGGCCTGGCACCGGTCGTAATCGTTGGGGTGAACATGTGCCAGAAAGCTGTTGTCGCCAAACTGGTTCTCCTCCCCGATGAGTAAATACCATTGTTTGTTATAGTAATCCACAAAGCCGTCAGCAGTGGCCGTCCAAACGATCTGCGGCATGGAATCGGCGAGCTGCCGGAAGCGCTTTTCACTTTCCCGAACGGCGTCCTCAGCTATTTTGCGATTATCGATATCGATCACCGATCCAATGAAACCTTCGAAGATCCCGTTTTTATCAAACATCGGAAATGCAGAATCAAGGATCCAGCGGTAATGGCCATCTGACCCCCGAATGCGGTATTCCAGGTTAAAAGGTACCTGGCTGGCATTGGCTTCCTGGAAGCCCTTTTCCATCTCCTGAAGATCATCCGGATGCACGACAGACAACCATTTTCTGCCAAGGGTATTTTCGGGCGATTCTCCGGTATAGCTGAACCATTTCTGGTTTACATACGTGCAGTTGCCGTCAGGGCGGGTTATATACAACATTACCGGAACGGTATCGGCCATCCGGCGGTAATAGTTCTCACTTTTCTCCATTCGCTTATGCTCCAACACCATATCGGTCACCTCGCGGCCTACGATCATAACCCCATTTACAGTGCCATCCGGTTCCCGCAACGGATAAAACAATAGGTTGAAATAGGCCATCATTGGGCGGCCAAAGCGAAACTCCGTTATCGGCAGGCCGTTCTCAATATGCGTTTCACCGCTCTGCAGCACCTGGTCAATCAATTGATTGAAAAGCTGTCCTTTTAATTCAGGATAAAGTTTAAAAAGAGAGTGGCCGGTAACGGAGCCTGATTGCCTGCCGGTCATTTGTAAATACGAATCGTTAGCCATTTCCACCACGTAGCCGGGCATCCGGATAATGACTATGCCTATCGGGATCTGCTGTAGTATTGTATGCAGCTTGTAGTAATCAGCCATAATGCCGGAGGTATTTTCCGTGGCCGTGACCAGCATACCGCCTGGTTCACCGCTTTCCTGCAGGATGGGCATACAGGAGAAGGTAAAACTGCTTGCGACCGTGTACCCATTCCGGCTAATGCGCATCGCAACATCGGGCAGCGTTTCCGTATAGCCCTGCATCACACGTTCATAGCTGGTTGACAAAAGATCCCATATACCGTGAAATACATCTTTTGCCGCATGTCCGATGCCCTGCGCCGGTGACTGCTGGGTAAGCGGCTGGCAGGCATCGTTATAAAACAGGGTGCCGGCCGGCCCCCACAATACGAACATGGGTATATGTGATGACAACAGGATATTGAGCGTCGTGTGCAGGCTTTGCGGCCAGATTTCCGGCGAGCCCGCCGGCGTGGCCGACCAGTGCATCGACCTGATTGTTTGTCCTGCTTCACTGTTCCCAGGTAAAAATTCCAGTTTATTCGCGGCGTTCACCTTCATACAACATGATTGGAATACAGGTTACTGCCCGAAAAATAATTGACAATTTCTTACAGGCTCGTGCAGACCTTTCTTCACATTTCCTGTTAAAATAACTGTTATTCATGAATCCGGGCAAAATTTTTATATAACTGCGGGGCGCATTCTTTCCCGGAGCAATATTAACCCCGTATAAACAAATAAAAAATAGCTACCCGTAGGCAGCTATTCGTATATGCTAGGGCCTGTTGGTTCTATTGTCAATTAGCTGATTTGCCAATTAGCTGATGTGCTGATGTTCTGACCGTCTGAAATCAATAATCAGCATTGTATTCCATTAGCTAATTAGCACATTAGCAAATTAACGCATCACACAAGTTCTTCCTTCGCTGTCTTCGAATAATCGTCAATCAACCGGCGCTGTTCTTCAAACGGAACAGGCAGGTAGTCGAAGAACTTCATGGTGAACTTGGCGCGTCCCTGTGTGATTGAGCGAAGCGATGAAGAGTATCCATCCATTTCGGCCAGCGGCACTTTGGCGATCACTTTCTGGAAATGTCCCTGTGTATCGATGCCTTCTACCACGGCGCGGCGGCTTTGCAGGTCGCCCATAACGGCGCCGGTAAGGTCATCGGGACAAAGTACCTCTACCTGGTAAACCGGTTCCAGGATCTGCGGATCAGCCTGCTGGAAAGCCTGTTTAAATGCCATTAAACCGGCGATCTTGAAGGAAATGTCATTACTGTCAACCGGGTGCATTTTGCCGTCATAAACCGATACCCGGACGTCCCGCACATATGACCCGGTCAGCGGGCCTGTTTGCATTTTTTCCATAACGCCTTTTAAGATCGACGGCTGAAAACGATTGTCGATCGCACCGCCTACAATACAGTTATAATATACCAGTTTACCGCCCCAGTCAAGGTCATGCACATCGCGGCCCCGAACGGTTAATCCCTGGGGGTCGGGCATGCCTTCATACCAGGGTTCTATGCGCAGATGCACTTCACCGAACTGGCCGGCGCCCCCACTCTGCTTTTTATGCCGGTAGTTGGCTTCGGCACTGCGGCGAATGGTTTCCCGATACGGGATGCGGGGCTTTACAAATTTTACTTCTACTTTATGTAAATGCTCTATTTTCCATTTGGCTACAGCCAGGTGCATATCGCCCTGGCAATGGATCAGCGTTTGTTTCAGTTCAGGTGAAACCTCCACAATGAGCGTTGGATCTTCTTCTTTAAGCTGATGCAATGCCTGCGATAATTTTTCTTCCTCCCCTTTTTTCAACGTTTCGATGGCCACCGACATATTGGGGGGCGGGAATTCTATGGAATCGAGTTCGTAGTTCTTCCCTTTTACATGCAGGGTATTGTTAACATGCGTATTTTTCAGTTTCAGCGTTGCCCCAATGTCGCCGGCAACCAGCTCCGAAATGTTCGTGCGTTTGTTCCCTTCCACCAGGAATAACTGGTTCAGTTTTTCGGTGACGCCGGTGGTCTCATTTTCCAGTTCCATACCACTTTGTACAGTGCCCGAATACACTTTGAAGAAGGAAAGATCACCCACATGGGGTTCACTAATGGTTTTAAATATGAACAGACAAGCGGGACCGTTTGCATCACATGGTAGGGATTGCCCGCTTTTAGTGGCTTGCGGTGGCATTTCATTGGCGCTCGGACAAACATTGTCGATAAAGCCCATTAACCGGCCACTCCCCATATTCCGTTCGGCCGACAGGCAGAACAAGGGAAACAGGTCGTGGTTGATCATAGCCTTTTTCATGCCCGTCTTCAATTCATCTTCATCCAGTTCGCCTTTGTCGAAGTACTTTTCCATCAGCGATTCATCATTGCTGGCCACCGCCTCTATGAGCTCCTTATGCAACTCATCGGCACGCTGGCGTTCTTCTTCAGGAATGGGCAGCTTTTCGGGTTTGCCGCCGGTATCCTTGAATTTATACATCGTCATGCGCAGCACATCGATGATCTCATGAAAACCCGCTCCCTGCTGCCGTGGATATTGTACTACCACTACCTTGTTGCCAAAATGGGCTTTTGCTTCCCGGATGGTTCTGTCAAAATCGGCGTTGTCTTCGTCGAGTTTGTTTACAGCGAAGATCATCGGCGTTTTAAATTGTTCCGTGTATTCCCAAATGATATCAGTGCCCACTTCAACGCCCATCACGGCATTGATCACCATTACACCGGTGTCAGCCACGCGGAGGGCTGAAATCACTTCGCCCACAAAATCGTCGTAACCAGGGGTATCAATAATGTTGATCTTATAACCCCGCCATTTGGTATGCATAAGTTTGGAGAAGATGGAGTTACCACGTTCCTGTTCCAGTTCATGGTAATCACCGATGGTGTTTCTTTCGGCAATGGTGCCGCGGCGGGTAATCAGGCCTGCTTCATAAAGCATGCATTCCGCTAAGGTGGTCTTGCCGCAGCCGGCATGGCCCAGCAAGACCACATTTTTTACGTGTGAGGTATCAAATTCAGCCATAGCAAACAATTTTTTTAAAATGAAGAATAGATAGTTTTAAAAAGGTATGGATGCGGTCCTTCGCCTGCCGGCGCAGGACATTTTGGCTGTATTCAGGGGGAGTTAGTCAATTGGTAACAGGCAACAGACAATAAGCAATCATACGGCTTCGCTCAGGAGCTATAGATAATGGTAACGGGCCAGGAGAACTTCGAAGCCAAAACAGTCGTGTAATTCTTCAATATTAATTAGCATTTGCCAGTTGTCAATTGCTAATTGCCTATTGGTATTGTATGTGGCTCGCAAAATGCGAAAATTCCTGCTTTACTTCCTGCAGGGTATTTTCCAGTTGCTGATAGTCGTTGAATAATTTTTCGTGATCCGTAGTAGTGTCATCCGTTAGTTGCCCATTATTGTTTTCAGCCATTTCGTGATTGAGCCTGCGGTGGTGATTTTTAATGGCTTGTTTGAGGTCGTGAATGTTAATGAGCTGAATGTGGAACTGATTGTCGAGGTGTTCAATTTCCAGGAGTACGTCTCTGTTGGTTTGGTGCCCCGCGAGATCCTGGAGGCGGTTTTTAAGTTGACCGAATTCGTCTCGGTAAGAACGCAATGTCTCCCTCCAGGCATTGCATTCTCTTGATAGCTGTGCGATATCTGTTGTTACCATGGGAGAAAATTTTAAATGAAGAAATAAAAGAGCTTCCTAAAGTTGGTTGGTAAGGCGTTGATAGTGTGGTTGATTAAATTTAAGAAACATTTGCGATAAAAACAGGAGAACGACCATAAAAAATAACCCAATATTGAAAACGTCCGGAGTGGTTGTTACAACATCACTTTCCAGCATGCAGTAAATGAATATATACAATGACCTGTAAGTCATTAGATTGGTGGGAGCATGATCTGCAGGCAGGTTCGGCGGGTGTTTTATTTACACGGAACACCCTTTTCGATGATGTCTTTTTCGATGTTGTACACACTATCTATGAGATCCAAATGTTTCCTGTGTTTGCGAATGCCTAATTTCCCTGCCCCTTTCATTTCTTGTCCAATATCAATTCCTTTGAAATACCAATTGAACCCTAAATTTGCTACTGATGATCAGTCAGCAAACCATACAGCAGATCCTTAGCCGCATAGACATCATTGAAATCGTAGGCAGTTTCATAAAATTAAAGAAGCGGGGCGCCAACTATCTGGGACTTTGCCCTTTCCATGGAGAAAAGACACCGTCCTTCACCGTTTCTCCTGCCAAGGAGATCTATAAATGTTTCGGTTGCGGCCGTAGCGGCAATACCATCAGCTTTATTATGGAGCATGAGAAGTATTCTTATGTAGAAGCATTGCGCTGGCTGGCGGCCAAATACAATGTTGAAGTGGAAGAAACGGCTGTAAGTCCGGAAGTGAAGCAAATGCAGCAAACGGCCGACAGTTTGTTCATCCTGAATAATTTCGCACGGCAGTATTTCTCAGAGAACCTGTTGCAGAGCGAGGAAGGCCAGGCGATCGGCTTAAGCTACTTAAAAGAACGTGGTTTCCGCGAAGAGATCATCGAACGTTTTCAGCTCGGCTATTGTTTACAAACCCGCGATGTCTTTGCACAAACTGCACTGGCTGCCCAATACAGCCTCGAATACCTGCAAAAAAGCGGCCTGGTCGTGGTGCGCGATGGAAAGCCATTCGACAATTATCGCGGCCGCATTATTTTCCCTGTACACAATCAAACCGGTAAAGTAATCGGTTTCGGGGCGCGTATTATTGGTAAAAGTGATAAAGCCCCTAAATACATCAATACGCCGGAAAACGAAGTATACATTAAGAGTAAGATCCTCTACGGCACTTATTTTGCCCGGCAGGCCATTGATAAATACGATGAATGTTTACTGGTGGAGGGATATACCGATGTGCTCTCGCTGCACCAGGCCGGCATTGAGAACGTAGTGGCTTCGGGTGGTACTTCTCTCACGATGGACCAGCTGCGGCTTATTAAAAAGTACACGAACAATCTTACCATCATTTATGATGGCGATGCGGCGGGGGTTAAAGCGGCTTTGCGCGGGCTCGATATGGCGCTGGAAGAAGGTTTGAATGTAAAGCTGGTGCTGATCCCTGATAAAGAAGACCCCGACAGCTATGTGCATAAAGTAGGCGCCGCCGCCTTCCGCGAGTTTATCGATAAAAATAAAAAGGACTTCATTTTATTTCAGCTGGAAGTACAAATGAAGGATGTAGGCAATGATGCCAATAAAAAAGCGGTCGTTGTAAACCAGGTAGCGGAAACCATTGCCAAGATCAACAAGCTGGAAGATTTTACCAAACAGCAGGACTATATAAAAAAGTGTGCGGAGTTGTTACGGATCGAAGAAGGGGGCCTGGTTAACCTGGTGAATAAATTCATTCGTGAAAAAATTGCCAGGGACGAAAGCAGGCAGCAGCCGGCTGATATCGAGCAGCAGTATGAAGATAATGCCATGCGCGGCGCTGCGGCTGAATACAGTGATGAAAGCTTTAACCTGATCTTCAAAGATGAATTACAGGAAAAAGCATTGGTAAAGGTCTTGCTGGAACATGGAACAAAAGAATGGGATTCTCAAATGAAAATAGCCGACTATATCTTTTCACAGGATATTGCGGAAGAAATGATCGAGAACCAGGCGGTTATCAGGGTGCTGAATTTATACCGCGAAATGTTGAGCGAGATGCAGGAACCTACCGATAAGGATTTTGTGTTTTCCCAGGACAATGAAGTTAGTACACTGGCGGTGTCTATATTGAATACACCTTATGAATTAAGCGATCACTGGCAGGCAGAGAAACAGGTATTCGCCACGCTCGAACAGGGCTTTAGGAAATACCTGGGTATCGACTACAAGCACAAGGCATTGATGAAAGAAGAGAAAGGCTTTAAAGATGATGTAGTGTCGACGCTGCAATACCTTAAGCTTAAAAAAATAAAACGGTTATTAGAGCAGAACCAGGCCGACCTGGAGACAAACAATACCTACGAGAAGTTTTTAGAACTGCTTCCCCCGCATTTGCACATCAAGGAAATGGAAATGGAAATTACGAGGCTCACCGGCAGTGTATTCAAAAAACTTTAAAACGTTTAACGCTTAACGCCTAAGGTTTAACGCTGAATGCTGAACTCCGGAAGTGCTGCCCGCATTACTTTCCGGGATTTCGCGAGGTGCAGCCTAATGGCGCAAAATGCCAGTACGGGAGCAGGCGTTAAGCCTTAGGCATTCAGCGCCTGCCTGCCGGCAGACAGGTTCAGCATAAAACGATTTAACCCCGACGCTGGCATTAGCCGGTCGGGGTTAAGCAATAAATTTAATTAGCTGTCGTGATGAGACAGTTTACGATACATGTAAATAATGCACGGGAAAATTAGTCTACCATTGCCGGAGCAGGAGCAACCACTCTTTTTCTGCCGCCAGCTTTTACGGTGGCAACAGCCTTGTTGAACCGGATAGCGGTCCACACATGGTCTAAAGCCACTTCATCAGCGTTATCAAAGCCTGCGTTTCTAACGCCATCCCAACTACATACCCTGTTCAGATCGGTAGCAATTTTGGAAGTGCTTTTTGGATAAGCAATCCAGAATTTGCCGCCTTCCTGAAGGGCGGGAAGTACATCCCTTAAAATGCAGTTTAATTGATTTTCGTTTACTGCAAACACCAGAGCAAAGTCGATCTTACGGGTTTTTAACAGTGGTGTTACATTTTTGGCAAACGATAATTTGGCAAATTGCTTCTCGATTGAGGAAGGTAAACCCTGGATTAACACGTTTTTTTCTTCCTGTAATTGAAGCTTTTCTAACAAATTTTGCGACATGCCGAAGGTTTTTGTATAAGCTTTTCAGGTTTTAAAAATAGACGGGATTGCAAAGGTATGAAAATTTAGGCACTAGATAAAAAAAAATTTAACAACATTGGTGCAGATCATTCCATCCACACCAATGGTTGTTAAAATTTATAGGATGGTTTAACGCTAAAACAATAAGCATCAAGCTTCAAGAAGCTTGCTGGTAAAGACATTAGAAAGAGCTTAGATTTTCTATGCGCCTTTCAATACTGGCCTCACTAAGGGTTATATAAAGCATATTAAATATGTGTCTGTTTGACAAAATGCCCGCATTTACGCCCTGTTACTGTTCATAGCGGTGCTGCATTCGCTTGTCGTTATATCAATTCGCCGCAGGCATCGCTTCCGTTGAATCGAGCTGCACCTTTCTGAAACGATGGCTATCTTCCTCAGCCATCACTTTCGATGGTGCTGCTGTCAATGTCCATTTCTGGCGGCTTTTACCGGCCCAGGCGGTTTGCAAAACGGCAGCGCCATTATTGAAGGAACCGCCAAAAACGTCAAGCGTTTTGCCGCTTGCCTTGTTCACCAGCCGTAACTCGCCTTTACTACCTGCTTCCAGTATACGCCAAAGCTGGCAATCCTGATCTTTGATGTCTTTTAAATAGATCTGTACATTTTCGCGCGAGCCGCCCGGCACTTCCATGGCCCGGCCGCTCACCAGGCTGGTGATCTTGTACCAGCCATCTCCCGCATATTCAAAGCGCCAGCGCTCACAGTCCCTGCCCGTCCAGCCGCCTTGCGTTATTTTCGTTAACGGGTGACCTGCACAGTCACGGGTGTTTAATACTTTTTTGCTGTTGACATTGGTTATACGATAAATGCCATTGGGAATGGTCTTGAACGCGACTTCAGGATCAGCATCCTTTACATATTTCTCCAGCAGCATATCGGCGTACAAATTCCAGTTCCAGTATTTACCGGGGTCGGCATGGGCATTACCACTGTAGTGTTGATGGCCCTTTATATGTACGCCGGCGGTTTGAAAGCTGGTGGCTGTTGTAGCCGGTCCGCGAAAGCATGACCTTTCATCGATAGCGCGGCGTATACAGATATCACGTACCAGGGCAGCCGAAGCCATGTACATTTTATCGCTATACCATTTATTGCCGTATTCCATATATCCTTCGTGCTCCACGCCGACGGTATAGGCATTGGCCGTGTGAACATGCAAGGCCATATCGTGTTCCTTTACCATTTGGGTTATTTGTCCGTCTGAAGCACGAACGATGTAATGTGCTGATTGATGTGCATTCGCATTCCGCAGCCAGGAAATAGCAGCTGCATAACTGCCCTGGGCCGTATGGATGGTTACATGCGAAATTTTTGTTCCGTTGCGTCCACTTTGGTAGTTGGCGGCATTCGCCTTAATATAAATAGCCGGTGTATAATCTGATTCAACAGCTTCCGTTGCTTCATGGATGTTACTAATGTCGGGGATGTGATTGGCGGTGAAAACAGTGGTGCCATCGGCATTTACCGGGATTGCCTGAAACAGCACGCTGTCTTTTGCTGCATGCACCTGTATGGCGGGCGCCTGTAATTTGCGCAACAATGGCGCGGGGAACAGTTGCTCCCAGTGCACTTTCACCGGCGCTCTTTTGAGTGAAGGCGTGGTGAAGCCGCTGCGCAAATGATCGTAGATGTCATATTTGTACAGGGCGAGTGCATATTTGTTGATAGCCGAACTGTCGTCGGGAAATTCCGCCAGCTTATCGAAGATTACGGCAAATCCCTCTGCATTGATCTTTATATCCAACGGCCGCATACTGGCCTCCCGGCTTAAGAATTTGGCAACGGCCAGCACCTGTAACCGCACATCTTTTTTGTATTGTTCCGGCGTGATGCCGCTGTTCCGGCATACGGTGAGCAGATTATTCTTGAAATAACCATGGCCATTTTCTATCAATGCGTACAGGCCATACCGTTGCGGCATACCGGTACATACGTCTGCCTGGCCGGCGGATGGCTGCAGGTTAGTTAAACGGGAGGCAGAATAGGCTGCTGCTTCCAGTACTCCTTTGGGAATATTCGGGTATCGCCAGTACGCTTCTTCAAAATAAGTTTCTAAACCGAGAATGGTTTGTTGGGCCTGCACCAATAGCTGCAAAAATATTCCCACGGTTGTGAGGGCAAGCAATTTCCGCTTTCTCATATTAAACGGGTTTAATGATGAGGTGAAACGTAAGTCGTGAAACGTGAAATAGTGGCCTGGTTTTGATCTTTCTGACTGCCTGCCTGTTTCGCCTGTGTGCAGCAGTTAGCTTCCTTTCATGCTGAATCGGCATGAGGTGTGTGAAGAACATTAGTCTGGAAAACATTTCACGTTTGCCGTTTCACGATAAATGGATATATGGACCTTTCAACGGAACTGCTATACTTATTCAAACCGGCGTGGGGAAGCCGGCAGGTAAAACGGGTAGAAAATCGACCTTAACCACGCACTACAGTATAACAGCTTTTAGGGAAGATGCTGTTCCTGATGTAACCGGGGATAGAAAAACAAGCTATGTGCCACTTTTAATCATAAAGATCATAAAAAGGAGCTTTATCAGGCTTGGTTATGCACATTCAGGTGGAGCTGCTTCGGTTATTACTAAAACGAATCGTAAAACTACTTTTTTATAACGCATAACGATGTAGTCAACATCATTAAAATTATTACCTTTGTGCCTCATGACACGCCAATCACCATATTATCTCCTGACGATCATTGTAGCCTAACGCAGGTCCAAAAAGCGATTTCGCTTTAACACACTCCGTTTGCCTGCGTCATAAAGCCTTTAATTAATTTATTGTAACCGCTTTGCTGTGCTGTGCTGCACACGCAATGCAAAAATTGTTATTATCATGTCGACACTACAGTCGTACGGATGGAATGAGTATATTATGCTTAATCCCAAAATAAACCTGTCTCAGGACCTGGAAGCAGCCAGGGTTCTGTCTATCCAGGGATTTAAACACCTCTTGATCACCGCAGCAGGTAACGTGGATGCACAACTCTCAAGCGCCCTTATAAACAGCCGCGAACCGGAAGCCTACCCTAAAGTGGGCGATTGGGTGTTGGTAAAATGTTATGAAGAGGATGGGATCATTATCGATACACTGCCGCGCATCAATGAACTTAGCCGCAAAGCACCAGGCACTCAAAGTACCAGGCAGGTGCTCGCTGCCAACATTGATGCAGCGCTCATCGTGCAGGGGCTCGACCGCGACTATAACCTCATGCGGCTGCAACGCTACCTGCAGCAGATCGCACAGTGCAATATTCAACCCATCGTCATTCTCAATAAGGCAGACCTTGTTCCTGACCCGGAGATCTACCGGCAACAGGTGCAGGAGCTGGGGTACAACTGTCCGGTGGTGCTCACTTCTGCATTAAACCCCGCACAGCTGAATGAGCTCATCAGCCAATTCCTCCTGCCTCGCCACACCTACATCCTGCTGGGATCGTCGGGGGTTGGCAAAAGCACCCTGCTCAACGGCCTGCTGGGGCGTAAGGTGCAGGAAGAGGGCACTACCAGCTCTGCCAACAGCAAGGGTAAACATACCACCACGGCGCGGCATCTAGTATTGCTGCCTAATGGCAGTATGATCATCGACGCACCCGGTATGCGGGAGTTCGGCGTTACCGCAGAAGCAGGCGAAGGTGTAAATCACCCGCTGATTGACGAATTGGCGCCGCTATGCAGGTTTGGCAATTGCAGCCATCAGCATGAACCCGGCTGTGCCATCATAACCGCCGTTCATAACGGTGTGTTGCCCGAGCTTGTATATCGCAGCTACCTGAAATTGTTGCGTGAGCAAAACCACTTTCAGACCAGTGAAGCCGACAAGCGGCGATACGAAAGGCAGTTTTCTAAGATGGTAAAGCAGGTGGTTAAACACCGCAAGAACAGGAAGTATTGACAGGCCTTTAGCCAAAAAATAAAGACTGAGCACTTCGCTCAGTCTTTTCATTTAATATCAGTTGTATTCTTATATCCCGGAAAACCAGTTACTACTTGCCTACCGGTTTATAATACTTCATGGCTTCAGGCATCAGATCCCTCAATTTGGCAATACGGGTATCTTCGGCCGGGTGCGTACTTAAGATTTCCGGTGGTTTTGAGCTGCCACCTGCTGCTTTCATTCTTTCCCATAAAGGAATTGCTTCCTGCGGATTGTAACCGGCCATAGCAGAGAAGATCAGACCATAACGGTCGGCTTCGAGCTCCTGTTTACGCGAGAAAGGTAATAATGCGCCTACATTGGAACCGATGCCATAAGCGCTGAGCAAAAGGTTCTGGGCTGCGGCGCTTTTATTGGCGATGGCAGTCTGCAGGGCTACACCTCCCAGCTGCTGAACAGTTGCCTGGCTCATTCTTTCGTTACCATGTTTGGCGAGGGCGTGGGCGATTTCATGGCCTACCACCACCGCGAGGGCCGCTTCGTTCTGTGTTATAGGCAATAAGCCGGTGTATACGACGATCTTACCACCGGGCATACACCAGGCGTTCACCTCTTTTGAATCAACGAGGTTGTATTCCCATTTATAACCTTCCAGTTCCTGTGTAAGGCCTTTGGAAGAATAATATTGATTGATGGCTGCCACCAGTCTCGATCCTACCCTGCGCACCATTTCAGCATCTTTATTAGCGCTGGCGCTAACGACTTTGTTCTGGCTCAGGAACTGCTGGTATTGTTGTGCAGCCATTGATTGAATGTCGGCTTCGTTGTAAAGGGAAAGCTGGTTCCTGCCTGTGATAGAGTTTTGGGAACAGGAAGTTATACCTGTTGCCAGCACGGCAGCAATAATAACTTTATGCATAACTTGTTTCATTTCTATAAGTTTACTTCTATTTATTTAAACAATCCTTATACCAACCTGTACGGACAGATAATTTATAACTGCAAATTATGCAGTTTGTAACTCATTCTTTAACAAACTTATAAAATGAAAACGGCAACATCAAATTATTGCACTACACAAAAGCTTTGCTTTATAACAACGCAGACATTTTAGCTGAGGGAATTAATTCCACATTTAAGCAGTTATTCAGTTCTTAAGTTATTCAGTTCGTGAGTTAAATGATAGTAGGGAGTCCAAAAGATTGAACAACCACAAACCACAAACCATAAACCACAAACTATTATTGCTTTCGTCTACGTTCTCTGCGGCGGTCGCGGTACTTTAAAATGGGTACTTTGCTTTCGCTGCCACGCAAGAGGCGGGAAATATTCTTCTGATGTGTAAGTACTACCAGTAAGGCCACCGCAATGGCAAAGGCCCGGTATAACGGTTCCTTTTCATTAAAAATAACCAGGATGAAAACGGCGAATGCAATGCTGGCCAGTATTGAACTGAGTGATACGAAGCGTGTGAGGTATAAAACGAGGAGGAAGATGCCTACGCACAGCACAGCCACCACAGGCTGAATGGCGAGGATCATTCCAAAAAGGGTGGCAACACCTTTCCCGCCCCGGAAATCGGCCCAGATCGGGAAAATATGGCCTAATACAGCGGCTAAACCGAGACCTACCATAAAATTGGTGCGGTCCCATTCATTGCCGCCACTCATATAATAAGGAAGCAAAATGTAAAGACTGGTGGCGGCTACGCCCTTTAACATGTCAATGATCATGACAAAAGTGCCCCAGCGGGAGCCTAAAACACGGAAAGTATTGGTAGCACCGGCATTTCCGCTGCCATATTCACGGATATCGATTCCAAAAAACGCTTTACTAACCCAAACTGCTGTTGGAATAGAGCCGATCAAATATGCTATTACAATGAGTAAAGCTTCTTTCATTGAATAGTTGGTTGAAGTTAGATGACGAAAATATGGAAAAAAAGTTAATTAATTGGTAACTATCAGCATCTTGCAGTTATTATTTTTTTAACAGTAAACACATCCAATCGCCCCTCGTCTTACTGGCAAGCACTGATAATCCACTATCCTTAGCCGACTTTTCAATATCAGGTCTGTCCCCGATCAAAAGTCCGCTCATTATTACAACGCCATCCAATGTTAAATGTTGTTTAATTGCATGCATATTTGCAATAAGAACATGCTTATTGATATTGGCCAAAATAATATCGAATTCAGTTGACATGTCTAAAGTATCTGCCTGCTGAATGGTAATGTTTGAACAGTGATTAAGCGCTATATTCTCTTCTGCATTATTAATGCTCCATTCATCGTTATCTATTGCGAGTATCGGCTTTGCTCCCAGCTTTTCAGCCAGTATTGCCAGAACACCCGTGCCGGTGCCAAAATCAAGTACGGTTTTATCGGTGAAGGATAGCTGCTGCATGGACGCTATCATCAGGTGCGTGGTGGCATGATGCCCCGTTCCAAAGCTCATTTTAGGGGTGATGATGATCTCGTGCTGTACCTGTTGTAAAGGCGCATGAAAATGCGCGCGGATGCCGCAGAAGTCGTCGATGATGACCGGGTGAAAATTCTGTTCCCATTCTTCATTCCAGTTGCGGGGTGCAATTACTTCTTTGGAAACAGCAGCGTCAGTACCTGCTGTTAATTCATAGGTAGCTGCTTCATTGAACTGCCCTTCTGGTATATAGGCAGAAATGTAATTGAAACCTTCTTCAAATCCTTCATAGCCCAGTTCGTTTAATTGTGCGATCAGGATCTCCTGTTGTTCCCTGGTTACAGGTTGGAATTTGATATGGATGTAGTTCTGCATAGTTGAAAAATTGGGGTGTCAGGTGTGCCACGCTTTCTAAGTGATAGAGCTGTAAGGTATGCCACACTTCTAAACTGTGGCACACCTGAAACGGCACAGCTTAAATAAAAAAAGGCCTGCAATTTTAGTTACAGACCTTTGTATTTTTTGCCTATTGCTTATTGTCTATTGCCTGTTGGCTTTTATGACGCCGGCGATTCAGGCTTTCTGCCTTCCGGTTTTGGCATCAGGATCTTACGGCTCAGTTTGAATTTGCCGGTCTTGTGATCGATGCCTATCAGTTTCACTTTCAGTTTATCGCCTTCTTTCAGCACACCTTCCATACTTTCGAGGCGTTTCCAGCTGATCTCACTGATGTGTAACAAACCTTGTTTGCCAGGCAGGAATTCAACAAAGGCGCCGAATTCCTTAATGCCTTTCACGGTGGCTTCGTACACTGAACCTACTTCAGGAACAGCAACGATGCCTTTGATCCAGGCAACGGCTTTTTCAAGGCCTTCCTTGGCCGGACTGAAGATACTCACCTCACCATAGTTACCGATTTCCTCGATGTTGATGGTGGTTCCGGTTTCACGTTGGATCTCCTGGATGATCTTACCCTGGGGTCCGATCACAGCGCCAATGAATTCCTTGTCGATGAACAGTTTTTCCATTCTCGGTGCATGTGGTTTCACCTCAGCTCTTGCTTCAGCAATACATTCATACATGGCATCGAGGATGTGCAGGCGGCCGTTGCGGGCTTGCGCCAACGCTTCACGCATGGTATCCATGCTTAAACCGTCTATCTTGATATCCATTTGCACACCGCAAATACCTTCGCGGGTACCGGTTACTTTGAAGTCCATATCACCCAGGTGATCTTCATCGCCCAGGATGTCGGTAAGAATGGCATATTTACCATCAGAGGCGCGGGTGATCAATCCCATGGCCACACCACTTACGTGTTTGGGAATGGGTACACCGGCATCCATCAACGCCAGTGAACCGGCGCATACGGTAGCCATAGAAGAAGAACCATTCGATTCCAGGATATCGCTTACCACGCGAACGGTGTAAGGATATTCGTTACCCGGCATCATTTGTTTCAGCGAACGCATGGCCAGGTTACCATGACCAACTTCGCGGCGGCCGGGCGCACGCATCATCTTCACTTCACCGGTTGAAAAGGGCGGGAAGTTATAATGCAGAATGAATTTGGTATAATCAGAAGTGGCGGCGCTTTCAACCAGCAGCTCATCCAGCGGCGTACCTAAGGTAACTGTGGTTAAAGACTGCGTTTCACCACGGGTAAATAACGCCGATCCGTGTGGAGAAGGCAGAATATCTACTTCCATGTTCAGCGGACGCACCTGGTCGAGCTGACGGCCATCCAGACGGATGCGGTCATCGAGGATCATGTTACGAACCACTTCCCATTGCAGGTCGTCGAAATATTTCTTGGCTTTTTTCTTTACTTCATCTTCAGCTTCTTCGCCAAGGCTTTCGATCAATTCTTTTTTCAGGTTATCGATGGCGTCGTTCCTGTCATGTTTGGCAGAAGCACCACGGGCGATCTGGTAGATCTTATCTTTTGCAAAATCGATCACTTTTTGTTGCAGCTCAGCATTCTGCTCGGGTTTGGTGTATTCCCGTTTGCCCTGTACGCCCACTTTGGCGCGCAGTTCTTCCTGGGCTTTGATCTGAAGGCGAATGGCATCATGCGCAATTTCCAGTGCTTTCACCAGGTCTTCTTCACTGCATTCTTCAGATTCACCTTCCACCATCATCAGGTTCTTGTCGGTGGCGGCGATCATGAAATCCATGTCGGCGTTGGCCAGTTCGCTGCGGGTGGGGTTTACGATGTATTGACCTTCCACGCGGCCTATACGTACTTCAGAAATGATTTCTTTAATGGGAATATCTGAAACGGCCAGTGCTGCAGATGCCGCCAGGCAGGCCAGCGCATCGGGCATAACTTCTTTATCGCTGGAAATAAGTGTTACCAGCACCTGAACGTCACAGAAATAATCTTCCGGAAAAAGCGGGCGCAAAGCGCGGTCGATCAACCGGCTTACAAGTACTTCATAATCGCTCAGTTTTCCTTCGCGTTTGAAGAACGAACCGGGGATACGGCCGGCAGCCGCAAATTTTTCCATATAATCTACTACCAGGGGAAAGAATTCCTGTCCTTCCTTGGGTTCTTTATTGGCAACAACAGTGGCCAGCAAGATGCAATTGCCCTGGCGAACCGTTACGGCTCCGTCTGCCTGACGGGCCAGGCGGCCGGTTTCAATAGAAACCTCGCGTCCGCCCCCTATATCAAAAGTTACGCTAATTGGTTGAGAGAGCATATTCTAAAATTGTAGTTTATGGCAGCTGATACCCTTCGGCATAGGTGGGATGTAGAGCCTGACGTTCATCAGCAACCAGGTTATTAAAGCAACAAGTTCAGAAAAAAAAGTATAGCAAAAACAACTATTCCCAACCGTCGTTCAGTTGGGAATAGTTGTTTATTATAATATACACTTATTTTCTGATGCCAAGTTTTTCAATTAAAGCGCGGTAACCTTGCAGGTTATGCTTGCTTAAGTAGTTGAGAAGGCGTTTACGTTGACCCACCATTGTCATCAGACCGCGGTGAGTTGAGAAATCCTTCTTGTTCTGTTGAAGGTGTAAAGAAATACTGTTGATGCGTTCTGTCAGCAACGCGATTTGTCCCTCTACGGAACCTGTGTTTTTAGCATCGCCACCATATTGTGCAAAAATGCTCGAAACTTTCTCTTTTGTTAAATAAGGCATCTCAATTTGTTTAAAGACATCCAAAAATTTTCTTCTTAATTTGGCGGCAAAGGTATATAATAAATTCTAATTGAGTGGATAGTATGGGGAAAATTTTTTTAAAAGACTATTTTCGCGTTCAATAGCTTGCCTCGCTATTTCGGGTTCCAGGTTGCAGGTTTCAGGTTCCAAGGCTCAAAGTGTTGACACCCTGATTATTCAGCAAAGTCCCTGTAACTTGTAACCGGGAACCTGTAACTGCAAGGTAGCCAGCATAAACATTCATTTTCAAACAAATACAAACTTTAGAACCCTTTACCGGCCAAATGAAACACCTGGTTTTTGCTGTAACCAATGAACTCAACTATGACCAGCGGATGATACGCATCTGTACTTCCCTGGCGCAAGCCGGTTATAAGGTAACCCTCATCGGACGCCGCTGGACCGGCTCCCCTGCCCTGGTACCCCGCTCTTTTCAGCAAAAAAGGCTGTATTGTTTTTTCACGACCGGCAAGATCAGTTACCTGGAATATAACCTCCGGTTGTTTTTCTATTTATTATTCAAAAAGGCCCATGCCGTTTGCGCTATCGACCTTGATACGATCCTTCCTTTTTATTTTATATCGAAGCTGAAGGCCATACCCCGGGTGTATGATGCCCATGAATTATTTTGCGAAATGAAGGAAGTGGTCAACCGGCCGGCGGTTTACCGCATCTGGAAAAAGGTTGAAAAATTCACGGTGCCTAAGTTCAAACACGGCTATACCGTCAATGACGCCATTGCCCATGAGTTTTACCGGCTGTACCAGGTGCAATATGCCGTAATTCGGAATGTGCCGGTTCTACATCCCATTACCATACCCGAAAAACCGGAAAAATACATCCTTTACCAGGGAGCGGTGAACGAAGGCCGAAGTTTTGAAACGCTGATACCTGCCATGAAACAGGTGAACGCCCGGCTTGTCATTTGTGGTGACGGAAATTTTATGCAAAGCGCCCAACAACTGGTAAAGGAACACGCACTTACTGATAAAGTGATCTTTAAAGGCCGTATTCTGCCGGCCGAATTGCGACAATATACTTTGCAGGCCTGGGCGGGGGTCACCTTGTTCGAAAACAATGGCCTGAACAACTACCATTCGCTGGGAAACCGGTTCTTCGATTACCTGCATGCCGGGCTGCCGCAATTGTGTGTAAATTACCCGGCTTACCGGGAAATAAACAATCAGCACGATGTGGCTGTTCTAATTAACGACCTGCTCCCTGAAACAATAGCCAGGGGGCTGAATGAACTATTAAATAACAAAAAATTATATACCCGTTTGCAACAGAATTGTTTACAGGCACGAGAAGCCATTAACTGGCAGCAGGAAGAAAAAAAGCTATTGGAGTTCTATAAAAATATAATCTAGCCAGTGGAAAAGCATTTACATATTATCTCATTCGACGTACCCTACCCTGTTGATCATGGCGGCTATTTTGACCTGTTTTATAAACTGGTAGCGCTGTATCAGCAAGGCATCCGTATCCATTTACATTGTTTTGAACACAAACGGCCACAACAGCCCGAACTGGAACAGTATTGTGCAGAGGTACAGTATTATCCCCGGCAATGCGGACATAAGGGCTTCTCTCATAAATTGCCTTACATCGTAGCTTCCCGCACCAATGCCCAACTGGAAGAACGGCTATTGAAAGATTCCCATCCCATCTTACTGGAGGGCGTACATTGCAGCTATCTGTTACACGACGATCGGTTCAACAACCGGAAAATAATTTTGCGGCTGCATAATGTAGAGTATAAATATTATAAGCAGTTGTTCCGTGCCAGCCATTCGCTTTTTCGCAAAATGTATTACCTGAACGAAAGCAGGCTGCTGAAGCAATACGAAAAAGCCATTGCCAACAAGGGACTGGTATTGGCCGTATCAGACCAGGATACCAATACCTACCGCAAGGAGTTCGGCGCTGAAAAAGTGGCCACCTTACCGGTGTTCTTACCATATACCCAGGTATCGGCGCCCGAGGGCGTGGGTTGTTTTTGTTTGTACCACGGGAATTTGTCGGTCATTGAAAATGAGCAGGCCGCCATCTGGCTGATGGAAAAAGTGTTCGACGATCTGAAGGTGCCGTTGGTGATCGCAGGAAAAAATCCTTCCCAAAAATTACAGCGCATTGCCAACAATCACCGGAATACCTGCCTGGTGGCTGATCCTTCCGAGCAGGAAATGCAGGATATGATCGGAAAAGCGCAGATAAACATCCTTCCATCCTTTAATGTAACCGGAGTAAAGCTGAAGCTGCTGAATGCACTGTTCAACGGGCGGCATTGCGTAGTGAATGAAGCTACGGTACAAAGCACAGGGCTTGAATCGGCCTGTCATATCGGGACGAACGCCAATGCTTTCAAAAGCCTGGTTGTACAATTATACCGGCAGCCATTTGCAGAAGAAGAGATCCGTTTGCGGAACACATTATTGCTGTCAACATTCGATAACAAGCGCAACGCCCAGCGTCTTATTCAATGGATATTTTAGCGTTGTCGATCACCCGGCCTCTTTCGGTACGAACCGTGCGGGCCGGGTATTTATTGATAACGATATAGTCGTGCGTGGCCATTACTATGGCAGTACCATAATCGCGGGAGATATGGAACAGCAGCTGCATGATCTCATCGGATGTTTCGGGGTCGAGGTTTCCGGTGGGTTCATCGGCCAGGATCAGTTTGGGCGAATTGAGCAGGGCGCGGGCAATATCAACGCGTTGTTGTTCACCGCCACTGAGCTCAAACGGCATCTTGAAGCCTTTGGCCTTCAGGCCGACTTTATCCAGCACGTCGATGATCTTTTCATCCATCAGCTTTTCGTCTTTCCAGCCGGTGGCCCGGAGTACGAAACGCAGGTTATCGTTTACGTTACGATCGGTGAGCAACTGAAAATCCTGGAACACTACGCCCAGGTTACGGCGAAGGAAAGGCACTTTTTTCCAGTCCATTTCCCGCAGGTTGAAGCCAACAACTGTACCATCCCCTTCTTTCAGGCGCAGGTCGCCATACATGGTCTTTAACAGGCTCGATTTACCGGTGCCTGTTTTTCCAACCAGGTACACGAACTCCCCTTTCTGAACTTTAAAATTTACATCCTGTAAAACAAGATTGTTCCCCTGATAGATATTTACGTGCCGTAGGTCAATGATGTTCTCCTGCATACTGATCCGTTAAGTTGAAACAAAAATAAGCAATTCGCTTCAGTTCTGTAGTTTGTGTTTTACCACCACTATCCGGTATAATGTGAATAAACTCAGTTATGTATGTCGTTTTCCAGGTCTCAATTGCCTGACAGGTCAGGCATTTATAGCGGGGTTAAAGGCTGGTTAGCAATGGCTCGTTTGGGCTGTAATATATTGTTAATTTTTTATGTCAGCAAATAGTTGGAAGCGATAATCCGGACCATCAGAGGGCAAAAATCAGACGGGCGCCCCGCCATACAGGGGCCTGTTCACCATTCACCATTGACCATTCACCATTGACCATTCCATCGCAGGAACCCCTATTTGTATTCATAGGAGAAATTGAGATATTCCGGAGATATCCCCGAGTTGTCCCGCTGTTATCTCCCCTCTTTTTAGATCCGGAATATCTACAGTTTAGTACAATCATGCCATTTAGTTGTTTCTATAATATGTGACTGGTATCCCAAAACGCAAATTCATTCACCATTAAACCAATACATATATGGCACTGTTAGAAGGTACAATTCAGTTTACAGGTTCCCTGCAGAACCTCAGCTTTTATAAAATGCGTGGTACAAACAAGATCGTTGTGCGCAAAAAAGGTGGCCCTTCCAGAAAGAAGGTAAAGCATTCTCCAGCGTTTGCGAACACCCGCCGCAATAACAATGAATTTGGTGGAAGGGCTAAAGCTGTGCGGCATATAAAAGATATCTTGTCTCCCCTGCTTTTTCTCGCTGATTATAATATTACCGGTCCGTTAAACGCGTTGCTGAAACCCATTCAGGAAATGGATGGGGAAAGCGATTTGGGAAAACGGCATATTTTGATCTCAAAGGAGCCCCGGTTACTGGAAGGGTTTACATTAAACCGCCGGTACTTATTTGAATCCATTGTAAGAACGCCTGTATCCTGTCTTATGCAAAAAGAAAAAGGCCTGGTGACTATCAATATCCCTGCTTTAATACCAGGTATCAATTTTATAGTGCCGGGCAATTATGACTGGTTCCAGTTCATTGCAGTGGCAGGACCAGTGCCCGATCTGTTTTTTACTGGTACCAGGTACAGGACTGAGGGAGATCAGTGGTATGGGCCTGAGATTGCAAATACACAGTGGTTACCCGTGAACGCCCCTGCTGCGGGCAGCCAACTGACGATAAAACCCGACACAGCATACACCTCATGCAGCACGCTGGTTGGCCTGGGCATAGCCTTTGGCACTATGCAGCGAAACGATATTGAACCGGTAAAATATGTTGGCGGGGCGAAGGTAATTGGGGTAGAATGATTATATTTTGTGTATTATTGGACCATGTTCGACTTTCGACTTAAAGTTTTTTATACCGTTGCCCGGAGATTGAATTTTACAAAAGCGGCGGATGAGCTGTTCATTACACAACCAGCGGTAACAAAGCATATTCACGAAATTGAAACCTATTACAAAACGCAGTTGTTTCAGCGGAACGGCACCCGGATCAAACTGACGCCCGCAGGCGCTGCTTTGATGGAATACGCAGAGCAATTGTTCGAGATCTATAGAAAGATAGAGTTTGAGTTGGCCGCCATCAATGAAAATGTAAAAGGAACCATTCGCATAGGCGCCAGTACTACTGTAGCTCAATATGTGTTGCCTAAATACCTGGCCTCGTTCAAACAAAAATTCCCTGATATTAAAATTGCTCTTACAACAAACAATACGGAGTTTATTGAAAACGCCCTTATTACCAATAAAATTGATTTTGGGATAATAGAAGGACAATCAAGACGGCCACAACTCAAGTATCTTCCATTCCTGAAAGATGAAATGGTACTGTGCACCAGAACGGGCAATCCGTTCATAAAAAAGCAATCTATTTCCCTGGCGATGTTAAAGGAGTTACCCTTGCTGATACGGGAACAGGGCTCCGGTTCGCAGGAAGTGATCACCACCGCTTTAAAAAAGGCGGGCCTCAACGCTTCGAAATTGAAAGTTGATATGGTGCTGGAAAGTACGGAAAGCATTAAGTCCTATTTATCCAGCTCCGATAGCTTTGCGTTTCTTTCCATTCATTCCATCCTGAAAGAATTAAAAAGCAACGAGCTAACTGTTATCGATATAAAAGACTTTACTATCGAAAGGTCTTTTTACTTCGTAAAGCAACAGGGCGATAAACAACCGCTGCCGGCGTTGTTCATGAAATTCATGTCGTCTGATAACTTTTAGTTATTGAACATTACATCTATTGATTTCTTTGCCGGTGCTTTGTGTTCCACCTTTGTGCCTGGAATGAATACAAGCAAGATGGAAAAGGATAAACTAACGCAAAACGGCAGAAGAACATTTTTAGATAAAAGCCTCGTCCGGACGAAGTTCAGTAGGGCGGGCATTACCACCCGGCAACTGATCTTTTTACTGGCCCTTGTTTTTTGCGTTTCACCACTCATCTCTCCTCCCGTGGCCTTATTATTGGGATTGGTCATTGCCCAGTTTATCGGGCACCCCTATCTGCATTTGAACCATAAAGTCACACATATTTTACTGCAGGCATCTGTCGTGGGACTGGGTTTCAACATGAATGTAACCACTGCCCTGGATGCGGGCAAAGACGGATTCCTTTTGACAGTCGCGTCTATATTTGGTACGCTGATCGTTGGTATTTTAATTGGCCGCATTTTTAAGATCAATGCCAAAACAGGCTATCTTATTGCGGCAGGTACAGCCATCTGCGGCGGCAGCGCCATTGCTGCCATTTCACCGGTAATAAAAGCAGACGAAAAACAAATAAGTGTTGCCCTGGGTACCATCTTTATATTAAATGCCAGTGCATTGGTATTGTTTCCGCTGGTTGGGCATTATTTGTCGCTCGATCAAACAAGATTCGGGTTGTGGTGCGCCCTGGCCATTCATGATACCAGCTCAGTGGTAGGTGCCGCCACTAAATATGGAAATGAAGCCCTCGAAATAGCCGCCACCGTAAAACTCGTGCGGGCATTATGGATCATTCCGGTAGCATTTTTCAGTATGCTGATCTTCAAAAATAAAGGGGGCCGGATCAAAGTCCCTTATTTTATCGGGTTCTTTGTAGCGGCCATTTGTTTGAATACGCATGTACCTGCCATGCAAAATATCAGTAACGCTATTGTCACCATTTCAAAGGGCGCGCTTACGGTCACCCTCTTCCTCATCGGTTGCGGTCTCTCAGGCAAAACGGTTATGTCGGTTGGCTGGAAACCCGTTGTACAGGGACTTATTTTGTGGTTGATCATTTCAATGGCCACTTTGGTTACCATTGTTTATTTACATTAACGGCGAATATCCCAATTACCTACTTTTGTGTTCTCCTCGCAGCATCCGTATCCCTTTGCAGTTAATCATTTCTTCATTAGAAAAAGGGTTGCCATGCTGAAATATCACATCCTGTCTTTCATAATGTTATGCCTGTCATATTCTTTGCATGCACAGCACAATTCCGGCGCAATGAACAATGCGCTTCCCCTTATTCCGGCTGTAGAACCGCAGCCGTTGCTGGCACAAGCCTTCCGCCTGAATGAGGCCCTTACATTTTTGGGCAGCTCGCTGTCGCCGTCAGCGGTAAAACAATTGAACGCCCTGCAGCATAAACCCCTCACCAAAGAAACCGTGAAACAGGTGCAGCGCATCCTCGATCCATATTGTATTGCCATGGTGAATATCAATCCGGAAGCCCGGGTAAAAATAACCAGGGGACCAGCCATGGCGAGGCTAATGCAGCATGGGTGGACAAGCTTTCTGGTTAAAGTGCACAATGAAGCCGGCGTTACGGCGCAGTTAAACGCAGAAAGCGTACATGCACAACCGGTACTGCATGTATCTACTTTTAACCAGCGGGCAATGGAAAAGAACCTGTTAACGCCCGGCCAGGTAGCCAACCGGTTCCTCGAGATCAACCTATATCGTAACAGGCCGCTGCTACCCCATCTTTCAGGCCTTGCACTGGAATATGCTGTAGTACAGTTGTACAGTAAAGATGCAGGACAACGCGAAGCAGAAATTGGATTCAATATCGGCCAGGGAACGCAGGATATCGGTTTTAGGAACACCATAAGCATTTTATTCAATATACTTCCTTCAGTAAAGGTGCAATTGAATGTGAAGGATGAAGATGGATCCCCCGCCATGGCTTCTTTTATTTTTTCCGATGGCATCGAGCGCATCATCGATGATTCTGCAAAGGCCATTAACCGGTCGGATATCGATTACCGATTTACCAGCGCCCAGCTGGAGTACTGGGAGTCCTGGCTGCCGGCAACCGGATATACCGTTCCGGCCCGGCTCACAGGCATTTATCCCCTTCCGTCGCGACGGGTTGCCGCTTTTGACGAATACCCTGATTTCTTCTTTCAACCCCAGGTGTATCGCAAAGATGGCGAACATGTATTGCTGCCACCGGGAAAGTATACCGTTCATTTTACCCGGGGGCCTGAGTATATAGAGCAAACAAAAGAGATCACGGTCCCCAAAGGCGTTGATTCCGTACAGCTTTTATTTCAGTTAAAGCGCTGGGTGCATATGGCCCGATTGGGCTGGTACAGCGCCGACCACCACGTGCATGCTGCCGGGTGCAGTCATTATGAAAGTCCGGAAGAAGGCGTAAAACCACCAGACATGTGGCGACAGGTACTGGGGGAAGACCTGGGCATCGCAGCTGTATTGGCCTGGGGCCCCGGATGGTATCACCAGAAGCAGTTTTTTACAGGTAACACAGATTCGTTATCCACCCCTGACAATGTAATGCGCTACGATGTGGAAGTATCGGGATTTCCCTCTTCACATGCCGGACACCTGGTATTGTTGCAACTGAAAGAAGACGATTATCCCGGCACCCAACAAATTGAAGACTGGCCCAGCTGGACGCTACCCGTATTACAATGGGCGCGGTCGCAGGGCGCTATTACCGGTTATGCCCATTCGGGAAACGGACTGCAACCTATGCAGGCAACTACATCGCTTCCGAATGATATTACGCCGAAAATGGATGGCATAGGAGCTAATGAATACATTGTAACGGTCACCAAAAACCTGTTGGATTTTTATAGTGCAGGCGATACGCCTGCCCCCTGGGAGCTGAATATGTGGTACCACACCCTCAATTGCGGATTCAGAACAAGATTGAGCGGCGAAACAGATTTTCCCTGTGTATATGATGAAAGAGTGGGCATGGCAAGAAGTTATTTTAAAAGCGATAGCGCTTTAAGTTACGCCGGCTATGTTAAGGCCATCAAAGAAGGAAGATCCTATGTGTCGGAAGGCAATGCGCACATCATTGACTTTTCAGTAAACGATGTGGAAGCAGGCACACGCAACAGCGAGTTAAACCTTAACGGCAGCGAGCCTGTAACCGTTCGGGCAAAAGTGGTGGCCAAACTTCCGGTTCAGCAGGACGAATATGGGTCCGCCCTTGCACAAAGGCCCATAGACCGGCAGCCTTACTGGCATATTGAACGTGCGCGTATCGGAAGATCGCGAAAAGTGCCTGTAGAACTGATCGTGAACGGAATACCCGTTGATACCACTGAAATTGTCGCGGATGGACAATGGAAGGATATCCGCTTTAACTACACCTTGAACGGGCCGGCCTGGGTAGCATTGAGAATTTATCCCAGCGCTCATACCAATCCCGTTTTTGTGTCAGTGAACAACCAGCATGTTCGGCTGAAAAAAAGTGCGGAATGGTGTAAACGCGCCTTACAGCAGTGTTGGAAAATGAAACAGGCCAATATCAGGCCTGTAGAGAGGAATGCAGCAGAGGAAGCCTATAAAAGTGCTGAAAGAGTGTATGAAGAGATCATAAAGACAGGCCAATAATTGCAAAGGCTATTTTATCAATTCCACTTTTGTGTTATATCGGCGGCGATGAAAACAATAGTACCCTTTTACATTGCCTTGTAATACTGCTGCCCATGACCATTTCAGGGCAGGGCCCGCTTACAGTGACGAAAATCGATAAAAGCAATGATTTAATGAATGGCGATATTTCATAACTTTCGTATACAAGGTTCTTACTTCTTTCCCATCGCATATTGAATGCCGCCCCACAAATGCTGTTGGAACAAAGGATCGGCATAAGATTCCTCTGTATGTCCTAATGCGGTATAAAAAGCCCGCCCGCCATCATAATTATGATACCAGGCCATAGGGTGATTGGCGCCGTTGCCTCCACCACTGTAAGATGTTTCATCTATGGAAATAAGCACGTGCAGATCGCTTTGAATATTCTTGAAATTATACCATTCATCAGTCCTTTTCCACGGGTTGGGTAAATGACTGGTGGCAATGTGTTTGGGGTCGTTGATTTTTAACACCGCTTCCTGGATCTGCGGATGGTTTCTAAAGTAAGCGCCTACCAGTTTGCCATACCAGGGCCATTCATACTCGGTATCTGTTGCTGAATGCACCCCCATGAATCCGCCGCCCCCTTTTATGTATTGTTCAAAGGCTGTCTGTTGCTCATCACTCAATACGTTGCCGGTAGTGTTTAAAAAGATCACGGCGGAATATTGCTTCAGGTTGCTGCTTACGAATTTAGTTGAGTCAGTAGTGGTATCTACATCGAATTTGTATTTCATGCCCAGTTCCTGGATGGTTTTCATGCCTACACCGATTGATTTGTGATGAAAGCCGGCTGTTTTTGAAAATACCAGCACCTTGTCTCTCGCCGGGGGATCTACTTTGCAGGAAAGGGAAATAAAAGCGTTCAATATAAAAAGCAAATGGCAAACTACTGTCGTTTTCTTCATGTATTTAAATTTTTTAATGCAGTGATACGGCCCCGTAAGATACCAAATTAAAGCATAAGAGAATCGGAGGTGTGCCACACTTTCAAAGTGTGGCACACCTGGCAGCTCTACCGGTTGGTTTGCGAGCTGTACGTACTTTCAAATATTTTATCCGCATTGCCGGCTTCAAACCCTTCACGGCGGTGCTCGCGCCTGAGCTGGTCTTTCGGCAAATGCGCAAATTGCGGCAATACGCGTCTTTCGGCAAATTCTACATACGAACCGGATATTTTATGAACGTCGCCACCGGCAAACCGGGCATCGATCATTTCGGCCACTGTAGAACTTTGCAACAAGCCGCCATCCGGACTGGTCTTTATCTTTCCCCCTGCATTATTTAATGTAAATCCGTTGCGCTCTAGGAACTCGTTGAATTGGGCTACCGTGTTATAGCCTTCTTTGAGATTATGTACGCTGATGGTAAAATGGTTCAGGTAATACCGGTTGTAAATGACCCAGGCTGCATATTCGCTTTGTTTGCCCAGCGCTTCAAAATCCTGCCAGGTGGGCAAACGCCACAAGCCGCTGTGCAGGAACTGATCTACCGCCTTTGCATCATCCAGGTTTAGCTGTTCAACCGGATCGGCCGTCACTTCATTGGTATAACTGGCGATGATCTGTTGTATTTCGGGCAACAGGTCATTGACCCGCAGCTCACTTATGAAAATACGGGGATATTGCGGGGATGGCGGCGCATACCAGTAAGCATCCAGTTTCTTTTCCGGGAAATGGAGGTAGTCCCTTTTCTGATAGCCATAATGCAAAAAGATCTTTTCCAGGGATTGGATGCCCAGGTGAGGGACGCCCATAGTACGAAATGCAATATGGTCATTTTCAATATCGGATGGTTGTTGTATGATGTTTTCCTTTATCATGGCATTCACAATGCCCGATACAGCCGGTACCCGTTCACGGTAGCGGGACATCAGGCCGGATAATACATTATCTAAAGTGGACATATCTATTAGAATATAGTTTTTGTTTTTAATTCGCAGTTACCGGTTTACATGTTTCTCATAGCCTCTCTTTATTGTTTATTGGCATACAGACTTCCATTCTTCGTCTTCAGAAACTTTTCAAACGGAATTTCTTCCTGTTTGATGAATCCCTTTTGCGGTAATTCTTTATTGGCCACCATTTCTACTACGGCGGCTACGGAAGCAGCTGTAGTCCAGGAAATGGCCCGCCATTCCTGGCCATTGATCTCGATGGGATGATACGCCTGGTAGAATTCTTCCCGGGCCAGTTCCTGCCCTTTCCAGCCTTCGACCACCGCATATACGTACACGACATCTTCCCGCACAGGCGGTTTTGCCTCTGTTAATATTTGTTCAGTTAAGGCGCGTTTGTCTTTCAGGATCAGTTCATATAATAAAAATCGCATCAGACGGGCATGGCCCGGATACCGGATGGTCTTATAATTGAGCGTATCTACTTTTCCTTCCAGGGTTTCGCATAATGTGCCTAAGCCACCGCTGGTACTGAATGCTTCAAATTCCTGCCCTTCTATATTGATCTGTTCAATACCGTCCAATGAAGGCACCATTTTGCGGATGCCGTTGTGTATCACTTCGGCGTCATTGATGTATTCATTGATAACACCGGCGGGTGACCAGGTGAATGAATAGGCCAGCAATCCATTGGGAAAGCGGGGTAATGCACCTACGCGCAGTTCAACATCGCGCAACTTGGTAAATCGATGGCAGAGATCGGCGCCCACGATACCAATAAATCCGGGGGCGAGTCCGCATTGCGGCGCCATAACGCCTTTGGATGTTTCAGCCATTTTGCGGATAGCGCTTGTGGTGGGCACATCTTCAGTAAGATCGAAATAATGGATACCGGTTTTATAAGCAGCTTCGGCCACCGGTAAATTCAGGTTGTACGGCAAACAGGAAACCACTGCATCGTACTTTGATAACAACTCTTCCAGAAACTTGCTGTCATTTACATCGCCGGCAATTGTTTCAAATGGTACATTGGCAGGTTTGTTTTTATCAACACCAGTAACAGTAAATACATTACTCAGCAAAGTGGCTACCAGTGAACCCACTTTGCCCAGTCCGATAACGGCAATATGTTTCATAATTTTTTTTATTACAGTATGAATATAATACAACCCTGCGACTTTCGCTCAGGAGGCTAATCGTTCAGGGCTTATAGCAGGAAGATAATTGAATATGTAGGTAAGACGTGAATACTATGGCACGTTTGCGCATGCGCTTCGCAGAAATGCCAGGTAAGAATAGAATATTTTAACTATATCATTCACTATGCGAATGTATAAAAAAAACGCTAAACGCAAAACCTGCCTGCCGGCAGGCGCTGAACGCTTAACGCGAAATAGAGCTAAAGGCTAAAGGCGGAAGGCGAAATACAGCCAAACGCAAAATACAGCTAAAAGCTAAGGGCGTAAGGCTAAAGGCTACCGATTGGCCTGCTGCCTCGCTTTCCGAGCTTCGCGAACGTTCAGCAAGCAGACGCAGACAACGCTAAGCGATAGTGTATTTGCCTTCAGCTTTAAGCCTTCAGCCTTCAGCGATTTTTAAAGATCCCCGTACATTTTCTTCAACCCCTTTTTTATATAATCCGGCAAATTCATTTGTGCTCCAACACGTTTAAAGAAGGATCTGTCAGAGGCTACTGTCAATGCATCGAGTTGGATCGGCGTGAGCACTTCCGGTGTTATCTCCATGGCAGCTATCTTTCTGAACGGCAGGCCGTGCCTGGCCATGGGATCGAAATTGGGGCGAACGGCTTCCCCTTCGTCTTCATTATGATCAAGCACCAGTACCCATTCCGGTTCGGCACTCGCTGCGCTCGCTTCGGGCCCCGCTTTCAGTGGCACCAGAAAACGGTTGCCCTGTTTGTCTATCATACCACGTAATGGCAACGACCCTGCAGCCAGTTTTTTAATATTACGCAACCCGTTTCTGACCCGTTCTGTAGCTTCTGACAACGTAAGCTCTCCTACTACCGGATCCTGGGTCAGTTGTTGCAGGTTGAACAGTTTTTGTTTTTTGCTGATGGTCTTGGCCTCTGTTCCTTTGGTATCAAATGACCGCATCAAAGAGGCGTCACCATACCTGGGCGTACCATTGATCACAACCAGGCTAATGCTTTTCTCCGATGCCTGCAGCAGCGTTTTGTAAGGTTCTTTCCCCTGTCCGTTTATTACAACCAGGTCGGCCCGTTTGCCTTTTTCCAGCGTGCCCAGTTCTTTATCCCATTTTATGATGCGGGCGGCATTTTTAGTGGCCATGGCTATCAGCTCATAATCACTGAACAGCTTTCCGTTTGCCTCACTGTATAATTTTGCCACTTTCAATTCTCCCAACATATTCTTGCTGCCGCTGGGCGACCAGTCGCTTCCCAATGCAATGGTGATGCCGCTTGCTTTCGCGCTTTTGATATCGGCTGTTTGTCCGTATAACAGCAGGTTACTGAAGGGCGACCATACCATGGAGGCGCCTTTTTGTTTCATGATGGCAAAATCGGGCGGCTGCAGGGCTACGCAATGGATGCCGGCCAGTGATGGCCCGATGGCCCATTGGTTTTCGCTGAACTGCAGATTGGTAAAATGCTTGCGGGCTGAAGCGTTTGTCCCTTCGCTTAAGTGCAGCAGCATGCAGCTGCTCTTTTGTATTTGTTTTGAAAATTTTTCTGCATCGCGGGCAACAATATCGGGGATATGCGCATCTACGTCGGGCAGACCGGGATCGGCGGTTGCTTCTACGTTACGCACAATGCCGCGGTAATATTTTTTGATGCCCGCGTTGCTGAACAGCATAATACCCTGCGAAGTGGTTACACCGCCGGCAAGACATTTACATTCCACATAACGAACAATGGCTTCTACATAACCTTTTGTTTTGCCCAACAGGTTCATCGGATAGCTGATCTTCTGTTTATACGGATCGATGCCACTCCATTGCGCCCGGTTCTCATATTTTTTGGGCACTTCCCACATGGGCAGACAATTATAACTTAAATGATTGTGCAGCTCAATAAATCCCGGGAAGATCGTGCCTTTCGTTTTGATCACCGGGTAACTGGTGAGGGCTTCCGGAACCGGTTTACCATCGGGTATGATGGCTTCTATACGGGCTGCGTTTACAAACAGGGTTCCTTTGATGACCTCGTTGGGGCCGGCCATTGTTACAATGATGCCGTGTAGTGCGTAGTGAGGGCTTTCCAGCGGGTCAATGATGGGTTTTTTGGGCATATCAGTTGAATTTGGGGGCTTTCCATAATAACGTGTGACGGTCATCGGGAGAAGGCCGGCTTACACTGTTCATGCCCCGTTTTTTTCGAAAGAAGGCATCGTTGCCGAACCACTCGGGCAAACCAAATGGCAGGTCAATGCGCGGAATGGCCGCATAGTCCTGCTCTGCGAACCTGCTTCCGTATAAGGGCAATGTAGTAGAAGCGCCTGCATCGGGAGTAATGAGCTCACGCAAGGCGGTAACCACCCGGTTCCAGTCGGCAAGCATCTTTTTCTCACCCGCTGCGCCACCCGAATGGTAACTGGGATGATACGTTTCAAACACCTGTACAGCGCCTTTATTATCCCACAGTTGTACGGCTTTCTGGGCCACTGCGCCAAATGCGACTACCGCCTTTAGCGGCGGCTTTTTAAGCATGTTGAACAGTTTGTTACGCCAGGCGGTTTGTTCCGGCTGGCTGATCAGTTTCAATCCCTGGCTGAGATGGCTTGGAAAAAGGGCATAAGCAAATCCGTTCAAACAAACATAAGATTCTGTAAGGCCGATCTTATGCAGAAACCCCTGCACCCGCTGACCGGCATTGCCTACGAGCGTTCGGCCGGCAATACGTTCTGTTGGTCCGGGGTCAGAAGCCACACAAATGATTTTGGCGCTTCCGTCGAGGCGGCCCCGATAGAACACCGGGCCCCAATCGTACCAGAAATGTTCTTTGATAGCATCGTAATCAGGCAGGGCGGCAAAATGTTTGGCAAACGCTGCGCCGGGGCCTTTATCGAACTGGATCATCTTAATGTTTTAATAGTATATGATTGAATCGTGCTTTGTATTCAAAAATGAATTGTCTCAAATCAAGTCTCAGTTGCCGGGTTACCGGTTGCCGGTTACCAGGCGCCAGAAAGCTGCTTGCACGCCTTTATTAAAGCTGCAATTAAATTGAGTCCCGGTAACTGGTACCCGGAGACAGGTAACTAAGGGCGGATTGTGGTTAGTTCATCAATAGAGAAAGTTAGTTGGGTGGGACCTCAATGACTAAAGCTACTAATTTCTATTCTTACAGAACAACCGTAGTTTTACTGAATTTGGCGTTTTACGTTAAGTGTTCAAGGTCGGCAGGCAGGTTAAGCGTTTTGCGTCTAATTATCATTTCCTTTGCTCTCAAACCAGCTGAACACGGCGCTGTTGGTGGTTGGAGCTCCGTTTGACGTTGCATACATAGCATACATACAGCCTACAAAACCGCCCGCAGTAGCGGTGCTGAGGAAAGTCGCATCAACCCCTTCTTTAATCGTTTTCCAGTTATTGCTGCCCTTTTCTGCAAAGTGAAAGGAATAAGCATTACCGTTGGTCTGGATCTTTAACTGCAGCGGCTTATTGCCTGTTTGTATCTTATAAACCTCCAGTAATTTCGGCTGCCCCCCTTCCTTACCCGGGCCTTTGTACAATTGCAACACCGGCTGGTTGTTGTCTATCGACTGGCACAGGAAGTAATAATGCTGCTCATTTTGAAACACCAGTAATCCTGCTTTTTCCTGGGCACTGGCGGGTGTGAAAGATAATGCCGTGGCGGCATAACCGCGTTGGTGCGATTGCCTGAAACCAATGAAAGCCGGGTTTCCTTTATCAGCACATGTCTCGGGTTTCAATTGCATGGTGAGCTGTCCGGCAATACTGTTTATATGATACCAGGGCTCTTTTACGGTGCGCAGGAACTGGTACCGGTAGTTCAGCCTGGTGTTTTTGAAGTCATCCTTAAAATGATAATCAGCGCTGAAAGGCAGTGGATCTTTCGCTGTAGCGCCGGAAATACTTATTTTGTTGGGCACTGTTTCGTTGGGTGCAAGGATCACCGGCCAGTCTTCTTTCCATTGAACCGGCGCCATGAACGTTTCGCGGCCTGTATTGTAATGTCCTGCATTATAAGGCCGGCAGCCCAGGAATACGGCATACCAGTTACCATCGGGCGCTGTTACCAGGTCGGCATGGCCGGTAGACGTTACCGGCTTTCGCCTGTTTGCATCCAGGGTTCGCTGGGTAAGGATGGGATTGCCTTTGTAAGGTTCATAGGGACCTTCCACTTTTTTACTTCTGAATACAACAGCGGAGTGATTGAATTCCGTACCGCCTTCTGCGCATAACAGGTAGTACATCTTGTTGTATTTGTAAATATGCGGTCCTTCTATCCATACCGGTTTTTGCGAAATGTCGGTACCACCGTTTACCAATAATACCTCTTCGCCTTTTGTTTGCAGGGTACTTAGATCTACTTCATACATTCTTATCGTTCTATGGCCATCATATAGGGGTTTGTTATCGGGGGCAACACTGTTGTAAACAATATAGGCTTTACCGTTATCATCGAAGAACATGGAGGGATCGATGCCATTCATATTGGGTAAATAAACCGGGTTGCTCCAGGGGCCTTTGGGATTTTTGGCGGTAATGATAAAGTTGCCGCCTTTATCAACCTGCGTACAGGTGATATAATAAGTGCCCTTATAAAATCGTATGGCAGGCGCAAACAAACCGCGCGACACCTGTGCGCCATGCAAATCCAGCTGTTCGGGCCTGTCCATGGCAAAACCGATCTGTTCCCAATTGGCGAGGTCTTTACTGTGAAAGATCGGCAGGCCGGGATAATAAGCAAAGGTAGAATTGACCATATAATAATCATTGCCCGCCCGGCAAATGGATGGATCGGGATAAAACCCCGCCAGGATGGGATTGCTGACCCTGGCTGTTTGCGCGAGGAGACTTTGGCCGACAAATACGCTGACCAGAAAGAATATTGTTCTCATTGGCAAATCGTGGTAGGTACATGCTAATTTACGATTTATGATTTTGAGATTTCGAGATTTTGTGATTTGCTCCTGTTCAGCTTTCCGACGAATCTCAAAATTCCAAAATCTTCAAATCCCGAAACAACAATTTACGATTTATGATTTTGAGATTTCGAGATTTTGTGATTTGCTCCTGTGCAGCTTTCCGACGAATCTCAAAATTCCAAAATCTTCAAATCCGGAAATCAACAATTATCATCACATCTTTTTTACCCTGCCATTTTACAGATTATCGGTTTTCCCTTTCTGTAATCGATTGAAACAGATGCCTTCGGCATCGGGAAATTCAACCAGCATCGGCTGCAACCGGTTCCAGCTGGTGAGTATTTTACAGCTGTCTTTTTTACTCAGACTGAATAATACATCGCCTGGATTGAAATGAGTAGTTCCATCAAGGTATTTGTAATAAACGACATCTACTTTTGAAGAGTCACCCGAAAGCGTCGTCAATAATTTTATATAATTGGTCAAACCGGTTATTTCCAACACACCCCAACAGGTATCACGTTGCTGCGACACTGATAACTCCCATTGCATGATCTTGTTAATGCCGGTGGCGGTGGGCACCGGGTCTTCATGAAATGCATACGCTCCTACCCAGTTAGTGCAATGAATAAATGTATTGTTCTTTGAACAGGAACACAAAATGACAAATAACACAAATACAGGTATTACTACAAGTAGCGATCTTTTCATAGATACGATAAATTTATTGTTACCGGCTGCGCGCAGCCTTCGAGGTTATTGATAAAGGGGCAGAATGCGATGGTTCGGGGTGAGGTTATTACAAATGCCGATAATTAAAATGAGCGCATTGTGTTTTATGCGCAGCAATTTCAATATTTATCCGTTACAGCCGGCTGTTTTTTCGTTGTTGTGGAAAAAATCAGGGATCAACCGCCTGATATTATCGATTTTCTGCTGCTAATCGGATAATTTACTTTGTCACCGGCACCGTTCAAACCCTATCTTTGCAACACCATGTCGCTGTTTATTGCATCGCTGAATTCCGGAAGTAATGGAAACTGTTATTATGTGGGCAACGACCAGGAAGCCATTCTGGTGGATGCTGGTATCTCCTGCCGTGAAACCGAAAGGCGTATGACCCGCCTTGGACTGTCGATGCAAATGGTAAAAGCCATTTTTGTTTCGCATGAACATACTGATCACATTTGCGGCATTCCGGTGCTCGCCAAAAAATACAAGCTGCCTGTTTATATAACCGACTCAACGCTGTATCATGGCAGGCTGGAGATCCAGAAAGAACAGGTATACTCGTTCAAAGCATACGAACCCATTCGCATCGGCAACCTCGCTGTTCAGGCCTTTCCTAAAAGACATGATGCTGCCGAACCGCATAGTTTTATAGTGAACGGCAACAACGTGAACATTGGCGTTTTTACTGATATCGGTTCGCCCTGCGAAAACCTCATCATGCATTTCAAACATTGCCATGCTGCTTTTCTGGAGGCGAATTATGATGAAGAGATGCTGGAGAAAGGGAGTTATCCCCGGCATTTGAAGAACCGCATCCGGGGTGGTCATGGCCATCTGTCAAACAAACAGGCGCTGGAAGTATTTACCAAACACCGGCCTGCACATATGAGCCATCTGTTCCTTTCGCACCTGTCGAGAGATAATAACTCGCCGCAACTTGTGCAACAACTATTCAACGAATACGCGGGCAATACGCAGATCATTGTTGCTTCCCGTTTTGAAGAAACCGCTGTGTACCATGTAAAAGCAGACGCCAGTTCAATACCGGTCGATCTTCCTCAAAAAACAACCATGGCAGTTCGCTCAGCGCCCGTATACACACAGTTACGGCTGTGGTGATTGGGTAAAATCTTTGAACGAGTGCCTCATCGGGACAATCCTCCCATTTTATATTTCGCCTTGTCCGCACTTATTTTTTCAACAAATCACTGCCATTTTTTGGATCCGCAGCCGTGAACACCCCGGTTTTTCCATGTATAGTGGTCCAAACAGACATACCTTATTTTTATTTATATAATTCTCTGAATTGTACATTGTTAATGAAATTATAAAAGAAAAAGTACTGGCATACCGTTTTTAGAGAAAAGATTAACAATGTGTAGTTTTGCGGCAGGAATTTCCATGAAAAAATTCTTGGTAACCATATTAGCCTTTGTGTATCTGACAAGCACTTTCGGTGCTACGTTGCGGCTGGATTGTTGCCTGGAAAAATTGGTTTCCATTGGTTTGGGTGCTGCAGTGGAGGATGATTCCTTACAGGAGGAAAACAAAGGTGATTGCAACGACGATCATAAGAAGGCGAAGCTGGGGCATGAGCAAAAACGCAACGACGCCAAGATCAGGTTTGCCAAATATGTACCGGCATCACTCGATACCAATTATCCGGATTACTCATTTCATCCCGTATCTACTTTAAGGGAAGCATATCCGGTGAACAATGCGCCGCCACAAAAGGCGATGATCCCATTGTTTATCCTGCATTGCGTACACCGGCTCTAATCGGTTCTCCTACCCCATACTACTCCGGGGTCTGATTTGCAATAACTATATACAAGTCTCTACAGCAAGCTATTTACTTAACTGGCGGGTTATTCACCTGACCAGCGGCTTTAATCAATAGTACAATCACCAATAAATTGTAAGACCATGAGAAGGATATTTATGGCATTATCATTTTTAGTCATCGGAATGGTAGCAAATGCCCAGAGCGGAGTTTATCGTACACTGGATGATTTCGAGAATAACAAGCTCACCTATGCCACCAATGATGAGTCGAACAATAATAAAATACGGTTCAATGAATTTATAACAAAGCCTTTTCTCATTGTAAAGCAGAATGGAGAAAAGATCCATGTCTTCAAGGACGAGATCTATGCGTATAAGAACAAAGGGAATATTGTGCGCACCTGGAACTTTACACAGTATAATTTTTTAGAGAAAGGGCCGGTATGGATCTATTATAAGGATGTATACACTTCACAACCTAAAGGAACGCAGCGGGTACGGAAATATTTCTATTCAACGCATGGCAAGGGCGAGATTCTGCCTTTGACCGTAAACAACCTGAAGAGATCATTTCCAGACAATGACCTGTTCCATATTTACCTGGATATGCAGTTCCGTAATGACAGTGAGTTGGCGCACTATGACAATTTCGCCAACAAGTATAAAGTGAATCATCTTTTAGAAAAAGCCAATACAGGGCTATCTAAAAGGTAGGGGGAAATGAAAAACCAGAGATAGATTGTGCACTTTCAGGGTACAACACAAGGGCCCACGGCAAAAGCGGTGGGCTTTTTGTTTGGGGGTAATAAACAAAAACGGCCAGAAAAACCCTGGTTCCCCTGGCCGTTATACATTCACTGAAGAGCAACGCTAGGCGTTGAATCTTATTTTGGAAAATTCGGATCTGACTTCACTTCCTTGATCTGCTGCGTGTGCCGGTTGCTGTGAGCCGCCGTAAACAGGATCAATTGATAACTGTCTATCATGCCAATAGGTGTTTGGGTTATATGATCGCGCAGGCCGTCATTGGTCGACTTAACATATTCCATCACCTTATCACGGTTTTTCTTGAATGATTCAAATGCTTCGTCCGTGTCTTTATAGGGAAGGTTTTCAGGCATTAATTTGTCATTGGTCTTTACTTTCGTAGTGCGGTCGCCGATCCTTTGTACCAATTGTTCATCGGTGACTGTTATTTCACTGCGTTTTTCCGGATTGGCAGGCATCTTTACAGTGCCTTCCAGTGTTTGCCAGAACATCTCTTCACTGGCAGCAAGATGCTTGACACATTCTTCAATGCTCCATTTGTCAGACCCAGGTTTAAATTTCAGTTGAGCTTCCGACAGCCCTTTGATCTCATCCTTTAGTCGCTTTTCGGTGTCCTTTAACAGCTTGCTGGCGTAATTCCTTTCTTTTTTTGAAATGGGATCAACTACCAGGAAAGACAGCATCATGAGTGCTGATGCCATAAAAAACAGTTTTTTCATAATGCAATTGCTTTTTGGAGTGAACAATAAGGGGGCAGTTTAGATAGAGCGGGACTTTGGTAGCGGTTGCTAAATTAAGGAAAATTATAATAAGTCCTGAATGATAATAATCACCCTGAAAGGTCCGGCTTTCTGTTAGCAGATATTAACTAATTTATATCGGTAATTAGCCAATAATCTTACCATAACGATATAGTGCTAAGAAAACCACATCGATCTTAGTCTAAGAAATTCCGTTATATACATTTTCACACGGGCTAATTAGTTATATTTGTATTGACCCAGCCATATGAACTACAAGGTTGTTGACGATGCGATACTTTTGAAATTACTCAAAGCCGGTGATGGAGCTGCTTTGGAGGAAATTTATGTGCGTTATAGTGAACAGGTCTTTTTGGCTGCACTGAAAAAGGTACGGTCGAAAGCCATTGCCGAAGAGCTCGTGCAAAATCTTTTTATCAGTTTGTGGGTAAAACGCGAAACCGCCCAGATCCAGCACCTGTCATCCTACCTGCAATCAGCCGTTCGCTACCAGGTGATCGATTATATCCGCTCACAGCTTATCAGGGAGAAGTATTACCAGTCAGCCAGGGATCAGCTGGCCATACAGGAGAATTCCTCCGAATCAAGACTGTTATTACATGAGTTGTCTATCGCCATCGATAATACCATCAAAAAACTGCCGCATAAAACACAGGAAATATTCCGCTTAAGCCGGTATGAAAAGCGTTCTACCAAAGAGATCGCCCAGCATATGAACCTGTCTGAAAAAGCCGTGGAGTATCATGTAACGCAATCGTTGAAATTTATGCGCCTGCACCTGAAGGATTTCATCATTGTTGAATTATTCCTGTTAAGTCTTTAAATACCTTATCACCTGCATAAACCCCTTCTGCTATGAAATTCAATTGTACATCGAGTGCTGCCTGGTTAATTATAGCCCTTGCCGGCTGTTTCTCAGCCTGTTCTTCCGGCACTTCAAACACCATCGCATATCCGCAGCCAACGCCCGATTCAGCAGCTAAAGTATTTCTGCCGGGTATTGTGTCAAAAGATACCCTCGACTTCAACGCAACATTTACTGCGGATGGCAAAACCTTCCTGTTCGCCCGTTCCCAGAACCGGAAATATATGATCTTTCAATCGGTGTACAGCAATAAGCAATGGCAGCCGGAAACCATCAGTCCCCTGTTCGATACGCTGTATTCCAACGTAGATCCTTTTGTGGCGGCCGACAGCGCTATCTACTTTATCTCGAACCGGCCCAAAGACAACAGCGACACTACGAAGGATTATGATATTTACCGCATGGCCAAACTGGCCGATGGTTATGCCGCGCCGGAGTATCTTGCCGCGGTCAATAGCGACAGTACCGAATATTACGTCTCCGTATCCCGTTCGGGTGCTATCTTCTTTTCTTCCTATCGCGATGGTAACCTCGATCTGTATGTAAGTAAAAAAGGGGTGAATGGCTATGAAAGACCGGTGACCCTGGGCAATAGCGTCAATACCCAATCCGATGAGCATGACCCATTGATCGCCCCTGATGAATCGTATATCGTCTTTGCATCTGACCGGCCGGGCGGACTGGGACAGGCCGATCTTTATATCTCCTATAACCTGAACGGACAATGGCAGACGCCTACCGCTTTAGGCCATGGAATAAACACCAAAACCTACGAATACTGCCCCTATTTGTCGCCCGATGGCAAATACTTCTTTTTCAGCAGTGAGTTCAATGTTAAGTGGATCGGCAGCGATGTTCTGAAACGTTGATCGTTAATCTGATACAGGTGTGATGCGCGTACATGCAGTTACAAGTTACAGGTTACAGGGAAAAACAACTTTTAACCGCAAGCTCGTAACCGGCAACCGTCTACCCCGAAACTTATAACCTGGAACCTGTAACTTGTTATCTCTCCCCTGTAAATTTATTATCCACCCTTTAGGGGTACTTCCATTTCAAACGACTTAATAATACCTCTGCCTGCAGAGACAAACAAAACTACATGAATCGAAAGGCCTTTTATCATTTGCTGAAACGGTATGTAGAGAATGATTGCACTGAGGAAGAACGGAAACTGGTTGAACAATGGTACGACCTACTGGGTGATGAGGAAGGCATTGATCCATCTCTGCCGCCTGAGGAAATAAAGGAGTCCCTGGAGCGCCTTTGGCCAAAAATTCAACAGCAAACGCTGCATTCCGGCAGCCGGGCCTTACCAAAGGAACCAGCCGTTGTTCCCCTATGGCTGCGCTGGTTAAGTGCCGCTGTTATCACCGGAGGCATATTAGCAGCGGCCTGGTGGTACCTGGGTAATGATACTAAGTCAGCAATAGCAAAACGCCAGGCGCAGTTGGCGGATCTGCACCAGGTAAAGAATGACAAGCCCTTTAATGATACTGTTCTTTTGCCGGATGGATCGATGGTGATCCTGGAGCCAAAGGCGATAGTCCAATTCAGCGATTCATTTGCCGGCCATAAAAGAGAAGTATACCTGGAAGGAAATGCTTTCTTTAAAGTGACCCGTAACCCCAGATCACCTTTTTATGTGTATAGCAAAAACATTGTTACCCAGGTATTGGGAACCAGTTTTTATGTGAAGAACAATCCCCGTACAAAAAACATCGAAGTATCCGTTCGAACAGGTAAGGTAGCTGTATATGAATATGGCCGGCAAACCGTACAGAACAGGCGGAATGATGAATCGGGCGGTGTGATCCTGAAGCCCAACCAACGGGTGATATATAATGGTACCGATCATCATTTCAGAACTACCCTGGTTGACATTCCCCTGCCCGTAGCTGCAGAGCGAAATGCGGAGGAAAGGATCACGGAATTGAATTTCGTTTTTGAAGAAGCACCATTGGCAAGAGTATTGCTTTACCTGGAACGGTTTTATCACATTGAAATGGTGATGGAAAATGAAAGCCTGGCAAAATGTCTTTTTACAGGAGATATCAAAGGACAGGACCTGTTTGATCAACTGGAAATTATTTGTGAATCCATGCAGGCTTCTTATGAGGTTCGCGGCACACGAATTCTCATTAAGGGGTCAGGCTGTGAATGAAAGCAACTAACAATTACCCAACATCCAAAACGATTGTCGCATGAGAGAAAAACTATTCATCACGTAGTCCCGCACCGGGAACAGCTTTCCTGACATATTATTATTGAATGATCTCCCTGATCAATTGTGAATTTCCGGCAAATACCGGAACAGGTCATTTATTGGCCCCCTGTTTTCTGTAATGCCATTCACCCATAACAACTCATCTATGAATTATCAACGATTAGTTGCAATGAAACCTATTGCCCTGAGGCTCGGGTTTCTGCAAGCATTCCTCGTTCTCTTCCTGAACACTTACGCCTATTTTAATTCAGCAGAAGCACAGGGCATCCTCGACAAGATCGTTTCGTTGTCTGTTGAAAAAGGACAGCTGAAAGACGTGTTCAATGTGCTTCAGCATCAAACAGGCGCCCGTTTTGTGTATAGTTCAAAGACCATTGAAGCAGGCCGCAAAGTATCTATTAAAGCCAGTCAGAAGAAACTGGGTGAGGTACTGGAAGAACTGCTGTCTCCATTTGGCATCACCTTTAAACTGGTAAAAGACCGCATCATATTATACAGAACCTCGTCCATGACACTGGCTGAACCACCCGGTATCGATGTATTGACTGTAAAAGTAGAAGCGGCCGCCTTGCAGGAGATCAGGGGGCAGGTGACCGATGATAAAGGCACGCCGCTGCCTGGTGTCAGCATCATTGTCAAAGGCACATCAACCGGCACCAATACCGATGCAGAAGGCAATTTTACCATCAATGTACCGGACGGCAATACCATCCTGGTATTTTCCTCTGTTGGTTTTAAAACCCAGGAAGTGGACGTTGCCGGAAAAACGACCATAACGATCGCGCTGTCAGCCGGTGGCAACGGGCAGTTAGGCGAAATTGTGGTGGTTGGTTATGGCACGCAAAAGAAAGTAACGGTCACCGGTGCAGTTGCGCAGGTAAAAGGCGCCGAACTGGCGAAATCGCCTTCAGTGAATTTGTCGAACGCATTAGCCGGGCGTTTGCCGGGCGTTACCACTATTCAATCGAGCGGTGAACCAGGTTATGATGGATCAACCATCCGCATCCGTGGTTCCAACACGCCGAACAACAGCGGCGCTTTGATCGTCATTGACGGGGTGCCCGACCGGGCCGGGGGGCTCGAACGCCTGAACCCGGCCGATATTGAAAGCATGTCGATCCTGAAAGATGCAGCTGCTGCCATTTATGGTTCGCGGGCTGCCAATGGCGTTATTCTCATTACCACCAAACGCGGCAAATCGGGCAAGCCGCAATTGTCGTATGATTTCAACCAGGGTTGGTCGCAACCGACGCGCATACCCGAAATGAGCGATGCAGTAGAATATGCTACGATCATCAATGAACTCACCCTGTTCGACCTGCCTGCCGATCAATGGACTGCCGGCTGGAATGCCTTCAAGCAAAACGGGACTTACACGCGTACTGATAATGGCGTAAAAGTAGATGCCATTTACTCCCCTGAAGACATCCGCAAATTCGCTGATGGTTCCGATCCCTGGGCGCATCCCAATACCGACTGGTTCAAGACCACGCTGAAGAACTGGTCGCCCCAATCGAGACACAATGTGCAACTATCTGGTGGTTCAGAAAACGTAAAATACCTCGCCTCGGTGGGATATAATAACCAGGACGGTTATTATAAGAATTCGGCTACCGGTTACAAGCAATATGATATGCGCCTTAACCTCGATGCCAAAGTAAATAAATACATCAATACCAATATCGGATTAACGGCGAGGGAAGAGTTCCGGTTCTTTCCAACCGTAGGCGCACAGCCCATCTTTCGGATGCTCATGCGCGGTAAACCTACTGAGCAGGCGATCTGGCCCAATGGTTTACCCGGGCCCGATATCGAGAACGGCCAAAACCCGGTGGTGATCACCACCAATCAGACGGGTTATGATAAAGACCGCCGCGATTATTTTCAAACCAATGGCCGTGTCGATATCCAGGTGCCATTTGTAGAGGGCCTGAAAATATCCGGTTTTGCAGCGGTGGACAGATACTTCCGTCGTGGCAAGCGTTGGGAAACGCCCTGGTACCTGTATAACTGGGACAAAACGAGCTATGAAGCCGATGGCGTTACGCCCAAACTCACCCGCTCGGTTCGTTCTACTTTCACTGATCCCCGCCTCACCGAATCGCAGGAAGACCAACTGAACATCAACCTCTCCGGTTTTATTAATTACGACCGCACTTTTGGTGATCATACGTTGAACCTGCTGGCTGCAGTAACCCGCGAAACGATCGAAAACCAGACCTTCAATGCATTCCGCCGTAATTATATTTCTACTGCTATTGACCAGCTCCTGGCTGGTGGAGATGCCCAGCTTAATAACAACGGCAGTGCGTACAAACGGGCGCGCCTGAGTTATTTCGGCCGGGCGAATTACAACTATAAGGAACGATACATGATCGAATTCCTGTGGCGCTATGACGGCTCCTATATGTTCCCGGCCAGCGATCGCTTTGGTTTCTTCCCCGGTGTATTGCTTGGCTGGCGTTTGTCAGAAGAAAAATTTTTCAGAGGGGTATCCTTTATCAATAACCTGAAATTACGCGCGTCGTGGGGACAGATGGGGAACGACAATATTCTCTTCGATAATGTATTGCAGGAGTACCGGTACCTGGCCACCTACGGCTTGAACACGTATATCATGGGCGGCAATATGGTGAAAACGCTGACAGAAACAGGTGTGCCCAATCCGGGTTATACCTGGGAAGTGGCCAACAATGCCAATGTGGGTTTGGAAGGTTCTGCGTTGAACAGCCGCCTCACCTTTGAACTGGATGTATTCAATAATATCCGTACGAAGATCCTCATGCAGAATTCTGCGGTAGTACCAGCTTCTGCCGGTATTACTTTACCACCTGAGAACCTGGGTAAGGTCAGTAACAAAGGATTTGAATTTAATATCGGTTACAACGATTATTTCGGTGACCTGCGTTTTAGTGTAAGCGTGAACGGCGGTTATGCCCGCAATAAAGTGATCAATCTGCCGGAAACACCTGGCCTGAAACCACATCAGCTCTCAAAGGGGAAAACCTTCGGCACCAATGGCGCCGCTTTCCTGGTGTATGAGTACGATGGCGTGTTTATCGACCAGGATGATATCAACAAGAATACCATCGACTACAGCGCTGCCACCAATAAATTATTACCGGGTGATATGAAGTTGAAAGATATCGATGGAAACGGTAAGATCAACGCCGATGACCGGGTACGCCTGGAAAAGAACCGCGACCCCTGGTTTACCGGCGGGGTAAACTTCAACCTGCAATACAAGAATTTCGATTGCACGATATTATTCCAGGGCGCTACGGGTGGTTTGTTGTTCATTGGTACCGAGTCGGGCACCATTGGCAATTTCCTCCAATACTCCTATGATAATCGCTGGACGGTGGAAAATCCCAGCAGCGTTGATCCACGTTTGGTGAACAGGGGTAATACCTATTTTGCCGGCGGAGCTTTCGGCACCAATACCTATTGGCTGCGGAAAAGCAATTACCTGCGCATGAAGAACATCGAATTTGGCTATAACCTCCCGTCAAAGGTCATACAGCGGGCAGGCATCAGCAATCTCCGGCTGTATGCAAACGGTATTAACCTGGTCACATTTGATAAAATGAAGATCTGGGATCCGGAATCAACGAGTGGCAATGGACAGTATTATCCGCAGGCAAGAATACTGAATGTGGGCGCAAGAGTATCATTCTAAAATTTTTAAAATTATCATAGATGAAAAAGATCCTGTTTTGTGTATTCATCATTGCGGTGGCGGGCAGCTGTAATCGTGATTTTCTTGATACAAAACCCCTGGATAGAGTACCATCAGAAGATGCCTGGAAAGACGGTGCATTGGCGGAAGCTTTTGTCACCGGTATCTATACGGGACTGGGCCAGGGCGGATTTGATGAACAGATGCTCGCATCATTGTCAGACGAAGCGTTATTTACCCATCCCAGCCGTGGGATCAATATTGTAAATGAGGGCACACTGAATCCCTCGAACATCGGCTGGGTGAACGTGAATTACCGCTGGGGTAAAGACGCCGGTAATAACGATATGTATGCCAAGATCAGGCAGGCCAACCTGGCGCTGGAGAACTTACGCACAGCCAGTTTCGACGACCCGCCACTTAATGAACGGCTGCAGGGAGAAGCGCATTTCATGCGGGCCTATTACTATCATCAGCTGGTTCGGTATTATGGAGGTGTACCGCTCATTACCCGGTCATACGGACTGGGTGAAGATTACAGTGTAACGCGAAACACCTGGCAGGAATGTGTTGACTTTATCATAAAAGAATGCGATAGCGCCATACTGCAATTAAAAGGAAAGACCATGCCGGCCGGCCGGGCCAGCGAACTGGCTGCCATGGCATTGAAATCGCGCATGCTGTTGTATACTGCCAGTGACCTGCACGACATGCCTACTGCCAGATCAAGATCAACGTTGATCAGTGGTTATGCCAATCCGGAATTACTGGGTTATCCGGGCGGCGATCGTAAGGCCAGGTGGACAGCCGCCAAAAACGCCGCCAAAGCCGTGATGGATGCAGCATCTACCCTTGGCTACAAGATGAACCTGAATGCGCCGGTATCGGCTGCTGAAGGCAAAAAGAATTACATCTCCCTGGCCATGGGCGGCGGCAGTAAATTCGGCGACGTAGACAAATTCGCTGAAACTGAGATCCTCTTTGGCCGTTACTGGACAAACAGCAAGGACGAATACGGGGGAATGTATGTAGGATTGAACAATGGCCCCAATGGATATCATAACTGGGCCGGCAATACGCCGGTACAGCAGCTGGTGGACGATTATGAAATGATGGATGGATCGAAATTCGACTGGAACAATCCTGCCCATAAAGCACAGCCATATACGAATCGCGACCCGCGTTTCTATGCAACGATCTTATACGATGGGGCCGACTGGAAACCCCGGGATAAGATATCGGGTAATGTTGACCCTGCCAACCAGATCCAGACCGGTAAATACGACCAGGGCGGTGGCCAGTTCCTGGCCGGTCTGGATACGCGGAACAGTTCTATAGAAAACTGGAATGGCAGCTGGACCGGTTATTACATGCGCAAGTTCATAGACCCCGATCCAAATATTGTAGACAATACCACGCGGCAAACCATTCCCTGGCCTTTTTTCCGTTATACGGAGGCGGTGCTGAATTATATAGAAGCATGTATAGAGCTGGGCGAAGATATTGAAGCATTGACCTGGCTGAACAGGATACGGTTCCGGGCAGGTATGCCGGCGATCAACGAAACGGGGGCAGCGCTCAAAGAGCGGTACAGGAATGAAAGAAGGGTTGAGCTGGCTTTTGAAGATCATCGCTACCACGATTGCCGCCGCTGGATGATAGGACCCACAACGCTTGGCCGTAAGCTGCGATATATCGATGTGGTAGGCAACCTGAAACCGGGTGCTACGCCCCCATCGCCCTACAGACGCGATGAGACCAGGTATAATTATACTTACACCCCGCTGGAAGTAAATGCGCAGGAGAACCGTAAATGGGACGATAAAATGTATTTCAGGCCTATATCGCAGGATGAAATGAATACGAACCTGAAGTTGATTCAAAACCCGGGGTATAATTAATCACATTTTTACATTCGTTTAAGCTTTCAGGATATAAGGAATTTTAGCGATTGCGCGATTTCGAGATTTTGAGATTTCGAGATTTGCGATTTGTCGAAGGCAAAAAATAAATGAAATCCCGAAATCTCAAAATCCCGAAATCAGAAATTGTTTAACGATACATGAATCAATTTAAACGAGGATATTGCTTAATAATCATCGGCATTGTTTCCCTGCTGCAGGCATGCCATAACAAAGATGCCCCCAAGGAGGCTCATCCCCTGTTCACACTGCTGCCCGCCGACAGTACCCGGGTTACGTTCAGCAATACCCTCACCGAGGGCTTGAACACGAATGTATTGGTGTATGAGTATTTTTATAATGGCGGTGGGGTGGCTACCGGCGATGTAAACGGGGACGGGCTGGCTGATATTTATTTCACCGCCAATATGGGCGACAACCAGCTTTACCTTAACAAAGGGGCTATGCGGTTCGAAGATATCACCGCATCAGCCGGCGTAGCAGGCAGGCCGGGACCCTGGAAGACGGGCGTCACCATGGCCGATATCAATGGCGATGGACGGCTGGATATTTACCTGTGTTATTCCGGCAAGCTGCGCGGTGAAAAAAGGATCAATCAACTATTCATCAATACCGGCAATAATGGCAAAGGTTACCCGCAGTTTCAGGAGCAGGCGCAACAATATGGCCTCGCTGATTCAGGTTACAGTACACAGGCTTATTTTTTTGACCTGGATCGCGATGGCGACCTGGATGCTTTTTTGCTGAATCACAATCCCCATTCATTGCCGGTGCTGGATGAAGCCGGTACCGCCGCTTTATTGAAAAAAGAAGACCCGGCGATCGGTGTACGGTTATTGCGCAATGATAAAAACTACTTTACGGATATAACCGGCCGCGCAGGCCTCAGCAGTTCTTCCCTGACGTATGGATTGGCCGCCGGTATTGCAGATCTCAATGGCGATAGCTGGCCGGATCTATACATCTCGAACGACTATACGGTGCCGGATTACCTGTACATTAATAATCATAACGGCACATTTACCGATCAGTTGAAAACAAGCCTTGGCCAGAACAGCCAGTTCTCGATGGGCAACGACATTGCCGACATCAACAACGATGCGTTACCCGACATCTATACCCTGGATATGCTGCCCGAAGACAACCACCGCCAGAAGTTATTGTTTCAGCCGGATAATTATGAAAAGTTCGAGTTGAATATCAGGTCGGGGTTTCATTATCAGTATATGCGGAATATGTTGCAGTTGAATATTGGGGGCCTCCCCCCGACCCACTCCGGAGGAGGGGGAGGCCGGGAGGGGGCTCTTCCTTTATTCTCTGAGATCGGCCAGTTGGCTGGTGTATCCAATACCGACTGGAGCTGGGCGCCTTTATTAGCCGATTATAACAACGACGGCTGGAAAGACCTGATGGTGACCAACGGTTATCTGAGAGATTATACCAATCTCGACTTCATTAAATATATGAATGATTATGTGCAAAGCAAAGGCCGGCTGAAGCGGGAAGATGTTTTGGAGCTCGTACACAAGATCCCATCTTCGAATGTGATCAATTACCTGTTTGCCAATAATAAAAATTGCACGTTCAGCAATGTATCGGCGCAATGGGGCTTTACCACTGCTTCGAATAGTAATGGCGCAGCCTATGCCGATCTCGACAATGACGGTGATCTCGATCTCGTGATCAATAATATCAATCAGCCGGCATTTATTTATCGTAATGAAGCCCGCCAGCAAAACAGTTCGCATTACCTGCAGGTAAAATTGCAGGGACAGCCAGGCAATACCCAGGGCATTGGCGCTAAAATAATACTCTACAGCAAAGCCGGTGAACAATACCTGGAACAGATGCCCACCCGGGGTTATCTTTCAACAGTCGCTTCAACCCTTCATTTTGGACTGGGCGCTCAAACAGTCATTGATTCCCTACGGGTAATATGGTTAAGCGGAAAACAACAGTTGTTACAAACCATCGAGGCCGACCAGGTATTGGTAGTAGATGAAAAAGCGGCCACAGAGAGCTATGAATCGCTGCCGGAAGCCCCTGCCCTGTTTATGGAAACGAATGCACCTATACCGTACAAAGCATCGGTAAACGCCATAAACGACTTCAAGAGACAACCGCTATTGGTGAGTCCCTTATCGTTTAACGGGCCCTGCCTGGTAAAAGGGGATGTGAATGACGATGGACTGGAAGACATTTTTACGGGTGGTGGCAACGGAGAGGCGGCTAAAATTTACATTCAGCAGAAAGGCGGTCGCTTTTTGGCTAAACCGCAACCAGCTTTTGAAACCGATCGTCAAAGGGAGGATGCCGATGCAGTTATTGTTGACCTGAACGGTGATGGGGCCCGGGACCTTTATGTAGCCAGTGGCGGTTACCATAATTACACACCTGACGATCCCCTGTTGCAGGATAGATTGTACCTCAATGATGGCAAAGGAAATTTCACCAAAATTGAAAATGCACTGCCAGCGATGCGGGTCAGTAAAAGTTGCGTACGTGCGCAGGATATCAACAATGATGGGTTTATTGACCTGTTTGTAGGGGGAAGGGTGATCCCTGGCCGTTATCCGGAGCCTCCGGAAAGTTTCCTGCTCATCAACGATGGCAAGGGACATTTTACCAATCGGATACATGCAATTGCGCCCGTCTTGTCAAAGGCCGGCATGATCACCGATGCTGCCTGGATCGATATGAACAATGATAGTAGAAATGACCTGGTGGTTGTTGGTGAATGGATGCCGGTGAGCATATACATCAACGTTGATAACACGCTGCATGATCAAACGCAGCAATATTTCAATACCCGGTATCGTGGCTGGTGGAACAGGATCGCAACGGGTGATTTTAACAAAGACGGCCGGCCCGATCTGGTCATCGGCAACCTGGGATTGAACACGCAATGCCGGGCGAGCGATACGGAGCCAGCTGACCTGTACTATAAAGACTTTGACGGCAATGGCGCCATCGATCCAATTTTTTGTTTATACATCCAGGGCAAATCGTATCCCTATTGCACCCGCGATGAGCTGCTCGATCAGATCAGTCTCATGCGTACCCGGTTTATCGATTACAAAAGTTATGCAGATGCTACGCTTACCGACATCTTCACGAAAGAAGAAATCAACGGCGCCGGGCACTTACAGGCCAATTACCTGCAGACCGCTTATTTTGAAAGCAACGCCGCCGGTAAATTAAGGTTGAAAGCACTGCCTGTTGAAACCCAAAATGCCCCCGTGTATACCATTACACCACTCGATTATAATAAGGATGGCCACGAAGACCTGCTGTTATGTGGTAATATGAACAAAGCGAGGTTACGTCCCGGAAAATCCGATGCCAACCATGGCGTGTTGTTGCAGAACGACGGCAAAGGCGGGTTCACCTATGTTAACCAGCAACGATCGGGATTTTATTTAAAAGGCGATGTGCGCAGTGTGGCAGCTATCAATCAACTGTTATTGTTTGGGATCAATCAACAACCGCTGAAAGCTTATACATTGACAAGATGAAACGATTCTTCCATACCATTTACTTTATTTTACTGCTTATGATCGAACTAACCGGTTGTACAACCCGTACCAAACAACCACCTGTACTAACCGCAGCAGCCATCAACCAGGTAATGACGCAAATGACGGATGTGATGATCCATGACATAACGAATCCACCATTAGCGGCCCGCTTTTTTTCATATGCCTGTCTGGCCGGCTACGAAGTGGTGGCACAGCAGCATCCTGGTTTTAAAAGCATGTATGGCGTACTGAATGATTATCCTGACCTGAAGCGATCAGATAGTATACAAGATTATGATGTGCCGTTAAGCGCCGTGCTGGCGATGTTGCAGACAGCACAGAAATTACAACCGTCTGGAAAGTTGTTAGCCACGTACGAACAACGGTTTATGGATTCGTGCCGTCGATCGGGGTATGACGAAGCGATCATTTTAAATTCCTGGCGGTATGCAAAAGCGGTCAGTAAAAAGATCCTGGCGTATGCAAAGGAAGACCGTTATAACAAGATCAGCAATTACGCCCGTTATTCACCCATTGATAAAGAAGGTTGCTGGTATCCTACTCCACCCGGTTTTCTGCCGGCGGTAGAGCCCTGGTTCAGCACGGTGCGTACGCTGGCCTTAGATTCCTGTTCGCAATTTATGGCGCCGCCGCCCATCGCCTTTTCAACCGGTAAAAAGACGGCTTTTTACAAACTGTTATTACAAAATTATAATGAAGGCAAACCTGTGTCGATGGAGCAGCGCACCATTGCTGCTTTCTGGGATTGCAATCCCTTTGCGATCCAGGACGATGGGCATTTGATCCTTAGCAGCAAAAAGATCTCACCCGGCGCTCACTGGCTGGGTATTACCGGTATTGCCTGTGAAAAAGCCGGAAAAAGCTTTGAGGAAGCCATGCAGATCCATACCTGGGTGGCTATCGGTTTGCTCGACGCTTTTATCTGCTGCTGGGATGAGAAATTCCGCAGTAACCGTATTCGTCCGGAAACAGCCATTCGCAAATACATCGATCCGCAATGGACACCGGTATTACAAACGCCGCCATTCCCCGAATACCTGAGCGGACATTCGGTTATCTCTGCGTGTTCCGCAACCATTCTCACCCATTTTTTTGGAAATGATTTTGCATATACTGATGATGTGGAAGAAGCCTACGGACTGGCGCCCCGGCATTTCACTTCATTTAACCAGGCCGCTCAGGAAGCCGCCATCAGCCGTTTCTACGGCGGCATTCATTTTATGGATGCTATCGAGAACGGGTTGGTAGTGGGGAGTAAAGTTGGGAGCTGGATCGTAAAGAAAATGAATAATACTTTATAGGAAGTAGTTACCGGTTACCAGCTGCCAGTTACCAGGTGTTAAAAGCAATGTCAGCTTACCTGCAGGCAGGAATGCTGAAACCGGAGACCTGGTAACCGGAAACCGGGAACTGGTAACCAGCACCGCTTAGAAATCAACACTCACTTTAACGACAACCTTCTTTACAAACGAAGGCTTTTCAATAAAAATATTGGGCATATGCAGATCATGCGGGTAGAAAACTGCAAACATGCCCTGTTGCAGCACCGAAAAAAACGAAGGCTTTTCAGACCACAACATAAAATCCTTTTCTGCATCGTAGGCTTTGGAAGACGTTTGCCCTTTTAAGAAGTCATGACCGATGCGTTCAGCCCCGGTTACAATATATTGAATGTCGATATACTTCTTATGCGATTCCATTTGCTCATTATCCGGAGAAATAGTGTCGTATTCATTGACAATAGCAAACAGTTTGTCCCCATCGAGCTCGTATTTTCCTTTTTCTACTTTGGAAAAATCGGTTTGGGCAAGATATTCAAACGCTTTTTTAAACAGCGGTCCCTGGCTGGTATACAAGTGTGCATTTGACAGCAGATCGATAATCATTTTGTATAGTTATATAATATATAGGCGGGAAGATACTTAAAAGATTTCTGATTTCGAGATTTAGAGATTTCGAGATTTAGAGATTCGAGATTTAGAGATTTCGAGATTTGCATAGGGTCAGCTTTCTAAGAAATCGTAACATCCCGAATTTCAGAATCCCCAAATGGCTGAATTTCCTATTACGGATTGCTGATTTTCGACATTTGCCCTGGACCAACGTTTCCCACAAATCGTAAGGTTCCAAAATCCCAAAATCAGAAATCCCAAAATCAGAAGAATATTTGGTATTGCAACACCACGCTGTTCTTACGTTTTCCTTCTTCTACCCTGCCTCCTCTTTCTTCAAACGTTGGCCGGTTCTGCCAGTCGAGCGTAAACTTCGATTTATGTCCATTGATAAGGCAATTGATACCGGCATTGTATATGTTCATTTGGGTTCCCTGCAGTCTGTCGTAATCAGCGCTGGTAAATGTAACATACGGCATAAAACGGCTCTTGCTTTTTAGAAAGTTTTCAGGCAGCAAATAGCCGAGCTGTGAATAAATGACCTTGCCGGTTCCGAACATTGGATGCGCATTACCAAAATTGGCACCATGTCCGCCAATAGTATTGATACCGGTGGTGCCATTGGCCGGGTTCATCGAGCCGTTAAAACGAAGGTAGTTGGTGCCATAGTCGGTAATGAAATACCCGGCATAGGCGGAAAGGGCGTCCTGTTTGCTGCTTAATGGCATATCGAGGAAACTTTCAACGGCAAACAATTTCATATCCTGGTAGGCGGTATCGCCAATTTCGCCGTATTTCCACATGGCGTCTTTTTGGAAGATACCACCAACCGCAATGTTAAAGATCTTCTTTTTGCCTAAATAGGTACCAGTCATGTATGGGGTAGTATGATTTTCATGTTCGAAGAACTGGTACATCAGGTAGCCCTGTTGTTGCAGTTGGTGACCCAGCTGGGCAAAACTGGCATTTTGAGAGATGCCGGGCCATGTATTGGTGCCGTTCGATGTTATGGGAAAGGGATCACTAAGCACGAAGCGGTAATCGAATTTTCCTACCTGACCTCTTGCATAAACGCTCAGTTTTCGGCTGAACTCATCCGTTTGGTCAACCGTAGCCTGGGCAAACACCGGTACGTCCATGGTCATGATGCTGCTCACACTGGGTTGCGAAAACCTGGATAAACCATTGGTAATGGTCAATCCACCGCCCACTTTTAACTGGTTGCCTTTCGATATTTTATATTCACCAAGGGCATCATGAAAAAAGGCGTGGAGTTTCCGGTTGCCGCCGGTATTGAACTGGCTGTTGAAGTTGTTCATTCCAAACTGGAAATACACAAACACTTTATCGGTGAGCTGTCCCATCGCCTGAAAGCGGGTTCTGCGTAAGCCGATATCAAAAGTATTGTCTTTAGGTTTGCCTTCAACGAGTGTACCCGGATTGCTTTCGTTGAACCGCACCCAGGTCTGGTTCATGACCGTGAACTGGAAATAACGGCTTCCATCCTGGTTGAGGTTGAATTTTAATGCATCTTTTTCGGGAGCTGGCTGCGCTGGTGCTGCGGGTGTTGTAGTTGCCGCCTGGTCCTGTTGTACCTGTGCCCTGGAATTGACCGATAACAAAAGGAAAGCGGTAATGGCAATACAGACTGTTCTCATGGTAAGTTTCTTTAGGTTTTTTCGGACCGCGAATATAGGCACGGGAACTTACATCGGTTAACCTGGACTATTAAAAGCGGATGAGAACGTTGTATTATAACAAAATTGTAAGGAGAAACCTTTTCAGGGATGACAAACAATCGAGCTGCCCAATAGAGACCTGAGCATGGTCATTTAGCATGGCAGTCGATAGAGGCGAAACAAATGTAACTATTATTTTAATTAGTTCATAATTTCCTGCCGTGTTGCTCCGGTTATATGCTTGCGACGACCCATAGTTGTTTAAGTATCAACAAAAAGCCCCGACAGGCTCGTCGGGGCGTTGATTGTTGTTCTCAGGTTAGCCAATTACTTACCTACTTTCAATTCAACTTTCTGTACGTCGGCTGAACTGCGGCCTACCATACATTCAAATATGCCATTTTCAACACCATATTGCATGTCGGCATTCCAGAAGGCCAGTTTGCTGGCATCAATGGTAAAGGACACCGTTTTTGTTTGTCCGGGTTCCAGCGTAATACGTGTAAAATCTTTCAATTCTTTTACCGGCCGGGTGACACTGCTTATTTTTTGATGAATATATAATTGTACAATTTCATCGCCGGCCATGGTGCCGCTATTGGTAACATCTACTTCCACTGTACCGTACACCTGGTTGCCGGCTGGTTCAACCGAAGCCAGGCTGCTCTTTTTGGCCGGGGCGCCCGTTGCCATTTTTACGCGGGGTTTCGAATAGCTAAATGTGGTATAGCTGAGGCCATGCCCGAACGGATACAGGGGCATTTTATCTTCTGCCACATAGTTAAAGAAACGGGCGCTGGGTTTATGATTATAGAAAACAGGTACCTGCCCGGTCGATCTGGGATAGGTAATGGTCAATTTGCCTGATGGATTTACATCGCCAAACAGGATATTGGCAAAGGCATTACCCGCTTCTTCGCCCATGAACCAGCCATCAACGATGGCGGGAACATGTTGAGCCAGCCAGGGAATAGCGAGCGGGCGGCCATGCGTTAAATACACCACTACCGGTTTGCCGGTGGCTACCATTGCTTTTACCAGGTCTTCCTGCTGACTTTGCAAACGCAGATCGGCCATATCGCCAAAGTGATTGGGCGCCCAGGCTTCGCGCGATAATTGCTCATTCTCTCCTATGGCTACTATCACCACATCGGCCTGTTGTGCTGTTTTGACCGCTTCTTCTATCAGCTGCGCATTTTCTGCTTCGGTTGGAAAGATAATGGTGTCGATATACTGGTAGTTATTCTGACTAATGCTGTCGCCGTTTTTGGTAATGAGGCAGCCTTTCGCGTACAGTACTTCTGCGCTGCCCTGTACTTTGTTTTTTATACCTTCCAGCAGGGAAACGTTCTTGCTGGGCAGGCCTGAATAATCGCCCAGGTAATTAACGGCCGCCATGGGACCAACCACGGCGATCTTTTTATATTGGTCTTTTTTTAGTGGCAGCAGGTTACCGGCAGCATTGCCGAAAGGCGCATTCTTCAGCAAGACGATTGATTCTTCGGCAATTTTCAATGCCAGCTCACGGCCTTCGGTACTGCCAGCATTTTGTCTGGCTTTTTCTACGTCTATCGGTTGCTGATCATCAAAGAGGCCCAGCCTGAACTTCAGCTCCAGTATTTTGGCAACGGCGCTGTCCAATGCTTTGGTGTTGATCTTGTTCTCTTTCACCAATGTACCCAGGTGGCGGTAATTCACGCCATACGGCAGATCGGTAGTTACGCCGGCGTTGAAAGCTTTCAGGGCTGCTTCTTTCTGGTCGGTTGCAATAAAATGTTTATTCCACAACTGATCGATGCCGAACCAGTCGCTTACCACAATACCATTGTAGTTCCACTCCTTGCGCAGCACATCTTTCAATAACCATTTATTACCATGCGAAGGCAAACCGTCTATTTCATTATAGGAGGCCATAATGGCGGCGGGATTGGCGTATTTTACGCAGAGGCGGAAAGGTTCCATATGCGCTTCCCTAATTACCCGTTGCGAATAGTTGGCAGGCGCCTGATTGCTGCCGCTCTCTGCCTGGCCATGCCCGGAAAAATGTTTAAGGGTGGCGGCTACATGATCCGGGGCAATGGTTCCGTTATTACTGCCCTGGAAGCCGCGCACAATGGCGCTGCCGAGGATACCGCAGAGATAGGGATCTTCGCCCAGTGTTTCACCGGTGCGGCCCCAGCGCGGGTCGCGTGTAACATCTACCACCGGCGACAAAACAAGGCTGGTTCCACGTACACGGGCCTGTTTGGCTGCGTGCGAATATATTTTTTCCAGCAGGTTCACATCCCACGAACAGGCTAACCCAATGCCATGGGGAAATACATCTACCTCGCGCTGTACCAGGCCGTGATGGGCTTCGTCAATAAAAATAATGGGAATGCCAAGCCTGGTTTTCGTGCGCAGATATTCCTGCAGCCGGTTACGGGCGGCAATGGTAACCTCCATGGTTTCATCGAAGGCGGGATTGATCATTCCCATCCCATTCTTGTATAAGGAATCGAGCCTGGCGGTATTATTAAAGAGCTTATCATCGAGTTTGGGCCGGCCGGCGTGCATGGTTTGCAACTGGGCCACTTTTTCTTCCAGTGTCATGCGGCCGAGCAGGTCGGCTACCCGTTTGGCAACTGGTTGTTTGGCGTCTTTGTAAGCAGGTTGTTGCGCGTACGAGTAACACAGGCAACAGATGATACAGGGAAAGAAGAAGGTAACAAATTTCATTTTGAACAGTTGAGTTTTAGATAAGACAATGTTCATGCAGTTTCAAACCGTAAAACGGGGTTTGAGAACTTACACGCGGTGCTCCATGAAATTTGGTTGGGGGAATGCTTAGAAGATGTTGAAGATAGGAAAAATATTGAAATTGCCTGTTACCGGCCGGAATAAGAACAAAACACCGCTTTCAAGTGTCATTATTACCCTTGAAATTCATTAAAATATCCAGTCTTCGGGCCGATACCTTTGCAAATTTTTTAATGAACGGGGATCAGGCAGGAGATTGTTCAACAGATCAACCAAGAATTTGATATTTTTTCATTTTTAACGGCTCTATTAGAAAAAATGCACTTAAAACCCTTATAATCTGACTATATTTTAAGAATTTTGCAACTTGATTTAAATTATATAAAATGAGCAAAACCCCCGCTGCATTATTCGACAAAGTATGGGATTCGCATGTGGTCAGGCATATTGAAGATGGCCCCGATGTGTTGTTTATTGACCGGCATTTTATTCACGAGGTAACCAGCCCGGTTGCATTTCTGGGTTTGGAGAGCCGGGGATTGAAAGTGATGTTCCCCGAGAAAACCTTCGCCACCGCCGATCATAATACCCCCACCATTAACCAGCACCTGCCTGTTCAGGACCCCCTGTCGGCCAACCAGCTGAAAGCCCTGGAAAGCAACTCGGCTAAATATGGTATTTCACACTGGGGATTAGGCAATCCCAAAAATGGTATCGTGCACGTTGTGGGACCCGAAAACGGTATCACCCTGCCGGGTATGACCATTGTGTGCGGTGACTCGCATACTTCTACCCATGGTGCTTTTGGCGCTATTGCATTTGGTATTGGCACCTCTGAGGTTGAGATGGTGCTTTCCAGCCAGTGTATTATGCAGCCCCGTCCCAAGAAAATGCGTATTAAGGTGAACGGTAAGCTGGGTAAAGGCATTACGCCGAAAGACGTGGTGCTGTACATCATTTCAAAACTTACGGCTGCCGGCGCTACCGGTTATTTTGTAGAATTTGCCGGTGATGTGTTCGAGAACATGAGTATGGAAGGCCGTATGACCGTGTGCAACATGAGTATTGAAATGGGCGCCCGCGGTGGTATGGTTGCTCCTGATGAAACTACCTTCAATTACATCAAAGGCCGTGAAAAAGCTCCCAAAGGCGAAGCCTGGGAAAAAGCACTGGCATACTGGAAAACGCTGAAGAGCGATGAAGGTGCTTTCTTCGATAAAGAATATGAATTCAATGCCGCTGATATAGAACCCATGATCACTTACGGAACCAATCCGGGTATGGGTATCGGTATTACCAAACGCATTCCTACCGCCGAAGAAATCGGAAGTAGCAAGGCCAGTTTCGACAAGTCGTTAGCCTATATGGATTTCCATGAGTCGGAAAGCATGATCGGTAAAAAAGTAGATTATGTGTTCATTGGCAGCTGTACCAATGGCCGTATTGAAGATTTCCGTGCATTTGCTTCTGTGATCAAAGGCCGTAAAAAAGCCGATCACGTTACTGCCTGGATAGTGCCAGGTTCACATATCGTAGAGCAACAGATCAAGGAAGAAGGTATTCTGGATCTTTTGCTGGAAGCAGGTTTCCAGTTGCGTCAGCCAGGTTGTTCAGCCTGTCTGGCAATGAACGACGACAAGATCCCCGCCGGCAAGTATGCGGTGAGCACCAGCAACCGCAATTTTGAAGGCCGCCAGGGACCCGGCGCCAGAACCATGCTGGCCAGTCCGCTGGTAGCTGCAGCCGCTGCGGTTACAGGATTTGTAACGGATCCGAGGGAACTCATTTAAGTTACAGGTTACATGTTTCATGTTACAAGGAAAACCAACGACTCCCTGAAACCCTGTAACCTGCAACCTGTAACGCTGAAAGAAACCAGGAACCTAAAACTTTGAATTAACAACTTAGCATTCAACAATGGCTTACGATAAGTTCACTATATTAAGAAGTACCGCGGTACCTATGCCTATCGAGAACGTAGATACCGATCAGATCATTCCGGCCCGTTTTCTTAAGGCCACCGAGCGCAAGGGATTTGGTGATAACCTGTTCCGCGACTGGCGCTTTGAAGCCGATGGCACTCCTAAAAAAGATTTCGTTTTAAACAATCCCATCTATTCCGGTAAAATACTGGTGGGTGGTAAAAACTTCGGGAGCGGTAGTAGCCGTGAGCACGCTGCCTGGGCCATTTATGATTATGGTTTCCGTTGCGTGGTGAGCAGCTTCTTCGCTGATATCTTCAAGAACAACTCGCTGAATATCGGCATATTACCGGTTCAGGTAAGCGAATCATTCCTCGATCAGATCTTTAAGGCTATAGAAGCCAATCCTAAAACTGAACTGGAAGTGAACCTTCCCGAACAAAAGATCTCTATCGTTGGCGGTGCCTCAGAATCTTTCGAGATCAATGGCTATAAAAAGCACAATATGATGAATGGCTTCGATGATATCGATTTCCTGCAAAGCCTGAAATCTGATATCCAGACATTCGCCGCTAAAAGCATCTATTAATAAAGCACCAAGAACCAAATTCCAAGAACCAAAGAATAAGAACCAAATCTCAAGTTCCAAGATCCAAAAAAGCACCAAAAGGAATTAATATTTGAAATTTGCGATTTAGTCGAGTTTTGGAATTTGTGATTTGAGATTTTTTTGGGTCTTGAGATTTGTGATTTGAAATTTTAACCTTGTTATGTCTGGTGACCAGCGACACATAGAGATTATGGATACCACACTCCGCGATGGCGAACAAACCAGCGGCGTGTCGTTCTCCCCCACCGAAAAACTGACCATTGCCCAACTGCTTTTAACAGAGGTAAAGGTAGACCGCATTGAAATTGCCTCTGCCCGGGTAAGCGAAGGTGAATTTGAGGCGGTAAAAGCCATTACCAAATGGGCAAAAGCCAATGGGTTTTTAAACCAGGTAGAAGTGCTCACTTTTGTGGATGGCGATGTATCTATTCAATGGATGCAGCAGGCCGGCGCCAAAGTGATGAACCTGCTCACCAAAGGCTCGCTGAATCACCTCACCCACCAGTTAAAGAAAAAGCCGGAACAACATTTTGCGGAAGTAGCGGACGTAATAAAACTCGGCCGGAAAAAAGGACTGGAAAGTAATGTATACCTCGAGGACTGGAGCAATGGGATGCGCCATTCACGCGAGTATGTATTCCAGTACCTCGATTTTCTGCAAAAGCTGCCCGTAAAGCGGATCATGCTGCCGGATACCCTCGGCATTCTGACGCCGTCGGAAGTGACCGAATACATTTCGGCTATTGTACAACGCTATCCCGATCTGCATTTCGATTTTCACGCACATAATGATTATGATCTGGGTACTGCCAATGTGCTGGAGGGAGTAAAAGCCGGCGCTAAAGGCATTCACCTTACCATCAATGGTATGGGTGAAAGAGCAGGCAATGCACCCCTCGCCAGTGCAGTGGCCGTCCTGAATGATTTTCTGCCCGAAGTAAAAACTTCTGTGGTAGAAGCGTCCCTGTACCGGGTAAGTAAACTGGTAGAAACCTTTTCGGGTTTCCGCATTCCCGTTAACAAACCGGTAGTGGGTGAAAACGTATTCACACAAACAGCCGGCATTCACGCCGATGGCGATAAAAAGAACAAACTCTATTTCAGTGACCTGATGCCCGAACGTTTTGGCCGCCAGCGGCGCTATGCCCTGGGCAAAACCAGCGGAAAGGCAAATATTGAAAACAACCTGGCGCAACTGGGCATTAAGTTGAGTGAGCACGATCTAAAAAAAGTTACCCAGCGCATTATCGAGCTCGGCGACAAAAAAGAAGTGGTTACCCAGGCTGATCTGCCATACATCATCTCCGATGTGATCGACAGCAAGAACATCCAGGATAAAGTACGGATCGATAATTACGTACTCACCCATACAAAGAGCCTTCACCCTTCCGCCACGTTGAAAGTTTCGATCAACGGCGACCTGCATGAAGAACATGCGCAGGGCGACGGGCAATACGACGCCTTCATGAATGCGCTGAAGAAAGTATATAAAAAGCTGAAACAGGAATTGCCGATGCTGACGGATTATGCGGTGCGTATTCCGCCTGGTGGTAAAACCGACGCGCTGTGCGAAACGGTTATCACCTGGAGCTTTAATGGCCGGGAATTCAAGACCCGTGGCCTCGACAGCGACCAAACCGTGTCGGCAATAAAGGCCACGCAAAAGATGTTGAATCTTATTTAAATAGTTACCGGTTACCAGTTACCAGGGCCCCGGGAACCGGTAACTGGTACCTGGCAACTGACTCTTAAATCAGAAAAGCTCATTTCATAGCAAAATCAATTTTAAGGAACACATGGCAAGCAAACATATCTTAATCGTCCCCGGCGACGGCATTGGACAGGAAGTAACTGCAGTTGGTAAAAAAGTGTTGGACAAGATCGCTGCAAAATTCGGACACACCTTTACATACGACGAAGCATTGATAGGCCATGTGGCCATTGAGGCAACCGGTAATCCGCTGCCGGATGAGTCGCTCGAGAAAATGCGCAAATCAGACGCCGTGTTATTTGGCGCTGTGGGTCATCCGAAGTATGACAATGACCCATCAGCGAAAGTACGTCCGGAACAGGGCTTGCTGAAAATGCGTAAAGAGCTTGGATTGTATGCCAACCTCCGCCCTATTAAATTATTCGATGAATTGCTGGGTGCTTCCAGCATCAAACCCGAGATACTCAAAGGCGCTGACATCCTGTTCTTCCGCGAGCTGACCGGCGACATATACTTTGGTGAAAAAGGCAGAAAGAACAATGGGGATACCGCTTATGACGTGGCTGAATACAGCCGCTTCGAAGTAGAACGCATTGCCCGCAAAGCGTTTGAAGCTGCCCGTACGAGAAGAAAGAAACTCTGTTCGGTAGACAAAGCCAATGTGATTGAAACAAGCCGCCTGTGGCGCGAAGTGATCCAAAAAGTAGCCAAAGAATATCCGGATGTGGAAGTGGAGCATCAGTTCGTTGACGCTACTGCCATGTTGCTGATCAAAGACCCACGCCGTTTTGATGTGGTTGTAACCGCTAACCTGTTTGGTGATATTCTTACCGACGAAGCTTCGCAGATCGCCGGTTCTATGGGTATGCTGGCCTCGGCATCTGTAGGCGATGGCACTGGCGTATACGAACCCATTCACGGTTCTGCGCATGATATTACCGGTAAGGGCGTGGCTAATCCGCTGGCGTCAATTTTATCGGCAGCTCTGTTGCTGGATATTTCGTTCGGCATGAAGGCAGAAGCAGAAGCCGTGATCAATGCGGTTGATAAAGTATTAAAAGCAGGATTCCGTACCCGCGATATTGCGGATGCGCAAACACCTGCAAACAAAATATTAGGCACAGACGCCATTGGTGAGGAAGTGCTGAAGTTTTTATAACTGTGCACAATCAAGCACGCTTTTAAGCAGGGGCTGCCTTCCGGCGGCCCTTTTTTTTGTAGTAATAATAGTTGTCATGATAACCATTCGATACCGCCTAAACGATGTAAGGATATTTCATCACTACATTTATATATTAAGGAAGAATTAAATGTTAGTTTGAAAATAAAATTCCACTAACCGGGTATTGTTGAAGTAAAATAAGTGCTTAATTTTAGTGCTGTATAATTGATGCACAACTAAGCTGTTTTAAATTGGTTTAATTACTCACTGCGCCTCCATCCTATTTTCTCCCAACCAACCATTCTCATTGGATCCAAACCGGATCAGGTTCTCCTTTTGGGGTACTGATAAGTGTTTGTACAGGCCTAAGGTAGTTTAATTATCGTACTCAACGTAAAAAATGGGGATTTTAACATGATAAACAATCCGAAGAATAAAAATCGGGAGCGTCAATTCAATGACCTTGTTACCGCGTTACAACCGGGGTTATGCAACTTTGCCCGAACCCTTGTTAGTGATCGTGAAACTGCAGAAGACATTGTATCGGAGAGCTTTACTACATTTTGGCGAAAAGAATTGGAAATTCGCAGCATTGATGAAGCCAGAGCATTACTTTTAAAGATCACGAAAGATAACTGTTTCTCCTTTTTAAAAATCAATTCTTTACATCGTAAACTTTTCAAAAGGTTTGAATTAGCTACCCGGCATTCAACGCAATGGTTCGAAGATCGCGACGCCCGGCTATTTGAGATCACCGACCTCTTATATCATGCTATTGAAGAATTACCGGAACAATGTGGTAAAGTTTTCAAACTTATACATTTTAATCAGTTGAATAGGAATGAAGTAGCTGCTAAACTAGGAATATCTCCCAACACTGTAAAGAATCATTATGACAAAGCAATTAAACATTTGAGGAAGGTTTTTACAGAAAGGGAATTAATGATCGTATTACTGCTGGTCTCATTACATTTCTTAAAAAATTAATAAAGACGGATACAAAAAATGCCTGTTTGAGATAAACAGGCATTTTTTTTTGTTTTTTTTCTTCATTGACTAGTACAAATGCCTGCTTCGATATGGTTATATATATAGCACCCTTTATGAACAGGTGTTGGCAACGATTAGTGCATCAAACTATTTATTCAAGCAAAGTTGTGCATAATGTACTTAGAACATAAGATAATCAACGAAATAATCGTAAACTATTTCCTCGATGAACTGACCGAAGAACAGCAGGCTATACTCGATGAATGGCTATTAGTGAATGAGAACAGGTTGTTCTTTGAGAGAATAACGGCACAGGGCTTTATGGAGGAACAGTTGGCCAGACTGGATTATTATAAAAACAGACTTGAAATGAACAGGGAGCTGATATGGAATAAAATACATGAAGCTAATAATAGTGGCCAAAAAAAGAACAGGATAATCAGCATCCCGAAGATCAACTGGCTGGCCTGGCGGCCCTGGGTATATGCCGCGGCTTCTATTGGCTTGCTCCTGATGGGAACCTATTTTTGGAGGAATACAGACTGGAAGATTCCTTCAGCTACGAATAATCCGGTGGTAACTACAACTGATATACCACCGGGTTCACAAAAAGCAACGTTAACACTAGCTGACGGACGAAAGATTTCCCTCGATAGTGCCAGCCAGGGAGCCATTGCGAAGCAGGGAAATACGGTTATTAATAATTATAACGGGCAATTAAAGTATGATGGACCGGCCTTGAATGATGGCGAAATGCAGTATAATACGCTTTCTACCAATAAAGGAGAAACGTATCAGCTGCAGCTGCCTGATGGCTCCCGCGTGTGGCTCAATGCGGCTTCATCGATCCGTTATCCGATCGCCTTTAGCCAACATGACAGAACCGTTGAGGTTACAGGTGAGGTTTATTTTGAAGCGGCCAGCATAGCTTCGGGGCCAGACGGGAAAAAGATCCCCTTATTTGTTGATATTTCTACAGCCGGAAATACAGTCGAAAGCCAGCGAAGGCGTGTAGAAGTGTTAGGTACACATTTCAATATCAACGCTTATTCCGATGAGCCCGCCATTAAAGTAACACTGCTCGAAGGAAAGATAAAAGTAATGGCGGCACAGGAACAGGCGCATATTTACGAGGGACAGCAAGCCCGTATTTCATTGGCTGCGCAAACCCAGACAAATAAAAAGTTCATTCAAATACTCAATGATGTAGATATTGCCCAGGCGGTAGCCTGGAAAGATGGAAAATTCAACTTTAACCATAGCGATCTGAAAACAGTCATGCGGCAAATTGTCCGCTGGTATGATCTGGAAGTTGTTTATTACCCGTCAGTACCAGAAGAAAAATTTTTCGGGGAGATGCATCGTAATACGACGATCACCGGTGTGCTTATGGTCCTGGAGGAAACAAGCAGTGTGCATTTTACCCTGGAAGGCAGAAGAATAATTGTCAAACCTTAATCTTATGCTGTCAGCTTCGATGTGTGTTTACAATTCCTTGTCCCAACTCGGCCTTCTGGTTGAAGGCCAGGCCTTTCACCGATCAGGTGTGCAAAGTATGCACATAATGAGAGCCTTATTCCAGTAAGAACCTGTTCACTAGAAAAAAAACTGCGTCAAACAGAAGGATGCTGAAGTATTTTACAATACACGGCTCAATATGTTTACGGTAAAGTGACCTGATGCGTACCTGCACAGAGACAATTTACTAAAACCACTCCTTCTCAAGCAGTGACTATTATCATGTTGAATGGCTAAGAAATAAGCAACAACCTCAGTTGCATTAACCATTGAACTTTCCTGCCATTAACCTTCCTCATTAAACCTTGAGTACGCTTATCCCCCGTTTAGAACCGGTCGGTATCATCATGCGGGGTTGGCACAGTTGAAGACAACTGGCGCCCGGCCGTCTGTTGAATGGAATAACGGCAATATTATCTAAAACTCATAAATCTATAAACTTTATAAATCATCAAAATATTGGCAAAAAAGAACCAAAAAATAATTATGAAAAAGATTTTACTGGTATTGACATTTCTGACGCTGGCGTCCATCTGCCTTGCTCAAACCATCACGATGCAGGATAAGAATGCTTCGTTCCTAAAGGTGTCTGGGGAAATAGCCCGGCAAACCGACTATGTGGTTTTTGTAAATGCAGAAATCGTCCGGGATATTCCACCGTCCAACATAGACGTACGAGGTATGCCTTTGGAGGCGTTTTTGGAAATGTATTTAAAAGATAAATCGCTCGTTCATAATATAATTGAGAAGATAATTTATATCACTGCACAGAATAAGCGCCTGCCTTCACCGGTACCAATGCGCGCCAGTACAGCGCTTACCATTAACGGAAAGGTTACTGATCAAAACGACAACAGCCTCCTGAACGCGAATGTGACAGTAATAGGCACTGAACATGCAACTACTACCGATAGTCTGGGATATTTTATACTTAAAGGAGTTGACAGTAATGCTATGATAAAGATCTCTTTTGTAAATCATTCACCTGTAATAATGAAAGCTGCCGGCCTGAACAACAAGGTTATAAAACTGGAAATGCAAAGCCAGGAACTGATTACTGTTATCGTAAACACCGGTTACCAGTCACTACCAAAAGAAAGAACAAACGGCTCATTTGTTAAGATAGATAATGAACTGCTGAACAGGCGTATATCAACGAACACAATAGACAGATTGCCCGGGGTCACGAGCAGTTTCCTTGTAAGGTCAAACGTCGGTAATTCAAAGGAATCACCTTTTAGTATCAGAGGCCGAAGCACTGTTTCAGCCATAACATTTCCCCTGATCATTGTTGACGATTTTCCTTACACCGGAGATATAAATAACATTAACCCAAATGATGTGGAAAGTATAACCATTCTAAGAGATGCGGATGCAGCGGCTGTCTGGGGAGCTTTTAGCAGCAACGGTGTAATTGTGATAACAACCAAAAAAGGTAAAAATGGTCAGCCATTACAGCTGGAGTTGAATGCAAACATCACCATGAGTGAAAGGCCGGCGCTCTTTAAGCGTCCTGACTTTATACACGCGACGGATCTCATTGATCTTGAAATTGACCTGTTCAATAAAGGATTCTTTGATGGCATATTGAAAAATCCTTACCCTCCGGCAGTTCCCCTGGTGGTTGAGATCCTGCAGAAACGGCGAACAGGCCTGATCACCGGCACAGATTCCGCGCATTTGATAGATGCATTGAGATCAAATGATGTAGGAAAAGATTTCCATAAATATTTCTATCGAAGAAGCTGGAACCAGCAGTACGCCGTTAACATCACAGGTGGTGGTTCCCGGAATACTTATCAGTTTTCGGCGGGGTTCGACAGGAATGTACCTGTTCTGACCCATAATGAATTCAAACGATATACATTGAACTCGAATAATACCTTTTCTTTCTGGAAAAAACTCGAGGTGCAGGCAGGACTCAATTATACAGGCGTAAAGACAACTTATAATAATGGAGGGAAAGATTCAGTTACCCTGGGCGACCGAAGTTTATCCTCTTACACAGCGCTGGCCAATGATCAGCATCAGGCGTTGGCTGTATCAGGAAACCTGCCGTTGTATGTTAAAGATACAATAGCATGGGCAGTAGATCCGCATTACCGCCCTTTACAAGACCTTCGGGACGCCGATTACAACAGTTATTCAGACAAATTGACCTTTGATGCCAAGATCATTTTCAAGATCATTCCCGGACTCAGCCTGCAGGGAAGTTTTCAATACGTGAATCAGCATACCAATAACGAACAGTTCCATAAACTATCTGCTTACTATACGCGGCAACTGATCAACTCCTTATACAATCCGCTGGGTAATTCAGAAAAAGATAAATATCCCGTGCCTCAGGGTGATATTTATGATGAAACAAAAATAACGATCAAAAGTATAAGGGTGAGAAGCCTTGCAAAATTCGAAAAGTCATTTCGTAAACATTTTTTGTCGGTAATGGCGGGGGCTGAAAGCGGTGAAGTAAAAATGACATTCAATACCAACAGGCAATATGATTACGATGCAGGCAATAGCACCAGCAGGTCTTCCCTTAATTATCTGCAAAGATATCCTGCATATCCGAATAGTGGCGATAGCCTTTTGGTCCCGTTTGTTAACAGATCTGGTTGGACAAACGATGCCACCACCTCTTTCCTGATCAATTCGGCCTATACGTATAAAAACAGGTACTCAGTAAGTGCCAGCAGCCGTATAGATATGGCGAATATCCTGGGCACTGATTTTAATAATAAATATGTTCCATTATGGTCAACAGGCGTTTCCTGGCTGTTAAGTGAAGAAAAGTATTTCCGGCAGTGCCGGTGGATATCCAAATTAAAGCTAAGAGGCAGTTTCGGCTATATGGGCAATGTTAATGTTAATATTCCTGCTTTGCAGACATATAAGGCACCCGCTACACCCAATAATGCCGGTTTTCTCTGGTCATCCATTAATAATCCACCCAATCCCGATCTCGGCTGGGAAAGAAAAAGCCATTTGAATGCAGGTCTTGATTTCGAGATGCTGAATAAACGCCTGTCGGGCCGGATCGAACTTTATTTTACAAAATGTGACAATCTGATCGGCCTTAGCAGGCTGGCGCCCAGTGCCGGATACGCCGGATTGGGAATGCAGGGTTTTATGACCAATGCAGCCGGTATGAAAAGCCATGGAATAGATATTGAATTATTCAGCAATAACATAAAAGGCAGGTTCAGCTGGAATACACAAATATTATTCAGCTATAATAGAGATAAAATGACGGCTTATGAACAAACTTATACCGGGCATGGAGTGGCGCAGTCAACCGGTGGTTTTAACGATATTCATACACCGGTTGTCGGCAAGCCGTTATCGGCTGTTTACAGTTTCAAATGGGGCGGTTTAGACCCTTTAACCGGAGATCCCAGAGGATATGAAGGAAAGACACTAAGTACGAATTATGAAAAATTGATCACTGCTTCGATCAACGACATGGACTACAATGGGCCCGCACAGCCCGTTGCATTTGGCGCTATTATGAATACGTTCTATTACAAGCAATTCACACTGTCGGCAAACATAGAATATAAGTTAGGCTATGTATTCAGGGCTACCACTATCTCCTACTTTGCGTTATATAATTCAGGTTATATGCACCGGGATTATTACAAAAGATGGACGGAACCGGGAGATAATACAAGCGTACCTTCCATGGTCTATCCGCCTCAGTCGCCTATGCGCGATGAATTCTTTTCATATTCGTCAGTGAACGTACATAGTGGTGATAATATACGCCTCCAGGACATTCGACTGGCCTATAATTTCAATACTATTAAATTACAGGAGCTATCCATTTCGCATTTACAGATCTATCTGTATATAAACAACATAGCAATATTGTGGAGAAAAAATAAACTGGGGTTAGACCCTGATTTTAACAACGGCGTTGGTCCGGAACGAACATTTACACTTGGCGGTAAGATCGATTTTTAATTTCTTCAAATACTACTACATGCAATTTTTAAAAATTACTGCTGCTCTTTTTCTTATCCTGTTTTTGCAAGCCTGCTTAAAAAAGCTGGATAACAAACCTTCTTCAGCGCAGGCCACTGCAGAATCAATAGCAGATCTGCAAAGATTATTAGACAACCAATCAGTAATGAATGCCAACCGTCCTTTTCTGCTCGAATTGGGTGCTGATGATTTTTTCACGCCTACGGTTATATGGAAGAATCTCGACCCCGTATGCCAACTAGGCTATATCTGGGAAAAAGATCCATTCCTAGGAGCCGACGTAAACGATTGGAATTCCTGTTTTAGTACAATCCTTTTTTCAAATATTGCGCTCGAGAAAGTCCGAACACTTAAAGACGAAACAGACACAGCCGAAGCAAGATTTGTGCGCGGCCAGGCGCATTTTCACCGGGCGTATGCAAACTGGCTATTAGCACAGCTTTTTTGTAAAGCATATGATAATCGTACCGCTTCTACAGATCCTGGTTTACCGCTGAGGCTCTCTTCCAATGCCAAAACATTGGTAAACAGATCCACCGTCCAGGAGACCTATAACCATATTATCCGTGATCTACTGGAAGCAAAAACACTATTACCAGCCAAAACCCCAATACCTACTCGTCCCTCTTTGTTGGCGGCTGAAGCATTACTAGCCAAGGTATTTTTATCGATGGGTGATACAGAGAAAGCCTGGGATTTCGCCAACCAAGTCTTATTAAAAAGCGATACTCTTATTGATTATAATGGCGTTCGCAATTCAGGCATACCTTTCAGACAGTTCAATGAAGAAACAATATTTTATGCGACAATGGGTGCTGCCGCAATATTTAATAATGGTAATAATTGCCCTGTTGATACATTGTTATATGCAAGCTATAACGACAATGACCTTAGAAAAGAGTTGTTTTTTACCAATGGAAATAACAACTATAAGATATTTAAGGGTTCTTATTCCGGTTCCACGCTTAAGTTTTGCGGCATTACAACCGCTGAAATATTGTTGATCCGCGCTGAATGTTACGCCCGCAAGGACCAGGTCAAAGAAGCCATTGAAGACTTAAATACATTAATGAAAAAGAGATGGAAAGTAACGGTGCCTTTTCAACCGTTTCATGTAACTGGTAAAGAAGCAGCGTTGGATTCAATATTGAATGAACGGCGAAAAGAGATGATCTTTAGATGCGCACGTTGGATAGACATAAAAAGACTCAATGTAAAAGATAAAAACATTACACTTACCCGCAAAATTGATAATCGGTTGATCACTCTACCTGCCAGGGATCTAAGGTTTATATACCCGATACCAGCACAAGAAGTGCTGTTAAATCCAATGGAGCAAAATTAAAAGAAACACGCAAAAGCCTGCAATATAAGATGCAGGCTTTTACGCGTAAATGAACTATACGGCTATAAGGGAGTATAAGTACCGGGATATAATGTGCCGCCGGGAAACGTCTCATTGGTATCACGAAGCCAGGTGTAAGAATAGAACCTGCAGCATATGGGATTGCCCGGGGGACAAAGGAGGTCGAGTTCTCCTCTTGTATCTACCGCACAGGAATCCCAGGGACCGGCCTTGGCAAATGCGCTGGTTACACCGGCCAACAGAGCCAGTGTCAGCATGTTAATTTTAAACCGTTTCATAAATTTCTATTTAATGGTTAATAAGACAGGCATGTAAGGGGTTGCGACCTGTCTTTTTGAAGTAATGTGCCTACTCTATTTTCCCAGGTTTTCGGCTTCGCCTGTTTGTTATAACAAATCGTTTATCTGATACTATAAACAACCAGCTGGTTTTCGTAAATAGCATAAAACCGATCGTGCAATACATTGAACTTTACCAGGCGTTTTCCCGGTAATGAAGGAACATACAGCGTTCCGGTATAACTTCTGGTATTTATGTCGTAAACATCTATCACTATACTATTCATAAACCGGCGGCTTGTTTCATTGTCGGCCTTCAATCTAGAATGGATATACAGCCTGCCTTCACTCACACAACTGCCATTACTTAACAACTTAGGAGGAGCCGTAAAAGAAAAATAAGTGCCTTTCGCCGTAGATGTGGCTACTGCTTTGGCTGTGTATGTATTAAACGTATCGATACCCGTGCCTTTATGTAGCAATTGCAGACCGGTATCAGCATACAGGATCTTGTTTGAATAAAAATGATGGTATACGATCGTATTGGTCTTCTTGTCAAAATGCAGCATACCATCTGTTACAAAACCGCCACCATCAGTTCTGTCAGTCAGGTCTTTTTCTACTGTACGAGCCCCTGTAAGTAGATTGATGGTACTTATATTTTCATCCTTAAAGCTTGAGTCGAAACCGCGGATGATCACGGTGTTAGTATCTATTAAAGCGTTCCGGCTGAAAGCCCGGCTAACAGGATAAATAGTTTCTTTTTCAACTATCAGATCATAACGGATAACACAAGGCACGTTCGATCCAAAAATGTACAGATCCGGATAATTAAGCCGCACGGTAAAATTTCCAGCCAGTTTATTATGGGCTGTAATAGGCAGATCAATCATCTGTTCTTTAGTCAATGCGCTATTGGTGAGAATGATCTCATTGGGCCTGGCTGTAACAATAAAAATGCTGTCCCCACTTACTCCGGCTACATCCCGCAACGGAACATAGAACCGCCGTTCTGCTATTTTCGTTATTGAGAAAGGAGCCTGTTTACGTTTAAATCCATTACCAGCGTCATTCATTTGTTTTACAGATGCCTTTAGAAAAGCCATTGCCAGAAAAACGGCAGCGGTAATACTTACGAGCAGGAACGTATGTATTCGTTTCATTAGTACTTTATTTTTGGGGTTGCACAACATGCAATAAAATACCTGAAAATGCCAGTAATGTAAACACCACATTGAACCAGAAATGTTGCGTCCAACTCATCATGGCCAGTACTCCCCCGCACGAACAAGGCACATAGTAACTGTAATGCAACATCATGTATATGTAGATGGTAAATGCCAGCATGAGCGCAAACGAGGCAAACAAACCGGCCAGCCTTGTCATTTTAAACAGCAATAGCAAAACAATGACGCATTCGGTTGCAGGAATAAACCAGGCAATTGTGGCTGCATGTTGTTCCAGAAACGGCGACTTGCCTAATTGGTCTTTAAATTTGGCATATTCCGTAACCTTGTTTACACCTGTATAGGAAAACAATAAGAGCAATAGGCTAGCGATTATCTGGATCCATAAATGTCTTTTTCTCCATTGGCTAATTGGCCCGGGGGCAGACTGTTTGATCAGGTTACCGTTAACATTATATGCTTTCATACCATTTATATTGGTAAATAATTACAACAAAAGAGATTGCTGCACCTGCCGTGGCGGCAAATGGCTAAATGAAATCTCTAAAAAAATGATAGCATTAATTACACGTTCTATGATCAGGATTAATTTTCATATAGCGGGGACAAAAAGGGTCAGGGCTCTCCTGATCGCAACCGGCTGGCCGGTGCAAAATTACAATACAAGTTACGCAGCAAAATGTGTCAATTCGGGATGAAAAATTGACGAATCGGGATTTTTTACTTTCGCAATATCGGCATCTCATTATCCCGTTCGCGGCTGACCGCAAGCCGCATCTGCCGGTACTTCAATGGTGAAAAGCCCGTGCACTGTTTAAATCTTTTGCAAAAACTGCCACCATCCGGAAAGCCGACATTGTTGGCGACCCGAGCAATCGGGTCTTCTGTAAATTCAAGCAGGTCTTTGGCTTTTTCGATCCGAATGTTAGTAAGGAATTCATACAGGCTCACATGGAACGTTTGCTTGAATCCATGTTTAAGTTTGTACTCGTTGGTACTTACTTTCCTGGCTAATTGAGGGTTGGTGTAATGTTGCCTGTACTCCCTTTCAATAATGGCTTTTACCAGATGTAACTTTTCTACATCTTCTCTTCGAAGATTCAACTTCATGGAAAGGTTTATTGGTTAATAAATATAATTAATGGGCGTCCTGAGTGAACCTTCCCTGCTCCATGTTAACAGGAAAGATCCCGCATGTATCCATTCAAATTTATATATAAAATTTATTTATTAACCAGCAGTATGGTGAACTTAACCTTTTTTGTTACATGTGAAAAAATATAACCATATCTATCATGTTGGCTATTCGAAAAAAATCATAAGTCCAGTTCGTTTACGACTGTGGTACCGTAGATCAATTCAAGTGCTTTTTCAACCGGCAGGTCGCCAGGCTGACCTAAAGGCGGTAATGGTAACCGCCTGGTTTCAATAACAACATGATCAGGGGTCAGTCCGGCAGCATAATCCCCTTTGCCCAACCCGTCGGCAATTTTATATACGATGGGCATTAACAACCATTCAACCTGCTTGGGTCTGCGCTTATCTTCTATTGGAAAAGCCGCTTGGTCTTTGCCCAATGTAGTTTCTCCGATACGGATCACTTTGTTAAATGGCGCGAGGTTGTGTGCTAATAATTCTGCAGCGGAAGCCGTTGCCGGCGATGTGAGTATAAAGATCCGCGATAATGTAAGGTTGCGTGCCTGCAGATCACTCATGTTTTTACCACTGGCATTGCCGGAAAATGCAATTGCATCCTGGAAAGTTTGCCTTACCGTTCCCCCATGCTTATTTCCCCGATAGGTTATAAAAACACTGCGCGGATTAAACGAGCTAACCAGCATGGCTGCCAGTTTAGAGGCGGAAGCGACGCTGCCTCCTGGATTATACCGCAGGTCGAGTATGCATTCAACAACCCCTTCATTCTTCAATTTTTGAACACTTTGTAACAGGATGGCGTCATCCTTATCTGCACAGAGAAAATAAGCCAGATACCCTGTTTTCTTACCATTCCTTTCAAAAACTTTGGTTGCGTATACACTTTTTTGAGGAACAAAACTGCTTTGAACCCCTACCCTGGCTGAATCAATAAGCGCAGTTCGGTTTTCGTTAAAAGCAGCCAGCTGCAGTATGGCCGACTCAGCCTGTAACGCCTTTGTCACTGTCTGGCTATTGTCGGGCGTTATGATCTTGTCATTAACTGCTGTAAATAACATACCCCGTTTAAATCCCCGGTTACTGACATTACTACCCGGCACCACACAGGTAATAACACCTACTAGCTTTTGTGTATCGAAAGGATGGGTCGCTAATGCATAATGAAAACCATATAATTCTGCTGCAGTTTTTGGTGAACCGATTCCGTTTCGGTTACTGATCCAGGAAAACCGGTCTTTCGGCGACAATAATTGTTTGAAAAACGCCTGCGTAGGTAATGAGTAATCGGGATGGGCCGGCATCTCTGCGCTCCAGTAATAATACAATTGCATGCTGTCGTATACCCATTTATTCAGTATACCCAAGGAGTCAGTTGGTTGCCAGGGTGCGTCTTTTTTGCTACAGGCAGGCCCCGGCAACAATGCGAGTGAAAGTAATATATATGCAATTAATTTTCCAATGGTCATTGTTAAATACAAAGTGCTTTTGACTGAAAGTAGTTATCGTTCTCGAAGATCAAACTGCGGGTAGTGCCTGACATTAGATCGCCTAGCCGTTTCTGGACCTTTATTTTACTTTTATTTTTTTGTTAACTGTGAATAATTCATTTTTGTAATGGATTTAAACAATTACTAAGCAAAGGGTATCCCGCCTGCCCGCGGAATGCCCTTTTGCAATTTAAATGCCCCTACTTTTTAATAAATGATTTGCTTTGACGCTCGCCATTCATGTTAAATACTACCATGTAATTGCCAGGTATGAGCTGGCTAACATTTATAGTTGTTTGTACAGCGCCCTGTTGAACATTCTGGGTGAACAGTTGACGGCCATCGATGCCAACTAACTGTACTGTAGTACCGGCTTCTGCAACCGGGTGTTTCAGGATCAGCTGGCTTTGAACCGGGTTGGGATATACATTCAATTTAATAACGCCTTTAACAGCCAGTACATCGCTGGTTACCTTAGCACCGTCTTTGCCCGTCAGGGTTACGCGGTAAAATGAAGTTGTTTCTGAACGTTTGTCGGTAAGTTGATAGAAAGGTTTCGCAGCACCGGCCGTGAGTCTGCTGATCGGTGCAAATGTTTTACCGCCGTCTGTTGATCTTTCAACAACGTATTCGCGTGCATTGGGTTCATCAGGCGTATTCCACTCCATGGTGATCAGGTCTTCATCAGTTGCTTCGCCATTCAGCCACAGGTTGATGATGAACAATTTATTACCATCGATCACCAGTACGTTATCCAGGCCACCGGTGGTGTTTTTAGTATCAACAGCAGTGAGATTTTGCCCAGGCCATTTGCCATTGAACGACAGATACAGGCGATACAGGCTGCCATTCAGTGAACGCTGGGCGATGTGCACGATACCATTAGGTAAAGTGTTGGGAATAATTGTGCCCCACGCTTTATTGATTCCGTTTACGCTATCAGCATAAAAAGGTGCATAGCCGTTGGCAATGCTGTTATCAGTTCCATCGCTTTCAATAAAGGTTCCGGTTACAGGACGGCCTTGCGCGAACAGGTTATCATATAACAAAATAAATTGTTTGGGGCTGCCATTACGTAATGACGTGCAACGGATGCCGGTGCCTCCTGTTGTATCCGTACCAAAGTTGATAACTTTAACAGGGTTTGGAGCAGTGATGCGGTGTGCAACGGTAATTCCATTATTGCCATTGTTCAAAACCAGGCGGAAATAAATGTTATTGCCAGGCGTGAACAATCCAACAGTACTAACTTCATTGGCAAACCAGCCAGTATATGCACCGCTTGAATCTGTTGTAAATGTGCCGTAACGGCCACTGGTAGCGAGCGAAGCAGCAGTTACCCGCACAAAATCGCCGCTGTCTTTTACCAGGATGTAAGCGCCTTCTCCGATACTGGCGCTTGCCGGATCCTCTACAAACCGGTTATAATAACGGTATGTTGCGTTGGGTGTTAATCCGCTTACGGTCATGCGGCAGACGAAGGGCACTTTCCGATCGTCGCCTGCATTAAATGTGCCGGCGCCCTGAATATATTGTGGAAAATGCACTTCAGTGAGCGATTGTGCATAGGATGATATAGCAAAGATCAGCAATGATACTATTACGATAAATTTCAGCTTCATAAAATATTTTTTAATGGTTGTATAGCTTGGCCATCATATTACCGAATTAAAAATACCGGGCATCCCTTCGAAAGGACACCCGGTATATTTAAAAAATTACCTGTTTCATGAATGATGAAATGGATAATGATTAATAATCGTATTTGGCCCAGCCGGCTAACCAGTTGTTGGTATTACCTGCAGCCACTACGTCAAAGGCACCGCGATAGCTGGTAGCGGTGAAGAAACCAGGATAACCGTCTAAACCGGTAAAGTCTGTACCCAGTGTAGCGGCATTTGAACCAGCTACGATTCTGAAATCGGGGCTAGACAGGTTAAATGGATTGTTCAACACAACATCAGCATTTGAATTTGATGCAGTTGATGTAAAGATGCCAGCGCCGAAAGGAGCAGTTACCGGATCCAGTACTTGTGATGCATTGAAAGCATGCACTATGTTATGAGAAAAATGGCTGGCATGGTTGATGGTAGGAGTAGACTCCAGTCTGATACCTCTGGGGAAACCAATGAAAATTGAGTTGCGCACATCGTACAGGCTGTGTCTGCGGAAGTGAGCGGCACTTAATGTACCAGAGATAGCATTTGACCAACCGATCACAGTCATGTTAGAGATGTACGGATTGGTGAATGGCTGATCAGCTGCACCGGTTCCATTGTTATCACTTTCAATACCGTTAGGATTGGCTGAATAGGTTTCATTAGGATCCAGCACTGAAACAGCATATTGAATATGACCTCTGTACCCGAAATCGAAATCAAATGCATCATCATCCGGAGCCAGTGCGAACAGGTATTTAGCATTTACTGTACCACCAAAGAACTCGAATGCATCGTCATTACCATAGGCAACTTCGATATGATCCAGCACAGTACCAGCACCTACGCCACCGCAGGTTAAACCATTCAGCTCATTGTCAGTTGCAATAGCAGCACCAGCATACTCAATGCGCACATATTGTAATTCACCGGCTTTATGGTTAACATCGCCCTGACCGGCAGCACCACCACCATAATTAATATCTACACCTGCAGGAACGCTGGGCAGGTTGATACCTTCGATGGTAGCATCGGCTCTGTTCAAAGGCGCGTTACCCAACAACACGATACCACCCCAGTCGCCGCTGGCAGGATTGGCTTCGTGTGACGTGAAAACTACAGGGTTTTGTGCATTACCTACAGCAAACAACTGGCTGCCACGGGTAATGATCAAAGCTGAAGCTGAATCGTTGGTTGACTTTTTCTTTGCTTCAACGCGGGTTCCTTCTGGCACGATCAGGGTAGCGCCATTAGTTACATACGTTTTGCCATCCAATACCCACAGAATGCCGGGATCCAGCTCTGTGTCAGTTGTAATGGTCAAAGGCAAAGTGATCGTGTCAGCATAAGGACCAGCAAATGTGCTGCGAGGTTCAAAACCTTTGTCGGCTCCGTTTTTTTTGCAAGCACCGGCAGCAACTGCGAGCACTGCCATGCTCAGGATAAGTCTTTTCATGATTAATTTAATTTGGTTTAAACAATTACTGAAATGGTATATGAAACAGGTAATCTTTTACTGGTTTTTATTTGCTTTGAATCGGCGGGTTGTTACACCATTGAACTGCATTTTTATCTGCAGCCAATATATTTCGGTTAACCATGATCTTCTATGTAAAAATAATCATCAGCACAATTAAAAAATCCGATCACAAACGAATTAGCAATTAGTTGTTGTTTTGTTAATATTGCGCTTGTCCATTTAGGTAACCATAATACAATAGCGTTCGGAAAAAAGCGCTCGCAGACATGCAGGACAATACATGTTCACCACCGTGTATCCGGCAAGTATTTATAAAATGTGATTAACAGTCTGGATCAGGCCTGAACAGGATTTTCGGGATCGGGTCTTTGTTTATAGTATAGCATTTGCACATCCGCGATCCGTTGGGTTAAAGGATGTGATTCATTCAAACGGGGTCGTGCAGTTTCTTGCAGAAAAGAAATAAATATTCGTCGAATTGTGCCGTCTGGCAGTCTGCCCTTGTCATACAAGAGCAGCTGCCATTCAGCTGTATTTTCAAAAGGTAACGGTTTGCTTCTTCATGTTACTAATCGCAATTTCTTCAAAGAGTATGTAACTACTTGTCTATACCAAACAACAGGCCTAACCGTACTGTATTGCTCAATGGATTTCTATTCACTTTGTCACCAGTAGGAACGAGATAAGAAAAATTAACCGTTGCCATATTGAACCGAACCCCGGCGCCGGCGGTCACATATTGCCAGTTGCCGTAAGAATAAGATTTGCTGTTGTACCCTATGCGCAGGAACAACTGGTCTTTAAAGCCATACTCGGCACCAAACGCCAATTGCAAAGCACCATTATCAAATGAATCGAACCAGCTGCCTACAACGCTTTTATCGCGGTAAGCGGGCATGGCTTCTGTTGTTTCAGGAATTTTGGGCACCAGTAATTTATCTGCCTGCAACGCAAAGGTCATTTTGTTATCTTCATCCCACACTTCAGTATAAGACGCTCCAATACCCAGACTGGCAGGTAAATAATCCTTATTGTTCGAATCATCGGTATACCCTATCCTGGAACCCAGGTTAGATAATGACAGGCCGGCCCTCCAGCCGCGATCGTTTTCAGTAACGCCATTGTAAAATACAGAAATGTCGGCCGCAATAGCATTACCGGCTTTGTAATTGGTGCCATTCACATTGCCAGTAACGAGTTTGGAAGAAATATACCGCACGGCAGCGCCAATTCCGAATTGATCAGATAAATTTCTGCTGTAGCCGAAATCTAAAGCAAATTCGCGCGGACGAACGGTTTGCAGTTTATTCCCGTTATAATCCACCATCAGAATATCACCTGCATTGAAATAACGCAAAGATGCAGATACGGCCTGTCCTTCATCGAGCTGATGATAACCTGCCAGCGTAGCGAGGTACATGTTATCTGCTACCTCTTTCAACCAGGGCGTATAGGTAGCCGCTATGTCGGACCGTTTTTTGGCAAACGGTATTTTGGCCTGGTTATAGAAAACGCTGTTAGCGTCGGGACTTAAAGCGATGCCTGCATCACCAATACCTCCGCTGCGGGCATCTGGTGAGATACGCAAAAAAGGAACAGCTGTAGTGGTTATATTAATAGTGCTATTTTCCTGCGCATGAAGCGAAAAAGGTCCGCCGGTTAGTAAGGTAAGCAAAACAAAAGCAGCAGATTGAAATGACTTCTTCATCACAAAATGTTTTGGATAATTAATTCGTTGTTTGATTCTCCTTATTTCAGTAAACAGGGGCTTGTAGTTATTGTATGATCAATTTCGTTTTCAGCAACACACCGGCTACAGCCGTCCGCACACTATATATGCCCGGAGCTACATTACCTACAGGCACCTGAAATGTGTTATTCCCTTTGCCGAGCGCCACATTTACATTAACCAGCCGGGTTCCATTCAGGTCGAATAACTGAATAACACCTTTGCCGCCGGTCACTGAAAAGATGTTTACCTGTAACTGACCGGGCCTGCTGATATAAGCGAACATATTATCCTGTACAGCCCCGTGCCCCGGCAGTACAATAACAACACCGTTCAACTGCGCTACCGAATAATTAAGGGCAGCAGCGCCACTTACGATAATGGGATAATTGCCCGGTACCGAATTGGCGGTAGCGGTGGTGGTAACCGTTGGTAAAGCGGTCAATACACCTGCATCTTCATTCTTCACAAATCCGCTATAAGTAATAGTAAGTGCAGGAACAGGTTGGCCTTCATTTTTAGTCAAAGTATCAGCTTTTATGATCAGCCTTGCTTTTTGCACTGTAAGGGTTTGCGATGCGCTGGCAGGTCCCCAAATGGCATTACCACTTTGTGAAGCAGTGATAACGCTGGTACCTGCTGTAAGAATGATGAGTGAATCATTCCTGATAATAGCAACTGCCGGATTACTGCTGCTAAAAGTGACCGGCAAATTGCTGCTGGCCGAAGCATTGAGCCTGAAGTTGGCATCCCCATATTTTTTTTCTGAAAATGCGGTAAATGTAATTGTCTGAACGGCGAGTGGTTCTATTATCAAATCACCTTCAACATAATCAATCGTATAATTTGCAGCTGCTGCGCCGTTTACGGTAATTTTATAAGTACCGGCTGGAGAATTGACAGCTGCAGTGGTAGCTGCCACCGGCTGTGCAGTGAGCACGGCAGGAGTTTCTCCATAAACAAATCCTGAATAAAGTAAAGTAAAGGTTGGGTTGGGCTCTCCCACTTTCCGTGTTTTATTTTCTGCGGTAATTGTCAATTTGCCTCTATTTACTGTAAGCGTAACACTTACGTCGGGAGCTGCGAGCCAGCCACTGTTGCCATCCTGTTTGGCGGTAATAGTAGTAGTTCCAACCCCTTTTATCACGACCCTGCCATTGGCAGTATCGGCTACTGCTGTATTGCTGCTCACATATTTAATGGGTAAACCCGACCCTGCGCGGGCGCCCGGATCAAAAGCAACGTCCCCATAGGTTTTATCAGGAACAGGTGCAAACGTTATGGTTTGCGGTTGCTTCGAAGGCACTATTGTTAACTTGCCCGATATATATTTGAAATCGTAGTTGGCAGCAGCACCACCATCCGGTCTGACCTCGTAGTCACCAGCGGGTGATGACTGGCTGGCTGTAGTAGTGGCAACAGGCTGTGTGCTGAGATCCGCTGCGTCATCACCATTCTTAAATCCTGAATAAGTTACGGTAAGCGCAGGAATGGGATCTCCCTGCAGTACCTGGTGATCATCGGCAGTGACGGTTAGTTCCGCTTTATTAACAGTTAAAACTTCCACTTTCTGGCTGGCCGCGTTAAAGAAATCATCGCCGGGCTGGCTGGCGGTAATGTTGGCATTACCTGCTCCTTTAATGGCAACCAGCATCTGGTTATTTACGGTAACAATTTCGGCTACAGCGGTATTGTCGCTTGCATATGTTAGCGGCAAACCTGCACTAGTTGTTGCGCCCGCATCAAAGTTATCGTCGCCGTATGTTCTGGCAGTTAAAGCATTAAATGTAATGGTTTGATCGGTTTTGAGGTTGGCGCCATCGAGCCGGGCGATTGCTCCATTTAATACAATGACATTTGTTGACCCGCCGTTGGGATTAACTGTACTGGCTTTGCCGCCCCCTTCCACGGGCCACAGGCTATTGGTAGAAATTTTATACCCTGTTTCAACGGCACCGGTTACACTGTACTGGTTGATCCTTTTAATGCCGTTGGGGAGGTTATTGGGAATAATGGTGCCCCATGTCTGGCTCTTATTATTTACATGGTCGACGTAAAAGGACGCAAACCCCAAACCGGAACTGTTATCAATTTCATCGGCTTCTATATAGGTTCCGGATACCGGCTGCGCTCCTATAGGATCAGTAACATCCCAAAGAAACACGAAGTTCCTGGCCGTACCGCCTGTTACCGGTGTGCTGCGTATGGCAGTTCCTTCCGTTGCGCCACTACCAAAATCGATCACTTTTACCGGAATGGTAACGGTAGGGCGATGAACAGGCGAAGATGAACTGGTACCATCATTCAGGATTATGCGGAAATAAATTTCAGTATTAGGCACAAAGATAGAGGCTGCACCAGAACCAGGCTCAGTAATGAACCAGCCGGTGTATGATCCGGAGCCATCGGTGGTAAGTACACCGGCATTATTGCTGACGCTCGACAAGCTTGGAAAAGACGCCCTGAATAAACTGCCATTCGGTTTGATCAGATAATACACGCCTTCGCCATTGCCCTGATCAGTAATCGATGTTACAAACCTGTTGTAGTACCGGTAGGTGGTATTGGCGTTCAACCCGGTAATAGTAACCCTGCATACAAAAGGCACTTTAGCTGAATTGGTACCGCCTCCCTGAACATACCTTGGAAAGATCACAGGTGTAAGGGCAACCTGACCAAAAGAAAGCTGTGTAATGAATAATACAATGATTAGCGTATAAACAGATCTCATTTTAACGACAGTTGTATAGAATTAATAAAGTTTGGTAAGTGATACAGAACCGGCGGAAATACCTGAAAAACTAAAAATGGAGAAATCAGCAATGGCCTCTGCAAACTGGCTGTTATTAACCTCTAATATCAGGTTATCATTAGTATCATATATTCTTAGCTTTGGTTTCCGGTTGTTCCAGCTCCAGAAATAAGGAGAGAATTCCCCTCTTTTCAAAGAAAAGCTGTCAGACGGTATATAGTCCGAGCCTGAAGTGCCGCTGAGACTGTTGTCTACAACAACTTTTACCTTGTCAGGAACTGCAGGTAAGGAATATACAATGGAGATCTTCTTTTTCTCAGCAGGCGGCAGCGGTTCATTTACGGGCGGACCAACCAACACCAGTTTGCCACCGGCAACCGGTTGAAAAAAAGTGATGGTGTTCTTTTCTCCGGCCTTATAATCGATCATTGTATCAGCCATAAGCGTATTGCTGTACTGATCCATTACCCGGAAACGATGGGTAGGGTGTAAGTATTTAACAGGAAACGTGGTGCTTGCATTAGGTGTAGCCAACAAGTCGTTCAGCTGTGTTTCATCAACGGTGAACTGCAGCAACAACGGATCAACCGTTATCGCTTTCAATTCAAGGGTGGTATACCTCGTTTCTTCAATGGCCCGCTCATTCTTTGAGCAACCGGTGATCAATAAGGCGAAGATGATCGATCCTGAAAATGCCATTTTGTTGAATAAATAAATTCGACGCATTACTATATCATTTAAATAAAAATCCTGTTAATCGTTATAGTTTGTAAGTGAGGCTTATGCTGAAACTGGTTCCTTTCTTTACTTTGTAGGTAGCGAAATCAAGCGCTTCATTATAAGCCGATCCCTTGGGGTCGTTATTGTCTTTTTCCGTAGGATGACCACCTCCTTCCGAGTACTTAATATTATTACTGTAATAGATGGTATACTGATTCAATAGGTCAGATATATTGAACCGGAGCTCTGCTTTCTGTTTCATCAGCTGCGTGCTTATTTGTATATCTACTACATCCCGTGGATTTTCATATTGGATGATGCGGGGATTGGTTCCTCCATTTATGATGCGGCGACCGAATCGGTTGTAAGCCACATTAAAGCCCCAGTTCTTCGATTGATAATTCAGGCCGGTGTTAATTATATAAGGCGATAAACCCTGGATAGGCCGGCTGCCATTATCAATATAGCTGGTATCTTTCTGTGTAAACGGACTTTTGGTAACAAGGTATTTTATCTCTCCTTCGAGGTAAGTAGCATTGGCGCTGAAGGTGAGGTTTTGCAACCAGCTGGAAGCCGGCGCTATGAATGATAACGATTTCCTGATCTCCGCTTCCACACCTTTGGCGGTAGCGCTGTACAGGTTCCAGTACTCTACCAGGTTATTGGGGCTTCCGAGAATATAGAAACGCTCTACCGGTTTATCAAAATCCTTGTAGAATATGGATGCAGACAGGATCTCATTACCGCTTGGATAATATTCGACCCTGAAATCATAGTTCTTGATCCGGGTAACCTGTAATGCTTTCTGGCCGGTTACCTGTAACTGCTCCACAAAGTCGAAATACACATAGGGCGACCTTTCTACAAAATCGGGTCTTGCCAGTGTTTTGCTATAGGCCGCCCGGAGATTTAATTTGTCGGTAATGCTGTAGATGACGTTAACGGAAGGCAACCAGTCTTTCTCGGTATACACGGAATCGCTGAATACCGGAAAGCCATCGGTATTGTAGGTTTCGGTAGACATGGTGACCTTGTTATGTTCATACCGCATGCCACCCACCAGTCGCAGGTGCTGTAATATTTTCAGATCAAGCATGGCATACCCGGCTTTAAGAAGTTGCTCGCCGTCATAGCGGTCACCCGTACTTTCCGACCGGATGTAGGTGGGTACATATATCAGGCTCCCATTGGCAATGGCCTCCTGGGTAACGATGGTATAGTAAGGCAGGCCGCGGTGGTTCTTTTCAAAATCTACATCTGTAGAAAGGATCCGCAAACCCGTAGCATCATAGTCAGCTTCCCTTTTCGAATAGGCATAACCGGCTTTAAGAGTCTGTTTTGCTTTTGCCACGGTAAAAGGTATGCTGAAGTTTCCACCATAGTTGATCCTTTTTTCATTAAGTGTAGCCGAATACAATCCGCCCCAGAATAAGTTGCGTTCGCCGAAATTGTACAGGTAGGTATGCCTGCCTGAATCAGCATCGCGGCCAACAAGATAACGTCCGTCTGGTTGTTCGCGTTTCATCGTAATGTAATCGCCATACCAGTCAACCCTCAATTTTGCGTTAAGCAGACTATGCTCTCCCTCTACCCTGCTTTGGATCATCCGGTTGGCCAGGGTGGTTTCGCCGGTGCGGTTCTCAAATCCGGAATTGCTGATCTGATAACCGTAGCGGTCGTCGTACTGATTGCTGTACCTGTTGTTGTACAGGTTTTTCAGGGCCAGTTTATGGCCTTTTGATCTAAAGGCTGCATTCACAATACCGCCGATCGTCGTATTGTAGCGGTTTCTTTGGATATTGTAATCGTAATTCTGCAGACTACGGGCTTCGCCTTCTTCAAACAGCATTTCATTACGATAAGTAATCGCGGCTACTGCACCAACGGTGCTGTTGTCAGAAACTTTTTTGCTTAAACCACCCGATAGCTGGTAGTTCTGCATAGGCCGGTATTGATACTGGTAAGTTTGCCAGCGATTAGGTATCTGTTTGCCGATATTACGCATGGCAGCTGTATCTCTGCTGCCATGATATTTTACATATTGCTGTTGATCGAATACCCTGCCATCGCCAAACCATTTTCTATCTTCATCTATGATGCCTAAAGCGGCTCTTTTATCGCGCTTATGGCTTATAAAATTCTTGCCTGTACTTGAGGTATTAAATCCGGTACCAATGCCAATGTTCAAAAAATTACGAAAGGGTACATCGGTGGTATTGATCTGTACCATACCGCCTGTAAATTCACCAGGCAGATCAGGGGTTGCAGTTTTGTTTACAATTACGTTATCAACGAGTGAACTGGGAACAATGTCAAAACTGAAATTTCTTCTGTTTGGTTCTGTACTGGGCAATGAGGAGCCGTTGATCAACACGTTATTATAGCGGTCGCTTACGCCCCGAATGGTTACAAACCTGTCGCCCTGTACGGTAATACCGCTTACCCTTTTCAATACCTGCGCCGTGTTGTTATCTGCAGTAACGCGGATCTGCTCGGCGCTGATACCATTTGTCATGCCGGCGTTGTTCTTTTGCGTCATCAGTAGTGAACGGGTACTTTCTTTGCGGGCGCCGCTGGTAACCACAACTGCCTGCATTTGTTTGGTAGCTGCCGTAAGCACAACGCTCAGGTCGGTTACTTGTTCTTCCTTTACCACGGCGTCGGTAATTCGGCGCGTCTGAAACCCTACAAATGAAAACTGCAAGGTGTAGTTACCGGGAGGCAGCGATAATATATACTCACCATTAACTGAAGTGGTGGTTGCCTTACCCGACGATTCTACTGTTACGGAAACGCCTGGCATCACTTCATTTTTTTCATTGCGGATAATACCGGTTATCTTACCGGGCTTTGCACTGGCTGGTAAGGAAGGTACCGCTGCCAGCGCCGCGCTGACCTTTACAGCAATGGTATTCCCCAGCAGGTTGAATTCAAGATTGGCGAGGCGTTGCAGGTTATCTAATGCATTGCCGAGTGAGGTATTATTGAAAACAAAAGATCTGATGGGTATCTTTTCTAATTGATCTCGTGTATACGAAAACGTGTAGTTGCTGCGTTTATCCAATTCTTCCACTACGTGCGCAGCAGTAGTGTTCCTTAACTCAATGGAGATCTTTTCCTTTAGGGTGATCACCTGCCCAAATGAAACCAGGCACGAGGTGAAAAAAATGAGGACAGTCTGTATACCGGTTATTTTATTCATATCACAGTCTTGTTCTGAATGGCTTTGTTTACTGAATTAATAATTATAGGATGCTGTTTGCGCCTGCCGGCAGGTTTAGTGTCTAGCTTTCCCGATGATGATCTTCTCCCCTGACCTTCTGTATTGCAGGTCATGCACAAACAGGATATTGCCCAGCACGTTTGGCCACGAGGTATTATGGAAGCTCGCCGTGATGCGTTTGTTTTGAACAAGTGCTGCATCATATTCAATAGGCACCTGATACCTTTGGCTGATACGTTCAATAGCTTCCTGCAACGGAACTTCATTGAATACCAGGTATCCTTTGGTCCATAAGGCCACATTTTCGGCCATTACAGGCATTACCTGCCACGATTGGGTTTGTTTAGAATAACGTACCGCCTGGTTAGGGGAAAGCAAAGTAGTTTGATCGGTAGCGGTATCGTCTAATGCAATCTTACCATGCACCAGGGAAACACGTACTTCCGATGCCAGTGCATAGGCTTCTATGTTAAAAGCTGTACCTAATACACGGGTTCGTAAGCTGCCGGTCTCTACAATGAACGGGATCTTTTGTGATGTTTCAGGTGAAGTGTAAGGGACCACCTCGAAGAAGCCTTCGCCCGATAATTTAACCAGGCGTTCTTTAGTATTGAATTGTTGTGGATCAAATTCGAGCCGCGAATGTGTGTTCAAACATACCTGCGATCCATCAGGCAGGCTGATGCGCCTGATGCCCGGGTGATTGTTTTCGATGACAGTGAGCAGCGGTTTTGAAGCTGGAACATTTACAGCAGAAGGACGGTTAATATACCCTAATATAATAACCGACACAGCCAGTACCAGCCAGCTGGCAGCTACCAGCAAACGACGATAGTTTAGCCCGTGGCGGTTGGGTACAGTCTGGATGCTTGTCACTTGATGGTACATGCGGTCTTTAACCGCATGTAGCTGCCCTGGCGACAATTCCGTTGATCCATCAGACATGTCGAGTTGGGCAACCCAGTGTTGTAGCAGTTCAATTTCTTCGGGGGTGCATTCATTGTTCCTGAACCGTTGAATCAATGCTTCAACGGACATGGGGCTTTGTTTCATACATCATAGTAATAACACGGGCGGCAAATAGTACCATGCCGTGTATATTACCATAATGTTAAGCCATAAAGGTGTTCCAATATTACTTTTTGAGTATCTCTATGTGATGGAGTTCCCGGCAGATAATTGCCTAAGTTGTTGGCCGGGCCTACAGGAAAAAGAATACGTGCACGGCAATCTGCTTCACTGCCCGGCGTAAGCGCTTTGAAGCTATATGCAATTGATTCTTTACCGTTTGTTTTGAAAGGGAAAGATCACCGGCGATCTGCGAAATAGACTGGTCCTGATAGTAGTTGCGGATGAATATCTTTTTCATTTTCTCAGGCATGCCTGTAATTTCTTTTTCTATGGCCTGCTGAATATTCTCCTGCTCCTGTTCCTGCTGCTGTAAGGCATGTGCAGGGTCGGCAACTGATTGATTCGTCAAAAATGTCTCCAGGTTTTTGTAGTGTTTTTCGCGCAGTCCTTTTGACCGGAAATAATTAAAGACCTTATGATATAAACAGGCGACCAGGTATGACCTCACGGCAGCAGCATCATCGGATAATTCAGGCATGGAGCGCCAGATGTCGGCAAACAGGTCGTGCACAAGATCATACGCATCATCGGCTGAGCCTGTTTTTTTACAGGCCAGCTTAAATAATAATTCCCAATGCTGATGATACCATTCGTTAAATAACAGTTCATCAGTATTGGGTGATCCGGTTTTTGGATTAAGTAGTCGGTTCTGCCACATAACTATAACAGAGACGTGCAAATTATATTAACGAATGAAATTGCACTGTTATGAAAATATGAACACATATTAACAAACATGCATTTCAGTTTACCTGGAACATGTGCAACGGTAACAATTATTTTCAGAAATACTTTATTGCTTATTTACAAACACCGGACGTTCGATTTTGACAAAAAGTTACATTAATAGCGGGTGTAATATTAAACTGTCAGTAAAACAATTAGTAAATCATTTTAAACGTACCGATGTCGGATAAAAACTTAACATTGGAAAATAAAATTCCTTTGTAATTTTACAGTAAGATAATATACAGAGGTTAAAGCCAGCTCCCGACACTCCTTCTAACCTCCCATCAAAGATCCGGTTGGTAATAGTTATAATGCCATTCCATCCCAAATTGGAATGAACCGGCATTTCCGTTCCTGATGAAAACCCAACCGTATAATTATAGTTTTTTAAGGAAAACATGCAAGCATAAACACCCTGTCGCACGGCAGGGCAATAAACCTTATTCGTCAACATTAAGAACCTGCAATGCTATGAAAAAGAGTAATGTGGCCTTGGGGATCATATGCACTTTGAACATTATCCTCTTTGTGTACGCTGCTACCGCCAAATTGCTTGACTATTACAATTTTCAATTCGGACTTTCAGAATCGCCCTTTATTGCGCCCTTTGCCAGTGAATTAGCCTGGGGGGTGCCTGTCAGTGAGCTGCTGATTGCCGCTTTTATGGCTATACCGGCATTACGTCTCACCGGCTTGTATGCTTGTTGTGTTGTAATGTCGTTATTTACTATTTATATAGCGGCCATGCTGCTGTTCGGAAGCGAAATCCCGTGTTCTTGCGGCGGAATACTTGAAGAAATGTCGTGGAGCGCACATGTTGTATTCAATAGCGCTTTTGTAGCATTATCTGCCTGGGGTATTTATCTTGAGCGTAAAAAGCGACGAACCCTTCCCAAACTGCCTGCTTTAGCTTAATCATTTCCATTCACACTGTTAATTCCGACTTCATAAAAGGCCATGTTACGTTTCGGACGTAACTACCAGAAACCAAGATTCCTTATCCCGTGACGACTTACCATCGTCGCACAAATTCACCCGATATGCAAAGAGACATTATTGACCGGCTCTCGCGACTCGATCACCTTATTCGCATTAAGGGAACCGGTACACCAGCCCAACTGGCTGAACGGTTAAATCTTTCCGAGAGAAGTATTTATGATTACATCAATTTTATGAAAGGACTTGGTTGTCCGATCAAGTTTGACAGCTACCGCGAAAGTTATTTCTATGAAGAAGAAGGTTTTTTTGTGATTGCCTTTTTTTCAAAGAACAAATTAAAGCCGTTACTGGAAAATTATAATATGGAATTAAATGAATGACGATGCTTTGTGTGAAAGTTTACTGGCCACTGCAGGCAGACTGCAGTGAACGTTCCGAATTTTAATAGTTATGTAATACCAATACGTAAAGGTTAAATGTATGAAAGCAGCAAGTGAAATAACTGTATCACAAAGTGCGGTGGAAACAGAGGTAAAAGGCAAAGCCATTAAAAAGGCCGGAAAACGCATCGGCTACAATTATATTATAGTCAAAAGTTTAAAAGAAAGTCAGAAGAATGATGTTGTCAAATGCCTGTACATAAAGAGCCTTACCAATTTCGGTTTTTGCGTTATTAAAGAGGGTACTTATGGGGATAGTAAAGACAAACATGGCCGTGATATCAAGGATAGGTTGATCTGGCAGCAACAACTGCATGCAGCATTACAGGATAAAGTACGTATGCCAAGGCTGTTGGGGCATTTTGAAGAAAATGGTAATTATTACCTGGTGATGGAGCGCATAAAAGGCAAACCCTTGTATAAAGCCTGCCGCGATAAAAATGGCGAGTTGCGTGATGGGCTACTAACCGGAACCCGTACGGGAATAACCTTTGTCAATTATTTAATTCAGATCGTTGACCTGTTGAATACCCTGCATAAACACCATGTTGTGCACCGTGATGCTACTTCCAATAATTTTATCATTATGCCCAATGGCAAGGTGGCGGTGATAGATATGGAATTAAGTTATTCCCTGCAACAACAGGCGCCGGCGCCGCCATTTCAGTTAGGAACACATGGTTATATGTCGCCGGAGCAACTTAAAACAGAAACGCCTACGATCAAAGAGGATGTATTTTCCGCCGGCGCAGTGTTATTGCAGGTATGGACGGGTATATCGCCATATAAGCTTACAGACACCCAGATTGATGAATTGTATGACAAAGTACATTTTCTTATTCCTGACAAAATTATAGCCGACATGGTGGTGCAATGCCTGCATCCTGATGCCACCAAACGGCCGGCTTTACCACTTGTATATGATGCGTTAGTTCAATATAAAGGTGACCTGCGCAATAAAGTAGAACGACAGGTAATAAAACCGGTTGCTTATACCAGTACGCAAATACAACAAGTAGTAAAACGGGCATTGAATACCCTGACTTCTCCTTTGCTTGCGGATGAAAATAAAGGCTGGTTTTCGGAAGACATGGAAGCTGAACCTAATATTGACAAGAATAAGATCAATAAAGCCTGGTATACCAGTTTCAGCAAAGGGGCTACAGGTGCCATGTATGTGATAAATGTAGCTAATCGCCTGGGGTTCGATATTAGTACTGCCTCAACCCCTATCCATCATGCACTGAATTTGATCGAATCTAAATACATGAAGCGCATTGGGCAGGTTTCAGCCAGTCTGCATTTCGGTTCATCAGGTATTGCCGCTACGCTGGCTTGCGCCATAGCGGATGGACTTATAGAACCTAAAACCATTTATCTGGACTGGATAAATGAATTGCTGAACCGGGAAAACCAGGAACCTGGTTTTATAAATGGCATAGCCGGTCAGGGTATGGCCCATTGGCTATGCCATGACTTTTTACCGCCTGGAACAATGAGAGAGCGACTGAGTAAATATGTTGGCTGGTTGATACAGCATCAACATAAAGATGGTTCGTGGGTATATAAAGAAGTAAAAGGTAAACAAAAGAAAAGGCAGGGATTTGCCAATGGGGCTTCAGGCATCATTTATTTTTTACTGGAATATGCAAAACGTTATAACGACAAAAAAGCCCAGGCAGCTGCACAAGCCGGCTTGCGCTGGTTAATGAAAAAAGCCGTTCACCGGGGCGACAAAATACAATGGCGCACCGACAGGAACAAAGAATTAATGCACTGGTGGAGCGAAGGCACGTCGGGAATCGCCCTCGCTTTTATAAAAGCTTATGAATGTTCGGATAGCCCTACAGATAAGCTACAATATAAACATTATGCCACCGGTGCATTATTAAATCATCCCAAACAGGTGCTGGATAACAACCTGAGCCAGCTGCAGGGATTGAGCGGTTTGGGTGAGGTATATCTGGAAGCTTATAAAGTATTCCAGGAAGCTGAATGGCAGGAAAGAGCCGGTTGGATAGCCCAGGTGATCATGCACCTAAAGAAAGATCATCCGCAGTTTGGTCCTTACTGGCTTGTACAGCATGAACGACAACCCACTTCGGAATTTATGACGGGAAACAGCGGGGTGATTCACTTTTTATTGCGATATTGTTATCCGGACGGCATTAGAATGCCGTTGTTATAAAAGTTCATTTTTAAATATAAACCTATTCCTATTTTGTGAACTACGCTAAAGTGTTGGATGCAGCCCTGCAATTATTTCCCCGGAAGATCAGGGTGACCTGTATTGATGGTATAACAGGGAACCAGATCGGGACATATAAGATCGGATTGTCGCAATTGCCGCCTTCATTTAATAAACCGGTTTCATTAACGATAGACGGGCGGGAATGGCGGGTAATTAAGGCCCATCCTGCCGGGGCAGATGATATTTCAATATTTAGAAAATTGACCCTTCATGTGCTGGGTAAGGATCAGTTGCAACAGGTGTCATTAGGCCATAACGTACCCACCCGCCATGCCGCCAGCGCCCACCCTACTACCACGCCTTTCTTTCAACAATTTACATTGGATATAACGGCTGATGAATGGCTGCAGTTGGAGTTTCTGCCAATATCGGCGATGCCAGAGATCCAGGAGGAAATGGCACTTATAGATCCCATTCTTTTGGCTGAAGGCGATAGAAACCCCTTAATGGGTTATGGGAGTATCCATATCCGCCAGTTGACTGCCCAACTGGGAGCCGACATCCCATTTGACGCTTTTTGCGCAGCCATCCCCATAAGTAAAAAGGGCAATGTCCGGCTCGATGGCAACGACTATGTTGAGAATGGGTTTGCCCTGCAGTCGGACAATTATACATATTACGGTACGCTTGTTAATAACCGAATTACCCATTTAAGCCTGCTGGCTATTGATGGCATCGATGACGAATTTGCCCAGGTAGCCACTACCTGGAACCTGCTGCTGGTAGATTGGTGCAAAGCCAGCATCACGATGGCTGGCAGCGATTAGAAAATGCTGCGGACTTTACGTAATAAATTTGCCTGATTTCAAAAATCCTTTTAATTTACACGGCCAGAAAAGTAGCACTTCCACCAACAGATACTTTGGAAGTTTTATACACGATGCTCCGATTAGTAAGCCAACTGCCACTATTGGCTTAACCTATTAAATGTATTGAACAGCATGGCAAAAAAGAAACGCATTGCTGCAAAAAGGAACGTTCCCGCGAAGAAGAAGGCAACAGCTACCAAAAAGAATGTCGCCGTTAAAAAGAAAAAGACTACGAAAAAACTGCCCGCTTCAGCCAGGAGAGCCACCCAACGGCTGGTGATACATACTAATGATATCACGAAGATCCTTGGCATTAATATACGTACAGCCCAGCGGTTATTACAAACGATCCGCGAAGAACTGGGCCGGAAGAAGAAAGATTATGTTTCGATAAGAGAGTTCGCGCAGTATGTACACCTCGAAGAAGAGGAGGTAAAGCAAAACCTGAGCGCAGAAGTGCTGGCCTGACGGATATGACGGTTTTTTATTATTGGAAGACGTCTTATGACGTTCTATACACGTTTATTTCCTGGAACTCTTGAAAGTACCGTTCCGAGGAGTAAGACAATATGTTAGTATTTGATTTACCGTTGAAAAGGCGGTTACATCCACAGCTTTGATATGTTCTAGCTAGTATTTGATCCGACAGTTTGAGGATTTTTTCTTTTTAGTTTTATAGGGTCAGGATATATTTTATGCTGCAGGTGGGAC
>NZ_JAFIQX010000005.1:159367-463548 GCF_017356035.1 Longitalea luteola | reverse complement strand
GGTTCATTCAACATTTCTTTATACTCTTTTATTTGAGCGCTGTAGTAATAAGCCTGCGCTTTAAAATCATTGAAGTCTTTGGTAATACCGCCAGGCAGGTTGGTATATTTACTTAACGACTCCCTGATCTGCTGCTTGCGTTGTTGTATAAATGCTTTCACCTGTTCAGCCTGCTCAAGCTTACCCTGCAATTGATTCACCTGCGAAAGTGAGCCTTTCAGTTTGTCCTGCAGTTCTTTTGACTGGTCCAACAACGCATTGTTCTGCTCAAGGAACGTTAAACTGGTTTTAATACTGTCCAACATGGGAATATAACCACCGCCTCTCTTTGATACTTTATCTTCCGCAGATCTTAATTTGGCAATCATCTGCGTATATTCCTTTTCTGAATTGGCAAATAATTGTTTGGTTCCGGTAGGATCTATTCTGGCCAGTTTACGCTGCATTTTCTTCTCCTGGTTAAATAACTTTTGGAGATATTTTGCCGTTTGCTTCTTAACCCTGCCTTGCAGGTCATTATATTTGTTTTCAATCTTTAAAAAATAAGAAGAAGGGAAATTAAGGATGCTATCTGCAGAAAGTTTTGTTTCCTGGGCCACTCCCAACTTACCACAAAGCAGAGCGGTACATAAAACTAATAGAATAAGACTATATTTCATCAGGCATAGGTTTTATAAATTTTTCATATTCTGCATCGCCTTCATTTAGCTTAAAGCGCCTTTATTTTTTGAAATGCATCTGAGTCACGCCAAGGCGGGATCAGCCACACCGAAGAAGCATGGTCAATGTTCTTTAACAAATAAATTTCTATTACCTTATTTCTAAGCTGGAAGCTGTTGATAGTATAATTGCACTTGGCAGATCACTAAGTGGTGTAACGGAAGATTTTTCATGTGTGTGTAAGCGTTTGGTTAGGGATGAGGCAAATTTATAATAACAAGAGGCATGCAAAAAAAGTTGTTCGTCACAATTGACAAATGTGTCTTTCTGCTAATATACTTAATGACACAGGTGACAGGGCTGTAAAGTTATTAGGTGCGGTAATAAAGAAAAAGGCACGGACGATATAGATATAGGTAAAAAGTTGGAGAAATGGGAAGCCTTTTTACAATTGTCATCAACCCAACGCTGCCGAAAGACGCCCCGGGAGGCAAACGCCAATTTTTGGCGAAAAAATACTACCCGCAAAAAATGCAATCCCGCGATAGCTGCCGGTACTTCTACATATACCGATCTTTTGACTACATTGAATTCTTCTAGCTTTCGCAGGCTGAGGGTAAGTGTTCGATCGGTGACATTAGGTAAAAACATCTTCAATTCGCTAAACCTGAGCTTGCCATTCAGGCTTAAATCAATCTTTGATAACAAATGCTTTTAATTCTGCCATTTTACCATTTCTAAATTTCCAGACGTCGCAGAAAGAATAGCAAATGATCTTGCCATTCTTATCCTTCAATTTGATCCAGCCAATAGCTACCAGGTTTTCGCCTTCCTCGATAAACCTTTCGATCCGGAATGTCGATTCCTCGTATGCTGTGGCAAGATATTCACGTACCTTATCTTTACCTTCTATGGTACGATCGCCTACATATATCCATTTGGTATCTTCGGTACAATAAGTCAGGAACTCTTCATAGTTTCCTTTGCTGAAAGCTTGGTTAGCTTTTTCTAAAATCTCTCTGTTAGTCATTGTCTTGATGTTTTAATATGCTCTGCACCCTGAATGAGTGTAATGAATCATCACTGAAGTCCCGGCACCAGCCAAAATATTTAAGGAAAACAAGGTATCGGCGATGCGGGTGGCAAAATAAGTAAACGGTTGCTTGAAAAAAGGAGCAAGCATAATGGCGCTGGTTATGGAAGAAAGTGACGAAGCCAGTGTATCAAGCTGCGTAAACTTGGCGTAGAAGTTTACAATTGCAGATTTGCAAATGAGGTCTCATTTTAGGGGTATAAAAAATTATACAAGAAGAATAAAGCCATCGGCCTTGTAACAACAGCTATGTGACTTTGGTTTGTACAGCTGGATGTGTGTATAAATTAGATATAATCGTTGAGATAATAAAAAAGGAGCAGATTTGACTCTGCCCCTTAAAATAGTTATCTTCTAAAGACGAAATAATAAAAACTGAATTAAATGTAAATTTAACTTGTTAAGAAAAATCTAATAAAAAACAATAAGAACTAAAACGAGAGAGAAGATAACTACACATCTAATATACATTTATTTTTTCATGTAGCAAAGATTTATTTCGATTTTTTACCCAAATGAAAGCGCATTCGGCGGAAATTTTGTCGTCGCTGGAAGCTGTGCAGGTAAGAGGCCGTTAGCGATGACCGTTGTTATAAAAGACTGAAAAAGAACGCGGTAACTGTAAAGTTGTATAAAATGAAAAAAGGACCGCGCAAGCGATCCTTGATCCTGAGGTTCCGAGCAGACTTGTCAAAACCTCGTAGTATATTGAAAATCAAGTGTCGCTTTTTTAGTCGAGTAATGGTCGATCAAAAACAAGGTTTGTTACTCATTTTTGCTTCTTTAACAAGGTAAAACCCGATTATTTCAAACTTATGTGATCTTTTCGAATAGGCAGTTGCAAATGTGATTTCGATCACCTATGATTACATAAAGCGGAATAGAATGCGGCATTAGCAAATTTATGTATGAGAAAGAATATTTATTAGCTTTCCAAACGGATCACGCACATAAAACCGCCTTACCCCCCAAGGCTCGTCCGTCAGTTCATAATCAATCTTAAAGCCTGCATTCTTCATGGCAGTATAAATCAGAACTACATCTTCAACTTCAATAGACAAATCCGGAACAACCGTTCCTGACCCTCCCTCAGAAGCAAAGCTTATTTGGACACCCATTTTTGTTGTCGTACCATAGGTAACTATCCAACCATGGTTCATTAGTTCATTGAGCCCGAGAATATCTCCGTAAAATTTACGTGCGTCAATAACATTTGCAGCAGTGATATTAGCAACAATTCTTTTAACACCCATGTTCAATTTTAACAGCAAAAATAAAAGATTTAATGGCTAAAAATATGACTGCAAAATGGCTGTTCAACAGTTCGTTTACGAGGTTAGGGTACAGATGCGATCATTGAGCTACTGCGTCGTTCCCTATCATAATATGTAGGGCAGGAATCGATAACGCAAATTCATGGTCTTTCTCATCTTGCTTTCAACCGCTTCGCCAATACTTATTTACCTTTTGACTGGTGTACTATTTTTGATTTTAGTCATTGAAAAAATGTTTCTTAAAAAACTTTCCAATGCTAAATGAAACACTCATTGTTATACACATTGGGCAAATTCCAAATCTAAAAAATGTCAAAGCAACTTTTTTGTACCAGGGTAAATTTGCAGGAACAATTGGGCAACTTACTCCATCGCCTTCATATTCATTAATATTCAAAATACTTATGCTTTTTTTCATTGTCTGGTTGTTTTATTTATCCGAAAAAATGATAAATGCAAAGAGCAAGAAGGGTAATTGAAATGGTGCAAACGATTAGCTTTGTTCTTTTTTTCATATTGTTTGATTTGATATTTATACCAAAAAGAATAAGCTATCACCCGAAGAGAGCAATGATTGTCAGAAATTATTTTTTGCTTTCTCTTCTTATTTGTTCAATACACTTATACTTTTGATTGGAAGCTGTATGATTGTTTTTCCAGCCCATTTTTGTCATTAGGCTGTGCATGGGTTCATTGAGGTAAAAAATGGCTTTTAATATTCTTCTACAATTAGCTGTTATTTTTTGAAGCCAGCCAGATAGTTTATTTTCATCCTGGTTGGATTTTTCGTTGTCATCGGTTGGTAAATCGGCTAAGTAATATTCGTCAGCAACCATTATCCGTTGACTATCCCGTAATTTTTTAAGCCATAAATTTTTTGAAATGGAAAACACATATGTTTTAAGTGACGCTGTTAAAAGAAATTCGGGTTGCCTGATTTTGGTGAGCAGTACAATAACTGCTTCTTGAAATAAATCTTCTGCGTCTTGTTCGCTACCAGTGTTTTGTTTGATGTATTTGGCAACTAATGGGAAGCACTCTTCATATAAGCAGTCAAACGCTGCATTTTCTTCTTTTCTTAATTGGCTCAATAAGCTGTCATCTGATATTTCAGGCATACTTTCTAATATTTATCCATTCTTTATACCAAATTTCTGAAATTATCACCCGAATTGCCTTCAAGAGTGGATAAGATTTTAATCATTTACAGGTGTTGTCGTTAACTATCTCTTGCCAGTTCAATATTTATTAAATTAGATGTGTAAAACTTTTGAATTTCTACTAATTGTCTTATACGGAAGTCAATGGGCCACCCATTGAGGATGCTGGCTCTTCGCCAGGGTGGGTCGTGACTGCAACAGCGCGATAAATGATGTAGTTTTTTTATTTTCGAATTCATAAGCACGAATATTTTTTCAGCTTATTCTTTCCAAACCAACACGCCGGCCGGTTTCAAAGCTTTTTCACCTATCAGTATTTGGGCAGTTGGGGGAATATTCATTGTATAACTATCGGAAGAATAATTCACTGCCACATAAAATCCGTCCCGCCAGTACACGAATACGCCAGTGGGATAATTTTCAACAATTACGCCTGCACCACCATAAATTTCACGCAAAATATCTTTTTCCAGTTTGTCATCGTCTGTATCCACGCCAATATATGTTACAGTTCCTTTACCAACCTTGTGATTTACGACCGCAGCGTTGCCTTTATAAAACTGATTGTCATACGTTGCAAGTACTTCGGTATTCTGATCAGCGATCAATAAATCACCCCAGTTATTCCAGTTGTAATGAGCCGATTTGCTGAGGATGTCGCCTTTGGCGTAATTCGATAGCATATCGGTGGTTTTAACCCGGGCTCCTATAAGCCCCGAAATTGGCGCCGCCGTTTCCGCCTCCCAAAAGTGCCCCCTGCGATCTTTTGTTGCTGTTCGGCAGGTGATAATTAAATGTCCTCCGTTAGCCGCATAATCATTCCATTTTTTCACCAAAGCAGCATCCACCATTTCGTATGCCGGAACTATTACAAAATTATATTTCGACAGATCGGCAGTTTCAGAGATAATATCGACCGGTGCGCCAAACGACTTTGCTATTTCCAGGAATTTTATCGGGTAATTCCAGGTGTCCCATTGCCCGGTTTGTTTTTGTCTTTCAATAGTCCAGTAATTTTCCAGGTTCCAAAGAATAGCGGTTGACCGTGCAGCCACTCTTTCCGGCATTTTAACACCTGGGCTATATTGTTTCCGAAGCTCTTTGATTTCCGCCATGAATTGCATGTAGTCTTCTCCACCCGGCGAAGGCGTTACACCATCGGGCAGCATAATTCCGGCATGGTATTGCTCTGCGCTGTAATTGATCTGCCGGAACCGGTATGAACAGGCTAGTTTTCCACCCGCTGCAAAACTGTGGTACAACCACATCCGCACCGTACCTGGTAAAAGCAGCGGATTATAGCTGCCCCAGTTTACCGGCCCGGGCTGAATCTCCATCACTCCAGACACTCCACCAACTGACTTGTAATAATCAGCGGCAAAGAGAATTATTTTACTATTGCCCAGCCTGAATCCGAGATCGCCGATATTGTCACTTCCACCATTTGGATACGCTGTATAGGTAGCAAAATCAAGTTTTTTTGTGCGCACGGCATCGGAACCTGTAGAAACTGCCGTATAATTGGTAGTAATGTATTGATGCTTTGAAATGTAGTTCCGCAATATATCTGCCTGTAAATCGAGGAATTCGGCCTGGGCGTCTGCTGAATAACGCTTGAAATCAAGTAAAGCATGCGGATTATTACCCCACCACCCGACCAGGTTCGTATTTGGGATGATCACCTGATCGAAACTATTAAACCATTGGCTCCAGAAAGCGGCTCCCCAGGCAGTATTTAATGCATCAATTGTTTTGTATTTCTTCTTTAACCATATTCTGAATGCCTGCTGCGACGAAGGACTATAATCAGGAATTGCACCTGGTTCGTTATCCAGTTGCCAACCGATCACGTTTTTATTCTGCCCGTAACGTTTAGCCATTTCAGCTACAATTTTTGCCACAAAACTGCGGTACTTCTGATTGACAACTGAACCCAGGCCGCGGGTGCCATTCTCTCCCCGTATATAATGGCCATCCATAATGAAAGTTTCGGGGTAATGTATGCGCATCCAGGTTGGAGTGGTTGCAGAAGGTGTACATAAAAGAACTTTCAAATGATACTTAACGCAAAGGTTCACTACCTTATCAAGCCAGGCAAAATTGAATTTCCCTTCAATGGGTTCCATTTTAAACCAGGCAAACTCGGCGAGATGAACAAATTCATAACCCATTGCAGCTATCTTACTGATATCTCTCTCCCATTGGTTTTCACTCCAGTGCTCAGGATAATAATAAATACCGGTAGTGACGAGGTTACTGTCTGGGAAAAAACGGGCAGCATTTTGCTGTGATTTTAACGTTAACCCGGTTATAAAAACAGCAATAATAAAAAAAACAATTTTGATCATGATGTGCGTGTTATGCGATCTTTCTCAATAGATTTAAACGGTATTGATAAAAAAATGTCTCTTAATTAGTAATAATATCTACTTCAGCATATCCTGTGTTATCATTGCCCTGCGTATTGTTCAATGCCCGGAATTTGATATACCGGATCTTTTTCGTCGCAAACCTTTTGGTTTGCCATAAAGGGTTGTTTTTGATATTGGAGAATTCGCCCTGGTCTACCAGTTTCCATTCTATATTATCCGCTGAAACATAAAACTGATAGTGAGTGATGATGCCGGGATTCCACATATCAGTATCTGGCAGGTACCTGAATCCACATACATTTTCTTTCCTACCTAAATCAATTACCAGATCAACAGGCATTTTTTTATCTCCGGCCTGATGCCATGAAGTGGCTGAATTACCATCAATGATCACGTAAGCCTTTTCATCTTCCAATCCTACAATTTTCCAATCCTTCCTGGGAATGTCGAATTTTTCGTAAGCAACCGGGCTGCTTTTCCCCGAAGTTTTATCAAAAGCTATTGCCTTTATTTCCAGTTTCCCGTGTGTTTGAAAAGGGCCGTTATATTTTTTTGATTTCGGGCTAGGTATACTTCCGTTCAAAGTGTAGTAAACAACCGATTCTGCATCAACCGGCGTCATGTTCACTTCACCGGATTGATCTCGGATAATGGCAGGTGCCGCCACTATCAGTTTATATGTATCCGGCCAGTCGTAATAGGTTGTGCGGTCTATCTTCCGGTTTTCATTAGCACCACCATAATACCCGGTACCACCATTAGCGCCATCAAACCATATTTCAAAAATGGGTCCGTAGCTTGTGAGCAACTCTGTGAGTTGGTTGCGGAAATAAGTGATATATTCCGGTTTCCCATAATCAGGATGGTTCCTGTCCCATGGCGACAAATAGATACCCAATTTCAACCCATATTCTTTACAGGCATTGGCCATTTCTCGCACGACATCGCCTATCCTTCGCTCCTCCAGTTAAATTTCTTAATGCACAACCGCGTAATGGGCTTTAAGATATCAAACATTAATGCCGCCTTTTTTAAGCGTTAATCGTGATGTCAAATCCCTTTCGCGTTCTCTTGAACTCCTCTGCGGATCTTGAAAGGGATACTGCTGTGCCCATAAGTTTAGCGACGAGATAAAGCCTGCAATTACAAAAAATACTTTTTTCATTTTGCTTAATATGTTTCAGCCTAAAAAGCTAATAAATGAGCCCGGTTGAAAAGACACAGGACTCGCTGCCAAAAAGTCACTAATGCTGAAGCAAGGAATTAGCAAAGCATAACAGCGGTTTCTTCATAGACAGCAATTTTTAGCCTTAAGAAGACTGTAAATCTATGGCAGGGTTGATAAAAACAGGGGAGTCAAATGATGCAAATTAGAGACTTAAATGATGATTCATGTCGATCCTTAACAGCTAAGCCGATCTTCTTCTTATTTGTGTAACAGTATTGGATATGAATAATACAGGTACTGCGTTCCCGTGGACGAAAACAACCTGGCTTAATAGGATACAACATACTTTTTCGGCATAACTATTCATTTTTGAATTTAAAAATCCCTCGATCACTGTTCAACCAATCGTCGAGTAATGGTCGAGTAAATACGCCGGGTTAACTATGTTATGGAGATATAAAGGTAAGAAGCCGTTAGCGATGACCGTTGCTATAAAAGACTGAAAAAGAACACGGTAACTATTAAATTATATAAAAAAAAGGACCGCGATTAAGCGATCCTTGATCGTGAGGTTCCGAGCAGATTCGAACTGCTGTAAAAGGTTTTGCAGACCTCTGCCTAGCCACTCGGCCACGGAACCGTATTTTTATTTTATTCCGTTGCAAAGGTTTTGAGACCTCTGCCTATCCGCCAGCCGGCGGACACGGAACCGTATTTTTATTTTCTTCCGTTGCAAAGGTTTTGAGACCTCTGCCTATCCGCCAGCCGGCGGACACGGAACCGTATTTTTATTTTCTTCCGTTGCAAAGATTTTGAGACCTCTGCCTATCCGCCAGCCGGCGGACACGGAACCGTATTTTTATTTTCTTCCGTTGCAAAGGTTTTGAGACCTCTGCTTACCCGCCAGCCGGCGGACACGGAACTTTGTATTTCCCTCGTTTCGAACGAGGTGTGCAAAAGTAGGATATTTGTCGGATATTTGGAACAACCTTTTTAATCCTTTTTTTATGCAACGCATCCAGGAGTCGGAATTGATTATCAACAAACGGGGAGCGGTGTACCATCTAGACCTTCGGCCGGAAGAACTGGCACATACTGTTATCACCGTAGGCGACCCCGACCGGGTGACGGCCGTCAGTAAATATTTCGACCGCATTGAACATAAACGCAACCACCGCGAATTCATCTCCCATACCGGTTTCCTGGGTAAAACAAGGCTTACCGTCATTTCCACCGGCATTGGCCCCGATAATATTGACATTGTATTGAACGAACTCGATGCACTGGTGAATATCGACCTCACCACCCGTACCATCAGACCTCAGCTCACGCCCCTGAATATTATCCGGGTGGGCACTTCCGGCGCCCTGCAGGCCGATATCCCCACCGACAGTTTTGTGGTTTCCACCCATGGCCTGGGCATAGATAACCTGCTCAACTTCTACCGGTACGATGAGAATGAGGAGGAAAAAGCTTTATTACAATCGTTCATTACGCAAACGCAGCTCAATCACCGCATCTCTCAACCCTATATTTGCGGAAGCAGCGCCCATCTCATTAAACATTTCGTCAATAACTTCCACCACGGCATTACGGTCACCTGTCCGGGGTTTTATGGCCCGCAGGGCCGCATTTTACGGCTCGGACTCAGCAATCCGCAGCTGATCGACCGCCTGACGCAATTCAGCTTTGGGCCGCATCGCATAACCAACTTCGAAATGGAGACCTCCGGCATCTATGGTTTGGGTAAACTGCTCGGGCACCATTGCCTGTCGATCAGCGCAATTGTCGCCAACCGGGTCACCAGGCAATTCTCAAAAGACAGCCAGGCGGCCATTGAACAACTGATCAAAAGGACGCTCGATACTATCAGCGAGTGGTAAATGGCTAGTGGGAAGTGGGACACTTAATTGGGAAACATATTTTCTCCATCCTAATATTTAAGGAATGTTAAAGCTTTCGCACAAAACGCTGGACGTTTATCAAATCGCCCTGAAACTTGTTAATGATGTATATAATGTCACAAGACAATTTCCGAAAGAAGAACAATATATTATAGTTACCCAATTGCGTAGGGCTGCTATTTCGGTTTGTAGTAATATTGCAGAAGGAGCTGCGAGAATTTCCAAATTTGAGAAAAAGAGGTTTTATGAAATTGCCAGAAGCTCAGTAGTCGAGATCGATACTCAATTTGAGATTGCAGCCAATTTGAGATATTTGCAAAACATCGATATTAAATCGCTTGAAAACCATTTAATATCTGTATTCAGGATCCTTTGTAAAATGATAGACAATTTAGATAAATAATCTAGCGGCTAACCTACTAGCCACTAGCCACTTACTACTAGCTATGGATATAATATTTCACAAATACCAGGGAACAGGAAACGACTTTGTTATTCTGGACAACCGCGACGAACGTTACAACGGATTAACGGTAGAACAGGTGCGCTTTTTGTGCAACCGCCGTTTTGGGATCGGCGCCGATGGGCTCATGTTACTGAACAACGCCAACGGCTTTGATTTTGAAATGAAATATTACAATGCCGATGGCCGCGAAAGCACCATGTGCGGTAATGGCGGCCGCTGCCTGGTGAAGTTTGCCTACAACATCGGTATCCGTAAAGAAAAATACAATTTCATCGCTGTCGATGGTCCGCATGAGGCCGAGATAGATGATGACGGCACCGTTAGCCTCAAAATGAAAGATGTGTCTAGCGTTAACAATTACCACAGTGATTTTATCGTAGATACCGGCTCGCCCCACTATATTAAACTCACTTCCAATGTGTGGGATTATGATGTTTACAAAAAAGGGAAAGACATCCGCTACAGCAACGCATTCGCCAAAGAAGGCATTAATGTGAATTTCGTAGAGCAGAAAAATGACGATGAAATAATAGTACGCACCTACGAACGGGGTGTGGAAGATGAGACCCTGTCCTGCGGTACCGGCGTTACCGCCAGCGCCCTGGTTTGTTATCATAACGAACGGGGTTTCAACGATGTAACTGTTCAAACCCGCGGGGGTAAACTAACCGTTGAATTTGACCGCGTGGATGACGACACCTATGAGAATATCTGGTTGTGCGGCCCCGCCGAGAAAGTTTTTGAAGGCTCGGTATCAATGGGCAATAGACAATAGGCAATAAACAATAGGCAAAAGGCAATAACCAATAGACTATAGGTAAATAGCAGTAGGACAAAAGGGCGATTAGCGATTGATAAGGAAGCCCTATTATCGGCAATCCCTGCCAATTGCCGATAGCCAATTGCAAAATGGGTTTCCCTTGCCAATTGACATTTGTCTATTACCTTTGCGCCGCCTATGATTCAGTACTTCAAGAATATTAATAAACAAACCATAGCGATCGATAAGCCCGACAATGGGTCCTGGGTGAACATTCTGCCGCCGCTGAAACAGGAGGAATTCAGTGAATTGTCAAACGCCTTGGATATTCCGCTCGACTTCCTGACCGACTCGCTGGATATTGATGAAAGAACCCGTTTTGAAGAAGCTGATAATGTGAAGCTGGTGGTTATAAAAACCCCCACCGAAAACAACTCCTTTAACGAAAGCGACGCCTACTATATCACCATTCCCATCTGTATCATCATTACCCACAACCAGATCGTAACGGTAAACTCATTTGAGAATGGCGCTATCAAAAAGTTCCTGAACACCTTTCAGAACCGGCATCCCGATAACCGGAAAATGATGGTGCTGAAGATCATTGAAAAGATCATTCAGACCTACCTGGAATTCCTGAAAGAGATCAATCAACGAAGAAATATCCTGGAGCAAAAGCTTTATGCCGCCAGCCGGAACGAGCAGTTGCTGCAGCTGATGCGCATCCAGAAAAGCCTCGTGTATTTTGTTACGGCCCTTCGCTCAAACGAGATGCTCCTGATGAAGATAGAACGCACCAATTTCCTGGGTTTGAATGAAGACGAAAAAGAGTTTCTGAACGACCTTATCGTTGATAACGCCCAGGCATTGGAAATGTCGAACATCTACACCAACATCTTAAGCAGTACCCTCGATGCATTTGCGAGCATCATTGCCAATAACCAGAACGAAGTGTTGAAACGGTTGTCGGTGATCACCATCGTGTTAACCCTGCCCGTACTGGTAGCCAGTATCTATGGCATGAACGTGCCCATCCCCTACGCGCACTCGCCCTTCGCCTTCTATATACCCGTATTCTTATCACTGGTGATATCGCTGGTGATCGGCTGGTTCTTTTTGAAAAAGAAAATATTTTAAGCATAACGCCGAACGCTCATTGCTTAACGCTACAAGGCTTAAATAATTACGCGTTTAGCTTTCAGCTTTTTAGTAATAATAACCAACTCCGCTATGTTTAGTATCAGAGTATACGGCATCCTGATCGACGAAAACAAACAGGTTCTCGTTAGTGATGAATTGATCCGCGGTGGATATTACACCAAATTTCCCGGCGGCGGACTCGAGTTTGGTGAAGGCACCCGTGATTGTTTGAAAAGAGAGTTCAAAGAAGAAATGGACCTCAACGTACATGTTGGCGAACATATCTATACCACCGATTATTTCCAGATCAGTGCATTCAATCCTAGCCACCAGATCATTTCTATATACTACTACGCTCATCCGCTGGAACCCATTAAAGCGCCCCTGCGTCAAAAACCGTTTGACTTCGATGAACAGCAAATGGCCATGTATAAAGAAAAAGGAGAAACAGAAACTTTCCGCTTCATCAACTGGAATGACTTTTCAGAAGAATCTGTTTCTCTGCCCATCGACAAGATCGTAGTCAAAATGCTGAAAGCACTATAATGGTTGGTTGGGTCACGCTGTTGCTTGGGTCATACGCCCTTTAAAATATATGGTTAAAACGCCAGGCCGGGAAAATGCCTGCAAAATAAGTCTCCATCTTTTTTTCTTTGCGGCCCGGCAACGGCCCCATTCTCTTTACAAAACGAACAGGCAAAGTGGCCAGCACACCCTCTTTATCATACATGTAAATAAAGCCGCTGCTGCTGATCCCAAACACATACCCGGTGCCCTCGCCTACCGCTTCCTGGTCTTGCCGTGAAGGCCCCTGTACATAATTGATATACCGGGTTTGACTGGTTTGTGAAAAGGCCACACGATTGTGCTGGTGCAACTGATCGCGGTTACCGCTCACGGCGTGTTCTACGTATCCTTGAGGATGACTATGATAATACACTAACGCCTTTTGTTTGATCGTCAAGGTAGCGCCCTGCAACCAACGGGGATCCGACAATGCTCCGCTAATGCAGGTCACTGTGCCATCAGGATATACTACCCCGCCATGTTCCTGATGCCGGCTGTCAATGCCTGTACAACGAACCAAAATATTTTCGTACATGCGGCGCAGGGTTCGTTTGTCCAGCACAGGTATAATGTTTTGTTGTACAAGAGGATCAGTGAGCTTGCCATGTTTTATCAATCTCGCCACTTTCCTGGCCACCGGCTTTGGAATATTAATCACCGTGGCTGTATTATACCCGTCGCTCAACTGTATGGTTGAATCATCCATTGGTACATCATGAAATATTTCAGGCGCTGTTTTTTTTGTCCTTATTATGTAGCTGCCGCGTTTGAGTGCATGCATATCCCGCCACAACAGCCTGCCACGTTCGTTATAATAAAAGGCCGTGTCAGTTGGACTGGCACCCGCGAAAACAAGATCAGGCCGAAGTATTGAAAGGGACACAAGAATGTAATAGATGGGCTTGACGGAGATACATGAAAAAAGATATTTTTTCATATAGAATAAGGTTTACAGTAAAAAAATATAAACTTGTTACAACTCCGGGAATGAGTGACTTCAATACATGGTTGGTTAAAAAAAATGTAACTCCTGGTAGTGCGGCAATTCCTGGCTAAGCATTTAAACTGTGCAGTATAACAACGAACGGGCTGCAATATTAAGCTGTATAAATTGTTCAACCAAATTTACAGTACTCAGAAAACACTTATGTGACTTAATCTCTTCTTAAGGTTTATATAAGGAACTGATAACGATTAATTAATTTGTCACATAGTTACACACTGCGATCACCAGTAATGATATTCTATTTTTTCTTTACGCAGAACCGGTTAACAAAGAAGTTCTCGCTGCTGCAATGGAGCGGCAACCGCAGCACCCATTTTTCCGTAAAAATTATAACAGCTGGAAAATCCGGTGTTTTCACCTTTTTTAAAGCAGTAATTAATTAGTGATAGCTATTCTTGTAAAAACGCTGAACAATTTAACGGGTCGTGAAAGAAAGCAATGGTTTTGGTTAACCGGGCTCTCCCTGGTTATCAGCCTGGCCGACATTACCTCCCTGGTTCTCTTGTTGTACATCATTCATTTTTATACACAACCTGTTGATGCCATTAGCACATTCGCTCCCTTGTTGGGCGAACAGCTGGCAAAAAGCCTGTTCGATCGTTCGTCATTGCTCCTCATAACGATATTCTTTTTATTGTTCAGCCTGAAGAACCTGGCGGCTTATTTCATCAACAGCTGGCAAACCCGCTTCGTGCACCAGGTGGCTTCCCGCATTTCGCGCAACAATATGCAGCAATACCTGGAAGGGAATTATTCCGAATATATTCATACCGATTCCTCCCAATTCATCCGCACCATCAGCCTGCAACCACTTGAGTTCAGTCAGCATGTGCTGGCGCCCATGCAACAATTATTTACAGAAATTGTGCTGATCCTCTTATCCATCGCGGCCATTCTCCTGTTCAATGCACAGCTCTTCCTGTTGCTGTTGATCATTCTGTTGCCACCGGTGATCCTTGCCGCCTGGCTCACCAAAAGAAAACTCCATACTGCCCGTAACTATATTAAGAGCAGCCGTACCGGGATGTGGCAACGCCTCCATGAATCCATAGCCGGCTTTGTAGAAAGTAATATTTACAACAGGAATCATTTTTTTGCCGAACGGTATGCCGCCGCCCAACAAACACTCAATCAACATCAATCTACCCTTCTGTCGTTACAGGCGCTGCCCGCCCGGCTGGCTGAAGTATTTGCGGTATTTGGTTTACTGGTATTGATAATGATCAGTAACCAGGCAGCTAATACCACCTATGCTGCACAGATCGTAACGCTGGGTGCTTTTATGGCTGCTGCCTATAAGATCATTCCGGGTATCGCCCGCATCCTGAATGCAACCGGGCAGATCAGAACCTATGCGTTTACGACTAATAACCTGGTTCAACAGAACAATGCAACAAAAACATCGTCAGCCCAAACGCCGCCGCCCATTCATTCTATAACACTGGAGCAGATAAGTTTCACCTATGGGAAACAGGTTGTTCTGAATAATTTCTCCTGTAGGTTTCAACAAGGTGATCTCATTGGCATCGATGGGTTTTCCGGTAAAGGAAAAACCACCCTCTTACATATTCTACTGGGATTTATTACTCCGCAAAGCGGACGCCTGTGTATAAATGAACAACCGGTCAATACCGAAGAACGCAAACAATACTGGCCGCAAATTGCCTATGTAAAACAACAACCTTTTTTTATGTACGATACATTACTGGCGAACATTACTTTGGATGGCCAGCATTATCATCAACAACGGCTGCATAAAGCGCTCGATACAGCCGGTATTTCAGCGTGGATGCCATCATTGCCGGCCGGTATCTACACCCTGCTTACAGAGAACGCGAAGAACATCAGCGGCGGACAGCGCCAACGTATTGCCCTTGCCCGGGCATTATATAAAGAAGCAAACGTGCTGCTCCTCGATGAACCATTCAGCGAACTGGACGAAAAAGCAGAAGAAAAACTATTACAGCATTTGCAACAGCTGGCCGCTTCGGGCAAAATTGTTATCCTGATCACCCACAATAAAACAAGCCTGCAGGCATGTAGTAAGATCATTTCACTGTAAATCACAAGATGCAAATCACAAGATCCAAATCTCAAGATCCAGGGAAATACCAATATCAATATTTAAAAACCAAATAAAAAACGAAATATTAAATAACAAGTTGGTTCCTGCTGCTGGTTCCTGGGATTTGTTTTTTCGTATTTATTATTTGGTCCTTGGTTCTCGGTGCTTGGAATTTGTTTCTTGGTGCCTGGTTCCTGGAATTTGTGTTTTAGTATTTATTATTTGGTTCTTGGTGTTTGGTTCTTGGTGTTTGGTTCTTGGTGCTTGGTTTTAGTGAATTGATAGCAACCGCCCCCGCATTTTTATCGTATTACCACACACTAAACGCTATATAGTGCAATTACCCGCCAATCGAAAATTGGACAAGTTCCTTGGTTACTGCCTGATCGCTTTGTTGCTGCCGGCAACCCGGTTGCTGGGTAATATCATGCGTAGGGATCACCAACTGCAGGAACCGCCCCGTTACCTTTTATTTATTAAACTATTGGGTCTCGGCAGCCTGATAGTGGCCACAGATCCCATTCAGACACTTCGGCAAAAAATGCCGACCACCCGTTTCATCCTGTTAACCGATTCCAATATTGCCAAAGGCATTGAACCATTCCACGTCTTTGATGAAATATGGCCCGTTGACACGAACAGCCTGGCCATCACCATCCGCAAATCCTTAAAGTATATCTTGTTCTCATGGCGGCTGAAAAAATTATGGGTAGCCGACCTGGAAGTGTATTCCAAACTCACAACCGTGTACGCCTTATTCACGCTGGCCAGAAACCGCTTTGGATTTCATTTACGCCCGGTATTCTTCCGGAAATTCCTCAACACCCATAACATTCCTTTTAACCAGGGCGCCTGCCTCGAAGATAATTACTGGCGTATGGCCCAGGTGATCGCCAATACCGATGATCTATCCATAACCGGACAACCTCCCACTGTTCGTTCAAACGAATGGGAAAAGCCATACATCATTTTAAATAATACCTGTAGTAATCTGGCGCTGGTACGTAAACTGCCCGATAAAACGGTAGCAGCCATTTGCACCTGGATCCTGACGTTTACTCATTACCGCATCGCTTTTCTGGGCACCATCAACGACAAAACCGCCATCAACCGGTTCATTGATCAGTACCTGCCGGCATATAAGCAAGAAGGCAAATTAACCAACATTGCCGGCACACTCGATTTTGAAGCATATTACCACTTTATAGCCGACAAAGCCGCCTGTATGGTGACCATTGATAGCGGCCCTTTACATATTGCCCGTAAACTCGGTTTGCCTACTATTTCTGTATGGGGCCCCACCAACCCCGGGAGTTATCTAAAAATTCCACCTGGGCAGGAAAAAAGACATCTGTATTGTTATAATAAAATCGCCTGCTCACCCTGTGTACATCATCATGAACAATTACCCTGCGGCGGCAACAATGTCTGTATGAAAAAAATAGCTGCTGAAGAAGTCATTGAAAAGATCAGCCGGCTGCTTGCATATCATTCTACAACAGTCAGTCTTCGCAGTGTATAAAATCCAAAACCGCGGTTTTTATCCGAGAGATAGATAATGTCCCTTCCATTTACCAGCATAGCCTGCCGTTTACGATCAGGCGTAGCTGTAAGCTGTTTATTGCCGAAATACACCTGGTTGTTTTGTATGTGCACCTGTTGTGTTGAATAACTGTTTACAATATAATTAGTAAACGTTTCATGTTTTCCTTTATCATCCCGGTAATAATACATCAGTTTATTGTTTGCAATGGTATAATCATAAACCAGGGGTAATTCTTCGGTCAGTAAATAGTGGCTGTTATCCGGGCGACCGATCATTTTACCCGCATCTGCCAGTAATAACAATGCGGCCACTATAAAAAATGGCTTTATTGGAAACCGCATACGGGCTTCCAACATTAATACACCGAACAACAACAGCATCAAATACAACCGGGGAAATTGCAGCAAAACCGGCCAGCCCCTTAACGCCTGTACCGGAATAACGCAAATGAAAAATACCAGCACCATACCAGTGTATAAATAAACGCGTTTGCTGTTGGCCAAAGCAAGCAATGGTATCAATAAAAGGATCAATGAATAAGTGCTGCCATTCGGCGACAACAGTAAGCTGCCAGTTATCCAGGCGGCAAATGCGGCCACATCGGTTACTTTTCTCTGTACTGTAATGCCAATACAGCAAGCCAGGATCAGCGCTTTAAATAAAGCCATGCATACGATAAACAGTGGCGTACTATTAATAACAGCGTGCGGATTTTGAACAGGATCAAATACCAACAAATTCTTCAACAACATAAAAGCCGATTGAAACAGCCATGTATAACTATCATTCAATTCACCACTGTTCGCCCGTGGCAATATAGTAAACACATAATACTGCCACGGCGCCCACCCGTTTATTGATAAAGTGACCAGCGCCAACAACAAACATGCAGCTATACAATACAGAAGCTGCCTGTATTGTTTCTTTGCCAACAGGAATAACAGGATCACCAGGGGAAATAATTTAAAACAAATGGCCCCTGCCCACAAAAATGCTGCCCCCACCATTTTCCCCTTTTTGTAAGCCATGCAGCCTTCGAGCAGCAAGGCGGTCAACAACAGGTAGGCCTGTCCAAAAAAAATGTTATTCCGCAAAGGAATAAAGAAAAGCACCGGTATCAGCCAGCTTATCCACACGGGAACAGCTAAATATTTAATCGTTCGCGCCGCAGCAAATACAAACAGGGCGGCTGATACGATATTAAAAACGATCCTCGCCATCCCTACCGGCAACAACAGGAAAGGCGCCAGCACGATGGACGTAAATGGCGGGAAAGGCGTGTATGATACAAAAATGCCGGTGTAACCTTCGCGGGCGATCAATGCGTTCAACGCCCATGTTTCATAAACCGTGGTATAATTCCCCTTCAACAATTCCCTGCTCCCGAAATAGTAACCGGCAAAATCACCAAATGGCGCATCAGCCGCCTTATAAATAAAATATCCCAGCAATGCCGCCAGGAAAAAGACCGGGTAATATGGAGTGGATGGTTTAATGATTATCAATACGAAGAGCTTATCCGGAAGGTTGTTTGTTGCTGTAGATATCAATGGGTCAATGGCGAAATTAGTTGCCGGTCGCCGGGCTCCAGTTCCCAGGGATCAGCCCGCATTGTCTGTGGATTGCCGGTAACGAAGGCAAAGACAAAGCAACGTTAAACCAACATTCGTCGTACTTCACTAAATGGTAAGCGTCATTCTCACCACATACAACCGGGCGCACCTGGTTATGGAAAGCATTTACAGCGTGCTGCATCAGACCTATGACGACCTTGAGCTCATTATTGCCGACGATGGTTCTGAAGACAATACCGAAGAGCAGGTACGTGCCATTCCCGATCCCCGCATTCGCTATTATAAATTGCTCCATACCGGCCGCACCGCTATCCTGAAGAATTTCGCCATCCGCCAGTCAAAAGGCTCGCTTATCGCCTTTATTGATTCCGACGACTGCTGGACCGAAAACAAACTGGAAAAACAGGTGCAGTTATTGGCAACCCATCCTCAGCTGGGCTTTTCCATTACCGACGCTATCACCTACAAAGCGGGCGAAGTGATATCGCCTCGTACCTATATCAACCGGCAGGGCATAGAATGCGCGAATATTTTCAATCGCCTGAAAGAAAACCGTTTTGTGGTGTATAATCCTACACTGGTGTTGCATCGCTATTGTTTCGAGCAAACCGGCTGGTTCGATGAAAAAATGCCATTCGGCTCGGATTATCATTTCAATATGCGACTGGCCTGGCATTATGATGTAGGAATCATTTACGAATCGCTGTTATGGCGCCGTCTCCACGAGACCAATGAAAGCAGCCAGATCCCGGTTGAAAACTATAAAGGATATGTTGATACTTTTGAATACCTGTACCGCCATAAAATGGTGTCCAGGAAATACCTGCACAAAGCCAAAAGTATCGCCTACCTACATATAGGTCATGTTTTTAAACAACAGCACAACCTGCCGGCTGCCCGCCATCATTACCGCCAGTCTTTGAAATATAATTTATTGCAGCCCTCCTGCTACTGGACCTTATTAAAAACATACGCTTTCATGTAGCCTCATAGCGGATCTTTCCCTGCAAATCATCTACACATCAAGGCATCAACATGCAAGGCTGTACAGCTGATAAGGATAGGTATTGGCCGATCAATAGTGTACCCCGTACATAAGCTATCGGTAACATACAGGCATTTCCGAGATAATCCGGATCTAATAAGAGCTGGAGTATCTCGGAGTCATCTGCGGGATATCTCCGGGATATCTCCGGGATATCTTATTTTCCTCTATGAAAAGAAGCAAAGGTTACCATAGCGTGTAGTAGCATTATGGATACTCAAACCATATTATAAGCCGAAGAGACCGGCATTTGCTTCTTTTTGCCTACAGGCAACTTCACCAGTCAATTATTCGTATGATTCTCAATGACCTGACGGCCTGCCATACAAGCCGGTGGGTCAAACCGGTTTCACATGAATAAAGTATTATTGTTCAATCCGCGCAGCGCTAAAACCAAGCCCAGGATTCCCAACTCCATTCTTTCCATAGCAGCCGCTATTGAAGGCCTGTACGGGTATGCGATCGTTGATGGAAATCTGGAAACTGATCCCTGGCAAAAAATAAGCAGTTACCTGGCCACCGGTGACTTCGGCTATTTTGGCTGCACCTGCATGCCGGGGCCGCAATTGCGGCAAGCCATTCCGATTTCAAAACAAATCCGGGAACTATATCCCGCGGTCAGGATTATCTGGGGCGGTTACTTTCCATCCAATCAGCCAAAGGTGGTCTTGTATTCAGGCTTTGTTGATTTTATTGTAAACGGTCCGGGAGAAAAGTGTTTCCCTGCTTTGTTAAATGCATTGGAAAATAATCAGCCATACACAACCATTCCCAACCTCATTTATCGCGGCGAAAACGGAATGATCAAAACCGGCAAAGACGATTTATACGACCAGGATGCACTTCCGCGCCTGCCGTATGAAACGCTCAACAGTTTTTATCCGGTACGGCGTTATTTGGGCAAGACCTATCTTGGCACCCGCACCATCGCCTATCACAGCAGCATGGGCTGCCCGTTCAAGTGTTCATTTTGTGCGGTGGTACCCATTTACAATGCACGATGGCGGGGCAAAAGCGCCCGATTGATCTACCAGGATATTAAATACCTGAAAAACACTTATGGCGGCAATGCCATCGAGTTCCATGACAACAACTTTTTTGTTTCTGAAAAAAGGACCGTCGAATTCTCCCAACTCATAAAGGAAGAGAACATGGTATGGTGGGGCGAAGGCCGAATTGATACGATCGATAAGTACTCAGATCAGTCACTCGAACTGATGCGAGCCTCCGGTTGCAAAATGATCTTCTTTGGCGCTGAGACCGGCAATGATGAAATCTTAAAACGGATGGATAAAGGCGGCACACAAACCAGTGCACAGATCAGGGCTTTTGCCGCCCGCATGGCCAAATTCGATATCATACCTGAATATTCATTTGTATTAGGCACACCGGCCGATACGCCAGAACAGGTGATGAAACAGATTGACCAGGACATTGCCTTCATCAAAGAGATCAAAAGCATCAATCCAAAGACCGAGATCATTATTTATTTATACAGTCCGGTACCAACGGAAGGTTCTGAACTCTATAAAAAAGTGCTGGAGAGCGGGTTCCATTTTCCCGAAAAACTGGAAGACTGGATCAGTCCGCACTGGGAAAATTTCGATCTGCGCAAGAACCCCTTAACACCGTGGTTAACGTCTGACATGGTTGACAAAATAAAAGACTTTGAAACCGTACTAAACGGTTACTACCCTACGGTGTCCGACATCCGATTAAGCGCTTTTAAACGCGGCATCATGCGCAGCGTGTCGGCCATTCGTTACAAGACCGGATTATACCGGAAGCCTTATGAATTAAAAGTGTTGCAACTGTTATGGAAATACCGGCAACCGGAGATTGAAGGATTTTGACCTATTAGGAACAAACTGATACTTTGAAACAAACCATAAAACAAATAACAACGCGGTTTTACAAACCATTGCTGGTAAAATACCTGTCATCCACCCGTGTATACACGTACAAAGGGATCAGACTGGTAATACCGCCGGCCGTATTTCATCCGGGCTTTTTCTTCAGCACCCGGCTACTGCTACAATACATTGCTTCGCTTCCATTGAAAAACACATCATTTCTCGAACTGGGAGCCGGCAGCGGACTCATTGCTTTATATGCTGCCCGGGAAGGAGCAATGGTTACAGCAACAGATATCAATTCTGTGGCGGTTCATGCCCTGGAGATCAACCGGCAAAACAACCGCATTCCACTTACCGTCATCCAGTCTGACCTCTTTATGAATATTCCCCAACAGGCTTTCGACCTTATTGCCATTAACCCGCCCTATTATAAAAAACAACCGACAACACCGGCGGAGTACGCCTGGTATTGCGGCGAACAGGGGGAGTATTTTCAGCAATTGTTCAGAGGTTTAGAAAATTATATACATGCAGGCTCTGTAGTGCTGATGGTCTTATGCGATGGCTGTGACATAACGATGATAAAAGATATGGCGGCAGACAACGGATTCAGACTGAATTGTGTGGTTGAGAAGAGGAATTGGTTAGAAACTAATTACATTTTTAGCATTCAGCATTTGACGGGTTGATAAGGGTGATTCAGTTATTCAGTTAGTAATAAATCTTCGAACAGTAGCGGAAAATAGTAAGTCATAAGTTATGAGCGACTCACCATTGACCATTCACCATTGACCATTCACCATTGACCATTCACCATTGACCATTCACCATTGACCATTCACCAATGAAGCTAACCCAACTATACCACACCTACCAGCGTTACAGGATACTGCAAACCGATGTGATCAGCGCATTTCCGGTGGTGATCCTGATGCCGCACAGCGCCTGTAACTGCCGTTGTGTAATGTGTGATATCTGGAAAGGTAATAAGAACCTGAAGCAACTGACTGAACACGATATTACCGCAATGCTCGGCACCTTCCGTCGATTCGGCACCCGGGTAGTTGTGATGTCGGGCGGTGAAGCGTTATTAAACCCCCATTTCTTCCGCTTCTGCGAAATATTGAAACAGGAAGGCATTGCAGTTACCTTGTTGTCGACCGGCATTGCATTGGAGAAAAAAGCAGACCAGCTATTACAATGGGTGAACGATATTATTGTTTCCCTTGACGGCGATGAAGTTTTGCATGACCATATCCGGCAGCTGCCCGGCGCCTTTCAAAAAATGCAGCAGGGCGTGCAATTGATCAAATCCATTGAGCCCAAATATCGCATCACCGCCCGCACTGTGATACACCGGTTAAACTTTCATCACTGGATATCAATTGTAAACAGTGCTATGGAAATGGGGCTCGATCAGATCAGCTTTTTACCGGCCTATGTAAGCAGCCATGCGTTCAACCGTTCAACGCTGTGGGAAAAAGACCGGCAAGAGGAAGTACTGGTACATGAAGTAGAATTACCGGCTTTACAGGCAGCCGTAAATGAACTGATCAGGTATCACCATACAGCGATTGATGAACATTTCATTGCCGAGCCGCCGGAGAAATTGCAAAAGATCTATGGCTATTATGCGGCTTTTTATGGTAAGAATCCATTTCCTTATAAAAAATGCAATGCACCCTGGGTATCCACGGTAATAGAAGCAGACGGTAATGTAAGGCCCTGCTTTTTCCATGAACCCTATGGAAATATTCATCAACAGCAACTGGATGCCATCGTCAACAGCCAGACGGCGATCGCGTTCCGAAAAAATTTAGATATGAATAAAGATGAAACATGTGTGAAGTGCGTGTGTTACCTGAATCTTTCACCACGTGCTAACCTGTAAAGGTACCTCGTTAGCGTTGCCTTGCAGTGAGTCGATAGGCACCTGACAGGCCGGCGCAATCATAGTTAGCAACCAAAGCAACAACATGAACAACAGCATACTTTTTTCGCATTCATATTTCCTTAGGTTCGATCCCAAACAATGGGCTACCGGGCAGCCCTACCCTCCGCTGGGCACTTTGTATGCCGCGGCCCTGTTACGCAACAATGGCTATTCCGTGTCATTATTCGATACTATGTTTGCTCACAGCGCCCAGGACCTGCTGCCTGCCCTTACCCAGGTTCAGCCGCGCTTTTTTGTATTGTATGATGACGGCTTCAACTACCTTACTAAAATGTGCCTCACCAATATGCGGGAAGCTGCTTTTGCCATGATTAAACTGGCCAAAGCAAACGGCTGCATGGTGATCGTATGCAGCTCAGACAGTACCGATCATTTTGAAGAATACTGCCGTGAAGGCGCCGACTTCGTCATTATCGGCGAAGGCGAATTGACCTTGCTCGAACTGGTGCAGGCGATGGATAAAAACGACAAGAACTTTCAGGATATACCCGGACTGGCATTTTTGCACCAAGGCGCGGTAACTAAAACACCACGCCGCCTGGTCATAAAAGACCTCGATGTTTTGCCGTTACCCGCCTGGGACCTGGTAAATATTACTCCTTACCGCTCTATGTGGTTAAAAAGTACGGGTTATTTCTCCCTGAATATGGTCACTACCAGGGGCTGCCCCTACAAATGTAACTGGTGCGCGAAACCCATTTACGGTAACCGCTATAACGCCCGGTCGCCCGAAAAAGTAGTGCAGGAACTGGTATGGCTTAAAGAAAAATTCCAGTTTGATCATATCTGGTTTTGCGACGACATCTTTGGCCTGAAACCTGGCTGGGTGCATGCTTTTGCCGATCAGTTGCAACAGGCGCAATTGTCGTTCCGCTTCAAGATCCAGGCGCGGGCCGATCTGTTGTTGCAGGAAGACACTATCAAAGACCTGGCCCGTGCAGGCTGCCATAATATTTGGATGGGTGCAGAAAGCGGTTCCCAAAAAGTACTCGATGCCATGGATAAAGGCACTACCGTAGAACAAATTTACAAGGCTACCGCCCTGTTAAAACAACATGGCATTCATCCGTCATTCTTTATACAATTTGGTTACCCCGGCGAAACCAGGGAAGATATCGCCAAAACTATTCGCATGATCAAAGACCTGCTGCCCTTTGAAATGGGCATCTCGGTCTCCTATCCATTACCGGGAACGCCATTTTACGAACGCGTAAAAGCGGAACTCACTACCAAAACCAACTGGACCGATTCTGACGAACTGCTGCTGATGTTCCGCAATACCTATCCTCCTCGGTTCTATAAAAAACTGCACCGTTATGTTCACCACGTATTCCGCAAACAACAGGGCTGGATAGCTTTCCGCCATGCATTAAAAAATCCATTCGCGGTATCGATCAGTGATTATAAAAAAATAGCGGCTGCCTGTTGGCACCTGCCATCCCTGCTGATAGAAAGAATGCAACTAAACCGGTATGCACATGAGTAAAGCAACTCCATTCGATGTACTGGCCGGCGATTATGATGCGGTGTTCACCGGAAGCCTCATTGGTGAGGCCCAACGCCGCACGAGTCACACCTGGTTGCGTCCGCTGTTCACCGGCAAAACCGGATTGCAGGTGTTGGAGATCAATTGTGGCACAGGCGCAGATGCCTGCTGGATGGCTGAACATGGACACTTCGTAACAGCTACTGATGGGTCACCCGCGATGATCGATAAGGCCAAACAAAGATCAGCTACAACTGCTTTGCCCCATCCACCGGTATTTATAACAGCTGCTTTCGATGAATTGCAGACTATATTCCATGGCCGCCGGTTCGATCGTATTGTTTCCAACTTTGCAGGATTGAATTGTATATCTCCCCCGGCGATGAAGAAATTATCGAACCAATTACAACAGCTGTTACAACCGGGCGGTTACCTGGCAGTGGTGGTGTTTGGGAAATATTGTTGGTGGGATACATGCTATTACCTGTTGAAAGCCAGGCCCCGCCAGGCATTCAGACGATGGACTAACAAAGAAGTGGTAGTACCGCTTTCGCCGCAGGCAAATCAACCGGTCTATTACTATTCCATTAAAAACTTTGCCCGGCTCTGGGCGCCCTTACAGCTCGTTGAAAAAAAACCGGTGGGATTATGTATTCCACCTTCCTGGATGGAAGCTTACATGCAGCAACATCTCAATTTATTTCAAACGCTGGTGCGCTGGGAAGAAAAGTTGGGCAGCAAGTCTGTTTTCACCAGCCTGGCCGACCATGCTTTCCTGTTATTCAAAAAAGATGCGATATGAGGATCCTCTTAACACACGGTTATTTTTTAGAAGAAGATGCCAAAGAACAAGCCATCATGCGGCCTTATGTACCGTTGGGCATTCTGTATATTTCGGCCTACCTCGAACAGCATGGTTATGATAACGAGGTATTCGACAGCACATTTTCTTCATTCGATAAATTATGCGCCCGGCTCTTGCAGCAATCACCGCAGGTCATTGGCATTTACACCAACCTCATGACCAAGTTAAATGTGCTGCGCATCATCCAATTTATTAAAGGCACTACCGAACTACAACATACGAAGATCATACTTGGCGGTCCGGAAGTAAGGAATCATGCATTGAAATTCCTGGAGCATGGAGCCGATTTCATTGTTTCGGGCGAAGGTGAACAAACCATGCTGGAGCTGGTGCAATTTATAGCCGGTACATATACCGGTACGGTAAGCGACATTGAAGGCGTATCGTTCCTCGATACAACAAACACCCTGCAACAGAATAAAGAACGCACTAAATTAAAGAACCTCGATGTATTGCCTCTGCCCAACCGCCATAAAGTAAACCTGTCACGCTACTTCGATGCCTGGAAACACCGCCATGGCACCAGCACCATCTCGGTAAGTACCATGCGGGGTTGTCCGTACAGTTGCAAATGGTGCAGCCGGGCCGTGTACGGACAAAGCTACCGGCGCCGCACACCGGTAAAAGTAGTAGACGAAATTGCGCATATAAAAGCGAACTACCCCGTTGACAGCCTCTGGTTCGTGGATGATGTGTTCACTGTTAGCCATATTTGGCTCGAACAGTTCACCCGGGAGATCAACCGCCGGAACCTCGTAATGCCTTATGAATGCATAACGCGGGCCGACAGACTGAATGAAGAAGTGATCATCAATTTAAAAAAGAGCGGCTGTTTCCGGGTATGGATAGGCGCAGAAAGCGGTTCTCAAAAAGTTATCGATCTTATGGATCGCCGCGTGGAAGTAGAACAGGTACAGCAGATGATACAACTGGCCCGCAAACACGGACTGCAGGCCGGCACTTTCATTATGGTAGGTTATCCCGGCGAAACCCAGGAAGACATCTATGCTACTGTACAACATTTAAAAAATGCCGATCCCGACCTGTTCACTATAACAGTGGCCTATCCTATTAAAGGAACACCATTGTATACAGAAGTGGAAGACCGCTTCGTGACCAACTTGCCCTGGGAAACCAGTACCGACCGGGACATTGACTTCACAAGGACCTATAACAGGAAATATTACGATTACGCCATACAAATGATCAACCTCGAAGTACATTTTCACAAGGCCCTGAAAAAACCGGTTGCTAATTTATTCAGGTTGCCCCTATTGAAATTGCGATCAACATTGGCTAAAGGGCATATGTGGATGGAAGCGAGGAAACCAGCAAATTAGCTAATTTGATAATTTGATAATTTGATAATTAACTCAATAACGAATAAACCAAGAACTATGAACTGTAAACTTTGAACTTAAAACTATGAACTATGAACTTTAAACTTTGAACTCGTTCAACTTGGAGGCGAACAGATCAAGCACTTTTTTTTGAAAGAAGTCAGGATTGGGTTTTGAAAAATGTTTACCGGTTTGTAAACCCATGCGATCACCATGTGTGTTGGTCTTATTCAATGATTCTTTCTTCTTCCATCGCCGGGCAGTGATACGCATTAACAGAGTATCAAGGGCGTTGCCCGCCCGATTATCCAGCAACCATTCCAGCGCTTTCTTCAGCCAGCTGCAACGGGCCATTAACATCGATTGCCTGGTGACAGCCTGATTGGGAAAATATTCCACAGTCCAGTTATTCTGATTGTAGAACCTGTCCATAGTACCATTGCCACAAACCGGCAACAGGGTAATCAATTCAGTGGCGGTAAAAATATTTTGTTCTTCAATGCGTAGCGCGTCTTCATCAATATAATAGTTCATGCAATACCAGTGTTGATGGCCTGTGATAAAGGTCAGTTTTTTGAAAAGGTGCATGAATGTGCGGGCCAGCCACAACCGGTTACTGCGGGTGATAACAAAGAAATCAATATCCGTTTCGTTATCAGCAAAGTTCTTTGATAAAGAGCCTGAAATGCCAATCCCCCGTACAAAGGGAAACTGATATAAGAATCGTCCGACCCGGTAGGCCGTTCTTAATAATTGTGCAGCTTTATGATTACCATCAGTCCTTCTGGTACACAAAGCAGGATCGGGTTGCAAAGAGTAAAAATCACCCAATTGGAAAAGGCGCTGATCGTTCACCAACCGCTGCAATACCGGTTCTATAGAATGCATTTCTACCTGCTGATCGAGAAAATGAAAGATCTCCTCCCTGGTTAGCGGATAATTAAAAATATCAAAATAGGCTAATGCCTTTAATATACTTTGATCAGGTTGTACAGGCATTCAGGAAGTATTGTTAATTAAAAAGCAACTGTATAAATATATTGGCCGTATAGTTGTATTAAGAATACTATGATTCGTGAAAAAAGGTTGCCTTTGTTGAAAAGGACCATCCTGCGCAAATACGTTGATACCAAAAGAGGGTATTTCGTTTGTAAACGAATACTGGATGTATTGTTTGCAACGGTCATAATTATTACGGTATTAAGTTGGTTATTACCGCTGCTTGCTTTATTGATAAAACTTACATCGAAAGGTCCTGTATTCTTCCTGCAAAAAAGAACCGGCCGGGGAGGAAAATCATTTACCTGTTATAAGCTGCGTACGCTCATTCATAACCCGGTCGAACATCCCAAGCACATGCCTATACTTGAGGAGCCTGTTACAGCCCTGGGGCGGTTCCTGCGGCAGTCGAACCTTGATGAACTGCCCCAGTTTTTTAATGTATTGTTCGGCTCAATGAGCATTGTAGGCCCGCGCCCCCATATGCATGCCGATTGTAACGCTTTTGGGGAATTAATTCCCGGCTACAAGTTCCGCAACCTGGTAAAACCGGGCATTACCGGACTGGCGCAGGTAAAAGGTTACCACGGCAAGGTGATAAGCCGGGAATGTATCATTAAAAGGTTTGAATGGGATGTCTGGTATGTTCGCCACGCCGGCTTTTCATTAGACTTATATATAATAACTACTACCGCCTTGAACCTGGTGCTTTTTCTGGTGGGCATGAAAAAAAGGACGGCAGAGCCACTGGCCACCGGCCAGGACAAGATGCTGCAAACCCCGGGTTTTAAACCCACCCTGGTAAACCGCCCGGACGGGCTGCAGGCCATTGCCGAAAAAGAACTGCAATCCCAAAACACTGGGCTTTCCAACTTAAATTAGTGATTACCTACATGCATTAAGCCGCTTTACCCCGGAGCGTGGCCGGTATGCGAACGGCTTACTGTGGTATCACCCAGTTTCCGATTATATGTTCAGGGAATAACGAACAAGTGCATTTTCTCTAATGCAAATGATTGGCTGTTGGTTTTGAGGCTGGTAATTGGGAAGAACCGGCAACTGGCAACGTAAACCGGTGACTAAGCACTTAAAACCCATTCATTTATAGTAACTTTAGCCCGATAACCGGGATTGCCAGGTAAAATTCTGCATATATGGTATATGTTTTTGCCATTTTTTTGAAATAAGCCTTACCTGTTTGCCTGAGAATCCCTACCTTTGCAAACTCTTTAAAAGGGTAGTTCATGAATAGCCGTCGGAATTATGATATTGCTTTTGTAGGATTGAAACCGGGCAATCATGAGTTTGAATATACCGTCGATGACAAGTTCTTTGTAGAATACCAGGAGCAGGATTTCCGGAATTGCACCGCGCTCGTAAAACTGGCACTGGAAAAACAGAACGGTTTTATGCTGCTGAAATTTGAGATCGGTGGCAAACTGGAAGTTACCTGTGACCGCTGTGGCAACAACCTGCCACTGGAATTGTGGGATGAGTTCAACATTGTGGTTAAAATGGTAGATGAACCGGATGTAATGAATGAACAGGAGGAAGATCCCGATGTATATTACATTTCAAAAGGGGAAAGCCATTTACACATTGCCGACTGGATATATGAATTTGTGAACCTGAGTATTCCCATGCAAAGGATGTGCTCTGATGATGAAATGGGCGGACCGCACTGTAACAAAGAAGTGCTGGAAATGCTTAAAAAACTCGAGGAGCAGAAACAATCATCCAACAATCCACTATGGAAAGGATTGGAAAAGTTTAAAGACCTGGAAGACAGTTGATTTTTTAAAAATTGAAGTTATAAATCTGAGTGTATGCCTAATCCAAAACGGAGACATTCCCAACAACGGGGTGCTAAAAGAAGAACACACTATAAGGCTGAAAAAGTAACCTTGAGCAAAGACAGCACTACAGGTGAAACGCATGTACGTCATCGCGCTCACGTAAGTGAAGGTAAGTTATATTATAAGGGAAAAGTAGTTATTGAAAAGGCTTAATGATCAAGCCCGTTTATAATCTCCTTTATTATTATAATATAATAAGCCTCGTTGCCGGAAAATGACTATCTGTTTAGACATGATGGGCGGAGACTTTGCACCACTGGAAGCAGTAAAGGGCATCCGTGAGTACCTGACAGAAGCTGATGATCCGGCTCTGTTATTTCTGGTGGGTGATGAAGCGCAGATCAATCCATTGCTGCAGCAACATCAGATCCCGGCCGATAAGGTTCGTGTCTTTCACGCCCCTCAGGTAATTGATTATAATGAATCTCCTACCAAAGCACTGAAAGAAAAGCAGCAATCATCAATTGCTGTAGGCTTTCACCTGCTGGCATCAGGAAAAGCGGCCGCTTTCATCAGCGCCGGCAATACCGGAGCCATGCTGGTGGGTGCTATGTATAGTATCAAACCCATAGAAGGCGTTCAGCGCCCTACCATCTCAACCATTATTCCCAAAGACAACGGGAACACCGGTCTGTTGCTCGATGTTGGCCTTAATGCCGACTGTAAACCCGAGCACCTTAACCAGTTTGCCCTGCTTGGTTCGCTGTATGCGAAACACATCCTTGGCATTGATAATCCGCGTGTTGCTTTGCTGAATATTGGTGAAGAAGAAGGCAAGGGTAACCTGCTGGCTCAAAGTACCTATCCCCTGCTGAAAGAAAATGAGCAGATCAATTTCGTAGGTAATGTGGAAGGTCGTGATATTCTGCTCGATAAAGCCGATGTAATGGTATGCGACGGGTTTACCGGCAATGTGATCCTCAAATTGGCCGAGTCGTTATATGAGATCACACACCGAAAAGAGCTCAAGCATGAATACCTCGACCGCTTTAACTTTGAGCTCTATGGCGGAACCCCGGTCCTGGGTGTTGCCAAGCCGGTGATCATTGGCCATGGCATTTCTCACGCCCGGGCATTCTGCAATATGATCCACCTGGCGCAGAAAATGATCTCCACCGATCTGCTGGGAAAAATGAAAGCCAGCTTCGATTCCAAATAGGAACATGATACATTAAAAATATAAACGCCAGTCCCGATCATCTTGGGCTGGCGTTTTTTTTGGTTTAATGGCAAATATGGTTCAACCGGCAGCCTTGTACCTTATACTTGTACTTGTACCGTCAATTTGAAATTTTATCCGATGAAAGAGATCATTGGTTACCTGAAGAATTATCTCCAGTCTGTAAACCGCGTAGTCTTCCTGCTCACTACCCTGCTTGTAGCCATTGCCGTAACCTGCAATTACACCCTGGGTATCGAACGGGCGATCGTAGCCCTACCTTCCTGGCCGATGCGGTTGGCGGGCTTCTTCCTGCTGTTTGGTTTTATCTTTTCCCTGGCCTGGTTCCTTTTATTCCTGGTTGCCAAAGAAACCATTCCCTTAGCCATGGGAAGGCGGTCATTCTTTGTGCTGTTACTGGCTGCCCCGGCCATTTTCGCCTTTAAGATCAGCTTTGACGAAGTTTCCCGTTCCCTCACTGTGGCGATTTCCTTTCCCTGGAACCAATATTGGTACCGGGTGCTCGACTGGCCATTGAAACTGCTGGTGGTAGCTTTTCCCGTCATGGTTATCTGGCGCCTGGGCCGTTTTGAAGGGCCCACAGCGGGTTTGCAGGCCAAAGGGTTCAATGTTCGCCCTTACCTGGTGTTATTGCTGGGTATGGTGCCGCTGATCGCTTTTGCAGCAACCAGGAACGATTTCCTGCACACCTATCCCAGGGTACAGCGTATTGATATTATAGATCAATATGTGACCAATAGCCTTCCCTGGAAGGCCCTGTACGAGCTTTCTTATGGAATTGACTTTGGAACCATCGAGTTTTTCTTTCGCGGATTTTTAGTGCTTGCTTTTGCGCGCTTTGCCGGTAAACATGCCATTTTACCGGTAGCGGCCTTTTACTGTTCTATACATTTCGGGAAGCCCCTTTTCGAATGTATCACCTCTTATTTCGGGGGTATCATTCTTGGCGCTGTGGTGTATAATACACGCAGTATTTGGGGAGGATTAATACTTCACCTGGGCATTGCCTGGCTCATGGAACTGGCAGGTTACCTGGGGCATGTTTATAAAGGATTGTAACAGCTTTTAATTACAGCAAAAACAGATTATGCTGTTTTATATATGCACAAAATGGATATTCCCGGGCAATAGCGTTCAAACGTGCTATTGTTTCTTCACTGGGAGGTGTGGGTTGTGCGTTCACCGGCAGGAGCTTCTCTGCAGCGTTCTTGTTTTCTAAGGTAAGTGTTGCCGTGCTGTTCGTAGCAGTTCCTAATTTGAAACTTGTCTTTTTCATGCGCCAAATTTTACAGGTGTGAATAAATGTAATTAAAAGGCTTTCCGTGGGATACGTTGCTACTTAAAAAATCAGGACTGAGACTTCATACGGCAGAAAAAAGAAAGCAATCGAAATTCGTTTGATCAATGGCAAGGAGGAAACAAGGAAGAAAGTATATATTATAGGAAACTGATCTATTCAAAGATAGATCAAAAAAGGGAAACCAGAAACCTTTTAACAAAAAATATCGGCGCCCCGACAAGCTAAAACGGGTTTGTAAAGAAAATTACTTACGGAAACCAATAGTTCTTTATCCATAAGGTCATAATGGATCATTGACTTTCTGCCTGTAGTATACGCAGAAAGGATATTCCTGGGCTATCCGGTTCAGCTGCTGGATAACCTCTTCACTGGGTGGCGAAACTTTATTTGCTAACTTAACCGGCTCCTCGCTGATCCTTCTCTTGTTCAAACGGCGAGTATACTTCCGGGTAATAGCGGGCAACTCCAAAGCAGGAGAATAGATAGTTGCCGATGTTTTTTTCATGCGTCAAATCTTTTAATATGGTTATAAGATGGTATTGAAACAGTATGTATGCGCAACAACATCTGTGCACTTGCAACTACAAAACATCAGGCAAACCAGAATGTTCAAAGGATACCGACGGAAGAGGACTATTGCGTGAGGATTAACAATTCCAAATTAAAGTTCGAGAATTGAGCTGTAATAATTGCGTTTCGAAAGTTACCAAATTTATACCATTTTAATATATATTCAATATAATTTGACCAATTCAGCTAATAAAAAAACCGGATGATAAACAATGATCATCCGGTTCATATAAATACTGTCATTCGTAAAACACCATTGTTCACACGCCGACCTTAATCAGCCGCCTGCAGTACTCCCACCCCTATTTGATTATTGCCTGTTCCACCTTTAATTCCTTTCAGGTAAATCGTATAAGCCTGCCCCTGGGCCAGAAATACTGAATGCTGTTGAGCGATCACTGAGTCAGAACCCGCCTTCTTTACAGTAATACTATATGTATTAGCTGTAGCGCCCGTAAACTGGTTATGGAAATCGCTCTGGGTGTTATCAGCATGCTGACGGTCGGGATCTATCATATTATTATCAAAATAAAGATCTACCGCGCCAATATCGGGACTCATATGAAAGAACCGGTAATATGCCTTATCCATGGTTAGCACCCGGTAATCGTCCCTGATCCTCACGGCTCCTGCATGGGTAGAATCGATATTATACAGCAAAAGGGTATAATATTGAACAGAGTCATATAAAGCGGTACCCAGGCTGGCCACTACACTATCGCTGCCCGTTTTCTTAAAACTGATACCATAAGCACCCGGTTCCAGTGGAGAATAATAGTCTGCTACCGAACCCGACGGGATCATTCCGGAGGAGGGTTCACTATTTCCATTGAAATATACCTGGACCGCAGGAGCCCTGGGCGCCAGATGCATTAATGACATATATGTTTTGGGAGTAGGTGTTGTTGGCTCAACCTCTTTCAAACAACCACTTAACAACAGGGTTAAAAAAGACAGTGCCCCCAAAACCAAAAAAGCATTTTTTCTTACTTGCACAGTTTTCATTTTTAGTTTACAATAATAATTAGGTGTTATAGACCTGGCGCAGCTCCACAAACTGGCCCGCTTTCAGACCGCGAATTTACCAATTAGTTTAGCTGGATACGATGATTTTCCGGCCTTTATGACAATGACCCAATCACCTTCGTTGCACCTGGTTGTATATTATAAGGGATTATAAAGCAAAAAGGGCTCGTTTAGCCCTTTTTGTAACTCAAAAAAATCATATTACCCCTGCCGCATCCAGCCGCCGCGCCCCTGTCCGCGTTCGCCTCTATCCTCGCCGCCCTGGGAAGATGGCCGCTGTTGCTGGGGATGTCCGCGAAAACCGCCAAAACCGCCACCTCTGTTCGGCTCGCCCCGTCGTTCAAACTGGGGTTGTTGTTGCGGCCGTTCCCGGATCATTTGTTCCCGTTGCTGCCGCCTTTCTTCAAACTGCCGTCGGCTGTTTTCCGCCTGCACGTTCCTTTCCTGCATCTTCCGTTGCTGCCGGTTGCGCTCTTCAAACATCCGGCGACTGTTTTCCGCCTGCACGTTCCTTTCCTGCATCATCCGTTGCTGCCGGTTCCGCTCTTCAACAATTCGCCGATCGTTTTCCGCCCGGATATTCCGTTCGCGCATCAGTTGGGCCTGCTGCCTTTTTTCTTCAATGGGTCGCCGGCTGGCTCCTTCATTTCTTTCCCTGATCATTCCCTCCTGTTGCCGTCTCTCTGCAAATCCCCGGCGGCTGTTTTCGGCGGCAGTATTCCGGTCGCCTGCGATCCGTTGTTGCTGCGCCCTGTCAGAAAAGCCACGCTCATTAACAGGGCGGCCGGTTTCAAGTCGCCGGTTCTCGCGCCTTGCGGAGTAATCGGCGAAACCGTTGCGTTGATCCCGGCTGAACCGCTGTACCCTTTCCGGCGCATAACGTGCGTTCTCACGATTCACCCGCGGGCGATAGATAGCCACTTCATTATTCCGGTAATTGGTTCTGCCCGGTCTGGCTGCATCCCGCACAGCTACGGTTCGGATCGGATCGCGCGAGTACCGTTCTACCTCACGGCGGCCGGGACCGGTCCTGAACACATTCCGCTCATGGTGGTAATTATTTATAATGGTGGTATTGTTGATGATGGTAGTATTTCGTTGCACGTTTACATAATAATTGGAAACGCGGGGCGAAGCAATATACCGACGGTCAACAAAACACCAGTAATTGGCAGGAGGAGAATAGCGGCCGAAAGAAAGATTTACGTTTATGCTGAACTGTGGACCCAATGGCGCCCAACCATAATAGTCACCGCCACTGCGCCAGCAAACCCAGGCCGGCGACCATTCATAACCGGGCATCCATAACCAGCCATAATAATCGTCGTAAAACCAGCGGCCGTAATGAAAGGGCGCCCAGCCCCAGCTATAGTTCGAAACCCACATCCATCCGTAATCATCGGTAAAAACCCAATGCCCGTTGGTGCTGTAAGGCCTGAAGCCGGCCCCTATATCAGGGCGCCATACATAACCGTATTCAGGGTAATCGATCCAGTATCCATATGGCTCCAGCTCGTTATAGAACGTCTGGTACGAAACCTGCACCGATACCTGGGCAGTTGCTTTATGAAGGGCACTGCCAAACAGCAATACCAATAGTACTGCTGAAGTGCTGATCGCTTTGAATCGTTTCATTTAGGTGTGATTTAGAATACACAATCGGGAGAGAAGTCAGCTTGCGGCCTATTTCTTCCTATCAGGATAAAACGAATACAATGCCAGCATAGAGGCACTTATGTCTTTTACAAATACTTTATGTGAAGAAAGGTATAAAACTAATTAGCTAATTAGCGGATATGCTGATGTGCTAATGCTGTAATGTGATAATTCAATACTGTGATAATGAAATATAATGGAAATGTTAAAAGGCAGGGAATGGTAAACGGGTTACAGGTTAAGTGGAAGAAAGCCTGTTTAAATGTCAAGCCCTGCAACCTGAAACTCGAAACCTGTAACCCGGAAACTGGTAACCGGTAACCGGTTACGCAACGGTATCGATTAATAATATTTGAATCCCTGGCGCATGGCTTTGTATAAAGCAGCGGGTTTCATGGCCGGTACAATGATGCGGCGAATAGTGAACAACGGATCCTGTTCGTCGCGTGGTGCATACAACTGGAAAGCTGCGATCATGCCTCTTTTCTTCAGCTCAGGGATCGCCTGGGGATTCCACAAACCAAAAGGATATGCAAAGTATTTGATGGGTTTACCGGTAATAGCTTCCAATTGTTTGGTAGGCTTTTCAATTTGCGTTACCCAGTCGGCCCCCTGGTATTTCTTCACATTGTGATGATCCCAGGTATGTGAACCAATGGTATGCCCTTTATCAGAAAGGTCTTTGATCTGCTCTTTGGTCATGTACCTCGGGCGGCCAATAGAAACAGTCATCACAAAGAACACGCCTTTGAAGTTATACTTATCCATGATGGGTTTGGCCACAGTGTACTGATCCAGGTCGGTATCATCGAAGGTGAGCATTACCGGTTTGGAAGGTAATGGTGTACCTTCATTCAGATAAGCATACAATTGATCGGGCAGAATGGTGTGATAACCACTATCCGCCAGCATTTTCATTTGTTCAGCAAATGAAGCGGGAGGAACAATGTATGCCTGGGCCGTTTTGGAATCAGTAGGCTTCCAGTCACGAATTTGATGATAACATAAGATGGGAACTTCGGGTCTGTTCAAAATTGTTTTGGGATCAGCCACTTTGATTCCCTCAACAGAAGGCATAGGCGCCGGCTTTTCTTCGGCGGCGGGCTTCGGCTTTTCAGGGGTAGATCCAGCGTTTACATCAGCGGCTTTTGCTGAAGAATCAACCTGGCAATTGGCTGCCATAAAACAGAAGAAAGCAATTACCAGAATAGCTATCAATTCAGGCTTCGAGCGAAAATTATGTGTTTTCATAGAACGACGCAAACTTACGTAAAATAGGCATTGCTTAAACGGACAATACCGCTGATTTGTTGTAAAATGTACTATATAGCTGTCATTTTTTTTGCACATTTACTGCACTGCCAACAACTTTGCAGTTTTTACGATAAAGAATCAAAAATACACTTAACCGAATTGTGAAAATACCATTACGACAAATGTGCTAATGAACTAATTTGCTGAAGAGCGAGTGGTGACCAGGAAGCGGCAAATAGGGAAAGGCAGAAAATGGCGCGAAAATCGCTGAATGTCGCAAGTAACGAATAAAAGCCCCACCAGCCACTAACTACTAATCACTGGGTGTTTTAAATGACGAGAATGAATCAGGTAAAGGACTATTATAAAATACTGGAGCTGCCAACTACCGCCTCCCCGCAGGAGATCAAACGCTCTTTCAGGCGACTGGCGCAGCAATACCATCCCGACAAACAAGGAGGTAGTCATTTGGCTGCAGCGCAGTTCCGCGAAATACAGGAAGCTTATAAAACATTAAGCGATCCAAAAAAGCGGGAAGCCTACCATTATCAACGTTGGTATGTACGCAGCACCGGCAAGTCATTTACCAGTGCACCCCTCACCCCTGCCCACATCTTACAGGAATGCCGGTTGCTGCAACGATATGTTGCCTCCATGAATGTCTTTCACCTTCGCTATGATGCAGTGAGCCTGCACATACGTGAATTGTTAACAGATAACGCCATCGGCATTTTGCACGAACACAATAATAGAACCATTAACCTGGAGATCATTCAAAGCGTGTTGACCGCAGCCCTGCCCCTGCCTAAGAAGTTCTTTGTGCCCATTGCTGAACGGTTGCTGCAAGTGGCCGGTGACGATGCCGCCACCCAATTGACTATACAACAGGCCCTTGTCAACAAAAAACAACGCCATGTATGGGATAAATACAAATGGGTGCTCATGCTGGTGATCACGGCGCTTATTCTGTGGTTGATCTACCGGTATGGACAATAACAGGGCGATAAACCATTTAAGCGAATAGCTGTTTATAAAAAGGCGCTTGTATTTTTACTGTACACTTTATACATTTCTTATGGCACGCACTCCTTCTGTTATGACACCGCTGGGTACAAAAGCACCCGACTTTACATTGCCTGATACGGTTAGTGGAAAAGATCTTTCCCTGCAGGCCCTGAAAGGCGCCACCGCCACGGTGATCATGTTCATCTGCAACCATTGCCCGTTTGTAAAACATGTGAATGCCGAACTGGTAAAACTGGGTAACGACTATAAAAACAAAGGCATCGGCTTTATTGCTATCAGCTCCAATGATGTGGCGGGTTATCCGCAAGATGGTCCTGACCAAATGAAGCTGGTGGCAGAACAATTGAATTATCCCTTCCCTTATTTATACGATGCGTCGCAGGAGGTGGCCAAAGCATACCAGGCGGCCTGCACACCCGATTTCTTTATTTTCGACAGCAACCTGTCGCTGGTATATCGCGGACAGCTCGATGATTCACGGCCCGGCAATGAGAAACCGGTCACCGGGTGGGATATACGCCAGGCATTGGATCACCTGATCCAGGGAAAGCCGGTACCGCCGGTACAAAAACCAAGCATTGGTTGTAATATTAAATGGCGCGAGAGTTAACGATGGTCAGCCACGTTGAGGCGCGAGCCTTGGAATAAGCATGGGAACATTTTGTTTATAACGGCGGTATTGCTCACCAAACTGAGCTACCAGTTTTTTTTCTTCCAGCCGGGCTCCTACTACCGTGTACAGGCTTATAACAAAGCAGGATAACCCGTTATTCAGGTAAGGGAACAACAGGAACAGCGACCAGATAAATAATAAGGTCCCAAAATACAGTGGATGCCGCACATACCGGTGCAGTCCACCCTGCTCCAGCACCATGGGCGGCTGTTCTTTATAAAAAACGCTGATGCCGCTGAGTGAGAAAAAGTATTTTTTGATCACCACTAACATGATGAGCAACCCGGCCAGTGCAGGCAAACAAAAGAACAGCTGTGCCCAGACAGGCGCTGTAAATAAAAGGCTACTGTGAATGGAGTATTGAAATACCAGGATCCCCGTCAGTGTAAGCGCAGCGAAAACAGAATAAGCAAAATGATAATATTTAAAGCCGGCGCCCAGCCACCGCTGCATCAATCGTTTCCACCCATTGGCCGCCAGTCCGCTATGAAGGATGCCGAACAGCAGCCATAACAATACGAGGATACTATGGTTGATTATGGATGTCATTTGTAATTCCTGTAAGTTACGGGCTGAAAGGCAATAGGCAAGCAGGAACAGTTACAAGTTGCAGGTTACAAGTTTCAGGGGCTAAAATCAGTTGTAACCACCTAAAATAAGGGCCCCTGGAACCCGAAACTTGTAACCTGTAACACATCGCCTGGTAACCGGCAACTGGTAACTGGAAACCGTTTTCACTATCTTTGCGCCATGCATTATGTATCTGTAGAGAATCTCGGCAAGTCGTTTGGCGTAAAACCATTATTTGAGAATATTTCTTTCCACGTTGAAGAAGGCGATAAAATAGCGCTGGTAGCCCGTAACGGTAGCGGCAAAAGTACCCTCTTGCGCATTCTGGCCGGAAAGGAAACAGCCGATAACGGTACTGCCTGGATCAATAAAGAAGTGACCGTGGCCCTGTTTGAGCAGGACCCTGCATTTGATGAAAAAGGCTCGGTGCTGGATAATATCTTCTACTACAATCACCCCGTTATCAATGCCATCAGGGAATACGAAGCCATCAGCGAAGAAGGCAACCCTGAAAAACTGGGCGCAGCCATTGTAAAAATGGATGAACTGGGCGCCTGGGACTTCGACGCCAAAGTAAAACAGATCCTGGGCAAACTGAACATCCATCATCTGAACCAGCCTGTGAATACCCTCTCGGGCGGCCAGCGTAAACGCGTGGCACTGGCCAAAACCCTCATCGATATTGGCTTCGAACATAAACACGTGCTGCTGATCATGGACGAGCCTACCAACCACCTGGATATTGAAATGGTAGAATGGCTCGAAAATTACCTCGATCAACAAAATGTTACGCTGCTGCTGGTGACCCACGACCGCTACTTTTTAGATTCCGTCTGCGAAGAGATCTGGGAACTGGATGGCAGTGAGCTGTTCGTTTACAAAGGCGATTATGAAAATTATATTGAGAAGAAAGCCGCCCGCCAGGAAAGCGATGCAGCCAGCATAGAAAAAGCGCGCAATACCTATCGCAAAGAACTGGAATGGATGCGCAAGCAGCCCAAAGCCCGCACCACCAAAAGCAAAAGCCGACAGGATAATTTCTATAAAATAGAAGCCAAAGCCAAAAAGCGTATTGAAGATGCGCAACTGGAACTGCAAATGAAAATGAACCGGCTCGGCGGCAAAGTGATCGAACTGAAAAAAGTGTACAAGAGCTATGGTCAGAAACCGATCCTGAAGGGTTTTGATTACACTTTCAAAAAAGGCGAACGCATTGGTGTGGTAGGCAAAAATGGCGTGGGTAAATCAACCTTCCTCAATATCCTGCAGGGTTTGGAACCTGCCGACAGCGGCAAGATCAATATCGGCGAAACCGTCGTCTTCGGCAACTACTCGCAACAGGGTCTGGTATTAAAAGAAGATATGCGGGTGATCGAGTTCGTAAAAAGTATGGCCGAAAGTTTTCCCCTGGCCAGCGGTGGTTCTTTAAGCGCCGCGCAGTTCCTGCAACTGTTCCTGTTTCCACCTGAGCAGCAGTACACTTATATTTCAAAACTCAGCGGGGGCGAAAAAAGGCGGTTGCATTTACTATCTATCCTGTTCCGCAACCCCAACTTCCTCATACTCGACGAGCCAACCAACGATCTCGATCTGCCTACCCTGGGTGTGCTGGAGAACTTTCTCAGCGAATACCCGGGCTGTTTACTCATCGTTTCGCACGACCGGTATTTTATGGATCGCCTGGTAGACCACCTGTTTGTATTTGAAGGTGATGGTGTCATTCGCGACTTCCCCGGCAACTATTCGCAATACCGGTTATGGCTAAAGGATAGAGAAGAAGAGGAAAGATCAGAAACAAAGACTGCAAAAACAGAAGTAAAACCCACCGCGGCGGCGGCGCCTGAAAAAAGGAAATTATCGTACAAGGAGAAACGGGAGTTCGAACAGCTGCAGCAGGACATTGCCGGCCTCGAAAAAGAAAAACAAACCATTACCGAGCAATTGAACAGCGGCTCCCTGCCCTTCGATCAGTTGCAGCAATTATCGGTACGCATCAGCGAGATCACTAACCTGCTGGATGAGAAGGAAATGCGTTGGCTGGAATTGAGTGAGTTCGAAGGATAAAGTTGTGCGTTACAAGTTCCAGGTTACATGAAATTCAGTTACCTGTTGCCAGTTACCAGTTGCCGGGGCACAAACCAATGGCAGGCTGAGTATTTGCAGACTTGCTGCATTAAGGACCTGGTAACCGGCAACCGGAAACCGGTAACAACACCATTCACCATTGCCCATTTACCATCCACCATTCAACAAACTTTCCTTTAAAAATAACCGAACTCATTTATTTTTGATTTTAAACAAAAATCACACTATGAGAAGGATCTTCCTGGTTATGGCTCTGGCGGCCACTGCTGCTGCTCATGCACAAAAGATCGCCGACCCCAGGCCATTTGCCAATTCAATAACCCCTGATGACCTTAAAAAACACCTGTACATTGTAGCAGGTCCCGGCATGGAAGGCCGTGAGACCGCTACCGAAGGACAACGCAAAGCAGCGGCTTATCTGGAAAGTCAATTCAAGTTACTGGGATTGCAGCCGGGCAATAAAGGTAATTACCAGGCGGGCTTCCCTGTTTACCAGGATTCTCTGCTAAGTTCAACAATAGAAGTGAACGGAAAACAGTTTGCATTAGCAACCGATTTCTTCATAAACCTGGGCATGTCACACACCAGCACTTTATTAAGCAGTGAAGTGGTTTTTGCCGGTTTCAGCACCGATAGCAGCAACAATAGTTATAAAGATCTGAATGCACAGGGCAAGGTGGTGCTGGTGATGCCGCCCGCTTCCACTTCAGGAGGCGCCAGCACCGGCAACCGCAACCGCTTCAACCCATTCGCCATGCTGGAAGCTGTTCAGAAAAAAGGGGCAGCGGCCGTATTGATGGTACAAAGTGGTTTTCCCCGCCGTAGTATGCCCGCCAAAGGTCCCCAACACCTGCATGCATTTAAAAATACCGTTTTACCAAATACTTATTATATTTCTGAAGAGGTTGCCAAAGCCATCATGGGCAATGACTATGAAACAGCTAAAGAAGCAGGTAAGAACGGGGACGTACAGCCTAAAACGTATGCAGCCAATATCAAGCTGGAAATAAAGAAAGAATTGAACGAGTTGACCAGCAGCAATGTGATCGGCTACCTGGAAGGCAGTGATAAAAAAGACGAGTATGTTTTCATTACCGCACACTATGATCACCTGGGCAAACGCGGTGATTCAGTGATCTACTATGGCGCAGATGATGACGGATCCGGCACGGTAAGTATCCTGGAATTGGCCGAGGCATTTACCAAAGCGAAAGCGGCCGGAAAAGGTCCCCGCCGCTCGATCGTATTTATGGCCGTTTCAGGTGAAGAAAAAGGTTTATGGGGGTCTGAACATTACAGCGACCATCCCCTGTTCCCACTGGAAAAAACAACGGTTGACCTCAACATAGATATGATCGGCCGGATCGATCCCAAACGCAAGGTGGGCGATAGCACCAACTATGTGTATGTAGTAGGCGATGACAAGCTCAGCTCTGACCTGCGGCCCATCAGCGAAGCCATGAATAAAAATTACACCAAACTGGAACTGGATTATAAATACAATGCACCCAAAGATCCTGAGCGTATTTATTATCGCAGCGACCACTATAATTTTGCCCGTAAAGGTGTACCGATCATTTTCTACTTCAACGGTACCCATAACGATTACCACCGGCCCACCGATACGCCCGACAAGATCAATTATAAGCTAATGGCCAAAAGAGCGCAGCTCATATTTTATACAGCCTGGGAAATGGCCAATCGCAACGATATGCTGAAAAGAGATCTTCCGCTAACGGAACAGTAATTCATCTACGTTAACGCCAAATGCCTAACGCAGCACGCTGCATGCAGCCCTGCGTCAGGCATTTCGCTTTTCAGGCTGATGTTGAGCTATAAAGTTTCAGCTATGAATAAAGCAACCGTCTTTCGCTGCCGTTCGTATCTTACTACAAACACTATTTAATATGAAAAGATTACTGCCCTTAACGGTAGCAGGTTTTGTAGTGCTTGCTATGGTGTTTTCCGGCTGCGATAACGACGATGACGACGGTCCTGCCATTGTAAGAGAGTGGCATGTAGACATAAAAGCGATCAATGAAGTGCCTGCACCGGCGGGCAGAAATGAAGAAGGCGAAGCTACCATTGAACTCCTCTCCGACAATTCGCTGAAATACAACCTGCACATTCACAACCTCTCCCCCAGCGACCAGTTGACCAATGCCCATATTCACACCGGCGATGCCGGAACTTCCGGCGGTATATTGATACCGTTCAATCCCACATTTACCGGAGCCGGTTCCATGGGTATTGTTACCGGATTACGCCAGGGACAAATAGATACACTTTTAAGCAGACCCGTGTATGTGAATGTTCACTCACAGCAGGCGCCTGCAGGTATCGCCCGTGGGCAGCTCGACAAAGAAGTTGTTCTTGCAAGAGACATAGCCCTGACAGGCGCAAATGAAGTGCCGCCCGTTAACACCACGGCCACCGGAACGGCAATTTTACGGCTCACCCACGATAAGGTGCTTTATTCGATAGTAACGGTAAACAACCTCGAAAGCAACGACACACTAACGGTAGCCCATATTCATCCGGGTGCCGCCGGCACCAATGGTCCACCGCTTATTTTCCTTTGTAATGCTCCCACCGATTTTGGCGTGTTGAAGATCTCGAATCCGCTGGAAGATGCCCTGTATAATCAGGTGTTGAATACGCCCATGTATGTTAATGCCCACTCGCGCCGCCACGGACCGGGGTTGGTTAGAGGACAGATCAGATAACCAGTGGAATAATTTGATGATGTGATAATTTGATGATGGAGTACAGAGCTGTGATCGTGGCTTATGCTGAGGCTTCTATTTTTAAGGACGCCCGACCTTGAAACATTATCACATTATCGAATTATCACATTATCACATTTGTCTTTAAAAGTATCATTTCTTTAGTTTAAAACAATATCTAAACAGCTTCCCTTCAAAATCAAAGGGTGTGGTAGCGCGGGTAATGTCTTTTATCTCGCTCGCATGGATCTGTTCGCGGTCCAGTTCAAACTTGCGGTAATTGGTACTGAAATAGATCACACCCCCGGGTGTAAGTGCGCGTAATGTTTTATTCAACAGCCCCGCATGGTCACGCTGAATGTCCAGGAAATCTTTCATGCGTTTACTGTTGCTGAAAGTAGGCGGGTCCATGATCACCAGGTCGAATGAAGCAGGTGGTAATGTATCGAGGTACTGCTTTACATCGGCATGTATATAGTGGTGCTTTTTTTCATCGAAGAAACTATTCAGCCGCATATTCTCTTCGGCCCATTGCAAATAGGTTTTTGACAGATCAACAGAAGTGACCTGCGCTGCGTTGCCAGCTGCTGCATATACCGAAAAAGAACCGGTATAACAGAAGAGGTTCAACACCCGCTTGCCACTGGCCTCATCGCGCACCATTCCCCGCGTAATACGGTGATCGAGGAATAGACCGGTATCGAGATAATCGCTCAGGTTTACTTTAAATTTCAGTCCGGCTTCTTCGACAATGAAATTGGCGCCTTCCGCTGATACCCGCTGGTATTGACCTAACCGGCCTGGTTTGCGTTGCCGTTCTTTGATATAAACGTTATCAACAGGCATTTCCAGCACCTCACAGATCAGCTCGATGGTGGCTTCGAGCCAGGCCTCGTGCTCGGCCTCTGCCATTTCAAACTTCCGCTTGTATTCTGCCAGGTATAAATTGTCGCCGTATCGTTCAATACAAAGGGCAAATTCCGGCAGGTCATGATCATAGATGCGATAACAGGTTATACCCTGGCGGCGCGCCTGCTTGCCAATATGCCGGTATACTTTGGTAAGCCGGTTGCGAAACATCTGAAATTTTTCGGGAGACATGGCGCAAAATTAATGTGATAATGTGATAATGCGATGATGTGATAATGTCTTACGGGTGATTACACCCTGGACACTTTCTGCAACCACATAAATCCAATAGCTGTCAACATGCTTGTTACACCCAGCACCCACCACAACACATTGAATCCTGCATACTGTGCGATCTGTGACCCAAGGAAGGGGCCTGCCGTTTGGGCTATCGACCAGGCCATAGTGTACAGTCCGGCATATTGGCCCCGGTTATGGTCGGCACTGCGCGAAGTCCAGAAGTTATTCATAAAAGGCAGTACAAGAATTTCACCCATGGTCATTACCACCATCATTACCAGGGCCATAATATAATTGATATGAAACACATTCAACATTAAATAGGCGATGCCTACCAGTATGGAACCTCTTGCGATATAAAAAAGGCTCGATCGCCGGCCTTCCAGTTTGAAGATGAGGACCATTTCAATAATAGCGATCATAACCCCGTTCAGCGCACCAATTAACCCAATGAAAGCTTCATTGAAATGCAACTCTATTTTATAGTATGCATTCAGGTTAGTGAACAGCTGGAAGAAACAACCTGCAAATAAAATGGTAAGCAGAATAAACCACAGGTAAATGGTATCGCGGTAAGGTGAATGGAAAGGACCGGCCGCTGTTTCCTTTTTTGGCGGCTGCACCTGTTTTGATGGATGCAAAAAATACCATAACAACAAAGCGGCCGTAATATTGGTTATACCATCGACCCAAAATAACAATTCATAATTGATGGCTGCGAGCACACCACCCAAAGCGCTCCCTATGGCCCAGCCCAAATTAATGGCCAACCGGTTAAGGGCATACGAACGGGTACGGGCGCCTTCCTTACTATAAGCAACAATGGCCGTTGAGTTGGCAGGCCGGAATGCTTCATTTACCAGGCTTAACAAAAATGTAAACAAACAGATCAGCGGAAATGATCGCATTTGCCCAAGCACCATGAACAACACACCCCCACCTGATAATGTAATGAGTTGAACAGGATGAAAGCCCAGGCGATCTGTCAATTTTCCGCCTACAAACCCACCGGTTACTGAGCCCAAACCAAACAAGGCCATTACGATACCTGCCTCACCAATGGTATAGCCCATTGAAGGACTGGTAAGATAGATAGTCATGAACGGTAATACCATGGTGCCGCTGCGGTTAACTAACATAACAAACGACAGCCACCAGGTAGAAGGAGACAAACCGCTATAAGCACTTTTGTAGAGGGAAAGCGTTCTCGAGATCATGTGACTGTATTATAAAAAAAACATCCCGACTAAGGTCGGGATGCAATTTATAATAAATCTCAAAGCAGACGGGAGAAATATTAACTGCCAAACACTTTTTTCAAAATGTCAGAAACACGGGCAGCAGGATCTTTGCGGATCTTTTGTTCTTCCTGTGCAACCTGGTAGAACATGCCACTCAACGACTTCTCGGTTACATAACCTGCTAAGTCTGGGTTAATTTTATTGAAGGTCGTTGGCAGTTTATTGTATGTTTCAAATACTGTTTTCCAGTATTGGGTAGCCGATGTTTTTTGCAAAGCCGTATCAATTACGGGACGGAATGCAGTGGTAAGCGCAGAAACTGTTTTACTGCGCAGGTAGCCCGTAGCTGCCGTATCACTGCCTTTTAATATGCCCAACGCATCCTGGATGCTCATGGTTTTAACTGCATTTACAAAAATAGGCGCCGCTGATTTGCTGGCTTCTTCCGCAGCCCGGTTCATCGACAAAATCGCGTTGTCAACCAGTTTGCCCATGCCGGCGGTACGCAAGGCGTTTTCTACTTTTTTTGCTTCGGGAGGCATCAGCACTTTGATAGCAGCATTGGCGAAAAATCCATCTACTGCAGATAATTTATTAGCACCATTGGTTGCACCAACTGTCAATGCTTCTTTTAGACCGGCAACGATGTCATCATTGCTTAAAGCAGAAGTGTTACCACCAGTAGCCTTATTTAAAATGCCACTTGCTTTCTTCAGGAAGCCACTTTGTGCGAATGAAGCAACACTGGTAAGTAGTAACAGGGGTAATACAAATCTTTTCATAGTGATATTCATTATATAATTCAGCTAAAATAACGTGTTAAATGGTAAAAAGTTGTTAAGCCTGTGCTTATTTATCCCATACAAACTGTTCAGCCTTAGGCATTTTCTCAAATACATGTTTTACTGTATCGGGGGGAACGGTGAGTTTACGCTGCATTACATCCATCCAGGCTCCGTCTACAGTAAGAACAGCAGCGATTTCATCGCCATTTTTCCTAATATAATGTTGAATGCTCCATCGCGAAAAATCCGGCCGCGTTTTCAACAATTGAACATCAATGGTAATGGCATCGCCCATCTTTAACTCCCGCCTGAACACGCATTCTTCCCTGAACAGGATAGGCCCAAACTGGTGCTTTATCATGAACGAAGGCGTTAGCCCGTGTTCAGCCAGGAACGACACCCGTACATAAGCCCCAAAATCATAATATACGGAATGGCGTAAATGAAAATTGGGGTCCAGGTCAGACCAGCGGATCTCCAAAGGTTTAATATAGGCACTCATAAAATTTAGCAAAATTGATGGGTATCAAAATTAGTCAGTTCTCACTATTATCAGTATTTTTTTGCTTCAGCCTTCAGCCTTTAGCCTTCAGCCTTTAGCTTTCAGCCTATCAGGTCACAGGCCGGCAAGTGGCAATAATTCAACGACGAATTCGTTTCATTCACTTACATTTGATCCCTAAAATTTAGATAATGAAAAAATCTGTGCTGTTGGTCTTAGCCTGTTTACCCGCCACTGCAATGCTGGCCCAGGCTCCAGCCAAGAAAAAGCCTGTTACAGCTACTCAAAAACCCGCCACGACGAAAAAACCCGCTGCTACCGCCCCATCTGCGCCCGCTTTGAAAAACGCTGCCGATTCGTTTAGTTATGCCATTGGCCTGAGCATCGCCAGTTTTTATAAAGCCCAGGGCATAAGCAATATAAACAACCAGCTGGTGGTGAAAGCCCTTGCTGATGCAAAAGTTGATAAAGCCCTGCTGAATGAAACCCAGGTGAACAACTGCATTGTTAATTACATGCAGAAAGCGCGCAGCGATAAAGCTTTACCAAATAAAAAAGCCGGAGAAGCATTTCTGGTTGAAAATAAAAAGAAACCCGGCGTAATTGCTTTACCCAGCGGATTGCAATACCAGGTAGTGAAAGAAGGTACCGGTCCTAAACCAACCATTGAAGACCAGGTAAAAGTTCATTACCATGGTACCCTGATCGACGGCTCTGTATTCGACAGCTCCATTGAACGCGGACAACCCATTACGCTTGGTTTAAAGAATGTTATTCCCGGTTGGACGGAAGCGTTACAATTAATGCCCGTTGGCAGCAAGTGGAAGTTGTTCATTCCTTCTGACCTGGCCTATGGCGATAACCCCGCCGGCGCTATCAAGGAAGGCTCAACCCTGATCTTTGATGTTGAGCTGATAGAGATCGTAAAATAAAACCGTTTAATAAATGAAGGATCCCTCCCGAATGCATCGGGAGGGATCTTTTATTTGTACCCATTACAAATTGATCGTCCTGTCTTTCGGATATTTCACGCTATAGCTTACACGGTATTTCTTTATTTCACCCGGCGCCAGTTGCGCTTTCCAGGTTAAGATGCCCGTTTCTTCATGTACGGCAGCGCCATCGTGTTGCAGCAGCTCCACTTCAATGTCTTTATTGGTTGACACAGGGTACTGGTCGCGCAACTCCATTTGAATGGCTTCTTTCTTGTTGTTGCGAACCGTTATTTCGTAGGTCAATGTCTGCTTCTTGTTAGCCCCCAGAAATTTTACACTGCTGAAATCAGCCAGCCTTTCGCGGTTAACCACTACCCTTTTGTCACGGCCCAATGTAAGATCCAGTGTATCCAGTACAGATGCCGCATCAATAGATGTTTTACCAATATAGGTGCCCTCAAAAATAATATTGGCTTCGCCCGGTAACAGGTTCAATGCTTCCCAGTCAACTATTTCGCCCATCAGGTAAGCATCTTTATCAAGCCGGGGCGCGCTGTAATATTTATATTGGGCCGGTATCTTGTAATCTTTCAGATTTACATTCTGCTCCTTGCCATTCGACGGTACATCGTATGGCAGATCAATATCAAAGACCACATTCAACTGGTTGTCTTTTACCGCTACATAATCGCCCATCTCCTTCAGGGTCACCACTACCGCTCCGCCATTAGCCCGGCTTCCGTAAATAGCTGTCGCCTGTGCGTCTTTTAACACTTCCATATTTTTTATAGCGTTCTTGTTGATCTTCTTAAACTCCGCCTTACTCATGATCGTTCCATTCACTACATAAACGGGCTCCGCTGCCTGCCGCTCGCTTTCTGAAGCATCGTTGTTGCTGTTACCGTATCCTGCTATCACCACTTCCTGTAACGCAGAAGGTGCAGCCACCCCGGCTATCCTGTTGCTGTAGTAAGGAGCCACATAACCAACCGGATCAACATACGCAAGGAACCACGCTTTTACATCGGGCGCATTGCTATGTTGCGATGGCACTGAAGTAGACAAAGCCAGCTTCACCTGCCGCCAGTCGATCCCGGTACTTTGCACCAGCCTTGCTTTGTAGGCCAGGGAAACCGGTTTATTGATATTCTCTACCCGCAGATCGTAGGAAGGATTCCAGCCGGCTGCCGGCGTTACATACGATATATTGAAATCATACTGACCGGCCAGCGGAGAATACAATTGCAGCAAAAGCTTACCGATCGTTTTATTATTTTTCTGCTCTTCTTCTTTTATCTGTTTGGTGAGCTTACCCGAAATGCTAATTAATCTGGATTCTCTTTCTTTGTACCGGCTGATCTCATTTTGCAATTCCAGCGTCTTGTTCTTATAGTAATCCATCATTTTCGTTAACTCGGTAACGCTTACACCCGTTTGATCGCCCCGGATCTCTTTATTTGCTTTTAACAGTTCGAGTAACTCCTGGTCGGTCTTTAACACTACCTGTACCCTGGTAATTTCATCTTTAATGATGTCCAGCGAATCTTCCAGTCTTTTTACAACAGGCGATTTTACTTCAGGCCTCAAAAAATCAGTAGAAAATTCAACAGACAGAATCGTAACATTACCATTGCTGCCTATTTGCAGGCTGTTAATATCGATCCGGTTGCTGATATTATCTATCACCAATTCATTATTACCCTGGTTTAACGAAACTTTGGCGGTATGGGTTAATTCGGCGCCGCTACGATATACCATAGCAGCTCTCAATACCGAGGAAACAATATTCTTATCGTCGCCGGCTTGTACGGAGGCGGCCAAAAACAGGGACATTAAAACGATCAGTATGCCTTTCATATACTTCATTTTAGTGAGTGATTTTCATAGTGGATGCACACGGATTAAAAATTACATAAATGCAGATTACTTGACGGTTGCCGGTTACCGGTTACCCTGTTGCCAGTTACAGGTTACAGGCTTCAGGTTTCAGGCGTAATAAAATCCTGTTTCGAGCTTCATAATAAAGCCCTGTAACATGTACCTTGTAACCTCTAACCATTGTCACAAAAAAGGACCACCTGTAACCAGATGATCCTTTAATATATTTAACACCTCGTCTTCCTGCTTTCACCGCATACTTCAGCCTCTTTGAACGATGATTTTACTTATAAAGTAATTCATAATATTCGTTAGCCATCCGCCCCGAGTCGAACTGGAAGCGAACATCGCGCATGCCGTTTTTGGCGATCTGGCGCCAGGTATCGTAACGCTCATAGTACATGGGCAGAATATCGTGCTCCAGCAGGTCATAGATCTTGTCCAGATCATACTGATCCTGTTCCTGCACACTCATTTTGTTGTAATCAGGTTTAGGCACCACGAAACCATTATGGCCCTGGTCAATAAATTCAGGGATCCAGCCATCGGAAGTAGAGAAGTTAACGGCGCCATTCATCGCAGCCGTCATACCGCTGGTACCTGAAGCTTCGCGTGGCACGCGTGGATTGTTGAGCCAGATATCAGCGGCCTGCTTCATCCGTTTGGATAACCCCAACTCATAACCGACAAGCACGGCTATATTTTTGTACCCTTTGCTGAGGTGCACAAGGTTGTTAAATTCATTGATAGCGGGGTAATCCATTGGGTAAGGTTTTCCTGCCCAAATGATCTGTACCGGGTATTTTGTACTGTTCACTAATTTTTCGAACCGCGCTTTATCGCGGGTAATCAGCTCAGACCGCTTGTAACCGGCAAAACGGCGTGCCCAGACAATGGTAAATACATTCGGACTGAAGAGTTTGCCGGTTTGATCGGCTACTATATCAAAAGCCCTGCGCTTCAGGTATTTCTTGCGATCATCCCACCAGCTGTCATTTCCTTCCTCGGCGGCCCGGTATAATTGTTTATCGGCCCAGTAACGCCAGTTCTGTGCATTGGTAATAGAAATGATCGGACAAATATTTTCATACTTGCCCCACATTTGCCGCGACACTTCGCCATGCAGCTTAGACACACCATTTGCAAGGTGAGCAAAACGCAAAGCTACCAGTGAGTGATTGAACTGATCATCCTGGATGCCGGTGAGCTTGCGCACTTCATCGATGCTCAGGCCACAGAAATAACTCATTTTATGGCACAGGTGAATATCGTGCTTTTCGTTACCGGCTTCTTCGGGAGTATGCGTAGTGAACACGAGGCGCTTCTTCACTTCATCAACCTGGTTACCGAATTTTTTATATAAATAGAAAACAGATGAAACAGCATGCGCTTCATTCAAATGATACAACTCCGGATTAAAGCCAATTTCATCCATAAGTTTGGCGCCCCCTACTCCCAGCAGGATGAACTGGGCTACTTTGGTTGCCACGTTGGCATCGTATAACCGGTGCGTAATGGTTTGCGAAATATGATCATTCTCCGGCAGATCGGTGCTCAGCAAAAAGAGCGGCGCCGTTTTAAATGTCTCCGGATTCAGATAATATGCTTTCACCCATACCAGGTGATCATGAATAGTTATTTGAAATTTAATACCAGTATCTTCCAGGAAATGATAATTCTTTTCGAGCCAGGTTACCTGCAGGGAATGATCCTGGTTACGTGCCTGATCATAATATCCATACTTCCACAAAATACCTACGCCCACCATATTTTGTTGCAACTCGTATGCACTGCGCAAGTGAGAACCGGACAGGAAACCCAAACCGCCGCTATAGATCTTCAACGGTTGATGAACCGCAAATTCCATTGAAAAATAGGCTACCCGTTTGCTGTATTTACCTTCTATTGGGTAAGGAACTGTAAAATTGGTAAAACTCATATACACTGATCATTTTAACATCCAGGTACTAATATGTATTTGTTCCTGACTGTGTGATTCAATAAGCTACAAAATCGGGGCGAATATAACGCAAATTCAAATCCCGGGCTGTTTGTTATCACTAATGAATGTTAGTATGTGATGGTGCGCGATATTAATGCTGCTACTGCTTTTTAGCTTTTGACGCTTTCTTTTTCGGATAACTTCCACTAAAAAAGCATTGTATATCCCGGTATGTACCACACCCGCCTTTTTCTTTCAGGGTCACTTTACTGCTGGTAAACGTAAACTCCAGCGAACAGGGATTATCACTTTTAACAAATTGTGCCACAGTTGGTGAAATAAAACGGCCGGTTCCTTTCAATTCGCCATTGCATTTTCCGCCACTTTTCTCAAAATGAATAAAGAATACCATTTCGGAGGCATTCCTTCCATCTCTTATGGAAACGAAATTCTTTTCATTAACTATATAGTCGCCTGAAAATTTATTGCTGGCCGGCAAAGTATCAATAGGATTCACTACATCCTCAATTATGTCTTCATTGGGCTCTGTAACAATTAGGGTAAAATTATCCCCGTTCCGGTCATAGAAGTAAACGTTCCGTTTATACCGAATTTCATCAGCAGAAGCCCTGGTTTCCCGGTATGTGGTGATCTGGAATTTTGAATCGAGCAGGCCGTATGCAGAAGTATACCTGTCAAAGCCGGTCTTGAGAATGGGCATGGCCTGTAAGAACTTGTTCTCCTTATTGAAAGTGGCCAGGTACACCACCTTTTTGCTGCCCGCTACAACAGCCGTGAACAAATAACTTTCTTTCTCTTTTTCTTTTGTTCTTCCCAATGCATAAAATTTAGGCGTGGCCGTTTTGCCAAAGTCTTTTCGCCATATACTATCAGGAATAAATTTCGAAAACGTATTCAACGCTATAGCCATTGAGTCGTTCTGCTTCTTTGCCAGCATGGTATCAGCTACAATAAAGGGCAGGGATGCTTCGGGGTAAAAGGCAACGAAATCTGCAGCTGTTTCTATATCACCTGCCTGTAAAGTTGTTTTCTCGTCCTTGCATGCAAATAATAACAATATCAAACCCAGACTTAATAGATACTTCTTCATACAATATCCGATAGCTATTGATGGATAAAAATACGCATTCATTATCACTTCCGAAAGAAAAGGGCCTCTTCCACGCCTGCGCACCAATTAGGGTATCACTCATAATTTATGCCACTGCCGGGAAGCAACGGAAGGGCAGCAACGTGTTAATTACCGCTGCATTGTTTGGATGTAGGAAATTTATTTTTTAGATTTGTCTAAATTTTATTTTAGGTAAGCAATAAAAGCGGGTGTATTCGTTATATAAAACAACAAGCGTATGGGTCCTAAATATTCGAGCAGCAGAGAAAATTACCTGAAAGCGATCTTTCACCTGCAGGAGATACATGGCACGGTAACCACGAACGATGTTGCCAGTGAAATGCAAACCCGCCCTGCTTCGGTGACCGATATGCTCAAAAAGCTGAAGGCGCAAAAATTACTATTGTATGAAAAATACAAGGGCTTTAAGCTGAACACCGAAGGACGCAAAGTGGCCCTGCAGATCATTCGTAAACACCGGTTATGGGAATTTTTCCTGGTTGAAAAATTACGCTTTGGCTGGGATGAAGTGCATGAAATTGCAGAGGAACTGGAACACATCAGCAGCAAGAAACTGATCGACCGCCTCGATGAATTTTTAGGATATCCCAAAACCGATCCGCACGGCGATCCTATTCCCGACAGCCAGGGCCGGTGGACGCTTACCCGGCAGGTAGACCTGCTGAACCTGCCCATTAACCAAATTGCAGAAGTGAGCGGCATTGGCGACCAGTCGGCCGAGATCCTGGAACTGCTAAATCATAAGCATATCGCCCTGGGTACGCGGCTGGAAGTAAAGAAAAAATTCGCCTTTGACAATTCGATTGAATTGAAAATAAAGAATCAGTCCCCGGTAACCATTAGTGAACATGTAGCAAAAAACGTATTTGTGAAATATGATGAATAGAATAAAAGGAGATGCTTCGTTAAGTGAGGTGCACGAATCGGTTGATATCAGTAAAAAAAGCGTTGGCTGGCGCCGCATCCTGGCTTTTTTTGGTCCGGCCTACCTGGTGAGCGTAGGGTATATGGACCCCGGCAACTGGGCCACCGACCTGGCAGGCGGCAGCCGCTTTGGTTATGCCCTCATCTGGGTGTTATTGATGAGTAACCTGATGGCCCTGCTGCTGCAAAGCCTTTCGGCCCGGCTGGGTATTGTGCGCGGCCGCGACCTGGCGCAGGCTAACCGCGAAACCTACCCCCGCCCGGTAAACTTTATCCTCTATATCCTCGCCGAAGTAGCTATTGCCGCTACCGACCTGGCTGAAGTGCTGGGTATGGCCATCGGTATTAACCTGTTAACAGGTTTACCGCTGATCTGGGGCGTAGCCATCACCGTATTCGATACCTTCTTATTACTGTTCCTGCAAAGGCTCGGCATTCGTAAAATGGAAGCATTCATCATTGGACTGGTAGCTATTGTTGGCGTTTCATTCCTTGTAGAGATACTTATTGCCAAACCGGTCTTAGGTGAAATAGCTACCGGGTTAGTGCCTACCCTGCCCAATGACCAGGCGTTGTACATTGCCATTGGTATCATCGGCGCTACGGTAATGCCACACAATTTGTATTTACATTCTGCACTGGTGCAAACCCGCAAGATCGCCAAAACAAAAGAAGGCATAAAACAAGCGCTGAAATGGAGTTTCATCGATTCGGCCGTAGCCCTCAATGTGGCATTTCTCGTAAACGCTGCCATATTAATTCTGGCTGCTACCACCTTCTTTAAAAAGGGCATGGTTGAAGTAGCCGAGATCAAGCAGGCCCATCAATTGCTGTCGGGTTTATTAGGCTCATCGGTTGCGCCGGTGCTGTTTGCCGTTGCGCTGATCGCCGCCGGACAAAGCTCTACGGTGACTGGCACGCTGGCCGGACAGATCGTAATGGAAGGCTATCTTCGCCTGCGCATTAATCCCTGGATGCGACGACTACTCACCCGTTTACTGGCCATTGTTCCGGCCATCCTGGTCATTGCCATTGCGGGTGAAAAGGAAGTGGACGCCCTGCTGGTGTTAAGCCAGGTTATTTTAAGTATGCAACTGGGCTTTGCCATCATTCCGCTCATTCACTTTGTAAGCGATAAAAAGACCATGGGCGACTACGCCATTAAACCTGTTGTACAGGTTATAGCCTGGATCGTTACCACCATACTCGTGTACCTGAATATTCGCATGCTGGTGAATGAAGCCAGTTCCTTTTTTGCCGGGTCAACCAATATTTTCTGGAAAGCACTGATCATTACAGGTGGAGTGGTTTTCCTGGCGCTCTTGCTTTATATTATTTTCTACCCGGTATTCAGCAAACGCCTGAAAGCAGGCAGCATTCAAATGCACCCGCAGATGGAAGGATTAAATACGCTCCATATTCCAACCTACAAAAAGATTGCAGTGGCCCTCGACTTCGGGGAGCACGACGATACGCTGCTGGCGCACGCCATTGGGCAGGGACATGGCAATGCCGAATATGTGCTCATCCATGTTGTGGAAAGTGCTTCTGCCCGAATATTGGGTAAGGAAAGTGACGATTATGAAACCAGGCACGATGAAGCCCGCCTGCAGTCCTATATGCAACAGCTGCGGGAGCAGGGCCTTACAGCAACCTGTCATCTGGGCTTCAGGCACCGGGCCGGGGAGATCATTCGCATTATTAAGGAATCCGGCGCCGATATGCTGGTTATAGGCGCTCACCGGCACAGCGGTATCAAAGACTGGTTATACGGGGAAACAATTAACTCTGTGAGGCATGAATTGAAGATCCCCATCCTTGTGGTTAATCTTTAAGTTGTTCAGTTCATCAGTTATTCAGTTCATAAGTTATTCAGTTTTGAAAAAGGTTATGAGTTCATGAACTAAAGAACTAAAGAACTTAATAACTTAATAACTTAATAACTCAGGAACCAATGAACTATTTTTTTAGATACAGTAAGTGCTTTAACCGGCTGAAAGTTTCTGGTTTTATATTGAGGTAAGAAGCAAGTACTTTTTGAGGCACGCGTTGCAGCATATGCGGGTGCGTGTTCATGTATTCGATAAAACGCGCGCGGGTAGATGTTTTTAACTGCTCGAAATAGCGGCTGTCTTTTTTAATGAACATCTGCATGATAATGGCGCGGCCCAATGTTTCGGCTTCCGGCACTTTATCCATTGCTTCCTGCATACGGTCGAACCTGACCGACACCAGTACGGTTGGTTCCAGGGTTTGAATAACCACTTCAGAGGGAACCCGGTGATGGAAGGAAAGTTCTGATTGAATAAAATGGCCTTCGGTGGCCAGTTGCAGGGTTACTTCACCCCTTATGGAAGATGGAATGTATTTGCGTACGAGCCCTTTGATCACGACATTTAGATAATCCTCCATGTCGCCCTGGTTTACCAGTTTCTTTTTTTTATCGAAACGGCGGATCTCCAGGTAAGGTATTAATTGTTCAATCCCTTCGCGGCTGATTGGCGAAAACCGCTGCAGGTGTGCCAGTAACTGTTCGTAGCATTCCCTGGCAACAATATTTTTATCCCCCATAAAAAAACATCATTTAAGATAAGGAGCATCTGAGCTTTTTTTGGTTCTCAGCAAATGCTTCAGCCGGCTGAATGTTTCCGGTTTTATGTTCAGGTAGGATGCCAGGTATTTTTGCGGCACCCGCTGAAACAGTTCCGGATTATCGGTCATAAAACGTAAAAATCGTTCTTTTGTACTGAACCGGATGCGTTCCAGCTCCCAAACCTCTTTTTGCAGGAACAGCTCGGTAATGATCAAACGGCTGAGGCGTTCGAGCTTAGGGTACCGGCTATACAACTGTTCTGCCCTGTCATGGTGAAGCGAGTAAAACGTAGTGGGCTCAATGGTTTCTACCACATATCCTGAAGGCATTCCAGAAAAATACGACACGGAGGAGGAGATCAATTCACCTTCTTTGGCTATCTGGGTAATGATCTCTTCTTTGCCTTTATAGAAAAACTTACGCGCCAGCCCTTTAATTACGAAATATAAGTACTTCTCCGTTTCATTAACATCGGTGAGCCGAACTTTCTTATCAACAGATCTTACTTCAATGGAATTGATGAGCGCTTCCAGTTCTTCAGCCGGAAGATCAATGAACTGGTCTATATATTTTTGTAATATAGCAACCATATTGCAAGTTATAGTTTATCAACAATTGTTGTAGCCGTTTAGCCGGGAGCTTCCCTTTTTTAGGTACTACTATGTACCGGCGCTATGGAAAACATCATACACCTGTACTGGTTGGGCGCTAAAAAGCCTTTTGCACATTTGGCCATTCTGCTGTAGGTTTGCACCCTTATTTGAAGGCAAAAAAAAGCATTTATGGCACAAAAAATCAATGTACAGAATCCTGTTGTAGAACTGGATGGCGATGAAATGACACGCATTATCTGGAAGTTCATCAAGGATAAACTCATCCTTCCCTACATTAACGTCGATATTAAGTATTACGACCTGGGTATTGAATACCGCGACAAAACCAATGACCAGGTAACTATTGATGCCGCCAATGCTATCAAACAGTATGGTGTTGGAATCAAATGTGCTACTATCACACCCGACGAAGCCCGCGTAAAAGAGTTCTCCCTGAAACAAATGTGGAAGAGCCCCAATGGTACCATCCGTAACATTCTCGATGGTACTGTATTCCGTGAACCTATCGTAATCAACAATATTCCCCGCCTTGTTACCAACTGGACCGCTCCGATCATCGTTGGCCGTCACGCTTTTGGCGACCAGTACCGCGCTACTGATTCCGTGATCAAAGGAAAAGGTAAACTTACTATGACCTTTACCCCTGAAGATGGCGGCGAACCACAAACGTTTGAAGTATTCAACTTCAAAGGCGATGGCGTGGCCCTCACCATGTACAACACCGACGAAAGCATCAAGGGTTTTGCCCGCAGCTGCTTCAACATGGCCCTGAACAAAAAATGGCCGTTGTATTTGAGTACAAAAAACACCATTTTGAAAAAATACGATGGCCGTTTCAAGGATATCTTCCAGGAGATCTTTGACAATGAGTTCAAACAGGCGTTCCAGGAAGCCAATATCGTGTACGAACACCGCCTGATCGATGACATGGTAGCCAGCGCCCTGAAATGGAACGGTAATTTCGTTTGGGCCTGTAAGAACTACGATGGCGACGTTCAAAGCGACACCGTTGCACAAGGATTTGGTTCTCTGGGCTTAATGACCTCAGTATTGATCACTCCTGACGGCAAGACCATGGAAGCCGAAGCAGCCCACGGTACTGTTACCCGTCACTACCGCGACCACCAGGCTGGTAAACGTACCAGCACCAACCCCATCGCTTCGATCTTTGCATGGACAAGAGGTTTGGCCTTCCGCGGTAAACTGGACGGCAACCAGGCCCTTATCGACTTCTGCAACACATTAGAGTCTACCTGTATAGAAACAGTTGAAAGTGGCAAAATGACTAAAGATTTGGCCGTTTGTATTCATGGAAATAAAGTAGAACATGGAAAACACTACCTGTATACTGAAGAATTCCTGGATGCGATCGATGCTAACCTGAAAAAGAAAATGGCTTAATAAGCCGCCAGCTTAACAAAATAAACTGGTTACACATATACAAAAAGCGTTCTGGCCCCGCCGGGACGCTTTTTTGTTGCTTCTGCCCTGCCTGAACGAAAAAAGGCCCTCCCGGAAAAACCGGGAGAAGCCTTTGTGATGATAATACCCCTTAACTTACCTATTTGAATATTGTTGTTTTTAGTAACTACACCAAGGCTACATTATTTGTGCCTGACCACAATTCGGCCAATAAACGCTGTTAAGGAAACTGTAAACCCCAAACTGACGCCATTTCAACAATTGTAGTGACTGTCAACCTGAGACATTATTTCTACAAAAAGTCCCGACGGGTACCGCCAGGACTTTCGCAATGATTGATTAATCGTAACCCGTAAAAATACAGATGCAGAACCACTATGTCAGCTTAGCGGTTAATCATCACCTTGTTATACAGGGCCGATGATCTTTTTAATTGACACATCATGCAATAAATCCGTTGCGCCTTCAGTTAACTATTCGGGTTACCTGTATAGATCGCATGTGCTAACATTAATTTTGCAGGGCAAAGCTGTGCAAAAACAGCAGGTAAATCGCTCAATCATGCCTGTAAAAACTTAGCATAATCATCATATTAGATATTAGGACAAATAATATTTTGCCGTTAACTTGAAAAGGCCGAACGTTATTTTTTAAAATCGATTTTACTTTTCTAGTATAAAATATCTTCTTGCCAGGGGAACGCCCATGTACACGTGAAGGATTAAACATAGTACGGCCGGCGTTCCTATTTTATTTTTAAATACAAAAGATCCGATGGCCCTGGCCATCGGATCTTTTGTATTATCAGATTACCACATTATTTTTTCTTGTCAGCACGTTTTCTTAGCTCAGCCACCGGAATTGTGATCATGCGGCCGGCAGGTTCTTTTCCTTTATACGTGATCACCCGAACATTTACCGCATCCCTGGGGATCTGTACCGGCTTGGTATACCTGGGATAAAAACGATCGGGGAATGAATTATCGAAGCTGTAATAAATGTCCAGTCCTTCCACCTCTGTGCTCATCGTCAGCTTCAGCAGCTCGCCATCTTTGCTTACATCGAAAATAGGTTCGTACATGCTGGGCGCATACTTGATCTCGGCCACATCGAACCGTTCAAAATGATCTTCCACGCGGCGGATGAAATCGTTCCAGTTCTTTTTTTCTGCGGGCGACCAAACACTTTCTGCCACTGCAAAGGCACGCGGCCACACCATATATTGCAAATGGCGCATATTGTAGATCTGTTCCGTCCATAAATTGGCTTGTCCGCCCTTGATGAATTTGGGATCTACACCTGCGGGCACCGGTTCAAACTGGTAAGACGATTTCAACCGTACGCTTTTATAAACGGGCGGTTCAATAGCCGGATCGCCCTGCATCAGGTCTATGTAAGTATGATTGTTTGGGCTCATTACAACCTCATGTTGCAACCTGGCGGCTTCTGCCCCACCCTTCGATCCGCGCCAGCTCATAACAGCCGCATTGGGCGCCAGGCCGCCTTCGAGGATCTCATCCCAGCCTATCATCTTTTTGCCTTTCGATTCAATGATCTTCTCTACTTTTTTTACAAAATAACTTTGCACTTCATGCAGGTCTTTCAGGTTCTCCCGCTGCATCAGCTGTTTGATGGCATCGCTCTTCTCCCAAAAATTCTTGGCGCATTCATCGCCACCCATATGAATATATTGGAACGGGAACAGTTGGGCTACTTCCGTAAACACTTTATCAAGCGCCTCGTATACTTTGTCATTGGCCGGACAAAGCGTATTATCTATCAGTGCATAAAAGCCGGTATCGGTCCACTGCATGAATTTTTCGCCCGAGTTAACGCGGTAGGTGCCCGGTGTGCAGGAGAGTTCCGGGTAAGCAGCAACCATTGCCATGCTATGGCCGGGCACATCCACTTCAGGCAGGATGTTCACATAACGGTCGGCCGCATATTGCACCAGCTCTTTAATATCGTTATGGGTATAGAAGCCGCCGTAAGTGCGTGGCTCATTTTCAGCAGGGGGTGTGAATGTACCGAATGTACCGGTCTTATCAACCCGCCAGGCGCCCACTTCGGTCAACTTAGGCAGCGATTTGATCTCGATGCGCCAGCCCTGGTCATCAGTAAGGTGTAAGTGCAATAAATTGTATTTATACCGCACCATATCGTCTATGAACTGTTTTACCTGTTCTTTGGTGAAGAAGTGCCGGGCTACATCGAACATCAGTCCGCGCCAGGCAAAGCGCGGATAATCGGTTATCTGCACTCCGGGAATGGTCCAGGAGGCTTTTTTGACCACCGATTCACTTACAATTTCCTTGGGCAGCAACTGCAACAGGGTTTGCACGCCATAAAACAAGCCCGCAGCGTCGTTGGCAGCAATCTGCACGCCGGTGGCGGTTACATCTAAAGTGTAGCCCTCTTTTCCAATTGATTTATCAGGGGTGCGGTTCAGCGAAAAACTGATCACATTTGTTTTAGCTGCCGGTGCTGCCTGCCCCAGCGCAAAACCGGTAGCTTTTTTTACCTGGCCTGTAAAGAAGCCGGCGATACGCTGCACATCGGCATTTTTACTATCGGCCGCTATTTTGGTTTGAGCGTTCAAAACAAAGCGGGTGTTCTTTTTTTCAAGGGAAACCGGCTGCGGGATAATGGATATCTCCTGCGTGGTTTGGGATACGGCGGAAGCAATCATCCAGAAACTGGCAAATAACAAACTGATCTGTTTCATATTAGTCATTGAATATTTACGATTATGGCGGTTTTAAAATTAGGGAAATTATCAGCTCTCCAGCTTTTAAAATTAATGCAAACGATTGATCCTCTTTATTGAATGATCATTAATTTGTAACTTCCCAAAAACAATCAAATACATGAAGAAACTGCTGGTTCCCACTGACTTTTCCGATACATCGAAAAATGCAGCCCGTTTTGCTGCACAAATGGCGGCAGACATTCAAAATGCAAAGCTCATCCTGATCCATGTGTCTGACAAGATCACCGGCGGGTCAGACGGTTCACCGCTAACCGAAGACGATGACGACCGCCGCCTCATTCTTAGCCAGGCGCTTACTCAATTGAAAGAGGAATTGCTGGCGGTGGCACAGGTGCCCATTGAGTTTGCAATGGAAAAAGGTTCCTCCCTCGTGGAAACCCTTAGCCGCTACGTTCGCTACCAGGCTATTGATATGGTGATCATGGGCATCACCGGCGCTACCCGGCTCGAACAGATCTTTATGGGCAGCAACACCCTCGAAATGGCTAAAGAAAGCGTTTGCCCCGTGCTGATCATTCCGCCGGATGCAAAATACCGCAAGATCAAAAATGTAGTGCTGGCCAGCGACTTTAAAGACGTGGATACTACCATTCCCGTTGCACCGCTGAAAGCAACCCTCGACCTGTTTAAACCCGCCCTGCATATTGTGAATGTAGATAGTGAGCACTATGTTGAGCTTACTGATGAGTTCAAGGCGGAAAGAGCCAAACTGGAACTGATGCTGAAAGACTATGGCCCCGAATTCTATTTCATCAGGCAGTACGATTTCTTTGACGCCATCAGCCAGTTCGTCGATGATAAAAATATCGACCTCATCGTTATCGTTCCGCGCGAACGCTCTTTCCTCAGTGGACTGTTCAAGACCAGCCATACCAAAAAGCTGGCCTACCACAGCCACATACCCATTGTAGCTATACATGAATAATATCGCGTTACCAGTTACCGGGTGCCAGTTACCGGTAACTGGCACCCGGTAACTGGCATACTCAACATGCTCAGTTATAGTCACGAAGTATTTTTTGAAGTAGCCACCCATCTCAGCTTTTCCAAAGCCGCTGACATTTTATATATCAGTCAGCCGGCTATCACGAAACATATACAATCGCTCGAAAAACATTATAAAGTAAGTTTGTTCGAACGCAAGGGCAATACCGTTTCGCTCACCAGCGAAGGCAAAATACTGCTTGAGTATGTAGTACAGGGCCGCGAACTGCAACGGCAGCTCGAGTTCGATATCACGAAACAAAAGAACCTGCAACAGGCAAAAGGCTCGCTCACCCTGGGCACCAGCACAACGATCTCCCTGTATGTTATTCCACCCGTTTTTTCCGCTTTTCATCAGCAATATCCCAACATTGAATTGAAACTGGTAAACCGGAACTCCGAGAATATTCTCAAAGCGCTGCTCGACCATGAAATTGACCTTGCCATTACTGAAGGACGAAACACCATCACCTCAGTAAAATATCAGTTCTTTTTAACAGATGAAGTGATTCCCGTTTGCAGTGCCAAAAGTGAGCTTGTGAAAAAAAAGAATATTGCGCCGGAAGAATTAAAGACCATTCCCGTTGCGCTGCGCGAAAGAGGATCAGGCACTTTAGCCGCCGTAACCGAAGCCCTGCAAAAATGCAGGATCAGCATCGCCGATATTAAACATAAGATCGTTTTGGGAGGAACAGAAGCGCTGAAGAACTTCCTGCTCGATGATGTATGCCTGGGCTTTTTACCTTTACGATCTGTAGCCCGGCAGCTTAAGAACGGCGAACTCGTTCGGTTAACCATTCCTGGTTTACAAATTCATCGTGCGTTTTATTTTATGCAACGGCGCGGATCGGAAACAGATCGCATCAATCAACTATTCATAAAACTGGCTACCAGTTACTATAACAAAAAGTTATAGTGTATAAGCAAACGGTATCGTTCTCCTTGCAGCAGCTTGCTACTTTTACCCTGTCATAAAACTACAATGAGAACAATACGATCACTTACCTCGTTAACGCAACTCGCGTGTTCGCAATGCGCACAGACCTATAGTGCCTTTCACCCGCAAACTTTCTCCCCGTGTTGCCGGCAACCGTTGGTGGCCCAATATAATCTGGCGGAAGTGCCGGCTAAAACGGTAGTGTATAACCGGCCTGCTACGATGTGGCGGTATAAAGAGGTACTGCCCGTTCTGGAAGAAGAAAATATTGTGAGCCTGGGAGAAGGCATGACGCCCATTCTTGAACTAAAACGTTTACAGGCAGCTTACGAATTGCCTAATCTGTTTTTGAAGGACGAATCGAAGAACCCTACCGGTTCTTTCAAAGCCCGTGGCCTGAGTGCCGCCGTTTCCAAAGCAAAAGAGTTTGGTTTGCCAGCCTGCATTATTCCCACAGCCGGTAATGCCGGCGGCGCGCTGGCAGCGTATTGTGCCAAGGCCAACATGAAGGCCGTGGTGGTAATGCCCCGGCATACGCCGCAGGTGTTTAAAGATGAGTGTGAATTATACGGCGCCGAATTGGTACTGGTAGATGGATTGATCAGCGATTGTGCTAAAAAACTGGCGCAGTTAAAAGAATCGAACCCATACTTTGATATTTCTACCATGAAAGAACCTTACCGCCTGGAAGGGAAAAAGACCATGGGTTATGAAATAGCTGAACAATGCAACTGGACACTACCCGATGTGATCCTGTACCCCACAGGTGGCGGCACCGGGCTGATCGGCATGTGGAAAGCGTTTAAAGAAATGCAACAAATGGGATGGATAGGCGAAAAACTGCCCCGCCTGTATGCGATACAGGCCGAGAACTGCCAGCCGGTAGTGCAAACCTGGAAGGGACTGCAACCCAATGCCAGGAACTATGTAGGCCGCCCTTCCGCCGCCAATGGACTGGCCGTGCCCAACCCGTTTGCAGAAGACATGATTCTGCGGGTTTTGCGGGAATCAAAAGGGCAGCCCCTGGCCGTAAATGACGCAGATATGGTAAGTGCTGTAAAAGAAATTGCCCGCAAAGAAGGATTGATCGTTGCTCCGGAAGGCGGCGCCCTTTGGAAGGGACTGCTGCAGCTGGTTAACGATGGAACTGTTCAACGGGCGGAGAAGATCCTGTTGTTGAATACGGGTAGCGGCTATAAATACCTGGAGAATATTCTTTAAAAGCTATAAGTTGATAAGTTTATTAGTTCCTGAGTTATTAAGTTACCATAACAAAATAAGCCATAATATAATATGGCTCAGCTTTTAGCTAAATTTGTAAACGTTGGAACTAACTGACAAACTCAATAACTGAATAACTAAGGAACTTAAACGGCCGGTTCCTGCTGGCTTAAACAGTGGAAACTGCCCAGTCCCCAGATGATCTCCGTAGAATCGATACCGATCACTTTACGATCAGGGAAACATTGCTGAATGATCTGCAGCGCTTTGTCATCCTGTGCACAACGATAAGTAGGCACTACAACAGCCGCATTGGCAATATAAAAATTGGCATAGGAAGCAGGCAGGCGCTGGTCTTCAAATACCACCGCATCGGGCATAGGCAGCTCGATGATATTCAGCTGCTGGCCATTCAGTAACCGCATCTGTTGTAACTGACGCAGGTTATGCTGCAGCAATTCGTAATTCTCATCCTGCTTATTTTCTTCTACTACGGTCAATACGGTATTCGCATTTACAAAACGAACCGTATCATCAATATGTCCATCGGTATCATCCCCAATAATGCCTTCATCCACCCATAACACCTGTTCTACCCCGTAGTATTGATACAGGTATCCTTCAATTTGCTGCTGATTAAGGTGTGGATTACGGTTAGGGTTCAACAAACAGGCCGTAGATGTAAGTAAGGTGCCCTGTCCATTAAATTCAACAGAACCGCCTTCCATTACAATACCGGGATGATATACCGGAATATTATAGTGTTTACCTATTAAAGTAGGAATAACATCGTCGAGATCATAAGGAGGATATTTATTACCCCAGGCATTATAACCCCAGTCAACGATCACTTTTTTGATCTCCGCCTGCGGATTTATCAAAAACGCCGGACCATGATCACGGCACCAGGCATCGTTCGTAGGATGAATAAAGAACTGAATATTGCTCATCTTCGCGCCGGCTTCCATAAGGCATTTTTCTGCAAATGCTTTCATCGCGGCATCGACCACATTAATGCACACTTTTTCACCCAGCGCCACTTCCTTTACAAACTGGCTGTAAAAAGGATAAATGGTTTCAATCTTTCCAGGCCAGGATGCTTCTTTATGCGGCCAGCTAAGCCAGGTAGCCGTATGCGGCGCAAACTCAGCTGGAAAATAATAACCTAGTTCTTTGGGAGTGGGACTATCCTTCATTATAATGCTCCAGTTTACAGTTCAAAGTTTACAGTTCAAAGTTCAAAGTTCACAGTTCAAAGTTCACAGTTCAAAGTTCACAGTTCAAAGTTCAAAGTTCAAAGTTCACAGTTCAAAGTTCACAGCCTGCCTCCCGTGCCTTCGCGGAGCGTCGGCTAAGCAAGCCGGCCCACTTTCGGGTTAAAAGTCCACCGGCTGCAGGTTTCAAGTTCCAGGTTTCAGGGGCTTTTATTGCGAATTGCATACTGCTCTTTGATCTGCTTGTGTTGCAGCATCCGCGACGGTGGTATTCCCTGCAACATGTAACCTGAAACCTGAAACTCTATTTTTGATTTGACGTTTCACAATAATTACGCTTCATCATCTATGAAGCGCTTGGTGATCGGCTGGTAGGAATCTATCCGGCGGTCGCGTAAGAACGGCCAGTGGGTGCGATAGCGATCGCTCAGCTCGGTATCAAGCTCTATCACATGCACTTCTTCCTGGTCGTGCGGGGCCTGGTATAAAATGGTGCCGAACGGATTGCTCACAAAAGAACCACCCCAGAATTTCATGGCGCCATTCTGCTCCAGTCCAACCCGGTTCACACTCACCACATGCACGCCATTGGCCACGGCATGGCCGCGCTGAATGGTTTGCCAGGCGTTGTACTGCTCGGTATTGGTAACTGAATCCTGCGAAGTAGCCCAGCCGATAGCGGTGGGATAGAACAAAATTTCTGCGCCCATCAGCGCCGTAATGCGCGCTGCTTCAGGATACCATTGATCCCAGCAGATCAGCACACCGATAGTGGCGAATTTTGTTTTGAATACTTTATATCCCAGGTCGCCCGGCGTGAAATAGAATTTCTCGTAGTATGATGGATCGTCCGGAATATGCATTTTGCGGTATTTACCCAGGTAAGTACCGTCGGCATCCAGTACAGCCGTGGTATTGTGGTAAATGCCCTGCGTTCTTTTTTCAAACAAAGAGGCAATGATCACGACGCCCACTTCCGCAGCCACCTTGCTCAATGCTTCGGTCGACGGACCAGGGATCGGCTCTGCCAGTTTGAAGTTGTCATAATCCTCCACATCGCAGAAATACAGCGAAGTGAACAATTCCTGCAGGCAAACGATCTGCGCACCTTTGGCTGCCGCCTCACGTACTTTAGCGATCGCTTTTTGCAGATTAGCTTCTTTGTCGTTGGTGCAGCTCATTTGCACCATGCCTATTTTAACTTTTGTCATTTTCTTTTAGTTACCAGTTGCCAGTTACCGGTTACCGGGAACTGGTAACCGGTAACCATTTTAGTAAAAAGCCTGTTTACTCTAAATTTCAACTGCAATAAAGACGGCATTCACGTCCGCATTATAACAAGGAACCATACAAATTGTTAACCACTACCCTATTAACTTGTGAACTCGTCAACCGGTCAACTCGTGAACTTCCAGCTTAGGTTTCAACCTGCAACAAAGCATCCAGGTTGCTGATCCCGATCTTTTTTTCACAAATAAATCCTTCCGCATATTTCACGCCAATACGTTTGCCCATCATGCGGGCTCTGCCGATGATGCTATCCAGGAAATCGGGCGATGAAATATAGGTCTGCGGACCATCATGCCCGTTTACCGGGTTGAAGAACTGGGTCGTATAAGCCTTAATCGCCTCCATCCGCTGCTCAAAAACGTCAGAAATATCTATGAGCAGATCGGGTTCATGATACCAGTCCTGCAAATAATGCAGGATGTATTTAGGGCGCCAGCGTTCCTGTGGTCTTCCGCTTTCGTCGGTGGTTTCAATTTTTGCCAGTCCCGATAAAAAACAGGCGGTGGCGATCAATTGCCCCGCGCGCCCATGATCAGGATGGCGGTCTTCCAGGGCATTCGCCAGCACCACCTCAGGCTGGTAGGTCCTGATGGCACGGATCAGCTGTAACTGATGTTCTTCGTCGTTCCTGAAAAAGCCGTCCCGCATTTTCAGATTGGCGCGCATATGCACGCCCATGATCTCAGCCGCTTTTGCAGCTTCTGCATACCGTGTTTCAATGGTTCCCCGGGTGCCGAGCTCTCCTTGTGTAAGATCAAGGATCCCGGCCTTCTTGCCCCGCTTTATTTCATTCAGGATCGTTCCCGAACAGCTCAACTCCACATCGTCAGGATGAACGCCTATTGCCAGTAAATCCAGTTTCATAGTAAAATTTGAGCCGCAAAGGTAATAAAGAGTTTGTGGTTTATGGTTTGTGGTTGGTTGTTATTTCCGCTGTTGATAAAGCTTTAACAATCGCTTACTTCCGGAAACTCAAGCAATTAACGGGTTTGTTGTTTGTTGTTTGTGGTTTGTGGTTTGTGGTTTGTTGTTTGTGGTTATTCCGCCCTTCGTAAAGGTTTACCAATCGCTTGGAACGGTTTGTGGTTTGTGGTTTGTTGTTTGTGGTTATTCCGCCCTTCGTAAAGGTTTACCAATCGCTTACTTCCGGAAATTTAGGGCAGAAAGAAATAGTTTAGATGGCCGGATAGTAAGCAACCATAAACCACAAACCATAAACCATAAACTCTATCCCCATAAACAAAACAACCAATTTAGTAAAACAACATTCCCCACCGAATCAATGCATCTACCTCCGCCGGCGCATTGTCGATCCGCTTTTCCGAGCGCTTTTTTCCCAACCGTACAATGACTGTTTTCTTGGAAGGAATTACTATAACGTATTGTCCCAGGATCCCGCGGGCATAAAAGATCTCGGGTGTGCTGGGCATGATCCACCATTGATACCCATAGTAGTTACAGGGTTTACCTTCCGTATCTGGAATCATACAGGGTTTTATCGAGTTCAGATAGTAATCCATGGGAATGATCTCATTGCCCTTCCACCGGCCACTATCGAGCATCAGTTGTCCCAGCCGGGCAAAATCGCGGGCGTTGGAATTGAAACAACAGTAAGCCTTTTCAATGCCGCCCACATCATCGGTGCTCCATAGGGCCGCGTGTTCTGCCCCCAGGGGCTGCCATAACTTCTCCGCCGCATAGGCGCTGAGCGATTTTCCGGTGGCTTTTTTGAGCACCAGCGCCAGCAGCTGGGTATCGCCCGATTTATAGGAATGCACCGAACCAGGCTGATGAATAATGGAAACGCCGGTAGCCGTTTTATATGCATTATGCCCGTAATATAACTCGGTGGTCACCGAAAATGGGTTGGCATACGACTCTTCCCAGTTACTGCCGCTGCTCATGGTAAGCAGATCGATGATGCGCAGTTTGGCCTTGTCGCCGGTCCTGAACTCCGGTACATAATTGCCCACCGGCTCGTCGAGCGACCGTATCTTTCCCTCCCTGAGGGCAGCGCCGATCAACAGGCTGGTAATGCTTTTGGCCATGGAAAAAGAACCCGACAAAGAAGAATCGCCATAACCGTCCCAGTAAAACTCATACAGGATGGAATCATTCTTAATGGCCAGCACAGCAACGGTTTCCAGGTCTTCGAGCATTTTTTTCAATTCGCCCGGCAAAGGATTCCGGTTATAATTGGCTGAAAGCGGCCAGGGTTGCGGCTCCCCGGTGGTAACGGTGTTGTTGGAAAACTTTTTATAATCATCAATATCGGCAAAATTGTACCATAGCGCCTCAAACAGGTAGGTACGGCCTGAGATAAAGGCGTATGCAGTAAAAACAAGAATAATCGTCAGGAAAACATATACAAAAACGCGAATAAACTTTTTCATAGCGGAGGTTGTTAGATGAAGGTAATAAATTGAAACAACCTGATCACACCAGTGACTGGTTATTAACTATTTTCTGAGGCCTGTGTAAAAAAAAGGAATATGTAACACAATAAAAATAATTACATAAGCCCCCCGAAGGACATCATCCCTTTTTTTTGCTCTTTTCTCATTTTCAAGTAGCTTCGCAGGTCTTTATTAGAAAGTGAAATAGAAAGTCAGTAATAGAATACTGCCGGAAGAATCAGTAAATCGTAAAATCTAAAATCGTAAATCGAAATGGCATACGACGTAGTAGTTCTCGGAAGCGGCCCCGGCGGATATGTGGCAGCTATCCGGGCATCTCAACTGGGATTCAAAACCGCTGTAATTGAAAAAGAAAGTCTGGGTGGAATTTGTTTGAACTGGGGCTGTATTCCCACCAAAGCCCTGCTGAAAAGCGCCCAGGTTTATGATTACATCAAGCACGCAAAAGATTATGGTATTGAAGCCAGCGGTACAGCTGATTTTTCGGCAGTAATTAAACGCAGCCGCGGTGTGGCTGATAAAATGAGCAAAGGCGTTACCTTCCTCATGAAGAAGAACAAGATCGATGTGATCATGGGTTTCGGTAAACTGAAAGCCAAAGGTCAGATCGAAGTAAAAGGCGCCGATGGCAAAACGCAGATCGTTGAAGCTAAACATATCATTCTGGCTACCGGCGGACGCAGCCGCGAACTGCCCAGCCTGAAAATTGATGGTAAAAAGATCATTGGCTACCGCGAAGCAATGGTGCTGCCTCAGCAACCCAAGAGCATGATCGTGGTAGGTAGTGGCGCCATAGGTGTTGAGTTCGGTTATTTCTACAACGCCCTCGGAACTAAAGTTACCATCGTTGAGTTCATGGATCGTATCGTGCCTGTAGAAGATGAAGAGATCTCAAAAGAACTGGCCAAGAACTTCAAAAAAGGCGGCATCGAGATCATGACCAGCTCTGAAGTGACCAGCGTAGATACCAGCGGCAATGGCGTTAAAGCCAAAGTAAAAACCAAAGATGGCGAAGTTACCCTGGAAGCTGACGTTGTACTGAGCGCTGTTGGTGTTGCTGCCAACATCGAAGGCATTGGCCTCGAAGAGCTCGGTGTAAAAACAGAGAAAGGTAAGATCGTTGTTGACAAATACTACAAAACCAATGTACAGGGCGTATACGCTATTGGCGACTGCGTACCCGGACAAGCTTTGGCACACGTAGCTTCCAAAGAAGGTATCATTTGCGTAGAGAGTATTGCTCATGGCGAAAAGAAATTCAACCACCAGCCTGAGCCGCTCGACTACGGCAACGTTCCGGGCTGTACTTATTGCACACCTGAAATTGCTTCTGTTGGTTTAACAGAAAAACAGGCCAAAGATGCCGGTTATGAGATCAAGGTTGGTAAATTCCCGTTAAGCGCTGCCGGTAAAGCTACTGCTGCCGGACACAACGAAGGTTTCATTAAAGTTATCTTCGACGCTAAATACGGCGAATGGCTCGGCACCCACATGATCGGCTACAATGTAACCGAAATGATCGCCGAAACAGTAGTTGCCCGCAAACTGGAAACTACTTACCATGAAGTGCTGGATAGCATTCACCCGCACCCAACTATGAGTGAGAACGTCAAAGAAGCTATCGAAGTAGCTTATGGCGAACCCATTCACATTTAATAGGATTTCTCTTCCATAAAAAAAGACCATCTGCCAGCTGGCGGATGGTCTTTTTTTATGCCGTGAATCGTGAATCGGAAATCGTGGATCGGCACGCCCGATTCATGACCTAATAACTCAATAACTATGAACTTTGAACTATGAACTATGAACTTTGAACTATGAACTTTGAACTTTGAACTTTGAACTATGACCCCTGCGCCTGCTTGCTTCCAAACACTTTCTTCAGCAGATCAGTCACCCGCGCAACAGGATCCTTACGTATCTTTTGCTCTTCCAAACCTACCTGGTAAAAAATGCCGTCAATGGCTTTACCGGTTACAAATCCCGACAGATCAGGATTCACCTTGTTGGTAGCAAACTTATTGTAGGCATTAAATACATCGCCCCAATATTTGGTTGCACCTACCTTTGACAGCGAGTTCTCGATGACAGGTTTGAAAGCGGTCGTTAACGATGTAGTGGTCTTTGATTTCAGGTAATTGGTAGCCGCAAAATCTCCGCCTTTCAAAATGCCCAGCGCATCCTGGATGGTCATGGTCTTGATAGCATCAATAAAAATAGGCGCAGCAGATTTGGCAGCATCCTCAGCCGCCCGGTTCACCGATAAGATCGCTTTATCTACCAGACTGCTCATTCCCAGGTCGCGCAGGGTCTTCTCCACTTTTTGCGCTTCCGGCGGTAATAATATCTTTATAGCGGCATTTTTAAAGAAGCCGTCCAGGGCAGACAGGCTGTTGGCAGAATTCTGGGCGCCTACTTCAAGGGCCTGCTTTAAGCCAGACGCTATCTCTGAAGTGGTTAACTGGCCATTAGCGCCGGCAGCATAAGGTTCCAGGGCTTTCACGATCTGGTGCGTATGTTCGCAACTGGTGAAAAAGGTCAACAGGATTACACAGGATAATAATTGGATAATTTTTTTCATCATCAATTGTTTACTGATTAATTTTTGCAAGAATAAGCCGTAAAATTATAAAAATGCAAATATCAATCTGGGAAAAAGAAAGTTTTTATGCACCAAAAGATGTGATCATCGTGGGCAGCGGCCTGGTTGGCTTGTGGTGCGCCTGGCATCTTAAAAAAAATGATCCCACACTTTCTGTTGCCATCGTAGACCGGGGCATCATTCCCACAGGCGCCAGCACGCGAAATGCAGGTTTTGCCTGCTTTGGCAGCGTTACAGAACTGGTTGAAGATGCCGCCCGATTTGGCGAGGAAAATATGCTTCAACTGGTTGAAATGCGCTATAAAGGATTGCAATACATCCGCAAAGTGTTTAAGCCGGTTACCATCGACTTCGAGCTTTGCGGCGGTTATGAGCTGTTCACCGGTAACGAAAAAGCGCAAATAACTTCACTTGACCACGATATAGAGCATTTAAATACTTTACTAAAAGATATCACGGGCAGAAATCAAACCTTTAAACGGGCCGATAAAAAGATCGCAGCACAGGGATTGCATCATGTAACGCATCTGATAGAGAACAAGCTCGAAGGTTATTTGCATTCCGGCAAATTATGCCAGGCATTATTACAGACGGTACAATCGATGGGCGTCACCGTTCTGAACGCCATTGAGATCAGCGGTTTTGAAAAACAAAACGATCACATTGAACTGTACACCAACCAGTTTGTGCCCCTGCGTACCAGTAAACTGCTGATATGTACCAATGCCTTTGCCCGGCAGTTATTACCGGCATTGGATATCGTTCCTGCGCGTGGACAGGTATTAGTGACCTCCCCTATTGAAAATCTGCCACTCAAGGGCACTTTTCACTTTGATGCCGGCTATTATTACTTCCGTAACCTCGGCAACCGGGTATTGCTCGGTGGGGCACGCAACAAGGCTTTCGAAGAGGAAACAACCACCGAGCTCACTACTACCAATACCATTCAACAGGAGCTGGAACATTTTCTATGCACCTATATCCTGCCTGGTTATTCGTACCAGATCACCGACCGCTGGAGCGGCATCATGGGCATGGGCAATGAAAAGCTACCGATCGTAAAAGAAGTATCTCCACAGGTATTTTGTGCCGTTAGAATGAGCGGCATGGGTGTTGCACTTGCTCCCGTTATTGGACAACGGATTGCAAAGTTACTCAGTTCATAGTTCAAAGTTCATAGTTCATAGTTAACTTTTTTTGTTATTCATAAAATAAATTTTATATTTATTTCTCAGGCTTTATAGTAGCATTATAATATTACTTCACTTGAACAATTTCGAAATGGCTACTTTTAACAGCTTCGAAGAAATTAAAGCCTGGCAAAAAGCAAAGAATGCTGTGCGCTAAAATCCATTCGCTTTCTACCACGACAGATCTGGCAAAGGATTATAAATTGAAGGACCAGATCAATGGCTCCAGCGGCTCAATTATGGACAACATTGCGGAAGGTTTTGGAAGAGGAGGAAATAAGGAATTTATTCAATTTCTATGCATCTCACTTGGGTCTGTATGTGAATGCCAATCACAATTATACCGTGTGTCGGACAGGAATTATATCGATAAAATAATGTTTGACGAGCTATATCATTTGTGTAATGAAATCAGAAAAATGATTTTTGGGTTGATTCTTTATATACAGAAAGCTTGCGCAAAAGGAGTAAAATTTAAAGATCGTAAAAACAAAGACAATAATTTGCCTGGTGCAGAACAAACTTTAGATATTGACTCTGAACTTTGAACTTTGAACTTAAAACTTAGAACTTGGTTTTAGTCGAAATAATCGTCGTCGTAAACCCAAGCAACGCGATCAATGCAAACGACCACCGCAAACTGGAAAGATCAGCAATAAAACCTATCATTGGCGGACCGGCTAAAAACCCCAGATAACCGATCGTAGAAACAGCCGCCAGCGCCACACCCGGTGAGAACTGCGTTGATTTTCCCGCAACACCATACACCAAAGGCACCACAGAAGATACACCAATACCCACCAGCATAAAACCCAGTGTAGCCATAACTATAGTAGGAAAGCCAATAGCGATCGCCAGACCGCACGCAATGACCAACCCGCTTAATTGCAAGATTCGCAAGGTACCCAGGCGGGTGATCAGTTTATCACCGATAAAACGGCCGCCGGCCATCGTACTCATAAAAGCGGTATACCCAAGCGGTATCAAACCTTTCGGCGCCTCCACCACTTTTTGAAAATACACGCCGCTCCAGTCGAACATCGTGCCCTCACATACCATACAGCACATTGCAATTAAACCGAGCTTTAACAACGTGCTATCGGGTTTTGCAAATAAGGGGCGGTCATCGCCGGCATTGATATCCTGCTTAAGGGTGTTGCGGTACAGCAGAATGATAAACAAATAAGCTGCACCGGTTATAATGCAAAAATGAATGAATGGCGATAGATGAAAATTGATCATGAGCGTACCAATGGAAGCGCCGGTAAAACCTGCCAGGCTCCAGATGCCATGAAAAGAAGCCATGATCGAGCGGCCATACAATACTTCAAGGCTTACGGCCTGGGTGTTTACCGCAATATTGAACAGGTTGCCCACCAGGCCAAACGCAAACAAGACCGCTACCAGCTGCCAGGTTTGTTGAACCAATCCGATCATGCATAAAAAAAGCGGATACACTACAGCAGCCAGCAAAACCATTTTGCGGCTCCCGAAATGATGCACCAGCCATCCTGAAAATGGTAAACTAAGCATCAGTCCAACAGGTAATGCAAACAGAACCGCGCCCAGTCCACCATCACTTAAATGCAAGTGCAATTTTATATCGGGAATGCGCGAAGCCCAACTGGCAAAACATAATCCGGCAATAAAAAAGAATGTACCAATCGACAGGCGGGCTGCTCTTTTTGAAACCGCCGGCTGCACCACAGAAGTATCCATGGTTCCAAAATTACGATGGTTCTAATCACAAAAACATTTTTGCATGAATTTGGATCAATTTCTTCATTTTATACAACCATCTGTTGTTTATAAACGTACATAAAGCTGAACCCTCTTTGCGTACAAAAGGCTGTTAGGATAGCGAATAAATGTTCAACCAGACAATGCATAAGATTTATAACCGTTAATGCAGTCTGATTGATATATTTCTTTAAATTTACAAAACGGGTTTTCAATTTATTCGTTCCAAAAGGCTCAGTGACGTTCCAACCGGTCATTTATTTCCTCTGACTAGTAGCAGTAGCAGCTCCCTTCCAACCAAGTGCTACGTTTTCGTGACAGCCATGAAAACGAGGTGTTTTTTTGACCTAATACTTACAATTTTATGCAAACCTCATCTGTTTCGCATAGTGACACCACTATGCAGGCAACAAATGGCGCTAAGCGGCCGGCAGCCTTTTTTGCCATTCTGAACGGTGTAATTGAAAATACCGAAGGATTTACCTGGATCATTGACAATAACCTGCAGTACGTAGTTTGTAATGCCCGTCTTCGCAATATCATTAAACAATATACCGGTAAAGAAATTGTGCCCGGCGACGAGGTAATTGATTGCATAGCCCTGCTCGACGCTTCGCAAAAACTCCCCTGGGGCAATATTTATCACACCGCGTTTAACGGTCAGCCGCATCGGTTTACCCAGCAGATCTGCATACAGGATAAAGCTGTTTACTTCGACATTACGGTGAACCCGGTGCGCGAAGCCAGTAATATCATCGCGCTCTCCTGCACAGCCCAGGATATTACCGAACGAAAAAATGCCGAAGAAAGGCTGCGCCAAAGTGAATTGAAATTCAGATCGCTTATCGAAAACAGCACCGACATCATCACGATGGCCAATGCTGAAGGAAATATCTTTTACAGCTCACCCTCTGCCTATAAGGTCTTTGGCTATGAGGAAGCCGATTACATCGGCCGTCATGTTTGTGCGTTTGTACACCCCGATAGTTTGCCCGCCATGGGCGAATTATTGCAAAACCTCATGCAGCACCCCGACGAACTGTTCGACCTCGACCTGAAGGTATTTGACAAACAAGGCAATGAAAGATGGGTACAGGGGCTCGCTACGAACATGCTACAGGCGCCCGGCATCAATGCACTGGTGGGCAATTTCAGGGATATTACCGAACGCAAACAGGCAGCAGAATTAATCCAGGAATCGGAATACCTGTATAAGAACCTGTTCCTGAAAAGCCCGCTGCCCATTTGTGTTTGTGATGCAGCAACCATGCAGTTCGTAGAAGTGAATGACGCTACGATTCAGCTGTACGGCTATTCACAGAAGGAGTTCATGAAGATGACCGCCTATGACGTTATGTCGCCGGAAGAAAAATCTGAACTGCAACCCTCCCTGCCTATAACGGAACATAACAACCGCCCCTCGATATTACGGAAACACGTTAAAAAGAATAACGAAACCATTTTTGTAGAAGTATGGGCGCATGCTATCAATTACAAAGGCTGCAATGCCTGGCTGGTACTCGTAAATGACATCACCGAAAAAATACAATTGCAGAACCAGCTGGTAGAAGAAAAGATCAGGCGGCAACAGGAAATTGCCAAAGCGGTAATCGATGGGCAGGAAAGCGAACGCGAAAGCCTCGGCCGCGAACTGCACGATAATATCACGCAGGTGCTTACGACAGCACGGCTGTATCTTACCTGCGCCAGGGATACTCCGGCCATGCAGGAGAGTATGATCAAAAAAAGCATCATCACCATCAGCAGCGCCATAGAAGAGATCAGGCGATTGTCCAAATCGATGATCGAAACATTTCATAAAGAAGTGGGCCTTGAATTATCGTTGAACGACCTCATTGAAAATGTACGGCTGGCGCAACCATTCACCATCTCCCTGCATTTCGATGTGCCGGACGAACAGCAACTCGACGATAAACTTAAAATGACGATCTTCCGCATCGTACAGGAACAATTGAACAACACTATTAAACATGCCGCTGCCTCAGCGATGCAGATCGCTATCGTACGGAAAAACCGGTTGTTACTGGTCACCATTGCCGACGATGGCAAAGGGTTCGACACCACGCAGAAAAGAAAAGGCATTGGCATTACCAATATTATCAGCCGCACTGAATTGTTCAATGGACGCGTTAAAATTGAATCATCGCCCGGGCAGGGCTGCCGCATGCAGATCAGCTTTACCATTTGATTTTCAACCCTGACAGGTTAAAATTTCATTAACATATTGTGTTTGGTTGTTTTACACCGTAAAACGAGGCTGATGCCTTACTTTTGCGGTGTTTTTTTTACTAAATGCACAGGGGAAATTTTATGGAAAAGGCTTTTTTATTCGATTTGAACGGCACCATGATCGACGATATGCACTTTCATTTAAAAGCATGGTATCATATCCTGAACGATGACCTGGGAGCCAATTTAAGCTGGGAAGAAACCAAAAGCCATATGTATGGCAAGAACAGTGAGTTATTGATCCGCATATTTGGAAAAGACCGGTTTACACCTGAAGAAATAGACCGGCTGTCAGTAGAAAAAGAAAAACGGTATCAGCAGGAATACCGGCCGCACCTGCAATTGTTACCAGGCCTGCAACAGTTCCTGGAAAAAGCACATGCGTTGAACATTCCGATGGCGATTGGTTCTGCCGCCATCCCATTCAATATTGACTTTGTATTAGACGGACTGAACATCAGGCATTATTTCAAAGCCATTGTGAGCGCCGACGATGTTCAGATCAGCAAACCTCATCCCGAAACATACCTGAAAGCCGCCAAACTGTTAGGTGTTGATCCGGCGAACTGCCTGGTTTTTGAAGATGCGCCCAAAGGTGTGGAAGCGGCCCAAAATGCGGGTATGTCGTCTGTAGTGCTGACCACCATGCATGAAAAGCACGAATTCACACAATACACAGGGATCATTCACTATATAAAAGATTATACGCACCTGACACCTGCCGGCCTCATGCAGGCAATGGCGGTGTAATGTTCAGGTGTGCCACACGTTGAAAATTTGGCACACCTAATGCTCGTCAGCTTGCCTTCCTATCCTTCGCAATAATTCCAGACAGGCGCGGCCATTGTGGTAAGGACATTTCCACAAGCCAGCCTTGTCTTGTTGCTGCATAACAGCATGATCTTCGTTAACGCCCCAAAACCATTCGCCGTGCCGGTGATCGATGATGTGTTGCTTAATGAATGCCCATGTGTTGTACACATACTGCAGGTATTCATGCTGGTCACTCAGCTGCCAGGCATTGAAAAAACCTACCAGCGCTTCCGCCTGCGGCCACCAGTGCTTTTCCTTAATCAACCGGTTATCGGCAGCTTCAAACTCATACCATAAACCACCATCGGTATCGAGCCCGATGACCACTGCATCTGCCATTTTAAGCGCGTTCGCCTTCATCCTGTTGACTAACGCTTCGTCGCCGATGACTTTTGCCGCTTCAAACAATAACCAGCTGGCTTCTATATCATGTCCGTAGGAGACCGTACCCGATCGTACATTCCATTGTTCATCAAAAAACAAATGCAGATGACCGGTATATTGATTGATGATGTGTTCATCGAAGTTATGTAAGAGCCCTGCAATAGCCTGCTTTAGTTGAGCATCGGGCCATATACGGTATAGATTGGTGTAAGCTTCCAGAATATGCAGGTGCGTATTCATCGTCTTCTTCTCATTGGCGTCTTTGTCGCTCAGCCGCAGATCAGCCAGCGGTTGCCAGTCACGCGCAAAGGCTTCGAAGTACCCCCCGTGCACCGGGTCATAGGCTTTTTCCTGTATCAACCTGTACAGATCAATGGCCAGTTGCTTCGCCGGTTCCTTATGCATGGCGGTGTAATATTCACTGCAGCCATACAATACAAAAGCAAGCGCATATACCTGCTTTTTAGCATCAAGTGGTTCGCCCGTACTGGTCACCGTCCAGTACACGCCACCGTATTCTTTATCAAGAAAATATTCCTGGATGTAAGCAAAGGCCCGGTTGGCCATTTTTGCATATCGCCAATCGTTCGTCCTGTTTGCAGCAGCCGAAAACGTCCATAAGATGCGCGCATTCAACACGCAGCCTTTAGGCGCATCAGCATAACAGTTATTGTGATTATCAATGCGGCCATAAAACCCACCCTGCTTTTCATCCACCGCATGGCGTAACCAGTATTCGAGTATGGCCAACAGCTCCTGCTGGATTTCCCTTTTAAGATCTATCAGCTTCATGAAACGATTATACCACTTTTTTCAATGCGGGAGATATTAAATTTACTGCTGTTGTACAATCTTATTGTTATCAATCATTTTATACAGCGTTCGCACCGAAGCGGCAGAAGTATAGCCATCTGCCGGCGTGTGCATCACATAATCTATCAGCCGGCTGATGCTCGATTCGGCCACATGCATGCGGGTGTCTGATGATGCATAATAGATCAATACGCGGCCATCCTCATCAACCACCCAGCCATTGCCAAACACTACGTTCGATACATCTCCTACCCTTTCTTCGCCCTCGGGCGCAATGAAATAGCCACCGGGTTTGTAAATGATCTTTGCCAGATCGTTCAGGTCGGTCATAAACATATACAGCACATAACGCAATCCGGCTGCAGTGTTCCGCACGCCATGTGCCAGGTGCAACCAGCCATGAGCTGTTCTGATCGGTTGCGGCCCCAATCCATTCTTTAGTTCCGAAATGGTATGATATACCCGCTTATCTACCACCACCTCCTTGTGAATAACGGCCTGTTCAATAGACCTGCTCAGGCCAAATCCAATGCCACCGCCGGTGCCGGCTTCAATAAATCCATCCTGTGGGCGGGTATAAAAAGCATATTGTCCGTCAACAAACTCCGGGTGCAGCACCACATTCCGTTGCTGGGGCGATGGCGTTTTAAGATCGGCCAGCCGCTCCCATTTTTTAAGATCTTTCGTGCGCGCAATACCGCATTGTGCAATGGCGGAAGACTGATCTGATGGCGCCGCATTGGGATCACGGCGTTCGGCACAGAACAAACCGTAGATCCAGCCATCTTCATGCTGCACTACACGCATATCATAGATGTTCGTATCCTCTATAGCTGTCTCGGGCATCAACACCGGGTAATCCCAGAACCGGAAGCCGTCGATGCCATTCTCACTTTCAGCCACCGCAAAAAATGATTTCCGGTCCGATCCTTCCACCCGCGCTACCAGGTAATATTTTCCGTTCAGTTTTATAGCGCCCGCATTCAGCACCGAATTAATGGCGATCCGTTCCATTAAATACGGGTTCGTTTTCTCATTAAGATCATATCGCCAGAACAGCGGCGTATGCCGGTTCGTCAATATCGGATATTTGAACCGGCAATAAATGCCATTCTGTTCTTCCGATCTTTCATTAGGACGGGTGATCAATGCTTCATGCGCTTGTTTCAGCATCTCCAGTCGCATCAAAAAGTTCTTATCCATTGCATTTGAATTTTAGTTTTCAAGTTTATCCCACCAGGTCTTTTTCAGGATCAATACAATGATCAACAGTATGGCAACGGTGATCAATAAAGGCAGTTTTAGCCACAACACGATGTACATAGGCAGAATGGTTAAGCAACACTGGCCTGTGATACCTAATGCCACATTGAACATATCTGTTTTAAAATTCTTATTGGGCCTGAAAGCAGGGTCTTCGGCCATCACTTTTACCTGTATGGGTTTCCAGAAGCCCCAGGGTTTTACCGTTTTGTAAAACTGTTTCAGAACGGGTTCTGCGGTGGGCGGGGCCAGCCAGGTACCGATAAAACAACCGGCCAGCGAGATCAGGAACAACAATGGCCAGCTGTACAGGGGCAGGGTATTTTGAAAAATATAAGGGAATACCAGGGCGGCTGCAATACCACTGGCCATACCCCAAAAAAATCCGCTGGCGTTAAAGCGCCACCAATACCATTTCAACATATTCGCAGCAATATATCCGCCATATAAAGCCCCTACGATCCATTGCAGCACACTGTTAACATCTTTGGCAAAAAAACCAAGCGTTACGCCAATGGCCACCACGACAATACCGACCAGGTAATTGGCCGTGATGATCTTCCTGGTACCGGCATGCGGATCAATGTACTTGAGGTATATATCATTTACAATATAAGCCTGTGCCGCATTCAGGGTTCCCGAAAAAGTGCCCATAAAGGCGCCTAATAATCCGGTGAGCACCAAACCCAGTATGCCAACGGGTAAAAAACTGTTGATGGCCGCCGGTAAGATCTTTTCAAAATCGGTTCCGGCGCCTGACCGCAGATCCAGCTGGTCATAGTATAACAGGGCGAGCACCGTTAAACCAATGATCATCGAATACCGCACCGGCAATAATATGATGGAAACAAAGCCCGACATTTTACTCGCTTCCTTCGGTGAACGGGTTGATAATACTTTCTGCATATCATAGTTGGGCGCCGGCCCGGCCAGGCTGGCGAATATGCCTTTGAACAGCATCATCATAAAGAAGAAGCCGAACAAACCAAACCCATCTTCTGTGATCTTCTTGTTGGCGTCCGGCACGATGTTGCTCCAGTCAAGATCCAGCTGCCAGTTGAAAAAGGGATTGGTCCAACCAGCGGGCACGGCCATTTGGGTACCGGAGCCGTGCAAGCGCAGCATGGCAATGACCGCAATGGAAATGCAGGCCAGGATCATGATCGCATACTTGATCACATCGCCGAGCACAATACTGTGCATGCCGCCGAGAATGGAATAGAACATTGCAAACAGCGTAAACACGATGCCATACAAATGCGGCACATATTCCGGTGCCACTGTAAATGGCACATACGGCTGCACTATATGCCAGGGCACAAAGATCTCCATGAACTTGCCCAGGCCCACAAAGCCATAGGCCAGGAATCCCAAACAGCTTATCAGCGCAAAAGCCACCACTACATTATGCGAACCCCTTACCCCTCTGCCGCTCGATCCAAAACGGGTCACCAGCCATTCAGCACCCGTGCTGGCATTTGACCGGCGCACCCATTTTGAAATGAACATCATCATAAAAACCTGGTTGAATACAGGCCATAACCAGGGGATCCAGATCGATTTCATGCCATACACAAAACAAAGCGCCACCATCCACATGGTGCCACTGATATCGAACATATCGCTGGCATCGCTCAACCCCAGCATATACCAGGGCAGCGACTTGCCGCCCAGCAGATAACTTTCTTTATTCTTTCGCGCCCGCTTGCGCATTACCCAGCCAATTCCCACCATAGTGATCAGGTACAGCACTACGATGCTTACATCTAAAAGTGTTAATCTCATTATACGTTGCTCCTGTTTCTTTTGGGTTGCCGCTATTTCACCAGTAATACATCGTCAAAATAGAATACTTCATCCTGCGCATCGGGTCCCTTGATGCGGAAACCCAATTCGTTGAACGGCGACCCTTTTTCCCACAATTTCAATGTTGATAAAGGCACTTTGAAATAAGTCCATACGTTCGCCTTCACATCTATGCGGTTATCCTCGATATAAGTTCCATAGCCGCCGTCTATTTTATCTGACATGATATAAAGTGAATAATCCCTCGATGCACCTTTTACCCAAAAGGTCAGGTATTTGTAGGCAGGATCCATGGCTATGCCGGCTGCACTTTTGAAACCGATCAGGTGCCAGTTACCCTTCTGATAGTTCTTACCAACGGATCTGGTACCACTCTTGAATTCTGCCGTAGAAATAAAAGCCGCATCACCCCAGGAGTTATTGGTAATGCCCGCTCCGAAATCCTCTGCAAAAACGGGTAATGCCAGGTCAATGTTCACAAACTCCTGTGTGGTGGTCCGCATGCCCGTACCATTGGTAATATCGAGGGTAGCGCGCGGAACCGTTGTGGCCGGCATCCTGATCACCAGCTGCTTTTTTGATTTGGAAAGAACGGTTGCCTCTGCAGTAGTACCGGTCAACACCACCTTGCTTACGCTTTCCAGGTTATTTCCCGTTAATGTAAGCTCTGTTCCGGCTACATAATTGTAATTCGACACACTGGTCACACTGGGGTACGCCAAACCGTTAAATGGTACCGACAGCGTTTTTCCGGCGCCATTGGTAAAGATGATATTCTGCTGGCCGCCCGATACCGTATCAGGCACGCGGAACACAACAGCAGTGGCGGTATTAAGCGTAGTATAAAAAGATGCAGGCACGCTGTCCTTATCAAAAAGGATCTTCCTGATATCGCCCAGGCCGGTACCCTTCAGGGTTAGCACCGTGCCGCCGGCTGCAGAACTGGGGTCCAGACTTTCAGCCACCGGATCACCCGATGGATCGCCAGGATTGCCATCGTGATCCTTTTCACACGAATGCAGGGTTATGGCGAGACAGGCTGTTATAAAACCGATCGCAAGAGATCTATACTGAATGAATTTTTTCATAGTAACAATCGAGTTTAGAATTAATAATAACTAACCGGATCTTTTGCCAGCTCAGGGTCCTGCAATATTTCACCTGCAGGAACGGGCAGATACATATACCGTTCTAAAAAGGTTACATAGGCTGGTGCGTCTGCCGTGCCCCTGTTCTGCGCTTCAATCAGTTGCTTTGCTTTTGCAAAACCCTGTCTTTGCAGGTCAAACCAGTAATCCCCTTCAAAAGCGAACTCAACCCGGCGTTCTTTCAGAATATCATCTTTTGTGATCGAGGTCTTTGTTGACAAACCGGCCCTTCTGCGCACTTTATTATACGCTTCCACCGCTGATGATTCGGTAGTTGATGCGCCGGCGCCTATTACGGCCTCCGCATATATCAGCAATACATCGGCATACCGCAGCATCATGGTATTGATACCCGAGTTCATGCCCAGTACGGTTTCACCGCCAAAAGTTTTTCCAGGGCCCACTACGTATTTGGCAATATTCGAACGCGTCGCATTTTTAATGCCACCCTCGCCGTCTTTTTGCAGGGTATCGTATTTATAACCGTTCGCCATAAACGCATTATAGTTCGCGTTGGCGTTTTTCGGTTTCCACTCGGGTTTTGTCCAGCCATGCTCCATCACCGAACCTTTGCGCCGCAGATCACCGAACTCATAGGCATTTAAAATGTCCAGGCTGGGAATATACAATTGCCACATACTGGCTTCTTCTGTTTGCAAATTGGAGGGTCCCCGGTCAGGATTTTTCTGGTTACCTGATCCCCAGGGATTACTGGTAAGCTGGTGCTGGATGGAGAACAGGGATTCCTTATTGTTGTTAAAGCTGCTTGAATTGAACATGCCCGCATAATTATCAACCAGGTCGTACTGGTTGGAGGCGATCACTTCCTGCGCTTTTTTCCTCGCATTCTCATAGTCTTTCAGGTACAGGTACAGTTTAGCCATCATGCCTTTGGCGGAATACTTCGTCAACCGGCCGGGCTGCGGATCAGTTTCAGGCAAACCTGCTTCAGCCAGCTGCAGCTCTTCGAGCGCAAAGCGCAATACATCTCTTTGGAAATACCGGGGAATATTGAAATTGCCCGACAAAGCCGTTTTACCCGGATCGGTGATAATGGGCGCATCGCCCCAGATGCGGCCGATAAAGAAGTACACCGTTCCTCTGAAGAAATGACATTCTGCAATAGCGGGATCAATAAAAGTCCTGTTACCCCCCATAGCAATTTTCTGCTCCAGGGTTTTGATGTATTCGCTCGTCCAGCCGCCGATCTTGTAAAATACTTTCCACGCATCGGCTATCCGCACAGAGGTGGAAGCGTAGGAAAAATTCAGAAATGGCGGATCATCCCCACCGCTTGTATGTTCATTGCCGGCCATTACATCGCCGATGGCGTCCATGGCCCTGTTCTCATAACCCGACCACGGCAGGCCATATAATGTGCTGGTGAGCCCGCGCACTTCATCTGCTGTATTGTAATAGTTATCCAGGGTGGTTGCATCCAGGGCAGGCCGCTCGGTAAATTTTTTCGAACAGGATACCAGTACCAGTAGTACGGCCCCGAGGGTATATATATGATTTCGTTTCATTGTTATTTTTTTAAACCATCAGATACTTTAAAACTCAAGACTTGCACCGATCGTAAAGGAGCGTGGATTGGGATAGTGGCCCATATCAACATTCATGAGCTTGATGTTATTGTTGAAGGCCCCGATCTCCGGATCGTATCCGCTGTAATCAGTAAATGTTTTCAGGTTCTGTATACTTACATACACGCGGGCGTTGCTCACTTTTACTTTGTCAAGGATATGCCGTGGTAACCGGTAGCCCAGCGTAATGTTTTGAATGCGCACATAGGAACCATCTTCAACATAGCGGTCAGAGATATAAATGTTGTTGGTGTTCGTATTGCTGAACCGGGGTAATTTGGCGCTTGTATTGGTTTCGGTGTACCGGTCTTTTACCGTGCGCAGCTGGTTATAATTCGCATTATCCATTTTTTCCAGCTGCCAGCGAAGGAAGTTGAAGATCCTGGCGCCCTGGCTACCCTGCAGGAATACACTAAGATCGAAATCTTTATACTGGAAGGTATTGGTGAATCCGAAAGTGAATTTGGGAAGCGGGCTGCCGATGAAAGTAATATCCTCTGCATCGATGATGCCATCACCCGTCACATCCCTGAAGCGAACATCGCCGAGCCAGGTATGCGTTTGATCGACCGTATAATCAAACTGCGGCAGGCTGTTGTCCAGCTCATCTTTGGTGCGGAACAGCCCATCGGTAACCAAGCCAAAGAATGAACCAACCGCATAACCAGGTTTGGTAAAGGTGATGGTGTAATTGTCGTAATATACTTTACCCGACAGGCCGGCGGTTGACGCCGCCATTTTCTCAAGGCGGTTCTTGAAGTGTGAAAAGATGAAATTGGTTCTCCAGGTAAAATTGTTGGTCTTAATGTTATTGGTGGTCACACTGATATCAACACCGGTATTGCTCATTTCGCCCACATTGCCGATAGGCGCTTTAAGGTCGTCCCACTGGTCGCCCACGCCTATTAACCGCGGACCGGTCAGGAACATCAACATATCAGTGGTTGTTTTCTTGTACAGGTCTACGCTCAGGTCGATCCTGCCCTTCAGGAACGACGCATCGATACCTGCATTCTTCGTTACCACGGCTTCCCAGCTCAGATCAGGGTTGGAAATACCATTCAGGTAATTGGCGTCCCCAAAACCAACGGGCCCGGGCCAGAAGCCAACGACTGACGTGTATGGCGGATTGGGCGCGCCGGAAGGCAGGTTCTGGTTCCCAACAGCACCATAACCCACGCGCAGCTTCAGATAGTTCATTACATGTTTAATGGGATCAATGAACCGTTCGTTGGAGGCTGTCCAGCCCAACGATGCACCGGGGAAATACCCCCATTTGTTATTCGGACCGAAATTGGAAGAAGCATCTGCGCGGAAGCTTACCGACAAAGAGAAGCGGTCATCATAGGTGTAGGTGCCCCTGGCAAACCACGATTCCATGGCCCAGTTATTTTTGCCGCCTTCGAGCTCCCAGGTAGGTTTATCGCTGCTGCCGGCATTCAGGTCAAGGATATTATTGGCAAGATTGATCTTCTTTCCGTTTATGGATTCATAGTAGGAATACTGAGCTTCATGCCCTACGGTAGCAGAAATGCTGTGTTTATTAAGCCATTTATTATAGTTGAGGTAATTGCGCAGGGAATAATAATAACTGTTGGCCCGTTTGTCGAATAACTGGCTTTGCAGTTTGTTGGGACCAATAGCGCCTGCGTTCTGGTAGGCCTGGTTATTGTTGAGGCTAAGCGAATAGGCGAATTCTGTTTTAAAGGAAAGGTCTTTTCGCAATTGCACATCAGCGTAAGTACTGCCGAATACCTGCCAGTTGGTGCCTTTGTTGCCGCGGTAATGACTTCTGGCAATGGGATTGTCCTGGCCGTATTGAAAACCACCAACGGTAGTTCCACCGCCCCAGGTTCCATCGAGGTTCTTTACCGGGATGAGCGGACTTTGAACAGCGCCCCACCAGATGGTTCCTTCGGCCGCATCGGCCAGCGTCACATTCTGGATAGACCTGGTGGCATTGGTGCTGAAGCCGATCTTCAACCAGTTCTTGATCTGATGATCGATATTAAAGCGCAGTGCATACCGTTTGAAATCGGAACCGATGAGAATACCTTTCTGATCAAAATAGTTTAATGATAGATAGTATGATGTTTTGTCCTTGCCACCCGAAAAGCTCAGCTGGTGATTCTGCAACTGGCCGTGGCGGAACATGGCATCCTGCCAGTCGGTACCAGATCCCAATACAGAAGGATCTTTGAATTCCTCGGCAGGTAGTGAACCTATCAACGGCGCTACGGCATTCTGATACTCGGCAAACTCCTGCAGGTTCATCAGGTCTAATTTCTTTTGCACCTGTTGCTCGCCGTAATACATATCGTAGCTGATTTTTCCTTCACCGTTCTTTCCTTTTTTGGTGGTAATAAGAATGACGCCATTCGCTGCCTGTGACCCGTAAATAGCCTGTGCAGACGCATCTTTCAATACATCGATCGATTCAATATCACCCGGGTTAATGGAAGCCATTACGCTGTTACCGGTTTGACCATCGGAACCACCGAGGCCGGCATAACCGGTGGTGTTACGCGTATTACTGAAGAACGGAACGCCATCGATCACGATCAATGGGTCGTTGCTGTTAATAGATGTAACGCCACGCACCTTAACCGACACACCGCCACCCGGCTGGCCGCTGTTATTGGTAATGGTTAAACCGGCCACTTTTCCCTGTAAAGCCTGGTCGATACCGGCTACCGGCAGGTCTTTCAGGTCTTTGGCTTTAACAGAGGAAACAGCTGAGCTCACATCGCTTCGGCGGGCTGTGCCGTAGCCGATAACAACCACTTCGTTCAGTTTGCTATCGGTAATGTTCAGGGTAATCATGACCGATTGTTTTCCCTCGATGGAAACGTTCAACGGTTTCATGCCAACATAGGAGACTTCGAGTGCGGTAGCGCCGTCAGGAACTGTGAGCCGGAATTGGCCGCTGGCATCTGAAACCGCAGTTATTTTTCCTCCTTTTACTTTAATGGTAGCTTTTTCAAGTGGAACCCCGTTTTGGTCGGAGACAACGCCCGAGATCGTTTTGGTTTGGGCAAACGCAGGAGCCGTTTGTGCCAGTACCCATAGCACACCTATGAGTACCCGGCAGAGTACTTTTTTTCTCATACAGCAATACAATTTGGTTCAAATTTATGCTTCAAGGATGATTGAGATATAATACTATATTGACCTATTTTTATATTATTTCATGCGTTAATCGTGCAAAACACACGTATAAATCAGCTAAATCGTTACTCATGCTACATTTCATCGTTTGCACGTATATAATACAATTATGATATTAATTATACCGGTAATTGTATAAATTTGATCAGAATAACGATACAATTGCCAGCATATGAAAAGCACTTTATTACGGGAAATAACGCCCCTGACGCAAAGTGATTGTTTTACCCTTTTCTCCCGCATCAAATCTGAGTTTGATTTTCCCCTTCATTATCATGAAGAGTTCGAGCTCAATTTTATTCATAACGCCAAAAACGCCAGGCGTGTGATCGGCGATCATATTGAAGAGATTGATGAGCTGGAACTGGTGCTGGTAGGCAGCAACCTGCAGCATGCCTGGTTCACCCATCATTGCCGCAGCAAAGAGATCAGGGAGATCACCATCCAGTTTCATAAAGACCTCTTCGATGAAAGGTTCCTGCGCCGGAACCAGTTGAGCTTCATCCGCACGATGCTGGAAAAATCGCTGCGGGGCATTTTATTCTCCAAAGAAACGACCCAGCAGCTGGCGCCCCGTATTATAGAGCTGAACCAGAAGCAGGGATTCGATTCAGTGCTTGAATTAATGTCAATACTACACGATTTATCGATCTCACGCAATATGCGTATTTTATCAGACGCTTCCTTCAACAATACCGAACAATACACTTATAATAGCCGGCGCATTGAAAAAACGCTGGAGTATATGAACCACAACTTTGACAAACCGATCACACTGAACGAAGTAGCCAGGCTGGCCAATATGTCTGACGCCGCCTTCAGCCGCTTTTTTAAACAGCGTACCGGCAATACATTTATCGATAGTTTGACCGAGATCAGGCTGGGCCATGCGTCGCGATTGCTGATAGACACCACCCAATCGATCGCTGAAGTGGCCTATCACTGCGGCTTTAACAATATTTCGAACTTCAACCGGATCTTTAAGAAGAAAAAAAGTTGTACACCCAAAGACTTCCGGGAAAGCTTTTCGGGTACCCGGATCTTTATTTAAGACGTGATTTCCTGATCATCGTTAGTAAATGACATGTATGGGTGAACGGCAGACGGCTGCAACTTGCAAAAACCGGCAAATAGGCCCTGTGCAAAGGGTATGGCGAGGGCCCTATTTAAAAAAAATAGCTATCTTCATCACACGGTTATATTATTGTTCGGTTTTTCTTATTACTTTAACCCAAAATTCTATCCGTTTCCACTATTATAATTACTCGATTGTAGTAGTAAAATGGACCGATTCACTTTCATATGAAACATTATTCCAAGCAAAAACGCATGCTTGTTGCGGTTGACTGTATCATTTTTGGTTTTGACGGTCATGAACTAAAACTGCTGCTCATCCAAAGAGGTTTTGAACCCGAAAAAGGCAAATGGAGCCTTATGGGTGGTTTCGTTCAGCCTGATGAAGATTTTGAACAGGCCGGCGCCCGCATCCTTAAACAGCTCACCGGTCTTAAAAATGTATATATAGAACAGCTGTATGCCTTCGGCGAACCCAATCGCGACCCTGAAGAACGCACTGTTTCCATTGCCTATTTTGCCCTGATCGATATTCATAAATACGAAAAGCAACTGAGCGACGATTTCCACGCCGAATGGTTCTCCCTGAAAAAAATACCCAAGCTGATCTTCGACCATAGCCGCATGGTGAAAATGGCCCAGGAAAAACTTCGTTATAAAGCGGCCTTCCACCCTATTTTGTTTGAGCTGATGCCGGAAAAGTTCACCCTTCCACAATTGTACAACCTGTACACCGGCGTGTATGATACTGTGTTGGACAAACGTAATTTCACGCGCAAAATACTTTCTACCAAACTGCTCATTAAACAAAAGGAAAAGGAAAAAGAGGGTTCTAAAAAAGGCGCCTTCTATTATAAGCTGGATAAGCGTCGTTATGACTCGCAATTCCATGCTTTCCTCAACTTCATTCCCAACCCGGATAATCTGAAATAAGCAAATGGACACCCGGGGCATTGAGCACATTGAAATATTTATATTTTGAATACAAAACAGGTGTGGCACCCTTTAAAAGGGTGCCACACCTGTTTTGTAACTACCAGCCGCCAGTTATTTACTCAACTCTTTATATCTCTTACACGCTTCAATAAAATAATAATCGCCATAGGTCAAAGGCACATCTACCTCAGTGCCGGCAGGTTTATGCCCTACTCCATGCTGCAGGATAAAACCTCCATTCGTTCCGGCAGCAGCTTTATAGTCGGCACCTGATAAGTTTTTAATGAGGGTCGTTGCCACCTGCAGATACTCCCGGGCGGCTGCCCCTTTGGTATACTGGCTCAATTCAATAAATGCGGAAGCCATGATGGCTGCTGCTGATGCATCGCGCAAGGCATTGGGAATTTCGGGTGCATTGAAATCCCAGTAAGGGATCTTATCGGCCGGTAAATTGGGATGCGACAAAATGTATTTGGCGATCTTTTGCGCCTGCTGCAGGTAACTTGCGTCTTTGGTATAGCGATAGCAAACCGTATAACCATATAGACCCCACGCCTGGCCGCGCGCCCAGGCGGAAGCGTCAGCTGCCCCCTGCGCTGTTTTCTTCTGTTTAACCGCGCCTGTATTTACATCATAATTCAATACGTGGTAAGAACTGTTATCAGGGCGGAAATGATTCTTTAAAGTGGTATTGGCATGGGTAACCGCTATCTTATAGTAAGAGGAATCACCGGTTGCTTTGGTTGTTTCAAACAACAGCTCCAGGTTCATCATGTTATCAATGATCACGAGAAAATCGGACGGATCTTTAGAATCCCAGGACCTGATACAACCGGTTCTTTCATTGAACCGCGTGCAAAGTGATTTGGCGCTGTTCAGTAATATCGCTTTGTACTCCTCTTTTGGTTTGATGCGGTTGGCATTACCAAAACTGCAGAACATCATAAACCCAAGGTCGTGGGTGGTTGTGTTATATTGCTCCTTTTGTAATATGCCCAGGATACGATCGGCTTCATTGTACAGCGCAGTATCGCGGGTTTCTTCGTACAGGTATAACAGCGTGCCGGGATAAAAACCGCTGCACCACCAGCCCGAGCCACTGGTCTCTGACTTACCGGTTTGCGGATAATACGTCTTCGGGAAACGGCCGGGCGGCAAACTTGCTTTTAATACTTTGTATTGCTTCGCGCCATCTTCAAAATTCGTGGCGATCGTTTGCAGGAGCGCATCGCTTTTTACCGCAGTCGCTCTCTTCTGCGCCTGGCAGGCTACGCTTATCGTTATAACCATTGATAACAACGCAGGAACAATAACAGGTGATCTCATGGATAGCTTTAATTTCCGTCGAAAATAATGAAATGTATAGTAAAACCGGGCGATTATCACTAAGCTATATTGGTAAAAAAATATATGATCCTTACATAGGCAGGAAGTTGACCAGTTAACGGGTTAACTAGTTAACTGGGTCAACTGGTCAACTAATCTAATAACCCTGATTCTGCTCCAACACTGCATCCTTGTTCAAATCCCTTTCCGCCTGCGGAATGGGTAACAACAGGTGTTTGCTGTTCAGCCCCAATACCGGATTAATATTTTGCGTATTGTATTTTTTGGTGCGGTCAACCAGTGTGCCGGTACGCATCAAGGTCATGCGGCGGTTCTCTTCAGCTAACAATTCGCGCACCCTTTCATCGAGGATGAGATCCATATTCACCTGCGCGGCTGTTACTGGTGTAGCGTTCGCCCTGGTCCTGATCTCATTCAACGAAGCAGCTGCTTCGGCCAGCTTCCCCTGTTTGAACTGCGCTTCTGCCAGCAGCAAATAGGTTTCGCCCAAACGCATTAAAATGAAATCCTTGACCATCGCAAATCCGAATACATCGTTGGGATCGAACTGGTACCATTTGGTAGTATGCGGCGCGATCTTGAACACCGTATCAGCGCCTACGTACGGAACAGGCTGGCCATAATTGGGCTTTCCTGCTGTATTGTAATAAAACCGGTGACGGATATTGTTCTCGGAATTACGCATATCGCCGGGCTCATACAAGCCATACACTACCCAATCGGTAAGGCGCAACCGGGCAATGCCCCTGCCACCGAGGGAATCGCAGATGGTCATATCGGTGATCTGGTAATACGCAGCACCCCAGTTACGCCGCTGTTGGGGAGCACCACTGTAACCGCCAACTACGGTACTTGTATTTTCCAGTTCCAATACCCAGATGGCTTCTTTATTGCCTTGTCCGTACCGCTGGTTGCCATATACAAACATATCAGAAAAAGGATCACCGGGCTGGCTCGTGCGGATGCCATACCTCGATTTGGTCAGACTAAACTTGTTACTGTTGATAACGGCTTTACATTGCACTTCCGCCAGATCGTTCTTTCCCATGCGCAAGTAGGCCTCTGCCAGTAACTGCTGCGCCATGGCCTTGTTGGCCCGGCCATACAACCTGCCTTTTGAGTTCGATTTCACATTATCGATCGTGGGCAGCCAGGTTGCCGCAAAGCTGAGATCCTCGATGATCAATGCGTTTACAGAATCCAGTGAGGCGCGCACAAAATCTGTTTTAGGCCTGGATAACGGTTCTGTAATAATGGGCACTCTCCCAAATAAGGTAGCCAGGGTGTTGTAGGCATAGGCCCTGAAAAAACGGGCTTCACCATTGACAGTGTTCCTGGCGGCATCTGACAAACTGGTAATGGCCGGATTCTCTGCGTTCGCAATAATATTGTTGGCATTATTGATCATCTGGTAGGCCCAGCTCCAGGTAAAGGAAGCAGCAGCATCTGTAGAGATCAATTGCGAATAATCATAATAAGGTACTTCTATGCCCTGCTTTTGCGTAGGCGGCACGAACGCAATATCAGTTCCGGCCTGCCATACACTGGGCCAGCCCTGCGCATCGCTCTTGGTTAAGAACAATCCCATCTGGTAATATAAACCGATAGCAGCCGCTTCAAAGCCCAGGCTGTCGGTCAGCGTTTCAGGCGCATAATTCGAATACAACTTTTCGTCGAGGAAAGTTTTTTTGCAGGAATACAATCCCTGCAAAACCATGTACACGCACAATATGGTGATGATATGCTTTTTCATTTCTCCAAAAAATTTAAGTTGATCAATTAACGAAGTCCTACATTAACACCGAAAATGAATGATCTTACCAGTGGGTAGTTGTTCTCCCAGCCCCCGCTTCCGCGGAAAGTAAAGTCATTTTCGGGATCCCAGCCTACCCAGTCGGTGAATGTATACAGGTTACGACCACTTAGATAAAAAGTGAGGCTGCCCAGTCCGGTCTTGTTTAACAATCGTTGAGGCGTAGTATAACTTAAAGTAGCATCTTTGATGCGGGTGTAGCTGTTGTCAGAAGCATAACCATAACCACGGCTGTTGGTATAGCGCAGCGATGGGCGGGAATTGCTTTTGTTCTCCTCTGTCCAGTAACCGATCTCACCCGGCGTATTCATACGGCCCGCTTCATCGGCCCAGGTCAGGTTTACGTTATTTTTAATAGCACCCTGGAAAGTTTGAATAAAAATGTTCAGGTGCCAGTTCCTGTAATGAAAAGTATTGGTGAGGCCACCGATCCATTTGGGTAATGTGGAGCCCAGCACGCGTTTATCATCAGCCGTGATGGTTTTGCTGCCGTCCAGATCAGCGAATTTCAGATCGCCTGGTTTAACTCCGGGATCCTGGCTGGAAGCATCTTCGCCGGTTTGCCAAACCCCCTCCAGCACATAATCGAACACTACCGACAGCGGCTGCCCGATGAACCACCGGTTGCCGAGATCGTCTTTTTTATCACCATACAGGTCAATGATCTTATTACGGTTGCGGGAGAAATTCACCATGGTTTCCCATTTGAATTCCCCGGCTTTTACGTTAACCGTGTTCAGGGTAATTTCAAATCCGTTATTGGCTAATTTACCCAGGTTATCCCACACGGTGTTATAACCGGTGGCTGTAGGCAGATTGCGTCTTAGCAGGATATCATTCGTGCGGGTACTATACACTTCTATGGTACCATTGATCCGGCTGTTCAGTAACGAGAAATCGAGGCCGGTATTAAAGCCGGTGGTGGTTTCCCAGGTAAGGTTCCTGTTGCCCATCGTGCTGGTGCTTACAGCACCAACAGTGCTTACGCCGTTGAAAGGAAAACGAACGGAAGCATTGGTAGAAGCAGTTCCATTGGGGTCAATAGCCTGGTTACCCGATTTACCGTAGGAAACGCGCAGTTTAAGGTTGTTGACGAACGTAACCGGAGCCATGAATTTCTCATTGCTGATGTTCCAACCCAGGGCAAAGGACGGGAATAATCCGTATTTGTCGGTATTGGCGCCAAAAGCGGAATAGCCATCGCGCCGCGCGGTAACCGTTACCAGGTAGCGGCTGTCGTAATTATAGTTCAACCGGCCCATTTGCGAGATGAGCGTACTTCGGCTCTCATACGAACCGTATACGTTAACGCCATTGAAATAACCCAGGTACCCGGCACTTAGGGTGGCCGCCGCACTCAGGTTCTTGTATGACAGCTCATCGTTCACAAAACCGGTACCCGTCGTACTGCTTCCAAAGAAATCGTTGCGCTGGGCGCTGTATAAACCGGTAAAATCAATATGATGTTTTTGCCAGTCCTTTGTATAGGTGATGATATTTTCAAACAACCAGTTCTTGTTATGGGCGTTCATGACAATGGCTGTTCCCAACTGGTCATTGGCTTTGCGGCCTACGTAGTTGGCGCTGTCGCGGGGCAGGTATGACCAGGCAGCATTGGCCCGGTATTTCAGACCAGGGATAATAGCCGGTTTTACTTCAACATAAAAAGTTCCGTTCAGGTTATTGCCGCGGCTGATGCGATCGGTATACAAACCAAGCAAAGGATTCAGGTACAATAATTCCGGGTTCATAGGGAAGATCTCATAATCACCATTGGCCTTGCGCAATGTTCCGTACGGACTCATAATAGCGCCAAGATAAAAGTTAGCTCTTCCGCCGTCGTAATTGTTATTGGCGAAAAATAAGGACGTTCCCACTGTTAAGAAGTCGGTGAGGTTTACATCCAGGTTCGAACGAATGCTCAGGCGCCGGTATTGATACCCTTTTACTACACCTTTCTGCTTCAGGTATTCGCCCGAGAGATAATACTTTACGTCTTTGGTTCCGCCCGATACACTGATGTTATGATCCTGGATGATGCCTTGCTGGGTTACTTCTTTGATCCAGTCAACGGTATTGCCTGCATTGTAATTGGCAATTTCATACGCGTTCGGCAACACATCGGTTTGTGCCTGGGTAGGATTCACCTGCTTCCACCAGTCGGCATATTTTTGCACATACCCTTCCGGGCTGTTGGGCTCCATTACATGCGCCAGGTTTTCCAAACCCATATAACCGTTGTAGCGGATAAGCGGTTTACCGGAAGCACCACGCTTGGTAGTAATGAGTATTACGCCATTAGCGCCACGGGTGCCATAAATGGCCACGGCCGATGCATCTTTCAACACTTCAATAGAGGCAATGTCATTTGAGTTGATGTCGTTGATATTACCACCTGTTGTACTGAAGGGAATACCGTCCACTACAATAAATGGCGTTCGGTTGGCATTGATAGAATTAATACCTCTTACCGTAACGGTAGCGCCGCTGCCCGGCACAGATGAGTTTTGTGTAATGTTCAGGCCCGCTACCGAGCCCTGCATAGCCTGGTAAACGTTGGTCACCGGCAGTTCAGATAAACGTGCTTTCGGAACAGATACTACCGAACCGGTAACATCTGACTTCTTTTGCGTACCATAGCCTATTACCACTACCTGATTCAGATCAGCGACATTCTCCTGCAACACTATATCGATGGCATGCCGTCCTTTCACGGGTATTTCCTGGTCGAGAAAACCAACAGAACTGATCACCAGCACTGCATTTTCATTAAACACACTCAGGGAATAGGTGCCATGTTCTTTCGTGGAAGTTCCATTGCTCGTACCTTTTTCCTGCACGGTCACGTTGGGCAATGGATTATTGCGGGTATCTGTAACGCGGCCCGATACTTCAAAGGCCAGTGGCGTGCGGGCTTCCGCAGCTTCTTTTTGTTCGGTTGAAATAACGATGAGATCGCTGCCCACAATTTTAAAGGTAAGCGGCGTGTTATTCAGCAGCTGCTTCACCACATTGCCCACCGGCTGACTTTGCACATTGATATTGATCTTTTGTTCGGCTGGTAAGATCTCTTCATTATAGACAAACCTGAAATAGGTTTGCCGCTCAATTATTTTAAAGGCGGTTCGCAGGGAAGCATTTGCCAGTTTCAACGTCACTTTCTCCTGGGCAAACCCTACATGCGCTACAGACTGAAGTGAGAAATAACAAATAAGCAGAACAGTCAATTTCATCAGCAGCAAGCATTTGATAACAGGGGCAGGGCATGAGAATGCCCTACATCCATTTTTTTTCATAACTTAGTTTTGAATCGTTAAAGGATGAGAATTTCTCGCAAGAAGGTTTTCAGAATTTAACATCAACGGGGAATGCGCCAACATTCTCCGTTTTGTTTTTACGAAGTCATGTTCGTTTGTTCATTGCAAATCGTTTTGGTTACACAATCGTTATACAGCGTATATATAGCTATTTGTTCTTACCATATAGTGACCCGGTCGCCTTTTATCTCATAATGAAATCCACGGGAAATACTCAAAGCCTCCATTACGTCGGCCAGCGATTTGTTCTCAAAGACACCCGTGAAATGCAGTCCATTCAGCGATTCATTCTTCAATACGATGGTTACATTATACCATCTTTCTATTTCGGGCAGCATCCGATCGAACGCTTCATTCTCGAATGCCAGTTTGTTCTTCACCCACATGGTTTCAAAGTGGCTGGTGGTATCCTGTTTATATGGACGTATCCTGCTCAATGTCATTACAGGTTCATTATCCGGCCAGCCGGCGCTGCTGTCGTTATTGGCGGTACTGATAACGGCAGCGTTATCATTTTTAACAATGAGCTTTTCATCGGGCTTCAGCACTATTTTTTTGTCGGGACTATTATGCAGGGTTATTTCTACGGATCCGCGGATCAGCGCTGTTTCCGTGGTTTTTTCAGCGGGATAAGAGCGAACATTGAATGCGGTGCCCAATACCTTTATATCAATGGAATTGGTATGAATGATAAACGGGATACGTTTGCCGGTTTCGGGAGACGAAGCATGCGCCACATCAAAATAGGCTTCGCCGATAAGGGTAACTTCTCTGGTATTTCCTGAAAAGTTTTGCCCGTACGTTAATTTACTATCAGCATTCAGCCAAACCTGGGTACCATCGGGCAATTCCACTTTCGATTTGGAGCCGGGGCGGGTGCTGATCGTATTACTGGCAACGGGTTTGGCTTCTCTTTTTGTGGCAGGCATGTACACCAGCAAAAAGATCACCAGGCAGGCCGCAGCGGCGGTAGCCGCCCAAAGCCATCGGAGTGGGTTGCGGCGCCGTTCTGTTGTTGTTTCTGCAGGGTCGCTTTCTGTTGTTTCGTTGTCAAACTGCAGGGCAGGCAACGCCAGGTGATTGCTGAGGCGTTGCAGGTGTTTATCAAAATGACTGGCCGCTACCGGCGATGATGGCCGTTTGCTGCGCCACATATTGCGCATGAGCTCAGCACGCAATTCCCATTCGGGATGCTGCTTCAACAGGCTATTGAGTTCTTCCAGTTCTTTCGGGGTGGCTTCGCCTGAAAGCTGTATACTTAACAGAAACCAGACTCTTTCTTCGTTCATAAAGGATGGCTGTACCTGCTAAGACAAGGGATCCGTTCCTGATGTACCAAGGGTTTGAAAAAAAAGTTGCCGGTTGCCGGGTACCGGTTGCCGGTTGCCGGGTACCGGTTACCGGTTGCCAGGTACAGGGTACCGGTTGCCAGGTACCGGTTTTTCGAATTCACAATTGGGGATTGACAATTGACGATTGTCGATTGACGAATGTCGGTTCACGACTTGTCCGCCGTAGCCTTAGCGGAGGCGAATGGCCGATTCACGGATGGAGGCTGGTAAGGCTTCGGCGATCTTGCGGGTGGCTATGGCTACCTGGTTGCGCACGGTGAGCACCGAAATGTGCAGAATATCAGCCACTTCCTTATAGCGCATGCCATCTTCCTTTACCATTTGAAAGATGAGGCGGCACTGGGGCGGCAGCTGTTTTATGGTTTGTTGAATGGTGTTAATGATGTCGGCAGAAATGCACAGTTCTTCGGGATTATCGAGGCAGATCACCGCTTCGATATCCATTTCATCGAGACTGGCCACGGGGTTCTTGAAATGGCGGGTAATATAATTAAGGCAGAAGTTCTTGGCGATCTGATAGAGATATACCTTCAGGTTTTCGATCTCCGGCAGCTTGTTCCTGATCTGCCATAATTTGATAAATACGTCAGAAACAATTTCTTCGGCTGTTTCCGATGACTTTACAAAGGAGTAACAAAACCGGTGGAGATTATGGAAGAAAAGATCATACAAAGCATGGTAAGCCTGCATATCCTCATACAAAGCAATGCGCTCCTGGAGCGATCTGATATGATAGAGATCATTCAAAATGGCAAGTTCTGGTTTTATATCGCAAGCCTAATTTCTGCTAAAAAAATAATACCAGCAAAAATTTGCCATGCCTTTTTTTATGCAGGCGTTGATAAAAGGTCAGAAATACAGTTGCAACCACCTTCCATCAAATCGCTTTCCATCACTGTTGGCCTGCAACGGAACAAACCACGTTGCTTCGGTGTTTAGCCAGCCTGCGATGTACGATTTCGGGCCTACTTAGGATCACTGCTGGCTTGCGATAGATCATTGCTCACCCGAAATGGTCGCTGCAAGCTGACTTCTCATCATTGATTCTTTGCAATGAAATAAGATCATTTGCTTTTGGCTTATTGCAGCTTGAAATTACTTCATGTCAGCATGCAATGAAGTCATTTCAGTCTGTTATGAACTAAGAACACATGTATTTATATCATTTCAACCTGAATTCGGATCGTTTCAACGCAACAATGATCCATTTCTTTATGGTAATGGACCATTGCAACTCAGCAACGATTTATTGCAAAGCGATCTTGGATCATGGCAACCTGCTTTGTGCGTTTAGCAACCTGCAATGGTAACATAACAGCCTACTGTGTTGAGGTAACAGCTTGCAACGCTGTAATAACAACCAACAATGACCTGGTTACAGGCAGCAACGATGAAAATACACGAAACAATGATCCATTGCAGCCTAGCAACGATCCGTAGCAAGCGTGCTGTGATCAGCGATCGTAAACATTATGGATACAACTAAACTTATCAGCCCAAAATCCCCCATAAATTCAAAAATTAATTATTCTTTAAGCTTTGCTTATCTTTCCGATCGTATTTTTGAAAGCTTACGCCCTTTATTATGAATAGAATACTTTTTGCAGCTACCGTGATCTTTACTACGCTCATTGCCTGTAACGAGACCGAAAACGGCAATGGTGACGCTAATAACATGTCTGTAACGGAAGCCATCCCTGCCATTCAATATGCAGTAGTGAATAAATATCCTCACGATACCTCCTATTTTACAGAAGGCCTCGAATTCTATAAAGGACAGCTGTTCGAAAGCTCCGGCGGCAATGCCGACGAAAGCCCCTACCCCTCTGAACTGGGCATCAGCGACCTGAAAACGGGCAAAGTAACTACCAAAGTGCAGCTGGATAAAACAAAATATTTCGGCGAGGGTATTACCTTCTTCAATGATAAACTGTATCAACTTACCTGGACGAGCCAGATCGGCTTTGTGTACGATGCCAATACGTTTAAAAAGATCAAAGAATTCAAACTTCCTTCCAAGGAAGGCTGGGGTTTAACCCATGATTCAACTCACCTCATCATGAGCGATGGTACCAGCAACCTGTATTACCTTACCCCTGATTCACTCAAACTTCAGAACATTTTGCGGGTAACGGATAATAATGGCCCTGTAGCCAATATGAACGAGCTGGAATACATCAACGGCTACATCTATGCCAATCAATGGGAAACATCCTATATTCTCAAGATCGACCCGGCAACCGGTAAAGTAGTCGGCCGTATTAACCTGGAGAACCTGCAGAAAGAAGCCTCCTCCCTGCGCCCGGGCGCCGATGTATTAAATGGTATTGCATACAACCCCGAGACCGGTCAGGTACTTGTTACCGGCAAAAGGTGGCCGTTTATTTATGAGATAAAGATACAGTAAACAGGATCGTCTGGTGCTTACTTGTAAGTATTACAGTATTAGGAAAGCGTCACAGGTTACAAGTTTCAAGTTGCAGGTTACCCCAGTTACAGGTTACCAAGTACAGTTACCAGCGGTGTAGATTGCAGAATGCCAAAAAATGTCTTAGATCTTAATTTGCAGGGCCGGGAACCGGCGACTGGTATCCGGTAACAATTTCCCTGAAACCTGTAACTCTTTTTATTCCCCGATCACATAGATCAGCGAACTGCATTGTTCTTTGTGGAATAACGTATTCAGGTTGGAAATGGAGCCCATGATGCCTCCTTTCAGCACACTGTCTTTTCCGGTTTTATATTTCTCGCTTAACATGCTTACATAAAAGCTGTCGAACCACATTGGTTTTACGGCTCTTAGTTTCAGTCCGTGTTTTTCGAGCAGTAACCGCATGGAGTCAGGAGAGAAATGATACAAATGGCGGGGAACATCATACGCGGCCCAATGCTCTTTATATTTGCCGGCGTCGTAGCTCGTATAATTAGGAACGGCAATGAACAGGGTTCCCTGCGGGCGCAACAATTCTTTCAGCCGGTCCATATACTCATTCAACAGGTGCACATGCTCCAGCACATGCCACATGGTAATGACATCGAAATCGCCAAAGGAATTATCGAAGAATTTATCGGGAGGATATACGTATAATCCGTACTGTTTTACGGCATTTTCACGGGCGGTTTCACTGGGTTCAACCCCTTCTACCAGCCAGCCAAACTGCCGCATATGATCCATAAATGCGCCAATACCACAACCAACATCCAGCAGGCGGGGCATGCTTTCGGCATTGGTGTACGATTGTACCAGTTTCCTTTTATTTTTCAAACTACGTTCGCGCACTCGAAGATATAATCTGTTCACCAGTCCTTTGCTGGTATTGCTGTGTGAAATATAGTCTTCCGACTGATAATAAGCAGCTATATCATCCTGTTGGGGTGCGTCCTGGGTAAATCGCATGGTGCAACGGCTACACTCCCAGATCTCGAACATTTTTTGCGAAACCGTATGATCCTTTGATGCCAGTACACGACGGATCTCAGACGAATCGCAGGCAGGGCATGTGGTATAATGTATAGGTGACGACATCAGGTATTTATGACCTGCAAAGAAAAGAAAATTCAAATTGTTTAAAAGAAAAATATCAGGGAGCTGCCTGGATCGGTTGTTGGTTTCCTGCAGCTGATGTAACCAGTCCATCCCGGTACATCCGCAGGAAGATCACCGTCAAAGCAAGTGCAGCAAGCACTATGGCAAAGATCCACCAGCCTTTTTTCTTAGGCGGCTGCTCCTCATACAACTCGGGCGCCTGTTCATCACCAGATATTACATTATTATTTGATGCTGAGGTTTCAACGAGGTCTGTGCTGGAGATCTTCCGCGTCACTTCCTGGTCACCCACGAGCATGGTGTGCTGTGTATGGGTATGTATCACGCGATTGGCCGGCGTATGTTCCTGCAAACTGGGTATCCGGCCTGCCGATTCAAAAACTATTTCTCCTGAGATATCTTTTTTCAGTGTTCCTATGCCATCCCACTGAACTTCCATTCCTTCGCGCAATTTACTGCGCAACTCGTATGCCCATTCGTTATACCATTTAATGGCTTCATAATCGGCAATGTTCTGCTGTTTGGCCAGATAGGTGAAAAAATCTTTATCCGGAGCATCGAAATATTTATCAAAACGGAAATGGTAATCGGGAGGAAGAATACGACGGTTCACAAAATCAGTTTGCGCCGGAATGCGCTCTATATACATTGAACCCAGTCCGGGAATACTGATACTTCTATGTTGAAGCAGATAACTTACCAGCACATTGTTCATAATATTCCGTTGTTTACGCTGCAAAAAACAAAAATTTTCTGGTTTTAAGCACATAATGTCCCTAAAACCTTTATCCACCACCCCAGAAACCGCTAAACGTCAAACGCTTAACGCTTAAGGCAAAAGACACCATCAAGGTAGTCTGCGTTAAGCATCAAGCGTTCAGCTTTAGGCTTTAAGCCTATTTTGTATTGAATGAATACGTTATACCTCCCAAAATACTAAACCCGAATACCTCGTACTGGTTCCAGCGCTGGTACCTGTCATTTAACAAATTGTTAAGCTGTACCCACAGGTTAAAGTTTTTCGTGATCCTGAACTCGGCTCCTGCATTCAGGTCAAATGCATTGTCCCCTTTATAGCTGTCGCCGTTCTTTGACAGGTATTTAGGTTTGGTCCAGGTCCACAGTTCACTGTAAAAGAACAGGTCTTTCAATAACTGCCAGCGGATCGCCGCATTTAATTCTATAGGAATTAAACCATAGGGATCTGCTTCACGCTCCTGCTTATAATAATTGTTCCATGTCAGCCCGGCAGTAGCGCTGAACTTTTCGCCCACCGTATACCCGATTTCACTGTGCAAACGCAGGTTATTCATCTTGGGCTCATAGCGGATATTGAAGGTGTTGCCATAAAGTGTGTCATTAACAAATAATGGCATATTATGATAAGTAGCTAAACCCAGTTTAGCAGAATAGGTGAAATGATCGCCCAACGACCCCTTAACACCGCCATACATTTCTATGGTACGGGTATTCACCAGGGAATCAGGCTGCGCCAGCCAGGGATTGATGGACGCAAAACGCTGGTACGATCCCTTGCTGTAAGAGCCTACCCAACCCAATTGCAGCGTGAATTGTTTGTCATTGGTAGTGATGTCGGCCATAACATTGGGCAGCATGTGGAATTTCTTCTGATCCCATGAGGGCAGAATTCCTGCATGCAGGTACAGGTTACCGGTCTTAACCGATACCGCTGTTGCGATCTGGTATAAATTGTTCTGAATACTTTTCTTATCGGTCTTCAGATTGTCGTTCTTATAGTTGGTAAGATCAGCGGTGGCGCCAATATTAAAGGCAAATTTCTCACTGTCGCCAAAGGTCTTTTCCAGCGGCAGGTTCAGCACGGTGTTGGTCTCTGTGGCTTTGTTGCCAAATGTAGTTCCGTTAAAGCCACTCACCCGGATGCTCGGGTGAAAATTAAGCCCGAATTCTGTGGGCGCAATATTCCTGAAATCGACCTTTCCTTCAATGGTCTGAAACTTCTGCTTCAGATCGTCCTTGGTGAACACTTCTGCCAGTGAATCGGGTTTAAAGCCATACAAATAATAATCATCACTGCGGAAACCCAGGCTTCCATTCCACTCCAGGTTCTTCGAGGTTCTGTAGGTAGCTGCCGCGCCCACACTGGTCTGACTGTTCTTTTGAAAAGGCAGTTCGCCTTTCGACGTATAGTGATTACCGAAAATATTAAAGAAGGTTTTCTGGCCATCGCCAAAACTGAATCCTGCTTTTACAAAGGGCTGATGAATATTACCGATACCCGCTTTGATGTAATTACTGTTCACCCAGTTATTGCCCGTATCCGCCTTTAACGCCACCGGATGAACCCCCGCCGGCTGATAGGTAAAAAACAGGTTCTGCGCCGGTATATTATAATTCAGCCGGGGTTTGGTGGTATCCACTGCCGGCTCTGTTGCATTGAAATTGATCTTTGATGCCTCCCGTAAAACCGGTTTAAAAGTAGAGGTTACATCAATGGTCTTTCCTTTATTGGGTTCCTGCGCCATTACGGTAGAACCTAAAAAACAACCACTGATAAGGAAAACTGTTGTTCTGAATTGTTTATTCATCTGAATAACGATGTTCGTGAATGGTGAAATCGTGAATCGTCAATGGTAAATGGTGAGTGAATAGCTCACGAATTTCATTGCTGCCTCACAATCCAATAACCTATTAACTTAATAACTTAAGAACTAAATAACTTATTAACTAGCCCCCTACTTTACTGTTCTTCCTCTCCTCCTCCTGCGTTTGTTTCAGCTTGCGTTCCGCTTCCTGCCGCAGGTCTTCCAGTTTGGCATTGTCCACTATGCTTTGGTAAGTGGCTTTTGCATTGAAATAATCTTTCTGTTTCAGGTATACATCACCTAACAAAAGATAGGCTTTGGTTACCCAAACTTCGTATGAGCCGGATTTGTTCACCACTTCAAAAGCTGCTTTCTCTGCATCGGCCAGGCGGTCCTGCACCAGGAAGCAATTGGCAATCTCATACCGGGCTTCTGCACCATAAGCTGATTTATTGAGGGAAACAACCTGGCGGTAATAACTGATCGCCTGGTCACATTGATTGGACGTCTGGAACGATTTCGCAATGGCCATATTCGCAATCACCTTATCGTCTGAACCAATACCTTTCTGGCTCAACAGGTCTTTTGCATTGGTAACAGCATCCGTCCATTTTTGTAACTGGAACTGGCTGCGCAGCAATCCACGCATGGCTTCCAGCTTATTTTCCTGCGAGGTGGCAAATTCTTTCAGCCTGGTAAAATATTTCTCAGCCTTCTCATAATTCTTCAGTTCAAAAAAGTTCAGGCGTGCGGCGCTCAGTAATGATTTTTCGCCGAATTTATTAGGCACCAGGTCTGATAATTTTTCATAACCTTCGGCCGCTTTGGTCCAGTCTTTCTGGTTATAATAAATTTCACTCTTGTAGTACAATGCTTCCATAGCATATTTGCCATCGGGGAAACGGGTAAGATATTCCTCAAACTTTTTGGCTGCACCGGGAAAATTACCATTATTGAATTGCACTTCTGCCTGCTGGTACATCAACTCATCTTCCTGGTTGGTGGTAATTTCCTTACCCACAGAACGGGCAAACGTTATGTACTCGCTGGTTTTGCCCTGCTCTACATAGATGAGGCGTGCATTCTCCAATGCGGCTTCTGCCTCCGGTGAATTGGGGAACTGTTGCAGGACATTGGTATATTGTTTCAGCGCTTCGTTATCATTGTTCAGGTTGTAATATGCGATACCCATTTTAAGGTAAGCCTTGGGCTTCAGTGATGGCACCGGATCGCTCACCACATTCTTTAAATAAGGAATAGCTTCCCGGAACTGCTCACCGGCAATATAGGTCATAGCAATTTCCATATTGGCATCGGCCAGCAGGTTCGATTGCGGATAACGGCGTGCAATGGTAGTAAGCAGATTGATCTTTTCCTTTTCATTATTTACGCCGGTGATCATGGCCTTCTGGAAGGTGGCATAGTCGCCCGCCGCCCATGAGTAACCGATCACTTTATCATACATGGCCATTGCCTTCTTGAAATCGCGGTTCATATAATAACAGTCGGCACTGCGAACATATGCGTCCTGCTCGAGTGCACTGGCATTGATCTTCGGGTTACTGACCACTTTTTCAAAATAACCCAGCGCCTGGTTATAGTTCTCTCTTTTTAAGAAACAATAACCCAGGTTATAATAAGCATTGGTTGGATTTATTTCTATATAAGAAACCGGGCGTTTCAGGTATTCAAAATAATAGCGGATAGCATCATCCAGTTTGTTCAGCCGATACGAAATTTCGCCCCGCCAGAACTGGATCTGGGGTAATACACCCGTATTATTGGCGTCTGCCTCTGCTTTGGTGAGCAGGTCGTTGGCAGTAACCAGCATACCATCATTGATGAGTTCAGTAGCCCGGCCATATAATACCACCGGGTACAGTTTCCTGGCATTGGAAGATGGATTCTTCACCGATTCGATCAACGCCAGGGCATCTTTATAGTTGTTGGTGCTGGCCAGCATATTTACCAGCAGCTCTTTTGCTTCGTTGTTGTATTCTGACTGCGGATACTTGTTCAGGAACTCCTGTAACTCGGAGAGGGCTACGTCCTGGTAACCCAATTCGTATGATAATTTTGCGTAATTGAATTGCGAAACTTCCTGTTGCTTTTGATTGCTGCTGTTGCGGGCACACAATTGAAAGGCGTTGCGGGCATTGGCTTTCTGCCCTGTTCTTAAGTAGGCATCGCCCAGCAGGTACATCGCGTTCTGCGCCAGTGAATCATCTTTGCCACTGATCTGCTTGAATCCCTCGATCGCTTTGTTCCAGTTCTTCGCTTCGTAATAGCTGTAGGAAAGCTCGTAGATATCTTCGCGTTTTACACTATCCGCTTTTTTAACGTAGGACTCCAGATACGGCAGCGCTTTATCGAACTGTCTTTTTTCAAAATAAGCATGGCCCACCATCTGGCGCATCTGTGTATCGTAAAAGAGATTGCCCCTTTTCAGTTTCGACTCGGCATATTCCAGCGCTTTCTCTTTCTGACCTAATGAATAATAGATGCCGGCAATATAAAAAGGCACCACCTTACCATAATTGGGATGGTCTTCCACCACGGTAAAGGCAGTGAGTGCGTCCTTGTATTTCTTTTCGTAAAAACAAATGAACCCATAGTAGTAATTGGCATCGGCATAATTGGGATCATCCTTCATCTGCCTGATGGCATCGAACATCGGTTTGGCCTTGTCGAACTGTTTAGAAACAAAATAGCCGTACCCGAGATGAAATTTCATATCGGCAATTTCCCGGTTGCTCAGGTTGCCGATCTTAACGGTTTCGTATAAGGAAGCTGCCTGGGCATAATCACCCTGGCGGAAATAATATTCAGCCAGGTGAAAGCTCATCATTTGCACCCGGGCGGCATTATCTTCCAGTTCAATGAATTTACGGGCATTCAAAACGGCGCCTTCTTCATTTTGCTTCAGGGCGCAGACCGTGCTGTAATATTTTATTTCCTGGTACGTTATAGCCTGGTCGCTACGGTCGGCCGAGGTTTGTTGTAGCTGCAGGTCTTTTAATAATGGATATGCCAGACTGTATTGTTCCCGTTGATAATATTCTTTTGCTTGCTTGAATGTTGCCTGGGGATCTGTTAATACACGTGTTTGCTGGGCATAGGAAAAATGAAAAAGACCTAAAAGGGTTATGAAGGCTGTCGTTTGTTTCATTCCAGTGTCCTTAAGGTGATAGGTAAAACTTCGTAAAGGTTCTAAATATTTAACCTTTAACCAAACATCGTTCCAAACAGATGTGGATAAGTGGCAGGATTAACAAATCTTTTTAATACTAAATGTGAAAAATAAATACCCGTATTTTTGACCTACCTTAAAAACGAACTCATGAAAAGACTACTGAGCACAGCCTGTTCCGAAACCGCATTTAATATCGCCGTGTTACTAATACGTGTTACTTTCGGTTTACTGCTCCTCGTAAATCATGGAATTGACAAGCTGAAGCATTTTGCTGAAAGACAGAACAGCTTCCCCGATCCGTTTCATATTGGGCATATGCCATCGCTGATGCTGGTGCTGTTTGCTGAAGTGTTTTGTGCCGTATTTGTCATTCTGGGACTTTTTACCCGCATTATGACCATTCCTATTGTGATCACTTTTTTAGTGGCCGTTTTCATGATCCACAAAGGATTCAGGGGTAATAATGAAGTAGCCGTAATTTATCTCGCCGGATTTTTCAGCACCCTGTTAATGGGGCCTGGCAAATATAGCATCGATGGCGCTATGGGCAAATAAGTGAATGGTGAATGGTCAGTGGTGAATGGTACCCGTATTCAGAACCCGCCACTGATCATTTACAACCCGCTGTTCATGTCTATTGTTTCAAACTTTTTATTTAACATTAAATAAGTCAGGGTCATTCGAAGATCGCATTATGCAAACAGCAGTTCATTTCAAATTGGATTAGCTATTGACCATTGACCATTCACCGTTGACCATGTTCACCGCCGAAACCCAGATCCGTGTTCGATATGCCGAAACTGACCAGATGAATGTAGTGTACTATGGCAATTATGCCCAGTATTTTGAAGTAGGCCGTGCTGAATCTATCCGCCAGTTGGGTTTTACCTATAAAGATATGGAAGCGATGGGCGTTATTATGCCCGTGGTTGAAATGCATTGCCGCTATTTGCGTACCGCGCATTACGACGACCTGCTTACCATTAAAACCACCCTGAAGGAATTACCCACCGATCATAAAATTGAATTTCACCAGGAAGTATTTAATGAGAACAAAAAACTGCTCACGGTAGGCCGTGTAGTGCTTTACTTCGTTACTGCCAATGGCATGCAGAAAACGACGATGCCTGCGCAACTGTACGATAAATTAAAAACATTCTTTTAGATTTCTGATTTCTGATTGCTGATTTCTGATTTTGAGATTTTGAGATTTGCTTACATTTCAACTTTCCGATAAATCTTAAAATTCCGATTAGCCAAATCCCAAAATCTCGAAATCCTGAAACCCCGAAATCCCGAAATCCCGAAATCGGAAATCCTATTTCAGCACATCGAGCACTGTATATAACTTCTTCACGATGTCTCCCGCCGACCGTTCATAGTTATTTACTATAACAGAGAACACATACTGCTTTCCGTCTTTTGCGGTATGATAGCCGGCAAATGCCCTTGAACCGCCGATGGAACCGCTTTTCATTTTCATCCCATTGTACTCGGGCAGCGCATTGTAAAACGAATTGAACCAGGGCCGGTTCTTCGCATATAACAATGCTTTCACTTCGGCATGGGTGGTAACCCGGTTCTGGGGCGACAGCCCGCTGCCATCGATCATATTGATGGCGCCTTTGTTTATTCCATTGGCCGCCCAGAAATTGCGCACCAGTTCAACGCCTTTTTCCGTAGACCCTGATCTGCTTTTTTCCCAGGCGATGGTCTTTATCAGCGCTTCTCCATAAAGATTGATGCTCTTGCGTAAAAACCAGAAATTAATGTTTTCCATTGTTGGCGACAATAGCGTCGTCAATTCCTTTTGCATCGCCGGCCATTGTGCAGCATGAGCCTTGCTCGTTGAATATATTTTGAACCTGCCTGTAACGGCAATATGGTGTTTAGTCAATAATTGTTCCAGCTCATGTGCAAACTGTACAGGGGCATTCGGGAAAGCGCCCGAAATAACAAACGATTCGTTGCCCATAGGCACAGTGCCTTCGGTAAAACCTGTTCTTGAGTAAGGCGGTAAATAAATAAATCCATTGTCGCCGCTCCCCCTTTTGCCAGTGGTAATATAGTTGCTCAGTACAGAGCCCTGCAATTCGGGAATTGTTTTTACGATCCTGGTAGTGTCGCCTTCATTTTTTCCCGGCGCCAGATGCAGGTCATACTGATTTTCGTGCCAGTTAATGGCCCAGCTGCCTGCCCCATAATAATTGCCAATATCATCCCAGATCCAGCCGCCAGGCAGCGGTTGCACTGAAAATGCCGAATCATTCAATAATACATGGCCCGTAATGCGCGTAATGTTATGTTGCTGCAGCGCTGCTATTATTTTTTTGAATACGATTTCCTCTTTGGTATCTGCCCAACGCCAGCTGCCCAATGTAGGGTCTCCATAACCGTTAATATGCAGGTTCCCATGTAATACGCCATTCTCGATACGGCCATCATAACCGATCACCGTTTTATAGCGGTAATCCGCGCCCAGTAGATCAAAGGAAGCTATACTGGTAAACAGTTTCTGGGTACTGGCTGGCGCCAACCCGATTTGCGCCTGGTGCTCATACACCGGTTTACCGGTCTTTGCATCGGCCACATATATACTGAAAATACCATGTTGTACCTGGGCATCGGCTTCAAACTTTTTTACAGCGTTGGCAAGTTTCAGGGCAACAGTTTGGGCCCAACTAATTTGCACGATCATGGCAAATAAGAGAAAGATCAGTCTCTTCATGGGTTACAAGTTACAGGTTTCAGGTTACAAGGTAAAGGATTAAAAGGTACAAAGCTCAAAGCTATCGAAACCTGTATTCATTGGCACATTAGCTAATTGGCACATTAGCTAATTAGCACATCAGCTAATTAGCACATTATGTCTACATTTGTTGCTATGGAAAAGATTATCGCCTCCATAATAACCATTGGTGATGAATTGCTGATAGGCCAGGTAGTTGATACCAACAGCGCTTTCATTTCGCAGGAATTGAACAAGGCCGGGGTATGGGTAAAAAGAAGAGTGGCTGTAGGTGATAGTAAAGAAGAGATCATCCGCGCACTCAATGAGGAAAGCCGCGATTCGAATATCATTCTCATTACCGGTGGACTGGGCCCTACTGCCGATGACATTACCAAACCGGTACTGTGTGAATACTTCGGCGGAAAGCTGGTCATGAATGAAGAAGTGCGAAAACACCTGATCTATCTTTTTGAACAGGTATACCGCCGCCCTATTATCGAACGCAATCTTAAGCAGGCAGAAGTGCCTGATGTTTGTACCGTGCTGCCCAATGCCCGCGGCACAGCGCCCGGCATGTGGTTTGAAAAGAATGGTAAAGTATTTGTGTCTCTTCCCGGTGTACCACATGAAATGAAAGGATTGATGACCGCAGAAGTGCTGCCTCGCCTGCAGCAGACATTCACAATGCCATTCATAACACACAGGACGCTGCTTACAGTGGGTATGGGCGAATCGTTTATTGCAGAACGGATTAAAGACTGGGAAGAAAAACTGCCCGCACACCTGAAGCTCGCCTACCTGCCCAATTATGGCATGGTACGGTTGCGCATTACCGGATGGAGCACCGATAAGACCCGGCTGGAAAACGAGCTGGATACCGAATTTGGCAAATTGAAACAACTGGTTCAGGAATGGCTGGTGACCGATGAAGATGAGACCCTGCCCATGGTGTTAAGCAAATTGTTACGGTCCAGAAAAAAAACGATGGCCACTGCAGAAAGCTGTACAGGCGGATATATGGCCCATCTTATTACAGCCATTAGCGGGGCCAGTAACATATATAAAGGGAGCATCATAAGTTACGACAACGAGATAAAGATCTCGGCACTGAATGTATCGCCTGCCTCCCTGCAAAAAGCAGGGGCAGTGAGTGAGGAAGTGGTAAAAGAAATGGCTGCCGGCGCCCTGGCCAAACTGAATACCGATTACGCCGTAGCTGTTTCAGGTATCATGGGACCCGATGGTGGTTCACCCGAAAAACCGGTGGGCACCGTTTGGGTGGCTGCCGGCGACCGAACTAAGCTGGTCACCCATAGATTTCAGTTCCGCTTCGATCGTGCGCGGAATATTGAAATGACGGCGATCCAGGCATTGAATCTTTTACGGAAATTTATTGTAGAAAACGCATAAGCAAACAGTTGTTAGCATAAATCATTACCTTTGGCGCCTTGGAAGTTCAAAGTTCAAAGTTTTAAGTTCTAAGTTCTAAGTTCCAAGTTCTAAGGTTTTGATGTTGCGATTTGAGTATTAATTAATAAGTTCGCGACTTTAGTTATTGATCCGGCCCGAAACTAAAAGTGAAATCATAAACCTTCCCGCCATGGCGGGAAATTAAAATCTGCAATTGCATATGGCTCTAGTTGACCTGGTGATGCCTAAAATGGGTGAAAGTATTATGGAAGCCACTATTTTGAAGTGGTATAAACATCCCGGAGAAACAGTGAAGATGGATGAAGCGGTACTTGAAATTGCCACCGATAAAGTGGACAGTGAGGTACCCTCCATTGCTGAAGGCGTTATTGAAGAAACCTTTTTCAATGTGAATGACGTCGTACCCGTAGGTACGGTGATTGCCCGCATCCGGTCAAATGCTGCAGAACCAGCTTCAACCAATACACCAGTGGTTACCAGTCCGGCCGCGGAAGTAGCGGAAAACCGCCCGCTGGCGCACGACATGAACCACAAACCAGTTACCAGTGAGTCGTTCAGCCATCAACCGGCTGCCCAAAACGGTTCGCGTTTTTATTCTCCCCTGGTCTTGAATATTGCCACCAGCGAAGGCGTTAGCCTCAGCGAGCTGGAAAATATTCCCGGTACGGGAAATGAAGGCCGGGTTACCAAAAAAGATATCCTGCAATACATTGCCAATAAAAAAGCCGGTAAGGTCGGCGGCGGTGCGGCTGTTGCTTCACCCGTTCAGAAAGCGGCTGAATCCACACCGACCATTCTGCCCCAGGTGCATCAGCCCCAGCAGGAACCTGAGCGCCACATCCAAACCTACAGCGGTAATGTCGAGATCATTGAAATGGATCGCATGCGCAAGCTGATATCCGACCACATGATCCGCAGCAAACAAACCAGTGCACACGTTACCAGCTTTACCGAAGCCGATGTAACGAATATGGTGCATTGGCGCGATAAGGTTAAAAAAGAGTTTGAAAAACAGGAAGGTGAAAAGCTCACGTTTACACCCCTGTTCATAGAAGCCATTATTCGCTGCATTAAAAAATATCCCTGGCTGAACAGCAGCGTTGATGGTGATAAACTGATCGTAAAGAAAGACATCAATATTGGTATGGCCACTGCCCTGCCAACCGGTAACCTCATCGTACCGGTTATTCGTAACGCCGATCAGCTGAACCTCGTTGGCCTCACCCGCCAGGTGAACTCGCTGTCGAATGCAGCGCGCAATAACCGCTTAAGGCCCGATGATACCCAGGGGGGCACTTTTACGCTTACCAATGTAGGCACCTTTGGCAGCCTGATGGGCACTCCCATCATCAATCAGCCGCAGGTAGCTATTCTGGCAACCGGCGTAATTAAGAAAAGACCAGTGGTTATTGAAACCGAGCAGGGCGATTTCATTGCCATCCGCCACATGATGTACCTGTCGCTGTCATACGATCATCGCATCATCGATGGCGCATTAGGTTCTACATTCCTGAATGCAGTAGCCAAAGAACTGGAGAACTTTTCAGTGGAAAGAACGTTATAAGTCGCTTTCAAATAGTAGGAAATAACCCTGACGGCCATGTCAGGGTTATTTTTTTATATACTAATCTTACAGGACCCGCGTTTACAATTAAGCGCCCGAATTGTTCACTGTGTGCCCGGTTAAACATCGTTGGGCAGAACCCGGTTTTAACGGAAAATAGTTAAACCATCACTTCCTGGCACGGTCTTTTTTTTGTAAATTGATGATAAGGTCAATCATTTGCCTGCAGTGCCCGGATCAACTAAATTCTAAACTTTTAAAACGTAATCGAATGAAAACGCTTTCAGAAACCTGGTTTGCCGAAGGCTATATTGATTTCGAGTTAAAGAAATATACGCTTCTCGCCTATCTTCAACAGGTGACCCAATACTTCAATGAATCTAAATTATACCCGCAATTATCGGATGTTATCTTTCATTATAATAATCTGCAGGCATTAAAAGAGAACAAAAAATTCTTACAGGAACAATTTCCTAAAAAATTAACAGGTGTTCAGATTGAAAAGCTGCAGTTGTTGTATGAGCAGATCATCGAAGATGACGAACTGATGCAGGAACTGGAGGATATTATCAACTATTCGGCTGATAAACTGAAAACAACCATCAGTAATGGCACAGAGATCTATGAATTTGTGGAGGAGAAGCTGAATATTTTTCCGGTTGGACTGGTACCGCTTGACACGAATGAAGGTTATTTCTTCTTGAGTGAAGGTTCGCATCGTACTACAATGGTGTATCAATACAGATTGAGCTTTTTTGAAAAGCACGACGAAAAATACCGGGCTATCAGAACAGAATATGTGAATGACTGGGAACGCAATATTGTAAATACCTACGAGAACATCAAGGCTGAACTGTTGCGCAATAACCGCGACATGCCTAATCCCGCTGTATATTCCATTGAGACCGAATTGTCGTTTCCTGTTTCGGAAACTTTGTTACCGGTAGCGAAACGGAGTCTGGTAAGATATATATCGAAAGCAGCGTAAAAACATTTCTGATTTCGCGATTTTGAGATTTCGAGATTTCGGGATTTTTAGAATTAAATCTCAAAATCCCGAAATCAGAAATCAGAAATTAAATGGTGGTAATCAAAAACCTTTTTTCTCCTCAACCTCCGTTCCCCAGTCAATGCCCTTCGACGTAGCGGGTAATCCTTCCGCCAGCCAGCGAGGCGCAGGCGCTCCTTTCAAAAAATGATCGAAGTATTGAGCCAGCCTGATGCTGAGGTCTTTGCGGTTCTTTCTTTCAACCAGGTTATGATCTTCACCGTTATACTGTAACATCCATACTTTTTTACCCAGGCGGCGCAAAGCGGTAAAGAATTCAATGCCCTGGTACCAGGGTACTGCACCATCGGCATCATTATGCATAATAAGCAGGGGCGTATTTACTTTATCGGCCCTGAACAAAGGTGAGTTCCTGATGTACAGGTCGGGCCGTTGCCACAAAGTAGCGCCGATACGGCTTTGTGACCGTTCGTACTGGAACTGGCGGTTCAGGCCGGTTCCCCAGCGAATGCCGCCATAGGCGCTGGTCATGTTTGATACCGGTGCACCGGCTTCAGCTGCTGCAAACAAATTGGTGCGGGTAACCAGGTAAGCCACCTGGTAGCCACCCCAGCTTTGTCCCTGAATAGCCATTTTGGTAGAATCGACCCACGGCTTTTTCGCGAGAGATCTGGCTGCTGAAACAACCGCGTTGTAAGCACTTTCGCCAGGCTCTCCCTTCTTATAATAGATATCGGGAATGAACACCAGGTAACCATTGCTTACAAAATAAGGGATATTAACGGTTGAAGCGCTGGGCGCAGGCGCACGGTACATATGCAGGGTCTCTGAATATTTTTCATAGAAGTAAAATATCACGGGGTATTTCTTCTTCGCATCAAAATCTTCCGGTTTGAACAATAACCCTTCCGACATTTTTCCATCGAACATTTTCCATTTTACCAGCTCGGCAGTTAGCCAGTTATATTCTTTCTGTTGCGGATTGGTTGTTCCCAGTATGGTTTGTGGCAATGTGCCATGGCCCGATTTTGTATTGGTCGACTTGCTCCATTCGCTGACTGCCAGCGATGGCGACCTGTCGAAACTTTCGGTTGTGTATACCCAGGTGTCGGCGTTTTTGGCTTTTACTACCTGGAAACCGATCTGGAAGGGCCCATCCACCTGCGTTTGGTTGAATGTCTTTTCCTGCGTATCATAAATGCTCAATCCGCCATACTTGTTTACTTCATTCAATGTTTTAAATACCAGTTTCTGGCCATCAGAAATGTATCTTTCTTCCTTGTCAGGCGACATATACTGGAACCTCGTCTTATGCAACCGGCCGTACCCGTTGGTAAAATTGCGGGGCTGGGTCTTGCCATCGGGATCGCATTGCCATACATCATACTTATCATACACATATACAAACCTGTCGTCCTGGTGCCATTTCATGATGCCATAAGCAGGCGGATCGTCTGGATGATCATCATCGTCCTGATATAAGGGAACGGCGATGCTTTTAGTGATATTCGTAATGACGCCGCTGCTCACGTTATAGGTAAAATAATTACGTTGTACCGCATCGTACCAGATCACATATTTGCCTTTTGGCGAGATAGCTATCGGCGAGCGTACTTTGTCCTTGACTGCTTTACGCGAGCCATCGATGGTTGAAATGATGTACACATTGTATTTCGAATGACCCAGCCATTGGAATTCAACACGATTGCCTTTGGAGGTCGCGGCCAGCACATGATCTGCATTGCCCTCATCTGCCAGGTGAACTACTTCTGCATCTTCGGCGCCCAACTGGATCACCTTGTGATCATCTCCATTCAGCACAGCCCGGAAACTTCGCTGTAATTCCGTGTTCAGTTGCACCAGCTGCTGCGGCTGCAGGTAATCGTCTTTATAATGCCAGATGTCGAGTTTGGCTGTTTCAAAATCAACGAGTGTGGTATCTTTTGGCTTGCGGATCGGCATTAATCCGAAATATAATTTCTGACCATTCCTGCTGAACTCAGGCGCCTGCGTTTCGCTCAGTGTTAAGCCTTTGGCAACGCCGGCAGTAGTTCTGTCGACCCGTAACCGGGCGCTGTCCATACCGGGCCGGTAATAATATAATTTATAGAATTTCTGCAGCGCTTTCGTGCTGCTGTCGCGTTCGGCAATAAACGCCAGTTGTGTACCGGCCTCGTCGATCGCAAAGCTTTTTGCTACATTGAAGCCGCGCAGCACCGTATCGGTTCTTCCATTGGTCACCTGGTGCCAAAGGATGGCTGCTTTTTTCAGGGTATCGGCATTGCTGCGCGTGGTTTCTATAACGAGCGTATTACCGGCCTTGCTGAAATAATAATCATTTGTTAGCGGAAAGGTCCTTTCTTCCCCGGTATATAAATTCCTGAGCACCAGTTCAGTGCCTTCTTCAATTGTTTCACCCTTTGACTTACTCTCTTTCTTCGGCGCCTGCAGGGCAAGCAGGCCTTTTGTTTTTGCTTCATTCGCCTTGTTGCGCAAACTGTCGGCCACGCGGGCCAGGCTATCGGCCATGCGCACCAGATCCGTCAACCGGGCAAGCGAGTCCGGCTGTTTCGGCGGCGCCGGCAGTGCTTTCTCCCGCAGATACGCCATCCATTGACCGGTTCCTTTTTCGGGTGATTTAAATGATCGTACACGTGGTAATCGCAACACGCTGTCTTTGCCCATTTCAACAATGGCCAGACTGTCTTTCGGCATATCCTCGGCTTTTTTCTTTTTGATCTTAGCCTCGCGGGTAGCCGCAAACAGCGGTTTGATCTTACAGATCACGAAACGGTTGTCTTCGGTAATAGCGGCTGCATAGCCACGGGGAATTTCTTTTTTGTAGGAATTATCGGTAGCCTGGATCACCAGGGTGGCATCTCCTTCCTGCGGCGTGATGGTGTATACCACCCATTTTCCATCGTTGCTGATATAACGTTCATTAATATTTTGCCAGCCATCGTACACGGCATGCGTAAGGGGCTTTTTTTGGGCGGAAGCGGTTACTGCTGCCAGCAACAATACAGGGAGCGCGAGTATTCTTCTCATGAGTTGTAGTCGGTTAAAAAATAAAATTAATACAAACTTTATTTCTACCGCAACTGCTATCCTGCAGAATAACCGCTTATAATAATTAGCTAATGTGATGATGTGATAATTTGATAATGTGATAATGCATGGAAAGTGTATTTACATTATCGAATTATCACATTTAGTTGGGGCCAAAGTTAGTGCGCAAAGACGCGATTGTATACCTTCTCCACACCCGCATCAACAGCAAAACATCCTGAGCGTAACACGAGCTTATGAGCAGCTACATTAAAGAATGTTTTATTGGCCGACCCATCATTGTCGAAGATAATGCGACGGGCGAATTCACCTCCCGGCGAAGTCAGGCAAACATTCTCAGAATGAGTGGTATCTATCACAACCGTGTAGCTGCCTTCCTTAACCAGCTCATGATTTTCGTAGATGAAATATTTATTGTCATTAAACGACAAAAAATTGCCCTGGCCCGGGGGATGCGACACCGTTGGTGTAATAGAGGCCGAGGTAGCAGCCAGCTCCCAGCTTCCAATAAGGTCTTGCGCCAAACCATTGTCGGTTTTGTCTTTTTTGCAGGCCACGAATGCCGACATTACAAAAATAACCAGGATGTAAAATACCTTTTTCATGTGCTATACCATTTTACTGCCTTGACACGAAAGCAGCTAATACCGTTGCATCTGCTTGTCCGCCCTAGCACTGGCGAAGGCGGATTTAGCCTTCAGCTTTTATGCCTTCGATAAACAATCAAGGTATGCAGGAAGACCGATAATAAGATCAATAACAAGCCAATATAAAATGAGCCGGAGAGGTATTTGTCTTCCCTGAAGAGTACAAACGCAAGCGCAATGCCATAGAGAGGTTCCAGGTTATAGCTGAGATTCACGGTAAAAGCAGAGATCTTTTTCAAAGCATTCATTGATAAATTAAATGCCCATACGGTGCAGAACCAGGCTAACACCAGCAACCAGCCGGTATCTGCCAGGGTGGGTATAACATGACCGGCCGGAACAAAATACAGGTATAGCGGCAACAACAGGGTAAGGAACAGAAAACCGCCGCTCAACTGGTACAGGGTCACCGATTCAGGTTTGTATTGCTGTACCAATAACCGGTTATAAACAGGGAACAGGCTCGCAAGTAATGCCGATATAAGCCCCAGGATAATACCTGTTTTGAACTGCGGGTCAAAATGAAAAATGAGGTAGATGCCGCCGATCACGAACAGTCCGAGCAGCAGTTCGGTGCTGTTAAAGGCTTTGCTGGTGATTAGCGGTTCCAGGATGGCGGTAAAAAAACCAATGGCCGAAAAGCATACCAGCGCCACCGAAACATTCGCGTACTTGATGCTGGCATAAAATGTTACCCAATGCAGCGCTACAATAATGCCTACCCCTGTTATGCGCACTGCACCATTCCATGTAATGCGGTATACATCGCGTTTAAAGCTATACAGCACCCACAGCGTAAGTACTGTGATCAGTAACCGATACCACACCAGCAGCGCCTCGTTGAGCGAAATGAGCCTGCCCAGAACACCTGTAAACCCGGCCAGAAAAACCGCCGTGTGCAACTGTAGAAATGCTTTTCGCATGGAAAACGAAGGTATAAAAAAGGTGTGGCATCCGCCAGCCGGCGGATGCCACACCCGATGATCGTCTTATATAGTTATTTTGTTTTCGCCAGCACCTTTTCGCCCGGTTTGGATACCGTACCATAAGAGTTGGTGCCGGTGTTTTTGACGCGGTTGTGGTAATCTTTGAAAAGGCTGAGCCAGCGCAATTTCAATACACCCCAGATCCCTTCTTTCACGATGCCTTTGTGCATTTTTGAAACGCCGTATTTACGGTCTTCAAAAATAATGGGCACTTCTTTTATTTTGAAACCCAGCTTCCAGGAAGCAAATTTCATTTCGATCTGGAACGCATATCCCAGGAAACGGATCTGATCGAGGTTGATCGATTCCAGCACTTCGCGTGAGTAACATACGAAACCGGCGGTGGTATCTCTAACCGGCATCCAGGTAATGAGCCGGGTATATAATGAGCCGCCTTTTGAAAGCAGAATCCGGTTGCGGGGCCAGTTGATGGTTCCACCGCCTTTCACATACCGTGAACCTACTGCCAGATCGGCGCCACCGGTTTTGCAGGCCTCGTATAAACGCTGCAGGTCCTTGGGATTGTGAGAAAAATCGGCATCCATTTCAAAAATGAACTGATAGCCTTTTTTCAATGCCCATTTAAAGCCGTGAATGTAGGCAGTACCCAGCCCCAGTTTACCTTTACGTTCTTCGAGGAATAATTTGCCGGCATATTTTGCCTGGCGCTCCTTTACCAGCGTAGCGGTATTGTCGGGCGAGCCATCATCAATAACAAGAATGTGAAAATTATCGTATTGGGCAAAGATGATATCAATCAAATGACCGATATTCTCCCGTTCATTGTAGGTTGGTATGATAACGATGTTTTCCAAACAAATTGATTGATATTGGAATACGAAAATACAATAATTCAAATTGTGCAATTATATAAATTACACATTTGCAATTAAATAAATTGACAGGAGATCACAATCCTTTCTTTAACAAGGTTCTGTTAAATATTTCGGTCAGCTTGGCCTTGGTATGCATCGGAAAATCTCCTTTCATCATCCAATCATAATATTGAGGCTCAGCTTTTAACACATCTGCTACCGCACGACCTTTATGTTTGCCGAAATTAAAAACTTCCACCCCGTTCTCCATTACCATCCGCCGGGCAAAATCTACGATACAGTCATCGCCAATGCAGGTAATGATCGTTTCTACGCTGTTTCCCAATTGCGGATATTTCTCGATCTGGGCCTGTAAAATCTCCCAGGTGGCTACAGCATCCACTTCTGCTCCATGCGCCCCTTCGAGGTTCTTATTGCAATAAAATTTGTATGCCGCACTCAGGGTTCGCTGTTCCATCATATGGAATATTTTCTGAACATCAACCAGTCTGCGGTTGCTGAAATCAAACTCCAGCCCTACCCGTAAAAATTCCTCGGCCAACAGGGGAATATCGAAGCGGTTTGAATTGTAACCGGCCAGGTCGCAATTATCGAGGAACTGTTTGATCTCATTGGCCACCTGTTTAAATGTAGGCGCATCCTTCACCATTTCATTGGTTATACCATGTAGATCGCGCGATATAGCCGAAATAGGTATTTCCGGATTGAGTAGTTTTCGTTTTATCTGGCGGGTGCCATCGGGTTGAACTCTTACTATAGCTATTTCAACGATACGATCCGAGCCCAGGTTAACCCCGGTAGTTTCAAGATCAATGATTGCCAGCGGCTTCTTTAACTGCAACATTCAGCAATGATAATTGATAATGGTTATATAAAATTAGGCCTATGGGTAAAAAGATTCAAATTGATAAAAATTCCTTTCCTGCTGACAATAAACACATCAAACGGGTATCAGGTTTACTACCGGTTAAAAATTTTGAAAGCAAATCACTGTTTGCAGGGAAAGCCTTCGCAACAACCGGTCAACAATATAATACTAATTATTAATAGCTGTTATATCCTTTGCAAAGGTAAGTATATCTGCCCCATCATAGTTACCGGAACTCATTAACAGCAGACAGGCATTTTTATACTGTTGCTGCTGCAGCCATTGCATCAGCTCACCCTTATCGTTCAGCACGTTCAGTCCTTCCTTGCCGAAACCCGCCTTTACTTTTTCGGCCGGCAGATCAGGCATCCGCTTCAGTTCCAGGGCATGTTTCGAATAGAATACGACGGTTTTGTCGGCCCTGTCCATAGCGCCCCTGTATTCATTCATGAACTGTTCATTAAGGCTGCTGTACGTATGCAGCTCCAGCACGGCAATCAACATACGGTCGGGGAACTGTTGCTTTACCGCCTCAATAGTTGCCTTTACTTTTGAAGGCGCATGTGCAAAATCGCGATATACGATCGTGTGCTCATTGCGGCCCAGCAGCTCCAACCGTTTGGCGGCACCGGTAAAAGATGAAACCGCTTTTATAAAACCGGCCGCATCCATCCCCAGCTCACGGCATACATACCAGGCAGCGTGTAAATTAAGCAGGTTGTGATTGCCAAATACCTGCAATTCACCCGTTTGCCCTTCTATGGTAAGTGTCGTTCTGCCGTTTGCTATAGTATGTGCCGGAACCTGGTAAGGCTGATAACGAATGTCTGTTCGTTTATTTTCGGTTACCAGCTTTTTCAACACCTCATCGGTTTCATTATAAATTAATATGCCACCAGGCTCGATCTTCTGTATGAAGATGGTGAACTGTTCCAGGTAAAAATCAAATGTTGGAAAAACATTTATGTGATCCCAGGCAATGCCGGTGAGAATGGCTACATGCGGAAAAAGAAAGTGGAACTTGGGCCGTTTTTCAATGACACTGGCCGGGTATTCGTCGCCCTCACATACAATAACAGGTGCGTGGGTAACCTGTACCGATTGATCAAAACCTTCGAGCCTGGCCCCTACGAGGTAATCGAAATCTTTACCTGCTTTGCGCAGGGCATGCATGATCATGGAAGTCGTGGTGGTTTTACCGTGGCTGCCGCCCACTACCACCCGCGTCTTGTCGCGGCTTTCCTGGTATATATATTCGGGAAAAGAATAGATCTTCAGGTTGAGCTCCCGGGCTCTTTGCAATTCCGGGTTATCCTGTTTGGCATGCATTCCCAGGATAACCGCATCGAGATCGGCCGTTATTTTTGCGGGGTGCCAGCCAATGGCGGCCGGCAACAGTCCTTCTTTTTGCAGGTTCGATTGGGCCGGTTCAAATATTTCATCGTCACTACCGGTTACCTGGTAACCTTTCTTGTGTAAGGCAAGCGCCAGCTGGTGCATCACGCTGCCGCCAATAGCTATAAAGTGTACTTTCATCTGATATTATTTACCATCCCGGTGCAACCGGGACAAGCGTTTCATTCAACGGATTTACAGCTAAATGTATTTAAGGTGGAACGATTACCAAAAACTTTTTATATACACCCGGATATTTTTTGCGAACCGGGCTTGCACAAGCGGGATATTATTTGTTATTTTGATCATTCTACTATCCAATCCGACAGAATTTTCCTCTCCCTTAAGTCCGTTAACCTTTGAATGAACCTGATGATCGTTCTGCCCTTGTATTCATCAGGCAATTGTTAACATTTAATAAATATCACAAAATGAAACGGACAATCGTTATCGTAGCTATGGTTATTTTGGCCAGTGCAGCTATTACCTCCTGCGCGGCATCAAAAGGGGCCAGGGGCACAGGATGTAAGGGAACGCAAGGGTATATTGGATACGGCCACCGCTAAATTAGTTAACCCTGATATTATCTATAAGGCTCCTACCGGGAGCCTTTTTTTATGAAAAAGAGGCAACGAGGCACAAGGGCAACAAGGCAATCCCCCCTTCAGGGGGCCGGAGGGCTAAAAAGAAAACCCTTCCACCAGTCGGGCAGAAGGGTTTAAATTTCTTATGGCTTATCACAAAGGGCCATCCTGGGATCAGGACGGCCTCTAACGATTGCTTGCCATATGAAAAAAAACTTATTTCTTCTTTGTAGTGTCTGCTTTCTTAGTTGTATCAACTGTAGCAGCGGCAGTGTCTACTGTAGGAGCAGGAGCAGCAGTAGTATCTACAGTAGTAGGAGCAGTAGCGGCAGTATCAGCAGTTTTTTCTGCTTCAGCGCTTCCACCATCATTACATGCTACAGCGAATAAAGAACCAATAGCTAAAACTAACAACAGTTTTTTCATTGTACCGTTTTTTGTTTGTTAACAAATCAATTTGAAGTTTAATACAGAATCCGGGAAAAGGTAACCCCGTCACCCTAAGATTTTTTATTTTTTTTTAAAAAAAAGTCCAACCTTTCGGGCAATGGGCGTTTTTAGCCCTTTTTGGCGTGAATTTTACGGCCGGGATGGGTTACTTCTATTTAAATTGGGTATTAATTAAAGGTTCAAAGCGTGAAAACTGATTCTACCGACGAAAAAGCATTGTTAAAAGGACTGGCACTGAACGACCGCAACTCCGTTGAAACCATTTATAAACTGTATTATAATATGGTTCAATCGTTGATTATCAACAATAATGGATCTGCGGACGACGCACGCGACATATTCCAGGAAACAGTTATTGTGCTGTACGAGAAAGCTAAAACCGGTTCCTTCGAGTTAAACTGCCAGCTAAAAACTTTTGTTTACTCGGTAAGCCGGCGGCTCTGGCTGAAAAAACTGCAGCAACAACAGAAATTTCTTCCCAGTATGAACAACCTGGAAGAAACAGTGCCGGTGGAGGAAGAAGTTGAAAGCCACAGCCAGCGAAATTCAGAATTCCAGATGATGGAAAAGGCTTTATTACATCTGGGCGAGCCCTGCAGAAGTTTGATCGAGGCTTTTTACCTGCAGAAAAAGAGCATGACAGATATTGCCGGCCATTTTGGATACACGAACGCTGATAACGCCAAAAATCAGAAATATAAATGTCTGATGAGACTTCGGAAATTATTCTTTGCCGAATTTAAAAACGACAACGTGTAATGCAAGATCTACAATTATTAGATGCTATTGAACGGTTTCTCCGCGGTGAAATGTCGCCCGAAGAAATGGCTTCTTTTGAGCAGCTGCGAAAAACGAATCCCGAAGTGGATGAAAAAGTTGTGGAGCACACCATGTTCTTACAGCAGATCGACCAGTTCGCTGAAAGGAAGAACTTTAAACTAACCCTGCACGACGTACACAGCCAACTGCTCGAGTCTGGCGAGATCAAAGAAGAAGCCCCCAAAGCCACCGTTTTCCAAATGTGGAGAAAATACAAACGGGTTATGGCTGTTGCCGCTTCCATCGCCGGTATCACCACCCTGCTCATTGCCGGTATGGCCACTTACTACTCACAAAAGAAAACCGGCGCCGATATAGAAAGATTGAGAAGAGAAGTGAAACGTGAAGTTGCCCAGAAAGCCAACGAGGTTATCAATACCATGCAGGCCCGTACGACCAAAGCCCCTGAAAATACACCGGTCAAATTTGGTGGAACCGGCTTCCTTGTAGATGGCAAAGGGGTAATTGTTACCAACGCACACGTGGTGAATGGTTCCTCTACTGTGGTGGTACAAAACAGCAAAGGACAGGAATTCAGATCACGCATCATTTATACCAATCCCGAAACAGACCTGGCCTTCATTAAAATAGAAGACGCTGATTTCAGAAGCATCGGCCCCCTGCCCTATGGCATCCGCAAAGGTGGTACCGACCTCGGTGAACAGTTGTTCACATTGGGTTACCCGCGCGAAGAGATCGTTTATAACGAAGGCTACATGAGCGCCAAAACCGGCTACAATGGCGACACCCTTTCCTTCCAGATCGGCGTATCGGCCAACCCGGGTAACTCTGGCGGCCCTGTATTCAACAGGAACGGTGAAGTGATCGGCATTATCAATGCCCGCCAGAAAGCAGCCGAAGGGGTGGTATTTGCTCTTACCGCCAAAAATATCTTCCGCAGCCTGGAAGAAATTAAAAAAGATTCTACCTACGAGAATATCCGCTTAACGCTTAACTCGTCTATCAGGAATATGGACCGGGTGCAGCAGATCAAGAAAATTGAAGACGCTGTGTTTATGGTGAAATCTTATTAAAGGCTCAAAGCTAAAGGCTCAAAACACTCAAGGCTAAAGGCACAACTTATAAAGCAGAAGCCTCCTGAAATATCGGGAGGCTTCTTCTTTTATTGGTGGGACTTCTATCTTTAGTTAACGAGTTGACTAGTTAACGAGTTGACTAGTTAACCAGTTAACTCGTCGAGTGGTCAACTGTGAACGAACCTACTTCCACAACTTGGCGGGATACTCACCCGCTTTCACCAGCGCTTCCAAATTCGCTTTCACTTCAGGTGCATCTTCTTTATAGGTAACACCAAACCATTGTGCTGATGTTGGTATTACCTTAATGGTGCCTTTTCCTTCATTGATGAATTTATCGGCAACAATAGGTATGAAGAATTCTGATTTAATATTCGAAATATTTTCTTTCAGAAAACTATTGAACAGCTTTTCAGAGTAGCTGAAAATAGAAGGGGAGAAACACCAGAAGTTCATGGATACCTGAGAATCGAGCGGTAATTCTTTTGGTTGCTGGTTGTCGTCGGTAACGATCTTTCCATTCACTTTTGCAATATTCAGGCGTTCTGCAATAGACACCAGGTTGCCATTTCCATTGGCCACACAAACACCTCTGTTCACAGTTCCGTTGTCGGATAATGTTTTCAGCAATTCATAACCGATAATGGAATACGTATTATCATTCACATCTTTTGTAAGGAACGTATAAGCCTTCTCAAATGCATCGCGACCGTAGAAATCGTCGGCATTGATCACCGCAAATGGTTCGTTGATTGTATTCTTGGCGCACAGTACTGCATGCGCAGTTCCCCAGGGTTTGGTACGGTCGGCAGGCACTTCGAAACCATCGGTAAATGATTTCAGGTCCTGGTACACATAATCGATCTGCACTTTACCTTTTAACGGGGGCTCCACTATGGCTTTAAAATCGTCAGCAAATTCCTTGCGGATAATAAATACCACTTTTTTAAATCCGGCGCGTATAGCATCATAAATAGAATAGTCCATGATCGTTTCTCCGCCGGGTCCGAATGATTGTATCTGTTTCATACTACCATAGCGGGAAGCCATGCCTGCTGCCAAAATCAAAAGAGTTGGTTCCATTATTGTATTTTTAAAAATTGAGCCACGAAAATATAAAAATATGTGGTGAAATTAATTTTGATAAACAAAGTATTCAATCAACCGGTTGACTTAACAAAAGCTGTGGTACAGCCACTTGCCAGCGATCTCTTGCATAACAAAAACGTTGCCATGGATGTATTGCGGCTCGATCGCATTCATCCGGTCATTTCGGGCAACAAATGGTTCAAATTGAAATACCATATCCAGGAAGCGTTGCAACAAAACAAAAAAGGCATCCTCACTTTTGGCGGCGCATGGTCGAACCACCTGGTAGCTACTGCCCTCGCCTGCCGGCAGGCTAACCTGGCCAGCATTGGCATCATCAGGGGAGAACGGCCGGCGCTGCTCTCTGCTGCTCTTCAGGAAGTGCAGGAATATAATATGCAATTGCAGTTCATTGCGCGAACAGCCTATAGCCAGGAAGCAGCTATCATTCCGCAGTTACAATCCCTTTACCCTGATTATTACATTGTACCCCAGGGCGGACAAAGCCACCTGGGTGTACAGGGTGCTGCCGAGATCCTGCAGCTCACACAGATAAAAAGTTATTCACATATATCCTGCGCAGCCGGCACCGGCACCATGCTTGCGGGCTTAGTGCGCGGTTCATTACCACATCAACAGGTTTTGGGCTTTTGCAGTCTGAAATTGCCTGCAGATGACAACAGCATCAACCGTTTTGTACAACAATACGCCGGGCCTCATCAGCAGTACACTGTTGTTTATGACTACCATTTCGGTGGTTATGCGCGGAAAACAGATGAGCTGATCCGTTTTATGAATACCATTTATCAAACACATGATCTGCCCACCGATTTTGTATACACGGGCAAACTGTTATTCGGGATGATGCAGCTGGTACAATCCGGTTATTTTAAACCCGGCAGTCGTATTTTAATAGTACACAGCGGTGGTTTACAGGGCAACAGGTCGTTGCCCGCAGGAACATTAACATTCCTGTAAGTTGTAATATAAAACCGCTGTCGCAAAACTATTATATTTGCGACGCCAAATCCTTTACCGACTAATACAACATTGGCGCATGCGCAAACTGGCAGCATTACTAATACTAACTTGTACCTTATTTATAACCAACAGCTGGGCGCAGGAAGTGCTGCCTGATTTTACCGTCGTAACCAAGGGAAACAAAAAGGTCATTATCAGCTGGGTCAACAATTACCACGTTGTTAAGCAAATAAGTGTTCAACGCTCTAAAGACAGCACCAAAGGTTTTGTTACTGTTCTCTCAGTGGCAGATCCTACTGCACCGCAGAACGGGATCGTTGACGGCAAAGCGCCGGATGAAAAACAATTTTATCGGTTATTCATTGTACAGGACAGCGGCAAATTTGTATTCACGAAATCAAGACGGCCTTTCTGGGATACCGCACATGTTGCAGTAGCGAAACAACAAACGCCCGAAAATGCGCGCCGGGTGATCATTACAGAAGGCGTTTCACCCACACAGGCGGAGGAAATAAAGGAAAAGCTGAAACCGGCAGCCCCCGCACCCACACCCGTTGTGAAAGCGCCCGAGCCGGAGAAATTCTTCTTTATAAAGAAACGTGATACGCTGGTGGCTACCATAAATGCCAGGGAGCTGAAGAAGTTCCGCGATTCTGTCGTTTCCAAAACAAAAGATACCATTGCCTTTGCCAGCGCAGACACCATCCTGTTAAAACCTTTTGTTCCGAAAGAAGTGTTCAAGCCTTCCAAATTCATATACACCGAAAAGGATGGGAATGTCGCCATCAACCTGCCGTATATCGCAATACACAAGTATTCTATCAAATTCTTCGACGAAAAAAGCGTTCCGCTCTTTGATATAATGGAAGTAAAAGAATCCACCCTGCTGATCGATAAAGTAAATTTTCTACGATCGGGCTGGTACCGGTTCGAATTATATGAAGACGGCAAACTGAAGGAAAAGCACAAATTCTTTATACCGAGGGATTAAGGCAATGTGATAATGTGATGATGTGATGATGTGATAATGCTTCAATTTAAGCAGTCCCTTCAAATCCATAGCCCATGCTAAGCTTTCCTTCGGACTTGTATTCCATTATCGAATTATCAAATTATCACATTATCAAATTAGCCTATTAGCTCTACCTCAAACACTCTTTCAAAATTCGCTTTCACCCGGTCCTTGACCTCATTCATATCGAGCTTTCGGCCCAGTTCTTTCTGCAGGGAGGTCACCTGCTTGTTCTGAATACCACAGGGAATGATGTAATTGAAGTAAGACAGATCGGTATTTACATTGAACGCAAAACCATGCATGGTGATCCAGCGGCTGCAGCGAATACCCATAGCACAGATCTTCCGTTCTTTGCCCGGAATAGCCGCGTCGAGCCAAACCCCGGTTTCGCCGGGCGACCGCTCTCCTTTCAAGCCATAATCGGCCATAGTGGCAATGATCACTTCCTCCAGGTTCCGCAAATATTTGCCAATATCCGTGTAGAACCTTTCCAGGTCGAGAATGGGATAACCTACCAACTGCTCCCGGCCATGAAAGGTTATGTCGCCCCCACGGTTGGTATGGTAAAAACTGATCCCCTTGGCCGCTCTTTCCGCCTCACTGATCAGCACATTTTCAATATCGCCGCTTTTTCCCAGCGTATAAACCGGCGGATGCTCTACAAATAACAGGTGATGGATCGTATCTGGCCCAACTAACTCATTATCAATGATCGACTGTCGATTATCAGCCTGCGCCGGCTGGCCGGCGATAATCGGTTGCCGATTGTCTGCTGCCGAATCCAGTGCTGCCTTCCTGTTCCGGTATTCGGTTTTAATGCGAACATTTTCCTGTAAGAGGCTCTCCTGCAGATCCCAGGCATCCTGGTAGCCGAGCTGACCAAGATCACGAAATAAAACACCCTGTTTTATACTGGTTTTCATATAGAAACAAATGTACTACTTTATACAACTCCCGTCGTTTGTTACCTTTGTCGAAACTGTGATACCACATGACTATAAAGGATGCCAACACTTTTAATGAGCAGGACGAAAATTTTGAAGGCGCAGAAAGCGCAGATGGCGCTGAAGGCGCAGAGGAACTGTATGAACGATTCAGTTTGGTGGTAGATAAGGGCCAGGAACCCATGCGCCTCGATAAATTCCTGGTAGCCCGTATCGAGGGCGCTTCCCGTAATAAAGTGCAGCAATCCATTGAAACCGGCCGGGTTACGGTAAATGGTAAAACCGTACAGGCCAATCACAAAATAAAGCCGGGCGAAGAGATCATCGTGTACTCCGACAAGGAAATGCATGGCGAAGAGATCATCCCGGAAAAAATGCCGTTGAATATTGTTTTCGAAGACGATGACATCCTGATCGTAAATAAGCCGGTGGGACTGGTAGTACACCCGGCCAGCGGTAACCCCCGCGGTACACTCATCAACGGCGTTGCCTGGCATTTACAGCAGCAGAACAGCGATATTTCGGCCGACACCCTGCCCCGTTTTGGACTCGTGCACCGGATCGATAAAAATACCAGCGGTTTAATGGTGCTGGCAAAAACCGAAAAAGCGGTGACCTCCCTGGCCAAAGAATTCTTTGATCATACCATTCACCGCCAGTATGTGGCCATGGTTTGGGGCGATGTTGCCGAAGACAGCGGCACCGTTCGGGCGCATATTGGCCGCCACCAGCGCTTCCGCAAGATCTTCGACGCCTACCCCGATGGGGATTATGGCAAAGATGCGGTTACCCACTATAAAGTGCTCGAACGCCTGGGCTATGTGACCATTATCCAGTGTGAACTGGAAACTGGCCGCACCCACCAGATCCGCGTACATATGAAACACCTGGGCCACCCCCTGTTCAATGATGAATTATATGGTGGCGACAGAATTGTAAAAGGGACCGTTTTCAGCAAATACAAACAGTTTGTCGACAACTGTTTTGCCATTTGCCCACGGCATGCCCTACACGCAAAGACAATCGGATTTATTCATCCCCGCAGCCGCAAAGAAGTGGTGTTCAACAGCGAAATGCCAGAAGATATGCAGCAGTTGTTCGAGAAGTGGAGGGGCTATGCCAAGACGCGGTCAATAACGTAATTTGCTAATGTGCTGATGTGCTGATTTGCTAATGTGATAATTCGATAATGCTATAATTAGATAATTAGATAATTTAGAAATTAGGGGAAGCCTGCGAGCTATCGAACCTCCCTGAATTGGATTCATTATCACATTATCACATTATGAAATTATCACATTTTCTGTCTCACTTACTTAGGCCAAAATCAAAGAGCGTGGCTGTAAAGATTGAACGCTCCCTCTTTTTCATGACCACGTCCCAGTTGCCATTATACCGAAGCAGCTTTGGCACGAGGTAATTGCCGAATTTTGTGAGCTCTACTTCCATGCGTACGTCAAAATCGTACACGCCGGCATTGTAGCTAAGGTCGTAGTTGCGGGCCACGATCTCCCAGGTATCAATACGGAACCAGGTGGTCATATTGTTCACTACGATCTTGTCCTTTTCACCTTCCGACAGATCAGCCCTCGGTTTGCAGGTGAACACATAACACATTTCGCCTTTGAAGGCTTCCATATCAATGGTGAAATCGTACCGCTCTGCAACGTCCTCTTCGAACAAGGCCACCTTGTTGCCAATGAATGGAATGCCGGGGATCTTTTTACCGGGGTTGAAGAACAACATTTTCAGTTGCTCTTTATGTTTTGCCAGTCCGCTTTTACCCTGTGTGCTGAACGTTGCCTCTTTTACAATATTCGTTTCCCCACAAATGGTATCGGCAGCAAAGAACAAACCGGCATACATGCCGGCTGTATAATAGTTGAACTGATGATGTTTGTCGTAGATATCGCCGCTGGTGGTTTCTTCCAGTACCTGGGTATAGCGGCAGCCATTATTTACATGCTGCCTGGTACGGCTGTAGAGCGAAGCCGTCACCTGGTCTTTTTTACCCAGCATCCTGATATCGTTCAGCGATGTATAACCGAGTACTTTCAGGTTACGGAACGCTTTGTAAAAAGTAGTGTCGTTTTTGATGCGCTCGATGAAAGCCTGTACGTTCAGGTTATTGCGCACCACTACTTCTTTCAGGGTTACCGCTTTGTTTTCAAAATGCACCAGGGAGTCCTGGGCATACAGCGGACATGAAACCAGTAAGAAGATCAGTACGCGCCAGCAGGCTGGTAACATATCGGCACTATTTAGGGAAGATCATTTTGTAATCGGCCCGCACTTTACCTTTGGAAATATCATCCAGTTTACCGCGCAGCATTCTTTTTTTCAAAGGCTTCAGGTAGTCGATAAACAATTTTCCTTCTATATGGTCGTATTCATGCAGAATGATCCGGGCAGTAATGCCATTGAATGTTCTTTCGTGCGGCACGAAGTTCTCATCTACATAACTGAGCGTTACCGTTTCATTACGCATGATGTCTTCCCTGATCCTGGGAATGCTTAAACAACCTTCGTTATAGGCCCACTCTTCTCCATTGAGCTCTTTGATCCGGGCATTTATAAATACCTGTTTAATGCCAGGCTCATCGGGATATTTCCCTTTTTCATCCTCCTCCTGGTTCTCGAAGATCTGGGCACTGTCAACGACAAACAAACGGATGTCCTTATTGATCTGCGGTGCCGCCAGTCCTACCCCGCTGCTGGCATACATGGTTTCCCACATATCAGCGATCAGTTTCGACAAATTAGGATAGTCGGGGGTTATTTCCTTACCCTTGCTCCTCAAAATTTCAGCCCCGTATGCTACGATCGGTAAAATCATGGTATCTGTTCCTTTTGAATAAAATTTGGGTGCAAAGTTACTTATAAAAAGTGAGTGGCTGAAGGCTGTTGCCGGTTACCGGTTACCAGTTGCCGGTTTACCTGTTACAGGTTTCAGGACATATGGCTCATTTTCATAAATCATTACAACCGGCGGCTTACCTTTTTAGCTGTTACAGGGTGCGGGTTTCCCTGTAACTTGAAACTTGTAACCTGTAACAACTATCTCATTTACCGCTGGGTTATTGGCCATTTACTTGCTATTCATTGATAATCAGCTAATACTCCGAAGATACTCCTGCAGCATGATGGTGGCGGCAATTTCGTCGACCAGGGCCTTGTTCTGCCGTTGCTTTTTCTTCAGCCCCATATCGATCATTGCCTGGGAGGCCATTTTGGAAGTGTATCGCTCGTCGACCATTTTAATGGGAATGGTGGGAAATTCTTTTTTCAGCCGCTCCACCGCTTTTTTCACCAGCGGTGTGGCATGCGTATCCGTTTCGTCCCAGTTCTTGGGCTCGCCCATAATGATCAGCTCCACGGCTTCTTTCTGGAAATAGTCCTTCAGGAAAGGGATCAGTTTGGGCGTCTCCACCGTTGTCAACCCGGTTGCAATGATCTGCAGGGGATCGGTAACGGCCAGGCCGGTGCGTTTTTTTCCGTAGTCTATAGATAGAATGCGAGCCATTCAAAAATTAAAAGTTCTTTGTTTATAACTGGCAGTTCCAGGTTTCAGGTTCCAGGTTCCTCGGCATATCTTCCCAGTCCCTGCATCCTGTAACTTGTATCCTGTACCTTGTAACCGGTAACATGTAACCTGTACCTAATTAATATGCTTTTGATTTGTACCCGGTGACAGGGAACCGGTAACCGGTAACTGAATTTTCCTGCACCCTGTATCCTGTACCCTGTAACCTGTAACATGTAACCTGTACCTGATAAATATGCTTTTGATTTGTGCCTGGTGACAGGGAACCGGTAACCAGTAACTAAATTTCCCTGCAACCTGGACCTTGCAACCTGTAACTTTTGAGTGTAATCACCCTACAAACAGATCAGTAATAACAAAAATTGCAAACACCACACTGGCTATTCCATTCGCTGTCATAAACGCCAGGTTCACCCGGCGCAGATCGGTTGGTTTTACAATGGAATGCTGGTACAGCAGCATGCTTACGAAAACAGCCACGCCGATCCAGTAGATCCAGTTAAAATGACCATATACACCGGCAGCAATAACGCAGGCAGCGCTTAACACATGTAATAGCTCCGACACGCGTAGTCCTTTCTTCTTTCCCAGCCAGGCAGGGATGGAATACAATTGTTTTGATTTATCGAACTCTTCGTCCTGCAAGGCATAAATGATATCGAAGCCGCTTACCCAGAAGATCACTGTCAATGAAAATAAGATCGGCAGCAACGCAAACGCGCCCGTCACCGCCAGATAGGCGCCAATGGGGGCCAGCGATAAACCCAGTCCCAGCACGAGGTGACAAAGCGGTGTAAAGCGTTTGGTATAGCTGTAAAACAAGATCACGAACAATGCTACGGGTGATAACAAGAAACAAATGCGGTTAATGAACCAGGTGCATACCACAAACAATAGACTGCAGATAATAGTAAACCACAATACATTGTTTGCTTTCAGTATACCGGCCGGAATTTCGCGGATGGCAGTCCGCGGGTTTTGCGCATCGAAGTGGCGATCGAGATAACGGTTGAAGGCCATGGCGGCGCTGCGGGCGAAGATCATGCAAAGGATGACCAGCATGAATAATAACGCTAACCGGGAATAGTTAGGGGTGAACCTGAAAACAGTGGTAACAAACTCGCCTTGCTGACCCAGCGATTTTCTGGCCTCGGCTATACCCGTGTTCATCAGGGCAAAAACGCCCAGCATAAATCCGATCATCGCAAAGGGCATGGCGAAAATGGTGTGCGAAAATTTTATCAGGCTCAGGTATTTTTTGACGGTGCTCATTGTTGTTTATCGAATATTGAATGTATATTTTTTATTGGGCAGGAATCGTCATCGCAATCGACAATCGTCAGTCGACAATCGTCAGTCGACAATGCTGAAACTGCATTATCACATTATCACATTATCAAATCATCACATTAGCTAATTTGCTTCTGACCAGCTCCCACAACACGATCCCCGCCGCCACGGAAATGTTCAATGAGTGTTTCATGCCGAGTTGCGGAATTTCAATGCAACCGTCGCATAATTTGATCACTTCCTGCTCTACCCCCGTCACTTCATTGCCAAAAACAACAGCCACCGCTGCCTGTTGGTTAATATCGAACTGATGTAAGGGAATGCTTTTTTCCACCTGTTCTATCGCATATACCAGGTAGCCATCTGCTTTGAGCTTTTGCACAGCCTCCACGGTTGTTTCGGCATATTTCCATTCCACCGTTTCAGTAGCGCCCAGGGCGGTCTTATGAATATCGCGGTGCGGGGGTTGAGGCGTATAACCGCACAAATAAATGCCCCGCAACAAAAAAGCATCCGCCGTGCGAAATACACTGCCTACATTGTGCATACTGCGGATATTATCCAGCACCACCACTACAGGCATTTTTTCGGCTTCCTTAAATTCATGAACCGATTTGCGGTTCAGTTCGTCCATGCTCAATTTGCGCATGGGGGCAAAGTTACTTTAAAATGGCCTTTCTTACCAGACCCACCACGATTTCGAGATTGCGGGATTTTGGGATTTCGAGATTTAGAGATTTAGAGATTTCGGGATTTAGAGATTCTGGGATTTTGAGATTTTAAATTAATCGGAAAGATGGCCCTTGAGCAAATCTCAAAATCTCAAAATCAGAAATCAGAAATCAGAAATCAGAAATTCTTATTTCTTCCCATTTTCTCCACATCCCCGATCCCTGCTTTTTTATCCCCTGTCAAACCTTTTATATTTGCCTGCCATGTCAAAAGCCACTACAGAAACTCCATTAATGCAACAGCACCGGGCCATTAAACAACGGTACCCCGATGCTGTACTGTTGTTCAGGGTAGGTGATTTTTATGAAACTTTTGGCGAGGATGCCGTCATTGCTTCGCAGGTGCTGGGCATTACCCTCACGAAAAGAAACAATGGCGCCGCTTTCAGCAGCGAACTGGCCGGATTTCCCCACCATTCGCTCGATACCTACCTGCACAAACTGGTGCGGGCCGGTTATCGCGTAGCCATTTGCGATCAGCTCGAAGATCCCAAAGCGGCCAAAGGCATAGTGAAACGCGGCGTAACGGAATTGGTGACGCCCGGGGTAGCCACCAATGACAAAATGCTGGAACATAACAGCAATAATTTTCTGGCTGGCATTCATTTTACTGAAGAACAGGCCGGCATTGCCTTTCTGGATATTTCTACCGGAGAATTTTTTGTGGCCGAAGGCAATTCGGAATACATCGATAAATTACTGCAAACCCTGAAGCCGGCTGAGGTCATCTTTCAGCGCAGCTTCCAAAAGCATTTCAAAGAGGTGTTTGGTTCCCGCTTCTATACCTATACCATGGAAAGCTGGATCTTTGACGAACCGTATGCTACGGAAAGTCTGCTCAAACATTTCAACACCCATTCCCTGAAAGGATTTGGCGTAGAAGAGTTGCACCGGGGTATCGTAGCCGCCGGCGCGGTATTACACTACCTGAAAGATACCGAGCACCCCAACCTGCAGCATATTACGAGTATCCAACGCATAGATCGCGACGATTACCTGTGGATGGACCGCTTCACCATTCGGAACCTCGAGCTCATCAGTAACGGCAATGGCGAAGGCAACAACCTGCACAAGGTGCTCGATAATACGGTATCGCCCATGGGTGCCCGCCTGCTGAAACGCTGGATCTTGCTGCCCTTAAAAGATACTACCCGCATTAATGAACGGCTGAACCTGGTTGAGTTCTTTATAAAAGAAGTTGATCTTCGGGCCAAATTGACACAGCACATTAAACAGTGCGGCGATATTGAACGGCTGGTGAGCAAGATCCCGTTAAAAAAGATCAACCCGCGCGAGGTGCTGCAAATTGCCCGTGGTCTACGGCATATTGAAGAGATCAAACAGATCTGCAGCAATACCGACAATGAATACCTGAAACGGCTGGCCGATTCATTGAACGGCTGCCGCTACATTGAAGAAAAGATCACCAAAGAGATCATCGATAACCCGCCGGCCATGGCGGCCAAAGGCGGCGCCATTCAAAACGGCATTCACGCCGAACTCGACGAGCTGCGCAATATTGCTACCAATGGCAAGGAATACCTGGTGCAACTGCAGCAAAAGGAATCGGAGAAGACAGGCATTTCCTCGCTAAAGATCGGTTTCAATAACGTGTTCGGTTATTACCTTGAGGTAACCAATTCACATAAAAGTAAAGTGCCCGCAGAATGGATGCGCAAACAAACGCTGACCAATGCGGAACGGTATATTACCACAGAGCTGAAGGAATACGAAGAAAAGATTACAGGCGCTGAAGAAAAGATCCTGGCTATTGAGCTCGACATTTATGAAAAGCTGTTGCTCGAATTGCAGGATTACATTGCGCCGATGCAGGTGAATGGTCATGTAATGGCCGTGCTCGATTGCCTGCTGTGTTTTGCACATAATGCCCTTCACTTTAATTATAAAAAACCCGAGCTGCATGAAGACGGTGTGCTCGACCTGAAAGAGAGCCGCCACCCGGTGATAGAACGCAATTTACCGGTGGGTGAACCTTATATTGCCAACGACATTTTGCTCGATCCGGCCACTCAACAGGTGATCATTCTAACAGGACCGAACATGAGCGGTAAAAGCGCCATATTACGGCAGACAGCGTTGATCACCCTGATGGCGCATATGGGCAGTTTCGTACCGGCTACTTCAGCCCGTATTCCGCTCACTGATAAAATATTCACCCGCGTAGGCGCCTCCGATAATTTAAGCGGCGGCGAATCTACCTTCATGGTGGAAATGAATGAAACCGCCAGCATTATCAATAATATTTCCAGCCGCAGTTTGATCCTGCTCGATGAGATCGGCCGCGGTACTTCAACCTACGATGGTATTTCCATTGCCTGGAGTATTGCAGAATACCTGCATCAATCGCCCCACGCACCCAAAACCCTGTTTGCCACACACTACCATGAGTTGAACGAACTGGAAAACAAACTGGTGCGGGTAAAGAACTATCATATCACCAATAAGGAAGTAGGCAATAAGATCATTTTCCTGCGTAAACTGGCGCCCGGTGGCAGCACCCATAGCTTTGGTATTCATGTGGCGAAAATGGCGGGTATGCCCCCTGCCCTCATTGAACGGGCAAATGAGATCCTGAAACTGCTCGAAAAAAAGCATGAGGAGCAGCCGGCTACCAACGCCAAGAGCAAACTGGCCGAACAGGTAAAACAACCCGACACTGCAAAAGTACAGCTCTCCATTTTTGACGCCCACAGCGAAACCTTCGAAGGCATTCGTAAAATGTTACAGGATATCGATATCAATAGATTAACGCCCGTGGAAGCGTTGTTGAAGTTGAATGAGATCAGGAACCTCGTGAAATGATGTGATGATGAAACAGCACAAATGTGCTGATTAGCTAATTAGCTGATGTGCTAATGAAATACAGCGCTAACGATAATTAGCTAATGTGATGATGTGATAATTTGATAATGTGATAATGAAAAACAGCGCTAATATGCTGATTAGCTGATGTGATGATGTGATAATTTGATAATTTGATGATGAACAGCACAAATGTGCAGATTAGCTAATTAGCTGATGTGCTAATATGCTGATGTGCGTTTTGCGTTTTGTATTTAGCCTTGAGCCTTTAGCGTTTTGCGTTCCGCGTTTAGCGTTCAGCGTTAAGCGTTCAGCGTTACAAATAACTCAGCCACCATTGCGTATGCGTGTTCTTATAATTGTTATACCAGCGGCATAAAGGGTATAATAACAATACCAGCGCTATCCAGATGATATATACCGCCCACAGATCATAACCGAACTGCACCGGCCGGAACAGGAAAGGCGTTGGACCGGCAATATCCTTTGCGCCATATCCCTCTATATAAAATGCAATGACCGTTGCCAGGTGGATCAGGTAAATATGCAGTACGTAATAGAAAAAAGGCACCCGGCCGAATACTTTTACAAATTCTGCAAACCGGTTCTGCACATTTTCGAGCAGGGCCAGCATAATAAGCGCGGGCCCCAGCGTTATACACGTATACATCAATGAAGGCGGATACTTTTGTACGTTCATGAACGCCAGGAAACTACCTAAAGCGGTTGACCGGCTCGTCCAGGTAAAAGGATCGCCGTAATTGTTCATCAGGCGCAGCACCACAAATAATGCGATCAATGCCAGTCCGGTCAACAGCAGTTTCTTTTGCCGGCTTTGCGCAGTTACAATCGGTTCAAACAATCTTCCGGCACAATAGCCCATGAGCATTATACCCAGCCAGGGCAGAAAAGAATAAGCTATGATAAGCATTCTGTTCGGTGCATAGGCATAGGTATCAAAACGCCCGTTGTGTAACAGGTCCCAAAAAAACCCTACGTCATTTTTACGGGCAGCTTCCGGATAGTCGAGGATATTATGCCCAAACACGATCAGGGCGCCTATACTGAAAATAACCCAGTAGGGCAAACGAACCGCCAGTCCAAGCAGCACCATACTGATGCCGATGGCCCATATTACCTGTAGTATAGTGGTTCTGTATAAAGGATCGAAGGTCCAGCCCAGGGTTATTACAACCACTTCTATCAAAATAAGCCAGAGTCCTCGTTTCATCAAAAAACTGCCCAGGTCGGCTTTTGTTTTCCTGGTGCCCACCAGGTAAGCGGACGTTCCGGCAAGAAATACAAAAGTAGGCGCGCAGAAATGCGTGATCCAGCGGGTAAAATACAAAATGGGAGTAGTTGTGTCGGGATTCAGCGGATCACTTTGAAAAGCATCAACATGAAAATAGTCGCGGACGTGATCCAGCGCCATAATGATCATTACGATACCGCGCAAGATGTCAATAGATTGTACCCGCTTTCTGACTGCAGTTAGTTCATTCATACTGGCTCTTTAAGGGTCCTCCAAGGTACAACTATTCCCCTTAATGGCTTATGATTTGGGTTTAACGGCAGCAGGCATAAATAAAAGCTGCCCCGATCCTTTCGGGGCAGCTCGATCACACTTTCGCATGACTTGTTTTAACTTAACCACAGCGATTGAAAGGTAGAGTTGTGCATCCTTTCACTGTATATACTTTAAAAAATATGCCAGTTGTGCCAGATAAATGAAACAAAATGTTAAAGGGCATTAATACTATTGCTACTCAATGAGATAGAACTAGCTCCGGATCTTATGTAATCGGTAAAAATCATCTTTTAACTTATCATAAAGCCCTGAATATACTGCATAATAACGATGGTAGCGGTCATGCATCGCCATATCGGGTACATAATGCTGCGGCTTGTGGATTTCAGGCATCAACAGGTTGCCGGCCAGCAGGTCCAGGGCCTGCAAACCAAGTATGGCCGCGCCTGCAGAAGAAGCATCGTCGTTATTGATCACCTTGATTTCTTTGCCAAAAAGATCAGTTAACCATTGTAACCATAACGGAGCATTGATAAAACCGCCGCTCGCATATATATGCTGTATAGTACCCACAGTTTCCTGTACGGAAGTGGCTACCTGGTACAATGCATAGTTGATCCCTTCAATAATGGCGCGCATAAAATGCGCCTGCGTATGGCCGGCATGCACGCCGAAAAAAACGCCTTTTGCAACAGCGTCCCAGATCGGCGCCCGCTCGCCCAGCAGGTAAGGAAGAAAGAGCAAACCGTCGGCGCCCGCCGGCGCCTGGGCAGCCTGCTCAACAAACGCAGCCAGGTCTTTGGCGCTGGCAAATGGCTTATGCAAAAAATGCTCGGTGTACCATTTCAATAACACAATACCGTTATTGATCGCTCCGCCGGATACGTACCGTTCGTTGGTTAGGATGTAATTAAAGATGCGCTCCTGCTTATCCCAGGCAGGCTGGCTGGCCATCATACGCACAGCGGCGCTGGTGCCAATGGTCACCGACAGATCACCAGGCTGAGTGGCATGGCTGCCAAGGTTGGCCAGACAGCCATCACTGGCGCCAATGATAAAAGGCGTGTCGGCGACCAGCTCCAATTGTTCAGGACAAGGCCTTTTGAGTCCTCTTAAAACATACGTGGCAGGTACGGGCCGCGACAGGCGTGCCGGGCTAATGCCGGCTGCTGCCAACGCCGGTTCATACCAGGTGTTATTGAAAATATCGAACAAGCCGGTAGCTGATGCAATGGAAAAATCGACCAGGTATTCCTGAAAAAGACGGTGAAAGATGAATTCCTTGATGGAAATAAATTTATGGGTAGCTGCAAATATCGCCGGCTCATGGTGTCGAAACCACATGATCTTACACAGGGGCGACATGGGATGGATAGGCGTGCCGGTGTGGCGATAGATCTCCCTGCCGGCAGGTGATTGTTTCAGGGTTTCTGCATAAGCGGCGCTGCGGGCATCGGCCCAGGTAATAACATTGGTAAGCGGTTGGCCACCGGCATCTACTGCAATCAAACTATGCATGGCTGCACTAAAACTGATACCGGCGAAAGTACCCGCCAGGGTTATTACCTGTTGTGCCGTTCTTTCAATACAGGTGATAACGGCATTGTATAACACCTCCGGATCCAGTTCGTGATAGTCCGGCTGTCGGGAAACCGGGTTATACGACATATACGTATTTGCAACAACTTTTCCCTCCCGGGTGTAGGCAATGGCTTTGGTGCCTGATGTTCCAATATCAACGCCGATGATAATGTGATTCTGCCCGGAGTGAGACCATTCTTTCATGGGCAGTAATTTACCAAAAAAATGAAGGCAGAAGTCGAAAATCGGAAGTCCGAAGTCCGAAATCGGAAGTCAGACCTCAGAATAAAAAAGACATCCCGATCACTCGGGACGTCTGTTCTTATTTGTTAGCAAAAGGAGCCGTTAACATATATGCCAGTCACCACGAAAGAACGCTAGATCATGTCCTTCAGTTTCTCCACCACAAAATCAATTTCTTCTTTGGTGTTATGTTTACTGAACGAAAAGCGAACCGTAACCTGGTTGGGGTTATTATTAATAGCCCGAATGACATGCGAACCCTGGTCGGCCCCGCTGGTGCAGGCGCTGCCTCCACTGGCGCAAATATTATTCATATCCAGGTTAAAGAGGATCATTTCCGACTTCTCCGTCTTGGGAAATGAAACGCTCAATACAGTGTAAAGACTGCGGCCCAAAGGATCGCCATTGAAAGAAACGCCGCGAACTGCCTTTTTCACCTGTTCCATCATATATACTTTCAGTTCCTGTATGTACCTGCTGTCTGCTTCGTACCGTTCGGTCGCCAGTTCAAGCGCTTTGGCAAAACCTACAATACCATACAGATTCTCGGTACCCGCCCGCATATTGCGCTCCTGCGCGCCGCCATGGATATATGGTTTGATCTTTACATTCTCGTTAATGTACAGTAAACCCACGCCTTTAGGCCCATGGAACTTGTGCCCGGCGCCAGTGATAAAATGCACAGGAGTATTGCGCAGGTCGAAGGGGAAATGACCGACTGTTTGCACGGTATCGGAATGAAATATGGCGCCATACATTTTACACAGGTTACCAACCGCATGCAGGTCGAGCATATTACCAATTTCATTATTGGCATGCATAAGCGTTACCAGGCATTTTTCGGTACTGCCGGCCAGCAGCCGTTCCAGGTCTTCCATATCAACATGGCCATTGGGCAGCAGCTTTACAAAACTCAACGTTGCTTCGCTATGGCGGTATAAATGTTCCACGGTGTGGGAAGTAGCATGGTGCTCGATCGGCGAGGTAATAATATGCCGGCAACCCAGGTCATGGATCGCAGCGTTGATGGCAGTGTTGGAACTTTCCGTTCCACCCGATGTAAAAAAGATCTCTGCCGGATGCGCATTCAGGATCTTTGCTACGATCTTGCGGGCATTTTCAATGGCCAGCCGGCTTTCCCGCCCGTAAGAATAAATGGCAGACGGGTTGCCAAACTTATCAGTAAAGTAAGGCATCATAGCCTCCAGCACCGCGGGGTCGAGCGGCGTGGTAGCAGCATTATCAAAATAAATACGGTTTGACATGTAGAATTCGTTTAAGTCCCCTTTCCACCGGAGGAATTAGGGGAAGGCCAAAAAAAAGCTCCGCTAAAAAAGCGGAGCAAAATTCAAAAAAATATTTGAATAGTTATTTTAATGTACCTGAATTACACGCATAGCATCAAAAACAATGTAACACCGTTAAATGTTCAAAAAACAGCGCTCTTCAACTGATATTATTCAAAAGAAGCCATTGTTCTTTGCATTATTTCCACCGGCCATTGCACCATCAAAAGGCCAGACTTTCTGAACTGTGGCCTACTTTCAAAGTGTGCCGCACCCTTTAAGCGCTCAGAACTACAAAAACTCCTTGATATCGTGCATCAAACGCAGCGCAATATTATTGGCGGTCGTTTCGAAGCTGCTTTCTGCATAAATACGAATGATCGGCTCTGTATTGGAAGTTCGTAAGTGAACCCAGTCACTGTCGAACTCAATCTTTAAACCATCTTCCGTATTCACCGGCTGGTTCTTGTATTTTGTTTTGATCTTCTCGAAGATCTCTTTTACATCGATACCGTTCTGCAGTTCTATCTTATTCTTTGAGATAAAATAATCGGGGTACCGGGTTCTGAACGAACGGATACCATTTTTGTGGGTAGCCAGTGAGCTCAGGAATAAACCGATCCCAATGAGTGCGTCACGGCCATAGTGCAGATCAGGAACGATGATGCCACCGTTGCCTTCGCCGCCGATTACCGCCCCCACTTCTTTCATTTTATTCACCACATTCACCTCACCCACCGCAGAAGGATAGTACTGTCCGCCGTGTTTGATAGTGATCTCTTTCAATGCCTTTGTGCTGCTCATATTGCTCACCGTATTACCTACTTTTTTACTGAGTACGTAATCTGCAACAGCTACGAGCGTGTATTCTTCCCCGAACATGCTGCCGTCTTCACAAACGAAACAAAGGCGGTCAACATCCGGATCTACAGCGATGCCCAGATCGGCCTTATGCTTACGCACAGCGGCGCTCAGGGCGGTCAGGTTCTCCGGTAATGGTTCAGGATTATGTGCAAACTTCCCGGTGATCTCTTCGTTCAGCACGATCACATCTTCAATACCCAGGGCAGCCAGCAATGGCGGAATAGCCAGGGCGCCGGTAGAGTTCACCACATCAACAACCACTTTGTATTGTTTCTGGCGGATGCTTTCCACATCGACCAGGGGATAGTTCACGATTGTATCAATGTGCTTTTGGATGTAAGTGTCATTTACGGTGTAGGTGCCCAGCTTGTCTACAACAGCGAAATTGAAATCTTCATTCTGGGCTTTTTCCAGCACCAGCGCACCATCGGCCCCGCTGATGAATTCACCGCGTTCGTTCAACAGCTTTAATGCATTCCATTCTTTGGGATTATGACTGGCAGTAATAATGATACCACCTGCCGCTTTTTCCCAAACCACCGCCATTTCAACGGTTGGTGTGGTAGACAAGCCAATGTCAACCACATCTATGCCCAGCCCTGTTAGCGTACTAACAACTAATTGCTGCACCATAGCGCCGCTGATACGGCCGTCCCGGCCGATAACAATCTTATTGCCCGAATTTTTTTCAAGCACCCAACTACCAAAGGCGGCGGAAAATTTTACCACATCAAGGGGAGTGAGATTTTCTCCGGTTTTACCTCCGATCGTTCCACGAATACCTGATATACTTTTAATCAATGCCACAATAACAGGGTTTAACAGTAATAATTACAAAAATAAGTGTTTGGCCGTTAGCAGGGGCTATCAGATTCGGGTATTTTACAGGATCGGGAATACGAAAAGTGAAGATAAGTGAAAATTAAAGACATTTTAGATATGAGTTCAAAGATGTGGAAAACAATGAGTAATATACGATTTCTGATTGCTGATTTTCGATTTCTGATTGCTGATTTTCGATTTCGAGATTTGCCAATGCACCAGAACCTCCGCGTAATCTCAAAACCTGCCTGCAAGCAGGAAGGCTTTGGGGTAAATGCCAAAATCTCCAAATCCCAAAATCCCAAAATCTCGAAATCCCGAAATCCCGAAATCTCGAAATCAAAAATCGTTAAGCCCTACTTTTGCGTAAACTTTCAGGCGCATGTTCAACAGCAGTAACTGGTTCAAAGAGTGGTTCAATTCACCTTATTACCATAAATTATATTTTGAACACGACGAGCAGGAAGCCTCCGCCTTTATGACCAGGCTGCTCGGGAAACTAAAGCCGGCCGAACATGCCAAACTGCTCGATGTAGCCTGCGGCCGCGGCCGGCATGCTAAATTCCTCGCCTCAAAAGGGTTCGATGTAACCGGCATCGACCTGGCCCCCGACAGCATTGCCATTGCCCGGGAACAGGAGAATGGCCACCTGCAATTCTTTGAGCATGACATGCGGCTGCCCTTCTGGATAAACTACTTCGACTACGCTTTTAACCTGTTTACCAGTTTTGGCTATTTCAGAACAGAACGTGAACACTACAACGCCATCCGCACCATTGCCGGCTCCCTGGTGCACAAGGGTACCCTGGTAATAGATTACCTGAACGTGCATTTTGCCGAGGACCACCTGGTGCATAAACAGGAAAAGGTAATTGACGATGTTACCTATTACCTTACCAAATGGTTCGATGAAACGCATTTTTACAAGAAGATCGAGATCGAAGACGAGGCCCTGGAGGCGCCGCTGGAATACACCGAGAAAGTAGCCAAATTCTCCCTCGGCGATTTCAACGATATGTTTGCCTTTTACGACCTGCAGCTGAAAGAAGTGTATGGAGATTATAATCTCAATGGCTACGATATAAAACAAAGCCCGCGGATGATCATGATTGCGGAGAAGAATTAGATGATTTGATAATTCGATAATGTGATAATTATTGATAATCGGGCGGCCTGCTATTTGACAGACCTCCCGAATATGCGCATTATCACATCATCACATCATCACATTATCACATCATCACATTATCACATTATCACATTATTTGCCCCCTTTCTTATTATTAAGCAACATAAACTTCGCCGTCTCATACAACGCATCGGTAAGCACCTGCATATCATGCGCAATGGCGGCATGTTCCGCATCGTTGGGAACGGGTTCATTATTTACAATGGAAACCAGTTCTGCTTTTTTGGTCACCAGCTGCTTGCGGTATAAATAATCACCCTTCACCACACCGGTCATGCTGTTATCCGGATCAAAAATAAATGCAAACCCTTTGGTGGCCGAATCCAGCAGGTCTTTGCCGAGTGTGCTGTTGGTGTATTTGATATTCAACAATCCGGCAATGGTGGGCAATACATCGGTTTGTGAACTGATGGTATTGATGCGGCGGGGCGCCAGCAGCCCGGGTGCATAGAATAACAGGGGCACATGCATACTGGTCAGCCGCTGGGCCGTCCATGATCTGGGGAACAGCGCATCGGCATTGCCGGGAATGCCATGGTCGCCGATAAACACGAATATGGTATTGTTAAAATACTTTTCCTTACGGGCAGCTTCAATAAATTTCTGGTAACCGAAATCGGTGTACCGGAACGCATTCATTTCCGCCAGGGATTCAAACCCATATTTCGCCAGGGAATCCGCAGGCGCCTCTATCTTTTTAAACTCCTTCAGGTCTTCCTCCGGTATGGTGTATGGCCGGTGGTTGTCTGCCGTTTGAATAATGGCAAAAAAAGGCTTCTGCTGCCGGGCCAGCACTTTATTGGCTTCCAGGAACAGGTTCTTGTCACTGATGCCCCATACATCGATCTTTTCTGCCTTATAATCTTCCTGTTCGTATAAATGAAGTCCATCTATATTGTTGGTAAGCACCCCGCGGATGTTCGCCCAGCTGGTGCTTCCGCCCAAAAAGTAAAATTTCTCGTAGCCGGTAAGATCGTTGATGATGGTATGCTGGTCAACAGCAGCCGGATTACGGCTGGCGGTCTTAGGCATTTCCACATCGGGTGTGCCGGTAATGGTTGCCCAAACACCGCGGGCAGTTCCGTAGGTAGGTGTAAAACAACGGTCGAAAAAGATGCCCTGCCGGCATAAACTATCGAAAAAGGGAGTGGTATTCAACGGATTGCCATACATGGAACTTTTATAGGCGCTGAACGATTCACAGATGACCAGTACAATATTAGGCTGGGTGGTGATCGCGCCGGGCCGCGGATTTACGGTTCGCCGAAAGGCCGCCGGAAAAGGCAGGTCCGTCGGAAAATTAAAATGTTCGCCGATGACCGGGGCAAAAGCCTTCACTTTCTTTTCATCATAGGTGCTGTGCCTGAACTTCAGCGTGCTGAAAAAACTTTCAAACGGGTTCAGTGCCAGGTAGGCTTTATAGTCGCTGCCCTGTGCAAATGCATCGCTCCACCGCAGCGGGTACTGGTTGAACCTGCCGAAAATGAAAAAGCCGAAAACCACGAAGCAAACGGCGAAGGAAATAATGCGATTGCGTTTTGTTCCGGTAAACGATTGCTTGCTGACCGTGCGGTGTGCACGATGGATGATCCAGATCAACACGGCGGCAACAAGCAAAACCGCCAGCACCATCCGCACAATCGGATACGATTGCCAGACCATATCCATGGAAATGCGGGCATCTTCCAGGTAATTCAGTACACTGGCATTCAGCCGCTGCTCCAGGTAAGCATAATGGGCAAAGTCAACCGAAAAGAAGAAAAGTGCAAACAAAATGGCCACCGCCAGGGTGATCATCCAGAATTTTTTTCCCCGGCCACTGGAAAAGGGATGTAATACGGGTATACTTCCCAAAACAAGCATGGGTATCAGTAACCAGGAGATCATGCGCAGGTCATACCGCAAACCCAGGAAAAAAGACCCGCCTAATTGGCTAAGGCCATAACTTTGCTGGTCGGAAAGAATAAATAACCCCAGCCTCATGAGCGTGAATAGAACAAGGAAAATCAAGCCAGTCCATAATATCCACCGGATCAGTTTAGGAATTTTCGCCATACGTTATAAATAACAAATAAGACCTAAAATTATAGTATTTATTTTTGCAATTATGATTGTTGATCCACCCGCCTTCCTATTAACATTTTGGCAACTAATTCAGCCCTTCGATGCATGGCTGATCACCCATATTAACCAGGACTGGAGCACATCTTTTTTAGACACCGTTTTGCCGTTTATGCGGGAGACCCTCACGTGGATGCCCCTGTACCTGTTCCTGCTCTTATTTGTGACCAGAAACTTTGGTATAAAAGGCTGGTGGTGGGTCATGGGCGTGATCCTGTGCGCCGCCCTTAGCGATCTGATCAGCAGCCAGCTAATAAAACCAAACATTATAAGAACAAGGCCCTGCCGCGATGAAATAATGGGTCCGCAATTACGCTTTTTCATCAATTATTGCCCACGCAGCAGCAGTTTTACTTCTTCCCATGCCACCAACCATTTTGCCCAGGCCATGTTCTTTTTTGCCACCTTACGGCCAGCTATAGGTAAATGGGCCGGTCTTTTCTTCGTTTGGGCGTTTATTATTGCCTATACACAGGTTTATGTGGGGGTGCATTACCCTTTTGATGTATTTTGCGGGGCGCTCCTGGGTTGCGGAATAGGTTTTCTGCTAAGCAAACTATTTCATAAGCGAATAGGAATGCTTACAGTATCTTAGTTTAACCAAACCAACCGGCTAATGGAATTATTTATTTTACTGGCGTTGATCTTATTGAATGGTTTATTTACGATGTCTGAAATAGCCCTGGTATCAGCCCGCAAAGCCCGGTTAGAGAACCTGGCCAATAAAGGTGATGAATCGGCCCGCAAGGCTCTGCAACTGGCTAATAATCCTGAGATCTTTTTATCCGCAGCACAAATAGGTATTACGCTCATTGCCATCCTTACGGGTGTGTACTCGGGCGAACGCTTTGGTAAATACCTGGAACCTTCCATCGAAAAAATTGAAGTGTTGCGGCCGTATGCCCAAACCGTGGCCACTACGATCATTGTTATAATCGTTACTTTTTTATCTATTGTTTTCGGCGAACTGATCCCAAAACGCATCGGTTTGATAAAGGCTGAAAAAATTGCCCGAATCGTAGCGTTACCGGTCCTTTATTTTTCCCGGGCCACCCACCCTTTTGTGTGGTTGCTCAACAAGACCAGCAACCTCTTTCTGAAACTGCTGAACGTAAAAGTGACTGCCGATAATTCGGTAACGGAAGAAGAAATTAAAGCCATGATCAGCGAAGGCACCGAACAGGGCGCCATAGAAGAAGTGGAACAGGAGATCATTGAACGGGTGTTTCACCTGAGCGACCGTAACATTACCTCGCTCATGACCCACCGCAGCGATATCATGTGGTTCGATATGAACGATACCGAGGATTCCATCCGCGACAAGATCCTCAATGAGCCGCATTCGGTATATCCTATTTGCGATAAAGACCTGGATAATATCAAAGGCATTGTTTCCCTGAAAGACCTGTACGTCACCAACGACTTCACAGCTTTCAAATCCATTATGAAACCTGCCCTGTTCGTGCCGGAGAACATTACGGCCTACCGCCTGCTCGAACGGTTCAAACAACAGCGCGTGAACTCCTGCTTTATCGTTGATGAATATGGAAGCCTGCAGGGTATGGTAACGCTGAACGACATTTTAACGGCGCTGGTTGGCGAAATGCCGCAGCCGGATGATGATTACTATGAAATTGTAAGACGTAAAGACGGCAGCTACCTGGTAGATGCCCAGATCCCTTTCTATAATTTCCTGAGCTATTTTTATAAAGCCGAATGGATGAGTGAAGTGGAGCAGGAATTTGATACGCTCGCCGGCTTCATCCTGCACCAGCTCGAACGTATTCCTCACATCGGCGATAGCATGGAGTGGAAAGGGTTTCAATTCGAGATCATTGATATGGATGCACAGCGGATCGATAAGGTGCTGGTAACACCTTCAGACGATATTAAGGAAGAGATGGAGGATAATGAAGAAGACGAGGCTTAATTAGCTAATGTGATAATATGATGATGTGATAATGTGATAATTGAATACAGTTCCTGGGGTTAAAATTGAAAGGAAGCTTCTTTGTCGGGATTGTTCAGCCGGTAACTTTTGCGGTTGCCGCCAACAGTAACATGCATCATGTTCATTTGCTTTTCGTACGATTCGTACAGGATGGTATTCACTACGTCGATCTTTTTCGGCGCCACCGTATTCTGTACCTCGAAATAGCTCCATACGGCATCATTCTCTTTTTCAAAACCAACGAATGACAGGGTCACAGCTTTATTATCGAGCTTCAACAGCAAATGGCTTTTAATATATTCCATTACCATTTTATCGGCCAACGGTTTATTGGCCGGCGCCGTAAGATCTACCTTTGTATGATAGATACTGGTAAGCGTTTTCTCGAAATCATCGGTAAAGATCTTGCAGCTTATTTCCAGATTTTTGTCGGCTGCATTGTGATTGATTTCCGTAACACTTACATATAATGGATGGCGGGCATCATGCGGCAATCTGCCGTCATTGCCTTTTGGCAGGAAAGCCGAAAGCAGGAACAACCATTTATACAGAAGTATTACCATTAAACATGAAAATTTTAAGGTTACAAATCTCTTAATTATTTTAACACCATTTCGGCAATATGCAGGATTTTACCATTTATTTTCAATTAGGGGTTGACCACATTCTTACACCAGACGCACTGGATCATATCCTTTTCGTAACCGCTTTGTGCCTCCGCTACCTTTGGCGTGACTGGAAAAAAGTAGTGGTGCTGGTGACCGCGTTCACCATTGGCCACTCGTTAACGCTGGCCCTGAGCGCCCTCGGTTATATGCAGGTAAACGCTACCTGGATCGAATTCCTTATTCCGCTTACCATTGCCGCTACCTGCGTCAATAATATCATTCAGTTCAAAGCAGAACCAACAAAGCGGCTGCCGTTGATCTATTTCTTTGCCCTGTTCTTTGGGCTGATCCATGGACTGGCCTATGCTGAAACGATCCTCAGTCTGGAAGGAAAAGAGAACCTGGTGGCAGATCTGCTGGCATTCAATATCGGTATCGAAGTGGCGCAGCTGGTGATCGTGCTGGTGGTTTTATTGCTGTCTTATTTAGTTGTTCAATTATTAAAATTATCACGAAAGGTATGGTTGCAGGCCGCATCTGCCTTAATTTTGGTCATTTCACTCTTTTGGGCATTTGAAAGATTCCCTTATCATAAAAACTACGATGATGAATCAGAAAAAACAGTTCTTGTTTCTGGTATTGGCTGTAGCAGGTATGTATAATGGCGTACAGGGCCAGAATATACAGAACAATCCGGGCTCCAATCACGGAAATAAATTTGAACAGTTGGGTACGATACTACCAACACCCAACGAATACCGCACCGCCAGCGGCGCTCCCGGTCCGAAGTACTGGCAGCAACGGTGCGACTACGATATTAAATGCGAGCTCGACGAAGCCAACCTGAAATTAACCGGCAGCGAGACCATTAATTATTTCAATAACTCACCCAATACACTTACCTATTTGTGGTTGCAGCTCGATGAGAACCAGCACAGCTCCACGAAGAACGCCAACTATCAAAACGGCAGTAACATGCCCCGGCAATTGAATGCTGCAATGGTCGACAGGCTCGAAGAAGCCAATTCGGACAATGGCTATGGCTTCAATATCGTTAAAATAACAGATGTTGCCGGCAGCCCGTTGAAGTATACCATTAACAAGACCATGATGCGGGTTGAATTGCCCACTGCATTAAAGCCCGGTCAAAAATTCACCTTTAACATTAGCTGGAATTACAAGATCGCCGACCGCTTTAAGTATGGTGGCCGCGGCGGTTATGAGTATTTCCCTGAGGATGGCAATTACCTGTTCACCATGGCGCAGTGGTATCCCCGCCTGTGCGTATACAGCGACTTCCAGGGCTGGCAGAACCACCAGTTCACCGGCCGTGGCGAATTTGCTTTGACCTTTGGCAATTTCAAAGTGCAGATGACAGTGCCGGCCGATCATATGGTGGGCAGCACCGGTGAATGCCAGAACTACGCCCAGGTATTAACGCCTACGCAAATGGCGCGTTACACCAAAGCCACAACAGCCAAAGAACCGGTACAGATCGTAACGCTGGAAGAAGCTAAAAAAGCGGAAACGCAAAAAAGCAAAGCAAAGAAAACCTGGATCTTCAAAGCCGATAATGTCCGCGATTTTGCCTGGACCTCTTCCCGCAAGTTCGTATGGGATGCCATGCCGGCTTATGTAGAAAGTAAAAAAGTAATGTGCATGAGCTTTTACGGCAAGGAAGCGTATGGCCTGTACAGTAAATTTTCTACCAAAGCGGTGGCGCATACCATTAAAAGTTATTCCAAATTCACCATCCCCTACCCATACCCGGTGGCACAAAGTGTAGAAGCATCCAATGGAATGGAATACCCCATGATCTGCTTTAACTACGGCCGCACCGATAAAGATGGCACTTACAGTGAAGCTACCAAATACGGTATGCTGGGCGTGATCATCCATGAAGTGGGACACAACTTCTTCCCCATGATCATCAACAGCGATGAGCGCCAGTGGAGCTGGATGGATGAAGGCCTGAACTCATTTGTCGAATACCTTACAGAAGAACTGTACGATAATAAGTTCCCCGTTCGCGGTAAAGGACCAGCCTGGGCTATCGTTGATTATATGAAACTGCCCAAAGACCAGCTGGAACCTATTATGTCGAACTCAGAGAACATCATCGGATTTGGTCCCAATGCCTATACCAAGCCCGCAACCGGTTTGAACATGTTGCGCGAGACCATCATGGGCCGCGAACTGTTCGACTACGCCTTTAAAGAATATGCGCGCCGCTGGGCCTTTAAACATCCCGAGCCTGCCGACTTCTTCCGTACCATGGAAGATGCATCCGGCGAAGACCTCGACTGGTTCTGGAGAGGATGGTTCTTTGGCACCGATCCCTGCGACCTGGCCATTGATTCGGTAAAATATTTCAAAGCCGATGTAAATGCAGCTCCTGCACAACAGGGCGATACCGTAATATTTAGAAAGTTAGACCGGCCTATGGGCTCTACCAACCCGGATATTTCGAAACTCCGTAACCGCGAAGACAAAAGCATTCAGTTCCTCACCGACCAGGATACTACGCTTCGTGATTTTTACTGGAAATATGCACGGGGCATTGAACCATATGACAGCACTACCTACCAGGTGCCGGTTCCTGCTACTATCGAACCGGCAGATGAAGCCGCCAAACAAAAAGTGGCCGGAAAATATTTTTATGAAGTTGCCTTCAGCAATAAGGGCGGACTGGTAATGCCTATTATTGTTGAGTGGACCTTTAAAGACGGCACCAAAGAAGTGGACCGCATTCCGGTTCAGATTTGGCGTTATAATGAAAAGAATGTAAGCAAGGTGTTCATGAAAGATAAGGAGGTGGCTGCGCTGAAACTGGATCCCATGCGGGAAACAGCCGATATCAATGAAGGGAACAACACCTGGGGTACCATGCCGGCACCGTCGAAATTTGCGGTGTTCAAACAAAAACAACAGGCGCGCGGACAATCAACCGGTATTACGCCTATGCAAAAAGCACAGGAGCAGAAAAAAGGATTCTAATAAAGATCTTCCCATATCAAATCGCTTCCTGTTACCAGACAGGGAGCGATTTTTTTTACGCTTAACGCTTGCCCGTCCGTAGCTTTAGCGAAGGCGGGCCGAACGCCTGTGCGTTGCGCCTTTAGCTTTGAGCCTTCAGCCTTCAGCTTTGAGCCCTCAGCCTTTAGCCTTCAGCCTTGTGCCTTTAATGGCATGCCCTAAAGAAAAAACCGACAAAAGCGACAACAAGAGGTATCCAGAAGAAAATAAAATTATCTTTCATAATTCAGTAAAATTACTATCCATCACACATATTGCCTGATCACCCGGCTAAAAACCGGCTGATATTATAGAAAATACCATTTCACCCTGAACAGCATTACAATTATCAATGATATATTATGCGCAAGTAAACAAGATGGGGATAACTGATTAACGTTATTTGAACATTTATATATTATTTTTGCGACCCCTGGAATTAAAAATCCGGCCGCATTTCTTAATCTGGATTTTTCTTTCTAATATAGCGCCACGATTCCTTTGAATTTCCTATCACTATTGATGCTCCAATCTCCACACAACGTCCTTTGCATTTGTACCATTATTCCATTAACCTAACGTGAATGCCTGGCGGCTTGATGTTCCATCCCTTTATGCATTTATAGCTTCCCCTGTAATCCTTTGAAAACGCGTGTCTGTGGAATACGTGTATCCGATCGCAATGTCCTTGGCCTGATCATTCTAAAGAACAATAAATAAATATGAAGAAGGTTACCTCTACACTCTTAGCATTATTCCTATGCCTGTACCTGAGCGCCCAGGTGGGAACGCTGGACGAAACGTTTAATCCGGCGCCAGCAGCTACGCCCGGTTATGTCATTAACAATCTGCATGCTGCCAACGCCGATTACGGCAAGGCGATCGCCACCCACCTGGATGGACGGATTGTTGTAGCCACCTATACCACCAACGAATTCATGACCCTGGTGCGCTATTTACCCAATGGCACCCTGGATGCTTCCTTTGGAACCGGTGGTATTGTGAATCTGAGAGAAGATGATGCTGAAAATAACAACGCCGTTCCGTTTGCTATTACAGTATTAAATGATAATTCCATACTGGTGGCAGGTTTTTCCTATGACGCCACGAAAGATTTCGCGCTCCTGAAATTGCAACAAAACGGTACGCCCGATCCTGCTTTTGGTACTGATGGATGGGTATTGACGCCGATAGGTGCAGGCCACGATGAAGCACGTGCGATAACGGTTCAAAGCGATGGTAAGATCCTCGTGGCTGGATTCAGTCACAATGGAACTAACAATGATTTTGCCGTGGTAAGATATGAGGCGGATGGAGATCTCGATGGCGGCTTTGGTACCGGCGGCATTGTAACAACTGCTATCAGTGGTAACGATGAAGCAGCCGGCGTGGCTGTGCAACAGGATGGAAAGATCATTGTGGGTGGAACCAGTAACAAAGGACCCAACGGCGACTATACAGCTGTACGGTATAATGCCAATGGAACACTCGACAATAGTTATGGCACCGGCGGCATTGCTACCATCGATATCGCCAATGGCGGCGCCGGTTCAAACGATGAATGCTATGCAATGATCTTACAGGTGGATGGAAAACTCCTTATGACCGGAGAATCCTATCCCATTGCTGTAACCAACAATGATATAGCTACCATTCGTTTAACCACAACAGGTATACCCGATGCCACTTTTAATGGCGACGGCAATACTGATGGCATCATCGTATTTGATTATGCGACAAACCCTACCGTTAATTCTGATGAAGACGGGCGGTCAATAGCTTTGCAAAGCGATGGCAAGATCATTATCGGCGGTGGTTTGGAGCCCATAGGCGAAGACTTCAGGTTCTTGTTGTTACGTTACAACACCAATGGCATCCTCGATGCCGCTTCTTTCGATGGCGACGGCATCGTTAATGCTGATCTTACAGCCGACGAAGAATTCGGCTATGCCGTTCATTTATATGATGGCCGCATCTATTTGTCTGGCGGCACCGGCGATCCCAGGAACTTCATACTGGCCGCCTTTGAGAACGACGGTACGCCGCTGCCTTTGGTATTATCTAATTTCTATGCCAATAAGCTCAGCAACAAAGTTCAGCTGCAATGGCAAACGTCCAGCGAAGAAAATGTAAAGCAGTTCATTGTAGAGCGCAGCAATGATGGTAAGACCTACAAGGCCATCGGCCAGGTAGCCGCATCAGGTAATAGCAGTACTACAAAAAATTACACATACACCGATCAGTCGCCCTTTATGTCTGCAAACAACTATTACCGTTTGTTGATGCAGGATATTGATGGCAACTACAAATACAGCAAAACCGTCATCATTAAATTCGACGATGAGTTAAGCGCTAACCTGCAGCTGTTCCCCAATCCGGTTAAAGACGTGTTACAGGTGCAAATACCGAATGGACTGAACGGTACGATCGGTTTACAGATCATCGATATGAACGGACGTGTGATCAAACGGAACAACTTCGCATCTGATGGTAATGCCCTGAATACGCCACTGGATGTAAGCACACTGGTAAAAGGGGTTTATATCCTGAAAGTACAGGCCGGTTCTACTACTTTGATAAGCCGGTTCACTAAAAACTGATGTGCTGATTAGCTAATGTGCTGATGTGCTAATTAAGCTCTTATAAGTATTAATAAAAATAGAAGGCCCCGCCAACAAGCGGGGCCTTCTATTTTTAAAATTGTATTTCATTAGCAAATTAGCACATTATCACATTTGCTAATTAACCACCCGTGCTTCCATCTTTATACCTCACTTTCTTCTTTCCTGAATTCTTTTTTTCAAACTCCACCACTTCTTTTGGTTTGGCAACCGGTTTCTTTTCAGTGGTTACGGGGGCGCTTTTTGCTTCCTGTTCCAGTTTACCCAGGGTGTACAGTTCTGAGCGGATCACCCGTCCGCTAACAGGATCGTAATATTTCCATACGCCGTGCTTGATGGCAGCGCCTTCATTCTTTACGATAACGGTGCGGTAAGTATCGAATTTGTCTGGATCTTCAATTTCGAGGGTATCATATTCCTTATCGGGATTCATGGCGCGCCAGCTCTGTTCCAGTCTTAAAGCACCATCCTTGTTGAAATAGCGGCAGATGCTGTCCTTAAGGCCCCATTTGTAATATTCGATGCCTACGAGGTCGCCCATGAGCGAATATAAGCGCCACTCCCCTTCCTTGCGGTCCTTTTCATACCAACCCTCTTCTTCATAGCCAGGTTCGCCCCGCACGTTGTCATGGTGGTGCTTCCAGGGCCCCCATTTCCGGCCCAGTTTGTCGATCCGGTTCAGGGTATCGCCCTTTGAGGTAAGTTTATAATCCTTCCATTGGGCAAAACTGCATACCGAAAACCCCAGCAGGAACACAAATAATATCAATCGCATTGTAACAGATTTGATAATGGTAATAAACAACTTATCCTTCGCAATAATAACGCCAACCCCCGCAATTCATTGCCGATCGAATATAAGGGGCTTTGTTAAAATTGGCTACCGCGACTGGAAAACGATTTCTGATTTCGGGATTGCGCGATTATGGAATTGCGCAGGCTTGAACATGCTGATGAATCTCAAAATCCCAAAATCTCTAAATCTCGAAATCTCGAAATCTCGAAATCTCGAAATCAGAAATCAGACATCACTTCCGGTCGATGAGATATTGTAGCGCGAGCTCATAGCCCTTGAGGCCCAGGCCGATAATGCTGCCCGCCGCTTTGGCCGATACATGGCTTAATTTGCGGAACTCTTCCCGCGCATGTACATTGGAGATATGTACCTCTACCACCGGCGTTGTAATGCTGGCGATGGCGTCGCCAATAGCTACAGAAGTGTGGGTATAACCCCCGGGATTCATAATAATGCCATCATATTCGAACCCAACCCGTTGTAATTCATTGATCAGCTCCCCTTCCACATTACTCTGGTAGTAGAGGATCTCTATCTGCGGGTATTTGCTTTTCAAGGTTACCAGGTAATCTTCAAAAGAGGTACTGCCGTAAATGCCGGGCTCCCGCTTTCCGAGCAGGTTCAGGTTTGGACCGTTAATGATAGCTATTTTCATAACGTTATGGAGAAAAAAGGGCGGGTTCTTTTACAGTGACCCGCCCTTATTATTAGTTCATGTATTCCTTGATCATGTTAATGAAGTCATCGAACAGGTAGCGGCTGTCGTGCGGACCAGGCGTGCTTTCCGGATGGTATTGTACCGAAAAAGCGGGCTGGTCTTTCAACCGGATGCCTTCGATCGAATTGTCGTTCAGGTTCACGTGGGTGATCTCTACGTTCTTCGCCTTTTTAACAGATTCGGGATCAACGCCAAAACCGTGATTTTGCGTGGTCACTTCGCATTTGCCCGTAAGCAGGTTCTTCACCGGATGGTTCAAACCGCGGTGGCCATGGTGCATTTTGAAGGTAGTGATGTCATTGGCCAGGGCCAGCAGCTGGTGCCCCAGGCAGATGCCGAAGGTGGGCTTTTTCTCTTTCAACACTTCTTTAACCGTTACAACCGCGTAGTCCATTGCTGCCGGGTCGCCGGGACCATTGGAAATGAAATACCCGTTGGGAGCAAATTTCTTGAGTTCGCTAACCGGTGTTTTGGCAGGAAATACTTTTACATAAGCGCCCCTTTCAACCATACATTGCAGGATATGCTGCTTGGTGCCAAAATCAAGTACGGCGATCTTTACCGGTGAATTGGGATCACCCAGGGTATATGGTTCGCTGGTGCTCACTTTGCTGGCCAGCTCGAGGCCGTCCATGCTGGGCACCTTTTTCAATTCTTCTTTCAGCTGGTCAACATCGAGAATCTCAGAAGAGATGATGCAGTTCATAGCACCCTGCTGGCGCACATGGGTTACCAGTGCACGGGTATCAACCCCTTCAATGCAAACGATATTATTTTTGATCAGATATTGATCCAGGGATTCATTAGCCTGTTTGCGGCTGTATTGTTCTTCCAGGTTCCGGCCGATCATACCGCGGATCTTCACACTATCCGACTCAACATCAGTGTCTTTGGTGCCGTAATTCCCAATGTGCACGTTATTCATAATAACGATCTGGCCAAAATAACTGGGATCGGTAAAAACTTCCTGGTAACCGGTCATCCCGGTATTGAAACAAATTTCACCGGCTGTAGTGCCTATTTTACCAAAGGCTTTTCCGTAATGAACGGTGCCATCTTCCAACAGTAGTACAGCGGGTTTTTGAAGCGGATTCGACATCTTTCTATAAAAAATTTTGCAAAAATAAAACAATAATTTGATTTTGGGATTTCGAGATTTCGGGATTTTGGGATTTTAACCTTTGCCTCTCATACCGACTCTCCATCTCAAGGTCCCTAAACGCTAAATCCTGCCATTCGGTTCATAAAAAAAGCAAGACCGGTAACAGTCTTGCTTTTCTATAAAAACCAATTCGATCATTTTTACTTCGCTGCTTTTTTAGCTGATTTTTCTTCTGATGCTGTTTCTTCGGCAGGAGCGGCAGCTTCTTCACCGGCAGCTTTTTTACGGCTACCACCGCGACGTGTTTTCTTCGCAGCTTCTTTTACTTCACCTTTTCCTTTACCGTAGATCTCATTATAGTCAACCAGTTCGATCATAGCTGTTTCAGCGTTATCACCCACGCGGATACCCAGCTTAATGATGCGGGTATAACCACCAGGACGGCCACCAACTTTCTCGGCTATAGGTCCGAACAGTTCAGTAACAGCCTCTTTGTTCTGCAGGTAGCTGAACACTACACGGCGCTGATGCGTGGTGTTATCCTTAGACTTTGTGATCAGCGGCTCAATGAAAGTGCGCAGTGCTTTTGCTTTAGCCAAAGTGGTAGTGATACGCTTGTGATTGATAAGCTCACAAGCCAGATTTTTCAGTAACGCCTTCCGGTGAGAAGCCGTTCTGCCCAGGTTGTTGATTTTGTCTCCGTGACGCATGACGTTGTTGTTTTATCGACTGTACCGTGTCAGGAATTACAGTCTACTGTTATTAATGTGATAATGTGATAATTCGATAATTTGATAATCCAAAAACCGGCGCTTACAAAGGCCGCGCAAAAGCATTATCACATCAGCTAATTATCACATTAGCTTAATTGACTAAAGTTCTTCTTTGTCGAGACCAAGTTTGCTAAGATCCATTCCAAAGTGCAGTCCTCTTTCAGCCAGCACCTGCTCGATCTCGGCAAGTGATTTCTGACCGAAGTTCCTGAACTTCATCAGGTCTTCCTGTTCGTATTGAACCAGCTCGCTCAAGCTGTTGATCTTGGCAGCTTTCAAACAGTTGAAAGCGCGTACAGACAGATCCAGGTCTTCAAGCGGCGTTTTCAGGATCTTACGCAGTTGCAGCATTTGCTCATCAACTACATCCTCTTTCTTATCTTCCTTGTTATCGAAAGTGATGTTCTCGTCGGTGATGATCATCAGGTGCTGGATCAGGATGCGGCTGGCTTGTTTCACCGCTTCTTCAGGGTGAATGGTGCCATCGGTAGTAACTTCCATGATCAGTTTTTCGTAGTCAGTACGCTGTTCAACACGCGTGTTTTCAATAGCATACTTTACGTTTTTGATCGGTGTGAAGATAGCATCGGTTGGGATGTAGCCAAATGGCGCATCTTTCACCTTGTTATCCTCAGCAGGAACGTATCCGCGACCTTTTGAAACAGTCAGCTCGATATCGAGCTTGGCTGAAGAATCCAGAATACAGATCAGCAGCTCCGGGTTCATGATGTCGAAGTTTTGTGTAGCTTCTCCGATCATACCGGCTGTGAACTCTGATTTATTTTTGATGCTCAACGTAATTTTTTCCTGGCTCACTTCATGATCTACCTTCTTCTTGAACCGAACCTGTTTCAGGTTCAGGATGATCTCCAGCACATCTTCGGTAATTCCCTTGATGGTAGCAAACTCATGGTCTACACCTTCAATGCGGATACCTACAATTGCAAACCCTTCCAATGAACTCAACAATACCCTGCGCAAAGCATTACCAATGGTTACACCGTAACCAGGCTCTAACGGGCGAAACTCAAACTGGGCTTCGAATTCCGTTGCTTTTTGTAAAACTATTTTGTCAGGTTTCTGGAAATTTAAAATGGCCATATTTTAAAATTTCGATTTTTTACTTCTTTGTTAATGAGTTGCAGCGCTTGGCGAGTTATAATTATCAGTAGTGAATGCAGCATTGCGGGTTCCTTGCACGTTTACCGTTTGCCGTTTCACGCCTCACGATTACTTACTATACAACTCAACAATTAATTGCTCCTTAATGTTCTCAGGAACGCTTTCCCGCTCTGGATAAGCTACGAAAGTACCTGTCATTTCAGCTTCGTTCCAGTCGAGCCAGCTGAACTTCTGGTTCTTACCGCGGAATACGCTGGTAATAGCAGTGTTCGACTTGTCTTTTTCTTTAATGCTGATGATATCGCCTGGTTTTAACTGGAAAGAAGGAATGTTCACCACTTCTCCGTTAACAGTAATGTGTTTGTGCGATACCAGCTGACGGGCGCCGGGACGTGAAGGAGAAAGACCCAGGCGGTAAACGGCGTTATCTAAACGGGCTTCCAGCAATTTGATCAGGTTTTCACCAGTTACACCTTTTATACGCGCAGCTTCTTCAAAAGTTTTGCGGAATTGTTTTTCCAGAACGCCGTAAGTGTATTTTGCTTTTTGCTTTTCTTTCAACTGTAATGCATACTCACCGGGAGCTTTACGCTTTTTTGAAGGACCATGCTGACCGGGAGGGTTACTGTTCTTTGACAGATATTTACCATTGCCTAAGATAGGCTCGCCGAAAATGCGGCAGATTCTTGTTTTTGGACCAGTGTAACGTGCCATGTTGTTATTAATTAGATTTTTTGGTGACGGTACACGATCCTAAAAATCTTAAAAATCAATCGTGCACCCTGTTAAAATATATTTCGAGATTTCGGATGTCGGGATTTTGGGATTTAAAAATTCAAATCCTAAAATCCCGAAATCGTAAATCAGAAATTCGTTATACCCTGCGTTTTTTGGGAGGACGGCAGCCATTGTGCGGCAGCGGAGTTACGTCCTTGATCATAGCTACTTCAATGCTGTTTTGAGCCAGACCACGGATAGCGCTCTCGCGACCGGCGCCGGGACCTTTTACATATACATCAACTTTCTTCACACCTGCATCGAAAGCTGTTTTGGCAGCATCGGCTGCAGCCATCTGAGCGGCATATGGAGTGTTCTTTTTAGAACCTTTGAAACCCATTTTACCGGCACTGCTCCAGGAAATAACCTGGCCGTTCTTGTTGGTAATGCTGATGATAATGTTGTTAAAGCTGGCTGAAATGTGAACATCACCATAGGTGTCCACTTTCACAATTCTTTTCTTCGCAGCGGCTTTTGCGCTGGGCTGTTGTGCTTTTGCCATAATTGTTTACAGGTAATCTTGTTTAAAAATAACTCCCATTTGAGTGGGAACCAGATCAACACTCCACCTGCACCTGGTATCTGTTGCTGACCTGTTATAATTGGTGCAATTATATAAAAGCTCAAGCCACAAGCGGCAAGGCACAAGAATCAAAAAATTGAACCTTGTACCTTGTGCCTTGTAGCTTAGCGCATTTATTATTTCTTAGGTGCTTTCTTTTTACCGGCAACAGTTTTCCGTTTTCCTTTACGGGTACGGCTGTTGGTACGTGTACGTTGACCACGAACAGGTAATCCTTTACGATGGCGCAAACCACGGTAGCAGGCGATATCGAGTAAACGCTTGATACTCATTTGCACTTCAGAACGTAACTGACCTTCTACCTTGAATTCGTTGGTAATGATATTACGGATAGCGTTCAGTTCGTCATCATTCCACTGATGTACTTTTTTGTCCAGCGCAATACCTGCTTTGGTAAGTATATACTGGGCAGTTGAACGGCCGATCCCAAAAATGTAGGTAAGACCAATTTCGCCTCTTTTATTCTTGGGTAAGTCTACACCGGCAATACGAGCCATAATTCTTGATTATTGTTTGTTGTTTGTAGTTTGTTGTTTTTATAATTCATCAGTCCTACAACCCGCAAACAGCTTTAATTGCCGGTTGCCGATTGCTCATTGCCGATTGATTACCCTTGTCTTTGCTTGAAGCGAGGGTTCTTTTTGTTGATAACATATAACCGGCCTTTTCTACGCACGATCTTGCAATCTGCGCTACGCTTTTTGATAGATGCACGAACTTTCATAACATTTATTTATTTACAGTGCTTTACTATTTATAACGGAAGATTATCCTCCCCCTCGTCAAATCATAAGGGCTCATCTCCACACCCACCTTATCTCCCGGCAAAATCCTGATGTAATTCATCCGCATTTTACCAGAGATCGTTGCCAGTATTTCATGGCCATTTTCAAGTTTTACCTTAAACATTGCGTTCGATAAAGCTTCAGTTATAACTCCATCCTGTTTAATCAGCGGTTGTTTACCCATATAATTTTAAGGAGGCGCAAAGATATGATAATCGCCCTAAAAAAGAAAAAAATAAGAAATAATTAAAAATAATTGCCTTTTTTCCCTTTAATTCCGGGCCAAAAGGACATAAAAAACAAGGAGCACCGAATGCTGAAGATGGTTCAACCCTCCTTATCCGACACTCCTTGTTTCCTATAAAAATATGAAAATAAGTAATTTAATGCACACGGGCAGGTAATAATTCTACCTTGGTCATTTGGTAATAGTGATTTTGCAGTTCATGCACCATAATCGGCTGGTTCAAATACCGGTGGTCTTCGCGCCACCAGATCTCCATCACCGAAAAATCGTCTTTTTTGGGTAAAAGCACCCGGAAAGAGTCTTTCATGTACTTTACACTCCCGTCTCCGTTCTCGGTCATGGTAAAACCCAGCTTCCGCATTTGCTCATCATTCAGGGCGATGGGATACAATTGCTCCGGTGAGTACCAAAATTCCTGCACACCCGTATCCACACACACTTCCTTGTCTTCCCGGTTGATATCCGTAACCATCCCTTCCTTCTGCTGACCTTCATATTCAGCTATTACAACATCTCCGAATTTAAGTTCTGAAAATTTGATCATATGACAGCATTTTTAGTTGATTTCTAATTTACAAAAGGCTGTCCATATAACAATACTTAAGTTCTAAGTTAATGTTCCCGGTTCATAAGAAGGGGTGGGTTTAAGTTACAGGTTACAAGTTACAGGTTACAGGTTACAGGTTTCAGGCTTTTCCGGGCAACCTGTAACCTGTACCTCATTCTATTACAAAGGCCGCTGTCTCCGACTCCTTTTCATGCTTTTGTGCATTCGTCTTCCCTATCTTCCGGTTCACCTGCCGGTTAACGAAGTACAACATTACGATCACCACGATCATTGAGGCTATTACAATGATCCCCAACGTACTGTAATGCTGCAGCTTTTGATCGGGGCCCTCGGTGATCACCTGCCCCGCCAGAAACGCCGCCAAACCACCCGCAAACTGCTGAACCGATGAATTGATACTCATGAAGGCACCCCTGTCCTGCGGTTGCGGAATGGCGCTTAAAAGCGCTGTAGAAGTGGTCATCCTCGCCAGAATACCTGCAAACATGAGCACATTGATCGTGATCACCACGGCCAGCGGTGTAACGCCCAGGTTGGTGTAGATGGCTACCATGATCATCGTCAACAGGCTCCCGCCTACAAAAACATTGTATTTACCCAGTTTATCACCTAAAAACCCGGCGAGCGGACCGAAAACAAAAGAAAATATTCCCGAGATGCCATATAAGACCGGCAGATCCTCCTGCCTGATGCCAAGATTCCTTACACTGAAGTCGCTCCCGAATGGCATTAACATAAAGCCGCCCGTAGCCAGCAAGGTCGTGGTCAAAAAGGCCAGCAGATAATTCCGATTCGAAATGGTGTTGCCCATGTGCTGAAAGACGTTGCGGTCATGCTGCAAAGCCAAATGGGCATTCACCGGCTTCATTTTCAGGGCGATAATAATGCCGGGGATCACTCCTGCAATGACGATCATCCAGAAAGGGGCATGCCAGGCGAATTTATTGGCCAGAAAAAGTCCAATAGGTAAACCCAGCACCTGGCTGGCGGCAAAGGCCATTTGTATAAAGCCCATCACCCGGCCCCGCACTTCCAAACTGAACAGATCGGTTACAATGGCCATGCTTACCGAACCGATAACCCCGCCGAAAAGACCGGTCACAATACGGGCGCCCAATAAAAACCGGTAACTGGTAGCCATGGCGCACAGGGCCGTACCGATCAAAAAGCCGGTATAGAAAAAGATCAGCAGCTTTTTGCGGTCGAACTTATCGGCAAAACCTGCAGCGAGCAAACCCGAAGCGCCGGCGCTGAATGCATAGGCCGAAACGGCCATACCGAATTGGGCCGGGGAAATGTTCAGTTCCGGTCTGATGATAGCGCCCAGCGGCGACATCACCATAAAATCGAGGATAACGGTGAATTGTAAAAAAGCCAGTATGGCGATCACAAAGACGTCATAGTTGGAAAAGGATGGTTTCGCGATTTTCGTTGGATTGGTTTGGTTCATGTAAAGTATGATTTGTGTTTGGACAAATACCCGCCCTGAGGTCGATGGGACGGAAAATCCAGCCTCCCGATTGCATTGGGAGGATTTTTCTTTGGGATTCTATGGGTCGTTAATCAGGCAGCTCTTCGCATAAATATCCTACGGCCGTCACCAGCCGGATTATATCTTCCGGCATTAACCAGGCTGTTTCAATACGAAGCACATTGTCAATATCGTGCTGATCAACATTCCACTTCAGGATTCCGGGCGTTTCGCCCATCACCGGTGAAATACGCCAGATATCTTTAGCAGATATCAGGTTGGTCTTGAAGACGAATACTTGCACGTTTTGTTCAGAATAAGAAGCAGGTTTAACGATGGTATTCATAAAAATGAACATTCATTTACTTAATTTGGCAAAAAAATATTACGGTTTCAGGGCTTTCAACACCAGCTGCAGCGTTTGATCCACTATCTCATTGCTGATCGTGAAATGCTCAGTGGCCGGCGTTTCGCCCTGCGTGTGGAATTTGATCAGCTGATACAAAGGGGCAAAAGCTACGGCCCAGTACACTTCAAAGGGAAGCGGCGTTAATTCGCCGCGGTTAATGGCATTGTGTACGAACTTACCGAGCACATCGCCAAAGTTCTGCCTGATGGTTTTTTTAATGGCATCGTAAGTGGGCATGTACCTGATCTGCTCTATGAACTGCATATCCAGCGGATGATTCAAAAAGAATTCCATCCGGTTCTTCCATTGCAGGGCCATACCGTCGGCAAACGACATTTTTGGGTGCATGCCCTTCAGGCTCGATTCCATCAACCGGTTGCTGATCTCCGTCGCGATCTGGGTGATCAGGTCATCCCGGTCTTTGTAATAGATGTAGAGCGTAGCAGGCGACACGGCGGCGGCTTTGGCCAGTTTTTGCATGCTGAAGCCATCGAGCCCCTCCTTTACGATCATTTCGATCGCTTTTTCCCGGATACTATTTTCTTTATTGACGTCCCTTGTACGCATTGCAGGGCAAATATAAATGAATATTCATTCACTTATAACTATTTCGCCGGTTTTTTTGAGGGTTTTACCAAATCCGTCAGATACTGCAAGGATTGGAAAATTGTTTGGTATTGATTAACAATCTTTTATGACCTTACCCGGGTTAAAATAAAAGTTTATAGCATGCCATTTATACTTTTAAATGGTACGCTAAAAATTATTTTCACCCCATTTCCAGCTATAAACCATACTCCAAAAACTTTTGAAGCACCATTTCCAGCTATAAACGTTACGCCAAAAACTTTTGAAGCACCATTTCCAGCTATAAACCATACGCTAAAAACCTTTGGAGCACCTTTTCCAGCTATAAACGATACTCCAAGAACTTTTGGAGCACCATTTCCAGCAATAAACCATACTCCAAAAACTTTTGGAGCACCATTTCCAGCTATAAACGTTACGCCAAAAACTTTTATCAGCCCATGTCAAACTATAATGTAGACGCCAATAACTATTATCAACCGATTTCGAACTGGAAACTATACCGGAATCACCAACTCCAACCTATCCAGTTTGTCATTGATGAATGCAATCTCTTCCTTACTCAGCTTCACATCCGCCGCTTTTGCATTCTGAACAGCCTGTTCGGCATTGCGGGCGCCGGCCAGGGCAATCGTAATACCCGGCTGATCGATGGTCCAGCGGAGCACCAGCTGCGCCAGGGTAGCATTTTTTTCCGCAGCCAGCGGCCTTAAACTGTCGAGCATATCGTTCACCCGTGTTATGTTCTCGGTTGTGTAAAAACGATTGCCATCACGGGTATCGCCTTCACTGAAACTATGACCGGGTTTTATTTTACCCGTGAGCAAACCGCGCTGCAGCGGACTGTACACAATGATCGCTTTTTTATTTTCAATGGCGTAAGGAACCAGGTCTTTTTCAATATCCCGCAGCACCATGCTATAAGGCACCTGGTTAGAAGCGAGGCTGATGGTCTTTTCGGCTTCCTGCATCAATGCGGGTGAATAATTACTAACCCCGGCTGCCAGTATCTTGCCCTGCTCCTGTAACCGCACCAAAGCCTCCATGGTTTCTGCTACCGGTGTAGTGTTATCGGGCCAGTGTATCTGGAACAGATCAATATAATCGGTTTTCAGGCGGCGCAAACAATCCTCGCATTCCTGTATCACACTTTCTTTGGATGCATACTTATGCATGTCAATGTCACGGCCATGATTATCCCTGCTTTTGAAAAAGAATTCACCGCCTTGTGTATCCCAGCGTAAGCCGAATTTCGTAAGCAGCTGCACACGGTCGCGGGGAATGCTGCTGATCGCTTCCGCTACAATTTCTTCGCTCAATCCCTGTCCGTACGCCGGCGCCGTATCAATAGAAGTAACGCCATTGTCATACGATGCTTTGATGGCATCAACGGCCTCGCGGCGGTCACTCCCACCCCACATCCAGCCGCCAATGGCCCATGCACCAAACGTAATTACCGAAGCTTTTACAGAAGAAGTACCCAATTGTCTGTATTCCATAACTTAATTTGTTGGTTGTGACTATTTATTGAGCTTATCGTTTTTGTAATGATGCAAGTTAATGTAACTTTGCACGTCTAATAAACGTCACGTTCTTATTAACATGCAACGAAAACCTTACAGCGGTTGTCGTATTGCAGTCAGTCTGCCGGCCTTGCTTCGCCGAAGCTTTGCGAAGGCGCAGCAGGCAGCCATGAACTCAAAAATATTATGAAAAAAATTCTTTTATCTATCCCGCTGGCATTGCTGCTTTTTGCGGCCTGCCGCAAGGCAAACAACCCGACGGTGTTTGATCTGGGGGTAGATGTGCAGGGTGGCTTCGAAAAAGATCATGTACAGGTGTATATTGATAACCAACCGTTATTAAATACTGAGGTAACTACATCTCCTTTGTTGGGACTGGCCACCAGCATTTCAACAGCCAATACAGAGGGCCTTCACACTATCAGGGTCATTGTAAACGGCAATATTGAAAAAACGGAGAAATTCGCCCAGCCCGGCGATCTGTACATCGGCATTAGTTACAACAAAACAACTGCTACTGTTTCCTGCAATTATTCCGAGCACCAGTTCTTGTACTATTAAAACTGCATTAAAATCCTGAATACAATCAGGTGTGGCATCTTTTGAAAATAGGCCACACCTTTTTTTATGACCGCTTTTTATAGTGCAGAACTGCCCAGCTATTCAGTACCACGGCAAAGCCCAGCACCGTAAACAAATGCGGACTGATATCTTTTAAACCACTCCCCTTCAGCACCACCATCCGCATTACATCGATAAAATAAGTGACCGGGTTCACTTTGGTGATGGCCCTGGCCCAGGCAGGCATACTGTCGATAGACGTATACAAACCACTCAATAAAATGAACACCATCATCATGAAGAACGATAACAGCATGGCCTGTTGCTGATTACTGGTGTAGGTTGATAACAGCAATCCCAATCCCAGCACAGCCAGCAGGTACACCGCTGCAAACGTATATATTACAAGTAAACTGCCTGCAGGAATAATACCATAAGCCAGGCGTGCAATGATTAGTCCAATAGTGAGAATAAGCAGTCCAAGTACCCAGAAAGGGATCAGTTTACCCAGGATGAAATGGTATTTTTTGATCGGCGTTACATTGATCTGTTCAATGGTGCCTATCTCTTTTTCCCGTACAATGTTCAATGATGCCAGGAAAGAACCAACCATTGTTACCAGCACCACCAGGATGCCGGGCACCATAAATAACTTGTAATTCATGGCAGCATTGAACCAGTTCGAAGAAGTTACTTCAATCTGCACTTCGGGACTGAACCGCGGCAACTGCACCCACTTCAGGCGTACTTCCCGGTTATAATCCTGGATGATACTGCGCAGGTAGGCGCCGCCCAGATTGGCTTTTACCCCGTTGATGGCATTGATGGCCATGAACAAGGTAGATTCATTTTCTCTGATCAGTTTCTTTTCAAAATCGGCCGGTATTTCCAGTACGAGATCAGCTTTATCGTGTTCTACCTGTTGCAATGCATTGGAATATGAGCCGGAATAATCCTGCAGCTGGAAATATCCCGAGGAAGTTACTTTATTTAACAGCTGGCGGGAGTATTGCGAATGGTCATGATCTACCACGCTGAGCTGGATGTTCTTCACTTCATAATCTGCCGCCCATGGCAAGATCAACAATTGTATGGCAGGCATCATAAAGATGATGCGGAGGATAGACGGATCCCGGAATATTTGCCGGAACTCTTTCTGTAACAGAAAACGCAATGTTCTCATATAATTATTTTAAGCCAGTCTTATTTTGAATTTCCTGATGCTCAGTGCGAGCAGGAACAACAGCATACCAGTAAGGATGAGGGTCTCTTTCCAAACGGCTGCAATACCCAGCCCCTTAATCATCACTTCTTTTACGATATAATAGAACCATTTGGCCGGAACGATATTGGAGATGATCCGCAGCGGCAAAGGCATATTTTCAATGGGGAACATAAAACCGCTGAGCATGACGGTTGGCAGGAACATGCCGGTCAATGCAATGAACATAGCGGTTTGCTGGGAATCGGTTCCCGTAGAGATCAACAAGCCAAAGGCCAGGCAGGTGAGAGTGAACAGGATGCTTTCAAAGATCAGTAACAACAGACTGCCATTGATAGGCACATCCAGTACAAACACACTCAGCAACAGGATGCTTGTAACATTCACGATAGATAACAAGAGATAGGGAACCGCTTTGGCCACTACGATCTTGAAAGGCTGCATGGGCGATACCAGCATGATCTCCATCGTGCCCAGTTCTTTTTCCCGCACAATGGTAATGGCTGTCATTAGTGTACACACCAGCATGAGCACCATGGCCATAACACCCGGCACAAAACTGTAAGCGCCTTTTAATTGTGGATTATACAACATGCGCATCTCCGTTTTGATCGTATAGGGTAAACGCCTGTTGTTGGTGATGCGGTCCTGGTAATCGAGAATGATAGCCGTGGCATAATTGGTGAGCGTATTGGCCACGTTCGGGTCAGAAGCATCGGCGATCAACTGTACCTGTGCAGCATTGAAATGGTCGAGGTCATTCGCAAAATTTTCCGGGAAAATGACCGCCAGCTTGATCTTACCCTTTTTAAAGGCCGCCTCGATCTCGGGATAGGCATGTACATCCTGCACTACATCGAAATACCGGCTGGCATTTAGCTCGCTGCGCAAAGCGTGTGTAGCCAGGTCGTTCGACTGATCGAAGATGGCGATCTGCGAATTCTTTACTTCATTGGTAAGTGCAAATCCAAAGATGAGGATCTGCATAATGGGCATACCCAATAAAATAAACACGGTTCTTTTGTCCCTTGCTATATGATAGAACTCTTTTTTTACGAAAGAAACAAATTGTTTCATATAAATGATTGTCGATAAGTGGAACTAATTCCATATTAAGTATCTGTTACAGGGTACAGGGTACAGGTTCAGGGCCCTATCCTTTGCTCCCTTCAAATATTTAAAGGCTGCAACCTGTAACTTTTTCTACCTGCAACCTGAAACCTGTAAGTCTTTGTGCTTACTGCGAACCATCTTTTAGTCGGTGCTTCGCTTCGCCTTGCGGGCTAATTTCAAAAACACTTCGTCCATCGAGTTCACTTCAAACGTCTTCTTCAATTGTGCCGGCGTATCCAGCGCATCTATTCTGCCATCCACCATAATAGATACACGGTTACAATACTCGGCTTCATCCATATAGTGTGTGGTCACAAAAATGGTGATCCCCGATTCCGCTGCCTGGTAGATCATGTTCCAGAACTCGCGGCGGGTAACGGGATCTACACCTCCGGTTGGTTCATCGAGGAAAACGATCTCCGGCTCATGAAAGATGGCGACCGAAAAGGCCAGCTTTTGCTTCCAGCCCAGCGGTAATGATCTTACCAGCTTGTTGGTCTCGCCTTCCAGGTGCAGCTCTTTTAACAGGAAGGCTGTTTTCTCTTTGATAAAGGCATCGCTTTTTCCATAGATGCCGGCATAGAACCGGATATTCTCCTTTACCGTCAGATCTTCATACAGCGAGAACTTCTGGCTCATATAGCCGATGCTTCGTTTGATCTGTTCCGTTTGTTTAAAGACATCGAAGCCCGCCACAGCCGCTTTGCCGGAAGTGGGCATCGACAATCCGCACAACATCCGCATGGCCGTTGTTTTGCCGGCTCCGTTCGCCCCCAGGAAACCGAAGATCTCCCCTTTTTTTACCTCGAAAGAAATGCCGTCAACGGCTGTGAATTCGCCGAAACGTTTCGTTAATTCAACTGCCTGTATAGCGATATTGTTTGTTGTCATTGTTTACAATTTAATGGTCAACTCACGCGTCCTCCTAGCCGCTTTGCTTCATGAGTGCTATAAAGCAATCCTCGATATCCGCTTTAATGGACTGCACTTCCGCCTGCGCATGCTGATGCTGTAAATAATTCGAAACGTCGGCAGCAGCATAGCCGTCTTTCAGCACAACATGGTGGTATTCTCCGAAGGGATAGGCATCCTGTGTACCTTCAAAATGGTGCAGGTGATTCAGCAAGGGCAGCATGTTCGCGTCTTTAACGGCCACAAGGGGTTGTTTAAAAGCAGCGATCACCCCTTCGGGACTATCTACTGATAATATGGCTCCGTTTTGAATCAAAGCCACACGGTCGCACATACTGGCTTCATCCATATATGGTGTCGAAACCAGGATGGTAATACCCTGCTTTTTAAGGTTCCGCAGCATTTCCCAGAATTCTTTTCGTGATACGGCATCCACGCCCGTGGTTGGTTCATCGAGAAATAAAACCGAAGGCTTATGGATCAGCGCACAACTCAGGGCCAGCTTTTGTTTCATACCTCCCGATAGTTTACCGGCTTTCCGGGTCCTGAATGGTTCTATCTGCGAATAAATGTCTTTAATGAGATCGTAATTCTCCTCGATGCTTGTGTTAAAGATGGTGGCAAAGAACTCCAGGTTCTCTTCAATGGTCAGGTCCTGGTACAGGGAGAACCGGCCAGGCATATACCCTACCCGATGACGGATCGCTTTGAAATCCTTTACCACGTCTAACCCATCTACCGAAGCAGACCCGCCATCCGGCAATAATAAGGTCGTGAGTATCCGGAATAAAGAAGTTTTACCAGCGCCATCGGGTCCAATGATGCCGAATAATTCGCCCGGCGCTACGTTAAAAGATACGCCACTGAGCGCCTGGGTCAGTTCTTTCTTTTTGCCGTAATGCTTTGTAAGGTTATTTACTTTTACTGAAACCATGTTAAAAGATTAAAAGTTGAAAGGGTTGATAGAGTTGATAGAGTCTCCTTTATCAACGCTATCAACTTTATTAACTTATCAACTACTTCGCAAACATCACCTCTCCATACATACCGATCTTTAAATAACCGTCATTCTTTACACGTACTTTGATAGCATATACCAGGTTCGCCCGCTCGTCCTTTGTTTGTATGGTCTTTGGGGTGAACTCCGCTTTATCACTCACCCAGGTAATGGTTCCGGGGTATTCCCTGTAAGCTTTTGCGCCGCTGTCGATCATCACCTTTACAGCCTGGTTCAGCTTTATCTGTGGCAATTGCGTACCGGTGATATAAGCGCGCAGGGTAAGGGTATCGAGATTGGCGATCTTGTACAGGGCCTTGCCGGCCGACGTTACCTCGCCCGCTTCGGCATACTTCGTAATAACAGTTCCGTCCACCGGATTAATGATCTGCGCTTTGCCGATCTGCTCGTTTAATTGCGCCACTCTCTTCTCCAATGGCTTTTTTTCGCTGAGCACCGTCCGGTTCTGCGTATAGGTGTTGGTTCGCTGCACATTGATCTGTTGGCGCGTAACATCCATTTGCTTTTGCAATACTTCTATCTGCGAAGTAATATCATCCAGTTGTTTGCCGGTAGCCGCATCCTGTTTCAACAGGTTCTCAATACGCGTACGTTCATGCAGCAGGTTCTTCAATTGCGATTGCTGAACAGCCAGCTGTTCTTCCAGTAGTTTTATCTGCGGCATTACATTATATGTTCTTTCCTGCAGGGCTTCAATAGTGGCCTGCATCTGTTCCTTTTGCAAAGACAGATTTTCAGCATCGATAATGCCCACGACCTGTTCGCGAGGAATGGCCTGCCCTTCAAATACGTTGAACGATAATATTCTTCCGGTTTGCTCGGCAGAAACGATCACTTCATCTACTTCGAATGTACCGGAAGCATCGAATTTCTGCGCATTACGGTTACAGGCTGCAAAAAGCATCGCTGTAGCAGTAAGGGTTACAATAAGTTTGTTCATGAGCTTTTATTTAATGTAATAATGTGATAATCCGATAATGTGATAATGGAATACAGAATTTAATGAATGCTTACGTGGGAGCTCCGCTTTATAGGAACTGCTGCTTTTAAAGCATCATATTATCTCATTATCAGATTTTCTAAATAATTATTGGTTGCCTGACAGGGTGCGGTAATTGATGCGGGCCTGAATAAGCTGCAACTGGTGCGCAATAAGCGACTGGCGTGCCTGGTCTTCGGCATTCACCTCTTTTAGAAAATCATTGGCAGTGATCACCCCGTTCGACAGCTGTGCATTGGCTGCATCTTTTACCTGCGCCCGGATGGCGATGATCTGCTGGTCACTTTCTATCAACCGGGATAGTTTCTCCAATTCGGCTTCCTGTTGTTTAAGCTGCGTATTGGTAGTTAGCAGGAACATTTCTTTTTGTACATCCACTACCCGCTGGTTCACCTGTAATAATTCGCGCTCGCGCCTGGTGGTATACAAACTGCCCAGGTTCCAGTTCAACCGAACACCTCCTATATAAAAGAAATCAAACTCATTCTTCAACATGTTCAATCCCGGACGGCCATAACCACCCTGCACAAATAAACTGGTGCGTGGCCGGTTCCTGGCACTGATCAAATGGTTTTGCACTTTATACAATTCGTTTTGATAATTATATAATTTCAACTCCGGACGAACCACTGTTTCCTTCACCAGCGGCGCAGGCATTACCGGTTGTTCCAGTTGTATATTCGCAGGCAGTGAGCGGTTGAGGAACAGGGATAATACATCCACCAATCCTTTACGGTTGGCGTTCAGTTCAATGATGCGCTGATCATTCTTCATCAGCTCCGCTTCCAGGGTTAACTGGCTCGAACGGAATGCTGTTCCATTCTTTACCTGCGCTTCCATTCGTTTAATACCTAACTGTATGTCCTTTTTTACCAGCTCCACCTGCTTCAGTTGTTCGTCAACCAGCAAAACACCCAGGTACAGTTGGTTGATGCGGTCTTTCACTTTATACAACTCTACTTCCGCTTTCTGGTCTTCCACCAAAGCGTTGGCATGCTGCACATTCTTTTGTGCGGCGGTATTTCCGCCATCATATAACAGCTGACTTATTTCTGCCTGGATCTTGTACTGATCTTTCTCCGGCGCATCGATCTTGATGCCGGGAATACTAACCGGAACGCTGGTTACATCTGATTGGTAAGTGGCCTGCCCTGAAATGGTGAGTTGCGGCAGGAAACCTTTGCTCAGGTTTTCAATGGTGAGGGTGGCGGTCTGGCGAACGAGGTCTTTTTGTTTGATCACCGGATAATGTTGCCGGGCCAGGTCGTATGCCTGTTCCAGCGTGAGCCGGCTGCTATCCTGCGCCTGCACGCAGATGGCCAGCAGCAACACCCCTACATTAAACCAAAATTTAATCATAAGGTTTAACCATTTAGTTAATTGCATGGTAAAAAAATTTATTTCTTAATTGAATCAATAACAAACCTGACCACTGACTTTTTACGTTGCTCCATCATTTTTATAAACTCCTCATCATTCGTTTTGGTTACCCATTGTACCATGGGCCTCGCGATAAAAGGAAAGATGCAAAGCGAAACCATGTTGATCATCAGATCATACGCCCTGATCGGCTTTATCTCGCCTTTCTTTATCAGTTTGGCCAGGTGCTCTTCTACTTTATCAATCGGCGGCCGGCTGTTACCCCAGATCTTTTTCATCATTTCTTTAGGATTCCGGCTTACTTCATTCAGGATAAAATTCGCCAGCAGCGGATTCTGCGACAGCGTATCAATATACTCACCCATAAACTTTTCAATCTTTTCAAACAGCGGCATTTCCGACAACATGATCGTTGTAACCTTCGGCATGAACTTCTGGGCCTCTTCCATAAAGATCCGCTCGAACAGCTTCTCCTTACTGCGGAAATAATAATGCAATAAAGCCTTGTTAATACCTGCTCTGTCAGCAATATCCTGCATACGGGCGCCATCGAGCCCGTTTTCCATAAATACCTGTTTGGCAGCTGCCAGGATCTTCTCTTCGGTACTTGTATCGTTCTTGGTTACTTTAGCCACGAAGTTTAACCATTTGGTTAAACACAAAGGTATAACGAAAATGTTGATACTGCCAAGCATTTCAGTAAAAAAAAAATCGCCTGCCTTGTTTAATGGCAGACGATCAGAATAATGTGCTAATGTGCTTATTTGATAATTAGCTAATGAAATGTCCGATATGGATCATTACTTACTGCTCCCTTCGCCTTCTATACCCTTGCCCATTGACTGTCATCCCGCAGCGGGCATGCATTTACAACAAAAAGCACTATTGGCGCCAACTTACATTAGGAACGTTTAATTAGGGCGTTTTTAATTAGCTAATTAGCACATTAGCTAATTAGCTAATAATGATTTACTCCGCCCAACTCATTGTATAATTCGGATTTTCAATTTGCAATGCTTCCTTGGTCAACTGTAAGGGATGAAAAGTGTCAACCATCACCGCCAGCTCTTTGGTTTCTTTGGCGCCCAGGCTTTTCTCCACGGCGCCAGGATGCGGCCCGTGTGGAATACCGCCGGGATGCAGGGTGATCATACCGCGGGTTACATTTTTGCGGCTCATAAAATCACCATCTACATAATACAACACTTCATCGCTATCGATATTGCTGTGGTTATACGGCGCGGGCACCGACTGCGGATGATAATCGAACAGGCGCGGGCAGAATGAGCACACTACGAAATTATTGCCCTCAAATGTCTGGTGCACAGGTGGTGGCTGGTGCACACGGCCGGTGATAGGCTCAAAATCATGGATGCTGAAGGCAAATGGATAACAGCAGCCATCCCACCCCACTATATCGAACGGATGATGCCCATAATGCAGGTTGTACATCATTCCCCGCTTTTTGGTGCGAATGAGATAGTCGCCTTTTTGATCAAAAGTGGGTAAATTCTGCGGTGGCCGGATATCCCGCTCGCAAAACGGAGCATGTTCCAGTAGCTGTCCGTATTTACTCTGGTATCTTTTGGGAAACCTGATAGGACTGAATGATTCCACAATGAACAGGCGGTTATTATCATCTTTGAATTGTATCTGATAAATGGTGCCCCTGGGCACTATCAGGTAATCTCCATACCCAAATGGCAACTCGCCATACATGGTACGCAATACACCCGTACCCTCATGCACAAAGATCATTTCATCAGCATCGGCATTTTTAAAAAAATAATCGTGCATGCCTTCCTGTGGCGCGGCCAGTACAATATGACAATCATTATTCACCAGTACCGGCGTGCGGCTCTGTAAATAATCGATAGCTGGTTTTATATGAAAGCCCTCAAAACTCCGGTGCTTTAACATTTTTTCTTCGGCTATTTTGGGCGACACGTCGTATGATGGTTCTGTTTTAATGATATCGGTAGGTGGATGGCAATGGTATAACAAGGAATAATCATTTGAGAACCCTTCGGTGGAAAACAATTGTTCGGCATACAATGATCCGTCAGGTTTACGGAACTGGGTATGACGCTTATGCGGGATATTCCCTAATTTATAATAGTATGGCATGATAATAACAATTTGCTAATGAGATAATAGGCTAATGTGCTAATTAACCGCCTGCCGGCAGCCACGCTACCAGTAGCATTATTTAAGGAACGAGTAATTATAGTGTAGATGCTTCTGGCCTTACCAGGGAAAGTTCGAGGGTTTTTAGCAGGAAGACGTATTTCCAGCTCCGCTTATCGATCCAATATGTAAAGTTGCGAAAGAATGGCATGGCAATGATCGTTGATATAAAGTTAATAAATACCGGACAAAACAGGCAATTTCGAAATTTGGTCCGTAAAAAGGAAAATCCGGTAATTTGCGGCCCAATTCAGGAGAAACCAGGCGAAACACTAAATAAATTCAGATGAAAAAGAATTTAATCCTTACCAAAGAAAGACACATCGATGCCAGCGCGCTGAAAGTATGGAATGTTTTGACCGATAACCAAAGTGTTGAACAATGGCTGGGCGTTCAAATGATCACCGACTGGCAAATTGGAAGTCCAATCGCCTTTACCTTCAATTACAAGGATAAAGAAGTGAAAGACAAGGGCACGCTGTTGCACTTTGAAAAGGAAAAAAAATTGACCTATAATTACTGGAGTGTGTTCTCAGCTACGGAAGATAGTCCGGAAAATTACTCAGAGATCACCTTCACCATTACAGCGGAAGGAAATGGTGTTTTGTTACAAATGACACAAAGTAATATACCTTCCCAGGTAATGTTTGCCCATGCCGATAAGAACTGGGCAGAAACCATGGACACTATAAAAAAGCTGGCAGAAGAGGAAGCGCAATGGTGAATGCTTGCCCGTCCTTAGCAAAGCGAAGGCGGGGTGAATGGCCGCGGCACACAAAATTATTTATGAAACGAATCGGCTTGATCTCAGACACACATGGTTATCTGGATGACGCAGTTTTCAAACACTTCGAGAACTGCGATGAGATCTGGCATGCCGGTGATTTCGGCAATTTAGCCCTGGCTAATAAACTGGCTGCTTTCAGGCCATTGAAAGGCGTTTATGGTAATATTGACGGACAGGACATCCGCACGGTTTATCCCGAGAAATTGCGCTTTACCTGCGAAGGCGTGAACGTATTCATGATCCACATTGGCGGCTATCCCCCCAAATACAATCCTGCGGTAAAAAAAGAATTGACAACCGATCCGGCCCAACTGTTCATTTGCGGGCACTCACATATTCTGAAAGTGATGTTCGACGACAAATTGCAATGCCTGCATATAAATCCCGGGGCAGCAGGAATGCAGGGCTGGCACAAAGTGCGCACCCTGATCCGCTTTGTTATTGATGGAAGTAATATGAAAGATTGTGAGGTGATCGAATTAGGAGCAAGAACACAAACTTTATAATCTTATTTATAGTAATGAAATACCGGTTACTGGGGTACCGGTTACCAGTTACCGGTTACCGGATTCAAATCCTTTATCCAACTTTTTAAATTGTCAACCTGTATTTCATTATCACATTATCACATTAGCTATTTATCACATTTGTCCCTGACTACCACTTACTTTCCATTCTTAACCTTTTCATTATAAATAACATCTAACAACCCATTAGAGAAAGTATCCTCGCCCAACTGCCAGAACATTATACCATTGAGCTTTTGATTGACCGCATACTCCGTTTTAAGCCGCATGGAGGTGGTATCATCGTACGTTACGAACAGTTTCTTTTCCGCATTATACAACCAGGGGGCTTTTGCAACCGGATCCCAGTGATAAACATAACCACTGTCGGGGGCAAATACTTTGGGATAATTCCTGAACGGCACGCCCCGTTTGAATGTAGCCGCCTGGTACAGGCCGTTATTTACGTTTTCTGCGTTTTCAAATATGCGTGCGTAGAAGGCTGCACCGATCACCATTTTGTTTCGGGGAACGCCTATAGAATCGAGGAAACGGATGGCATTGTCGGCCGATTCTTTTTGCTGAGGTGTTGAATAAATGGGCGTATGATGACCTGTAACGGTGCTGAACCCATTTACCAGATCATAGGTCATTAAATTAACCATGTCAATGACCGGCATTACTTTTTTCCATTCAATACTTTCCTGCAGGAACTGGGTAAATCCGCCGGCAGCGAAACTGATAATATTTTTGGGGCCAATGGCCTTGCGCAATTCGATGACCAGTTTGGTGAAATTGGGTTTATCCTCGGGCACAAACCGGTGACCGGGATACCCCGAAATGGCAGGATATTCCCAGTCGAGGTCGATTCCATCGGCCTTGAAATGATCGAGCAGTCCTTTCACCGAGCGCGAAAATTCAGCCCTGCCTTTATCTGTGGAAAACACATCGGAACAGGTTTCACAGCCGCCCCATCCACCGAGAGATAGCAGCACCTTTAATTGCGGATTTCTTTTCTTCAGCCCTACCAGCCGTTGAATGGTGGCGCTGTCACCGGCATTATCAACTACCAGTTGATTGCCTTTTAAATGACAAAAACTAAAAATGATGTGGGTGAGCTTTTCGGCCGCAAAACTGTCAACCTGGGCAGCCTGGCCGGCATAGTAGGCAATAACGTTCAGCGGCTGCGCTTTGCCGCTCTTTTTGGAGGCAGCCTGTGAAAAACCGCTGGTGTATATGACAAGTAGCAACAGGATTTTTAATGCAATGCGGGTCATGAAATATGTTTTTAAATATTAGTGCTGTTAAAGCGAAAAATGTAATGTACAGCCGAACGTCCATTGAATGGTAACCACTCGTATAAAAGCGCTCACGGGCACAGGTATCGTTTATTGCTGCGGCACATTTACCTATCATCAAAAATAAAAGAGAGCAAAGGAGTACGGAACTCACTTTGCTCTCTTTATTTTATTAAGTTAAGCGATTGCCTACTTCTTCGCAAACTGTGAACGGATAACGTTCAATGCACCACCTGCTTTAAACCACTCGATCTGTTGTTTATTGTAAGTGTGGTTCAACGTTATTTCGTCTTTGCTGCCATTTTTATGGTTCAATACCATGGTCAATGGTTTACCAGGCGCAAAAGATGCCAGTCCAACGATATCGATGCTATCATCTTCCTGTACTTTATCGTAGTCTTCTTTATTTGCGAAGGTCAATGCCAGCATACCCTGTTTTTTCAGGTTGGTCTCGTGAATACGGGCGAAACTTCTTACCACGATAGCGCGAACGCCCAGGTGACGGGGTTCCATAGCAGCGTGCTCGCGGCTGGAGCCTTCACCGTAGTTCTCATCACCTACTACAACAGAACCAATGCCTGCTGCTTTGTAAGCGCGTTGTGTTGCAGGAACCGGACCGTATTCGCCGGTCAGCTGGTTCTTGACTTTATCGGTTTCTTCGTTAAAGAAGTTCACGGCGCCGATCAGCATGTTGTTACTGATATTATCGAGGTGGCCGCGGAATTTCAACCATGGACCAGCCATAGAGATATGGTCAGTAGTACATTTACCTTTTGCTTTGATCAGCAGTTTCAACCCTTTCAGGTCGGTGCCTTCCCAGGCAGCAAATGGTTCCAGTAACTGCAAACGTTGTGAATCAGGAGCCACTTTTACCTGAACGCCGCTGCCATCAGCTGCAGGCGCCTGGTAACCGGGATCTTCTACAGAAAAACCTCTGGGCGGTAATTCCATACCGGTTGGTTCATCCAGCATCACTTCTTTACCATCTTCATTCTTCAACTTATCTTTTAATGGGTTGAAGGTAAGATCACCGGCAATAGCGAATGCGGTTACGATCTCCGGAGAGGCCACAAACGCGTGGGTAGAAGCCAGACCGTCATTACGTTTTGCGAAGTTGCGGTTAAACGAAGTGATGATCGAGTTCTTACGTTTGGGATCGTCGATGTGACGGGCCCATTGACCGATACAGGGACCGCAGGCATTGGCCAGTACAATACCACCGATCTTGTCGAAAGTATCGAGGAAGCCGTCTTTTTCAATAGTATAGCGAACCACCTCAGAACCGGGGGTGATGGTGAATTCAGCTTTAGCTTTCAGATTTTTATCGATCGCCTGTTTTGCCAGTGAGGCAGAACGGCTGATATCTTCATAAGAAGAGTTGGTGCAGGAACCGATCAGGGCTACTTCCAGGCGTTGCGGCCAATCGTTCGCTTTTACAGCTTCTGCAAACTTGGAAATAGGCCATGCGAGGTCTGGTGTGAACGGACCGTTTACATATGGTTCCAGCTCATCGAGGTTGATCTCGATCAACTGATCGTAGTATTTGGCAGGATCAGCGTATACTTCTTCATCAGGACGCAGGTGTTCCTTGATCTGAGTAGCCAGGTAAGCTACATCCTCACGGCCGGTAGCGGTCAGGTAGCTGGCCATTTTCTCGTCGTATGCGAACAGTGAGCAGGTAGCACCAATTTCAGCACCCATGTTACAGATAGTAGCTTTACCGGTAGCGCTCAGGCTGTCGGCGCCTTCGCCGAAATACTCAACAATAGCTCCGGTACCACCTTTTACGGTTAAGATACCAGCCACTTTCAGGATCACGTCCTTGGCGGCAGTCCAACCACTCATTTTGCCGGTTAATTTAACACCGATGAGTTTGGGCATTTTAAGCTCCCAGGGCAAACCTGCCATTACGTCAACCGCGTCAGCACCTCCTACACCGATGGCGATCATACCTAAACCACCGGCATTAGGTGTATGGGAGTCGGTACCGATCATCATACCACCGGGGAAGGCGTAATTTTCCAGCACTACCTGGTGAATGATACCAGCGCCGGGTTTCCAGAAACCGATACCATATTTATCAGAAATAGAAGAAAGGAATTCGTATACTTCTTTATTGATCTCATTCGCGGTTTTCAGGTCTTCCTGGGCACCGGTCTTGGCTTGAATCAGGTGATCACAATGCACGGTTGAAGGAACGGCTACTTTTGCACGTCCGCAGGTCATAAACTGCAACAATGCCATCTGCGCGGTTGCGTCCTGCATGGCTACGCGGTCGGGTGTGAAATCTACGTAGTCAACGCCACGATCGTAGGCTTTTTCTGCCGGAACGAACAGGTGGGCATATAATATTTTTTCTGCTAATGTGAGGGGACGGCCTACCAGTTTACGCGCTTCAGCCACCTTCTCAGGCATTGCGGCGTAAACCTTTTTAATTAAGTCCAGATCAAAAACCATGATTTTTCGTTTAAGAAGTGATCAAACGTATAAAAAAGTTTGGCAAAGTTACCTAAAAAATGGGTAGGGTGGGATTCATTGCTTGCAGATTTTTGATGAATGTTTTAATTTAGAGCCATGAACCGGTTCAGGCAATTTATAGAATGGCAGGCATTTGGCGTATGCACAGCTATTGGAGAAAGGCTGGGCATTGCCACCTCGCGCATTCGTACCTGGTTTATTTATGTTTCTTTTCTTACAATGGGTTCTCCATTGATCATTTACTTCATCCTGGCGTTCTGGATGAACATTAAGCGATACATCTGGTCTCTCCGCCGTAACCCCCTGAAATATCAATAGAACCTTTTACTCCTCTGAATAGTAGCCTTACCTGGGCTGGTACGGATTTTTTTATTATCTGTCCTATGTACAGACGTAAATAAGGCTCGGTGTTCGAATTTGACTACACTAATACCAATTATGAGCAATTGGTGCATGCGATGGCCTCCTTATTACAGGTTCCCGTGCACAATGAACAATTGTTATTTCCCGAAGCTGTCGGCAACGGTAGTTTTCGTCATATACATGCGCCTAATGGACTACATGCCTACCTCATTGAATGTACGTTTCATAAGGACTGGCATATACACATCAATCAATCCAGTGAAGAATACTACATGCTTCGGTTTGATGAACTGGCCGTTCCACAGTCATTGACCATTACCGTAGCTGATGAAAAGATCAGGGAAAAAAATACCAACCGCGCTTTGGCTTATCTCACAAGTTCCCTCTATAACTGGTCGTATGAAGGAACAGCGGGTAGTACATATAGAGGTGTACTCATTGCATTCAGCAAACAGTGGCTGGCCAGGTATTTTGAGATAGAACGGGTGGAAGATGTGCTTTCGTCCTACATTTCATTAAAAGCGGAAAGCATAAATATTGTGCCACTCGATGCACGGTACCGCCGGTGGATGAAAACCGTCAGTCATGTAGAAGATGACAATCCGTTACGTACAACGATCCTGCAAAACCGCATGATGCTGCTGATCGAACGGTTCTTTACAGGCCTCTTCGAAAAGATGAGCAATCCTGCTTACCGGCTGCCCCTGTCTCATGAAGATATTGCCCGGGTAATGCATATTGAACGATTGTTGACAAGGAATTTGTTGCAAACGCCTCCATCGATCCAGCAACTGGCCAGAATAGCCGCCATCAGTGAATCGAAGCTGAAAAAGGATTTCAAGACCATGTACAATTTTCCCATATATGAGTATTTTCAGAAAGCACGCATGCATGCCGCCCAGGACAAATTACTCACCGGAAAATTCTCGGTAAAAGAAGTGGCCATGGAACTGGGCTATTCGAACCTGAGCAATTTCACCATTGCATTCAAAAAAGAATTTGGCATCTTACCCAGCCAGCTGCTCTCCCAAAAGAAACTGTCGCATTAAAATCCATGTGCTGGTCTATAATAGTTACGACCGCCGGCTCTGTTTATAAAATGTTAAATCAACATCAGTAACATATCGTTTACTTCCTGCGGTTATTGTTATGACTATATTGGATACTGCATCGTAAAATTCCGGTATAATTTTCCGTAGATCTACAGTATAAATTTATTCAGGTTCCCCCCGTTTTTAGATCCAATATTACATGTGTAAAAATGTTTATAAATATTTTTATGCATCACAACTGTCTTGATAAACAGTGTATTACAGCTCCCGCCGGGAGCTTTTTTCATATTACATTTTTATGTATGGTATACTTTTAGCTTCTTTGTGAACACATTAAATATTTCACACACTATGAAATCCAACTTTCGCACGTTCCTTTTCGCATGTGCACTGTTTACTACCGGCCTGGTTTCCTGTTCTGACAAAGAATCGAATGAAAGAGCCAGGTTAGAGGTCCGCATGACCGATGATCCTGCAGCTTATGATGCAGTTTATATCGATCTTAAGGATGTACAGATCAATGTAACCGGTGAAGACGACAAAGGATGGCAATCTTTACCTGGTGTGCAAAAAGGTATTTATAATTTGCTCGACCTGGTGAATGACAAAGACACCCTGTTGGTGAATGCCGACATCCCTACCGGAAAACTGCACCAGATCCGCCTCGTACTGGGCAACAACAATTCTATTGTTGTAGATGGAACTACCATTCCATTGGAAACACCCAGCGCCATGCAAAGCGGTTTAAAGCTGAACGTTCAGCAAGATGTAAAAGGTGGCATTTTGTATACCATGCTGCTTGATTTTGATGCAGGAAAATCAGTTGTAACTACTGGCGGCGGCAAGTACATTTTGAAGCCTGTTATCCGCACGGTACTGAATGCCGTTGGTGGCAGCATCAAAGGTGCCGTTACACCTGCCAGCGTGATCACAGCCGTTTATGCGATCAATGGTACCGATACCATGACTACCTTTACCGATGCAACCGGTGGCTACCTCATCAAAGGTGTACCTGCAGCTACTTACAACTTGCAGTACTGGCCAACCGACACTGCCTACAACTCACAGGCCAAGACCGGCATTGCTGTTACAACCGGTAATGTTACTGTTGTAGATACGGTGCGTTTGGTAAAATAAGTGAATGGTCAATGGTGAATGGTGAATATGCCCTTTATTCAAACCTCACTAAGTTAAAACATAAAATGCCCTTATAGCAGAACTTGCTGTAAGGGCATTTTCTTTTGGGGAAACGCGATATTAATATTAATTATTAGGCGTGAACGTAGGAACCCATTCACCATTGACTATTGACCATTGACTATTGACCATTGACCTTTGACTATTGACCATTCACCACTCACCATTACACCACCGCTTTCCTCAGCTTCACCAGCTTTTGCAACAAACCTTCCAGCAGGTCGAGTTTCAGCATATTGGCTCCATCACTTTTGGCAACGGCGGGATTGGGATGTGTTTCAATAAACAAACCATCAGCGCCCGATGCAATGGCAGCGCTCGCAATGGTACCGATCAATTGCGGGTTACCTCCGGTAACACCGGTTGTTTGATTGGGTTGTTGCAGACTGTGGGTGCAATCCATCACCACCGGTGCGCCATGTTCTTGCATCCAGGGAATATTCCTGTAATCGACTATCAGGTCCTGGTAACCGAAACTGTTACCCCGCTCGGTAAGGATCACATTTTCATTACCGGCCTTTACGATCTTTTCCACGGCAAATTTCATGGATGGACCGCTAACGAACTGCCCTTTCTTTACATTCACTACTTTGCCGGTTTCGGCCGCTGCGATCAGCAGGTCGGTTTGCCGGCATAAAAAGGCGGGTATTTGTAAAACATCGGCAAACTGCGCCGCAATGGCGGCCTCATCATGTGCATGGATGTCTGTTGTTACCGGTACTTTAAAAGCAGCGCCTGTTTTTTGTAACAGCTGCAAGCCGGTTTCATCGCCCAGACCGGTAAAGGAAGAAGCGCTGGTGCGATTGGCTTTCCGGTAAGAGGCTTTAAAAATATAAGGAATGCCCAGGTTGCGGCAGATAGTGGATACTTTATCTCCTACTTCCATCAACAATTCTTCACTTTCCACTACACAGGGACCAGCAATCAAAAAGAAGTTCGATTCATCGTATTGTTGTCCGGCGAAAAGGTCAGTAAGCATTTTTTTCATGCAGCAAAGGTATAAAAGTAATGTGCTAATGTGATGATGTGATAATTTGATAATGGGCTCACCTAATTTTAGCAGCTCAAAACTTATGCAATTTCTTAAATATCAAATAATTAAATCGCAGATTCGCTTTCAGCATCGCTGGCCACACAGGCATTATCACATTATCCAATTATCATATTATCACATTGGTATTTGACCATTTTTTCTTTCTTTTGCGACTATTACAAAAACTAACAGTTGTTTATTAATGATTAGAGAAAGAATACTCGTAATTGGCGCTTCAGGCCAAATTGGTGTTGAACTTACACTGGCCCTGCGCAAGATCTATGGTAATGCCAATGTCATTGCTTCTGATCTCCGGGAAGAGAACGATTTATTGAAAGGTACCGGTCCGTATGTCAGCCTCGACGTTATGAACAAGGAAATGCTGCACGTTCAGGTTATCCGGCAAAACATTACCCAGATCTATTTGCTGGCGGCCATCCTGTCGGCCACGGGTGAAAAAAATCCTAACCTTGCCTGGCATCTCAATATGCAGGGCCTGCTGAATGTGCTGGATATCGCCCGGGAAGAAAAGATCAATAAAGTATACTGGCCCAGCAGCATTGCCGTATTTGGCCCTACGTCACCCAAACAACAGTGCCCGCAGCAAACCATCATTGAACCAATAACCGTCTATGGCATCAGTAAATACGCCGGTGAATTCTGGTGTAACTATTATCACCAGCGTTACCAGGTGGATGTACGCAGCCTTCGTTATCCCGGTTTGATCTCTTACAAATCAGCACCTGGTGGCGGCACTACTGATTATGCAGTGGAAATATTTCATGAAGCACTGGAAGAAAAAAAATACACCTGCTTTTTGAAAGAAGACACTTACCTGCCCATGATGTATATGCCGGATGCTATTAAAGCAACCATTGAACTGATGGAAGCGCCGGCCAGTAATATCTCGGTTCGCACTTCGTATAATATCTCAGCAATGAGTTTCTCGCCCAAAGAAATTGCCAGCGCCATTAAGAACTATATTCCCGAATTCACTATCAATTACGAACCCGACTACCGGCAAGCTATCGCCGACAGCTGGCCGCAAAGTATTGATGATTCAGTTGCGCGCAAAGACTGGGGCTGGAAACATGAATACGATCTGTTAAAAATGACCAAGGACATGCTCGAGAACCTGCGCGACAAATAACTGATTTTGCAGGAGTAAGCGGGTAACCGTACCGGTTGTAGAATTTATTTTGTATTCCAGGAATTGTGTATTAAATTTCCTGAACAATCGGCGTAGTATTCAATAGTATATTAGTTTTTCCTGCATTTCTGGTCAGGTTCCTGATATAGCAACCTTCTAATGTGATAATTTGACATTTCGATAATTTGACAATGTATTAATTCGGGAGGTTCCATTTTTTGCAGGCTTCTCCCCGTAAGGCCATTATCATATCAAATTAACATATTCACTGTTTTTCTTTGAGCATTTAGTGCTATGTGTTGTCACCGGGGCTGTTTCAAAAAATGAAGCAGCCCCAACTTTTAGTACCATGCAAATGCACTAAACTTGCACGGTTAAATTTTGTTTAGATAAATAATATGAAAAAGATTTCCTGGATCATCGGTTTAATGACCGCTTTTGTTTTCAGTGCTGCAGCCAACCAAAAGCCGGCCGGCGGTATGTGGCGCGCCTCCCTGCAACGGGCTGATGGCTATACCATTGATTTTAGTGTTACTATACAATATATATCGGGTAAACCGGTGTGGTTTGTGCGGAATGCTGAGGAAAAGATCAGGGTAACCGCTATTGAACAAAAGCAGGATTCCATCGTGGTGCAAATGCCTTTGTTTGAATCGGAATTCAGGTTGCAACTGCTAGGCACCCACACCCTGCGGGGGGTGTGGGTGAAAGGTACTTCAACAGCAACCCAGGTAATGCCTGTGGTATTTAACTATGACCAGGCAGAACGGTTTCCCCAGGCGAAAAAAAGCAACCGCAAAATTGCCGGACGGTGGGGCGCTACTTTCTTCGATAAAAACAGAAGCAAACCGGCCGTTATTGAATTCAAACAATCGGGTAACCAGGTAGCTGGCACCGTATTAACGCCAACCGGTGATTACCGTTACCTCGAAGGGGCACTAGACGGGGACACTTTACACATGAGCACTTTCGATGGCAGCCACGCGTATTACTTCAGAGGCACCGTTCACAACGATACTGCCATTACAGACGGCTTGTTCTTTTCCGGCGCCACTTTTGTCGAAAACTGGACAGCCCGCAAAAATGAGCAGGCCACGATTCCCGATACGCTGGCAAATGTTTACCTGAAACCTGGTGAAGACCGCCTGAACTTCAGGTTTCCCGACCTGGACAGCAATATGGTATCCATTAACGATGATCGTTTCCGCAATAAAGTAGTGATCATTCAGATCATGGGCTCCTGGTGCCCCAATTGTATGGATGAGACCGCTTTCTTAAGTGAGTATTATAAAAAGAACAAACAACGCGGCATTGAAATGATCGCACTGGCTTACGAATACAGCACCGACTTTCGCCGTTCACAAAAAAGCCTGCGTAAATTCCAGCAGCATTTCAATATTACCTATCCCATGCTCATAACAGGCGTACGGGTTTCAGATACTCTGCGAACAGAAAAGACATTACCGCAAATAACGAAGATCAAAATGTTTCCCACTACCCTCTTCATTGGCCGTGATGGAAAGCTGAAAAGAACGCATAGTGGTTTTTATGGACCTGGTACTGGCGAACACTACGAGACGTTCAAGAAAGAGTTTAATACTATAGTAGACGAATTATTAAAACAAGGAACCTAGAGGGTCCTTGTCGGCAGTTACAGGTTCCAGGTTTCAGGGTTCAGGGTTCAGGTTAATACTATCCGGTTTTCCCTGCAACCTGTAACCTGAAACCTGTAACATATTGTTTACTCACTGGCACTCATTATTGCCTACGATATCACTTAGAGAGGCCGTATCCAGATGTTTCTAAAGCTTGTTGGATTGCCATGATCCTGCAACACCAGCGGTTCTTTATCGCCATGTTTCTCATAAGTGGCAATGCCAATGTACTGGGTGCTGCCCCACAGCGTGGAATTATTCTGCACCAGCACGCCATTATGCAATACGGTTATCTGTGCGCGTGATTTAACAGAACCATCTTCATAAAAGCGCGGTGCTATAAAAATGATATCATAGGTTTGCCATTCCCCGGGACCTCTGCTGGCATTTACCAAAGGGGGCAATTGTTTGTAAATACTGCCTGCCTGGCCATTGCTGTAGGTCCTGTTCTTATAGGAATCGAGCACCTGCAGTTCATACCGGCCCATTAAGAAAATACCGCTGTTGCCACGTCCCTGCCCATCGCCTTTTACTTCGGCGGGGGTACGCCATTCAACATGCAACTGGCAATCCCCAAATCCCTGTTTGGTATGAATTTCACCCGTTCCGGCCGCAACCGTCAATGCGCCATTCTCTACTTTCCATTTAACCGGGCCGTTGTCTTTTCCCGCCCAGGCATTCGCGTTTTGTCCGTCGAACAGTATGATGGCATCTGAAGGTGCGTCAGAACTGGTTTTGCCGGGCGTGATCACTTTAGGCTCGGGTTCCCATACTTCAGATAGTTTGGGATCACCCTGCCGTAAAGGTTTTTGCGCCTGTACGGCATATACACAGATAATGAAGGCAAAGGCACATACGAATCGTTTAACCATTGGTTGATAGTTTTTATTATTGAGTTGGAAAGTTAATGAAAAAGGCAACGAGGCAACGAGAACCACTAGCCGGTCAGTCGTATTAGCACATTAGCAAATCACCTCATAAGTACATTTGATTTCTCCCCCTTCAGGGGGGCGGGGTTATCGTTGAATAACGAAGCTCATAAATACCTGCTTGTCTACCTGTTTAACATCAACGCCACTTACTTTGGCATGAGGTGGTCCCTGTTTGCACCAGTGCACCAATTGATCGAGCTGGTCGGCGGTTCCGGTGGCCATAATATGCACGTTGCCATCGGGCAGGTTCTTTACCAAACCCGAGACACCCAGCTCCAGCGCCTTCTCTTTCGTGCTTTGCCGGAAATATACCCCCTGTACGAGGCCGCTTACGGTAATTGAGATGGTTTGTTCCATACCCCGAAAGTTAATAAGTAATGTGGATAATGGCTCCTGGCTGCAATAAATAAGCCACATATTAAGAGCAATCATTTCGTGAAGTTACCTGGTAATCAGCCGGAATAAAGTCAAACGGGTATAATAACGACAAGAGCGTCACACGCTATTAGCCACACTGATAAATTTTGCTATTTTTATAAGGTAATAAAAGGCAATATAAGATCCTTATGACCCTCCGTAATGCGATACAATCCATTACCCTGATCGTGGGTATTTCGTTTACAATGGCCTGGTTGGGACAATACATTCTGTATCACTATAATATTGCTGAAGCAGTATGTTTCACCAATGACTGCCCTGCTACTACGAAATCCACCATCATAGGAACTTTATTTCTCATGCTATTGTTCAGCGCCGTGTACCTGGTTTTCATTAATCCCGATCTGGCCAACAGTCCGGGTATGGAGGTAAGTATACTTCTAAGTTGTGTTATGCTGAACTTCATTTATTTCAACAGCAATACCAACGCGTACCTCTCCCTGATCCCTTATAATATTGTGACTGTTTATTTTTATTACCGGGTCAGGAACCAGCTCAAAAAGCCGTTCGCGTTCTTCACCTTCATCCTGCAGGAACTGTTCCTGTTGTTGCTGCTGGGTTGCACGTATGTGTACCTCGATGAATTGTTTGTAACCAAGAGTCTGGACCGGGATATTGTAATGTTTACGGGAGCAGAAAAAATGATGGGACGTATATTCGATTTCCTGGTGTGGACCATATTTATCTTACACGTATTGTACCTCTTCTTCAAATTCATCCTGAAGAAAACGATCCTGCGCTCCATTTCTTACCCCCCGGCCCGCTAAGTGTTCGGCGTTAAGCGTTTTGCGTTTCCGCAATCTTATAAATAGGCTTATGATGAACGGGGAAATTGCAGGAGTTGGCAATAAAACACAGGGCATTGGCCTTTTCATGTAATGCATCGGCCTTGTCTACCATTTCTTCATTGGCCACCGTGATCACCGGGAACAAGGTCACTTCGATAAAGCGGCCGCCGCCGTCAGCTGTTTCTTCCATAATGCCGGTAGCATCATCAACATACTCCATCACACGCACACCAGCCGTGGTGCATAAATGCAAGAACCATAACATGTGGCAGGATGACAGCGAAGCCACCAGCAATTCTTCAGGATTGTACCTCGTGATATCGCCCCGGAAGGCAGGGTCTGATGAGCCGGGGATCACCGGCTTGTTACCGGCGGCAATGATATGCTCTCGTTCATACGAAGTATAGGAGGCGGTGCCCTTTCCCCGGTTGCCCGTCCAGGTAATATTTACTTTGTAGTGATGCGCTTTCATAGAATCAAGTTAAGGTTATTGCCCAATTGCTGCGGGTTGCTCCGGGGTGCCTGCCGGTGCAACGGAAGGTTTACACCTCGTAAACCAGGCCATAAAGAGCAGCAATAGCAGAATAACAAATCGTTGGATGCGAGATCGGTTTGGCATAGTGCAATGTTTAATTATCCAACAATGAACAGGGAATACCAGTCTGCAAGCCTATCATTTATGTAATGTATTATTCCCTGGGTTACCGTAACAAGCCATCCCGGGCTGGTGCACGGCGGGGTTATCTATTCTGTAAGTTACACATTATTAAACGGATGCGCCCAAAATTATTTTTCAGCTTATGGTTGATCACCGGTCACCCAAAAAAAATTTTGCTGGCAGCTAATAGGTAGTATTTTTGCGGCTCATTATGATAATTTTCATACACATCCACCACCATCATCATACTTACCTCAGCAGGTAGGCCGATGGTGCTTTGTGTAGTGCCAGATATTTTTAAGGGCTTACCGCATGGTAAGCCCTTATCATTTTAAACATGGTCTGCAAGACCTTAAAACATGACATGCTGATGAAACTTCGGATCGCTATTCAGAAATCGGGACGCCTGTATGAAGATTCCGTACAACTGCTGAAAGAATGTGGTATTGCCCTGCGCAATGTAAAAGACCGCCTGAAAACAGAATCAGACAACTTTCCCCTCGAAGTGTTCTTTTTGCGCGATGACGATATTCCGCAATACGTTGAAGATGGCGTAGCTGATATTGGTATCGTAGGCGAGAACGTCCTGTACGAAAAGAACAAAAAAGCAGCTATCGTTGAAAAACTCGGCTTTGGCAAATGCCGCCTTTCCGTAGCGATCCCCCGCAACCAGCAATACGAAGGCGTGCAAAGTTTACAGGGCAAACGCATCGCCACCAGCTATCCCCTCCTCGTTAATGAATTCCTCGCTAAAAATAGTGTGCAGGCCGAGATCCATGAGATCAGCGGCTCGGTTGAAATAGCTCCCGGCATTGGCCTGGCCGATGTAGTGGCCGACCTTGTAAGCAGCGGTTCTACTTTACTGATGAATGGCCTTAAAGAAGTCGAAGTTCTATTACAATCTCAGGCAGTGCTCATCCGTAATAACAACCTGGATGCCGACCAGCAAAAACTGCTCGATAAACTGATCTTCCGCATCCGCGCAGTAAAGAAAGCCGATAACAACAAGTATGTTCTATTGAACGCGCCCAACGATAAGGTAAAGGAGATCATTGCCCTGTTGCCTGGCATGAAAAGCCCCACCGTGCTGCCGCTGGCCGAAGCTGGCTGGAGCAGTGTACACAGCGTGCTGAGTGAAGATACTTTCTGGGATATCATTGAACAGCTCAAGGCTGCCGGCGCCCAGGGCATCCTGGTAGTGCCTATTGAAAAAATGATCATATAAAGCTGAAGGCTAAAGGCTGAAGGCTGAAGGCTGAAGGCAAATAACATAAGAGTCAAAGAAACAATCATCAGGGCACAAGAAAACAAGAACAAGCCTAATTAATTTCATTATGCAAGTTTATCAATATCCGCAACGGAGTGAATGGAAGGCGTTGCTGCAACGGCCGGTGATGAATGTAGAAGCACTGGAAGGTTCTGTAAAAAATATTCTGCAGGCTGTTAAACAGGAAGGTGATGCAGCCGTAAAAAGGTTCACGCAGCAGTTTGATAAAGCTGCTATCTACAACCTCCAGGTCAATGAGGAGGAATTCACGATCGCGCAACAAGCGCTCGACGCTAAACTGAAAGCCGCCATCCTTTCGGCCAAAGTAAATATTGAAACATTTCACAAAGCACAGCTTTCGGCGCCTGAAATTATTGAGACCATGCCCGGCGTGAAATGCTGGCGCAAAAATGTGGCCATCGAGAAAGTAGGTTTGTATATTCCCGGTGGTACGGCGCCGCTGTTTTCCACTATCCTGATGCTGGGCGCTCCGGCCAGGCTCGCGGGCTGTACGGAGATAATCCTTTGCTCACCGCCCGATGCCAATGGCCAGCTGCACCCGGCCATTCTGTTTGCAGCCAAAGCAGTGGGCATTACCAAAGTATTTAAAGCAGGCGGCGTACAGGCTATCGGCGCAATGGCTTATGGCACGGAAACCATTCCGGCTGTGTCTAAAATATTCGGTCCAGGCAATCAGTATGTAACCTGCGCCAAACAACTGGTGCAACAGGATGGACTGGCCATCGACATGCCCGCCGGCCCCAGCGAAGTGGCCGTTTATGCCGATGAATCGGCGAATGCGGCCTTTGTAGCAGCCGATCTGTTGAGCCAGGCAGAACATGGCAGCGACAGCCAGGTGGTGCTGGTGAGCTGCACGCAGGCCGTCGTTGAGGATATTGAACAGGAGATCAACAAACAGGTAGCCGTACTACCGCGAAAAGACATTGCTGTAAAAGCGCTGGCCAACAGCAAACTGATCCTGGTAAATAATGAAGCAGAAGCGATTGACCTGCTGAATGAGTATGCCGCAGAACACCTCATTTTAAGTTGTAACAACCCGGAAGCCATTGCTGAAAAGATCATCAATGCAGGATCTGTATTCCTGGGCCATTATTCACCCGAAAGCGTCGGTGATTACGCCAGCGGAACCAATCATACCCTGCCCACCAATGGCTATGCCAAAGCGTACAGCGGCGTAAGCGTGGACAGCTTTGTAAAAAAGATCACGTTCCAGCAGCTGACCCAGGAAGGCCTGAAAAACATCAGCAAAACAGTTATTACCATGGCAGAAGCGGAAGGGTTACAGGCGCATGCAAATGCGGTTAAAGTTCGTTTATGATACCCTGCCCCGAAAGGGGGCATAGTAACCGGTTACCACATAGTTTGAAGTTTTCAGTTCAAAGTTTTCAGTTCCGGTTCTTAGTTCGTAAGTTTTTAGTTATTAAGTTCTTTAGTTAGTGGTTTGTGGTTTGTAACGGCAGTTCGTCGAAAAAGCGTTGGCAACTGTGATTATTTACATTAAAGTTGCGCTTTTTCGAAAATTCAATTGTACGCTTGTCCGCCAAAGCCCTGGCGAAGGCGGATTGACCATTGACCATTGACCATTGACCATTGACTATTGACCATTGGCTATTGACCATTGACCATTGACCATTGACCGTTCACGTTTCACGATAAAAAAAAAGTATGTCATTCGATTTAAATAGTTTACTAAGAGAAAATATAAAAAAGCTGGTACCCTATTCATCAGCACGCGATGAATTCAAAGGGGAGGCCAACACTTTCCTTGATGCGAATGAAAACAGTTTCGGCTCACCGCTTACCAAATGGTATAACCGGTATCCGGATCCATTACAATTGAAAGTAAAAGAAAAGCTGTCGACCATTAAAGGCGTTCCGGTGGAGAACATCTTCCTGGGAAATGGCAGTGATGAATGTATCGATGTGCTGATGCGGGCATTTTGCGAGCCAGGCGTCGATAATATTCTTATTTGTCCGCCCACCTATGGCATGTATGAAGTAAGCGCCCACATCAATGATGTTAATATCAAAAAGGTTCCGCTCACCCCGGCGTTCCAGCTCAACCTGCCGGCCATTGAAGAAGCGATCGATGACAACACCAAGATCATCTTCTTATGTTCGCCCAATAACCCTACCGGCAATTCACTGGATCGCGACGATATTGAAGTTATTCTGAACAATTACCACGGCATTGTAGTGATCGATGAAGCATATATCAATTTCTCCCGCTTTCGTTCGTTCACCCAGGAATTGAATGATTATCCCAACCTGGTGATCCTGCAAACCCTGTCAAAAGCCTGGGGCCTGGCCGCCCTGCGTGTGGGTATGGCATTTGCGTCGCAGGAGATCATTCACGTGATGAATAAAATAAAACCGCCTTACAATATTAACCAGGCTTCGCAGGAACTGACCCTGCAGGCTTTGGAAGAGGTTGGACAGGTAAATGACATGATCAAAGAAATAGTTGCCCAGCGCGATTTACTGGCGAAAGACCTGTTGACTATTCCCGTGGTTCAAAAGATTTATCCTTCAGATGCCAACTTTTTGCTGGTGCAGGTAACTGAGCCAAAGTCTTTATATAAATATTTACTCGAAAAAGGCATTGTGGTGCGCGATCGCAGCAGTGTTGAGCTGTGCGCCGGTTGTTTGCGGATCACCGTGGGCACCCCGGCAGAAAATGCGGCCGTTGTTGATGCAGTGAAAAACTGGAAACCATCCTGATCAGGTTGTTGCCAGGTACCGGTTACCGGTTTCCGGGCCATGAATGTCGATCATTCTGCCTGCAGTCGGGAACTCCGAATTTTTTGTCTGGTATCTGGGACCTGGTAACTGGTAACTAAACAGTAATTTTAAAATTCGCTTGTTTAAAAAAAGCGCTATAAACAGTTGCATTATGAAAAATTTAATGATCCTTGCATGTACAGCCGTTATAGCTGTTACTGCATTCGGCAATGATACCACCAGGCTGAAATCACCTTCGACCGGCATTGTTCAAAAAGACGACGATGGCCCGGCCATCACGTTGCCTCAGGGTTTTAAATCGGTAGTTGTAACAAGCGGATTGGGCAAGGCCCGCCACCTCACGGTGGCCGCCAATGGTGATGTATTTGTCAAGCTCGAAAAACTGAAAGATAATAAAGGCATTATCCGTTTACACGATACCAATGGCGATGGCAAAGCCGATGAAACCAGCGGCTTTGGCAATTATGTAGGCACCGGCATTGTCATAAAGAATGGTTACCTGTATGCATCTTCCAATTCGGATGTGTACCGTTACAAGATCGATGAAAAGACCGGCGCTGTAGATATTGCCTCAGAAGAAAAAATAGTAACCGGACTGGTTGATAAAAGCCAACACAATTCAAAATCACTTGCGTTGGACAACAATGGCAACATCTATGTAAACATCGGCGCTCCTTCCAATTGCTGCCAGGTGCAGGACCGCGTTAAAGGGTCACCCGGACAAGACCCCTGCCCCATCCTCGAAAAAGCAGGCGGGATCTGGCAGTTCAAAGCTGATAAAACAAACCAGTCATACGAACAAGGCGTACGATACGCGACCGGCTTGCGCAATGTAGTGGGCCTCGACTGGAATACCGAAGTAAATGACCTGTACGTTATGCAACATGGCCGCGACATGTTATACCAGTTCTTCCCCCAACTGTTCAATCAGAAAGAAGGCGCTGAAAATCCGGCTGAAGAAATGTTCCGCGTGAAGAAAGGCGCCGACTGCGGCTGGCCTTATTGCTACTGGGATATCGACAAAAACCAACAGTTACAAAATCCGGAATATGGCGGCGACCGCCAGAAGGCAGATCGCTGTGCCGACAAAACAAAATCAATTGTACAGTTCCCCGGCCATTTAGCGCCCAATGCGCTGCTGTTCTATACAGGAGATCAATTCCCCGCCAAATACAAAAACGGCGCTTTTATCGCCTTTCATGGCTCGTGGAACCGAGCTCCCGAACCACAGGCTGGTTTCTTTGTCGTGTTCGTACCGTTCAAGGACGGCATGCCCAATGGAAAATGGGAGGTATTTGCTGACGGCTTCTCCGGTTTTCAACAGGGCGGATCAACCGGTAAAGCGAAATACCGCCCCTGCGGGCTGGCACAAGGCCCCGATGGCTCGCTGTATGTTTCCGATGACAACAATGGGACGATATGGAAAGTGAGTTATGGCAAGTAAAGTCAGTTACCAGTTACCAGTTGCCGGTTGCCAGGCTCTAAATGCATGCTGCCTGACAATAATTAAACTGTATAAATTTTTAGCCCGGTAACTGGTAACCGGTACCCGGTAACAATTCATCAACACCCAACCAATCACAGTTAAACTAATCATATATGAAAAGAACGATGCTCATAGTACTGGTATTATTCATTGCCACCGCATTTGCATTTCAACAAAAACAGCAACAACCAGCCAGGTTAAAAGCGGCGATGGCCAGAGGTAAAACGGTGTATGAAAATGCCTGCCTGGCCTGTCACCAGCCCGATGGCAGCGGCGTACCAAACATGAACCCGCCCCTGATAAAAACAAAATGGGTGCTGGGTGATAAAAAAGCCCTCACCAGGATTGTACTGAAAGGCTTACAGGGTGGTGAAATTGAAATTGACGGGGATAAATTCCACAATCCCATGCCTCCGCAGGAATCAGTGTTGAATGATCAGGAAATTGCTGATGTTTTAACGTATGTTCGCAATAGCTTTGGGAATAAAGCCAGCATGGTGACGGCTGCTGAAGTAAAAGCCCTGCGCGCCAAGCTCAAATAACAATTGAACTTTTAAAATAACTTTTTTGAAACGGATTTTATTCATCGATCGCGACGGAACCTTAATTAACGAAGCGCCTCCTACGTACCAGTTAGATTCTTTTGACAAGCTCACTTTTTATCCGAACATGTTCGAGTACATGGGCCGCATTGCCCGTGAACTGGATTATGAACTGGTAATGGTCACCAACCAGGATGGCCTGGGCACTGATGCTTTCCCGGAAGACACCTTCTGGCCCCTGCATAACCTGGTGATGAAAAGTCTGGAAGGTGAAGGCATTCATTTCAGCGCCGTTCATATCGACCGTTCATTTCCCAAAGACAATGCCCCTACCCGCAAACCTGGGACGGGCATGCTCACACAATATCTGAACAATCCGGCGTATGATATTGCCAACTCCTATGTGATCGGCGATCGTATCACCGATGTACAGCTGGCCAAGAACCTCGGTTGTAAAGCCATCTGGCTGAACCAGGACCCCAACCTGGGCGCCGGTGAAATAAGTGATAAGATAAATGAATTGCGTCCGGTGATTGCCCTGGAATCTACGCACTGGAGCACCATTTATGAATACCTGAAACTGGGCCTGCGCAGAGTGGTGCATGAACGCAATACCAATGAAACGCAGATCAAAATAGACCTGAATGTAGATGGCAGCGGCAAGGGTGCTATTTATACCGGTCTCGGCTTTTTTGATCATATGCTCGATCAAATCGCGCGCCATGGTAAAATGGACCTTACCATTCGGGCAAACGGTGATCTGCATATCGATGAACACCACACCATTGAAGATACCGGTATTGCACTTGGTGAAGCATTTGCCAAAGCTCTGGCCGACAAACGGGGTATGGAGCGTTACGGTTTTGCATTACCGATGGATGAAGCCGATGCCAAAGTACTGATCGATTTCGGCGGCCGCAACTGGATCGTATGGAATGCCGAATTCAAAAGAGAACGCATAGGTGAAATGCCAACAGAAATGTTCTTTCACTTCTTTAAATCGTTTTCAGATGCAGCCCGCTGCAACCTGAATATCGAATGCCACGGTGATAATGAACACCATAAAATAGAAGCCATCTTCAAAGCTTTCGCCAAAGCGATACGCATGGCGGTTAAGCGTGATCCGTTATCGAACTATCTCCCTTCTACCAAAGGTGTGCTGTAGCCTGATTAATCAGTTCTTCAGTTATTAAGTTATTAAGTTATTTAGTTCTAACTAACGAACTAAATAACTTAATAACTTATAAATTTTGAACTGTGAACTATGAACTGTAAACTATTGAGGCAACACAGAACGATGAACCACCTTCTTCCTCCCGATATTCCCTGCAAGGCCAATACTGTAATAGAAATGATTGCTTACTGTTTCGGTAACCGCTACCCGGTATTGTGCATTAAAAACAAAGAAGACTTCATCGAAGAGATTTACCTGTAAGCCGGTGCCGGCAGGAATGAATGCGCCCCAGTAACTTCTGAACTTGGAAATGCCCGTGCCTATTTGCAGGAAGGGACTCACCCAATACCGGTTTGAAAACAATTTTCCTTTAATAGATACATCGCCTTCCAGCAACAGGTTATCCTGCCCCAGCAACACGTCATCCTGTTTATAATAATCCAGGAAACTACCGGTCAATGTACCCGTAAAATCGAAATACTTCGTTAACCCGTTGATGAAGTTCAATGCCAGTCCGGGCGACATATCTTTCAGCTTGCCGAATTGTGAATTCCGCAGCGCCTGGCGCAGCGAAGTAGCGCGGATATTCGCAGCCGATTTGAAATCATTGAAGAAAAAATAGATCCCCAAGGTAGGTCGCTGTATATAATCGTCCTGACTATATGCAGGGGCTACTAATGACAGGACAGCCAGCAGAAATCCTACATGTTTTTTCATATCCGGCCGGTTTGGGAAGAACCGTTCGGGCAAAAATAGCCGGTACCTGTAAACTGGAGAAATTAATTATTGATTGCCGGCCACCATCTGGTCTTCCGGTTTCTTTTTACCCAGATACTCGATCTTAACTTTGGTTAAGCCACGGCCGGTATAGCCCAGGGCGACAGCGGCCGATTTACTCATATCGATCAAACGGGGGTTGGCCGGGTGCATGCGGTCGTTGATCCATACTACCACCGATTTATCATTTCTCAGATTGGTAACGCGGATCCAGCAATTGAGCGGGAGGGTATTACAGGCTGCGGTCAGTTTTTTCTGGGTGAACACCTCGTCGGTGCAGGTACGCAGGCCTTCGAACTTATCGGCATAAAAACTAGCCACACCATACTGAGTTACAGGCACATTTCTTTTCTTGTTCAATGCCACGCTATCTACTTTCTGTTGCGCTTTTGACGCAACAGCCGCACACATCAGGACTGTTAAAACCAATATATTTTTCATGGTATAGAATTTATCAAAGGGTCTTGGTATCGAAGTATCGCTCACTCAATAACCTGTCTTCCCCATATACATCATTATAAAACTTAATGCTTCCGTTCTTCGCTTCACAGGTAAAATACCTGATAAAAATGGGCACCCGGGGGAACCCGGAAACCACATGTTTTTCCCGCCTGTCTATCCAGCTCCGCAACGTGTCGGGCGGATATCGCAGCGTATCATTCCTTACCAAAAAATCGGCCAATTTCATGAAATCCTTGATCCTTACACATCCATGACTCAAGGCCCGGTTCTCTTTAGAGAATAGCCAGCGGGCATTGGTATCGTGCAAATAAACAGCGTATTTGTTTGCAAAATTGAACTTCAACACCCCCAGCGAGTTATCGTCACCCTGCCGTTGTTTTATCAGAAAGGGAAAATAATGCTTGCTGTATCGCTTCCAGTTCACGCTGTCCGGATTCATTACACTGTCGTTCTTGTCAACCACCATCAGGTTCTGCTTCCGCAAATAGTCGGGATTGGCCTTGATCTTTGGTAACATTTCATTGAAAATGATACTGTAAGGAACCGTCCATTGCGGATATGTAATGAAATTCGATACATTCGATGTCAGCAGCGGCGTCCTTGTCTTAGGCTGCCCCACTATAACGTTCGATTCCATCTTCACAGTACCCGAATCAACAATGCACATTTTGAAGGCCGGAATGTTCACCCAGATATAAGTCGTTGGCATTGAATCTGGTAACAATTTATACCTGTCCAGCGTAATGGCAATCCTTTTAAACTTTTCCCAATCCGTATTATTCAGGCTGTTGATCGTGTTAAGGTTCAATTTTCCGGTCTCTGCAAGCCCTTTCTTTCGCTGGTATCTGGCGATCACCATCTTAAGCGACGTAGTGTCGAGATAATCATAAGGCGATTCCAGTAACTCCTCTTCAAACAGCCGCTGCTTGAGGTTGTTGACATAATCCATGGAATTATTAGGCGGCGAGGGAATATATGTATATCGTTTAAGAGGTTCTACTGATCGGAGCATTTTCTGCAGCTCGAATTTCAGCGAGTCGTACGCCATGTGTTTGGGCTCCAGGGCGTGCATCAAAGTATCTACCTGGCCTGTTTGCTGCAGCGAGTCGAACAAACTGAGGTAGGCGCTTCTGGTAAGCGTGTCTTTGCGTAACGTGACGCTGTCATACGGCAGCCGGCCCCGGTGCAGGTCGCTGCAAATTCTGAAAAAAGCGTCGGTGAGCAGCAATTCGCCCCGCGACCACAGCGCAGCGTCTTTTTGAGCGAGCGTGTCCTCCGTGGTTTTAGTGCGGATGTTGTTTAAGATATTGTAATGATAGTCAGTGGGAAATAATCCATAATCCTTCGACTGGCCAATAAAGTGCAGCAGCGAATCGCTCAGCGGCAGCCATTTTTCCTGGCGGCTCCAGATGGGTTCAAAGTTTCTTTTTTGATAAACTTCGTGAACGAGCGAGTCTTTTGCAAAATACATGGAGTCGTTCAGCACCCCGTTACTGGCCAGAATGAATTCGAGGGCCGACTGAATATTCCTGGGGATGCGGATATTCAGTGCTTCGGGCTGTTCTACAATGTCTTTTTCTTTTGGCTGGGGAGGCTTAACGGCCGCTTTTCCGCGTCCATGGCAGGCAGCCAGGCCGAGCGCTACAATGATCAAACACCAATGAAGGCGGGAAAGAATACATTTTTTCATGTTCATGGATCCTGGTTATCCGGAATAAAAGTTTGTATCTTTTCAGTGACTGACCTGCCTTTAAACCGGTTGCAATGTTATACAAAATAGTACTTCACCGTTGTATTTACATCCTGGCTTTCCTTATTTTTTTCCACGTGCTGCCGGGCCGCGGACAAGAAACAGGCGTTAGCCGGTACGGCGTGCCAGTCATAAATAAATTCACTGATTATCAATTATCTGTACACAATGATTCTGCCAAAAAAATGGTGGAACTGCTAAAATTTATGCCGGGTCTGGTGCTCGATCTGCGCTATGCCGGCGCCAACAATTTTACCCACCGGCAAATGTATGTGCCGGCGCCCCGCTGCACGTTCCTGCGGCTGCCTGCTGCCAGGGCCCTGGCGGCGGTTCAAAAAGAATTGAACAGCCAGGGCTATGGGCTGAAGATATTCGATGCTTACCGTCCATACAGCGTTACGGTAAAATTTTGGGAACTGATTGGCGATGAGCGCTATGTGGCTCATCCAGGGAAAGGATCAGGACACAATCGCGGCCTGGCGGTTGACCTTACGATCATCGATCTTAACACCCGCCATGAGTTGGATATGGGAACCGGCTTTGATAATTTTACCGACACGGCCCATCATAGTTTTACTGCTTTGTCACCAGCCGTACTGGCCAACCGGAAGCTGTTAAAAGAAACGATGGAAAAACATGGTTTTACTAAACTGGAAACGGAGTGGTGGCACTTTTTCTGGAGCAATGATCGTGGATATGAGGTACTTGATCTTCCTTTTAATGATTTACTTTCCAACAGCAAGTAAATGTTACGGTTTACAAGTTGCAGGGCATTCAATGTAAATCATAAAGACTATCCCCCTGTCACCTGAAATCTGTAACTCTATCTAAACTTCGAAATCTTTTCATCACCAGTTACATTGCTACTACTACGAACCTGGATCTGCAAATTAGTGATCCACTCGGCGCATCCCTTCTGGTATAGGAATTCATTTACCTGGTGAATCACCTTCATTACGTCATCATACGTTCCTTCGAGCACAGTCGCGAAAGGACCTACTTCATATTTGATCCCGGATTGTTGAATAATGGCAATGGCATCATCAACCCACTGGTAAGGATGTTTGTCGAGTACAATAGGAACTATTTGTATAGAAGCATTGATGATGTAAGAATGCATTGTTGTTTATGGTTTGCTGGTAAGGAATATGATGTAGCAGCGGCATTACACCAGTCGTTTGATGCGTTGCTCCAGCAACAGCAGGTCGGCCAGCACCATGGCAGTAACCGCCTCCAGTACAACAGGTACACGCAGGGCAATACACAGATCGTGGCGGCCCTTTACGGAGAACGCTTCCTGTTCACCGGTTTCCCAGTTCAGCGTCTGTTGTTCTTTGGGAGTGGAGGAAGTCGGTTTTACTGCAATGCGGAAAACCAGTTCATTGCCATTGGTAATTCCACCCACGATGCCACCGGCATGGTTGGTGCGGGTTTTACCGGTCATATCTTCAATAGCATCGTTGTGTTCGCTTCCATACATCCGCGCAGCGGCAAAGCCGGTGCCGAATTCAATGCCGCGGATGGCAGGGATGGCAAATACCGCATGACTGATCAGTGATTCGGCTGAATCGAAGAAAGGTTCGCCCAGCCCTGGCGGCAGACCGGTTACGCGGCATTCAACAATACCACCAATAGAGTCTTTATGATCGATCGCATTTTGTAAGCCTTTCTCGAGGTCTTTTTCACCGCCGATCTCCAGGATGCTGGCGGTTACTTTGGCATCACCCAACAGTTTTTTGGCAATTACACCGGCAGCTACCAGGCTCACGGTTAACCGGCCACTGAAATGGCCGCCGCCGCGGTAATCTTCATGTCCGCCAAACTTTTGATGAGCAACAAAATCAGCATGGCCCGGGCGGGGAACAGCGCGTTGCTTTTCGTAGTCGCCTGAACGCGTATTCTTGTTTTCGAATAAAATGGTCAGCGGAGCGCCGGTTGTTTTGTTGTTGAACACCCCGCTTTTAAAAATAGGCAGATCATCCTCTTTACGCGGCGTGGTACCTTTTTGGGTACCGCCTTTCCGGCGTTCTATATCTGCCAGGAAATCTTCTACCGATAATGGCAAACCGGCAGGACAACCATCAATATTCAAACCCACACTTTCACCATGCGATTCTCCGAATATGGTTACTTTGAATATGCGACCGAAACTGTTCATTGTATTGTAATGTTCTTCTTTTAATATTAGAGCGCTTCAGCATACAATATGCGTGCAGCAACTAACAATATGTTACAGGTTGCAGGTCTCTGGTTACATGGCGTACATTTCATTATGTTCCCTGGAACATGTAACCTGTAACTTGTAACCCTTAATTACACTCATATCTACCATTACGGCTTTGTACCCGCTTTGCTTACAATGGCACCCAAAGCTGTAATATGCTCATAAAAATCAGGATAGGATTTACTCACCGCCTGGGCTTCGCTGATCACGGTTTCACCGGTTGCTTTTAAAGCAGCTACGGCGCAGGCCATCGCTATGCGGTGGTCGTGGTGCGAATGTACGGCAGCGCCTTTCAGTCCGTTGCCACCTTTGATGAGCATCAGGTCATCCTGCAGTTGAATGTCAACGCCCATTTTGCCAAACTCTTCCTGCAGTGTTAAGGCGCGGTTGCTTTCTTTATGGGTTAACCGGGTTACGCCTTCAATAACGGTAGTGCCTTTGCAATAAGCAGCCAGGGCTACCAGGGGCGGAAACAGGTCAGGACATTCTGTTGCATCGAACTGGAAAGCTTTCAAGGCAGCAGGTCCGATCTCAATTTGCTCAGGTTGTATGCTCATGCGGGCGCCGCAAGCCTGCAATGCCTGCAGTACGGCGCGGTCGGCCTGGGTCGATTGTACATCGAGTCCCATTACGGTGATATCGCCGGCAATGGCGCCGGTCACCAGCAGGAAGGCCGCCCCACTCCAGTCACCTTCTACGGTATAAATTATCCGTTCAGATGGAGGATTGATTGTTCCGGTAAAATGAAAGGCTTCATAATTCCTGTTCTCTACCTGCCAGCCAAACTGTTTCATTACCGTTAAGGTAAGATCGATATACGGCTTACTTTTCAGGTTGTTCACCGTTATGGTTACGCCTTTGGCATTTGAAGCGGCATAACCGAATAAGAGGCCGGTCAGGAATTGTGAGCTCAAAGAGCCATCGATGGTAATATTTTTGGGCTGCAGTGGTCCTTTCACGTGCAAGGGCAGTTTGCCTTCGCGCGAATTGATCTCAACACCCAGCTGCGGCAACACTTCATCAAAGAAATCCATCGGACGGTTCACCAGGCTGCCCTCGCCATTGATGGTAATACGTTTATTACTCAATGAGATAATCGGCGTGAACATGCGGATGCCCAAACCACTTTCGCCACAATTAACAGCGCCGCTTTCGGGATTTACGCCACCGCCGGTGATCTGCAAACTGCCGTCGTCCATTTTCTGTACTACAGCACCCAGGTCCCTGATAACACCCAGCGCTGCATTATCGTCATTTGAATGACCGGGATTGCGAATGATGGTGGTTCCTTTGAAGAGTAATGACGCTGCACATCCTCTTTGCATCGAGCTTTTAGAGGCAGGCGCCTGTATGGTTCCTTTTATTTCAGATGGTTGAATTGTTACTCTCATAAGTTGATCAGTTGACCAGTTAACTAGTTAACTGGTCAACTTGTTAACTGATTAACTAAGTTCATTAATAATTTTCTCCAGCTCCGCCATAGGTATGGGCTTAACGATCCCCTTCCCTATCTTTTCCAGCAGCACAAAATTCATTTCTTTTTGCTCCCGCTTTTTATCCATCTTCAATACCTCAAATGCTTTGGGTTTATCGAAGTTGGCCAGCGTGGGCAATCCATATTGATCAAGCGTTTGTATAACCCGGTCACTGTCTTTAAAACGCACCAGCTTTTCCGAGATCTGGCAGGCGGCTGTCATACCGATGCTGATGGCCTGGCCATGGCTGAGCTCATACATATTTTCAATAGCATGCCCCAGGGTATGGCCAAAGTTCAGCAGGCGCCGTTCTGCTTTCTCAAATTCATCGGCCTGCACTACAGTTGATTTTATATCTGCATTGCGGCGAATGAGTTTGGCTAAAGCGGGTTTGTTTTTCTGGTAATGGGTAAGCTTGTTCTTTTCAAGCTCTTTGAATAAGGACAGGTCTTTTATACAACCATGTTTGATGATCTCGGCAAAACCGTTCACCCATTCCTGTTTGGGCAAAGATTTCAGAAAGCTATAGTCGTACAATAAAAATTGCGGCTGTCGGATGGTGCCTACTAGATTTTTATAAATGCCTACATCAATTCCATTCTTGCCACCGATGGAAGCATCTACCATGGCCAGGATGGTGGTAGGTACAAAGCCACATCTGATGCCCCGCATGTAAACTGCGGCTACATAACCGGTAATATCGGTAACCACCCCGCCACCGATACCTATGAGCCAGGTACTGCGGTCGGCTTTGAACTCGATCAGTTGTTCTATGATCGAATCAACGGTAGCCTGCACTTTATATTCTTCACCGGGCTTCAGGGAAATGCAGTTCCACCCCTTCAGCTTTTTTTTATGGGCCTGGAAAATATGTTCATCCGTGATCAGCACCGCGTGTTCCTTGCCGATCATTTTTTCCAGCCGGGAAAAATCAGCATCGAAATAATAGTTCACGGTGGCTGCAGTAAACTGGTAACTTTTTGTTTGCATACGCGCTAATCAAACTTGAATTTTCTGAAACACTTCCAGCTCACTTTCCAGCGTCTTCGTTTTGTGGTGTTCTTCCTGTTTTTCAATATAATCAAGCACCTGTTTTACGCTGCTTGGGCTAACGCTCAATGCGGCGATGTTTTCGTCCCACTCAAAATGGCTTTTGATGAAATTGCCTTCATTGATCCAGGCGGCTGATTCGGTACGGATGCTCTTCATTATCTGGGCCAGATTCTGCGTTGGCATCATTTGCACGACAGCATGCATATGATCATCGGTGCCGTTCACCGACAGCACATTGATGCCATTCTCGGCTGCATGCTTCTTAATGTGTGCAAATAAAACAGTACGAACAGGCTTCGTCAACAAAGGCTCTTTATTCTTTACACAGGTTATAACATGTATGAACAAATACACTTTGCTGTTTTGGCTTGTCATTTGGAAGTCTTTATCGTGAATGGTCAATTGTCAATGGTCAATAATTTCTCGATTTTGAATTTCCCGGGTAATCCGGAACCTCCAGATCCGTGAGCTATTCACCATTCACCATTGACCATTCACATCTTATGAATTCATGATCTTGTTCTGGTGGTTAATGCTCTCCATGTGTACAGCATCAAAATATTTGGTGATGAACTCTTTGCTCAGGTTCAGTTTTTCACCTTTTTTGAATGCTCTGTCGAGGATCTCATTCCAGCGGTTGGTTTGCAGAATGGTGATGTTATTGTTCTTTTTGTATTCACCGATCTTTTCTGCAATGCTCATACGCTGACTTAAGATCTGCATCAGTTCATCATCGAGGTGATTGATCTGCTGACGCAATTTTTCGAGAGCGGCATGATATTCTTCGGAGTTAACATCTTCTCTGCGCCATGCGATCTGACCGATCATTTCACCCAGTCTTTCGGGGGTAACCTGTTGTTTGGCATCGCTCCAGGCTTTATCGGGATCGATATGGCTTTCGATGATCAATCCGTCCATATCCAGGTCAATAGCTTTCTGGGCTACATCGAGCAGGATATCGCGGCGACCACTGATATGTGAAGGATCGTTGATCATTAATAATTCCGGATTGCGGCGTTTCATTTCGATGGCCAGGTGCCACATAGGCGCATTCCGGTATTCGGTATTACCATAAGAACTGAATCCGCGGTGGATCAAACCAATCTGTTTGATGCCTGCCTTGGCCACACGCTCAACAGCACCGGTCCACAGTTCCAGGTCAGGATTAATAGGGTTCTTGATCAACACGGGTACATCAACACCACGCAAAGCATCTGCTACTTCCTGTACACTGAACGGGTTAACAGTGGTACGGGCACCGATCCACAATACGTCTACATCAAAGGTCAGTGCATCTTCTACCTGCTTTGCAGTAGCTACTTCTACAGTCACTGGTAAGCCGGTGATCTTTTTGGCTTGCTGCATCCAGGGTAAACCTTTTGTTCCAATTCCTTCAAAACTTCCCGGACGTGTACGTGGTTTCCAAATGCCGGCACGCAGCATGTCTACCTTACCTGTTTTTGCCAGCCGGGTAGCGGTTTCCAGAACCTGCTCTTCCGTTTCGGCACTGCAGGGTCCACTGATAATCATCGGGCGTTTTTTCCATACCTGTTGCACGGTCTCTCTCATGGTTGTTGATGTTTGTTGCATACAATTGTTAATTTGCTAATTTGCTAATGTGATAATCTGCTAATGTTAAATGATATAATTGCTAATTGAAATTATTGTCAGTGGTTTTCCAATTAGCTAATTAGCAAATTATCAAATTAGCTAATTGGTTAGCGTCTGCTATCCGCTTCGTTCATCCTGATCCTTCTTCCCTTGTAATTTCTTCCATCAATAGCCTGGATCATCTGACGGGCTGCCCGTTTATCGATCTCGATCCAGCTATTCATTTCCTTCATATCTATTCTTCCAAGCACATCTTTTTGCAGTTCGCTCATATCTAAAATGAACTGCAGAAAACTGGCTTTATAAAAACCGTCCTTGGTACCAAGGTTCACAAACAACTTGGTATAATCGCCACCACCAGCGAATTTGCGGCCCCTGGTATCGGTGTATGGTTTTCTGTCGCCATCGCGCCGAACGGTCAGGCGTTCGCCTCTTTCGCGGCGTTGTTCCCGTACGTTCAGGTCTTCGGCATTCTCGTAATATTTCAAAAAGCGGTCAAACTCCAGGGCGGCCACGCGTTTCAAAATGTCTTCCTTGCTCATATCGGCGAACTTCTCTTCAAGCATGGGTACATACGTCTCATAATCGCCATGGTTCACCTCCAGTTGCAACAGCTTGTCCATGAAGTGGTAGAACTGTTTACGGCAAACATCCTTACCGGTAGGGATCTCCAGCTTATGGAAAGGCGCCTGTACAATGGTTTGTATCTGCCGCATCTTTCCCAGTTCGCGCACATGCACGATCGACATACATACCCCGGTCTTACCGGCACGGCCGGTTCTTCCGCTTCTATGGGTGTATACTTCCACATCATCGGGCAGCTCGTAGTTGATCACATGCGTGATGCCCGATACGTCGATACCGCGGGCGGCCACATCTGTTGCTATCAGGAGCTGTAAGGTCTTATCCCTGAAATCACCCATCACCTTGTCGCGCTGCTGCTGGGTAAGGTCGCCATGCAATGCATCGATATCGTATCCTTCGCGGGTTAACTTCTCGGCAATATCCTGGGCATCGGCTTTTGTACGCGTAAAAATGATGCCGTAAATGCCAGGATTGAAATCGATCAGTCTTTTCAGTGCTTCATACCGGTGCTGAGCACTGGTGATGTAGTACTGGTGATCGATGTTCTTGTTGGCTGAATTCACTTTGCCCACTGTTACTTCAACGGGCTCTTTCATATAGCGCTTGCTCACGCGGCGAATTTCCGGTGGCATGGTAGCGCTGAACAACCAGGTGCTTTCGCGTTTGGGCGTGTTCTGCAAAATGAATTCAATATCTTCCTGGAAGCCCATGTTCAACATCTCATCGGCTTCATCCAGGATGACATACTGGATCTGCTCAAGGTCGATTGCCTTGCGTTCTATCAGATCGATCAAACGGCCGGGTGTGGCTACAACGATCTGCACACCTCTTCTCAAATCACGTATCTGCTGGCCTATAGGCGCGCCGCCATAAACAGCCGCCACATACATACCGGGTATAAACTTTTTGAATCCTTCAATTTCATTCACGATCTGCATGCACAATTCCCTTGTCGGACACACCACTAATGCCTGGGGATGCTTCAACTGCTCATTCACCAAATGCAACAGGGGCAACCCAAATGCAGCCGTTTTACCGGTACCTGTTTGCGCCAGTCCCACCAGATCTTTTGTTCCGCTCAACAACACAGGAATGGCTTTTTCCTGTATCGGGGTGGGGTTAGTAAATCCTAAAGCATTGGTAGCCTGTATCAGCCGTTCATCCAATCCCAATGCATCAAATGTTATCATAGTCAGAAAATTTGGCGCAAAGGTACTGTTATTATGGCCGTTGACCAATTTAATCCTGTTCAAAGAGCAATTTGATTATATCCAGTTCGGCTGGGACCTTCAGAGCCCCTTTTCAGGGTTACGAGCCCGCTGTATTAGTGCTGTTACAAGTTCCAGGTTTCAGGTTGCAGGGAGTACAACTTCAAAAAATGTGATCCCCTGTAACTTGTAACCTGTATCCTGGAACTCATTTTAGTATTCGTTTGATCTTATTCGCCTGCTCTATCAACTCCAGCAAATAAGCATAGTTCTCCTTCTCCAGGCAGGCCTTGAACTTGCGCAGCTGGCTGATATGTTCATTCAGCACATCCAGCACGTTCTCGCGGTTCTGTTTGAAAATAGGCACCCACATCGCCGGGTTACTCTTTGCTAAACGAACCGTACTCTCAAAACCACCACCTGCCAGCTCGAAAATGGTATCTTCTTCTTTTTCCTTTTCCAGTACCGTATTGGCCAGGGCAAAGGAAGTGATGTGCGAAATATGGCTTACATAGGCCGTATGCATATCATGGCTGTCGGCATCCATGTATACCAGGTGCATACCCAATTGACGGTAAATGTCTTCAATGGTTGCAACCGCGGCTGCATCACTTTTTTCTTTTTCACAGATCACACAGGAACGGCCGGCAAATGCATTCCGCACAGCTGCTTCCGGACCGCTGTATTCCGTACCCCACATAGGATGGGTGGCCACAAACCGGTGACGCATGGGATGGCTGGCTATGGCAGAACACAAAGCATGTTTGGTGCTGCCTGCATCGGCCACGATCTGTTTATCGGTTATCATGTCCATCACCTGTTGCATAACGCCGATGGTAGCATCAACCGGGATGGCCACATAAATGAGATCGGCCTGTTTTACCGCTTCGTCCAGGGGCAGCGCTTCATCTATGAGGCCCAGCTCTATGGCCTTCTGTGCACTTGCCTCCGTACGGCTTACACCGATCACTTTTTTAACCAGCGCCCGCTCTTTCAGGGCCAGGCTGAAGGAACCGCTGATTAATCCTACACCAACTATGGTAACGGTATTGAACATGCTCTAATTAACTTTTAATGCTGGTAAAAATGCTTTTATCCGTGTAATGCTTTCTGCGAACTTTTCTTCCGTGCTGCACAGGCTCACCCGTATATAGCCATCGCCTGCCTTTCCAAAAATGCCCCCGGGCGTTATAAATACCCCGGTATTGTACAGCACCTGATCGCTCAGCTCATAACCGGTCTTGTAGCCGGCCGGGATCCTGGCCCATACAAACATTCCAGCCTGGCTTTTATCATACACGCATTCCAGCAGATCGAGCAATTCAAAAACTTTCTCACGACGCTTTTTGTAAATAGCATTCACTTCATCGTACCAGCTCTTTGGTAATTGTAATGCTTTGGCAGCCGCTAATTGTGCGGGAAGGAACATACCGCTGTCCATATTGCTTTTAAACCGCAGTACTTCATCGATGCGCTCTTTGGCGCCGCTCAAGACCCCTACCCGCCAGCCGGCCATATTGTGCGATTTACTGAGCGAATTCAGCTCGATCGCTATTTCCTTCGCCCCGGGCACCCGCAGTAAACTCGTGGGGTTGTCGTTCAGGATAAAAGAATAAGGGTTATCATGACAAACAAGAATGTTATGCTTTTTACCGAAGGCCACGATCTTTTCGAACAGGCTAACAGACGGTAGTTGCCCCGTCGGCATTTGCGGATAGTTGATCCACATTAATTTAAATGTCCCACCGGCAGCCACCAGTTTATCCAGCGCATTAAAATCAGGCTCCCAGTTATTGGCTTCCGTAAGATCGTAATCAACGCATTCGCCACCGGCCAGTTTAACGGCGCTTCTGTAGGTAGGATAGCCGGGATTGGGTACCAGCACTTTATCGCCTGCATTCAGGTAGGTCATGCAAATGTGCATAATGCCTTCCTTGCTGCCCAGCAGTGGTAATATCTCTGTATCGGCATTCAGTTCTACATCATACCATTTCTTATACCAGTCGCTGATGGCTTTACGCAATACCGGCGAGCCTTTATAACTCTGATAAGCATGTACATTGGGTTTGGCGCTTTCTTCCTGCAGGGTCTTTACCACATCGGCATGCGGCGGCAGGTCGGGGCTGCCAATGCCCAGGTTGATCACGTTCCTGCCCTGCTTGTTCAACTCATCGATCTCCCGCAGCTTTTGCGAAAAATAGTATTCGCCAATTCCTTCCAATCTTTTTGAAGTTTGCATATCATTGTTTTTCTTGATCGTATAACTTGTATCGTTAGTGATTTGTTTCTCAGTTACCGGTTGCGGTTTCCAGGCGCCGCGCTTTTCCTGCAGGCTGCTCGCAATTCGAGGGCTGTATTCCCCGGTAACCGGTACCTTGGAACCGGTACCTATTCAACAGTCTTCCCATTCTTATAAACGCCGTACACTTTCAACTCTTCCGTGATCGGCTTCATATTTTTAATAACCTCTTCAAACTGATCCTGCGTAGTGAATTCCATATCTGCATGAAAACTGTATTTCCAGTCGCTGCCGGGAATGGGAAAACTTTGCAGCTTGCTCAGGTTGATGCCGCCATCGGCAATGCGGGTAAGTACCCGGGCCAGGCTGCCGCGCGAGTGATCGGTGATAAAGCTCACCGATGCTTTATTGGCATCAGCTACCGGTTGCGCTACTTCCTCTGGTTGCAGCACCAGGAACCGGGTATAATTGTTTTTCATGGTATGTATGTTGGGGGCGATCACTTCGAGATTGAACAGGTCGGCGGCGAGTTTGCTGGCGATGGCGGCGATGTGTTTACTGCGATGCTGGTGAATATGTTTGGCGCTTAAGGCGGTATCCTCAGTCTCTACCAGCTTCCAGTTGTATTTGTCGAGGTATTCAAGGCACTGCTGAATGGCCATGTGGTGGGAATGCACTTCGCGGATGTCTTCCAGTTGTACGCCGGGATTAACTAACAGTTGTTGTTTTATAGGCAGGTATATTTCTCCAATGATCTTCAGGGTGCTCTTCTGCAACAGGTTGTAGTTGGGTAAGATGCTGCCGGCGATGGAGTTCTCGATGGCCATCACGCCACCATTACTTTCCTTTTTGCTGCTGGCGATCCTGGTTAGTTCGCGAAAGGTGGCGCAGGGGATCACTTCTACATTTTTGCCGAAGAACTGGCGGGCTGCTACCTGGTGAAAACTACCTTCATATCCCTGGATAGAAACCTTTATGCCTGTACCCTGCATGCCATTGGAGCCTGGCGTGATCTCCTGTTGTTGTTTTCGGTCGATCATAGATTTTTTTTTATGCTTTACCCGTTGAACGGGGGATTAAAAAGCAATAAAAAAAGTCCCGGCTTTTTCGCCGGGACTTCTTATGTTGAACTTTTTGTTTATTCTTATTTTGTTGTCAACAAAAGCATTCCCGGCCTACTGGTAAAGTAGAAATAAAAATAAAAGTAAAAGAAACGGTATGCCTTTGCTGTAATCATTACATCAAAAATAATAACTAAATACTTACATGCAAACTTTTTTCAGATAATTCTACTGTCCCCAACCCACCCGTTTTAGTGTAAAACACAGTCTGGGACTGCTTTTCAGCGAATTAAAAAACCGGTTTTCAAATTTATTCAAGCCTTTTGCGCATTTGTTCATCAATTTTTTTGAACAAATGGAAGGGCTTATAAGTGCGCCAGTTATCGAGATCCATCAGTTCAACGTAGCGATTCAGGCGGGCTCCTTTGAAGTCGTATTGCGTTTGTTCGGGCATGTTGAGGATCACGATCCAGCCTTCTTCGTCGGTCACTTCTTCAAACCATTCCTGGTAATAGTCTTTATCGCCGCTATGAAAATTGAGTACGTTCTCGGCAATGAAAATGAACTTGCTGATACCCTCGTAGAAAAAAACGTCGGTTACCTCCCGCTTCAGCTCCATGATATCATTTTCTATCGCATCGTTCCATTCACCGATCAGTTCTATGATCGCATACTTCTCTTCATAATCGGCCATTAATGTTTTCAGGTACATGGTGCGGGAACCGAAATCGTCCCACTGCGGATGGATATAATAATTGTAAACAGTTTGTGAAAATGTAAACTCAGAATACACCCTTCCGAAAAACGGTGACCGCTCATCCTGCTCACTGGTGTAAATGTGACGCCAATTATAAAATGGTTCTATCTCATGCATATTTTTATGTCAATTGTCACTTGGCAATCTTGCTTAAAAACCATGCCACGAAGGCATTAAAAGAAAAAAGGCTGTAGCAATTTACAGCCTTCGCAATGCGGTTTCCAAATATTTTTTTATTGTTTATTCTACCATCAACTTGTCGGTAAACACCGCTTTTTTACTATTACTTAACACTTTGATCATGTAAGCGCCTTTGGCCAGGCCTGCCTTAAGAAACACAGGCACAGACTGGGTTCCATTGACCATGGCTATCTTCTCTGAAATTATTTTTCCTGTAAGATCAACCAATTGAATTGTATACCGACCGGATTCCTTACCATTGAAATTAACATTTACCCAACTGGTAGCAACGGGATTGGGATACATTGAGATCTTATCATTGCGAATGATAGCCCTGTTAATTAACGATATAACCGGTTTATCATTGGCAAAGGCCAGATTGCCATTGGCCAGGTCAGATGCATTGAAGACAGTGCCTTTGATATCTATACGCGTGGCCAGCCATGAATGCATATCTACTTTGTAATATGCTTCGGCTGTATTGGCACTGCTTACGATCAAATCACCATCATTATCTACCACGGCGCCGTTAGTAGTGAAGGTAGCCGGCAAACCCTGGATCTCTGCCACCCAGCTGGCCAGCCTGGTTTGAATGTTCACCTTGAACACCTGGCGGTACGCAGATATTACATACAGGTTATCGGCAGCATCGGCGATCATATCTCCACCCCAGCCCGTTGTTTTTGCATGTATCGATCTTTCGCCATTGTTGGCATCGTCCTGCAATGCACCCAGATCGGTGATCACCGGTTTGCGGCCCGTAGTGAACCTTATCAGGTGATTGGCATCGTTGCTTAGCGCATAACCATTGCCATCAGCAGCAATGACCATACGGGTAATATGATTGGCTTCGTTATTAAGATCAGCAGCCGGCGTGAAATTTTCATTCTCGAAGTAATATAGCTTGGGAACCTGTTCACCCAGGTCGAGGTAGCGAAGCTGGTTAGTGAATAACGGCGCATAATAGAGGCGGTTGTGCCGCTGGTCATACGCGCAGGCGGCCGACAGCGAAGCTACCGGAACAGTCACATTAGGTGTAGCGCCATTCTGTGTAGTAACTGCTTTAATTTCTTTTCCGGTTCGTGCATTGTACACCGTGAAATTAGGCTGCTTGGAATCAAAAATAGAGCGGGTAACGGTACCGGTTGTAAAGTCGATCTGCTTTACATCCGTCCAGTTGAAATTTCCTTTTTCTGAACTTGTTATAGCGTATGCTGTCGTTAATTTTTGTTGGGCAGAAACTTGTGTATTGGCCAATAGCAAACACGTTGCCATAGCAGATAGTGTAAAGCTGTACCTCATAAGTAAAAGTTTAATGATATGTACTTAAAAGTTACAGCTTTTTACGGAGCCTGCCAATGCTAAATTATTGTCATCTGTTTATAGTAACCACGTGAATGGGCAATGGTGAATGGTGAATGGTGAATGGTGAATGGTGAATGGTGAATGGTGAATGGCTCGCGATGTTTTTAGCCTTCCGGCTTCTGACCTTAGACTTCAGACCTCAGTCTTCCGACTTCATACTGCAGACTTCCGACCTCCGCCTTCAGCCTTCCGCCTTAAGCCTTAAGCATTAAACGAATCAACCGCCTTCTTCACGCTGCCATATTTCAGCAACAGTTCGCGGGCTTTATCGTAGCTGTTGATACCGGTTTTTTCCATTACCATCTTGGTGCCCCTGTCAACCAGCTTGCTATTGGTAAGTTGCATGTTTACCATTTTATTATCTTCTACCCGGCCGATCTGGATCATGACCGCGGTAGAGATCATATTCAATACCAGCTTTTGTGCGGTGCCGCTTTTCATGCGGGTGCTGCCGGTAACGAACTCGGGACCTACCACTACTTCAACAGGCAGTTCAGCTGCATCGGCCAGCGGCGAGCCCGCGTTACAGGTTATACAACCGGTGGTAATGCCTTTTTGGCGGGCTTCGGTAAGGGCGCCGATCACATAAGGCGTTGTGCCGCTGGCGGCAATGCCTATTACGACATCCTTTTCGTCAATAGCATGTTTCATAAGGTCGAGCCAGCCCTGCTCCCAGCTGTCTTCAGCCTGCTCTACCGGGCGTTGGATAGCCACATCGCCACCGGCAATGATACCGATCACCAGGCCCTGGGGAAGGCCATACGTGGGGGGAATTTCGCTGGCATCCAGGATGCCCAGGCGGCCGCTGGTACCGGCGCCAATATAGAAGAGGCGGCCACCGGCCAGCATTTTATCGGAAATAGCAGCCACGAGTTTCTCTATTTGCGGGATGGCTTTCTCAACTGCAATAGGCACCTTCTTATCCTCATTGTTCATGTTGGTAAGCAACTCAGGAATACTCATTTGCTCAAGATGCCGGTAATTGCTCGGCTGCTCTGTTACCCTGGTAAATTCTGCTGCCATAGTTCTGTTGTTCAATGTTTTATTCGGGTTCTGCACAAGGTTTGTTATTTGTTAAACATGGTATTGGATCAGGCCTTCCATAGCGCCTTTTAGAATTTTCCCCTGCTCAAATTCATAGGAATGAGACAACTCCTGAATTATATCATGGAACGCAAAAGCCACGCCGCCTACAAAATGGATGGGGCTGTTCCAGCTTTCAGGGAATTTACATAAGTGTGTAAAATAGAAATCATTCAAACCGTCCTCAATGATATTTTCAATCATATAGTGCCCCCTGTTTTCCGACAAAAACAGGCAAAAAGTGGCCATGTATCTGTTTGCCAGGGGCTTCCGGTATACGTTCTCTAAAATTTCTACGGCTGATGTATTATATCTTTTTTCGAATTTGTAACGCAGCTCTTCATCAAACGTATTGTACAAATAATATTGAAGTACTTTTTTGCCGAGGTAGGCGCCGCTTCCTTCATCGCCCAGGATATACCCGATGCCCGGAGCCTGCCTGGTTATTTGGTTACCATCGTAATAAACGGCAAAAGAGCCGGTACCCAAATTACAGGCCATGCCTGCCTCGCGCCCATTGAGGGCCCTCGCCGCTGCCAGCATATCATCACTCACTTCTATCGAGGCCTTTTCAAAAACAGTTGTTAGTGATTGCCGCACCATATCTACGTTAACCGGATTCCGCATGCCGGTTCCATAATAATGTATTTCTTCTATTACTGCCGATGCCGGTAACTGAGGCAGTAATTCCTGCTGCAGTAACGCTACCGTTTTTTCTGTATTAAAGAAATACGGACTGATGCCCTGAGTAAAAACTGTTTTAGTGTTCTCCTTAGATTCTGCCAGAAACCATTCACATTTGGTGGCCCCACTATCTGCCAGCAGTATTGCCATATTTATAACCGTTTAGTCGTATAATTTCCAAACTCTTGTTACAGGCTCATTTATACACATAGCCATCCTGCGAAGGTAAGGCGCATACCTGAAACAACCATGCTGAAAGCCAGGCATATACCTTGCACAAAAACGCAAGCAGCCCGTCTCTACGCTGCCTTCCCCCATCGGCTATTGGTTAAAAGTACCGGAACCATGCGGTCTGTAACCATTCAAAACAAAAAGCTGTTTCTTGCAAATTAATTATGAACTTCGCCGAAAATTTATAGATTTCTATCCCTTGCGATGCTGTTTCTTTGCTGCTCCGGCAAATTCACTTACAGTACGCAAAATGCTCAACCTGCCTGCTGCGCCTTTGCGTAGCTTCGGGCCGGCGGGCAGGCGCTAAACGCGGAACGCACAATGCTGAACGCCGAAACCGAACTTCAGGCTCTCGAAATTATTCGGTTTGAACGTATTCGGAGAAAAGCGTTAAGCGTTCAGCTTAATTTCGGACTTTTCGAAATTATTCGGGAAGAAGGTATTTCGGAGGACGGCGTTAAGCCTTCAGCGTTAAGCGTTCAGCTTAATTTCACCGGCCTTATTAAAACATAACTATATAAAGCAGATGAAAAGACTTCAAGTATGGATGCCACTGTTATTTTCTCTTGTATTGATCCTGGGCATGTTCATCGGTTCGGCTTTAAGGCAGAACGTCCCCAGCTCCCGCGGTATTTTCAACAGTGGTAAACGTTCTGTGCTACAGGAAGTGGTTGACCTGGTCAATTTGAAATATGTCGACAAGGTTAATACCGACAGCCTGACCGAAGACGCCGTACAGGCTATGCTCGCTCACCTCGATCCGCACTCGGTTTTTATTCCTGCTTCTAACGTTGAAGAAATAAACGAAGACCTGCAAGGAAATTTTGAAGGCATCGGAGTTGAGTTCTTCATCATCGACGATACTGTTCATGTAACCAATGTGCTGGCTGACGGGCCCAGCGACAAAGCCGGCTTGCAGGTGGGTGATAAGTTCCTGAAAGTAGGCGACTCGGTGGTAACAGGCAAGTCTATCAACGCCGATAAAATAAAGAACTTTCTGCGGGGCGTAGGCGGCAGCAAGGTTGAAGTGACCGTTTTACGCGCTGGCAAACAAATAAAAACGTCCATTACCCGCGGAACCATTCCTCTGTACTCAGTGGATGCGGCTTATATGATCGATACCTCCACCGGGTACATACACCTGAACAAGTTCTCGGGCACCACCTATGAGGAATTCATGAAGGCCATGGAAACCCTGCAGGCGAAAGGCATGACCAAACTTATTTTCGACCTGCGCGGCAATGGTGGTGGTATACTCACTGAAGCTACCGACATAGTTGATGAGTTCCTGGGCAATGACCGCCTGATCGTATACACACAAGGTAACAAGCAGGAAAAAATAGAATACCATTGTAAACGCCCGGGGCTGTTTGAAACCGGCAAGCTGGTACTGCTGGTTGATGAAAGCTCTGCCAGCGCGAGTGAAGTAGTGGCCGGCGCCCTGCAGGACTGGGACCGTGCTACCATTATTGGGCGCCGCACCTTTGGCAAGGGCCTCGTACAGGAACAATATGACCTCAGTGATGGATCGGCGCTGCGCTTAACTGTGGCCCGGTATTATACTCCTATTGGCCGGAATATTCAAAAGCCGTATAACCGGGGCCGTGCTGCTTATAATGATGAACTGGCTGAACGTTTCGAGAACGGCGAGCTGGTGAATGGCGATACCGTTGCCAAACATAATGGTCCGGCCTACAAGACCAAAAGCGGCAGGATCGTATATGGTGGCGGTGGCATTACACCCGACGTATTTATTCCTTTCGATACGGCTACTTTCTCGAGCAACGTGTATGTGCTGTTCGACAACCAGTTGTTCAGCAAATTCATTTACATCTACTACCAGCAGAACAAGTCGTATTTCGACCAGTTCAAGAACCCGGCTGATTTTGCGCGTCGTTTTACCGATACCCGCACTGCCTGGAACAGCCTGGTAAACTATGCCGGCAAAAACGCCGTGAACGTACAGAACGTACCCGAACGCGATAAACTGGAGATCGAGAAACGCATCAAGACCTGGCTGGCCCGTCAGATCTGGCGCATGGAAGGTTATTACGAGGTTAGTAACACCGATGATGCAGCGCTGACCAGGGCGTTGGCGGAAATGAAAAAATAAAAACCCACCCTTAAAGGGGAGTTACAGGTTACAGATCGAAAAGTAATAAGATTTTTATAACAAGAAAGCCCCGGATTACATTCGGGGCTTTTTCATTTTGTTGATTGTTGGGTTATGAGGTGAAATGCTGAATGGTCAATGGTCAATGGTGAATGGTCAATGGTGACTTCCGACCTCTGACTTCGGTTCAGGGGGCCGCGGGGTTAGGGGGGTATAACTCTTTCTTCTCGATCCGGTAAGAAGCTATCAAGCCCGTACCACCGCCCATGGCAATAAAGGCAAACCACAATGCCGGGTTCTCATAATCGTGCAGCATGTACTGCGTAATAAAATAAGACAGGGCCAGTCCCAAACCTGCGCCAAACAGCAGCAAACCCCATTTCAGATTGGTATATGGCGCCGGCCGGTTGATCTTGTCCCGGGGGTTCAGTCCTTTTTCAAGCATGGCCAGGTTTTCACGGCTGATCAAATACCTGATGCCAAAGATCATGATCAACAATCCCAAAGAAGAGATGATCAACCAGATGATCGCTAATATTCCTTTATCCATAATGTATATTTTTTAAGTTCTATACATCTATGACTACAGCTGTTGCCGGCAGGTTACAGGCTAACCGGTCAATTTATTTCATAAATGAACAGAAAAGTATCAAAACCGAACAGTTCTGTAATAAGCCTTCTAAATAAACGACTGATAATCAAACCTGCCCGATTCCGGCACAGCTAATGCGCCAAAGCCTGTAACCTTTATTTGTCTTACATCGTCATACCGTTAATAATGCAAACCGGACCGGGTGATACTGAGATCATTAGCAGGGTACTGAAAGGCGACCAGGCTATGTATGCTGAATTGGTAAAGCGATACCAGAATTTCGTTTTTACCATAACCTTGCGCTATACCCCTGCCCGGGAAGATGCCGAGGAAATAGCCCAGGACGTGTTTGTCAAAGCTTACCGGAGCCTCGCCGATTTCCGCGGCGATTCAAAATTCAGCACCTGGTTGTATACTATTGTCACCACCACCTGTATCACTTTTTTACGCAAAAAAAGAATACCGGTGCATTCACTCGATAACGAACGGGTGTTTGAGGTGGCAGACAATCAGAATTCGGCTTTCCGCGCCAACCAGGTAGAACAGAAATCCAAAGCGCAGGCCATACAGGAAGCCATGCGGTTATTGAGTGTTGATGACGCCCGGATCATTACCCTGTTTTACCAGGCTGAACAAAGCCTGGAAGAGATCGGCCGTATCCTGGGTATCGATCCCAATACCGCCAAGGTAAAACTGCACCGCGCACGGCAACGGTTGAAAGAGAAAATGGAAAAACATTTTGCAGAAGTCGTTGAAGAGCTGAGGGATTAGCCGGTTAAAAATTAACGCGTAAAAACACAACTATGAACAAGCAACAACATATAGAGGAACGTTTGTGGGAGTATATCGACGGCGCAGGCAGTGCTGAGGACCGCTTGTTTATTGAACAATTGATAACTACCAACCAGGAATGGAAAACCAAATACGAGGAACTGCTGCAATTACAGGACATGCTGAGTCACCTCGAGCTGGACGAACCCTCCATGCGGTTCACCCAGAACATCATGGAATCTATCAGCAAACATCATATAGCCCCTGCTGCCAGATCATACATCAATAAACGGATCATCTGGGGCATTGCCGGTTTTTTTATCTGCAGCATCATTGTATTGCTGGTGGCCTGTTTAACCCAGGTGAACTGGTCGGCCGGCAGTTCCGTCAGCTCTTCTGCGATCAACTTTGGTAAGCTCAGCCATGTAGACCCCGGCCGCTTTATTAATAGTACCTACACCACCCTATTCATGATGATCAATGTAGTGCTGGGGTTGGTGTTGCTGGATCGTTACCTGAATTTCCGTAAATCTAAAATGGAAAGTAAGAGGTCGTGAGTGGTGAGTGGTGAATGCTGAGTGGCTCGCGATTATCCGGATCAATATAGGATTCTGCGCCGCCCGAATTTTATTGCAGGCGCCCGATTGCCGATTAACGACATAAAGCAAAAAGCCTCCGCTATCAGCAGAGGCCTTTTTATATTTCGCTCTTCAACTAGTTAACTGGTCAACTGGTTAACTGGTTAACTGGTCAACTAATCATTAAACTTCTTCTTCAACTCAGCCAGCTTCGCCTGGAACGGATTCAGCGGCTCCTGTTTCTTCGGCTGGCCCTTTCCGCCAGCTGCCGGCTTACGATCGCCACTGCCGCCACTGCGTCTTTCACCGCCGCCACCTTTCGCCTGATCCTTCATGGTAAGGGAGATCCTTTTACGGGGCACATCCACTTCAGTAACGGTAACCATCACCTTCTGTTGCAGCTTCACCACTTCGTTGGGATCAGAAACATAGGTATTGCTCAGCTGGGAAATATGCACGAGACCATCCTGTTTAACACCAATGTCGACAAACACACCAAAGTTGGTGATATTGGTAATGATGCCGGGCACTGTCATGCCGGGTTTTACATCCTCGATGGCTTTGATGGTGTCATCGAAGCGGAATTCCTCGATCGGGGCGCGCGGGTCGCGACCAGGTTTTTCCAGCTCTTTCAAAATATCATCGATGGTGTATTCACCAATGCTTTCGTTGATGTATTGTCTTTTATTGATCTTTTTACGCAGATCGGCTTTTTTGATCAGGTCTTCAAGCGACGCCTGCAGATCCTTCGCCATGGCTTCAACTACATGATAGCTCTCCGGATGCACGGAAGAATTATCCAGCGGATTTTCAGCCCCGGGAATACGTAAGAACCCTGCGCACTGTTCGAACGATTTGGGTCCCATCATAGGCACTTTCTTCAATTCTTCACGGGTTTTGAATGGACCGTTCTTGGCGCGGTATTCAACAATATTTTTAGCCAGCGTATTGCTTAAACCGGAAACATACACCAGCAGGTGTTTGGAAGCTGTGTTCACATCAACGCCTACAAAGTTCACCGCACTTTCTACTACCCTGTCCAATGCTTCCTTCAGGCGGGTTTGGTTAACATCGTGCTGGTACTGGCCAACACCGATCGATTTGGGATCGATCTTTACCAGTTCACTCAGCGGATCGAGTAAACGGCGGCCAATACTTACGGCGCCACGAACCGTTACATCATGATCAGGGAATTCTTCACGGGCAACTTCTGAAGCAGAATAAATAGAAGCGCCGCTTTCATTCACCTGGAATACGCTTACCGGTTTGCCATAATCGATGCTTCGTACGAGTTGTTCAGTCTCGCGGCCTGCTGTTCCATTTCCAACACCAATGGCCTCGATATCGTATTTGTCGACCAGGAATTTTATTTCAGCTACACTCTTCTGCCATTCGTTCTGTGGCGGGTGTGGATAGATAGCTGTATTGTGCAAAAGATTACCTTGCGCATCGAGACATACGACTTTACAACCGGTACGGAAACCGGGGTCAAGCGCCAGTACTCTCTTCGAGCCCAAAGGTGAAGCCAGCAACAGCTGACGCAGGTTCTCGGTAAACACCTGGATAGCTTCTTCGTCGGCTTTGTTCTTGCTGGCCAGGCGGAACTCGTTTTCGATAGATGGTTTCAATAAACGATCGAATGAATCATCGATCGCTTTCTTAACCTCATTGGCAAACGGGTTGTTGTTTTTCACAAAGGTCCTGTTCAACTCATCAATAGCGGTTTGTTTGTCGATATTGATATCCATAACCAGGTAACCTTCTTTCTCGGCACGGCGTATAGCCAGTATGCGGTGAGAAGGACTGTCAGCCAGGTTCTCATTGAACTCAAAGTAATCACGGTATTTCTGTGCTTCCTCTTCTTCTTTTTTGCTGCTTAGTACTTTCGACGTCAGCCTGGCTGTTTCGGTGAACTGCTGACGCACCTTATTACGCGCCTGCTCATTTTCACTCACCCATTCTGCAATGATATCGCGGGCGCCCTGCATGGCCTCTTTAATATCTTTAACCTGCTCATTCAGGAATTTGGCAGCTTCTTCATCAGGATTTTCATTGCCCTGTTCAAATACCAGTTTCGCCAAAGGCTCCAGTCCTTTTTCAATGGCCTGCGTAGCTCTTGTTTTGCGTTTGGGTTTGTACGGCAGATAAATATCCTCCAGCTCCGTAGCGTCGAAACAGTTCTCTATGCGTTCTTTCAGCTCGGGTGTTAATTTTCCGAGGCCTTCTATCGTTTTAACAACTGTTTCTTTGCGCTTATCCAGTTCAGAAAAATAAGCGATCTGTTCAACCACCTGGGTGATACCCACTTCATCCATGTTGCCGGTCGCTTCCTTCCGGTAACGGGCCATGAACGGAATGGTAGCACCTTCACTTTGCAACTGGTGAATATTGGTGATCTGCTTAATGCTGAATGATAATTTTTCAGCGATCTTCTGAATGTACTTTACTTCCATCTATTAGAATTTGCAGTTTTTTAATTTCGATTAACCTGCTATCCCCTTCGCCGGCTGCTGACTTCCAATCTCCGGCTTCCGGTAAAGGGGTCGCAAATGTAAGGCATCAAAACAAAGAAAAAACTTGTTTTTACCAACAACATTTTTTTCCGAAAAACGTAACCTATTTTATTAGGTCTGATCAAAATTATAACATATAAAGGTTGAAGCGGCCATCACCAGAATTAATCTTGCCGGCTTTTTCATTAAGAAAAAAAATGGTATTTTACTACATGCCTGTCACCCATCACGGTAGGCCTTTGTTCCCTCCCACTCAGGCGAGAGTGGATGTAGCAAAAAGCAAACCAATCGGACATGGAAAGCACCAGTTAAGACCTGCTTCCCTCAATAAGTGCTTTTTGGAGAAATTCATTGACAAGATGCGGCGCCGTCATGATCATCATGTGACCTTCTTTCTGAATCACATGTGTGGGCTGTGTAAATTTTACCGGCAGAATTTCATCTCTCGTTCCATGAATATGCCATACCGGTTGTGGAACGGTTTCATTTTGCCAGTTCAAAATGGCATGCATGCTCCAGCGGATCAGATCATCATCGCTTTCGTGGATGATCTGCCTTAATAACTTTTTAACCTCATTCTTTTCGCGGGTAAAGAATCGTTTTGCAGCAGCTGCTGATTTCAATAACGATACCGGCACCAGTTTGTGTAATCCTATTTTACCGGCCATGCGAAAATAGCCTGGTAACTGGTTCGATACCGGTACACTGGAAATAAGTATGGTTGCTGATGGATGATATTGTTTGGCGATCTCTATAGCGAGCATGCCGCCAAATGATAAACCTACCAGAGCAAAAGGTTCATTGGTATTGATGCCAGATGCCAGGCGCAGGGCGTATGATGGCAGGGTTTCTTCTTTTTCAGGTGTGATCCAATCCAGGTAAACGGCTTCAAAATTGGCTGGTAATTGTATGTATTTAAATACCCGCTTGTCTGCAGCCATTCCGCTTATAAAATACACTTTCATCATTAAGTTCCCCCGGTACAAATTTACATTGGAATCAACGCTCTTTCCCGACCTGAATGTTAAATAAACAATCCTGCCAAATTAACACGCTCCCCGCGGCAGAAAGGAAAACCTTACCTTTGAAACCATAAACTACATGACATGGATATTAAAAATAATATTCTTGAAACGATTGGAAATACGCCACTTATCAGGCTCAACAAGATCACCCGGCAGCTGCCTGCCACCGTGGTTGCCAAAGTAGATTATTTTAATCCGGGCAACTCCATCAAGGACCGCATGGCCATTAAGATGATCGAAGTAGCCGAACAGGAGGGAAAATTAAAACCGGGTGGAACCATCATTGAATGCACCAGCGGTAATACCGGCATGGGACTGGCACTGGCAGCCTGTGTAAAGGGATATAAATGCATTTTCACGACAACCGATAAACAATCCAAAGAAAAAGTAGATATCCTCAAGGCAGTAGGCGCAGAAGTAATTGTTTGTCCAACCAATGTTGAACCAGATGATCCCCGAAGTTATTATTCAGTAGCCCGCCGCCTGGCTAAAGAGATCCCCAATTCATTTCACTGTAATCAATATGACAACCTGGCTAACCGGCTGGCCCATTATGAAACTACCGGCCCGGAAATCTGGAAGCAAACCGATGGAAAGATCACTCACCTGGTTTGTACAGCCGGCACGGGCGGCACAGTAACAGGCGTGGCTATGTTCCTGAAAGAAAAGAATCCCAATATCAAAATATGGGCGATCGATGTGTATGGTTCTTTGCTTACAAAATACTTTCGCACGGGCGAAGTGGATATGAATGAAGTGCATCCCTATATCTCGGAAGGCTTTGGTGAAGATTTTGTGCCGGAGAATTACGACATGAGCGTCATCGATCATTTTGAGCAGGTGACCGACCGCGATGGGGCTATCATGGCCCGCCGCCTGGCCAAAGACGAAGGCATTTTCTGTGGCTACAGTGCAGGCAGTTGTGTACAGGGACTTTTACAGGTTGCTGCCCAATTCCCTTTGACAAAAGACGACCTGGTGGTTTGTATCTTCCACGACCATGGCAGCCGCTATGTAGCTAAAATATATAATGACCAGTGGATGATGGAACGTGGTTTTATGGATGTAAAGACCTGCAAAGACATCATTAACAGCCGCGCCGCCAAACAGAAGCTCATCACCATTGCACCCGAACACACCGTAGCTGATGCAGTGGAACTGATGCGCAAATACGACATAGAGCATATTCCGGTCATTAATGGCAGCGGTCCCGTTGGCGCCATCAGTGAAAGTGGTTTGTTCCAAAAAGTATTTTCCGATCCTGATATTAAAAATGCTGCCATAGCAACCGTTATGGAACCCGCCTTCCCCGTGGTTGATTTCAATACACCTATTGAAAAGCTGCGCACGTTGATCAATAAAGACAATGGAGCCGTGCTTAGCAAAGATGAGCTGGGGAACTATCATATCGTGACCAAATATGATGTCATTCAGGCACTGGGGAATTAATGTGATGATGTGATAATTCGATAATTTGATAATGAAATACAGCTTAAAATACAGAACGCAAAATGCTTGGCATTGCGTTCTGTATTTTAAGCATTTGCGCTAGGCGTTGAGTATTTGGCGTAAAAACAAAGCGCCCCGGTATTAGCAGGACGCCTTTGTGAAATCTTGTTCAGGTACTTTGGACGGTTTTAACTAAGGACTGGTTTGCTGATAGAGATTTCTGGTTTTCACGATATTGGATACGGGGTACGGATCAAAAACCAAAAAACTATAAAACTAAATCAGGGATTAGGGGTTCTTCTACGTTCAGGAGTAAGGTTGTGTTCGTGTTCTCGGGTACGTGATCTTTCAGGGTACGTCAACAATGTTTTGACAGTACAAAGATGATGATGTTTTTGCGGTGTTGTGACTTTATTCGATCAATGGCATTCCTTCCTCGTTTAATGCAAAGAAATTCCGGATTAAGCTGTGAAGATCCCGTGAAACCCTTACTGGAACAGCGTTTCAGATATATACTTTTTACAAGATGTTTGATCCCGATCAATAAAAAACCAGGCTCCCGTTTCACTGCTTAGTAATACTACTTTACCCCATCAGCAATAATACGTATAACGGGGGTGGACAGCTACTATTTTTGCAGTAAATACCGAACGATTTAAATCGAGAGTTTCTGCGCTTGTTAACATTTCGTTTAGATGTAACTTTGTCTTAGAAGTTGATTGATTACTAATCAATCTAAATCCAATGTTCCAGAAAAACTGTTCGTGTTCAATATCCAATAAAAAACGTAGATCCGGTACCAGTCAACTTCACTTTTTACAATCCGATATCATTCTATAAAATCCATTATCCAGGATCCAATGTCCGTGACAACCGAGTATTCTGTGAAAACCACCAGTATATCCTGTGATCAACCAGTAAATTAAAATCCAACGTCCCATAAAGACCGAGGTAGTTCCAATTCCTGTGTGTTAAAAACCGTCTGCTTAACTCCAATAACCCCTCCTGCTAAAACCGACAATGCTTTTAGCAGGAGGCAGCAGCGGTCCTCAAACGCTTAACGCTACGCAAAACACCCTCCAACTTCATCATTTCTCCTTCAGGTAAAACATTTCCAGCACCATTACAAAAACCAAAGCCTATGTTCAGTACTTTTGCAGCTTTGGTTCCATTATCACATTACATTAGCTAATTAGCACATTAGCTAATTAGCACATTATTTTATGCCAGTTTACATCGATCAGCTGGGCCATGTGCTTGAGCTGCCGGCTACGCCCCGCAGCATTGTATCACTGGTTCCTTCCATAACAGAATTGCTGTACACTTTACAGCTCGATGAACAGGTAACCGGTATAACCAAATTTTGCATTCACCCCCAAAGCTGGTTCCGGCAAAAGACCAGGATCGGCGGCACCAAGAACATCAATACCAGCGCCATTCAACAGTTACAACCGGATCTCATCATTGCCAATAAAGAAGAGAACGTAAAAGCGCAGGTTGAACAACTGGCCAAACAATTCCCGGTATTTACTACAGATGTAAACAACCTCGACGATGCGCTCGAGATGATCGAGCAAATTGGCGCCATCACGGGAACAACCGCTAACGCCAACCACCTGGTGAGCCAGATCAGGTGCGCATTTTCGAACCTCCAGGTTACAAACCATAAACCCAGAACAGGCTATCTCATCTGGCGCAATCCCTATATGACCATTGGCAAGGATACTTTCATTCACGATATGCTTACGCGTTGCGGCTTTACCAATATATTTGGTAATACCACCCGTTACCCTGCCGTTGACACCTGGCAACTGGCCCACTGCGACCTCTTATTACTCTCATCGGAACCATACCCCTTTAAACAGAAACATCTTGATGAACTGCAGGCGCAGTTACCCAATACCAGGATCATGCTGGTCGATGGCGAAATGTTCAGCTGGTATGGCAGCCGGTTGTTGCATGCACCTGCCTATTTTAACAGCTTATTGAAAAGCATCGATTAACTTTGGGTTGAAGTTGAATACTAGTTACCAGTTACCGGTTTCCGGTTACCGGAAATACAAAATGCAGAGGGCTATTTGCAATACGCCCCTGGTAACCTGGACCTGGCAACTGGTAGCTTTTTTACCATTGACCATTGACTATTCACCATTGACCATTGACCATTGACTATTGACTATTCACCATTGACCATTGACCATTGACTATTCACCATTGACGAATATGATTGACATTATAGAGACAAACGAACCGAATAAACCATCCCGTAAAAAACCCATGTTCCCGGTACATGACCGGTTACGCGGCTATTTAAAAAACCATGGCCGTGAAGTGAAGCTGCCAGTATTGTACAATGACCTGCTGCACATCACTTATTCGGTTCCGTTGAAAGATAAAAAAGGGAACGATACGTATTGGGAAACGGTCGTGTACGATATGCGCGACTGGGAGTTTATCCGCAGCGGACTGGTGCAGATGTATGCCATCCTGAAAACAGAGGGCGATCTAACATTCACCAGTCACCTCGATGTGGCCCGCATAGATTATTGCAGCTTCGGTAATTCCAACCCCTTCCGTATCCGCATTGTAAACAAGTATAACGACAATTACGACCATTACTATATCAAGATCGCCGATGCTTCACGCATCTACGGCCTCGAGCTGGAGCATATCCTTTCACCCAACCGTATTACCTACCTTACCAACCAGAACACACTGGTGGAAGAGCATATTCCCGGCATTCCCGGCGATGTATTCATAGCCAATCATCTCAACGATCCGCACACCAACAAGATCAGGCTGGCGAAGGAATTCGTCAAGTTCAATGAACGCTGCTTTGTGCGGTTACTGGGTGATATGCGTTCTTACAATTTTGTGGTGGATATTACACCGGATATTGAAGACTATCAATACCGCATCCGCGCCATCGACTTCGACCAGCAATCCTATGAAGGACGCAAAAATTTGTACATGCCACAGTTCTTCAAAGAGAACTATGCCCTGGTTGACCTGTGCTCGAAACTGCTCAATAAAGAAAGTATTCACCAGTACCAGACGGAAGAACGGACCATGATGGCATTCCGGGTGGCTTCGTCCCGTTTCCGCCTGATGGAACTACTAAACATCATGGCCAAAGACCAGATCTCTGTGCCGGCTAAATTGCACCAGCTGCGCACCGAGCTGGGTGATTATTTTCATAACCAGCAGTTTTACAAATGCAACTCCATGGGCCAGCTGGTAAAACGCCAGTTGAAACAAACCCTGCAAAAGAATTTGAAACTGATCCAGAAGAACCTCGGCAAGTTTGAAGATTGATCTAAATACCCAACCAACATGCATTTCACCATTACCGGTTATTCAACCGCGCTTTTTTCTACCTGGTACTTTATTGAAGAGCTCAAACTCCTGTTCGATGCCGGCGACGGCGTTGCCGCCAGCCTCTTACAGAAAAGCAGAAAAATAGAACATGTTTTTATATCGCATGCCGACCGCGACCATCTCACCGGACTGTTGCAATTCAACCAGCTGAATGCCCGTCCTGGTTTTCCCGTTATATATTATCCCAGAGATTGCGGTTCTTTCCCGGCACTGAAAGACTTCACCACAAAATTCGACCCGCCTGTTTCCAGTGTCGTATGGAATGCTATTACACCCGATAGCAACTTGCGCATTAAAGAAGACATTATCATTAAAGCGGTTCACAACGGACATGTGGCTACGAAAGCAGGGGTAAAAAGTCTCAGCTATAAGGTGATTCAATCGAAATTGAAATTAAAGCCCGAGCTTACGCAGCTTCCGGGCGAACGAATAAGACAGATCATTGAAGAACAGGGCCGGGCAAACACCCATACCGAGGTTCAAACTGTTTTATTGAGTTATTCAGGCGATACTCCGGTAGAAGATGTCACCCGTTGGGAAGATTCAAAAATACTGATCCACGAAGCTACCTTCATGCACGAGGACGACAACCTGATCTACGCTCATGGTAACAAACACAGTTATCTCGAAGAAGTGATGGAAATGGTAAGCCGTTCACGGATTGAACAGCTCATCCTGGGTCACTTTTCAGCACGCTATTCTCAGGAACAGATCGACCGCCGGATCCTGGAGCTTTGTAACCGCTATGCTATCAATATCCCGGTATTCAGGGTGTTGCCTGGCGCCGTGGCCAGCGATATCCTGAAAACAGTACCCGTGAACGCTTAAAAAGGTTAGCTTCATATCATACATTACAATCAATAACTATCCTTTTTGCCTTTAACAAGGTAACCGGAGAATCAATTGGTTATGCAAGACCGGCCGGTTTAGCATGTAACAAATACACCTCTTTCTTTGCTAAATTGACTATCTTCGCGCCTTATTAAAAAAAGAGATAATTTCTTAAAGAATTTCCAACGCTTTTGATACTCAATTAACTAACAAGACGCTTTAACACTGAAAATGATGAAAAAATACAAACCAGGAGTGCTCTTTGGTGAAGAACTGGAAGCCCTGTATAAAGATGCAAAGGAAAACCAGTTTGCTTTACCTGCCGTAAATACAATTGGCACTAATACGATCAATGCGACCCTTGAGACAGCCGCAAAAGTAAACTCACCTGTAATCATTCAATTCTCCAATGGCGGTGCACAGTTCATTGCCGGTAAAGGCATGCCTAACGACCAGTTACAAGGCAATATTTCCGGCGCCATTTCCGGTGCATTGCATATTCATAATGTAGCTAAATATTATGGCGTACCGGTTGTGCTGCACACCGACCATGCCGCTAAAAAATGGTTACCCTGGATCAGTGGTCTCATCGATGCCGGTGAACTCTTCTTCAAAGAGAAAAAACAACCTTTGTTCAGCTCTCACATGCTCGACCTGAGCGAAGAGCCGATCGAGGAGAACATTCATACATCTGTTGAATATTATAAACGCATGCAGCCCCTGGGCATGGGTATTGAGATTGAGCTGGGTGTTACCGGTGGTGAAGAAGATGGCGTTGATAACAGCGGTGTTGAAAATGAAAAATTATATACACAGCCGCAGCACGTAGCGTATGCGTATGAGCAGTTAGGCAAAGTTGGCCGCCTGTTCACCGTAGCTGCTGCATTTGGCAACGTGCATGGTGTTTATAGTCCGGGTAACGTAGAACTGCGTCCCGAGATCCTGAAGAACAGCCAGGAATATATCAAAAAAGAATTCAAGACCGGCGAGAAACCCGTGTACTTCGTATTCCACGGCGGCAGCGGTTCACCCCAACATCAGATCAGGGAAGCCATCAGCTATGGCGCTATCAAAATGAATATCGATACCGATCTGCAATGGGCATTCTGGGAAGGTATTCTCAACTATTACAAAAAAAGCGAAGGATACCTGCAGGATCAGCTGGGCAACCCCGAAGGACCAGACAAACCAAACAAAAAATACTACGATCCGCGGACCTGGTTGCGCAAAGGCGAAGAAAACTTTATTAAACGTTTAGAAATTGCGTTTAATGATTTGAATTGCATCAACAGAAATGCTTAAAGTTTAGAATTTAGTTTCATATTCCTTTACTGGTTTAAAAGATTATGATCTCAGTCCCGGCGGTACCGTCGGGACTTTCGTTGCGTCGCACCCTTGTACGGCATATCTTTGCGCAGCCCGGAAGTTGGAAGTTGGAAGCCGGTAGCCGGAAGCTGGAGGTCGGAAATCAGAAGATGGAAAAAAGCGCGAGCTATTCACCATTGACCATTCACCATTCACCACTAGCTTGTGCATAATTGATGCGTGGCTTATGGTTTGCATACGGCAATTCCATTGACAATTCACGTTAAATTTTAAATAAGTATGCCGTCAAAAAAAATCATCGATCTGCTTGGTGACAAAGCCTCTTATCTGCTCGAACACAAAAGCACGACCATTGACAAATCAACGATCACACTTCCCTCCCCCACCCACATTGAAGACATCTGGTTGAACAGTAACCGCAGCAACCAGGTACTGCGCAGTCTGCAGTCTTTGTTAGGCAATGGCCGCCTGGCCAATACCGGCTTTTGCAGCATCTTCCCGGTTGACCAGGGCATTGAACACAGTGGAGGTTCTGCCTTCTCCCCCAACCCGATCTATTTCGATCCCGAAAACATTATCAAACTCGCCATTGAAGGTGGTTGTAACGCCGTAGCCAGCACGTATGGCGTATTGGGCATTATGAGCCGGAAATATGCGCATCGTATTCCGTTCGTAGTGAAGATCAACCACAACGAATTCCTAAGCCTGCCCAACAAGTACGATCAAACCATGTTTGGTACTATTAAAAGCGCCTGGAATATGGGAGCCGTAGCAGTGGGTGCTACCATTTACTGGGGCTCTGCAGAAAGCGCCCGCCAGTTAAAAGAAGTGGCAGAGGCTTTTGAAATTGCACACGAGCTGGGCATGGCTACCATTTTGTGGTGTTATACCCGTAACAGTGGTTTCAAAGTAGATAATGTGGATTACCATACCGCTGCAGACTTTACCGGACAGGCCAATCACCTTGGTGTTACATTGCAGGCCGATATCATTAAGCAGAAACTGCCTACCAATAACGGCGGTTACCTGGCTACCAAACACGGCAAAACTTCTAACCTGGTGTATGATAAGCTTACGAGCGATCACCCGATCGATCTTTGCCGCTACCAGGTATTGAATTGTTACAGCGGCCGTGTGGGCCTGATCAACAGCGGCGGCGAAAGCAAGGGCGCCAGTGACCTGGCCGATTCAGTATATACAGCTGTGATCAATAAACGCGCCGGTGGTATGGGATTGATCCTTGGCCGCAAAGCATTTCAACGGCCGTTCAAGGAAGGTGTTGAGCTATTACATGCTACACAGGACGTGTACCTGGATAAGGATATCACTGTTGCTTAGTCTTAAGTCGTGCTCCTGCTCTTATTGATGCGAAGCAGGAAGTAACAAGTATGAAGTACGAAGATCCGATTCAGGTTTAGCTTTCAAATAAGAAACAGGTTTCGACATAATTCGAAAAAGCTGGTAGTAAACAGCTAGTGGCAAGTAGGAAAAACAACAACTCAGCGTTCTTCCCATTGGCTACCGGCTATTCGCTGCCAGCTTCTATTTATTACAAAGCATGTTCTTTATTGACGACTTCGTACTTCTTACTTCACTTGCTATATAAACAAAGCATCACTTCACTATACACTTTGCTACTATCCTCAGTCATGATCATGATGACCACGTCCATGTCCGCGACCATGACCATGACCATGATCGCGGTCGTGACCACGTCCATGATGTTTGTAGTGGCCATGTCCATGACCGCGTGGGCCATCATAATAATCGTCGCGGCCGCGGTAATCGCGCCAGCACTGCTGATGGCCCCTGTAGTTTCTGTAACGGGCATATGTTACCCGGTGATCGCTGAAGTGCATGTAAGGCCTTGGACCGCTGCAAACCACTTTATATCCGCTGTACAGATCATAATTGCGGCAGCGGGCAGGTAAATTATAAGAGAACACCCAGTTGGGACCGCTTAAGTACACGAACTGACGCCTGGGCACATAATAGTAACATTCAATATCGGGCAGGTAATAATAATCCACGGAAGCGTAACCGGCAGGTCCCCACATCGGTGGAAAAATCTGTAGAACCCGTTTCATATGTAATCGATTTGGTTATCATTGAGACGCCAAAATACATGCCCTGTTTAAATTAAAATGTGGACAACCGTTCAATTAACAAACTTTAAGCATATAAGCTGTGTTACAGCCGGTTAATCGTTAATGACAACATAAAAGTGATAGTGCGCGGTTGATTTAAGATATTCTTTTCAATTGGTGAATGGTCAATGGTGAATGGCCAATGGTGAGTGGCTCGCTACTATCGAGACTCATAACTAATCTTTCGCCGCCGTAAGCGCTTCTGGTGCCGATTGACGACTCACGGTTGCCGTCTGCCGATTGACGATTGCCGTTTCCCGTCTGCCGATTAACGATGAGGATTGCCGATTGACGACTCACGATTGCCGATTCCCGTCTGCCGTTTCACGATTTGTAATTATGTATTGCATAATGCGCCAACTTCGTTTGTCCGGCGACGTAACCGACTGGCATTGTCAATCTCTGGTAAGGGGTAAAAAAAAAGACAGCCAGCCATGCGGCCGACTGTCGTGATCTAGCAACCCCTAAACCAGCGAAATCGTTAAACGGGTAATTTTCCAGAGCAACTTAACGATGCTTGTATGAACAAAGCTTTACCCGCTACTAATTAAAGCCGGTACTAAGACACCTCTCACCTCCGGGATATCTTACAAATGATTTATGTATTTTTTTTTCTACACACAGGGTTATAAACCTGCATGTCAATCATAACAATTAATGCTGTCTCTAATAGTAATCATGAAGGGCCAAGCTTGTTGTACAACCAAGCAAATAATGAAAGCAAAAACACAACTAGGGAGGAGTTCGCTATATCCGTTTGTTCCTGCAAGTTAGTGGTAAAACTATAATAAAAAAATTTTTTTGGGCTTTTTTATCAATAAAACGAATGAGCAAAATAGTCACGAAGTGCTTGTCCAGACCGTGTTTGCGCAGATTCATCTTTTACCTTTTTCAGCAATATCACGGCCTGGTTCAATTGCACTGCATTTCAATAAAATACACATAGCCATCATAGTAAAGCCCTCCCGAAACACCGGAAGGGCTTTACTATTGTGTATTAGAAATTTAACGCCTAAAATCCTTTCTTAGGTTCTGCAGCCGTTCCTCCATTCGCATTTTCAGGCATTTGAATAGCCAGGAATTCATTGCCACCCAGCACCAGTTTGGCAACTTCCTGTATATCTTTCGGTGTCAATGCATTCACATACTTCTCATAATGAATGAACCGGTCGGGATCGCCACCCTGCAATTTGTACTGCAACAGCTTTTCTACCCAAACGCCGTTCTCTTTCAGGTTCAACTTATGTTGCTCAAGCCATTGCTTTTTTACTTTGTTCAAATAGCTGGTATCGGGCCCTGCAGCTATAATGGATGAAAACTCATGTTTAATGGCTTTTACCAGCGTATCAACTTTTTGCGGGCCGCATGGCAGTTGTACTACAAAACTGTAACTGTTGTAAGGATATTTCTCCAGCTCGGCATACGTACCACCGCCATAAATGCCCTGGATCTTTTCCCGCAATTCTTCAATGATCCTTATGTTCAGCACCTCACTCAATGCATGCGCTTTCAGCTCCGTATCTTCATTGTACGGCGTTTCACCCGTATAAAATGCCAGTATCAGGCTTTGATCTTCTTTACCCTTATTAATAGTGAAAGTTCGTTTGCCTTCTACGGGTCGTACTTTATTATCAGTGAAGCTGAATTTTTTACCGGACACAGGCAAGCTGGCTATATACTTTTCTATGAGCGGTTTAATGTCTGCTTCTTTAAAGCTGCCTGCAAATACAAAATGCATATTGCTGCAATCGCCCAAATGTTCCTGGCGAATTGCCAGCACCCGTTCATAATCGATCTTGTCGAAGTTCGCACTGTTGGGCACGGCCACTGGCGCCAGTGGATGGTTATTGAACAGGGTTTTGTATAAAGTGTCTACAAAGGAAGCCCTTGGATTGGCATCGATCCTGGCGAACTGCAATTTATTCTTTTGCACAAAAGCCCTGAACAAAGCAGTATCGCCGCGTGGCGCTGTACAATGCAGATAGGTTAGCTGAAACAAAGTGGCCAGATCCTTAACGCTGCTACTGCCGCGGTAGCCATCTGAAATGGAAGTGAACACCGGATCTACACTAACTGTTTTACCGGCCAGCACCTTACTGAGATCTGTAGGTGAAAATTGTCCTACCCCCATAGCCACCGTAGCAGGAACCATATATTCAGCGCTGTATTTATCTGCGAGCCCATAACTGTTCTTGCCACCCGGGCGGGTAGCGCCCATAATGATCTGATCGCTTTTAAAATCAGTCGGCTTCAGGGTCACCGTAATGCCATTGCTTAGTGTATATTCTGTTGTACCCAGTTGTACATTTTTTTTAACTACAAGCACTTTGCCTGCTTTCGGTTCTGTGCGCAACAAAGTGGCGGCAATGGCTTTTTCCTGGTATGGTTTAATATCGGCGCGGGCCTTTGCATCAATGATCGCCAGCAGTTCCTGCTCAGTAGGTAATTTTTCAGTTTCCTTTGGCTCCGGACCGCTCATGTACACAAACAGGTTCTTCTGGTCTTTAATGAGTTTCGATACTGCATTCACTTCCGCCAGCGTAATGGCCGGTAACAGCGCTTTCACATACTCATACTCTTTTTCAATACCCGGTATTGGTTCCTGCAGCAGAAAATGATTCATGTATTCTTCTACATAATCGGCCGATTCTGTTTTTGCCCGATTGTTATAGGTTCTCTCATATTGAGCCATTACCGATTTCTTGGCACGCTCTAATTCAGGCGCCGTAAAACCGTACCGCTTTACCCGCTCAATTTCTTCTGTGAGCGCCGCCAGCGCTTTTTGCGGATCACCGGTACCGGCTGCTGCCAGGGCATTGAACGACTCATATCCGCGGGCATAGGAATCAAAATCAGCACCGCCATAGATGAACGGCGGATTTGCTTGCTGGGTCAACTCCTGCAAACGTTCATTCAACATAGACACAAACATCTGTTGAACCAGGTCGTCGCGGTAATCGCCCACAGTTACAGCGGCTGCTTTTTTATAGGCAGGATAATTTATTGCCACCCTGTTATTCGTAGCTTCCTTGTCGGTTACCACCATGGCCTGTGAAGCGGTATAAGGAGGCACATGGGCATATTCCCTTGTACGGGGCGAAGCTGGATTGGTTAACCCGGCAAAATGCTTTTTGACCAGGGCTTCTGCTTTGGCTACCTCAATATCGCCTACCACCACCACAGCCATCAGGTTTGGCCGGTACCAGTCCTTATAAAAACGACGGATATTATCCAGGGGGAAATTTTTAATGATGCTGTCAACACCAATCGGCAGCCGCTTTGCATATTTCGATCCTTCAAACAGCTTCGGGTAAATTTTCCTGAAGATGCGCTCATTGGCGCCTTTGCCCATCCGGCTTTCCTCCAGGATGATGGCTCTTTCGCCATTGATATCATCATCAAGATAGGTTACGTTATGGGCCCAGTCTTCCAGTACCTGAAAACCCTTTTCCAGGTTGCCCGGTTTATCGGTTGGGATGGGCAGCATGTAAACTGTTTCATCAAAACTGGTGTAAGCGTTCAGGTCATTGCCAAAGCCAACGCCAATATCCTGTAAAAAAGATACGATGTCATTTTTTTTGAAGTGGGATGTTCCGTTAAAGGCCATATGTTCCGCCATATGCGCCAGCCCCTGCTGGTCATCATCTTCCAGGATGGAACCGGCATTCAGTACCAGGCGGAGCTCCACTTTCTGTTCAGGCTTTTTATTCTGGCGAATGTAGTACGTGAGGCCGTTATCCAGCTTGCCGATCTTTACTTTGGAATCAACCGGTAGTTTTGCGGACAGGTTTACCTGCGAAAAAGAAGGTTGCATTACAAAGAAGCCAAGCAGCAGCAATAGCCACCGTACTTCAACACGCAAAGTGTACATCATGGTTGTTGTCGTTTTGGATTACAAAAATATTTGGGGTAGCCATAACTTCAACGCCCGTTTGTAAAAAAATGGGCAGGTCGAAGTGAGAGGTCGGAAGCCGGAGGTGAGAAGTGACCTATTCCTCAGAATTGTAACCAAGGTCGGCAGGTAAAAACAAAGGTGAGCCTCGCATACAATAGCGAGCTCACCTTTTTATTATCTTCCGACTTCCGACTTCAGATCTCAGATTTCCGACTTCCGACTTCAGTTATTACTTAACCACCTCTGGGATAACAGCTCCCACGCTGCCACTGGGCATCTGAATGCGCAGCATCGCTGCTAAAGTAGGCGCTATGTCGGTCATATAAGTTTCGCGATTGGTCTTGCCCACAGGGATGCGCCAGCCGTAGAACAACAGCGGGATATGTGCATCGTACGGATTCCAGGCACTGTGGGTTGTACCGGTAGCGCCGCCTTCCATATAGTTCGACTGCAACATAACTTCAATATCGCCACTCAGGCGCTGATTGTAGCCATTGGCTACCATATCGCGTTGTTTGGCAGTGAGCGGCTCTTCCATCAGTTTATCCAGCGCAAATACACGGGAAACCTCGGGTTGACGGCTCAGGTATTTTACAATAGTTTTCTTGATTGCCGCTTCATCGAGTTTCAGGGAATCTATCAGGTTATGATCGAGGTAAAGCTGGTGGTTGTAATTGCCAATGATCAGCTTGCCGTTGCCGTATTTTTCTGAGAGTATGCTACCCAGTTCTTTCAGCCAACGGCTGGCAGGGGCTGTACCACCCGGCAATTTATGTTCTTTCATAAAACCGGGCACATGGGCTACCGCGTGGTCGGCTGATAAAAACACCAGGTACTGGCCTTTACCCACCTTTGCATCGAGGAAATTGAAAAAGCCGCCGAGGTCTTTATCAAGGCGCAGGTAATCATCTTCCTGTTCAACAGAGTTTGGACCAAAGGCATGGCCGATATAATCGGGTGAAGAAAAGCTGATGGCTAACAGGTCAGTGACATTATCGGCGCCCAGTTGTTCATTTACAAGCGCTTCTTTTGCCATTTCAAGCGTTATCACATTACCGTAGGGCGTGCTGCAAACAGCGCCATAATTGGTATTGGTAAACTTTTTCAGGTCATACGGAAAGCCTTTCTGTTCAGCGCCCAGCGGTTTGCCTTCGTATGGTTTTTCGTCGGCAGTGCTTTGGGTATAAGTGTTAATGGGATACAATGTATTCCATCCCATGGCATAGTATTTATCAACCAGCTTGCGGGCGTTGAAATCCTGTACCCATTTGGGAAGTTCATTCATGTAATAGGTAGAAGTTATCCAGTTGCCATTGCGGGAGTCGTACCAGTAGGCAGCATCTGCTGAGTGACCGGCGGGCAGAATACCACCGCGGTCTTTCACGGCTACTCCAATTACTTTGCTTTTGAAATTGGTTGCCAGTTTCAATTCATCGCCTATGGTGGTAACGAACATATTGCGGGGGCTCATAGCGCCAGGCGTGCCGGCGGCAGCACCTACCGTTGTTTCGGCAGTATCTTCTGTACAATACACGCTGCGTCTTTTTTGCGGGTCGTACCAGCCGTTGCCAATTATGCCATGAATGGCAGGTACACTACCGGTATAAATGCAGGTGTGGCCACAGGCAGTGATCGTGGGCACATAGGGGATCATGGTGTTTTCACAGGAGAAGCCCTGGTTCAGAAAACGTTTAAAACCACCATCAGCGGCATAACGGTCATAATAACGATACAGGTAATCCCATCGCATTTGATCTATGACGATACCCACTACCAGTTTGGGCCGGTTTACGGAAGCTGCAGCAGTGCTTGTCTTAGTGGCACTTGTCTTAGTTTGAGCGGGGGTTATGTAACAAAACAGCAAAAAACAGATCGTTGCTAAAAGAAGGCGCATTAAAATTAGTTTTCGCAAAGATAGCCGGCTACCTAAACCGGAACATTAAAATTTTATAAAATCAGCAACACAACCGTTTGCTTAAGAGTTTGATATTGAAATTGTTTCACCACCCGGGTTTTTACACAATTGTTATAGCTGTTCAAATAATCGGGCGCTTTATCCGTTTATCCAACCAAATCCACAGGGAACAGTAACGTTCTAACGGTCGGCCATTAAATCACTTGTTAAAGGCCCCGCCTAAACGATTGTTCTCCCGGGCAGGCATTAAACCATTAAAAGCGCTACCTTTGCGCCATTCGCCAAATACAGCAATAACCCTTTAATTAAAATCCATATTATGGCAGATATTTTTGAAAGATTACTAAAGAATTATGGTCCAATAGGTCAACATCGTGAAAGGGCTCATGGTTATTTTGCATTTCCTAAATTGGAAGGCGAGATCGGGAGCAAAATGAAATTCAGGGGAAAGGAAATGATCGTGTGGAGTTTGAACAATTACCTGGGGTTAGCCAACCATCCTGAGATCCGGAAAGCCGATGCTGAAGGAGCTGCTCAATACGGATTGGCATTGCCGATGGGCGCACGCATGATGAGTGGTAACTCCAACAACCATGAGTTACTGGAAAAAAAGCTGGCCGATTTTGAAGGTAAGGAAGATGCCATTTTATTGAATTTTGGTTACCAGGGTATGGTTAGCCTGATCGATGTGTTGTGCGGACGTCACGACATTATTGTTTACGACGCCGAAAGCCATGCCTGTATTATAGATGGTGTTCGTTTGCACCCCGGTCACCGTTATGTTTTCAAACATAATGATATGGAAGACCTGGAAAAGCAATTGCAACGCGCAACTGCACTGATCGAAAAACAAAAGGCCGGCGGGATCCTGGTGATCACCGAGGGTGTATTTGGAATGGCCGGCGATCAGGGCAAACTGAAAGAAATAGCCGATCTTAAAAAGAAATACGAATTCCGTTTACTGGTTGATGATGCACATGGTTTCGGTACCCTGGGCAAAACCGGCGCCGGCGCTGGTGAAGAGCAGGGCGTACAGGATGAGATCGACCTGTATTTCTCTACCTTCGCTAAATCCATGGCTTCTATCGGTGCATTTATTGCCGGTCCGAAAGCGATCATCGACTATATCCGCTATAATATCCGCAGCCAGATCTTTGCTAAAAGTTTACCAATGCCGCTGGTGATCGGTAACCTGAAACGCCTGGAACTGCTGATGACCCGTCCTGAGCTGAAAGAAAAGCTGTGGGATGTGGCCACCAAACTGCAAAAAGGACTGAAAGAAAGAGGTTTTGATATCGGCAAGACCGATTCAGTGGTTACTCCCGTATATATGAAAGGCGGCGTTGAGGAAGCTACCGCGATGGTAATGGACCTGCGTGAGAACTACGGCATCTTCTGCTCTATCGTAGTTTACCCCGTGATTCCAAAAGGACACATTATTTACCGGTTAATTCCTACTGCGGCTCATACGGACCAGGACATCCATAAAACACTGGAAGCCTTCTCTGCCACCAAGCAAAAACTGGATGCCGGCGCTTATAAAGTTTCTGCCATTCCTGATATGGCCGAAGCGTAAGTTATGCCCTTTTTGACTGCCCGAAACACTGTCAGGAGGTAATAACCAGTCGTCCACCGCGTTCAGGGCCTGATCAACAAATTGATTTACAACATCCCAATACGATCCCGGAGCACTCCTCCGGGATTTTTTTATGAATTAACTCAAAACAGCCGTTTGCCAAATAAGAAACAGGCGGAATAAGCGTTATTACTTATTAGAGATAAAGAGTTTCCAATAGTAAATTGACGTAGAAAAAACACTAATCAGATGAAGTGAATTTTATTCCGGCACCCTAATATCGATATCTATGAAAGCGGTCATTGTGCTGACTTTGCTGCTGTCGCTGCTAACAGCAAGAACAGCAAACGCACAAAGAAAAAGACTACCTGACAGTGTGAACGTACTGATCCGTCTGCATCCGCGGAACCCTTCCAGTCCGCGGGTTGATTCTGTATTGGTGATATTCGACCGGTTCGACCATACCGGGGCCGGGATTGTAAGGAATATCTACTACCCCACTAATAATCAATTCACTATTCCCAAAGTTCCCGAAGGGAAGTATTATATAACCATCTATTGCCTTGGTTTTTACACCGATAAGTTCAACGACCTTATGTTCATCAGCAAAAGGCACAGCAATCACCTGAAGTATAAATTACAAAAGACCGAGGAGTACATTCCCGGCACTTTTCTGCCTGATATGGAGATCGATTTCACCAACCTCGCCATTACCAATATCAAGTCGTTCAGGTAAGCGAAGATGCGCGCCCACACGACCGGTCACCCGCAGCCACTCTTTAGCAGTTGAATCATACCAGGTTGATACCTGGATCGCTTCAGGTTCGTACCTGCTTCGCCAATCTATCGTTACTGTCCCGCAGCTGTTATGTACGTATCTCGAGGATGTCCCGTATCTATAAAGGAACGGCTTATATACGAGACATGTACGAGACATCTACGGAACATGTACGAGACATGGGAGAAGATGGTGCGAAGCAAACCCGGCCCAGGGTACTACCGGGGGCAGAAAAATTAGCCAAAAGGGAGGAAAACAGGAGTTGAGTAAGTAAAAGGGCGCAGGACGGTAAAAACTACAATAAACACCAAAAAAATAGCCTCCCGGAGGGGAGGCTGCACTAATCAAATACCATTAACCATTAAACCTTATCCTATGAAAATTCAAATATAGTATGAATATCTCAAAGTATAGGTCGTGTTATGGGGAAATTTTGCTGTAGACGTTGTTAATTGATTAAAATCAAGGTAAAAATAAACGAAATAATTGAGTTCTTTTCCAATCTGGATAACCTACGCAACCGTTTGCGCTGACATATTATTTATTTATATTCTTTCATTTAATAAAGTGACCACTCGCTTATGGGAAGCGCTTCCTGTGAACATATTCATGCTAAGACACATGTTTAATAATTGATTATAAAACACATAGCTGTTCTTTGTCTTATATATTAACAGGTTGCAGGTATAGCAACCGCTATGTCCCCATGAACCTCCATTCGTGACATCCTTTATTATTCGTTTAATTTATATAGATACACTTACCAGCTTGACTTAAAGTTCTTCTGATAGTCATCAAACGGCACTTTTCCGAATTTGCCTTCGCCGAAATATTTGGCAATGAGTTCAAACTCGCCTGGGTTCAGGTAACCAGGGATGGCTTGCGGTTCGCCATTGACCGGAATAAAGACAGTAGTGGGATATGATAAATGCCCGTTCGTGAGATAAATGGCAAAATCGTGGGTCTTATGCCTTGCATTGAAATTATAGGTTTTGCCGTTCCAGGTGATGGTTTTGCGGCCTTCGGCATCAAATTTCACCGGGTAAAACTTCTGCTGCACATAGCTGCTTACATCCTTGTTCGCATAGGTTTTCCGGTCCATCGTTTTACACCAGCCGCACCAATCGGTGTACAGATCTATCAGCACGGGGCGTTTCTCCTTCTGCAATCCGGCTGCAACATCCTCCAGCGTCATCCACTGCAGCTTTTTGTCAGCTTCTTCTTTTCCGGCCGTTATCCAGTTCCCCTTATCAGCCTTGATCGCCGGCTTTTCTGCACATGAAAAAACAACTATCCAGCAAAACAAAACCGATATTTTCAATGTTTGCATGTGTATTTTTGTTTAACATCATAAATTTAAGTCATTTCCATGCATAAAATCGTGTTGGCCATTACCGGCGCCAGCGGCAGCATTTACGCCCGCCTATTGATCGAGAAACTGCTCACCATCAAACAACAGTGGCAGGATGTAGCCGTAGTAATGACCGACAACGCCAAACAGGTGTGGGAAACCGAACTGGGCAACAAGGACTATACCCAATACCCCGTCTCTTTTTATACGACCAAAGACTTTACTGCGCCCTTTGCATCCGGTTCAGGCCGGTACAATACCATGATCATTGCCCCCTGCTCTATGGGCACTTTGGGCCGCATTGCTTCAGGCGTATCAAGCGATCTCATTTCGCGCGCCGCCGACGTAGTGCTAAAAGAACGGCGCAGGCTCATTTGCCTGGTGCGTGATACCCCGTATAATCTGGTGCACATAAGGAATATGGAGACCGTTACCCTGGCCGGCGGTATAATTTGCCCCGCTACCCCTTCTTTTTACAGCCGTCCAACGACTTTGGAAGAAGCGGTGGCCACGGTGACTGACCGCGTGCTTGATCTGGCGGGATTGGACATTACTACTTATAGATGGGGCGCTAACGAATAAGATAATATACCTGTTAAAGCGTTACAGGTCACAAGTTGCAGGTTACAGGGCCTATCTATCAGTCAGCTCTTAACCGGTTACGTGTTATAGGTAACATATTAAAGCGTTACAAGTTACAGGTTCGTTAGAGAGCCCATATTTTACCCTGCCCTTAAACCGGTTACGAGTTATAGGTAACTTATTAAAGCGTTACAGGTTACAAGCTGCACATTACAGGGCTCTTACCCCTGCAACCTGGAACCTGTAACCTGTAACTTATAAATTAACCTGGTAACCTTAATTTGTATCGGCAATTATCTCAGATCAATAACTTCTACCCCCGGGTATTTGCTTTTATCAAACACAAACAGGTTGTCGGGCAGGTTGGCTGCACCGTTCATTGAATTAACGGTATATACCATTACGCTGCCTGATTTATCGAGGATGCGGGTGCTGTAAATCGTTTTGCTGTTCTTATCAACCAGCAGATAAACCTTGTGGAAGGGTTTGGTCTTATCAACCGGTGTCATTTCAATTTCCTGAACCGTTTTGTTGCTCACTTTTTTATCGCCGTTCAGCTTATACAGGAAATCCTTGTCATAAAAGTTGGTGAACAACTTTTGCATGGTAATGGTATTGGCAGAATTATCAGGTTTGGTGATCGTTACCTCGTTCGCCGATTTATCGTAGGTCCAGATGTTGGCGCCGTCACAAAAAACCTCCTGACCGGTACCGGCGATGCTAACGCGATAGCGGGCGCCTTTCAGGGAAGCAGTACCTTTTTTACTTCCCAACAAACTGCCTTTATTATCCTCATTGCGCAGGGTAAAGCTGGCCTGTACCGACTTAAACGTTTTGAACTTGGCGCTTACCGCATCCAGTACTTTCTTGGCAGCGGGGTCACTTTGTTGGCTAAAAGTTATAGTGGCTATAAATAAAGTAGAAGTTAATACGATTAGGCTTTTCATTATATTCATTATGTGAATTCTTTGGGTAAAGGCCGCAAAGATATTAGTTATAACCTTTTGCGGCAATTATAAGACGCGAAATGTTAACGGAGGTTGTGCATTAGTATCACATTAACAAAATTCTAACCCTATATTAAACCGGCCAGCAGTTGTTCCAGATCGGCTTCAGTCTTGATCAGTACGTCCCGTGCCTTACTGCCCTGGCTGGGGCCAACGATGCCAGCGGCTTCCAGCTGGTCCATCAGGCGGCCTGCGCGGTTATATCCCAGTTTCATCCGCCGTTGCAACAATGAGGTAGAGCCCATCTGGCTGCTAACGATCATGCGGGCAGCGCTTTCAAACAAGGTATCGCGGTCCTCGAGGTCCAGCTCCTTGCCTTCAAACTGCTTCTCATCAACGTATTCCGGCAAGAAGAATGCCTGCGGATAGCCTTCCTGAGTACCAATGAAATCGCAAATGCTGTCTACTTCGGGTGTGTCAACAAATGCGCACTGCAGCCGGGTTATTTCCCCATTATAGGAAATAAGCATATCGCCCTTACCGATCAGTTGTTCGGCGCCGCCCGCATCCAGGATAGTGCGTGAGTCGATCTTCGATGATACTTTAAAAGCAATACGTACCGGGAAGTTGGCTTTAATGGTACCGGTGATGATATTCACCGAAGGACGCTGTGTAGCGATGATCAGATGGATACCCACCGCACGGGCCAGCTGCGCCAACCGCGCAATTGGCATTTCCACCTCTTTACCGGCCGTCATGATGAGGTCGGCAAACTCATCCACTACCAGTACAATGAAAGGCAGGAACTGGTGCCCTTTCTGCGGGTTCAGCTTCCGTTTAATAAATTTCTCATTGTATTCACGAATGTTGCGGGCGCCGGCCTCTTTCAGCAGGTCGTAGCGGTTATCCATTTCAATACACAGGGCGTTCAGCGTATGAATAACCTTTTTTGTATCGGTGATAATGGCTTCTTCCTCGCCTGGCAGTTTGGCCAGAAAATGCGTTTCAATATTGCGGTACAGGCTTAACTCCACTTTCTTGGGGTCAACCAGTACCAGCTTGAGCTGTGACGGGTGTTTCTTGTACAAGAGTGACACCAGGATGGCGTTCAACCCAACCGACTTACCCTGACCGGTAGCACCGGCCATCAACAGGTGCGGCATGGTGGTAAGGTCTACTATAAAGTTCTCATTATCGATCTTTTTGCCAATGGCGACCGGCAGGCTGAAATTATTGTTCTGGAATTTTTCCGACGACAGCATACTGCGCATACTCACTACCGTCTTTTTCACATTGGGTACTTCAATACCCACTGTACCCTTACCCGGTATGGGCGCAATGATACGAATACCCAGGGCCGCCAAACTCAACGCAATGTCATCCTCCAGGTTTTTGATACGGGAGATCCGCACGCCTGCAGCCGGCACTATTTCATACAAGGTTACGGTAGGTCCTACCGTGGCGCTGATCTTCTGGATCTCTATATCGTAATTCTTCAGCGTATTGATGATCTGGTTCTTGTTGGTCTCCAGTTCTGTGGGATCCTGGATGATACGTTCACTGCCATGCAGCTCTAACAGATCGAGGCTTGGGAATTTATAATCGCGCAGCTCGAGCGAAGGATCGTACGGCTCCTGGGAAACAGGCTTTTGTTCAACCTTTGGCTCTTCCACCGGCAGCTCGGGTTGATCCACTTCGGGATACGATTTAATTTCCAGCTCCAGGTTAGGCTCGGGTTTATTCCCTTTGCCTTTTTGTGCAGTCACCGGCGTTTCTATGGGCAGCGGAATTTCCGGCGTTTCTTCTATTTCTTCTTCAATCTCTTCTTCCAGTTCGTCTTCTTCCTCCAATGCAGGTTCCTGAACCGGCGTTTGTTTTTCGACCAGTTTTATATCCAGCTGCGGTTCTTCCTCCGGTTGATCTGTTTTTGGCAGTTTTTTAAGCGCGCCCACGCCATCTTTCAGTTTGTTACCAGCTGTTTTTACTTTAGGCGTTTCAATTTCTTCGGTATTCACCATTACCGGCGTTACTGCTTTGGCCGGGTCTTCCGTTTTAGGTTTGACTAATGCTGGCGCCTTGAAAACAGGGTTGAAACGCCAAATGATATAGGCCAGGCCGGCTACCAGTAATAAAGCAGCCGTGCCAACGCTGCCGATCATGCGAACGAGCCAGTCGCGGCACATATCACCTACTGCCCCGCCCCAGGCAAATGCACTGCTGCTGAAAACAAAGGAAAATACAACACTGAAAAACAACAGGCTTACGATCACATAGCGCAGATTGCGCCCGAGGGAAAATATCTTAGAGCCCAGCAAGGCATTTACGCCAATTACAAAAAAAAGGCTGCAGAACATGAAGGACGCAGCGCCGAATCCTTTAAAAAAGAACAGGTGTGAAATATACGCACCCAGGTTACCCAGCAGATTGGTGGTCTTTACTTCTTCGCCGGGCAACAGGATAGCAGCACCCCGGAATACCTTATCCTGGTCTTCCTTCCAGGTAAACAGATAGGATGCAAAGGCAATAAATAAAAAAAGGCTGATCAATAAGGCGAAAGCACCTGCAATTTTATGGGTACGTTCGTCTTTTACCAATTGTTTTACCGTTACCTGAGCTTCTTTTTCAGGTTTGAATTTTTCCGGATTAGCTGGCTTTTTCTTTTCTGCTTTGTCTGCTTTTAAGCGGTTGGCCATGTTCGCAAAGATAAGTAGTTTAAGGAATAAGGATCAAAGTATAAGGACGGTTCACACCTATGAGAATTGTTAAGTTTCGAAGAGGTTACCGGTTACCGGCCGCGGTTACCGGGCCTTGGAAACAACTAAATATTTCCGGCATACTAACCTTGAACCTGTATTCCTGGCAACGGGTAACCGGCACATGGATCAGCACATTAGCTAATTATCACATTAGCACATTGTGCTTTTTTCGTACTTTCACTCAAGAAACTAACGCACCCCGGTGCAAACCGGGGCATTATATGAGCACTAATCGCCATCCTGGATTTGTATCAGCCAACACTACCTGCCACCATCCTTATCACAAGGCCGTCAAACATACATTTTTTTATATCCTGCTTTTTTGTTTAGCCACCAATAGTTATGCACAATGGTCAGATACCATGATCATTGATGTGGCCGCTATCCGTTATCATAAAGCTATCGGGAAATATTCCCTGTTCAACTCGCAGCCCAAACATCAAATACCGGATGCTGATATCTATAAGCTGCCTTTCCAGCAAAATCCGGGCAATTACCTGCCCCATGACCTGCCAGGCAAGCTCATAGAACAGGACTGCTTTTTACAGTTCTTTTTAACCAACTCGCATGACACGGCCATTACGGTTTGTTTTACCCCGGCGTATTTCTGTTCGGAATTTATACTGTTCAAAGCCCGGCCCGATGATATTCCCGGAAGCTTCAGCAGGTTGCCCGACAGCCTTACGGCTGACGACCGGTCTGATGGCGTAAAACAGATCGTTGTGCAACCTCATGAAACGGCTACCTATTTTTGCCGGTTCAATTTCGTGCGAACGAATATAAACTCTCTTACGCCCCGCATCATCCGGTACGATTACCTGCCGCAATGGAGCATGAGCCAGCGTGACCGCGACCATATGCTCGACGTATTCACTTACACGGTCTCGGGCGTATTGTTGTTCATGATCTTTTATTCACTGGCTGTTTATATTCAAAGCCGCAACAAAGAATTTATTTTTTACGCCGGCTACACCTTCCTCACCTGCTCGCTGCTGTTTTTAAAATCGTATCTCAATTACAGCGCCACCCCATTCAATTATTTTTATGAAGAATACCTCGATTTCATGATCATGACGGGCAGCGTGGTAATGTATCAGATCTTCATGCGAAAATTCATTAACAGTAAAGAGAATTATCCGCTGCTCGATAAATGCCTTCATTTTTTCTCCCTGCTGCTGATCGGCGCCAGTATCGTGTTTTCCATTGTATATTTTTTAACCGACAGGTATATCCTGTTGAACATCATGGAGAACTTTATCATTAAACAGGTTTTCTTCCTAACCGGTGTGTTCTTTATCGTGTACAGCATTAAAAAGAAGAATACGCTGCTCAACTACCTGGCTGCCGGCAATTTTTCGCTGGTGGTGTTTTCCGTTATTTCCTATATCATCATCATTACGGGCTGGAAGCTGGTGAAGGACGATATCACCTCTGTCTTTAACCGGGCTTTGTTCTATTACGAGATCGGACTGGTGTTGGAGCTGGGATTCTTTTTGTCGGGCCTGGCGTATAAGAACCGGCGTGATATCATCGAGCGGGTAAAAGAGCGGGAACGCCTGAAACTGGAAAATGAACGTAAAGAATTCGATAAACAAATGGCGGTAATGGCTGCCAAACAGGAAGAGCGCAACCGGATTTCAGCCGACATGCACGATGAGCTGGGATCGGGCGTTACAGCCATCAGACTCATGAGCGAGATCATGAAGAGCCGGTTGAAAGGCGATGTAGTGCCCGAGCTCGAAAAGATCTCCAACTCGGCGAATGAACTGCTGGGCAAGATGAATACCATCATCTGGACCATGAAAAGCAGTAACGACACGCTGGAGAGCCTGATCGCCTACATCAGGGCCCATGCCATTGAATATTTTGACTCCACGCCTATTGAATGTAAAGTGCAGCTGCCGCCGCTTATTCCGCAGGCAGAAGTAAGTGGCGAAAAAAGAAGGAACATCTTCCTGAGCATTAAAGAAGCGCTGAACAATGCCATGAAACACTCGCAGGCCACGCAGATCCAGATCGTTATTTCTACCAGTGATAAATGGCTTATGATCAAAGTGGCAGATAACGGCGTGGGCATCGATGCCGACAAACTGCGCCGCTTCGGCAACGGCCTCAGCAATATGCGCCGCCGCATGGAAAGTATCGACGGCACATTTAAAATAGAGTCTGATAAGAATTGCATTCTTACATTCGAAGCCCCGATTTAGGTTTGTGGTTTATGGTTTGTGGTTTGTTGTTACGCCTATATTCGGAACTCACTATTACTTGCAGCCTTTCGATTCACTCACTATAGTTGCAGCTTGAATTCGCTAAACTATAAACCATAAACTATAAACTGCTTTTCTTAATCACTGCCAGGAACAGAAAGATCCAGCCAACAATAAAGAAAACACCTCCAAAGGGCGTAATGGCGCCTATGCCGCGCAGTCCAACGGTTTTTGTTGCCTGCAAGATGGTTAATACATACAATGAGCCAGAGAACAATATTATACCCACGATGAAGCAGATCCCTGCGTACTGGAGATATTTGCCAGGGAAGCTTCCAAACAGAATAGCTACCGCCAATAATGCAAATACATGGTAGAATTGATAACGCACCCCGGTCTCAAAGGTAGTAACGGTTTCAGGAGGAACAATCTTCTTTAATCCGTGTGCGCCAAAAGCGCCGAGGGCTACGGCGAGTGCGCCCAGAATGGCGGCCGTTTGTAAAAAACCTTTATGCATGTAATACGGTTTGAATAAAATCATTCATGGATATGGCATCTTCCTTATCGATGATTACATCTGCCTGCTCATAGTACATCCGGCGTTCATTCAGTTTACGAATGATGTAATGTTTGAGGTCTTCGTCCTGGATATCTTTCAGCAATGGCCGTTGTAAACGCTCCTTCATCAGGCGGTGCAGCAGCACATCTACCTGGGTATTGAGCCATACCACGGTGCCATACTTCTTCATGAATTCGATATTATTAAAAAAACAGGGCGTGCCGCCGCCGCACGACAACACCATATTGCTGTTTTCATCCACGATCTTTTCCAGCACTTCTTTTTCGCGGTTACGGAAGTACTCTTCACCCGATTCGCCGAAGATCTCCGGAATACTCCGTTTTTCTTCTGCCACAATCACTTCATCAAGATCATAAAATGGTAAACTCAGCCGTTGCGCTACCTGTTTGCCCCAATGCGTTTTTCCGGAACCCATGAAACCGATTAAGAAAATCCTCATTACGTCGCAAGTTATTTAAAAGCATTGAAACCCGTAACATCCATACCAGTGATCAGCAAATGTATGTCATGTGTGCCTTCGTAGGTAATAACACTTTCCATATTCATCATGTGCCGCATCACGGAATATTCGCCGGTGATGCCGCTGCCGCCGAGGATCTGCCTGGCGTCGCGGGCAATAAACGCAGCCATTTCGCAGGCATTGCGTTTAGCCATACTCACCTGCTGCGGCGTGGCCTTTTCTTCATTCATCAGTACCCCCAGCCGCCAGTTCAGCAATTGCGCCTTGGTGATCTCGGTGATCATTTCGGCCAGCTTCTTTTGCTGCAGTTGAAAAGAGCCGATCGGTTTATCGAACTGCTGCCGTTCTTTCGAATAGCGCAAAGCGGTATCATAACAGTCCATAGCCGCACCGGTAGCGCCCCAGGCGATGCCATACCGTGCTTTGGTAAGGCAGCTCAGCGGCCCTTTCAGTCCTTTTACATTGGGCAGAATATTCTCTTTCGGCACTTTTACATTATCAAAAACCAGCTCACCGGTTGCGGAAGCCCGCAAGCTCCATTTATTATGCGTTAAAGGGGCTGTAAAACCTTTCATGCCCCGTTCCAGGATGAGGCCGTATATTTCCCCATTTTCATCCTTGGCCCAAACGATGGCCACTTTGGCGTAAGGGGCATTACTGATCCACATTTTGGCGCCGTTGAGAATAACGTGGTCGCCTGCATCGGTAAAATGGGTGGTCATGCTGCCGGGGTCTGAACCATGATCGGGTTCGGTAAGGCCGAAGCAGCCGAGCCATTCGCCATTGGCCAGCTTGGGCAGGTATTTGCGCCGCTGGTCTTCACTGCCGTATTCATAAATGGGGAACATTACCAGGGAACCCTGTACAGATGCGGTTGACCGTACGCCGCTGTCGCCCCGCTCCAGCTCCTGCATCATGAGGCCGTAGCTGATGTAGTCTAATCCCCCTCCCCCGTATTCAACCGGGATGGTAGGGCCGAAACAGCCGAGCTCTCCCATCTGCTGAACGATCTGTTCGGGGAACTCTGCTTTCTGCGCAAAATCTTCTATGATAGGCGATATTTCTTTTTTCACGTAATTACGAACAGATTCTCTGACAAGTTTCTGTTCGTCGGTCAATAGTTCGTCCAATAAGAAGTAATCCGGGCTGGTGAACAAATCGGTTCTGGTACCCATGACTAAACTGATTTTCGATATTACGCTAAAAGTAAGAAAAAGCGGGCAAGTTTATGGTTTATAGTTTGTTGTTTGTGGTTAATTTTCATTCGCAACGCCTTATTTTCCGGCACCACCGGTTCTGCTGATAACCAGCGTTTTGAAATCGGTTAACCACCTCAAAGCGCGGCAGCAACCACAAACCACAAACAACAAACCACAAACAACAAACCACAAACAAATTGATCGTTCCATGCAACATCATAACTTTCGCCATGTCTCTTTATAAAACAAACAACCTAAACAGATCATTTTGGAGCTGACTGCAAACATTATCCGGGATGAACTGGTTGAACGCTGTAAGCTGGGCGATCCGCAGAGCTACCAGGCGTTGTACCGGCAATATTCCAAAGCGATGTATAACACCAGTTTACGTATTGTAAACAATACCGCCGACGCGGAGGATGTGTTGCAGGAATCGTTCCTGGATGCTTTCCGCTCGCTGCACGATTTTCACTATCGCAGCACCTTTGGCGCCTGGCTGAAAAAGATCGTTATCAATAAATCGATCAATATACTCCGCAAACGCAGGAATTACCTGGTTGATATGGAAAGCTCCGAACTGCAGGCTGTTACTGATGATGAACCGGTAAATGAAGACGATATCCATTACCAGGTGGAAGTGATAAAAAAAATGATCACCCGGCTGCCCGATGGCTATCGAACGGTGCTGAGCTTATACCTGCTGGAAGGTTATGATCATGAAGAGATCTCACAAATATTGAATATTTCGCATAACACGGTACGTACCCAGTATGTACGCGCCAAACAAAAACTGCTGACATTAATTAAACAAGGAGTTTGACAATGAGTAAAGGTTTAGAACAATTTATTCGTGACCATCGTGACCAGTTCAACGCTGATGAACCCGGGGAACAGGTATGGAAAAAGCTGGAACAACAACTGACTGACGGCAAACCCACTGAACAAAAGCAAACTTCAAAGAACCGGACATTACTTGTATTCACCCTGCTTCGCTGGAGCGCCGCCGCAGCCATCCTGGTGCTGGCCGGTATAGGTATCTTCTCCCTACTGACCAACCGGAGCAACAACCAGCCTTCTGTGGTGCAGCAGGAACGACCCGATACGCCTCCGGCGAACGACCCGATCCTGAAGGAGATCAATCCAAACTATGCGAAGGAAGTATACCAGTTCACGCGGCTCATTGAAGACAAGCAAAATGAACTGAAGGCAATTGAAAAAGAAAACCCTGTTTTATATAAAAAGTTTGTTTCGGATATCAATAAGCTCGATAGCTCTTACAACGCGTTGCAACAAGAACTCCCGGAAAATCCTAACCGCGAACAATTACTGGAAGCCATGATTGAGAACCTGAGGCTGCAGACCGAGATCCTCAATCAGCAATTAAGTATTATCAATCAAATCAAAGCATCAAAAAGTAATCATCATGACAGCAATAATAAAAAGATATAACCTCCTCTTACTTTTTACCTGCCTGGCAACATCGGTAACGGTTTTTGCCGGTGACCCGGTAGTGAAAAAAACGAAGACCTATACCAAGTCCTATAACGTAAGCAGCAATGACAAGATCTCTTTCAACAATCAGTTTGGCGAGCTGCAGATAAATACCTGGGACAGGGACGAGGTGAAAGCAACCGTAACCATCACCGCTGAAGCCGGCACCGACGAAAAGGCACAGGCTATCCTCGATCACATCAGTATTGAAGATGGCAAGAAGAATGGCGGCGTTTTTTTTGAAACAAAATTTGATAAAAAGAAAGACACCAAATGGGGCAAAGGCGAGAAACAACAGTTCAATATCGACTATGTCGTATATCTACCGGCGCGCAACGCACTTACCGCCATCAACCACTTTGGGCCTATGAGCATCGGCGATCACAGTGGCGATGTATCGCTTGAAAGCAAGTTCGGCAGTTTAACTACCGGCAAACTGGCCAATGCAAAAGTGCAGATCGAGTTTGGTAAAGGCACCATTGGCGGCATCAACAATGGCAATGTGGTCATCAAATTCTCCAAAGCGGTCATCGATAATCTCGACGGCAATGTAAATGCGGTCTTTGAACATTGTGACGTGGCCAAACTGCGGGTTGATAACAACACGAGGACGCTTACCGTAAAAAACAGTTTTTCTAACCTGTACCTCGATCTGCAAAATAATATCTCTGCCAATTTTGATATCAGCACACATTTTGGCGACCTGCAGAATAAGACCAACCTGGAGATAAAAGAAGAGAAAGACGACGATGAGGGGCATGGTCCGCGGTTCGATAAAAAATTCACCGGCAGATCGGGCAATGGTAGTACCGCCATGAAAATAAAATCAGAATTCGGTAAGATAACCATCGGCCACAATCTGAACATCAATATGAACAAGGATGACAAAAAGGACAAAGACAAGAAGGGCACGGTGAGAATTTGACGCAACTCCTTTCCAACTTGCAGTCAGCAGAGTCGAGACTCTCTACAACGGCGCTTCTCCCGGTTATAATCGGGAGGGCCCGTTTTTAAATAACAAGGCCCCGGCAGTATCGTCAGGGCCTTTGTATTTACAATGCAATTACAATATCGTCAGAAGATCCAGAGCCACGAAACCCACACCTTTGCATCGGCAACGCTAACCATATCGAATGAATTGGCGCTGCTTTGTACAAAATAGTAGCCTGTAGGTGCAAAGAGCAGATTACGGGTATCAACCAGCGGTCCGCTACCAGGCCAGGGTATGTCCTGGTGTTCTTCAACCAGACTAAAGTTTGCCCGGCCCGCAGAGTTGGCCGTCATGCCCACCCATGAACCGGCAACCAGGTCGAGGGCACTTTCAGCTGAATCGAGATAAATACTAAAGAATGCATCAACACCGTTGGAATTCGGTTTGTACAGTAAGAAATAGAATTGAGATGTATCGTTCTTCAACGATTTAAGGTTGTAGGCATCGTCTACCCCATTTATGTGAAAGCCATCGAACGAGATCCAGTAATTATCACCGGCAGCACCCTGGCCCCACCAGCGGTTGACGGCACTTCTTACATCGGGATTAACAGGCGCATTGGCGCCGGTTATGGTGGCGGCAGTGCCATTCACAGCTACATTCATTACCTGGGCCCCCGCATTAAAGTTGTTAATGGTGAACCCAGGTATAGAGGTGGCCCCGTTTACAACAGGATCAGTAAAGTATACACCGTTTGCCCAAAAATAATAGCCCCTGGTAACCGACTGTGCCTGGTTACCGGTTCCCCAGGAAACAGTTACTTTTTTCACGGTTGTATCAAATTGCAGTTCGTAATCCCCGTTGCGATAGTTAAGCCGTTTCCAGTAAAGCAGGAATTTCCAATAGTCCTTGAACTTTACTACGCCGTTGGTCACCTGTTTATTCGCCCATACCGATACGTCTGATTGAACGGCTTTTCGCAGGCTCAGCCTGCTGCCGTTGAACCGGCCGGTTAAACTGATACTGTCTGCCGTTACGGTATCGACCCGAAACTCGAAATCAGCCTTTAATCCCTGGCCGTTGCCGCCTCCGCTTACAGACCCATCAGGGTCGCTGAGAATATGTATGTACGAATAGGTATCGAATATGAGACTGGGTTGCTGCAACGCCTTTAACCGGTAACTGCTTTCTTTGGTCACCGTAGCGGTAGTGCTGTCAAAATCACTGTACATTACTACCCGGTTGCTGTCGTTAAAATTAAAATAGAAGCGGTAAGTGCCGCCATCGGCGGTGGTAAGGTTTCCATTCCACCCGAAAGGGGAGCCGGTAAGGGCCTTCTGATAAGCTGCCAGGGCCTCATTGAGCCGCTCGTCAGGTGTTTTATCGAACACATTGTCGTCGTCCTTCCGGCACGAGGCAAGCAGGGCTATAGCGAGTAGAAAATATAATAGGTTCTTATTCATACCTGTCTCTTTAATCGTGAATAAAGCTTAACGCTTAAAGCTTAATGCTCAACGCTGGTTTCCGCATTTTACAACTGCCGGCATCAGGAAGGATGGCATTTCCGCGTTTTGCGCCTGTGCGCTTTGGCGGCTTCTGCTTTTGCGTTTTGCGCATGCCTGCCGGCAGGCAGGTTTAGCGTTCAGCGTTCTGCGTTCAGCGTTCAGCGTTCTGCGTTTAGCGTTTAATACATCAATGCATTGATCGAATTACGTGTACGGGTTTGCAAACTATAAAAGTTGATGCCCCATACATCTTTAAAATAGTTGACCACGATCGTTTCCTTCTGACGCAACTTGTCTACCGCGGCCGGATTGGAAATGGTTTTCAAAAATGATTCAAACCCGTCCCTTCCTTCAACAAGCATCAGGGAGATCATTTCCACAAAGTCTTCGTCGGCTGCACTTTGCGCATAGGCTGAAACAAATCCCTTTTCGTTGGCTTCATCATCACGAACGTTGTTCCAGTTAGAAGTATAATCACCTACAGAAATGCGTTTGAAGTCTTCGGGGTACATTACTGTCTGGTGCATAATGTGTGCGAACTCATGCTCAATGGTATGGAACATCATTTTAACCTCAACCGAGTCTGACGGTACATAACCCGGCATACCTTTTATCCTGAAATCATTCAATACGTATAATACAATGCGCCGGCCACCTTCGGCTGTACCCAGGGTGATGGTGCCGTCGATGTTCCAGTTGGCGCTGCCCACCAATACAAAGAACTTGGGAATATATTTTTGCATGAACAGCTTTCCGGCTTCGGCCACATAGTTATCGATCCATACTTTTTTGATGGCGCTAAGCAGCGGGATGATCTTCTCTTCCTTAGGAGGCGTTAAGGTTTTATCGAAATCCAGTTCACCCTGGTCCCATTTATATTTGGCCGCAACATTAAAGGGTGTGGTAAGGGTATCTCGTATCCAGTTATCGATTGGCGTAGCTGCCCAGGTGTCGCCGCCAAGCCCGGGAATATTACTCACATCGCCCAGGTCATCTTCCTTTTTACACGACGCAAAAACCGCCAGCGCCAGTAAAACAAGGTATATTTTATGTTTGAACATATCAGTTGCTATTTATTACTTAGAACTTATTACTTAAAACTTAGAACTCATCTCGGGTTTAAAGGCATACCCGATAACGATACCGATTCTGGCAGCTGGAATACCCGTTGCGGAGAATTCGCCGGCAAACTCAACGTGCGGCCATCCGTGGTTGTATGGGTAACTGTAATGTCATACCGTATTATATCGAACCAGCGCATGCCTTCCTGAACGTATTCGGCCCGTTTAAAATCGAGCAATGCGTTCAAGGCATTTAGGCGTACGTCGTTTGAGCCATAAGCTGCCTTCAGTTTGTCGGGCGTGATCTGATGGTCGGCAGTCTTGTAACCAACGACACGGGTGCTTGCATAGGTATTCAGGTCCTGGATAGCAGCATTTACGTTATTAAGATAAATATATGCTTCCGCCCTGTTGAATAATACTTCTTCAGTGGTGAATAACGGCACCATCACATAAGGTAAACCGATATTGGCATTTACCGAGTTGCGCACGAAATATTCATTGATCTTTGGCACCAGATAGTTGTTGGTGCCCGCTGTATAGGTCTGATACCTGAAAGCCCATTCGGAGGTGTCGCTGAATATTCTCTCGGATTCGTATATCTCATCGCGCTTTTCCGAGTTCATGGCATAGCGTACGGTAAAATAATCACGTCCCCAGTTCGACACAGTTTCAACCAGTAACAGGTTTGCCGGTTCGGTAGCTTTCTGGTAAAGCGCCCACATCTCCTGCGGTGTTTTGGTAAGGTAAACCGTATTCCAGGGGCGCAGCAGGGAGGTAATGTTGCCGCCGGAAAATATAGCATTCGCATGGGTAACTACCTTGGCGTATTCCTGTTTGAAAAGATAGAACCGGGCAGCAAAAGCATTGGCCGCAGCTTTGGTAAAATGGTAACGGGGTACCGTGTATTTGGTATCGTCGATCAGCGGTAAACCCTGGGTAAGGTCCTGTTCGATCATTTGATAAACATAGGCTACCGTTCTGCGATCGTAATTCTTGAATACCACATTCTCGGGTGTGGTCACATATGGAATGCCCATGTCCTGTGCAGCCGTGCCCGGATCGTACACTTTCGAGAACAAGGTCACCAGCATAAAATGCGCATAGGCGCGGCAAACCAGCGCCTCACCTTTCTGGGCACTGTACAAGGTAGTGTCGGCTGCGTTTCTAATGGCTTCCAATGCCTGGTTGGCGGCGGCGATGGCTGTATAACAGGCATTCCAGTAATTCTCCGGTGAATCCTGCTGGTTATCGGCCACGTCCTGGAAAAAGTATGGATCCACATTGATCCTTTCCTGCGTGCCGCTTCCTTTATCGGTCACATTATCCGAGATGGATTCGGTAAAGGCCATATAGTTGCCCTGCGGATAAGCTGTTCCCAACAGCTGCGATACCTGGGAGGGCGTACTTACAGCGGCCCGGTTGTCGGGATTTTTTTCAAGGAACTTTTTACATCCTGCTGTTGAAAAAAGCAGTGCAAATGCTGTATATGATAGTATCTTTTGCATTGTATTTACCTTTTTTCTTTTTACGTTCTGCGTTCTGCGTTAAGCGTTCTGCGTTAAGCGTTAAGCGTTCTGCGTTTCGCGTTATACTCCCAGTTTCAATGAGAACGTAAACTGTTTTTGAACGGGCTGGGCAATACCACCGGTATTGAAGAACTCAGGATCCTGCCCCTTTAACTTTTTGTCGGAATAGATCAACCAGGTATTATTCGACACCGCCTGTAATGCCAGGCTGTTGAGGCCGATCTTTTTAATTATCCTGTTGGGCACCTGCCAGGTGAACGAAACGTTCTTTAACCTGATCATATCGCCATTGGCAACCCGCGCCGTTGAATAATTATAGTTGTTATACGGCGTGGAGCCTGCCAGCTTTGACTGTTCAAAAGCGCCTAATATGGAAGGCACTGTGGTGAACTGCTCATCGCCAGGCATGGTCCACCGGTCATAAAACTCTTTCGGCATGGCATCCAGGTCTGAATAGCTGTTCCTGAAGGCAGGGTATAACCTGATCTTGTTACCAGCCTGGTAAGTAATGAATACACTCAGGGTGAAATCCTTGTAGCTGAAGCTGTTCAACCAGCCGCCGGTAAGGCGGGGATCAACCGGACCTTCATGCACCAGGAAGCTGGTATTCTGATCCTGCAGGTACACATTGTTGCCCACTTTGCCGGTCTCATCAACAAACTGCGGCGTACCGGTAAAATGTTCCAGTCCTTTAAAGTCGATCGAGAACAGGCTTCGTACGGGGTATCCCTGTTTATTGCCACCTTCTGCTGCTACCAGGTCCCAGATGAGGGGCTCGTTGCGGGCATTGGTAATTTTATTGGTGTTGTAACCGGCAGTAAGGTTGGTGCGCCATTTAAAGTTCTTGTTATTCAACACCAGATACCCTACGAGCAATTCAACACCCTGCGATTCCATATCGGCATAGTTGGCGGCTTTGTACGGCTCACCGCCTACGCCTGATGTTTTAACTACACTTATAAGATCGAAGCTGCTGCGGTTGTATACGTCTACACTCACATTCAGGCGCCTGTTCAACATGGTAGCGTCAACACCCAGGTTGGTAGTGTATAACTTTTCCCAGGTAAGCTCGCTGTTCTCCAGGTTGGCCAGCTGTATCACCGACTCCCGTTCTGTTAAATAGGTCCTGTTGGTATTAATATTCCTCAATACGATGTTTGAGTTGGTGGCAGGTCCCATACTCGCTGTTAAACCATAACTGGCGCGCACCGTAAGGGCATCTACCCAGGCAATGTTTTCCATAAAGCGTTCCTGTTCTACGTTCCATGAACCGGCCACGCTCCAGGTAGGCAACCAGCGGGCATTTCTTGACTTACCCAACCGGTTCGAACCATCGTACCGTACTGTTGCGGTTAAATTGTACCTTGAATTATAGGTATAGGTACCCGATCCGTAAAAGGCCACAAAGCGGTCATAATCCTTAGACATTCCATAATACGGGAAGTTCAGCTCGATGGTTTGTTTCAGAATGCGGTAATCGATGAAAGGCACGCCGCCATTCTCATACTGGTAGCCATAACCGGTGTTGTTGAATTGCTGACGATCGGCATATTTTACCTGCTGACCCACCAACGCGGTGATCGTATGCAGGTCGTTGATCGTTTTATTGAAATTAAGGCTGTTCCGGAAATCATAGTTCAACAGCTGGTCTTCTACGCGGTTGTAAAAACCGCCATACGGCAATACGACTACCGGTTCAGCATCGGGGTTCTCCGGATCACGGTACAGGAACTTGTTATTAGCCCTGATGGTTGATGTGTTTGCGGCACGATAGGCATTGGCCATATTCGACGACTCGGTGATCTGGTGCTCACGGCTCGATTTCACGAAACGCAGGGCGCCTACAAATTCATACCGCAGCGAGGGGGTGATCTTGTAGTTCAGGCTTCCCTGCAACCGCAGGTCGATCACTTTGAGGTCCATATAGTTGTTCTCCAGTTCGGTGAGGATGTTGAACGGAGCAAAGTTGCGCCGGAAATATTCGCGGTTGCCGTTCTCGTCGTATGCCGTTAAGGTGCGGCTTGAGTTGAGGGCATAGCTGAAAGGATTGATGTCGAAATCGCGATCGTAACTACCTTCTACCGGGTTGCTGTTGCGCGTGAGCGCACCGGGCGCTTTCTGTTCGCGCATGGACCCTACGGTAGTAAAATCGGCCGACAGCCGTTCATTGAACTTATAATTATTGCGGAAGTTGAGGGTATAACGGCTTACTTTATCGGCCGGCGTCCAGCCGTTATCGCCATAATAACTGGTAGAAAAATAAGATTGGGAACGGTCGGTTCCTGCAGAAATACTGAGGGAATGTTCCTGCGTGAAGTTATTACGGAAGAGCAGATCGAACCAGTCGGTATTCGCCTGTGCGTACCGGGTCAAAAATGCTTTGCGGGCGGGCTGGGTATTGGGCAATACGAAACCATTGCCACCTGGTAACGGTTCGTTCAGCAGTTCGTACATTTTACCATAAACGCCGTTATCGCCCCGGTCGAGGATGTTGGCGTTCAGCATGCCTTTGCGCTCGAGTTCGGCCAGAACCGACATTTGCTGGGCAGAATTCATGATATTGAAATCACGGTAATGGGGTTTCAGGTAAGTACTGAAATTACCGATATAATTTACGTTGGGTTTTCCGGCCCGCCCTCTTTTTGTAGTGATGACCACTACCCCGTTCATGGCCCTGGCGCCATAAAGAGCGGCGGCAGAGGCGTCCTTTAAGATGTCGAAGCTTTCAATATCGTTGGCATTTAAACCGGCTACGGCGGAACCTAACAAAGTAGTAGGGTCGCCGCTCGACAGCTGGTCGTTAGAGATGTTTACGATGTCTTCCAGCACCACACCGTCTACCACCCACAAAGGTTTGTTATCACCGTTGATGGAGGTGGCGCCGCGCACCCGCACTTTGGGTGCGGTACCAAATGTGCCCGACACGTTTTGAACGGAAACCCCGGCAGCCCGGCCTTCGAGCATCCGGCTGACATCTGTTTGACCGCTCAGCCTGGCATCATCCATTTTTACAGTGGCGGCCGCGCCGGCAAATTTCTTTTTTTCGATGGTCTGGAAACCGGTCACAATCACTTCGGATAACGCTTTACCGCCTTCCGACATGAACACCTCCATAAACCTTTCGCCGCGGTAAATGATGGTTTGGGGAGCTTTGCCGGTATAGGAGAACCGGATGCTGTCGCCCCGGCGGGCGCCAATGGCAAACTCACCCTGTGTATTGGTGAAGGTACCCCTGCCTGAGACCAGGTTCTGTACAGATACCTGGGGCAGAATGCCTCCTTCTTCAGTACCTGAGACCCTGCCTCGTACCACAGTGGTATCCTGGAAAAATCGGGTGTTATTTATGTTGGGAATACCGGATGCGCGAGCGATGAATGGCAAACAACCAGCTACAACCACCACCAACAACAATCTTTTGCACGTTGTTCGTACTGCCTTTGCCTCAAAAGCGTTTTGCATAAAACGCATAGCATTAGTTTTTGATTAACTGAAGATTGGGTTAACGTCCTATCCCTTTTGGGATATCCATTTAACCTGTCGGGCCTGTGCATTACTGATGCACTGGCCCGACAGATACTATTTCAAAGCGCATTTATCTGAACAAATACGTTTATTCTATAAACTCGGTTTTCAGGGAGAAGGATTTCTTAAGGAACGGTTGCTATTTATGAAGAAGCCGTGTTCTCAGTCAGGGATGTTATAAAACGCTTTTACAGCATTATAATCGTTCAGGTTCACATCTCTTCGGGCCGGAGTAGATCCTGCTATTATCACATATCTGAACTGAGAGTATTTCTGTCCGCCCTGTGTAAAAGTTGAAAAATCGCCGCCCTGCATGTAGATCTCGCCTTTGCTGATAAAAGGGATGAGGATTGTGCCAATAGGAAGCGGGATGATCTCAGGTTGTGCTGCAGTTCCATTGTTTACGTATATTCTCACATCACCATAGGCTAATACACTATCGGTTATCTTCGGAGCGGGCACTACCGTCTCATAGTAAAGGGTATCGCCTGCTGTATTTCTAACCGCTTCAAATGAAACATCGAGCCAGGGTGAGTATTGTACATTGGCATTACCGGTTTCACCTTTCGGGCCGGTATCGCCTTTTTTACAACCGGTCGAGGATATCAAAATGGTTAAAAATGCAACACAGGTAACTGAGAGGACAGAGAAAACGTGTTTCATAAATTGTAAATTTTGATTATGTAGATGATCTATGCTTAATACGTAAAAAAGCCCTTAACCGCTGGGTATTATTGCAATTTAAGGTTTTTTATCTCTACGTATCTTAATCTGATACACCCGAAAAAGTGAATATTCTTACAATTGGCAACGATGTTCGCGAGCCGGGGTGTTGAAGGATCCTGGATCCGGGACAAAAATAAGGCCCCCGGTGTTCGATCAAGCCGAATTCCGGGGGCTTTTTGTTCAATTATAAACTGCGTGGAAAGCTATCGGTTCACAGATCAGTTGTGGCCTTCTGTCGATAGCCGATCAGCGTTTGTCTGTTTTAGTTGGTCGTTTGGGTGCCATTGCCAATGGGCGTACCATTGTTGATGGGGGTGCCATTGCTGATCATCTTGAACACCACACGCCTGTTCTTCTCACGGGCTTCCGGGATATCTTTTCCATCAGGTGTGGTCTCTTTCTCGATCGGGCAGCATTCCCCAAATCCTCTTGGCAACAGCTGTCCGGGCGATACACCGGCATTGATCAGGTACTCGGCGCAGGCATTGGCCCGTCCTTTCGACAGGAACTCGTTCGATTTAACCGATCCCAGGCCGTCTGTGTGCACATTTATTTCAAGCACGACCGATGGATTGGCCTTCAGGTAACCGGCAATGAGATCAAGATATGGGTATGATTCTTTTGCGATCTCGGTCTTTAACTCAAACACGATCTGATAGGTAACCTCGGTCTTGTTTTTGAACGGATCGGGCTTTTTGGCCAAACATAACTCCTGTGCATATACGGTGTCGCCTTTCGAGGGGTAGGCCGTCAGCAGGCCATCCTGGTACTCTTCCTGGCGGCCACTGATCTGCAGGGCCAACCCGGCATCGGTTTGAATGGTATACCGGCCGCCTGCCTGGGTCTTGATAGTAGCGATCTCGTTACCACGCGGATCTTTGGCAGTTACGATAGCGCCTTCCAGCGGTTTCTTGGTATCGCAATCGAGCACCACCCCGGTAAATACCTGGTTGTAATTCTTATGTATGGAGAATAATTCCAAACAACATAATGAGGCGCGGTCACTGCTGATGATGGCATCTTCAAGCAACCCCTTTCCTTTGCCTACAAAGTAAATATCATCTTTTTCTGAATTTACCGGGTAGCCCAGGTTCAATGCCACCGTCCATGAGCCATTGAAATAACCACTGGATGAGAACAGGTCGAAGCCGCCCATACCGGTTCTGCCATTGGAGGCAAATACGAGGGACTGGCTGCCGCCATGGTAAAACGGCGCTTCTTCATCGCCCGTGGTATTGATGGCCGGTCCCAAATTAGTGATCTTTTCGGGCATTCCTTTAGGGTCGAGGGTGGCCGACCAGATATCGAAACCGCCGATGCCATCCGAGCGGTCACTGGCAAATAACAGGTATTTGCCATCGGGCGTTACCTGCGGCTGCCTGGAATTGAATGATTCTTCACTGAGCTTGCCGTCGATCACAACAGGCTCGCTCCATCTTTCGCCATCGCGTTCGCTCATATAAATGGCCGACAGTTTCTTTCCATTCTTCACCATCCAGCCAGTAAAGAACATTTTTGAGCCATCAGGTGTAAAAGTTGGAGTTCCTAAATGGGTATTCCTCGGCGCTGCCACATTTATTTTTTCTATCCTGCCAAAACCGCCGTTATTGAAGGCTACGCTGTACAAGGCATTGTTATACCCTTCCGACCGGGTTGATGTAAAGGCCAGGGTATTATTGTTGAGCCAGCTGGCAGCGTAATTGGCGCCTTCTTTATTGATGTTGTTATTGAGCCTTTCTATTTTAATACCGGTAGGGCCATTGGTCAATTGCTGCTGAATGAACGCACAGTTATCGATCTCCTGCTGCGCCCGTTTATTATACTTCTCGCCTTCGGTATTCTCCTGCATGAACCTCGTGAGCTCCTGCTGGGCAATTTTGTAGTTACCATTGGCGCGCAAACAAATGCCATAATAGTAACGGGCCAGCGGAAAGCTGGCAGAGTCTTTTTTCAGCAACACTTTATACCATTGTTCTGCATGTATATAATCGTTCAGGTTAAAGTAACAGTCGCCCATTTTATACAAGAGGTTACCGTCGAGACCGCCGAGATCGTTGGGGTTGATCAATGCAGCGCCCTGCTTTTGTACTACATAGGCATTATACCCTGAATGGGAAGGAGTCTTCCCACTTAAGTATTTTTCAAAATAGTGTGCGGCAGAATAATAATCGCCTTTGGCATAGAACTGTTCCGCTACGCGCTTAAAGTTAGTTGCCTGCGCATGTACCGCAGCGGTACTCAAACCCAGACAGGCTATTATTATAATTTGCTTGATCATGTATAATCAATTTGCTAATGTGATAATGTTTTGAAACAGCCGGTGGCTGGTGGGTCCTTCTCTTCGTTTTGTATATTACAACCGCGGACACACGAACGGCACGGCATCCTGTTTAACCGATTTGCGGCCGATGAGCGTCAGGGATATTTCGAAATTGTTGGCATTACCTGCCACTTTACCCAGGTCAGACATGTTTACATCATAGCTCACACTGATCATATAGTTCTTATAGTAAACACCTACATAGGGCGACACCGCATCTTTGAACCGGTAGTTGGCGCCCAGTAAAAAGTCGGTGGTTTCATTTACCCGCATCTGGGCATAGGCGCCTGCCATTTTTTCTTCACTGTTACCCTGGCGCATATACAACAGGTTGGGCGTAATGCTCACGTCTTCGTTCACATTATATTTCAAACCGCCATGGGCTGTTAACCGCATCGGCATTTTTTCATGATCGCCTGCCAGGAATGGGTCCTGTGGCTGGGTTAAATGATAGGCTGAGATACCGCCGAACCAATTCGCTTTTTTACCCGGCGTTCCATCAAAATACACGGCGCCTACCCCCGCATCGAATGCAATGGCAGATGTTTTATTCAGCACTTCGGTACCGCCATTCGTTGGGTCGAAGCCCATATAGGGATTCCACATATCGCCTGTTCTGAACTTCGATTGATCGAAGCGGCGGTTCAATACACCCAAAGCCATACCCATAGAGATCTGGTGATACCCAAAGCGTACGCCATTATAAGACATGGTAGCATACCCGGTCATATAGCTGTAGCCAATAGTGCCTGCCCGCTGGTTCATGAGGTTAACACCAAGGCTTACATTTTTATTCGTTACAAAGTCTGCAGAAACAGCGGGCGTTGCAAATGGATTGCTGATGCCGCCCCATTGACTGCGGTACATGGCTGTTACCCGGCAATTACCGTCTATGGCGCCCGTCAAAGCGGGGTTCAACCAAACCGGGTACGCATAATATTGCGAAAAATGGGGATCTGTTTGAGAAAGACCTGTTACTCCTTTAACCAGGGTTAACAGTAACAAGCCGGTTTTTATAAGATATCTCATTACAAACAGTTTTTTTGGATTTTAATTACCGGATCAGATTAAATGTTCCTTTCTGGGTTACTTTAGTGCCATCTGAAAGCGTGCCCGACACCACGAATACATATACGCCTACGGGTTGGGGTTTGCCCTTATACCTGCCATCCCAGGCGCCCTGCAGTTCCGTGGTTTCAAACACTTTTTCACCCCACTGGTTGAATACCATCCAGCGGATTGACCTCATCATATTACTATATACTTTGAACACGTCGTTCTGACCATTGCCATTGGGGGTAAAAGTATTGGGCACATAAATGCCATCTGTGAGCGTTCGTGACACCACACGGCCCGACAAATATTCCGGACAATCGATACGCGAACCCAAAGCTTTTACCATCAATCCTGCAGTATCAGCAGGTTTTAACCCGGCAATGATATGCGTAAGTCCCATGGCGCCCGAAGAAGGGATCGCCCAGTTGATGCCATCACGGGATACGCGGTAACCGGTAGTATTTTGTACAGCAGGCCAGCTGAACCTGATGGCATTCACGCCCACAGAATCGGCACTGATCACCGGGTTGGTAAGCTGGCGGCAGATGGTGAATTCCACGGCCCCAATATCAGGCCTTGCCAAATCTCTTGTAACATCCCGGATATCGGTGGTAATGCCCACATTGCTACCCCTGTTCTCAAATGGTATTTTGGTAGGAGTATAATCTCCTTTTGCGGGATCATGTGGTACCGGATCGATGGAAATTGAATTGGAATCCTTGCGGGTGGCCAGCCATTGAGGTAAGGTAGGATAGTCGGTGGTCATGTAACCGATAATGGCCGGACCTTCCGTAGAAGAAATATAGTAGTTATTAAAGTTAGCTACCAAACCACTATCGTTGACATTCGTATAGAATCCATACTTTGCCCCCGTACCACCGCGGCGCACAACTATGTTATTATCCTTGATCTCTATCCCCTCGTTGAGCATACCAAATGCGCCGAATCCACGGGTTAAGCTCGGGTTGCCAGAGGAAGAATCATCCAGTGAAACCGTATTATGATAATATTTCACATGCTGGGAAGAAATGTTGTTCAGTCCATTCTGTACGCCGCTTCCCCGCCAGGTATACAATAAATTGTTGGTGATCACGATCGGTTCCGTTGGCAATGCTTTAACCAGCTCACATTTTATTCCTTCTAACAGCACACTGGTTGTTTTAGCATTCTCTGCCAGATTATGGATCTTGTTTCTTGACACCGTTACCCCAAAGTTCACCTCCAGCAAATAAATGCCGGTGAACGCCGCCAGTACAGTGCGGGTAGGCTGACTGATATCATTGCTATCAACCAGGGTTTTAGAGGCGCCTGTTAAATAGATCCCGTACTGGTAGTTATCTTTCAGGATGTTTTTTCTGATGATATTTCCCCTTGACCTCGATACGCCGGGAGAAATGGAATTGGAAGCATTGGTAATACCATGACTACCACCAATGACAGTATTGTTGGTGATGAGGTTGGTATCGCAATCGCTATAACCAACAGTACTTGTAGGATTGTCGGCAGCCCCGCTGATAACTATTCCTGCATACCGGTTAGTGGTTGCTGTTTTACTGAGATTGATCGTGCAACGTTTGATCGTATTATGATCGGCATCATTCGTGAGCTGTATGCCAAAACCAAAGGTCGAAGATCCCTGTACGTCAACGTTCAGGCTATCGATAGTAATGTAATCAGTTCCATTCAACTTTAGTACAGCACTTTGACTGGAAGTCGTTGGCGCATAAGACATGGTTACGCCATTGCAATTAAAGGTCACCGTTTTTGTGGGCGACGTACTTAATGCAGGCAGGATCAATTGCTCATTATAAGGCCCGCTGCCGCTGGCCACGTTAAATACAATAGGCCCGTTGATACCGCATTGTAAAGCCAATGCCGCGTCTTTGAACGAATTGAAATTGATGCCACCGGTAGGCAGTTCAGAATTAATGGTATAAGTACCGCCGTTGAGCGAAGTGTTTACCAACACCCTGATCGGTTTGGAGTAAGCAGTAGTGGTTCCACAGGTAAGCGCTACGCGGTAAAATAAGGTCGTAACAGGCGTTGTTTCCAGATACGGAAAACCAAGCTGACCGGTAATATTGCTATAAGTTCCTGTAGCGGTGGTAGAGGTTTGCCAGGTATAGGTTTGCCCGCCACCAGCCGAATGACCTGTTAAGCCAAGAGAGATCTTTGGGCCTATGCATAAGATGGAATCAGGTAAAGCATTGACGGTACCGCCGGTAATGGTGGACGAGCACGCGGCAGATAAAAATTCATAACAACCTACATCGGGGTTCGATGTACTACGAGGGGCTCCGGTTATATCAGTATTTATACTTTGATAAACGGCCATATTATCTATGCCCTGTGCCGTTGGTCTGAAATCGAAGGCGGCAGGATTTGCGTATATCGGGTTAACGTCGGTTGAAAAATAATCATAACCGGTAGCCTTTTGCCAGGCTGCCATTGTATTATAGACAACACTTCTGATCACGCCTACTGCATCATTGGTAGCGGGGCCGTCTGGCACATATATATCATTCCGTTGGCTGGTAAAGTTGGTGGGGGCCACTTCAAAATAGATACCATAATTAATATTACTGCTTCTGCGCGTCACTGTCACAATATTGTTCATGATATTCACATCCGAAACGTTATCAAACTGCATCCCGAATGCATCAGTGCCGGGAACGCTTTGATCGTCGAGGGATATCGTGTTATGATAAATATTGAGGAATGAAGTGGAATATACAGTATTGGGCAGCCTGGAAACGATGCCTATGACGGTACCGGCAGTTTGAAAATCGTAAATAAGATTATTGGCAAACAGACATTCCTTACCGGCAACACTCTCGGATGAGATAAAAAGACCGGTTAGTGTGCTACCAGGCTCTGCATGAAAACCATGGATGCGGTTATTGGTAATGACAAAGCTTTGATTGTAATAAGCAAGATACATTCCGATGAGGTCGTAAATGGCATCGGGACCACCCGTAATATCGTTACCATCTATCAGGGTACTACTGGTATAATACATCTGAATACCATAAAAAATGGCATTTGAAATAGTATTACCAATTATTCTATTTCCGGTCATAAACTGAGCCGGATTGCCCCATACCGGTATGGATGAGAGCGTTATACCTGCTGTTCCGCCGGTGATTGTATTATGCAGGATCAGGTTGTCATCGCAATTGCTATCTCCCTCATCCCACGTATTGGCGTGGCTGCCATTTATCACTATGCCGGCATGATTATCGTAATTATCCCAATCAACAAAACAGGTGATATGGCAATTTTTGATCGTGTTATGATCGGCATCATTTAAGATGTGTACACCATAACCGTATTCACCGGGCGCATCGGCCAGCGGCTGAATGTTGAGGTTATCGAACGTTACATAATCTGCACCGTTCAGCTTTATACCGGCACGGCTGTTATAGTCGGTAGAAAGAAAGTTGAGGGTTTCACCATTACCATTGAATGTGATGGTATTGGTTGCCGAGGCGCCGGCAATGGCATTGATCACCACCTGCTCGGTATAAGGCCCGCTGCCTGACACCACATTAAAAGTCACGGCGCCATTGACACCGCCGGAAAGCGATGCAACGGCTGCAGCAAAAGTCTGGAAATTAGTTGCACTGGCTGGTGCGCCGCTATTAATGGTAAATGTACCGGACACCTGAGCGTGAGCTTCGAACAAAAAAGATGAACCTAAACAAAGGGTAAACAGAAATATTTTATAAACTACGTGCCCGCGTAAAATTTTTCGCATAGCCGATGATTGGATTTTAAATTTCGATAGGATATGGGATCTCTTTTAGCTGATTAATATGCCAAACTTAAAAACCAATTACCACAATCGTCGTTCGATCATTGGTTAATGGTTCTCCGGCAACAGTATAACCCGTGTAAGAATGCATCATTCATACAAGGGTATACGGAATTCACGGAGTTTGGGTTGTTAGTGCTTCAACGTTAAAATACCTGACCTGTTAACCGGCAAAACGTAATAGTACGATCCGTTAATCAGTACATCTTCGCATCTTCACTCAAATCAACTATAACGCTTTCGGAAAAGGCATTTGGTATCTTTACGCCTTAAAACATCTAAAACGCTTTTTAGTGCCTGCAATTGTGTGCACCCCTGCCTGTAAGTGAAAAAATAATACACATTTTGTAAAGAGAACTGTGTGAAACTAAATCTATTAGGAAGATTATATTAGAAGGAAAAAATGTAAAGACATACAGGTAACCGGTTACCTGGCACCGGTTACCGGGTCCAAATCGCAGGATGCGCGGTTAATTGCCGTCCGTTACCCGATTCAACGCCCGGTACCCGGGAACTGTCAACCGGTAATTATTACAGGTAACCAGCCATTTCCTGCTGGTATTCTTTGGCAACGAGCATTGCCCTGGCAGCAAAATCTTCCTGATCGGAAGCATAAATAATAGCCCGGCTGGCATTTACCAGCAGCCCTACGTCTTTATTCATTGCTTTTTCTGAGATCTCTTTCAGGCTGCCTCCCTGCGCCCCTACCCCCGGCACCAGGTAAAAATGGTCTGGCGTAAGAGCACGGATATTGGAAAATTCTGAAGCCTGTGTGGCCCCTACTACAAACATCAACTGACCGGCAGTACCCCATTGTGCGGCGGTACGTAATACTTTTTCGTACAACAATTCTTCGCCTGCCTTTTGCAATTCAAAGTCGCGGGCACCGGTATTTGATGTGAGGCCCAGCACGATGGTCCATTTGTCTTTATACTCCAGGAACGGTAAAACGCTGTCGGCGCCCATATAAGGGGCTACCGTAATGGCATCAAATGGTATTGTTTCAAAGAAGGCCCTGGCATATTGCGAGGAGGTATTACCGATATCGCCTCTTTTGGCATCGGCTATTTTGAAATGCGTATCGGGAATGTAAGCAACTGTTTTTTGCATGGCTTCCCAACCGGGTAAACCCAGGGCTTCATAAAATGCCGTATTGATCTTATAACCTACACAGTACTCTTTGGTAGCATCGATGATCTGTTTGTTAAACTCAAATACCGGGTCGCTTTTTGTCAGCAGGTGTTTTGGGATCTTGTTTAGATCCGTATCAAGCCCCACGATGAGGTATGTTTTTCTAATGCGTATCTGTTCTACCAGTTGCTGCCGTGTCATACGAGTTGGAGTTGTAATATTTGCCGCAAGATATTAGTGAATTGCCATACTTCCTCGAAAGTATTGTACAAAGGTACCGGCGCCAGCCTGATCACATTCGGTTCGCGCCAGTCGACGATCACCCCCGCCTTCGCCAGTTCGTCAAACACCTTTTTGCCCTGTTGTAACATCAACATAGATACCTGGCATCCTCTTTCACTTTCCTTGCGGGGTGTAATAAATTCAATGACCGGTTCCGATTGCCGGCTGTTCAGATCGTCGAGCAGGAACCACAACCAGCTGTTGAGCAATTGCCTTTTCTTTTGCAGGCGGTCGATACCGGCTTCCGTAAAGATCTCCAGCGCAGCGCGGTGGGCTGCATATAACAAGGGAGAGGGCGTACTTAATTGCCAGCCCTCCGCCGAGCGGGTTGGATTAAACCCTTTCTGCATCAGGAAACGCGTAGCTTTATCGTAGCCCCACCAACCGGCAAAACGCGGTATTGTATGATCGTTATGATACCGTTCATGAATATAGGCGCCGCCAATTCCGCCCGGGCCTGAATTCATGTATTTATAACTGCACCAGGCTGCAAAATCAACGTTCCAGTCGTGCAGCTGTAAAGCAACATTTCCGGCTGCATGCGCCAGGTCGAATCCTACTTTGGCGCCAACTGCCTGTGCCGCGTTGGTAATGGCAGCCATGTCAAACAGCTGACCGGTATAGTAATTGAGTCCACCCCATACAACCAGCGCCAGCTCATCTTTGTGTTCGTGTATTACCTGAAGAACATCTTCCTGCCTGATGGTATGTTCCCCTGCCCTTGGCGCTACTTCAATGATGGCATCAGCGGGATCGAAGCCACAATATTTCACATGTGTTTCCAGCATATACTGATCGCTGGGAAATGCTTTGGCCTCGCAAATGATCTTATAGCGTTTTTGATCGGGTTGATAGAAGGACACCAACAGTAAATGCAGGTTTACCGTAAGCTGGTTCATGACCACTACTTCATGTGGTAAAGCACCTACAATTTGTGAAAGCGGCTGAATGAGCTGGTCGTGGTATTGCAGCCAGGGTTGTTCGCCCATGAAAAAACCTTCCACACCGTAATTGGCCCATTTGTTCATTACCTGTTGCAGGCAGGCTGCCGTACGTTTGGGTTGCAGGCCCAGGGAATTGCCTAAAAAGTAGATCTGCTGCCGGCCATCTATAACGGGCATGATAAACTGATCCCGGAAGGAACGCAGCTCATCCTGCTGATCGAGCCGGCAGGCAAACGAGCGGGAATTTTCAAATATCATGTAGTAGGTTTGTTTCCTGGTTATTCAGTTGTTCAGTTATTCAGTTGTTCAGTTATTCAGTTATTCAGTTGTTCAGTTATTCAGTTGTTCAGTTATTCAGCCTTACGATTAATTATAAACTCAAAAACTTATGAACTGAATAACTCAATAACTCAGGAACTTAGGAACTGAATAACTGATGAACTTTAAACTATGAACTATTTTAAAATGAACCGGTTTTCCCTCCATCGACCGGAATACTTATCCCATTCACATAGGAAGCGGCGGGGGAAGCCAGGAAGGCGGCAACAGCAGCCAGTTCCGCTGCTTCGCCAAAACGCTTCATGGGTATCTCCTGTTTCATTTCCTGTTCAATAACGTCGGGTGATACCCCGCGTTTTTGTGCATTGTTCTGGATCAGGCTATCCAACCGTTGTGTTTTTGTTAAGCCGGGTAAGATATTGTTTACCGTTATATTGAACTGACCAACCTCATTGGCCAGGATCTTCGACCACATGGCCACCGCTCCCCGTACCGTGCCTGATACCGCCAGGTTGGTAATGGGAATTCGGATAGACGTAGATATGATATTGATGATGCGTCCGTAATTCGCCTGCTTCATGCCCGGAATAACAGCCTGGGCCAGCAGCTGATTTACGATCAGGTGCTGATTGAATGCCTGCAAAAACGCTTCTTCGGTGGCCTCGAGTACCGAGCCGGGTGGCGGCCCACCTGTATTGTTGATGAGGATGTGCACCGGCTTTTGCTGAACATGCTGTTCAATGACATGCTTTACCTGCTCGGGCTTGCTGAAATTGGCTACCAGGCAGCTGTGCTGCTGGCGAAGCGCAATATCCAGGCTTTTTAAAGCGGCATGCAGCGCTTCTTCATTCCTGGCCAGCAAGGTACAGTTAGCGCCCTGTAATGCCAGCTCTTCGGCAATGGCCAGGCCGATGCCCTGGGTGCTTCCGCAGATCACGGCGTTTTTTCCTTCTAATGATAAATTCATACACCCTGCCCCCTAAAGGAGGAAGTTAAAGTTTATAATAGTGTTTTGAATACAATACAGTTTCATGTATGCAAGCAACCGTTAACCTATCACCATCACAACTACTGAACCAACAGGTCAGGATAGTCAGAAATAATACCATCGACACCAAGCGCCTTTAATTTTTCGATAGCTTCTTTATCATTGACCGTCCAGGGAATGACCTTGATCTGCCGTTCATGGCATTTTGTTACCAGCTCTTTTGTCACCAGGCTGTAGGCGGGGCTGTAGATCGTGGGTTTGAATCCCAGGGCTTTCAGGTGCTCTTCCAGGGTGCGTTTATCATAGTCCTCGATCAGGGCAGCGGTTCTTACGCCGGGATATCTTTTATGCACCACCTGCAACGTACGAAAATCAAATGACTGAATGATCACCCGGTCACTGATCTTGCCCGTGTTGACCACTTCCATAAGTCTTCTTACGAACTCTTCGGGCGCCGGGTGATACTTGTTATCAGTAGCCGGTTGTGATTTGGTTTCTATATTATAGAAAACCGGGCGGCCGCCATTTAATTTGTGATAGGCTTCTACATGATCGATCACTTCGCGCAGTAAGGGTTTGGTGGCTTTCAGCCGCTTCTGGTTCGGAAAACGCGGATGCGGTTTCAGCCCCACATCAAATGTTTGCGTTTGTGCATAGGTCATGTTGTAAATGTTCAGGCTGCGCTCATCCTGCGCTGTTACATACTTCCCATCGGGACCTGTGGTGATCTCGTGATTGAAAAAAGGTTCATGTGACAGGATCACTTCTTTGTCTTTGGTGATCACGGCATCCATCTCCAGGGTAGTAACGCCCAGTTCCAGTGCCTTCATCATGGCGGGAATGGTATTTTCGGGCATTAAACCCCTGCAGCCGCGATGGCCTTCGATATCAAATGCTGGTAACAACGGATCAGTAACTTTTTTTGAAGCGTGACAGGCAAAAATCAAGGCAACCAATACGAGGAGCTCTGTTACTTCCCTAAATTTAAACATATACAATTTTTACAGTGATGATCAGGGAGGATATTGGAGATCCAATTGACAACTGACAATAAGCAATTGACAATTACCAAAATTCATGCTCAACTGTTAATTGCAGGTTACTTTAATTTTCAGGAACAGACAACCAGCAAAGAGAACTCTCTTATCCATTGCCAATTGTCTGTTGCCCGTTGCTTTATTGGCTGTGCATATTCATTAAATGACCTCAGCTACTTTAGCGGCGCTTACATTGGCATTGCGCATGGCAATGCTGCGGGTGGCATTAGCGGCAAATTCTTCAAATGCTTTCCGGGAGATCATATCATCGCTCACCATGATCGGAATGCCCATATCGCCCCCTTCCCGAATGCTTTGCACTAAGGGAATCTGCCCCAGGAAAGGAATATCATATTCTTCGGCCAGGCGTTTGCCACCTTCTTTGCCAAAGATATAGTACTTATTATCAGGTAATTCAGCAGGTGTAAAATAACTCATATTTTCGACAAGGCCTATTACCGGCACTTTTATCTGGGCCTGGCTAAACATGCCGATCGCTTTTTTAGCATCGGCCAGGGCAACATCCTGCGGTGTGGTAACGATCACCGCGCCGGTAACCGGCACTGTTTGTACCAGGGTCAAATGAATATCACCTGTTCCGGGAGGCATATCGATGACCAGGTAATCCAGTTCATCCCACCATACATCGGTCACAAACTGGCGAATGGCGCTGCTGGCCATGGGACCACGCCAGATCACTGCGCTTTTTTCATCCACCAGTAAGCCAATGCTCATGAGCTTTATACCAAAACGCTCCAGCGGAACGATCATACCCTTCTGTCCTTCGCCCATGCTTTTCATCATCGGCCGTTCACCACGCACGCCAAACATGATGGGTACGCTGGGACCATAAATATCGGCATCCATCAGCCCCACTTTTGCACCACCCTGGGCCAGCGCCAGTGCCAGATTGGCGGACACAGTACTTTTTCCCACGCCTCCTTTTCCACTGATCACAGCTATAATATTTTTGACTTTTGGCAGAACAGACCCCGGATCCTGCCGGTTAGTGCTGGTATTAGCTGTGAAGTTTACTCTTACAACTGCTTCTTTGTTAACCAGTGATCTGATAGCGTTTTCACTGGCCCTTGCCATCATATCTTTCATAGGACAAGCGGGTGTGGTAAGCACAACAGTGAAAGACACCGTATTACCGCTAATCACTATATCTTTTACCATGTCCAACGTAACTATATCCTTGCCCAAATCAGGTTCCTGAACGTTCCTCAATGCATCTAAAACTTTCTCAGGGGTCATTCATCTAAGAGTTTTGTTAAAAAGATTTATTTGCCACAAAATTAACCATTGACCTTAGTATTTTGTTGAAGTATTTTAGGCATTATGTATATATTTGACGGGCATGAAAAGACGTTTACTTTTACTGATTTTCCTGGCGATTGCCATACCCTTTGCCGCTAACGCTCAATTTGAGAAACTGAAAGATTCCGTGATTCAGTTGTACGGTGTTGTAATGACAGCCGACAGCCTGAAAGCCATCCCTTCCGTGACCGTCATGATCAAAGGCCAGAACCGGGGTACCATCACGAATGAGCAGGGCGTTTTCAGCATTGTGGTGATGAAAGGAGATATCGTAGAGTTCACGTCTATTGGTTATAAACCCAAACTGGCCACCATTCCGCGCGACCTGGAAGGCAACCAGTACAGCCTGCTGCAATTGATGGTTACCGACACGATGTACCTGCCCGCTACGGTCATTAAACCACGCCCCACCAAAGAACAGTTTGAACGGGATTTTGTGAATGTATCCATTCCCGACGATGATATAGAGATCGCCCGCAAGAATACCGATGAATCCAAACGCCGGGTACTGGCACGCACCTTACCCCGAGATGGTACCGAAAGCTCCAATATGTTCCTGCGTAACAATGCACAACGGTACTACTACAGCGGACAAGCTCCTCCACAAAACATTTTCAACCCCGCCGCCTGGTCAGAATTCATCAAGGCGTGGAAACGGGGAGACTTTAAAAATCAGAATTAGATAATTCGATAATTTGATTATGTGATAATTGCCGGGATTCATGACCACCGACAACTTATTGCCGCCTCATTATAACAGGATGACTACTATCGGCCTTTACGTATTAACAGACAAACACTTGTTAGCTATCAATTAAGAATATTATCTTAGCACCCGCTTTTAATAAACTGAAATAATAGTCTGTTTGGCCAAAATTTCGGACTGAAATCAGGCGGACCATCATTATCACATTATCTAATCATCACATTATCACATTATGAACGTTGCTGTCATCGGCGCAGGTACTATGGGCAATGGTATTGCGCATGTTTTTGCACAAAATGGTTTTCCGGTAAACCTTATTGACGTTAATGCCGCCCAGCTCGAAAAAGCCCTTCAAACCATTCAAAAGAACTTCGATCGCCAGATCGCCAAAGGCGCTGCCACGGAAGAACAAAAGAACAATGCCCTGGGCAATCTTACTACTTATACCGACCTCGTTCAGGGTGTAAAAGATGCCGAACTGATCGTTGAAGCTGCCACCGAGAACATCGACCTCAAACTAGATATATTTAAACAGCTCGACACCCTGGCCCCTGCCAATGCGCTGCTGGCTACCAATACTTCCTCCATCTCCATCACCCGCATTGCGGCAGCTACCAAACGCCCCAGCCAGGTGATCGGGATGCATTTTATGAACCCGGTTCCGGTAATGAAGCTGGTGGAGATCATTAACGGGTATGCTACTTCACCGTCTGTCACCGATACCATTGTTGCATTGAGTAAACAATTGGGTAAAGTGCCCTGCGTAGTGAATGATTATCCCGGTTTTATTGCCAACCGCATCCTGATGCCGATGATCAATGAAGCGATCTATAGCTTGTATGAAGGCATTGCCGGCGTGAATGAAATTGACACCATTATGAAGCTGGGCATGGCTCACCCGATGGGACCACTGCAATTAGCCGATTTTATCGGACTGGATACCTGCCATGCCATCCTGAATGTATTGTATGAAGGTTTCGGCAATCCGAAATATGCACCCTGTCCCCTGCTCACCAATATGGTCACTGCCGGATATCTGGGTGTAAAGAGTGGTGAAGGATTTTATAAGTACTCAAATGGAAGTAAAGATTTGATTGTAAGTGATCGGTTCCTTTAATGGCGTTGCAGATTGCAGCGTTACCGGTTACCAGTTACCAGGAATACAGATTCCAGGCTCAGGCGGCTGAATACAGATTAATGGTTTCATTTTGAGGCGCGGTACCAGGAACCCGGTAACAGGTAACTGATTCACCATTGATCATTGGCCATTCACCATTGACCACAGACCATTGACCATTCACCACTCACCACCCAAACTGCCTCTGCCATTTCTCCGGCAAGGGTAAATTGGGAATGGTATAAGCTGGAACCCGTTCGCCATTGCAATAAATAAAATGTTCCAGGCGCCAGCGGGCGGAATCGCTTTCGTTGTATTGGTTGGAACTGTATTCTTCCTGTATCTGCAGTTTTCCATCCTGCCACATGAACTTACCATAAAAGCCTTTGCAATGTTCGCCCAGGTAGATCGACTGCTCTTCTGCCGATAGTCCGAAATCGTAATAAGATCTTATTTCCGGTATATGTACCAGCCTGTCCTTTTCGCTGTTGTATAAATAAATATCCCTGCAGCCCGGCGCTGTGCAATTACAGGTGCCGGCAGAATAGTTCCAGATGATTGAAACGTCTTTATAACCGTCAAAATTCACATCGGAGAATTGAATGGCGCTGTCATTTATGATCCCATAGCCGTTCATCACCTGCCGCAGGCGCCAGGCCTCTTCTTTCAAAAAAAAGAAAAAAAGATTTTTGTTGGCAAAGCCCACTACGGCATGTTGCTTACTACTGGTGCAGATATTCCCTTGGCAGAATTGTATTTTGGTGGTATCGCCGTCGAATACGGCCAGGGTGTAGAAGCGGTCGCCCCCTTTATGGCTTTGGAGTTTTCTGATGCAGTAATCGGTGAAAAAAGACATTTGTTCGGCACTATCCATAGCCTTACTTCTCAACACTTCATAAGGAACGGTGTGTACCGATAATGTATCTTTTGTTTTGCTCCTGCCCCATGGTCCATTTCCCTGTTTGCAGGCTACGAGCAATATGATATGAAGGAATATTATTATAACAAACCTGCTCATACGCTATCAGTCCTCAGTCAGGAGAAAGATACTACAAATTTTTCTTCATTACCTCCACATTCCTGATCTCACTGAACTTATACAACGCTTCTTCGATCCTGCCTTTTGGAATACCAATTACCATCTGGCAAAAGAGGTTCATTTCCTTTTCCAGCACCTGGCAATTCAGCTGCTTTACGAGCATCATTATCTCGTTCATTTGCGTGTAATCGAACTGGAGGGTATATACTACCTCGATAGGTTTTTGAATGATAGGCGTTACCTGGAGCGCCATGGAAGCGGCTGATTTGTAGGCATTGATCAAACCCGGTACGCCCAGCAGGGTGCCGCCGAAGTAGCGCACCACCACTACCAGGATGTTCGTGAGCTTTTTGCTATCGATCTGGCCCAGAATGGGTTTTCCGGCCGTACCCGAAGGTTCGCCGTCGTCGCTTACGCGGAAGGTATTATTGTCGAGCCCGATGCGATAGGCAAAGCAATGATGCGTGGCTTTGGGATGCTCTTTTTTGATCGCTTCCAGGTTCTTTTTAAAATCTTCAACAGATTGTATGGGAAACGTATAGGCAATGAATTTGCTGCCGCGATCCTTGAATTCTGCGGTTGCGGATTTATCGATCGTATAGAAAAATTCGGAGTCGGTCATAAATGATTCAAATTGAAAGATGCTGATGTGTGCCACACTTTTAAAGTGTGGCACACCTGACTGCGGGTACACTATCCATAGGCGATCAATGCGATAGCGACCAGCGACAGAACAATTCCGAGCCAGTTGATGGCCGACAGCTTTTCTTTAAAGACCAGCCAGGCCACCATGGCCGTGAACAATACAATTCCCATGTTATTAATGGGAATAATGGCCGAACTGTTGCGGGCATATCCTTTCAGGGCTCCCAGCAAACACCAGATAGAAAAATAATTCGGCACACCGATACAGATGCCTGCCACCATTGCTCTACCCGACACTTTTTGCCTGCCGGTCACGAACAGGAATAATAACAGCATTATTCCTATACTGGCTGCCACACAAAAAGCAGTGATCAGGTAAGCATCCTGGTTAGCAGGGTTTATAAATGCCTGTTCAACATATTTGATCATGGCATCGAGCAGGCCGCTGCCCACAAACAACAAGAGCGGCATGGCCCACAATACCCACGATAGCTTTTTGCCTTTTCTTTCCTGCTGACTGGGTCTTGTGGTGAACCAGACAGCCAGCAGCGCCAGCGCAACCCCTGCGATCTTCAACGCTGTAGCTTCTTCGTTGTACAGGTAAATTGAAAACACAAAGGGTATTACCATCGATAATTTGTAGGCAACCGTTGCAGCGGCTACCCCAATTTTCTGCACGGTAAAAGCCGCCAGGTTGAACATCGAAATAAAACAGGCGCCCATCACCAATGCCCAGTAAAACCAGGGTTGTTGAACAAGTGAAGCGTTCACCGGAAAACTACCGTTCACGAAGCTGCCTGTTATTACGCACACTGTATAGTTATATACAATAGCCTGCAGGTTATTGATGCCTAACCGTCCAACTATTTTAAAGGCAATGGTCAACCAGGCAGTAAGTATAATACTGGCAATGAGAAATAATAAACTGCTCACTGAACCAGGGTTTGCGGGTTCACAAAATATTGGAGTGAATCTGAATACAATGTTTCCTGTTGCAGCAGCCGGCCGGTATGCATACGGGGGGCAGGTAATCCATGCGGCACCACCAGTTCATTATTGGTGATCACCCGAATTTCGTCCCACAAGCTTTCATCGATGAATGACTGCAGCAATTGAGCGCCGCCTTCAACCAGCACACTCTGGATCTTCAACTGGTACAGCGCCTGCAGCACCTGGTGAACCAGGTTTACGTCCTGCGTTACCTGGTAATACATCAGGTTATCCTTTTCCTGATGCTGCAGGCTGTTAAAAACGATCGTACGCACCTGGCCGTTAAATAACTGTAAGGATGAGGGCAGCCGCAGGTTCATATCTACCACCAGCCGCACGGGATCAGGTCCCTTCCACAACCGGGTGGTCAGTGCCGGATCATCGAACAGGGCGGTATTGGTGCCTACGAGGATCGCCGCTTCCTCGCTGCGCCACTTATGCACCAGCCGGTTAGTGAACGCATTGCTGATCAACAGCCGTTCAGCACCAGCTTCACCGGCCATTTTTCCATTGGCCGTTTGTGCCCATTTTAAAATTATATACGGGCGGTGCTGTTTATGAAAAGTAATGAACCGTTTATTGAGGGTTTTGCAATCCTGCTCCAATACGCCCATGGTAACCCGTACACCGGCAGCCTGCAATTTCTCGACCCCTTTGCCATCAACCTGTTTAAAGGGATCACGTACACCGATCACCACCTCGGGGATCTTTTTTTCAATGATCAGGTCGGCACAGGGCGGTGTTTTGCCGAAATGAGCACAGGGCTCCAGCGACACATACATTACCGATTGGGGGATCAAATGCCTGTCTGCCTCCCTTACCGAATTTACACAATGCACTTCTGCGTGCGGACCGCCATATACCTGATGGTACCCCTCCCCTATAATGCGGCCTTCATGCACCAGCACGGCCCCCACCATCGGGTTGGGCGCTACGTATCCTGCTGCCTGTGCGGCCAGCTGGATACAACGTTGCATATACGATTCGTGCGTGTTCAATGGAGACTGGTCGTGACTATTCAAGTGTTACAAGTTCCAGGTACAAGTTACAGGGCTATATTTCCGAAACTCAAAAAATGGGCACAACATGCAATCCATGCAACCTGAAACCAGTAACCTGAAACCAAATTAAAGCCGCAAATATACACTAAAATACCCTCATCTTTGCCCTTATGACCCTTCATGAAGCACAGCAGCAGTTGCAGACTTCCCTGTATGCATTGTACGACAACCGCGAGGCGGCCAATATTGCCGACTGGGTGATGGAATCTGTTACCGGCCTGCGGAAGATCGACCGCATTATGTATAAACAGTCGCCCCTGACGGCTGAGCAAATAACGAGGCTGCAGCAATATACCAGCGAACTGCTGGCGCATAAACCGGTGCAATACGTGCTGCACGAGGCCTGGTTCTGCGGTATGTCTTTTTATGTTGATGAGAACGTGCTTATCCCCCGGCCTGAAACGGAGGAGCTTGTGGAGTGGGTGTTTTCAGAAGCAAGAAGTATGAAGTATGAAGCAAGAAATACAGGACCAGGAACAGGCGACCTGCAATCTACCTACGGCAAGGCGCCGGCGGACAAGTCAGGAGACCAGAAGAATGAAAACCCGCCTTACTTCCCACCTCCTACTTCCGACCTCAGAATACTTGATATAGGCACCGGCAGCGGCTGCATACCCATTGCATTAAAAAAGAAACTACCCCAGGCGGAGATCTATTCCTGTGATGTGAGCGCAGCGGCGCTCTCGGTAGCTGCCCGCAATGCAACGGCGCATGGAACTGCCGTTCATTTTCTGCACGCCGATTTTCTGGATACCGCCACCTGGCCATCTTTACCGGCGGTGGATCTCATCGTGAGCAACCCGCCTTATATCCCGCAAAGTGATCAAAGCAGCATGGTACAGCATGTACTGGCCTACGAACCACACCTGGCATTGTTTGTGCCCAATGACGATCCGCTGTTGTTTTATGAGGCCATTGCCCGGTTTGCGTTACTGCATTTGTTACCCGGCGGCGCCCTCATTGCTGAAATTCATGAAGACCTGGGCGAAAGCACTAAAAAACTGTTTGAATCGAAAGGGTTTGCTGCGGAAGTGAAGAAGGATCTTCAGGGGAAAGACAGGATGATCAAGGCCAATGTGCTAATGAAAACCAATGTGATAATTTGATAATGTGATAATTTGATAATGTGATAATTAATACAGTTCCAATAAATCAAGGAGCTTTTGTATCCATTAGCACATCAGCTAATCAGCTAATCGTATTTGTTTTCCATTATTAAATTATCACATCATCTAATTATCTAATTGCATTTGTGTATTCCATTAGCACATCAGCTAATTAGCCAATTAGCTAATTGTATTTTGTTTTCCATTATCACATTATCACATCATCTAATTATCTAATTGCATTTGTGTATTCCATTAGCACATTAGCCAATTAGCCAATTAGCTAATTGTATTTTGTTTTCCATTATCAAATTATCACATCATCTAATTATCAAATTGCATTTGTGTATTCCATTAGCACATTAGCACATTAGCTAATTAGCCAATTAGCTAATTGTATTTTGTTTTCCATTATCAAATTATCACATCATCTAATTATCTAATTAACTAATTGGTCTTCGTGTCTACCAGCAAAGTAGATCTTGCGCCGAGGTTTCTGGCCACACGCATAACGGCCACTACGTTTTCGAGCGGCACCGTTTTGTCGGCATTGATCGCTATTGTCGCCTGCGTTGAATCTTTCTGCACATAAGGCTGAATGAAGGCCGTCATTTCTTCAATAGAGATCTGTTTACCGTTGATGATGTATTCACCGGTAGGTTTAATATTCACAATAACCGTTTGTTTGGCTTTGGTATCGCTTTTAGCCTTTGGCTGCGACAGCTTGATCACATTCGGATTGGCCAAAGTGGATACAATAAGGAAGAAGAACAACAGGATGAACAGGATATCGTTCAACGCTCCTGCATGCATCTCCGAGTGTGTTCTGAGTCTTCTTCTTATACTCATTTTAAAAACGTTTAAGGTATAATGTATAACGTTGAAGATCGCATGACCTATCTCGTTGGTTCCTGCAGGATATCCATGAATTCGGCTTTGGCCACTTCCATGCGGTTCACCGTTTTGTCTATCTGCGCATTGAGGAAGTTATATGCTACATACGCGAGCAGACCGATGATCAAACCAGCCGCCGAGGTGATCATTTTCGTATAGATACCACCGGCGATCTGGGCAGGGGTGAACTCACCCGATGCATTGATATTATAGAACAATTGCAGCATACCAAAGATAGTTCCCAGGAACCCGAACATGGGTGCAATACCATACACCAGTGACAGCACCGACAGGTTACGTTCCATTTTATACACTTCAAGAACGCCTACATTTTCCATACTTTTTTCAATGGCATCGATGGGTTTGCCGATCCGTTGCAATCCTTTATCAATGATGCGGGCAACAGGGTTCTGGGTATTTTTAGCCATTGACCGGGCTGCAGATACATTTCCGCTTAAAATATTATCCCGTATAATATACATGAAATTAGGATCTATCTTACTGGCCTTGCGAATGGCTATAAGCCTTTCGAAAAAGAAGAATACGGCCAGCACGAACAATAATCCCAGGGGAATCATGAGGGGACCGCCATTTGCCAGGAGCTCCATTACATTCATGGTTTGAGCGTCCTGTGCGCCAGCTGGAGTGGCTCTTGCTAAAGAATCGGCGACGGATGTGGTAGCGGGATTGGTAACTTGTAAAAAAAACCAATTCATTTTTAATAGTTTGAAAGTAAAAACTCAACAATGGTGTAAATGTAGGCAAATGTGTGCCTAAAACGAATCGAACGATTTAATATTTCTTAAAAGTTTGCTAATTGAATCACCTGATAGTCATAATTGTACAGCCAACAAATCGTTAATTCCGGCCGTGATGCGTATCCCCCTTCATCTGCATCATAGCCATGATCTGTTGCATATTGCGCTGCATGCTTTCACTGCTGCCATCGAGGAAAATAATATTGCCCTTGCCCACTTCGGCAAAATTCTTAATGGCTTCTGTCCACATACTGAACAGGATCACATTGGTATCGAGGTTCGCCTGTTTCATTTGCTCGGCAGCCTGGCTCATACCACGGGCTACTTCTTCACGGAACAACGCTACTCCCTGACCGCGTAACTGGGCCGCTGTACGTTCAGCCTCAGCCGCTATTTTTATGGCATTCCCCTCCGCTTCGGCCGATTTGGTCTTGGTGATCAGCAGGGCCTGCCCTTCATTTTCTGCCGCGGCTTTCAGGTTATTACTGGCCACTACTTTGCTCATACTGTCCATAATGGCTTTATCGAATGTAATATCATTGATCTGCAGGTCGAGCAGGTGATAGCCCCATTCTTCCAGCAAATGGTCTATCTGTTCTTTTACATATTCCACGATCTCTTTGCGCAGGCCCAGGATCTCGGCCTGGCGCTTTGTGGCCACAAACGATCTGATGGTACCTTCAATGGTTCGGGTAAGCGCCTGCATCAGATCGCGCTCGCTCAGGAACTTAAAAGCTACTTTTTTGATGGTCTCCTCATCGGCATTCTGCACCGAGTATAGCAACATGCTTTTAAAATACACATTGGCCTGGTCAGAAGTCACCGCCTGAAATTCCATTTCAACGGAACGGTTCTGGATGCTTACCCGGCGGCTGATCTGTTCCAGGAAGGGTATTAAAAAATTCAGGCCAGGGTTTAATACCCTGCGGTATTTACCAAACATGGTCACTACCCCGACAAAGCCCTGGTTGATGGTTTTTAAACCGGCAAATAAAAAGAGTATGATCACAATGACATACCAATAGGACGCTAACAAATCCATAAGATTAAATTTTAATTAATGAAAGTACGGCAAATGTGCAAATATGCAAATGGGAAAATCAGCAAATGATGGAACACAAGTTGCAGGTTAACAGGTAGAGGTTCCGGAGCTCAGGAGCAAAATGCAAATGACAGGCGGATTTCCTGTTTTTCAGGGCCCCGGAACCAAAAACATGTACCACAACCCTGAGAATACATATCACGCAAGTAAGCATTGAACATCTAAAGAACTAAGAATTAACTTTGGCACAATGAATTCAACCAATCAATTTGACATTATTATCGTGGGGGGTGGACCTATTGGTTTGGCCTGTGCCCTGGAAGCGAAAAAAGCAGGTTTACATTATTGCATACTGGAAAAAGGGTGCCTGGTGAACTCACTTTACCATTACCCCATCAATATGACGTTCTTCTCTACATCCGATAAACTGGAGATCGGCGGTATTCCTTTTGTAAGCAACAACATTAAACCAACCCGGCCAGAAGCCCTGGAATATTTCCGGCGGGTTGCTACCAGCAAAAAACTCACCATTCACCTGCAGGAAGAAGTAAAAGACATTACCGGCACCAATGGTAAGTACCAGGTAATTACCACTAAACAAACCTATCTGGCTACGTTTGTGGTGATCGCCACCGGATTTTATGATATTCCCGTCATGATGAATATCCCCGGGGAAGACCTGCCCAAGGTGGTTCACTATTACAAAGACCCGCATTTCTATGCCATGCATAAAGTACTGGTCGTTGGTGCCAATAACTCGGCGGTTGATGCAGCCCTGGAAACCTGGCGTAAGGGCGCCGAGGTAAGTATGGTCATTCGCCATGAAGGCATTGGGAAACGGGTGAAATACTGGGTAAAGCCCGATATCGAAAACCGCATTAAAGAAGGCAGCATTAAAGCATATACCAACTCAACGTTAAAGGCCATTCGCGAAAAAGAGGTAGACATTCTTACGCCCGATGGAATGGTAACCATTGATAACGATTATGTGATCGCCATGACCGGCTATCAGCCCAACTGTAGTTTTTTGCAACAGGTAGGCATCCAGTTATCGGATGATGAAGTGCTGCAGCCTGTATACAACCCCGAGACCATGGAAACGAATATGCCGAATATTTACCTGGCCGGTGTGGTTTGCGGCGGCATGAATACGCATGTATGGTTTATCGAGAACAGCCGCGAGCATGCCGAGCTGATCATGAAGTCTATCAGGAAGAAGTTGCTTAATGAATAGTTATTCAGTTATTCAGTTCCTCAGTTATTTAGTTCATAAGTTCATAGTTGAACAATTAACTATGAACTTTGAACTATGAACTTTGAACTATGAACTTTGAACTATGAACTTTAAACTTTGAACGCGTATGTAGCGCAGGTTTGATCAATATCAAGAAAGCCCAGGCCCTATTGCATCTCAAAAAAACGCATTATACTTTTACACCAGCTTACTTCTACCACACATCCTTTAGAAACTCCACCATTACCAAATCATAACCTTCAAAAGATATTTCTTTTCATTCATCCTTTTGAAGACCTCCCTGTAATCTTTTCTACAAACGTAGCAGAAAAGCATTTCCTCCAATTCCTCTGGGGCCATCCCTAATTTTTATTTATCCAAAATCAATTGAAATGAAAAAGATCTACTCTTTAGTCATGGTATCTGCTATTGCCATTACCTCAAATGCACAAATTGCATTTTTTGAAAACTTTACCGGCTATAACACAGGCGACCTGGGAACCCAGGGTAGCTGGACAACAACTACAGGCACTCCTGATGTACAGGTTGCCAACACTTCCCCGTTGATCTATCCGGGTTATACCAGTGGCTCGGAATACATAACTGTAGCCACAGAGAACGGTAAAGATCCCTATAGATGCTTTACAGGCGTATCTACTTCCAGTGGCCAAACATTCTATATGAGCTTTGTAGTGCGGGTGTCGAACGCAGAGCTGTTGAATGAAAGCCCCGATCACAGCATTGCACTTTTCAATACCGGCGATGCTGACCGGCCGTTAAGATTTTTCATTGCGCAGGAACAAAGCGCTAACGGTGAGCTCCAGTTTGGTATTGCCACCGGGGACGAAACGGCGCCTGTTTATACATCCACGAGCGCGGCTTATACCTTTAATACAACCTATTTAATAGTTATCAGATACACCATCTCCCAGGGCGGTAACGATAACGACAATGCTTATCTGTGGGTAAATCCAGACCTCTCTACTGAACCGTCTACAACCACGGCTACAGGCGTCACCGGCGCCGCTATGCTCAATGGTAATGAAGTAAACTTTGGTTCTACCATCAATGCCATGGGAATAGCGCAAAGCCATGACGAAGATTCACCCAATGCTTCTTTTGATGGTTTCCGGGTAACGTATGCCGCTACTTCAGCTGACGCCTGGAACTTCCTGAACCCCGCCGGCGCTCCCCTGCCCGTTCGCCTCACCAGCTTTAATGCCAGCGAAGAGGGCCTCAGCACAAAACTGATCTGGAATACTGAAGAAGAAAGCGGCATAACCAGCTACATCATAGAAAAAAGCACGGATGGCAGAACTTATAAAGCTATCGGTTCAGTGAAAGCTGCCAATTTGAGCACCTACAGCTTTACCGATATACAACCTGTTGCTGAGCATAGCTACTACAGATTGAAAATGGTTGAAACAGACGGCACCTATAAACTGAGTTATATCATTAGTCTCAGGAGCAGGCTCAGTATGCATATCAGCCTGTCGCCTAACCCGGTGAAAAATATACTGATGATCCAGCACCCGAAAGCCGGCGCGAATGGTCATATTCAAATTACAGGCGTCAACGGCCAGCTGATGAGAGATATAAGATTATCTGCCAATGCGGTTATTTCAAACGTAGATATGAGTGGATTTACAAGCGGCCTGTACCATATTGTTTATAAAAGCGGGCAGGACATGTTTAGTAAAACTGTGATAAAACAGTAAAACCGTACCACCATTTGGATGAAAGAAGCCATCGGAATAAAATTCGGTGGCTTTTTTGCATGGTGAATGGTGAATGGTCGCCTTAGCTTTTTACCTATAAACTTTACTTATCATTTTTATACAGAAAGATCTCTACTCTCCTGTTAAGCTGCCTTCCTTTGGGCGTTTTGTTACTCGCCAGCGGCCGCCGGTAGGCAAAGCCACGCGTGGTGGTCTTAACATCGAGACCGCGCACTTTGCCTGCCAGATACATTTTGACCGACTCAGCCCGGTTCAGCGACAGCGTTTCATTATATGCCAGCTTCCCGATGCTGTCTGTATGGCCTTCCACGACCATTGAATCAATCACCGGTAACGACAATTTACTGGCGAAGCTGTCGAGCAAATGATAACTCACCGGCGATAATTGGTAACTGCCCGTAGCAAAAAAGATATCCGGTATAACCAGCGTATCTATGTGTTGCGCTTTCCTGTGGGCAGTCTTTGGCAAAGGCAATACGGGTGGTGGGTTGCGGCGGTATTGATACACTTTTCGCACCAGGTAACTATGCCGTTCGTTCTCTTCATAAATAGCGCGCCGCACACTATCGGCCTGCAAGCATATTTTTTCCTGGCTATCAACCGGCGTGAGCGACACATCATCGAGGAAAAAATAATAATCATGTCGGTATTCCGCGTGTTGAATACCGGTATAATCGTTCCGTTTATAATTGCCGATAGCGATATAACCTTCCGTTCCATCTGCCGTATATAAAAATTCCACTTTTTGCCATACCGCAGGATTCCTGATGGTTGTATCCATACCATTGATGCTCCACAACTGCGGTGTAATGAGCTTGAAATATCTTTTCTCGTATAAATAATCCTGCTCGGAGAAGTAGACGCCAATACTATCGAGAATGGAATGCGGCGAGCGGATATACATTTTCAACCTGTACTGATGTCCTTTCCGCAGTCCGCATAATAACCGGGTCCTCACAAAATTCCGGATGCCCTCCATGGACAGGCTGCCGGCGGTAAGTCCGATAAAATGAGTGCCGGTGTGGGCTTTGGCGGCCCCTTTCTGGGTAGCGTCGAAATAATAGTTGGCGGTTAAAGAAGTAGCTATCCAGGCTTCAGGTGCACAATTTTTGATATATTCAATGCATATATTCTCATCTTCAAAGCCGCCGTTCGCCAACAGGTTTTGAGTATAAGCAATCGCCCGCCAATAAAGCAATATGCAGCAAACAAAGAGACATTTCATATATGTATGAAGTTACAGGTTACAGGTTCCCGGTTACAGGGCATTCCTTGAAACATGTAACCTGTAACCTGAAACTATTTCCTACTACCTTCAAACTAACTTGTCGTAAGTTACTAGCTTTTTTCTTCCCAGATACAAGCCAGATGCACGATCGTTTCTACGCTCTTCTGCATGTCCTGTACGCTCACATATTCATGTTTGCCATGAAATGCCATCTCGCCGGTAAAAATGTTTGGACAGGGCAATCCCATAAATGACAGTCGCGACCCGTCCGTTCCGCCGCGGGCGCTCATTTCAATCAACGGTACGCCGGCCCGCGCTATGGCCTCTTTTGCATAAGCCGATACCTGCGGATGTTTATCCAGCACTTCCTTCATATTGCGGTATTGCTCTTTCACCTCAAAATCGGCTTTTGCGCCGGGAAAACGTTGCAGGGTCTGTGCGAGCTTCTCCTTTAGGAGGTTTTCATACTCGGCCAGTTTAGCCGTAATAAAGTCGCGGATGATGAACTCCAGCGTCACCTTTTCAGCAATGCCATTGATCCGTACCGGATGTACAAAGCCCTGGCGTTTCTCGGTTGTTTCGGGCGACAGGCTATCTTTCGGCAATGACTCCAAAAAAGCGCCAGCCACTTTCATCGCATTCACGAGCTTATCTTTAGCATAACCCGGATGGGCACTGACGCCATGAAAGGTGATGGTAACACCATCGGCCGAAAATGTTTCATCTTCATAAGCGCCACGCTCCCCGGCATCGAGGGTGTAGGCATACTGGGCGCCCAGCTTTTTGAGATCGACTTTATCAACTCCACGGCCTATTTCTTCATCAGGCGTGAACAGGATCCTGATGGTACCATGCGGCACGTTGGGATTGGTCATAAAAAAATGCGCCATATCCATGATCACCGCAACGCCTGCTTTATCATCGGCTCCGAGCAGCGTAGTGCCGCTGGCAGTAATGATGTCCTCCCCTTTCTTCTTCAGCAAATAGGGATGATCCTTTGGCGAAATAACCTGTGACGGATCATCAGGCAATACAATGTCGCCGCCATCATAGCTGGCATGAACGATCGGTTTCACGCCCCGGCCTGTGCAATCAGGCGCCGTATCAACATGCGAGCAATAGCAAATAACAGGCACCTGCTTTGTGGTATTGGCCGGAATGGTGGCATAGACATACCCATGATCATCGAGCTGCGCATCGCTAATGCCCATGGCTTTCAACTCCTGCACAAGCAGGCGGCTGAGGTCTTTTTGTTTTTCAGTAGAGGGGCAGGAAGTTGATTGCGGATCACTTTGTGTGTCTATCTGTACATATCGTAAAAACCTTTCCTGTACGGTAAAACTATAGTTAGTAAACATGTAAGCTGTATTTTTGGCAAGATAACTCAATTATCGTTCAACTTATTTAACCTATGACCGCTGGTACGCTGACCCCGGTGATAAGACAAGGCTGGCTGCGCGCCCTGTTGCTGCTGTTCGCTTTTATGGTGTGCTCCCTGGTGGCCGGCGTACTGGCGAGCTTTATCATCATTGTACCTGCTGCAACGGATGGCGCCCAAACGCCCAGGGAAGACCTGATGCTGCAAATAGTTGTTCTTTCTCTCTTCATCACGGCCGCTCTTTCCATTGCACTAACGGTCATCTTCCGGCGCTATATAGATAAGAAACCGCCTGAAAGCCTGGGATTTGCCTGGCATCCGCATAAAGCGGATGCGCTTACCGGCTTCAGCCTTGGCATAACATTGCTGGGCGTTGCGACCCTGGTACTGGTAGCTACCAATAATCTCGAATGGACAGCTGTTCATTTGGATGCCGGCGACCTGTTGGTTGGGTTCTTTATGATGGCACTGATCGCTGTTATGGAAGAAATGGTTTTCCGGGGTTATATCCTCAACAACCTGATGGAATCGATGAATAAATGGGCCGCCCTGGCCGTATCCGCCGCGCTCTTTACGCTGGCCCATGGAAGCAACCCGGGTATCACATCTGTCGCCGCTGCAAATCTATTATTGGCCGGACTGCTACTGGGTATGAACTTCATCTATACCCGCAATCTCTGGTTTGCTATCTGTTTCCATTTCAGCTGGAACTTCTTTCAGGGTCCTGTGCTCGGCTACGAAGTTAGCGGCTTACCCTTACAGGGTTTATTGCAACCTGCCTTACAGGGACCGTGGTGGTTGACCGGCGGCGTCTTCGGACTGGAAGGTTCATTTATTGCGACCGTGTTATTTGTGCTGGCGCTGCTGCTGTTTTACACGGTGTACGAAAAAGTATATGTAAACACCGTTAGCACCAGGCGATAACATATTTGTAAAATCCGATAAATCTTTCTACCTTTTTCAAATCTAAAGTCGCCTATTATGAAAAAATTACTCATTGGCGCCCTGGTTGGTGGCATCATTTTGTTTATGTGGCAATTTCTTTCGTGGACGGTATTGAACCTGCATTACAACGCCTACCAGTACACGCCCAAACAGGATGCGATCATGAGCACATTGAGTGCCCAGCTCGAAAAAGAAGGACAGTACATGATGCCTTCCCTTCCTCCCGATGCGCCCATGGAAGAACACGAACAATTTATGAAGACCATGGAAGGCAAACCCTGGGCTTTGGTACAATACCACCAGTCGATGAGCACGAATATGGGCTCGAACATGATCCGCGGACTGATCGTAAATATGTTGATCGTTGCCTTTTTCTGCACTATTATCAGCCGCATGAACGCTCTCAACTTTACCGCCATATTCATTTCTGCGCTTTTCGTGGGCATGATCGTTTTCTTCAATGTACCTTATACCAATCATATCTGGTTCAAAGGCTTCGACCTGATGGCTTATTTCATTGACAGTATTGTGTCCTGGGCTTTGGTAGGTATATGGCTGGGCTGGCTGTATGGAAGGAAGAAAGCCTGAATATGATTTCTGATTTTGAGATTTGGAGATTTAGAGACCTGCCTGCTGCCCCTTCGCATAGCTTCGGCGAAGCAAGGCCGGCAGGCAGGTTTTGCGATTTGCCGAGGTTTAAACTTGCAGGGTAAATCTCGAAATTTCTAAATCGAAAATCTCCAAATTTCTTGCATTACTTAGCCGGTTTTTTTGCTGCCGGCTTCTTTTTTACCGTTGGTTTTGCAGCTTCCTGGGCAGCCTGTGCCGCCTGTGCCGCTTCCAGGGCCGCTACTTCGTCTACATATATGGTTTTGCCTTCCGGTATTTCGAGCGTACTGAAAATGGAAGGCATAATGTACACGATGTTCTGAAGCGAGTTATGGCTTACATCAATGAATTTCCAGGTTTGTCCGTTGTCGGTTGACTCACCCACGAGGTAGGTCGTTGTCTTTACTTTTCCCCGCGACTCATCCCACCAGTCACGTGTTTTTTCAATAACACATTGCCAGGTTTCAATGTCATTCATCATGTTAACCACCCGCAATGTCTGGGGTTTCTCCTCGGTTTTAGGTTCATTACGGTAATGGGCAATGACAGCACTCTCTTTGTAGCCGTCTTTTCCGCCATAGTATTTAATGGCGCTGGCCATACTTAAGTTCAGGTAAGTATTCCAGTCAACATAAAAATCGGCTTTTACCAAACTATCAGCAAAACGTAAGGCATTGCGGGTAGCAATGGCGGTGTCAGATTCTGGTAATGGCTGGTCAGGTGTAGCTGTAGTGGTTGCCTGGTCCTGCGCATAAACGATACCGGATAAACAGATCAATAGTGCACACGCAACGATGTGTTTCGTGGTTTGTATCATAGGGTATAAATTATCGCAGCAAAATAGAAAAAAAAGCCGGGCGTGTCAATATCGGAAAAATACGAGGTCGGAAGTCGGAGGTCGGAGGTAAATCCAAATAAAAAATCCGAAGTGAGAAGTGTATTCTTCTTACTTCGGACTGTGTTTTATTATCCGACTTCAAACTTAGTTATATCATATCCGTCCTGCGGTTTTGAACTTCCGGCTTCGGTCACCCGACTATGGCATAATGATGCGGGAAGGCGGTGCTCCGATCTCAACCAGTTCAATATCGAAAACGAGGTCTTCACCCGCCAGTGGATGGTTAGCATCCAGCATCACATTTTCCTGGCCGATCTCGGTAACTACAACCGGAATTACGTGTCCTTCTGAATTGGTCATATTCAAACGCATGCCTACTTCCAGTTCCATATCCTGGGGAAATTCGCCGACAGGGAATGCGACGATCATATCAGGATTTTTGGGACCGTATGCCTCTTCAACAGGGATCTGAATGGTTTTTTTATCACCCACTTTCATTCCCATTACACCATTATCGAAACCGGCAATCACCATTCCGCTTCCAACTTCGAACTGCAGCGGTTCGCGGCCGGCAGATGTGTCAAAAGTGGTGCCATCCGTCAAACGGCCATGATAATGAACTTTTACAGTATCGCCGCTTTTTACTTGTTGCATACAAACTTTTTTGTGTTAAAAATTTAATGGGAAACCAACTCCCTGTACCACTTCGCAGCATGCTTTTGACCTTTCAAATGAACAGAAGCGAGCAGATAAAAAAAGCCCAATTCCCTAAGCTGCAAAGTAACAGGATTAATTTCGGGCAGCCAATAAAAGTTTTTTTAATGACATTTGCCAAATCAATTGGCAAATGACAGATGACAATTGGCAAAAGAGGCTGAATTTTGAACTTGCCTATCGCCCATTGCCTGTTGATTTTAAACCTTGTATCTGAATTTTAAAATAAAAAATGGCAGAAAACAAACCTCACACGAACAATAGTCCCCGAATTGTGTTTATGGGCACACCTGAATTTGCAGTGGCTTCGCTGGACGCATTGGTGCAGGCAGGCTTTAATATCATAACGGTGATCACCGCGCCTGACAAACCTGCCGGCAGAGGAATGAAATTAACCGAAAGCGCCGTGAAGAAATATGCAGTTGAAAAACAATTGCCCATTCTGCAACCGGTGAAATTAAAAGATCCTGCTTTTATTGAAACACTCAAAGCATTACAGGCCGACCTGCAGATCGTGGTTGCTTTTCGTATGTTGCCCGAGGTGGTATGGAACATGCCTCCGATGGGAACCATCAACCTGCATGGTTCCTTATTGCCGCAATACCGCGGGGCTGCACCTATCAACTGGGCCGTTATCAATGGAGAAAAAGAAACCGGCGTAACCACTTTCAAACTGCAACATGAAATTGATACCGGCGATATACTGCTGCAGGAAAGTTTTCCCATCGGCGATGATGAAACCGCTGGTGAAGTGCATGACCGCATGAAAGAGATCGGCGCAAAATTGCTGGTTAAAACGGTGGCAGGTTTAACGAATGGCACTTTGAAAGAAATACCACAAAATACCAGTTACCGGTTACCAGTTAGCAGTCACCAGGGCCTGGAAACAGGGACCCGGGAACCGGGAACTGATCATTCTAAACTTTATGATGCACTGCAACTGAAACACGCTCCTAAAATATTTACTGAAACATGTAAAATAGACTGGAACCAACCCATTGCGGCTATTTACAATCTCATCAGGGGCTTATCGCCCTACCCCGCAGCATTTACATATCTGAACGAAAAAGTGCTGAAGATCTACAAGGCAAAAAAGGAAATACATCCTTCGCCTAAACCCGCAGGCAGTATTGAAACAGATCAAAAGACCTATATAAAATTCGCCGGCGCCGATGGGTATATTCATGTTACCGAACTGCAACTGGAAGGAAAAAAGAAAATGACGGTAGATGAGTTTTTACGGGGGTACCGAATACCTAACACCCCACTTACCCCCCCACCTACCCCCCCGGCCCCCTAAAGGGGGAGAGCTACCGCGCTTTAAAAAGCATAAGAAAATTCGGCTGGTTAACAAGGCGGAAGTCGAATAAGAAAAGGTATGCTATCGTTACAGATCGCATACCTTTTCTTATATCAAATTCTACCCTTTACAGACTGTTGAATGAAGTGACCTCTTCCCAAAGCGCGTAAGCATTCCTTTTTCCCCCTTTAGGGGGCATGGGCCAGGCGGTTAATAGGCAACATCCACATAGAATTTACCCATCTCTGCGCCGAGTTCCGCAGCAGCGGCATCGCTTAAGCGAACGGTAAGTCCAACACTTTCGCGCATTTCAGGCAACTGCCCCAACACTTTCGCGTAAATTGATCTATTCGTAGAATTGTAGCTGATCTTTACAATGGTGCCCACCGGTACATTATTCATGAGCGCATAATATTTACCGTCTTTCCAGCCGCTGGTGCTTCTGAAAATACCGGCATTACCAGCCGTTGATTTTCCATTGCTGTTGTACATGGATCTGAAATAACCACCTTTATACCCGGTATAGTTGGCTTCTGTAGCCGGTGTTACCGGTGCAGATGTCTTTGATGACTTCTCTTCTGTAGTCGTTGCCGGTGCGCCTATCTCCTTTTTGAGATCTTCCTTCTTCATTTCCTCTTTCTTCAGCTCTTCTTTTTTGGCTTCAACCGCTTTCGGCTCTTCGTGTTTTGTTTCGGCCGGTTTGGTTTCCGTTGGTTTGGTTTGGGCAACTGTTTCTACAGGCGGTTTGGGAGTTGTAACTGCAGGCGCCGTTGCAGGAACCACTATTTTTTTCAGCCCGGTAGCGGCCAGTGGTGAATGGGCGGTCTTTACTTTCAGGTATCCTACCACCAGTTTCATACCTGCCTGCAGGTGATCATTGGTAACACTGTTCCATTTCTCCAGCGTTTCAACCGGAATTTTATTATGGTTCTGGCTGATGCGGTACATCCATTCTTTTTCCTGTACGATATGATATACGGGAACAAATACCTCATCGGCGCCCTTTTTACCATCCTGTGTAAAGTTGTGTGCCGACAGTGGTACTTTCAATTGCTGACCAATATTCAGTTTGTCCATGGCCACACCGCTCAGGGTGGCTATTTCCTTGGGCGATACATTATAAATACGGCCTATTCCATACCAGGTTTCTTTGGGTTGAACCGTATGCAGCAGGTAAAGGTCGGGCGAAGTACCCTGTACAGTCATATCTGATTGTGACCATACACATTGTGTGAGTACAAGAAACGCGATTATTAATACTCCTTTAATCTTCAACATAGGCTATGCATTTCGTATTCGGATGCAAAGATGCACCATATTTTTTAATTAGCGCCAACGGGGATAACTATACATCTATGCGCCGCTAGCTGTTTTCACTGCTATGATCGGGAATTCTTTTCAATATGCGCCATCCCTGCGGATAGTAATTGTTGATCCTGTTTGCCAGCACCTTCATCCATCCTATATTGTAATGCTCGTATTGCACCAGGGTCCAACCCTTATGTGGTGTTGATACGCTAACTTCCTCCCTCCGCAAATATTGTATTGCCTCTTCCTTTTTTAACGTTACTGCAACAATTGACGCACTGATGATAGTGCTTAATGCCAGTGCATGGTCAGGCAACAGGTCGTTACCGGCTATTTTACCAACAGTAATGCCGGCACGGCGTACATACACATTATCAACAATGGTGAGCAGGTCCTTTTCCAGTTGTTGGGGAAAGGCGAGCAGCTCTTCTTTCTGTTTCCACAACTGCAGCTGCAATCCTGCTTGCAGCCAGGGTTGCACGATCGCCGATTCGTTCCTGGATGCCTTTTGGAGTAATGATTTCTTAGGAGGCCTGGTACTGTGACCGCCGCCTTCCTGTTTGCGAAAACAACCGATAAAAAAGCCCTCGCCCTTTACTTTATCTGGAAAAAAGCGATAGCCGTATGCCTGGTGTTTGTCGGATCGTGTTTCCACAATGCCCCAGGAAGTTTCTGTTTGCAAAGGCAAACTGTCAACCGTAAACGTATCCATCAGCCAGTCGGCTATATCCTCATCTTCCTCTTTCGAATAAGAACAGGTGGAATAGATCAGTACGCCGCCTGCCTTCAATGCCGGTAACGCAGCCGCCAGAATGCGCTGCTGCCGCTGATAACAAAGTGTTACATTCTGTTCACTCCATTCGCCGATCGCTTCCTGCTCGCGCCGGAACAATCCCGATCCTGAGCAGGGCGCATCAATAACGATCACATCGAAAAAGTTGGGAAGCCGCTCAAAGGCTGCAGGGTCTGCATTGGTAACAATGACATTGGCCCCGCCCCATTTCACAGAATTCTCTTCGAGGATGGCTGCCCTCGATTTGATCACTTCATTGCTCACCAGCAAACTGTCGGGGCTGATCAGGGATTGCAACAGGGTCGATTTACCGCCGGGTGCCGCACAAAGATCCAGCACCCGCAGGGGCTGATCAATGGCTGTCGTTTGCATAAGCGCCTGCTCCAGGAACATACTCGACGCCTCCTGTACATAATAGGCACCGGCATGGATGAGCGGATCAAAGATAAATGCAGGCCGCTCCGGTAAATAGTAGCCGTAGGACGACCAGGGTATTTTTGTTGAAGATGGGAGGTTCAGGGACTGCTGAAATATCGTTGGAAGGCCATTTCCTATTGACCATTCACCATTCACCATTGACCATTTGCCTGGATTCATGCGAACCGAAGTAACCTGTTCGCCGCTTTCATGCACCTGAACAAACGCTTCCCTGCTGAAGCCTGCTACGCCGGTTAAAGAATCAAGAAGTTGTTGAGGAAGTTGCACCACGCAAAACTATGAAATTATGCGCTAACAGGTTCCGTGGGCGCTTGCAGGCCCTGTAAAATGCAAATACCGTCCCCCAAATGGAGAGACGGCATTACAGGTAAGTATCAATATGTTTGCTTATTTAACGACCTTGTCGGCCTTGAATTTCCTGGAGGTGATGAGGTTGCCACGCACATCATAGAATTTGAACGTGCCTTCCCGTTTATCATTAACATAGTTCCCGGTCTCTTTCACGGTGCCATTTGGGTTATATTCCGTTAATAAACCGTTTCGTTTGCCATTTTTGTAATGAATGATCACTTTGGGTTTCCCACTTTGAAAATAAGAACTGTAACGGTCAACAGCGCCACTGGTATCGCGGTGTTCCTGCTCCTTGGGATTTCCATTGGCATAATAAGTAGTGGTAGTGCCTACCAGCTTTTTAAAGTCAACAATGGTGTCGGTCTTTATCAACCGGCCTGTTTGCGTATCATATGACTTGGCGAACTGAAACTTGCCTTTTTCCTTAAAATGGATCTCGGTTTTCAGCTTTCCGAACAGGTAGGATTTTTCAATGCCTTCGCTGTGATCATCGTTCAGGTACTGGTACTCATAAGTGAGGTTACTTTTAGGCTTTGCCACTGCAGAATCATCTACTTTCGTAAATTCTCCTCCGCCCTGTGCTTTACCGATCTGGCAGGTAATTAAAAGAACAATGGCTACAAAATAGGCTCTTTTTGTGATCATAATGTACGATTAACTATTAATTGCCACTAATATAGTGGAGAATATTTGTGTATACTACAATTGTAAACTATTCTTTTACAATTAATTGAGCAGTTGGAGCGCCGGGTTACGGCAACAATCCCCCGCCGGTGCGCCCTTATAACGGCTTACCGGGTTCGTTTAGTGTCCCCACAGCGGGAGCGTTTAGTATTTGCCAGGGTTATTACAAATTTTTAATCTCGCCGATGAGGTCCTGCAACACTTTTTTGGCGTCGCCAAACAACATCGAGGTCCTGGGTTGAAAGAAAAGATCATTTTCAATACCGGCGTAACCGGGTTTCATACTGCGTTTGTTCACGATCACATTTTTTGCCAGTTCCACATCGAGAATGGGCATCCCGTAAATGGGAGAAGCAGGATCCGTTTTGGCAGCGGGGTTTACCACGTCGTTGGCGCCCAGCACCAGCACGACATCGGTGGTGGTGAACTCGTCATTGGCCTGTTCCATTTCGAGCAGTTTATCATAGCTCACATCGGCTTCGGCCAGCAATACGTTCATATGGCCGGGCATCCGTCCCGCAACGGGGTGAATGGCATATTTTACCTCCACGCCTTTGCTTTCGAGTAATTTTTCCAGTTCATGACAGGCATGCTGGGCCTGCGCTACGGCCAGTCCGTACCCGGGCACGATCATGACCTTATTGGCATAACTCATAACCACAGCCGTATCGCTCAGGGTGATCTCTTTGTAAGAACCCTGGTCTTTTTTACCAGCAGCGGCGGCGCTGCTGCCGCCAAACGACCCGATGAGCACATTCTTCAGCGACCGGTTCATGGCCTTACACATCAGGATGGTGAGCAGGGTACCGGCAGCGCCCACCAGGATACCGCCCGTTAACATCACCTTGTTGTTATACAGAAAACCGCCGCAGGCAGCGGCCACACCGGTAAAGGAGTTCAACAAAGAAATAACCACGGGCATGTCGGCGCCACCGATGGGCATTACAAACAATACGCCGTAGATGAGCGCGAGTGCAACGGTTGTATAGAACAGTATCAGGGAAAGCCCTACATTGTATTGATAGGTAAACACCGCAGCCGCCAGCACCAGCAATAGTACCAGCAGGTTTACGATATGCTGGCCGCGGAAGGAGAAATCTTTTATTTTACCGCTTAATTTTCCCCAGGCGATCATACTACCGGCAAAGGACACGCTGCCGATAATAGCGCCGGCAATAATGGTGAGGTACATGCCGGCAGGCACGAAATCGGCCAGCCAGGCAGTATCGATGGTATTGTAGGCATGATACAAATGATCGAATTCAACGGCGGAAATCAGGGCCGCACAGGCGCCCCCCATTCCGTTGAACATGCTCACCATCTCGGGCATGGCCGTCATTTTTACCCTTTTTGCGGCCAAGGTGCCTATAACACCGCCAACGAGGATACCCCCGAAGATCCAGAGATAGTTACCCAGCTTTTTGCCGTCTTCTTCATACAGAAAGATCGTGCCCACGATGGCAATGGCCATACCTGCTGCTGCCAGCAGGTTCCCATTCCGGGCGGTAGCCGGGTTCGACAACATCTTTAAACCTATGATGAATGTAACTGAACCAATTAAATAACTAACTGTAAGTATGCTTAGTTCCATAGCTTATTTTTAAATCCCAAGAACCAAATAACAAGAACCAAAAAAATGTCAAATTTTAATACACAAACCACAATCAATTCCTGTTGGAATTATGCTCTCGTTTTTTAAGAATAGAATTAAAAATCAACACAAACTCGTTTGCTTCCTGGTGTAACGAATTCCTTTCATTTTCCATTTCTGCTGAACCATCGGTTATAACCAATCGTAGCCAATAGGATGACTCCTTCGACTCCCTTCTACAGGTTTTTATTTTCATATTAAAATCCTTATCACCTATAGATTCATTCGCCTCAATATAATTTGCACCCGGAGAACTTCCTGACCGTAATAATTGGGGTACATACTCATTGTTACCCACATTCTTAGGAAGCTTTAAACAGAAGTTTCTGATCCTTTCTGCAAATAAAGCAGTCCTTTCTTCTAAATCATAAGGTTTTTATCGATTCTCTGTTCCATTGAAACTCGAATTTTAATATTTGAATTTTACAGGACCAGAGCCTTTGATTTGGTTTTTATAAAAATCTGGATTTATTTGGATCTTGTGTTTTGAAATTTTTATTTGGATCTTGGGTCTTGAGATTTGAGATTTTTCTTTCCCTTTCCCTTAAACATTTCCAGCATACGGTCGGTGACCACAAAACCGCCAACTACATTGAGGGTGCCGAGCACTACGGCGAGAAAACCGAGAACGAGCGCCACGTAATTATGCGGCTCCGCCTTGCCCATGACAATGATGGCCCCGATGATCACCACGCCATGGATCGCATTGGCGCCGCTCATCAGCGGGGTATGCAATACGCTGGGCACATGACCGATCACTTCAATGCCAACGAAGATCATCAATATAACGATGTAGATCATCTGCTGATTATCCGCTATCCAGTTAAGAATCGCTTCCATATAATAAGTTTTCAAAAATTTAATTGGCTCAATAAAGAACTAACCGATTAAGAGTCCGCGCCGGCGGCAACAAAGCACCATCACGGCCCTGCAGTTGGTTCCCTGAAAATTGTATTCCATTAGCACCATCAGCACATTAGCTAATCAGCTAATTGCCTTTCACCCGTTCGTGCGTCACTTCTCCATTGAATGTTATACAACAGCCTTTCACCAGGTCGTCATTCCAGTTTAGGTTCAGTTTTCCCTCTTTATCAATGATCAGCTGTAAAAAATTCAACAGGTTCTTGCCATACAGCTTACTGGCATCGGAAGGCATGGTAGCAGCGAGGTTGCTGTTACCTACGATGTGTACGCCATTGTACAGCACGGTCTCCCTGTTCTTTGTGACAGGCGTATTACCACCGGTAGCAGCGGCAAGATCAATGATCACCGATCCTTTACGCATCTTTTGCAGCATCTCTTCGGTAACCAGTACCGGCGCTTTTTTACCAGGGATCTGGGCGGTGGTGATCACGATGTCGGCTTTGGCAATGCTATCGGCAATGCGTTGCTGCTGGCGTTGCTGGTAATCGGCCGATTGTTCAACGGCATAACCGCCCGCCTTGGAAGCGTCTGCGGCGCCTTCAACCTCAACGAATTTGGCGCCCAAACTCATTACCTCTTCTTTTACTGCAGGGCGGGTATCAAATACTTCAACCACAGCACCGAGGCGACGTGCGGTGGCAATCGCCTGCAATCCGGCCACACCGGCTCCCAATATCAATACTTTGGCCGGCGCAATACTGCCTGCAGCGGTCATGAACATGGGAAAATAGCGGCCATAGGTGTTGGCAGCCAGCAATACGGCTTTATATCCTGCAATATTCGCCTGCGAGCTCAGCACATCCATGCTTTGCGCCCGCGTGGTGCGCGGCAGCATATCGAGGCTGAAGGTAGTAATGCCCTGTTTGGCCCATTGCTGCATCAGCGGACCATTAAACAAAGGCTGATATACGCCGATAATGATCTTTTGCGTGAGCGCAGCCGCTTCAGCAAAAGGGTGAATGGCTACCAGTATGTCGGATGATTGAATGACTTCTCCCCTGCTTTTGATCGCCGCACCGGCATTAACGTATTCTTCGTCGTTATGAAAGGCTTTTTCGCCTGCGCCTGATTCAACAACTACAGTAATGCCTTTTTTGGTAAGGGCAGTTATGGCTTCGGGCAGGAATGATACGCGGGTCTCTTCGGCTGGTTCTTTTAAAACTCCAATCGTCATAATCAGGTAGTAGTTATATGCTTCAAGGTAAGGAAAATTTAAGTTATGTAAATGGCTACGTCAGAATTGCGATTTTATTGTGACCGCATTTTGAAAAATTGAGCAGGCCGCGAGCAATGGCTGCACCTCGCCTGTTGCGACATTTCCGCAGTATGGACCGTTTATTGACCGGAATATTAAATGAGCATTAAAACCGGATCGTAAAATGTTGTTTCACCTTGAACTGATCACTGAAAAATACCAGTCCGATAAAAAACAGATCGATGGAAAGCCGTACGGCGGAATTTTCCTTAATGTCGTGCCAGGCCTTTTCCATGCCGGCGCTCCAGTGGATATCATCAAAAATAACCATACTTCCGGCGTGCAGGTTAGGCAATAACTGGTTAAAATACCGCACGGTGGGTTCGTAGCGGTGATTGCCATCGATAAAAACCAGATCGAGCCGCGGTAAACGGGAAAGGATACCGGGCAGGGTATCATCGAAATTGCCCGTTACCTGCTCAATAGAGGATAACTGAAGGGATTGAAAATTCTTTTTTGCCTGGGCTGCAATGGCGTTGCTTCCTTCAACGGTGATGATCTGTGCCGCAGGATTGGCCATGGCCATATAAGCTGTGGAAATACCGAGGGAAGTGCCAAGCTCAAGTATAGTTGATGGCTGGTAATAATTGACAATTCGAAATAACAGCTGCGCCCATTTCCTTGATTTGGCTGCATGCCGGGCAATGGACGAAACAGACCGTTGACCCGTCTTGCTGATGACGGAGCCTGCGCCCAGATCCTCCACTTCCAATACGGTTTCATCCCGCAGCAATTTTGCACGCAGAACTTCCACCTGGTTATAGGCATAAAAGTTCCGCTTATCGATCAATACGCGCCGTACGAATTCATATACAAAAGGTGAATGGATGCCATGGCCTTTCCCGTTGGAGGCGGTCAGGTAGTAGTCAGCGTATTTTTTTAACAGTTGCCAGGAAGAAAACATGTCGTTTGTCATTTTATTGCGCTGCTTTTCGCTGCCACACCTGGAAGCTATAGGCATAGGCATGCTTTTCATCGGCGGAAAAATCGAGTTGTGAAAGCAGCTCCCAGTCGGCTTCATTGAGTTCAGGAAAATAAGTATCAGCGTCTAAACTGGTATGAACGCGGGTAAGATAAACGCGTTGGGTAATGGGCAGCGTTTGCCGGTAAATTTCCCCGCCGCCGATAATGAATGCTTCTTTGGCATCGGTTTCAGCTGCGGCCGCCATAGCGGCTTTTATATCATTAACGACAATTACTCCGTCGGGTTTCCAGTCCTGCTGCCGGGTAACGATAATGTTGGTTCTGCCGGTCAGTGGTTTACCCAGCGATTCATAGGTTTTTCGGCCCATGATCACTGGCATACCCCAGGTGGTATTCTTAAAAAATTTCATATCGTTCGGCAGCGTCCACAGCAACTGGTTATTTTTTCCAATGGCATTGTTATCAGCCGCTGCCACCACCTGGCTTAGAATCATACGATTTAAATTAATACTGAAAAAAATCTCAAGAACCAAGATCCAGGAACCAGATAAATCTCAAAAACCAAACTCCTACACTAAAATCTCAAGAACCAAGATCCAGGAACCAGATAAATCTCAAAAACCAAACTCCTACACTAAAATCTCAAGAACCAAGATCCAGGAACCAA
>NZ_JAFIQX010000005.1:0-159269 GCF_017356035.1 Longitalea luteola | reverse complement strand
TCAAGAACCAAGATCCAGGAACCAGATAAATCTCAAAAACCAAACTCCTACACTAAAATCTCAAGAACCAAGATCCAGGAACCAAATAAATTTCAAGAACCAAGATCCAGGAACCAGATAAATCTCAAAAACCAAACTCCTACACTAAAATCTCAAGAACCAAGATCCAGGAACCAAATAAATTTCAAGAACCAAGATCCAACACTAAAATCTCAAAAACCAAATTCCAACATCAAAGTCTTAAGAACCAAGATCCAGGAACCAAATAAATCTCAAAAACCAAACTCCTACACTAAAATCTCAAGAACCAAGATCCAAGACCCAAATAAAACTCAAATTTCAAAAACCAACTCCTAAAACGTATTAAGTTTTGCGATTTGAGATTTGCGATTCCTTCTTGCAATTTGTGATTTGTGATCTTTTAAACAGCCACAGGCGCCTTAATAGCCGGATGAAACTGATAGTTCTGCAGGGTAAAATCTTCGTATCTAAAATCGAAGATGTTTTTTACAGCCGGGTTCAGTTGCATGGTCGGCAACGGATACGGTGTACGGCTTAACTGCAGGTTCACCTGCTCTATATGATTGCTGTAAATATGAACATCGCCAAACGTATGAATAAATTCCCCCGCATCGAGATCGCACACCTGGGCGATCATCATGGTCAGTAATGCATAAGAGGCAATATTGAATGGAACGCCCAGGAATACATCTGCAGACCGTTGATACAACTGGCACGACAAACGAGGCCTTCCCGCCCCGCCCGGCGGAGGTGCTACATAAAATTGAAACAACACGTGGCAGGGCATGAGCGCCATACTGGGGAGGTCGGCCACATTCCAGGCGCTTACGATCAGCCGGCGGCTGTCGGGATTGGTTTTTATCTGCCTGATCACATCACTGATCTGGTCAATGGTTTGCGCTCCCCCGCCTGCCGACCAGCTGCGCCATTGTTTGCCATACACCGGCCCTAACTCTCCCTGTTCATTGGCCCATTCGTCCCAGATGCTAACACCGTTCTCTTTCAGGTATTTAATATTGGTTTCCCCTTTCAGGAACCACAATAATTCATGAATAATGCTCTTCAGATGTAGTTTTTTCGTAGTTACCAGCGGAAAACCCTGCTGCAGATCAAAACGCATCTGGTAGCCAAAACAACTGGTGGTACCGGTTCCGGTACGGTCAGATTTATAAACGCCGTTTTCTTTAATGTGCTTTAAAAGTGCCAGGTACTGCTCCATGGGCGCAAGGTACGAAAAGGCTCAATGTGCTAATTTGCCAATATGCAAATGTGCTAATTCAGGCAAAATATGGGGACAAGTTGTGAAAACGGGCAGCGGGCGTTATTTCCCCCTGCGTAGCACCAGATTGCAATAAAGGAAAGGAATAATGTAAAGGCAGTTAGTTTTGGTACATGTTAAAGACAGAACGTTGTTCTGCCTGATGTATAACTCTTGACTTATAGCTGGTAACCGGTAACTGGTACCCGATAACTGGCAACCGGTGACTGATCCCTTTAATGCTGCCCCGCCAGGTTAAAGCCGTTGCCGTTCACTACATGGCCGTTGGAGCCATTGTTGCCATTGCCATTTAACTTGGTGCCGTTTTGCTGTTGCGAGGCCGGCGGACTGCTCAATGATTTTGACAGATCGCCATAGATCTTCGACAACAACTGGTTATTGGTGATGAGTTTACCTTCAAGGTCCCTGGTCTTTTGCTGTTCGCGGTTCAATGATTCCTGCAGGGAAGTGATCATATTTTGTTTGTCGTCGAGCACCAGCTGTAATACAGCCTGCTGCTGTTGCACTTCATGCAGGTTACGCTCGAGGTTCTCGATATGACCCGTTTTTGAACGCAGGCTTTCCTGGTGTTGCCTGATCTCTTCGCGGCTGCGCTCAACAGCCTGCTGCCAGGCGGCTACTTCTTCCCGCTGCTGCTGCAGCTCTTCGCGTAACGCATGCATCTCCCGTTCAAAATTCTCTTTCTGTGTTTGAGTCTGCTGTACCAGCAGGGCTTTATCAGCAGCATCTTTTTCTATCTCGCGGAAAGTCTTGATACGCTGTTCCAGCTGGTTCTGCAGGAATTCGATCTGCAATTTCTTTTCCTGCAAAACATCCTGCAGGTATTGCTGATCGGTGATCTTATTCTTTAAAGCGGCCTTCTCTTCTTCTGCAGTGGAAAGTAACAGTTGTAATTCCTTTATCTGTTGTTCGTAGGTACCATGTTTGGGTTCGCCGGCTGTTTGCAATTTTTCAAGCAGCGCAGCTTTCTCATCGGTCAATTGTTGAACTGTTTTTTGCAGCTGCTGTAACTGTATGGCCAGTTCATTCTTTTCATTTTTATATTGTGAGCCCAGTTCATCAATCTGTTTGGCATAGTAACGTTGCAATTCCTCCGATTCCGACTGAGCCGACTTTGCGGAATATTCCATGTTCTTCATCAGGTTTTCCAAACGGGTAACTTCTGCGGCATTCTTTTCTTTGAGCTCCTGTTGGGCGCGCAGTTTGTCCTGCAATTGCTGAACAGTTTCCTGCAGTTGTTGTACCTGTTGCTGCGCATGTGCCAGCGCTTCAGGCACCTGCTGCTCACCCTGCATCAGCTTTGCATTGGCCTGTGCCGTATCCAGGGCCTGCTGCAATTGTGTTACTTTTAATTTATACCCGTTCACCTCCAACTGCAACCGCGCAGCCGCATCATCATTTTGCTTTTCGGTGCTGTATGCTTTATTAAGAAGATCGGCATATTTACCCTCCAGCTCGCGGAAATCCTGTTCCAGCATAGCGTAATTCTCCCGGTAACGGCGAACTTCCTGCTCATATTTCTTGATCAATGGCTGGTTATCGGGATTGGTACCGCTCGCCAGCCAGTCAGGCACCTGGCTGTTGCCATTCGGCTCAGCAGCCATCACCGTATGAAAACCACCACCTTCCATATAGGCCGGTTCGCCTCCTTCGGCATTCTTCTTTTTACGCTTGTAATGAAAGAAGGTAGTTACCAGGAAGGCAATGACAGTACCAGGTATAGCTATCCACAGTACAATTTGCAGAAACTGTTTAAACTCGTACATGGAAACGAGCAGGAATCGCAACATAAAAGAATATTTATAGGTACACGTTTGGCTTACAGAAACGACAAGATGGTTTCAGAGGGACGGTTGGATTATATTATGTACTACGGTATGTGGGGGTTATGGCGGGCTGGTTACCTTTTGTATGACTACCTATAAAAAACTTACTTAATACATTCGTTATTGTGCATCGGGAAAAAATAAATCTGGCCCGTTTTTTACAAGCAGTTGCAATATTGTAAACAGCAACTGATTCAGGGTTCAATAATAATACCAAAAAAAGGTTAAAACAAGCATTAATGGGTTGTTTTTTCCACAAATAAGGGTGAAAATCTACGTTCCCGGTCTTACACATGCGGTCTTTGCCCAATATGTTCCATCGAAACGATAACAAAATTTTAAAGAATCGTAGGGGTATTATTATTTTCAGTTGTCTCTTTTGATAAAACTTTATTGGAAGCATTTATATTTGAAGCGGATTATCAACGCATTAAAGTGGCTATCCCAAATACAAGCACCGCCGTTAAACCGCTGTCGGCCGACAGTGAACAGGAATTTGAACAGCTTTTTAAAGAACACTTTAAAAGCCTGTACGCTTATGCTTTCACTATATTGAAGAATGAAGCTATAGCCGAAGAAACCGTCCAGAACGTCTTTTACAAAATTTGGGAGAAGAAAGTCCCAGACACCATACAAACATCACTCAAAGCCTATTTATACAAAGCCGTTTATCACGAAAGCCTGAATTACCTGAAACACCAGAAAATAAAAGCGCGGTATCAAGTGCATGTTATGCATCAGTCTAATAACCATAACGATCAGGGTGCTGCCAGGAAAATTCTGGTGCGGGAGCTGGAAGAAAAGCTGCGCGATGCCATGAATGCCCTGCCCCAGCAATGCCGGACAATCTTTCAATTGAGCCGGTTCGAAGGGCTGAAATACCAGGAGATTGCCGATCAGCTGGGTATCTCAGTGAAAACCGTGGAAAACCAGATGGGCAAAGCATTAAAACAATTACGAATAAAACTGATAGATTATTTACCGATTTTCATGTTAGCCTATTTCTATATATGGTAGGAAATCACAAATCACAAGAACCAAAAGAAACGCAAATCTCAAATCACAATTTTGATTCTTGAATTTGGAATTTATTTGGTTCTTGGAACTTGGCTCTTGGAATTAATAATTAGGAATTTGTAATTTTTAAAATTACTCTTATTGAAAAGTTCTACACAACATATGGACGATCTGCTGGTAAAACACCTTACCGGTGAAGCTACGGAGGCAGAAATGCTTCAGGTGGAACAGTGGCTGGCCGAGGATGAGGCAAACCAACACTACTTCGATCATTTTAAACTGATCTGGGAAGAAAGTGTTCAGCTCGCCAACGTTACCGAGGTTGATGAACAGGCTGCCTGGCAGCGATTCCAACACCGCGTACAGGAAGGATCGTTCCCCAGGGAAAAGGCCGCCCCTGTATGGTCATTGAACAGCTCCCTGATGCGGGCAGCTGTGATCACCGGCCTCATCATAGGCATTGCGGTGCTCACCTACGTCCTGTTCCATAATAATCCGGGCACCGTTGTGCGCATGGCTACCATCCAGGCTGCCGAAGCAGTTACCTCCGATTCATTGCCCGATGGCTCTATCGTTACTTTAAACAAACATTCACAGGTATCCTTTCCGGAAAAATTTCCTGACAACAAAAGAAGTTTGCAGTTGAACGGGGAAGCTTTCTTTACAGTAAAACCCGATAAGAAAAAACCATTTGAAGTTCACACCAACAATGTGACCATTACCGTTGTTGGCACCTCTTTCAATGTGCGAAGCAGAGGCGATACTACCGAGATCATCGTTGAAACAGGCATCGTTAAGGTGGCTACCGAAAAACAAACCGTTGTATTAACGGCCGGACAAAAAGCGCTTACCAGCCTCAACGAAACAGTTCTGCAAAAAACAGCCAATACCGATCAGCTGTACAACTACTACCGCAGCAAAAAATTTGTTTGTGATGAAACGCCCTTATGGAAGCTGGTAGACAAGCTGAACGAAGCGTACAATGTGCATATTGTTTTCGAAAACGATGCCATCCGCAACCTGCCGCTTACCACTACTTTTGATAATGAGCCGCTTGACAAAATTCTCAATATCATTAAGTCAACATTTAATATCTCTGTAACCAAAGAAAAAGGAAAGATCATACTACGCTAAATTGCATGTTGAATTAATAACCATGACAACACTCAGGTGCGCCCTTCCTATAATCATTGCATTAATTTGTATCACCACCACGCACGGATTAGCACAAAGCCTGCTCGACAGAAGGATCTCTGTCGAAGCAACCAATCAACGTTTGTCAGATGTACTAAAACTGATCAGCAGCAAAGGAAATTTTTACTTCTCCTATAACAGCAGCATCATTACCCGGGATAGCATCATTTCCATCTCCGCCTATAACCGGCCGGTTAAACAGGTGCTTGACCAGTTATGCGGCAATCGATACAAGTGGCAGCAAAGTAACAATTACATCATATTACGGAAAGCACCGATAACGTCCCCCGCTGTAGTTACCAGTAAAGTCCCCAGCCCTGAGAAATTATATACGGTCAGCGGCATTGTATTGAATAGTGAGACCGGTGAAAAAGTTGGCAATGTGACCATCTATGAAAAGCAACGGCTGGTATCAACCATGTCTGATGATAAAGGTTACTTTAAAATAAAACTTAAAAGCCGCTACAGTACGGCTTCCCTTACCATCAGCCGTGAAATGTTCGAAGACACTACGGTTGTTATTCAACCGAAATACGATCAGCAGGTGACCATCGTAATGACTCCGGTGGTAGTGAGTGAGCCGGTAGTAACAATTAGTCCGGTTGAAAATGAATTACCCGATACCATTGTCATTCAACCGCCCGTAGATACTTTCATGACCACCGCTGCTGTCGTTAAAGGAGAAGTTAACCAGGTGGAAAGAACCCGCTGGGGTAAAAGGCTGGTGTCGGCCAAACAGAAAATCCAAAGTATTAACCTGGAAAAATTCTTCGCCGACCGTCCTTCCCAGATCTCCTTAACACCCGGATTAAGTACACATGGAAGATTGAGTGCGCAGGTAATAAACAATTTCTCAATTAACGTAATAGGTGGTTATACAGCGGGCGTAGCCGGGGTTGAACTGGGCGGCGCCTTTAACATCAACAAGAAGGATGTTAAATACCTGCAGGCAGCCGGGCTGGGAAACATCACCGGCGGCTCGGTCACCGGCGTACAGCTCGCAGGTATTCATAACCACGTGTTACACGATGTTAGCGGGTTACAGGCAGCCGGCGTTTCTAACTATGTAAAAGGAAATGTCACCGGCGTACAATTGAGCAGTATTCATAACCATGTATCCGGTTCGTTAACCGGTCTTCAGGCTGGTAATATTTCGAACTTTTTAAAGGGAAAACTTATCGGAGTGCAGTTAAGCAATATTCACAACGTCTGCTATGACAGTGTGTTCGGTATGCAGGCTGCAAATATTGTGAACTTCGCCCATAAAAAAGTATCAGGCGTGCAATTGGCTGCTATCGCCAATTTCGCCAACCGCGAAATGAGCGGCGCCCAGTTTGGAATATTGAATTACGCTAAAAAATTACGCGGGTTTCAGGCCGGACTGATAAATATCTCGGACACCTCTGCCGGCTATAGCATTGGGCTCATCAATATTGTGTTGAAGGGCATGCACAAACTGGCTTTATCCACCAATGAAGTACTTGATTATAACGCGGCATTCAAAACCGGCAACAAAAACCTGTACAGTATTCTGTTAGTGGGTTACAAAAACAGCAAGCGGGCAGGAACCACGGATACTTCATCGATCATCTCTTTCGGCTATGGCCTCGGCCACGAATTTTCAATAGGCAAATGGTTTAGCATCAACCCGGAATTCACTTCGCAATACCTGCGTGTACAAAGCTGGGAGAATGCCAATGTAATGAACAAGCTCCATCTTCAGTTCAATATAAAACTCGGTAAATATATAACCCTGTTCGGCGGACCATCATTCACTGCCTATTATACTGAATGGAAAAAGAATCCGTCAGGACTTCAATTACCCGTTCCTGCATCCTATCACACATTCGACTTATGGGATGATACCATTAAAGGCTGGTTTGGCTGGAATGCCGGCATAAGCCTTTTTTAACGCGCGCTATTTATTTTTCCGATCCACCCATAGGGGAACAACGGCAACCGGTTGTCATACTGCAAATGAATATTTCTATGATAAATGGGAAAATAGCAGTATGCCTTGCAGCCTGTCTCTTATGGAAAACCGTTGCATTTGCGCAAGCGAAAGACAGTCTGAAAAAAAACATCTACGCACCTGTAAGGGTTGCCTTTGTACCGGGATTGAGCACACAGGGAAAAAATGACAAATTCACTTCCAGTAATTTTTCGTTGAATATATTAGGCGGTGTAACGGGCAGCGTAACAGGCGTTGAGCTGGGCGGTCTTTTCAATATTGATAAAATGAATATGCAGGGTGTTCAGGCGGCCGGCTATTTCAATGTGACAGGAGGCGATGTGAACGGCATACAACTGGCTGGCTGGTTCAACAGTGCAAAAGGCAACCTCACCGGTATTCAATATGGCGGTCTTGTCAATTATGTAACTAAAGACGCCCGTGGACTGCAAATGGCCGGCATCTATAATCAAACGTCCGGCCAGCTTACCGGTGGCCAGCTGGGCGGTATCGCCAACTATACCCGGCAATCGATAAAAGGTCTGCAACTTGCCGGCATCGCCAATATCAATAACAGCTCTATCAAAGGCGTACAGATCGCCGGTATTGTGAATTATACCAAAAACCTTAAAGGTTTCCAACTGGGGCTTATCAATATAGCAGACACCTCTTCCGGTTTTAGCATGGGCCTTATCAATATTGTAAAGAAGGGCTATCACAAGATCACCATCAGCACCAATGAAGTATTGAACTTTAACCTGGCTTTTAAATCGGGCAATGCAAAATTGTACAACATTCTACTGGCAGGCATCAATGCAGGCAATGATGAAAAAAGCTTTTCCTACGGCTTTGGTATCGGCCATGAAATTAAAGCCGGCAAATGGCTCACTGTTAACCCTGAGCTCACGACCCAATATTTATATCTTGGCAACTGGAATTATTTGAACCAGCTAAGTAAACTACAGGTACTGGCTACCGTTAAACTGGCAAAGGGGGTTGCCATCTTTGGCGGTCCTTCCTTTGCCGTCTATTATTCGGATCAACCGGAAGCTGTGAAAGGCTACAAGTTTATTGTGCCTGACGATGGCTACGACACCTTCGAACTCTGGCACAGCAACGTTACCGGCTGGATAGGCTGGACGGCGGGTATAAGCTTTCTTTAGTTAGCCAATGAGAAAATGTAAACAGGTGCAAACGTAAAGATAGTGATCGTATAGGGGTAAACTTCCTGTAAGTTGTCACACTAGCAAATGCACCACCTATGATCAACAAAATGATCGCTTTGTTTACAGCAGGGTTGCTGTACGGCATAACGACTATGGCGCAGGGCACGCAAACCATCAGGGGCACTGTAACAGACCAGCTGCTGCAAACGCCTGTTGCCGGCGCAACGGTTATGATTACCGGCACTGACAGAAAAGCGGTCGCCGATTCGCTCGGTAATTTCAGGTTTACCAATGTAGCAGCCGGCACTTATACTTTGTTGATCACCCACATCAATTATACGAATGCGCTTGCCAGTAATATTATCGTAAATACCGGTAAGGAAGTAGTGCTGACCATTGCCATGGAAACGAAGGTACAAACAGAAAAAGCGGTAGTGATAACAGCAGGCAGTAAAAAGAACAAACCGCTGAACGACATGAGTGTAGTGAGCGCACGCGCTTTCACGGTGGAGGAAACGCAAAAATATGCCGCAGCCGTAAATGATCCGTTGCGTATGGTTACCGGTTTTGCCGGTGTGGCCAGCGCCGATGATGGCGGTAATGATATCGTGATCAGGGGCAATGCGCCAACCGGTTTATTATGGCGCATGGAAGGCATTGACATTCCCAATCCAAATCATTTTAGTGAGGCAGGCAGCAGCGGTGGCGGCATCTCCATTTTAAGTTCCCAGTTGCTGGCGAACAGCGACTTCGTGACCGGCGCCTTTGCCGCCGAATACGGCAATGCATTAAGTGGCGTGTTTGATCTCAAACTCAGAAAGGGAAATAATGAAAGGAAGGAGTATGCGCTGCAGGCAGGATTATTGGGTCTGAATGCTGCAGCCGAGGGCCCACTGTCTGCTTCGCATAGGGGCTCCTGGCTGGTGAACTACCGGTACTCTACCCTGTCGCTGTTGAACAAAATGGGCCTCGAGTTAACAGAAGGCGCCACCAGTTTTCAGGACCTTTCGTACAACATATACATACCAACTAAAAACAAAGGCATTTTCACGGTGTTTGGTTTTGGCGGACTCAGTTCGCAAAACCAGCGCGTTGAAACCGATAGTTCTAAATGGGAAATGCAGGATGACCGGTACGCCGGTAAGTTTGTGGCAAATACTGGCGTTACCGGCATCACGCATACTATTCGCGTCGATGATCAAACGATGTTGAAATCGGCGCTTGCCTTTTCATACACCTCGCATTCTTTCAATGAACACTATGCCGAGACCAGTAAGGCCATTGTAGAAAATTATAAAGATAATTACATAACCAAAAAGCTGCTGGTCTCTTCTGCACTCAACCATAAGATCAATGCAAGCAATGCTTTCCGCGCAGGCGCCTATGTGAACTTTATATTCTTTAAATACTATAAGCTGTCGAAAGAAAATCCCAATGCACCCCTGCTCGAGACTATCAATACCAACGGCAACACCCAAACCGTGCAGGCTTTTTTCCAATGGCAATACAAACCATATAATAATCTAACGTTCAATGCAGGCATGCATTACCTGGCCCTGTTGTACAACAACACGGGTTCTGCAGAACCAAGGATCTCAGTGAAATGGGATCCCGACCATAAAAGCTCGCTGGCCCTGGGCTATGGAATGCATAGCCAGTTGCAGGCCCTCGGTGTATATTTTGCGAAGGACGTGCACCACACCAACCCCAACAAATATCTTGACCTTACCAAAGCCCATCACCTCGTACTATCCTACAGCCGCCTCGTAGGTCTGCGGTTACGGGCCAGGGCCGAAATATACTACCAGCATCTGTTCGATGTACCGGTAACTGTAAACAGTAACAAAACCTTTTCAACCCTGAACATTCAGAACGAATTTGTGACAGATGCGCTTACCAATACAGGCAAGGGCCGGAATTATGGGATTGAATTAACGTTGGAAAAATTCCTCGATCACCAACTTTATTACACGCTGAACGGTTCACTGTATCAATCGAAATATACCGCTGCCGATGGCGTGGAACGAAACACGCGTTTCAATGGCAATTATCTTTTCAACGGCGTAGCCGGCAAAGAGTTTCCATTGGCCGGACAGCGAAAAGTGCTCGGCATCAATGTCAAGATCATTTATGCCGGCGGTTACCGCACTACACCCATCGATCTGGCCGCATCACAACAGGAAGGTTATACCATCTATAAAGAGAAAGAAGCCTACAGTCTGCAGAACCGGGCTTATTTCAGACCCGATTGCCGGGTCAGCATCAAATGGAACCGCGATCGACTAACGAGCACGCTGTCACTCGACATCCAGAATGTAATTAACCGGAAGAACATTTATGACCAGGACTATGACCTGTTGAAGAACGCAACGGTCATCAATTACCAGAACGGTATTATTCCAGTACTGAATTATAAAATCGAATGGTAACCATTCGATCCTCCCGTTGTAACAGGCAACCCTTTTTCAATAACAAATAAATTAATCATGAAAAATTTCCACTTAGCGCTTTGTGTTGTTTTATTGTTCATCGTTTCTACGTCCTGCGAAAAAGTAGTAGGTAAAGGTCCGGTAGTAGTGGAAGACAGGCGTACTGCTACTTTCGATGGACTGGTGGTTGAAGTACCGGCAGACACCTATTTTACCCAGGACTCCGTTTATAAAGTAGAGCTGCACGCCCAGGAAAACATCCTGGACGAAATAGAAACTACCGTTATCAATAACGACCTGCGCATTCGGTTCCGGCATTCCAATACCCGCATCAGAAGTAATGAGGGCATCAGGATATACGTCAGCAGCCCCCATGTACGTTCCCTGGCCATAGATGGTTCCGGTTACCTGGAAGCAACGGCTCCTGTAACCCCTGCCAATTTAGGTATACAGGTGGAAGGTTCCGGCAGCATCCGGGTGAACAATGTAAATACAACAGAGATCAATGCCGGCATCGAAGGTTCAGGAAGTATATCCGTTAACAGCGGAACGGCCAATGTAGCCAAAGCCCGCATCAGTGGAAGTGGTTTAATGGATCTGTCGGGTGTTATGGTAAAGGAAGCAGACGCCAGCATCAGCGGTTCTGGTAATATAAAAGTATTTGCCACCGAAACTTTAAAGGCCACTATATCAGGCAGCGGTTCTGTCTTTTATAAAGGAACGCCGGCCGTTACAAGCAAAGTGTCCGGCTCAGGGACCGTGACGCCAATGTAACGGAGACACTTTATTTACGAAAAAATTTTGACAAAACCGGGACGTAACAATTCGATAACCTAAACTTAATACAGTTCATTTTTTCCACATTACCCGTATTAATAATCCACACCGCATTTTCCTAATAGTAACAGGTATATTTTTGGTGCAGAAAATGAGATTCCCTAACAATTTCTTAACCCACTAATTGCCGCATTATGAAATGGGTGTATGTTAACCAGCCGTCTGCTTACATCAGGAAGTATGAATTAACAGAAGGCAAGGATATTAAACTGGTCATCAAGTACAACCTCGAGCAACAATCCGTCCGAATAAGCAGCGATGAAAACCACCGGTTATTTTTTATTGATAAAACAGGTTTATGGCATAATAAGACCATTTTGAAAAATGAATATGGTGTAGAAATCGGCCGGCTGTCGATCGATAAATTACATGGTGCTGGTAGTATTGACATGGAAGGAAAAAGGTACAACTTCAGTTTTCAAAAGAATACTGAACTCGTGGTATTTGAGAACAGCGTTTCCCAACCGCTGGCGGTATGTGATATGACGGCAGCCCCCTCATTCTCTTCCCTGGCAGCGAACAAATACAGTAATGAAGAGTATGCCTGTTTTCTTTTGGGCATTTGCTGGCACCTGTTCCCGCTCACTGCAGCAGAACAGCTGGAGTTTGCAGCCAGTACAGTAGCATAATATCGACACTTTCGCCTTTACCATAAACGGGTGTATCAGTTGGCTGATGCGCCCGTTTTTTTTATTTTGATCTTACTATAAATTGCTTCTGCCATTCCATACCTTACAACAGTCTCCATTCCTTTGAGTCGTACACAGTATTACAGGCCAATACCCGCCAAAATTCCTGCGCTTGTGTTATTCTCTTAAAGCACTCACCATACTGAAATGAAAATAATTTCAGAAAATATTGAAACTATGAAACTCTTTATTATCTTTGTCATGCAAAGCGTAGTGAATCATTAAACCCTATGTCATGAACACGCTGTCGTACATTATTTACCTGCTCATCACCTGGTTTATAACAGTACATGTGGGACTGATCTTTTACCGGAATGGAAAAAGCTATATTCTCAACCTGCTGCATGGCGATGAAAAGCTTACCCTGTTTATAAACCGGATCTTACTGATAGGCTATTATCTGCTGAACCTGGGTTATGTTACCATGACTATCCGGTTATGGAAAACGGTCTATACCTGGACGGAAGTGCTCACCAGCATTGCCACCATGACCGGCAAAATAATGTGCACGCTGGCGCTTATCCATTTCGTTAACATGGCTGTGCTGTTATTGATCAGCCATTATCATCAACCAGCTAATAACAAAAATTAAGTATATGAAAACCTCCCTTAACTTTACCGCTTACCTCATTTACCTGCCCGTTGTAATTGTGCTGACCTGGTATGTAGCGCATATCCTTTTCAGGAACAGCAAAACTTTTATGCAGGATATTTTCCATGGCAAAACCGAGATCGCTCATTCAACCAATAAATTATTCGAGACGGGGTTCTATTTACTTAACCTGGGTTTTGCCCTGGTGATCATGGAAATTGCCGAGGAAATAATCGACAGTCGCACCATGCTCGAAATGTTAAGCACTAAAATCGGTGGGTTCAGCATCTACCTGGGCATTATGTTGTTCTTTAACCTGTACCTGTTCTTCCGGGGCCGGCGGATCTCTAAACAAAAAGCAAGGATGGCAGAAGCCTATAGTCCGATCTCAGCTGGAGGAAAACAGTATTAGGTTAATAAACATCAGGCCATAAAAAAAGCCCCGATCGATCTAAATTCGTCGGGGCTTTACAATTACCGGCTTATAGCTAACGTACAAACGTATTCTGAAGAACGGTTCTCTTGCCACCGTTATTGATCACAATGAAATAAAGACCTTTTTGCAAACCGGTATAATCTACAGGCAATGTATAATTACCCGGTGAATAGGTTTTATTGACGATCGTTTTTATCAAACGGCCATCTGCTGCATACAGGTTAACCAACACGCTTTCCGAAGCTGTGACCCCAAACCGCAGGGTTGAAATGCCATTTGATGGATTGGGTACCACGGTGGGCGCAAGTGCCGGCAGATTGATACCGGTAACCGGAACATCTGTTGCTATTCTTGACCCCGTAGCGGCACTGCAGGATGCTTCTGTTGGATTGTTGCCGCTGATCTCTATCCAGTCGATCATGGCAAACTCGGAACTTACCGTCGTTTCCAGCCTGATCTTGTTAGCCCCTGCTACCAATGTAACCGGCACCCAGGCAGTCGTCGTCCATGTGCTCCAGCTCGCTGTTTTCGGGAAAGCTATGCTGGCATGAGCCTGTGTGCCATTGACCAGTACCCTGGCCGTGGTAGCGCTTTGTGTACCTGCATTGGAATACCGCCAGCGGATATTATAAGTACCTGCAGAACCGGCGCTCACAGCCCAGGTAATGCCCTGTCCGCTCGAATTGCTCAGGTTCACATAATAACCCCCATCGGCACCGCTGTAAGAATTCTGCCTTGATCCGTTGGCGCTGCAATAACCGATACCTGTACCTGATTTGTCATCGATGCGCAGAACGGTTCCGCCACCGCTGGTAGTGAAGCTGGCAGTGACACTCGTATTGGCATTCATCGTAACAGTAGTCGTAGTGCTGGTGCCACTGGCGCCACCGCTCCAGCCACTGAAAGTATATCCTGAGGCAGGTGTTGCCGTCAATGTAACTACTGTTCCGGCTGCATAAGAGGCTGCATCGGGGCTGCGGGTAATGGTACCGCCGGCGGATGGACTAACTGTGGTGGTTAAGGTATAACTGGTGCCGGTACTGCTGGTGAAGTTCGCAGTTACAGTAGTATGGGCATTCATCGTAACAGTAGTGGTAGCACTGGTGCCACTGGCGCCGCCGCTCCAACCGGTGAAGGTATAACCGGAAGCCGGCGTGGCCGTTAAAGTAACCACGGTTCCTGCAGCGTAAGAACTTGCGTTCGGACTGCGGGCAATAGAACCACCAGCGGAAGGATTGGCTGTCGTGGTCAATGTATACTGAGATGGCGTACCACAACCGCATTGTGTGGGTGAAGGCAAGGTAGCTCCTGCTCCGCAGCTGGCATTACTTACCAGTGCCTTAACATTGGCAGCAGGCGCTATGCTCAATGAATAGGGTGGAGAAAATGAGGTACCGCTGCCGGCCGTGTTGCCGGTTGTATTGTTAAACACATTGTTGCGGGCTGTTACAGCGGTAAAATCATTCTCATACAGATCGATGGGTTCATTTACCCCATCGAAATAATTACCTTCTACAAGGATATCGGCTTCCACTCCGGCACGAACACAATAATCGGCCTGTGGACTATCAAACAGATTGTTTACTACATGCACCTGGCCAAAACGTACGCGGGGCATGCGCTCCACTGTACCGGTCGTCCACCAGTTGTACGCCATGGTCACTTTTAACCGGCCGCGGTCAGATGTTTTGCTGTCTGAATTGCCAATGAGGTTGCAAAACTGGTGATTACTGCTGGCAGATGTGTAATGGAATTTCGTCCAGGTAATGGAAACATAGCTGGCCCCGTTCGTGATATCGAGATTACCGTCCTGGCCATCATACACATCGCAGTGGTCGATCCATACATTGGTGGTAGACGAGCCGTCAATATTAATACAGTCAATGCCATTTACATCTTCTGCGCCGGGTCCCTGTACGATCATATTCCGGATGATGACATTGCTGCCCCGGATGTCGAACCCGCCATGTAATTTAGCGCCGGGCAAGCCAATGATGGTCGTATTGGAAGAAACCCGTACGCGGGTACCTTCACCCGCCCCCATCGTTCCGCTTACATAGATGACCCTTGATCCTGAACCATTGGCTGCAGTGGTCAGGCTGCTGAGGTTATTTACCGTTACCGGTGTGGCGTTACCACCTCCGGTGGTACCACCATTCTGGGTGCACCAGCCTATAGGTGCACATTGATCCTGTGCATATGACAACGAAAAAAACGTCATCAATACACATAGCAGTGTAAAGATCTTGCTTTTCATAAATCGTTCTTTGGTTATTTATATGTGGAGTTAATAAAAAGGGCTATCCCGCAACGCGGAACAGCCCTATATCATTCTTTATCGCGTAAGAATATTTTGCAGCAGTTGCTGCCTGCCATCATAGTTCACTGAAATGAAATAAACACCTTTCTGTAATCCTTTATAGTCAACGGGTACAGCATGGGTACCGGGGGCGAACAACCGGTTCGCCAGGGTAGACACCAGCCTGCCATCTGATCCATACAGGTTAACGATCACTTTCTGTTGACTGGTAATTGTAAAGCGTACGGTTGACAATCCGGTGGTTGGGTTTGGAATGACGATCGGCGCTCCTGCTACCATCAGATTGTCAGTGGTGTTTTCCGCCTGCGTCACGATTCTTGACCCCGTAGCGGCACTGCAGGATGCTTCTGTTGGATTGTTGCCGCTGATCTCTATCCAGTCGATCATGGCAAACTCGGAACTTACCGTCGTTTCCAGCCTGATCTTGTTAGCCCCTGCTACCAATGTAACCGGCACCCAGGCAGTCGTCGTCCATGTGCTCCAGCTCGCTGTTTTCGGGAAAGCTACACTGGCATGGGCCTGTGTGCCATTGACCAGTACCCTGGCCGTGGTAGCGCTTTGTGTACCTGCATTGGAATACCGCCAGCGGATATTATAAGTACCTGCAGAACCGGCGCTCACAGCCCAGGTAATGCCCTGTCCGCTCGAATTGCTCAGGTTCACATAATAACCCCCATCGGCACCGCTGTAAGAATTCTGCCTTGATCCGTTGGCGCTGCAATAACCGATACCTGTACCTGATTTGTCATCGATGCGCAGAACGGTTCCGCCACCGCTGGTAGTGAAGCTGGCAGTGACACTCGTATTGGCATTCATCGTAACAGTAGTCGTAGTGCTGGTGCCACTGGCGCCACCGCTCCAGCCACTGAAAGTATATCCTGAGGCAGGTGTTGCCGTCAATGTAACTACTGTTCCGGCTGCATAAGAGGCTGCATCGGGGCTGCGGGTAATGGTACCGCCGGCCGATGGACTAACTGTGGTGGTTAAGGTATAACTGGTGCCGGTACTGCTGGTGAAGTTCGCAGTTACAGTAGTATGGGCATTCATGGTAACAGTAGTGGTAGCACTGGTGCCACTGGCGCCGCCGCTCCAACCGGTGAAGGTGTAACCGGAAGCCGGCGTGGCCGTTAAAGTAACCACGGTTCCTGCAGCGTAAGAACTTGCGTTCGGACTGCGGCTAACACTGCCGCCGCCGGAAGGTGATACATTGGTGGTGAGTGAATAGCTTGTAGAAGTACTGCCCGATTCAATGGCGCCCAGGTCAGGTGCACTGCCATTGTACGATATGCCGGTTGAGGTTACACCGGCATTGATGAGGTCGCTGCCGGCGGCCAGGTTCAAAAAGCCATTGGAGGTAGGACTGGCATTGGGGCCGGGTGACAGGGAAACAAAGTCGGCTGCTGTTACCGTAAATGAACCGGAAGCGCCCTGAAAGGCATTGGGCGCAGATGCCGTACCAATAATTCGGTCATTGGAACCGCTCAGGTACGACAGGTTGTTTTTAAAAACACTGGTACCGCCGTCGAAATTGAAATTACGCTCGGCATTGTCGTATCCCGTGTTATTGGTCATTTCAATGGTACCCAGGTTCCTGTTGTAGGTAAAACCATGTTTGCCGTTATTGAAGGCAATACATCTTCTTACAATATGGTTCACAGAAATGTCTTCACCGCCCAGTTTAAATCCGTTCTTATCGCCATTGCCTGAAGTAGAGCCATCTGTTAGTATACCATTTGAGTGAGCAATACAATTTTCGAGGGTAACAGCACCAATGGGACCCGTATCTGATTTGGTGTAAAGGTCCCAGCCATCGTCAATATTATGGTGCGAAACACAATTGCGAAATACGTTACCGGTTCCGCTGGTGAGTTTGGCTGCAAAACCATCTGCATCTTCACTGTCAGGGTCTTTGTTATCGTACGCCTCACAATTCAATATCAGGTTATTACTCGGCCATTGACTGATTGAATTATAGGACGTATTATACCGGCTTAATTGCAAACCCGAATCGGCATTCCGCCGGAAGATGCAACTTTCAATCGTATTGTTGTCGCCGGAAAGCAGCAGGCCATTGTCACCGGCGCTTTCGATGATCAAACCTTTGAAATGCCAGTAACTTCCATCCAGCACAATGCCGCGGTTGGAAGTAGCTATCGCCATACCGGCAAAACTGATAACAGGCACTTCACTGCCATAGGCAAATAGCTTTTTGGTAGCAGCAGCGGTACCGCTGTTCGATTCAGCAATGACGACGGTGGAAGTTAAATTATAGGTACCACCGCGCATATAGATGGTACCACCGGCAGTAACAGTGGCCAGTGCATTGGCCAGGGTGGTTGGCGCTGAAATAGAAGTGCCCGGATTGGAGGCGCTTCCACTGGGTGAAACATACAAAACCTGCTGGGCATAAGCGCCCACATAAACCGAGAATAAGGCAAGCAATGAGAATAACATTTTTTTCATAAAACAAGCTTTAGTTAATGATAGAAGACAATACGCGGAACGCATAACGCTAAACGCGGAACGCGGAACGCATAACGCTAAACGCCGAATGCGGAACGCACAACCCTAAACGCCGAATGCATAACGCTAAACGCGGAACGAATAACGCTAAACGCGGAACGCATAACACTAAACGCCGGAACGCAAAACGAGACACGCTCCCCCGTTGGGTTAAACCGCCTAACGCCCAACGCGGAACGCTCGCCCGCCGAAGCTGTAAAGGCGGTGAAAACAAACAGGCAATAAAATTTCGTTCAGATCAAATAACCTGAATAATAATGCACAAGATGATACACTTGTGCGCTTTTCGCCTTAAGCCTTTAGCCTTCGGCCCTAAGCCTTAAGCATTAGGCATTATGCGTTAAGCGTTAGCAATAACGGGGTCAGGTAAACGGGTCGGATAATTTGACTGGGTAATTGTAGAATGCCGGGGGAATGGGTATGAAACTATAGGTAAGTTAAAAAAAGAAGTGAGTTATTGCAACTGTATTAAAAGAATTTTTTTCGCAAACGTTCCCGGAAGTGTGCGTCGAACAATTAACTACCGTAAAACCACAACCGTGGAACGTTATGGTCCATTATGTATAACGGAAATGCATACTTATACAATCAAAATATTGACACTTATAGACTAACGCTTGCCTGAAACCTGCTACCCTGTGGAGCTTGCCCGAACCACGATGTAACGCCTCGCTGCCTGGTTCCTTCGTTAAAAACCCTGGCCATTAACACCAGAAACTTGCGCCTTATGCATTGTATTTTCAATAATTTAACAGGATTTACGCGCCGGGCTTTATAACTTTTTTATGTTAATATGAAACCTTCTTATTTTATTGACTATGAACCGTTACAATTTTCTTCATTAAATGCTTTAACAATTGTTGAATTTACTGGCACAGTTTTCCGACTATAGTTTGCAGAAATGATTCATTAATTGAAAAACCTAAAACGCAGAATTATGAAAAGGATTTTATACACAACCACAGCAGTAGTGATGAGTGCCGCCTTACTAATGACCTCCTGTAAAGACAATAACAGGCTTGCATCGGAGAGTATACCGGTAACGCCGGTATCTGTATCAGCCAAAGAATATGCTGAGTTTGCCGCATGGAAACAGCAACAGCAGCAGCAACAGGAATCCGAGCATACCACTGCCGCGCGTACCACCACTTCAACATCCAAACGCCCTGTTGTAGTTCATAAACATTATACTGTTAATAAGGTAACCCCTGTCAGGCAAACGACGTCCGCTACACAGCCCGTTCAAACCAAAAAGAAAGGCTGGAGTAAAGCAGCTAAAGGAACCGCTATTGGCGCAGGTGCTGGCGCCGCCGCTGGTGCTATCCTGGTTAAAAAGAACCGCGCCCTGGGCGCCGTTATTGGTGGTGTAGTAGGTGGTGGTGTTGGTTACGGTGTAGGCAGGTCGATGGATAAAAAAGATGGCAGGTATTAATGCCGATCGTAGCTGTTAAGACAATTGATTGAACGCAACAAAATAAACAAGCCCCGGCGGATAACGCCAGGGCTGTTTTTTATTTGGTTTAATGGACGTGCGTGTTTTTGTAGTCTTGGGTATAATCAAGATTCAGGCCACCTGTACCTGGTTGATGAGCGACGACAGCATATTGTTCAGTTCTGCAAAAGGAGCATCTTTCGCCACAAAACCGTCTACACCCAGTTCTATCCCCTTATTGATATATATACTGCTGTCTTCCATGGAAAAGAAGATGATCTTCATGCCCGGCCAGTTCCGTTTTAAATGAACAGTGGTTTCAAGGCCATCCATAACAGGCATATTTATATCAAGCACACATATATGGGGCATTTCGCTGATCTGTAGCTTATCAAGGAACTCCTGGCCATGTTGCGCTTCCATAACTACATTGTATCCCAATGAGTTAAGTCTAAACTTTACACTTTCACGGATAAGCGGGTTATCGTCGACTACGGCGATGGTGATTGCATGGTCTTTTTTCATAGTTACTTCTTTCTTTTTCTTGATTTCACACTACACTGATCGTTATTTAAGGGTTTTTGTGGTGGATAGTCCGCCACGGGGTAAGCAAATAGCTTTATTACTAATACACCGGAGTGAACAGTTCGACAAAAGAATTTTTCAGAAAGGTCAAAAATGAATAGTTTTTTGTTTTTTTCTAAGTATTTGCACTTAGTTTTCAGGCAAATGGCCGCTTTTTCGGGCAAACCGACAGCCCCCATGCATTTACGCCCCTACCCCAACGGCCCTGATGATCGTTTTCTCCCCAAACCGCTTTTTTACACTGTCAATGGCCTGATACAGGTTGATCATTTCCTGGGTATCATCAAATAAGCTGATCTGGTAATTGCCCGGAATGAGATGAGTGAACCGGATGCCCAATAACCGCACGAGCAACCGGCGCTCATATAACTTATTAAATAAGGCAGTGGCGGTCTTTAACAGAATATGGTCGGCATTCGTGTATGGAATGGTCATCTGTTTGGTGAAGGTCTCAAAATTCGAATAGCGAAGTTTTACGGTCACACACCCGGTGAGCTTGTTCTGCTGCCGCAATTGAAAGGCTATTTCCTCCGTCATCCGTACCAGCTGGCTGTGCAGGAAATGGGTGTCGATGGTATCGGTCTGAAACGTGCTTTCCGTGGAAATGGATTTCTGTTCATGATACGGAATAACCGGGGTTTCATCAATTCCGTTTGCCTTACGCCATAGATCTATACCCGGTTTACCCATGAGGTTTTCCATCATTTCAACCGGTATTTCACTCAGCACTTTCACCGTCTCCACACCCATTTTCAGGAGTTTATAGCCGGTTTCCCTGCCAATGCCCGGGATCTTTATAATGCTGAGGGGCGCCAGAAAATTCTTTTCATTGCCAAAAGGGATCTCCAGCTGTCCGTTTGGCTTTACTTCATTGGTTGCCACCTTACTCACCAGCTTATTGGAAGCAAGTCCCCATGAAATAGGCAGGCCGCTTTCTTTATTGATCTTCTTCTTCAACTGATCAGTGAACTGCAGGCACCCAAAAAACCTGTCCATCCCGGTTAGATCAATATAAAATTCATCAATGCTCGCTTTTTCGAATACCGGCACGGAATCTTTTATAACATCGGTAACCAGCCGTGAATATTTACTATAGGCTTCAAAATCACTTTTGATAATAATGGCATCAGGGCAAAGCCTGCGGGCAGCTTTCATGGGCATGGCGCTGTGAATTCCAAACTTGCGCGCTTCATAACTACAGGCTGCCACCACACCGCGGTCGCTGCCCCCTCCTACCAGCAAAGGTTTACCGCGAAGTTTTGGATTACGCAACGTCTCCACCGAAACAAAAAACGCATCCAGGTCAAAATGGGCAATATGTCTGTCTTTTGATAATAACATGATGGAATACTATTTTGTAGTATCGTAACTGCGTTTTTTAAATCCCACCTTTACCATTTTGCGCGCCTCAATACTGTAAACCCCGAAATCTTCCACCACCCTGCCGGTGATCGTATAAAAACCGCCGCTGTGCATCGGATAGGTCCTTGCTGCATCGGGAAAATGTACCGTATCAATCCAGTCAAGGTCCTTATCGATAAAAGTGCCGAAGAACATGATGTCATTGTTCTTTGTTTGTACAGGTTTGCTGGCAATAAAATATACCAGCACCGTAATTACTTTATTTAGATGATTGCCTATTTCGCGCGCGGGAATATAATTATCAGGCTCTTCGTCTACCATTGCAAATGGGTTTACCAGCGTAAAACCCATGATCTCCTTCTGATCATACAGATCATCGATAGCATTGTCGGTAAAGACAGGCAGACTGAACTCTATCGGCTTTTCCCTGAACAGGGATCCACTTTCCAGGATAACCGCTTTATTTTTTTTCTGCAGAAAATTGGCTTCCCACAACAATTGCTTTTTGCTTTTGCCTGTAAACCGGAAAGCACCAATACTCACCAATAAATTAAGTTGTTCAAGCCCGATATCGGTGCGCTCAATAAAATCCTGTAAATGCAGGTAAACGCCTCCCGCCTTCCGCTCCTCTACTATCAGCTGCATCGATCTCTCCTGCAGTGACTTGATATGTATAAATCCGGTGTACACTTCGTCGCCTTTAATTGCAGTGTATATTTCGCTGTTGTTTACACAGGGCGCATGAATGATAGCACCGGCCTTCATCAATTCAATAAAATACAATTCGGTAGAATAAAAGCCGCCGAAATTATTGATCACCGCTACCATAAACTCCTTCGGGAAGAAAGTTTTCAAATACAGGCTCATATAACTTTCAACCGCGAAACTGGCCGAGTGGGCTTTATTGAAACTATAACCGGCAAAACTTTCCATCTGCCGCCAGACTTCCCGGGTCAGTTCATCTGAATAACCCAGGCTACGGCAATTGGAAAGGTATTTTTCTTTGATATGCCAGAATTTGTTGGTCGACCGGTATTTGCCGCTCATCGCCCTGCGCAGCACATCGGCCTCCCCCAGTGACAAGCCGGCGAAATAATGCGCGATCTTTATCACATCTTCCTGGAAAACCATCACTCCGAAGGTTTCGCTCAGATGTTCTTCAAACAGCGGGTGCAGGTATACAACCTTATCGCGGTTATGGAACCGCGTGATATATTCACGCATCATGCCCGATTGCGATACCCCGGGCCTGATGATGGAACTAGCTGCCACCAGTGTTATATAATCATCGCACCGGAGCTTTTTCAGCAGCTGCCGCATAGCCGGGGATTCTATATAAAAACAGCCGATGGTCTCCGCCTGCCGAATCTGCTTTTTAATAGCTTCATTATGCCTGAAATTGTGAAAATCATGAATATTCACATCGATGCCTTTATTGGCTTTGATCAGCCGCAGGCTCTCTTTAATATGGCCCAACCCCCGTTGACTGAGAATATCGAATTTGTTGATGCCAATATTCTCTGCGACGAACATATCCATTTGGGTAGTGGCGAAACCCTTGGGTGGCATAAACAGGGCGGCATATTCATAAACAGGTTTTTCCGTTACCAGCATGCCGCAAGGGTGTATAGAAATATGGTTGGGAAAATTCTTAATGAGCCGGCCATATTGCAGGATCGTCTCCTGTATTTTATCAGCTGGTTGTGCAGCCTGCTGTAAAGCCTTGATCTCTTCCACCGGCAATCCGAACACTTTACCCAGCTCCATAATAATGGCATCATGCTGAAAAGTTGTGTAGGAGCCTAACAAAGCCACATGTTTCCTGCCAAACCGCTTGAAAATATAATCCATGATGTCGTCGCGATCCGTCCAGCTGAAATCAATATCGAAATCAGGCGGAGACGTACGCTCGGGATTCAGGAAACGTTCGAAATACAGGTTCAGTTCAATGGGATCTACGTCGGTAATACGCAGGCAATAGGCAACAATGGAGTTGGCGCCACTTCCGCGCCCTACATAATAAAACCCGCGCGACTGGGCATACCTGATCACATCCCAGTTGATGAGAAAATAAGCGTTGAACCCCAGGTCATTGATGATCTTTAATTCTTTATGCAGGCGCTCCACGGCTACTTTATTTTTTTGGCCGTAACGGGCTATCAGTCCTTCAGTCGCCAGCTTCTCCAGTAAGATGCGGTCATCCTCGGCAGTAGCGCTAAAGCATTTTTTATTCTTATCTACCTTGAAATCCATTTCGATGCGGCAATTGTCCAGCAGCTTGTAGGTATTCGTTACTATCACTGGAAACTGCCTGAACTGCTCAAGCAATTTGGCCGGTGGAACAAATATTTCACCGGGAGAGGCCTGTGCTTCGGCAGGCAGCTTCGACAGTAACGTATTCTTATCAATGGCCCGCAATAACCTGTGCACGTTGAAATATTGCTTGTTTTGAAAAGTGACCGGTTGCCGCACAAGCAGTTTGTGCCCGAATTTCTTCCAGTCGGCACCAAGCAGTTTATTCAGTTCGGAAGCCAGTATGCCGATATACTCATCAGGCAACAGATCACCGGGAGCCTTTCTATCAAAGGGATAAATAACATACACATCATCGTTATTAAGAAAATAAGCGCTTGCATGTTCTGGAAAATCTTTTTTATGTTGAAAGTGAATTGACAAAAACTCATTGATGCAGGCAAAACCACGATTGTTCTTCGCTAATAAAATATACAGCAGGTTGTCCTCATTTCTTATTTCAACACCGAGAACCGGTTTAATATCTTTTTGCTGGCAGAAATTCACAAAGTCCCAGCTGTCGCAGGTGCAATTGATATTCGTTAAAGCCAATGCCTGAATACCTAACCCCGCTGCTGTATCTACCAGTTCTTCTGTAGAATAAGTTCCATATCGTACGCTGAAATATGTTCGGCAGTTCAAATACATCGCCCGTAGCTTTAGTCAAAGCTACCACGATTACTAATTAAATTAGCATAATAAAACTAATGTCATTAGCAATAAAAACGTTATCTGTTTTATACATTACCTGATTGCTGAAGCTAAAAACTCTTTATAAATGAGACAGCTATTGTGTTGCAGCAAAAAACAACACCGACGTCCCGGAGTACGGTTCGTAATTTATTTTGTTTCAGAACGGCATTAAAAAGTACAATCTGTACTTATCTCTTCGAACTGGCAAAATAAAAAAGCCCCGTATAAAAGGGGCTGCAATAAAGTTAGGCAAGGCTTTATTAATTGGCTTCTGTATATTTTTTAAAATTGTCCAGGATAGCCTGCCATCCGCCTTTTTGCATTTCAATAGAATGGGTGCTTTCTGCATCAAAGGTTTCAACAACTTTGGTTTCATTACCGTTGCTGGTGAAATTAACAACCACCTTGCGGCCATCGCCCATTGTATACTCTATCAGCTCATTTGTTTTTACCTGGTCATATACACCACCAAAATCAAACCCAAAGCTGCCATCCTTGGCTTCCATTCTGGTAGCGAATTTTCCGCCGGCCTTTAAATCGTTTTCAGCCTTAGGCGCATGCCAGTCGTCAGAAGCGGCGCACCAGTTCGTGATGTGTTCAGGCTGGTTCCAGTAATTCCAAACTTTATCAACAGGAGCTTTAACAACAGCTTCAACAGTGATTTTTGTAACACCAGTAGTTTCCATTTTTTTCTTTTTTATTAGTTAATAAGGATGTTATTGATTGACAAGGCAAACTTACCGCCAATTTCTATAACCTATGCTGTGCGATCGGGACCAATTAGGGGGTGATTCGTGACTTATTGTGTTCGCTCAACACGCATTATGATTTTTATCAATAAAGCCAGTAATTTAGCCTTGTCAGCGAACGAGCCAAAATTTAAACAAATATAACGATTGCTATGTCTTCGAATCACTTACACTCATGCAGCTGCGCTGTTTGCCATTCGCCGGAAATAAGCCAGGCAGAAAAAGAGTTGCATGTTGCATTATCTGACAACAGCCGGCGCGATTTTCTTAAAAAAGCCGGCCGCCTGGGGTTAAGCCTGGGTATCGGTGGCGGGTTGGTGACCACTCCGCTCGCAGCCGCAGCTTTAACCAGTGAAGATGCAGCTTATAAAGCAAACAGTATGCAGCAAAATAAAGCTGTTAAAAATGGCAAAGCAGCGCGGCTTACCATCCTTCATACCGCCGATATTCATGGACAACTCATGACGCATGATGAGTTCTTTGTTGAAAATGGACAACCTGTATTTAAAAAGCGGGGCGGACTGGCCAACCTGAAAACCATGATCAACTCCCTGAGAAGTCAGAATGCCGCCAATACACTGGTAATTGATGGCGGCGACTGTTTCCAGGGCAGTGGCATTGCCGCATTAAGCGAGGGAAAAGCCATTGTGCCCCTGATGAACAATATTGGTTATGATATCATGCTGCCCGGCAACTGGGAAGTGGTTTACGGCAAGGAAATGATGATGAAAGATATGTTTGGCTATAATGCATTGAAGGTTTGCGCCAACATGTATCATGATACTGTAGATGAAATGAAAGGTGATCTGATCTTCCCGCCCTATTTCGTTAAACATATTGCCGGCATAAAGGTCGGCTTTATCGGCTATAATGATCCACTGACGCCAAAACGGCAATCTCCCGCCTATTGCGATGGCATACGTTTTACACCGCCGGAACAGAATGTAGCCAAGTACATCAAGATCTTAAAAGAGTATGAAAAATGCCAGCTGGTATTCCTGTTGACCCACATGGGCCTTGCCCAACAGTTTGGCCTGTCGAATATGGAAGCCGTAAAAGGCGCTGATTATATTCTGGGCGCCGATACGCATGAACGGCTTAGAAAGCCTGTCCAGGGCGCTTATGCAAAAATTACGGAACCGGGTGCTTTCGGTTCTTTCATTGCCAAACTGGATATCGTCATTGAGAACGGCATCATCAAAGATCAAACCTATCAGTTATTGGATGTTGATCCTGACAAATACAAAGAGGATGCAGAGATGAAGCGCCTTATTATTCAGGCAGGCGAACCTTATAAAAAAGAACTGAGCAGGGTCATTGGTCAAACAAAGAATCCATTGGTGAGGTATTATGTGATTGAATCGCCGATGGACAATTTCATCACCGACGCCATTATGTGGAAATTCAAACCGGATATTGCCCTCAGCAATGGCTTTCGTTTTTGTCCGCCCCTGATCCCCGACAAGATCACGGGTGTGGCTGACATCACCGTGGACTATTTATGGTGCATGCTGCCGGTGGACAGTGAAGCCAAGAAGGGATCTATTTCAGGTAAACAACTCTGGACCTGGATGGAGACGGAACTGGAAAATGCATTTGCCAAAGACCCTGCCAGGCGATTAGGCGGTTGGGTTGTGCGGTTTAAAGGCATGGAAGTAAACTTTACACTGGAGAAAGAAGCCGGCAAAAGAGTGAATTACATCAAGGTGGCCGGAAAACCGCTTGACCTCAACAGGGAATACAGTTTTATTGCCTGTGAGCGGGAAGGCGATCCCGACACGACCATTTGCCGCATGCAGGGCGTAAAGGAGCCTCACTTGCTGGGACATACCATGCACAAGGTTATTGAAGAATACCTCGCGCAACACTCTCCTATCGCTCCTGTCATTGAGGGACGCTGTACAGCTACGGATGCTCCCTTCAATTTACTTACCCAGGTAACCGGACTGGGATATGAGTTCAGATAAAAAAAACAGCGTCCCGATCGCAACCGGGACGCTGTTTATAGATCATCTATGTAGAAACTTACATTAGCTGGTTTTTTGCTGCTGCTTCTTCAGGAATGAAGCCAGGGCCTTGATACTATCAGAATCAATATAGTCAACACCCAGTTCAATCACTTTCGACCATGCATCATCAAAGTCAGGCACGTTCCACAGGCGGACTTCTTTGCCCATTTCATGTGCGCGGTCGATTAACTTCTTCAATCTTTCAACCACTTTCGGCGGAATAGGGCCATTGCCTTTCCAGTTTGAATAAGAGATAAAGTTATCGCTCAACATGGCAATGCGGCTAAGTGCATCTTTGCTGTAGCGGTTGCTTAACAAACCATCGAATACCACAAAAGAGGGATATGAGATATACGTATTGGGATCGGGTTTGTTACCACTGATCAATACTTTGAATTTGGGCGTACGGATAAGCTCAGGATATTTTTGTAATACGTCAATGATCTTATTCAGGGTGGGAATTGCGTCAGATTTAATATCCAGCATCAATATCAGTGAACGAGATGTATCAGCATAAGGATAACCCTTGTTGGCCTGAATATAACTCTGGATCTTTTTAAAGTAAAGTTCTTCCAGTAATCTGCGTTGCGGAATATCCCGTTGGGTATGTGCAACCAGTAATTCGTCATTTGCTAACATTACATCCGCTTCAACACTGCCAAAGCCCAGGGTGTAAGCTGAAAACAAAGGCGACGATTGTTGATAATCATTGTGCGAATGACCGTTGTTTGTCGAATACGTTTTAGGTTGTGCAAAGGCCGCTGTGTAGGAAAATGCAATTAAAAATAAAAACTTTCGCATAATAATTGGATTGGACTTTTTTGCAGGTTTTACAATTAATGTCATCTGGCAATTGGATACTTCCTGCAATCGGAGTAAATGACTAGCGCGTGCAAATTACAAAATTAAATGTCATTTAAACGCCTATAAACAAAAACATTACCGTTTACAGAAAAATCACGATTTTTTGCCCAGCAATCTTTCTGTAAGAGACGTGTCCGGCACGCCCCGGAACAATGCAACCTTTTACCAGAAAACTAAACGGAAACAGTTAAAATATATTGCTGAAATGCCGCATAATTACGCGGGCACGCACCTTTAAATACCTGAAAAACAATGTGAAATTTTGAACAAAAAAGCGCAAGATTTACCTAATGAAAAAAGCGGATCTTCGCTCGGCGTTTACCGTGAAAGTTAATCTTTTTTTAACGTCTTGCAACGATGCAATCCTTTTGACAGATCACAATATAGCGGTCACAGGCAGGCGCCTTTCCTGGAAACATTGATGTTTTTACCAACAAATCAGTAAATTTATGCTGCATCATCATATTGCCTTACATTATGAAAAAAAATGTACTACTAACGATTATCGCTGCCATTCTATTTGTACACAATGTGCGTTCACAGGCTGGCACGTACTCCCTTTTTAACGGCCGCGACCTGAGCGGCTGGCATGTAGATGTTCCCGAGATGGACAATAATCCTGCTGCTAAAAATCCCTTTATCGTTCGAGAAGGCATGCTGGTAAGCCTTGGTAAACCCAATGGGCACCTGATCACAGATTCTGTATATCAGAATTACCGGCTAAAGGTGGAATATCGTTTTCCCGGCAAACCGGGCAACTGTGGTGTATTGGTACATGCTTCTACGCCCCGGGCGCTTTACAAGATGTTCCCCAAATCAATTGAAGCCCAGTTGATGCATGAAAATGCCGGCGACTTCTGGTGCATCCAGGAGGATATAACAGTGCCGGATATGGAAAAACGCCGCGGCCCTAAAAATGAATGGGGTGTTTCGGAAGGAAAACAACGTCGTATCCTCAACCTGACAGACAATTCAGAGAAACCCCTGGGCCAATGGAATACCGTGATCATCGAATGCAAGGGCAACACCATAAAGATCTGGGTCAATGACGCCCTGGTCAATGAAGGCTACAACTGTACTGCCTCCAAAGGACAGATCGCATTGCAGGCCGAGGGTTCTGAAGTGGAATTTAAAAAGATTGAACTTACGCGATTGTAACGAACCACCATTTAATCACATCCAATACCAAACAGATCCAGTTCACTCTGGCCAAAACTTCCTAAAATGTTCTTTCCCTCGATCAGCAGAATATGCCTGTCAGGAAACTTGCATTTTGACTGCCTGGGATTTCGTCCCCACGCAAAGTCGTCATGGTAGATGAAGTAGAAATTATCTGCATTGCCGAGGACCTTTGTTGTTATACTATCAGTGTAGTCAGTCGGGAAAGCCGCCAGATAACTGTCTATATTTTTCTCCAGTTTATTATAGTCTTTACCATAGTTCAATTCTATTGATCTGGCTGAACAGAAGACAGGATGTCCGATGGACTTAAGACTGCTATTATCAAAGGTAAACGCGAAAATGTTGGTTTTGCATTCACTTAAGCCGAAGGTCACATTCCTGACCTTTGCCCTCGTAGATCCTTTGGTGCCATACACATAAAATTCAACATTGAAATAATCGAAATAGCGTTTAACTTCCTTTTCGAACCGGTCGCTTTTCATTAACCAGTAGTGGCCTGTTGTATCGTAGAATTTCCATTCTTTAGCGACGCGCGATCTTTTATAAAAATCGATACCGTCTGTATTATATATGCTATCCGGTGGATAAAACCTGTTGAAAATGGTATCTAAATAGGTTCCTTTGCCTGGTTCCCTGAAAGGAACTACAAAAGCAGTTGTTTTGGAAGAGAGCTCATACACGGGATAGAAAAAGTGCTGAGATTCTCCAGCGGCCCACCACCTGGTTAATTTATTGGCAGCCGGTTCATACTCAAACAGCTTTTTTCTTAAAGTATCCACATAGATCCACTGGTCAACTATAAAACGGGTATCGGCCCCTTCGTTCCTTGATATTTCATGGCCGATACGGTAAATATCATAAACTGCAGAGTCTGTTTTAAGGGTATTGTCATAAACCAGTTCTACTGAAAAATTAGCTTTGTGTGCCTGCTTTATACAATCATTGTTGGCAAAAGCCATATACATTTTCAACAAAGAATCTGACCAGCTTAATTCAGCGCTCAGTAAATCGCTAACGGGTTTTTCTGTGGGAACTTCTTCGGTAATAATTTCTGCAAGGGAATCTACCGTTGCATTCTGTACATCCTCTATCTGGGTAGTGTTTTCATTGATTCCCTGGCAACCACAAAGCAGGGCAATAGGTACTAAAATTGAAAATAACCTTTTCATAGTGTATAGGATTTCATTCCCTTTCAGGGAATCTGGCGCCAAATATATACAAGAATCTGACTATAACGAATAAAATAACGGATTGGCCCAGCTGGTCAGTATGCCGAGCAGCTACAATTTAATAAACGGCATAGCGGTCATCCATTGGCGGCTGCGCTTTGGAGTTTACCAGGTGTTATTCAACTGTTTTACAGCACCGACTCCATTTGCTTAATCAATTCATTTTTATCCTGAGGCCTTTTTGCTTTGTCAACAACTATTTTACCGTCTTTACAAATAGCGTAGCGGGGAATACTGATAGACTGGCCATTACCAAATACTTTATAAATGTCTTTCACTAATGCTTCGGAAGCCCTGAGATGGAAGCCTTCGAGGTCATAGAATTTGATCATCTCTTTCCATTTTTGTTCGGCATTGGCCCTGTCAACAGAAACATATAATACATCTACGCCCTTCCCTTTGAAGAAGGGGTCAATATCTTTTTTGAATGCGAACTGCGCTTTGCAGGGACCGCACCAGGTTGCCCACAGGTCGATGTAGACCGTTTTTCCTTTAAACCTTGAGACCAGCTCTTCTACGGTTGAAATACTGTCATAGTTATCGACGAATTGCTGGTTGGCAGTAAAATTCTTTTTTGCAGCCGCATAATACTGCTTCACTTCTTCAACACCTGCCGATAAATCAGCTTTGAACTTACTATTCGGATATTCCTTTATGAATTTGGCATACAGGTCAGGAATAAATTCCTGGAAACGCGTTTCCAGGAGCAGCATTCTCAAACTCCAGGTCAGAACATATTCCCGCAGGGGTTCTTTGGTAAAATATTGCGCCAGGTTGTAATAATGCCTGTCCGGATGATCGATCCCTTTCACAAACTGTTTACCCCGCAGTTGATATTCATGGTAACTGAGATAAAATTCATTCAAATAATACAGGTAATCCTGGTATGTATCAGTACTCATGGAAACAGGATCAAGCGGATCGGCTAATTTCATCACCTCTTTCCAGTAATCGCTTACCTGGCGTATTGCAGCTGCATTATAGCCCGCACTGTCTTTATGATAAACAACTTTTGATGCAGGTATTAAAAAGGTATTGATCAAAACAGCCGCATAATAATTTTTGATACAGCTCCTGACATACGCATAAAAAGGTTTTGACATTTTATGCTGTGCATATAACTGTTCAAACAGCTGCAAACAACTGTCCATGGTATGTTTTACCTTTTGCTTATTATTGGCAAACACAGAATCGGCTTTGTATAAGCGCATTCCGGCTGTTTGAGGATGCTGCTCCCAAGACAGGTTTTCCAATGCCTGCTGCGCTTCCGCATATTTAGCTTCCACAATAGCCGGCTTTTCTTTATTCCTGCCATCTATAATGAGTTTATATTGCTGTCCTGGTTCTATAAACAACCGGTGCCTTTTGCGGTAAAAAATATTATAGGCGCCCGGTACCGTTTCTTTATTTGGCAACACGATCTCGCCATTGGCATCAAGGGTATCTTCGGTGTAATGATCCATGAAGAATTGTCCATCCACCGGAAGCAGGTAGCTGATCTTTTTATTTTCACCGCCGATCACTTTAATTACAATAGTGGGCTGTTGAGCGAAAACGGAACTGCAAAAGAAAAACGTTATAACGAAAATGAATATCTGTTTCATGAGAACCGGCTATTTGATCGCTTGAATTTTCCGCCTAAATATACGCTGATAAACCACAAATCCTAAGTGGCAACTTTTAAAATGTCTCAATGAGAAAAAAATAAAACAAGTAGATAAGTTAATGATAACCGGATTTCATTATATGTAAAAAATCCTATACCTGTGCTGCCTGCATAAAAAAATCCCGGGCATGCTGCCATGCCCGGGGAAGTTTTTTAAGAACCACAATGCGAAATAGCGTTTTATTGAGCGTTCATTACTTTTATCCACGTTTTAACTACTTTTTGCAGGTTGGCTTTATTCTTCTTTACCTCATCCATGGAGCGGAATTTGGCATAGGCTTTACCTTTAGGACCGGGCTCCAGCAAACCCGTTGTATCGTTTATCAATTCTCCTTTGTGAAAAATGACAGCCACATACTCAGTCAATCTCGGATTAAAAGTCGCCATAGGCTCCTTATAGTCAAAGCTGGGGCCACCCCATTTTACATCTTCTTCGAGATCAGCACTCGCTTCGCGGATGATCTTGATCACAGCTTCCATTTCTGCTTTGAGCGGATGTTTTAATTTGCTTACAAATTCGTCAACTTTTTTGGTGGTGCTCATAATTTATTTTCTTTAGGATTTGATAAATATCATTTACTAACGCAAACATACAACGGGTTACGAAATGAAGTAAGGGGTAAAAATGACAAAATGGGAGGTGTTATGTGACGTACGGCAACAAATAGCTATAAAATTGAAAAGCCTCGCGCTAACCAGCGGGAGGCCCTTTTGTGTGGACTGCACTGGACTCGAACCAGTGACCCCTACTCTGTCAAAGTAATGCTCTAAACCAACTGAGCTAGCAGTCCGGACTGTGAACGAAGGTAATAAGTCGCGGCCGTTCCCCAAAAAATTATGTAAGAACAGTTATATGATCAGGCCCCGAAAACAAAGTCCCGCCGCAGGCGGGACCTTGCAAACCATTAGGGCCGGGTTTAGGATTCATCGAACCAACAGGAGTTTATCGGTAAAATAGTCCTTGTCTGCCATCACCTGCAAATAATATAAACCAGTTCCCAAATGCCTGAGATCGATCTGCTTTGATACAGTGCCCGATACATTGAAAGGTACGCCCCGATATACCACTTTTCCATTCACATCAATTATGGTGATACGCACCTGCTTTAACCGGTTAAATGTCATCTTCATTTCGAACAAGCCACGGGAAGGATTAGGGCCTAGTGAATAACTTTCCATACCGTCGATATCCGGAACAGCCGTCGGTGAACAGGAAACGGTTACCGTTGCATTTACCGTTCGGGGATTTGCACAATAGTTGCCAGACGTAAGTTCACAGTAAACCTTTGTACTGTTGCTTATATTGTCTACTGTAATTTCCGGCCCTCCACCGTAATTAACATTATTGACCATCCATTGATAAAAGGGATTGGAACCGGCATTAACCGCTGTTGCTTGAAAATTGACCGTTCCTGAAAGGCATTCTGATGCGCTTATCTGAAGGGACGGCGTTACAGTAGAAGAAATGTTTACGCTAACTGTTGCAGAAGCAGAACATCCGTCACTGGTTCCGGTTACTGTGTACACAGCGGTTCCATTATCCCATGGCGTTACTTTCACAACAGAACCCGTAGTGGCGTTCAACCCTGCGCCGGTCCAGTTATAGGTTCCCGCCCCATTGGCCATCAGCGTCACGGCATCACCAGAGCAAATATGAGTAGCTGCGGCAGTTACCAGGACAGTGGGCGTTGGTTTTATGGTTACTACCTGGCTTGCACTAGCCGCTCCACAAACATTGGTAGCAGTAACGGTATAGGTACCAGAGCCCGGTACCGATAAGGTGTTACCGGTTGCCCCATTGCTCCAGCTATACGTACAGCCATTGCAGTCGGCGTTATTGGCGGAAAGTGTAACGATACCTGGTGCACACACAACTGGTGCCGGCGAGGCAGTGATCACCGGTTTTGCCGGAAGCGTAACACCAGCAGCGATCGTCACGGGAACGCTTACGACATTGTTCTTCTCATTCATTTCCTTTAACTGGCTGGCGCCATCTGCTACAAAGAGTAAATTGTAATTACCAGGAATAACCGAACACGGAATAACCAGCTTCTTATGCAACGGACCGGTAGCGGTATTGACAGCAACACCACCATTCACCTCCAGTTCACCAAGTAACAGATCACCATTTCGATCCGGCGTTACCATGTCATCAGGCGACAAATAGAAAAGTATTTTATGTATTCCGGCTGATGCCTGCCCCTGATTAAATTCGGTAAATGCTGCGGTGATCGTTGAACCGGTCGATGAAGCCGGTTGATCAACAGCCTGGTTAACGATCAGGACATCCGGTGAAAGAACCCCCGATCTCAGTGTAGCGGCCACATCAGTAGCCGTGAACTCTGAAAAGGAAGTTTGATCCGTAACACTGATCGATCGCTCTTCCAGATCTACAACCGTCGGCTGAATTACCTCCCAGCTTCCGGGTACGCCTGGTTGCCGTTTATTAATGACCATATTTGCCGGATCGGTTACTTTGCCGAGCATGGAAGAATCATAATAGAATGTAATGCTGTAAGTATAATTACTTCCGCCTGTTGCAGGTATATGCCAGTACCCGTTCAGATAACCGGCATGATAAACAGCACCATTGTTTGTTGTATCATTCGGCCAAACCCCGCTGTAAAAGGCGGCCTCGCCCAGATCTGGTAAAATTCCCGTTGTTCCCCAATGAATGGCAGCAACGGTTCTGCCATTTACAATAAGCTGCTCCCTGCCGCCCGGCACATGATCGCCTTTTACGAGCAGCGGCATCGGCATCGTATTGGTGTCAAATTCGTCGCTGCCTATATCGGTGGCTCCTCCGGCAGCAGTTGTTGACCGCACGCCGGCAGCCATCTCAAAATCACCACTCACCGAATCAACCGGCATGCCTTTACCATTTACATACCATGACCGTTGACTGGTTGTAAGTATGTTAAGATCATTATCCGCAACAGCGACAAACAGCGAATCAACCGGAACATCCGCCACCCGCACGGCATAGGAAGCGTTATCGCCTTGTGATAATGCACGCCATTGATCCAGATTGACAAAACCGGTTGTACGGTATTGGCAAACAAAAGCAGGGTCACTCGTAACATACAGGTTATAATTGATAGCGCCGGCCTGCCAGGCAGGATTCGCTACCGCATTCATATCAGCCAATGCCAGATGTTTTCCGGTGCCGCCAGTCCTTTCATTATACAAAATGTTATTTCTGACATGGTAAGCCGGGGTTCCGTTTGCTATCAGCAGGGCGTAAGAGTTGCCATTTGATAAGGTGGTCCCTGCCAGCCTTACGGTATTGTAATAGACTTTTCCTTTGGCTATGGCCAGGTTCTGGGTTTCCAACCCAATTCCTACTATATCAACCTGAGCAGGTATATGGCCACCTGTAAGATTGAGTTGGTTATTGTGCAGGCTGAAATTTCCATCCCCGATCCTGATGCCCCACAGCTTTTGTGGTGTACTTCCTGTGTAGCGGGTTTGTAAATCCGCTATCCTGTTGCGCTGTATCAACAACTGACTGTTTTGGATCATCGGACTTACGTCTAGTCCATATAAATTACTGCCATCCGTTTCAGAAACATGTATCAATTGTTTGATCGTATTATCTTCAATAACGCCATTATGAACGCCCAGCTTCATACCTGCATAACCAGCTGTTGCCAACCGCTGTGTTGTTTTAAAGTTGACAACCAGGTTCTTCCTGATCACACCGTGAGTGCCTTGTGCTTCAATACCTACTGCATATCCGGCAGTAATGCCTGCTATGATATTATTCTCGACGTGCAGCATCGATCCCTGTCCGCTTATGGCGATAACATTATCTTTATTATAAATACTGGAATCGTTTGTCAGACTGCCAATGAGATTTCCTTTTTCTGTACCAATTTTCGAGCTTCCTGCAGTTACTATTCCCCTGAATGAAAAACCCCAATCAATAAACCTGATGTTCTGAATGGTATTTCCCTGGATAGATGATCCGTTTCCGCCATCTACTACAATGCCCCTAAAGGAAGAGTAATCGGTGGTTGATGTCCATCCCGTAAACTGCCATGGAGCGCCTCCACAATAAGGCGCCGAACCTCCGATATAATTATTACGCACTTCGCAATTTATACTTGTATTGATACTGATGACAGTCCGGCCTTTAACCGCTTTTATGGCTGAATTATGATAAAAATGGTTTCCATCGATTATAACCCTGCCGCCTGCATGTAAGCCTGATTGAAAAACAAAAATGCCGCCGGTACCAAAATTCGTTATCTCATTTTGCCTGATCACCACCGAATCGGTGCTGCCAATCGATAAATAGATGGCAGAACCTGGTAACCCGGCTACTGCCGTATTGCTGCTTTCGATATTTGTAAATTTATTTCCTTCGATCAACAACCTGGTTGTATTGGGATCTATTCTCATGGCCTCGCCCCAGGTGCTGGTGCCATTTGTTTCGAAAACACAATTTTTGATACTTATGCCTGATCCTTCGGCAATAAGTATTACCGGCAGGGTATTTACAGGGACTGCCTTTCCGCTGATGAAATGCAGGTATCGCCCGCTTCCGTTCACACTACCGTCAATGGTTACGTTCCTTGCCTTACGTAAAGTGATGAGATATCGTGTATTCTCTGACTGGTTCCTGATGATCTTCTCCACAGCGGTATTTGTGATGATCCTGATAACAGCACCTGAATTGTTTAAATTAGTATACTCATGCACACCGTTCTCAACCAGGTCAGAGGTGATGACCACTGTTAAGCTCGCAGCCGTGGTATCGAACAGGTTTGTTTTTGAAGCTTGAAAAAATCCGCCGTCGTTGGAAAGGGATGGATATTGTTGTGCGGCCCCAACATACACGGTATCGGGAAAGATGCCATAGATCAACAGCTTTAAAGGAGTTACCGGTGCTGACGTTTGTGCCAGTACATTTGCATGTGCTGTTCCTGTGACATTTGAAAAGCCAACATTCGCCACAGGTCCTTTATCCTGTGCCACGAAATAATATTCCAAAGAATCTCCTACTTGCACAGGCACGCCTGCGCCTGCAAAATCAGGATGAAAGCCCCATACGCCTGCATGAAGCTGGCCCGATACCAGGTAGCCGGGAATACTTGCCCAGGCGCTTTCAGCCGGAAATTTCTTTCTGAACCACATGCGTGGCTTATTATTACCGCTGGTATCAACACCAGCCCCATTGTCGGTTATTTTAACCGTGTATACAAAGGAAGAATTGACCGGTTGCCCCAGGAACGAGCCGTGTGTTAAAACAGGTGCGTCTCCGTCCTGGTAGGTATAATTACCGGCGTCTGCCCCGATATCTGTTGCACTAAAGGCCGTACGCGATTCATTATCTATGTCCTCCGGAATATCATTATCCAGCACTCCCTGCCCTTCTGCCGGCGTTCCATTGGCAAGGTGAAGATCTACAGATGCGGCATTACCGGTAGCATTGACAAAATTAGGATTGTAGAATATGGAGTTGCTGTCGACATGTGTACGTTTACGCCACTCCATCAAAGTGGAAAAATAATTATACTCTTTCGTAAAATCGTATACAGGATAATAACCGAGTAATCCCTTTTTTCCTGAAACGTAATAAATGTTGTAATTGATCTCATTCTCATCGATGCCGGCACTGAGTGCATTGATGGCATAATGATAGTTATCCAGCGACCCGTTGGCAGACCGGGTATTCACAAAAATATTGTTCCGGATCCTGCTTCTCATTGTACTGGTGGGCAACAGCTCCAACGCCGCCGAGTGACGATCACCGGTACCACCCAGCCAAACCGAGTTATGGCTGATCAGCGTTTCCATAGGCTGCAATACAATTCCTTTTATAACATGGTCACCCGACAGTAACCTGCCATCGGCATCAACGCCCAGCCGCACCATATTATTAGTGATGTGCATTTTATAACCGGCATCCATCTGCAATCCGCAAATAGTGCTCGAAGAACCGCTGCATTGCAGGCTGTGGATGAAATTCTTTGTAATAACGGCATGCTCGCAACGATTGGCGCGAATACCGAACTGGCTGATGGTTCCGGAACCTACCGTCGACAATGAATGGATCGTGTTCCCCGACACAACTGAATTACCGGCCAGCGAGCGCACATCAATTCCTCCGGTAGTCACAGACATGGCATAGGCGCTCAAGGTGTCGTATATATGTCTGATGGTATTGTTCATTAACAGCGCCTTTAATTCATCTACATATATGCCGGTGGTATTGCCACTCAAATTAGCGATGAGGTTATTACTGATAATGTCAAAGGCTGAAGAAGGCAATACATCATAATTCTCACAACGTATGCCATAAATATGTTGTGTTGTTATTTTCGAATTGATAGAGATGCTATTGTATAAAGAAGGGCTCCCGACAGTATTATTCACCAGTTCTGCATATCCCTTCTTTTGATAACGCATATAGATGCCACTGATCACGAGTTCCGGCGGATAAACAGTAGTGTTACTCACACCACCATAAAAACCGCCTATCTTATTATTTCTTATATAACAGGTATCAATGCCACTGTCTTTATCATATCCAGTGCCTGTAACAATACCGAACGCTTCAATATGGCTGTCGCGCGCAGCTATGGTTATGTTACCCGTTGTAGATTGACTTCCTATTATATTACCGGCTATATCTCCGCATTTAAATTTGCCGTTCATGAGGTAGATGCCGGCAAAATAGTCGCCAAATGAAGCCGCACCAAAGCGGACGTTAGCAATTGTATTATTCTGTATACTTGTATAGCTGCTGGTGCCGGTACTCAACTGGATGCCTGAGTAGGAAGTATAATAATCCCTGGGAGCACCGCCGCAATTAGCAGCAGACCCGCCAATAAAATTATCGGTGATCACAAACGCCGAGGAAGTGGTATCATTTACGTATATGCCTACATTCCGGGAAATACTGCCGGTTGTATGGTAAAAACTGTTCCCTGAAATCTCCCATGCGTCACTATTCTCCTCCAACCGCACCCCATTAGATCCATAATTGAAAATTAAATTGTTCAACAGTTTGTTGCTGCTGTTCTTTTTAGCAATTGTTCCCAGTGAATAAATACCGGCAAACAGCGAGCCGTTACCGGAAATAGCACTATTCTGAATGATGTTATTATTATTGCCGGTGGTGATCGCCTGAACGGAAGTGGAAAAATGTACAATAGGTTTCGCTTCTCCTGATGTTCTGCTGCTTTGGATTTGCACGTAATGAAAACCATTGTCAGAAGCGCCGTTAATGAACCGGACAGCAGTGCCATAGGTATTGATAATTGATAACTGCCTTGCAGTACCCATTCCGCCAGGCCGGCCATCGAAATGGATATACCGTGCATTGTTAAGGTCTACGGTTGCAATATCATTACCACTGGTAATGACCAGATTGGCCGCGCCTGCTGCCGGCCGGATAGTAATGGTTCTGGAGGCATCAACATTTTGTATTCCGTGAAAAGTTAAAGGAAACAATTCTCCGGTGCTTTTATAACCAGCCTGTAATTCCAGAATGACAGCCCCGCTTACCGAAGCCGCCCTTAATGCATTTACGGCAGCAGTTATTGTAGGGTAGGTTCCGGCAGGACCTACCGGATAAACACCTGACATACTAAAAGGACGGGCAACGAGTTTACTGGAAGAAATGGTACAAATTAGTAATAAACAAAAGGTTAAGAACTTTTTCATACTAGGGTTTAGGTTGGCGGTCACTGATATGTCGCTTATACGAGCGATTCCATACAGTAAAACTATAAATATTATGATCTTTTTCGTTTTTTTTTAATAACCGTGCAGTTTTACCCGATAAGTGTGTCGTTTCGGGCTAAAAGCGTTAAACGCATTTCCAAAGATTCGAAACTGACCAGCCCATATATTAAAAATATCTTCATGGAACCTGCCCAGTTCCTAAATCATTATCTTTAGGAAAGCACTTCACATTCAAGCCAATTTTATGAACCAGGAAATAATCAATCTGTTTGACGAGTACACACACGTACCACTTTCCCGCGATGAGTTCCTTCGCCGGCTTACCAAGATAACCGGCAGCCTGGCAGCGGCGCTGGCTGTATTGCCTATGCTGGAAGTGAATTATGCCCATGCACAAACGGTGCCGGTGCAGGACGATCGGATCATTACAGAGCGCATTACATATCCCGGCGATGATTGTACTATGAAAGGTTATGTGGCCAAACCAAAAGGCAATGAAAAATTCGGCTGCGTGGTGGTCATTCATGAAAACCGCGGTTTAAACCCGCATATAGAAGATGTTACCCGCCGCGTAGCATTAGCTGGTTTCCTGGCCCTGGCGCCTGATGGTTTGTCGCCCCAGGGTGGCACGCCGGCCAATGAAGACGAAGCCCGTAATATGATCGGCAAACTGGATATGCCCAAAACGATAAACAATTTCGCCAAGGCGTTTGATTACCTGAAATCGCGGGAGGAAAGCAACTTCAAAGCCGGCTGTGTCGGCTTTTGCTGGGGTGGCGCTATGGCCAACCAGTTAGCGGTGCATGTGCCCGATCTGAAAGCAGCTGTGGCTTTCTATGGCCGTCAACCCGATGCAGCAGATGTTCCTAAAATAAAAGCGACGGTACAATTGCATTATGCCGGACTGGATGAACGGATCAATGCAGGTATTGCGGCCTATGAAGAAGCGCTTAAAAAAGCGGGCACTAAATACGAGCTGTATATGTACGAAGGGGTGAACCACGCGTTCAATAACGATACCGCCCCTACGCGTTACAATGCGGCAGCCGCCAAACTCGCGTGGGAAAGAATGGTTAAGTTGTTCAATGATACACTTAAATAGAATCGGATTTCTGATTTCGGGATTTCGAGATTTTGGGATTTCGGGATTTCGGGATTTCGAGATTTTGGGATTTCGGGATTTATTATTAGCCTAAGATTTAGACAAATCTCAAAATCAGAAATCAGGAAATCAGAAATCAGCAATCGCTTTCCTCCGTTCTATTTCTTTTTTAATCAGGCCCAGCTCCCGTCCGGTTTGTCCCGACACCGATGAATTCTCCTGCGCCCTGCGCATGAGATACGGGATCACATCTTTAATGGGACCGAAAGGCAGATATTTGCTTACCCGGAATGAACCTTTTGCCAGGTTAAAAGTAATGTTATCGCTCATGCCATACAGTTGGGAGAAATGTACATGCGGATGATTGTGCGGAATACCTTTTTTGTCGAGCAGCTCGGTCGTATATAAATTGCTGTACTCATTGTGGGAAGCCACGATCACGGCAATGTGATCGAGGTAATCGATACAGAACTCCAACGCCGCATTGTAATCGCGGTCAGTAGCCGGTTTATTCGGCTGAATAGGCGATGCATAATTCATGGCAGCAGCCCGCTTGCGTTCCTTTTCCATATAAGCGCCGCGCACGAGTTTTGCGCCCAGCGTAAAACCTTTCTGGCGGGCAACAGCAAAACTGTCTTTCAGGAATTGCAGGCGGTCGTGCCGGTATAACTGGATCGTATTATAGATCACCGGTTTTTGCCGGTTAAAGCGTTCCATCATTTGCATGGTGAGGGCATCTACAGGATCCTGGATCCAGCTTTCCTCGGCATCTATCAAAACGCCAATGCCCCGGGCAGCGGCTACTTCGCAAATGCGGGTGATGCGTTGTTCGGCCCGTTGCCATTCGGCCTGTTCGGCAGCGGTCAGAATTTCTGTATGTACTTTTCCTTCAAATCCGCTTTTATGGGTAGCTGCTGCGTCCAGTTTTTCCAACAGGCCAAACCGGGCAAGGCCAGTAATTTTTACACTCATGAACGGAATATTGGGCTGGGTGGCTGCATAGTTGATCACTTTAATGAACTCATCACAGCCATGATCGAAATTCTCTTCGCCCTCCATTCCTTCAACCCCGTAATCGAGGATCACCTGTACATTAAATTGCTTCAATTTTGCGGCAACAGGCGCCGTTTCCTCCAGCGTTTCTCCTCCAACAAATTGCTCAAAAATGGTATTGCGGATGATATTTTTGATGGGAAGCCCCACTTTTATGGCCCAGGGGGTTAGTCGGGTACCCAGTTTTACGAGGATCTGGTACCCCATGCTCGAGAATAGAAAGTGGGCTTTTTTTAACTCTTTATCTGATTTATAAGCAAATGCATTCTCCGTATTCTCAAAAGATACGGCTACGGCGGTTTTCGACATAGAACTAACAAATGTTAGGCGCGAAGATAAGCAGTTTAGTCACTAAGTTCTATGTTTTAGGTTGTAAGATTTTGCTATTGGATATTGCCCGTTTCGGGGGAATGGTGAATGCTTGCCCGTCCGAAGCGATAGCGAAGGCGGGGTCAATGGTCAATGGTCAATGGTCAATGGTGAATGGTCAATGGTGAATGGTGAATGGTGAATGGTGAATGGCTCGCGAAATTTCAGCTGTGCCTTTTGCCTTTAGCCTTTCGCCTTCAGCCTTTCGCCTTGAGCCTTTCGCCTTCAGCCTTTTGCCTTTAGCGTTCCGCGTTAAGCGTTTCAGCGTTTAGCGTTCAGCCTTTTGCCTTTTGCGTTAAGCGTTCAGCGTTTAGCGTTCAGCCTTTTTGCCTTTTTCTGCTGTCTTTCCGCTGCCCCAAACCTAGTATATTGTGATCGATATGACCATCCTACATACCGATATCTATAAGTTCAGCATTCCGATGCACCCGTTCACCATTGCCACCGGAACCATGCATTATGCCCAGAATATCTTTATCAGGGTACATACCGATGCCGGCCGCTATGGCGTCGGCGAATGCTCCGCATTTCCCATGATCGTTGGCGAAACGCAGGCTACCTGTTTTGAAATGGCTAAAGATTTTGCCGCCCTCTGGAAGAACAAAAGCGCCGAAGCCATTGAAGACCGGCTGCAGGAGCTGCATAACTTCACGGCGTTCAATACTACCATCAAAAGCGCCTTCGATATGGCCTTGTACGATCTGGCCGCTAAAGCTGCCGGGCTGCCGCTTTATCGCTATTTGGGCGGTACAAGTAAAAAGCCATTGGAAACCGATCTTACCATCGGTATAGATACCCCCGAAGCTATGGCCGCCAAAGCCAGTGATTTTGTCAAACGCGGCGTTCGCATTATCAAGATCAAGCTCGGTAAAAACGCAGCCGATGATATTGAACGGGTGCGTCAGATCCGGGAAGCGGTTGGTCCAGCCATTGGTTTACGCATCGATGCCAACCAGGGCTGGAGTTATGAAGAGGCCGTATTTGCACTGACCGGACTAGCTGCTTATGATATTGAATTCTGCGAGCAGCCTATGCGCTATTGGGATGATGACAGGTTACCCGAACTGGTTAAACAATCACCCATCAAGATCATGGCCGATGAAAGCGTTTTCGATCATCATGATGCCAAAAGGATCATTGCTGCCGGCGCCTGTGATTATGTGAACATTAAATTTTCCAAATCGGGCGGAATCTGGGAAGCGCGGAAGATCCATGAAGTATGTAAACAAAATAAAATTCCGAACATGATGGGTGGTATGCTGGAAAGCCGCATTGCCCTTACAGCCTTTGCGCATTTTGCGCTGGCGCACGATAACGTCGTTTTTTACGATATGGATACCTGTATGCTGGGCCATACAACCGATCCGGTGACCGGTGGCGTGTTGTACAAAGGCTTTTTACTGGAAGTGCCCGAAACCCCCGGTATTGGCGCAGATGCTGATGAAGCATTTTTGCAAAGCCTCGAAAAAGTCACTGTTTAAATGGCAATTAAACATTTCAACCATCTAACAATCGTTTGTATATCTTTGCGCAAAAAACAGCATGGACCAGTTTACGAAAACAGCCAAAGAATCATCGGTCACCATGACCGAATTGGTATTACCCAATGATACCAATATGTTTGGCAATTTGATGGGTGGACGGTTAATGTACTGGATGGATATTGCAGCCGCCCTGGCTGCCATGAAACATTGCGGCACGCCGGTAGTAACTGCATCAGTGGATAATATCTCTTTCGAAAATCCTATAAAGCTGGGCAATGCAGTACATATACATGCCAGGGTTTCCCGGGCGTTTACTACTTCCATGGAGATCCATATGAGTGTCTGGGGTGAAGACGCCCTGCACCAGTATAAATACAAAAGCAACGAAGCCTATTTTACTTTTGTTTCGCTTGACCCCAATGGTAAGCCGCGCAAAGTACCTGCGCTTGTACCCGAAACAGAAGAAGAAACAAAACTTTTTGAAGGCGCCTTGCGCAGAAGACAGGTCCGTCTGATCCTGGGTGGAAAAATGCAGCCGGATGATGCGAAAGAACTGAAAGCGTTATTTATGAAATAACTAACATTAATACGATCCCGCTTCATGCGGGATTTTTTTTTGCCCATTCGCAAACGGCAGACGGAAAACGGAAAACGGCAGACGGCAAACGTGAAACAACAAACCACAAACCACAAACAACAAACAACAAACGCTCATACTTAATAACAGGTTTCGACTTTAATGGGAATCATCACATTATCGAATCATCAAATTATCAAATTGAACTCTTCCTGTGATGCGGACCTTTTAACATGTAGGATTTGCTTTGTTCAATAGCATCCATAACCTGTTGCAGGATCTCTTCTGTAGGCGCCTCATAATTTATTTGCAGGGGCTCTTTAAAGGTTACTGAAAGCAATGTTCCTGTTTTTTTAAACTTCAGTCCCTTCTTATTGAACGCCCGCCAGAACCCATTGATCACAACCGGTACTACAATAGGTTTGGTGAGTTTTATAATATGCGCAGTTCCCTTACGTCCCGGAGCAAAAGGCGTTGTTGTTCCCTGTGGAAACGTGATCACCCAGTTGTTATCCAGCGCCCGGGTAATTTTGCGCGTATCTGAAGGATCGAGTCCTTTACGTACTTCGGTGCCGGCCGAACGCCAGGTTCTTTTAACTGTGAGCGCGCCGCCCAGGGTGAACAACCGGCTGATCCAACTGCCACGCATGGTTTCTTCAGCAGCTACATAATATACATTGGTAAACGGATTCAATAAATAATAAGGAATGCCCAGCTTGTTCTTTTTACCCCATTTCACAGCGCAGAAAATATGCAGGAAAGTAATGACATCAGCAAAATAGGTTTGATGATTACTGACGAACAACACATTTTTCCTTGGCAGTTTGGCAATATGCTCAGTGCCTCTGATCCGCAGTTTATTAATGATGACAAGCCCCGGCCAGGTAATAATTCCTATAATGGGGTAAAGTATTTTTCGAACCAGTTTAAAATGTCTTAACCGTTCACTAAACGAACTCATGCTCATTGTTTTGACAACCAATTAGTATCGAAATTAACCAAAAACCAGAAACTATAAACTAAATTTGCGGCCATGAAATTTTCCGCAGTAATTTTTGATATGGATGGTCTGCTCATAGATTCTGAACCCCTATGGCAGGAGGCAGGTGCAGAAATGTTACAACAATACGGTGTAACCCTCACTGACGAACAATATATTCTTACCACCGGTTTGCGTACGCCTGAGTGGGTTGATTTCTGGTTCTCGCATTTCACCATCGATAAACAGGAAGCTAAAGAAGCCGCCAAACGCATTGAACAGGCTGCATTGGATAAGATCAAACGACATGGTGTTGCCATGCCGGGTGTAGAATACATCATGGAGTTTTTCAAAGCCAATAATTTCCTGATCGGACTCGCATCTTCTTCGCCCATGCGGTTAATTGAAGCAGTCGTTGACAAATTGAAGATTCAACCTTACCTGAATGCCATCACTTCTGCCGAACATCTCCCTCATGGCAAACCACATCCCCAGGTGTTTTTGAATTGTGCAGAGTTACTGAACGTGCCGCCTACCTCCTGTATCTGCTTCGAAGATTCATTCAACGGAATGATCGCCGCTAAAGCTGCCCGCATGAAATGTGTAGTGATCCCTGCGCCTCATGTTCATCATGAAGGGCGATGGGATGCTGCTGACCGGAAGTTATCTTCGTTGTTGAAATTCAATAAAACGGTATTGGAAACTTTATAAATACTTCTTGAAGTGAGTCGAGTGGCTAGGGAAATGGCTAGTAGGAGCTTAAATTTAAATCATTACAATCACAGATTTTTTCAACATTACCTGCCTTTCCCTACTAGCTACTAGCTACTTACTACTCACTTTTTGGCCTAAACTCAAACGGGACATCCCGATGGCACCCGGAACATCCCGTTGAATGTTAACTACCCAAATGAACCTGTGTACTAAGTTGTATACATGACGGGTCAGTACTGCTTGCGGCCTTGCCTGTACGAAGCTGCAGTAACAGCCATCATTGTACGCATGTATGCTGACAATAGGTTAAATTGTAATAATGGATCTCTGCTAGGCACTACAATGAAGTGCGTAAAAGAACAGGAAAATGCAGATGAATACAAATGAAGTGTATGACTTCTTCATATATGGCACGAATTATTTGGTTAACTACGCTTTCTTTCTGGTTTCTTAATGCAGGAATCTCAAGCTCAATACATTACGATAGCTATAAGGTCGTTGCTGAATGTTGGTTGGTGTAATTCTTCGCAGATAGGATCAAGATTGTGTAACCATTGATTGCTTGCATAAATATATAACGTCATTTTTTTATATGCAAGCCTGCATACCTTTTTTTTATTAACTAATAATCCGCGTCAAGGAGCCGATAAACAATTGGCAATAGACCATTGGCAATCAACGTGAGACGTGAGACGTGAGACGTGAGACGTGAGACGTGAATCAGAAAACGGCAAACGCGAAACGGCAAACGTGAAACGGCAAACGCTTCTACCTCACAACCCGCTCTTTCCGCGTTCTTTCTGCTAGTAAACGAATACTGAATAACTGAATAACTGAATAACTGAATAACTGAATAACTGAATAACTGAATAACTGAATAACTGAATAACTGAATAACTAAAAACTTTGAACTTTGAACTTTAAACTTTGAACTGTGAACTGTGAACAGTGAACGGTGAAGTATGAACATAAAAAAAGCGCCCCGATCAAACCGGGACGCTTATATCATTCAGAAAGTGAGTTTTACTCTTTGGTTTCTGTAGAACCGCCTTGTTGTTCTTCCTGCTTTAATTTTTCTTTGATCTCAGCCAGTGCACCCAGATCACCTAAAGTAGCTTTTTCTACTTTACCCTGGATGTTCTTAACTGCTTTCTTGGTTTTGTCAGCTTCAGCACGGGCTTCTTTCTTCTGAGCTTCTTTCTCTTCGTGCTTAGATTGCTCCCAGATACGGGTATGCGATACTACGATGCGTTTTTCATTGCGATCGAATTCGATAACCATAAATTGGGTTGTTTCATCAGCGCCGATGCTTTTGCCATCTTCACGCATGAGGTGACGGTTAGGCGCAAATCCTTCCAGACCGTAAGGCAACTGAACGATACCGCCTTTGTCGTCTCTGCGGATAACTGTTCCCTCGTGCAAAGAACCAACAGCGAATGTTCCCTGCAATGCATTCCAGGGATCTTCTTCGAGTTGTTTGTGTCCGAGTTGCAGTTTGCGATTGTCTTTATCAATACCGAGGATCACTACGTCGATGTTCTCACCAACTTTAGTGTACTCAGAAGGATGGTTGAAGCGTTTCAGCCAGCTCAGATCGCTGATGTGGATCATACCACCAATTCCAGGAGCCAGTTCAACAAACACACCGTATGGAGTGATGTTCTTCACCAGGCCGGTATGACGGCTTCCCTCAGGGAATTTGGTTTCGATGGTGCTCCAGGGATCTTCGCTCATTTGCTTAATAGACAAGCTCATTTTGCGATTGTCCTTGTCAAGCGTTACGATCTTTGCTTCGTACTCATCACCCAGTTTGAAGAATTCTTTCGCATTGATCGGGGTGTTAGCCCAGGTAATTTCACTTACGTGTACCAGACCTTCAACACCTGGCATGATCTCCAGGAATGCGCCGTAATCTTCAATATTCACCACTTTACCTTTCACAACAGAACCTTCGTGAATGTTCTCTGGCAGAATATCCCATGGATGCGGAGTCAGTTGTTTCAGACCCAGGCTGATGCGTTTTTTCTCATCATCGAAGTCTAATACAACCACTTTCAGTTTCTGATCCAGCTTCAGCACTTCGCCGGGATGGCTGATACGGCCCCAGCTGATATCAGTGATATACAACAGACCGTCCAAGCCGCCCAGATCCATAAAGGCGCCGAAGTCGGTGATGTTCTTGATGGTTCCTTCCAGTACCTGACCTCTTTCGAGTTTGCTCATGATCTCTGCACGTTGTGCTTCGATATCGCTTTCGATCAGCGCTTTGTGAGAAACTACGGCGTTCTTGATAGCTTCGTTGATCTTCACTACTTTGAACTCCATGGTTTTTCCTACAAACTGATCGTAATCAGTTACAGGCTTAACGTCGATCTGTGAACCCGGTAAGAATGTTTCCATACCGAATACGTCTACGATCAAACCACCTTTGGTTTTTGAAGTAACAGTACCGGTAATAACCTCACCAGTTTTATGAACTTCAACAATTTTTTCCCAGGCGCGGGTAATGCGGGCTTGTTTACGGCTGAGGTTCAGATGACCTTCCCGGTCTTCTTTCTCTACAACCATTACTTCCACTTCATCACCGGTTTTCAGGTTGGGCAGATCACGGAATTCGTTTAACGAAACCAGACCATCGCTCTTAAAGCCGATGTTGATAACCACATCAGTTTTAGTGAGCGCCACTACCAGACCTTTCACCAGTTCTCCGTCGGTAACAGCTTTGAAAGTGCCTTCGTACACAGCATCGTACTTTGCTTTCTCTTCCTTGCTGTAAGTGGCCACATTACGTTTGTCAATACTCCAGTCGAAATCGTCGTGAGCACTATTGTCCACAACCTCAGGTGCTTTTGGTGTCGCTGTAGCTTCTTCACCCTGTGCGGCTGCAGAAGACTCCTGTGCATCAGCGTTTAATTGTTTAATAAATAATTGAAACATGATAAAAAACCCGATGATTTTAATTCGGGCTGCAAAGATAGGCCAAAATGCCGAATAGTAATGGCTTTGCGCGTTTTTTTTCAACCAGTAAATGGTTGATTTGCACCGGATTAAACAAGCGATTTCCCACGCGATCCACAATCCGCTGCAATCGTGCCATTTACCGTATTATTACAACTGTTCGCCGGAAAATAATAATTCTGTTAATAGTATGATTAACATTGCAAAAACGATTAGCCGATCCAACAGTATATACTGTACGAAAATGGCCGGCCCTTTCGGGAAAACGTGTATAAATAAGATTGTTTTTAATTAATGAAAATTATTTTTTTGTGCAGTTATTCTGATAGGCACTTTTTCTTTATACATTTATCGAAAATTTTTTCAACTGACTATTTGTTATGATTACACCAGTTTTGATCACATTATTTGAGCGGGACCTGAATAAACTGACTGAAGAGATCTCCCAATACCCTGATGACAGCAGCCTGTGGGTAGTGAAGGAAGGTATCAAGAACAGTGGTGGCAACCTGTGTCTGCACCTGACCGGCAGCCTGCAACATTTTATTGGCGCCGTATTGGGCGAATCGGGTTATATACGTAATCGCGAAGCAGAATTCAACTTAAAGAATATCAGCAAACACAAGCTGTTAAATGAAATAGAGAACGCTAAAGTAGCCGTTAAGGATGCACTGGAACAAACCAGCAAAAAAGAACTGGAAAAAAATTATCCGCTGCCTATTAATGGTGAAACAGTAACAACGGAGTATTTACTGCTGCATATGCTGACCCACCTGAATTACCATACCGGTCAGATCAATTACCACAGAAGGTTGTTGGGTTTCCCGCAAACCACTGAGTAATTCATGGTGCCTCGCTATATTTTAACTGCCTGTTTTATACAGTTGGCAGTTGGCAATCTGCAGTGTACGACTGCCAGCTGCCAACTGCTAACTTAAAATAATGACGGGTAGAATATTGTTAAAAATTACGTCATTTGAGCAATCGCCTTTGCCGCTATAAATCCGCTCGTCCAGGCATGCTGAAAGTTGAAACCGCCGGTAATGCCATCAACATCCAGTATTTCTCCAGCGAAATACAAATGGGGAATAATCTTGCTTTGCATCGTATTCACATCTATTTCCGATAACTGAATACCGCCCGCAGTTACAAACTCTTCCTTGAACGTTGTTTTTCCCTGCACTTTGAATTCCTGTGCACAACAATTTGTGATCAACTTATTCTGTTCCTTCGCAGGCAGGTCGGCCCAGCGTTTATCTTCATCAATGCCTGATTGCTGTAACAAATATTGCCATAACCGTTGCGGAAGATCAAACGGATTGCGATTGCCTATTTTCTGTGAAGCCAGCTCAAAGCGCAATTCCTGCAAATGCTCACGCAAGGTTTGTTCATTGAACTGCGGCAGCCAGTTGATCATAATTGCAAACTGCCAATTGATCTTTGCCAGTTCACGGGCTCCCCAGGCCGACAAGCGTAATATTGCCGGACCGCTCAAACCCCAATGCGTGATCAGCAAAGGCCCTTTAGCCGTTAAATTAGTACCGGTTACCTTAACAGCTGCTTCGCGCACAGCAACGCCCATTAACTGCGTAATAGCGTTTCCGGGCATATTAAAAGTGAATAAGGATGGAACCGGTTCTGCAATGGAATGACCTAGTTGTTGCAGCCAGCCGAACTGGGCTGGTTTCGCATAACCCCCACTGGCAACGCATACGAAGTCGGCAGTAAGAACCCGGTTTTCAGAGAGCTCAAGTGTAAATTGTCTTTGCTCATCTGATTTCTGAACTCCGGCATCCGGCTTCAGACCTCCGGCTTCCGGCTTCAGACTTCTGACCTCAGCCATCATCCGGATTTCTACGCCAAACTTGTTCGCCTCCCGCATCAAACAGTCAATGATCGACTGTGACGAATTGGACTGGGGGAACATCCGGCCATCTTCTTCGGTCTTCAGTGGCACACCCCGTTCAGTAAACCATTGAATGGTATCAGTAGTAAAAAAATGGTGAAATGCTTTTTTAAGGAAATTGGCGCCGCGTGGGTAATGCCGGATCATGTCTGGAATGGAAAAACACGAATGCGTAACATTGCAGCGGCCGCCACCGGATACTTTTACTTTCGAAAGTAATTTGCCTGTTTTTTCAAGGATGATAACCTCCAGCGAAGGATGCAGGCGGGCAGCATTCACAGCACAAAAAAATCCGGCCGCGCCGCCTCCTATAACAATCAGCCTTTTTTTTGTTTCGCTCACTTATCAGGAATAATACGTGGTATTCAGGTTGGGGTTGGCTTTCTCTACCGCTTCAATAATGCTGTAATCACTGAGCACATCAGGCCTTCCCTTACGCACACACACATCATGTTCAAAGTGAACAGAAGGTTTATGATCAATGGTGCGAACCGTCCAGCCATCGTCTTCGGTATAAACTTCTTTTTTACCCATATTGATCATGGGCTCAATGGCCAGTACCAGTCCTTCCCGTAATACCGGGCCGGTGCCCCGCCGGCCATAGTTGGGCACCTGCGGATCTTCATGCAGCATTTTTCCAAGCCCATGCCCTACCAGCTCACGAACCACTCCATAGCCGTGCTTTTTTTCGGTGTGCTCCTGTATGGCATAAGCGATATCGCCAATCCGGTTGCCGGCAATGGCCTTTTCTATGCCTTTATATAACGATTCTTTTGTAATGCGTATCAGTTTCATCACATCTTCACCGGGATCGCCTATTGCAAATGTATAGGCATGATCGCCATGAAACCCGTTCTTGTATACGCCGATGTCTACTGAAATAATATCGCCTTCCTTCAATTCATCCTTACCGGGAAAGCCGTGTACAACCACGTCGTTCACCGAAATACACGAATTGTAGGGATAACCTTTGTAGTTCAGGAATGTGGGGGATGCCTGGTGATCGCGAATGAACTCGCCAATAACTTTATCGAGTGAAAGTGTAGTGATGCCCGGCTTCAGGATGCCGGCGATATGGGCCAGCGTTTTACTTACCAGTAAAGCGCTTTCCCGCATCAATGCAATTTCTGCTTCTGTTTTGTAATAAATCATCTCAATGAATATATATTAAAACAAAACCTGACAACTATTACTACAGCTGTCAGGTTTTGTTTGCTGAAAATATTTTTTACATAGAAGAAGCCGGGGTTACCTGCTGGCGTCCCTGAATTCTTCCGCTCTTCATTAAGCCATCATATTGACGCATCAGCAACTGGGTCTCTATCTGTTGAAGGGTATCCAGGATTACACCTACCATGATCAGCAGGGAAGTACCTCCAAAGAAAGAAGAGAACGATTGCTGGATGCCCATTCTTTGAGCAAAACCTGGCAAGATACCTACCAGCGCAAGCAATACCGCACCCGGGAATGTGATCTTGTCCATTACAGCACCGATGTAATCGGCTGTAGGCTGACCGGGTTTTACGCCGGGGATAAATCCGTTATTCCTTTTCAGGTCGTCGGCAATTTGCTTGGGGTTAAAGATCAAAGCAGTATACAGGAAGGTAAAACCGATCACCATTACTGCATAAATGATCATGTACCAGTAGTTACTATGATTACCAAACACGGCGGCAAGGCCTTTTGTTGAGTCGAAGTTGCTCAACAGGGTCGGTAAGAACATGATTGCCTGGGCGAAGATGATAGGCATTACACCGGCGCTGTTCACCTTTAAGGGTAAGAACTGACGGGCGCCGCCGAACTGGCGGTTACCTACGATCTGCTTGGCATATTGTACAGGCACTTTGCGAACACCCTGGATCAGGATGATCAGACCCATGATGATAGCAACCAGGATAGCAATTTCAATTACAAAGATCAGCAATCCGCCACCGCCTCTGTTTGAGCGGGCTGCCCACTCCTGCCACAGTGATTGAGGCAAACGGGCAAGGATACCAACCATGATGATCACGGAGCTGCCGTTACCCAAACCTTTGTCTGTGATCTTTTCACCGAGCCACATTACGAACAGGGTACCTGCCGTAAGGATGATGGTGGTAGAAAGCCAGAAGAATGGTTTGTATGATTCGATCATGGCCTGGCCGTTAGTAGTATTCAGGAATGCTACATAGGCGCTGGCCTGTAAGATGGTAACCAGTACGGTGAGGTAACGGGTATATTGATTGATCTTTTTACGACCGCTGTCGCCTTCCTTTTGCAATTTCTGGAATGGCGGATACAGGATGGTCATTAACTGAATAAAGATAGAGGCAGAAATGTACGGCATGATACCAAGGGCCAGGATAGAAGCCTGTGAAAAGGCTCCACCGGCAAAGGCATCGATCAGTCCAAGTATGCCGCCAGAAGATGCACCTGTTGTGATTTTATCGGGGTCAATACCGGGCAACACAATGTGGGTGCCTAAACGGTAAACGGCTATCAGGGTAATGGTCACCAGAATTTTACTCCTCAGCTCCTCAATACTCCAGATATTTTTGAGTGTTTGTATAAACTTTTTCACGGATTTGCCAAGATTTTTAAATTTCCCTCTAACAAAAAAGACGCATGGTTTATGCGTCTATGCAAGTTAGGAAAAATTACTTTACCAATTCTACTGAACCACCAGCAGCTTCAACAGCCTGCTTTGCTTTTTCACTGATAGCATTTACCTTGAAAGTAACTTTAGCTTTCAGTTCACCGTTACCTAATATTTTAATTTTCTCTGTTTGACCAACCAGTCCCCACTCTCTCAGTGTTTCATGGTTAAAGTCTGACAGTTCGTATTTTTCTACCAGGTGATCTATCTGACCCAGATTAAACACTTTATACTCAACACGGAACGGATTTTTGAAACCGCGTTTGGGCAAACGACGTTGAATTGGCATCTGACCGCCTTCATGTGCGTTCTTCCGTTGATAACCGGCACGGCTCTGACTACCTTTGTTACCTTTTGTAGAAGTTCCACCTTTACCGGAAGCTTCACCACGACCTAAACGTTTTTCTCTGTGCGTTGCGCCTTTCGCAGGCTTCAATTCATGTAATTTCATCTTTCTTGATTTTTACTTACGGGGAATCGCCCCTCGCTTTAATTAATTTGATAATGTGCTAATTTGCTAATGTGCTAATAAAAGCCGGCAAAAATAATGATTTGCCAATAAAAACAATCAATTCCTCAGAATGAAAGTTTTCATTAGCAAATCAGCTAATTAGCTAATTGGTTATGCTTCCTCAACTTTTACCAGGTGGGTTACTTTGCGAACCATACCCAGGATCTGTGGAGTTGCTTCAACTTCTTTCGACGCGTTGGTCTTGTTCAAGCCCAGGGCCTGCAACGTCAGTTTCTGGCGCTCAGGACGATCAATAGGACTTTTTACTAAAGTGATTTTAATCTTTTTCATACCCTCTATCTCCACTATTCAGCAGAGAAATTTAAAGTTTTGAAATTATTTCAATTAACGGTTTTCCTAATTGTTCCCCCTTTAGGGGGTTAGGGGGTGCTTACCCGTTAAATACTTTCTTCAGGTTCAGTTTGCGCTGACGGGCAACGGTAACCGGTTCACGCAGTAAAGCCAGTGCTTTGAAAGTAGCTTTTACCACGTTATGAGGGTTAGCAGAACCCAGTGACTTTGCGAGAACGTCGGTGATACCGGCGCTTTCCAGCACAGCACGCATGCTACCTCCGGCGATCACACCGGTACCATGAGCAGCAGGCTTAACCAGCACCTTGGCAGCACCTTCTTTAGCCCATTGGTCGTGGGGGATGGTTCCGTGCATGATAGGCACTTTAATCAGGTTCTTTTTGGCGTCTTCGATACCTTTGGTAATTGCTTCCTGTACTTCTTTAGCTTTTCCCAGACCATGACCTACCACACCGTTTCCGTTACCTACTACTACCAGGGCAGAAAAACTGAAAGCGCGACCACCTTTGGTTGTTTTAACAACGCGGTTAATAGCCACAACTTTCTCTTTCAGCTCGATATCGCCGGCTTTAACCCTGTTTAAATTAACTTTTGCCATTATTTCTATTTGAAATTATCGGAATTGTAAAATGTGAATTGTCTTAAAATTCAAGGCCTCCTTCACGGGCACCTTCGGCAACAGCCTGTACACGGCCATGATACAGGTTACCACCACGGTCGAAAACGATCTTGGCAATACCCAGGTCTTTTGCTTTGCGGGCAATAGCCTGACCTACCAGTTTGCTTTTTTCAATTTTGGTACCTTTCTGAGCGCTGATATCCTTATCACGGGAAGAAGCGGCAGCCAGTGTAAAGCCTTTATTATCGTCGATCAGCTGTACATAAATATCGCTGTTGCTGCGAAATACAGCCAGCCGGGGCTTTTCAGCGGTGCCAGCTACCTTCTTACGGATGCGGTAGCGGATCTTCTGCCTTTGTTCTAATTTGGTATTCATTGCTTTTATTTTATGCCCTCCGATACTGCCGGAGAACCAATTTGATAATTTGATAATTCGATAATTTGATAATGAACCTTTTGATTTTTGAGGTTCCCGATAAAATTTAAGCAATCTTATCGGGAACTCATTATCAAATTATCACATTAGCTAATTAGCTAATTATTTACCAGCTGCTTTACCAGCTTTACGACGAATATGCTCGCCAATATATTTAACACCTTTTCCTTTGTAAGGCTCAGGTTTACGTAAGCTGCGTAATTTAGCGGCAACCTGTCCCAGTAATTGTTTGTCGATACCTTCCAGGGTGATCTTCGGGTTCTCCCCTTTTTCCTGGGCGGTGGTTACTTTCAATTCCTTGGGAATTTCAAACAATATATTGTGAGAATAACCCAGTGACAGATCCAGCAGGTTACCCTGGTTGCTTGCTTTATAACCTACCCCAACCAACTCCAGTCTTTTTGTAAAACCTTCAGTAACACCTTTCACCATGTTGGCTACCAGCGCACGGTACAAACCATGCAATGCACGGTGACGGATCTGGTCGGTAGGACGGGTGAATACAACTTCACCATTCTCTACAGTTACTTTGATATCCCGGTCAATGGCCTGTTTCAATTCGCCTTTAGGACCTTTAACAGTGATCACATTATCAGGGCTCACTGTGATGTTTACGCCACCTGTAACAGGCACCGGTTTTTTACCTATACGAGACATAACTAATGTTTTGAGTTTTAAAGATTTTCTTCATTATACTAAGTTCGTCGGACCGGTCAGCCCCTATAGGTAAGGGCTTAATGTATCCGGGAACATCGGAAATGTGATAATTTGATAATGTGATAATTTGATAATTAAAATTCATCATCACATCAGCTAATTATCACATTAGCATATTATTAATAGATGTAGCAAAGAACTTCGCCGCCAACGTTCTGGCTTTTCGCTTGCTTGTCGGTCATAACACCTTGTGATGTGCTCACAATGGCAACGCCCAAACCATTTTTTACTCTTTTGAACTCAGCAGGGCTGGCGTACTGACGTAAACCAGGACGGCTGATCCTTTCCAGAGATTTGATAGCAGGCTCTTTACTTTGAGGATCATATTTCAACGCTATTTTGATAACGCCCTGTTTGTTATCATCCTCAAATTTGTATTTCAGAATGTATCCCTGATCGTACAATATTTCAGTAATACGTTTTTTCAGATTAGAAGCCGGGATCTCAACAATCCGGTGTCCCGCCATCTGCGCATTACGAATTCTGGTCAGGAAGTCTGCTATGGGATCAGTAACCATGTTTATATTTAATTAAAACAGTTTTAATAATTTTATTCAAGAGTAGTCCCTGCTTACAGGCTTGCTCTTCTAGTTTGAAAGGCTTGCACGTGGTGCCTTGCCTTACCAGGAAGCTTTTCTTACTCCTGGAATTTTACCCGCTAAGGCCATATCACGGAACGTAACACGGCTCATGCCGAAGTAACGGATATATCCTTTCGGACGACCAGTTAACTGGCAACGGTTTTTCAGACGAACTTTCGAAGAGTTCTTCGGCATTTCATCTAAAGCTTTCCAATCGCCGGCAGCTTTCAGTGCAGCACGTTTTTCGGCATGCTGAGCTACCATACGTTCTCTTTTTCTTTGTCTGGCTTTAACTGACTCTTTAGCCATAATTATTGTAAATTTTGAGATTTTGAGATTTAGAGATTCCGGGATCACGCAATTCCTGTCTTTTAATTCCTGCTTCCTGTTTCCCGCGTCTCCTAAACTTTATATTTTATAACTTAATCTTTCTTTGCTCCTTTGAACGGCATACCCAGTTCTTTCAACAGCTCATAAGCCTCTTCATTGGTTTGGGCAGTAGTCACAAAAGTGATATCCATACCAGTGATCTTGTTCACCTTGTCGATGTCGATCTCGGGGAAGATGATCTGCTCGGTTACACCCAGGGTGTAGTTACCACGGCCGTCGAAAGCTTTATCATTGATCCCTTTGAAGTCACGTACACGAGGTAAAGAAGTAGCGATCAGCCTGTCGAGGAACTCGTACATTTTAGTACCACGCAAAGTAACGCGGGCGCCGATCGGCATGTTCTTACGCAACTTAAAGTTAGAGATGTCTTTTTTAGACATGGTTGGAGTTGCCTTCTGACCAGAGATCATTGTCAGCTCATCAATGGCCACATCCACGAGCTTTTTGTCAGAAACGGCACCGTTCACACCACGGTTGATGCAGATCTTTTCCAAACGGGGACACTGCATCACTGTGCTATAGCTGAAACGTTTCATTAAAGCAGGTACAACTTCTTTTTTGTACTTGTCTGCCAGCCTTGGAGTGTATTTTGTTGTAGACATTTTTATTTAGCTTAGCGCGTTATGTTTAATGCCTGAGGCAAACAGCATAACGCAATTGATAATCGATAGTTATTTAATGGCTTCACCGGATTTTTTAGAAACACGCACCAGTTTTCCTTCTTCACGGGTACGTTTTACTTTCACACCAGCTCCGGCTTTAGCATCCCACAACATCACATTAGAGATGTGAATGGCAGCTTCTTTTTTTACAATACCGCCACGGGTATTACGTGCAGAAGGCTTGGTATGGCGGGTAACAATGTTTACGCCTTCCACCAGCACACGGGATTTCTCCGGAAATACTTCCAGTACCTTGCGGGGCTTCTTAGCGTCTTTGTCGTCACCGGCAATAACTACTACGGTGTCGCCTTTTTTAATATTAAACTTTGGTTTGAATCTGTTGCTCATTTTATTTAAGCTTTTAGCTAAAAGCTGCAAGCTGCAGGCTTAAAGCCGTTTTCAATTATATTTCATGCAAGCGTGAAGCGCGGAGCTTACAGCTTGCAGCTTGTTTTTTATAAAACTTCCGGAGCCAAAGAAATAATCTTCATGTAACCTTTATCACGCAGCTCTCTGGCAACGGGTCCGAAAATACGGGTACCGCGTGGCTCATCTGACTGATTCAACAGCACTACGGCATTGTCATCAAACCGGATATAAGATCCGTCTTTGCGGCGTAACTTATTCTTGGTACGAACAATTACCGCTTTGGTAACAGTGCCTTTTTTAATACCACCGGCCGGAATAGCATCCTTAACGGTCACTACAATTTTATCGCCTATCTTGGCGTAATCCTGGCCGCTGTTTCCCAGTACACGGATACACAGTACTTCTTTGGCGCCACTGTTATCAGCTACATTTAATCTGGACTCTTGCTGAATCATTTTATTAGCTTTTTAGCTCTCAGCCTTTAGCCCCGAAGGGTATCGGGACCAATAGCGAATGATTAATAATTTATTTGAAATCGTCGCTGGCGGCAGGCTTGCATTCCTGCGCCAACAGCTATATTACTTCGCCTTTTCAACTACTTCTACCAGTCTCCAGCGTTTAGTTTTGCTCAGGGGACGGGTTTCCATAATGCGAACAGTATCGCCTATGGTGCACTCATTTTTTTCATCATGAGCGTGGAATTTGGTAGTCTTCTTTACGAACTTACCGTAGATGGGGTGTTTTACTCTTCTTTCTACAGAAACAGTAATGGTTTTTTCCATTCTGTTGCTGGTAACAACCCCAATTCTTGTTTTACGCAAATTTCTGTCAGACATTATAATAAATTTGATCTTTGATAATTAGCTAATGTGATAACTCTAACCATTAGCATATTAGCACATTGGCTAATTAGCATATTATTTTGCCAATTCCTTTTTTCTTAATTCTGTTTTCAAACGAGCCACATCCCTGCGCAGGTCGCGAATGCTCATCGGATTTTCCAGGGGAGAAATTGCATGAGCAAACTCCAGCTTTTTTAGCCGCAGTTCATCTTCCTGGATCCGGGCTTTCAGATCTGCATCACTCATATCCTTCAGGCTTTTTACGAAATCGATTCTCTTTGCCATATAATTAATTTGATAATTCGATAATTAGTTAATGTGATAATTAAAACCCCATTAGCAAATTATGCACTATAGTCGCGTCTTACAACGAACTTGGTTTTGATAGGCAGTTTTTGAGCCGCCAGTTCCATGGCTTCTTTTGCTACTGCTTCTGATACACCATCGCACTCGAACAAAATGCGACCTGGTTCAACTACTGCAGCCCAGAATTCAGGGTTACCTTTACCTTTACCCATTCTCACTTCAAGTGGCTTGCGGGTAATAGGTTTGTCAGGAAATATGCGGATCCAAACATTACCTTCACGCTTCATAGCGCGGGTCATTGCCTGGCGGGCAGCTTCGATCTGACGGTTTGTTAACCAGATAGCTTCCTGAGCTTTCAAACCGAAAGAACCAAAAGAGATGGTAGTACCACGTTTAGCTACCTCGCGGATACGGCCCTTCTGCGCCTTCCTGTGTTTCGTCCTTTTTGGCTGTAACATTTATCTAAAATTTGAAAAATTTAAAAAATTAGCAAATGTGAAAATTAGGATTTGCACATTTCCGAATTTGCACATTGGAACATTAGTCTTGTCTGTTTCTGTCGCCGCCTCTGCGATCGCCGCCGCCTCTTCTGTCGCCACCACCTCTTCTGTCACCGCGATGACCGCCATGGCCACCTTCACCTTCCCTTCTGTCTCTTCTGTCGCTTACATCGCTCTTACCACCTACGAAGTTGGGGTTCAGATCTCTCTTACCCAGTATTTCACCTTTACAGATCCATACTTTGATACCGATCTTACCGTAAACAGTCAACGCAAATACGTTGGCGTAGTCGATATCCATACGCAGGGTATGCAATGGTGTACGACCTTGTTTGATCTCTTCGGTACGGGCGATCTCAGCACCACCCAAACGACCGCTGATCTTTATTTTGATCCCTTCAGCACCCATACGAAGTGCAGAAGCGATAGCCATTTTGATGGCGCGTTTGTAGTTAATACGGTTTTCGATCTGACGGGCGATGGTATCACCTACGATCATCGCATCCAGCTCGGGACGACGAATTTCAAGGATGTTGATCTGCACATCTTCTTTACCTGTCAGTTTCTTCAGCTCTTCTTTAATGCGATCAACTTCATTCCCACCTTTACCTATGATAATACCAGGCTTAGATGTGTGAATGGTAACAATCAGTTTATTCAGCGTACGCTCAATAACTATTTTAGAGATACCACCTTTGTTGATACGGGCGTTCAGATAAGTTCTGATCTTGTTGTCCTCGATCAACTTGGTAGAAAAATCTTTTTTGTTACCATACCAGTTAGATTCCCAACCACGGATAATCCCTAACCTGGCACCAATAGGATTCGTTTTCTGACCCATTTATTATAATTTGAAAATTTGCTAATTATTTAACATCAACGATTATGGTTACGTGGTTACTGCGCTTGCGAAGGCGATAAGCCCTACCTTGCGGAGCGGGTAACATTCTTTTCAAAGTACGTGCGCCGTCAACATAGATCGTTTTCACAATTAAACCGGCATCAGCAGCGCTTTGTCCTTCGTTCTTTTGCTCCCAGTTACTAATGGCGCTCTTTAATAATTTAAACAGCGGAGTGGCAGAGTGTTGAGGATGAAATTCCAGCAACGCTAATGCTTTTTCCACTTCAACACCACGTATTTCATCAGCCAGCAAACGCATTCTGCGGGGTGATGTGGGATAGTTTCTAAGTTTTGCTACAGCTTCCATTTTTATTATTTCTGATTTCTGATCCCGGGTCCTTCAACCTGGAATATTGAAATTTTATTAACCAACTTTTTTACTAGAGTGTCCTTTGAACTGGCGTGTGGGAGCAAACTCACCCAGCTTATGGCCAACCATGAATTCGGTTACATATACTGGTATGAACTTGTTGCCATTGTGCACAGCAAATGTGTGGCCTACAAAATCCGGAGTAATGGTAGAACGACGGCTCCAGGTTTTGATCACACCTTTCTTTGCTTTGCCATCGTTGATGCCAAGTACTTTTTTCTCCAGTTTGGCGGCTACATAAGGACCTTTTTTTATTGAACGAGCCATATCTTTAATTTGATAATTCGATAATTTGATAATGTGATAATGGTTTATACACCATATATCATTGACCACTCACCTACTTAGCCAGTTTTTTGCCGTTCTTACGTTGAATGATCAGTTTATCGCTTCCTTTACCTGTCTTACGTGTTTTCAGACCTTTGGCGTATTTACCGGTTCTTGAACGCGGATGACCACCTGAAGCCTTACCTTCACCACCACCCATTGGGTGATCTACAGGGTTCATGGCTACACCACGGTTACGTGGGCGGATGCCTCTCCAACGGTTACGACCAGCTTTACCCATCATTTCAAGGTTGTGATCGCCGTTGCTTACCACACCTACAGTAGCATAGCAATTGATGAGGATCTTTCTCAACTCGCCAGAAGGCATTTTCAATACAGCGTATTTCTCTTCCTTGTTGGTGAGCTGGGCAGAAGTACCGGCACTGCGTACCAGTTTGCCGCCCTGACCAGGTTGCAATTCAATATTATGGATGTTGGTACCCAGTGGCATGTTCTTCATTTGAAGCGCATTACCAACTTCAGGAGCTACAGCGTCGCCAGCCAGGATGGTAGCGCCAACTTGTAAGCCCTGGGGTGCCAGGATATATCTTTTTTCACCGTCTGCATAGTTGATCAATGCGATAAATGCAGTACGGTTTGGATCGTACTCGATAGAGGCTACAGTACCGGGAATATCTTTTTTGTTACGTTTGAAATCGATGATACGGTACATCTTCTTGTGTCCGCCACCGATATAACGCATCGATCTTCTACCCTGAGCATTACGGCCGCCGGTTGCTTTTACTTTTTCCAGCAGGCTTCTTTCTGGTGTATCGGTAGTGATTTCAGCATACGCATTTCCGATTCTCCAACGCGTACCTGCTGTGATCGGTTTGTATTTTTTCAGTGCCATGTTTTCTTCTTATACTGTTATAAAATCTTTAGTCAATACTTTGCGGCGATTGACTCGCCATTCCTGCCTTTAGTCTTCCCCCACCGGGGAACGGGAAGGGGCTTAAATGTTAGCGTACAGATCGATGCTCTCACCCTCTGCTACCTTTACATACGCTTTTTTGTAAGCCGGCTTCACACCGGAAATAAAGCCGGATTTAGTGAACCGGTTCTTTGCTTTACCGGGCACCACTACCGTATTTACTTCTGTAACCGTTACACCGTAAAAGCTTTCAATGGCCTTTTTAATTTCCAGTTTGTTGGCTTTACGGTTTACACGAAAAGCAAAAGTTCTTTTTGCATCAGAAAGCTTATTGCTTTTTTCGGTAACGATCGGTTTTATTAATACTTCTGCGAGTTTCATAATACTTGGTTTGAAAATTTGAGAATTACGCTTCTACTCCTTCTTCACTGAACAACTTGGCAGCACTTTCAGTCAGCAACAGTACATCGGCATTCACGATATCGTATGTATTGATATCAGCGAACTGAATGCTCAGTGCATTCGGAATGTTACGAACACTCAACTGCAGGTTCTCGTTATACTCAGGTAAAATAACCAGTGCTTTTTTGTTGTCGATCTTCAGGCTGCTCATGATATCAACGAATTGCTTTGTTTTAGGAGCAGCCAGGTTGATATCCTCAACAACCACGATCGCATTCTCTTTTGCTTTATAAGACAGCGCGCTGATCTTGGCGAGGTCTTTCACTTTACGGTTCAGCTTGAAATCGTAATCGCGGGGTTTGGGACCGAAGATGGTACCACCACCTTTGAACAGCGGGTTACGGATATTACCTTTACGGGAACCACCAGTACCCTTCTGACGGTGCAGTTTTTTGCTGGAACCTTTTACTTCCAAACGGGTTTTCACTTTGTGTGTACCCTGACGTTGTGCAGCCAGATATTGCTTTACAGCCAGGTAAACAACGTGGTTGTTTGGCTCTACGGCAAAAATATCATCGGCTAAATCTACAGAACGACCGGTTTTAGCACCCTTTATACTTAAAACGTCTACTTGCATCGTACTTTATATTTAAGATCACCTCCCGGCTGCGCCGGGATAAATCTGCAATAACAAAATTATTTTTGAATGTAAACTATCGCGCCATTGTGGCCGGGAACAGAACCGTTCACCAGGATGTAATTCTTGTCAGGGAATACTTTCAGGATCTTCAGGCTTTTTACTTTCACGCGATCGTTACCCATGCGGCCGGCCATACGCATACCTTTGAATACGCGGGAGGCATCTGACGAGTTACCAATTGAACCCGGAGCGCGCTGACGGTCGTGCTGGCCGTGGCTTTGTTCACCCACACCACTAAATCCGTGACGTTTAACAACACCCTGAAAACCTTTACCTTTTGTAGTGCCGACAACGTCAACTTTTTCGCCTTCAGCGAAAATGTCAACAGTGATAGCATCACCTAAATTCTTTTCAGTAAAATAATTGCGGAATTCCTTAACAAATTTCTTAGCGGCTGTATTGGCCTTTGCGAAGTGATTTTTTTCTGCAGCGATAGTGTGCTTTTCGTTCTTATCACCGTAAGCTAACTGGATGGCGTTGTAACCATCTGTTTCGGTAGTTTTTACCTGGGTCACAATACAGGGACCTGCTTCAATGATGGTGCAGGCTGTTTGCTTGCCATCCTGACTGAAGATGCTGGTCATCCCGATCTTTTTACCAATGATTCCTTTCATCGTTGTTCGGTTTGTGCCCTCGTGGTTGAAGAGACATTTGCGATAATGATTGCAGAACCAGGGGGTTCTGAAGCGGCGCATCCACCAGGCGGCGGACGGGCACACAACCATGAGCAACTTCAATCTCCGTTTGCTGTTGACCTTTTCTGTTAGCCACCGAAGCTTTAGCGAAGGTGGCCTCGTGCCACCGCTGTTAAGCTTCGTCATCCTTTCCGGATGCCCGCCTTCGCTAAAGCTACGGCGAGTGATAGAAGTACCAACAGTAAACTAACCTCGAAGGGCTAGTTCATATTTTAAAATTTTTATAATCTCTTTTAAGCGTGAAACGCAAACACCTCAATGCTCACTTTCCTGTTCACGGCTTTTTACACCCAGCGCTGTTTTATCTGCCCGCCTTCTTCAGCGGAAACAAAGTTTACAGATGGGATGGAAAGAACTTTATGAAAAAACCCTGTCAGGATTTTTAGAACCCTGACAGGGTTCATACAATGCTTATCAAGCTTTGATCTCTACTTCAACACCACTGGGTAAGTCAAGCTTACTCAGCGCATCTACCGTACGGCTGCTAGATGTATAAATATCTAATAACCGCTTATGCGTGCACAACTGGAACTGCTCACGGCTTTTCTTATTCACGTGGGGTGAACGCAATACGGTAAATATCTTTTTACGTGTAGGTAAAGGAATTGGACCTGTTACCACAGCGCCAGTGCTGCGAACGGTTTTTACGATCTTTTCGGCAGATTTGTCTACCAGATTGTGATCGTAAGACTGTAATTTTATTCTGATTCGCTGAGACATATTGCAAAACCCAATTTTTCCAATGGGGATGCAAAGGTAGGGGTTGTTATTTACTGTGCAAAAGAATTATCGAAAAATTTTGCTCAAAAAGGGGAAAAAGTTCACTAAAAAGGACTTTTTTCTGCTTTTTGCCTCAGCCCCGAAGTAAAATTTCTGATTTCTGATTTATTGATTTCTGATTTTCCTGCCTCAGACTTCCGACCTCAGACCTCCGTCTTCCGACTTCCGACTTCCGACATCCGACCTCAGACCTCCGCCTTCAGCCTTCCGCCTTCAGCCTTTCGCCCTATTTATCACTCACCTGGGTGGCAACCACCGCCACTGCCGCCGCACCAGCAATGACCCCCAAAGCGGTACCCGCCCCGGTAGACTTACTCACATAAAACTGGTTCCCCAGGCGGTCTTTGTTGATCAGCATGGTACCGGGTCCGGTGAAGGTATTCATCATCTCGGAGACATAAAAAGAGTGTTCAATAGACTGCGGTCTGGCCGTGGGCTCCCCCACCATATAGGTTAAAAAGCTCCTGAACCGCAGTGGCGACGTTTCTTTGGTGAACGCGGCCCTGTTTACCGTCACGCTCAATCCTTCCACAGGAGCGTATTTGGTACGTTTAAAGGCTGTTTCAGGTATAGAATCGATATACCTGTTGGTGATGACCAGTGGATTCTTCGTTAAAAAGGCCGTTGGCGGAATAAAATCAACCGTTGGCGGCAGGCTGGCACTGGCCTGGATATGCCCACTATTAACGCCATAACCGCTCCTGCCGAAGTTATAGGAACCACCTCGGTAGCTGCCGTCGATCTTCAGCTCGTTTGGTGCATAAGTGACCGTCTTGTCATTCAGGACCAGGGCCGACCGCTGCCAGTCGATATATACAGGTACCTGCAATTTGTTTTGAATGGTGATGTTCACCGGAGCGTTCCTGCCACAGAAATTATATACCAGGCGCAGCGTGTCGTTCTCGAGCACAAATTCGTTTTTATCGTTTTTGGTTAAGCGATCACTGCTGACGGTGGAATACTGATAATAAGAACATGAAATACAAAACGGGAATAAGGCAAGCAGAGGTAGAGTTCTGATCATGGCGCTTTTTCTCACAAGTTAACTGAAACGGTCAGCCGCAACTGTTAATGATCCCTCAAATTGCAAAGATTTAATACCTGGTATTAATCTTATTTCATATAAAAAATTAGCAGCATAATCATGAACCAGTTTCACAAACACCCTTCTCCTAACACTATCTTCCACCCGGTTCACAATGTTGCTTCAGGTAATTCGTGAACAAAGTGCTCAGGTGTTCAAATGTTCCCTCTCCTTCTGAAATGCTGTGCGTGCGGTTGGGATAACTCATAAACCGGAACTGTTTATTGTATTTGATCAGTTCATTCAATAACAATTCTGCGTTCTGGTAATGCACATTGTCGTCGCCGCTGCCATGGATATACAACAGGTTACCTTTTAAATTTTTGGCGTGGGTGATAGGTGAACCCTGGATATAATCTTCCGCATTTTCCTGGGGCAGTCCCATGTAGCGTTCCTGGTAAATGTTGTCATACGTAAAGATGCTGCCTACAGCAGCCACGGAGATACCGGTTTTATAGATCTCCGGATACTGGAACAACAGGTTCAGCGTAGCCGATCCGCCCCCGCTCCAGCCCCATACGGCAATACGTGACGTATCAACAAACGGCCATTTGCAAACTTCTTTGGCGGCCATTGCCTGGTCGCGGATGTTCACCCTGCCAATATTGCGATAGATCACTTTGCGCCAGTTACGTCCTTTGGGCACAGGCGTTCCGCGGTTATCAATAGAAATATAGATATACCCGTCAGCCGCCATGTCGCCTTTGTACAGGAAATTATCTGTTATTCCAAACTGGTCTTTCACGTTCTGCCCCCAGGGTTCGGTATAAACATAAAATACGACGGGATACTTTTTAGTGCTGTCGAAGTTTTTGGGTTTTACCAACCAGCCGTCCATTTCTACACCATCTGTTGTTTTTATTTTGAAGAATTCAATGCCGGTGCTTTTATCGGCCTTTGCAATGGCTTCATTGATCTTACTGGCGCCATTCAAACTTTTATGGTCCGGGAGCGAGACCCATTCGTCGGTATAGCTGGTAAAGTAGTTGGAAAACACATGCCGGGCATAGGTAGCGGCCGGTGACAGGGAATACTCATGCGTGCCTTCCTGGCCGGCCGGTGATACGCGTTCGGGTGTTCCTTTGCCGGTGAGTTTGGTGCGGTACAGGTATTTCTGGGTAGCGTTATTGGGCGATGCCATAAAATACACATAGCCATTCTTTTCATCGATACCCGATATCTCCATCACATCGTAATTGCCGTTAGTGATGCGTACTTCTTTTTTTCCATCGCGGGTAATGCGGTATAAATGCCGCCAGCCATCTTTTTCCGAAGGCCAGATAAACTCTTTGCCGCCATTGATCCAGTCCCATCCGCCCATGGTATAATCGTTGTCCCAGGTAGGCAGGATGTCGATCCACGCTGAATCCTTCTCTGTATAAATCACCTGCGAAGCACCCGTTTGCGCATTACACAACCTCAGGTCGCTCTGGTTCTGGTGGCGATTCATATGTTGTACTATCAGTTCGTTGCTGTTGGCAGCCCATTCCATGCGGGGCGCATAACTTTGCAATACCGGGTCGGTTGGAATATCCATCCATTGGGTTTTGGCAGTAGCAATATTCACCACACCGATCTTAAAGGGGGAAGGCGGTTCACCGGCAACCGGGTATTCAACCGGAACGGCGAAGGGATAAATAGAATCGGTGTTATTCACCATCAGGTAGTCCCTGGTTTTGCGGGCATCGATCTGCCAGTAAGCGATGTGTTTGCTGTCTGGACTCCACCGAAAACCATCCCGGCAAAAGAACTCTTCTTCATAGACCCAGTCGAAGGTACCATTGATGAATTTGCGGTTGCCGTCCTGCGTAAGTTGTGTTTGCTCACCACTGGCAAGGTCTTCAACATACAGATTGTATTCGCTTACATAGGCTGCTTTAGTGCCATCGGGTGAGAATTTGGCAAACATCAGGGAAGCGGCGGGCCGGTTCTTACCCAGCTGTTTTAATGTACCGGTATTCATATCAAAGACCCAGTAATCGCCCCGGGTATTCAGTCGCCACACTTTTTTGGTATTGGTGAAGAGCAGTACTTTTTTTTCGTCGGCTGAAAAACCAAAACCCTTTACATTCAGCGGTGTAGTTTTTCCTTCGGGGGTCAGCTGTTTTTTTGAAAGCACTATGGCTTTTGATTGTTGAGGCAGTGTGTACATACCCAGTTCACCCTCTTCAAAACGATAATAGGCATTACCGTTTTTTGTCCATTTGATAGCCCCCTGGGCAAACAGTACAGCAGGTACAAATACAATGAGTATCGTAATTAACCATTTAATGGCTGGTATAGATTTACATGACATGCGGATTCTATTTGGGGCAGGAAATTAAGACATAACAGGCAAACAATTGATACCGCAAATAAAATCGTTTTGTGTCGGAAAGGCGGTAAGGGAAAGGCGCGGCGCTGCTGTAAGGCCATAAAAAAAAGCCCCTCCGCTCTTCGCGGAAGGGCTCTATATTAAGAGATATGAGAACTCAATTAGTCAACCTTCACTTTACCTTTCACCTTGGCGATCACTTCTTCAGCGATGTTGTTAGGCGCAGGTGAATAGTGGCTGAACTCCATGGTGCTGGTAGCGCGGCCGGATGACAAGCTACGCAACTGCGTTACGTAACCGAACATTTCGCTCAGCGGCACTTTCGCTTTGATCACCTGTGCACCACCGCGGCTGTCCATGCCTTCCAGCATACCACGACGACGGTTAAGGTCACCGGTAACATCACCCATGTATTGTTCAGGTGTAATTACTTCCACTTTCATGATAGGTTCCAGTAATACGGGTTGTGCTTTACGGCCAGCCTCACGGAAACCGCTCTTGGCGCACAACTCGAACGACATAGCATCAGAGTCAACCTGGTGGAAGCTACCGTCGAATATCCGGACCTTCATGTTCTCGACAGGATAGCTGGCGAGAACACCGGTACCCATAGCTGCTTCAAAACCTTTCTGAATAGGCTGAATGAACTCGCGGGGGATAGATCCACCAAAGATATCATTCACGAACTGGAAGCCCTTATCAGGATTTTCTTTCAGCCACTCTTCATCAGCGGGTCCGATCTCAAATACGATGTCGGCGAATTTACCGCGACCACCGGTTTGTTTTTTCAGGATCTCGCGATGCTCAACAGTTTTTCTGAAAGCTTCTTTATACGCAACCTGGGGAGCGCCCTGGTTAACTTCTACTTTGAATTCGCGTCTCATACGATCGATGATGATCTCCAGGTGCAGCTCACCCATACCACGCAGGATGGTTTGACCGGTATCTTCATCGGTATTTACACGTAAGGTAGGATCTTCTTCTACCAGTTTGGCGATAGCCATACCCATTTTATCAACGTCGGCCTGTGTTTTAGGCTCAACGGCGATCGCGATCACCGGCTCCGGGATGAACATGTTCTCCAGAACGATCGGATGATTCTCATCGCAAAGGGTATCACCGGTCTTGATCTCCTTGAAACCTACTGCCGCACCGATATCACCGGCTTCGATGAAATCGATGGGGTTTTGTTTGTTGGCGAACATCTTCATGATACGGCTGATACGCTCGTTCTTGCCACTGCGCATGTTCTTCACATACGAACCGGCATCGAGGTGGCCGCTGTAACAGCGGAAGAAGGCCAGACGACCTACGAACGGGTCGGTCATGATCTTGAAAGCCAGGGCTGCGAAAGGCGCTTTAGGATCGGCCTTACGAACTTCAGGCTCGCCTGTTTCAGGGTTGGTACCTACTGTATCTTCGATATCAACCGGTGAAGGCAGGTAACGGCAAACGGCATCCAGGGCAGTTTGTACGCCTTTATTCTTGAATGAAGAACCGCACATCATCGGAACGATGCTCAGATCGATCGTTGCTTTGCGGATAGCTTCGTGTACTTCGTCTTCCGTGATCGAATTAGGATCTTCGAAGAATTTCTCCATCAGCTTGTCGTCGTATTCGGCAACCGCTTCGATGAGGTTTTGTCTCCATTCGTTCACTTCTTCAATCATATTGTCTGGTACAGGGATCTCATCGAAGGTCATACCTTCTGTTTCCATGTGCCAGATGATACCTTTCATTTTGATGAGGTCAACCACGCCTTTGAAATCATCTTCAGCGCCGATGGGTAACTGCAGGGGAACTGCTTTTGCACCCAGCATTTCCTTAACCTGTTTAACCACCATCAGGAAGTCAGCGCCGGAACGGTCCATTTTATTTACGAAACCGATACGGGGAACTTTATAGCGGTTAGCCTGGCGCCAAACGGTCTCAGACTGTGGCTCAACACCGTCAACGGCAGAGAACAGGGCGATCAGACCATCCAGTACACGCATAGAACGCTCCACCTCTACGGTGAAGTCAACGTGTCCAGGAGTATCGATGATGTTGAAATAGTATTTTTTAGTATTGGCATCTGCCTTACCTTTTACGGTAGGGAAATTCCATTGACAGCTCACCGCAGCAGATGTGATGGTGATACCTCTTTCTTTTTCCTGTTCCATCCAGTCGGTGGTAGCCGCTCCATCATGCACCTCTCCTATTTTATGGATCATACCGGTATAGCGCAAAATACGCTCCGTAGTAGTTGTTTTACCGGCATCAATATGTGCCGCAATTCCAAAGTTTCTTTGTAATCGTAAGTCTGCCATGACTTTGTTAAATTTTCTTTTTAATGTTCCAGGGAAAAATGCCCTGAAAATGAGCGGGCAAAGGTATGAAAAATTCTAACGAATTTCTTATAGGCAAGGGTAAAAATAAAATGTCCTCTGGTGGGTAAAAAGAAAGCCCTGCGTGATTTACAGGGCTTTCCGCTGCAGTAACCAAACTGGTAATAGTAAATTAATATAAATAATTCAAAGCTGTGATATCGTTGGCGTTAAAGGGCCGGTTCTGGCCTGAACCAATACACGACAGCATCCAGCTGTTAGGGTCAGGACCGCTTGGCGTACCCGGAATAAGCACTGCGCCGACGCCGGCAGAACCTTCATTTACGGGCGAACCACCGCAGCTGTACGAACGGTTCATATAATCGGTATGGCGGAAGCCGATGCAATGGCCTATTTCATGCGCCAAAATAGTGGCCACCGTGTTCTGGGGCTGACCCGAAACAGCGCTGTTATTGAGGATCACGCGGTTATACGGATTGCCACCGGAGGGGAAACCGGCAGAAGCCAGGAAACCGCCGGATCCGTTCACGATCTGGATATTGCCACCGGAAGAAACCCGGGTAAAAGTGATCCGGAGGCCCAGCGCATTGTACCGGGAAAGGGCTGTATTTAAAGCGGTAGACCAGGTATTCAAAGCTGAAGACATGCTTACGGTAATGTTACGCGGCAGGCCGGTAACCAGATTATTCGTACGGTACTGTTCCTCTTCCCCGACCCGTAAAAATTGCATTTCGGGTTTGGCATCCAGTTCCTTCTGACTGATCAAAATGTCGCCCTCGACAATATAATTGCCGTTTCCATCGGCTATTACATTTTTGTTGCTGAAACCCAGGTCGTAAATTTTTGCCAGTACATCTGCGGGAACATCGGAGGAAGGAGGTGGCGTATCGCTTTCGGTCTTTACATTTTTACGGCAGGCAAATAACGTGAGCATGCAGGCTGCCACGACTGCAGTTAGTGCGAAAATAGTCTTTCTCATGTGACTGTAGATTTAAGTTTAATGGTTGGTTACTGCATCTGTGAACGTCTATCAATTTAAACAAATTTATCTTGAACAGAATGCTGCAAAATGGCAACTGCGTTGCAGAAGCACAACCATTTTACCCAATTACCAGTATGTATAACCGTTATTGTGGAAAAGTTTTTATCGAAAGCTTAAGGCTCAAGGCTGAAGGCTAAAGGCTGAAGGCTTAAGGCTAAAGGCGGAAATATCGTTTAACCACGCTCCGCCTCCACACTTTGCGGTTCAAGCCTTCAGCCCTCAGCCTTCAGCTTTAGTAGAGATAGCCGAGCGCAATCTTATCATTGGCATTGAATGGCCGGTTCTGCCCGGAACCTATACACGATAACATCCAGGAATTGGGATCAGGATCGGGATTTGTGCCCGGAATAAATACCGCACCCACCGTACTCGCCCCTTCATTCACCGGCTGACCGCCACAGCTATACGACCGGTCCATATAATCGGTATGTCTAAATCCTACACAATGGCCCAGCTCATGCGCCAGCACCGATGCCACCGTACCCTGGGGTTGACCACTTAACGCATTTGAATTTACTTTAACCTGGCTGTAGGGATCACCGCTACTGGTTGGGAAACCGGCAGAAGCCAGGAAGTTCCCATTGCCCTTCACAATGGTAATATCAGCCCCCGAACTTACCCGCTGAAAGCTGATGCGTAAATTTTCCGCATTGTACCTCGCCAGGGCTACATCCAGTGCGGCTACGTATGACGATGGCAGCCTGGAAGAAATACTTACTGTAATTACCCGTGGCAACCGGGTAACCAGGTTATACGTACGATACTGTTCTTCAGCGCCTACCCGCAAAAACTGCATATCGGGCACAGCATCCAGCTCGGCCTGGCTTAACAAAATATCCCCTTCCACGACATAATTCCCTTCATCGTCCATGCTTACATTCTTATTACTAAAACCGAGCGCATTTATTTTACTGAGCGCTTCATCGGAAGGAGCAGCAATGGGTTCAGTAGCACCATTTTTACGGCAGGCAAACAACATAACAACACAGGCAGCCACGGCAACTGCCATCTTCAGGTGAGTCATTCTCATAAGTGTTTCGTTTTAATAGTTTACAAATTAATGGTACTTTCAATTTAAGAAAATAAATCAGATATCCACCCGATAATTAAGCAACCGGGTTGCAGAAGAAGCGCATTTATAGTATAACCAAATGGATTCTATTGGAATATATTAAAAATTAATTGTGTAGTTTTAGGATGCCCCCGATAGTTAGTTGAGATGTCCCTATTGTTCCGTTATTATAGGTCTGCTTTGTGCCATCATTAGTTGTGATTTACTTTCATTTATTCAGTAGATTGTATTATGAAACAAACCGGGCTTTGGCTGCTTATTTTTACGTTAACCACACAACTGGTAGTGGCGCAGAAAAGGGTTATCCCGGCGAACCGCAAGCTGTCGCCAGTGCTGCAAAACAACACAAAGTTGTTGACCAGCAAACAGGAACAGGTATTCTGGATCGTTACTTCCAACATCGATTCTGCCAGAAACTATTTCAACACCAAACAAGCTTCCGTACGGATCATTCAGGAATATGCGGGCGGACTGCTGGTCGTTACTGCCCGGGGAACGCAGATCGACTCACTTGTATTATCGCAGCCTTTTGTCCGTTTCGTTGATGTGCCCCGCCAGCCGCATGAAGAACTGGCCATCTCTACTTATGATAACAGCCTGAACACCATCAACATGGTGCATAAACAGTTCCCCGGCTTAAAGGGTAATGACCTGGTGGTTTCTGTCAAGGAAAACAAACCCGATACGGGAGATATCGATCTCAAAGGCCGGTATATTTCTACCCCGCTTAGCTCAGCCCTCATTTCCTCGCACGCTTCGTATATGTGCACCATCATTGCAGGCGGTGAGAATTCCTATTATACCGGCGGCGGCGTTGTACCTGCCGCGTCGGTCATTTCTTCAAATTTCGCCAGCCTTTTACCCGATGCCGATAATGACTACAAACAGCACCGGGTTTCAGTACAAAACCATTCGTATGGAACCGGCATCGAGAACTATTATGGGGCCGATGCGGCTGCCTACGATGCCAGCCTGATCAATAATCCCGGATTGCTGCATGTCTTTTCTTCGGGCAATTCGGGCAACCTGGTAAGCACCGGACCTTATGCCGGCATAAACAATATGGCCAATCTTACCGGCAGCTTTAAAATGGCCAAGAACATCCTAACTGTTGGCGCAACCGATTCATTCGGAACAGTGGCCTACCTCAGTTCGCGCGGACCTGCATACGACGGCCGCATAAAACCTGAACTGGTGGCTTTTGGCGAAGATGGCAGCTCCGGTGCAGCCGCCCACACTTCCGGAACGGTGCTTTTACTTCAACAATTCTATAAAGAAAAACATAACAACAACCTGCCGCCGGCATCATTGTTAAAGGCGGTGCTGCTGAACAGTGCCGATGACCGCGGAACCGCCGGACCGGATTATCTCTCCGGTTATGGCAGCCTGAATGCCTGGAAGGCCATGCAGGGCATGGTGAATGAACAATATTTGACCGGTTCAGTAACACAGGGTGGCGTTCAAACATTTTCCTTACCGGTTCCGGCCAATACCCGGCAATTGAAAATAACCCTTTGCTGGCTCGATCCTCCCGCCATCGCCAATGCGCAGAAAGCATTGATCAATGACCTTGACATCGAACTGGTATATAACGGCAACGGACAGGTTTGGCTGCCCTGGGTATTGAGCCCCGCGCCAATCCTCGACTCGCTGCTGTTGCCGGCCGTCCGAAAAAAAGATACGCTGAACCCCGTTGAACAGATCACGCTCCTCAACCCGGTTGCAGGTACTTATACCATCCGGGTGAAAGGATCTGCCATACCCGGCGGCAGCCAGGCATTTCATATTGCCTGGCAAACCGATGCTGCCGATCAGTTCCAATGGCAGTTCCCGCTTGGGATCGACCATGTAAGAAGTGGTGAAAACAACCTGGTGCGCTGGTCGTCCACGTTCAATACCGCCGCCGGCCTGCTGGAATACAGTCTGAACCAGGGCGCCACCTGGTTACCTGTCAACGATGCAGCCCCGCTGGCCGCGGGCAGTACTTACTGGCTGGCGCCTGACACCTGCGGCACCGCTTTGCTGCGCATGAGCATTAACGGACAGTCTTTTATTTCAGACACCTTCGCCATTGCCCCTACCCCGCTGGTACAGGTCGGGTTCAATTGCCCCGATTCAGCCATGTTGTTCTGGGACCGTATTCCTGGCGCGACCTCGTACAGGGTGTACCGGTTGGGCGAAAAATACCTGGAACCTGTTGTTACATCGGCCGACACCAGCATCATTGTTCGGCAGTCAGGCAACTCCGTATATTATACCATAGCGCCCATGATCGGTGACCGCGAAGGATTGAAAGCCTATACCATCAATTACCAGTTACAGGGTGTCGACTGCTATCTGAAGACATTCTTTGCCGACCTGGTGAACGGGAACACCGGATCATTGTACGCCGAGATCGGCACCACTTTCAACGTAAAAAGTATCACATTCGAAAAACTGACCGGCACTGGTTACCAGGCTTTGCACACCATACAACCGGTTACAGATATCATATTCGAGTATTCCGATACCAAACTGGTGGATGGCGTAAACACCTACCGCGTAAAGGTTGAGCTCAATAACGGCCATTTCGCGTACAGCAATCCGCAGAGCATATATTATTTCCTCACTACACGATATATCATTTTCCCGAACCCGGTTAGCTCAACCGGTTCGTTATGGGTGCTTACCAAAGAAGAGCCGCAAAACACCCAACTGCTGCTGTTCAACACCGTTGGACAAAAAGTATTGCAATACCGGCTCACACAAACGGCAGAAGCGATACCCTTGCCGGGCCTTAAAAACGGGGTCTATTTTATAAGTATTCAGAAGAATGGAAAGCGGGAATTTTCGGGGAAGGTAATGGTGAGGTAATTAAAGCAAAGAGGCATAAACGCAAACAGAAAAACCCCGACGGGAGCGTCGGGGTCGTATATGGTAAGATGTACTTAACGAGTGTTATACACGGAAGTGAGCAAAAGCCTTGTTAGCTTCAGCCATACGGTGCGTATCTTCTTTCTTTTTGAAAGCACCACCTTCACCTTTGCTGGCTGCGATGATCTCATTAGCTAACTTTTCAGACATGCTGCGACCGTTTCTTTCACGGCTGTAGCGGATCAGCCATTTCATGCTCAGGGATACTTTCCTTTCAGCACGAACTTCGGCAGGGATCTGGAAAGTAGCACCACCAATTCTACGGCTGCGTACTTCTACAGCAGGCGTAACATTGTTCAGGGCTTTTTTCCATACTTCGTATCCGTTTTCACCGGTTGTTTTTGCAACGCGGTCCAATGCAGTATAGAATAGGTTGAAAGCTGTATTCTTTTTTCCTTCCCACATCAGGTTGTTGATAAACCTTGTTACCATCACATCATTATACCTGGCATCAGGTGCTAAGGGAATTTTTTTGGCTTTTGTCTTCCTCATTTATAAAAATTTGTAGAACGTCTTACTAATTATTTTTTAGCCTTTTCCTTTTTGGTTCCGTATTTAGAACGGCTTTGTTTACGGTCTTTAACACCTGCAGTATCCAGGCTACCGCGAACAATGTGGTAACGTACACCAGGTAAATCTTTCACACGACCACCGCGAACCAGCACGATTGAGTGCTCCTGCAGGTTGTGACCTTCACCGGGAATGTAGGCAATTACCTCCACTTTGTTTGTTAAACGTACTTTAGCCACTTTACGCAAAGCCGAGTTAGGCTTTTTAGGAGTGGTTGTATAAACACGGGTGCACACACCACGACGGAAAGGACAGGAGTCTAAAGCCCTGGATTTACTTTTAGCCTTAATGATTTCTCTTCCTTTTCTTACCAATTGTTGTATAGTAGGCATTCTGAACCTTTTGATTTTGGGACGGCAAAGTTAAGCGGATAAATTTTATAACCAAAAAAATTGACTCCATTTTTCATGGATAATGTGCCTAACAGCCAATAATGTGCAAAATAAGTTGAAAAACAGGTGATTTCCGCCAGAAAATATCCCGAAAAACATAAAAAACCGGCTTTTCCTGTTTTTTCACTCCTACACCTTAAACATCCAGCCAAACTTATCGGCGTCCCTGCCTTCCCGGATGGCGTCCAGGCGGCTTTTGATCTCGGGAGTAACCGTCCACTTATCGGTATCAAATGTCATCACAAAATCTTTGTATTTCAATTCCCGGATCAGCGAAACCGTGGCAGCCGTACCGGTCCCGAACACTTCCCGCAGCTGGCCTGCTTTGTAGGCATCGATCAGGGAATCAACAGACACCGGCCTTTCTTCCACGTGTAAGCCCATTTCCTCAAGGATGGTCATCACGCTGTCGCGGGTAACCCCGGCCAGGATGGTGCCTGCGCTCAGATCGGGCGTCACAGCGGTATCACCGATCACAAAAAATACATTCATAGTGCCGATCTCCTGCACATATTTGTGCTCATACACGTCTGTCCATAAAACCTGGTCGTACCCCTGCTTTTTGGCCTGGGCAGTAACATACATGGCGGCCCCGTAATTACCGGCGGCTTTCGCATACCCTACCCCACCCGGTGCGGCGCGCGTATATTTCTCTTCTACATAAATGCGCATGGGCGCACTGTAGTACGGTCCGGTCGGGCTCAGGATGATCATGAACTTGTACTTTTCCGATGCCCGCACGCCGATCATTTCATCGGAAGAGAACATGAACGGACGGATATATAATGAATGATTTTCTTTGGCAGGGATCCAGTTCTTATCTAACGCGATCAACTGGCGCATGCCTTCAATAAATATGTCTTCAGGCACTTCTGGCATTTCCATGCGGGCGGCCGACAAATTAAATCGTTTGTAATTATCATAAGGCCTGAAAATATACGCTTCGCCGGCCTCGTTCTTATAGGCTTTGATTCCTTCAAAGATGGCCTGGCCATAATGCAGGGCAGCCAGGGACGGACTGATCTCCAGCGGCTGGTACGGCTTGATCTCCACATTCTTCCATTCGCCGTTTTCATAATCTGCCTCCAGCATGTGATCTGTAAAGGTTCTTCCGAAAGGAATATTTTCGAGCGTAATTCCCGGTAACCTGCTATGTTCAATTTTTGTAACAGGGATACTATAAGCTTCAACCATAATCAAGTATTTTTGAGCCGCAAATAAACAAATAAAGTTTGTGGCTGTCAAATTAATTACTAACAAGTGTTCGTAAAACTCCGAGTGGTTCCAGCCTGTTATTTGTTTGATTAAGAATGCTTTTGAACAATGAGCTTAACTAATATAAAATTACCCGGGTTTGTTATTGCCGATCTTTACCGGAACTCGCTGATAGCGCCTGCGCCGGGTGAATTGGGTGAACTACCGCAGTCGACGCAGGAAAGCTTTACACCCGTGCAGGAAACAGTTTCAGCCTCCGTAGCCAGACGGGAACCGATGGCCGTTCAGGCAGAACCTGTTATCAAAACAGCCCAACCGGAACCTGTTTTGGTGATTGAAAAAACACCCCTAAAACCGGCTGACTTACCGCCTTATAAGATATTGGGAAATAATAAGAAACAGATCGCGATCGTAGTCAACTACCCCGACGATGTGTTTGTGCCGGAAAGCGATCTGCAGTTCCTGACAAAAATGCTGGGTGCCTGTAAACTCAATATGGCCGATGTGGCCATCGTGAATCATGCCACGGCAGCGGTTGCCATTGACAGGCTGAAAACCCAGTTACAACCGGTATACCTGTTACTATTTGGGGTAGAACCGGATGAAATTCAACTGCCTATCAACTTTCCGTCATTCAAGGAACAACCTTATGCCGGCACTACTTACCTGTTCATCCCTGCGCTTCAGCAGCTGAACCAGGAAACAGACCAGGCCAAATCGTTAAAAAGGAAGCTGTGGGATTGTTTAAAGAGAATGTTTCTTTAGGCGAGTGGTGAGTGGCAAGTGGCAAGGGGGGAATACAGGAAAGCTGCGGAAAGCAGCAAGTTTCGAATAGAAACCCCACTGGCTACTACTGAGCGAAGCGAAGGACCCACTTACCACTAGCTATCTGACAAAGCGTATAAACAATGAAACTGATATTCGCCACCAACAATCAACATAAAGTAGAAGAGATCCAGGCGGCTATTGGCAGCCAGCTGGAAGTGATCAGTTTGAAGCAGGCCGGCATTGATATCGACATTCCGGAACCGCACGACACCCTGGAGGCCAATGCCAGTGAAAAATCGCGCACCATTCACCGGTTGACCGGCCTGTCGTGCTTTAGTGAAGATACCGGCCTGGAAGTGGAAGCCCTGAATGGTGAACCTGGCGTTAAAAGTGCCCGGTATGCCGGCGAGGACAAGGCCTTTGACAGGAATATTGATAAATTACTGGCCAATTTGGGTAAGACCGACAACCGGCGCGCCCGGTTCCGTACCGTGATCTCGCTTATCTGGGAAGGTAAGGAATGGCTTTTTGAGGGAATTTGTGAGGGAACCATTACCCATGAGCGCAGTGGTACGGGTGGTTTTGGTTACGACCCGGTATTTAAACCCACCGGCAGTAACCGCAGTTTCGCCGAAATGACCATGGCCGAAAAGAATGAACTAAGCCATCGCAAAAAAGCGGCTGATAAACTTATATTATTTTTGCAAAAAGAGGTATTAAAGACACAATAGGCATAATTTTAATACATAGATCGATTTTTTGGAGCAGAAAAGCAACTATACCATTTCAGAATCCGACTTAATAAGAGGATGCATTGCAGGGGACAGGCGTATGCAGGAAGAGCTGTATCACCGGTTTTCTCCCAAAATGTATGCGGTTTGTTTGCGATATGCCAGCAATGTTGAGGATGCACAGGATCTGCTGCAGGAAGGGTTTATAAAGGTTTACCGGAATTTACACCATTTCAGGGCAGAAGGCTCCTTTGAAGGCTGGATAAGACGGGTGTTTGTCAATACGTCCATTGAACATTTTCGGAAAAAATCGACCAAACTGTCGATGGTTACCGAAAAAGAGGAAGGAACGATTGAAAACTCCGATATCTCGGCCCTGGAAAATCTGGCAGAAAAAGATATTATCAGAATTGTACAGGAATTGTCCCCCGGCTACAGAGCGGTTTTTAACCTCTATGTGGTAGAGGGATATTCCCATAAAGAGATAGGTGATATGCTGGGCATAAGTGAAGGCACCAGCAAATCACAACTGGCGAGAGCCAAATCAGTTTTACAAAAAAAGATAGCCCAATATTTGAGCGACACGCAAAAATCCTACACCCGTTAAATATGGCAACGAACATTAAACATACGCTGAAAAATCTGGAGGTAACGCCCCCGCCGGGCGTTTGGCCCGATATTGCGGCGCGTTTAAATGCGGAATTTGATGCAGATGAGATCTCCGTTGCTAAAAAATTGACTGATCTCGCTGTTACCCCTCCGCAGGACCTTTGGTCCGGTATTGCGGCGCAATTAAATACTCCATTGGAAGCAGACGAAGTATCGGTGGCTAAAAAGATGCAGGACATTTCCATAGCGCCTCCATTTGATACCTGGGAGAAAATAGCAGCACATTTACCTCAACAGCCTGCGAAAAAAGAAGGCCGGGTCATTGCCCTGCATTCGCGCAAAGCCATAGTGGCTGCGGCCGCACTGGTCTTACTTACCGTTGGCGCCTGGTACTTTTTAGACCGCACCAATACGGTAGACACACCGCCTGCTGTGGCGAAATCAACCCGTTCATCCACTACCGCTAAAGGTTCCGCCGCTCAAAACAGAACACCGGCTGCAGACACCGAGATCGGTGAAATACCGGTGCCCCGCGTACAACGGTTGAATGAAAAACAACTGGCGGCCCTAAGCGATGCCAATGCCAGCATAATCTCAAAACGGTATCGCAACCGCCATGGCGCCCGTCGTACTGCTTTTTACGACTATCAGCCCATCGCTACCAGTTACGCCGGGATGGACGATGTGCAGGCCGTAGAATTTACCGAGATCAATCCGCCTGACGTGGAGGCACCGCTCATCCGCGATGCGAACGGACAGGTGATCCTGGATAAGAAACTGATCACATCGCCCGACAATTGCTATATCACTGTTACCAGTCCGAACGGAGAGCAAACCCGCATTTCTTCGAAGTTCCTCCATATCATCAACACCATCAACCAGGATGTGGAACAGCAGGATTATTTTGATTTCATGATGCAGGAGAACAGCCTGTGGAAGATCAGGTTCAACGAATGGAAAGAAAAGTTCCTGAACCAGACCTCCTTCGTTCCTACGCCCACCAGCTTCACAGATATCCTGGAGCTGAAAGACCTGCTGATGGCGGAGGAGTAGTTGACTGGTTGATATAAGTTCATAAGTTATTGAGTTATTAGGTGAGTGAATTACTGAATTGAAAAAGGTAGCAGGTAACGGAAAATAGTGCATTGTAAGGTAGGTGTTTCACGTCTGCCGTTTGCCGATTGCCGTCTGCCGTTTCACGGATTAATTACATAAGCATGGCCCGAATTAAAGTTGAATTGCCTGAACAGTTTGTCTTCTCCACTACCATTCCTGTACGTATTACCGACCTCAATTATGGTAATCATGTAGGTAACGATACCATCCTTTCCATGATCCATGAAGCGCGGGTGCAGTTCCTGAAACAACTGGGCTATGGCGAATTGAACCTGGCCGGCGTTGGCCTTATTATGAGCGATGTAGCCATTGAATTCAAAAGCGAATTGTTTTACGGCGATGAAGTGATGGTATCAGTGGCCGCCGGCGATCTTGGCAAGATCTCCTTTGATCTTTATTACAAGCTGGAAAAACGTTCCGGCGATACCACCCAATCGGTAGCCGTTGCCAAAACCGGTATGGTTTGTTATGATTATGCGAAGAAAAAAGTGGCAGCGATTCCTAGTGAGGTTGTTGAAAAGCTGAAATCTTAATTTGTTGCCGGGGAAGACAGGTTGCCGGTTACCAGGTACCGGTTGCCGGGGAATGCAAGTTACGGGTTACAAGTTACAGGTTACAGGGAATACAGGTTGCCGGTTACCAGGTACCGGTTGCCGGGGAATACAAGTTACAGGTTACAGGGAATGCAGGTTGCCGGTTACCAGTTACCAGATGCCAGGGAATACAGCTTTACTAACAGTGCTTTGCGTTTTGCATTCAGCGTTCGGCGTTTTGCCTTCAGCCTTTTGCCTTCAGCCTTTTGCCTTCAGCCTTTTGCGTTCAGCGTTCAGCGTTCGGCGTTTAGCGTTTTGCGTTCAGCGTTTATCTGTATTTCATCAGCACATTAGCACATTAGCTAATTAGCTAATTATTCATTGTATTCCATTATCAAACTATCGAATTATCACATTATCACATTGTCCAGATCCGCCAGCTCTCCTCCGCCTGAATGATCAGCATATCGTGACCGTTCTTGATAGCAGCGCCCCGCTCCTCCCCTCTTTGCAGGAACAAAGTTCTCTCCGGATTATATATCAGGTCGAACAGGTAATGGGTTTCCGTAAGCGCCTCATACGGCAATGGCGGACATTCATTGATGTTGGGGTACATACCTAGCGGACTGGTATTAATGATCACCTGGTGCTCTTTAATAACCGTTGCATCGATCTGATGGTAAGCTATCTGCCGGCTGGTGACCGGGTTACGGGAAACTTCGAGAAAGGCAATGTCGAGTTTGTTCAGCACATATTGCACTGCTTTGGCGGCGCCGCCAGTACCCAGCACCAGGGCTTTTTTATGAAAGGGCTGCAGCAGCGGGCGTAACGACATTTCAAAACCCACTACATCGGTATTATGACCAGTAAGCTGTCCGTTCTCTATTTTGATACAGTTACAGGCGCCGATGGTTTTTACCACTTCACTCCGGGCCGTGAGAAATGGGATCACCTTCTCCTTGTATGGGATGGTTACATTCAATCCGTGCAGATCGGACTGCTGTTGTATAAGCGCGGGAAATTCATCAATGGAAGCCAGCGGAAAATTCTCGTACCTACAGCCGTCGATCTTTTCCCGCTGGAACTTCTCTGTAAAATATTTCTGAGAAAATGAATGGCTCAATGGAAAGCCAATCAAGCCATATTTTTTCATTGCAACTTTCATTTATTATTTAATTCACTAACGTCCTCGTGAATCGTCAATCGTGAAACGGCAAACGTGAAAGAGCTCGCGAATGTATTCATCAGCACATTAGCTAATCAGCACATTGCCTTTGTGTATTTCATCAGCACATTAGCACATTAGCTAATTAGCACATTGCCTTTGTGTATTTCATTAGCACATTAGCTAATCAGCACATTAGCTAATTATTTAATCGCCGATCCATTGCCGTTCAAAAACAAATTGAACGTATCGCCGCGTAAGCCGATGCGCATTGTTTCTAACGGAATAACTTCAGTAGGTGCAATATTACCCAGGTTCACATTACAACCCAGCAGTTCAATAAAGTACAACTGCTGTGCTTTCTGGGGTGCTTCCCATAAGATCTTTTCACCGGGGATTTGCGTGAGGATCTCCTGAACCAGGCCTTCTCGTACTTCACCGGAACCGCGGTAAATACCTACGTTACCAGCTTCACGAGCTTCGGCGATCACGTATGACGAACCGGCATTCAGTTCGGCTCGCATCAGTTCAATCCATTTATAAGGCGGGATAATATGTGCAGCATCTTTACTTCCCACTTCACTCAACACAGTCCCATGTTTAGCAAGCTTTTCAATGTACCCGCATTTTTCCGCATGCGGTATATTGATAGAGCCATCGCTCACTTCCATATAGGAAATGCCATATTCTTTACAAACGCTGATATAATCATTAAACTGGTTACGGATCAGGAATGCCTCAAACAAAGTGCCTCCAAAATAAACGGGAATGTCGTACGATTTATAAACTTCGATCTTTTCGCGCAGGTTCGGTGTTACAAAGGAAGTTCCAAAGCCGAGCTTGACAATATCTATGTGGGGATGTCCAACGCTCATCATGTTCTGCGCTTCCGGAATGCTCAGGCCTTTGTCCATTACCATGGTAATACCGCTGTTGCGTGGTTTCTTTATCCTTTCGGGGATCTGTGTGAGGTTAAAATTCATTCCTTGTTTTTTTGTGCAACAATTTTTAAAGCCGCCGCAAAAATAATGGAATCAATTGATAATTGCCAATAACCAATTGGCATCGGAACAATTGCCAATACACAATTTACAACCATCAGGGTGATACACAAACAGGCAGTTAAAAGGGCGTTAAAAACGCTAAAACATACAATAAAAGACAATAAGCAATCAACATGGTTTTACCTGCCAATTGCTTATTGTCTATTGCTTATTGTGTATTGTCTATTGTTTCTTTTTGGAATGAGCTATAACATCAATCACCAAAGGATGGCGCAGCATGGCCGGATTGAGGTGGATCAGCTTCTTCAACAATTTGGGTGAAGCATTCAATGCGGTTTCCAGTTGCAGCAAGGCTTCCTTGGTTTTGCCCAGGGCCAGCAGGATGGCACTGAGGTAATAGATGAATATGGGTTTCGATTCGGTGATCTTCAAAGCAGCTTTCACCTGCTCCAGGGCTTCTTCATAAAATTCTCCCTGGTATAAACAGCGGATAAGCGCTTCCCAGCTGGAAATATTCCGTGGCCTTTGCCTTACGACATTAGAAAAATATTGAATAGCTTCCTTGTAATCGCCCAGCTGCATTTTACATTCTCCCATAGCCAGGTTATACTCAGGCTGCAGGCGATGGATCTGCATGGCGCTTTCCAGTTGCTTTACGGCCATCGACCACTGCTCTTCATTGATGTAAGTGCAGGCTATCTTGTAGTACAATTTACTATCGCCCTGGTTCAGGTGCGATGCCTTGCGGTAATAGAAGCGGGCCTGTGCATAGTTCTTCATGCGATCGTAGCAATGCCCTATGGCTTCATAGATCACATCTTCGGGACGTGACAATTCAAGCACTTTTTCCAGCACTTCGATCGCATCTTTATATTTACGCAAACGGATGTACGCATCGCCCATATTCCGGTAGGCATAATCGAATTTTTCATCGATGGTGACAGCATACTTGTAAGCGTCAATGGCTTTTTCGTACAATTTCAAACCCTGGTAGGCGGCAGCCAGGTTGAACCAGGCCAGCTCACTGTAAGGGTTCTCTTCGATAATATGCTGATGCAGGGTAATGCTTTCTTCGTTACGGCCGGTAAAGTCGGTCCAGAAGCAGATCTTGTACAATGCTTCTTCATTCGTAGGCTCCTGCTCCAGGATGAGCTTCAGGCAATCGAAGATCTTATCGAACTCCTCGTAATCGTCGTATACGTCAGCCAGCTCAAACAGCAGTTCAATACGTTCCTGGCCTTCAAACAGTTGCAGGGCATTTTCAAGCAGTTCCACTGCTTTTTCCTGCTGGTCAAGCGCCAGGTAAACGTCTGTTTTCAATATATACAGGTTGATATCGTTGCCATCGAGCAGTTCAGCATGGTTCAGTATTTCCAGGGCTTCGTTATAATGACGGGTAGCAATTAACAGATCGGCTTTTTTAATAAGCAATGCGGAAGAATAAGGATACTGCTCAATGCCCATTTCAGCAGCTTCCAACGCCTGCGGCAGGTCCTCTACATCGTCGAAATAATCGATGATCTTTTCAAAGGCCTCTTCCTCAAGAAAGGAGTTTCCCCGCCCTGCTTTGAGATTCTGAAACTGCTTTACTAACTCACGAATTTCTTCATTATCCTGACGAAACGGATTTTCTCTCATTTATTTAAATAGTAGGTTAATGTAAAATAGGATTTTCAGCGAAGCGTACCAATTTTAATTTTATACCGCATGTGAATAATTATTATTTCTAATAAAAATTACTTATCCGATACTAACGACCGGCCGTTCATTGCTTCTTCTTATCCTGTAAGGAATGGGCTAAAAAACACTTATTTATGAATAACAGGCGATTATGAATAGTGATCAAAAAATTGTAAAAAAACCAACGGTTTTGTTATGAAATCCGTAACATTTATGTATCTCATTCGTTAAGGATAGTATAAACTTTAATCCGCAGGGTTAAAAAAAACCAAATTTTTTTCTATATTTTTGTAATCAATATGCAAGTGAACTCTACGCTAAAACTTAACCACATGCTTAAGAAAACCATCATCAGTTGTGCGATGATCGGGGCATTTGCGCTTGCGCTGGCCAGCAGCGGAGGTGGTGACAAAAAGAAGGCGGAGGCGCTTCGCAAACCCGATTTCACACCCATTAGAACTACCAACGGCTTTACGCTGAAAGCAGGCCCTACTTATACCGGCAGCCACATCCTGAGCAGCGTACGCACCAATAACTACATCACCCACAATACAGTGGTGACTTATCAACAAGGCAATAAGGTATTCATTCTACCTTATAAAAGCCGGGTGAATGTTTCGCCTGATCATTCATCTTATCGCAACAATCTGAACGCTTTCGATCTGAAGATCCGGTTACGTAAATAACCCGGATTGCTCCAGATCAATTACTTACGTTCATTTTTTTACTTTCCTCATAAGTCATTTCGCGGTAGCCTGATTTAGGTATGTCGAACTTTGAAGCCGGCACGGGGTTCATGTTGATTTTTGATACCGTGTACCTGATGGTCAGTTTACCCTGCACGAGCTCGTATTCAAGAGGTAATCCGTTCAGGTTCTTGAACTGGTAATCGTATTCCTTATTCTCGGGAACTATATCGGGGGTGTAAAATACGGTGAAAGTCGTTCCATCGGGCAATGTAGCCACCGCCTTTATACAGTTATAACCGGCAATTGTCTTGCTCTCGCTGGTATTCGCAAAAGTTATCCCATCGTAGCGTTTATTATTTTCTACCCAGTTATCATTGGTCATTCTGATCAAGAGCTTCTGTCCGCTCACTTCCTTTAACACGACCGACGTGCCTGCCTTGGAGTCATGGATGGTGGCTGAAGAAAACAGGGCGCTGGCCAACTCCGCCCGGCTCATATTTCCTTTAATGTACATGGTCTTGGTATGTCCGTCAAGGGCATCAGCCATTTTAGGCTCCTTACTGCCGCTTGAAATACTGGCGTCGTACACGAGGGTAAGCTCGCTTACCTTACGCTGCGCACTGGCTGACACCAGCAGGCCCATACAACTAACTAACAGTAACACAAATCTTTTTTTCATGATCTACGGTTGTAATAATAGCAAGATGCGGACAAGGTGATAATAGTTGCTGCGTAAAATACAAAGACCAGCCAAATTTCAAAAGTTAAAGGCTCTTTTTATAGTCAGAATTGTTAAAAATCAACGACTTAAGAAATTTCTGATTTCGAGATTGCGAGATTTCGAGATTTCGAGATTTGTTTATTTCCCGGAACTCCTATTAAACTTCAAATACCTCCAATTTCGTAGATCCCAAAATCTCAAAATCGCAAAATCCCAAAATCTCAAAATCCCAAAATCCCAAAATTTCAAAATCAGAAATCCATTTCTGATTTCTGATTGCGGGATTGCGGGATTTCGAGATTTGTTACTTCCTCAGCCGCCCAATAAACCGCTAACACCCCGAATCCCGCAAATCGAAAAATCCCAAGATCTCAAAATCCCAAAATCAGGAAATCTCGAAATCTCAAAATCAGAAATCTGGAGACCAGAAATAAAAAAAGTGAGCTCTGATCAAGAACTCACCTTTTTATATAACGTTAACTTACAATTTTATTTCTTTTGTTGGCTTCTCGCCTTCTGCGCCTGCTGCTGGGCCTCCTGCATCTGCTCCAATCGCTCCTGCCATTTAGATTTGGTCTTTGGCTTTTTCCGGTTCTCTTCAATTTTCGCCAGGATCTTGTCGTGGTCGATGATGTAATTCTGAATTACGAACTGTAATATCAGCGTGATCACGTTCGACACGGTATAATACCAGGTAAGGGCCGCCGGTAATCCGTTGAACACAAACAATAAGATGAACGGGAAGATATAGGGCATGTACTTGAGCGCCGGATTGTTCTGATCGGGCGTCATGTTCATATTATAGATCGAGATCAGGAAACTGGTCAACACCGCTGTAATGGTAAACAGGCTCAGGTGATTGCCCAATCCAATAATGTTGAAGTTCCAGCGCACAATGGCATCGTATGCAGCCAGGTTATCGGCCCATAAGAAGTCAACCCCGCGCAGATCGATATTTGAGTTAAAGAAACTGTACAACGCAAAGAAGATCGGGATCTGCAGAAGCGCCGGAATACAACCTCCCAACGGATTCACCCCCGCTTCGCGGAATAGCTTCATCTGTTCTACCCCTACCTGCTGCTGGTCGTTGTTATATTTCTCTTTCAGCTTTTCAATTTCAGGTCTTAAGGCCTTCATTTTGGCGCCGCTCAGGTAACTGGTATACACCAGCGGTGACGTGAGCAAACGGATGAATAAGGTAAGCAGCGCAATGGCAATTCCAAGGCTTACCCCAAATCCTTTAAAGAAGTCAAACACCGGCATCACAATGTACTTGTTGATCGGACGCACGAAAGCATACATATCACGGCCCAGGTTCACGATCTTATCCATTTCGGGGATCTCGTTCTTGTGCTTACGGAGAATACCGTAGTCGTTCGGACCGAAATATAATTGCATCGGCAACGTTGCGTTTGGCCCCAGCGGTAACCGGGTTTGCAGCGTGGTGGTCACTTCGGCAATCTTCGCGGTAGTATCTTCCAGGTTCTTGACGAATTTCACTTCGCCTGAAGTGAATTTGTTCTTCGCAATGATTGATGTATTAAAGAACTGCTGCGCAACGCTTACCCATTGTACCGGCTTCTCGAAGGTTTTGGCAGATTTTGTCTGGATATAATCAAAATCATTGTCCTCATAAAAGCCCACGGTGGTTTGCGTGCGTTCATACTTTACATCGGTTTCCTGCTGGCTGGGCTGTTGCTGCCAGATCAGGTTAAATGCACCCTGGGTAAGCATTTGATCGGCGCCGGTTAACTGAACGTCCCAGTCGATCAGATAATCGTTAGGGCGGATGGTGAACTGGTGGGTAATATTACCCCGGCCCGGAACAGGCGCCTGGTAGATCACCGTCTGGCTGTTATCGGCATTACGTACCACTTTGGGCGCCATGAAATAGATGTCAGCTACCTGGGCGGTCGTGTTGTTGCCGGCATTGATGCTGTATGACCATTTATCGAAGGAGGCGTGGTTCAACAGAACCGGCCTGCCATTGATGAGCGATTTATAGTTCTTGAGCTCTACCTGCTTGGGTTGACCACCTTTATTGCTGAAGCTAACTTTAACTACTTCATTTTCAACAACTGTTAACTGCTCAGCACCACGGGTGGCCAGTTGACCGGCGACAGCAGCGGTATCTACGGCTACTGTATCATATTTGGCCAGCGAATCCTGGATGTGTTTTTGTACCCTGGCGACTGAATCTGTGTAGTGTTGCTTTTTAGCCTCTAACTCACGACTGTTCTTGGTGGAAATAAACAGATATACAAACAGTAAAAGCGCTAACAATACAAAGCCAATCACCGTATTGCGGTCCATATTCATTATACTACTAGTTTAGAAGAGGTGCAAAGATAGGGATATACGGGTTTGTGGTTTATGGTTTGTTGTTTGTAGTTGCTCCGCGCTTTGGGCAGTCTCTATTGAATACCAGCCAAATACATTTATAACCTGCCAGAATTATATTTAAATAAATGCTGCCCCATCAGGCTGCTGCGGAAAAAAGGTGGTTTGTGATCCCGAAAACCACAAACCACAAACTATAAAGCATAAACCATTTATATTATCTCAAGGTTTATGGTTTGTTGTTTGTAGTTGCTCCGCGCTTTGGGCAGTCTCTATTGAATACCAGCCAAATACATTTACAACCTGCCGGAATTATTTTTAAATAAATGCTGCCCCATCAGGCTGCTGCGGAAAAAAGGTGGTTTGTGATCCCGGAAACCATAAACCACAAACTATAAAGCATAAACCATTTATATTATCTCAAGGTTTATGGTTTGTTGTTTGTAGTTGCTCCGCGCTTTGGGCAGTCTCTATTGAATACCAGCCAAATACATTTACAACCTGCCGGAATTATTTTTAAATAAATGCTGCCCCATCAGGCTGCTGCGGAAAAAAGGTGGTTTGTGATCCCGGAAACCATAAACCACAAACTATAAACCATAAACCATTATATCATCTCCCCTTGAAGTAATGGATTTTTTACGGTCGTTTTTTTCTCTGAATACTCTTTGGCAGCTTTCACAAAATGCACAAAGATCGGATGCGGATTTTCCACCGTGCTTTTTAATTCAGGGTGGTACTGAACACCTATAAAGAATGGGTGAGCAGGCAGTTCAACGATCTCAACCAGCTGGTTCTCATTGTTCTTGCCACTGGCTACCATACCCGCCTCCTGGAACTGGTTCAGGTAGCGGTTATTGAACTCCCAGCGGTGACGGTGCCGTTCGCTGATAACCCCGTTGGCATAGATCTGGCGGGCCAGGCTGCCCTCGGCAGTTTCGCAGGAATAAGCGCCCAAACGCATGGTTCCCCCTTTGGAGGTAATGGCTTTCTGTTCTTCCATCAGGTCAATGACCGGGTCAGGCGTATTCGCATTCATTTCTGTTGAATGCGCTTCTTTTAAACCGAGTACGTTGCGCGCAAACTCGATCACGGCCATTTGCATACCCAGACAAATTCCAAAGAAAGGCAGTTTATTCTCCCGGGCATATTTAACCGCGAGGATCTTACCTTCCACACCGCGGTGACCGAAGCCCGGAGCTACCAGCAACCCATCGAGGTTGGCCAGCTTCTCCCCTACGTTCTCGGGGGTGATGAATTCACTATGCACGTTCTGGATCTGCACCTTGCACTCATTGAGGGCGCCGGCATGTACAAACGCTTCGAGGATGGATTTGTAAGCATCCTGCAGCTCAATGTATTTACCGATCAGTCCGATGGTTACCTGGTTCTTGGGATATTTCAGCTTATCCAGGAACTCTTTCCACTTGTGCAGGTCTGGTTCGTGGAAATTATTGATGTTGAGTTTCTTTAAACAGATAAGATCGAGCTTCTCACGCATCATGGCCAATGGCACTTCATAAATGGTAGGCGCATCCGCAGCCTCAATAACGGCCTCCTGTTTAACATTACAGAAGAGAGCGATCTTACGGCGCAGGTCAGGCGTCATCGTCTTTTCCGTACGGCATACGATGATATCGGGGTGCACCCCTTCCTGGCTCAGCATTTTAACGCTGTGCTGGGTGGGTTTTGTTTTTAATTCCTTGGCAGCTTTCAAATAGGGGATCAGCGTCAGGTGAACCACGACTGTATCTTCTTCTGGCAATTCCCATTGCAATTGACGCAGTGCTTCAATGAAGGGAAGGCTCTCAATGTCACCCACTGTGCCACCCAGCTCGGTAATAATAATATCGTATTCGTTGGTAGTGCCCAGCAGCAGCATCCGGCGTTTGATCTCATCGGTGATATGCGGAACAACCTGTACGGTCTTACCGAGGTAAGCGCCTTCGCGTTCTTTATTGATTACGGTTTGATAAATGCGGCCTGTAGTTACGTTGTTGGCCTGGGAAGTGAAAATATTCAGGAACCGCTCGTAGTGGCCAAGGTCCAGATCGGTCTCGGCGCCATCTTCCGTAACATAACACTCGCCATGTTCATACGGGTTAAGTGTACCCGGATCGACGTTGATATACGGATCGAACTTTTGAATTGTTACCCTCAATCCCCTCGCCTGCAACAGCTTTGCCAGCGAGGCTGCAATAATCCCTTTTCCTAATGATGAAGTTACCCCACCGGTAACAAAAATATGCTTGGCCATAATAAATGGTTATTTTTTATAACGTCTCTATCTTTTTTAATTGATTATCTTAACCCCACTTCAATTTGACCAGCGGAAACTTATAACTCGTACTAGAAATTTAATTCCGGGAGGTCGTGCAAAGTTACGGCAAATTACCGCGTGACAAAAACCGATTTTGAGGTGTGGAAAACCGGGCCATTAACTGTGAAATTGCATTAAAACGAGGTTAAAATCAATGAGTTAAGAAAAAAGGACGCAATAAAAAACCGAATACTGCATTAAAATTAAAAACCCCGCAGGGCGGGGTTATAATTTGAAAGTCATTTAGACTTTAAAATAATTGATAGCAAACCACCATACGGCAGATCAGATGCTATTTAATTTTAGTAAGTGTCAGCGTGTTTGTAGTGGCTGCTTTTTTTGCGCCATACAAGGCCTTTTCGCTAGCTGACTGCCTGTTTTTAGCAGAATGCAAAAAAACAATAGCTGCTATTTCAACGAAAAGAATCAAAAAACTGAGTCGCTCTTTCTTCATAAGTGCTTTTGGGTTACTTGGGTGCGAAACGATGCGCCGAATTTCGCGCAACAAAAGAACAAAAAATTTAGTTCACCTGCAAGCAAACACATGTGAATTTAATATATCCGTAATACTGCGTATATGTTACCCACCGTTAGTCAATGCGATAGCCGGCAGACAATCACCGCTTTCATCATCATTAAGTTTGACGTTTAAACACATAGTTTTATCAGCACCGGTTATTCCGGTTAACTATCCTTTGCGATCTTATCGTAGCTGGCCACAATGCCTTTAATGAGGGAAGAACTGAAACCCTGGTGCTCCATTTCGTTTAATCCCGCAATGGTGCAACCTTTAGGTGTCGTTACTTTGTCGATCTCCTGTTCGGGATGGGCGCCTTTTTTCAACAACAGTTCAGCGGCGCCTTTTACAGTTTGCGCAGCAATTAAACTGGCGGTTGCTGCATCGAAGCCGATCTCAATACCACCCTGGATATTAGCGCGGATATACCGCATCGCATACGCCGTACCGCAGGCGCCCAGCACCGTAGCGGCATCCATCAGTTTTTCATCGATCCAAACGGCTTTACCCAGCTGATTGAACAGGTCTTCGATATACGCTATCTGGTCACTGTTCACATCATGCGATCCGGCGAGGCAGGTCATGCTTTCCTGGATGGCGATCGCCGTATTGGGCATCGCCCTGATCACAGGTATTTTCTGCCCTACTGCTTTCTGCATGTGGCCTACCGTGATACCGGTGATCACCGATACCAGTACATGCTTTTCAGGGTTGAGCAATGTTTTCAGCTTTGCCAGGATATCATCTACCTGGAAAGGCTTTACGGCCAGTATGATCATATCGGCAAAACGAACGGCTTCTTCGTTGTTATCGCTCACCAGTACACCCCGTTTTTCGAGGGAAGCCAGCGTTTTGATATTCCGTTTGGTGATGAGAATATGTTCGGGCAATGTAAATCCGCTATTGATCAGGCCTTCTGCTATCGCAGTTCCTAAGTTGCCCCCTCCTATAATTGCTATTTTCTTGTTCATTGATAGTTCTAGGTTCGTTGTTAATACGGCTAGTGGTAAGTGGGTCATTCGCTTCGCTCATTAGTAGCTAGTGGGGTTTAATTTCCTAATTAACTATTTTCCGTAGCTCCCTGTATTTCCTACTAGCTACTAGTCACTCGCCACTCGCCTTTAGCGTTCCGCGTTAAGCGTTTAGCGTTAAGCGTCTAATAATAATTCCCTTTAGCAAGGTAATTCCGCACATAATCATTCACGCCTTCTTCCAAAGAATAGAAGGCGTCGGTATAACCGGCGTCTTTCAGCTTCTGCATATTGGCTTCGGTAAAATACTGGTATTTGTCGCGAATATCTTCGGGCATGGGAATAAACTCGATCACCGGTTCCTTATCCAGTCCGCGGAAAGTGGCTTTTGCCAGATCCTCAAAACTCCTTGCTTTACCGGTGCCCAGGTTGTACAGGCCACTGCTTACCTGGTCGTTCCCTTTTTCATACTGTTCCATAAGCCAGTAACAGATCTTCAGCACATCTTTCACATACACAAAGTCGCGCAACTGCTGGCCGTCTTTATACCCTTCCTTATGCGACTTGAACAATTTCACCTTACCCGCCTGGTTGATCTGTTTGAATGAATGCCAGATCACACTGGCCATACGGCCTTTATGGTATTCGTTGGGACCATACACATTGAAGAACTTCAACCCGGCCCAGAAAGGCGGCTGGGTCGTTTGCTGCAGGGCCCATTTATCAAATTCATTTTTTGACACGCCGTAGGGGTTCAATGGCTTCAATGCATACACAATGGCGTGATCGTCATTGTATCCTTCATCGCCCGAACCATAGGTAGCCGCAGAAGAAGCATATACCACCGGTACTTTATATTCCGTACAGTAATTCCAGATCTTTTGCGAGTACTCCACGTTCAGGTGCTGGTGCACTGAATAATCAAACTCGGTAGTATCGGTACGGGCGCCAATATGGAAGATAAAACCGATAGACGGTCTTTTTTCCTGCAGCCACTCGAAGAACTGCTCGCGTTCCACACGCTCCAGGTACTGCTTTCCCTCGAGGTTCTGCATTTTTTCGGGCTCACTGAAATCGTCTACCAGGATAAGGTGGTTGTATCCTTTTGCGTTCAGGAATCCGGTCAAACAACTTCCGATGAAACCGGCTGCTCCGGTCACCACTATAATAGCATCTTTGTTCATTAGTCAATAACAGGTTTACTTCGGTTTGTTGTTTACCGTTTGTCGTTTGTAGTTGCTGCCGTTCAGAAGCGTTTACAGTGGCCTGCCAGCAATTAATTTTACTGGTTAAACCGAGAGAAAACCACAAACCATAAACTATTACAATGCACTTAAAGCATGTTCGCTCTCATGGCCGGCCAGTAAATTTTCAATGGCCGTATCATATTTCTCTTTCCAGGATTGAATAGTGCCCCAGTCGCTGCCATCAATTTTTATGGCGCCGCTGGTAACCTGTCCCAGTTGTTCGTAAGGATGATTGCCAATTACTTTTTTGAAGGCATCTACTTTATCTGGTTTCACGCTCACCACCACACGGCTTTGCGCCTCACCAAACCAATAAGCATCCTTACGGATCTCGCCTTTGGCAGCTTTTACGTCAACCCCCAGGTTGCGGTTAAAGCCCGACTCCAGCAGAGTTACAAACAAGCCGCCTTCGCTGGTATCATGCGCAGACGCGATCACCCCGGCTTTGATGAGCTCAGCGATCTTGTTTTGCAGGGTAGCTTCTTCTTCCAGGTCGAAATGCGGGGCCGGACTGAACTCCACATTTCTGATCTTATGTAAATATTCTGAAGAATTGATATCGTTGCGGCTGGTGCCTACCAGGAATAACAGGTCGCCTTCCGCTTTGTAATCCATCGTCATTTTAGCGTTCACATTATCCAGCAAACCTACCATACCAATGGTTGGGGTTGGGTATACCGCACCATCCGGATTCTGGTTATAGAAACTTACGTTACCACCGGTTACCGGGGTATCGAATTTCTTACAGGCTTCACTCATTCCCTTTATCGCATGTACGAACTGGTAGTACACCTGCGGATCGTAGGGATTACCGAAGTTCAAACAGTTGGTGATGCCCAATGGTTGACCGCCACTGCAAACGATGTTGCGGGCAGCTTCTGCCACCGCGATCATACCTCCGGTGAACGGTTCGGCATATACGTAACGGCTGTTGCAATCTGTAGTAAGGGCCAGTCCCTTGTTGGTTGGTTTGGCTATTACTACCGCAGCATCAGACGGTGTATTGGTAGTTGCCGTACCTGCACCCACCATGCTGTCGTACTGCACATACACCCAACGTTTGTTGGCAATGTTGGGGATGGTGATCAACTGTTCAGCAACGGCTTTCAGATCGGCCGGTACATCAATGCTGTCGGCGTTGAAAGCTTTTATTTTTTCGAAATAGGCAGGTTCTTTATACTCGCGGGTATATTGCGGCGCGCCGCCCCCCAATACCAGGTCATTGGCAGGGATTTCAGCTTCCAGCTCGCCATGCATGTAAAAACGCAGGATGCCATCATTGGTCACTTCCCCGATCTCTGAGCAGGGCAGGTCCCATTTATCGAACACACGTTGTACTTCCGCTTCACGGCCTTTTTCCACTACCATCAACATCCGCTCCTGGCTTTCGCTCAGCAGCAGTTCCCAGGCTTTCATATTCTTCTGGCGGGTAGGCACTTTTTCGAGGTCGATGCGCATGCCTACTTCGCCCTTGGCGCTCATTTCCGCGGTAGAACAGATAATACCGGCAGCACCCATATCCTGCATACCTACAACAGCGCCGGTCCTGATCACTTCCAGGCAGGCTTCGAGCAGTTTCTTTTCCTGGAAGGGGTCGCCCACCTGTACGGCAGGTAATTCTTCGGCACTTTCTGCAGTGATATCGGCAGAAGCAAAAGAAGCACCGCCGATACCGTCTTTACCGGTGGCAGAACCCACAAAGAAGACCGGGTTGCCAATGCCTTTGGCAGTAGCAGAAATGGTCTCCCCGTTCTTTACAATACCAACGCTCATGGCGTTCACGAGGGGGTTGGTATGATAACATTGTTCAAAATAGATTTCGCCGCCTACGGTTGGAACGCCGAAGCAGTTGCCGTAGTGGCCGATCCCATGTACCACCCCCGCCAGGAGGTGCTGCGTTTTAGCTTCTTTCAGGTTGCCGAAACGAAGGGAATTGAGCGAGGCAATAGGCCGGGCGCCCATGGTAAATATATCGCGGTGAATACCCCCTACCCCGGTAGCGGCCCCCTGGAAGGGTTCGATAGCGGAGGGGTGATTATGAGATTCTATTTTAAATACTACGCCGAAGCCGTCGCCAATATCCATCAGACCCGCATTTTCCTCACCTGCCTTTACCAGCATTTTTTTGCCTTCGCGGGGCAGGGTTTTCAACCATTTGATCGAGTTCTTGTAACTGCAATGTTCACTCCACATACCGCTGAAGGCACACAATTCGGTAAAATTGGGCGTACGGCCAAGTTTTTGTTTTATCAATTCGAATTCTTCTTCGGTAAGTCGTAATTGTTTAGCCGTTTTTACTGTTACTTCCATAATATGATGTAAGTAGCGAGCGGCAAATGCAGGTAGGCTGGAGGCGTTTTAAATGCCTGTTAGCCACCAGCCCCGCCCGAACGACGTTCAGTCGGGCGGGCATTTACCACTAGCCTATTTAAAGAAAGCGCAAAAGTACAAACAGTATGTCATCTAATTGATAAATTTATCCCGATTTACCAGCTCATGATCATCGCTTTTGTTCATAATGGAAAAGCATTTTTGCCCGAAATGGACGCCTATACCCGTTTCTTTTCGGCCTGCCAGATAACCTGTGAGGTCGTGAACAGGAACGAGCTGGGGCTGCTGCACCGGCATGTGGAGTGGTGGATGATGGGCGTTGACCTCACCAAACCCAAAGAAGGCATCTATAAGATCCATGAATATGGCTCCTCTTCCCTGCCGCCCTGGCGCTGGTGGAAGAACTGGTGGAAAAGTTTTTTCAATGCCCAGCCCGATTTCCGGCTGTTTTTGAATGAATATGTACAAAAAGCCTTCAATTTCCACGATCACATCCCCTTCGGTTACCGCGATATGGGGGTGCCTGAACACTGGCTGCAGACGGATCCTTTTTTACATGAACGCGACTATGATTTTGTGTATACCGGCGACCTGTCGCCCATACGCCGGCCCGAAGCCCTGCTGAAATGCTTCAGTACCGGGGCCATGAAAGGCAAAACCCTGTTGATCATCGGGAGAGACTATGAACACCTGCAGGAAGCCTACGCTTCTTACCGCAATATCATATTTATGGGCCCGCTGCCTCATCACCTGCTGGATTTTTATATATTAAGAGCCCGCTTCGGCATCAATTATACCGTCGATATGGAACCTTTCAGCCATCAAACCTCTGTGAAATTGCTGGAGTACGCAGCCCTGGGACTGCCCATTATTTCCACCCGCTATGCCTGGGTAGAACAGTTTCAGCGACAATATGGCGGCGAATTCTTTTACCTGGAACCCGACCTGTCGAATTTCACCTGGGAAGCGGTCAGTAATTTTCCCTATGCCAGACCAGCGATGGAAACCCTGACCTGGGATCAGCAGATACGAAAGTCAGGCGTTTTGACCTTTCTTGAAAGCAAGTTCCCGGAATTACAGTTTACCCCCCGCCCCTGAAGGGGGAGCTGTTACCGGTTACCAGCCGCCGGCTTCCGGTAAACTTGTTAAGATGTCAAACCACAATCTGAATAACTTAGGAACTTAGAACTGTGAACTTTGAACTATGAACTATGAACTTTGAACTGTGAACTGTGAACTTTGAACTATGAACTTTGAACTGTGAACTTTGAACTTTGAACTTTAAACTTTGAACTTTGAACTCAATAATTAATGATGACGATCCGTTTCATTCACCCCCACAAGGCATTTCTACCCGAGATAATAGCGTACGTTGATTTTTTTACAGCCCATGGGATCAACACAGAGGTGGTTAGTCGGGCGGAAGTACACAACAGCGCCTGCGAGGTGGAATGGCATTTTTTGGGGCAGCATAGCCGGCGGAATAAAGCGGTGATCACCATACATGAATATGCATCGGCATCGGTGCCGCCGCTCAGTACCTTAAAAGACCGGATCAAGAAACTGATCAATACAAGACCGGATTACCGCATATTCAATAACGATTATGTACAGCATCAGTTTCAATGGAACGATGCCATTCCTTTTGGCATTCGCAATTATGGCATTCCTCCGGGTACTGATCACCTGTTACCGGGCATACAGAAACAATATGATTTTGTATATGTGGGTACTGTTGACAAGGGTAGAAATCTGGAATTACTGTTCAATTGTTTTACTAAGGGCGCATTAAAGGAGCGCAGCCTGCTGGTGCTGTCGCGCGCTTATAACGCATTGAGCGCTGCTTATGCTGGAACTGCCAATATTACGTTTAAAGGACCTGTTCCATACCATGAAGTATATACCCATATACAGCAGGCGAAGTATGGTATCAATTATATGCCTGATATCGTTCCCTACAATCAACAGACATCGGCCAAATTCCTCGACTATGCAGCCTGCCGGATGCCTGTTGTAACTACCGATTATGCCTGGGTGCGCCAGTTTCAAAACAACTATGGCGGCAGCTATTTCTACCTGCAGCCCGACCTGAAAAATTTCACCTGGGAGAAGATCAACAACTTCAGTTATGCGCAACCTGATCTCAGCAGCTGGACATGGGAGAAGCAGATCCGCAGTTGCGGAGTACTAACATTCCTGGAATCGAAGTTTCCCGGTTTAAAGTTTTCAGTTTAAAGTTCACAGTTCACAGTTTATAGTTTAAAGTTTAAAGTTGGCGGGCGAGTAGCAAGTGGCTAGTGGCGAGTAGGACGACTAGGAAAGGCAGCAATGTACGGCGAAATGCTACAGTAGGAATGACTGGGTAAAAGCCCACTAGCCATTTACCACCAGCCACTAACGATTGCAAAGGGCAGCCAGCGCCTGGGTACTCCCCCTTCAGAGGGGCTGGGGGGCCAGTTGGGGCGCAGCTGGGACGCAGTTGAGGCGCAGCTGGGGGTATTAGTCCGCCCAATCCGCATTTAAGGTTGAAACATACTCATCAATAACATGCCTGATATCAAACTTTTTAATGACGAGGGCGCGGCCATTGCGGCCAAGGCGCTGCCGGTCTTCAGCAGGCAGGTTGATGATTTTTTCCATTTTATCGGCCAGGTCGAACGGGTCGTGCACATGACACAGGAAGCCGGTGCTGTTGTTGATCACCACTTCCTTACAGCCCCGGTTATTGCTGGTGATCACCGGTAATTCCATACTGGCCGCCTCCATCAGGCAGCGCGGTACACCTTCATTATAAAAAGAGGGAAATACAAAACAATCGGCCCGCTGCAGGAAAGGCCGCACATCCTTGGCAAAGCCGCCGTAGTGGATCAGTCCTTCCTTTTGCCAGCGTTCAAGGTCTTCGCGCAGGATAGAATCAGGATGATGTTGTTCAAAAAAGCCGATCAGTTCAAACCGTACGTCGTAATGTTTCTTTTTTAATATGCGGGCGGCATCGGCGTACAGACTGATACCCTTGCTCTTGAGCAGGCGGGTGCTCATTAAAAAAATAAAAGGTCCGTTTTTCTTTTTTGCGCTCCGTTGCGGAAAGGAGAAATAATCGGTATCAACGCCTTCGCCCGGCAGCACCTTCACCTTTTCAATATTTACGATATGTTCGTTGATGAATATCTTGGCGTCTTCATTATTCAGGAACCATACCTCACGGGTTTTACGCAGCGCTCTTTTATACAATAATTTTACAACATGATACAGCCAGTTGCGTTTGGCAAACGGGTAGCCGAGTCCGGTAATGACGGCCACGGACGGTATACCGACCGCAGCAGCGGCCAGTGACCCGTAAATATTCGGTTTGGCTACGTAATGAAAAATAAAATCGGGGCGATGTTCGCGGTAGAGTGCATTCAGCTGCCGGTAAAAGGCAAGATCAGCCACCGGGCTTTCGGTCTTGTTGTTGAAATGGAGCGGAATGAACTGGCAACCAGCCTTCAACAGGTATTCAGCATACTCATCTTCGGGGGCCAGTACCAACACGGCAAACCCCTGGTCAATTAGATAACGGATCACATCTAACCGGAAATTGTAGACAGACCACGCGCTGTTTGACACAAAGGCGATCAACTTATGGGCTCCGACCTTGCTAAACATCAGCAGATATTAGGTTCAAATTTATACATTTGACTGTTATATTCAACAGGCAATGAACAATAGAGAATAACCGATGGACAATACACAAACGCTCGGCAGCGTTGATTTCTTATATATAATTACTTAGCGGTTGTTTTTTTACCAATTGCCTATGGCCAAATTGGTTTTCTTTGCCAACTGGTTTCAATGCCAAGTATAAGCAACATGCAAATTTTCATCTTTCTATTATATTGTACCATATTCATATACTTGCTGTACCGACTTACGCGTAAGAAAATACCTTTATCAGTGCCCGAACTGGCAGCCGCCTTTCTGTTCAAAGTAGCCATGGGCTGTTTATATGGATATATCTTTCTGAAGTTTTATGATGGCGACGATACCTGGATGTACCACGGCTATGGTTTGGAGAACCTGGAAAAACTGAAACATAATACGCTGCAGTATTTTACTGAATTCCTTCCCGCCGGATCATTTGCGTGGGCCGGTGGCGGCTTCTGGGATGGCATCAGCGCCTATCTCCATACGCTTGAAAACGATGGTATCGGCAAGATCCTGAGTATTGCCAACCTGTTCAGCGGTGGTAATTATTATATAAACGTCATTTTCTTCAACTTCATACTGTTCTGGGGACACTACTGGTTGTTCAGCCTGTTTGTGCAGGAATTTCCCGACAAGAGAAAACCCTTGCTGTTGCTGTTCTTTTTCTTTCCACCCCTGGTTTTCTGGCTCAGCGGCATCCGCGGCGATGGACTGATCTTATTCTTCCTGGCCCTAACCCTGGTACATTTTCGAAGGTGGTTGTATGAACACAAAGCCGGGTCATTGGTGTGGGGTTGCCTGGCAGCCCTTGGCATTCTTATTTTCCGGAGCCAGGTATTATTATTATTGGTTCCCGCCCTGACCGCCTGGTATATATCGGTAAAATTTAACCGAAGCAGTGTTCTCACTTTTTTATTCGTATTGGGTATAGGTTGTCTGTTATTTTTTGTTTCCGCCTGGATCTCGCCTTCGAAGAACCTGCCTTTGGTGGTGGTGCAGAAACAGCAGTCCTATATGGCCTTACAGGGTACGCGGTTCCAGCTGGACAGCCTGCAGCCATCGGTAAGCAGTTTTGCCAAAGTACTGCCAGAGGCGGTGAGCCATACATTTCTGCGGCCCTATCTGTGGGAAGCCAGGGGAGCTTTACAGCTGATGACGGCAGCGGAGATCATCATTTGCTGGCTGCTGGTACTGGTAGCGATCGTAAAAAGAGAAAAACACTGGCGGCAGCTGTTGAAGAAACCCCTGCCCCTGTTCTGCCTTTGTTTCGGCATCACATTATATTTATTTATAGGATATACCATTCCATTTCCGGGGGCTATTGTACGGTACAAAGCCATTCCCGGGCTTTTATTGCTTACTGTTCCGATCGTTTGCACCAACTGGACCCTCCGGCGCCAGATTAGCAAAAAAATATATATTTAAAAAAATCGCATTTTTACCCATCATTTTAATTTAAAAGGCAGATTTGACCTCGTTTTTTCTGTGTTTTATCAAAAAAAACGGCTCATAAATTCAAAATTTTTTTTTGATACCGTATTTGTCGTTTATTTGCACAAAAGCAAAAATTTTAGTGATGGAATCATTACGTTTTAAAGCAATCAACGACCTGACTAGCCAGAACGGCCTGGATGTAGAGGGTTCTACCAAAATTACCGGCATATTCGGTGAGAATGTATTTACATTAAAAACTGCCCGTGAGTTTTTAAGTGATGAAGCGTACAAGAGTCTTAACGCCTCTATTAAAGGTGGTAAGAAGATTGACCGCGCTATGGCAAATCAAATTGCGGCCGGACTTCGCCAATGGGCAGAAACAAAAGGTGTAACACACTATACACACTGGTTCCAGCCACTGACAGGTACTACTGCAGAAAAACACGATTCTTTCTTCACATTGAAAGGCGACGGTACTGCGCTCGAAACGTTCGACGGCGATGCGCTGATCCAGCAAGAGCCTGATGCTTCTTCTTTCCCCAGCGGTGGTATCCGTGCCACTTTCGAAGCCCGTGGTTATACTGCATGGGATCCTTCTTCTCCTTGTTTCATTATGGAGATCGGCCAGGGTAAAACACTGTGTATCCCTACCATCTTCGTTTCTTATACCGGCGAAACACTCGACTATAAAGCACCTCTGTTGAAGTCACTGGAAGCTTTGAACAAAGCTGCCGTTGAAGTGTGCCATTATTTCGACAAGAATGTAACCAAAGTAAACGCTACCCTCGGATGGGAGCAGGAGTACTTCGTAATTGACGAAGCATTCTTCAATGCCCGTCCTGACCTGGTATTGGGCGGACGTACCGTATTCGGACACTCACCTGCCAAAGGCCAGCAGCTGGAAGACCATTATTTTGGTGCCATTCCTGACAGGATCTACGCTTTCATGCGCGATTTCGAGCAGGAATCTTACAAACTGGGTATTCCTTTAAGAACCCGTCACAACGAGGTAGCGCCTGCACAGTTCGAGTGCGCTCCTATCTTCGAAGAAGTTAGCGTGGCCGTTGATCATAACACCCTGCTGATGGATGTTATGGACCGCGTTGCCCGCCGTCATAAATTACGTGCGTTGTTGCATGAGAAACCATTCGCCGGCATTAACGGAAGTGGTAAACACAACAACTGGTCAATGGCTACCGATACCGGCATCAACCTGCTGGCTCCTGGTAAAACACCAAAGACCAACCTGATGTTCCTTACTTTCTTCGTGAACACCATCAAAGCGGTATATGATTATTCTGAGATCCTGCGTGCGTCTATCGCATCTGCCGGTAACGATCACCGCCTTGGCGCCAACGAAGCTCCTCCTGCGATCATCTCAGTATTCATTGGCCAGTACCTGTACAAAGTATTGAACGATGTAAAAGAAAGAGTAGGTGGTAAATTCGATGAGCAGGATGAAGCTATCCTGAAATTAGACCTGCACAGAAGCATTCCTGAGCTGTTACTCGATAATACAGACCGTAACCGTACTTCACCGTTCGCGTTCACTGGTAACAAATTCGAGTTCCGCGCTGTAGGTTCTACCGCCAACTGCGCCAACCCCATGACCACCCTGAACACGATCATGGCTGAAACGCTGAAGAAATTCAAAAAAGACGTAGATACACTGATCGAAAAAGGCGAGAAGAAAGAGATCGCTATCATGCACGTTATTCGCGAGTACATCGTAGCCAGCGAAAAAGTATTGTTCGAAGGCGACGGTTACAGCGATGAGTGGCACCAGGAAGCTGAAAAACGCGGCTTACCGAACGTACGCACTACGCCAAAAGCGCTGGATGCGATGGTTAGCGAAAAATCAAAACACCTGTTCGAAAGCAACAACGTGTTAACGCATGTAGAGCTGGAAGCCCGCCATGAGATCGAGCTTGAAAAATACATCAAGAAAGTACAAATTGAAGCCCGTGTAATGGGTGAGCTGGCTACCAGCCACATTTTACCGGCTGCTATCAAATATCAGAACGAACTGATCGCAAACATTAAAGGTTTGAAAGAGATCGGTCTGAAAGAAGAAAGCTACGCTAACCAGAAACAGATCCTGACCAAAGTATCTGAGCATGTAAGCAAAATGTCTGAGCTGGTTGAAAAGATGATCCAGGCCCGCAAAAAGGCCAATGCGATCACTGATACCCGCGAGAAAGCCATTGCTTATTGCGATACTATCAAAGAAGCGTATTTCGATCAGATCCGTTACCATGCCGACAAGCTGGAACTGCTGGTAGGTGATGAGTACTGGCTGTTACCGAAATACCGTGAGATGCTGTTCTTGCGCTAAGCCGCTTCCCACCCCTCTCCGGTAGAGGGGATAAAGAAGAGGATCTGGCATTACTATATTACAAGAAGGTATACTGACATGACAAGCAAGAGCCCTGTTCTGAATAAGGACGGGGTTCTTCTTTTACCCCCCGCCCCGTAAAGGGGGAGTGCTACCGCACCTTGCAAAGCATAGAAAAATTCTGCAGGCTGCCATAGCCGGAGTCAAAATAAAAGGCATGTTACCATCAGATAACATGCCTTTATTACTTTCAGAAGTTAAGACTGATGAAATCAGGTAATGACTTCTCAAAGCGTGCCGCCGCACTAAAAGTTACTGAATGACCCTGGCGACGGGCGGCGAATACACGGTCTGGTTACCCTTGCCGATGGCATATACGCGGAACCAATAGCGGGTAACAGAGTTCAGATTACTGAACGTATGCTCCCGGTTCAGGGAAGTTTCGCTTACCCATACGCTATCAGACAGGAGCGGGTCAGTCGTATACTGAAAAACATACGATCTTGCGCCCGTTACCCTTTTCAGGCGAATGGTTACAATACCAGGTGAATCACTTCCGACCACAATTTCTCTGATAGGCGGCAATTCCTGGGATTCATTCTTTAACCCCGCAATTTCAAAACCACTTTGCAACAACAGGGTTTTATCGCCCTTGCAGGTAGCTGTAAGGTAATCGTTCAGGACATCCAGGTGGCCGATCAAAACCGCTTTTTTATCGTTCTTAGCTGATAAAAGAGCCCTGTCTTTTCTTCCGGCCATAGAGCCTGCCAACCTGAAATCGTCACAGGCTGCCTGCAGAACGGATTGGAGCAACGGTGAATTGGCATAGATCGGATTATCCTTCATAGTATCCGATACCTGGTAACCATGTTTCAGCAGTTTTGGATCACTGCTGGTTCTGTATTTGGTGCTTATTCTGACTGACATAAAAAATAATTTAAAAAGTTAATAAAAGTGTTTACGCTTACGCTACGTTTCACAGCCGTACCAATTATCCATGACAATGCCTGTACATCACCCTGTTCCGGTAATATCGCTTTAGCACCATTGCTAAAGAAGTAACACACAGTTATTGAACGTTATGAATTGAGGCTTGGATGGAGTACGTATTGGCCAATACGGGAGGATCATAATCACCTGGCTGTATTACCGCTGTCACTGTCGGATTCCTTCTACCGGTAACAACAACTTCGGTTATTCATCCAGGTGTCATTGTTCATAACAAATATACGGTGGCTGTTATGCGATTTCCAAATAACGGCTCCCAAAATGGCGGGTTCTGACGGGTATTGACGGGTATTGACACCCTTTGTGTACTGTTTAACACAAGCAAAACTGATCATGGCAGCAGGATTTCGCCGGGCATTAACCATACCCCGGTATTATAATCCAGTCATTACTATACCGGCGATATCGTTTGAAGGCACACACCTGAGTACGTTCAATTACCAGCGGCAAAATTCACTTCACAATGCATGCAAAAAGCAAAAGTCAAGATGCCAACGTTGCCTGTTAACGACGACCAGCCGCTTGCGCTTTATCTTTTTTCTGATTCACCCATGCTTTTTCTGAATTCGATCGTCCTTTTGTTAAATCCTGTTATTCTTTTAATCAATACTATAAATCTTTAGTTGAATTGAATAGTGCATTTTCTTACTTCAATAAATCAATGGCAGGATTTTATAAATCTTTTATTGAATGATGTAAATAAATTTCAAGATCAGGTACACACATGAGCGAATGGAGCACAACTTTTTCCGAATAGGGATAACCATTTGACAAACTGTATGAACAATAAAACAAAAGACGCACTGCTTTTAGCGAAATGGCGTAACAAATAAACAAAAGAGAAACTCAATTTGCTAAAAGTATATATCAAAACTATAAACTATGTGCATCATTCAACAAAAGTGATCTTCAATTTCACTTATGAAGTATTAAAACCTCCAAATTGGTGATCAAAAACAATAAACAGGAATATCAATCCCGGAAATGAAGCACTCAGCTTGAAAAATGAAAGATCAAAACATGGAAAAGTGCGGTAACTTACTGGTATGAAAAAGCAAAGTGCCGGCATTTTGCCATACAAATTTGTGAAGAAGCAGCTGTACTTCTTTATAGCGCATCCGGGCGGTCCGTTTTACCGCAAGAAGGACAATGGCTATTGGAGTATTGTAAAAGGCGAAATGGACGAAGGGGAGGAACCGCTGGCTGCAGCCATCAGGGAATTTAAAGAGGAAACGAATATTGAGATCGATGGCAGGTTTATACCATTGACACCACGCAGGCAAAAGAGCGGCAAGCTGGTGCATGTATGGGCCATTGAAACTGATTTTCCAATCGATAATATTCGAAGCAATACCTTTTCATTGGAATGGCCGCCGAAGTCGGGCAAAATGATCGATGTGCCTGAGCTTGACAAATTTGAATGGTTTGATGCCGGGACCGCAAAATTGAAATTACTGCCGGCGCAGGTGGGATTTGTGGAGGAGGTGATGGGGATGGTGGGGAAGAAAGGATGATGGTTGTGTGAGGCCGGTGAGTGTATATAAAACACCAATCCCGCCTGTTGGCGGGACTACTGTAAAAGTTTTCACTGCGGAATAATCCTTATTGTGATTTACTTCAAAGCAAAGATATATAAATGATTCAATAAGTTTCAGTTTTCGGTATTGACTCAAGTCAACTAAATAATAAAAGTAAAAAATTTATTTTCCATTTTATAGTACTATTCGATCATTTTCTGTTTATATAGAAGAGCGAGTTAGAATTTTATGTCAGGCACATATGGCCTAACGTCTTCGTCGATCCCACACATACATTTAGTATTTAAGATACAACAAAATTGTATTAAATAGTACTAGTTGTGATTTACTTTAATTATTTATAATCGAAACGATTGCTATGCAAAAAATCCTTGGTTTAGACATTGGCACCAACAGCATTGGTTGGGCGCTGGTTGATTATGAATTTGGAAATAACGACAGTAAGATCCTTGGCATGGGTTGCCGCATTATTCCCATGGATGGGGAAATGCTTGGCAACTATGAAGCAGGTGTTTCTGTTTCTCAAACCGCTAACCGACGCCAGGCCCGGGGAAGCCGGCGACTCAAAGACCGGTATAAACTGAGAAGAAAAAGGCTGATTGCTGTTCTAAAGGTTCTTGGATGGCTCCCGGATAATTTCACCCCAGGCCATATACTACCGGTATTACCAGAAAGACTGGCTGAAATGCACACACTGTTCGGCACCACCCAAATAACCCAGGACTGGCTGGTGTATTATCTACGCAAAAAAGCATTAACCGAAAAAATAGAATTAACCGAATTAGCCAGAATATTACTGCACATGAACCAACGCCGTGGTTTTAAAAGCAACCGCAAGGCCAACAATGAAGCTCCGGCAGATAACAATAGTGAACAAGAAGATCAACTGCCAGCCAGGGAAAACAAAATAGAAGTAGTTTCTATAACAGCCGTAAAAGATACGGGTGAAATTACCCGCGGAAAAAAAGTATTTGAGATCACTTTAGCAAATGGCATTAGAGGAACGATTAGTAGAGATACTCCCCCGGATTGGGAAGGAAAAGAAATGGAACTGGAGATCAGAACGATCAGAAGCAAAAAAGATCCAACGCCCCGATACGAATTTGCCATGCCAAATAAAAGCGACTGGCAAAAAATGAAAGAAGCACTGCAAAAGGACATTTCTGCAGCTGGATTGCATATCGGGGAATACGTGCTTAATGAGATGTTAAAGAACAGGAACTACAGGGTCAGAGAAAGGATCGTCGATCGTTCCCTGTTCATTGCAGAGCTAACGGCTATTTGGGATACACAAAAACAATTTCATCCTGAGCTATCGGCTCTAAATAAAAACAATGAGATCGCAGATGCGCTTTATACTCACAACCAGGAAAAAAGGAAAGAGATCCAGGCAAACGACCTCCTACATGTGCTTCTTCACGATATCATTTATTATCAACGTCCGTTGAAATCAAAAATAAGCACCATTGGCGATTGCCGTTTTGAAAAAAAATCAGTCTGGTTAAAAGATGCAAAAGGTAATGACGTTCAACCTGCGTTAAAAGTTATTCCGGCCAGTGCTCCCCTTTTCCAGGAGTTCAGAATATGGAAAACCATTCACACTTTAAAAATATTCGTCAAAGAAAAGAAGATCAATGGTGAGTTGAAAACGGACGTAGATGAGACTGCGATCTATCTAACATCAGCCGTGAAAGAATCCTTATTCTATTTCTTCGACAACCGCGAAGAAGTTGAATTAAAAGATATTTTAAAATTTCTGAAGTTATCATCCGAAACGCACTACATCAATTATCCTGACAACACCAGATTTAAGGGTAATACAACAAAGTCCCAGTTCCGGAAATTATTTAACCGGTTGAAATTTGAAGCGGGCATTAACCTTATGCTGGACGCAGACAAAATGAACAGCTTATGGCATCTGGTATATTCTATAGACGACAGCTCAGCCATTGAAAATGCTTTAAAGCGAAAAAAATGGCAATTCCCTGAAAACGTTGCAAAAGCTGTAGCTAATCTACCTGCGTACCCATCGCAATATGGCGCTTATAGCAGCAAGGCGCTTAATAAAATGTTGCCTTTAATGCGATGTGGTAAACAATGGACTGCAGCAGCTATCGATACTGATACGCTCGGAAAGATTGAAAAGATATTAACCGGTGAATTTGATGAAAGTATTGATGATAGAATAAGAGGGCTGCTGACTCATTGTACGAGCCTTGATCAATTTCAAGGGCTTCCCGAACACCTGGCTACCTATGTAATTTATGGCAAACACAGCGAGAAGACAGGTGAACCGGTTGATAATCCAGACTTGATGAAAGGCTGGGAAGGCAAGGGCCCAGCCAACCCAATCGTGAAACAGGTTGTGAATGAAACGATCCAGGTTGTGAAAGCAGTATGGAAGCAATATGGCAGACCAGATGAAATTAGGATTGAGTTAGCGAGAGACCTCAAAAAAACCGCTGACGAAAGAAAGGAATTGTCTGCAGTTAATTTTAAAAACCAGGAAGACAAACGCCGGATAAAAGCAATTCTGCGGGAACTGAAACTGGGCGATCCTGAATCATTAGCTGACATTGACAGAATGCGCATATTGGAAGAAAATGGCAACTACGCAGCGCAGGCTAATTATTTAAAGTTCTTTAAAAAAGCATCTGAGCCAACCGGTGCCGAGATCGAAAAATACAGGTTATGGGTCGAGCAAAATTGTATTTCTCCTTATACCGGCAAACCTATTCAACTGTCACGTCTATTTACACGGGATTATGATGTAGATCACATAATACCGCGGTCAAGATATTATGATGATTCCATGGCCAATAAGGTAATTGTAGAAACCTGGGCAAATGCAGAAAAGGATAACCTCACTGCCATGCAATATATCCGGAGGAGAAGCTCAAAAGGAGACCTGCTCTCTGTGGAAGATTTCTCTGCTCACGTTAACAGAGTCTTCCGTCAGAAAAAACGCCGCCTCTTGCTAAGTGATGAAATTCCAGAAGGTTTTATTCAACGCCAATTGAATGACACCAGGTACATTACAAAAAAAGTTGTAGAACTGCTGTCTCAGGTCGTTGAAAGCAAAAAAGTAAAAACAACCATTGGGCAAATAACCGACGAATTAAAATATAAGTGGGGACTGAACGACATGATGAAACGTTTGCTGATTGAACGGTTTGAAAGGCTGGAAAAACTCACAGGAGACAGGAAAGTTGAATATGTTACTGATGAGGACGGCAAACGCCGCCTCCACCTGCAAGGTTATGAAAAGCGTATTGATCATCGACACCATGCAGTTGATGCCCTTGTTACAGCCTGTACATTACATGAACATATTCAATATATAAATACGCTCGAGGCACAAACAAAGGACGAAAACGAAAAATATAAATATCTAAAACTGCTCAAAAGCAAAAAGACAAGAGACTTTAAGGAACCGTGGCATTATTTTATTCCTGCCGCCGAAAAAGCGTTGGAACAGATCATCGTTTCATTTAAAAACCGTCACCGCATTTTAAACAAAGGTGTCAATAAACATCTTAAGTATATAGAAATAGATGGACACTGGGTTAAGGATTTTGTATCACAAACAAAAGGAGAACTATGGTCTGTAAGGCAACCATTGCATAAGGAAACGGTCTCAGGGAAACTGCAGTTCAGAAGATATAAATCAGGCAGCATTGGAGATGCTATTAAACAGCCCGAAAAAATCGCAGACAGAAAAGTAAAAGCACATTTATTATACCTCATACAGCAGTTAGGACCGGATGAAAAAAAGATCAAAAAAGCACTTAGAGAAAATCCGGCTTTTGACAGCAATAGCAATCCGATAGATAAGGTAACGATGTGGTACATGAAAGAATACTATGGCAACAGGGTAAATCTCGATGAAACTTTTACTGCAGAAAAAATAAAGGAAAAAATAGCGACCTACAATACAGAAAGTAAAAATGGTTTAAAAAACATTCTATTGACACATCTGGCCAAATGGAATAACGACCCTAAAGCCGCTTTTACAGGCGAAGGAATGGAAGCCCTGACGAAAACAGCTGGCAAACCAATCACGAAAGTCACCATCTATGAAGATTCAAAAGGAAAATTTGAGATAAGGAAAGGGCAGTTTGTTGAAGCTGCAAAAGGCACCAACCTTTTCTTTGTTATCTACGAGAATATACAGACAGGAGAAAGGGAATATGAAACGTTACGGTTAGATGAGGTGATCATAGCAAAAGCCAATGGATGGCCGTTGGTAGAGGCCAGAGAAGGCTTTAAGCACTTTATACTTTCACCAAATGATCTTGTGTATGTACCGGAGGAGGGGGAAAATACCAAAATGATCAATTGGTCAACTGAAAGGGAAAAGATCTCGAAAAGAATCTACAGAGTAGCCAGCTTCACAGGACCACAATGTTTCTTTGTTCCACATAATTATTCCAAAACGGTAATAGAAAAAGTAGAATTAGGATCATTAAACAAACAAGAAAAATCGCTGGACGAAATAATGATCAAAAAATGCTGTATCAAATTGAAGGTAGACAAGTTGGGGAATGTTTTGGAATTGTAAAGTTTAAGCTATTGGAGAATGTGGTTCAAAACTTGTCAATAATCAATAATTGATGTCAATGCATGCTCCTGGAAAATAATAGCAATATTCTGCCCGTTACAGTTAAATAACTCCAACCCTCATGATAAAGCGGACGCTTTATTTTGGCAATCCTGCCTATTTAAAAACAACGAGCGAACAATTGGTCATAGAAATGCATGATAGTGGAGAAATTAAAACAGCTCCTATTGAAGACATTGGCATATTGATTCTTGACCATCAACAAATAACTATTACGCAAGCCCTTATAGCGAAGCTTTTGGCAAATAACACAGCAGTTATAACTTGTGATCATACCCACCACCCTACCGGTTTGTTATTAAATCTTGATGGGAACAGCCTGCAAAGCATGAAATACCAGGCACAAATAGAAGCGTCAATCCCGCTTAAAAAACAATTATGGCAACAAACAATTTCTGCCAAAATTCAGAATCAGGCCACGCTATTGGCGATTCAAAGGGAAGAAAATAAGTATTTATTAAATTTGGCTTCTGCAGTTAAAAGTGGAGATCCTGATAATTGCGAAGCCAAAGCAGCTGCTTACTACTGGAAGCATATTATTCCGGATTTCCTCCAGTTCCGGCGAGAGCGTTATGGGCCGCCGCCTAATAATCTACTGAACTATGGCTATGCTATTTTACGAGCTGTGGTTGCACGGAGCCTTGTAATATCAGGTTTGTTGCCAACCCTTGGTATCCACCACCGAAATCAATATAATGCTTATTGCCTGGCTGATGATATTATGGAACCTTACCGGCCGTATGTTGATCAGGTAGTCTGTCAGATCATTCGGGGCAACGGCCGGTTTTTGGAAATGACCCCCAATATGAAAAAAGCGTTGTTGGCTATTCCGGCAATGGATGTGCAAATTGACGGGCAGAAAAGTCCGCTCATGAATGCTGTGCAGCGTACTACAGCCAGTTTGGCTAAATGTTTTGAAGGGAGATCCCGCAAACTCTTATATCCTGAAATGGAATGACTTTCATCCGACTATATCTCTTTCCCAACGGTGGAGATGGAGGAAGCCAGCATTTTGAACGCTTAAATGCCTATCGGATTATGTGGGTACTCGTATTCTTTGACCTGCCGACCGAAACCAAGAAGGATCGGAAAATTTACGCGCGATTCCGGAAGGATATATTGGCATACGGCTTTCAGATGTTCCAATTTAGCATTTATTTACGGCATTGTAGTAGTAGGGAAAATGCCAATGTACATATAGCAAGAGTAAAAAAGATACTGCCAGAAAGGGGGCATGTTGGCATAATGTGTATTACCGACAAGCAGTTTGGGATGATGGAAATCTTCCGCGGGCATGACCAGGTAAAAGCTCCGGAAACAGTTCAACAGTTGGAACTATTTTAAAAATCCGTTTCCCAGGATTGAAAAAAGCCATTTTTCCGTCAATTTTTCATTCTAAAAAACAGCCAGAACGCAGAACAGGACTGGGTTTTAGCCAATTCTGCTGTCGCTGATCCAATGTACAGAATAATTTGAAAGTAAATCACAACCTACTGCTGGTGGTGTTGCTGGTAGGTCCGGCTGTCGCTGATCCAATGTACAGAATAATTTGAAAGTAAATCACAACTTTGAGACATATTCATGCCGATTCCTAATGGCTGTCGCTGATCCAATGTACAGAATAATTTGAAAGTAAATCACAACAGCAATAAACGAATATGAAATACAAATCAAGCTGTCGCTGATCCAATGTACAGAATAATTTGAAAGTAAATCACAACGGTGAGTAATACCGAAGACGTTTAAAGAAGGCTGTCGCTGATCCAATGTACAGAATAATTTGAAAGTAAATCACAACAGCCGGTTGACGGGGAAGTATGCAAAGGAGGCTGTCGCTGATCCAATGTACAGAATAATTTGAAAGTAAATCACAACGAATATGTTATGCTTAAAGGTGAGTGCAGGCTGTCGCTGATCCAATGTACAGAATAATTTGAAAGTAAATCACAACTGAACTGGAACCTCATGCCATTAGCCTTATGCTGTCGCTGATCCAATGTACAGAATAATTTGAAAGTAAATCACAACGATTGCTACTTAGGTTTACGCGTATCGGATGCTGTCGCTGATCCAATGTACAGAATAATTTGAAAGTAAATCACAACTGCTGCCGTCGATTAATACAAAATCGTTTAGCTGTCGCTGATCCAATGTACAGAATAATTTGAAAGTAAATCACAACCCCATGCCAAATGTGCCTAGCTTGGGTGCGGCTGTCGCTGATCCAATGTACAGAATAATTTGAAAGTAAATCACAACTGACATGCACATTAAGTCGATGAAAATATCGCTGTCGCTGATCCAATGTACAGAATAATTTGAAAGTAAATCACAACCACCATTGGTATAAATCGTCCCTTGAAACTGCTGTCGCTGATCCAATGTACAGAATAATTTGAAAGTAAATCACAACCGGGCCGCGCTATAGGTACGTCCGATGAAGGCTGTCGCTGATCCAATGTACAGAATAATTTGAAAGTAAATCACAACAAGGATGAAAGGAATACATTTCTTATTGTAGCTGTCGCTGATCCAATGTACAGAATAATTTGAAAGTAAATCACAACAAGAAAGCCGCTGAATATCCAGACGAATAGGCTGTCGCTGATCCAATGTACAGAATAATTTGAAAGTAAATCACAACCGCATTGTTATAGTTTACCGGTAGTAGAAAGCTGTCGCTGATCCAATGTACAGAATAATTTGAAAGTAAATCACAACCAACATGATAGCAAGGATACACTGATTTATGCTGTCGCTGATCCAATGTACAGAATAATTTGAAAGTAAATCACAACCCAAAGGTTATTGAAAAGAAAGATTATACGCTGTCGCTGATCCAATGTACAGAATAATTTGAAAGTAAATCACAACGCAATTGCCGATGCGTTTATTACGTAATCAGCTGTCGCTGATCCAATGTACAGAATAATTTGAAAGTAAATCACAACGAAGGGTATGATGGTGTTGAGGGTGTTGTTGCTGTCGCTGATCCAATGTACAGAATAATTTGAAAGTAAATCACAACAGGGCTTTTCGTAAGATACTTATAAATCCTGCTGTCGCTGATCCAATGTACAGAATAATTTGAAAGTAAATCACAACTTAAAAGACTTTTGAACTGTCTTGTAGACAGCTGTCGCTGATCCAATGTACAGAATAATTTGAAAGTAAATCACAACAGATGATGCAGGCGATTTTCACCCTGCTGAGCTGTCGCTGATCCAATGTACAGAATAATTTGAAAGTAAATCACAACTGTTATAGTCCATCGCCTTTTCAGAAAGTTGCTGTCGCTGATCCAATGTACAGAATAATTTGAAAGTAAATCACAACCAATCACGAAAGCAACCGGTAAGGTGTTTCGCTGTCGCTGATCCAATGTACAGAATAATTTGAAAGTAAATCACAACACTGAAACGATATACTTTGAACCTTCCCAGGCTGTCGCTGATCCAATGTACAGAATAATTTGAAAGTAAATCACAACCAGGAGGCCATCATAATCGACAGCGGTTATTGCTGTCGCTGATCCAATGTACAGAATAATTTGAAAGTAAATCACAACGGAACCATTACAATCTTACATGAAAAAATAGCTGTCGCTGATCCAATGTACAGAATAATTTGAAAGTAAATCACAACTATGTTCTTTTATTCTGTCTCTTAATTGCTGCTGTCGCTGATCCAATGTACAGAATAATTTGAAAGTAAATCACAACATTGGGAATTGTTAAGTTATATAATCTGTAGCTGTCGCTGATCCAATGTACAGAATAATTTGAAAGTAAATCACAACTATAACCCCTTATATTGATTTTTACAGCCGCTGTCGCTGATCCAATGTACAGAATAATTTGAAAGTAAATCACAACTGTCGATCATAATTCCAATGTTTCAGTTTGCTGTCGCTGATCCAATGTACAGAATAATTTGAAAGTAAATCACAACTAAACGTTGGTGTGTATGGTACCGCGTCCGAGCTGTCGCTGATCCAATGTACAGAATAATTTGAAAGTAAATCACAACACTTCAATTGTTTTACCAACCGTTCTATCAGCTGTCGCTGATCCAATGTACAGAATAATTTGAAAGTAAATCACAACGAGAAGGAGATTTGAGCAAGTGCCGCCAAAGCTGTCGCTGATCCAATGTACAGAATAATTTGAAAGTAAATCACAACCAAAGCGAGGCCGATGCGAGATCACAGACTGCTGTCGCTGATCCAATGTACAGAATAATTTGAAAGTAAATCACAACTATGGCTTCAAGAGCTTTTCTACGGATACAGCTGTCGCTGATCCAATGTACAGAATAATTTGAAAGTAAATCACAACAAAACACGAACGCGACAGGCTGGACGGGTAGCTGTCGCTGATCCAATGTACAGAATAATTTGAAAGTAAATCACAACTGTCCTGACTGGACGGTAATCGATTATACAGCTGTCGCTGATCCAATGTACAGAATAATTTGAAAGTAAATCACAACTGGCGGAGCTGGCGGGGGTAAATCCTGGCTGCTGTCGCTGATCCAATGTACAGAATAATTTGAAAGTAAATCACAACACACCGAAGCGCAAGGATCAGAAGGATCTCGCTGTCGCTGATCCAATGTACAGAATAATTTGAAAGTAAATCACAACGTGCAACGCATAATCTTATTGTTTGAAAAGCTGTCGCTGATCCAATGTACAGAATAATTTGAAAGTAAATCACAACTCGTTCAGACATTAATACCTATCGTCCATCGCTGTCGCTGATCCAATGTACAGAATAATTTGAAAGTAAATCACAACCAAATTATTGTTAGATAAGAAACAATATGAGCTGTCGCTGATCCAATGTACAGAATAATTTGAAAGTAAATCACAACTAGTATGGGCTTCAGGTCAATGTAGTCCTCGCTGTCGCTGATCCAATGTACAGAATAATTTGAAAGTAAATCACAACTGCGATATTTTTAATTGATTTTAAATCAGGGCTGTCGCTGATCCAATGTACAGAATAATTTGAAAGTAAATCACAACAGCAGTAAACGGTATGTTCCATAGCCTAAAGCTGTCGCTGATCCAATGTACAGAATAATTTGAAAGTAAATCACAACATGTGGGGAGGTCCTGTATATCGAGACAAGGCTGTCGCTGATCTAATCTACAGAATATTTGCAAGCAATTCACAACGGGCCAAGGCATAATTAAGCGAGACCAACCCGCTGTCGCTGATCCAATGTACAGAATATTTTGAAAGTAAATCACAGCCCGCTGCCCCAAAACCCCACTACAACTTCTTAAACATTTCCAACATGGTCAGTTTATCTAAGGGCTCCATATCAACCAGCTTTAATGCCTTGACCATCTTCTGGGTAGACGTTTTGTAATGTTTGAAATGAGGCGTTCTTAAATGGGATTCATACGCGTCCTTATTCGCATAAATTTCGACAATCCTGATCTGATTAGGCTCACCTTGCTTAAACATCGGAAATATGGCAATTACGCCCGCTTCCTTTTTTACAGACGCGGCCGCCTCCTCTCTAAGTATATCTTTATAGTCATTGAGATATTCAGGAAAGATCTCTATCTCAGCAATCCGCACCATCATATCTTGATTAGCCTCCTGCTGTTGTGCGCTAGTTCTTGATATGCTTAAGATTAATAAAAGAACCAAAATGATTCGTGTACTTATACTTGAAGCCATTGCTATTCATTAATATAATTCAGGATCAATGCCGGCTAAAGGTAGCCTCCGTTTTGACTTATCGTTCAGCTCAATGTACTGAATAATCCGAAATAAATCCCAATGCAGCTTCAGCACGTCTGCAATACCGCCTGATCCAAACTTCATAATAATTTCAAACAAACCCATGTTGAATATACATTTTCCCTAATTTCACCCCCTAAAACCATTCTCATGGAAATAAAACCGAAAAAAGGCATCGGAGAATTCACCTTCGGCATGAAAGCTGACCAGGTAGTTGCTAAACTCGGCAAACCCGATAAAACGTACCAGGACGAAGATGATGAAAACCAATTGCTCTATCAATATAACAAACATAAACTCCGGCTCACTTTTTACCAGGACCATGACGGTAAATTAGGCTATATCAGATCGGCCAATCCTAACCTCACTTTCCAGGGAAAACCCGTCATGAATACTCCCATCGATAAAGTAAAGAGCGAAGTGTTTGGAAAGTTTATCGAAGAGTGGGAAGAAGAAGACTACGATTTCTTTGTAACCTATGTCAATGAAGATAACTGGATCGTGCTTAACGTTGAATACGATGAGGTCACTGAGATCGAACTCGGCGTGCCGGTAAAAAATGATGACGAGTACGACTGGTAATATAACATATCCATAAAGATCGTTTAAAAGGCAATGCTCAACCACCTCTGGTAAGCATTGCCTTTTTAAAAAAATAAAGTGCCGCATAACCTTAACGGCTTGACCGCTGTCAATAAATCTCCCCTCCCCGCGCTCATAATCAACTGTTATACACCGGTATAATATTCATCCCAGCGGAACTTGTTCTTCGTCAATAGGCCATCCCGCGCATAATTTCTATCATTACCCATTAATTCAACACTTTATGAAACGAATGTTTGCTGTATCCGCCCTGGTGGCTGCTGCCGCCTTTGTTACTGCTTTTTCCGGTTATCATTTCAGTGTAAAAGATCATCACGCTACCTGCAAAGGTTCGCGCTATTGCACAGCGTGTAAGAACTGTAAGGCCTGCGGCCACTGCGCCAAAAATGGCGGTTCCTGCGGCGTTTGCCGGTAAGGTCAATTTACTTCATTACCCTTTCACCCAAAACAAAAAGCCCCGGCACGCCGGGGCTTTTGTGTTCGCCTTTCGGCTTATTTCCCTATAAAACCACAATCTTCTGCACCATTCTTTCGCTGGTGGCCCTGTTATTCACCATCAGCATATATACCCCGGCCTTCAATCCACTCAGCACCATGTTGTCTTCATTATAATTGTTCCATTGCTTAATCGTTCTGCCGCCAAGATCGGCAATGATAATATCCCGCACTGCACTGCTGCCAAACAACACATTCATATTACCCGCTTTGCCTGGATTCGGATATACAGTCAGTTTACTTATCTCTTCCAGTCCGCGTACGCCTTTAACCGGTGTCACCGTGCTTTTACCATCTTTATCGATCTGCATAATACGGTACCAGCTATTCGCTTTCGCCATATTAGTTTCTTTGAACTGATAATACAAGGGAACGCTGCTGTTGCCATCGGGCGCTTTGCTGGCTACAAAGCCTACTTTTTCATATACGCCATTGCCGGTGCTGCGCTGGATCTCAAATCCATTGTTATTGCTTTCCATATTGGTTCTCCACTGCAGCGTTACATAGTTGCCGTTACGGCTGCCATTGAAATTAACCAGCGCCACAGGTAAAGTAGAAGCTGCAGGCCAGGTAATGGTCACCGTAGCTTCGTCGTACATATTGTCTGCCGATGTATTGATGTCATTGTCCGGACCGTTATCCATCATCCGGTACGTGAAGCTCAGTTCCGTTACGGTCGTTGAAGTACGGGTTACAGTAAAGGTTCCATCACTATTGATAATAACGCTTCCTTTGCTAACCAGCGGCGGCGTTACCAGCTCCCATTTCAGATCCGTATACGCATCATTCTGATCGTTATCGGTACCACCGGCGTCTACGTTACTGCTTACGGGGTAATTTAAATTGGAACCATACAAAGCGCCACTAAAAGAAGTTTCCAGCCCATTGCCGCGATTAAACACATCGTTGAGGGCTTCTGGCGCACAATTCGTTTCGGCGCATAATTCCTGTACCCCGCTGATCTTTACATTGTCGATATGATATTTAATGCTGCCCTGGCCACATCCTGCTTTAAAAGAGATGAACACCTTGAAATCTGACGCTGTTACAACGGCAGGAAAAGTAAATGTAAAACAGGTTGTACCGCCATTGGTGGGCAACAGGTAATTGTCCTGCCGGGCATAAATACTATCCGGCACCTCTGCCTGGTTCGATGTTTCTACTGTTGACTTGACAAATAAAATGTCTGCATACGAATCACAGGGGAAGGGAACGGCCTGGTCATTACCATTTACCTTTTTATAGGCATAAATGTCAAAACATACCTTAACGGTGTTGGAGGTCTTGCTTACCGGAGGCGTTCCGATATTAGCGGGGTTATTACCTCCTACACCGGGCGTTTGAATAACAACGTTATTGTTAACAGCATTAAAGTTGGCGCCTTGTGATAAGATCCAACCGGAAGGCGCCGGATCAAAATCTTCTTCCAGCTGGGCATGGGCAAGAGCTGTCATAGCTACAAATACAACGGATAGTAAATACCGCTTCATAAATAATACATTTTGTGGTTAAAAGGGATGTTAGGGGTGGTTTACAGCGGTATATTGGTCTCTGTTCTTTTCAAGGGGTATAGGCAATAATATCCTGTACTCCGGTTTACCGGAGGATATACAATCTGTGTTACTGATAAATAAAATGATGGGCTGACTGACTGCAATAGCCGCAGGTATATGCACAGAAGAATAGTCAGTGCATACTTTCTTTTAACGGTTAAAAAAGGTCAGGTACAGCCGTTCAGCGGATACTGAATGAAATTTTTAAGGAATGCAAATGATCAATAGAAGGTAAAATTGGTTTGAGAACGTAGGAGCGTTGGATAGAGATAGATCAAAAGTATAATGCGTTTGTCATATATGCAATGATGGCCATATTTAATTGACTTGAAACAAGTTTATCTTAAATAATAAGGGTTTGGCGTTAAGCGTTTTGCGTTAAACGTTCCTGCACCCATTTCTTGGCAATATCAAGCTGTTCTTTCATGGTTACATGGGAATTATCCAGCTCCAGGGCATCGTCGGCCTTGCGCAGCGGGCTTACTTCGCGGTGAGAATCAATATAATCGCGCATTTCCAGGTTGGCCCTTACTTCTTCCATGGTCACGTTGGGGTTCTTTTCATACAACTCCTGGAAGCGGCGCTTAACCCTGATATCGTTATCGGCTGTCATGAAGATCTTCAGCTCTGCATGCGGAAATACGACAGTTCCTATGTCGCGGCCATCCATTACAATACCTTTATTTTTACCCATATCCTGCTGCTGCTTCACCGCAAATTCGCGCACCTCCCGGATGGCAGCTACCTCGCTCACCTTTTCGGCCACCACCAGATCGCGGATCACATATTCCACGTTCTCGCCATTCAGGTACATCTCGCTCTGGCCGGTCTTATGGTTCGACATAAACGTAAGCTTTATATGCTGCAAAGCTTCATGTACCGCATCGAGATGGGTCCAGTCAACGTGATTACGCAAAAAATAAAGGGTGATTGCCCGGTACATGGCGCCACTATCTATATACAGGTATCCCAGCTCCCGGGCCAGCTGTTTGGCCAGTGTACTTTTTCCGCAGGACGACCATCCATCGATGGTGATAATGATCTTTTGTTGCATAGGTATTGTTGCAAAAGTAAAGCACAAGACATAAGAACCAAGACCCTGGCCTTTAGATTTTTACCAGTCTCAGCATCATCAAGAACGTTGATTTCTAAGCTAGTGCCTTTATGCCTTGCCCGCCGTAGCCCTGGCGAAGGCGGGCCCGTGCCTTTTAAGAATAATGTCGCCCCTGGTCAGGGACGACATCCATTTTGTAGTGGGACTAAATCGGCACACTACGCTGTGTCACCTGGTTAGCAGTCACCACCTTAGAGGTAACCCGAATAATATGCCGGCACATCGATAATGCCCATAATACCCGGGAATAATGTAAACCGAGGGACACGTTCTATTAACGTTGGGTCTGCTGATTAGTTGTTTACAATCCGGAAAATGCATAAAAAAACCCCTCCCGGTACACCGGGAAGGGTTATATATTATTTCTTATCGACTGCTTAGTTTGCTTCTGATCTTTCCTTGGTCGCCTTCAGCGAGAACTGGATCTTCGAGTTCTCTTTATCAAGGTCGGCCACCAGGGTGTCGCCTTGTTTAATGTGCAGGCTCAGGATCTCTTCTGCAAGCGGGTCTTCCAGGTATTTCTGGATCGCCCGGTGTAAAGGACGGGCGCCGAATTGCTGGTCGTATCCTTTTTCAGCGATGAAGTGTTTTGCTTCGGTGGTTAACTCCAGGGTAAATCCTAAGTTAGCCAGGCGTTTCATCACCCCTTTCATCAGGATGTCGATGATACTGAAGATGTGGTCTTTATTCAGTGAATTAAAGATGATCACATCGTCGATACGGTTCAGGAACTCAGGCGAGAAAGTGCGCTTCAACGCTTTTTCAATAACGGCTTTGTTATTTTCATTGGCGCTTTGCGTACGTGCCTGGGTTGCGAAACCTACACCATCACCGAAATCTTTCAACTGACGTACACCAATGTTCGAGGTCATGATGATGGTCGTGTTCTTGAAGTCCACTCTTCTGCCTAATCCGTCTGTAAGCTGTCCATCATCGAGCACCTGTAACAGGATGTTGTAAATATCCGGGTGTGCCTTTTCAATCTCATCGAGCAGGATCACCGAATACGGTTTGCGGCGGACTTTCTCGGTCAACTGACCACCTTCTTCATAACCTACATATCCCGGAGGCGCACCAATTAAACGGCTAACCGTAAATTTCTCCATGTATTCACTCATGTCGATGCGGATGAGCGCATCTTCAGAGTCGAACATGTAGCGGGCCAGTGAACGGGCCAGCTCGGTTTTACCAACCCCGGTAGGTCCCAGGAAGATGAATGTACCGATCGGCTTTTTCGGATCTTTCAAACCTACGCGGTTACGTTGGATTGCTTTCACCACTTTTTCGATCGCATCATCCTGACCGATCACCATACCACGCATATCTTCGGCCATGCGGCGCAGTTTTTCGCTTTCTGCCTGCACCATCCGCTTAACCGGGATGCCGGTCATCATGCTCACTACTTCGGCAATGGCTTCATCGTCTATGGGATAGCGTTTATGTTTGCTTTCTTCTTCCCAGCTTGCTTTTGCTTTTTCCAGCTCTTCCTGCAAACGTTTTTCGGTATCGCGTAAAGAAGCTGCTTCTTCAAATTTCTGGCTCTTTACGACTTTATTCTTTTCCACCTTTACATCTTCGATCTTCTTTTCCAGATCGAGGATCTCTTTCGGCACGTTGATGTTCTTCAGGTGAACACGGGCGCCTACTTCGTCCATCACGTCAATTGCCTTGTCGGGCAACAGCCGGTCGGTAATGTAACGGTCGCTTAATTTTACGCAGGCGTCGATCGCATCGTCACTGTAAGTAACGTTGTGATAATCCTCGTATTTGGATTTGATATTGTTCAGGATCTGAACAGTTTCATCAACACTTGGTGGCTCTACCATTACTTTCTGGAAACGACGATCGAGGGCGCCGTCTTTTTCGATGTACATTCTGTACTCGTCCAGGGTAGAAGCGCCAATGCATTGGAGCTCGCCACGGGCCAGGGCTGGTTTGAAGATGTTGGAAGCATCCAGCGAACCACTGGCGCCACCGGCTCCTACTATGGTATGAATTTCATCAATGAACAGGATCACATCCCTGTTTTTCTCCAGTTCATTCATGATGGCTTTCATGCGCTCTTCAAACTGACCACGGTATTTTGTACCGGCTACGAGGGCAGCGAGGTCTAATGAAATAACGCGTTTATCAAATAATACTCTCGATACTTTACGTTGAACGATCCGCAGTGCCAAACCTTCCACGATTGCTGTTTTACCTACACCGGGCTCACCGATCAGGATCGGGTTGTTCTTTTTACGGCGCGACAGGATTTGTGATACCCTTTCTATTTCTTCTTCACGTCCTACGATCGGGTCAAGGGCACCGCTCTCGGCTAAACGTGTAATGTCGCGGCCAAAATTGTCCAGTACCGGTGTTTTACTTTTTGTATTTCCGGCAGAGCGTGATTTCTGCTGCGAATATTTCTTTTCATCATCAAAATCGTCTTCGTTCTCGTCGGCATATTCACTGCGTACGTCGTTGCTTTTTACAACGCCTAATTCGTTTCTGAATAAATCGTAATCCACGTCGAACTGATTTAAGATTTGAGTTGCTATGTTTTCCTTATTCTTTAGAATGGAGAGCATTAAATGTTCCGTTTCTACAGTCGGACTCTTTAGCGCTTTTGCTTCCAGCACAGTTACGCGAATCACCTTTTCGGCCTGCTTGGTGAGTGGCAAACTGTTTATGTTAGCAATGTTTTTACCGGTTTTGTCTTTTACTGCCAGTTCTACTTCTTTCCGCAATTCGTACAGATCCACATTAAAGCTTTTCAATATACGGACAGCAGTGTTCTCTCCTTCACGGATCAACCCCAGCAACAAATGTTCAGTTCCGATAAAATCGTTCCCAAGCCGTAAAGCCTCCTCTCTGCTAAAAGAAATGATCTCCTTTACCTGGGCTGAAAAATTGTTGTCCATTTTATTTATAATTTGTTGTGTGTTATACAATAATAACGAATATTTTTGACATTCTGTTGTTCCCTTTTATTAACGGATTCCAGCTAATTAAAGTACTTAAAAGGTCTATATGCAGTTCAAAATTGATACCAGTGAGAAATTCCATGCCATTAGGATCAAAGAACCGGTTTTATCTGCTAATATGACAGGAGAATTGGATGCCTGTTTAAAGCCGCTTTTGAAACAGGATATTAAAAACGTGGTGCTTATTTTACAAGACATTCAAAACATCGATAACGCTGCCGGTGAACATCTTGTGCAATTGCAGCAAAGCTTTTATGAGCAGAGTGCATCGTTCGTGATCTGCTGCCTTCAAAAGCCCGTTGAAAAAGCCCTTGACGATGCCGGGCTGCTCGAATTATTGAATGTTGCCCCCACCGAAAGTGAAGCATGGGACATCGTTCATATGGAAGAGATCGAACGCGAACTGGGCGACGCCCTGTAGTTTGAATTTTGCAAGTGACCAGGCATTACAACCTCAAAAAACCGGACCATGACTAGAACCGCCGTTTCGTCACCTGGATTTGTCAAAAGTCTTTCTTTATTTGATATGTTAAAATTTGGGGGATCGGGAAATATAGGGATATGTTACAGGTTACAAGTTGCATGTTGCAGGGAAATACAAACAATTTAGCTGGAACCCGTGTGATATTCAGGACCTGTTATGTAGGAAGGTGTTACAGGTTACAAGTTGCATGTTACAGGGAAATACAAACAATTTAGCTGGAACCCGTGTGATATTCAGGACCTGTTATGTAGGAAGGTGTTACAGGCTTGCCTGCCGGCAAGCAGTTACAGGTTACAAGTTGCATGTTACAGGGAAATACAGTCTACTATAACCTGTAACCCCTGGTACCTGCAACCCATGTACCCCCTGAAACCTGTAACCTGGAACCTGTAACCATTGAAACCCCTGAAACCTGAAACCTGTAACCTGGAACTTGTAACCCAAGAACCTGTAGCTCCTGAAACCTGTACCCTGGAACCTGCAACGCAATACTAAGATCAGACAGCTATCATCTTATTCCCAGACAATAAAAGAACGCATAAACTTGAAAAAATACGCCATAATCGTCGCCGGAGGATCCGGTTCGCGGATGGGCACTACACTCCCCAAACAGTTCCTGCCGCTCTGTGGAAAGCCGGTACTATGGCATTCGCTCAACAGTTTCCTGCTTGCCTGGACCGACCTCGAGATCATTCTCGTATTACCACAGGATCATCTTACCGTCGGCCAGGACATCGTGAACACCACCAGCCACCCGGCCCGTATAACGATCACAGTAGGTGGCGAAACCCGCTTTCACTCTGTAAAAAATGGCCTCTCACTGATCAACGAACCCGCCATCGTCTTTGTACATGACGCCGTGCGCTGTTTGATCACCACCGATCTCATTCATCGCTGTTATGATACAACCCTCGAAAAAGGAAATGCCATCCCCGCCATTCAACCGATCGATACACTTCGGATAACAACGCCTGACGGCAATCAGCTGCTCGACCGCGACAAGGTGCGCATCATTCAAACACCCCAGACCTTTTACAGCGACATCATCAAAAAAGCGTTTCAACAACCTTACGATCCCTCCTTTACCGATGAAGCCAGTGTGGTGGAAAAACTCGGCATACCCATTCAGTTGATCGAAGGCGAATCGACCAATATCAAAATAACCCGCCCCCTCGATCTGCTGCTGGCGGAAAAAATACTCGCATCGAACAGTGCTTCCTGATGGGGTGCTTATTCCGTTCCGCTTCTTCGCTCGTAAGGTGATCGCTTTAACCAGCGTACTACAGGTGGTAATTTATTAATGGCCAGGTGCGGATACCAGTTCAACTGTCCGCCCAAACACTCGAACACAAAGGCAATGCCCGGCACATCGGACCCTTCAAAATCGAACAGATAGCCGCTGCCGGCATATTTTTTAATGAGGTTATCCAATACAAAATAGAAGCCGCCACACTCGTATGCCTCCGGCCTGTTACCGGCGAGCAGACTATACACGCGTTGTTTATGAACAATATAGGCATCGCTGGCAATGATGTTGCCGGCCCTGTCAACCGCGGCCATCGTATTACAGGCTTCTACATGCGGTTTGATATTTTTAAATAAGCTGATGAATTTCTCATACGCCTGCATAGGCACATGATCTTTTTCCGCCATCATCTGGTACGACAACTCCGTTATCTTCTCAATAGCTATTCCTTCTGCCGGCTGCAAACCCGCTTCTGCTGCTTTACGCAATTTGCGGCGGGCATGGCGGTTATAGTTTTCGTATAAGGTCGAATACGGGCTCTTCAATGGCAACACATAGTTCCGTCGTTGGGTAATGGCTGGTCCGTCGAGCACATTATTACCTTCGTTGAGGTCAATATCAATGAGTTTGAATATACCAGGTATGCTGCTGATGAAGGTTTCCATCAGCTGTTTATCAACAGGCCGCCCTGAAAATACACCCAGGTGCGCCGTTGTAAAGGGCTGGCACAAATACTTAATGCCATACTTCTTTCGCCACGTCAGGGGCATCACCGCTTCATAATCGCCCAGCACCAAAGCATCCCAGGCATCGGCCATATAGTCGAGGTAAAAGGAATACCCATACAACAAACCATTCGCTGCATGGCTGATACATCGATCCCATTTGCCGGTATCGATCTGGTGGCGTTGCAGGTATTGTATGTTGGGGTAAGCCATCTAAAACGGGATCTTATTACCTGTTGCCTTGCGGATATTAAACCGGTGTACGTCTATGCTGAAGGAGATCTTTTTAAAGAATGTATTTTCTTCCGGTACGGTCTTCATATTATCCCTGAACTCCCTGCTGTATAACACGGGTGCATAAATGTGCACCAGGTCTTTGAACAGGGTCAGCTGCAAACCGGCTACATACAGGAACCGGCTGGTGGCGGCATTCTTTTTCCACGCATCGGCATACGTACCTGCATCGAGGAAGATCTTCACCGGTAATGGGACCGGAAACATTCCTTTCGGCAAGGTCGTGGTCAGGTTCATGGAGGCGATCCAGTTATCTGAACGGCCCTGCAGTCCCTGGAACAGATCGGTACGCAGTTTGAGGCCGCCATCGCGCATCATGATCTGCTGGCTTGATAGTCCATCCGGTTCATTACGGCCGATGAAATAATTGCTGTAGGTATAATCTTCATAACCCCGCACAGCGGTTAACTTAGGCTGGTAGATCGACGTACGGGCCTGTTTCAGCACTGTTTTTTCACCCAGGTAACCGAATTTGGCAGCGAACACCCGCATTTGCAAGCCACCTGCATTCGCATAATTAAAGAAGTAATGGCCGGTGGCGGAAGCACGGTAAAAACCTTCGCCCTGCTGCACCTGCAGTTGCACATCATACGGATATAAAGCCCTGTAATCGGTGATATTGAAACTAAGCTGGTTCAGGTAACGATGGCTGGTGGGTCCTTCGGTGGGATAGAATTCCCCATCCTCATTTTTCATAACATAACGGAAACCGCCCTCCCAGATCAGAAAGCTGCGCCATTCCAGCCACTTTTCAATACTACTTCGGGGATTTTTATTGTTAAAGGTGAACCGCAAAGCCGGAGCGATCTTATGAAAGCCGGCATATACTTTATGGCCGTTGCTGTCGACCCCTTCACGGGTAGAAAAGCGGGCGCCGCTTACCGACAAATCAATTTTTTCAAACGCCCCGTCTGGCCGCCAGGTATAACCGACGCGGCCCAGGCCCATCAACTCTTTTGTACCGGTTGCGTACAGGGGCGCCACAAAGAACTGCAGTTTATGCGCCGGTAAGGTATAATTGTGCAACGCCAGTCCCACCATGAACTTATCATATACATTATACCCGGCCGCCGGCATCCAGTTGAGATAATTTACGCGGTCGTAATCTTTAAAGGAGAACATAAAAGCCGGCCGTAATTTTTTGGGCCTTTTATCCGGATTAATGCCTCCTTTTTGATCTAATGAATCAAACAAATGCTGCACGGCTTTTCCATCACCTACGGTAAAATGCTGTTTGAAATCTGCCGGGGAAGGATGTTTGAACTGCCATTGCTGATAATAGGCCTTCATACAACTATCGAAGCGTTGGGTGCCCATGGCCTGTTCCAAACGCTGCAATAATATCGCCGTCTTGGTGTAGCTCATGACCGCGTAATTCAAAAAAGTGAAATCAGCAGAATGAGTGGCAACGGGCTGGTCTTTTTTGATCTTTGCCAGTGCATCTATGAACAGGGCCCCTTCATTTTCAGGCAGTCTTTTTTGCACCCAGGCCACCAGATTGGATTTCTCATATTTACGCGCTTTATACCGGGTGTCGTAATAGCTGTTCACGCCTTCGTCGAGCCAGGGATGTGCGCGTTCATTGCTGGCCAGGATGCCATAGAACCAGTTATGCCCCACTTCATGTTCAATGGTCATGTCGAGCTGTTTGGCATCCATGCCCGGCGACAGACTGGTAATGGTGGGATATTCCATACCGCCGTCAAATCCCATTTTCGCTTCTACCACGCTTACTACATTATAAGGGTACTCGCCAATGAGGTTCGACCTGAAATGCACCGCATCTTTAATGTATTGAACGCTGTTCTTCCAGGCTTCGCTGCCGGCCGACCGGTAAAAGCTCATGGCCTGCACTACCCTGCCCGATGCCAGTTTGATGGTATCCTGTAACACGATGAAACTGGAATCGGCAAACCAGGCAAAATCATGGACGTTATCCTGTTTGTATCTCAGGGTTTTGGTGGTTTGTGGGATCAGGTTGGCGGGTCGTTTCGATGGAGGCGTTTGTGGTTTATGGTTTGTGGTTTGTGGTTTGTGGTTTGTGGGTTTTGGTTTCGCAGCTTTGCCCGCCGAAGCCCTGGCGGAGGCGGGCCGTTTAACGTTTGCCGTTTCACGTTTGCCGTTTGCCGGTTGCCGGTTGTCTATCGATTTGCCGTCTGCCGGCTTCGATTTCGTTTTCAACCAATTGATTTCCGATTCATTTTGTAATTCGCCGGTAGCTGCCACCACATACTGATCGGGAACGGTGATGCGCACATCAAAACTGCCAAACTCGCTGTAGAATTCGCCCTGATCGAGGTAAGGCATCGGATGCCAGCCTTCCCGGTCATACACCGCCGGTTTGGGATACCATTGGGTTACCTGATAGGAATGGCCGGTATGTCCGCCCCGTGAAAAATTAGCCGGCAGCTGTACATGAAAGGGTGTGGTTATTTCGGTTTCCTGTCCGGGTAACAAAGGCGCCGGCAGGTTTACTTTTATAATATCGATGTGTACCGGATGATCTTCTGTTTTAAGCGTATTATTGGCCACCCTGAAATCGAGCCGGTTGATATAGCCTCTTTTCTCGCGGGGAGAAAAATAAAAATCCGTCTTGCCATTGCCAAGGGCCTGATCGCTGAATGCGGTGCGGTCGTTCTTGAAGGCATTGGGCCATAAATGGAACCAGATAAAATGCAGCGTATCCGGGGAATGATTGATATAACGCAGCTTTAAAAAACCTTCCAGCGTATGCTCCCGGTCGTTCAGGGATACGTCAATGGTATAATGCACTTCCTGTTGCCAGTAAGGCGATTGGCCGATGGCCTTTCCACTGACTATGGCTATTAGTAAAAGAAGGTAAAGCTTTTTCATGGTGAATGGTGAATGGTCAATGGTGAATACGCTGAACCTGCCTGCCGGCAGGCAGGCGCCGAACGCAAATACAACTCAATAACTTAATAACTCAATAACTTGCCCTATAAACTTTGAACTCTGAACTTTGAACTTTGAACTATTTAACCAGCTTGCCTTCTTTATTCAACAAAGCAAAGTATTCATCTAAATTCTTACCGCTTACTTTCTCCAGTTCTTTCTTCAGATCTTCGGGTGTAGGATGTTTGTACTGCCAGTTGGCGAAATAGGCCTGCAACCCTTTGTCAAGCACATCGCGGCCCAACACATTCTCCAGGATATACAACCATACCGCTGTCTTCACATAAATAACCAGCCCATACTCATCTTTATTCGAAAAACCGGTTGATCCGGTGCTGATCGGCTGATCGGCCGGAATGGAGTTCAACACTTCGTAGATCCTTGCCTGGAAGGCCGCCACATCCAGCTCCTTCACATCCCTGGGGATCATCGATCCGAACAGGCTGTTGGTACGGTATTTCTCTGCTTCATACCTGAACTGGAAATAGGTATTGATGCCTTCATCCATCCAGGGAAAATCGCGTTCATTGGTTCCCAGGATGCCCATGAACCAGTTGTGGCCCACTTCATGCGTGATCACGGCATCCATCTCTTCTTCTTTTGCGTTCGGACTGGTAATTAACGTGATCATCGGGTATTCCATCCCGCCGGATGACAGGTTCTTCGGTCCTTCCACGGCCTGCACCACGGGATATGGATACTGACCGATCCATTTGGAATAATGGCGTACGGCGTCCTTAATATAATTGACACTATTCTTCCAGGTCTTATTACCCGCCGACTGCCCATAGGAAAATACGTTCACCGTATCCCGTTCGGTCAGCTGCAGGGTATCGTAGCGAATGATAAAATCCTTGCCGGCAAACCAGGCAAAATCATGGATGCGATCGCCGGTGTATTGCAAGGTCTTTAATTTTCCGGGCGTAGCCGTTTTATAAGGTACTGTTTTAATCCCTTTGTTATTTTCAATACCGATCTGTTTGTATTTGTTCAGTTCGCTTAATGTTTGCAGGGTGCCGGTGGCGCCTACTACATACTCGGAGGGCAATGTAATATTCACCTTGAAGCTGCCGTATTCACTGTAAAATTCTCCCTGGTCGAGGTAAGGGAAAGCATGCCAGCCCGTGCGGTCGTACACCGCCGGTTTGGGATACCACTGGCAGATCATGAACTGCTGGCCGCTGTAACCTGAGCGGGAATAATAGTTCGGCAGTTTTACATAGAACGGTGTGGAAATGGTCACCTGTTTGCCGGGCAATAAAGGCTGCGGCAACACCACCTTCACCACATCGATATTGGAATCGCTTTGGGTAACGGCTGCTTGTCCGTTGATCGTGAACCGCAGGCTGTCGATATAGCCGGGTTCGGTTTCAGTAACTTTCTTATCGCTGCTTTTATCGGCCGCCAGCTGTCTGGCCAGTGCGGTGTTCTTATTCTTATACGCATTGGGCCATAAATGGAACCAGATATAGGTAAGCGTATCGGGTGAGTGGTTGATATAGTCTACCGACAGGTCGCCTTTTAAACTATGCTGTTTATCGTTCAGCGCTACCTGGATATTATAATTCACTTCCTGCTGCCAGTAATCGTTAACCTGCGAAAAACCTACAGATGGCAAAGCCGCTATCAACAATGGGGCAATCTTTCTTTTTAAGTTCATTTTCCGAATTATGTATTTTGTATTCCATTAGCACATCAGCAAATTAGCTAATTAGCTAATTTGCTAATTAATTAGCGTCCTTTTCCAAGAAATATGATCCTCAAGGTATGCACCATGATCTTAAAATCAAGGGCCAGGGAGATGTTCTCGATATAGATGAGGTCGTATTTCATGCGCCTGATCATTTCGTCAACGTTCTCGGCATAACCGAACTGCACCATGCCCCAGGAGGTTAAACCGGGTTTTACTTTCAGGAGGTACGAATAATAAGGCACTTTCTGATGGATATGGTGAATATAATAAGCCCGCTCTGGCCGGGGGCCCACCAGGCTCATCTCGCCTTTGATGATATTCCACAGCTGGGGCAATTCGTCGAGCCGCCATTTCCGCATAACCCGCCCCCAGGGCGTTACCCGCGGATCGGTTTCAGACGACAACTGCGGTCCGTTCTTTTCCGCCGGATGGTACATTGAGCGGAATTTATAAATGCGGAATTTCCTGCCTTTATACCCTATTCGCTCCTGCGAATAAAAGACCGGTCCGGGCGAACCCATTTTAACCCGGATGACCGCATACAACATCAGGGGCAGCAGGAAGATCAATCCCAATATAGCCACTGAAACATCGATCACCCGTTTGATGTTCTGTTGCCACTCGGGCATGAGGCCCGATTTAATTTCGGTGAGCACAGCGCCAAACAGGTTGCTGGTCTTTACCGAACCCGATAGTATATCCAGGATATCGGGCACGATCTTCACTTCCACATCCATTTCGCTCAGCCGGTTCACGATCTTTTCTACCTCGTGTTTTTCTTCTTTTTGCAGTGCAATCACCACCAGCTGAATGTGTTGCCGCTGTACGACTTTTTCCATTTCAGGCAGCAGGCCAAACCAGGGAATATGTTTCCGCAGCCCGTTGGGTTCACCGGTGGTAATAAAACCGGTATAATGATAGCCGGCGAGCCGCAGTCCGTCGCGGGTTTCCAGGTAGATCTTTTCGGCAATGCTGTTGCCGCCGATCAACAGGGTATTGAAACGTACATGGCCTTCGCGCAGCTGATGCTTTACTTTATCTAATAATATGACCCGGCCGATCCAGGTAAAGACCAGTTGGGCGGCAATATAGGTGCTCAGGGCCTTGTAATAATAGGTGTATTCTTTTTGGGGGTCATTGATCACGATGGCGAAGAAGATGATGGTGCAACCAACGATACAACACAGGGTTGTTAATACGAATTCATTTAGCCGCGATTTTCCGTACAGGGAGTGATAGGCCCCTACCAGGGCGTAAAAGATGATCCAGGTAATGGGGATCAGGCTGATGCCCCACCAGAACCGGTTGTTGAGCAGCAGCTCGTTCTCTATAAAGATGTGTTCATTCAACAAATATCGCCGCGAGAAGTACAAAACGATCCAGGCCAGGATGGCCGCAAAGTAGTCCCCAAGCAGGTACCAGGTACTATGGATGCGTTTTACAGAAGGCATGTATAGGGTTACACAATAATATTATTGCTTTTGATCTTTTGTAAAATCTGGTGTGCTACATCCATGGCCCGGTAACCATCAACTTCCGATACCAGGGTTGGCGTATTGTTCACAATTGCATCTCGAAACGATTCGAGCTCTTTTTTTATTGCATTTACTTCGGGAACCTGCGGATTTACTACTGCAATGGTCTTTTTGCCATGCACCGTATCCAGGTCAAAGGAAAAAGCGTCGATGTCCTGGGGTGACTTTAATTTAATGATCTCGGAGGTTTTTGCCAGAAAGTCGATCCCAATATAGGCATCTTTCTGGAACAAGCGCATTTTGCGCATTTTCTTCATGGAAATACGGCTGGATGTGAGATTGGCCACACAGCCATTATTGAACTCGATGCGCACGTTGGCAATATCGGGGGTATCGGTCATTACGGCCACGCCGCTGGCGGAGATCTGCTTCACCTCGCTTTTTACCAGGCTTAAGATAATGTCGATATCGTGGATCATGAGGTCGAGGATAACGCTTACCTCGGTGCCCCGCACATTGAACTGCGCCAGGCGGTGCACTTCGATGAACATGGGGTTCAGCTCCATATTTTTTACGGCCAGGAAGGCGGGGTTGAACCGCTCTACGTGGCCTACCTGCAGCTTAATGCGGCTTTCCTTTACGAGGTTCACCAGCTCCCGCGCCTCCTGCATGGTATGGGCCATGGGTTTCTCCAGGAACACATGTTTGCCTTTACGGATGGCCATTTTGGCCAGTTCGAAGTGATAGTTGGTGGGGGCAATTACGTCAATCACATCTACGGCATCGATCAGCCGCTCTGCGTCGAGGAAACGGGGAAGCTGGTACTTTTCTGACACATCCTGGGCCGCATCATCGGATGGATCACAAAAACCAACCAACTCTACGCCTTTGATCTCCTTCCAGTTATTAAGGTGAAATTTCCCAAGATGTCCTACGCCGAATACACCGATCTTTAGCATACGTTCAATTAAGGCGCAAAGATAACAGCTTGCACAGTTTGCTTCGTACCTTTTTTATAACCAATAGTTACACTGGATGTTAATAAGTTACATGAAGGATTTCTGATTGCGAGATTTTTAGATTTTGAGATTTAAAATCCAAAAATCGCAAAACCTGCCTGCGGCAGGCAGGTCTCAAAATCTCCAAATCCCAAATCCCAAAATCTCAAAATCTCAAAATCAAATCCCGAAATCATAAATCTCAAAATCAGAAATCATTTTACAAGTTGTGATTTGGCCATATAGGCAATGCTGGGGTGATAGATAAACAGGCAGGAGCCTTCCTTCAGCAGGTCGATCAGCTGTTGCGATAGTTCGGGCGCCACGGCCGGGCAACCCCAGCTGCGGCCGATATAACCCTGGCTGTTGATCAGGTCTTCGTTCACATAATCGGCCCCGTGGATCACAATGCCCCGCCGCATGGCGTAGTCATTGATGCCTTTCTCCATCCCCTTCAGCTTCAGCGAATACCCATTACTGCCCTGGTAGGCATAACCGGTTACATAAAAACCCAGACTGCTTTTATTAGAAGATGGTTTATTACTGAAAGAAACCGCTTTTTCCTTACCGGTCTTCATGCCATGCGCCACCCAGGTATTGAACAGCAGCTGGTACGAGTTGAGGTCGATCACGTATAACCGCTTGTTCACGCTGGGCTGACTAAAATCTACGATCGCCAGCAGGTTGTCTTTGATATGCCGGGTCTTCACCAGTTTGGCCATACCCTTCAGGGCCATGGTAAATACTTTTTTCGACAGGCCCGCTTCCTGTAAATGAAGGCTGTCGTACACATTCAATTTGTTCTTAATGGAAAAAAAAGAAGGCGCGGCGGCCGGGGTGGCCGAGGTGTCGGAAAACAGGCGTTTACCCGTTCCCGCTTCCCCATGCGCGGGGGAGAATAACAGTAAGATCAAACCTGCTACAATGGCGAGGTTCAGCCGTTTTCCCGGTTTCACGATTAATGGTTTTCGCATGGATCCGTTCCCGTTTTGTAGATAGTTGTACAGAAATATTGCTGCTCTTAAGCGGCTATCCCGGCTACCCTGAAAACTGCCGGGCACTTCTAAAAACAGCGCTTTTTAGTAACAATAATCAGTCCGGTAACGGCATTACCCACGAATTAAGTATATCACTAAACCGTTTTTAACTTTTTTACAGCCCCGTTTAAGTGAAAATGTGAATAAATTTTAGGGGTTACCGGGTACCGGTTACGCAACAGTCTCTAGTAACCATGCCCCTGTAACCTCCACCTTGTAACCTGTAACTCATGCTAAGGAGAAAAGTCATCCACTTTAATGAAAGCTATCTAGGTCGATTTATCCTTATTAAAGAGATAGTTCACCACTACGTAGAAGAAACCGAACACATTGGCGGTGGTGGTGGTAATAAGGGCGATCAGTACGCCGTCGGAAAGGACATACACTTTGCGGCTGCACTGCACCACGATGAACAATACCAGGAACATCCACAGTACGGTGATCGCAAAGATGATAATGCTGAAGACCTTCCGTGCCCGGTTATCGTCGAGCAGCCGTTTCAGTTGCGCCCGCGAGAATGCCTCTTCCATGTCGAGCCCCTTCACCTCATTTACATTCGCCTCCTTGACATTTACTTTGGGATCTGCCGGCTTTTCCAACAAGGTATGCAACAGGTTCTGCGCCTCGTGTTCCGAGGCTACGCTGGGATGAGGCGGAGTTTTCATCAGGCTTTGATTAGCAATTTTTCGAAGTAGTGTTGTATTTCATCGTTGTGAATGGGGGTTGATTTGGCATCGGGGTTATAGACTTTTGACCAGGGCCCGTTGGGCTGGTGTGTCCAATGCGACAGTGACATGGCGGAGAAATCTTTCAGGACGCCCCAGGTATAATTGATGGATTCGAGTGCCCGGTCATCGAGGCGAAACGGCGGCTTATAACTGGCCGATGGAGTGACCTCGGCGGTATCGGTGATAGGGCGGCTGCCATAGAGTTTAAAATCCTGGTAGATCTCGGGAATGACCGGACCATACATCCATGCCTGAAAGGTTTCATTGATCAGGGGCTCATGGTATTTGGCCAGGTGATAGCCCTGGGCAAAGTATACCAGTTTTTGCAACTTCATTTGAGTTACAAACTTCCCTTCATCGATGCCTTTTTTCACAAAGGCAAAAGCGATCAGTGATGCAGGATAGGCCATTTGGTATTCAGGTTTTTGATTTTCCTTTCACACCAAATATAAACATTTATTTTTAATTACTAATTTTCTTAGGAAAACGCTCAACGCTAAACGCTTAAGGCGGAACGCTTGCTCCTCTTAATTTGAACGATTGGCTTGAATAGCCTTGTTTGTATTAGCCTTCAGCCTTCAGCTCTCAGCCTTTTGCCTTTAGCGTTTAGCATTAGGCGTTTAGCATTAGGCGTTCCGCGTTGCGCGTTGCGCGTTAGGCGTTCAGCGTTAGGCGTTCAGCGTTCAGCGTTTAGCGTTCAGCGTCTTATAGTTTCTCCCCAATAACAGCGTATAAGGCATTCCGGTAATGCTCGCTGCAGGGCAATTCGGTTTCGCCGAGCAGCACGGCTTTGCGCGAAACGGTATCTACCTTACGCAGCGAGATAATATACGAGCGGTGAATGCGAATGAACTCATCGTGCGGCAGGCGGTTCTCAAAATACTTCAGGCTTTGCAGCGTAATGAACGGCTTCTTGCTGTCGACCAGGTGGATCCTGGTATAATCTTTCAACCCTTCGAGGTACAGGATATCGCTGTAAAAGATCTTCTGGATCTTGTGCGATGTTTTGATGAACATAAAATCATCTTTTTTCAACAACGACCTCGCCTTTCTATAGCTGATATACTCATACGCTTTGTTCACGGCCGACATGAACCGGTCGAACGGAACGGGTTTCAGCAGGTAGTCGATGGCATCGAGCTCGAAACCTTCCACGGCGAACTCATTGTGCGCGGTTACAAAGATCACGGCCGGCCGCTTGTTCAGGGTTTTCAGGAACTGCGTACCGCTGAGGTCGGGCATGCGAATATCGAGCAGCACCAGGTCGATCTCTTCTTTTTCAAAATAAGGAAAAGCCGATACCGCTCCTTCGCAGCGGGCTACCAGGTTCAGGTAAGGCACCTTCCTGATAAAATCTTCCAGCAGGTCAAGCGCCCAGGGTTCATCGTCGATGATAATGCAATTAATGGTCATGGTCCAGTTCAATTTTCAGATTAACAATGTACAGGTGATCGTTCTCAATAACATCCAGCAGGTGCCGGCCGGGATAAAGTACATCCAGCCTTCTGCGGGCATTGATGAGCCCCACACCGCCGGTGGATCCCCTGTTTGATCGGATTATGGCGTTTCCCACTGTTAGCGCTAGCGTATTGCCGGTAACGGCAATGGATATGTTGATAGCTGATGGTGCTGTGTAACTGATGCCGTGTTTAAAAGCGTTCTCTATAAAGGTGATGAGCAGTAACGGCGCAATGAATAAACCGTTTACCGGTCCTGAAACGTCATAATGAACAGAAATATTTTTCGACAGCCGTAGTTGCTGCAGATCAATATAATTACTAATATATTCCAGGTCCTGTGACAGCGGAATTTTACCGGCCGCCGAATCGTATAACACATACCGCATGATGCGCGAGAACTTCAGGATGCTGTGTTCGGTTTGGTCTGACCGCAAATGCGCCTGCGAATAAATGCTGTTGAGGGTATTGAACAGGAAATGCGGATTGATCTGCAGCTTCAGGAAGTTCAGCTCGGCATTGAGGCGCTCATTTTCCAGCAGTTTTTTCTGTTTCTCACTGATGTACAGCGAATGGGCCAGTTTGAAATTGATAAAGAAGAGAACGATGAGGAAAGACTTGTTGATTAGTTCGCCGTAGAAGAAACCGGTATCGGGGGTATTCATCCGGTATAAGAGCACAGGCAGTATGAGGAACAGGCCCCATAGCAGAACATGCACGCTAATTACCAGCAGTTTGTGCCGCACCCTTTTTACCGGTTTAAACCCCAGCACGGAAGCCAGGGCATCCCGGACCTTTTCTTTGGTCATTACTCAGATTGAGCAGCTGAGACGCCCGGACGTTGCTCCGGCTTTCGACCAAACAGGGGATCATTGCCTGATTTTATACTTTCTATAACAGTTTTAGCGCGGGTGGCCGCTTCCTGTTCGGTAGCGAAACCATCGCTGCCCGATTTACCGGGTATGAATGGCTGGTGAATGATGATGCGGTCGTTGAACAGCACATCGTAGCCCCAACCCTTTGCTGTTTTGAAACAGGAGTAGTGTAATCCTTTGGGAGATGCCGGTTGTATCACCAGCATAAAAAAAGTACTGCCGGCTGCAAAAAGGATTGCCGCCAGCAGTACCAGTTTATGTTTTTTAGAGATTGTCATTGTCATCGTCTTCAACACCAGGCTGCAGTTCGTACATATTGTCGAATGGAGCTGTACCGCTGCGGCCGCTTACCACGAAACCACGGTTCTTCAAAGTAAAACCGATAGCGCCGGTACGGGCAGCGCCGCTGAAAGTTGTTTTTTCATCCCAGGTATCAGTAGCGGGATCATATTCCCAGGTGCGGGTGTTCAGGCTTCCGGATTCCCCGGTAACGAGGTAACCTTTACCATCGATCACAAACGTAGCGCCATTGAAGCGGGCGATGGTCGTGTACTCATCATCGTAGCTCTCATCGCTGGAGTTGGTGATCTTTCTGAGGTTGGTCCAGCTATCAGAATTCTGATCATATACCTGCATATCGGTCAGTGCAGCGCCATTGCTTTCACCACTGATCAAATACGCCTTATCGTTGATAACAAATACCTGGGCCTTGCTTCTTTTGGCGCCGAGGATGCCGGCTTTCTGGGTCCAGCTGTCGGCAGCAGCATTGTATTGCCAAACGTCTTTCAGGTAGCTGTCATCGTAACCGGTAGCTACATAAGCATTGCCGCCTACCACAAAAGCAACCGCATCAGCACGGGCAGTACCGCCAAAATCATTTCTGGGCGCCCAGCCATTGCTGTCGGGGCTGTATTGCCACATGTCTTTTTTGTAGTTGGCATCGAAGTCGTAGCCGGTTCCCACATAGCCTTTGCCATTTACGGCAAAACCAATGGCCGAGCTGCGTTTGCCGCCTTTAAAGTCGGCGATCTGTGTCCAGTATCTTTTATCCAGGGAATATTTCCAGAAATCTTCAAAACGTCTTGTATTGGTGTTGGTGAAACCAGTGCCAACGAACACGGTATCGTTGATAATGAATGATACCGCTTCACTGCGGGCCGGACCATCAAAAAAATCGCTGATTGCCCAGTTACCCACCAGGTCGCTTGTTGAATCATTAGAACTTTTACTACAAGCTGGAATGATCAAAAGTGGTGCGGTAGCAATCACAAGGGCCAGGGAGTAAACTAGAACATTCTTCATTTTTGTTTATTTTCTGTTTTGTTTTTTTAGCAGTTGGCCGGGATCCGGGCGACGCCGGGGCGGCTGCATGGTTACATGCGTTCGCTAGTTAATCTATTATTTCGACAGGTAAAAATATTTCCGGCTATTCCAAACAAGTTTATAAAATAGATCAATATGGTTTTGGACTCGACGAATCCGGCGCAAAAATCTTCCATTTTTTTGGCCGGCGTCAACATCTAAACAATTTTTTTTTGTAAAAAGCTGCAAGCTTACACAAACAACTTATAGGTTAAATATTGTAAACCACAAGATTAACCAAGTATTAACATATCCGGCGGCCCATATCATTTTCCTGTATGCACTTTTGCACAACTTGTTTCAAAGAGGCCGGGAATATTTCCGGGCTTATTATAAATTTGCAAATTTGCAAAATTTCGGTCGCCAATCAGAAATTTAGTTTTCGCCGGCAAAAATAAACGGTTCGTCGATTATCCGGCGGCCATCATATATAATAACAAAATTTCGTGTTGAAGGCCTGATAAATTGCTCTTTGTTCCCGTAATGGCGCGCAGCAAGCTATATCAAGACGGGTGGAATTGAACACAAAGAGGTGTTAAAATGAAAACAAATATAACGCAGCGCAGAAAGTTTAAACCTTATATTCCATTACTTTACACCTTGCTCGCCGAAGCTTTAGCGAAGGAGAGCCCAATATTTAACCAGTAAACCTTGAACTAATTCAGCTTAACAATCACTCACTAACCATAATATGTATATACACAAAAGGGTACCTGTCATTCTCACGCTCTGCTTCCTGTTCTCCGGCCTGTTGTCATCCTGTTATAAAAAAGATATCCAGGTAGGTAGCGAACTCGCAGAAAGCCATACCCGCATTATTACCGTAGACACCGTAGGGGTACTGCTATCGAGTTTTGTGCTCGATTCTTTTCCAACCAATGGAAATTCTTTTGCTCTCATAGGCAACTATCACGATACATACACCGGTAAGACCAATGCCAGCACCTTTTTTCAACTGGGTTTGCCTACGCTGGCGGAAGACCTGCTGCCCAAAAGCGCCGTATATGATTCCCTCGTGCTGTTTTTGAAACCCAACGGGTACTATTATGGCGATACTACGCAGCCGCTGGCTATTTCCATTTACCAGCTGGCCGAACAACCCGTTGCCAAGGTCCTTTCGAACGGACAGCAGGAGATCTACAATCGCAGCAGTTTTGCCCTGAAAGGCGCTCCCCTGGCCAGCTTTTCGCGACTGATCAGGCCGCGCAACGAAACAGATACGATCACCGTGCGTTTACCACAGGCCATGGGCGAGGAGTTTTATCAGAAGATCCAGAACAAGGCCAGCGAATTTACCAGCAGCACCAATTTCCTGGATTATTTCCGGGGACTTTGCCTGCAGCCTACCAACAACAATGCCGGCGCCGTTTACGGGTTCAATATGGGCGACAGCAGCATCAGCATGCGCCTGCATTACCACCTGACGGTTCCCGATAAACAGGATAAAGTACTGGAGTTTGTGATGACCAACTCCAGCCTGCAGTTCAACCGCATTCTTACCGACCGGCAGGGCACCCTGCTGGAAAAGACTTTCGCCAATCAACAGGAATTTGTGTCGAACAATACCCACCCCTATGCCATTACCCAAAGCGGCACCGGGGTATACCTGAAAGCCAGGTTCCCTTCCCTGCGCGATGTGCTTAAGATCAATGAAGTGGTGCGGCTGATGGATGCCCGGCTGGAAATTAAACCGATCAGAGGCAGCTACAGTATGTTTGTGAACCAGCTGCCCGGCACCTTATTCATGAAATCGACTGACATCACCAATGTACCCGGCGGCATTCTCACCGATACCACCGGCGGCGGAACGCCGATGATCAGGCGGCCGGAGATCGATTACCTGTATGGCGCCTCCACCAAATACACGTTCCATGTAACCAGTTATATCAATGCCTTGCTGAACACCCCCGGCAGTATAGACAACGGCCTGTTCATCCTGGAAGAGGATCCGGCAGCGGCCAAACAGATCAACCGCGCCGTTATCGGCAATTATCTGAATGGCACCAACTACCAAACCAGACTGATCTTAAATCTTTTGACAATCGAATAACCACTATATAATGAGAAAAATATTTGTACTGACCGGGTTCTTTGTGGTGCTTGCAGCTGCAGCCAGCGGGCAGAATATGAGCTCACCGTATTCTGTGTATGGCGTTGGGGAGATCCAGGCCCAACACCCCGATCGCAGTAGTGGCATGGCCAACACTTCTGTCTCGTTACTGTCGACCCCGGGTTTTATCCTCAACAAAAACCCCGCTTCCATCATCGGCCTCGAAAGAAGCCTGGCCCAGATTGACCTCGGCATCGTTGGCAAGATCGTTTCTTTTAAAGGCAACGTGATCAATGGCGACAACAGTTCTACCCGCGATGTTACCATCAAACGCATTTCTTTATCGGCCAAACTGAATAACCACTGGGCCAGCAGCATCGGCCTTATGCCTTTCAGTTATGTAAATTATTCATTCAACGCCCCCAAGACCGTGGAAGGCGCGCCCACCACCTATACCGGCCTGTACGAAGGGAATGGCGGCCTGAAACATATCTTCTGGACCAACGGTTTTGCCCTGGGCAAAAACCTGGCCCTCGGCGTACGCTCTTCCTTCATCTTCGGTTCTATTAACCAGATAGAGACCCTCGCCGGCGGCGGACTCAACTCTTCGGTAGTGACACAGCTCACCGATTATTACAGCGGGTTCCGCTTTGAAGGCGGCGCCATCTATGGCGCCAAACTGAGCAAGGACTGGCGGGTTTCCTTAGGTGGAAAAGTGACCACCAAAAGCGATCTTACCTCTAACAAGACCATCACGGTTACCGAAGGCGGCAGTGTGGTAGAACAGGATAAACAATTAAGCGATGGCACCTTCACCCTGCCCTGGCAGTATGATGCCGGGATCTCGTTTGTAAACAAAGGCCGCACGACCTTCACCGTTGACTATTCGTATGGCGACTGGAACAAACTGAACCCCGGCGGCGGTACCTGGACCATGGTGAACAATGAACGTATATCTGCAGGTGTTCAATTCTCGAAGCAGGTACAACGGTTTGGGATGGTGGCGGAGAAAAGTTATTTATCGGCCGGTCTGTTCTCCGACAAATCGTACCTGCAGGTAAAGGGACAACATATCGAGGGCTATGGCGCTACTATTGGTTATGGTGGTTATTTAAGCCGCGGCCTGGCGTATAACCTCGCCGTAGAGGCCGGCCGCCGTGGTACGCTTACGAATAATCTCATACGGGAGAATTACTTTCAGTTTACGTTGTCTTTGTCGTATAGGGAAGTGTTGTATAGTAAAGGAAGAAAATATGATTAGTGATGGTTACCGGATACCATCATGCCGTTACAGGTTACATGTTGCAGGTTACAGGGGGCTTAGGGGCGGGGGCAAAGTTTTGCCGGTGAATAAGTTTGAGGTTTGAAAATTAGTCCCTGGAACATGCAACCTGGAGCTTGTAATGCTTGTTTCCCAGCGATGGCCTGTTGTGATCAAATTACTTTCATAACGGAACAAAGCCCTGCAACCTGTACCCTGGAACCTGTAACGCTCGCTAAACCACGTTAATTTCTTTTATAAAAGTAAATCTTCACTTTCGAGGCTAAAGCTTTCTCGCTTAGCGTAAAGTATCCCGAATCACTATTATCGAATACGATCGCCTCGCCCTGCGGTTCCTGCACATAGGGCAGTTTAACCGGTTCTTTATGCAGCGCCTGCACGATCGTTTCGCCGGCTGAACGATGGTATTGATAAATGGCATCGTAGGTCTTCACCACGATCTCGTTTCCACCGGGCGATAAAGCGGCACTTACCGCATAATTAAAACCAAGCGTAGCCACTTCTTCTACCCGGTTCATGTGGGTGGTGCTGTAGGGATATTTCATCCGGAAGACCTTTGACCGGATCTCTGTTTTCGTGATGATATAGATATCTTTTGTAGCCGGATCCACGAGGATCGCTTCGGCATTATGACTGCCATCCGGATAAAAGAAGGCGATCCTGTCTACCTGCTGCACGGTATCCGCAGCCGCCAGCGGTTCTTCCAGGCGGTAGATCGCATAATCGGCATATACCAGCAGGTTATCGCCTGTTTCAGCAATATACAGGTAATTGGTAGCCGGTTTGGGACCTGACGACAACACGATGTCTTCCCAATCGCGGTTGATCACGTGCGGCAGGCGAATGGACTTCCCATCCGTTCCATCCTTTTTTACCAGGGCGATTTCAGGCGGATTACCACTGTCCTGCTGCACCCATAAATAACCGGGGTTTGCTTTGCTGTCGGCAATACCAGACACTTCATTCAGGCGGGCATTGGTGAGGGTATATTCCTGCGGCTTTTTTTCAAAGCCGGTCGCTTTCTGGCTCGACTTTGCCTGGTTGCAGGCGATCAGACCCATAAAACCAAGTAACCACAAATAGCGCGCATCGCACAGGGCGGGACATCTCTTTATAACCATAGCGGCAAGGTATTAAAATTCCCGGCATTGTGGTTTGCCAAATCCTTTAGGCATTTGTGAAATTCTCAGCAGGTAAATATTCTCCCGATTTCATAATCAAAAAACCGAACGGTTAATTATATTGCCCGGGTCGCGTGCAATGGCGGCCACCTAAAACTACTTCTATTCCGGCAGTTACCTGACCAGGTCGCCGGGATCTTATTCCCTTTATCGACCAGGATCTGATTTTTTCAGAACGCCCGGCGCAGGCGGATCATGCGTTCCGTGTTTTTGCGTTGAGCGTTAAGCGTTGAGCGTTTTGCGTTTCGGTTTTGCGTTAAGCGTTAAGCGTTAGGCGTTAAGCGTATTAAAATGAATGCTATTGCCATGAATACAACCTTATCTTTATACACACCACTTGTGCCCGGTAATAAATACGATCCTGTGTACCGGCAATCCTTTGCCAAAGGAAACGTGACCATCACGCTGCGTCCTTTACAGCTCACGGAAGACTGGCCGTTTATTTCGCGGTGGTTACTGCGCGAAATAACGCGCAAACTGCCCATGACCAGCCACCTGCCCGAAAAACATTTGCGCGAGACTTATAGCATCATGCTGGAATGCGATTTTGCCCAACCGCTGATGGGATTGATAAATGAGCAGCCTGCATTTCTCATCGAGATCTGCCATGGCGAAAAACAGGGCAATGGGCTCGATGAAGGACCGCATGATTTTATCAGCGGCGATCATAGCATCCGGCTGCTGCTTTCCCCTACAATTACGCATATACGTCACGGCGGTGATTATACACTCTTCACCTGCCTGCATTATTTCTTTTCGTTCAACGAAGTGCAACGGCTGGTGTGGGAATTGCATGAGCGCGACCGCCAATTACTACAGCTGGCGCAGCATGTAGGGTTTGACAAATCTATCGGCCGCCGCTGGCAGGGCATACAGGTTTATCTGTATTCACGCGAAAAATACCAGCTGCTTTCGGACATCTATCCCAGATATGCACAAAAACAAACGTAAATTAAATAAACGCCGAACGCTTAACGCCGAACGCGAAACGCAAATACAAAAGGCTGAAGGCGCAAGGCTGAAGGCTGAAGGCACAAGGCTAAAGGCGCAAGGCTAAAGGCTGAAGGCTCAACGCTAAAGGCTTAAGGCGGAAGGCTAAGGCTGAAGGCTGCTGAAGGCTCAACGCGGATTCCCCTCCTTCCGGAGGGGGGTTGGGGGGAAGCCCTCGGCGGGCAAGGGAGTTCGGAGGAGGCCTTAAATAATTTAGATTCCGTATTTTCGTATGTTAATTACCGTTCTACAGTAGATCAGACAAGTGCGTTTAAACCTTATTGTATGCCCTTAAGTAATCAGGATATTTTGAATATCCAACAGGCCAGAACGATCCTTGCCGAAAACTTCGACAAGCACATAACGATACCGCAGTTAGCGCGGCAAACCGGTATCAATGAAGCTAAGCTTAAAGAGGGATTCAGGGAATTATTCGGGCAAAGCATCCATGCCTGCCTGCAGCAATTGCGGCTGGAGAAAGCGCAGGAATTACTGCTGACCACCGATCTCTCGGTGACCGACATCACCTATTTCATCGGCTACAGCCAGGTGACGCATTTTACCACTTTATTTAAAAAAGAGTTTGGTTTAACACCAACAGAATGGCGGAAACAGAAGAAGGTTTAATTTCCGGCTATCGGTCGCCAGTTACCGGTTACCAGTTACCAGCATCTTTTGATAACTGATAACTCAATAACTGAACAACGGAATAACGCCATTAAAGGTTGCCATTTTTTAATTGAGCGACGGCATAATCAGCCGCCCTGGCCGTTAACGCCATATACGTCAATGACGGGTTCTGACAGGCCGAGGAGGTCATGCAGGCGCCATCGGTGACGAAGACATTGGGCGCATCCCATACCTGGTTGTGCCCATTCAGCACCGAAGTTTTGGAATCGCGGCCCATGCGCGCCGTACCCATTTCATGAATGCCCTGCCCGATGGCATAGTTCTCCGAATCCCAGGTGGAAATATCCTTCACCCCGGCCGCTTCAAACATAGCCACCAGCTCTTTTATAATGTCTTTACGCATTTTGAATTCATTCTCCTTCAGCTCGGCATCCATCGACAACACAGGCAAACCCCATTTGTCCTTCACCGTGGGATCAAGCGAGATCTTATTTTCGTGATAAGGCAACACTTCCCCGAAGCCCGTGGCGCCGATATGCCATACGCCCGGTTCGGTAAGCGCTTCTTTCAGTTCAGCGCCAATGCCTAATTCTGCTACATCACGCGCCCAGTTATCGCGGCTGGCGCCGCCCTGGTAGCCATAACCGCGCAGGAAATCGCGTTTATCGCCAAACAGGTTGGCAAAACGCGGAATATAAAAACCATTGGCGCGGCGGCCATAATAATATTTGTCTTCAAATCCTTCCACATAACCTTTGGCGCCCAGCATATAGTGATGGTCCATCACGTTATGCCCCAGTTCGCCACTGCTGCTGCCGAGGCCGTCGGGCCAGATGTCGGTAGCCGAGTTCATCAACACCCAGGTAGAGTTCAAAGCCGAGGCACACACGAAAACGATGCGGGCATAATACTCGTAGGTCTTGTTGGTTTCAGCATCCAGCACTTCCACGCCTCTGGCTTTTTTGGCGTCTTTGTCATAAATGATCTTAGTAACGATGGACCATGGCCGTAAGGTGAGGTTACCGGTTTTGGTAGCGGCCGGCAAGGTAGAAGACTGTGTGCTGAAATAACCGCCGAACGGACAACCCTCCCAGCAGCGGTTACGGAACTGGCATTGGCTGCGGCCTTCGATGGGGGCAGTTAAATTGGCCACACGGCCGATGAACAAATGACGATGGTTCTTATAATGGGCTTTGATGCGGGCGGCCACTTCTTTCTCCACACAGTTGAGGTCCATCGGCGGCAGGAACTGCCCGTCGGGCAGTTGCGGCAGGCCTTCTTTGGAACCGCTGATGCCGGCGAACCGTTCTACATGATCGTACCAGGGCGCAAGGTCTTTATAGCGGATGGGCCAGTCGACCCCTACCCCGTCTTTGGCATTGGCCTCAAAATCGAATTCACTCCAGCGGTAGCTTTGCCGGCCCCATAAGAGCGAGCGGCCGCCTACCTGGTAACTGCGCCACCAGGTGAATGGTTTTTTCTCTACGTACGGACAATCCTTTTCGTTCGTCCAGTAGCCGACGTTCTCTTCATGAACGATGGTGCCGCCGGCCCAGTCGCGGGTGGCCACGGGCAGCGCCTGTTTATGTTGTTGGGTATGTTTCCCGCGGTGGGTAAATTGCCACGGGTCGTAGGTAGCAGAAGTGTAATCTTTGATATGTTCCACATTACGGCCTCTTTCGAGCATCAGGACCTTGAGGCCTTTTTCGGTGAGTTCTTTGGCGGCCCAGCCGCCGCTGATACCGGAACCTATTACAATAGCGTCATACGTGTGTTGAATAACAGCTTTGCTGTTGACATGCAGTGTATCCCCCGGCATAGCAAAAGTTTGGTTGATGGTTCAATATACTGGATTTAGAGGGATTAATGTCAATTCGACGATAATTTTTTGTTGAACGGTTACCGGTTACCAGTTGCCGGTTACCGGTTTCACGTTCAAGGCGTAGATGTTTTCCCTGCAACCTGTAACCTGTAACCTGTAACTTGTAACAACACAACAATGGTTTTCCCTGCAACTTGTAACTTGTAACCTGTAACGCTTTCTTCTGGTCGGTGGCCCGTTTACAACAGGGGCATTCATATAGATAGTTATAATCTGAATTCGTGTGCATCTGCGGTATCGAACACGGCCTTCAATCTGATGTCGGAGTAATCCTGTTTTGTCTTCACTTCAAAACGCAGCAGCTTATCGGCATTGGTAGCGAATTCGTGGCGTAAGGCCTTGTATTGTTCTTCGGTAATGAGACCTTCCTTCAGGTATTTATCGAGTTTGCGCATTCTTTTCTCATACGCTTTAATGATAAACCCTTTCGCTTCGATCACCGCGTGAATAAAGATGGGATGTTTGGCAGGCCGCCCATTATTGTCTGGATAAGCGTCCATATAGCAATCAGCATTAGTTGATCAAAGGTATCGATAAAGCGATTCCACCGGCAGCATAGTTTTTTTAACCATATATAGCAGCCTGTTACTCGATCAGGGAAATCTTTTTTATAAGCGCATAAAGGAAAAGATGAAAGAAGTGTTCTGCTTATTAGTTGTCGGTTAAGGCGCCCAGAAAGGCCACGATCGCTTCCTGTTCGGCAGTTGTGAGCGATAAGGAATCGAAAGGCAATGACTGGTGCGGCAGCTCGATGCCTATGCCGCTGCCCCCACCCTTGTTATAAAACTGCACCACTTCGTTCAGGGAGGTATATACGCCATTATGCATATAGGGCGCGGTGCGGGAGCTATTACGAATGCCGGGTGTTTTCAGTGAATACAATAATTCAGGGATCTGATTGATCGCATAGCGGCCCGAGTCGCCATCAATGCGCGCCTGTTGCCACAGCGGTTTGGCAGGCACGCCAATGATCTCCGATTCTGATTTGGTGAACCACGGCGGTATAGTGCCGTTGAACAAAGGCATAAAATGGCAGGTGCCGCATTTGGCTTTGCCCATGAAGAGGTTGAAGCCGTGGATCTCCTGTGTTGTTAGTTGTTGCTGCTGCCCGCGCAGATAGTCATCGAAGCGCGAAGCAAAAGGATTCAGCGAACGCACATAGGCTGCAATGGCATTGCGGATCTCATATCCGCCGATCTTTTTATCAGCACCATAGATCGCCGACAACTGTGACCGGTACGCGGGATCGGCCAGCAGCTTTTCCGCCGTAGCCCTTGCATCGAGTGCAAATTCATTGGTGTTAGACATCACTTCATTCACCTGGTCTTCAAGGGAAGTGGAGCGCAGGTCATAGAACTGCGCGGCCTGCAGGGCGGCATAATATAAGGTGGGCGTATTACGCGGTAAGGAGCCTCCATGCACCAGGTTACCGGCTTTAGGCAAGCCATCGGTAAAAGCCAGCTTCTCTTTGTGACAACTGGCGCAACTGATGGCGCCGGAAGCAGAGAGCCGGGGATCGGCAAACAATTGTTTACCCAACGCTATTTTTTCTTTGGTAGCCACCGCTTTCGCATACCCGGCATAGAAGTCGGGGTTCCAGGCCCTGCCTTCCATGAGGTCGGCAAACGTGCCATAAAAAGGTTTTGATAAAGCAAGCGTATCCTTGCCGGCCGCGACCGCCATCCGTTGATCCAGTAACCTGCTTAAGGGCATCAGGTGATCCGTAATAAAAACCAGCCGGTCGAAGGAATTAAAATCACGATGGTTTAACAGGTAATTTATACTGTTGTCAAACCGATCAGGCACACTGTCGTTCAAAAGCTGCGCACCAATATACGAGCGGCAAAACAACTGAATTCCCTTCAGTGCTTCAGCCGATTCGGGCAGCGATTGAAAACTGACCGGCGCATCGAAACCGGTAATACCCAAGGTAGCAATGCGGATCAACTGGTGCTGCACCAGCTCGCGCGCATGGCGCGGTAAGATCGCGTGGTGCGGCATATTGGCTTTTACAAAACGCAGGTCGGTGATCAGCAGGTTCACTTCATTGGATACGGTGGGGCGCAGGGAATCGTGGAAGCTGCCATACAAATATTGTTCAATCACCTGGAAACCGTGAGGCGGCCATACCTGGCCGTCTTCTGTTTTAATGTCAGGCAGGGCCGGACCGTTAATTCTTCGCGTGAGGCCCTGGAAATAGTATTCGGTAATCGCTTCTGCTCTTTTGTAGATATGACGGCTGGTTACAAAGGCCGGTCGTAACACCGGTGTATCAGCGCCCTGTTTTATCAGCGTGTCTAATTTAAGCAAGGAGGTGATGAGGCTGTCCATTTGCGCATTGAACAGCGCTTTGGCAGCGGGTTCGCCGGTGGCTGCTTCTTCTTTATTAAAACAGGCAGAAAAACAGATCAACAGAATAAAAACAGCAGTAATAAGCCGGGCAGCAGGTTTCATGTTGTGGAAAGATAAAGACCTGTAAGGTGGCAGCAACCAATGCTCCCCTTACAGGTCATTTATTATTTGTTATCTCGGTACACCGGTTAAGATCAGGGTTTGTCCGCCCTCCGCGTTTGGCTGCACGGAAGTGGCTTTACTGGGATTCAGGAAACGCGTGCCTTCCACCCAGCTATGCGAATGGATATTGATGAGGAAGGTGCCGGTTACATCGATGTCTTTCGAGATATCGATCATGGCGCCGAATTCCCATTGACCAAAACGCTGGTCGTTGGCCGGATTGTATTTGGTGCCGCCCAGGGTTTTGTTCTTCAGGTCGATGAATACCTTTTTGGTGCCGGAAGCGATATCGTGCTGCCATACGAGGGAGTTATGGGTAGCGCCGGTCCAGTAAGAATCGCCGTCTTCCTGGATGTACACATAATTTTCGGTTACACACAGGTTATCGGGATTGATGATATCCTTGCCACCATTGAGGTCGCCGTCTTCAATGATCGACAGTTTTCCTTTCAGCGGATCATTGGCATTCATCGTAAGGTGGTATACGCGGCCCCAGTGCGTTTTCTCCGGTGTAGTGGCCACACCGGTAGCAACGAAATACAGTTCCCGGCTTTTAGCGCCGCCGCCTTTCTGGTAGTCGAGGTCTTCTACACGGGCGAACTGGATCGATTTCAGGGAGCTGTTCAGGTTCTCGATATCGGCGCCGGAGAGGTTAGCGGCATCGGGCACTTCCACAAATTCCACATCGTAGGTATTGCCTTTGGTCATAGCCGTTTCAATCTGGTTCAGATCGGTGCGGCGCAGTACATAGAGTTTACCATTGTCGAGATCGCCGGGCGTGTTGGACACATACAGGTATACCTGGCCGTTGGAGGCGTCTTCGCCGAGGATGATGACGGTTTTGCCATGGTAAGCATCTTTCGCGAGGGGAACGGCATTTTCACCGCTGAATTTGCCGAGGGCTTTTTTCACGCGCGAGTTGTCGGCGGGGTTGGCAGCGCCAATGGGATCGATGGCATGGGTCATGGCGTTGGGGTTGCTTTCGCCGGTGCTGAGGAATACGGTTTTGGGGAAACCATGTTCTTCAGGTGTAGCGAGAGAGCCCGAGCACAAGCGGAACATACCACCATCGGTATTTACAATATATTCCCCTTTAACGGGATTGAGTTTTTTATCGAGGTATACGCGCGAGATGGCGAAGGTATTTTCGTGGTTGGTGACCATGATATAACCGGAGCCGTCGGGATTCTTCAGGAAGCCCTGGCCGTCGGGGGCGCCGCCGTATACGAAGTTGGGATGGCCGGGGATGGTGTCGCTGCTGCTGATGAGGGTGTAGGCAGTAACGGAAGAAGCGAAGGCCGGATCGATGGTCATCAATGCCTCGGCATTGGACCTGTTCCTGAACTCGGGCTTTTCGGTATTGTCGTTGTCGTCGTTCTTATCGCAACCGAGGAATACCAAAGGAAGCGCCAGAGCAGTCAGTAATTTTTTCATGCGTGGAGATTTAAGGCCGCAAATAAGGCCCTTCCTGTTACCAAAACGTTACCCCAGCGTTACCGAAATGTTTTAGATTATAATATGTAGTGGCACTAATAATTGGAACGCCTGTATGAACTGTTGAAAAACCGGGATGAACTGTCATTTACCCGTTATGACCAATGCCACGGTAAGGTTACATTTGCGGTCATATAGGAAATTATAGCCGTTATGACCAAACCATTATTACCACTGTTACTACTCACCACCCTGGTTAAGCTTTTTACCGCCTGTGACAAAGACGACAAAATTGACGAACCCGGGATCGATGTACCGCAATACTATTTAAAGACCATCACCTGGAGCAATGGGCTCACCGGCAACTTTGTATACCATCCCGACAGCAGCCTGCAGCGTATTGATTATACCTACCAGAATGTAGGCGGCAGTACCGTCTTCGGTTGGGCGGGTAATAAATTGACTGAGTTATACGATGACCGCTCCATGTACAAGAATGTATTTGAGTATGACGCCTCGGGGAAAGTAGTAAAAATGAAAAACCAGGAGAAGACGCCCAGCTCCGACCGGCACTACCAGTTTCAATTTATTTATAATGGCGCTAATAGAATTGATACCCTGAAGTATTCCATCACCAATGAAGCCGGCACCCAGTTAAGAGGTCTGAGCATCTACGAATACAATCAACACGGTGAGCTGGCAAAAGTGATCACCCGCCAGGGCGTTAATGAAATTACGCATACGATCGATGCGTGGTCGCCACCGGTGAGTTTTGTGGCCGGCCATTATATAGAAAGCACGCTGATGGAGAACTATCCCATTTACAACCTGGCGGTGATGATGCAACTGCAAAAGGCCAACAAGCTGCCGGCCAAGGTAACCCGGGTAGTGAAAACAGGCGCTGATCCGGCGTATGTTGATAAAATAGAGGAGCACATTTTTACGGTCAGCAATTACCGCATCGAGAAGGTGCAATCGACAACCACTTACCCGCAGATGCCGGATTATACTGCGCACCTGGATGCGGTGTACAGCTACCATTAAGTTATGGCGGCGCCGGCCGTTGTATGATATATAAACAGGAACTAATCTGACCGGGCAAGGGAGCGCTTTTAAGCGGCGCTCTTTTGCCCTTTTTATGTTCGGGGCCGTGCCAATTGTTGTAAAACCGGTGCTAATGGTGCAAACTATGACATCATTGGGCAAAACATGAATTGATTTTTTAAGCGCGGTAATTGTTTAGCTGTATTTTTGATAAGGATTAAACTTTTATTAAACCTTATACGAAATGTAGAACGATGAGAATGCGATCAATTTTCCTTAACATGATAAATCGTTCTGCCATGCTCGACACGAAACCTTATTCAAATTATGTGCTAGCGGCGGTAACTTCCATTAAAAAGCACATTGATACGGATCCTTTTCATTACCGGACAGCCGCTGAATTACTCGATCATTTAAGTACGCCCCATCGCAATTCGGTTGAAAAAGCGTTTAAAGCCCTATACGGCACGCGCATTAAAGAGTACCAGGTAAAGCAACGCCTGTACCTGTCGAAGTTCCTTTTAAAGGAAGGGATGTCTAAAAAGCAGATCGCCAAAAAATGCTATTATGGATCTTCCAGTGCGTTCTGTACGGCCTTTAAAAAAGAGTTCGGCATGTCACCTACTGAGTGGGAAAAAGCCTTCCAGGAGCACATGGCCGCCCTCAGTGATGCAAAAAGATAAACAGTTACTGCAAAAAGATAAAACAATCATGCAAAAAGATAAAGTTCACGCATGTAACTTGCATACAGAATGAATGAAGCTCCGGTGATTGCCGCCGGAAGGAATCAGGAGATCGGTTACAGGCCATTTGTAGTTGTTTCACCTTCCCACTTCAGGCAATGTAAATTCAAATTGTTTCATCTTATTAAATAATCGCACCCGGATACAAGATCCGGACTTACCAATCTATTGTACTGTCATTACTGAACTATCCTTAATGGATAAGGTTTCCGCCGGTACGCCGTGTTTTTCTAAACACAGCCAATACGGCAAGCCAAGATCAAAGGGAATGTACTATCATTCTATCGACCCCTTTCACTACTAGCTGTTACAACGTACATTTTAAAACGACCCAACTCGTCTCCACTGCTGGCGGAAGTCGAACGGGAATACCATTAAACATTATCAACCATATACCATGGAAGGTCCTGTTATTCAAAACCGGAAACCATTTGCAAAGATCATCTCCTTCACCTGGCTATCAAAATCTACTATTGTAGAAACTATAGCTATACTGTTTATCATACTCTTCCTATATACTGGTATCAGTAAATTAATGGAGTATAGTGTATTTAAAGAGCAAATAGCCGAATCACCTATCTTAAAGCCTGTTTCTTCTTTCATAGCCTGGGCATTACCGATAACAGAATTCATTGTATCCCTTATGTTAATGATACCGCGTTGGCGGTTGAAGGGGTTATATGCTTCGCTGTTCTTAATGATAGCCTTTACCATATATATAGGAGCAGTAATGACCTTCTTTAAAGAGTTGCCCTGCAGCTGTGGCGGTATTATCTCGTTGCTATCCTGGAATGGCCATCTACTATTCAACAGCATCTTTATTCTACTGGCCTTCATTGGTGTACGGCTGGAAAGGCAGCTGAGAAGAGCAGCCAAAGCAGACTGGAACAGGATTCAATTGTAAACCTTGAAAAATTAACCTTATGCCTGATACAATTCATTCAAGCAATAGTTTGATCGTGCAGCCGGTGCCTGAGACGCTGCCCGCAGCAGTGGAGCAGGATAATCAAAGTACAGGACTTTCACAAACTGCACAGGAAAAAGCCATTGGCATTAACCGGCTATCTATAATAATACCAGCTTATAATGAGGAAAAGACCATTGGGTTGATCCTGGACCGGATCAATGAGGTGAAGTTGATCCGCAATATTGAGAAGGAGGTGATCATTGTGAATGATTGTTCGAAGGATAATACGGAGGCTGCTATACAAAATTATATTGCCAATACACAGAATCTCACGATCAATTACTTCAAATATATAAAACACGATGTAAACCAGGGAAAGGGTGCGGCTATCCATACAGGCATTGCCCAGGCAACCGGCGAATACCTGTTGGTACAGGATGCTGACCTTGAATATGATCCGGGCGAGTACAACACACTCTTGAAACCCATTGTACTTGGCTCGGCAGATGTGGTATACGGCTCTCGTTTTATGGGCGGCAATCCTCACCGCATCCTGTTCTTCTGGCATTCGATCGGCAATAAGTTTCTCACGTTCTTAAGTAACATGTTCACCAATTTGAATTTGACGGATATGGAAACAGGGTATAAAATGTTTAGGACGGATATCATTCAACGGATTTCGCTTGATGAAAAGCGATTTGGGTTCGAACCTGAAGTCACTGCGAAGATTGCACAAGTGCCAAGTATACGGATCTATGAGGTGGGTATTAGCTACTATGGGAGAACGTTTGCTGAGGGGAAGAAGATTGGGTGGAGAGATGGGTTTAGGGCAATTTACTGCATACTAAAGTATGCATCGATCACAACAAAATCATTAATCAAACAGAAAGTGAAGAACTAAATTTTCTATTTATTAATTGATCGTTATAACATTTGTTTCAAAAAAAAACATGAAACCGTTGCGACAAAAACTAACGCCTCCAGAAAGCACTTCCTTTAGTATAGAAAAAATCAATACTTCTTTTCTTTTTAAATGACCCACATGAACATATAGAAAATGAACTTATTTTATTTACTCAAGGAGCAGGTATTGTATATAGACGACTGCATAGAGGACGAAACAGGCGACATTTATTACAGTAAGTAATCTGCTTCGTAATACATTTTCGTGACAACAGCCGGGGCAATCATTTTATCAACATGCCTGAATGTAGCGAAATAAACAAATACTGTTATTATCAAGAATGGATTAAAACTTAATGGCAACATCAACCTTAATATCAAATCACTTGTTGACGCGTTAGAAACACCCTCAGTAATTAACTGTAAAATACCGTTTATGCAATGTTTAGAAATAATGACCAGCACTAATGAATACGTCATTCTGAATTCCAAAATGTCGAATTTAACTAACTATAAAAAAGTATATAATATCAATATAATTATTGAATTTACTTTAGCTTCTTTCCACCAGCGGATTTCTTTGAATCAAGTGGCTACGCTGGCATGTATGAGTGTTTCAGCTTTTTGTCATTATTTCAAACGTTGCATGCAGAAAACTTATATTGATTATTTAAACGAAGTTCGGTTAAGATATGCTTGCGAACAATTGCTGCAAACAAATAAGCCGGTAAAAGATATTGGATTTGAAAGCGGTTACAATACTATAACTTACTTTCATCGACAGTTTTTGCGGATATATAAAATTACACCCCTTCAATATCGGAACCAGAACAAAATGCCTTCTGAAGCAAAAGTTATACCGTTATAAATTTAAAAAAACGCTCAATCTATGATTTCTTCAGATAATACTCTAAAAGAGCAATCCTTTAAAGATTTCTTGTATAATAAGTCCGGGAATAGGATTATCTTATATTTGGCCGCTCTGGCCATTGTCCTTCAGTTCGGCATCTTCAAATACTTATATCCATTTGTAAGCTATATACATGGCGATTCATTCTCATACCTGGAAGCAGCCGATCAAAATCTAAGCATAAGTACATATATGATTGGTTACTCAAAATTTCTAAGGCTTTTTAGTGTATTCAACAAAACCGATTATACTTTATCAGCTTTTCAATACTTATTCATTCAATGTAGCGCTTTGTACCTCTTATTTACAATATTCTATTTCTATAAAACAGGCCGGCCTATACAATATGTACTATTATGTTTTATGGTATTGAATCCATTGTTCTTACACCTAGGAAACCTTGTAAGCAGCGACTGTATGTTTGCTGGATTAAGCTTTATTTGGTTTGCCTTGCTACTCTGGAACATTCACCAACCGAGCACCAAAACTATTGCGTGGCATGCTGTCATACTGTTTTTAGCATTTACTTTTCGTTACAATGCCTTAATCTACCCATTTATTACAATGATAGCTTTTGGATTATCAAAATTACCAATCCGTGCAAAATTAGTGGGTGCTAGTTATGGGATAATATTATGCGGAATATTTGTATGCTTTACAATGTATAAGTACAAACAATTTACCGGTTATTGGCAATATAGTCCGTTTAGTGGATGGCAAATGGCAAACAATGCTATGTATGCTTACCGATCCGTAGATAGTGCCGATAGAGGGCCGGTGCCATTAAAGTACCAGGCGTTAGATAATATGATTAAGGACTTTTATGCCAAAACAAATAATGGAAATGTATTTCCTTCGGAGAAAGCATTAGCCAGCACTTTTTATATGTGGACTCCAAGTATGCCACTTATGAGGTACAGAGATAGCATATTTAAATTAAAGGATCCGAAAGCTGGAGAATTTAAAAAGTGGGCTAGTATGGGACCATTTTATAAAAGCTATGGCATGTATATTATCAAAAAATATCCCTATCATTTTGCTGAGTGGTTTTTATGGCCAAACACTCGTAAATATTTTGCGCCACCAGTTGAGTTTCTAGAAAACTACAATTCTGGCAGGGATGCAGTCACCGATCAGGCCAAAGTATGGTTTGGTTATAAAAGTGTAAAAGTCAAAAGCAGATTAAATAATCCCCATATCTGGATACTCGCATATTATCCTATTGTTACCGGTATCATAAACATATTAATGTTGTTTGGATTATTATATTACGTGTTACTTAAAGGCTGGCGAATCAATGATGTTTTTAACAAAACGATTATAATAGGCGGCGCGGTATGGATGTTTAATGCCTTTTTTACCATCTTCGCATCATCTGCAGCGTTGAGATTTCAAACATTCCCTATTTTACTCACTACCATAATCGCTCTTCTTTTGGTAGATTGGCTTTCTCAACTGTTGCGCAGTATGAACCTGAACAAACGTCAAGTAACAATAGAAGAAAAAGAAGGCAACGTATTTGTAGCATAGTTGCATATCCTTTCCATGCACCACTAGGAAAACGGTAATAAAAAGGGCTTGTCAACGTAAAGAATTTGCATTTATAAAGTCACTTTTGAAATGGTTACAGTAATATGGATTTTATCAGTCATCTACCAAACTTATTTCCATTAAATTAAAGACCCAAATTTCCAATAAAATAGAAAGAATATGAAAAATATCATCCAGCTCGTGCTTATTAGTTCATTAGCCGGTTGCTTTAGTTCTGAACCGCAAAAAAGCGGTAAGGAAGGACAGTCCATGCCTGAATTCAGCATCTTATTAACAGATAGCACAACTTGGCTGCGAAGTGCCAAGTTTCCAAATGATAAAGCATCTATATTTTTCTACTTCAGCCCATATTGTTCTTTCTGCAAAGCGCAAACTAAAAACATTGTAGAAAATATTGATAATTTAAAGAATATAAATTTTTATTTCATTTCCTATTTTCCTCTATCTGCTGTGAAAGAGTTTAATAACGAATACAAATTATCAAAATACCCTAACATTATTGTCGGGTTGGATAGCGCGAATGCGGTCAATGACTATTTTGAAATTCCTGCATTTCCTTACCTCGCGATTTATGGCAAAAACAAGAAATTGAAAAAAACATTTATCGGAAAAATATACAGCCACCAATTGAAAAAAGTGGCAGAAGAATAAACACATTGCGCAAGTCCGACTACCTTATTGCAAACGATGCTAATACCACCTGCGGCAGGGCCCGCTGCTGGACGGTTTTGGCGGAATGTTCGAAAAAACATCTAATTAACTTTCAAATAGTTCTTTCGATGTTTCTCTGAACACCGGTCGCCTTGTATTATAGTCGAAGCTCATTAATTCGATGAATTGCAAAAGCTATAAAACACTAGCGACAATATCACCATGTGGCGAAGCCGAAAACCACTATAAACGAGTAGGCTATTTTTAAAATCAACCTTTAGCTTTTTCAATTGTAAAAGGCATTTTATTTTATGAAGAAAGTAAAAATCATGTTGCTATCTTTAGGTTTATTAGCTGTTGTAGGTGCAGCACTGGCATTTAAAGCAAGATATAGCGCAGATTATTGTACTGCGGCATCTGTAAATAACGCATGTGTTAACTTAGCGTGTCCAAACACAGCTTTTGCAAGAACAACCACTAACAGCGGAACAACTATTTTCTGCACCGTTACCGCGAGCATTGATAATCAAGGTAATCCAACTTGTACAGTGAATGGACTAAATCCAAATTGCCTTAACCAAGCTCCTACTACAATAAAAAGACAATAATCTAAAGTAAAAACAGACGTCATTTATAACTAAATGTAAAGGCGTTGAATAAATATTGTCCCTTAACAAGGGACAATATTTATTTATTGCATACGATTGTGTCAAAGCCATACGGCTTTACTGTGAGCCATCTGTTTACTGAATAAGGACTATAAAACTGCCAGACCCCCATACTGCTTGTTACTGTAGCCATTTTGTAGTCGACTTCCCGCAGAGAAGCAACTGCTAATAGAGAACGAGTCACTTTCTACCGTTACAAAGACAAAGAAGGTGATTCTGCCTTACAAGAAGTTAGCCGACGTAAACCATACACTAAGAATCCAACAGAGGAATATGGTGAAGGAAATTATTGGCTATGGCGACTATAAAGCCTGCTTATGGCAACTTCCAGCAAGTTATGAATTGAAAAGTAAGTCATTTTATATCTGCAGATGGTGTTAGATGTGTCTCGCTTACGTTATAACAAGGAAACGATGTTCAACGCCTAAAAGCTGCCTTAGAGGTTAATTAAACCAGGAAGGCATAGTTCATACCGAAGATCAGATCATAGGCCTGGAAAGAGCAAAAGAGGAAAAACAAGCGTATGCCGAAACAAAAACCGACCATCCCCGGGCCAGGATACTTTTAACATTGGCATCTCCAAAGGCGTAGATTGTACTTAGCTTCAGAAGCGTATCGATACTAATGATAAAACAGTACACTAAAAATGAACTATACGATCATATGAAATAGCTTCAATATGATCTGACAGTTTGGGATTAACTTTAAAGTAACTACACAATTAAGTAATCCCAAAAGCTGTCAAATCATGA
>NZ_JAFIQX010000004.1 GCF_017356035.1 Longitalea luteola | reverse complement strand
AGTTCGGCAGTGATACGGCCCGTTCAACCGGCAGGGGATATTATGCGCATATGCGGCGTGAGCAGGATGCGTCTTATGTTATATCAGGCGCCACCTTGCGTTTTATGTACCAGCATGAACTCAACAGTTCATCAGTGCAGCTGCGGATCACCGATATCAGTAAGAATCCCCAACAGGAAGTGGCACTCGATTCATCGAACCTGGCAGTGAATTATGGTTCCAATTACCTGAGCCTTGACCTGGGTAATAAAGGGTTGATCAACCGCCATATGTATCTGCTTGATCTTTCCAATGACCGTAATGAACATTGGTATCTAAAATTCGAATACAGACAGCAACAGTAATTCCAACGGTAAAATAATCTGAAGAAAACTTTATAATAATGTTACAGACATTAGCCCGTAATCCCAGAACCATTGCCTGGTTTTTAGTGACCTTATTTTATCTGGAACTGGTGATGGTACCGGTTGCAGCCAGGGCGAATAGCCGCCCGATATCAGGGCGTACGCATAATTACAGTGCAGATACCTGGAAGGCTGGCCTCATTAACAACAAGCCAGTTAAGGCGGAAGCAGTTAGAAAGCCCGATGTAATAACCGAAAACACAGGTGAAAAGAAAGCTAACAGCCCTTTACATGTAAAAGGAGTAGTTACTACCGGCCCAACACAGCCGGAGATGCAAAGCTTTCAATCGGTGAATGGAAACAACCTGGTTGATCCGTTCTCCGGTGATTTTTCCTATAACATTCCATTGCTTGATGTGGGCGGTTATCCCGTAAACCTGCATTACCAGAGTGGAGTCTCTATGGACCAGGAAGCAAGCTGGGTAGGGTTAGGCTGGAACATTAACCCGGGCGTGATCTCGCGCAATATGCGGGGATTGCCCGATGATTTTCAGGGTGAGCAGGATAAGGTTGAAAAGACCATTTCCATTAAACCCAACAAGACCGTTGGCGTTACCATTGGTGGCAATATTGAGTTGTTTGGATTTTCAAAATTTTCCAGGATAACCAATCCGGAAACAGGCGGTGTTGTAGATTCTGTAAAAGGCCGCTCTGGCGTATTGGGCGTTTCCTTGGGCGTTTTTCATAATACATACAAAGGCTGGGGTACAGAGTACGGCTTAAATGCAAATATCAATGCCGGTAGTGCAGCCAAGACGCCGCTTTCGGCCGGACTGGGTATTACCAATAACTCTCAAACCGGTTTCGACTTTAGTCCCTCGCTGTCATTAAAACTTGGCAAAGAGCATGCAAAAAGAATTGGTAATATTTCCATTGGTACCAACTACAATTCCAATACAGGGATCCAGAATCTTCAGATCACCGGCGAATTAAAACGAACCACTAATGATTACAAAAAGATGTGGCGGGGTGGGCTAGAACATTCCCTTTCTATTGGATTTGCACGTCCATCCTATACACCTGCCATTAATATACCTTATACCAGCAGTCAGTTTTCATTGACGACCAAAGTAGGGTCTGAACATTGGGCGTTACATCCTAACTTTTACATACGTGGATATAGCTCCATACAGAAAGTGGAAGACAGGGATAAAACCCTGAAATTGCCTGCCTACGGATATTTGTATTACGACAAAGCTGGCAAGAACAGGAATGTGCTGCTTGATTTCAACCGCGAAAAAGATGTTCCCTTCTCAGACAATTCACCTCACATTGCAGTGCCTATCTACACCTATGATACCTGGTCAATAACCGGTGAAGGGACCGGTGGCAGCTTCAGGGCTTACCGGGGTGATATCGGCTATGTGTTCGATCATGCCATGACTACTAAAAGCAACAGCAATAACTTTTCACTCGATCTGGGCTTTGGCCAGATATTTCATGGAGGCGTAGATTACAACCGGGTAGATGCGTACAGCAAAACGAATCCCTGGGAAAAGAGCAACAATTTTATCGGGGTAGTTCCTTTTAAACAGGCAGAAGCTTCGTTTGAAAATGTGTATTTTAAAAATCCCGGTGAAAAGACCACTGTCAATAAAAGATTTCTCGATGCAATAGGTAACGACTCGCTCATTAGAGTAAATCTTTCACCCGAGGCGGCCAGCAATCCGGAAGTAGTAACTGCTACCCGGCAGGTGTCGCTCTTTCACAATGGCAAAGCCGTTGCCACCCGGTTATTCGATGCCAATACGTTCCGGCAGGTTCGGGATAAAAGAACACAGGTGATCTCTTATTTAAGTGGAAAAGAAGCCTGCGCCGCAGGTTTGGATACCATTATCAAATCTTATCAGATAAATGCATTTCCCATCACTTCCTGCGACAACAATTACGAGGTGATCAAGCGCGTGGATGCGATAAGAAAAGCCCACCATCTCTCAGAGATCACGGTGCTGAATGCCGACGGCCGGCGTTACGTGTACGGTGTGCCGGTATATAATATTACACAAAGTGAAGTTACCATGTCGACCCAAACGGGTGACAATGCAACAGGTTTGGTGGGCTATAGCGCTGTGGACAACTCTCCCAACAATAACAAGCCCAAAGACGGATATTATAATCACGAAAAATTGTCCGCTTATTCCCATTCGTTCTTGTTGTCAGGGATATTATCCAGCGATTATGTAGATATCACGGGAGATGGTATCACGGAAGATGATAACGGGGATGCGGTAAAATTCAATTATAGCCGCATTTACAGGCTTGGAGATGCATACAAATGGCGGGCGCCGTATCAGCAAAATCTGGCTGCCTATAATGAAGGCTTAAAAACCGATAGCCGGGATGAGCGTGGAAGTTATACGTATGGCGAACGGGAAGTATGGTACCTGAATTCCATTGAATCAAAGACCATGATCGCCACTTTTGTGCTCGAGACCGATTCCATCCGGCAGGATTCATACGGTGTATTAGGCGAAAACGGCGGGCAGGATGTCAACCAAAGATTGTTCCGGTTGAAAAAGATCAACCTCTATGCAAAGGCGGATTATTTAAAGAACGGACCAGTAAATGCAAAGCCGGTCAAAACAGTGCATTTTGATTACAGTTATGAACTTTGCAGGAACAACCCGGGTTCATTGAACAGTTCCGGAAAGCTTACTCTCAAAAGAGTTTGGTTCAGTTACAATAAAAATGAAAAAGGCAGACGGAATCCTTATATATTCACCTATAATACAGCCAATCCTGATTTTTCACAAAAGTCGGTCGATCGCTGGGGAAACTATAAAGATCCCAAAGACAATCCAGGTGGATTAACGAACGCCGATTACCCCTATGCCTTGCAGTCAGGCATCAATAACTGGAATGCTGATAAGGCGGCAGCCGGTTCTGCTCCCTGGACCCTTTCACAGATCAAACTACCGTCGGGCGCCACGTTAAAGGTGACCTACGAATCGGACGATTATGCCTATGTTCAGAACAAGCGTGCGATGCAATTCTTTTCCATAGCTGGATTTGGCAGTACACCCAACGCCTTCATGGCGCAGGAATTATACCAGAACTACCAGGATCACCATTATGTATTTATTAATGTGACCGAACCCGTAACTGACAAGAATGATATAACACGCAAATATCTGGAGGGTGTGAACACATTGTTCTTCAAACTTGCAGTGAATGTTCCGGGTGACCGCTGGGGCAGGGGATATGAGATCATTCCGGTTTATGCCGAAATTGAAGATTACGGAGTCAGAAGTGGAAGCGGTAATAAAATTATCTGGATCAAAGTAAAACCAGTTAAAGGCGACGATAGTCCGTTTGCCACTACCGCGTTGCAATTTTTGCGGCTAAACCTTCCCTCCAAAGCCTATCCTTTTTCGGAACCGGGTGATAATCTCGACATAAAAACCCTGTTGGGATCGCTGGCTTCCGTTGCCAATAACGTAAAAAACGCTATTAATTCATTTAACAGTAATGCCCATGAAAGAGGATTTTGTAAGCATGTTGAGACAGACAAGTCTTTTGTGCGGTTAAATAATCCAGTGTACAGGAAACTAGGCGGCGGATTACGGGTGAAGAAGGTGGAGGTATTTGACAATTTCAATAAAATGACCGGGCATAAGCTGCAGGAGTCGGTGTACGGGCAGACCTACACTTATACCGATTCCGTAATGATCAACGGAGTATTAACGGCGATCAGCAGTGGCGTAGCAACCTATGAACCCATGATCGGCAATGATGAGAATCCGTTCAGGGTTCCGCTGAAATTATACACAGTTAAAGTGGGTGCGCTGGCGCCGGCTGATTATATGTATACGGAGGAGCCATTTGCAGAGACCTTTTTCCCTGCTCCGATGGTAGGGTACAGCAAAGTGCGGGTCCGATCTATTCATAAGGACAGGAAATCAGCCAATGGATTTGAAGAAACGGAATTCTATACGGCAAAAGAGTTTCCCGTCATTGTAGAATATACACCTATTGATGACAAAACAAAGAAAACGTATAATCCGAAGATCCAGAACTTCCTGAATTTTGATGCTAAACACTTTGTAACCCTCAGCCAGGGCTTTAAAATAGAGTTGAATGATATGAATGGCAAGCTGAAAGCGCAGGCCAGTTATGCTGAAAATGATCCGAAACATCCCATTTCATATACCTATAATTATTACCGGCTAAAAAATGATAATGCGGCACAACCAAAATTATTGAATACGGTGGCTGCAATAGATTCAGCCAATGGCATTATAGATACGGCAGCCGAAATAGGCAAGGAAGTAGAACTTATGATCGATGTACGTGAAGAGACCTCCTATACCTTGAGCAACAGTCTGGAGGTGAATGCCGATTTTGTGCATCCGTTGCCACCCATCAATATTTTTACCGGTATTCCGCTGCCTTCTGCAGAAACCAACCGGTACCGGTCAATTGCTGTGTTAAAGATCGTGAACAGGTACGGAATGCTGGACAGCATTATTCATGAGGAAAAGGGGAGTACGGTTACTACCCGCAACCTGGTATATGATGGCGAGACCGGCGACGTGTTATTGTCGCAAACCAATAATGAGTTTGATGATCCCGTATATAATTTCAATTATCCGGCACATTGGGCGTATAGCGGCATGGAACCGGCATACAAGAATATTGGAACCGTATTGAAAGTTAATTTCCGTAAAGGGATCATGAAGTTTGCAAGCAATGAACGGGTACCCGTTGAAAAATATTTTGAGAGTGGGGACGAGTTGCTGGTGTTTGCCCGGGATAAACGCAAAGCGTATACCAACGATGCCTGTACTGATCTTTATTACCAGTTTGAGGACGAAACAAATGCCCGCAGGATTTGGGCTGTTGATGCAGCAAAAGGTAAAGAAGGGCAGCGGGGGATCTATTTTATTGACAGGGATGGTATTCCCTATTCTGCTGACGGGGCAACCATCAAGATAGTACGCAGTGGAAAGCGCAACATGGCGGGTATTCCGATAGGGGCGATCACTTCATTGCATTCGCCGGTAAAAAAAGTGAACAATGTCCCACGGCTTGTTTTTGATGCAACTACAGGTGTTATTGCGGCCAGCGCTGCCCGGTTCAGGGATCTGTGGGCAGTGGATAGTACTTTATATGCCAAGGATACCCTGGTGCGGTCACCTGGTTTGGTGACACCGCATTCCCCAATAACCCTGGTAGCCACTGATCATTACAGTATCCGTAACTATAAAGAATCTAGCGGTGGTAACCGTGATCTTGAGATACAGCCCGATTACGAATATTTTGAAGCGTCTTCATATAACAATGGTGGAAGTGGTTCAGATGAAGAAAAGAAAGGGTATTTGAAATTTGATATGAGCAGCATACCGAAAGGCGCATTAATAACTTCTGCAAAATTGTATTTGTTTGGACGGTCGAATGAATTACATAGGAATTCCCGCATCAGCAATGCCTGTTATCTTGAACGGTTAAAAGCTGTCTGGCCCCGGCAGGCAATTCCCGGGTCAAGCGATGGAAACATCGTATCAGATTATTTTTATGATGAAGAAAATTTAACCATTGACCGCAATAACCGGATAATTATTCCGGAAACAGCCCGTGATGTAGATGTTGCCAGAAACGACACTTTAGACATAACCGCTATGGCGCAGGATATGCTTGATCAGTATTATAGTTCGGAAGGTGTCGTATCCCCTGCCATGCGTATGAGTCTTGTGCACATTGGCGATGACGACGATGGTAAAAGAAGCCGTTTAACTTATAGTTCGGGGCAATTGCCTGAATTTTGTCCGGGTATTGTGCCTTGTAATCCCTTTATCGTACTTACTTATTATGATCCTTGTGGGGATGGGTCTCGCCCTTATAAACTAAGCACTTCTGGGGATGGTGGCGAAACTGCTATGATGATGGCCGCAGCCGCGCCGGCGCCTGTAGATTATTACTATTGTAATGATAAGCTGGTCGATAGCCCCATGTGCAAACCCAATATCAATGATACCGCTTTGAATTTTTACCGGTTCGGCATTTTAGGGAACTGGCGTATGGACCGCGCCTATACCTACTATGGAAACAGGGTGGAGTCTGATCCCGCCGATAGTACCAACATTCGGGTAAATGGGATCATTCAGGATTTCGCACCCTACTGGTCGTTTACCAATGCCCGTTTGGCCCCCTCTTCAGATTCCACCCGCTGGGTCTGGAACAGTGAGTTAACACACTTTAATAATAAAGGCTATGAAATAGAGAATCATGATCCGTTGAACCGGTACAATGCCGGACAATACGGATATAACCAGTCAATGCCGGTTGCCGTAGCGCAAAATGCGCAAAGCCGGGAAATCGGTTTTGATGGATTTGAAGATTATGGTTACCAGACGGATGCATGCAAGAGATGTAAACCGTACCGCCATTTCGATCTGGGCAGCGATGCCAGCCTGGTTGACTCCGTCAGGCATACCGGTTTGCATAGTGTACGGGTAAATGGGAATAGCGCAATAACTATATCTTTCAAAATTGGTACGCGTAATGAAGCCGGCCTATTGCCGGAGTTGTCAATGAAAGAAGATTCCATACCGCTGATTACATCCACCGTCAATCCTCAGGGGACCGGATTGACAGTTAAGTCCGATGCTGCGTGGACTGGTCCGAACATTTGTGGTATCGGAACGTTGGATATCGATACGAATATTAATTTCAACGTTACAGATAGAGAATTACCCGGTTTATGCCGCACAGGGTCTTTTAACGTTGAGTGGAATGGCTATATCCAGCCCCGTTATACCGGAACGTATAGATTTCTTGGGGTTGCTGATGATAATATGTCTGTACACATTTGGAAAAATGGTGTAGATATAGATCTTACTGTAGGTACAGGTTTAGAAGGCCCCCACGAATGGCTTGATACAATTCCTACTCATGCCATTGATCTACAAGCTGGTGAGCTATATCAGATCAGAGTGATATGGACCGCAGGACATGATCCTAACCAGGTCCGGCTGGAATGGCAAAGCGAAGGCCTGCAGCCACAAAGCAGGGAAGTAGTACCAGCAAACGTGCTGTATCCCTGGGGTTCTGATTTGAATGTTATAAAAAACATTAGTATCAGGAAAGATACCACCTGGTGTGTGCAATTAAAAAATCCAACAGGAAAACACGTAATCAATAAACGATTCTCACCCCTGCAGGGACAAAAAGTGGTGATAAGCGGTTGGGTAAAACAGGAAGGACAATGTATTTCCGGCAACTATGATAATGCCTGGTTAAACCTCGGCTTTAATGACGCAGCAGGCACTTATGTTACAATGAAACCAACTGGAAATATTATTGAAGGCTGGCAGCGGATAGAAGATACGCTGACCATTCCGAATACAGCTACAGAATTGTCGTTGACGATGAGGGCAGCTTCTTCGGCCTCGGTATATTTTGACGATATCCGCATTCAGCCCTTTAATGCAAATATGAAATCGTTCGTGTACAACCCGGTGAACCTCCGGCTGATGGCAGAGCTGGATGAGAACAATTACGCCACCTTCTATGAATATGACGATGATGGAACGCTCATCAGGCTTAAAAAAGAAACAGAAAGAGGGATAAAGACCATCAAAGAAACCCGGAGCGCTTTACTGAAAGAAAATGATCTGCCCTGATAAACAAATAAAAGAGAACAACTATGCTGAATATAAATAACCTGTGTTTAAAGCTGTTGATCCTGCTGGTGACCGGGTGCGGGCTCAAAGCCGCAGCACAGCCGGTCTCCGACGCATTTCAATGCTCCATGGAACTGGGTAAAATAAAAATGGCATTGCAGGATACAACCGGTTTAAGTTTCCAGGCCGAATACGTGGTCTCCTATAATGATGCCACCAGTAAAACGGTCAGTTATCAATACAGGTTGAGTAAACATAAAATGCATTACACGGCGAGTGATAGCACGGAGGTGATCCAGAATTATGCATACAACCTGGCCCTGGATCACAGACAGCATCGGGCGGTTGTTTCGCGGCCGGTGGATATTTTTAAATACCTGACCAATATTAATATCACTGATCTTTCATTCTATAAACTACTCGTAACCGGCAGGTCGCTTTCAGATACCGGTAATTACCGGAAACTGTCGTACCATTTTAAGCCGGCAAGTCCGTACCGGTCTTATGATATCATATACGATCCGGTCAGCTATCGCATCCAGGCTATCCAATACAGTTTTAATATGAATGGTGCACAAGGCGCTCCTGCAGGCAGCAAAATGCCTTTTCATGTAACCGTTCAGTTCAGTAACTATAATACCGGCGCATTCGGCGACGATGTGTTTGCCACCACCGGTTATTTTACCCGGAAGCAGGGAAACTGCAAGATGGTAGCCCCTTATAGCAATTATGAACTTATCAACTCCTTACATCAATAAACCGTATTCCATGCAACGCACTCTTTACCGGTTATTGTTTATTTGTACGCTGCTTGTTTGTTTTACTACAGTAAAAGCAATTGATGAACGGTACGCTGCCCCCGAATTAAGGGGTAATCAGCTGGCGCCCGATTCAACCAGTATCGTAATGGATACGGTATATTTCAATCCGGTCCTTAAACCGGCGCAAACGACCTGGTTTGTTAAGAACCTGATCACTTTCAAGATCGATGAAGCGTACCGGTTTGTCCTGCCCGATGCGTTTAACGTAACTATTAAGTTCCTGGTGCATTATACCATGGACAATAATGGTACACCAGTTACAGGTGTCTCTGATACGATCTCCTTAAATATCAATTACACCAAATTGAACACCTATGCTTTTAAAAATACCTATATGAAAGACGGGTGGTATAAAGCGGAGATCGAAATAGTAAGTATAAATGGAGGCACTAATTTGAGTGATTACCGCGATGCATTGGTACTGACGAATGAGATCCTGGTTAACCGGGAATACAATTTTTCGTGTACTAATAATGCCGTCAAAAGCATAAACCATGCTTTGCTGCCCGCTAACGGTGAATTGTTCGTAAACTGGCAGCCGGAAAGAGCTGCGGATGAATATGACCTGGAGTGGACGTATGTAGAACACGCTGCTGCGAATAACTACAGATCCGGTGATCAATTCGAACCTAAGAAAGTTTTCGCGGCTGGAGCAACCAGAGTGAGTGTAACGAAAGAGCATTATACTATACCATTGTTGTTTGAAGGGGCCGGTACCTTAATTTTCCGGGTAAGAGCTGTGCAGGTAAAACAGAACGGACAACGGATAGAATCAGTGTGGAGCTCTGATTATGCAGGTGGACTGGGGCAATATGTTTTCCGTGGATTGGATACGATGATGAACTGGCAGGCAAGTACCAGCTTTGCAGAAGAAGGAAAAAGGAAATCGGTAGTTCAATATTTCGACGGTTCCCTGAAAAGCCGCCAGACGGTTACCAAAGACAATACTACCGATAAGGCGATCATTGCAGAAACTTTGTACGATCACCAGGGCCGGCCGGCGATACAGGTAATGCCATCGCCATCATTAAGCAGTATTATAAAGTATACACCTGGCTTTAACCGGTTGAATGGAGAGTATACTAAAGACAAGTATGACGGTCTTCTAAAAGACACCTGTTTTTGCAGACAGGGCGCGCCGGCTATGAATACAGACAGCGGGGCCGCGCTGTATTATTCACCCAACAATCCCCTGGCCGACAGCAGCTATCATAAATATATTCCCGATGCAAACGGTTATGTTTTTGCCGAAACAAAATATACGTCAGATAACACCGGACGTATCAGCGTACAGGGTGGGGTAGGCGAACCTTTTCAGCTCGGTAAAAAGCATGAGACCCTTTACACCTACAATTCAGCTGAACAGGAAGAATTGGATGCCTTGTTTGGAACGGAAGCAGGTAATGCCCGGCATTATTTTAAAAATACGGTACAGGATGCCAATGGACAGCTGAGCATCAGCTACGTTGATATGCATGGCCGAACGATTGCTAGCGCACTGGCCGGCGATGCAGCCGTTAAACTGGATAATCTGACATCGAACACGTCCAACCTGATCATGAAAAAGCTGCTCGATAGCAACAGCAACCTTGTAAAAGGAACGGTGATCGAAAGCAGTAAAGGCCTCCTGGTAACAGAGACCGGGCCACACCGCTTTATATATTCACTGCTACCGGAAGGAGTTAGCATTAAAGATTGCAAGGATATTTCTATCTGTTATGACTGTGTCTATGATCTTTCGTTAACTATTGCCGAAGAATGCAATGATACCACGAGGGGCAACGGAAATTCCATCGTGTTAACCCGAAATAATTATAAAATTGATACAGCCTGCAACAATTATTTTCCGTCGCTCGATACTACGCTTACACTGGTCAAGGGCAGCTACCTGGTAACCAAAACCCTTACGGTGAACAGGCAGGCCATGGAGTATTACCGTGACAGTATTTTCATGCAGCGCAATACCTGCCGGAGCTTGCAGCAGATGGTTCAGGAGCAAATAACACAGTTGCAGACGAGTATTTCATGTGAAAACGCCTGTGCATCTTGCGAAACCGAAGGTTTACATGTTAATATCCGCCAGCAAATGTTGGCAGATATAACCCCGCCGATGGGACAATACGCCAAACCCGGCAATATTGATCAGTATTCCGTTTTTTACCAGGATGGAAATAATCAGCCGGCCTATAAACAAGTGAAAGGCCTGTATAGGGATGAAAATGGCAATGAGGATCCCCTAATACAAAACGGCATAACCCGGGAACAATTTATAGCGGAATTTAAAAGCTCCTGGGCTGAAACGCTGATCGAAATGCATCCTGAGTATCCCAAGCTTCGGAAATATGAAGAGTTGGCAAAAAGCAATAGCTGGGATCTGCGTTTTCAAAATACCGACAGTTATCAGGCAGCCGTCGACAGTGGATTTTTAAATCCGGCTGATTTTCCAACGCATCCGGCAGGCAGCATCTTTGCTCATAAGTATGAACACCGCGATCCGCTGTTCACCGATCTATACCCCGGATATAAAGGACGTATGCAGGACAGCCTTAAGGAAAAAGCCAATGATTCCGGAAAAGCGATTTCTATGTGGTCGCTGGCTACCATTATGGCCCATTGCCCCGGGGGCGATAATAGCTGCCTGAACCGGTACAAACATATTGACAGCGCCTTTGCTATAGGCAGTGAATGCAGTGGCGACCGCGATATTGCCTGGCAATACTTCCGGGAAATGTACCTGCAGGAAAAAAGGGAAATTATTGCGGAAATATTAAATGCAGCTCAACAGGCAGCTGAGATAGAACGATTCAGGGACCTGACAGAGTTATTTGATAATCACACGCCTAATTTTTATGATCCCAATTCAACGTCCATCAGAAGTGATATACCTCCAAATGAGCAGGCCGGCCGCGACAGTTTAAACAGTTTTATTAATAACAACTGCCTGGCGTATGTAACGCAGTGGTGGGAGGAATTGAAGCCATGTGATTTTAATGCGACTGACAGTTTATGGATAGTACCAAAATTGCTGACGGTATGCAGCCTGGGAGGAGATTCCGCGCATTTATTTGGAGCAAGTACGGTAAAGCCATCCAATTCCTATCAATTCAGAAGTTTTGAAGAAGTAATAAAAGCATACAGGGCACTTACGGGCAAGAGCTACAACGCGGATTGCAATGCCTATCTCATCACAGCGCCCTTGCCCTATGACCAGCAGCCGGTATACTATGAAAAACCGGTTTATCAAAAGCCCGACAGTTGTGAATGTGCTACCATTAGCTCGTTGTACGAGCAATTTGAGTTTTCTCGAAAAGACAGCAGTTTTTCTGATTATATCTATAGAACTACGGGTACCCGCATATACCAGGGGGTGCTGGATACATTGCGTATGGCTTGTGATGGGCAGGTCAATTGCAGTTTTCTCTCAACACCAATATCCTTACCGCCCGTGCTGCAATGTGGGGTAAAAGATGTGTGTGTTGACTGTGACCGCATCGAAGCCTTAAACGAACGATTTAAAGCTTCTTTCCCGGGTGTAAATCCTGCTATTGAAAATACTGGTGTATCAGATTCTGCTTACCAAACTTCGAACCGGTTGTACGAACGGTTTATGAATAACCATCTTGGATTTAGTAAAACGGCTTATGAATATTTAACGTTTACTGAACAATGCGGAACAGAGAATTTGAATGGGTCTTGTGGTACGCTGGGAAATTGGTTGAGCGAATTTAAAAAATACAGCGGTATTCCGCATTTGGATGCCAGCGGTAGTGACACTACACATTGGAAAGTAACTTTCTTTGGCTGGGATTACAATGTTGGAGTTCCGCTAGGGGAAGTCATCAAAAACGGGGTAATGGGTCTGCCAGGTTATTATGCCGATACGCTTGTAAACAAGAATGCGGCCTTTGAATACCTGAGAGATACGATGTGCTTTGATACGACGGGGTTTACCTGGGAAACCAGGATCAGGTTACCGGATAGCCTCGCGAAAATAGATGGATTTGGTACCATTTGGTGGACTTACTTATACCTCAATAAAGAAGTTGGGGACATTTTGCTGACTATTTCACCGTACGATGGACAAGGTACGGGTGTTTGTACCCATCTGAATGATCCCCTGAAGTCCTGTGTTCTTCAGAATCCCGGCCTGCATTTGAATGACTGGACGGTACTTAAAATGCAGTTCCGTGGCCGGAATTTCAAAGTTTATGTTGGTGATATATTGATGTCGGAGCGAACATTGGATGCGCCCGTGTCGAGTATGTATCATTGGAGTTTGGCGCCACGTTCTGCAAAGGGGAAGGTAGACTATATAAGAATTTACGATGCTGATAGTACGATATTGTATAATGAGAATTTTGACGATGCCCATAACCTGGCGCAGATCAGCAACAAAGCACGGTGCGAGCCCTGTGGAGTACGCTATACGAACTATTTCAATCAGCGAAATAATTCAAATCTGTCATATGCGTCGATCGATTCAATGTATCACAGTTGCGGAGTTCAATTAGATCCTTGCGAAGAATTAAAAAAGCTTTGCGGCAAAACGGAACCGGTATTTGCGCCAGAAGTAGTAAAACAGCATGCTGCCTGCAACGACACTACTTTATTTTCGCATACAACCGGCGTAGTGATGCATGAAGCCTACCGCGACTCTTTGATCAACAGTTTTAATGACCGCTATCTGGCCAAATGCTTAAACGTTCGTTATAATGAGCGCTTAACGCTGTATCAGCCTACCCGCGAGTTTCATTATACCTTGTATTATTATGATCAGGCTGGTAACCTGTTAAAGACCATTCCGCCCGCAGGCGTAGACGTGAGTAAATTTGGCTGGGCGCGTGCCTGGTCAGATTCCGTAACGCTGGCCCGTCGCAACCGGCAATCGCTGACGCCCAGGCATACCCTGCCTACACAATACCGGTATAACACGCTGAACCAGGTAGTAGCGCAGCAATCACCCGATGGCGGCAAATCAGAATTCTGGTACGATCGGCTGGGCAGGCTGGCCATCAGCCGCAATGCACGGCAGAAAGCCGCAGGCGTTACAGAACAGAACCGGTTGTATAGCTATACAAAATACGATTCCCTGGGCCGGATCACGGAAGTAGGGCAGGTGAGCAATACGGATGCCAACGGAGCGATGACGAATGCCATCAGCCGCAACCAGGGATCATTGAACAACTGGTTAAATACCTTACATGGCCGGCGTGGACAGATCACCAATACTGTATATGACCTTCCTTATCCCGGGTTTATAGGCATAGGTGACATGCGGCAGGTGATAACACAGAAGAATTTACGTAACCGGGTAAGCTACACGACCATCACAGATACCGGAACCAGCAATGCATACAACCAGGGTACTTTCTATACGTATGATATCCTGGGCAATGTAGATCAGCTGTTGCAGGATTATGGCAGCAGCAGCTTTGGAACTACTGCCAACGTGATGAACAAGAATTCAAACCGCTGGAAAAAGATCAGTTACCAGTATGACCTCGTAAGCGGTAAAGTGAACCTGGTGAAATACCAGGCAGGTTGGCGGGATGGATTCTTCCATCGTTACAGTTATGATGCCGAGAACCGTTTAACGCTGGTAGAGACCAGTAACGACAGCCTGGTGTGGGAAAAAGACGCCCGGTATGAATATTACCGGCATGGACCGCTGGCACGGGTAATACTGGGAGAACAACAGGTACAGGGCGTAGACTACGCGTACACGTTGCAAGGTTGGTTAAAAGGCATCAACAGTTCAGGCGGAACTGATTCGTTTGATATGGGCCAGGATGGGCTTACCGGCAGCATGAACCAGTACACAGCACAAGATGCGATCGGGCTTACGCTGAATTATTATGGCAATGATTATACGGCGATCAGCGGACATCCGTTCCCGGGGGTCAGTGGGTATCTGCCAACAAATGTTTACCGGCCGTTGTACAATGGAAATATCAGCAGCAGCAGTGTTTACCAGCGGCGGTTTGAACTGGTGGATAATAATCATCCAGGCGGGCCGCTGATCTTTTACAATTATAAGTATGATCAACTGAACCGGTTGACGGCGCAGGATGCTTATGCAGGTAATTATAATATATCTACCGGCGCCTGGAACAGTTTGCAAAGCATGGGTGAAAGACTGAAAGAGCGGATCGTGTACGATGCCAATGGAAATATTCAAAAATACCTGCGCAAAGGAATTACAGGCACTGCAGCGCATATGGATAGTTTGAATTACTTCTATTATGCAGGCACTAACCGGTTAAAACATATTTCAGACAGTATTGCGGCAAATGCGTATACCACGCCCGGTAACCGGATCATCGATATCGATGGTCAGTCAGACAGCAACTATGTATATGACGCCATAGGTAATCTGATCAAGGATAAGAAGGAAAACATAACCGACATCAAATGGAATGTATATGGCAAGATCCAGGAAATAACCAGAACACCGACGGCAGAAGTACCGGCCAGTAATATTAAATATACCTATGATGCCTTGGGTAATCGCATTGGGCAGGAAGTTACATCGGGCGCAACGAAGTATTACAGCTGGTATGTGCGGGATGGGCAGGGCAATCTGTTAAGCACTTATACGGCAGAAGGCAGTGCCAGCGACCTGTCGGCCCTGGTATTGAAGCAGACAGAAAAACACCTGTTTGGCAGCAGCCGGTTGGGCTATGTGACCATGGGAACGGGCGTAAATTTTGATGGCGGTCCGGGCAATACGCAGTTTTATTTCAATGAACGGAAATTCAATTATGAACGCGGGCATAAACAGTATGAGTTGACCAACCATTTAGGGAACGTACTGGCCACAGTATCAGATCGCAAATTTGGTGTATCTTCAGCCGGAAGTTCTTTGATCGATCACTACGACCCGCATATTGTGACTGCCCAGGATTATTATCCGTTCGGGATGCTTTCAAGGGTTGCATTGCCTAATAGTGGAGTGCCATATAAGTTTGGGTTTAATGGCAAGATGAATGACAATGAGGTGAAGGGGATGGGCAATCAGCAGGATTATGGGATGAGGATTTATGATGCGAGGGTGGGGAGGTTTTTGTCTGTTGATCCACTTACTAAAGGATATCCTGAGTTAACGCCTTATCAGTTTGCGAGTAATAGCCCAATTGCAGGGATTGATCAGGATGGGTTAGAGTTCTTAGGTGCTGGATGGCTAATAGATAAAGCATCGGAGGGGTTATCAAAATTAGGAATGCCCAGAACGGCAGGTTTTGTAAGTTCATATGGACATTCAGTAATTATCGATCCTGCATACTCAAATTATGAGCATGTTCAGAAAATTAGGAACAAACAGTATATTGAGGCTGCAAAAGATTATGATCCTACTGGACTGACTCGAATTCCCGATATTTATAGAACTGGTGTAAAAGCTTTTAGTGGGGATAAGAATGCACAAGGGCAACTTCTAGGGATGGTTCCTGGTGTTATTGGAGGAATTAAGGCTTATAGGGCAGCAACAGGTAAAAATGCAGTAGCTACTGCGACAGAAGCGGCTACCATTGAAACACAAGTTGCTGCAAATAGTGGAAATTCAGGAGCGGCAAAAACAGTTAATGTTAAAAAGCCATTCGGTTATGACAGCTGGGGAGGTGAGACTCTGGATGATGCTATTAGGACTAAAGAGCAAGCATTTGACCCTACTCCACCTGCACCAACTGCACAACCAAATCCTCCTCCATTACCAGATTTGGTTGGTTTTCGTAAAGCCCATATTTTAAATAGACATAAACCCGGTGCTGGAAAAGCTGGTAAAACAGAGTTTCCATCAAGTTGGAGTGATCAAAGAATTATTGACGAAGTGAATAAAATTGCAAATGATCCAAATGCAGCAGGAGGAGTAGGTTTATATAACTCACCATATAAATATGGCACAGTAAATGGTGTTATAATTCGTGTTGATTTTTATCCAATAGGTCACGCTCAACACGCAGGTAAGGTGTCAACTGCATATCCGATAAATACCATTCCCAATCCTTAAAACTAATAAATGTATAATTATGGAAAATGAGACTGCTATTCAGGCTGAATCGTTTATAAGAGAAGTGCTATCAGTTGTAGCCTCTAACCTCGAAAAAGATCTAATAGACTTTGTAAAACACTATTTATATCATGCCGAGTATGAAATGGCGTTTGAGGGATTGTTTATTGCGATAATGAATTTTGATACAGTTCCAGTTATTGATTGGAGAAGGAGCATTGAAGTTGGCAAAAAGCTTAAATTAGATGTGGAATCAATCTATGATGAAAACTTCTGGACACGATTTAGTAAATATGTTGAAGGTAAAATCAATGACGATATGTCAAGTAATGGTATATAACGTTATTGAGCTAGAACTAAAATAAGCTAGGCCCACCACCTGGCGTTTATAATCCATTGAAGGAGGTCAACACATGGCCTCCTTTTATTTTTTCACCTCCTAGAACTTCCATGAACTTTACACAATTAAGCGTCCGGTTATCCAATAGCATAACAGAAACACATAAGCTAAAGCCAGGCTAAACAGCTTGGCTTTTTTTATTTCACCCATTAAACATTATTACATGACTACAACACTCAATACAGTTAACCGGGAGTCTCTGCATGCCAATGCCAATAATTGAATTATGGGCTTTAAGCGGCATATCGCGGGCATGTAGGATTAGTGTTATGGCCTGATAGATAATTCCTGCAGGTGGAGTAGTTGATATTGAGATGTACGGCTGCTTTCTTAATAGAAGTGTACTTCTCTCCTGTGCAGGTGTCAACGATAAGGCGTCTTTTCCTTTCTCCGGATTTATATAAGCCCGTTTTATAGGCATGTAAGGCGTTTTCTGAGGATGGCCATTTGGATTTTTCAGCCAGTTATCAGGCTTGGCGCCGTTGAAATGGTTTAGCGTAGCTTTATTCTCATGTTTTGGAAATTCCTGAGCAGGTATCCTATGTACCTGTTTGGTGGTTGATTGTCCGTTTTTTATTAGAAGTAACGGTAAAATAACCTTTGCTAGATGCTTGGGCGTTTATCTTTTCTATTGAGATTTGAGTACCTGGTACGTAGATTTTGTAGGTATGCATCTTTTGATGCTACGAAACTGTCAGAATTGCGTATATCCTAGTGCTCTGTAATAACGTAAAAGACGTCCAATGTTCCCTATCGATAAATAGTTGAGTAGAACTACCGAACGTACAAGGGAGTGACACAACAGGTGGTGGTGAGAGTAGGTGTAGCTGGTCAATAAAAGAAATTAACGGAGGAAACCTGGTGCCAATTAATTCGGCTGCAGCCAGGCTGTCTTCGTTCAGGAGTGCAAATGAGAAGCCATACCTGCATGGACCAATGCTACAGCTAACATTAAGTGAACAGCAGCGCTTGTCCCGACTTCAGTCGGGATGCAGGGTATGGACTATGCATACACGCTGCAAAGCCTGCCCCGCTTAGCTGGGGTTGGTTAAAAGGCATTAACAGTTCAGGTGGAACGGATTCATTTGAGATGGGCCAGGATGGACATGCCGGCAGTCTTAACCAGTACACTGCACAAGATGCCATCGGGCTTACGCTGAACTATTTTGGCAATGATTACACCGCGATCAATGGCCATCCGTTCCCCGGAGTTAGTGGTTATCTGCCATCAAATGTTTACCGGCCATTATATAATGGCAATATCAGCAGCAGCGTTTACCAGCGGCGGTTTGAACTGGTGGATAATAATCATCCAGGCGGGCCGCTGATCTTTTACAATTATAAGTATGATCAGCTAAACCGGTTGACGGCGCAGGATGCTTATGCAGGTAATTATAATTTATCTACCGGCGCCTGGAACAGTTTGCAAACGATGGGTGAAAGACTGAAAGAGCGGATAGCATACGATGCCAATGGAAATATTCAAAAATACCTGCGCAAAGGAATTACAGGCACTGCAGCGCATATGGATAGTTTGAATTACTTCTATTATGCAGGCACTAACCGGTTAAAACACATTTCAGACAGTATAGCGGCAAATGCGTATACTACGCCAGGTAACCGGATCATCGATATCGATGGTCAGTCAGACAGCAACTATGTATATGACGCCATAGGTAATCTGATCAAGGATAAGAAGGAAAACATAACCGACATCAAATGGAATGTATATGGCAAGATCCAGGAAATAACACGGACGGCAACGGCGGAGGTGCCGGCCAGTAATATTAAATATACCTATGATGCCTTGGGTAATCGCATTGGGCAGGAAGTTACATCGGGCGCAACGAAGTATTACACCTGGTATGTGCGGGATGCGCAAGGCAATTTGTTAAGCACTTATATGGCAGAAGGCAGTGCCAGCGATCTGTCGGCACTGGTATTGAAGCAGACAGAAAAACACCTGTTTGGCAGCAGCCGGCTGGGATATGTAACCCTTGGAACGGGTGTAAATTTTGATGGCGGTCCGGGCAATACACAGTTTTATTACAATGAGCGTAAATTCTATTATGAACGCGGGCATAAACAGTATGAGCTGACCAACCATTTAGGGAACGTACTGGCCACTGTATCAGATCGCAAATTTGGCGTATCTTCCCCCGGAAGTTCTTTGACTGCGTCCGACTCCCGGCGGATCGATCACTACGACCCGCACATTGTGACAGCGCAGGATTATTATCCGTTTGGGATGATGAGCAGGGTGGCGTTGCCTAATAGTAATATTCCGTATAAGTTTGGGTTTAATGGTAAGATGAATGACAATGAGGTGAAGGGGATGGGGAATCAGCAGGATTATGGATTTAGAATTTATGATCCAAGAATCGGTAAATTCTTATCAGTTGATCCGCTTATTAAAGATTATCCCTGGTACTCGTCTTATCAGTTTGCGGGGAACAAGCCAATTTGGGCAACAGATTTAGATGGTTTGGAAGAAAAGTATTTTGATGGGCAGTGGAATAGCAAAACGGGCAAGGTTGTGTTTAAATTGGAGAAGGTTGTGGATCAAAAATCCTTCCTTGGTTATAAATATAAACCCAGCGAAGAAATCATAGTTACGTTCAAGCGTCCCGATGGAGATCAAAGCATATTCAGCTTTACACCTGTAGGCCATATTGTAAGGAATAATGGTATAAACGAAAGGGTTAATAAAATCGCAGAGTTTGAGGCATTTAAAACTGCATCTGCTGAAGCGGTTTTTTCGAATGAGAATGACGCATTCATGCCATTTGGAGGTGAAAAGGGGGCAGGGTTTTACAGTAATGGTGCATTGTCGTGGAACTTTTGGGGTAATTTTGATAAAGATTTTCATGATCACGGTGGTGCTTATACCTTAAATGCAAGGATAAAAGTTAGCAATCAAGTTAAAGCAGCTAACCAAGGGAACGAAGAAGCTGGTGAATCTGGTAGTGGTGATAAAATAACTTTGTACAGAGGTATAAACGAAAGTCATAAGTATTATAAAGATGCGTTAAAAGGTAATGCAACACCAAATCAAGGAAATGCAACGCCGCTAGAACATAATACTAAATCTACTTTAAACAGTCCATATACATCCTGGACAACGGATCGGGACGTTGCAGAAAATTTTGCTTTGCGTCCATTTGGAAAAGGTATCGTGCTGACAAAAACAGTCCCAGTTAGTGAAACCGTTGTAAGTCCAAATACCAAAAAAGTTAACCTTATTCAAAAGCCTGGGAAAATTGTTAGCGAATCGGAAGTATTAATAAAAGGAAAAGTAACTGGGGCAAAGGTTGAACATGTTAAAAAACAATAATAAAACCTAATTAAATATGATAGAAGCTCGTTTCCCACAACTTTCTGAGAAGGAAGTCGCATTAGTTAGAGCCGAAAAAAATACAGGAATAATCGTAGATGATAAATTTGAACGCCATATATCAGAAAGTCAAGTGTATTATTCAGTTTTTGAAAGTTATGAGGCGGCCCTTCAATATATTAATAGTATTTCGAGAAAAGATATTGAGTTCATAATCTATGGGAAGAATCAAGAAGTATTATTGTTTCATTCTTGAGGTATATGCTGCAAGGGTGATAATGTTTCACATGCCACGTTAGTTGAAAAGTAAGTAAAATTAAATGCATGTAAGTCTTGTTCACCGCCTGGCTTTTATAATTATTAAAAGGAGGTCAAACGGCCTCCTTTTTTTATTTCACCCCCTGCAACCTCCACGAACGTCACACAATAAAGCGTCCGGATATTCAATTGCATACCAGAAACACATAAACTAAAGCCAGGCTTTACAGCTGGCTTTTTTATTTCATCCCCTTAAACCCTTTTACATGACAATAGCACTTAATACTGAAAACCGGGACTACATCACCTGGCAATATCAAGATTTGAACTTCGGGCTTCTGGGTGGCCTGAAAATAGAAGGACTGGAAAGAATGCGGGTAACCCTGAAAGTGGAATATAAAGAACTGCAGTACGGCATAACCTTGACCTGTACAACAATGAAAGCCTTGATAAACTGATAAGGCGCTGTGCTGAACGGGTTACACTGGGGTACTGCTTACCTGACTACAGCATTTGCCACACTGATAAACCTGTTGGAAGAATACGGGGTTGGAGCAACTGAAGCTACTGGTTAAAGAAAAAGAACCGGTAAAACAGCTTACCGATGCAGAAAGGAAGGAAGCTGAGCAGTTTCTACGTCAGCCTGACCTGTTACAGCGAACCAATGATCTGATTGGGCAAAGTGGTGTAATAGGTGAAGAGCAAAACAGACTTCTAATGTACCTGGTTTTTACCAGCAGAGAGCGAGAAGAACCTTTGCATGTAATTAGCTTAGGTAGCAGTGGTACAGGTAAAACCCATTTACAGGAAAAGGTAGGTGAACTTATGCCGGCAGAAGATGTAATCCAGATCACCAGCTTATCAGAGAATGCTTTTTATTACTTCGGTAAGCAGGAGCTAAAACACAAGCTGGTTATGATAGAAGACCTTGATGGAGAAGGAGACGTGCTTTACCCGTTATGTGAGCTGCAAAGTAAAAAGGTGATCACTAAAATAATATTTATCAGAGAAGCCATCTTTCCCGTAGGTATTCATTCCTAAATGTTCATAATTTTCGATAACCTTTTGGACTAGTTGCATGATATACTTGTAGGTACAGTAAGCCTCCTGATGCAAGCGCGGTATGCATTCGTTCAATAAGCGGCATTTTTCCGGATCAGGTAATGAATCCATATCGGATGTAGGTTTGTGGAATGATGGAAGACCTGGTCTGCTTTGAGGACAGCCCATTCAAGGACTTATATGGGATTGAAAGGAAGTATTTAGACCATTCGGATTATTCTGCATCAAGATCTATAATAAATCATAAGAACCCGATGGTAAACAATGAGTTTAAGGAACGCTATAAGCTACAGGAAGTCAACATACAGCATTGTGATTTTGGTATAAACCGCCATAACTTTATTATTTGTCGGAGTGTACTCCATTTCTTTTACCTGTAATTTCATCCTTACATAGCTCATAAAGATTCGTACGTTTCATATACGAACGCGGGCATAAACAGTATATGAGTTGACCAACCATTTAGGGAACGTACTGGCTACTGTATCAGATCGCAAATTTGGCGTATCTTCAGCCGGAAGCTCTTTGATTCATCACTACGACCCGCATATTGTGACTGCTCAGGATTATTATCCGTTTGGGATGATTAGCCGGGTAGCGTTGCCTAATAATAATGTGCCTTATAAGTTTGGGTTTAATGGCAAGATGAATGACAATGAGGTGAAGGGGTTGGGGAATCAACAGGACTATGGGATGAGGATCAGTGACCCGAGGATAGGAAGGTTTTTATCGGTTGACCCACTTACTAAGGGATATCCTGAGTTGACGCCTTATCAGTTTGCAGGGAATAGCCCAATGGCAAATATAGATTTGGATGGTGGTGAGCCTAAGCCGGCAATAAACGGAACTCAGGAAGGCCAGTCACAATCCACTTCCCAAGACACCTACAATGCAAGGGGAGATTACACTGGAACAAAAACGGAGACTTGGTATTGGCATTCCGGTGGATTACGTGATGCAAAAGGAAATTTGACCAAAGCTGGTTGGTATGGGTCTGGTGGTTATGTGAATGTATTGTCTACTTCTCTGGCAGCAAAATCTTTGGGAAGTTCATTGGGATTGTATAATTCGGCTGCAAAATCATTGAGTGGAAATGAAGAATTGAATAAAAAGGAACTTGATAGATTTGTAGGAAGTGGATTAAATTACGAAGCAGCTAGACACTTTACCGCTGCAGCAAAAGCTACAGCAAATTCTTCAAACAGCTTTGTATCGGGCAAAATTGAGCCAAGTAATTTTAATGTAGAGGATTTATTAGGTGTTGGCATGTTACTTAGAGGAGGGCTTAGATTCTTAGGAGGAATAGCTGCAAGAAATCGAGTAATGCCTCTTGTGGGTTTTGGAAGTGATAAAGCAATTATTCAAAATTCAGCTAATCTAATTTCTAAAAAAGGTTGGTATGATGCTGTTGTGCATGGTACTGAGGATGGGATGGCATTTACAATAAACAAAAAAATTGTTAGTCCTCAAGAATTATATAATCATATGTTAGCCAATGGATATAAGCCCGGCACTAAAATCAGACTAATGTCTTGTTATTCAGGAAATTTTCCAAATGGTGCAGCTGCTCAATTACAAAAAATAGCAGGTGTACAAGTTGTAGCACCAACTGGGGAGCTTTCAATTATGAACAAAGGGAGCTTTATGGTAAATTACGGACAACAATTCTATGTAGCGCCCACAAAGCAACATGAAGTAGGGAAAATGCTCTTGTTTGAATAAAATTAATAGAAATGAAATTTGTAGGTATCATTAGCGATCATGAACGTGGATTGTTTAAGATTGGACAGCCATTAAGCGAATATCAAATACAAAAGGAGGTGCCAGTTGAAAATCTTGAACAGATCATTAACTATTTGGAGAATGGAACAGTAGTTGTTTCTTTTTTGCATTACGTTTATGATAAAATGAATAATCCAATTGTCCCACTCATTTTTTATACAGATGGAACATGGATTTGGCCTAGCTATCTTGGGTATTATTATTCTAAACAGTACACTGATTTAATTCCAGAGGAATTCCTTACTGATATGAAGAATAACAATTACAACCCGCCCACTGTCGACAATGAAAAATTGTTAGAAGCTCAAAAATTATATGTCAATACATATGATCCTAATAGAAAAGGTGGAAAGTAGTCATTCTTTAACAACATAAATAAAATAGCACCAAGGCCAACACACTGGCTTTATATAATCTATTGAAGGAGGTCAATACAGCCTCCTTTTTCATTTCAACCCATTAAACACTTTTACATGAAAGTAGCACTCAATACAGAAAGCCGGGAGTACAACACCTGCTAATATCAATCGTTGAATTTGGGGCTTAAGCTGCGTATCGCAGGCATGTAGGATTAGCGTTATGGCCCGATAAGTAATTTCTGCATGTGGCGTAGTTAATATTGAGATGTACGGCAAAAGGCTCTAATAAAATCAGGTATGGCAGATAAAAAAGGGAAAATAACAAAACTGAATCATGGATAAAGATTATAATGATATTCCGCTTGATAAGGAATTGGCTGAAAAGATATTTGCATCAAAAGATGTTAAAAATATTTGTCATGCACTGGTCGCTATAGCTTTGAATGAGCAAGATTGGAAATGGGTGCAAGATAAATGTCTTTATTTTTTCATGAGTAATAATTCTGAAATAAGTGGCTTAGCTGCCACCTGCTTAGGGCATGTGGCAAGGATACATGGTAAACTTGAAAAAGATAAAGTAATAAGTATACTCCGCACTAGGTTAAATGAGCCTGAAATAGCTGGGATAGGAGATGCTTTAGATGATATAGAAATGTTTATTAAAGGCTAATGTCTCAAAAAAATTGGTAAAAGAATAGTAAGAATAAAATCATTGAAGGAGGTCGATACGGCCTCCTTTTTTCAATTCACCCCATTAAAACGCTTCAACATGCAGAAATCAGCGGAGGATACCTGGTGCAATTAATTCGGCTGCGGCCAGGCTGCCCTCGTTCACGAGTGCAGAGCAGAAGCCATACCTGCATGGACCAATGCTACAGCTAACATTAAGTGAACAGCAGCGCTTGTCCCGACTTCAGTCGGGATGCAGGGTATGGACTATGCATACACGCTGCAAAGCCTGCCCCGCTTAGCTGGGGTTGGTTAAAAGGCATTAACAGTTCAGGTGGAACGGATTCATTTGAGATGGGCCAGGATGGACATGCCGGCCGACTTAACCAGTACACTGCACAAGATGCCATCGGGCTTACGCTGAACTATTTTGGCAATGATTACACCGCGATCAACGGCCATCCGTTCCCCGGAGTTTTCAACATGATCCGTTATTTTTGTTCTCAATGAGCCTGTTGGCTTTGGCTTGCTCAATTTGAAAGCATAGGCATGCCCGGTAGGGTAGCATGGAGAGGTACACGCACACATCAATGTAATTGATACAGGCCAAGGCTTTGAAAATAGTTTTGCCGCTGGCTTTTTGGTTGAAAATAATGTGGGTAATGTTAATACGAATGGAATTGGGTGATTCACATTTGACCGCTACCCAAAAAATTGTATATTGGCGCGGATGCTCAATAATGACACTGCCGTAAACCTTTATTTATGATGAACTTTATTACTTATTTTGCCCTTTTAGTTTCTTCTTTTTCCTGGTTATCGTCCGATACTTCGATCAAAAATACCAATGCACCTCAGCCTGCTTTCGGATGTAAAAGCTATTACGATACAACACTTGGGTTAACTGTATACACGGGTGTAGAAACCGTACCGGAGTATCCGGGCGGTGCGCCTGCATGGGGGAGGTATATAAACAGGAATTTTAATACTAACGATATTGATGCCACGATGGATTGTAACTTAAGAATTAAATTGGTCATAGATTCTGCCGGAATGATCAGAAGAACAGTACCTATGCGTGGCGAAACAGAGGTAAAAGAACCGAATGCGCTGGAAAAGGAAGCACTACGCATTTATCGCAAATCGGGCAAGTGGAAACCGGGTACCTGTAACGGGAATAACGTAACCACTGAGTTCGTGCAAGCGTTGAATCCTTGTGATAGATAAATAAAGTGAGTAAGTCAAAAAAATAATTGAAGGAGGTTAATACGGCCTCCTTTTTTCATTACAGTGATTTTAAATCAACAGACTGAAATAAACATAAGTCATTTACATGGAGTTGACCAGAATAACAGCGGTAAGTTAACCTACATTTCTTCCAGTCTGAGCCCACTCTGCGCTGGGCCTGCTTCGGGATTTGTTCGGGATTTCCGGGAGAAAACCCAAAGCATCCCCGGGGAAGAGCCGAACAAATCCCGAAGAAATGCATGCAGTTTCATAGACAAACCGTCAACATGCTCATACGAATTTTCCACCACAAGACCCGGGTGAACAGCCGCTCCTTTTTAAAATTAATCTATTGGTTATTAGTCGAAATGCAGTGATACATGACCCAAAACGGCTGTTTTGTACATTTCCGGCCACCATTGATCCACTGCGGCTCAAACCTGCCAACGACGGCTACTGATCTGGTATTACGCGTTTTTCCTATTGGTTTAATGATACATTTGTATTCAACAAAGTAATGGTCACAAACAATAATTCAGTTCTTTGATTTATGGGATGGCCAATTAAAACGTCAACTCATCATCTTATTAACCCTAAGCCGTTGCACCTGGTTCAATTTGCCAATCCTTTCTATAAAAGCCGCTGCCTCGTAAATGGCCTTGTGGCTATGTTCCTGCATGTTATGCTTATACGTTTCATTCGTCATTACAGCAGTTACAGCCTGGGCAATTTTGGAAGGCGTTGCTGCTACAAGCCCTGTTCCGGTTTGCGTTAACCAGTCTTCCTGTGCCTTTTGCAGGGGCCGCATGCTCCTGCTCCTGAGCGCTATCAGCGGTTTCTGCGTGATCAGCGCTTCCGAGATGGTCATAGCGCCGGCTTTACCTATCACGAGATCACTCAGGTGCAGGAAAAGTATTGGCGATTGGTGTAAATAGCTGTAAACGGCCGTAGGCAAGGGGAGTTGTAAAGCGGTTATCTTACGGAATGATCGTTTGTTCTTACCACATAAAATGATCAGGTTCAACTGGCGGTGTTGTTTGGCCAGGGCGTGCACAACAGCACGTATTTTGTGCGAACCTTGTGCGCCAAATGAGATCAGTGCTACCGGCCATTCGGGATTCAGTCCGATCGAGCGTAATTGAAAATGGCGGTCGGCCGGCGCCGGCTCATAAGCGCTTTCGTCTACCGGCAAACCGGTTATGCGGAAACGATATTGTTCGGGAATGCCTGCTTTTGCGGCCTGCTGCTGCAGTTGTTCCGTTGCATTCAGGTAATACTGCTTTACTTTAGGGGTAAACCAGTAGCGGCTGCAAACTTCATTGAAATTTACCGGAATGGTAATGCATTGTACGCCCGGGTTCACCTCCATGGCACTGCGGTATAACACAGGGTTGAAGAGAGGCGTTACCGAAACAATTACATCAGGATAGAATGATTGCCAGAATGCGGCCATTTTACGAATTCCATTTCGGCCAATGAGGTCGTGGGCAAACAGGGTGCCGTTGATGAGTCCGCGCAGATCGAAGCTGCGGTCACGTTTCAATTGCCAGTTAAAATAGTGAATGCTGCTGCGAATAAGTTTTCCGAAAAGGCGATGATGGTCGAAGATCTCCGTAATGTTCACCAAACGTACCCGGCAGTGGGGTTGTTGGGACTGCAACACTTTTTGTAAGGCTGTCGCCGCAGACCGGGAGCCGGAAGCGGCATCTGCATACACAATGGCAACGTTGCGGGTGGTTTTTATGCTTTCTACTTGCATACAAAGGATATTGGGACTGGATTGGAGATAAAAATAGCAATTATAGGATCGTATGCAAGCTTTTACGGCAAAATATTACAGGGTAGGTGTCCGCAGTTTCCTGGCGTCGAACGGGTAAGTGTGGCACACCTTACAAATACCTGAAACTTTTTAAAAAATCATCCTTATAATTCCTGCCGATAGGGATCTGATGTGGCCCTATGATGATCTCTTCTTCGTTAAAGCTATCGATGTTCCTGATGTTCACAATAAAGCCCCGGTGCACCCGTACCAGGGCCGGGTGATTGAACTTATCTGCCAGGTATTGCAGGGATAAGCGCAATGCTATTTTCTTCTTGGTAGTAACCAGCCTGATATAATTGTTATCACTTTCGGCAAATAACAGCTCATCGAGGGAGAACTTGTTAAAGCGATAATTGTGTTTTACAAAAAAGTAGTTATTGAAGAACAGCAATGTTTCTTTAGCGGTATCGTCTTTCGCTTCTACAACTGGCTGCGGATGGGTGGGTTTGCCCGGCACGGCAAAATTGTGAATGGCGATCTGGATGCTGGTGTGCAGGCTGTCGTTATTGAATGGTTTTACCAGGTAGGCCGAAGGGTTTACGGTTTTGGCCCGGGTAATATATTCATTCTGAGAAAAAGCCGTGAGAAAGATCAATGGCACTTCCTGGATCTTTTTTAAGGCGGCGGCAGTTTCAATGCCGTCTTTTTTACCTTTAATATTAATATCCATCAATACCAGGTCGGGCTTGTGTTCGGTATAGATCTCAATGGCATCGTCGCTGTTACTGGCAATACCCACCACCTCGTAACCTTCTTTTTGCAGGCGCAGCGAAAGGTCCATCGCTACAATGGTCTCATCTTCCACGATCATGATCTTTACTTTGTCGTTCATGCTTGTACAGGTTTAACAGGGAATGTAAATGTAAATACGGAACCGGCATCGCAGTTCAACTGCATGCTGCCTTCCAGTTGCCGGGTAAGCGAATGTATCAATTGCCGTCCGAATGAGGCAGACAGCCGCCAGCTTTTCTCTGTAAGTTCCCGGCCGTTATCGGCGATGGTCAGTTGCAGCTTGCCACCGTGCTCCTCCAGTGAAATGTATAACGAAGGATCGGTCACCTGCCGGTAAGCGTACTTAAAAGCATTGGTCACCACTTCATTCAGGATCAATCCTACGGGGATCGCCGTATCGGCTTCCAGTTCTTTAACTGCTATCTCTAATTGCAGGTTGAAGTTATCAGCTTTGTAACCGTAGGCATGCATCAGGTTCTCCGATAATTCTGCAATGAACTCCTGTATATTCACCCGGCTGGTGGTTTTGGTCTGGTATAGTTTCTGGTGTATCAGGCTCATGGCCTCGATCCGGTGCTGGCCTTCGGTCAACGCCTTCTGTGCCTGGGGATCATCGATCCTGGCGCTTTGCAAATTCAGCAGGCTGCTTACGATCTGCAGGTTGTTCTTGACGCGGTGATGCAGCTCTTTCATCAGGTAGTTCAGGTGGCCTTCCTGCTTTTTTATTTTCTTGTTCTGCCGCCACAGCAAGAACAACAGGGCCAGGAAAATGGCGGAAGCGGTGACGGCAATGAACAATAATTTTTTGCGCAGGCGGTTTTGTTGATCCAGGTCTTTTATGCGGGCATCTTTTTTACCGCTTTCGTACCGCGTATCCAGTTCCTGCGCATGACCGCTGATGATCTCATCGTCCCGCTGTTTTTTCAGGTCATTGTATCTTTCCAGCGCCGCTCTGGCCGAATCATAATGATTCAGGCTGAATTCCAGCAAGGCGCGGTTGAGATAATATTCCAGCAGGTTATCCTTCCCGGGCGAAGTGATGGCCATCAGGCGTTTCATACTATCGAGGTACATTGCCGCCAGCGTATGGCGGGGTGATCCATGCTGCATATCGAGGCTGGCGATCTTCGTATAGCCTAACCCTTTTGTCAGCGGCATTACATCAGGCAAAACCAAATAAGGCCGCATAGCAGCCACTGCCTGAAATGACTTCGCATATTGTTTCAGACCATTGTACGAATTGATGATCTGGATATAAGTTCTGGCTATGATGTCTTTATAGTTGCCCGTATGCGCAAATTCGAGTGTTTTTTCGTGGTACACCAGCGCGCTGTCGTAGTGGTTGAAGCTGTTGAAGATGTTCCCGATGTTTGACGAGGTGGTCGCCATATCATAACTGTTGTTCGAAGCTTCTGAATAGGCCAGCGCCTTCTTATAGGCATCTATCGCTTTGGCAAACTGATTGGTGTTACGGTATACATACCCTAATTTCCGGTATATAGCGGCAAGCACATCGGGCGGTAATGTCGTACGTTCGCTGATCTTTAATGCTTTTAACGCATATTCCATCGTCATGGCGTTGTTGTCTTTCATCAGGTAAACTGCGCTTTTGCCGGCATACACCATGGCCAGCGCCGTATCGTTGCCGTTGCTGGTAGCGAAACGTTCCGCTTCATTGTACAGTAACATGGAGGTGTCGGGGTCCTGCAATAAAAATATAAAAGCAGCGTCTGTAAAATATTTTACTTGTTCCACCGGGGCGATTGCCTTTTTACCGGCTTTCAGCAGGCTGTCGGTCTGAATACGCCATTGTTGCGCCATGCAGTAAGAGGAAATGAAAAAAAATCCAATAAGCAGAAAGGGGTTTTTGCGGCGGCGCTTCATTCAATAAAAATAGTAAGAGATTTTTGGATTTTGGGATTTCGAGATTTAGAGATTTCGGGATTTTGACACTTGATTTTCAATATAACTTTCTACATGTGTTGGGGCTAACACCACTTTTCGGCGCGGTTTGAAGTGGTCTTATGTGCGGGTTTATCAGAAAAAATAATTATAAGAAAGCTGTGGCGCGGTTTAAACTGCGCCACACCTGATCTATGCATTTCAGCCTGAATAATTTATCCAGTCTGCAAAAAGTACAGAATGTATTAAAATGTTGCCGGAAATAGTAATAAAAAATACAGGTCGTACTTTCTTGATACTCATCTATCCTTTCCTGCTTTAGTTTGAAACAATATTATTTTCTTTGATCACATGATCAAAGATCCGCGCTACAATATTGCCCGGCTTTTTATTGAAAAAGGAGAGATCACCTCGATCTCCCAGATCTTCGACTATATACCCAAGTCGGTCGTGAGCCATGAATTGAAAACAAACAATAACCGGTTCACCCGGCTTATTAACGAGCCGCTCGAATTTAAATTAATAGAGCTGTCGAAGATAGCAAGGGCAATAGGTGTTGATACAAAAGTGCTGGTGAATATGGCTTTACAGGATGAGCATAAAAGGAGCAGATCGGGTAAGCGTTCGGGAAGGTAACAATTCGCATAGCCCGGTTTGTTAATTCATTTGAAACAAAAAAAATACAAAACGAAATATCTGTTTGCTCGAAGTGAAGAATTAAAAGACGAATTGTTGATTTTTGATATTTAATCGTGTATTCTTCTTTTATTTGAATAATGAGCATGGATAAACGATATGAAAGTATAAAGTTCATGATCGAGACCGGACATATAAAAGAGTTTAAAGAAATATTCCATTACATCCCAAAGAGCTTACTCGGTAGACACCTTCGCACTAATAATCCAAGAATGACCCGCCTGGTCACCAACGTAGACGATCTTACCGTACACGAGATCTTTAGCATCAGTACCCTGTTCGATGTAGATTATCACAAGATCAATCATATAGTGTTCACGCAATATCTGAACGACAAAAAGAACAGGCAGTAGAAATGTGGTATCAACACATTATGTTGTTAAGGCTCTGCTTCATACCATGGGTTTTTCGGGAAGAGGGATTATGCTGCTGTGGTTAAGGCAGCTACCTGCGCCTTCTGACAGGAAACCCGGAGGGGAATGAGCCATCCTGTATATGCAGCGGTGGCTTCATTTTTACCCCCAGCCCCCCAGACACCCCCCGGCCCCCTAAAGGGGGAGCAACGCACGGTTCATAATAATCTATACCCCAACTTCCTAAGCCGGGAAGCGTTTGCGCCTTCAGCCTTGCGCCTTCAGCCTTTAGCCTTTCGCCTTCAGCCTTCAGCCTTTAGGCTTCAGCCTTGCGCCTTTAGCCTTGCGCCTTTTTTGTTAAAATCTTCTTCCCCTAAAAAAAAACATCGAAATATTTAGATGTATCTATTTATATTTGTCCCGCAATTCAATTGGGAGCTAGTATGGATAGTAAAAAAATAGAGAAGATTTCCCGGGCGATAAGCGATCCCAGCCGCATCCAGATCCTGCAACAGTTCAGGAAAAGGCGGGAATGTTTATACTGTGCAGAAATACATGACATGCTGGACCTTGCCCAGCCATCTATATCACACCACCTGAAACAACTCGTAGATGCAGATCTCTTGCTGCCTGAAAAAGAAGGCCGCAACCTCAAATACGTGCTGAACAAACCAGTGCTCAACGAGTACATTGCCTTTTTAAGCTCCCTGGAAGGGTAGCGTTAACAATAATTTTTAATGAATGAAGGTTGGCAAACCATAACCGGCTTGCTACAGGATCACTATTGACTAATATATCGAAACATTTGAATGTTTAAATTTATGAAGAAGTCTATTTACATTATGGCCCTGGGCGCTTTCGGCATTATCACTACCGAATTCGGCATCATCGGCATTATGCCCGCCATTGCCAAACACTTTAACGTTTCCATCGACACAGCCGGCTGGCTATTGAGCGGGTTTGCATTGACCATTGCCTTAACGGGTCCCTTTGGTGTGTTGTTAACATCCAGATTTAACAGAAAATGGATGATGAGCCTGGTGCTCTTCACATTTGTGTTGTCGAATATCCTGTCGGCTGTAGCGCCCAATTTTACGGTATTGATGATCGCCCGTATACTGCCGGCCTTTCTGCACCCGGTATTCTGGGCGGTGGCAACAGTGGCAGCGTCTAAACAGGTAGAACCAAAAGATGCACCCAAAGCGGTGTCAGTGGTGCTGGCAGGTTTAAGTATAGCCACCGTACTCGGCGTGCCTCTTACCACTTATGTAGCTGAGTTGATCAACTGGCAAGCAGCCTTCATCGTATCGGGCGTTATAAACCTGATTGCTTTTGCAGCGCTGGCAGCTTTTGTACCATCCATGCCCGTTACAGAAAAACAATCGATCAAAAGCCAGCTGGTAATTTTACGTAAAGGGCAAATGTGGGTGAACCTGGTGGCAACCATGATCATGATCGCCGGCATTTTCGCCACCTATAGTTACCTGGCCGAATACCTGGGTAAGATCAGCAGGATGAATGGGACCCAGATCAGCATTATGCTGTTGTTATTCGGCGCCACCGGTATTGCCGGTAACTGGGTCACCGGACTGGCATTAAGCAAAAACGTATTGTTGACCACCCGGTTCTTTTTGTTGTCACTGATCGGGGTGCATATACTGGCCTATGTTTTCGGCGGTTTATTTATTCCCATGACCGCCATCGTGGGTATCTGGGGTTTCATTCATACCGGCGGGTTTTTGATCGGTCAAACCCGCTCAACGTCAGAAGCGCCGGAAGCGCCTGAACTGGCAGCCAGTTTGATGGTGTCGTTTGGGAATGCAGGCGTAACCCTCGGCACTTTCCTCGGCGGCATCGTCATTACGCAGTTCGGCATTCACCAGGTGATCTGGATCAGCATCCTGTTATTACTGGTAGCGCTGGCGCTCACCTATGTGTTCGTTAAGAAACGGGAGCAGGTAAGCGAACCTGCAACTGCTTCAGCCAATGACATAGTTGAGGAAGATGTTATCCCCGAAGAGAGTTTCCTGGGCGTTTAAAGGGGTTTGAACCGGCTTAGAATTAAATGACTGCACAGGTATCGGCCGGTCATGTACGTTTATGGAAGTAGTTTATAAAACCTTATAAGACAGGTTCTCAATAAAAGAGGCCGTCTCAAAATTATTGTTTGAGACGGCCTCTTCATAAATATTTCGGTTACATTAATTGACCCTGAATGCTGTAAAATAATAATTATTCGCGGCGCCTATAAGTTCGAGATTGGTATAGTATGACTGTACAAAATCAAAATATGCTTTGAATTCGTGCGTTGGTACAGCAAATTCATCAAAGAAAACGATATCTCCCTTTTTCAGAAAAGGCGCCAGGGTGCTCAGCACATACAGAGTAGCGGAATATAGATCTGCATCCAGCATAATAACATTCCTGTTATTATTGTTTAATTCTTTCAAAAAGCCAGGAACAGTCTGTTGAAACAAGCCCTGAAAAAATTTCCCTCTTGAATCGTTGATCACAGGTACTTCGTTCTTGTTATCGAAATGTCCTTTTTTGTACGGACCATAATCTTCGGGTAACCCGGTAAACGTATCAAATCCATAAAAACGGCTTTCAACAAGCGTATTTTGCTGTAAGAACCATTTGAAGGAATGCCCCTGAGCAACTCCGAATTCCAGGTAGTTAATAGGCTGCTGTTGAAGGTTCTCTTTTTCAATTACCCATTTATAAAGACCATATCTTTTCTCATAATCCCATTTGCAGGGAAAATCATTATATCCGATCTTTCTGTTCCTGCTTGCCCACGCAGATAATTTTGTCAGGTGATACAGGTTTGATAACAGGCTGGAGAAAATATTGAAAATAACATGCAATCGCAGCCTGAGGAATGCGATCTTGGTGTATCTGATAAGAAATAATTTCATTGAGTTGTTTTTTAACGGATATACAGATTGACCGGAATAATGGGCAAAATAGAGGTGTTTTATTGATTTTTGTAAAGGACACAAAATAAGCGCTCCTGCTACTTATTAACAAAAAAACTTCCTTTTTTGCCATTTCCCCATTTGCAGGCAGCAGATTGAATGGCACAAACTTGTGAAGGCTAAAGTTTGTATTGTATTAATTTAATCCCGATTATTGTAAAACAGAAAACAGTAAGCTGCATGCAAAAAATTTATCTCAGTGATTCGGGCCCTAAAGTATCACCGGCCATTTATGGTTTTTACAGATGGAATGAAGTAAAGAACGATGCTGCCGACACCATGGAAAAGATCGTTAATCTCTGTCTGGAACTGGGGATTAATACCTTTGATCATGCTGATATTTACGGCGACTACCAGTGCGAGGAACTGTTTGGCAAACTGATCAGCCGCAAATCGTTCAAAAGAGAAGATATTGTTTTATTTTCCAAATGTGGACTGGTTACCCCACATGCCGGCCTGCCTGGCGTGCGCATCAACCATTATAACACTTCCAAAGATCATATACTTAAAAGTGTAGACAATTCCCTGCGGAAACTGAAAACCGATTACATCGATATCTTTCTGCTCAATCACCTCGATCCGCTGTCGAACGTGGAAGAAACTGCACTGGCATTGCAACGCCTGAAAGATTCGGGTAAGGTGAAGAACGTTGGGGTAGTCAATTTCACCGTGTTTCAACACCAGTTACTGGCTTCGTTGTTAAAAACGCCTATTGTAACCAATCATATTGAACTGAACCTGCTGAACACATCGGCGCTCGACAATGGGCAGCTCGATTATATCAAACAGCGGTATATGCGTCCGCTCGCTTCAGCACCCCTCGCTGCAGGCCGCATTGCCAATGGCACCGACGCGCAGGCCGTAAAAGTGCGTTCGAGACTGGAAACGATCGGCAAAAAATACAATGCTGATATAGAGTCCTTAGCCGTTGCCTGGCTGGTTAAATTGGGCGCGCTGCCATTAGTTGGAACCATTAGTGAGCAACGCATCCGCAATATTGCCAATGCCTTTACCATTGACCTCGATCACCAGGATTGGTATGAGCTGTATGCAGCTTCACGGGGAGAATTATAAATTACCAGTTACCAGTCGCCGGATGCCTGGAAACCGGAACCCGGTGACTGGTAACACAAACTATAACCAGTTCATTTTCATCTTAAACAGAAGGCCCGAGCTAACCACAATTGAACTATCTTTGTGCCGTTTATGAGAACGTTTGAAGACACCTACCGGCATAAAGGGCTGCGTAAACAACTGGTTGACCAATTAAAGCAGAAAGGCATTACCGATGAGCGGGTGCTAACAGCCATTCTACAGGTTCCCCGGCATTACTTTCTGGATTCAGCTTTAGACCGCGTTGCCTATGAAGACCGGGCGTTTCCCATTGCTGAGGGACAAACCATTTCTCAACCTTACACTGTTGCTTATCAAACCCAGTTGCTCGAAATAAAGCCTTACGAAAAAGTGCTGGAGATTGGTACCGGCAGCGGTTACCAGGCCATCATTCTGGGCGAAATGAACGCACAGGTATATACTATAGAGCGGCAGAAAAAACTGTTTGAAGAACACCGTGGTTTTATCCTGAGAAGTAAATACCCCAACATCAAATATTTTTACGGTGACGGCTATGAAGGCCTGCCCACTTATGCACCATTCGACAAGGTGATCGTTACTGCAGCAGCGCCGTATATTCCGCCTAAATTAATAGATCAGTTAAAAGTGGGTGGTAAAATGGTGATACCGGTAGGCGAGGGGCATATTCAACGTATGTTACGCATTACGAAACAACGCGATGGAAGCATAACGGAAGAGTATTTTGATAATTTTTCGTTTGTGCCCATGGTAGAAGGGAAGAACCAATGATCCACGTGGCAATGTGATAATGTGATGATGTGATAATGTAATAATGTAAACAACGGGCATAAGCCCTGGAATCTGACACTGGTAACCGGTGACTGGCAACTGCAGTTCAGCATCAAGAACAAAAACGTAAAACAAAGCATTGAGAATAGTAATAATCGGTACAGGAAACGTTGCCACCATATTGGGAAAAAGATTTTTAGCGGCAGAGCACGAGATCATACAGGTGTATGGCAGAGATCGATTGCACGCTGAGGAACTGGCCGATATGCTTTCAGCTTCCTTTACCCATGATCTGAAACACACCGATCCATCAGCCGATCTGTATGTAATAGCCGTAAGTGATTCCGCCATTGCTGCTGTTGCTGCAGAACTACAGGTAAATAATAAATTGGTTGTACATACAGCCGGGGCGGTATCAAAAGACGTCTTGAGTTCCTGCAGTAAAAACTATGGCGTTTTGTATCCGCTGCAAAGCCTGCGCAGCGAACTGAATGAACTGCCCGATATCCCCTTCCTGGTTGATGGCAATACGGAGGATGATCTTACCCTGATCACTGAATTTGCCGGCACTGTTTCGAACCAGGTGCAGCAGGCCAATGACGAACAGCGGTTGAAACTGCATCTTGCAGCCGTCATGGTAAGCAATTTCACGAATCATTTATATGCCCTGGCAAAAGCCTATTGTTTGCAGGAACAGGTTGATTTTACCATGTTGTTGCCCCTGATCACTGCGGTAGCCGACCGGTTACATGAACATGAGCCGGCTGCTGTACAAACGGGTCCGGCCATTCGCAACGACCAGGCCACCATTCAAAAACACCTCGAGCTGTTACAAACGCATCCTTCACTGAAAGTAATGTACACCCTCTTTACCGACAGCATCAGGAAAATGTATGGGGAGAGTTAACCAGTTATCACATTCATTATTGTTTCTTCTTTTTCTTCTTTTTAATACCGTTCACTTTCACTTTATCGCCGGATTGTTCATCCAGGTATCTTTCCCTGATAATACGCATATGATGAGCAACATGGCCTGCACAAACAAACGCCAGTCCCGCCACACTGATCGTACTGTTATTGGCAGAACCGGTCTGTAACAATTGATCGTTGTCGAGTGAGTTCAGGAAGATCTCATTGGCATTACGGAGCAATTTGAATTCTTCTACCAGTTCGTTCCATTTGCGTTTGGGGGCTTTGGCAGTAATGGCCCAGTTGTTTTCATCGAAGCCGGGCAGGGGAGCCGGGTCGCGGCGGGCAAATGTAAGGGCCCGGTAAATGAATACCCGTTCAGCATCGATGATATGTTGCAGCAGTTCCTTGATCGTCCATTTGCCTTCCGCATACGCATAGTTGATCTTATTATGCGGGATCTGTTTAAGCAGTTTTCTAAAACGGCGGGTGTTGTTGGCAAGGGCCTCCTGCAGTTCTTCTTCCTGCAGGGCATTGATATAGGTTTTGTAAAAATCAGGTACAGTTATTTCGCTTTTACGCAACATACTTTCTTTTTTCTAAAAATACTTAAAATACATGTTCCAGGTTACAGGTGTACAAAGTTAGAATGTTTCAGAATATCCGAATGTGTTACCGGTTACCTTGCGCCGGTCGCCAGGACATTATTTCGAGGCTTACTATTTTTCCGGCATTGGTCGCATGTGCAGGCGCTGATTAAAGGGTGCCTTTTCGCGGTAACCGGCGACCGGTAACTAAAATAAACAGGGTACAAATTACCGGTTTTACCCTGTAACCTGTACCCTGTAACTATCTAAGTAAGCTTATCCTTTTTTGTTCTTCAGCGTTGGTTTGGCAGAAGATTTTTTGGGCGAAGCTTTTTTGCCGGAAGGATCCAATGTAGCAGCTACTTTAGCGGCTTCGTAGGCATTGATAATACCACCGCTTTCGCTCAGGTCAGTTAAAGCAACCATTTCCTCAGTACCGGGTTTTCTAACCTTGGCGTCGGGCACCTGGGCCGATTTCATAATGCAATATTTTAATTGCTGCGGCGTAAGGTAAGGGAAGTATTGCAGCAGGAAGGCGGCTGTGCCGGCTACTACCGGGCAGGCCATGCTCGTACCCTGGGCATTGCCGTAGGTGTTGCCTCCAGGAATGCTTGAGTAGATCTTGACACCGGGTGCAAATACATCTACCTGTTGTTTGCCATAGTTGGAAAAAGAGGCTGTAAAGCCACCGGATTTCGGATCGCCACTGGCGCCTACCGTGATCCAGTTAGAGGCTTTTTCATTGCTTCCTTTCATATAAGCATTCGGGAAATTGTCAGCGGTATCTATGTTTTTGGCATCGTTACCAGCTGCATGTACCAGTAATACGCCTTTGCTTTCTGCATATTTAACGGCTTCGTCTACCCATTTTTTCTGGGGCGAGAAATCTTTACCGAAGCTCATGTTCACGATCTTGGCGCCATTGTCAGTTGCATAGCGAATTGCCAGGGCAATATCTTTATCATGCTCGTCGCCATCGGGTACGGCGCGGATCATCATGATGCGTACATTGTCGGCAACGCCATCCATACCTTTACCATTGTTGCGCACAGCGCCGATGATACCGGCCACGTGCGTACCATGGAATGGGGTAGAAGCCATTACATCGGGATTACCATAGTTGCGGTCGTTGATATCGGCCTCATTGTCTTTGGTGATATCGCCGCGGTAATTTTGAGGCGCTTTTTCCTTGGCCTCTGCCTTTCTTTCTTCACCGCTTACAAACTCTTCAAAACCTTCCAGGAATTCCTTGTTGGTGGTTTCCATCATCTGGTTGGCTTTGAATAAATACAACAGGCTGCCTTTAGCCGTTTTTTCGTTTGATGAAACAGCCGTGAAAGTATCTACATCGGAGCCGGTATAAGTTTCTTTTTTCAGCGCTTTACGCATGATGCTGTCGCTTTTCTGTGCGCTGCTCAACGCTCTTTTCAGCATTCCCAGGTCAACGCCTTCATCGGCGCCTTCCCCTTCGATCTTCTTTTTCGATTTCAGCCACATTTTGTACTCATCTTTTTCTTCGGCCGACAGCGTAGCGGTGTCTATGCTCTTACCGGCGAACTTCTCCTTGTACATATGGTAAACGCGGGCGCCTTCATAAGAGTCCTGTTTTACGTTCTTGCCGTCTTTTCCGCCTATGAAGTTCCACCCGTGGATATCATCAGTATAACCGTTGCCGTCATCATCGATATTATTGCCCGGGATCTCCTTTGGGTTCACCCACAGCACTTCTTTCAGGTCTTCATGCAGCGTATCGATACCCGAATCGATGACCGCCACTACAACAGTCTTTGATTTCAGGTTTTTGGTACGGATGAATTCATAGGCTTTATCGAGACTGATCCCGTGATACCCGTCCTTGGTTTTGTCGAGCAGGTGCCATCCCTTCGGCACATCTCCTGTTTTTATGCTTTTCTCTTGCTGCGCAAAGGCCGTTTGGTCAGCAATCACCATGGCAGTAACTAATCCTGCTACTTTTACCAGTTTGTTCATTTACAAGTTTTTTTTGCTTTACAGATGTGTAACGTAAGTTTATTAATGGTAATACGGTCCAAATATCTTGTTTTTTACTAATTCTTAACATTTCATGAACCCTATAACCGGGAGAATGAACTGCGTTTATTGCCCAAATTCAGGCGGCTGCTTTTACAAACGTTCATTCTCCGCCTGGCACAAAATATAAAATTAAAAGCCACACATGTATCTTATTTACATGAGTGGCTGGTAATTTGTTCGAGATTAAGCGACAATTATATTACGAGCAGGATCGCAACTCATAACCTTTTGCAAACTTTGAAAAGATCCCGCTTTGCAATGGGCAGGCGCCGCTTTCAACTGCTATCGCTGCGATAGTTTCAGTTCCACCCGTCGATTTGCTGCCCGGCCCTCGGGTCTGCTGTTATCGTCAACCGGGTTTTCCTGGCCATAGCCGATAGCTGTTAATCTGCTGGCGTCAAGCCCTTTTTGAACCAGGTAGTTCTTAACGGCATCAGCGCGTTTTTGCGACAGGATCAAATTCGATGCCGGTTTGCCTACATTATCCGTATAACCCGCTACCACCAGTTTAAGGCTAGTATCATTCCTCAGAATGGCTACCACATTATTCAGGGCGGCGAAGGAAGCCGGCAGGATCTTGTCGCTTCCCGTGGCAAAGAAGATCTTCTTGGCCGCATAGTTCACGCGGTCAACGATCTCTTTCTTAATGGCCGGACAACCGCTGTTTTCCCGTACGCCGGCCACAGTAGGACATTTATCCTCTTTGTCATTTATGCCATCGCTATCGCTGTCGGGCACGGGGCAACCATTAAAGTCGGCCGGGCCTGGTTTGTCAATACAAAGATCATTTTCGTCGTTGATGCCATCGCCGTCGGTGTCGGGTGGCGGACAGCCCTGGTATTTCATAAGTCCTGGTACGTCAGGACATTTATCTTCAGGATCAAGAACGGTATCATGGTCGCGGTCACGAATGGGACAGCCTGCATCGCGGGCAAGTCCTGGCTCATCCGGACATTTATCCACCCCATCTGCCACGCCATCGCCGTCTTTATCAGGACAACCGCCTGCCTTCGGTGAACCTGCCACATCGGGACAGCCGTCCACTTTATCGAGCACCCCGTCTTTGTCCTTATCATTCGTCAACACCACTTTTTTACCCAGCCACAAGCCAATGGAAGCGCCAATAACCCGGTGTTTGAAGCTGCCTTTGTATGGCGCATCGTAAAAACTGGTCAATCCCTGGCTGATGAAACCGGTCAGCAACAGGTTTCCAAATTCAAAACCTACCCGGGCATTTACGCCCAGATCCAGCGTAGTGACCTTATGATCATCTTTGCCAACCTGGATGTTTGATTCATCTTTTGAATAAGTGATGGATGAATCGTCATAGGAGATCCGCGTTTCGGATGTTTCCTTACCATTATAAAAAAACGATACGTATGGACCGGCGCTGATGATGAAGTTGCTTCTCCTGCTTTTGTTCAGCGGAAGTTTTAACGCAAAATTCAGCGGTACTTCAATATAGTTGGTGTAGTAAGTATTGCTGTGAAAGACGGTGTCTGTTTTCACCTGGATGGTGTCATACAGGCGTTGGTATTTTCTGCCCTTGGTCATGTATAAAATACCAGGCTGGAAATACCATTTATTGCTGTAACCAAGCGACATTTCACCCATAAGCCCGATATGCATACCGCTTCTTTTCGTATAGTAAGGCTTTACGGTATTATCCCAATCCGGTATAAAGTTCTTTTCAATTACTGAAGAGGAGTGAGGACCACCCATTATTCCCAGCCGCATTTGGGAATTGGCTATATGCATAACAGTGGTAGATAAAAGCAGCAAGTAAAGTTTCTTCATACCGGTTTCAGCTTGACAGACAAGAATTAACGCTATAAGTAAGTCAATATTGTTTGCTTACAGGCCTGAAATCAAGGTATGAGGCACGCGTTAAGGAATTTAGCGATTGCTGATTTCGGGATTTTGAGATTTGACCAAAGGCAGAATCTGGATGAAATCTCAAGATCCCAAAACCTGCCTGCCGGCAGGCATGTCTCAAAATCTCGAAATCAGGATTATGCCTTTAAACGAAAGCTTTTTAATATGTAATAACGCATTAAATTAAATATGGAGGCCTATACATGAAATTTAATGCCCTGCGCTAAGGGTAATTGTGTAGAATAGTTGATCGTATTCGTCTGGCGTCGCATATACGCTTTCCAGGCATCGCTGCCACTTTCCCGGCCGCCGCCGGTTTCTTTTTCTCCGCCAAAAGCGCCGCCAATTTCTGCTCCCGAAGTACCGATATTGACATTGGCAATACCACAATCGCTGCCGGCTGCCGACAGGAACTGCTCCGCTTCGCGCAGGTTCAACGTCATAATACTGGACGATAACCCCTGAGGCACACTGTTTTGAATGGCAATGGCATCGTCGAGTGTACTGTATTTCATTAAATACAGGATAGGCGCGAATGTCTCCTGTTCAACGATCTTGTAATGAGGCTCCACTTCGGCAATGCAGGGTTTAACATAACAACCGCTTTCATACCCTTTACCGGTTAAAACGCCGCCTTCAACAATAAAGCGGCCGCCTTCTTTTTTACAGGCATCGAGTGCTTTTTCATACCCGATAACTGCATCTTTATCGATCAGTGGACCTACATGGTTGTTTTCATCAAGCGGGTCGCCAATACGCAATTGATTATACGCAGCTACCAGTTTATCTTTTACCAGGTCGTATACTTCATCGTGGATGATCAGGCGCCGCGTGGTCGTGCAACGCTGACCGGCAGTGCCTACAGCGCCAAAGACGGCTCCGCGGATGGCGATATCCAGGTCGGCATGTTTCGAAATTATGATGGCATTATTGCCGCCTAGCTCGAGCAGGGCCCTGCCCAGGCGTGCGCCAACAGTAGCCCCTACAGCTTTGCCCATGCGCGTTGAACCGGTAGCCGATACGAGCGGAATACGGGTGTCGGCCGACAACCATTCACCCACTTCGCGGCCGCCAATGACCAATCCGTTTATGCCGTCAGGCACTTTATTGCGTACCAGTACTTCCTGGATAATATTATGACAGGCAACTGCGCATAACGGTGTTTTTTCTGAAGGTTTCCAGATGCACACATCGCCGCAAATCCAGGCCAACATGCTGTTCCAGCTCCATACCGCTACAGGAAAATTAAAGGCGGAAATAATGCCCACAATACCCAGCGGATGCCATTGTTCGTACATGCGGTGTGCCGGGCGTTCGCTGTGCATGGATAATCCGTATAACTGACGCGACAGTCCCACGGCAAAATCGCAGATGTCGATCATTTCCTGCACTTCGCCAAGCCCTTCCTGCAGGCTTTTACCCATTTCATACGATACCAGTCTGCCCAGCGGTTCTTTATTGACCCGCAACGCGTCGCCGATCTCGCGCACGATGTCGCCCCGTTTGGGCGCAGGCCAGGTGCGCCATTCCAGGAAAGCTTCCTGTGCTTTGGCTACCACCAGGTCATAATCACTTTTGTCGGCAGTTTGTACGGTTGCGATCAGTTTACCATCCACCGGAGAAAAGGATTCTATGACCGCACCATGGGCGGGCAGCGTTGATATACCTGTTGAAACACCGGCGTTCTGTTTCGTTATTTTTAATGGGGCGAGAAGATCCATATGGTGCATTTTCAACAAATGTAGGGAAAACTGGCAAGTAGCAGCCAAGGAGGAATGACGGTGACTGCATTTTCGTAAACACATTAGCTAACTATCGAATTAGCTAATTGTTTTCTGCAGTATTCGTTAAACTCATCTTCATCGGCATCGTCCTCTTCATCGTCTTCCACTTCGCGTTGTAAAATGCGGTTATTGGTAAAGTCGAGTGTGAGCAATCCGTCTTTCAGCACAATATTGCTGAACTGTTTCCAGTCGTATCTTTTTTTAAAGAGCGAGTTAATAACGATCTGGTTATCGGAGAAACCGATCTCTATGGAATATTTAGCCTGGTATTCGAGTAAGGCAAGAATAATGAATACAAACACCAGCCACTGAAAATAAGGCATTTTCATCCATACCAGGGCGGCTATAAGCAGCGCACGGCTGTAATACACTTTTCTTTTCTTAGCCGATTGAATAAGGTTCCATACAACGAAACCGAGCACGGCTATACTGCCCAACAGGTAGGCTTTGCTAGTGCTGAACGATTCCAGGGTAAAACAAACAATAGAAAAAAGGCTCAGAATTAATCCCAGTATATCAATATACCGGTTACTTTGATTTTTGAGGGTTACAACATATTGGTATACCATAGGCAGGTCTATTGGTTGCTGGCCACCAGCAGGTTCGCTAATCTCCATAAAATATGCGCGCCCACATTGGCATCCCACTCATTGTTGTCGCCTACGCCTATTTCAACCAGGTCGAAACCGATGAATTTACGACCGCTCTGGACTATCTTTTTTAGCAGGTAGAAGATCTGTTCGGTTTCAAATCCACCCTGTACTGGTGTGCCGGTATTGGGACACAATTTAGGATCGAGCCCATCAACATCAAAACTTACCAGTACTTTTTCTGGTAATTTGTTTACGATCTCATCGGTGATCTGTTTCCAGGTTTCTCCTTCAAACTGCCGTTCTTTAATGTCTTTATCAAAATAGGTGGTTACGCGGCCAGGATTGTTTTTAATGTATTCCCATTCTTCCTGGCAATAGTCCCGGGCGCCCATCTGCACGAGATGCGTAAGCGAAGGAATTTCGTTGAGCGCATTGTACATAACACTGGCATGGCTGTACGTAAAGAGCTCATACGATGCACGCAGGTCGCAATGCGCATCAATTTGCAGTACACCAATATCACCATGCTTTTCAGCCATTGCCTTAATAAAACCTAATACAATACTGTGGTCACCGCCGAGCAGGGCAACCAGTTTATTCCTGTTGATCAGCTGTTTTGTTTGCTCATACACCCAGTTGTTCAGGAACTTTCCGCCTTCATTTATTTCTTTCAACGATTTGCACATGAAGAAATTCTTCTCCAGTACTTCCCCTTTGGAAATATAGTCGATATACAGTTCTGCTTCCTTACGCAGGTAATCGCTTTTCAGCAGGATCTTTTTGTCCGGAGAGCGCATAAAAAAACCCTGTCGCCACGATTCCTTGGTGTCAGGGTCAAAAAGATCAACCTGCATACTTGCCTTAAATATATGATCGGCTGCCCGGGCAGTACCGGCATTATAGCTTACTGTTACTTCCCAGGGAACAGGTAATATAACTAAACGGGCGTCTTCTTCAGTGAAGGGTAGTCCGAATATGTTGTTATTGGGGTTGCTCGCCGCGTTAGGATCAAAATGAGATAGGTCTGTCATATATCATATATCATACTACGCTAAAAAAAACGGGATGCAAGGTAACACAGGAACCGGAGGCCGCAAAAAAATTATAGCTAACAAGCTTACGTTTGTTAGGAATGGCTGCCCGCTTACGGGTTGGTTACCAGTTGCCGGTTACCAGTTGCCGGTTACCAGTTGCCGGTTACCAGTTGCCGGGTTACCAGTTACCGGCTAAGCCAGGCGTATGCTCATATTTACCTGAGAACTAACCTTCCCGAATCAGGTGCCCGGAAACCGGTGACAATCTCTTGAAATGTTAAAGATTTATCAATTACCTTATAAATTAAATCTATCCATCCCTCAATATGTTTTTGAACTAACTTTGCGGTGCATAAACAATTGTGCCACGTCTTCAAGGCGTTACGATAAACATTTCAGATGAAAAAGATCCATATTGTTATTCTTGTGGGCATTGCGGTCTGCATAATGATCCTCTTAAGCTTTATGGCCGACCTCTCCACCTATGAAACCCTGGCCTCCGCCCGTCAGAAAGAAGGAAAAACAGTGACGGTTATTGCCAAACTCGATAAATCGGTGGCAACGCCTATCGAATACGATCCCGCCAAAGATCCCAACCTTACCCGGTTCTATGTGATCGATTCGCTGGGAAACAGGGCGCAGGTGCGTTATTATTTCGAAAAGCCTTTTGACATGGAGAAAAGTGATCGTATTGTGCTGAAAGGAAAAATGCAAGGCGATGTATTTGAAATTACCAGTAAAGACGGTATCCTTATTAAATGTCCTTCAAAGTATAAAGACGATCCCAAGGCTGCACAGAACAATCTGACTCAAAATTAAAAAGCTGTAATGAAGTATATCGGTGAACACCTGTTACCCGGTCAGTTGGGACATTTCCTGGTTGTGCTTTCCCTGGTAGCGTCTTTAGTAGCCACTATTGCCTATTTCAAGGCTTCAAATGCTACCACCCCCCAAGACCACGATGGCTGGAAAAAGCTGGCGCGTATTGCGTTTTTGATCGATGCCGGTTCTATACTGGCTGTTTTCGGCCTGTTATTTTTCATCATTGCCAATCATTATCACGAATATTTTTACGCCTGGAACCACTCCGACCGGTCCCTGAAGCCCAAGTACCTGCTGAGCAGTATCTGGGAAGGGCAGGAGGGTGCTTTCCTGTTGTGGGCGGTATGGCATGCCTTAATAGGGATGGTATTGATCCGTACGGCCAAAAAATGGGAAGCGCCGGTAATGACGGTGATCAGTTTTGCCCAGCTTTGCCTGGCTACCATGGTCCTGGGTGTGTATGTTTTCGATGTACGGGTAGGAAGCAGTCCCTTCTTACTCACCCGGCATCAGTTTCAGGATGCACCCATCTTTGCTGCGGCCGATTACCTGAGCCAGCCTAAAATACATAATGGAAACGGTCTCAACCAGTTGTTGCAGAACTACTGGATGGTGATCCACCCCCCGGTGCTGTTCCTGGGTTACGCCAGCACCCTGGTGCCTTTTGCCTTCTCCATCGCCGGTTTATGGAAAAAAGATTTTGGCGGCTGGACAAAGCAGGCCTTACCCTGGTCATTATTTTCCGGAGCCATCTTTGGGCTGGGTATTATGATGGGCGGCGCCTGGGCATATGAATCTCTCACCTTTGGTGGTTATTGGGCCTGGGACCCCGTTGAGAACGCCTCCCTGGTGCCCTGGCTGATCATGATTGCGGGTATTCATACCCAGCTTATTTACAATTCCACCGGGCATTCCCTACGGGCTACCCATGTATTCTTTATACTCAGTTTTCTGCTGGTAATGTACAGCACCTATCTTACCCGCAGCGGCGATCTGCAGGATACCTCGGTACATGCTTTCGTTGACTCGGGAATGAACTGGCAGCTGCGTGCCTGGCTGTTCACCTTTATTGTTCCGGCGCTGGCCCTGCTGATCGTGCGGTATAAAAGGATCCCGCATATTGCCAGGGAAGAGGAATTCAACAGCCGGGAATTCTGGATGTTCATCGGTTCGCTGGTTCTGTTCCTGTCGGCCATGGCAATCATTGTTCCTACTTCTTTCCCAATTATTAATAAACTATTCGGCACCAGCCTCGTGATCGGCGAAGACAAAGAGTTTCCTTACAACCGTATCCAGATCTTTGTGGCCATTGTGGTGGGCGTGTTGACTGCCATCGGCCAGTACCTCAAGTACAAGAACACGGCAAAGGCATATTTCGTCAAAAAGGTGTTGTGGGCTACAGTCATCTCCGTGCTGGTATCGGCTTCGATCAGTTATTTCGGTAATATCAATTATAATAAATACGGATTAGGCTTCCTGGCAGCCATTCACCTGGCCCTGTTTGCTTCCGTGTATGCCGTAATTGCCAATACCGCCTATATTTTTATAGGCCTGAACGGCAAACTGAAGGCCGCGGGCGCTTCTGTAGCGCACCTGGGCTTCGGCCTGATGCTGGTTGGTATCCTGATCTCTTCTTCTAAAAAGGAAGTGGTGTCAGTGAATACCTTTAACCCGCTGAACTTCGGTCCTGACCGGCCGAAAGAGGGCTTTGAGAACCTGACCCTTTTCCGCGGTGTAAAGACCGATATGGGTAAGTTCTGGGCCACTTATGTTAAAGACTCGGTGAATGAGAACGGCAACATTACCTACTTCCAGGTTGATATGGAGCGAAAAGACGGTTCCGACAAATTCACCTTATATCCCGACCTCATCAAAAATACCAAGGGACAGGAAGGGATGTCGAACAACCCCGATTCGCGTCATTACTGGGATAAGGATATTTTCAGCTATGTGAACCATGCGAGCTCATTGGAGGAAGGGTCTGATACATCGCAATTCAAAAATCATGTCATAAAGACCGGCGATACCGTCTATTATTCCGAAGGTTTTATGATCCTTGACAGTGTAACTGTAAATCCGAATGATGAAAAGCACAAGTTCACCAGCAGGGATACAGCTATCATGGCCAACCTAACGGTGATCACCAAGGACCAGCAAAAGCTGAAGGCCAAACCGGTGTTTTACGTTCAGAATAATGGCGCTCAATATATTATAGATACATTGTATTCGGAGGGGCTGGCCATTGGCCTCACTCGTATTGCCGATGACAAACATCTCGAGATCAGTGTGAAGGAATCTTCGCGCCTGACGCCGTTCCTGGCCCTGAAAGTACTGCAGTTCCCCTTCATTAATCTCGTTTGGCTGGGAGTCATTCTGATGATAGCAGGTTTTGTAATAAGTATTATCCGCAGAGTAAAGTTGTTATAAGTTCAAAGTTTTAAGTTCAAAGTTTACAGTTATGACTTCCAAAGCCGGAAAACTGTAAACTTTGAACTATAAACTATAAACTGTAGCTCGTGTAACTTATTATAAAAAGAATCTATCCGTTCGTTATAAGTAGTTAGTCTTATTTAATTAAACCAATAGCACCCAACTCATCCCTTTGCAGTTTCCGTATTGTAATTTTAATCTGAGGTCTTAATATTTATTTAAGAATCGTGAGGCAGCAACATGGGTTACATTTCGTGTCTTTCGGAATTATAATTACAGATATTTTTGTACTATATTAGTAACGTTGGAATGACTGCAAATTGGAAAATATTCAAAGGTTTTGTGGCGGTTTTGGCGCTCGTAGCTGTAACTATGGGTTCAGCATTTGGCCAAACGGCTCCCGATTCCATTCCCTTACCACAGTTAGGTCCCAACGATACGATCCCCGTTCCTGCAGAGATCCACGGCGGCGAATATGTGCCGGTGCAAACCCTCGAATATTTCCGGGTACAGGTTCCCTATCCAAAGCATTTATTGAAAAGAAGGCAGGAATGGACGCGGTTGCGCAATGCGGTTTATGTTTGCTATCCATACGCCCGCCGGGCAGGCGCCATCATGAACGACATCAATGCCCGCATTGCCAAAATGCCCGACAAGGAAAAAAGGAAATATATACATTCCCGGGAAAAAGAATTGAAAAAGCAGTTTGCTGAACCGTTGAGCGAACTTTCTATCTACCAGGGAAAAGTATTAATGAAACTCATCAACCGGCAAACCGGTAACAACTGCTACAACATCATCAAGGAATATAAAGGTGGGTTTACTGCCAGGGCCTGGCAAACGGTGGCCTTTGTATTCGGCAGCAATCTCAAACAGCCCTACAATCCCAATGGCGACGAGCGTGAAATGGAAATGATCGTGCAGGAAGTGGAACGACTACACAGAATGTAGTTTGTAGTTTGTGGTTTGTAGTTTGTCGTTTGTCGTTTGTGTTTGTTCAAATTCCTCAGCTCATAATTGTTTTTCAGACCTCTGCTTTTTGGTTATTCAGTTCCTGAGTTATTCAGTTCGTAAGTTATTCAGTTCGTAAGTTATTCAGTTCGTAAGTTATTCAGTTACTTATAATAACGTAGCAACTAAATAATTGAGTAACTGTCTATGAACTTTAAACTTTAAACTGTGAACTGTAAACTATGAACTATGAACTCATTCTCTGAATGATGCCCGTCGTTGAAAAGCCTTCTACAATTGGATTGATAATTACTTTACCCCCAGCCGCTATTACTTCTTTAGCGCCTACGATCTGTTCAAGGGTATAATCGCCGCCTTTCACCAATACATCCGGTTTAAGCGTCGTAATGAGGTTCAGCGGAGTATCCTCTTCAAAAATAACAACCATGTCTACCATGATGAGGCCCGCCAATACCAGGGCTCTCGACTGCTCATCATTTACCGGGCGGCTATCGCCCTTTAAACGTTTGGTGCTGGCGTCGGAATTCAAACCTACTACCAGATAATCGGCTTCAGCAGCTGCCTGTGAAAGCGAGAAGATATGACCTCGATGCAGGATATCAAATACCCCGTTGGTAAATGCCACTGTTTTTCCGGTTATGCGCCATTGACCCAGTCTGTGCAATGCTTCATTCAGGGTGCATATCCGGGTAGTGATGACATCAGCTTTTCTCATGAACTGGGTTTCTTTTATTAAAATAGGGTAATAGAGTAAGGGCGATAAATCCGCTGATCAATGCAAAAAAGAATTGTACCGACCACATGAGCTGCCCAAATGCAAAACCTATGGAGCCCACCAGTGCATAAGCCTTCAATGTTTTTTCAACAAACAGGGGATATACACCAAGACCGCCGCCGGGTACCGGCACGATCATCGCAAGGCTGCCCATGGTCAGTACCGATAACGCCTGGGGAATGCCAAACATCGACGTTTCTCTCATGGCCCAGAAACCGATCTGTACGCTCAGCAGGTACATGCTCCAGATCACTATGGTATGAACAACGAACCAGCCTTTATTTTTCAGGTAGCGCACGCTCGTAATGCCATGCCAGATGCCTGAAAAAATTGTTTTTATCTTTTGAATGAATTTGATATGGCCGAACTTTTTAAATACAATGATAGCGGAGAAAACAGCCACGAGCAGGATGACAAGCAGTATAATGATCCGGGTAGAAGAAAATGAACCTGTTTTGGACGCAAGGATATCGTTCAATGCATCATTGATATATCCGCCGATCAGATCGGCCTGGGTAAGCAGGGTGATGATGATAACCAGCGCGAGGCACAAAACATCGAAAGCCCGCTCTGCTACAATGGTACCCACGAGTTTATCGGCCGGCACCTTTTCATACCGGGCCAGAATCGTACATTTTAACACCTCGCCCAAACGCGGAACGGCCAGGTTGGCCATATAGCCTATCAACACCGCCATATACGTATTAAAGACCCTGGGTTTATAACCGAGCGGCTCCATCAGGATCTTCCATCGCATGGCTCTGCTATAATGGCTCAACAACAAAGTACACATAACCGGCAAAATAAGCAGGTAGTTCGCGTTGCGAAAGGCGTCTTTGATTTTTACCCAGTCACTGTCAGAGATATCTTTAATTGACCACCATACCAAAAAAATGCTGAGCCCGAGGAAAAGGAGATATTGTAATATGCTCAGGATCTTTTTATTCATAAAGGGGCGATTGTTTTCCAAAGTTACAGGTTTCAGGTTGCAAGTTGCAAGGTGCAGTGCACCAGTAACCTGAAACCTGTGACTTGTAACATTTACTTAATGGAAAAAGAAGATATTATTTGAAATGGCAATATGTTACAGCTTATTTCCGGCTTGTGGAAATATAACTGAGGGTTTGAAAGTTTTTGCTTTATCAAAATCCATTGTAGCGTAGGAAATAACGATCACAATATCACCTACAGCACCCTGCCGGGCGGCAGGACCATTTAAACAGCAAACGCCTGAACCGCGTTTTCCTTTGATCAAATAAGTTTCAATGCGGGTACCATTATTTACATTCACGATCTGCACTTTTTCGTATTCGATCATGTTGGCAGCTTCCATCAGGTCTTCATCCAATGTAAGGCTACCCACGTAATTGAGGTTGGCTTCCGTAATGGTTACGCGGTGAATTTTGGACTTCAGTATTTCTATCTCCATGTTTTGTTTTTGTTATTCGATTTTATAAAACGGGCGCAAGCTACTATTAATTGGTTAACAATCAAACCAACATATTATCAATTAATCTAACGTCATTCAGGAACGCTGCTATCAAAGCAACCCGGGGAACCTTGTTACCGGTTGTTGTGTCGGCGGGTTCAAGCGTATTAGCGTCGGCCAGTTCAACATAATCGATCCTGAAGCCGGCAGCTGCAAGCAATTGTACTGCTTTTTCTTTTATAACAGGCCAGGCTATGTGTTGGTTGTATGCCTCTTTGATAAGGGCAAGGCATTTAAAGATAGTGGTTGCTTTCTGCCGCTCTTCGGGCGACAGGCGCAGGTTGCGGCTGCTCATGGCCAGTCCATCGGCCTCGCGCAGGGTAGGGCAGGTGACCAGTTCGGTGGTCGATTGCATCAACTGCAGCAGCCGGCTTACCACCATACATTGCTGGTAATCTTTCTGCCCCATAAATAATTTATGCGCCTGTACCATGGTCAGCAGCCGGTTCATGACCTGGCACACGCCCTGAAAATGCCCCGGGCGGTATTTTCCTTCCAGTAAAGTTTCGAGATAACCCAGGTCATATTGTTCCAGGTTATTGGTGCCATTGGGATACATTTCCGCAATGGAGGGGAGGAACAACATGTCGCAGCCGGCTGCTTCCAGTTTCATGATGTCCTGTTCAATGGTATTTGGGTATTTCTGATAATCGACTGGATTATTGAACTGCGTCGGATTTACAAATATGCTGCAGACAGTCAGATCTGTATCTTTTTTTGAGCGGTCGATCAGGGCAATATGGCCGTTATGCAGGGCGCCCATGGTGGGCACGAATCCTATTTGTTTACCTGCATGCTTCTGCTGTTGAATATACCGGGCAAGCGCTTCAGCATATTTAAAAATGATCATTTAACGAAATTTTAAGTTTTTTAGCCGCCCTGTTCCTGTTTCAATGGAGGCCATTATTCATCATTCATCAAAAAATTTGCGGTTCCAGCGCCCTGTATAGGAACATATAACGGGCTTCTGAAGCCGTCTGCCAGCAAAGGCTGGCTTAGAACTAATAAAAAAACCTTAACTTTGCACCCTGATTTTTAAAAGTTAGCTCATTAACTATTATCTATAATGCTGACAAAGAAAAGAATTTTATTTATTGCTAACGAAATGTCCCCCTACCTGGAATTGACGGAATTCTCCGAAACGGTTAACCGGTTGGCAATAAAGGCAAATGAAAATGGCTTTGAAGTGCGTTGTATCATGCCCCGGTTTGGGGTTATCAACGAAAGACGTCATCGCCTTCATGAAGTGGTTAGGTTGTCGGGCATTAATGTTTCGGTAGGTAATGACGATTATCCTCTTCAAATTAAAGTAGCTTCTTTACCCAATGCGCGGTTGCAGGTTTACTTCCTTGACAATGAAGATCTGTTCAAACGTAAATTTATTTTCCACGACGAAGGCGAAAAATGGTTCGAGGATAATGACCTGCGTACGGTGTTCTTCTGTAAAGGTGCCCTGGAAACAGTAAAGAAATTCGGCTGGCCGCCCGATATCATCCATTGCAGCGGCTGGATGACCGGTTTGATCCCTCTGTACCAAAAGACCGCTTACAAAAAAGAGCCGGTGTTCTCGCATAGCAAAGTCATTTATACCATTGGCAACAATGCCCATAAAGAAAAACTGGGTGATGATTTCCTGAAGATCGCTTCAATCAGTTCTTTTGTAAAAGAAAAAGACCTGGAGCCTTTTAAAGAAGGTACCACTACCTCAATGATGCGCGGTGGTGCAACATATGCCGATGCCATTACCTTTGGCGCCGACAAGGTTGATAAAAAGCTGGTGGAAGAGTTTGGTAAAGTAAAAGGCAAAAAGGTGCTCACCTATAATGCCGAGTCTGACCTGACTGACTATCTCCAATTATACCACGATCTTACAAAGTGATGAAAGTAGTAAGCGATAAGTATTAAGTAATAAGTTAGTACAAGTATGCGGATGTCCACAAGTAATCAACAATTACACAATTCAGCAATTAAAACTTAGCACTTATAACCTAAAACTTATAACTTAGAATTTTTATCTCATATATTTACCCATTAATATTCTATTCAATTCCAACAAACAAAAAGTACTATGCCTTACTTATTTACTTCTGAGAGTGTTTCGGAAGGCCATCCTGACAAAATAGCTGATCAGATATCTGATGCCCTCATTGATAATTTTCTGGCATTTGACCCGCAGTCGAAAGTAGCTTGCGAAACCCTGGTTACTACCGGTCAGGTAGTGCTGGCGGGAGAAGTTAAGTCAAAGGCATATCTCGATGTTCAGGAAATTGCGCGTGAGGTGATCCGCAAAATTGGTTACACCAAGAGCGAATACATGTTCGAAGCCAGCTCTTGCGGTGTATTATCTGCTATTCACGAACAGTCTGCCGACATCAACCAGGGTGTTGACAGAACCAAGAAAGAAGAACAAGGCGCCGGTGACCAGGGTATGATGTTTGGTTATGCAACAAACGAAACCGAAGATTACATGCCGCTGGCATTGGACATTGCCCATAAATTATTAATTGAACTGGCTGCCCTGCGCCGCGAAGGCAAACAGATCAAGTACCTGCGTCCTGATGCGAAAAGCCAGGTTACGCTCGAGTACGACGATAATAATAAGCCCGTTCGTATTGACGCCATTGTAGTGAGCACCCAGCACGATGATTTTGATTCAGAATCAAAAATGGCGAAAAAGATCAGGGAAGATGTGATCAACATCCTCATCCCCCGCGTAAAAGCCAAGTACAAAAAATACGCTCACCTGTTCAACGATAAGATCAAGTATCACATAAACCCAACCGGTAAATTCGTGATAGGTGGTCCGCACGGCGATACAGGTCTCACCGGCCGTAAGATCATCGTAGATACGTATGGTGGTAAAGGTGCACACGGTGGTGGCGCTTTCAGTGGAAAAGATCCTTCAAAGGTTGACCGTTCTGCAGCGTATGCTACCCGTCACATCGCCAAGAACCTGGTAGCTTCCGGCTTATGCGAAGAAGTACTGGTACAGGTTTCCTATGCCATTGGTGTTGCCCAACCCATGGGTTTGTACATTAACACCTATGGCACAGCCAAGGTAGAACTTACCGATGGCGAAATTGCAAAACGCGTAGCCCAGATCTTCGATATGCGCCCTTACTTCATTGAACAACGGTTGAAGCTGCGTAATCCTATTTACAGCGAAACAGCTGCTTACGGTCACATGGGCCGCCAGCCGGAGATCGTTGAAAAAACGTTCACTGCGCCTGATGGTAAAACCGTTAAGAAGAAAGTAGAACTGTTTACCTGGGAGAAACTGGATTATGTGAAGAAGATCAAACAGGCTTTTGGGATCCGATAATTTTGAACTTACATAAGTGCATGAATGCCATTCTGTTATGCAGAATGGCATTTGCTTTTATGAAGGGTTTTATTATATTTGTTGAAGGCTTGAGAGAATGGTGACAGCATCGCAGACATTAAAGATGTATGAGTTATTGAATAAGCACTTCAAGAATAGTGAGGATGCTAAAGTACTTGTGCAGGGGGATTGAAGAGGTAATCGATATAAAATTTGAAGCCGCAAAGGACAGGTTAGCTACGAAATCAGATCTGACCCGTGCAAAAGTAGAATTGAGGAAAGGTTGGAAACCCGTATGGAACCAGGATTTAAAGAGCAATTAAAATGGACTATAGTGCTCATGGTGGGAATGACTTCTTTATTTGTTGCAGCACGTAAACTTTTTTAAACAGAACACATATTATTTAGCAATGCATCTTCGAACTGGATGGCATTGCTTTTTTTTGTAGCATAAGTTATATTTTCGGCCTATGAATGAATTACATAATCCCTGGAAGGTCTTACAGGAAAAGAAAGTGTACGAGAATCCGTGGATCAAACTGACAGAATATGATGTTATCAATCCCTCGGGTGGAAAAGGTATCTATGGCAAGGTGCACTTCAAAAGCATAGCTACCGGCGCCCTGCCGCTCGATGAAGAGCTGAATACCTACCTGGTTGGCCAGTATCGCTTTACTATTGACCGGTATAGCTGGGAAATTCCGGAAGGTGGCGGCGCTTTTGGCGTTGACCCTGTAGAATCGGCCAAACGGGAATTATTGGAAGAAACCGGCCTCGTTGCTGAAGAATGGACAGAAATTGTTGGCATGCATTTGAGCAATTCTGTTTCTGATGAATATGCGGTCATATACCTGGCGCGCAAACTGAGCCAGCAGGTGGCCAGTCCGGAAGAAACCGAACAATTGCAGGTGAAGAAGATCCCTTTTGAAGAAGCCTATCAAATGGTGGAACGGGGCGAGATCACCGACTCCATGTCGGTTGCCGCTATTTTAAAAGTAAAACTGATGCTGGCAGATGGACGGATTTCATAGAAAAAAACCTGGTGTTAATAAGTCGCAGCTGATCATAGGCCGCCAGCCCATTATTGAAGCCATTCAATCGGGCCGGCCCATCGATAAGATTTTCTTTCAGCGAAATGTAAGCGGCGATGCGATCGGCACCATTCGCCAGCTGGCCCGCGAACACAATATTCCTATTCAACAGGTGCCGCCCGAAAAGCTGCAATCATTTACCAGGGCCAATCACCAGGGCTGCATAGCCATTGCGGGCCTGGTTCAGTATATGGACCTGCAACAGGTGATAGATCATGTGCTGGGTAATGGAGAAACGCCGCTGTTCCTCATCTTGGACGGTATTACCGATGTACGTAATATTGGTGCTATTGCCCGCAGTGCGGTGTGTTGCGGCGCGCAGGCCATCATTATTCCCGATAAAGGAGTAGGGGCATTGAATGAAGAAGCCATGAAATCATCGGCGGGCGCTTTGGAAAAGATCAATATCTGCCGGGTGAACAGCCTGATGAAGGCGGTTGATACGCTGCATTTGAATGGAATAAAAGTATACGCAACGGAAATGACCGCCGAAAAATTCTTATATGAAGTAGATTATTCAGCACCCTGTTGCATTGTAATGGGCAATGAAGAGAACGGCGTATTTCCGGCCCTGATGAAAATATGCGATGAAAAGATCAGGATCCCCATGGCCGGGAATTTTGAATCGTTCAACGTTTCTGTAGCTACCGGGATTGTTTTATATGAGGCTATGAAAAGCAGAATGGGCAATCGTTAATAAACGAGCGTTACAAGTGGCAGGTTACAGCGCTGCAGGGAAAAACCTGCAACTTGAAACGTGTAACCTGTAACTTCTACCTATAATAACAAATCATAAATTGAGTACGAATCCTCCAATACATCTCATCGAGTGTCCAAGGGATGCCATGCAGGGCTGGCCGGTATTTATTCCTACCGAAAAAAAAATAGAGTATCTGAGCGCCCTGTTGCAGGCAGGCTTTCATACACTTGATTTTGGCAGTTTTGTTTCGGCCAAAGCCATACCGCAGCTGACCGATACCGCAGCTGTTTTGAAAGGACTGAAAAGTTCACCCGTTAAAACCGAAACAAAATTATTAGCCATCATTGCCAATGTGCGTGGGGCCGAAGAAGCTGCTGCGTTTGACGAGATTGATTACCTCGGATTTCCATTCTCTGTATCAGAGACCTTTCAGCTGCGAAATACCAATAGCACTATTGAACAATCGCTGCAACGGGTTACTGACATCCAACGCATTTGTGAACAAAGCAGGAAGCAGCTGGTCATTTATATCTCCATGGGATTTGGGAATCCCTATGGGGATCCCTGGTCGGCGGAGATCGTTTTCGACTGGGTAAACCGCATCGCTGGCCTGGGTGTATCCATTATTTCCCTGGCCGATACGGTGGGCCTGGCAACACCGGAACAGGTGTATACCATTACCAGCTATGTGATCAACAAATTACCAGGTCATGAAATAGGCGTTCACCTGCATAGTACGCCGCACAACCGCGCTGCTAAAATAGAAGCGGCCTGGCAGGCCGGCTGCCGGCGGTTCGACGGCGCCCTCAAAGGCATAGGAGGCTGTCCCATGGCCAATGATGCGCTGGTTGGCAATATTGATACGGAATGGCTCATATCATATTTAGAACAATATGAGAATTTGCCTCGGCTAAATAAAACAGCGCTGGCTAAAAGTGTTACCTTAGCTAACGAAATATTTACCTTATGAAATTCACCTTTAGGGCGCCGTTTCCCGGTTTCCCTGAACGCGTAAATAGATCGTGGCACGGCCCGCCGCTATGTTACGATTTGTATTTTCATCCTCTCTTGCTTTAATTTGCAGCAGCAATCGCCCTTCACTATAACCATCACCTGTTACAATGCAATAGTCACCGGTTGATCAGCTTCCTTTGAAAAATGGCACCTTATTCCTTAATGTATTAACCAGATAAACGTGATTATGGACCTCCAGATACCGATTCAAATTCCAACCTTGTCGACGCCCATTAATTACCAGGACAATATCATGTTAATGGGCTCGTGTTTTACGGAGCATATTGGCGAAAAGCTCGACGAGCTTAAATTCGGCGTATTGCAAAATCCCAACGGGATCTTGTTCGACCCCGCCAGTGTGGCGAGCAGCCTGGTTTCTTATATTCAGAATAAGCAGTATCAAACCGAGGAACTATTTTATTATAATGAGGTTTGGCAAAGCTGGCAGCACCATAGCCGTTTTTCCAAAACCGATCTGCAGGAATGCCTGCGGGGGATCAACGCTTCGCAGCAGGAGGCGCATGCCTATTTAAAAACGGCCAACTGGCTGATCATTACATTAGGCACTTCTTTTTCATACCGGCTCACTGAGCAGGTGCCAGCTTCATTCCGGCGGGGCGCTGTACGGGGAGCTGTAGCCAATAACCACCGAACACCGGCAGGATGGTTTAATAAACACCTGCTTACCATTGAAGAAACAACCACCATGCTCGACAACTGTTTACACCAGTTGTTCCAGTTCAATCCCGGTCTAAAGGTGATCTTCACTGTTAGTCCTGTACGGCATATACGCGATGGGGTGATTGATAATAACCGCAGTAAAGCGCGTTTGATCGAAGTGGTGCATCACCTCGTTAATAAATTTGACAGGCTGTATTATTTCCCGGCTTATGAACTGGTAATAGATGTATTGCGCGATTACCGTTTTTATGATATCGATATGGTGCATCCCAATTACCAGGCCACCCAATTTGTGCTCGATAAATTCATGCGCCATTTTGTTGATGAAAAAGCGCAGCAGCTGGCAGAAGAAATAAAGAAGATCGTGATCGCCCGCAAACACAAACCTTTTCAGCCTTCCACCGAAGCGCATAAGAGATTTTTAAAAGCACATCTCGAAAAGGCGCAGGAGCTGCAAAGAAAATACCCGTTCCTTAATTTGGATGAAGATATCAGATACTTCCTGCAATGAACAGTGTAACGGGAATACTTGTAAACGTTTATGGTTTGTGGTTTATGGTTTGTTATTCCTTCATACAGAACTTCCAATTTAATTTCGAACCTCAAAGCGCGGCAGCAACCACAAACTACAAACCACAAACTACAAACTGAAGCAACGATCTATTAGTATTCGTCATTCAATGCAAAATTGTTCTTCCTGAACATCCATTGCCCGCTGGTAAAGTCGGGAAACTCAACGGTTTCATTACCCAGCTCAATGCTTCGCTCGCTCAGCGGTGTGATAGCGCTCCAGGCAGCGGCATCATACACATCCATTGGTGTTACAGTCTTCCGTTTTATTGATTCAACAAAAGCGTGCAATACAAAGAAGTCCATGCCCCCGTGGCCGGCGCCTTCCGAAGAAGCGCCCCAGCGTTTCCATAAGGGATGATCGTATTGATCGAGGTAGGCTTTGGCATCTTCCCACTTATCATTGGTTTTGCTCACGCCTTCGATGTACAGTGAATGGTTCACATCCATCCAGATGCCTTTTGTGCCCTGTACGCGGAAGCCCAGTGAATAAGGGCGGGGCAGGTTGGTATCGTGTTGCAGGAGGATGGTTTCGCCATTGGCGCAACGGATCATGGTTGTTACCACATCACCCAGTTTGAATGCCACTTTTGCATTCGGGTGTTGTTCACCGCCGTTTTTCACAATATATTCATGCAGTCCGCGAGCTTTGGTAGCAAAAGAAGACAGCGACACAAAGCGGTTGCCGCGGTTTATATTGATCATTTCTGCTACCGGGCCAATACCGTGGGTGGGGTATAAGTCGCCGTTACGGTGTATAGAGTGTTCCGTTCTCCAGCGGCCTTCAGAAAACGCTTTTTCACCAAACTCAACACCGCCGCCATAAGGCTTTTGTCCGTCATTGAATTTCACATTCCGCAGATCGTGCTGGTAACCACCCTGCAGGTGAATGATCTCGCCGAACAATCCCTGCCGCACCATATTCAATACGGCCATTACATCGCGGCGGTAACAAACGTTCTCCAGCATCATAACCTGGGCATTGTGGTGTTCGGCTGCTTTTACCACGTCCCAGTGATCCTGCAGTGTAATGCCCAGCATCACTTCGGTGCCTACATATTTTATACCTGCTTCCAGGCTGCCAATGATCATCGGCGCATGCCATTCCCAGGGAGTAGAGATGATGACCGCGTCGAGTTCTTTTAATTCCAGCAGCTTTTTCCAGGCATTGGGATCGCCTTTGAAAACCTTGGCCATTGGCTTGCCTGCTTTTTTAAACAGTTGGCCCGACATTTCGAGCATCCGTTCATCGATATCACAAATGGCTACTACCTGTACATCTTTACGCCGAAGGGCATTGTCGAGGTGCCTTTGTCCGCGCAGGCCTACGCCAATAAAGCCCAGTTTAACGGCAGGCTCAGGCGCAGCAAATGATTGAGCTGTTGGTAATATGGCGAAACCGGCTGCAGCCAGACCGGTATTTTTGACGAATGATCTACGGTTCATAGCTTATTTTTACATATAGTTTGGAAATGCCAAAATACCAAATAAGCGAACATGAAGACCGCCGCTGAAAAACTTACGCAATCGTATGCTATCCTGAAATTTTACAAAAATCTGGCGCCGAAGCTTAAATTACCTGCTGGCGTGGAGATCATGAACCCATTTACCGATGCGGCCGCCTGGCAATTGGCAGAGTCGTTTTATCATAAATATTACAATGATCAACAGCCGCGCACATTCATTTTCGGCATCAATCCGGGGCGCTTTGGCGGTGGCATAACAGGTGTTCCTTTTACCGATCCTATAAAACTGAAAGAGGTACTGGGTATCGAAAATGACCTGCCGAAAAAAGCGGAGCTGTCATCGCATTTTATTTATGCCGTGATTGACGCTTATGGCGGCCCGCAGGCGTTTTATGGCGATTTCTTAATTACGGCTTTGTCGCCGCTGGGTTTTACGAAGAATGGCGTTAACCTGAATTATTATGATGATAAAGAGTTGCTGAAAGACAGTGAACCGTATATTATACAGTGCATCAATGAGCAGTTAGAAACTATTGCTACCACGCGGGAGGTATGTTATTGCCTGGGCGAGGGCACCAATTACAAGATCTTTCAGAAGCTGAATGCAAAACATCAGTTCTTTAAAGAGATCATTCCGTTGCCGCATCCACGGTGGGTAATGCAGTATCGGAGGAAAAAGATAGATGACTTTGTTAAGTTGTATATCGAGAAGTTAAATGCAATGTGATAATTAGCAGATTTGATAATGTGATAATGCCGCGTCGCGGCTGTATTTCATTATCAAATTATCACATTATCTAATTATCACATTAATTAATGCATTCGATCACCCCGCACTTCCAGTTTTTGCATTAACTCCGCTTCATACGCGAGCCATTCCTGCCAGCGTTTGCGCACTTTGGTCTTTTCAACATAGGTTTCTGCCAGTTCAATGAACAGGTGATAATGGCCCGCTTCGCTTTCCATAAAACGGCGGTAAAAATTACGCAGGTACTCATCATCGAGCCCTTCGCTGAGGCGTTTGAAGCGTTCGCAGCTGCGGGCTTCGATCAGCGCGCAGATCAATAGTTTATCCAGCAGGCGTTGTTCTTCGGTGGCGCCTTTTATTTCAAACTGTAATAACTGGTTTACATATTCATCTTTCCGCTGTTTCCCCAGTTTCAGGTTGCGCTTTTGCAGTTCAGCCAGCACCAGTCTGAAATGACCCCATTCTTCCGTAACAATGGGCGCCAGTTCGTTCACCAGTTTTTCTTTATCGCTGTAGCGCTGGATCAGCGAAATACAGCTGGTAGCCGCTTTTTGCTCACAATAGGCATGATCGGTGAGAATATGTTCCAGTGACATTTCGGCCAGGTTCACCCACCGGGGATCAGTAGGCAGGTGCAACCCCAATATATTCTTTGTTTCGTTGGTAGTGCTCATAAAGTGCACAAAGTTAACATGTAAGTACGATATATTTGCTTCGGCTGACGGGTAGTAAATAGCGAGTGGCGAGTAGGGGGAAAGGCAGGCGGAAAAGGATAATTTTGGAATAAAATCAACAAGGCGATTAATTGTGAGCTTCGAATAAAAGTCCTACCAGCCATTTACTACTAGCCACTAGTTTTAATTATGAACGACGACTTCCTCCTCAAAAAACTCAACGAGCGGCAGCAGCAGAATGCTTTCCGCCGGCTTAGGTTGCCCGATGGCAAAACAGATTTCTGCTCGAACGATTACCTCGGTATTGTGCAAAAGCAGCTGATCGAAAAAAAACTGAAGGAACAAGACGGTACCGCCTACCGGCATGGCTCCACAGGCTCCCGGCTGCTGGCCGGTAATTATGCACTGGTAGAAGAAACAGAAAAAAAACTGGCGGCCTTTCATGACGCCGCGGCCGGACTGATCTTTAATTCTGGATATGATGCCAACCTGGGACTATTGAGTTGTGTGCCCCAGCGCGGCGACACCATCATCTACGATTTTCTCAGCCATGCTTCGCTGCGCGATGGCATTCGGTTGAGCTTCGCCCAATCCTTTTCCTTCCGGCATAATGACCTGGCCGACCTGGAAAAAAGACTGCGGGCCGCTACCGGTACCATTTTCGTGGTCACCGAGTCGGTATTCTCCATGGATGGCGATATGGCGCCGCTGACAGCTATCAGCGCCCTGTGTAAACAATATGGCGCGCACCTGATCGTAGATGAAGCGCATGCCACCGGTGTGGTGGGTGCAAAAGGGGAGGGACTGGTACAACAACTGGGTCTGTCGGCAGCCTGTTTTGCCCGCATTCATACATTTGGCAAGGCAGTAGGCTGCCATGGCGCTATTATTCTGGGCAGTGAACAACTGCGGAATTACCTGGTGAATTTTTCCCGCTCATTTATTTATAGTACGGCTTTGCCCGAAGCCAGTGTGGCTGCCATCCGTTGTGCCTATACGTTATTTCCCGAAATGCATGCGGAAAGAGCGCACCTGCGACAACTGATCGCCACGTTTCAGCAGGCAGCGATGCCCTGGGAAAAACTGGTTTCCGACACACCCATACAAATAGTGATCATCCCTGGTAACGATCAGGTTAAGGCAGTAGCCGCTGCACTGCAGGCGGCAGGGCTGGATGTGCGCCCCATTTTATATCCTACGGTTCCGGCGGGAAAAGAACGGTTACGCATAGTACTGCATGCCTTCAATACGTTTGAGGAGATGCTTCTATTGGTTCGTATTCTGAAATCCTGAATGTCGGTAGTCAAAAGAATATGTTACAAGTTGCATGTTACAGGTTGCAAAGGATCGTTTTTTTGAATGCTGCGATCTGGGATTTTAACAATGATCCGGTAATTGGAAGCTGGTAACCGGAAACCAGGAACTGGTAACAGCCCGTGTGACCTGGAACCTGCAACCTGCAACTTATTGCTTCTTGGTTTCAGCTTCCGGAATATAATAGGTCTCATTAGGCCCTATGCCTGCCACCTGCATCGTACATTCTTCAGTGAACCATTCATAATGGGGTTGATCTGCTTTGATGATCACATAACTTCCGGGGCCATAAGCCATGGCATTCACGGTGGTATCAAAAACCTTATCCATTACAATATGCGCAGAACCGCTGAGTATAGTAACATGCAGGTCGGAATTGTGCACATGCGGCATGCCTTTATAACCGGGCGGGAAAATATAACGTTCAATAAAGAATCCGGGTTGGTTGCGGTGCCCGGCAAGGTAAATATTCCTTCTGCCACTTTGCAGAACAGTATCATGCACAGGCGGGAGTATCATCCTGGCTTTCGTACCTGAAGGAGGATTTGCAAGGTTCTGCACCGGGTTATCGGTACAGGACAGCCATGGAACCAACAGCATTGCCATGGCATAAAAGGCTGTCTTTTTCATAGCAAACAATATTTAGGTGACGAATAACTAAAAGAACTGATAAGTAAGTTACTAAAATTTCAAGAATTACGTATTCTGTTATGACCGGCGGTATTGAGCTGTACCTGCCGGATAATTCCTTAAGACAGAGTTTGGTTGGGTATACGGCGGAAATGAATGACCATCGTTGGCTCAGCCTGACGGGCGGAGCGCACCAGCTATTCTTTGCTTGATAAATAAAACTACTCTTTCAAAACCTGATTTTTCAACAAAAAAAGCCCCGCTTTGGGCGGGGCTGGTACCACGGACTGTAACCTCTAAGGTTGATGAACTAAACGATTGCTGATGACTACTGAACTGCGAACAACTTTTATGTATAATTGCTATACAAATACGGCCATTAACAACAGTGCGGCAAATAATAAGGCCAGCACTCTTTTTTTCCATTGATAATCCTGCGCTTCCATCTGCTTCAATTTTAACGCCTCAATTGCTTGATCTCAATACAAAATTCAGCATAAGTAATGTTTTACACAATACAACTTTGTGGTAATTCTCTGCCCCGCCAACACCGTTGTTCGGCGGGGGCATTCATTTATTTATCCGAAAACCGTTTTGGCAAAACGGGTTTGCAACCATCGGGCCCCAACCGAAGGCCATCCGGTGCGGTAAGCATTTAACCGTCGAGTGATTTCAAAAAAATGCACTACTTTTAAAAAACCTTCTAACCCCATGATGTGAATTAGCTTTATGCGCATTATTCCATTTATTGTTACCGTAGTTATCACTATAGGTTTGATCATTACACTAAGTATACCTATAGACAGCATTCCGCCGCTGGGTAGTTTTCTCAGTCCGCAAACCGGCTTCTGGCAGAATGCAGAGCCCGTTAATGCCCATCCCAACCTGGATCTTCATTTTCCGCAGTTAAAAGACAAAGTGCAGGTGTACTTCGACGACAGAATGGTGCCGCATGTGTTTGCGCAAAATGACGACGATCTGTATTTCGTACAGGGATACATTCATGCCAAATACCGGCTCTGGCAAATGGAGTTTCAAACCCATGCAGCTGCCGGCCGTTTGACTGAAGTACTGGGTGCCGGTCCTAAGGACGCTTACCTGGATAATGATCGCAATATGCGCCGCCTGGGTATGTGTTACGGAGCAAGGCGTTCGCTCGACAGTATGGAAAGGGACGCCGATACCAAAAAGCTGCTCGATGCCTATACTGCAGGGGTAAATGCCTACATCGATCATCTGCCTGCCAATGAACTGCCGCTCGAATACAGGCTCCTGAACTATGTGCCCGAACACTGGAGCAATTTAAAAACAGCGCTTTTTCTTAAATACATGAGCTATGACCTCACCGGTGCTGAAAATGATCTGGAATATACCAATGTTCGCAATGTATTGAGCCGGGAAGATTTTGAGCTGTTATATCCGGTTATGCAGGACTCCCTGGATCCTATAGTGCCCAAAGGCACACCCTTTCCGGCGCCGGCTGTTCGTCCGCAAATACCTGCCTCGGCCGATTCATTATATTTTAAATGGAATACTTTTTCAAGCATCAATATAACACCGGTAAACAAACCCGATAAAGACAATGGCAGTAACAACTGGGTGGTGAATGGTACGAAAACAAAAAGCGGCCGGCCTATTTTGTGCAACGATCCGCATCTCGGACTGAACCTGCCATCACTTTGGTTTGAAATGCAATTGCATACCCCGCAGCATAACGTGTATGGCGTTACGTTTCCGGGCTCACCGGCGGTGATCATCGGGTTTAACGACAGCTGCTCCTGGGGAGTTACCAATGCGGGTCGTGACGTGAAAGATTATTTTAATGTCCATTTCAAAGACAAGACCAAACAGGAATACGAATTCAACGGCCGCTGGCGGCAAACCGACCTGCGTGTCGATACCTTCAGGATAAAAGGGCAACAACCCTTTTATGATACAGTAGCTTATACGGTCTTCGGACCCGTACAATACGATAATTCTTTTTCGGGCGGTGAAGGTGCTTCTACCCATAACAGTTATGCCGTACGATGGAAAGCGCACGATCCTTCGAATGAGCTGAAGACATTTTACCTGCTGAATCGCATGAACAATTACGCCGATTACAAAGCGGCCATTAGCTATTTTGACTGCCCGGGACAAAACTTCGTGTTCGCTTCCAAGAGCGGTGCGGTAGCCATCTGGCAGCAGGGAAAATTTCCGGCCAAGTGGCGGCGCCAGGGCGATTTTATAATGCCGGGGATCGACACCTCTTATTTGTGGCAGGGCTCCATAAAACAGGATGAGAATCCGCACGACACCATTGCCGCCCGTGGTTTTGTAAGCAGCGCCAACCAGGCAGCAGCTGATACTTCCTATCCTTATTACCTGGGTGGAAGTTTTCCCATTTACCGCGGTATTATCATTAACCGCTACCTGCAGCAGATGAACAATATCACCATCGATGATATGAAGAAAATGCAGACGGATAACTACAATGTGTTTGCAGAGTATGCCTTGCCGGTATTGATGGCCCATGTGGATGAAACTAAATTAGATGCGGAGCAGAAAAAATACCTCGATATTTTACGCGGCTGGAATTTACGAAACGATGCTACCGAAAAAGCGCCCGCTATTTTTCAATTATGGTTCGACAACCTGAAGAGAGAAGTGTGGGAGGATGAGCTGGATATTGCCACCCGGCCGGTTATTATGCCCGACGAAGCAACGCTTTTAAAATGTCTTTCCATTGCCGATTTCAAATTTGCCGACAATGTGAGCACAGCGCCGGTTGAAACTGTGCAGGATGCAGTAACAGCGGCTTTTAAAAAATCAGTACCGCTTATTTCAACGGCCGATAAACAAGGCACCCTGAACTGGGGGAAATACAAAGATGCAGGTATTCGCCATTTGATGCGGCTGCCGCAACTAAGCCGTTTTCACCTGATCACCGGTGGCGGACCAAACATCATCAATGCAACCCGGCAGTTTCATGGTCCGAGCTGGCGTATGATCGTTGAATTAACGGATAAAACAGAAGCCTGGGGCATTTACCCCGGCGGACAAAGCGGTAACCCCGGCAGCAGGTACTACGATAATTTTATCGATGACTGGACGGTAGGAAAATACTATAAGTTGTGGGTGATGGATGAAAAGGAAGTGAAGGATAAACGGATACTTTTTACGATGAACTTTACCAATTAGCTAATTAGCTGATGTGCTAATGTGCTAATGAAAATAAAGCCGCGACGACACGAATAGCACATTAGCAAATTAGCACATTAGCAAATTATCAAATTATCGAATTATCACATTAAAAGGTTGGGGCGCATAATTAATAATTCAATCAATCAATTAAATGAAGTTCTCGGTTTCTATAATACTAACTATCGTTGCAAGTTTCGCCGCCGGTTTTTACCTGCCTTGGTGGAGTATAGCGCTGGTGGCTTTTGGAGTGGCGGTCATGATGGATCTAAAGCCGGTGATGGCCTGGCTGGCAGGTTTTGTAAGCATTTTATTACTCTGGGGTTTACTCATCTGGTGGATCGACGCCCAGAATGACAGCATTTTGTCTGCACGTATGGCCACCCTTTTTCCGCTGGGTGGTTCTTCTGCATTATTGATATTGATAGCGGCATTGGTAGGCGCCATCATTGGCGGATTGGCCGCTTTGTCGGGAAGCTTTTTGCGGCGGTACCTGAACGAAAGGAAATACAGGAGCGAATACTAGTTATATTTGCGGCTGAAAAATTACCCTTACTCTATGCAGGACATTTTAACAGACCCTGATCAACAGCCCAAATTGGCTTCCATATTTAGGCGGTGGGCTGCCTGTTTTATCGATCTCTTTCTCGTACTTATAGTATCTGCTATTATAGCCGTTATTTTTGGTGAACGACAACTGTATCCGGACGGCTCGTATAGAAGTTACACTTTTCATAAAATAAATGGAAACCTGGTACTGTTGCTGTGCTGGCTGGTATTCTTGCCGGGGATAGAAATTTTTAACAACGGTCAAACTATTGGCAAGATATTGTTGCGGTTAAGAACATTACATGAAGACGGTTCCCGGCTCAATTGGAAAAGATGCCTCGTTAAGCATCTGTTCGATTTTGTAGATCATTTTCCTGGATGCGGAATAACCGGGATGATAGTATCAGGAATTACCAGAAAAAAACAGCGCGTCGGCGATCTCGTAGCAAAGACCGTTGTGATTGATTCTATACCTAAAAGCGGGTAATTACTATTTCATATAGTAATTTGACCGGCTTATCTATTATATGGCCGTTTTAACCATTTTACTTCAACGCTAATCAACAATTGGCCTTATTTTCGCGTTCGTCGCGATTATGAGAATTTTGACCTTCATTAACCTCTTTATTGTTTGCTATACTTCAGCGCAGGCTGGCCGCATCAGCGGTAAGGTCACGGATGAAAACGGACAGGCACTGGTTTATGCTTCAATTCTGGTAAAAGGCACCACACTGGGCACCACAGCCAATAAACAAGGTGATTATTTTCTGCAGCTCGATCCAGGCACGTATACCATCATTGCACAGTATGTAGGCTATACCCGCCAGGAAAAAACCGTAACAATAGGAGCTGAAGACCACACACTCGATTTTCAGCTTTCCATTCAACAATTAAGTTTAAAGGAAGTGGTGGTTCGGCCCGGCGCTGAAGATCCGGCTTATGAGATCATTCGCCAGGCCATTAAAAAAAGACCCTATTACCTCAACCAGCTCAATGCCTTTCAATGCGAAGTGTATATAAAAGGACAGCTGCAGCTGCGCGCCTATCCCAGAAAATTCCTGGGTGAGAAAATTGATTTCGAAGACGGCGATACCAGTCAGCGCAAAATGCTTTTTTTATCCGAAACCATAGCACGGTATTCCGTAGAAAAGCCACGCAAGAGCAAGATTGAAGTGCTTTCCACCAAAGTAAGCGGCCGCAGTGATGACTTTGGTTTAAGTACCCCTCAGATCGTTTCTTTTTATGAGAACAATATTTCGGTAGGCCGTAACCTGAATCCGCGTGGATTTGTTTCTCCCATCGCCAGCAGTGCGCTGAATTTCTATCGCTATCATTACGAAGGAAGTTTTGTAGAAGATGGCCGCGAGATCAATCGCATTAAGGTAACGCCCAAACGGCGCTACGAGCCTTTGTTCAGCGGATACATCAATATCACCGAAGGCGACTGGCGCATCCACAGTTTGCAGCTGCGGCTCACCAAGTCCTCCCAGATGGAACTGATCGACTCGCTGAATATCGAACAATTGTATGTTCCATATAATAATGATGTATGGGTGATCAAAACTCAGGTGTTGTACCCAGCTGTAAAATTGCTGGGTTTTGATGCGTTCGGCAGCTTTGTAAATGTGTATTCCAGCTTCAATACAACACCTTCTTTCGACCGCAGGTTCTTTAACAATACATACCTGAAGATCTATGAAGGTTCCAATAAAAAGCCGGCAGCTTTCTGGGATTCTATCAGGCCTGTACCCTTACAGGCCGAAGAAATAGCCGATTATCACCGGAAGGACAGTCTGGAGAAAGCGCATAAAGACCCGCATTACCTGGATTCGATAGATCGGCGCAGGAACAAACCGCACTTGTTTGCGATGGTAGCTACCGGGCAGAGTTTTTACCGCGAAAAAAGGCGCGAAACCTGGTACTTCAACCCGCTTTTACAAACAGCAGCCTACAATACCGTAGAAGGCTGGTTAGTTAATCTCGGGGGGCGTTATACCAAAAAGCTCGATACCATTCCCGGCTCAAGAAGGGCCCTCAGTATAGAGCCGGCCATCAGGTACGGGTTCAGTAATCATCATCTTAATGCAGCCAGCAGTTTTACCTATACGCATGGTAATAAATATTTTTCTTCCTTTTCACTGAGCGGCGGAAAATGGGTATACCAGATCAATAATGCCAATCCCATCAGCCAGCTGAGTAATACGATCCGCAGCTGGTTGTTCGAGCGTAACTATGCCAAGTTCTATGAAGCCTGGTTTGCACGTTTTCACTTTTCAAAAGATGTAGGCAGTGGCATCACGGTTTTCGGTGGTCTGAAATACGAAGACCGCATTCCGTTGGAGAATACGTCAAGCTATTCCTTCGGCGATCGCAAAGGCGTTACGTTCACACCGAATTTCCCCATCGAGATCATGCAGCAGAACTTTGCCCGCCACCAGGCATTTATCGGAAATGTAGGCATCAGCTGGTTGCCCGGAACGAAATATATCGAGTTTCCCGAACGGATCGTGAATGTGGGTTCCAGGTATCCGCTGCTGACGTTCAATTACTCGCAGGGCATACACAAATGGCTGGGCAGCGATATCGATTACGCCAAATGGCGGTTTGAAGTGAGCCAAAGTGTGAATATGAACCTGGGTGGCAATTTCCGCTATAAAATGGCCCTGGGCGGCTTTATGCGGCGCGACAGCGTGCAGGTGATCGATTACACGCATTTTAACGGCAACCAGATCCTGGCCTCCGTTGAATACCTGAACGGATTCCAGTTATTACCGTATTACAAATACAGCAACAAGAACCGCATTTATGCGCAAAGCCATATAGAACATCATTTCAATGGTCTCCTTACCAATAAGATACCCTTATTCCGCAAGATCAACTGGTACCTGGTAATGGGCGCCAATGCCCTGTATGCCGATAGCGACAAAGAGTATGTAGAGGTATTTGCCGGCTTCGAGAACCTGCTGAAAATAGCCAGGTTCGACTGGGTGTGGGGCGTGGAGAAAGGACATGTCGTAACTACCGGGGTCAGGTTGGGGATTAGAGGGTTTGGGAAGTTGTAGGTTTACCGTTTATTCAATCGTTTATGTTTATAGTTTATGGTTTGTAGTTGCTGCCGCGCTTTTACATCACCTTGTTCTCTCAACAGCCTGAATTTTAGGAAAGAAGAATGTATCCGGAGATGTCGAATGAATGAACAACAAACGACAAACCATAAACCCCAAACACAAACAATTTAAGCTTAATCTTCACTATTACCGCAAACAGAACGTTTTGTATATTTGCACCGTTTAAAAATTTTTGACTGCCCTGCAAGCGGTCGCAAAAATTAAATTATGGCAATTTTACATAACCGCGTCTCCCAGAAGGAGTTGAAAGAACGCTTGTACCAGGAAACCGAACCCCGTACTACCATTTCTTTTTACCAGTATTTTCCCATCGCCGATCCTGAGCAATTCCGCAATGAGCTATACAAACATTTGGATGCCCTGAAAGTGTTTGGCCGCATTTATGTGGCGCATGAAGGCATCAATGCCCAGATCAGTGTACCGGAAAGCAATTTCGAAGCCTTTAAGAGCTATTTGTATTCCATAGAACCGTTGAACGGTCTGCGCCTGAATATTGCGGTAGACGATGACGGCAAATCGTTCTGGGTGCTGAAGATAAAGGTGCGCGACAAGATCGTGGCCGATGGCATTACCGACGAAACCTTCAACATGAACAACAAGGGAAAGTATGTAAATGCCGAGCAGATGAATTCCCTGCTGAACGACCCCGAGACCATCGTTGTTGACATGCGCAACCATTATGAATATGAAGTTGGTCATTTTGTAAAAGCCCTGGAAGTGCCAAGCGATACCTTCCGCGAGCAGTTACCCATGGCGGTTGACATGCTGAAAGATCAGAAAGACAAAAATATCATTATGTACTGCACGGGCGGCATCCGTTGTGAGAAAGCGAGTGCGTACATGCTGCATAACGGGTTTAAAAATGTGTTTCACCTCGAAGGCGGCATCATCAATTATGCCCAGCAGATCAGGGAAAAAGGGCTCGACAGCAAATTTATCGGGAAGAACTTTGTGTTCGATAACAGGCTGGGGGAGCGCATTACGCCCGATGTGATTGCCAAATGCCACCAGTGCGGCCAACCGGCCGATACACATGTGAATTGCGCCAATGACGGATGTCACCTGTTGTTTATTCAATGCGAAAACTGCCGCCAGCAATATGAAGGCTGCTGCAGCAAGGACTGCCAGGATTTTATTCATTTACCTGAAGAACAAAGAAAAGAACTTCGCAAAGGCATTGACAAAGGCCGGAACATTTTCAATAAATCGCGGCACAGACTCAGACCTAAATTGGGAGAGTGAGCGCATTGAATGGTGAATGGTCAATGGTGAATGGTCAATGGTGAATGGTCAATGGTGAATGGTGAATGGTGAATATCTCGCGACATTCAAAACCAATAACCAACCACCCGCCATTTCCTTCAGCCTTGAGCCTTCAGCCTTGAGCCTTTTGCCCTGAGCCTTTTGCCCTGAGCCTTCAGCCTTGAGCCTTCAGCCTTGAGCCTTTTGCCCTGAGCCTTGAGCCTTTTGCCCTGAGCCTTCAGCCTTGCGCCTTTTGCCTTTATCGTTGCCAATTGTCTACTGCTCATTGTCTGTATTTCATTATCACATCATCACATTATCACATCATCACATCATATCATCACATTGCTAATTGGCTCCTGCCCATTTCAAACAAACCGGGTTTCCCACTTCAATGCGTTTGCCGGTATCGGTCAACAGGCCGGTCTTTTTGTTGCGCCGGAAGATCACGATGTTGTCGGATTCCTGGTTAGCCACCAGTAAAAAGTTTCCGGAAGGATCGATTGTGAAATTGCGTGGCACATCGCCTTTGGTAGATTCATAACCTATGGACTTCAGCTTTCCGCTTTTGTCAATCGAAAAGATAGCGATGGTATTGGAAGGCGTGCGATTGGAGGCGTAGAGAAATTTGCCATCGGGCGAAACATGAATATCGGCCGACCATTTCTTACCGGTAAAATCGGCCGGATAGGTGGATAGCTGCTGAATCAGAGTGAGCTTGCCGTCTTTATACTGATAAGCCGATACAGCGCCGCCCATTTCCTCGATCAGGTAAGCGAATTTACCATTGGGATGAAAGGTGAAATGACGTGGTCCGTTGCCCGGCGGAACGGCCGCAAAAGGTACAGGAGCCGGTTCAGGTTTACCGCTGCCGGCATTAAAGGAATAGATCATCACCTTATCGATGCCCAGGTCGGGCACAAAAAGGTATTTATCATCGGGTGAGAAAACGGTGGAATGTACATGCGGTTTTTCCTGCCGCTCTTTATTTACGCTGCTGCCCGTATGTTGAACAGTGGTGGGCCTGCCCAGCGTTCCGTTAGCCATAATGGGCAGGGTAGAAAAACTGCCGCCGGTATAATTGGCCACGGCCACCCATTTGCCCGTTTTATTTACCGCCACATAACAAGGGTGGTCTCCGCCACTGGTTTGTTTATCGATGTATTTCAGTGAGCCATTGCTTTTATCAAACGCAAAAACCGACACACTGCCTTTGTCACTGGCATCTTCATTCACGGCATACACGAACTTTTCATCGGGCGAAAGATCGAGGTATGATGGATTGGCAGCTTTGGCGTTGCTCACAAAACTAATATCACCGGTTTCGGTATTCATTTTATAAACATATAAGCCTTCGCTTTTTCCGCGCGTGTAGGTTCCGATCAATAAATACTGGTTCATTTGGCAATCGCTGATTATAGGAAGCGCAAGCAATAAAATATTATACCATATCATTTTCATACCCGGAAGTTACGGAGGCTGGCAATTCGCACCCCACCCATGGCATGAAAATTTTTGCACTAATAAGAACAAAAACATACAACCATGCCAAACGAAAAAACAGATAAGAAGGGATTCGCATCACACGATCCGGATCAGGAGCGGGATATGGCGGCCAAGGGAGGACCTTCTACGTCGTTAGGTAAAGCAAACGATAAACACGGTGTTGCATCACCGTATAGCGAAGACCTCCAAACTCAGATGGCGGCTAAAAGTAAACATAAGAAGAACGATAAAGCCGATAAGAAACGCAAGCCATAATGTTAAGAACGAAAAAATCCCTGGTTCCAGACCAGGGATTTTTAATATACGTTAGATAAGTCAATTAACTTTTCAACCGGGCAAGTTCACCCGTTATACGGCTGGCTGTTTCTTCTTCCGAAAGGTCTTGCGGAACAAACTTCTCCCCAATAACCTTTTCATAAAGCTCAATATATCTTTTAGAAATGGTATTGATCCATTCTTCGGTCATTTCGGGAACGGTTTGCCCTTCCTTGCCCATAAAATTATTGGCAATGAGCCATTCGCGCACAAACTCCTTGCTCAGCTGCTGCTGCCGTTCACCTGATCTTTGTCTTTCTTCAAAGCCATCGGCATAAAAATAGCGGCTGCTGTCGGGTGTATGGATCTCATCCATCAGGTAAATGGTATCGCCGATCCTGCCAAATTCATATTTTGTATCTACTAATATCAATCCGCGTTTCGCGGCAATTTCTTTACCGCGGGCAAATAATTTCAGCGTATAGTCTTCAAGTATAGCCCATTCTTCGGCGGTAGCCAGGCCGGTGGCAATTATTTGTTCTTTCGAAATATCTTCATCATGTCCGGCTTCTGCCTTGGTGCTGGGCGTTATAATGGGAGATGGGAAATAATCATTTTCTTTCATGCCTTCCGGTAATGGTACGCCGCATAATTCGCGTTTACCGCTGGCGTAGGTGCGCCAGGCATGACCGGTTAAATTTCCTCGCACCACCATTTCAATTTTGAATGGTACGCATTTTTTTCCGATCGATACATTGGGTGCCGGTACCGATACTAACCAGTTGGCACAAATGTCGCGGGTCGCCTGCAGCATATATGCAGCAATCTGATTTAATACTTGTCCTTTATAAGGGATGGGGCGGGGCAATATCACATCAAAAGCCGAGATCCGGTCACTGGCAATCATTACGAGCCACTGATCGTCAATGGTATATACATCTCTAACCTTGCCTCTGTAAAAATTGGTCTGCTGCGGAAATTGTAATGATTTCATGGGCCGAAGATACCAGCGATGTGGAAAATCATGAAAAAAAAGAATTCCCGAAATATCAACAAAATCAACAAGATGTGATTAAATAAAATTTTCTGTTGAAAATTACAAGTCGTATTTTGCTCAATAACCATAAAAACTCCATGCTATGAGTAAATGCCCTCGTTGCCTGGCAGCTTTATCCTTGCTCTTTTTATTTACGATTGCTGCCAATGCTCAAACCACTGTTATTTCGGGCACTGTCCGGAATAATACAAACAAAGAATCCGTTCCCTTCGTTACCGTATCAATCAAAGGCACCAGTGCCGGAACCTTTACCGACGAAAGAGGTAATTTCAAGCTTAGTACTTCACACGCACTTCCCCTCACACTCGTATTCTCATCCGTAGGTTTTGTTTCAAAGGAAGTAGCTGTATCCAGTGCGGGAAATATCGATGTAGACCTGGAGCCTGGTAGTAGTCTGGGTACTGAAGTGGTCATTTCTGCCAGCCGCGTGGCCGAACGCATTCTTGAATCGCCCGTGTCTATCGAACGCATGAACGTAGGCGCCATAAGGGCGGCGGCGGCTCCCAATTATTATGATCAGGTTGCCAACCTGAAAGGTGTAGACCTTACCACATCCAGCCTTACTTTCCGAACCATCAGTACGCGCGGTTTTAACGGCAGCGGAAACCTGCGGTTCAACCAATTGGTAGATGGTATGGATAACCAGGCGCCCGGTTTGAATTTCAGCGTAGGCAATATCATAGGGCTTACCGAGCTGGACGTTGACAACGTAGAACTGTTGCAGGGCGCTTCTTCGGCGCTGTATGGTTCCGGCGGAATGAATGGTACGCTGCTGATGACCAGCAAGAGCCCATGGAAGAACCAGGGATTAAGCTTCCAGGTAAAACACGGGTATATGCACTTCGACGATCCCGCTCAGGACAATGCCACACCGTATTACGACTGGTCGCTCCGCTACGCCAAAAAGATCTCTGAGCGGTTTGCTTTCAGAATTTCAGGTCAGTTCATAAAAGCCGATGACTGGCAGGCTACCGACTACCGGAACCTGCAACGCAATAACGTGTTCAGTTCGTTAAAAGATGGCGACCGTACTTCTGATCCCAATTATGATGGCGTAAATGTGTTTGGTGATGAAGCCAGCGCCAGCATGAATGCATTTGCACAGGTAGTACGGTCTCAGGTAGCTGCCAATCCATCTGCAGCGCCCGCCCTGGCAGGGCTCGACGCTATGATCGCCGGCGGTATGACGCCCCAGCAAATTGCTACTACGTGGCAGGGAAATCCCCTTTTGGCGCCTTTGGCGCAATACCTCCCATTCCTGATACCGACCAGCGGCGTGGCCAATAACCCTTACAGGGGTACCTTTGGTGCACAGACCGTCAGCCGTACGGGATATGAAGAGAACACCCTGGTTGATTATGACACTTACAACGTAAAAGTATCAGGCGCGCTGCACTTTAAAGTAACCGAAAATATAGAAGCCATTTTGATGGGTAACTGGGGAACCGGCACCACCGTATACACCGGGGCCGACCGCTACAGCATCAAGAACCTTAAAATGGGCCAGTATAAACTGGAAGTTAAAGGGAAGAACTGGTTCGTAAGGGGCTATACCATTCAGGAGAATTCCGGCGATGCCTATACGGCTACCACAGCTGCTGTAGCTATTAACAGGGAATGGAAATCGGATGCCACCTGGTTCCAGCAATATTCAGCTGTTTATGGGGCAGCCCGGTTAGGGATCTTGCCCAATACCGGTGGAGCAGTAATTCCCAATGCAACGGCCCACGGCCTGGCCAGAGGTTATGCGGATTCGGGGCGATATGTACCAGGAACGCCTGAATTCAAAGCAGCATTTGATAATGCAGTGAATAAGTCCATCAGTAAAGGCGGCGCTAAATTTGAGGATGCTTCCGATATGTATCATGTTGAAGGACAGTATAATTTTTCCGACGACATAAAATTTGCTGAAGTATTGGTAGGCGCCAGCTTCCGCCGCTATGTGTTGAATTCGGCCGGAACCATTTTTGCCGACACTACCGGCTCTATAGGTATTAATGAAATGGGAGGGTATGCGCAGGTATCAAAATGGGTAATCGATGATCGCCTTAAATTAACCGTATCGGGCCGCTACGACAAAAACGAAAACTTCGACGGCCGCTTTACACCACGGGCAACCGCATTGATAAAAGTGGCAAAAGACAACAGCTTCCGTTTATCGTATCAGCAGGCCTATCGTTTTCCTTCCACCCAGGACCAATGGATAAACCTCCGTACGCCCGCAAGTGTATTAATAGGCGGTTTGCCCGACTTTTTTACGTATTACAATTTCGGGAACAGTCCGGCCTATACTGCCGAAAGTATAACCAAATACAGGACCACTGGCAATCAGAATGACCTGGAGGTCGCTGAATTTGGAACGCTGAAGCCTGAGATCGCCAATTCGTATGAGATCGGTTACCGCGGTTTGCTTACACCAAGCCTGTTGGTTGATGCATATGGTTATTACAGCCGGTACCAGGACTTTTTAGGCCGTAAGGCTGTGGGAAGATCTGTAGGAGGCAGCGTAAATAAACAAATGTTGTTAAGTCCGTTTACGACCGATAACTACTCGTTTATCTTCAACTCTGAAAATGTGGTAAAAGCCATAGGCTGGGGGGTAAGTGTAAATTATAATTTTAAGAAAGGATATCAGTTTGGCATAAACGTTTCGGGCGATCAGCTGCAGGATGTAGATTCAGGGCTCGTTACTTTCTTCAATACACCCAAGCTGCGTTTCAACGTTACCCTGGGTAATGAAAAACTGAATGGCAGCAACTGGGGCTTTAATATACTGTATCGCTGGCAGGATAATATGCTGTGGGAAGGAACCTTTGGTACCGGTGATGTTGATTCGTTCGGTTCACTGGATGCACAGATCAGCTATCGTTTGCCAAAGATCAAAAGTCTGATCAAACTCGGCGCTACCAATCTGCTGAATAACTATTATACAAGTGCTTTTGGTAATCCCAGTGTAGGCGGTTTGTACTATGTGAGTTTCGGCTATAATGTGTTTTGATAAATAAGAGCTTGTTTAAAGTGTGGCACACCTCGAAGGTGTGCCACACTTACTTTAGGCTCCTCAGCTTTTCAGCATGATCTCCTTCACCTGCTTTACGCAGTCCAGGTGCTGGGCTGTAAACCCATCCTGCCAGGCAATCCCCATTTGCTTAAGGTCGAAATGATGTAAGATGGTGGCGATATTGCCTAACTGACGGTTCTCTTCCTGTTTGTACCCCAGAATATAAATAGAATCGGCCAGCTCTACCGCCAGTTCAATATCGTGCGTACTGAACATGATCGTGTTCAGTTCATGACTTTCATTAATGAGTTGAAATGCTTTTTTTACGCTCATGATATTCCCGATATCCAAACCAGAGAACGGTTCATCGAGCACCATATACTGTCCTGAGCTCAGCAGCTGCTCCAATATAGCCGTCCGCTGCCGCTGACCACCCGATAAAAAATTCGGATACTGGTCTTTACACGTCTCCAGACCCCAGTCTTTTATGTAATGCATGATCTTGTCATGTTTTTCTTCTTTCGACAAAGTGGTTTTGCGCAAGGCAAACAGCAGGGTATTGTAAACGGTTTTATGCCTGAACAGGGTGTATTTCTGGTTTACAAAACCTACGTCGCCTTCCTGTACCTGTTTGGCAGGTTGCTGTCCGTTATTAATGGGTTTACTCAGATCAGGGATCAAGACGCGGCCGGTAGTGGGTTTTTCCAAACCGGTGAGCGCACGGAACAGGGTACTTTTTCCACGGCCCGACCGCCCCAGGAAAGCAATGATCTGTCCCTGTTGCCGATTGGCGCGTACGGTATCTTTTTCGGTAATATTTATGTCGCGGATGATCGTTCTGTCGCCATAGGAAACACTCAGGTTCTCTACATGCAGAATGACGCCTTTTTGTTCATAGGCTTGGGTGGCGGTTTCCATATCAGAAGGTTGAATACTTGAATAAAGATTTACGGGTTGCGCGAAGGAACCAGTCGAGTAACAGGCCCACCAGCAGGATCACGAGCTGTAATGCTACGATGCGGCCATGGTTCATGAATTTGTCACTGTTCTTGATCAGCACGCCGAGTCCGCCGGCAGCCACTAATATCGATTCAACGGTTACGAGCATCATCCAGGTCATGGCCAGGTTCTGGCGCAATACATCGATCACATAATCCAGGCGTCCTTTAATGATCACCTCCCACAATACCTCCCAACGGGTGCATTTAAGCGATCGCGCATGATCAATTTCATCAACGGGCACGTCTTTCAAAACTGCCAACAAAGACGTAATAAAGTACAGGCTCATGAAGATCACCAGTACGCTTATCTGCATCGTACGTGCACTGCTCACGAGCATCGCCAGGTAAAAAGTAATACCGGTAAGCGGCAGGTACCTTAATTTACTCAACGTATTCGCCAGTGGTTGTAAAAAGGGCAGGGGAGAAATATAAACGAGTATTAAAGACACCAGTATGGAATATATAGTGGCTTGCAGGCAAAGCGCCAGTGAGCTGCCTACATGAACTACCAGGCCTTCCTGGTAAAGAGAAACAAAACCATCCCATACCTGTGCGGGCGTAGGGAACAGATGTTTGCTGCCTGAGGTAGAAAAGATCCAGTAGGTTATAAGCAGCACTATCCATACCGCGAAAATGATGTACCGCTCTTTATGAGCGATCGTTTCAAACGGCCTGAACCAGCTTTTAAGTTTCATAAGATATTTTTGGTGAGAAGGGGCCTATGAAAAAAGGGTGGGCCGCAACCCACCCTTATACATAATCAAGTTTATTTAAGCAGTGCGATCACCACCCTGCGGTTCTTAGCTTTACCGGCAGCTGTGGTATTGTCGGCAACAGGCTCATCCTGGCCTTTACCATCAATTTTTTGAAAGCGGCTGGATGGGATCCCTTTTTGGATCAGGAAATTCTTTACAGCTTCAGCACGGGCAGTTGATAAGGCGTAATTGCCGTCCTGTGTGCCGGTGTTATCCGTGTGACCTACCAGTTCCAGCTTAGAATCTTCCGCCTGTACCAGCAGGTTATAGATCTGTTCCAGCACATCTTTTGCTTCCGGGCGGATGGTTGCTCTTCCTGATTCGAAATTGATGCGCCACTCACCGGAGGCCATTACACTGGTAGCTTTTTTAGTGTAGTCGGCGGTATAGGTAGCACCTGCATCAATATTGGTAATGCCTTTCAGGTAAGAAATGTTCACCGCCTCGTCATAAGGCACTATACGCTTTACATTCTGGTTAAAACCGCCGGGGTTCAGTTCTTTCAGGTAACGCGACACCTGGTCGTAAACGGCTTTATAGCGGTTTACACCATCGGTGGTACCGAAATACTGGTTACAATCGGCCAGGTTGAAAACGCGCGAACCTCCCATGTTATAGGAAATGCCGCCTTTTTCTCCCTGCTGGCCTTTGAACATATTATACCAGTAATCACCATTTTCCTGTTTGAAATTCGCAGCGGCAGTTTCGGCTGCTTTTTTACGCCAGCTGTCGTATTGTTTCATCTGGTTGGTGGCCAGGAAAGTAGCTTTAAAGAGATCGGCTACAAGCGATTTATTGGCATCTGCCCACTGTTTCAGGCCGATCACCGTCGTCGGCATCTGGTTGTTGAACTCCTTGGTAGAAACAACATCGGTAAAACCGTTGAGGGCATCGAATACCATTTTATCGCCAGGTGTCCAGGTAGCGCAGCCATCAATTTTTTTGTTGATGGTTTTGCCGGTGAGTTTACCGCTTTTCACTTCTTTGAGGGGAACGGTATAATCCTGCGTTTGCGATTTAATGAGCGCTTTTGACGCTTCAATGTAATCGTCGTTTTCAGCAGCTACAAAGTTCACCGCTTCCGCGTCATAGGTGGCGGGGTCCGGATTAACTTTCAGACCATTGGCAAAAGCATAGTTTACAGCTACTACCCAGTCGCCATCACCAATTACGGTTGAAATAAGAGCGCCCTTCATTGACTGGGGGTTCATTTTCCAACTGGGCGGGCCGATCACTTTGTCTTCACCGTAACTTAAACCGATAGCACCCAGTACCTGCAACTGGTATTTGCCGGCGCCGTATTTATCATCGAGTGCCTGTTGGGCAGAACTGATATAGAACGGAGCGCCATCACCCATGATCATGATAGCGGCAACGCCTTCTTTTGGTGTATTATTTCCTTTGTCGAACTCTTCAATGAATTTCATTTGCTGGTTGCGCAATTCAGACAACCAGTCCTGGCGGATCAGTTCGAGATTGATACCGTTTTTCTCCATCAGCGAACCCCTGGTGGTTTTGGAACCGCCATTGGCTACAATGATACCAGACTGTGCATTCCAGGCATAACCGGCTATACGGATCAGTGGTTTTGATGCTATTGCCGAAGAAGGTTCTGCTTCAGGCAGCGGCAATTCAGCTGATGTAACTACGTTGTTCACGTCTTTGTCAGAAACATCCAGTTTGCCAAGCGATTTTGATTCGTCTACACGCAAGCCTGGGCTCAAAAAGTAAACAGCGCTACCTATAGCGCCGGCTACTACTAATGTGATCAGGGCCTTTGAAAAAAAGGTTAGGTTAGACCATTTCATGTGTTGTTCAGGTGTTGGTTAAATTAATTGAAAATATCCCCGAAGCCTTTGCTTTCCATCTTATCTTCCTGGGATAATTTATAATTGGGGTTAGCGTATTTTTTTGATTCAGGAATAGTATAGTTGTCGGTCTTGATCTGATCGGCCAGTTTATCGAGCTTGGAATACAGTTCGTCGCTATCCATTGAGTACTGGCTGGTAAGGGAGTCAAGATCGAGCAGGTTCTCCTTGGTGGTGGCCAGGTCGAGCTCGATGGTATTGGTAACAACATCCAGCGCATATTCCAGTTCCCAGCCCTTGGTGAACAGCATGGCAGATTTCGCCTGCTCGGTAGCATCCTTGGCCGCCTGGGCAAAAGCGTATTCTTTCTTAAGCATGTCAATGCTCACCTCAAAATCGGCGATCTTTATTTCCATGGCGGTATCAACCATATTCAGCTTACGGTCTAACTTACCGATCACATGTGCCCGGCTGCCATATTTCCGTACCAGTCCGGTGCTTTGATTCAACATATGGCTCACCCGCTGCGCTTCACTCAGCGTTTTCATGATGTTCGTTTGCAGTTCCACGTATTCATCCGAATCTTTGGCGGCTGCACCCATCCGGCCTTCCATTTCCTGCATTTTATTCTTTGTGCCTTCTGCTTTCGATTGTAAAGCCAACACTTTTTCCTGGTATTCTTTCGCTTCTTTTTCGGCTTTTATCGATTCGTTTTCCATATTCGATTTAATAGCCTTGATCTTGGCCTTCGCTTCTTTGAACTGCACCCGGTTGTTGATCATTTTCTCTTTTTGTTCTTCCAGTTCACCAAAGGGATCGTATTTGATGAGCATTTTATGAAGAGTTCTGGCCAGCCGTTTCAGCGCTTTAACGATCACCGGCAACAGAATAAAAAATGCGATCACCAATACAGCAGCTGCAATGGCGCCCAATGCCTGGCCTACCCAGGTAAATACGATGGGCAGAATAAATTTATATAACCCCCAGGCAATAGTGCCAAGCAATACCAGGGCTATTACAGTGGCAATCCCTTTTTCTCCTTTACGCCAGTTTTTAGGGTTGAAAGTGATCTGGCTTTTTTCAAAATGCTTGAGGATAGGCAGCTCAAGCACCTTATTGGATTCGGTAGACATTCGTGTTGGTTTAAGAGTTTATTAGGCTTTAATGTATTTCAGGATCCCTTCTTTGATGATATTGAGCTTGTCGATGCTTACTTTCCGGGCCATATCGTTGGCCATTAATTTTTCGCGGATCGTTTTCTCCTGGGGATAGAAACTTTCATCTGTTTTGGTGAGCGCAGTTTTCTTTTGATTGAGCTCTGTTTCCAACTGCTGCAATTCGGCCGTGAGTTGTGAAAGACGGGTAGAACCGGCATCTATTTCACGCTGCAGTTTATCTTTATCGGCACTCTTTTTTTCCTGCAGGGAATTTAGTTTTTGGTTTCCCTGCGTAACATACTGCCCGTGCACCTCATTTATTTTGCTTATATAGAACTCGGCATCGGTCATCAGCTTTTGAGGCGTAATGGTTTTGTCGAGCGACTTAGCCATTTGATAAGCCAGCTGATAGGTATTTTCGTTGGCCTGTCCTATGCTGGTGATCGCTTTATAAAACTCATAGAAATCGTACCCGGGCATGTTAATGGAATCAAGGCCCGACTCATACACATCAAGCACTTCCTGTACAGAAGGATCAATAGAAGATGGAGGAGGTGTAGCAGCTCCCGACACTGAACTGGCGTTAAACGAAGAAGTATCCGTAACGGGAAATGAAAAAGATTCTGTGGTAGTATCTTTTTTAGGGGAATCTTTTTTTTCATTTTCGGATCCGGTCTCTTTTACAAACAGGCTTTTCCAGTTTTTAATCATGGATGATAAGGGTTTACTTAAGGTCTCTTAAAAGAGATTAAAATGTATTTCTACAATTAATCCCAAGGTTTATAGAATAACAAGCTGTATAATAAATACGGGTATTTATCAACAACTTCTTTTTTCCTGATTAAATGCCTTTCTGGTTATGTAGATGCAATGGTAAACTCTACAAATATACACATGCGTATTCAAAACGCACTGGATTAGGCTTTATTGTAATATCACCTGACCTAATGTTGTTTTGATATTACTGATAATAATAAAGTGATTCTGTGACCGGCTACATTTCTTACAGATCGCCGACAGCTATAGGTAGTTAAGCATTATAAAATGTTACAAAAACTGAAGATGAATATTTGAATTTATTTAAGTGTATTAATTATAACATCATCACATCATCACATTATCACATTATCACATTAGCTTTCCATACTCGCCGCTATCAGTTCAGCAACATCAAACACTTTTACCGACTCTTCCTGCTCTTTTTGCTTCACGCCATCGGTGAGCATGGTATTGCAAAACGGACAGGCGGCAGCTACGATCTGTGCCTTTGTTTCCAGCGCTTCCTGTATACGTTCCTGGTTGATGCGCAGATTGCCTTTTTCTTCTTCTTTGAACATTTGCGCGCCACCTGCTCCGCAACACAGTCCCTTACTGCGGCAGCGTTTCATTTCTACCAGTTCAGCATCCAGCGCTTCCAGTACTTTGCGGGGCGCTTCATAAATATCATTGGCCCGCCCCAGGTAACAACTATCATGGTAGGTAATACGCTTGCCTTTGAAAGAACCGCCTTCTTTTAAGATGATCCTGCCCTCATCGATCAACTGCTGTAAAAAGGTAGTGTGGTGGATCACTTCGTAATTACCACCCAGCTCAGGGTATTCGTTTTTAAGGATGTTAAAACAGTGCGGACAGGCCGTTACAATTTTTTTGATACCGTAACCATTCAGTATTTGAATGTTCTGATAAGCCATCATCTGGAACATGAATTCATTGCCGGCCCGGCGGGCTGGGTCACCCGTACAGCATTCTTCTTTACCCAGCACGGCAAAATTGATCCCCACTTTTGTGAGTATGGTAGCGAAGGCCTTCGTGATCTTTTGCGCCCGCTGATCGAAACTTCCTGAACAGCCAACCCAAAAAAGTATATCCGGCGGCGTGCCGGCGGCGATCATTTCAGCAACAGTGCGTACTTGCATGTGGTATACCGGTTTATGTGCCTCAAATATAAGGGAAAGGCCGGCTAATTCATACATATTGACCACCTGTGTATTTGCCCATCCTTTTGCGGGCTAAACGGTTAATTTTGATAACTTCAATTAGAACAACTACATCATCATGAGAAAAAAACTATGTATTCTTTTTTGCTGTACCTGCGTGTCTGTACTTTCCCTGCAGGCGCAGAAAAAGGCCGAAGCAGGCCCACAGCCGCCAAAAGCGGAGAAACCTGGCGAAAAGGATCACACGGTGCGGCTGGCATTGGACAGCAGTGTGACCACCTCCAATACGATTACCATAAAGGGCCAGCGTGTGCCCTATACTGCAACGGCCGGTTCCCTGCCGGTATGGGATGAACAGGGCAAACCGCTCGCCGGCGTGTTCTATACGTATTACGAACGAAGCGATGTAAGAGACCTGAGTACCCGCCCGCTGGTGATCTCGTTCAACGGAGGACCCGGTACTTCTTCTGTATGGATGGAGATCGGTTACACCGGCCCTCGTATGCTGAAGATCGATGACGAAGGTTATCCCATACAACCGTACGGATTAAGGGATAATCCACATTCCATACTCGATGTGGCCGATATCGTTTATGTTGACCCGGTGAACACTGGCTTTTCACGCCCTGCTGATGCAGCTATTCCGGGTTCAACCTTTTTTGGAGTGAACGCCGATATCAAATACCTCGCCGGCTGGATCAATACTTTTGTAAGCCGCTACAAACGCTGGGCTTCGCCTAAATTCCTGATCGGCGAAAGTTATGGCACCACGCGGGTAAGCGGACTGGCACTGGAACTGCAGAATAACCAATGGATGTACCTGAACGGGGTGATATTGGTTTCGCCAACAAACCTTGGTATTGAACGTACCGGCCCGGTAGATATAGCCTTGCGCCTGCCTTATTATGCCGCCACCGCCTGGTATCATAAGAAACTCCCCGCCGACCTGCAAAGCAAAGACCTCACCGCCATGCTGCCCGAAGTAGAAACGTTTACGGTTAATGAGCTGATCCCTGCACTGGCAAAAGGGGGCAGTCTGGCTGATGCCGACAGAAACGCCATTGCCGCTAAAATGGCACGGTATGCGGGAGTGTCCCAACAATTCATTATGCAGAACAATCTCGAGATAGCCCCCTCCGCATTCTGGAAAGAGTTGCTGCGCGACAAAGGGTACACCGTAGGCCGGCTCGACAGCCGTTACCTGGGCATTGATAAAAAAGATGCCGGTACAGCGCCCGATTATAACGCGGAGCTTAGCCACTGGCTGCATGCATTTACACCGGCGATCAATATGTACCTGCGCGATGAGCTGCGGTATAAAACCGATCTGAAGTATTATATGTTCGGCCCTGTTCGCCCGTGGGACCGCTCTAATGACCTCACCGGGGAGAACCTGCGCCAGGCGATGGCCATGAATCCTTTTTTGCATGTATTTGTACAGTCGGGCTATTATGACGGGGCCTGTGATTATTTCAATGCGAAATACAACCTGTGGCAGATAGATGCAGGGGGTAAATTAAAAGGACGCCTGTCATGGGAAGGCTATCGTAGCGGACACATGATGTACCTGCGCAAAGAAGACCTGGCTACGGCCAATCAGCATTTGCGGGACTTTATTTTAAAAGCGATCCCCGGCGACAAACCGGCGAAATACTAAAATGCTAATGTGATAATGTGATGATGTGATAATGTGATGATGTGATAATGTGATAATGTGATAATGTGATAATGTGATAATGCAATAACTGGTAGTAAATGGTGAGTAGGGCTTAGGGATCCTGCTTGCCATTTACTACCAGCTACTAGTTGATGGAGATTGTCTGTCATTTGGAACGCTATGAAGTTTTCAACTTTACACCGTGCACGGAAATTAATTTCTTCTTCATTTTTTCAACCCCTTTAGGTACACTCTTCCTCGCATCACTCAAAATAACATCGCGGTTGGGGTTAAGGGTGATCGTTGCGTACTTTTCAGACCATAATCCAATGCTCAGGATGATGGGCAGCAGGTCGATCCCTTTTTCTGTCAGACTGTAAATGATCTTCTGCTTGTGCTGGCTGTCTTTTTCTTTACGGATGATCTTTTCTTTTTCCAGCATCGCCAGCCGGTCGGCCAGCATATTGGTGGCAATGCCTTCGGCCGACTGTAAGAATTCGTTATAATACCGCTTGCCGAAGAACATGAGGTCGCGGATGATAAGCAGGGTCCACTTATCACCGAAGATCTCTATACCATAATTCAATGGGCAATCAGACCGCATACTGTTAAATTTAAAACCACTTGCAAATATAAAGCAGTTTGCCGTATCTTTGCCACTGCTTGCAATTTGCAAGTAGATGGCGAAAACGCAAAACGCGAAACGCTGAACGCAAAACGCTCAACGCAAAACGCAAAACGCTGAACGCAAAACGCAAAACGCTCAACGCGAAACGCAAAACGCTCAACGCTGAACGCTCAACGAAAAACGCAAAACGCGAAACGCTAAAGGCTGAGTGCTTAAGGCGGAAGGCATGAAAATTTGCTTAAACGGTATTGTTGACGATTGTCGATACGATTCTTGATTCTCGATTGCCGATTGTCGATTGCCGATTGTCGATTGCCGATTGTCGATTGCCGATTCACGATTGCCGATTCCGCCATGATCTAAAATTAAAATCTATGAACAGAGTAGTTGTTACCGGTATGGGAGCGCTTACACCCATCGGCAACGATGTATCGACCTTTACCAGAAATTTATTGGCAGGAAAAAGCGGCGCCGCACCCATTACCCGGTTCAATGCAGAACGGTTCAGGACCCGCTTTGCCTGCGAGCTGAAAGACTTTAATGCAGCGGCCTTTCTCGATAAAAGCGAGCTGCGCAAAACAGACCTGTTTACGCAATTTGCGCTCGTAGCAGCGGATCAGGCCATCAAAGATTCTGGGCTCGATCTGCCATCCATGGACCCATTTGATACCGGTGTTATCTGGGGTTCAGGACAAGGTGGTATGCAAACCTTTGAAGAGCAGGTCGCTGAATATATAGATGGAGATCGCAATCCCCGGTTCAATCCTTTTTTTGTGCCGAAGCTCATTGCCAATATGGCTTCGGGCATGATCTCGATCAAATACCGCCTGATGGGCATTAATTATACAACGGTATCGGCCTGCGCCACCTCGAATACCGCTATTATGGATGCGCTCAATTACATCAGGCTTGGCAAAGCCAAAGTGATTATTACCGGCGGCTCCGAAGCACCCATCACAGAAGCATCAGTAGGCGGTTTTTGCGCCATGAAAGCCATGTCTACCCGCAATGATGATCCGCAAACGGCATCGCGGCCATTCGATGTGAACAGGGATGGTTTTGTAATGGGCGAGGGAGCAGGAGCCCTGGTGCTGGAAGACTATGAGCACGCCCGCAAAAGGGGCGCAAAAATATATGCAGAAGTAGCCGGCGCCGCTATGACAGCCGATGCCTGGCATATGACAGCTACACATCCGGAAGGACTGGGCGCTTCTCACGCCATGCGGCTTGCCTTACAGGATGCCGGCATTGCCCCGGGTAAAGTAGATTATGTAAATATGCATGCTACGTCAACACCGGTGGGTGACCTGAGTGAGATAGCTGCTATCACGAAATTGTTTGGCAACGATCTTTCTGCTGTACATCTCAGCGCTACCAAGTCCATGACCGGACATTTACTGGGAGCCGCCGGCGCCATTGAAGCCATCGCCTCAATTGCAAGTATAAACGAAGGCGTAATTGCACCCACTATCAATACCGATCAACTCGATCCGGAATTACCAGCCGGTGTGCAGATCGTGCTTCAACAACCACTCGAAAAGAAAGTGGATGTGGCTATGAGCAATACATTTGGTTTTGGCGGGCATAATGGGATAGTTGTGTTTAGGAGAGTATAAATTGTTAGTAGGAAAGGTGAGTGATGAAGCGGGACCAGAGAATGTAGGATGCCAATGTGCTAATTAGCTAATATGCTAATGTGCTAATGAAATACAGGCTTATGCGAAGGAGCATTATAATTAGCATATTAGTACATCTGTAAATTGACCGTATCAATCGTTTGCGCAATTTTAGTTTTCCAAATCAATGCTATGGAGTAATTTTTCGCCTTCTTTTTATAAAAAAAGAAGCTACCATAGTGTATGAATTCGCTGCGAGTCCCTTATCTGACTAATATAAATCAGTATACGCCTTTACGTGATGTTTCGCATGTGCTCGATGGCACACCCAGGCAGGAACTGGTGTATGCTCCGTGGGCAGAGTATCCCTACCATCCTCAGGTGCAGTTCTCCATGGTGCATGGCAGCGATGCCGTGTTCCTTAAGTATTTTGTTAAGGAAAAAACAATAAGGGCCGTTAATAATACACATCATTCGCCGGTGTATAATGACAGCTGCGTAGAGTTTTTTATCGGCTTTGACGATGAACCGGCCTATTATAATTTTGAATTCAATTGCATAGGGGCACATTTAATAGGTTATGGCGAAGATAGGCTGAACCGTACTTTATTACCGCATGATATTAGTCAGCAAATAAAGTACAAATCTGTACTTACTAATGACCAAAGCGGCGAAGTCATTGGCTGGGAATTGACACTGCTGATCCCCGTAACTGCTTTCTACTTCCACAACATACAATCTTTAAAGGGCCGGAACTGTGTTGCTAACTTCTACAAATGCGGCGATGAACTGCCCGAACCACATTTTGTAACCTGGTCGAACATCCAATGGCCACAGCCTAATTTCCATTTACGCCAGTTTTTTGGCTCCCTGGTGTTTGAATAACCAATTAGCTAATCAGTTCATGTAATAACGCCCTGAAGGTCCACAAACCTGTTTTCCGGCACCTAGCGCCTGAGGCTACGGTAAGACACCCGTAATTTCTAACACATCGCCAGTTCGCAAAGCCTGTATTTCAATTCTCACATTCTCACATTATCAAATTATCACATTAAGTTTTGGCTTGAATCTTGCTTACCAACCCCCGATCAAAATTTACCGTATCTACCCTTTACGATAATAATTCACGCGATCCGCTATCCCGGGAAACTACTCTGAACATTCATTAAAACCATTTGCATGCGAAAACTTTTGCTATTAAGCATTTTTTGCCCGGTTATAGCTGTGTCTCAACAACGCTTTCACGTTACCCTATTCGGCGGACTTTCCAATTATGCGGGCGATTTACAAGACCACCAGTTTACTTTAGAACAATCAAATTTTGCTTTTGGCGCGGGTCTCAAATACGATCTTTCGCCACACCTGGCTCTGCGCCTGGCGTATAATCACGGCACTATTGAAGGGGATGATAAAAAGAGCAGCGATCCCATGTTACGGGCACGCAACCTGAGCTATGTTTCAAAGATCAATGAAGGTAGTTTACTGTTAGAATACACCCTGCTGAACCTGGAAGAAAGAAAGATCTCTCCATATATATACAGTGGTTTAACGGTGTTTCATTTCAACCCATATGCATACGATACCCTGGGCAATAAAGTTTTCCTGAAACCGCTCAGCACCGAAGGCCAGGGCCTGGCGGAATATCCCGATCGCAAACCTTATAAACTCACCCAGTTTGCCATTCCGGTAGGGGTGGGATTAAAATTCAGGATCAGTGATAATACGGTGCTGTCATACGAAGTGACCTTACGTAAAACCTTTACGGATTACCTGGATGACGTAAGTAAAACCTATGTCGACCAGATTGCGCTTGGCCAGGCAAGGGGATCGAAAGCGATTGACATGGCCTACCGGGGTGATGAATTAAAAGACAATGCAACAACATATCCCGCTGAAGGTTCGGTACGCGGTGGTTCAAAATATAAGGACTGGTATTATTTTACCGGCTTCACGCTGTACGTTGGGCTGGGTTCCCGTAATGGTGGCAGCGGCAAAGCATTTGGCGGCCGCTATCGGGGCGGTAGGAACCAATTGGGATGTCCGAAAGTGCTGTAAAGGCAATTTGCTCATTAGCTAATGTAATAATAAGCCAATGGAAAGCCTGGAAGAAATTGGGTGCCACTTTCTTCCGGGCTTTGTCATTTCTTGTTAATCATTCTCTCTTTTACTTACTGGCAAATTAGCAAATCAGCACATTAGCAAATTATCACATTAGCAGCTTACCTTTGCGCCATGTCATATAGAAATCAGCAGCATTTTATTGATACGTTGGAGCAGGCAGGTGAACTGGTGCGTATCAAATCCTATGTAGACCCGAAATTGGAAATAGCAGAAATTACCGATAGAATTAGTAAAACTACGGGCGGTGGCAAAGCCCTGTTGTTTGAAAACACCGGCTACGATTTTCCTGTGCTCATGAATGCCTATGGCAGTGAAAAAAGAATGTGCCTGGCGTTGGGGGTTCAACAACTCGACGATGTAGCGCGCGAAATTGAAAGCTTGTTTCACTTACTTGCTTCGCCCAAAGAAAGTATCATCGATAAATTGAAAGTGCTGCCCAAATTGTCGCAGTTTGCCTCCTGGATGCCAAAAGTAAAAAGCGGTCGGGGAGCCTGCCAGGAAGTGATCATGCCGCAACCGGATATCTCGAAACTGCCGGTGATTACCTGCTGGCCAAAAGATGGCGGTCCGTTCGTGACCCTGCCTGTTATTCATACGAAAGATCCCAACACCAATACCCGCAATGTGGGCATGTACCGTATGCAGGTGTTTGGACCTGCCTTAACGGGCATGCACTGGCACAAGCATAAAGTTAGCGCCCGCCATTTCAATGAATACAAAAAGCTTGGCAAAAGAATGCCGGTGGCTGTAGCATTGGGTGGCGACCCCGTATATGCATATTCTGCAACAGCACCGCTGCCGGAGAATGTAGATGAATATATGCTGGCCGGTTTTCTGCGTAAGAAAAAAGTAGAACTGGTTAAATGTATTACCCAGCCCGAAATAGAAGTGCCTGCCGACGCTGATTTTGTGATTGAAGGGTATGTAGACCCCAATGATGAACTGATCTGGGAGGGACCGTTTGGCGATCATACCGGCTATTATTCATTGCCCGACTGGTATCCGCGCTTTCATATTACCGCTATTACCCACAAAAAGAATCCGGTGTACCCGGCTACTATTGTTGGAATTCCGCCGCAGGAAGATGCCTGGCTGGGCAAAGCTACCGAACGCATTTTCCTGGCGCCTATTAAAATGACCATGGTGCCTGAGATCGTTGATATGGATATGCCTATCGAGGGGGTTTTTCACAATCTGGTGATCACCAAGATCAATAAAGAATATGCCGGTCAGGGACAAAAAGTAATGAATGCCATGTGGGGCGCCGGTCAAATGATGTTCAACAAGATCCTGGTGCTTGCCGACGAAGGCGTCAAAATCCAGGATTACGAAAAGCTGGCGCAATACGTATTTGCCAATCTGAATCCGGCCACCGATATCTACCTGTCACAGGGACCTATGGATGTGCTGGACCACAGTTGCAGCAAGCTGGGCTTTGGCGGCAAAATGTGTATCGATGGAACGCGGAAATTCGATGAAGAAACCGATCCGGCATTTGAGTTTCCGGTATTAAGCACCAGGTTCGATAAAAAGCTGTTGCAGCAACAATTCCCGGAAATAAAGGGCATCAATGATGCGCTGCCGGCCATACATATTCCCTGTTTGATCATTTCTGTTGAAAAGAACCGCAAATTGCATATCCGCGAACTGCATCAGCAGTTATGCGCTACCGGTATGATCGAAGGCATTAAAATGGTCTTGTATGTAGAGCATACGGTAGATGCCAATGACCTGCCGGTTGCCTTATGGCGGTTCTGTAACAACCTCGATCCCCGCCGGGATAGCGTTCTGGTACAGCAGCCTGCCCGCCAGATCCCTGGTAAAACCTGGGCCTGCATGGGCTTCGATGGTACCATTAAAACAAAAGAGCTCGACGATTTTCAGCGCGACTGGCCCAACATTATCGTAGCCGATGATAAAACCATTGCTTCAGTCGATGAAAAATGGAATACGCTGGGCCTCGGTGAATTTATTCCTTCGCCATCCTTAAAGTTCAAAGACCAGATGTATGGGGAAGAAGCAATCGTAAGTTAGTTTATGGTTTGTGGTTTGTGGTTTGTGGTTACGCCTGATTCGAAGCATCCGGTTATTCGCGGGCGCCCTGTCATTGAGCAACGACAAACTACAAACAACAAACCACAAACAACAAACGCTATCTAAATTGAATAGCTTTAATTGGTTGTACTCGCTTAATTATAATCGTTGGAATAAGCAACACCAGGAAACAAACAATGAATGTGCCGGTGTTTACCGCTGCGATCTGCCACCATACGATATCTACCGCTGCTTCTGAGATATAATAGGCGTCTTCAGGTAATTTAATGAAGCCGGTCTTTTGTTGCAGCCAGGCGATAAATAATCCGCAGATATTGCCCAGTAATAAACCAAAGAAGGTGATAATGGCGCCGTGATACAGGAATACGCTTCTCACCGTATGATTTCGGGCGCCCAGGGCTTTTAGTAGGCCGATCATGCGGGTGCGCTCGAGCACCAGGATCAGCAGGCAGGTTATCAAATTCAGGAGCGCTATGCCGATCATGATCGCGAGCACGATCAGGATGGTTTTATTTTGCAGGGCCAGCCAGTCGAAAATACTGGGATAAATATATTTTATTGTATTGCTTTGCAGTCCCACCGGAATGTCAGGAACGATGGCATCACTCACTTCATCCATACGGTTATAATCGTGCAGGAAAATCTCATAACCACCTATGAGGTCGGCATGCCAGTCGTTCAACCGTTGTATCAGTTTCAGGTCACCGATGGCGATCAGTTTATCATATTCTTCAATGCCCGTTTTAAAGATGCCGGCCACAGTTAATTTGCGGGGGCGGGGAGGAGCGCCGGGTTGAATAAAATAGATCAGCACCTGGTCATTGGTATCTAATTTTAACAGGTTGGCTGTATACGCCGATAGCATGATCTCGTTACTGTAACCGCTGTCGGTAAAGTTCAGCCAGCGGCCTTTTACTTTGAACTTCTCCAGGTTGCCGAAGTCATAATCCTTTTCTACTCCTTTGAATAATACCCCTTCGATGGTCTCAGCCGTTTTTAAAATGGCATTTTTGGTAGCAAATGCCTGAACGGTTTTTATGGCGGGATATAATTTTTTAAGATCAGTCACCGAATCACTGCGCTGAATGGGTGTTTCTTCGGCAATGGCAACGCGTGCTGAATAATAGCTTTGAATACGGATATGGCCCCAGAAACTAAACACTTTCTGGCTGATCGTTTTCTGGAACCCGCTGGCAAAGGTTAACGTAAGTATCATTACGGTAACGCTGATCACAGTAGCTCCAATTGATAACCGGATTACAAAGCGGGAAAACGATTTCTGCTGATTAAAGGCAATTCTACGTGCTATAAAAGCGGCAATATTCAACCGGCATGATTTTTAGTCCATCAAAAATAACCCCTCATCCTAAGAACGACGAAAGTTTTTTGATATTTTATGGTAACATTGTATGCTTTAGCGCTGTGCAACGTTTTCAAAATGCGGCACATCTAATACCTGACGAAATGCATAACATGAAAAATATCCTCATATCAGTTATTGCCGGCCTGCTGATTTCAGTTCCAGCAAGAACGCAGTTAACAGAAGCCATCAACTACCCTAATATTAAAACGGTTCAATTGTTCCCTGCCGGCAACCAGATAGGTTACCCAATCATGAAACTGGGCAGTTCTGACCGGTTCGAACTGCATTTCGATGACCTGGACGCCAATGTTAAAAACTACTCCTATACATACCAGTTGTGTAATGCCGACTGGACGCCGGTTATGCTCAGCAGTTTCGATTTTATCAAAGGATTTTCCTGGCAACGCATAAATACTTACCGGATATCATCCGTAGCATTTACCCGGTACACCCATTATTCGGCGGTAGTGCCTGATAATAACTGCGCTCCTTCGCGTTCGGGTAATTATATCTTAAAAGTATTCTTAAATGGAGATACGTCGAAAGTAGCTTTTACCAAACGTTTCCTGGTAGTGGATGACCAGGCCTCGATAGCTGCACAAATTCAACAACCATTCAATGGCGAAATATTCCGCACGTGGCAAAAGATCCCGTTCCAGGTTACCCTGAGCGACCGGTTACAGGTCATGAACCACCTGCAGCAGATAAAGGTGGTGATCATGCAGAACAACCGATGGGATAATGCGCTCGTTAACGTGCGACCTACTTTTTTCTCTGGCAGAAAACTTGACTTCAATACCGAAGATCAGATCGTAATGCCCGGCGGTAAGGAATGGCGCTGGCTCGATCTGCGCAGTTTCCGCCTGCAGAGCGACCGCGTAGCGAAAGCCAATTACAATGCCCGCTCAACCGAGATCTTTGTCAAGCCCGATGTTGACAGAAGCCAGCATCGATTTGTATATTACAGGGATATCAATGGCATGTATACTATTGAAACTACGGAAAGCCTTAATCCATACTGGCAAACCGACTATGCAACCGTACATTTTACGTATATACCACCCGATAACGTACCCTTTGCCAACCGCGATCTCTACCTGATCGGGCAGCTGACCAACTACAATCTGAACGACAGCGCAAAAATGACTTTTAATAACGAGACCAGGGCGTATGAAAAAACGCTTTTCCTGAAACAGGGGTATTACAATTACAATTATGTGACGATCGATCAGCATGATAAAAAAAGGGCGGCTTCATACGAGTACACCGAAGGTAATTTCTGGGATACAGAGAATATGTATACCATCCTGGTTTACTACCGGGCGTTGGCGGGCCGGGCAGATGAACTGATTGGGATCGGTCATGTGAGCTCCCTGCACGGAAGACAAGGTATTCAATAGGCAAAAGGCTCAAGGCTGAAGGCAAAAGGCTCAAGGCTCAAGGCTGAAGGCTCAAGGCTCAAGGCTGAAGGCTCAAAGCTGAACGCAAAAGGCTCTTGCGAGTTATTCACCATTCACCATTGACCATTGACTATTGACCATTGCCCACTCACCACTGACCACAATTATTTGGAAAATATTCATTGTTAATTCTCCATTCATTCGTACATTTGCACCCGGCAGGTCTTACACGACCAGCTCCCGCTGAACCCCCCCAGGGCCGGAAGGCAGCAAGGGTAGGTGGTTGTAGCGGTGCGATGTAAATCGCCTGCCTTTTTTCTTTTTTATTCCCTACAGAACTGCACGATAGGTTGTAATAACCGACTTAGAATTTACCTGCTCACTTACTCATTTCAACAAACAAGTCTAATACCAGAGCAAATTCGTAAATTTGCAACTGCAATCTAAAATCTAAAATAATCATGAAGTTTTTTATTGATACAGCGAATCTTGCCCAGATCAAAGAAGCTCACGACCTAGGTATTCTTGATGGTGTTACAACCAATCCTTCCCTGATGGCCAAAGAAGGTATTAAAGGGGAAGAGGCAGTTATGCAGCATTATCTCACCATCTGCGAACTGGTTGATGGCGACGTAAGTGCTGAAGTATTGTCTACCACTGTAGATGAAATTATTGAAGAGGGCAAAAAGCTGGCAGCTATTCACCCCAATATTGTAGTAAAAGTACCGATGATCAAGGATGGTGTGAAAGCTTTGAAATGGTTCTCAGACAACGGTATCAAAACCAATTGCACACTGGTATTTTCTGCCGGTCAGGCAATCCTGGCTGCCAAAGCGGGCGCCAACTATGTTTCACCTTTCATTGGCCGCGTTGACGACAGCAACTGGGACGGTGTGGAACTGATCAAACAAATTGCGCAGATCTACAAGATCCAGGGCTATAAAACAGAGATCCTGTCTGCTTCTATCCGCAATCCTTTACACATTGTAAAATGCGCTGAAGCTGGCTCCGATGTGATCACTTCTCCGCTGGAACCCATTCTGGGCCTGTTGAAACATCCGTTAACTGATATCGGATTGGCCAAGTTCCTCGACGACGCCAAGAAGATGCGTCATGAACTGGCTACTGCCAAGTAATCAATTTACAATAGGCAAAAGCAACTTAAACGATAAAATAAGAAGGGATTGGAAGCTCCAATCCCTTCTTATTTTACATTTATAATCGTACGCTGTATTTCATTATCACATTATCATATTAGATCATGTACCGATAAGCATATTTCTCGAATTCTTTCTGTTCCTCCGCTGAGAAGGCGTATTTAGGATCTCATCCACTGTTTTCAGCCGTTCCACTACTTCTACTTTCTTAATATAAATGGTGCATTCTTTCCAGATGGCCGTATTATTTTTCAAGACCGCTTTTACGGTCACTTTTTCACCTTTAAAAGCAGTGTCGAGCACCAGACTATTGCCATCAAATTTACCTGCCGAGGCCGTAAAATCGATCTCCTTATTGGTTAAAGGAAGCCAGCGGCCATCCGATAATTTGCCATCGACGTTAATATAATTATGCACGCCTTTTTTAAGGCTGTCAGTGTACAGGTGAAAAAAAATGCTATCTACCTGCTGCGCCCGTCCGGCCAAACCGGCGGCGGTTATCAGCAGTAACAGCAGGAGCTGCTTACGGGGTACGTTGGTTGATATTTTCGGCATGGTGAACAATGTATATGTGTCTTCAAAAATACGACGCAACAGGTCGTATTTATTTAGACTAAAACGAACGTGTTCCGGTTGTGTTGTGCCCGCCTAAATGTCTGTTAAATCGGTTAACGAATTAACATGCATGTTTTTCACCGGAACCAGGGAGATCTCTTCGTAATGGCGCACAACGGGGTCATACCGCACCATCATATCCTGGGCAATCTGGGGAACTACGGCAATATCAGCCGCTTCGCCGGCAAATTCCTTAATGGCATCCATACTGTCCCAATAGGTCACCACCAGGAATTCGATACCATCGGTGACAGCCCGTTGAAAGATGGAGGCGTGTTTAAAGCCCCTGATGGTTTTTAGTTTTTTGAACGTATCGTTCTGAAGATGAGCGATATAATCATTGGTACGCTCTGGTTTTACAACACCTGTCCAGTTTCTCGAGATCATAGTAATATGGAATTGATTAGTGAATACGGTAACCTGCCCGCGCAGGCAGGCGCTTAACGCCTAAAACTTAATGCTTAAGGCTCAACAGTTATCAACATTAAAGCAATTGCCGTTCCGTATTGCTATGGATGCGTTGCTACTGCACTCTCCCCGAACCTTGAGCCAAAGCAGGCCTGCTGCACACGCAGGAGTAAGCGTTCAGCGTTAAGCGTTTTGCGTTCAGCCTTAAAGATACCCACAACATATTAACATTTATAAACACCATTTCACAGGCGTTATTCCACAAAAGTGCACAACTTTTGAGGCCTGTTAGTAGAACCGGCACTATTTTGTATCGCTATTCGTTATTTTTGTCGTTTCCTAAAAAATAGATCAAGTGCGCTTAAAAAGCTTAGAAATCAAAGGGTTCAAGAGTTTCGCCGATAAAACCGTACTCCACTTCGATGAGGGGATTACGGGCGTTATCGGGCCCAACGGGTGTGGTAAGAGTAATATTATCGACAGTATCCGCTGGGTGATCGGGGAGCAGAAGATCAGTCACCTCCGTAGTGAAAACCTTGAAAGTCTGGTGTTTAACGGGTCCAAAACCCGCTCGGCATCCGGTCTGGCCGAGGTGAGCCTTACCTTCGAAAATACCCGTAACCTGCTGCCTACTGAATTCAGCACCATTACCGTAACCCGTAAGTTCTACAAAAGCGGAGAAAGTGAATACCGCCTCAATGACGTTCAGTGCCGTTTGCGCGATATCCAGAACCTGTTCATGGATACCGGGGTAAGCACCGACAGCTACGCCATCATCGAGCTGGGGATGGTTGATGAGATCATTAAAGACAAAGAGAACAGCCGCCGCCGCATGCTGGAACAGGCTGCCGGCATCACCATTTATAAGACCCGCAAGAAAGAGGCTAAGCAAAAGCTGGATGCCACCGAGCAGGACCTGGCCCGTATCGAAGACCTGTTGTTTGAGATAAACAACCAGTTGAAAACGCTGGAGAACCAGGCTAAAAAAGCAGAGAAATATTACGAAATAAAGAAGGAATACCGCGAGCTGAGCATCGAGTTGGCCAAAGCGGCCCTCGAAGGCTTCAACCTCACGTACCGCGAGCTCAATTCACAATCTGAAATAGAGACCGATAAAAAGATCCGCCTCGATGCGGAGATCGCCAACGAAGAAGCGATCATTGAACAGGAAAAAGTAGGTTTCATTGAAAAAGAACGCGCCCTGCAAAGTATGCAGCACGAGTTCAACGAGCTGTTGCAAACCCTGCGTACCAAAGAGAATGAAAAGAACCTCGCTTCCCAGCGCCTGAACTTCCTGAAAGAAAAAGAAACCAGCCTGCGGGAATTTCTGAATAAAAGCGAAGGAACGCTGAAATCCATTGAAGACAGTATTGAATATACCCGCGTACAGGTAGATCAGGAACAGGGCAAACTGGAAGGGTTGGAGCAAATGGTGGAAGAGCACAAAGAAACCGTTGCCACCAAACGTTCGGTCTTTGATGAAATGAGGGGCAAGGTAGACTGCCTGCGCGCCGAAAACCTGAGCCTGCAGCGCAACCAGTTCGATGCGGAAAAGAAGGTGGCCGTTGCCGATACCTCTATCCAGAACGTTCAAAAAGCGATCAACCAGATCGAAGAAGAACGCGAGGCCCGCTACAGCCAGTTAAAACAGCTGGAAGAAGAAAAGATGGTGAAGGAGCAGGAGCTGGAGAAAAGGCAAATTGACCTGGTGCAATTACAGGAGCACCAGGAAAGGACCAAAGAACAAATATTAATTACCCAGCGCGAACTGGAAGCCTTACGTCAGCAGCTGGCCGAAGAAGGCAGAAAGCTGGATGCCAAAAAGAACGAGCACGATCTGTTGAAAAGCCTGATCGACTCCATGGAAGGTTATCCCGAGAGCGTAAAGTTCCTGCACAATAACCCGGGCTGGAACCATACAGCACCAATTTTATCAGATATTATTTACGTTAAGGAAGAATTCCGCGCTGCCGTTGAAAATGTGCTGGAACCTTACCTGAACTATTACGTGGTGAACAACCTGCAGGAAGGTTTACAGGCCGTGCACCTGCTCGATAGTAACAAGAAGGGTAAAGCGAATTTTTTCCTGCTCGATAAATTAAACGAACGAAAGAACGAGGCGGAGAACGGACATGCGCCCGCCAATACCATCGCCGCAATGGATGTGATTGAGGTAGATGCCCAATACCGTCAGTTGGCCGAATACCTGCTGGGCAATGTGTTCATTGCTGAAAGCGAGGAAGCCCTGGCCACCAGCAATGGTTCGGTAGTACTGGAAAAGACCGGTAAATATGTAAAAGGCAAATATGCATTGACCGGTGGTAGTGTTGGATTATTTGAAGGTAAAAAGATCGGTCGTGCCAAGAACCTCGAGAAATTGCATGAAGAGATCGTAGCGCTGGAAGAAGTTGTACAGGGATTAAAGGACGGTATTCAGCAAAAGCACAACGAGGTGATCGGGTACAACGAGCAATTGAAAGATACGGCCATCAAACAAGCCCAGGCTGATATCAATACATTGACCAACCAGGTGTTCTCCCTGGAGAACAAAATGGAAAACCTGCATGGTTTACAAAGTTCTTCGCAGAACAGGCTGGAAGAGCTGCAGATGAACCTGGAAGAAACAACGTCTTCCATTTCAGGCACCCGCCAGCAATGGATGGAACTGGTGAGTCAGTTGAACGAGCTGAAGGAGCAACTGGCCAGTGTGGAAAGTGAATACAAATCGGCTGAAAGCGAATACAACAATGCACAGTCGGTATTCAATGAATACAATCTTCAATTGACACGTCAAACCAGTAAGATCAATTCATTGAAGCAGGAACTGGACTTCAAGAGCAAACAGCTGGTTGACCTGCGCAACCAGATAGAAGCGAATGCATCGCAATTAAAACAAACAGTTGAGCATATTACCGAAAGTGCGGAGCAACTGGCCAATGCAGAGAACGGATTGATAGACATGATGCGGCGCAAGGAAGAAGAAGAAAAAACGCTTAACGAAGCCGATCAGGCCTATTACAACCTGCGGAATGCGCTGAGCGAAAAAGAAAGCGAACTGCGTCACAAGTCGAAAGAAAGAGAGCAGACGGAGCATTTGCTGAGCGAAATAAAAGACAAGCTGAACGAGCTGAAGCTGCAGCTGGCCGGCATGAAAGAGCGATTGAGCGTTGAGTTCAAGATCAACCTCGATGATATCATCGATCAGCCCCGTACAGGCGACACGCCCGTAGAGGAGCTGCAGGAAAAAGGCGACAAAATGAAAAAGCGCCTCGAGAACCTGGGTGAAGTGAACCCAACGGCTATCGAAGCTTTCCAGGAAATGAAAAAACGTTATGAGTTCATCCTGGAACAAAAGAACGATCTCGTAACGGCGAAAGACAGTTTATTACAAACCATCCAGGAAGTGGAGGCTACCGCCAACCAGCAGTTCCTGGATACTTTCAACAAGGTGCGCGAGAACTTCCAGAAGGTGTTCAAGGCATTGTTCACCGAAGATGACTCGGCAGATATGATCCTGGAGAATCCGGAGAATTTGGCTGAGACCAGCATCGATATTGTGGCCAAGCCCAAGGGGAAACGCCCGTCTTCGATCACGCAGTTGAGTGGGGGAGAAAAGACCTTGACGGCAACAGCCCTGTTGTTTGCGATCTACCTGATCAAGCCGGCGCCGTTCTGTATCCTCGATGAGGTAGATGCGCCGCTGGACGATGCGAACGTAGGTAAGTTCACGCAAATGATCCGTAAGTTCAGCCAGGAGAGCCAGTTTATCATTGTAACACACAATAAGCAAACCATGAGTGCTGTGGATGTGATCTACGGGGTTACCATGCAGGAGCCCGGCGTGAGCAAGCTGGTGCCGGTTGATTTCAGGAATTTAAATTAACGCGGTTTAATGATTAGATATAAAGCCCGGCAGGCAACTGCCGGGTTTTTTGTTTGCTGCACACTTTTTAGCAAAAATGGCGCACTTATCAGCAAAATGTACGCAGATACAAATTGGCGTGTAAACCAATTGAAACATGAGTTACTTTCGCTGCACTTTACAGTAACTCTCCATAGCCATGAAACGTACACTACTGTAAAGCTGATCTCAGCAAAAGAAAAGCCCCGACGAGCAACATCGGGGCTTTTGGTATTGATCAGTTATTTCATTTCTAGTGATGCCCGTGGCCGCCTTTTTTGCCGCCGCCACCTTCCTGTACGGCCAGCGTGGCCAGGTCGCGATCGAACAGGTACATACCGCCTTTGTCTTCACCGATCAGGTTCAGTTTGTCGATGATATCACGGGCAAGGCTTTCTTCCTCGATCTGCTCGGTAACATACCATTGCAGGAAGTTATGGGTGGTATAATCCTTTTCCTGGATGCAAAGTTCAACCAGTGCATTGATCTCGTTTGACACTTTTACTTCATGTGAGTGAACGATATCGAATATCTCGCGAATGTCTTTAAAGTCTTTTTGAGGAGCAGCAAAAGGCGGAACAATAGCACGCCCACCCCGGTCGTTAATATAACGGAACAATTTCAGCATATGCATTCTTTCCTCATCTGAATGATGATACAGGAACTGCGCCACGCCTTTATATCCTTTTACTTCTGCCCAGGAGCCCATAGCCAGATAATACATAGAAGAATAGCCTTCCAGGTCTATTTGTCTGTTTAATGCCTCTTCAATTTTGCTCGAGATCATACGTGAATAATTTTATTCAAATTACTGAAATATTATTAGTTAAAATTTATTGCTTTCATCTTTATTTTTGGCAAATGCGTACGATCCTTCTATTGTTATGTTCCAATATTTTTATGACGATCGCCTGGTATGGTCATTTAAAACAGCAGCACATGCCTATATGGAAAGCCATCCTGATAAGCTGGGGTATTGCTTTTCTGGAATATTGCCTCATGGTGCCGGCCAACCGCTGGGGATTCTCCAATGGCTTTACCGGATTTCAGTTGAAAATGACGCAGGAAGTGATCACCCTCGTCGTGTTTACCGTTTTTGCGATGGTGTATTTACATGAGCCCTTTCACTGGCGCTACCTGGTTAGTTTTGCCTTGTTACTGGGAGCGGTTTACTTTATGTTCAAGAAATAGCTGGCTGTAAGTGGCGGGTGGCCCGTAGGAGAGAGCAATCGGCAAACGTGAAATCCGCGAAACGGTAACTTAATACTTTAAACTTTGAAACTGGCGCCCGGCAACCGGCAACCGGTAACTGGCAACCCAATCCTACAAAATCAATCTGGCAACGCGCCCGTTACTGCCGGCGAGAAAAACGGTCTTGCCTTTTTTGGCTTTACGGCAAACGTGGTAACCTGTTTCGCTGATCAGGCGCCAGGTAAGGCCGCTGTCGGTGGACAGATCAACACCCGAGGTGCCGCAACAAAGCAATTTTTTATTGGTGATATAAGTAATGCTGCTGCGGTACCCGTGCGGTGGGGTAGCAGGGTGGAACCAGGTTTGTCCCCCATCATTGGTCAGCACACAATTACGGGTGGTGTCTTTATCCCTGGTAAAATCGCCCCCCGTAATAATAAACGTATTGCTCACGCGAGGACCGCTGTTTCGTACTGCAATGGAATTGGCCCCTGTGCTTTCCTTACCCTGGATGATGGGGATCGACCGGCCGCCGGCATCGTCGTGTAACCGGCTCACCGTGCCGCCGCTCACGAACAGGAAATCCTTGTTGCGGAAATAATGAATATTGCTGCCGCTGCTGGCAAAACACGCTTCTCCGGCCATTGCATTGGATTGCATGATGGGCGGTGTTTTCTTCCAGGTATTGCCCCCGTTGGTGGTCTTTGCAATGAAGAATTTCGAGTCGATGGGATCGCCCACGACGACGCCGTGTTTGTTATCATAAAAATCCATGGCATCGAGGAACATGCCTTTGGTAGAATCGGCAAATACGACCTTCCAGTTGTCGCCGCCGTCGGTGGTCTTTAAGATATGCGCCGGTTCGCCTATACCCATAATGATAGCTGTATTCGCATTAAAAGCCTCTATATCGCGGAAATCTGTTTTTTCGAACCCTTTTACCGTGATCCATTTCCAGGTTTTTCCGCCGTCTAACGACTTCCCTACGACGCCCTGGCTGCCGCTTACCCAAACAATATGGTCGTTAACAGCACATAATCCCCGGATAGAGGTGGCTTTTCCGCTCGTAAGCTGTTCGATGGTTTGAGCAGTTGTGCAAAAAGAAAGGCCTGCCAGCAGCAGTGATAATAACGATAAGCGGGCGGTCATGAATGTGTTTGTTTTGGAAACATGAATATAAAAGAAAAAGCCCTGACGGAACCGTCAGGGCCAATATAATTTCATCAGTCGACTTACCAAATTTGAACTGCTTTCATTGGTATCGGATTTTTTTTCAAAGGTAAAACACGTTTTGGTTACAGGTTTTCAGGATATCGACTGGGTTTTCCAAGGGATCTCATTGGATCTGGTCTTTGAACTTAGGCATTGGATGTAAGTACTGTGGAACGGTTTTTTAAGGATACGATCTACAATGTAAAAATTACATTTTTTGGAACCGGTTTTTTACGGGATAATTGGACGGTGGTCGTTCGGATACTGGATTTTGAAACCTCTTTAAAAACTTACTACTATTGATTATTGAAATCAGTAAATCAAAAATATATGTTAAACCCATTCGATCATAGAGCAAATGTGCCCGATTTAAAACCTTCAGTTATTACGTTGGGTATCGTTTTAATAACATGTCGCACAGGTAAATAACCAGTTTGCAGTATAGTAAAATTACTATAGTTGCCGGTTGCGAACCCGATGATATGGCATTAATATAGCCTTTTTACATACAGGAAGTGACCATTCATCCGGCGAGAAATCCACGGTAGGTTTTCACGGTGAATAAAAGTACAAAAGCAGGGGCAGAAAAAGCATTTATCAGGCAAGCGTATTTATACAACACAGTATGTGGTGCGCACCAGGGAAAAGCATCGGTTGTTTATTACAGATATAACACTATTGTTCACCCGCCGTAAATTAGCTAAATCGAATAGTAATAGTACAATGCTCCCAACCAGTTGATCTGTCTGGATCTGACTTATGCAACCGGTTGTGCAGAAGCGATTTTTAGCAACAGTATTTTATGCAGAAATCGACAAAAGTACAATTACTGAAAAACACGCTCAGAGCAATATTTTGCGGTATTTTAGCGATTTTATAGCGTAATCTGTTCATGTTTTGAAAAGTCTTATTTACCAGATCGTATCTATTGTTGCTGTGGGGTTATATTTCGTACCTGTGCTTATTGTGATAGCTAAAAAGCTATGGCCCGCAGTTCCATTCAGATTGTTTGCTTTGTACTGGCTGGTAGGTGCTTTGGCAAATGTGGTTGAATTCATTCCCCTGTCTGCCCGCGCGATGGATCTGTACACTGTAATTTATAACCTGCTCGATATTCCTTTTGTTCTGATCATCTTTTACTTCTCCACGACCTCTGTTGCTGTTAAAAGATTCACCAGCCTCATGGCGCCGGCGCTGGTAGCGGTTGGATTGGTAAACTGTATTTTTCGGGGATTTACAACCGATACACTGAAGTATGTGCTGGGCGCTGAACTGCTGATCGTATTGGGAGTGATCGTGTGGGAGATCATTTTAAAATTACAGAAGATCAAACTTACCCGCCATGCCAAAGGATTGTTGCTGATCTGTGCAGCCTTACTGTTTGAATACGGAACATTCGTTGTTATCTACATATTCGATTATTTCCTGCCAGGCGTTTCTTCATCGGCCGACAGCTTCCTGATGTATTACTTATCTTCCCTGATCGCCCTGCCGGTGGCCATCTGCGGATTTTTGATCAGGGGAATTAAAGTCCCCGTGCCGGAAGCGGACCGCTTCGAAAACCAGTATAGCAGACACGCCGAACGCGAAACCATGAACGCTTAACGCAAAACGCTGAACGCAAAACGCAAAACGCTGAACGCAAAACGCAAAACGCTTAACGCAGAACGCTGAACGCAAAGCCAATATACCTTCAACGCTCAATTGAAATCCAGCTGTTTGAACTATAAATTTTGAACTTTGAACTTTGAACTTTAAACTTTAAACTGTGAAGCGGTAATTACAAATTAATGATCGCGTAGGCTGTTTCGCTTACGTATGGTCCGCCGGGATAGCGGGCGGTGTAATCAAGATTGATCCAGTATTGACCATTTTGTTCGTGGTAATACATGTTGTCGATAGCTTCATTACCAAACAGGTGTATCACAGCCTGTTGCATCATCTCGAACTGTTTTTCGTCGCCACAGAGCAATTCAGGATACAGGTGACCATCTGTAAGGATCATGCGGCAATGAGCGCCTATGGCCTTCATGCAGGTTACCATCAGAATGGTATGATCGTCGCAATCGCCGCCCAATCCGTTCTGAATAGTCTCACGGGCGGTAGCAAAGTATTCATCCCTTTCAGAATCAGACACATATTTAAAGTTGCTGTTGATGTGTTTGAACAGCGACAAAATTCGCACCTGCGAGCCATATTTGGGATAATATTCGTCAAAGGAAGCTACCGAATGTTTTACGGCATAATTCCTCACAAGTGAATCATTGGCATGTACTTTTGATCGCAGCGACTTCACCGTTTTCGTAAGCGGGCCATCAAAAAAGGTGGGGCGTAAAACCAGGTCAATTTCCTTCTGTTCTTTCTTGCCCCAGTTGTTTTGAACCATGGTTTTGTAATCTCTTAACATATTGCCAAAACCGTAACCATTGGTCAGCTGATTATAGATCAGCACCAGGATGAGTAATCCAACAGCCGGTAATAATAAAAAACGGAATAACCGCAGGGTAAGAAAAGTCAGAACGCCTGCCAGAATGATGGAAACAGTAAGATCAAGGTTCCAATCCCCCAATACTAATGGTGGAATGTAACGATTGATTAATGGAGCCAGCGGAATTACTGCAATTATGCTCAGAATCACCAGCAGCACTTTTCTCGTATGGCCATATTTATCCTGGGCTTGGTTCATAACGTACTTGATTTACAGTAACGTAAGATCAACCATTTTTTTCGTATGGCAAGTGTTAAAGGTATCCGTAATTTAGCCGGTAAAGATTTTACCTGATAACGTGGTAAAATAATGCATGGAGTGATATCAGGCGCTTACCGTCAGTTTACCCGTTGTACCTAAAAAAGGGAAACAACCTGGCAACTGGTCTAAAGCAAACTTACGAAAAACAAGCCACAATGTAAAAGGTTTAACGTATACCGTTTAAGGTTGATGCTGCAGGATGTTATAAAAAGCAAAAGGTTTAAAGTGTGACCTTTTTAAATATTAATAATATTCAAAGTGAGGCAACAACTTTAAACCTTCCAACTTATAGTTCAAACTAACTATTCATCATCTTCTTCCTCATAATAGGCATCCTGGCCGTCATTGTAAACGGCTTCCCATTCTTTCACTTTATCATCGCTCAGCAGTTCCAGAATGTCGAAGATCGGATCGTTTTTCTTTTTCCACACCAAAACCGGCATATCCTCATATTGAGTGACATACAGGCACTGGTCGGTTTCTACCGTTATTTTAATAAGCGTTACAGGATCGTCTTCTTTTTCCTGTATTAAATAATAACAGCCGGGCTCTAATAAAGCATACGAATACATACTAATATCCTCCACCTTTTTAAATGTTTCAAAAAAGAAGAATCAACAGGTTGCAAGCCGAATTTAACGGGTAGTGTCGCGTTTCGTTCTACAGAATTTAATGTGTTGGTTCCATGTAGTATATGGGGTGTGTAGTAAAGTTTCCCGGAACGCTGACAAATCAAAATTAGGATAAAAAATCACATCGGCCATGAGCCCGGCACCTGCCCGGTAGAATTTATAATTTGTTTAAAATTGCCTATTGAAAATCAGGCTGTTGCGTTGTTTAGCTTTTTTAGCGGCGGGGGAATAATTGATGAAATTTAAATTTTCGGACCCACCCTTTAAAACCGGTTTTTGGCACCCGGTTTATGGTCCGGCGAGCTGGCAAAAACGTCATTTCGCCTGTCAAAATTCCGGTCAACTAATTAAAGTTCAAAGTTCTCAGTTTTAAGTTCAAAGTTCTCAGTTCAAAGTTCAAAGTTCTCAGTTCAAAGTTCAAAGTTACAAGTGCACTGCCTTTACGTCTTTGAACTGTAAACTTTAAACTATAAACTTTGAACCTTTCCCCGAACCAGCTGAATGCCGCGCACTTTCTGGTTCCGTACGGTGTGAACAGACAACTGCATGTGCCGGGCTATTTGTTTGTTGCTGAAACCGCCTATGTAACTTAACAGGATTATTTTGCGACATTGTAGCGGCAATGATTCCACGCTTTTGTAAACATCGCATAAGATCTCTGATTGGGTTATGGAGCTTAAAACTGATTCATCGACTTCATCAGTAAGAATGCGCCAGCCGGCTTTGGCACGTGCCTGGCTGCGGGTCTTTTGATTGTGATTGATACAGGCATTTTTTGTGCTGATGTACAAAAATGCCTTTGCAGCATCCAGGGCATTGAACTGGTATTGCTTCTGCCAGTACTTCAAAAATATGTCAGCAACAAGATCTTCCGCGGCCAGGGCATCCATCAGCAGTTTGCGGGCAAAATAAACCAACGGATTGTAAAAACGCTTATAAACACTCGCAAAGGCAAGCGGCTCTGCTTCCTGCCAATGACCACCAGCGTTACATGGGTGCGGTAGGTGCATACAAAAGGTTTACTGGTTAAGATAATTTGAGCGGCTGTTGTATTGGTTGGGTGGGAATGACTATAGCTGAGAACAGGCGGCAAAAATAAGGGAAAATAATAATGTGGGGTTTAAGTCCCACATCTTTTTTATGAATTTCGGTGATCTTACTCCTGTTAATCATCAATATGAAGGCAGGGGACGACCAGGACATCTTAAAAAAGTTTGGCGATAATCTGAAGAAGATAAGAAAGCGCAAGGGTTTAAGCCTTCGTGCATTGTCGTATGAGTGCTCGATCGATTTCAGCGATATCGGAAAAATTGAACGTGGCCAAACCAATATAACTTTACTCACCATTATGCAGCTGGCCAAAGCACTGGATATACCCGCTGAGGATCTGTTCAGGTGGGAGAACTAACAATCTGGTACATCAGGTATGCTGCCTTCCTTCAAACCATCCGGCTGTACCGCCTATAAACTGCAATGCGCCCTTTCCGCGTTATCGCCTATTCTACCGGCGTTTTAAACCGCTGTTAACGCATTCAAGACGGCAGCGGCGCAATTGGCGGCCGGTAGCCTGCATCATCGTTTTTGACGGACCCGGTGCCAAATAGTGCCAAATTGGGAATATCAAATTATCGGGCAAACGAGACTTAACAGCGCTCGCAATAGCCCTGCGCAAAAAAATACCCATTTGCAGCGTTTTCCCGGCAAAAATGGCCTTACGGAAAGAGATGAATAGTACGGTAAGGGTACATCAGGTCAACCTGGTTTTTCTGCGTTTATAAGGGGTAATCAACTGGCACAAAAGTTTAAGCATTAACATTACAAAAATCATCAGTTATGCGAGCCATTTGGACCGGAGCGATCGGTTTCGGGTTAGTCAATATTCCCGTTAAACTGTACAGCGCTGTACAAGGCAGTGAGCTTGATCTGGATATGCTGGATAAAAAAGATCATTCCAATATCCGGTTCCAGCGCGTGAACGAAAAAACAGGTAAACAGGTAGCCTGGGAGAATATTGTGCGCGGGTATAACCTCGATGGCCAGTATGTGGTGCTGACAGAAGAAGATTTTCAAAAAGTAAGGCCCGAAAAGAATAAGATCATCAATATAACCGAGTTTGTCGATGAAAAGGAAATAGACACCATTTATTATGAAAACCCGTATTACCTGGCGCCTGATAAAAGCGGCGTAAAAGCGTATAACCTGTTGCGTGACGCCCTGGAGGAAACCGGTATGGTGGGCCTGGGAACTTATGTGTTGCGGAACAAGGAAAGTATTGCCCTGATCAAGCCGCATGATGATATACTGGTATTGAATAAGATACGTTTTGGCGAAGAAATTCGGGATGCATCGGAACTGGATGTTAAAACAACCAAAAGCAATCCCCAGGAATTGAAAATGGCCATAGCCCTTATAAACCAGTTATCGGGCAAATTCGACATCTCACATTTTAAGGATACATACTCAGCGGATCTGATGCAGCTGATCAAGGATAAAGCAAAAGGCAAGAAAATTGAAAAACCCACTTTACGGGTGGTGCATTCCCGGTCAAAAGACCTTATGGAACAACTGAAAGCAAGTCTTGGCAAGGAAAAGAAAGGGGGTGGCGGAGGCCGCCGCCGGAAAGCTTCGTGATGTAAGAAGTTGGTAAGAAAATTTTCATTAAATTAGTAGTAATCCTTTGCGTGTTTACAAACAGCAGTGATCGTTCGCCCTGACGGAACTGTAATTTTTCTTCTACTGATACGGAACAAATTTAATAACACTTCAAAACATCACGCTTGTGGAATATCAACAATTAGCAGAGATCTTGAATGACCTTTCTGCAATTAATCGCGAACGGGCTAAGGCTTATGAAGAAGCGTCTTTTCTGAATTTCATTTTTAACCTCGAATTGCGAGGCACTTTCGCCTTACTGGCCAATCAAAGCCGGCAAAACAGTTTTGCCCTCCGTCAGCACCTGGAGCAATTGCAAAGTCATATTCCCGTTTCAAAGAAACCAATGCCGCAGCTTACATTTGGTTATTTGTTTAACCTATGGAAAGAAATGGGGGTGTCCTTCTCTGGCCCCAACATTTATGATATGCTGAAAAGCAGCGAAGCCGGAGAACAGGCCATACAGGTCATTTATAGCAAAGCGATTGAACAGTTACCGGCCGGTGAACTGCATTATTTGTTAGAGAACCAGCTGCGTGGACTGCAAAATTCGCACAGCGTTGTTAAAGGCATTCTGAACCAGCCGCAAAAGATGCCGCAGAAAATGAAAAAGACAATTTAAAGGCATGCGATACCCTGGAAATTCCTCAGTATAACACTGTAAGGAGCGGGTAATTACATTAATTGCCTGGCATTTCACTGATCTTTTTCAGTACCGACTTTAAGTTGATCCCTTTTCCTAATACGGGTTTGAATATATCTCCAACTTCCCTGGCCCGGCTATACATATTTCGAATAGTAAAATCCTGGATGCTTAATCCCTTTTTTACTTCATCCCAATGCAATGGCGCCGAAGCAGTGGCTCCTGGTTTGGGCCGAAGCGAATACGGAGCAGCGATCGTTTGAATAGACCTGTTCTGTAAATAATCCAGGTATATTTTGTCCTTTCTTTTGGCCGGACTGCGCTCGAGGCTGGTGAAAGTGGGCATTTCATTATACGCAAGCGATACCAGCAGCTCTGCTAACTGCCTCGACTGATCGTAATCATAAGCCGCGCCCAGCGGAATGTAAATATGCAGCCCGGTAGAACCGGATGTTTTACAATATGTGTCTATTTTCAGGTCATCTGCCAGTTCTTTAATTACCTGAGCAGCTTCAATGACTTTATTGAAGGAAATATCCCCGGGATCCAGGTCGATGACGCACCAGGTTGGATGATCAGGCTTTTTAGTGGTGCTGTGCCAGGGATTCATTTCAATACAACCAAGATTGGCCATGTATAACAGGGATGCCTCATCAGTACAAACCAGGTATTGTTTTTTCTCGCCATCCGATTCGCTCACATAATCATGCTTTTCGATCCAGTCGGCCACTTTGCCGGTAACATCCTTCTGATAGAAGCTGGGTTTGTTGATGCCATTGGGAAACCGGTTCATAGATTGCGGCCGGTCTTTCATATAAGGCAGCATAAAAGGTGCAATCTGCTCGTAGTAGTTCAGCAAATCGCGCTTGGTGATCTTGTCGGCCGGCCAGTATATTTTATCGAGATTGGTAAAAGTGAGCTCTTTTTTATTGATAATGACCACCTGTTCTTTTTCGGCGTCATTCAGAAATCCTTTAGGTGCCTGGGAAACAGGTTGCTTTTTACGCGGGGTATTTGACGTGGCGTGCTTGCCTGTCGCAATGGGTTCAGCCCGCTGCGTTCCGCTTCTGGCTTTCTGGGTTGCGCCTTCAGCGCTGGGCGTTTGGCGTTTTTGCATCGTTTTGCCGGATCTGGTTTTTTTATTATGGGTGGTGCTTTCGGCTTCAGCTGCAGAAACAGCTTTACCAGTATCCACTGCTTTTTCTTTAAATACGTCTTTGGCGTTCTTGTCTTCCCGTAATCCCATGAAAATCGGCTGGCGCAGAATATTGTCTTTGGTCCATTCTGAAAACTTTACTTCACAAACCAATTCGGGTTTCACCCAGGTACAGGGCATATTGGTCTTAGGCTTTTGTGCGAATGGTGACGTGGAAATGACCAGCGGTTTAAGCTTTTCATAGATTTCTGCCAATGATTGTTCCGTAAACCCGGAGCCCGTATGGCCTACATAGATCAATTTATTTTTTTCGTACACACCTAGCACCAGGGCGCCAAAGTGGCTGCGGCTTCCTCTTGTTTCGGTAAAGCCGCCGATCACAACTTCCTGCCTTTGATTCGCTTTGATCTTTAACCATTGTTTGGTTCGTGCTTTGGGCGTATAGGCACTGTCAATCTCTTTGGCAATAATGCCTTCGAGCCCCTGCTGTGTAGCCATGTCAAAAAACTCGATGCCGGTTGCTTCTATATGATCGCTGTACCGGATCATAAGATGATCTGGCAATATTTCCTTTAAGATGGTTTTGCGTTCAGCCAGTGACAAATCCATCAGGTTGTAACCGTTTAGCCATAACAGGTCAAACACATAATACGCCAACTCGCCTTTGCCGCTGTTTTGCCAGTTCTGCAATAGTTGAAAATCACTTTTGCCTTCCTCATTAAGCGCAACCACCTCGCCATCGAGCACGGCTTCCAGGCCCAGCTCCTGCAAGGCTTCAACTACTGTTGGAAATTTGTGATTGAAAGGCAGGTTCTTGCGCGACATGAGCGTAATATCACTCCCGTTGAGATAGGACACTGCCCGATAACCATCGTATTTTAATTCAAATACCCAGTCTTTGTCATCGAATGCGCCATCTGTAAGTGTGGCCAGCATGGGAATGATACCGGCCGGCATTGGTTGTTTCTTACCCTTTGCTATGAGCTTTTCGACTGACGCCGGGACTTTTTTTTTAACTGCCTGCTTTTTTTGCGGGCCAGCCGTTTTGCGGGCGGATGTTCTTTTCGCACTGCTTTTCCGGGCAGTGCTGCTTTTCCGGTTGCTTACCCATTCATTGGTGCTTTCTTTAGCTACCTCTTCCAGTTTCAAGCCGGATTGTACCGATCTCGCCTTTTTGGTAACGTCGGCAGTACTGGCGTATTTGTCGCGTTTTTTGATCAGCAGCCAGGCATTGTCTTCACTGTTTTTTATATGTACCAGGGCAAAATCGCCTTTCAGTTTTTGTCCGTGTAACCTGATCTTGAGGTCGCCTTTATGTAACTGACCAAGCAGGTGTTTCTCCGCTTTTTTGCCATCCTCGATAGATTCCATGGGTTCATAGGTGCCTTCATCCCAAACGATGACGGTACCGGCGCCATAGTTACCGGGTGGAATTATGCCTTCAAAGTCTTTGTAATCGTATGGGTGGTCTTCCACCATCATGGCCAGCCGCTTGTCTTCGGGGTTCATGGAAGGGCCTTTGGGAACGGCCCATGATTTCAGCACGCCTTCCATTTCCAGGCGGAAATCATAATGCAACCGGGAAGCGGCGTGTTTTTGAACAACAAAATGCAGGGCGCCGGCTTCGGCTTTCTTTTTGGCGGCGGTTTTTTTACCTGCTGGCTCCGGCGTTTTGTTAAACGACCGCTTCTTTTTATAAGTGGTAAGACTCATACGATAGCGGTCAAAAAAGTTGTGCCATGTAACCGGTAGTGGGCAGAAGGCAATGGTTACTGTAAAAAAGTAAGCAATGCCTGCTTAAACTGGCCCAGGTCCTGGATATGCGGTATATGGCCGATACCTGGCATTTCGAACAGCAGGGCATTGGGAATTTGTTCCTGGGTTTTCTTGGCCAGGGCAGGATATTGTCCATAACGATTTTTGTCCTCATCGCTTAACAGGGCTTTCCCTACAACGGTGCGGTCTTCAGTACCAATGATAAGCAGGGTGGGGGCGGCAATGCGTTCCCATTCATAACACACCGGCTGTTCATAGATCATTTGATAGGTAATCGCGTTTATACGGGCAATACGGGGAAATTCCGGATTCTTCAGCGCTTCAGCCTGGGCCTGTACATATTGCTCGTATTCCGGTTTCCATTGCGGATAATACGATTGCTGGTATTTTTTATAGGACTCATACGTGGCGCTGACTTCTTTTTGATACAATTGTTCGATGGTTTGATAAGGCACAAACCGTTTGTAATCTTCCAGTCCGATCGGGTTCTCCAGCACCAGCTTTTCTACCTTACCCGGGTACATCATGGCGAAGCGGGCTGCCAGCATACCACCCATGGAATGGCCAATGAGGTACACTTTCTTTACCTGTAAGGAATCAAGCAATCCGTTCATCGCATAGGATAACAGGTGAAAGCTGTAATGCAGTTCAGGTTTATCTGAGCGGCCCCAGCCGGGCTGATCAGGAACGATCACCCGAAAACCTGATTTTATTAAAAAGGACATTACGTCTTTCCAGTAATAGCCATTGAAATTCTTACCATGAAAAAGCAATACGGTTTTTCCGGGTGCTGATTCCGGTTGTACATCCATATAAGCGATTTGAACCGGTTTATTTTCGAGGGTAATATTAAACTTTTTAACGGGGTAGGGATATTCTACCTGCCCCTGCCCGTACAAAGTGGCAGTGAGGAAGAACAGCATCATCAGGGCTTTGGGATAGTATAAACTTGCCATGCAGAAAAAAAATTAGATGCATGAAGTTACATGCATTTTATAACCGTTAGTTGATTTAAGATATTTTAACAGGATTCTAAGAAGTCAGGAAAACTTCCGCTATGCAGAACTGGTTCTGCATATTCCATTACTGGCAAAGATGGGTTTCTACGGGTTGGGGGGTAGGGGTTATTCCGGTTCTGATTCTATTTTTTCTTTGACCATTTCTATCAACATATTCAACTCACGGGGATCCATAATGTTTTTTTGATTCCCCATTTCGTATTCGTTGAACAATACATCGCCCTGTTGGGTAAGGGTGAAAAGGTAATTGTCTTCTGTGAATACATCGAATACGATCATATCGCCAAAATCCCTTTCCTTGATCTGACAGGAAACGGTTTTACCACTTACTGACAGATCCATTGTTTTCGTTTGTAGTTCTTCCATAACCTGCGATTTAATTGAAAAATAAGTGGAACGGTTCAAACTGAATTAATGGAAAATCGCCTGTTCTTCTCTTTCCTGAACCGGCACTTTTTTGATCAGTTCGTCATAATTCTCATCTTCATTATGGGTCGTATAAACGCCATAAGCATCCATACTGTAACCAATTGTGCCGTCATTCGCTTCTATAAGGTAAACGACAGAAGAGTCGCCCGGATCCGAAACACCTTCGAAGCGGTAGGATTTAATGATGGTCAGGTCTTCGGGTTTATAGAATTTCCCGTTTGACGTGGTGAAACCATCATTCTTGGGAGTAAATTCATTATCGTTATGTTGTTTTCTTAACTTCTCCAATACGGCGGTTAAGGTTGTCATTTCAGATGGTTTTGTTTCCATAAACAAGTTTTTAAATGAATAAATAGTTCGTCGATTATTGAATACCAGTCAGGTACTAATTACGAGCTGTCATATCATTTCAAAAACCCGTGCCACCTAATGCCACGCTATTATATTGATAGTCTGCATTAAGCTTAATTTGTGGTTTTGAAATGCCTGTGGGGTTGTTGAAGCGCTCGTCATATTGACGAAATATTTCTACACAAACAGTGGGTTGCAGGGACCACCAATTCCAACTTTTATATTATTTATTGAACATCACCGGAATGATAGCTGGCACAGGATTTTAATTATTTGTTCAGAGCGGTAATTTTTTCCTTCTGGCAATTACACTCTTATGGAGAGTGTTAAGAATGCTGGATACATCACTGTAAAAAGGGAAAAAAATATCACTAGCCCCGGATAAAACCGGGGTTTTTTATTGGGTATCGGGGTTGCATTATTTTCCGAAAGGAAGTTTATGGCATCAGCAGCAAAGAAAAAGAAGCGAACCACCACCGCAGGTAAAAAAGCCAGTCCTACCCGCAAAAAGACCAGCCGCAAAACAGCTTCTAAAAAGACTGCATCAAAGAAAAAGTCGCCGAGGAAATGGTCGCGCCGGGTAATGCAAACCAGCGATGCGCTTGACCTGGAGTCGGGCGTATTTCGATCAAAGGACCCGAAGAAAATAGCCAGGTCGTTGAAACGTTCGGCCGAAAAAAGTAACAGGAGGAAAGGCACGCCTTTTCAATCTGCTATGTCTATGTTAAACTTCTATATCAACCGGGCGGGGAAACAACTGACAGCCAAAGAAAAGCAACCCCTCGAAAAGGCCAAGCACGAATTGCGGGTGCTTTTTGACCGGGAAGAGCCTTAAAGCAGAATGCCTCCCCCTCCGTCCGCCGCTCTCTTCAAAACCGATTCCCGCCGAATTTGTTATATTCAGGGCTAACGATTGTTAGCAAAGCCATATCTTTGTGTTTACCAGAAAACCAGATCTTAAAAACAGCACTTACTATATGAACAAAAGAGAAGTATATATTATATCCGCCATGCGAACACCGATGGGTAGTTTCGGTGGTGGTTTAAAAGATTTTCCTGCCACAAAACTGGGCGCGATTGCTATAAAAGCCGCGTTGGAAAAAGCAGGTGTGCAACCAAACCAGGTGCAGGACCTGCTGATGGGTTGTGTATTGCAGGCCAACCTGGGGCAGGCGCCTGCCCGCCAGGCTGCCAGATATGCCGGCTTGCCCGATGAAGTGAATTGCACCACCGTAAACAAGGTATGCGCCAGCGGAATGAAAGCTATAACACAGGCTGCACAAAGCATTGCCCTCGGGGATGCCGATATCGTAGTGGCCGGTGGTATGGAAAGCATGAGCAATGTGCCTTTCTACGTAGAAAATATGCGCTGGGGAAATAAATACGGTAACAGCAGTCTGGTTGACGGACTGGCTAAAGACGGGTTGACCGATGTATATAACGGCCAGGCCATGGGAAATGCTGCCGAGCTTTGCGCCAAAGAATGCGGGATATCACGGGATGAACAGGATACATTTGCCATTGAAAGTTATAAACGCAGCCAGGCAGCCTGGGCTGCGGGAAAATTTGCAGACGAAGTCGTCTCCGTCGACATTCCGCAACGCAAGGGTGATCCCATCAGGTTCTTTAAGGACGAAGAACCTTTTAATGTGAAATTCGATAAGATACCCGAGTTGAAACCTGCTTTTCAGAAAGACGGTACCGTTACCGCCGCCAATGCCAGTACGATGAATGACGGAGCAGCAGCACTGGTATTGATGAGTAAGGAGAAAGCGGAGGAACTTGGGCTGAAGCCCATTGCAAAAATTATTTCATACGCCGATGCAGAGCAGGCGCCTGATTGGTTTACAACAACACCGGCTATTGCAGTGCCAAAAGCAGTTGCCAAAGCTGGGCTTCAAATGAGCGACATCGATTACTGGGAATTAAATGAAGCGTTTGCTGTAGTGGGTATTGAAAATACCAAACGCATGAAGCTCGATCCGGCGAAAGTAAATGTGCATGGAGGTGCAGTTTCGCTGGGGCATCCCCTGGGAGCCAGTGGAGCCCGTATTATTGTAACACTTATCAATGTGTTGAAGCATAATAATGGTAAATACGGTGCCGCGGGCATTTGTAATGGCGGTGGAGGTGCATCAGCTATGGTGATCGAAAGGATGTAATAAAGTGTATATAAAGAAAAAAGCCCTGACGCTGCCGTCAGGGCTTTTTTTATTTAGAACTGAGGTCTGCACGGAAGGATAATAATTCGCTGGGCATGTGCCGTTAATGCCTTTTCAAACTCAGTTGTTCTGTAGGCTTTGGGAATGCTCTAAACGAACTAAGTACATTTTTGGGTTTGGCTTATTCCGACTAATGGAAGTAGTAGCCAGCAGAAAATTGTTTTTCACATGGTCAGTGATTGGAGGATATTTTTCCGAAGAAATTTTTTTATAGGGAAAGGTGTGAAGTCCAATTGCAAAAATGCATTGAAAAGTTACAAAGAATATATTTTCAGAAAAAATGATATCCATCATGACCGTGATTAAATTGTTAGAATGATCTATAAGCGGAATGTTTTACACAATTACATTTGTAATATGAATGAGATTCAAATAAGAGAAGCAACCATTGAAGATGCTGCATTGATAGCGGATCTGAGCAGGCAAACTTTTTATGATTCATTTGCACGTGACAACTCCAGGGAGAATATGGACAAGTTCATGAATGAAGTTTTCACCCGGGACAGCTTAATGAAAGAAGTGGGCGCTGCCGGTAATACTTTTTTATTGGCTGAACAAGATGGTGAAGTGGTAGGATATGCACGATTGCGTGAGACGACGAATCCCCTTTTAACAGAATACGGTGCGGCTATTGAGATCGCCCGCATCTATGCGGTACAAAGAAGTATTGGCAAGGGAGTGGGAAGTGCGCTGATGCAACGATGTATTGATGTGGCCAAACAAAAGAATGCCCGGGTAATATGGTTGGGCGTATGGGAGCACAATCATAAGGCTATTGCGTTTTATACAAAGTGGGGGTTTGAACGGTTCAGCGAGCATGTCTTTATGTTAGGAGACGATGCACAAACCGATTGGTTAATGAAGAAATTATTGTAAACCTATATCAGTAAACCCGCCGATGAAGATCGGCGGGAAACTTACAACAACTACACGTCACCCAAATTTCATACCGGGCATGGCAACCCGGCAAGGGTAAGGAAACACCATTAAAACATACACGGATCTAAAAAAACTTTTTTAATGAACCAACAGCAGGCGCTTGCCGTTCCACTGCGAAGGATATGTATGCGGCAAGCAGCTTAACACACAGCTAACAAGCTTCCGGCCGCGATGTTGCTACACTATGCTGAACTTAAATTTTAAGGTCCCCGTTGTGCACACTTCCTGCGCAATGCAAAGGAGGTAAAACGAGGTTGCGGTAGGGCGCCCAACATGAGCATAACGTGCAGCTTAACACATCAGCTAATAAACTTCGGTCAGCTATCACTGCACTATGCTGATTTGGATTTTAAAGCTCAATATGGACACTCCCTGCAACACCCCGGAGCACTGATTGAAAGAGTATTTTTGGACTAGCTGCAGTGCCCGCTTGCGTGAACGCCGTTCAGTCTTTCGGGAACGAGCTTATCTATAAAGGTTTTTGGTTAATGGTACGATTTCTTATTATATCATGGCTGCTTCCCTGCTTTGGAGGCCTGCCACTTTGATTATTCCATTTCAGCCAGATCTTCCGGCTGCTCAGCGGACTCGTTTTGGTGTCTTGCGCCACCACCCAGCATGAGCATTTCATTTAACACGACTTCTGTAATAAAGCGTTTAATACCGTTCTTATCTGTATACTGGCGGTGCACAAGTTTACCCACAACGGTCACTTCTTTTCCTTTGGTCAGGTATTTTTCGGAAATATCGGCGAGTTTGCCCCAGGCTACAACGTTATGCCATAAAGTTTCGGAAACTTTCTGACCATGTGCGTTGCGGTAAGTGTCATGGGTAGCGATTGAAAAACGGGCAAGTTTTTTACCTGTTTCTGTAGTGCGTATTTCAGGTAATTGACCTAAGTAACCGATCAGTTGAACTTTGTTTCTTATTGCGTACATAACCGTATTTTTAAAGATTGATAATTTTATTTCAGTCACTCGGGCGCCGTTCGATTGACAACTCAAAGATGCAACCCACGGAAAGCCATAGTCGGTTTTTAAACGTTTGTATCCGGATATAGTCGTTTGTTGTCGTTTACAAACGACTATTTTTTGTACTTTCCATCATTCAATAGCCAATTAAACCTTTGATAATGACTGTTAAAAACTGTCTGGCCTGCAACAGGCCGATTAAAGGCCGCACAGATAAGAAATTCTGCGACGATTCATGCCGGAACAACTACAACAACCGGTTAAACAGCGATGCAAACCCGGTGGTAAGGAATATCAATAATATTTTACGGAAGAACCGGCGGATACTCGAAGAATTGCTGACAGCACTTGAAAAGAAGGTGTTGGTGGTTGACCGGCAAAAGCTGGCTGAAAAAGGTTATCAGTTTGAATACTTCACCGAGCATTTTACTACCAAGGAGAACGACCAATATTATTACTGTTACGATTACGGCTACAAGCAGCTGCCTGATGAGAAATTGTTGGCGGTTAAGGACACCCGCAAAAAGACATTTCCAGGGGAGAAAAAGCAACGCCTGGTGAGGAGTGGGGAGTAGAACGGGCTGCCGTTATATCCTTTTTTGGGATGTTCAAACCATCCCTGGCGCAGTCATCGTATGAGACATTACCGAATCTGGTATCACGCGTGCCTGGCCCAGAGGTAATACTGATCTCCCTCACTTCCTCAACAACTTATTATTTACAATCTTCTCCATGATCTCTTCCTTCTGGTATTTGGAGATCGGGATCTGGTACTTGCCCACATGCAAAATGTTGCCTTCAATGGATTGAATGCCCTGGATATTCACCAGGTAAGATTTATGCGGCTGAATGAACTGGCCCGGCGGCAGTTTTTCCTGCAAAGCTTTCAGGGTGCAGTGGGTGATCAGTTTTTTCTCGGAGGTATACAGCGCTACATAGTTTTCCATCGCTTCTACGAAAAGCAGGTCATCCAGGTTCACTTTCTCCAGTCGATTATCGGTTTTAATGAACAGGTAGCCGGGCGCTGCAGCGACGCTGGCAAAGAGATCGTATGCCTTGTTGGCCGCTTTCAGGAAACGTTCAAAGGAGATGGGCTTCAAAAGATAATCCAGTACATCCAACTCATATCCCTTGATCGCATATTGTTCATAGGCAGTAGTAAAAATAACCTTAGGTGCCTGTGGAGTGTTCTTCAGAAAGTCAATGCCGGAAACATAAGGCATTTCAATATCCAGGAACAGCAGGTGGGCACGCTGTTGTTTTAATAAGGAGTTTAGCTGGATCGCATCTTCACATATACCAACCAGTTCCAGGAAGTCAATTTTATCAATATACCCCTGCAGCCCTTTACGGGCGATCGGTTCGTCATCGACAATGATGCATTTGATGGTTGGCGTCATGCTAACTGTATTTGGATGGCTGCGAAATAAGTGTTATCTTTTTTTTGGGCAGTAAATGTATGTTTGGCCGGGTATAATAATTCAAGTCGTCGTTTTAGGTTTTCCAGTCCGATGCCATGCCGGGAGGGACCGATGGCTTGCTGGTAACGTGATTCAGTAGGGATTGAATTTTCAACGGCAAACCACAGCAGGTTATCTTCTCTCCGTGCTTCAATGTTTAACTGATAGTCGCCGCCCACATATTTAAAGGCATTTTCTACCAGGGGCAGAAACAACAGGGGATACACCTGTTCGCCATTGAGTGATTTATCAAAATGCACCTGCAGTTGTAACCTGGCTGAGCTTCTTACTTTCTGCAATTCGATAAAGTTCTGCAGGTAATGTAATTCCTGTTGTATAGGCACCGTCTGTTGCTGGTCATACAACTGGTAGCGCAGCAGTTCTGAAAATTTCTCTATGCTTTTCTTTGCTTCGGCTATATTATCATCCATTTGAAAATATACTGTATTGAGCGCATTGAATAAAAAGTGTGGATGGTACTGCGCTTTTAAAAACTTAAGCTCTGTTTGCAGTTGGTCATTGGTCATTTTTTCCAACAGCAATTTGTTGTTTACATACGCTTGCAGCAATCTGTTGCTTCTTACCACCGCATAGTACACAAGACAAAACAACAAGGGTATTATATTAATAGTAGCGAAGTCGCCCCAGCTTAAGCCGTCGTCGGTCAATGCCACCATCGGAGTAACGATGGTATTGTTGATCAGTTCGGTTATGATCACTACCCACACAAGTTCCTGCAGCACTGTTTTGAAATTGATACTGTGTTGTAATCTTTTATCGAACCGTTGAAACAGCTTTTGAAATGCATACATGGTAATATAACCGGCGGCTACGACGAACACCAGTTCTATAGCTGTGATGATCCAGGCCCGCCGCCATACCCTGAAATGGGAAACTGTATCATTCAATATTCTTATTGTGATATAGATCAGTAATCCAAATAATCCGGGGAACGCATATTTCCAGAACCGTTTCATTTTTTGTAATTTACGATATTTGGATGGCTGATGGTATTGTTTCAGCCGATTTCTCCGGTGCAGCTTGTACCCCTGTTTCAACGCCCGGTTTTGTCTCTTTTTTCTTCGGTTTCATGCCAAACAGGAATCGCGTAATATCGTAGGGCCTTATCAGCAGATGATAGATACACATAATAAGGGTAAGGGAAGTGATAAAAGTGAACAGGAACTTGTTCATGACCGGTTCATTTGTCCTTATTACATAAAACACTACTATTACAATGATCGTTTGGTGCAAAATGTAAAACGGATATATAGCCTCATTTATATAGTTCTGAATGCGGTGTTTTTTATTCAGGTATCGTTTACCATACCCAATGGCGGTAAAGATCCAAAACCAGGCTGTAATGGGAAATAACGATATATACGCATAGGTACGCCAGTCGCCTCGCCAGTCAGGGATCACATTTTCAGGTTCCAGGTTATTCCACCGGATATAATTGATACAAAAAATACTCGCAAACGCCAGCAGGAATGAAGTGCGGCGATTCCTTTCGAGGCTATTCATTAACGAAGAAAAATTGACGCATAAAAAACCCGTGAATAAAAAGAAGATCCAGTATACATGCCTGCTCCAGTCATGTATAAGATCATGGGTTTCGGGGAACGACAAGTTCATACCGGTATAGGCGATCACACTGGGAACAGCCAGAAGATAGATCCATCGGCGGTTAGCGAGTCTATTGAAGAAAGCCAACGCTTCTTTACCCTGTTCACTCATCATCCATTTAAACAGTGGCGCAAACAGGATGTCGTACAAAAACAAATAAACAATAAACCAGAGGTGATGCCAGCTGAAATTACCAGCCGGGTAGGGGCCGGTAGTGAAAACAGTCGGATAGAAATCGGCAAAATTGCCTTTGAAGCCTTGTGTGAGTCTTTCCATGTAAACCTGCGGCGGCACAATGACCAGTATGCCAAAGACCAGCGGGATAAACAATCGGCGGAAGCGTAAACCCATGAAGGAGCCGGTGCTTCTTTTCAACAACATGAAATAAGTTACCGTACCGGAAATAAAGAACAACAACGGCATTCTGAAACGGCCCAGCCAGAAATTCACCTCCATGAGCAGGTTGCTCGTCTCTTTATTTTTAAGGTGCCATTCCCATTCTTCCACGAATGCCATGCCTGAATGCAGGAAGAAAACAGCTAATATCGACAGAACTCGTAGCCAGTCTAGATACGCCTGGCGGGCAGTAGCAGGTTGCATAAGGTTAATTTTCTACAAACCTAGTTGGGGACTCCCCGCCTGTAAAATTACTTTGACGTGTGGACGGTTCCGGCGGGTCAATGGACCAATCAGCGGATTTGCCAAATAGCGAATCTGTGTAAGGGCGGTACAAATTGTGCTAACGGGCCAATGGCTAGCAGGGTAGCTTTTGCTTCGGATAATTAAAAAAACAATGGTAAATCCGCCTTAAAACGCGTGAAATCCCCCCGGTACGGGGCCTTCACTATTGTTCCTGACTTTCTGTCTTTTAGACATTTAATTTATTATTGCCCGGCAATTTGTTATTATGCTCCTCAACCAATAATTTTGCCGGGTTTTAAAAACTGAATACAGAATGGCAAGATCTATCGCATTTCGCGAAGCGCTCCGCGAAGCTATGAGTGAAGAAATGAGGAGAGACGACCGGGTTTTCCTGATGGGTGAGGAAGTAGCTGAATACAATGGCGCCTATAAAGTAAGCCAGGGAATGCTGGCAGAATTTGGCCCTAAAAGAGTTATTGACACCCCTATTGCCGAGCTGGGTTTCGCCGGTATTGCGGTAGGTGCTGCTCAAAACGGTTTACGTCCGATCGTTGAGTTCATGACCTGGAACTTTGCTGTATTGGCATTGGATCAGATTTTAAACACAGCTTCTAAAATGCTGGCTATGAGCGGTGGACAAATCGGTTGTCCCATCGTTTTCCGCGGGCCTAATGGTTCTGCCGGCCAGTTAGGCGCCCAGCACTCTACAGCTTTTGAAAGCTACTATGCAAATATCCCCGGTATTAAAGTAATTTCTCCTTCCAATCCATACGATGCCAAAGGTTTAATGAAAGCCGCTATCCGCGACGAGGATCCGGTAATGTTCATGGAGAGTGAGGTAATGTATGGCGACAAAGGCGAAGTTCCCGAAGAAGAATATATCATCGAGATCGGTAAAGCCGATGTTAAGAAACAAGGCAGCGATGTTACCATTGTTTCTTACAATAAGATGATGAAGGTTGCCCTGGGCGCTGCTGCCGAGCTGGAAAAAGAAGGGGTGAGCGCTGAAGTGGTTGACCTGCGTACTATTCGTCCGCTCGACTGGCACACGATCCTGGAGAGCGTTAAAAAGACCAACCGCCTGGTGATCGTAGAAGAGCAATGGCCCATGTGTTCGGTTTCTTCAGAGATTGCTTACCGCATTCAAAAAGAAGCTTTCGACTACCTGGATGCGCCGATCCGCCGCCTCACCGCTGCTGATGCTCCGCTGCACTACGCACCCAACCTGGTTGAAGCAGCCTTACCAAGCGTTGACAAAACCGTGCGCCTGGTGAAAGAAGTTATGTACATGAAGAAATAAAAAAGGCAACGAGGCATAAAGTTATTATGGTGGGCTGCTCCTGGTGAGTAGCTCACTTTTTTATTGCTGATAAGCGAGGTAAAAACTGTGAAGCGGTGATCGTTGTAAAGGGAATGACATTCGCGGCCGGGTAACTGGTAACCCGCAACCGGTAACTGGCAACCTGTAACGAAACAAGCCTCCCGATTTACCGGAAGGCCGTTTTTGCTTGCTTTGGATATTACTAAAAAGTTCTCCGGAAATTATTTTAATAATGAAGAACATAAGGTCAGCAGACCATACATGCCTCCAAGAATAAATCCTCCTAAAAGTGCTAAACGGGTAATTACTTTGGTAAGTGACAGGTGTGACTGAACATCTACTGCAGATGCCTTCATAAGTAACGGATTTTGATTAACAATGTTTTTTCTAAAGGATATGGCTCTAAAATAATATGTATTGTTAAGCCCTGCAAGGTAGATTTACTAAGGAATACTCTTATGTGTACAGAGTTATTTACCATCGCCGCAGCTGATGCGGGGTGAATGTCCACTCGGGTGTGTAAATGAATGAGTTATCGGTCTTTACTTCGTACCAGGGGCTCAAAACCCCGTTTACCGGGTTTTTTAACAGGTGAATATTTTGCGCCGGCATATAACTTTGCGCCAGCAGGTAGATCGCTCTGCCATTGCTGTTAACGGCCATATCCATAACCATTACACAATGCCCCGGCGAACCGCCTTTGATCAAAACATCACCCGGTTGTATCGACGCAAAATCAGTTACCCGACGTAATTGCTTTTCAAGTGAGGCTGTGCCGCAAAAGCTGTACACCCTTTCAAGATAGCGCTCGAACCGGGTGCTGTCGACAGGGTTCGGACAAGCATGTTTTTTTCCACTGTTATCTGTAAAAAAGATCTCAGCATACCGTTTTTGTTCAAGCAGGTACGATGCCCGCAGGCGCATTACTGCATCGGCACACTGCTGCAGGTCTTTGTCGCCAACAGGCAGATCGAGCACCGCATACTGAGCCTGCTGGTTGCGCTTAAGCCGGCCATTGTACAGGTAAACCCTCGCATCTTTTTTAAGCGGCTGCTTACGTAACCAGGTGGCAAAAGACCGTTCGGGGTAAGTTATGCGTTTAAATCCTGCTGGCACAGGAATTTCTGCTACCGATGACGGCGTTGCAGTGAGTGTATATGGTTGAGGGCCGGCTTCATTGATATTTGTGGTTTTTCCCATACAATTAATAAGTAAAAACGGCAGGATAATTGTCGTGAGGAGGTTCCGTTGCATATCGTTACTTTTGATGAACCATGAGATGATAAAACTCTATTTTTCCATAGCTAAAGACTGTTAAACCAAATATGTCAAACATTTTAATTATCGACGACGAAAAAGCTATCCGTAAAACCCTGTGTGAGATACTTTCTTATGAAGGGTATAAGATCGAAGAGGCAGGCGATGGGGAAGAAGGGCTGAAGAAATTCAAGGAAAAAGCGTATGATGTAGTGTTGTGTGATATCAAAATGCCCAAACTGGATGGTATTGAATTTCTTGATAAGGCGCGTGAAGCCAATTCAGATGTGCCGGTGATCATGATCTCGGGTCATGGAACCATTGAAACGGCTGTAGAAGCGGTTAAAAAGGGCGCGTATGATTATATTTCAAAACCGCCAGACCTGAACCGCCTGTTGATCACCATTCGCAATGCGATGGATAAGAACAACCTGGTTACCGAAACCAAAGTGTTGAAGCGCAAGGTGAGTAAGGTGGAAGAAATGATCGGCGAATCGGCGCCCATTGTAAAGATCAAAGAAACCATTGATAAGGTAGCGCCTACCGACGCGCGTATCCTGGTTACCGGTGAGAACGGGGTAGGTAAGGAGCTGGTTGCCCGCTGGGTGCATGAAAAAAGTAACCGCGCTTCGGGGCCGTTGGTGGAAGTGAATTGCGCGGCCATCCCCAGCGAACTTATAGAAAGTGAATTATTCGGCCATGAAAAAGGTTCTTTTACCTCGGCTGTTAAACAACGTATAGGCAAGTTTGAACAGGCCCATGGCGGTACGTTGTTCCTCGATGAGATCGGCGATATGAGCCTGAGTGCCCAAGCCAAAGTATTACGTGCCCTGCAGGAAGGCAAGATAACCCGCGTGGGTGGTGACAAAGATATCAGTGTAGATGTGCGGGTGATCGCGGCTACCAATAAAGATCTGTTGAAAGAGGTGGATGAAAAGAATTTCCGCCTTGACTTGTATCACCGGCTAAGCGTGATCATCATACATGTGCCTTCACTGAACGATCGCCGCGAGGATATTCCTTTGCTGGTTGATAAATTCCTGGCAGATATCTGCGCTGATTATGGTATTCCCAAAAAAGGCATCGATAAAGAAGCCCTGGATGCACTGAAACAACATAACTGGACGGGTAACATCCGTGAATTACGGAACGTGGTTGAGCGGTTGATCATCTTATCGGGTAAAACCATCATTTCAGAAGACGTACATGCCTACGTAATTCCTAAAAGATAGTTACATGTGCCACACCGTTAAGGTGTGGCACAGATATTTGACCAATTAACTTGTTAACACGTTAATGCCTTCCTTCAGGAAGGCTTTCTTCTCCTCAATTGTCTTCAATAATCTTACGTTTTTCAGATCACAGCTGCACTGACAGGCTTCAGGCCCTGAAAAAACGATCTCCTTCTCGGGAAACATGTGAGAGAACGTTTTCAGGTATTCATGCATGTCGCATTTATTCAGGTTCGGAATGATGAGGAAATACAATTGTGTGCAGGGCTGCTGGTTGCAGATCAGCTGCAACATGTCCAACGGCACATTTTTGCCCATGTAAATCGTGGGCACGCCTTCTTTCTTCAGCATATATTGCATGAACAGCAGGGGCAGCTCCTGGCATTCGCCGCCCGGCATATCGTGGTGGTCGCCCGCCGGGGTGAATAACAGTACCCTGCGGCCACCGGTGTAAGCCGGTTTTTCCAGTCCGTCAATAGCCACCATCATTTTTTTAATGATCAGCGAACGGGCAAAATGGGCATGTGCCTGTATTACCTGGCCGTTCAGCCATAATACCCCTATCTTTTTGAGGAAAGGGAATAGCACACTGATCATGCTTTTTTCGAAACCGGCATGTAAGACGAGGTTATGGAGAATTTTATCGAACCGGGGCTGATCGAGGTCGATGGACGCTTCTGTTAATTGATTGATAAAAATTTCGTAATTATCGGTATCCGGCTTTGCCTCGAGGGCCAATCTGGCCATTTCTTCAGGCGAACAGCAGGCAATCTGGGAAATCTTGTGTCCCTGGTTGTACAGGTAGGCAATGCGTAAGAGGTGTTTCAGATCCTCACAATCATAGAAACGGTGCTTGCTTTCCCTGCGTTTGGGGCAGAAGAGGTTATAGCGTTGTTCCCAGATGCGCAGGGTATGCGCTTTAATTCCCGTTAAGTTTTCAATATCCCGGATGGAAAACAAATTCATAGTATTGTAACAAAAGGTAAGATATCACAACTAATGCAACTGGAGAAATACTGTTCATCATAAATAGCGCCATTCTGCCAAAATATAGACACTTTTTTTAGCAAATTGTTCGTTATTGCCCTGTTCCTGTGAATATTAATATGGTATTTTTGCCCGGATTTTTTATAAAACAGCCCCATAATGAGTTTACACGATCTGTTTGTTATTATACTAATATCCTTACTGATAGTAGAACTGCCAGCCTTCGGCTTAGCCAAGTTATTCGAAAAAGCCGGTATCCCATCCTGGAAAGCCTGGGTACCGTTCTATAATACCTGGGAGATCGTAAAAGCCGCCCGGTTGAAAAAACACTGGTTCTTCTGGCAATTTTTGCCGGTTGCGGGCTGGTTCATCAGCATGTGGCTGCTGGTGGAGTTCGTGAAATTGTTTGGTAAATTCAGCTTTCTCGATCATGCAGGCGCGGCGCTTTTAGGGGTGGTTTATTTCCCCTATATCGGCATGGACAAAAAGGTAAAATACCTGGGTCCCGAAGCCGTAAAAAATCACAAAAAAACGACCCTGCGGGAATGGATCGATGCCGGTGTTTTTGCCGTGGTAGCGGCTACCCTTATCAGGGTGTTTGTGTTTGAAGCCTATACCATCCCCACCGGCTCCATGGAAAAAACGCTGCTGGTGAACGATTTCTTATTCGTTAGCAAACTAAGTTATGGCCCCCGCATCCCCAATACACCGCTGGCTGTTCCATTCGTACATCACACCCTGCCTATATTTAATTCAAAATCGTACACTGAGGTCGTTCATTTGCCATACACCCGCTGGTTTGCCACTCCGGTGAAACGCAATGATGTGGTAGTGTTCAATTTTCCGGCAGGTGATACGCTCACCAAGGAACTGGATTCGCAGGACCCGTATTACGACATCTTACAAAGTGAAGAAATGCGGCAGTACCAGCAATTAAAGGGTCAAATCCCGAATGAGGCCGACCTTAAGGCGATCAGCAGGCAAAAGGCGCGGGAAATTGTATGGACAGACTATACCATTATGACCCGCCCCGTTGACAAGCGCGAGAATTACATTAAAAGATGTGTGGCCATTCCCGGCGATACCATTCAGATCGTAGATGGTATTTTATTTGTCAATGGTCAGAAAGCATATATTTCACCATCTTCTGCTACTGACTATGTGGTTACTACTGCCAATAACAGAATATTGAGCGAAGATGAATTGCGGGAAGCGGGCATACGCTTAAATACCGATGAGCGCAATCCTGATTTTATTCCTTACGGCCCGAACAGTTACATGATCAACATGACTGAATCGGAAGCCGAGATCTTGAAAAAGATCCCGGGTGTAACTGTTACCCGTAAACTGGAAAATGTAGGCGACCCCCGGATATTCCCGCGTGATACGGCCCTGGTTTTATGGAGCACGGATGAGTTCGGTCCGCTCTGGATCCCTAAAAAAGGTGTTACCATACCATTGACCCCTAAGAACATCGCCTGTTATAAACGCGCTATCAAAGTGTACGAAAATAACAGTTGGGAAGAACGGGATGGCAGGATCTTCATTAACGGCCAGGAAGCAACTTCTTATACCTTTAAAATGAACTATTACTGGATGATGGGTGACAACCGCCACCGGTCGCAGGACAGCCGCTTCTGGGGTTTTGTACCGGAAGATCATGTAGTAGGAGAAGCCTGGTTGATCTGGATGAGCTGGGATAAAGGTGTACGCTGGAACCGCATGTTCAGAACAATACATTAACGGTTACCGGTTTCCCGTTTCCGGTCACCGGGCAAAAAATTCGGTGAGCCCAATTGCCCGCAGGAGGATCGCCATGCAAGGCCTGGCAACCGGTACCCGCTAACTGGTAACCTGTAACATGCAACCTGAAACATATTTCATATCTTTAATGATCCTCCCCGCACTGTGGGGAGGATTTTTTGTCTCGTAAGGTTTAATATAAAATCAGGAATATGAAAAAAGATGAATACAGGTTTTCCTTCGAGATCTATGATTCCATAGATGAATTATCAGAAGAAGATGCGTGGTTGCTTAATGAAGCGAGGGAAGTAACGGAACATGCGTATGCGCCCTATTCTCATTTTCATGTAGGTGCTGTGGCCAAACTGGCCAATGGAGAAATTGTTGCCGGCAGCAACCAGGAGAATGCTTCTTTTCCGGTGGGCTTATGTGCCGAACGGGTATTGCTGGCTTCCGCATCATCCCTGTATCCCAAGGTGCCGATTGAATCGCTGGCGATCAGTTACCAGGCCGGTAATGGCGATAGTGATCATCCTATTTCGCCATGTGGCATCTGCCGTCAGTCGTTGCAGGAGTTTGAATCCAGGGTTGGGCATCCGATCAGGCTGATACTCGGTGGTATGGAAGGAAAAATATATGTGATACCAAAAGCAAGTTCATTGCTTCCTTTGGCTTTTACCAGTGAAGAATTGAAATGACCAATGAAACCGCATCATACCAACATACTAAAAAAGCTCACCAGTCATTTCGGCGCGGCGCCTTCTTTGTTGTGGGATCCCAGTGAGGAAGGGCCTGAAGTTGGCTGTGCTTATTTTCCGGCAGAAAAGACGGGCCGTCCATGGGGTACACTCGCAACTTATGGCATGAGCCTGCAGCCAATGGTTTTGGATGAGCGGGCAGAAGATACTGATACAAAAAGGACTGAGTTAATTGCCTATGTAAGGGAAGATGAAACAAAACTGGATGACCTGGCCAACTGGATGTGCTGGGCCGGCGCTTTTCCCTTCCTGCAGGATCCGCCAACCTACCTGGGCTGGGGGCATACGATCCATATGGGTGAGGTATTCGAAAATTCTTCGCTGACCACTTTACTCACGCTTACTACCATTGTCATTGCCGACACGGGAACCGTTTTCCGGGTTGACGATGACGATGTTTCTTTTCTCTGGCTGACCTTTCTTACCGATGCCGAGTATGCGCTGGCAAAAGAACATGGCGTAAATGCGATACTCGATCTTTTCCTGGAATATAAACATCCTGTTACATTAGACCGCAGCCGTACCAGTTATGTGTAGCTATTCTTAGATCTCCAGTTCCAGGTCTGCCGCAGCATATCCTGTGCAGGTGAGTACCAATCCCTGCTGCAGGTCTTTATCGGTTAACACTTCATTGATGCTCATGGTCACCGAACCCTTGCGGCACCGCGCGGCGCAGGTAGCGCAGCGGCCGGCATTGCAACTATACGGCAGGGAAATGCCCTGCTTTTGGGCGGCCTGTAAAATGGTGTCGGGCCAGGCAGACGTGAACCTGTGCGTTTGTTTAGCGTACTGCACAATAACGGTAAATGGGGTCGACGGCATGGTAAAGGCAGGTTTGCGCACCGGTTCAATTACAAAATGTTCCTGGCGCAGCTGTTCTTCCTGGAAACCCATAACGCGCAGGGTGAACTGTACCATCCGCATAAACGGCTCCGGGCCGCAGGTATAGAACAGGGTGTTGAGCGCATGGCCCGCCGCTGTTGTTGTCCCCACTATTTTTTCCAACAGCCAGTTGTTTAACCGTGCCGGTCTGGTATCTGCGTCAAGAGGATTGCTTAACAGGTCGATGCGAGTGAACCGGTGTGCATATTGGGCAGCCAGCTGCTGCAGTACTTTGTGATAAATAATATAACGTTCATCGCGGTTCTGATACAACAGGGTGATATGGCTGCCCGGTTCGTTGTAAAGCGCTTTTTTCAACAGGGCCAGAATGGGTGCTATGCCGCTGCCTGCCGCAATGAACCAGATATGCCGCTTTTGTGCAGGATCGGTATCAATGACAAAGCGGCCGGCCGGGGGTAAACTGCGCACGAGCGTTCCTTTTTGCCAGGTGCCCAGAATATGCCGCGATATTTCACCATTCTCTTTCTTTTTTACGGTGATGGCTATATGTTTATCGATGCCCGGCGCTGTACAAATTGAATAGGAACGGCGGATCTCATGCCCGTGACGGGTAAATAAAAAGGTCAGGGACTGACCGGCATCCCAGCTAACCGGGTTTCCATTAGTTTCTTCCAAAACATAAGTAATCGCATCAGGTGTTTCGGGGATCACCTGTATAACTTTCCACTGCAACAACTCCATGATCACGCGTTGTTGAGGTTTACTACTATGCGGCCCATCACTTTTCCCTGTAGAATGCTATCTATATAGGTGGTGTTCAATTCTTCGAGGTTTATTTCTTTTGCAATGGCTGGTAGTTTGTCTTTAATATTCCAGTCGGTAGACAGTCTTTCCCAAATGATCAATCGGGTAGCCATGGGGGTTTCGGCCGAACCTACACCCAGTAAATTAATTCCGTTCAGGATAAAAGGGTATACGGTTGAATCGAGTTTGGGCGATGACACGAGGCCGGTGCTCACGATGCAGCCTTCAGACCGGCAGCCTTTTAACAAGGTGCTCAGGGTTTCACCGCCAACCGTATCAATAGCGCCTGCCCACCTGGGTTTTATCAGTGCTTTTTTTGATGTGTCGAGCACAAATGACCTGTCTTCCAAACGGGCGGCGCCCAGGTGGCTTACGTATTCATGTGCATTGGATTTGCCGCTTACGGCAATCACCTCGTAACCCGCTTTTGCTAAAATCGAAATGGCCATACTGCCCACACCACCGGTGGCTCCGGTAACCACTATGGGGCCGGCGTCGGGTTGAAGTTTCAGCAATTCCATTTTGTAAACTGCAACAGCTGCCGTAAAACCGGCTGTACCAATGATCATGCATTCCTTCAGGGAATAGTTCTCGGGCTTTTTAACCACCCAGCTGGCCGGCACGCGAATGTACTGACCAAAGCCGCCGCAGGTATTCATGCCCAGATCGTAACCGGTGATCAACACTTCGTCGCCTACCGCGAATTGTTCATTCCGGCTGATCTCGACCGTACCCGCTGCATCGATACCTGGTGTATGCGGGAACTGGCGTGTAATGCCTTTATTACCTGTAGCCGAAAGCGCATCTTTATAGTTTAATGAAGAATAGTGTACTCGTATCAATACCTCACCGGTTGGCAGGTCGTCGATCGCCCGCTCAACAATTGTCCGCTCAAACGTTCCTGTCCTGGTTTCTGTTATCCAAAGCGCTTTAAATGACATACCTGTTATTGCTGATTTTAGGTTTCAGGAGTTTGGGATTTCTTACTGTGCGCATTACTTACACTCTAAACGCTGAAATGCCAACATCCAATTTTTATTATAGTCTTTCTTTATACAAAGTATAATTCTCATCGTCGAAGCAAACAAAGATAACTTCCTCTAACGGGTTTTCGTCTGCCAGATACTGTTGTACTTCTTTTATGGCAATATCGGCGGCATTGGGTTTGGGAAAACCATAGATGCCCGTGCTGATATTGGGAAAAGCGATCGTCTTTACGCCATTGGCCACGGCCAGTTGCAATGAACTGCGGTAACAACTGGCCAGCAGTTCGGGCTCTCCTTTATGGCCGCCATTCCATATTGGTCCTACCGTATGGATCACATATTTTGCCGGCAGCTGTCCTGCTGTCGTGATCACCGCTTTACCGGTAGCACAACCGCCTTGTTTGGCCCTGATCTTTTTGCATTCTTCGAGAATAGCGGGACCTCCGGCCCGGTGAATGGCGCCGTCGACACCGCCGCCACCTAACAGGGAGGTATTGGCGGCGTTAACAATGGCATCTACCGGTAACTTTGTTATATCTCCTTTTATTACTGTAACCACGTCCTTGATTTCTGATTTCTGATTTTGAGATTTCTAGATTTCTGAAATTCTTAACCCGCTTTCTGATTTCTGATTTATGATTTTGAGATTTCGAGATTTTGCGATTTTGAGATTTTGTGATTTTGCTATTCGTAGTTCGCTTTGAATCGATAAATCCCGAAATCTCGCAATCCCGAAATCTGCTATTCGTAGTTCACTTTGAATCGATAAATCCCGAAATCTCGCAATCTCGCAATCCGTCGCAATCCCGAATCATAAATTTCAAATCTTATGCCGCTTAGGTAAGTTAGAACAATGTCTGTACCCCGTGTGCTATTTTCTGCTCATGGTGCAATAACCACTTTTTGCGGGGCAACCCGCCGGCATAACCTACCAGCTGGTTATTGGCGCCGATTACCCGGTGGCAGGGCACAATGATGGCCACGTTATTCCTGCCATTGGCGGCTGCAGCAGCCCTGATCACTTTGGGATCGCCCAGGCGGTGCGATAGTTCGAGGTAACTGATCGTTTTGCCAAAGGGGATGTTCATCAGTTCTGCCCAAACCTTTTGCTGAAAAGGTGTTCCTTCCTGCGATACAGGCATTTCAAAAAAGCGGCGCTGTCCATGAAAATATTCTATTAACTGTTCAACTGCCTGTATAGCCAGGGGCGGTAATTGACCAGGATCGGCAGCAGTTACTTTTTCCTGCTCATCAATAAATTTCACTTCACTGATGAAGTGACCGGTGCCTGCAATCTGCAGCAATCCTACGGGCGACTGATAATATGTAATAAATGTGCCTTGCATGATCCGGGGTCATCATATATGGTATTTTCAAATTACATGGAATCGTTGTACCACCATACGCTGAACGCTTAAGGCTTAACGCTGGTTTCCGCAAATGCTGGTTTCAATACTGGCGTCCGGCTTTCGTATTTGGCGTTTTGCGCCTGCCTGCCGGCAGGCAGGTTAAGCGTTTTGCGTTGAGCCTTCAGCCTATTTTCCAGCCGTTTTGCACCGGCTGATCAGGTGTTAGTAAAACTACCTCTTTTTTATCAGTGTATACGCCCAATACCAGGCATTCACTGAAAAAATTAGCAATCTGTTTGGGTGGAAAATTCACGATGGCTATCACCTGCTTGCCGGTCAGCGCTTCTTTTTCATAGAAATGGGTTATTTGTGCTGATGACCTTTTAATACCCAATTCACCGAAATCGATGGTAATTTGCCATGCTGGATTCTTAGCTTTGGGAAAATCATTAACTTCCGTAATTGTTCCGACGCGGATATCTATTTTTGCGAAATCATCCCAGGTGATGTTCATGCTCTTAATTTTTTTCAAAAATAAATCACAATTACATGAAACGTACAGCTACTGCCGTTTGGAACGGCTCAGGAAAAGATGGAAAAGGAATTATGACTACACAAAGCACAACCTTAAACAAAACGCAGTATTCGTACAAGTCAAGGTTTGAAGAAGGTGTAGGCACCAACCCCGAAGAGCTGATCGCGGCAGCGCACGCCGGCTGTTTTGCTATGAAATTAAGCTTTGTGCTGGGCGGCGCCGGTTTCACTCCCGATTCGCTGGATGTAACTTCTACCGTTACGCTCGAAGATGGCAGCATTAAGAGTTCTGCCCTGGTACTTAAAGCAAGTATTCCCGGTATCAGTGCTGAAAAATTCAAAGAATGCGCTGAAGACGCAAAAGCGAACTGTCCTGTGAGCAAGGTATTGAATGCAGAAATTACACTGGACGCTTCTTTAGTATAACAAGAGATTTCTGATTTCTGATTTAGAGATTTTGAGATTTAGAGATTTTGGGATTTTGGGATTTGCAAATCTCAAAATCCCGAGATCTCGAAATCATAGATTACATTAAACTTTCTGCTTCACTTTCTCAGAATGCGATTCTGACTTCAATGATCTTCATCCTAACATTGCTTGAGATATGCATGCCCTGAAAAGAACCATCAACCGGCGCAACTTTATAAAAAATACTTCCCTGGCTGCCGGTAGTTTCTTCATTGTTCCGCGACATGTATTAGGCCGTGGCTATACTGCTCCCAGCGATAAGCTCAATATTGCGGGTATAGGAGCCGGTGGCAAAGCCGAAGTGAATTTACCCTACGCTTATAATAATGGCGCCGAGAACATCGTAGCCCTTTGTGATGTGGATGACCGCATGGCCGTAAATGCCCGCAAAAAATGGCCCAGGGCGCCGTATTACCGCGATTACCGGGAGCTGTTCGATAAAGAACACAAGAATATCGACGCGGTAATAATTACCACACCCGATCATATGCATGCTGTGCAGGCCATGGCCGCCATGCAGCTGGGCAAACATGTATATGTGGAGAAACCATTAACGCACGACATTTACGAAGCCCGCGTGTTAACGCAGGCCGCCCAACGATATAAAGTGGTTACTCAAATGGGTAACCAGGGCAGCAGCGGCGATGATACCCGCATCGTTGAAACATGGATCCAGGATGGTGTGATCGGTAAGGTGCACACCGTGCACGTATGGACAAACCGGCCCGTATGGCCACAAGGTATACCTACACCCACCGGCAAGTTTGAGATCCCCGCAGCAGTTGATTGGGACCTGTGGCTGGGCACTGCGCCGTATCGTGATTTCAATCCGGCTTATTTACCGGCCACCTGGCGGGGATGGGTCGATTTTGGTTGCGGCTCCCTGGGTGATATGGGCTGCCATTTCATCGATGTGCCATTCCGGGCGTTGAAACTGGGCTATCCGGAAGCGGTAGAATGCAGTGTCGGCTCTGTTTTTACAGGTTTTTTCAAAGAAGCGTTTTATACCGACAGCTATCCGCCTTCTTCCAAGATCCATATCTATTTTCCGGCGCGCGGCAAAATGCCGCCGGTAGAAATGATCTGGTACGATGGAGGTATTAAGCCCGACCGTCCGCCAGAGTTGCTGCCCGATGAACAACTGGCAGAATGGGATGGAGGTATTCTCTTTGAAGGAACCAAAGGCAAACTGATGGCGGGCCTGTTTGGCCGGAATCCCACTTTGCTGCCAACGAAAAAAATGAAAGAAGCCCGATTGCCCAAATCAAAATTCCCGTTTGTTGAGAAAGGGTCGGAGGGACACCAGACGCAATGGGTACAGGCCTGCAAAAAAGGTTTTGGCGCCTACACCAGTTCTTCATTTGATGTGGCAGGTCCGTTAACAGAAACGGTACTGATGGGTAACCTGGCAGTAAGAAGCTATAACATTAAAGAAGGCAATCATTTTCCCGGCCGCAAAAAACTGCTGTGGGATGGCACCAATATGCGGATTACCAATTTCGATGCAGCCAATGCTTTTGTAAAACGCGAATACCGCGCTCACAGTCTATAGTTTATGGTTTATGGTTTGTGGTTTGTGGTTTGTAGTTATTCACTTACGGCAAACTAATAAGCTTAATAGCTCATCAACTCAAAAATTCAGGAACTCAAAAACTCATGAACCCAATAACTCAAGAACTCATCTAGTCTTTCTGCACACAGTTGAGGGCCGGTGCCTGCAAAAATATTTTTGCAGGTTTTTTCTATAAAATACTGATACAGATATCAAAAGATTAAAGTAACTTAATTTGCTAAATCGGTTTAAATCTATACTTTCAGGCTTCTAAAACTCAATGCTTACAGTATGAAGAAGAACAAAAAAAACAACCAGTCACGCCGCGACTTCCTTAAAAACACCTCTTTGGCGGCTGCCGGGTTCTTCATTGTTCCCCGGCATGTATTGGGCCGTGGATATATTGCTCCCAGTGATAAACTGAATATTGCTGGTATTGGCGCAGGCGGCAAAGGCGCCAGCGATCTCACTGAATTTGCCAAAAGTCCCAAAGTGAATATCGTTGCTTTGTGTGATGTTGACGATCGCCAGGCAGTTAAGAGCCGCGAGCGTTTTCCCAAGGCGCCTTACTATCAGGATTTCCGCGAAATGCTGGAAAAAGAAAAGAAAAACATCGATGCTGTAAGTGTTTCTACCCCAGATAATACACACGCTGTAGCGGCTTTATCGGCTATGCAGCTGGGTAAGCATGTATATTGCCAGAAACCTTTGACCCACGATATTTATGAAGCGCGTATCCTGGCGGAAGCAGCCAAGAAATATAAAGTCGTTACTCAAATGGGTAACCAGGGTGGTTCCGGTGACGGGGTGCGTAAAATGAAGGAAATGGTGGATGCCGGCCTGGTGGGTGATGTGCATACTGTACATTGCTGGACGAACCGTCCTGTATGGCCCCAAGGCATTCCTACACCAACGGGCTCCTTTGAGGTGCCTAAAGAAGTGAACTGGGACCTGTGGCTGGGCCCCGCCAAAAAGATCGATTATAACCCCGCTTATCTGCCTTTCAACTGGCGTGGCTGGTGGGCTTTCGGTACCGGAGCATTGGGCGATATGGCCTGCCATATCATGGACCCGGTATTCCGGATCCTGCCTATTGACTATCCTTCGTCTGTTGAATGCAGCGTAGCTACCATTTACAAAGAAATGTGGAATGACAGCATGAATCCGGATGGCTGTCCTCCTTCGTCTATCATGCACCTGACCTATCCGCGCAAAGACGGTAAAGGCAATATTAAAGTATCCTGGCACGATGGCGGTTTAACCCCCGAGCGTCCTGAAGAGTTACTGCCCGAAGAGCCCATGGGTAACTGGGATGGCGGCGTGATCATGGTAGGCACCAAAGGCAAGATCATGTGCGATTGTTATGGCGCCAACCCCCGCTTATTGCCAACGCGCCTCATGAAAGAAAAGAAAATGCCTAAAGAAACCATTAAACGGGTTCCAGAAGGTCACTATATTCAATGGGTGAACGCCTGTATGGAAGGTTATGGCAAAGGGGTGACCAGCTCGCCGTTCGATTATGCCGGTCCGTTTACAGAAAGCATCCTGATGGGTAACCTGGCCATTCGCAGCTTTATGATGAAGAATCCGAATGCGAAAGGTGATAACAGGTATCCGGGCAGAAAACGCCTGCTGTGGGATGCGAAAAATATGAAGATCACCAATTTCGACGAAGCGAACCAGTTTGTGAAGCGGGAGTACCGCGAAGGCTGGACTCTTAGTTTATAAGTTAACTAGTTGACCAGTTAACTAGTTAACTGGTCAACTATTCTTCCGGTTCCTCAGGTTGTTCAGGTTTTGTGTTCTCACTGATCAACTCTGCCAGGGCAAGTAATTCTTTCTGCTTGTAGCTGTTCTTCTCACCAGTAAAACATTTGCTGAACTCTTCCATTAAGAATTGGATCACCCGCTTGTTGGAAAGCTGTTTGAAGTAGGAAGCAGATGGCGCTACGTTTATACGTTTGAAATAATTCTCAACATCTTTATGGGTGAATACCTGTCCGCTCATCGGATCTATAAAGAATTCCGTTTTATACAACGGGTTCTCTACATGCCGGGTAAAATCATAATCTGTTTTAAAATATCCCAGCACGAACTGGTGCGGAATATTGATGGCGCGAACCGGTACATCGAGCAGTTCGCATAAGATCAGATAGAGTATACCGTTGGCAATGGTATTGCCGCGTTTTGTTTCCAGTTGTTTATTGATCAGGAATTCTTCCGGGTTCTGGTAACCGATCTCCACGCCCCGTAAATTGAAATAATTGTACAGGATGCTGGTAACCACATTTACCTGTTCCAGCGGGGTGAGGTAACTGTTCAGTTCAAGCCAGATGTTCCTGCGTAATTTTTCAACTTCCTGAAAAACCTGGGCGTTGATCAGGTCGGGGTATTGAAAGCGGGCAACGAGCAGGGCGCCGGTAAGTAAGTCCTGGTGAATGTTTTTATTCCATTGCGTGAGTTCTTCCGTCAGGTCGCGGTAGTGCAGGCGGTGTATCAACATTTCTATACGTTCCTGCACATCTTCGCTGATCGTGTTCTCCCATAGATTTTCGAGGTTGGGTATGATCCCTTTCCCGTAATCGATAATACGCGTAGATACCGCGTTGAAGACTTCTTCATCGGGATCGTCAATTAAATGGAACAAGGCCGATATTTCTTTGTTTTCTTCCATTTTGGTAACAGGCAGGGTTGGCTACGAAGCTACCCTGCATAATAACTTGAAAGTAAATCACAACTAAAAGATATCAATAAAAATCTTATCCACAAAGTCCGTCACTATGTGGGGAACTCTGAACTTAGTGGCAAATACTGGTTAAATAATCGTTCCAGCTCCTGCTTGTCCTGGGGTGTTGCAATTACCCGCCTGGGTATAACGATTGCGTGATACGAATTTGTGTACAAATAGTAACAGGCGGGCGTTTCAGCCTTTTTTACAATCGCTTCCCAGGTGTACCTGCTTTCCGATGCATTGTCCTTATCGATAATGCCTGTATCACTGAGCACCACTTCAGCCTCTTCCAGTACGTGCTGGTTTTCCGGTTTCGACAAAATATTTCTAACCCGGCGCAGGATAGACTGCCTGATAAGATACGGGACCATCAGGAAATAAACCGTGGCGATCAGTCCGAAGATGATGAGATCGATAAAGATCTGGTCTGTACGGCGGCTGAAAATGTATAATCCCGCAACCGCTGCATACAGAATGAAAACCCGCAGGTAATACCACAGCCGGTAATTCTTCTTTTCAGGCGATGCCCAGGCTGTGTAGTAATTGTAATCGAAATATTCTTCTTCTGTAAGGTGGTATTTGAGACTAAGCATTGTAAAAATCAATTGGCAAGGAAAATCAATAGGCAATTGGCAAGCGAATACCAATTGACAATAGGCAATTAGCAATTGGCAAGCGAAAACCAATAGGCAATAGGCAATTAGCAATTGGCAAATAAGTTCCTAAATGGTAGCAGCTTGCCTAAAATCGATCGCTCTGCAGCCATAAGCCCTTGTCTATTGCCTATTGTCCATTGCCCATTGTCCATAGCCCATTGGCTATTTTGACTTCTTCTTCGGTGCTGCTTTTTTGGCTGCTTTTTTAGGCGCTGCGGCTGTTTTACCAGGCGCTTTCCTGGCGGCCGCCTTTTTAGTGGCGAATGCATTCGGGATCTGCGCCTCGATCATTTTCTTTACCTCGTCGAGCGGAACAGTGCTCAGCTCTTCAGCGGTGTATTTAGTGTCATCGGCTTTTCTGCCTACCTTGAGTATTTTCTTACCAAATTTCAGAACCGGACCCCAACGTGCATTTTCAATGGAGATCTTTTCTTCCGGCCAGTTCTGGATATACCGGTTCTCTTCTTTTTTGATCTTGGCTTCTATCAGCTCATCGATATTTGCCTGTGAAAGGTTCTCAAAATCGTAGCGCCTGGGTACATTAATGTACATATCGTTCCACTTGATGAACGGACCAAACCGGCCGGTGCCTTTGGTAACAGGTTTATCGTCGAAATATCCGATGGGTGAATCGGCTTTTTGTTTTTCACCTATCAGCTCCAGGGCTCTTTCCATGGTTAACCCGAACGGATCTTCACCGCGGGGCATGGAAATATTCTGCTCGCCGAATTTTATATAAGGACCAAACCGGCCCAGGTTCACCGAAATTTCCTGTCCGTCCAGTTCGCCAAGGGTCTTGGGCAGTTCGAATAACTGCAATGCCTCATCGAGCGTAATGGTCTCAATGCTTTGGCCTCTTCTTAACCCGGCAAAGCGGGGCTTTTCTTCGTCATTCGCATCTCCGATCTGCACCATGGGTCCAAACCGGCCCATCCGGGCAACGATCTTTTTACCGCTTTGCGGATCGATGCCCAACTCACGTTCACCTTTTATGCGTTCTGCTGTTTCAATGGTATTATCAACGTCTTTTTTGAAGGGAATGTAAAAGTCGTCGATCATGTTATTCCACTTCAGTTTACCGGCGGCCACTTCATCAAATTCATTTTCTATACGGGCAGTAAAGCCGTAGTCCATGATATCGTCGAAGTACTGTTTTAAAAAGTCGGTCACCACCAGGCCAAGATCGGTAGGGAAGAGTTTGGCTTTTTCCGCGCCGGTATTTTCCTGTTCAGTTACTTTGGCTATTTGATCATTCTTCAGGGTCATGATGCGGAAATCACGCCTGATGGGGTCTTTATCGCGTTTTTCTACATACCCACGTGCGAGGATGGTTGAAATGGTAGGCGCGTACGTGGAAGGACGGCCGATGCCCAGTTCTTCAAGCTTCTTTACCAGCGATGCTTCCGTATACCGGGGCGAAGGACGGCTAAAGCGCTCTATGGCCTTCATTTCCCGCAAAGGCAGTTGCTGGTTTACGGTTAATGGCGGCAGCATGCCTTCCTGTTGTTCGTCCTCGTTTATATCTTCATCATCGCGGTCTTCGCGGTATACTTTCAGAAACCCGTCGAATTTCAGCACTTCACCGGTAGCGGTAAGCTCTTCTTTATTGGTTGAGATCTCAATTTTGGCAATGGTCCTTTCCAGTTCGGCATCAGCCATCTGGCTGGCCATGGTACGTTTCCAGATCAGCTCATACAGGCGGCGGCCATCGGCATCGTCTACCGTGCTGTTCTCCATATAGGTAGGCCTGATAGCTTCGTGCGCTTCCTGTGCAGATTCATTCTTGTTCCTGTATTTCCGGGGCTGATAATAATTATTACCGTATTGTCCGGTTACCTGTTTACGGATATCGTCCATAGCGGTATCGCTCAGGTTCACACTGTCGGTACGCATGTAGGTGATCTTACCGCTTTCATACAACTGCTGGGCGATCTGCATCGTGCGTTTAACGGAATAACCCAGTTTCCGCGATGCTTCCTGCTGCAGGGTAGAGGTGGTAAAAGGTGCCGCCGGCGATTTTTTGGCGGGTTTCACCTGAATGTCGTTCACCTTATATTTTGCACCGATACAGCTTTGCAGAAACTTTTCGGCATCATCTACCGTATCATATTTTTTGCCTTCGGCAACAAAGGTTACGTTCTTGCCGGTTATATCGGGTGTGGTGAAAAGGGCTTCAATTTTAAATGTACTGGTAGCAATAAAGGCGTTGATCTCTCTTTCACGTTCAGCGATGAGCCGAACGGCCACGCTTTGTACACGTCCCGCGCTGAGGTTGTTGCGGGTGCTTATTTTACGCCATAATACCGGGCTTAGTTCAAAACCCACGATGCGGTCGAGTACCCGGCGGGCCTGCTGCGCGTTCACCAGATCCATATTCACCGTACGGGGAGTAGTCACCGCTTTTTGGATGGCAGGCTTGGTAATTTCATGGAAAACAATACGTTTGGTGGTCTTTGGATCGAGGCCCAATACCTCGCACAAATGCCAGCTGATGGCTTCTCCTTCACGGTCCTCATCCGTTGCCAGCCAAACCTCGTCAGACTTCTTGGCGAGGCTTTTAAGTTCTTTTACGACTTTTTCCTTGGTTTCCGGAACGGTATATCGGGGTTTGTAGCCATTTTTTATATCTATACCCATCTCTTCCTTTTCCAGGTCACGGATATGACCAAAACAACTCTTTACCTCGAAATCCTTCCCCAGGATCTTTTCGATGGTTTTGGCTTTTGCAGGAGACTCAACTATCAATAAATTCTTCGCCATAGGTTCAATAAATGGTTTATATGCACTAACGCTTAACGCTTAAGGCTTAACGCTAAACGCCAGTCTCTCAAATTCTAAGCTCACTTTTTTCTTTCAGCCCTCCGGTTTCAGCAATCAGCATTTGCCTTCGGCTTTCTGCATTTCATTTTACATCAGGACTTCAGCCTTTTGCTTTCAGCGTTCTGCGTTTTGCCTTCGGCCATCGGCATGAAGCCGTTTAGCTTTATGCTAATTGCTTCAAATTCAATGATCTTTACTATTGAATTTATGCGTGGCTGATGGCAGAAATGGTCTGTTGCTGGCGTGCAAGTTTAATGTATAACAACGAAAACAACAAATTGGTACTTAGCCGGTAAAAGTGTAACATGCCGAAATGGCGGTTATATTTTACAATTGCGGGCGATCATTTTAAACAGCGGGAGGCCGGATGAAGTTCGTAATCCTCACTTTCTATTAGGTGAAAACCTGTACAGATCAGGATGATAAAAATATAATACCATGATATTTATGACAGAATGCGTGGTTATCTGGTAAAAAAATTAACTTCAGTCATTTCTTAGTCACGTTGACCAACCAATATAAAATATTTCCCCTCGGAGATGCGGCCGTCACTTTAGACATGGGCAATACGATCAGCGAGACGTTGAATCAGAAAGCGCTGGCTATGCAGCAATGGCTGCTTGCCCATCCGTTTGAAGGATTGAAGGATTGCCTGGTGGCCTACAGTTCCCTGACGCTCTTATACAATCCGGTTATTATCAAAAAATATTATAAACCAGCAGATACGGTATTTGCCTGGGTAGCTGATCTGTTGCAAGAGGCATTTGACAAAGCCCTTTCAACTCCGACAGCATCCCGGGACGTGATCAGGATACCGGTTTGTTATGAGGAACCTTATGCACCCGACCTCGCCGCGCTGGCCCGCGAAAAGCAGCTGACCACCGGGGAAGTGATCCACCTGCATACTGCGCCTGTGTATAATGTATACATGATCGGATTTCTGCCTGGTTTTTCTTATATGGGAGAAGTGCATGAACGAATTGCCATGCCGAGAAAACAATATCCCGCACCGGTAAACGCCGGCAGCGTTGGCATAGCCGGTTCACAAACGGGCATCTATCCTTTGAACAGTCCCGGTGGCTGGCAGATCGTAGGCCAAACGCCGCTGCGGTTGTTTGAACCCTTTGCGCCAGAACCGGTGAAACTACAGGCAGGAGACAGGGTTCAGTTTTATGCTATTAGTAAAAATGAGTTCATGGAATATATTCAGCGTTTGTAGTTTATGGTTTGTAGTTTATGGTTATTATTATTCAGCCTCGCGACTAATTGTTAACCTCAAAAGCCTTAAGAATCCAATAACTTATGAACTTAATAACTCAGGAACTGAATAACTCAGGAACTGAATAACTCAGAAAACGAGAACCGAGAATTTAGAACAAACAATGTCATTAAGTATAATTAAACCCGGTTTACTGGACACCATCCAGGACCTGGGAAGAACAGGCTACAGCCGGCTGGGTATTAATTCCGGCGGGGCGATGGACCGTTATGCCGCCCAGGTAGCCAACATGCTGGTGGGCAATGAAACGCCGGAAGCTGTCATTGAAATACATTTTCCCGGTGCGCAGTTCCTGTTTGAACAAAATACGTTGATCAGTATCACCGGTGGTGATTTTAACGCCATGCTCAACGACGAACCGGTTCCGTTATGGCATCCCATAGTGGTACGTAAAAATGCGGTATTGCATTTTCCGAAATTGCAATCCGGCAGCAGGTGTTACCTGGCGGTACATGGCGGCCTTTGCGTCAACAGATGGCTGAATAGCTACAGCACCCACCTGAAGGCCGGCGCCGGCGGCTTTCAGGGCCGCAAGCTGGAAAAAGGGGACGAGATACCTTTCCGCGAAAGCCGGATCTATTTTGCCGGACTGCTTAAACCAGGCCGGGAGTTCGAAGTGTTGAAATGGAAAGTAGATACGGGCAATACCTACCGGCATCCAAACGAGATATACATTATTAAAGGAAATGAATGGGACCAGCTGACCGAACAATCGCAACAACATTTGCAGGAGGATAATTTTACCATCCATCCCTTCTCAGACCGCATGGGTTACCAGCTAAAAGGGGTTGACCTGAAACGGACCGACAATACAGAACTGGTTTCTTCCGGTGTAAGTTTTGGCACCATTCAGCTGTTGCCCAACGGCCAGCTGATCGTGCTGATGGCCGATCACCAGACAACGGGCGGTTATCCGCGCGTAGGGCATGTGATCTCGGCCCACCTGCCTAAACTGGCGCAGCTACGGCCAAGTGATTGTATTCATTTTGAAACGACGGATCTTGCCACAGCCGAAAACCTGTTGCTTGCACAACAACAGGAATTAAATATCTTACAACGTGCCTGCACAGAACGGCTGAATCAAATGGTATGTTAAGCATAGACATCAATTGCGACATGGGAGAAAGCACCCACCTGTGGCACTACAATCTTGAAAAAGACCGGCAGTTGTTATCGTATGTAAGCAGCATTAACCTGGCTTGCGGCTTACATGCGGGTGATGCACATACCATGCATGAGCTTGTGGCAGCTGCGATCGACGCCGGTGTTGCCATTGGTGCGCATCCCGGATTTCCCGACCGCGAAAATTTTGGCAGAACCAATATGAACCTGCCGCCGGAAGCCATCTATGACCTGGTACTGTACCAGACCGGTGCGCTGGATGCATTTTTAAAGGTGATGCATACCCGCATTCATCATGTTAAACCACATGGCGCATTATACAATATGGCGGCAAAGGACGCAGCCCTGGCCGAAGCCATTTGCAAAGCGGTGTATGATTACGACGATCAGTTACTGGTCTACGGCTTATCGGGCAGTGCGCTTATTGAAGCAGCCACTGCCACCGGCCTTAAAACATGCAGTGAAGTATTTGCCGACCGTACTTACCAGGATGATGGCCATCTGACGCCACGTACGCAGCCAAATGCCATAATAATCGATCCGCAGGCATCCCTGAACCAGGTGCTGCAAATGGTTACCCGGCGCAGTGTGATCAGTGTACATGGCAGGGAAGTACCCATTGTTGCGGATACCGTTTGTATACATAGCGATGGGGAACATGCTGTTGAATTTGCCCGTTCCATAAATGAAGCTTTGTTGATCAACGGGATCAAAGTTCAAAGTTCTAAGTTTTAAGTTCAAAGTTCATAGTTCATAGGTTATTCAGTTCCTGAGTTATTAAGTTCATAAGTTTTTGAGTTGAAGTATGGTGAAATCGACAACAAGGTCTGCTATCACCGGCGCCGCCTTCCTGATGGCTACTTCGGCCATTGGTCCGGGTTTTATTACCCAAACCACGGTGTTCACCCAGCAGCTGCTTACCAGCTTTGGTTTCGTAATATTAGTGTCCATCGTGCTCGACATTGCGGCCCAGTTAAATGTATGGCGCATTATTGCCGTCACTGAAATGCGGGCCCAGGACCTCGCCAATCATTTATTACCCGGCATGGGATATCTGCTGGCGATCCTCATCGTGACCGGAGGCCTGGTCTTTAATATCGGCAATGTAGCCGGGGCCGGACTAGGAGTGAATGTGGTATATCCCTTCGATACTGATATCGATCATCCGGTATATGGCGCGGCCATCAGCGCGGCCCTTGCGCTGATCATTTTCTGGGTTAAAGAAGCAGGCGTGGCGATGGACTGGTTTGCCAGGATCCTCGGCTTTATTATGATTGCACTCACCCTGTATGTGGCCATCAGTTCGCAGCCACCGGCTGGCGAGGCGATCTATAGGTCCTTTGTACCGGTTACCATAAACACAACTGCGATTATAACGCTGGTTGGTGGAACCGTAGGCGGATATATCAGTTTTGCCGGGGCGCATCGCCTGCTCGATGCCGGCATAAAAGGTCAAGAACAACTACCACAGGTAACCCGCAGCAGTATAAGCGCCATATTACTCGCCTCTGTAATGCGGATATTATTATTCATGGCGGCATTGGGCGTTGTAACACACGGCGGTGTATTGAACAGTAAAAATCCGGCTGCTTCGGTATTTCAGATCGCTGCCGGCGATGCCGGTTACAAAATATTCGGGATCGTATTATGGAGCGCAGCCATTACATCGGTTGTAGGTTCTGCGTATACCTCTGTTTCATTTTTACGCACCCTGCATCCGGCATTCGACAAATACCATCGGCTCATCACTACTTTATTCATATTGATCTCCATGAGCGTTTTTGCTTTTCTGCAGCAGGGAGCGGTGCAATTGCTGGTGATCGCCGGCGCTTTGAATGGCTTGATCTTACCTGTGTCGCTGGCTCTCATGTTAATGGCCGTTCTGAAAAAGAAACTGATCGGTGATTATAAACACCCTGTATGGTTATCTGTTGCCGGCTGGATCGTCGTAGTTATCATGGGTCTTATGGGCGCCAAAACCGTCGCATCCCTTTTCGGTAACGTATAACAGGTTCTGGAAGCTGCTATTATAATTACTGTGCTGTGCACGTAGTATTCCTGTTTCTGTGCAGTAATTACGAATGTTATGATTAATTTGTGTTAACTGTTTTAACACCATTAATGTTGCCGTTCTTTAAAGGATCGCTTTTCCTTTCTTTTTTACGTTTCGTTTACACATAAACCGATTTTTTTATCGTTATTTGTGATGTTCCAACCACCTCAACCCACCTATAAGGCATTTCATTTTTTTTACAACAATTATCCATTAATTAAACCGTAACGGTTATGGCTGACAATCAGCAATCGCCTGACACTGGCTTGTATACCTATGATTCATTCACCGGCAGAGGCCCCGGTAAAAAGGCCGACACTAATTTTTTATGGTGGTGTTCCGGTGCTCACCAGGAACTGCTAAAACAATTCCCTTCTGAACACAGCAAATACTGGGGATTAGGCGGCGTAATTCTGGCCACCTTTGTGCTCGCTGCATTATCTGCCGGTTACGCTATTTACAGCGTATTTGGCAACTGGGCCTGGACACTTTGCTTTGCCGTCGTCTGGGGGCTTATCATCTTCAATTTCGACCGCTTTCTGGTTTCCACCATGCGTAAGTATGGCGTAAGCCGCCGCAAACAATTGTCCATGGCTATACCCCGGATGGTGCTGTCGATCCTGATCGGTTTTACCATTGCACGGCCACTGGAGCTGAAGATCTTTGAAAAGGAGATCAACACAAAAGTGATCGAGAACACGCACAAGAAGATCCAGTTGAACGACAGCTTGCTGCAGGCTGAAAATACCGCCTTGATGCAATCAACCGAAGCGGAAAGAAATCGCCTGTTTGAACGCAAAAAAAATATTGAAGATGAACTCAGCCGGTTGCAACAATCCTATGTGCAGGAAGCGGATGGTACAGGAGGTTCGCAGCAGCGCGGCGTTGAGCGGATCGCCAAACTGAAATTGGATGCTTATACATCTTCTACCCGGCAAGCGACGCCTGAGCTGCAGGCGCTCACCAACAGCATCAAAGTGCAGGACAGCATTCTGGCTACGGCTAAAAGTAATATGGAAGCCAAACGGGCCCAGTACGAATTAAACGCCCTGCAGAATGTAGGTTTCCTCGAACGCAATAAGGCCCTGACCGATCTGGCGGCTGAAGAAAGCAGTGTTTTCTGGACCAGCTTTTTATTATCACTGCTCATCATCCTGATCGAAGTAGGTCCCATCATTTCAAAACTGATCATGCCCGTGGGTCCATACGATATTGCGCTGGCCAAGGAAGAACTCACCAGCATGGCCGCTGCCGAAGAAGAAATGCGGCGGAACAAGGAAATGCTCGTTAATAAAAAAGATACCTGGTACAAGAAACAGAAAGAAGTGTCGGACCAGCTGGTTGAAAAAATGACCACGCTGCAGCAAAAACACATCGACCAGGAGCTTGACAAATGGGAGCGGGGCGACTGGAACCCGCGCGATCACCGCGCCAGTATGGACGAAGTCATGCGCAAAATAAAGGAGCGTTACCAGTTCAATGGCGAAGATCTATTGTAAGTAAATATATGCGCCTCCGAGACCAATTAATAACAGCAGGGTTAGTAGAGCAACACCTTTACTAACCCTGTATTTTTGCCGGGCGGAGGGTAACAGTAAAAAGATGATAGCCCAAACCAACAGGAACAGTGCTACGAAGAAACCGATCATGCTGTTATCGAATCTTTTCAATTTCATGGCCTGCTCTACGGTCATGGCGCCTGTAACCGTTGTAATGAATAACAAGATGGGAACACCCAGCATCCAGCCCAGGCGCCTGCCGGCCAGCAAACACCAGCCTGCTATAATGCCTGCAAGGATCAGCGAATAGGTCCTTAGATCAGAGAACAATTCATTTTTATTGATAACTAAACTTCCGTTTTGAATGGCATAGGAGCTCGACCTGTTTGAGAATACCGATGCCAGCTGCATCAGCAGGTAAACGATACTGATCAGTAACACCAGGATGCCGGCGTATTTTTCTTTCCAGCTTAATTTAACCATAGGACGTTGTTTTGAAATATGTTATTCGCTAACGTCATGAATAGCGTTTCAAGTATGTGTTGCAAGATTCAGGTTACAGGTTTCAGCGCCTTAATTCAGAAGATATCTCATTTTTTTTACCCCTGAAATTTGTAACCTGCACATGTAACTGTTTCTTATTTTATTTAAGCAGGTCGCTTAGAATCATCCCTGCCAACTTTCCTGCCCACAAAGTATATTCTTTTCCCGAAGGGTGTAATTGATCGGCGGCCAGCAACGATGGATCATTGGCCGCCAGCCGGGTGCCTGGTGTTATGTCGATATAATTCACTGCATACTTACCGGCCATTTGTTTGTTCACCGCATTGAAGGCATCTATTTCCCGGGTAATAGCCGCACCGTCCCTGCCACTGGCGAAAGGTGTAATGCCCCAGTCTGGAATGGATAAAACAAAAACACGTTCCGTTTGGTCGCCGGCCAAACGAAGGGCCTGCTGTAACAGCGTTTCGAATTGCTGTTCATACTCATCTATACGTCTGCCCCGGTATTGATTGTTTACACCGATCAACAGGGAAACAATGTCATATACAGGAAGGAGCCGGCTATTGTTTATGCCTGCCTGTAATTCATCGGTTGTCCAGCCGGTTTTGGCTACGATCTCTGCTGCAGCTACCGCATACCCTGCGTTTCGCAACAGTTGAACGGTTTGATAGGGAAAATTTTCATATACCGGAACGCCTTCTCCAATAGTGTAGGAGTCGCCCAGGGCCAGGTAAGCGTACGTTTTAAGCATAAGCTGATAATAGGGGAGAAAAGTACAAAAAATACGGTTACCGGGTTACCGGTTGCCGGTTACCAGTTACCGATTGCCGGGTACCAGCGGTCGCGGCGTTGAAAAATCAGCGTTGGTCGTTAAAAAATATGTTCCAGGAATGGAACAAACAGCATTTGTTTTTTAACAATGCAGTCAGATCTTTTCAATGACGGGGGGCATTTATTGAAAAATGGGTTCAATTATTTTAAAGAATTGATCTGTTTGTTCAACGAACAATATCTGTTTGTGCAATAAATTATCCCTTTTTTTCAATGAACCATACCTGTTTATTCAATAAACTGTTCTTGTTTGTTCAATAAATTAAGGTGCAGGTAATTCATATTCATTTAAAAAAAAGGGCTGCTTTCGCAGCCCCGCAACATAATCATGTAGTTTCCGTAACTGTTGCTTTATTAAAACAATTTTCCTTCAGGTTTTACTAAATCCATGGTGCTAAAAATGTGAAGCATTTGCATTTTTTCATTTGCACATTAGCACATTTGCTAATTTGCTAATTACTGCTGTATTCCCTGCATGCCGTTCTGCATGCCTTCCTGCTCGCCGCGCAGGTTCTTACGTTTGAACAGGGCCACGTCGAATTTACCAAAGCGGTAGCTGAAGTTCACCCGAACCATTTGCGGGTCTCTTCTGCGCCAGTCGTCCTGCACAAACCCGGTGGCAACAGCGTGCACGAAATAGCGGCGGGTGCGGAAGATATCGCTCCAGTTTACAGAGACAGTAGCTGTATTCTTTTTGATCTGGAAATCCTTGCGCAAGCCCATATCTACGCCATAGTTGGCATTGATGTAACCTTGCGTAGTGGTGGGTGGCCCGCCGCCAAATCCGCCACGGCCGCCGCCGCCGCCGCGGCCTCCACCGCCATCACCACTGTTGCTGGTGCTTACCGGTAACGCGCTCTTTCCTACGTATTCTCCGCTGATCTGAACACTCCACCCTTTATTGAATTTAAAATTGTGGTTCATTTTGGCCGACCAGCTGGTGCGTTCGTTTTCAAGGTCCTCAATAACATTGCTGCCGTTGATCTTCGAATAATACACATTGGCGCTTGTGGTAACATCCCACCATTTTGCCAGGTTATTGCGGAAGATCAGCTCGAGGCCGCTCGCATAAGCGGTTGAAGCATTTACGTAAGTTGAAATAAAGGCGGAATCGGTACTATTGCCCAGGTTGCCCCACTGTTGGTAGCGGGCGATCAGGTTAGTGGTATACTTTCCGAAAAGGGTAGCCAGAAAAGTATTGTTCTTTTTACCATAGGTTTTCTGATACGACAGTTCCAGCGAATGCGTGAACTCCGGTTTCAGGGCCGGGTTACCGGTTTGATAATTCAACGGATCTGAATAGTCGGTGTTCGGCATTAACTGGAAGAAATTGGGCCGGTTAATGCGCCGGGTATAATTCAATTGCAGGTCCTGCCTGTTATTCAAGGTCCTGCTTAAAAACACACTGGGGAAGAGGCTGATGGGGAAATCGTTCTTGTACGTGTCTTTACCTATCTGTTCGCCTTCATAGCCACTGCTTTCGGCGCGTAACCCAATCTGGTAACTGAAGCTGTCCTTTATTTTTTGCGAGAAGGTAACATAACCGGCATATACGTGATCGGTATATTCAAAGTTATTGCTCTGTGCATCGATGAAAGTACCGTTCAGGTAATTATACTGAAAGCTTTCAAAATTGCGGATCTGGGCACGCAGACCGGCTTCCCATTTTATATCTTCCGTAACCGGTTTTATGTAATCTGTTTGCGCAATAAAGAATTTGTTGCGGCCGCCACCATCTATCGTTTGCAATTGTTCAACATTCTTGGGATCCATTTGATCGAGGTCTGCGAAGTAACGGTAGCGGATATCGCTGAAATTCGTATTCCTGCTTTGATTGAAGTTCACGTCGGCGGTCCATTCTTCACCGGGTCGCGCGAACAGGTGTTTGAAGCTCAGTTGCGTACCGTAATTGCGGAAATTGTTTTTACCAAGTGTATTGCGGTACTGGGTCTCAAGACTGCCAAAGGCGGTATCGATGACGGTATTGGTGCGATTATCCGGTTTGAAATCGCCGTTCACGATCGACTGCGACAGGGAAATGGTATTGCGGTTATCAATGAAGTAATCAAAACCAAAGCGGGCAAAGGCAAAAGCACCTGTGAACACGCTTTTCATATATTGGGTAGTATAAGCTTCTCTTGCATCAACGATACTGGTGCGGTCTGTTTGTCCCCAGCCCTTTGATTTCCGCTGGTTGTACATGGCATTGGCAAATACGTTGATCTTGCCCTGGCGAACGTTCACATCTCCACCGCCATTAATGCGGCCGCGGCTGTCAACGCCGGCGCGTACACTTCCATTATAACCGGTCTTACGGTTCTTCTTCAAAATGATATTCAGGATACCCGATTGACCACCACTGGCATCGTACTTGGCAGAAGGGTTGGTGATTATTTCGATACTTTGAATGGCGTCGGCGGGGATCTGATCTATAGAGAGGGTAGTGGGGCGGCCGTCTACGAAGATCTGCGGCGCCGAATTTCGCAGGGTAACATTGCCGTCAATATCTACATTGATGGAAGGCACATTACGCATAACGTCAATGGCGGTACCACCGGCCGACGTGATGCTTTTTTCTACATTAAAGATCTTGCGGTCGACACCCATCTGGATCATGGGTTTACTGCCGGTAACCGTTACGTCCTGCAGCATGGTAGCATCCTGCTCCATTTTAATATTGCCGAGGTCTTTATCTACTGCGGAAAGGATCTGCGACCTGTCCATACCCGGCCCCATCTTAATATCAAAGCTGATTTTTTGTTCAATGGGTTTGTAGCCGATGGCAGTTATCACCAGTTTGAACTGGCCAAAAACGGGCAGGTTTTCGAGACTGAAATCCCCGTTGCGACCGGTAAGCATACCGCCAATTACGACATCTGTTCTTTTCTTGCTAACTGAATCAAACTTATTCTGGAATAATTGTACTGAAGCTGCGTCGAGTCCTTTGTTGGTTGTTTTATCAACGATACGTCCGTAAAAGTGACCGATATTCATTTGTTGTCCGCCGCCCTGCCGGTTTCCACCACCGGGCCGGCCACCGCCGCCAGCTGCGCCCGGGAACTGGGCATTGGTGATATAACAACAGGTCAGGAGTGCAAAGAGCCATCCGATTTTTTTCATCTGAAAAGTATAATTTGTGTTTTCGCCGGATGAACCTACGTCCCGATAACCGGGAGGTAGGTTTCATTGGTTTAGTGCTATGGTTGTGATCAATTAGACGCAAAAATGCCGGAGAACTTGTGAAATGGACATTATTTGTGATGAGCGGCGATGGTTCCTGGTTACAGGTTTCAGGTTATAGGGCTTCTATTGCAGCTGCCTGTTTTTCTGTAACCCCCTGCAACTTTTAACCTGGAACTTTTTTATACCAAACCCATTACGATGAACGCCTGTACACAACCCACAATAAAGCCCAGGGCAGCGCCTAACAAACCCGCCTGGCGTAATTCTTTTCCCATGGTCTCGCGTACCGTTGCTTCTATTCTTTCGGGAGAAACAGCGGCTATTTTATCGTGGATGAGCTGTTCCAGGTTCAGCTCTTCTTTAAGGTTTTGCACATAGGTTTTCATGATCACCGGAAAAAGGGTTTCCAGTTCTTTCATAAAGATCTCTTTAAGGGTGGCAATGGTTCTGTCGCCGATCAGCATACCGATCATGGGAAATGCTTCCTTCAGCTTATTGCGCAGGAAATCATCAACGTGCATCTCCACGGTAGGCATGATCTTTTTAAAATTGTCGGGGTTGGTGATCTTTGCTTCGAGCGCGGCCAATGTGCCGAATTCCCTGCTCGCAACCGTGCTCAACTGAGCGGCCAGTTGCTTTTGGCGTTTGGGGATAATGCCCTGGATGGTGAAACCGGGTAACCGTACAGGTTGCAGGGGATGGAACAACAGGGTGATGAGAAGCTTGTTACTTGCCCAACCGATAAATGCCGATGTAAAAGGGATAATGATCAATAACCACCAGTTCATAAAGACTTTTTAAACTACAAACCTTGCATATGTTCACGGAAAACCCTATTTTTCACAGCCAGGTTCTACAAATAAAAAGCCCCCCGACTCAGGTCGGGGGGAGTTATCTGAGGGAGGATGATGGGTCTCGAACCCACGACCTCAAGTGCCACAAACTTGCGCTCTAACCAACTGAGCTACAACCTCCGTGTTCAGGCTGCAAATGTAAGAAAAAATTAGTTTTCGTAACAAATCTTTCTATAAACCTTTCATCAAAATGGCTTGTTAATTATAACATTAGTGCAACAACCCATCTTTTTTATCGTTATTTTTGAATTGATGCCTAAAGTATTAAAATATATGCTACAACGTAAAAATTTACCCATAGTCTTGCTTTTATTCGGTGCAGGTTTGTTCCTGGCGTTCCGCTCGCTGGGCATTGGTTTGGGTAATGGTAATCCGCCTACTAAATATGAAAAAATACTTCATAACGTGGGTGAAATGCTTGCCGAGATCCACTACAGTCCAAAAAAGATCGACGATAATTTCAGCAGGGAAGTGTTTAAGAAATATCTGGGCGAGAAGATTGACGACCAAAAGAACATCCTGCTTCAATCGGATATTCAGCAGCTGAAGAAATTCGAAACCAAGCTCGACGATGAGATCCTGGGTGGCGCTGTTCAATTTGTGCCAGCCGTATCCGAGATCTATAAAAAACGTTTACCAGAAACTGAGGCCATCTATAAAGAGCTGCTGTCGAAACCTTTTGATTTTACAAAAGACGAAACGGCCAACTTTAATGATGAAAAGCTTGATTATCCCAAGACGGAAGCAGACAGAAAAGAAGCGTGGCGCAAACGCTTAAAATACCTTACGCTCGAGCGCTATTATGACCTGATGGAAGACCGGGAAAAGAATAAGGGTAAACAAAACTTTGTAGTAAAGACAGATGAAGAACTGGAAAAAGAAGCCCGTGAGCGGGTGTTGAAAATATTGAACCGGAATTTTGATCGCCTGAAATTCAAAGTGAGCGATGACGACCGGTTCAACGAGTTTGTAAAGACCGTTACCGAATCGATGGACCCGCACACAACCTTTATGCCACCGGTTGACAAACGTTATTTCGACGAAGAAATGAGCGGCCGATTCTATGGCATCGGCGCTTCGCTGCGCGAAGAAGATGGCAATATCAAGATCGGTTCTGTACTGGCTGGCAGCCCGGCGTTGAAATCAGGTCAAATTGGTGTTGGCGATGCCATCATTAAAGTTGGCCAGGGTGCTGCAGAGCCTGTTGATCTTACCGGTTATACCGTTCAGGATGCCGTGAAACTGATCCGTGGTAAAAAGGGTACAGAAGTTCGCCTTACATTAAGAAAACCCGATGGCTCGGTAAAAAATCTTTCACTCATCCGCGATGAGATCATCCAGGACGAAACTTTTGCCCGCAGCGTGGTGATCAATACCGGCAAAGCAAAACTTGGTTTCATTTACCTGCCCGAGTTCTATGCCGATTTCGATAATCCCAAAGGCGCCCGTTGTTCTGAAGACGTGCGTAAAGAGATCATCAAATTAAAAGAGCAGAAAGTAGACGGCATCATAATGGACCTGCGCAACAACGGCGGCGGTTCATTATACGATGTGGTGCAAATGGTTGGTCTGTTCATTGAAGGTGGTCCCATCGTTCAGGTGAAAGACCGCGAAGGCAAACCCACGGTTTACTACGATCGCGACAAATCAGTATTGTATGATGGTCCGCTGGCCGTTATGGTAAATGAATTCAGCGCTTCGGCTTCCGAGATCTTTGCCGCTGCCATCCAGGACTATGACCGTGGTGTTATCATTGGCAGCACTTCTACTTATGGCAAAGGTACTGTACAACGTAACATCGGTCTGGATAAAACAATGGGTTTCCTGGATCCCAACAGCGAACTGGGAACCATTAAACTGACACTGCAAAAATTCTATCGCATCAATGGTGGTTCTACTCAATTAAGAGGCGTTTCATCTGATGTAAACATACCAGACATCTTTGAGTATACGAAGATCCGTGAAAAAGATAACCCCGATGCATTGGCATGGGATGAGATCCAACGGGCAGATTACAATCGTTGGAAATATGGCCTTGACCTGGGCCCCATCAGAAAAGCCAGTGCAGAACGTATTAAGAATAATGCCCTGTTCACCACCATTCACAACAATGCTGAATGGCTGGCTAAACAAAGCGATAAAACGGTTTCATTAAGCCTGAAAAAATACCAGGAAGAACAGAAGAAGAGCAAAGCGATCGCCAAACAAATTGAAACGCAGAACAAGTTACCGCACGAGCTGAATGTGGAGCCTTTACAGGAAGATATGAAACGCCTGGAAGCCGATAACGCCAAGCTGGAGCGTTTCAAGAACTGGTTGAAGATCCTGCGTAACGACCCATACCTGGATGAGGCAACCCATGTTTTAAACGACATGGTTACCCAAACCAACCTGGTATACGCCGACGTAAAACAAAAACAACAGTAACAACAGTCGTTTTTTAAAATATAAAAAAGCCCTGACGCAACCCGTTGGGGCTTTTTACTTTTGACCTTTATTTCTTTACACGGGCCACTGGTATAAGCCGGATTTTCCGCTTATTTTTGCACCCATCCCATGAGTATGAATATTTTAGACCAATTTAAGCAGATAACGACCTTTGTCTTTGATGTAGACGGCGTACTGACTGATGGTACGCTGTTTGTTTTTGATGACGGACAGTTTGTGCGGCGAATGAATATAAAAGACGGGTTCGCGCTTCAACTGGCCATTAAAAAAGGGTATAGGGTGGCCGTTATTTCCGGTGGCACAAGCGACGCTGTTACCCAGCGCCTGAGCCGGCTGGGCATACAGGATGTTTTTATGCAGGTAACTGATAAGAAAAGCAAACTGGCGGCCTATGTTCAGCAGCATAAACTGAAATGGAACGAAGTACTGTTCATGGGCGATGATATTCCCGATTATGAGGTGATGCAACAGGTTGGACTGCCCTGCGCACCGGCTGATGCGGTCATGGAAATAAAGCAGATCGCCAAATATATTTCGTTGCAACCCGGTGGACAGGGTTGTGCCCGGGAGGTGATAGAGAAGGTGCTGAAGTTGAATGATCACTGGGAGCTACATACTGATGTAGCCAGTAAATGATTGCTGATTTCGCGATTTAGAGATTTCGGGATTTACTTCAATACGCGCCAAGCTTTTGATTGCTGATTTCGAGATTTCGGGATTAAATAGTCTTAGTATTCGAAGTGCAAATCTCAAAATCTCAAAACCTGCCTGCCGGCAGGCAGGTCTCAAAATCCAAAAATCCAAAAATGTTTTTCTGATGAAGCTGCTGGCAGCATTTATACGCCTTATACGTTCAGTGAACCTGCTGTTCATTGCCATTACCCAATTGCTGTTCCAGTATTGCATTGTTGGCCCCATTTTTCAAAACGCCCACGTACCACCGGTTCTAACGCCGCCTGTTTTTATTACACTGATTGCCGCTTCCGTATTGATCGCCGCTGCGGGTTATATCATCAATGATTATTTCGACCTGAACATTGACCTGGTAAACAAACCAGATAAGCTTGTGGTGGAAAAGATCATCAAGCGCCGCTGGGCAATTATCTGGCACCTGGTCTTTTCGGCCTTCGGCGTGTTGTGCAGCGCCTATGTTGCCTGGAAAACAAGAGCCTGGTGGCTGATACCGGCGAATATAGGTTGTGTAGGCGCCCTTTGGTTTTACAGCACCATTTTTAAGAAGAGACTGCTGAGTGGTAATGTGATCATCTCGCTGCTCACGGCCTGGGTTATCCTGGTGATAGGTTTTATCACCCATTATGTAGTGATCAAAAAGCCCGAAGTGTATGGGCTGGTAGATGCATCCAAGCTCATGCGGCTTACATTTCTGTACGCCGGATTTGCATTTATCATCTCGATTATCAGGGAAGTGGTGAAAGATATGGAAGACATCCCGGGCGATGCCAAATATGGCTGCAGGACCATGCCGATCGTATGGGGGATCAATGCCTCGAAAATATTCACGGCCACCTGGCTCATCGTACTGATCACTGCTGTGGTCATTATGATGGCGTATATCCTGCCGTTCCAATGGTGGTGGGCTGCTGCTTATTGTGCAGTGCTGATCATCATTCCCATGTTGCTGCTGTTGCGTAAACTGGTGAAAGCAGTAACACCAGCCGATTTTCATACAATCAGCACCTGGTTAAAGCTGATCATGCTGAGCGGAATTTTATCCATGTTGTTCTTTAAACTCTATTCATGACAATCAACGGTCCACGTATTATACTGGCTTCTCAATCGCCAAGGCGTAAACAATTGCTTGAATGGGCAGAGATCCCGTTTGAGATAATGGTACAACCCACCGAAGAAACTTTTCCGCCTGATATGCCGGTTGCGGAAGTGCCTGTTCATATTGCCCGGCAAAAAGCGATTGCCGTGAGGCAGAAATACGAATCCCTGCACGACGATATCAATATTGTCATTGCCGCAGATACGGTTGTAGTACTGGGTAATACCGTCATTGGTAAACCGAAAGACCGTGAAGATGCGCTTAATATACTGAGACGCCTGTCAGGCAATAAACACCAGGTCATTACCGGCGTTGTGTTATTGAAGGGCGAGCGGGAAATAGCTTTCGCCGATACTACCGATGTGTGGTTTCACGCCCTGACGCCGGAACAGATCGCTTTTTATGTTGATAAATATCAGCCTTATGACAAGGCCGGCGCCTATGCCATTCAGGAATGGATCGGCGTAGTGGGCATTAAATCCATCCAGGGAGATTTCTATAATGTAATGGGGCTGCCCGTTAGCAGGGTAGTAGCCGCATTGGCTAAACTTATAATTTGATGATGTGATAATGTGATGATGTGATAATGAAATACACCAATTAGCTAATTTGATAATTAGCTAATTGAAATACAGTTATGATAGCAGGCTGTTGATAATAGTTGGAGTTTCGGAAATTAAGCATTATCAAATTATCAGATTATCGAATTATCACATTATTTCGGTAGCTTTAGGTATAGTAAGTCCTCGATTAGTAGCCACTCTGTTTCAGTAGCACATTTTCTAATTTTCATATTTGCTAATTGATATGACAGAAAGGCTATTGCAATATCTGTGGCAGTTCCAGTATTTTAATAAACATAGTGCCATCCTCGACAATGGAGATAGTTTCCAGGTCATTCATCCCGGCCGGTATAATACCAATCAGGGTCCCGATTTTCTCGAAGCCAAGATCAAAATAGAAGACACGTTATGGGTTGGCCATGTGGAATTGCATTTGAAAACATCTGACTGGTTCAGGCATGCGCATCACCTTGACCGTAACTACGATAACGTGGTATTACATGTTGTATGGGAGAACGACCTGCCTGATACTGAGACCCGGATACCCGTCTTTTCCATGCAGTCGAAAGTGCCGCTGATGTTATTAGAGCAATATGGGCACTGGATGAACAATAGCGGGTTTATTGCCTGTGGCAGCCAGATAAGAGATGTGTCGCGCATCATCTGGATCTCGTGGCGTGAGCGGCTGCTGGCCGAACGCATGCAACGTAAGTCATCAACGGTCTTTTCTTTTCTCCTGCAATCGAACCAGCATTGGGATGAAACATTCTGGTGGCTGCTGGCCCGCAACTTTGGGGCAGTCCTGAATTTTGAACCCTTTGAGGCCATGGCCAAGTCATTGCCCATAACCCTGCTGGCCCGGTATAGGAATAAACTACCCATACTGGAAGCACTGTTATTAGGACAGTGTGGTTTACTGGAAGGAGCCTTCTCCGCCGAATACCCGGCCATGCTGCAACGGGAATACCTGCATATCAAAGCAAAGTTTCATTTGCAACCTGTAAGGCAGCCAGTCCATTTTCTGCGTACCCGGCCGGTTAATTTTCCCACCATCCGGCTGGCACAACTGGCAAAACTGATCCACGGATCATCGCACCTGTTTGCTTCTATCAAGGATACAGTACAACTCAACGACGTCAGGAACTGGCTGGCAGTAACGGCCAGTGAATTCTGGGATCAACATTATACCTTCAACAAATCGTCGGTTCACCGCCCAAAAAAGCTGGGTAACCAGATGATAGATACGCTCATCATTAACACGGTGGTGCCCATTTTATTTGCCTACGGGTCATTGCATAATGAAGAACAATACAAGAACCGGGCACTGAACTGGCTCGATGAGCTGGAACCCGAAATGAATGCGGTCACCAATGGCTATGCCGGGCTCGGCATCGTTAATAAAAGCGCCTGTGATTCGCAAGCCCTGCTTGAATTGAAGAACCATTATTGCGAGCCGCGCAAATGCCTTGATTGCGCCGTGGGCAATGCCCTGCTGAAAAGATCGGTTGCAGTTAGCCTGGAAACATGTTTTTGATGTCCCGGGCAACCGCTCGTATCACTTCACATATAATATGGATCAAACAGCCGCTGGGGGCGTGTTTGCCGGCCTGTTTGATCCTGGAACAATAAATTTTACAGCTGAAAAATCGTGTAAATGCTTTATTATTGCCGGATATCCTGGTTTGGGATAACCCTTAATTGACAGATCGTTTAATTTAATATGATTAAAGGACAAAAAGTAGTAGTAGTGCTGCCGGCATATAATGCAGCCAAGACACTCCGGCCAACCTATGATGAGATCGACAGATCGGTTGTTGATGAGGTGATCCTCGTGGATGATGCCAGTAAAGATGATACCATTTCCGTAGCCCGTGAGATCGGCATCCAACACATTATCCGGCATGAGAAAAACAAGGGCTATGGCGGCAACCAGAAGTCCTGCTATAATAAGGCGTTGGAAATAGGGGCTGATATCGTTGTTATGCTGCACCCCGATTACCAGTACACGCCCGCATTGATAACACCCATGGTGTCCCTGATCGCTAATAAAGTGTACCCGGTGGTGCTGGGTTCCCGGATTCTCGGTAAGGGTGCTTTAAAAGGCGGAATGCCTTTGTATAAATACATTTTCAACCGGATGCTCACCATGACCCAGAATCTTCTCATGGGTCAGAAATTATCAGAATATCATACCGGCTACCGGGCTTATCATAAAGATGTGCTGCTGTCGATCCCATACCAGGAGAACTCCGATGATTTTGTGTTCGACAATGAACTGCTGGCCCAGATCTTTTTCAAAGGCTATGAAATTGCAGAAATTACCTGTCCTACCAAATATTTCGATGAAGCTTCCTCTATTAACTTCAAACGCAGTTCCATTTATGGATTAGGCGTTTTGCGGGTAAGTATGCAATATTTTCTGCACAAAGCAGGGATCGCGAAATACAAATTGTTTAAAGACTTAAATAATAAAAAATAAAATACAAATGGGCCTGCAAGGCCCATTTGTATTTTTGTCAATTGCTGATTGTCTATTGTCAATTGGCTACTTCGTTTCCCATTTAGCAATGCGCTGCGACCAGCTTACCAGCAGGCTGTTATGAGCCATATACAATAACATCAGCGGAAATATTTTAAACAGTCCGCGTTTGGTTGAATTGTCCAGATCGAGCAGCGGCAACAGGTATCCCAGCAGGGGGAAGCCTATATAAATGACCAGTACGGCGTACAGCCAGTTACGGGTCGTAGTGTTTAGTTTGCGTTTGATCACCAGTTCCAGCACCAACAGCCCAATGAACAGGTAGAAGAAATAGCCATAATAACCCACTGCCGTATCGCTGAAGATGAGTTTACTGTTGATCTCTGAAAAGCGGTCGAAGAAGGGCGACAGGTCGCCAAGGTTCTTGTTTACCTGTCCTTCAATGTTATACTTTACCGGCAGATAGCGGTTGATATAGACCGAAACGGAAATGATATACGCTAATACGGAAGGTACCCCAAAAAAGGCGCTGCTCATCAGTCCTTTTACGATACCCGTCTTATTCTTCCAGTGATACCACACAATGGCCGGTACCATCAGGAAGGCCAGGATGAGGGTCTCTGACCTGATGTAGGTGGCAATGGCCATCAGCAAACCGGCAAATGACAGGTAATTGCGTTGCTGGTTCTGAAAGAAAACGTAGAGGAACCAGACGGACAAAAAGAAAAATACGGCATTGCTATAGTCGAACAACACCATAAAGGTGTAAGCAAACATTTCAGGTATGGCCATGAAGAACAGGACCAGCAGCCCGGCAAAAATGCGGTGAATGGTGAGGGTAAGCGCGTGGTACAGGAAGATGAGAAAGCAGGCCACGATGGTGCTTAACCAGATTTGTCCGAATTCGAAACCCGCATATTTATAAATGATCTGCAGGCAGGTAATAAATGGTGGTTTGAACTGGTTGTTGGTTGTTTCCAGGTTCACGGTAAATACCGAGTTGATCATGGTCTTTTCGCGGATGGCATATTCAGCGATCACTTCAGGTCCCGAGGTAAGATCGCGTGGGGTGGGAGGGAAGTAAAAGCAACGCCATGCGCTAACAAACACAATGAAAATGATCATCACCACAAAGGGGATCTCGTATATTTTGATCCTGAATCGAAGGCCACTCCAAAGCTCTTTAAAACGGGCCAGCCCCGATTTAAACCTAATATTTAAGAGAGCGGTGGCTGCTATTATCGAAATGAATACATTAGCCGAGGTCAACGGAATAAAGGCCAGCTGTAAAACAAAGGGCATAATGGAAAAAACAGCTACTCCCAATAATATGGCCAGGGAAATAAACAGGCCTGGTTTCAATTCTATTTTAAACAGGTTGAGGAGGCCAAAACCTGCAATAAACTGTATGACCGTTAAAACCAGAATGATCATTATGCCGCTCATAAGGAAGATTTGAATTTGTTAAATGCTGCAATCGTGTCGAGGAAAGCCTGTTTGTTGGTAACGCTGTCAAACACCAGTCCGCCCCCTTTTGCAGTAATATACCAATTGGCTTTCGAGGCTTCGGGGCTGTTGGCCCAAATGGTCTTTAAACCAGTGAAGTAATAGAATACGGCCGGTTCGGGTACATGTATGTTTAAGCCATTGGCTTTGAAATAATCGCTGGGCGGCACCAATAAAAGTACTTTACCGGCTGTTCCTCTTTTTTCGAAAAAGTCGGTCACGTTTCTGGCAAAAAGATAATCGGTCCCATAGCGGGCCATTTTGCGTTCTTCCAGGTCGAGGTTTAGTTTTTGTTCTTTAAAATCCTCCCAGTAAGGCATGATCCGTTGTTCGAACCAAAATTTGTTGGGCGTAAGTCCGAAGAAAATAAGAAGGGAAATAATAGCGGTTACCAGTAAAATAAATCCTTTAAAACCATTGGTGGAAGCTGCCGGGGCCGTTTTTTTGGCGGCAGGCGGGGCCGCTGGTGATGGAGCAACCGGTTGAGGACTGCTTTTGGTTGCAGTACGTGCGGTCTTCTTTTTTTTCATCTAAATGGTTTTATGTTTTTCCATGGCTTATTAATCAATCGCACCTTCATGCCTCTGTGTACATGCAGTTCAACGCCCTGATGCTGCAAATATTATAACTTTTTATAAGGCTTCCGCGTTAAGCCGGGGATAATTTCGGCAATTTTAAAAAATTTAAAACGAAAAATATCAAACGAAGTAGAAAATGGTGGAATAAAAAAAGAGGCGTCCGCCAGCTAGCGGATGCCTCTTTACCAGTGTGATCATAGACATTGGGCGGGTTCTTCCGGTATTGGAATCGATGGTTTGTTTGCCTCATCGGCATTTGTAATAAGTTTCCTTATGCTACATAAATGGCCTTCTATACAAGCAGAAAGCAACCATACTGTATTATAAGAAAACCGTTACATGGTCTTTCAAAGCGTATTTCTGAATTAAGAACAAACAAGCTATGCTCCATGCTATGGAACTGATCTAATTTCTTTATCAATATGTATGTGGAACTGCTTTCTTTCCGGGAGGTACACAGCGCCTACAAAATCAAAAATGCCAGGAAAAGGTCGCGGATCGTTTTTCGTCAGAATATGTGGATTTCCTCTTTCCTCACTAAAATCATTCCTATCTCGTTGTTTCGAGAAAAAAATGTATATGATCAATTAATTTGGTTCGTTTAGTCACAAGCATTATGCCATCCTTTTTTCCCATTACAGGCGATTCGCATATTCAATCACTTGAGTGCTATTAATTTAGTTTTAATATACCTTATGCAGCTTTTGAAATACCTTATTAAGTGCTTAAAGCGGCTTTTGTTATTACCTTATTGTTTTTTGTACACTTAACAAAGAAGAAGGTGTGCCCACAATTAACCAAGGCACACCTTCTTCAAAAAAATTACAGGTACTCATCAATTCCAGGTGAAGTTGAGCGGTATGTGCAGCTTCACTCCAAAGTTTCGGCCCATATTGAATACACCGGTGCGGCCGGTTACATTGTTAACAGCTGTATATTTTAAGCGGCTTAAATGGCTTTGCCAGGCAACATCGCCCAGGTTGTTTGCTGTAAAGCGAAGCGTGAACAGGGTTTTTCCTTTGCTCACAAAATCGCCTCCAATGCCGGCATTGATCAGCCAATAGCCAGGTGTGGCCGTTTCTGTATCAAATCCGGTAAAAGCATGATCCTGCTTGAATGTATAATCGCTTTCGAGGTTGATGTGCAGGTTGCGCAGGGTCTTTCCTTTGGGAAGCAGGCTTACTGCCAGGTCGGTGAACAACCGGGCAGCCGGAATGTACGGAATATTCTTCGTGCCATCTATTGCTTCGGTAAACTGTGCCCGGGTATAAGAGAATGCATTTCTGAAGTGTAACCAGTCGAGCGGGTGGGGATGAATGTCAATGGCCAGTTCAGCACCATATAAGTTAGCATCTTTCTGATCGAAACGAAACACATTTAGTTCATCGCCAGATTCGGCATCGATGAGTATGGAATCGGTACCGGCGCTGTTCAGCACTTTCTCATAAAAAATAAAATGATTGATATGATTATAGAACAGGCTGGTTTCCAGCGAAACGTGCTCCGAGTTCAACTCAAAGCCGCCATCTACCTGCAAGCTGGTCTCTGATTTCAAATCGTTATCGCCTATTTCGTACCGGTTCGTTCCTTCATGTGCACCATTGCTGGCCAGCTCAGCCAGGTTAGGCGCTCTGAAACCGCGCGCTACATTAAGCTTGAAGGTGAGCAGATCATTGGCGGCATAACTAAGGCCTACACTGCCCGACACATTGGAGAAATTACGGCTGAAGCCGGTGAACTTGGTCTCATTGTCAACATCCAGCGGTTTGCCATTTACATGGCGGGTATCGAACCGGATCCCACCGCTCAGTGACCATTTATTTTTATTGAAACGACTGTACACAAAACCGCCAAGATCAAACAGATCGTAATCCGGGATGATCGCTTCTTCGGCTTTATTGGCATTGGTTTGCGACATTCCGTTTACGCCGATCGTTGTCTTCCAGTTTTGGGTGGAAGGTAAATGCCAGCGTAAGGCATAATTAACCGTTTTTAAATTGAACCAGGCTTCGGGAGTGGCGGCTTCATCGGCATTGCCAAATTCCTTCCGCTGGTTCTGTTGATAACCCAAAGCCACATCGAGGCTGCCTTTGCCGACCGCAAAATTGTTTTCTGACAGTACTTTGAAGTGGCGGATATGCTGATAGGGGATCGCGGGGGTTATTTTCTTAAAATCGGCATCGGTTGCAATACCTTCATCACCACCGGGCAGGGCTTTCAGAAAGGCGCCGGTGGCGCTGTCGCGATCGCCTTCCACCATGCCGATGCGTTGATCAAAATTACTTACTACTAAATGGCTGTAGCCCCAGGAGCCGCTATAACCCAGCATACCACCGACATTCTGGTTGTAAAACTTGGAATTAAATACGCGGCCATCATACTTATTCTTATAATCTTCAGCGCCTTTGTAAGAACCGTATACATTCCAGCTGAATCCGTTCTTTGTTCCGGCCACATCGCCATAAAAACCGCGCAGGGCATTATTGCTCTGGTATTCACTCAGGATGTTGGCAGTAATATGTCCATCGGCAACCGGCCGTTGTGAAATAATATTAATAACACCCGCCAATGCATCGCTGCCATACATGAGAGAAGCGGGGCCTTTCAATACTTCAATGCGCTGGATGCTGTAATCGTCTATTTCAATTCCATGTTCATCGCCCCACTGCTGGCCTTCCTGCCGCATGCCGTCATTGATAGTGACCACCCGGTTATACCCAAGGCCGCGGATAAATGGTTTTGAAATGGCCGGACCGCTTGACAAATTATTCACGCCAGGTACTGTTTTGGTCAATGCATCGATGGCATTGGTTGAAGACACATTGAAGAGCTGTTCTTTTTTTATGACGTCCACCGGCTGGGGCGATTGCCTGATGCGGGTAGCTGCCGATACCCCGGTCACCGTGACTTCTTCATTCTCCACGACGGCGGCTTTCATGGAAAAATCTTTTTGCGTTTCGCCTTGTACCGGCACTGTTTCTATGATACTGGAATAACCCCGGTATGTGATCTCAACCAGGTATTTACCGGTGTTCAGATTGGCAATGCGATACATGCCTTTATCATCTGATATGGTTCCTTTCTTCAGGTCGTGAACATAAATGCTGGCGCCCGGCAGTGGCTCCCCTGTTTTGGCATCGGTTATTTTGCCGATGAGCATGCTGGCAGGTGGAGTTGCTACAGGCACGGGATGGTTGCCTGCATTGAGTTCGTGCTGGCTATAGCTGTAAAAATGAATTAAACTATATATAAATGTAAGGATCGCACTTACTGATTTCATAAATGAATGAATTAGAACAGTCCGTAAAGGCCTGGTTGGATTAAATTGACTGATTGGTTGATAAGGGCAAATGCCATTGGCAATAGACAACAGGCAATCGACAATACGCAGTGAAACATCAGGTTATTGATGGCCCTACCAAAGTACCGATATGCTGATTTGCCAGCTAACAAAAGATAATTCAGGCCAGTGCGGGAGGAGCGCGAAGGGAATGAAAGTATTTAGATACCGTAAGGATGGAAAAAACAGGCTCGGCTTGCGGTGTATTTACTACAAAAACCGGCGGCTGTATGGCCGGTACGCTTGTTTCGGTGAACGGTAAATTGAAATCATTGATACATCCGCAGGCGAACTGTAGTTCCTGGCTGGAGATGGGTTTTGACGGTGTTGCATGTTTACCGGGGGCGTGTAACCAATTATGCAGGTAAAGACTCATCCCCATTTTCTGGCTGAACACCAGAATGAGTAAGAGGGTGGTGAGCTTTGCTATAATACGCTTTCCGGTCATCTCGTCACAAAAGTAGATAAATTTGCAACAAGAGTACAAATTTAATTAGCTAATGTGATAATTCGATAATTAGCAAATTAAATCCCCGACAGGGCGGATTATCCATGAGCATCATGCATTCTCGTAATTGGAGTGATCTACTTCGCAAGAACGGTGTTCTTATTATCACATTATCAAATTATCACATTATCGCATTGTTTACCGGTTCTTCTCTCCCCAGTCGCTCAGGTTCTGTAAAATGGGTGTCAGGGATTTTCCTTTGGCAGTCAGTTCATATTCAACCCGGGGTGGTACTTCGGCGTAAACGATCCGTTTAATGAGTCCGTCCTTTTCCAGTTCGCGCAATTGCAGCACCAGCATGCGTTCAGTAACTTGGGGAATAGCATCGCGCAGAACGCTGTAGCGGAGCTTGCCGTGGGTGAGGCGCCATAAGATGGCCGGTTTCCATCTGCCGCCGATGGCAGCAAGCGTATACGACATGCCGCAATCCATTTCCATCTGGCGTTTATTGAGCGTATTGGTGGAATTCTCTTTTCGCATTACTTACATTTTTGACAGTACCTAACAACTTTATACGTACCGGCAAATGTACAATGCAGCCAATAGTTTTGCAAGCAATAAAAATGATAACATGAAGAGCATAACTAACAAGGTTGTATTTATTACCGGAGGGAGCCGCGGTATAGGCGCGGGTATTGCTAAACGTATGGCTGCTGCAGGCGCAGATGTGGTGATCACTTATGTACATGCCGCCAGCCAGGCAAAACAGGTAACAGAGGATATTACAAAGACGGGCCGCCAGGCATTGGCCCTGCAGGTTGACAGTGCTTCACCGGCTGCCATTACCGGCGCCATAGAAAAAGCCATTGCCACTTTCGGGCGCATCGATATCCTGGTGAACAATGCCGGTGTATATATAGCCAAACCATTGGCGGAACTAACACTGGAAGATTTTGAGACCAGCGTGGCCGTGAATGTACGGGCTGTTTTCCTGGCTTCCCAAAAGGCTGCGCAATATATGCAGCCGGGCGGCCGCATTATTACCATTGGCAGCAATATGGCCGACCGCGTTGCGTTTCCTACCGGCAGTTTATACGCCATGAGCAAATCGGCGCTGATCGGTTTAACGAAAGGGTTAGCCCGTGACCTGGGCGAACGCGGCATTACCGTGAACCTGGTACAACCCGGGCCCATCGATACCGATATGAACCCGGCCACCAGTGCGCATGCCAGTATGCTCACCAGTGCCATGGCTGTTCCCCATTACGGCAAACCCGAAGATATTGCCGAACTGGTAGCCTACCTGGCCAGTGATGAAAGCCGCTTTATGACGGGGGCTGCATTGACAATTGATGGAGGATTTAATATTTAATGATCTACCGAAAAGATAAAGGGATCGATCAGTACACCGATCCCTTTTTATATTTTTAATAGACAACGTTACTAACGCACAAGCACCTGCGGTTTTCGGGCTTGTAGATCCCACATTAAAAAACCCTCGTCCCGATTGTAAAGGGATGAGGGTTTTATATTTCGACATGATTGTTGAGGCAGAGATAATATTAATGAAACATTTAGAAGAGGGATTACAAAGACGAAAATGTACCTGTATCCTGCTCCCTTTAGGGCTTCACATCAAGAAATATTTACTCCATTGGACACATTTTTGATACCAGTAAAGCTACTAAACGCTTTCCCACATGGTATTTTCGGTGGCTATCACCTGCATGGTTCCGTTAGAGGACAATGTTACATTCTTTAATGTATACAAGCCGGGTTTACAGTTTCCTGGAACTGTTAAACCATCAACGATTGCTTCAGCCGGCAGACTGCCTCCATCACCGGCGTTAACCTTTTCAACAATTTCAATTGATTGCATCGGGCAGAAATAGAGTACCATTTTCCCGAAATTGCTTTCCAATCTAACCGGAGAAATGTTAGCTGTCACTGTTTCACCATGGGACAGTTTTTCTTCTTTCATTCTCTGTTGCAGGACATGCGGTTGAGAATAAGAAGTGATCACTACCGGTGTAGATTTTTCTGACTCTGTGGGCTTGCCCTTTGCACCAAAGAGATTGCTGAAAAGGGAGGTGTGTTCTTTTTTCATATCTCTTAAATTTTTAGTTACTAAAAACAATACTAAAAGAGGTCATCTTATACGGGCGTAGAATGCCCGCTTAATAACTTATAGTTCCGATCTAATACAGTAAATAGGATACAGTGTTGTACAATTCGTCTTTCTTCGGATCTGTTAGCGGTGTTATAAAGGTTCTAATGCATATTATCGGCTCAATAGGGTGGAGTTAAAAAGAGGATAATATGATTCAATGATTCTACCTACTTAACCAGACAGCGTTTACCTGTGATTTGCTGCTTATGGTACATTGGATGAAATGCATGCAAAAAGGTATGCTGAAACAAACGATGCTTTTATCTGGATGTTCTCAAAATGGCGGTGATGATCTGAATGGTGTTTCGTTGATTCGTCAGTTGGTCCAATACCTGGTGAAGTTGTTGAAATATCTTCCCCCACTTTGCAAACACACTGGTAATGTGCATTCTTCCTATGATAAAAGATCAAAAATTATGCCGGGCGAATTATCCTCACTTACTTCAATTCTAGCTGTTGTTCTTTTATGATAACCTTAATTTATGTTGTTAAGTTCTCGTGACAAGCAGATTGTTATTAACAGTTCACTTCTTTTACTATACGATGAATTGCTGTTATGCGTTGGGCAAAAAACGCTGCTTCGCGCGCAGTGAAAGAAGTGTTAATACACGCCTGTACTGCTGACTGCATGTTTCAAACCGGCCTTAAAAAATCGATTGCCGAAAGTGATATCTTTTATTCTTTCTTTCTAACCTAATTTAATCATTTTTTCTGGTAAACTAATGCATATATCCACATTAAAATTTTTTTGCCAAAAGCAGCAAGGCAACACCGTTCACTCTTAATGGAAATACCTTGCTGCATAGCTTAACAATTAGTCTACTCAACGGGAATACTTTCTTCTTTTTCGCCGAAAACATAATTGTTAAACCATAACCAGTTGTGCCAAACGGCTGCCAATCGTTCTTTGGGTTTATTGATGCTATGTCCAAACCCTTTATAAACGATGAGCCGTGATGGAACTTTGCGATCCTGCAAACCGCGGTACAATTCATAAGCATTGGGAATTGGTACGCGCTTGTCAAATTCGCCATGTTGAATGAGCGTGGGAGTAGTAGCCTGGTTAATGTTTGTCATGGGCGAGGTCTTGAGGTAGATATCCATGTCATTCCAGGGCGTATTCTGCAAATACTGGCGTGTAAATGGCGTTATGTCAGAGTTTACGTAGTATGTCACCCAGTTGGAAATGCCTGCACCTACGGAGATCGCTTTAAAAATATGCGTGTTAGTGGTTAAAAACGCCGAAATATAGCCACCCTGGCTCCAGCCCATGGCGCCCATCCGCGACGTATCGATCATGCCTTTGCTATTGAGGTATTCAACGCCGCTCACCACATCCCACATATCGCCAACGCCAAGATTGCGCACATTCAACGAACGGAATTTTTCTCCGTAACCGGCGCTGCCCCGGTAATTCACCCGCAATACCAGCGCTCCTTTTTCAACCCATTGGATGAGCGGATAAACATAGGCCGCCGTAGGATCAGGAATGTCGATACCGGTTGGTCCCCCATGGATCACCACCAGCAACGGATATTTCTTTTGCGGATCATAAGCGGCCGGCTTTGATAAAACGCCTTCAATGGAAACGCCATCCTTACTTTTCCACCGGATGATCTCATTCACCGGTGTTTTCCAGCCGGCGAGCTGACCGGTGAAATTGGTGATCTTTTTCAGCGGTTGTTTGAAGGAGCCGGTATAACAGTCGCTCATTTCATTATAGTTCCGGGCGATCACTGCAATCTTATCGGTGTTCCTGCTGAAAGCAACACTCATGGTAAGGTCATAAGGAAGATCAACTGCTTTTGTTTTGCCTGTTTTGGGATCTACCGTAAACAATTTTTGTCGGGTTCTTTCGAGGGCGCCTACAAACAAGCCGTATTTGTTCCAGTCCACGATCGACCGGTATTCATCTATATCGGTGGCAATTTCGCGGCTCGTTTTGGTGGCCATATCATAAATGAACAAGCGATTGTTCTTGTAATAGTCTGAAACACTGTCATTCACCGCGCTTTGATAAATGAATGCCCTGCCGTCGGGGCTCCATCGGCCGTTAAAATCACTGGTGGGATTGCTGACCAGGGTATCTATTTTTTTCGTAGCTATGGTAAGCAGCGCTATGTCGGATGTAATGCCGGAGAGGATCAGCGGATCCCGCTGTTTAGTGATCAGGATCTGCCTGTCATCGGGGCTCCAGGCATAATTGATAACAGTGAAAGAACCGCTGGTAAGCCTTTTGGCAGCGGGTAGCGTTAAACAAAGGGAACTCCTGAGGGCAACGCTGTCTTTCTTTGCCGAATCTTTTTTGGTGTCGTAACAGGGAAGCTGACCGGCCAAAATAACAGAGTCATAATTGAAGTCGAGGAGCCATAAATGGCGGTGTCTGTAGTCTTCTCCTTCCACGCCAAAAGCGCCATAGCGATCTTTAAGCGTCTTCTCCGGTTTACTGTCGGGTTCCGTTTTTATGAGGGCGAGCTGTGTGCCGGCGTGATTCCATCCATAGCTAACGATGCCGTCTTCTTCTTTGGTTACCTGAAGGGCTTCGCCGCCTGCCACAGCAATGATGTATAACTGGGATTTATCACCGCGATCGGCCAGAAAGCTCACGAACCGGCTGTCGGGCGTGAAACGGGGCGAAAAGCTGCTTCCTTTGGCCGTACGCGTGAGCTGTACCGGCGTTTCTCCGTCGCGGCTCATCCACAATTCAGAATCATACGTATTATTGGCCCAGTCGGTGGTAGTTACCGGATACACGATGGTTCGGCCATCGGGTGATATAACAGGATCACCGATCCTTTGAAGGCTTAACCATTTTTCGAACGATACAGAAGCGCCTTTCTGCGCCTGTACGATTGTTGATGAAAATAAAGCAAGAAGAAGGAGAAGGCGTGTCATAATGTTGATCGTTTTTTTAAATGTACTAAAAGCGAACGGCCGCCCGGCTTATAAAGTGATAAATGGAATGGTATTTGACGGGGCCTAATTTCCCCAATACGGTGTTATGCGCTGATCAATGGCTTACAATGGGCGGTGGCACTGATTTATACGGATTATAGCTGATATGAATCAAAATAGTATCCGATATGGAAAAATGGTTTGTTTTAATCAGGGATAAGCTGGAATCGTGGCTGGAGCTGCTGATAAAAATGCTGCCTAACCTGGTCCTTGCGATCCTGATCTTTGTTGTTTTCATTTTTCTGGCCCGGTTGCTGCGAAGGATACTCTATAATATCCTGCTGCGCATATCCCGCCAGCCTTCCATCAGTGGTTTGTTCGCCAGCATTTTTTTTATCGTTGTGCTATTTGTGGGCCTCTTCATCAGCCTGCAATTGCTGCATCTTGACAAAACGATCGCCTCGCTGCTGGCAGGGGCGGGCATTATCGGCCTGGCCCTTGGTTTTGCTTTCCAGGACCTGACGGCCAATTTCATTTCGGGCGTATTTATCATTTTCCGGAAGCCTTTCGATGTGGGCAACATTATCGATACGAACGGATTTATCGGTATTGTTGAGGAAATACAGTTGCGCTCTACTACCATCCGCACCTTCCAGGGCCTGCATATTATGCTGCCTAATAAAGATATTTTTCAAAAGCCGATCACCAATTACTCGCTGAGTGCTAAAAGACGCATCGATGTGGTGCTTACCCTGCCGGGCAAATCGAACCTGGCGGAAACGGAGCAACAGATCAGAAATGCGCTCACGGGTATCCGGGAAGTCAAAGATGACAAAGTGGAAATATTATTCACCGATTATAATGGCGATACCGTTAAAATGGAAGTGCATTGCTGGATCGACAATACCATTGAAATGGGCTATATGACTACGCGCGACAAAGTGCTGCGGCGGGTACATGCCGCTGTTACGAAAACCGACAATCGTCAGTCGTGAATCGTCAATCGTGAATCGTGAATCGGGAATCGGCGATCGGCAAACCAATCGGCAACCTTCATTATTCAAACCTCAATATTTTCCACGGCTCTAAAACTTAGAACTTAAAACTGAGTTATCCATTGATGATCGATCCGCCATTGGGGTGTAATACCTGACCGGTCATGTAGGACGCATCTTTGGAGGCCAGGAAAAGATAGCTGGGAGCTACTTCCACCGGTTCACCGGCTCTTTGTAAAGGTGTATCCTCGCCATGGTGTTTGTTGCTTTCTTCATCGAAGCTGCTCATGGCGAGCGGCGTCCAGATGGGACCCGGAGCCACGCCGTTCACCCTGATCTCCTTATCGACCAGGCTGGCCGACAGGCTGCGCGTAAATGCGACAATAGCGCCTTTGGTGGCAGAATAGTCGAGCAGGTCCTTGTGTCCCTGGTAAGCGGTTACCGAAGTTGTATTGATGATGGAACTGCCTTTAGGCATATGCGGTACTGCTGCCTGCGTGATCCAGATCATGGCAAACACATTCACCTGGAATGTTTTGATGAGGTTGTCTGTTTTTATGTCTTCAATACTTTCGGTATGGTGCTGCGTGCCGGCATTGTTTACCAGGATGTCTATACGGCCGAAATGTTTTACGGTAGTATCTACCAATTGCCGGCAAAAAGCTTCGTCGCTGATATCGCCCTGGATGAGCAACACCTCGCCGCCATATTTTTCAATAATGGCTTTTGCATCCTGCGCATCTTCCTCACCTTTATAGTAATTGATGGCTACTTTGGCGCCTTCCTTCGCAAACAGAATGGCCACTGCTTTGCCGATGCCGCTGCCGCCACCGGTGATAAGTGCTATTTTGCCTTTGAGTTTGCCACTGGCTACATGGCTCTCATCATCAACCACCGGTTGGTGCTCCATCTGTTTTTCATTGGTGATTTTTGATTCATTTTCTGCTGTTGCGGTGTTGGTTGTATGGTTCGGTTTCATGAGCTTACGTTTAATGGTTGGCAGAAGAAACAGTACCGGTCTGCAGGTTGATCTTTTCCAGGTCTTTGTCGGCCGGACCTGTAAGTACTTTTCCGTTGGCATCGTACCGCGCACCATGGCAGGGGCAATCCCAGGTTTTTTCTGAAATGTTCCAGGCAACGGTGCATTTCATATGGGTGCACCGCGGGTTGATCGTATGTACCTGACCGCCTTCATCCTTATACAGGGCAACGGTTTGTCCTTCCAATTGAACGATCTTTCCTTCACCCGGGGCAATGTCGGCTATGGCGTCTATTTTTTCTTTGGTAAAAAATCCGGTGATCAACTGTTTGGCCACATCCACATTCTCTTTTACAAAACTGGCAAAGCCTGCTATGGGTTTTATCCGGTTGGGATCGAACAATTTGATACCCGGGTTTTCTTTATCTAACACGATATCGGTCAGGATGCGGGCGGCCACGGTGCTATAGGTCATTCCATTGCCGCCGAAACCCGTTGCCACCAGTATTTTACCGGGGTTACCGGGCAGATGCCCGATATAAGGCAATCCATCGGCTGGTTCAAAGTATTGTGACGACCATCTGTACGCGATTTCCTGCACGTTAAAATTTGACCGGATATGGCTTTCCAGGGTGTTAAATGAAGCATTCGTATTATCGGTATGAGCTGTTTTATGGTCTTCACCGCCAACGATCAGGTAGGGCTCACCATCGATCATTTGTGTTCTGTAATAATGATAGGGATCGTACATATCGTAACTGAGATCGGCGGGGTAACTGTTGTCCGACAGGCGCACAGCCATGGCATAGGAACGGTAAGGCGCACAACGCAGGTGCAACAGGTTTATGCCGGGTGGAATATGTGTTGCATAGATCAGCCATTTGGCCTGAATATCGCCCATTTCGGTTTTAACGATCACCGGATCGGTATTATCTGTGTCGAGCACCCGGCAATGTTCTACTATAGAGCCACCGGCGTCTTCAAAAGCTTTTGCCAGTGCCAGTACATATCGTAACGGGTGGAATTTCGCCTGTTGTTTTACTTCAATTGCTTTGTGAAAAGATATGGGTAAGGGAGTGGCGTGAATGTAGGCGGCAGGAACGCCGGCTTCCAGGGTTGCTTTTCTGATGGCTTCCAGCTCTTCGCTTTGCTTTTCGTTCTGAGAGTAAAGGTAGGCGCTGGCTTCTTCGAAAGCGCAATCGATTTGATACCGGGCTATATTGGTTTTAATGTCGTTTATGGCGTTGCGGGCAGCCTGCGCTACCAGGTTGGCGTTGTCTTTACCAAAGTCATCGGCAATGGTGTTATAAGGCGTATCGAGCAGCGTATTGAGGTGCGCGGTGGTGCCGCCGGTAGTGCCAAAACACAGGGATTGCGCTTCGACCAGCAGGCATTGTAAGCCGGCCTCCTGCAGCATTAAAGCGGTGCTGATGCCGGTAATACCGCCGCCTGCTATTACTACATCATAGACCTTTTCGGTAATAACCGGCCGCGATGGAATATAGGGGGTAGTTGTTTGTTGCCAAAGACTTATGTTGGCGCCGTCCCTTGCTATCATAACATGCTTTTAACTACATCTGCAAATTTCATCCGCCCGGCAGCTGGTATCTGATGTAGAAAAAGGAAACTATACAGGGAAAAAATTCCCCGGATGGTATTTTTTAAGGCCGGTTGAACCCAAATAAGCGCGCATCGTCATCTGGTATGCCCAGTGCCAGCCGGGTGATGATCTGCGCTGCGATCATGCTGAAGGTGATGCCATTGCCGCCCAGGCCGAGGGCAAAATAAGTATGTGGCTTACCGGGCAGGCAGCCGATGTAAGGCAAGCCATCTTTGGTAGCTGCAAAACTGCCGGCCCATTTAAAGTCTGTTCTGAAATGGATGTGAGGAAATAATTTATGGAACGCATGTTCCAGTGACCTGGCTTTTGCGTGCAGGGCTTTGTCGCGTAACCGGGGGCTGGCAAAATGATCATCTTTTCCGCCTATGAGAATGCGATTGTCTTCCGTTGTTCGCAGGTATAAATAAGGCCTATCGGTTTCCCAGATCAATGCATTTTGATGCCAGTATTGTTCAATGTTCGCCGGCTCGCTGATAATGGCGTAGGTGGAATGCAGGGTTTGTATCTTTTGCGGAATATACCGCGCCGATTCATAACCGCAGGCAATGACGAGTTTGCGGGCTTTAATTTTTTTGCCCTCATCGGTGGTCAGTTCAACGCCCCGTTTGTTTTCCTCCAAACGGGTGATGGCTGTATGATCGTATACTTCAAGGTCCAATTGTTTACAGTTGTGCAACAGCGCATGGGTCAAACTGTAGGCTTTTACTTCCGCAGCATCACGGGAAAGCAGGGCCGCTTCTTTTTCAAAGCCAAACCAGTCTTTAATGGTGCTTTTATCGAGCCATTGCAATGCAATGCCGGCCTGTTTGCGAAGCTGAAATTCTTTTTTCAGGGCGGTTACATCTTTTTTATAAGAAGCGTATTGCAGGCTGGGTCTTTTAGTAAATGATACTTCCGGCCATTGACTGCAGATGTCTTCGAGGTCGGTTATGGCTTTAAGGCTGAGCAGGTAACTTCTTACCGCATCACGTTCGCCACGCAAGTTGATCAGTTCGGTTAGCGGCGTATCAATTTCATATTGCAGCAGGGCGGTGCTGGCGGCTGTGCTGCCCATACCCACATGGCGTTTATCAACTACAACGGTTTTAAAACCGGCGTGGGCAAGATGCCAGGCGGCCAGTGCGCCGCTGATGCCTGCTCCCATGACAACGATATCGGTCCTGATGTGCTGCTGCAATGAAGGGTAGGAGTGTATGATGCCTTTGTCGAGCAACCAGAAGGGAAAGTCTGATCTCAGGTCCATGTAATGGTAGTATTTTGGTTAAAGGCGTATGATGTATTTACAGGCTACAGTATACTGGCTTAATTCACAAAGTGAAAAGTACATGCCAGTCGGCTGGTGGCATATCATTTGAAATGAGTGGATAATATCAACTGTATGAATAAAAGGATCCGTTCTTCCAGCAAAGAAGGTCAAAACTGATTCATCTGCAAACAGTGTGGGAAAGCGGTTATTGTGTGGCCAAAAGCTGTTAACACAAAGCCGCTAATTGGCATTAGGTGAGGGCCTGGTGTGGGCAAGTTGTTGCTCAAAATGAGGTGAGCCGGACATACATATTAAAAAACTTTTTCTTGTAATAGCATGTACTATTATGGATAAGCATGTGTCATCATTAACGAATCAGTTGGATTTTTTGTCGGGCGGTGGCGAAATGGGTGAGCGTGTTCGCAATTTTGACTGGGCGAGTACCCCCTTAGGCGATCCGGAAACCTGGGAACAAAGTCTGAAAACCTGCGTACGAATTATTCTTACTTCGGCCCAGCCCATGTTTGTATGGTGGGGCCCTTCCCTTATAAATATTTATAACGACAGTTATGCCCAGATCATGGGCAAAAAGCATCCGGCCGGTTTAGGTGCTAAAGCGGAGGATGTATGGCCCGAAATATGGGACGTGCTGGTATCCCGTATCGAAAGTGTAAAACGAAATGAAGGCACTTATGACGATTCGTTCTTTTTCATTATGGAACGTAAGGGATTCCGGGAGGAAGTGTACGTGTCGTTTAGCTATAGTCCGGCGCCCGGCGATGATGGAACGGTGAAAGGTATCTTCTGCGTATGTACAGAAAGTACCGAACGAATTATCAATGAGCGGGCCCTGCAATTATTGCGTGACCTGGGCGCTGTGGCATTTGATGAAAAATCACTGGATGTCATTTACCGGAATGTGGCCGAGGTATTGGGCAGGAACAACAAGGATTTCCCTTTTGCGATAGTGTATAAATCAGACAAGGGCGGTTGTTCGGCTGAGGCTGCTGCAGCTACAGGCATAGAACGGTACGAACATATTTTACCGCAATTTATCAATCCTGCAACGCCGTCGGCCCTTACCAGCGATTTTTGTAGGGCGTATGAAACCAATAAAGTGGTTGTTGCCGGTATCAATGGCATGCGGGACGATCTTCCCAAAGGATTTTGGAAAATACCGCCCTCTCAAGTTGTATACATACCCATCAGTGCAGCAGGCAGCAAACATCCCTACGCCATTATTTTTGCAGCGCTTAATCCCTGTCGTCAGTTCGATAAGAATTTCCAGCAGTTGTGCGAGATGATCGGCGCACGGGTTTCGCTCGAGATCAATAAAATGCAGGCCCTGGAAGAAGAGCGGAAGCGGGCCGAAGCGCTGGAGGAGATAGACAAGGCCAAAACCGTTTTTTTCAGTAATATCAGCCATGAGTTCAGAACGCCGCTCACCCTCATCCTGACCCCGCTCGAAGAACTGCTTCATCAGCCAAAAAGCAGCCTGTCTGCTGCAGAACAGCAAAATATTGAAACGGCGCACCGGAATGCGCTGCGTTTACTGAAGCTGGTAAATACACTGCTCGATTTCAGCCGCATTGAATCGGGCAGGCAACAGGCCAGTTACGTGCTTACCGATATTGCCTCCTATACCAGGAACCTGGCAGCTAATTTCAGGTCGGTAATAGAAAAAGCCGGACTGCAACTTTTTATCAAGACCGACAGGGTAGTGCAGCCTGTGTATCTCGACCGGCGGATGTGGGAGAAGATCGTGTTTAATTTGTTGTCGAATGCGTTCAAATATACATTGGCAGGAAGTATAACGGTGGAGCTCACTGCAGAAGATAAATTTGCCGTATTGAGGGTTAAAGACACAGGTGTTGGTATTCCGGAAGCAGAGCTTCCGCACATGTTTGAACGGTTTCACCGGGTGCAGCATGTGCAGGGCAGAACTTTCGAAGGCACCGGCATTGGCTTATCGCTCGTAAAGGAACTGGTGCTGTTCCATAAAGGTGATATCAGCGTTGAAAGCCAGCCCGGCAAGGGAAGCACGTTTACGGTAAAAATACCAACGGGTAAAGAGCATTTGCCTGAACCGCAAATAAACATGCAGCTGGAAGAAGAACGGGTAACATCAGGCATGTATGTGGAAGAAGCCGGCACCTTACTGGTAAAGGAAAATGAAGCCCCGGCCATTACTGCTTCACCGACCAATGAGGCGGTTGTTCTGGTGGTGGATGATAATGCCGACATGCGCGAACACCTGCATTCGATCCTGTTACACCGCTTTCAGGTAATTACCGCTACCAACGGGCAGGATGCCCTGCAAAAGATCCGGGAACAGAAACCAACATTGATCGTAAGCGATGTTATGATGCCGGTGATGGATGGCATTGAACTGGTTAAAGCATTGAAGGCTAATAGAGCTACGGCGCATATTCCGGTCATCTTACTTACTGCGCGCGCAGGCGAAGAATCGAAGATCACCGGCTGGGAAACAGGCGCCGACGATTACCTCACCAAACCCTTCTCTTCCAAAGAACTTATTTCGCGCATTGCCTCGCAGATAAAGACCCAGGAAATAAGAAGAGAAGCCCTGGTTGATGTTGCGGAACAAAGGAAGTATGCCAGAAAGCTGGAAGATATGAACCGGGAGCTTATCAAAATAAATGAAGAACTTACTTCATTTGCCTATGTGAGCAGCCACGACCTGCAGGAACCATTGCGTAAGATCCAGATGTTCAGCAAGCGCATTCTCGAAAAAGAAATAAATTCTTTGAGCGAAGAGGGCAAGAACTTTTTTCTGCGGATGGACAATGCCGCCAACCGGATGCAGCTGTTGATCAATGATCTGCTGACCTATTCGCGCACGAATACATCCCAGAAGCAATTTCAAAAGACCAGTCTCAACGATCTGATAATGGATGTGAAGCAGGAGCTTTATGAAAGGATCATGGCCACTGATACCATCATAGAATGCGAGCCGCTGCCCGAGTTAGAAATCATACCGTTTCAGTTCAAACAATTGTTCACTAACCTTCTTGCCAATTCGATCAAATTTGCAAAGCCGGGGGAACGGCCGCATATATCTATCACGAGCAGCCTTGTTGATGGCAGTCAGATCAACTATCCTACGGCCGATAAAGAAAAGAGGTACTGGCATATTGCTTTTGCCGACAGGGGCACGGGCTTCGATCCGCAATTCAATGAACAGATCTTCGGGCTGTTCCAGCGTTTACATGGCAGAAAAGAATATGAAGGTACGGGCATTGGCCTGGCCATTGCGAAAAAAGTGGTAGAGAATCACAACGGCATTATTACAGCAGAAGGAAAGGAAAATGCCGGCGCCACCATTCATATCTATCTGCCTGAACAATGGCTTCATTGAATGCCAGGATGCAACAGGTAACGTTTAAAGTACTGGGTAATAATACGTCTGAAAGCCGTTCAGATTTATTCTTCATGCTACTTAAAAAAGACTTATCTTGATAGTAACCTTTTAAAACACATTTCATGAATATACAGGTGTACAATTTAAGCCGTAATATCAGTGATGCTGATCTGCGAAGATTGTTCTCTCCGTACGGTATTGTCGATTCAGCAGAAGTCGTACGCGACAAATTGAATGGCCGTTCGAAAGGGAACGGTATTATCGATATGCCTGTTGAAAAAGATGCCAGGCAGGCAATTGCAGCCCTGGATCAAACGATAATGGATGGGAAAAAGATCTCTGTAAGCGAATTGAGATAGCCACCGCAACGGTAGTAAAAAGGTGCGAATTAAGCTGTAATTAGTGAGAACACAGGCTGTAAGTTAAGGCTTCTATTTTATTAACTTGCACTTTATGAACAAGTTAACATTGTAAGATCAATGTTTTTCCCGATTTTACCGTTTAAAGGTGTATCTTCGTTCAACTTATTTCGTTCCTGCACCTATCTTGATTTCCCCGTTCAACATTTGTGAAGGTAAGATTCTAAGCCTGGTACGTGTCATCATAGGCAACTTACCATCATTATTATTTATTTAAATTTCAAACATTGTCATTCGAAAAGTTAAAAGTAATTGCGCCCATTTTAAAAGCGCTTACAAATCAGGGTTACACACAACCTACTCCGGTACAGGAGCAATCCATCCCCGTTATTCTGCAACAAAGAGATCTGTTTGGGTGTGCCCAAACAGGTACCGGTAAAACCGCAGCTTTCGCCATACCGGTTCTTCAATTGTTGTATCAACAAAAGCAAACAGTAAAACACACAGCATCAATAAAAGCATTGGTATTAACACCTACCCGTGAGCTGGCTATTCAAATACAGGAAAGTTTTGAAGCCTATGGCAAAAATACGGGGTTGAACCAGGTGGTGATCTTTGGCGGTGTATCACAGTGGTCGCAGGTGAACGCCTTAAAAAAGGGAGTTGATATTTTAGTGGCAACTCCCGGCCGTTTACTTGATCTGATCGAACAAAAAATTGTGAACATCAGCAACATAAATCTTTTGGTGCTCGATGAGGCAGACCGTATGCTGGATATGGGTTTTGTGCACGATGTAAAAAAGATCATCGCCAGAACGCCTAAACAAAAGCAAACGCTTTTCTTTTCCGCTACTATGGCGCCTGCCATCCGTAAGCTGGCCAATTCCTTATTGATAGATCCGGTTATGGTGGAAGTAACGCCGGTGGCAACCACTGCGGAAACCATAGAGCAGCGTGTTTGTTTTGTAGACAAAAAAGACAAGCCTGCCTTATTGTTACACATGATGACGAAAACAGCGATCCCGATGGCTTTGGTATTTACCCGTACCAAACATGGCGCTGACCGGGTAGCGAAGGAATTGAACCGGTCTGGCGTGCGGGCTGAAGCCATACATGGCAACAAATCGCAGCAGGCACGGCAAAAAGCGTTGCATCAGTTCAGATCGAAGCAGATCAAAGTGCTGGTGGCAACCGACATTGCAGCCCGGGGCATAGATATTGATGAATTGTCGCATGTTATTAACTATGAGCTGCCAAATGTTCCCGAAACCTATGTTCACCGGATCGGAAGAACAGGACGGGCAGGGGCATCGGGTATTGCGCTGTCGTTTTGCGACAGGGAAGAAAAATTGTATTTACGCGACATACAAAAGCTCATTTCCAGGGCTATACCGGTTGAAGAAGAACATCCATTCAGGGATGCCGCCTTCCAAAATGCCAGCCGGCAGCCATCCAGAAAAAATTATGTAGGCGGAACACAGGCCAATCGTTTTTCCAGAGCTAATAAAAGAAGACCCAGCTATAACAAAGCTGTTCAATAAGTCTTAAATTGTAAATGTTTATTATGACAAACGTTCAGATCGAAAAATTCGTGCAACAGAATTACCTTGATAAAACGCCTGTGAAGGTTAGTTTTAGAGGAAGAAAGCCAATCGTTGGAATATTTATTTCAACACCTGACTATAGTGAATTAAAAGCAAAGAATTTCTGGCGGATAGTAGGTGAATTGAATATTGAAAGTTATCGCAAGTCGAGGGATATGAATCTGGCAAGAATGTTCAGCGGATCCGAGATCACCAAACTTTCTGCTCCCTAACACCCTTATTTTATGTTACGTTCAATTATTACCGGATCGGGAAGTTATATTCCACCGGTCATTAAAGCCAATGCCGACTTCATTACAAGAAATTTTCACGGTATAAACAACCAACCACTTGCTGTGCCGGCAGATGAGGTCATCAAAAAGTTCGAGTTAATTACCGGTATAGGGGAACGCCGTTATGCGCCTGATAACCTGAACACGTCGGACATAGCTGCCATCGCCGGTAAGCTGGCCATTGAAGACAGTGGCATTGATGCGGAAACTATTGACCAGATCATCGTTGCCCATAATTATGGCGATGTAGTGAAAGGGACCATTCAATCGGATGCGGTTCCTTCGATTGCCTCACGGGTTAAACATTTGTTGGGCATCCGTAACCCGGCCTGTGTGCCGTATGATATTCTGTTCGGTTGTCCCGGATGGGTACAGGGCATGATACAGGCCGATGTGTATTTCAGAGCGGGCAGCGCCAAAACCTGCCTGGTGATCGGGGCAGAAACATTGTCGAGGGTATTGGATGAATATGACCGGGACAGTATGATCTTTTCCGATGGTGCAGGGGCCTGCATACTCGAATACAGGGAAACCGGTGATCAGCCCGCAGGCATATTGGGTACCAGCACCAGGTCAGATTGCCTCAACGAAGTTTCATATATAAATTTTGGTGAATCATACCAGTCGGGGGCGAATGAAGATACACGGTACATTAAAATGAAAGGCCGGAAAGTATATGAGTATGCGGTACGCCATGTTCCGGAAGCAATGAAGGGATGTTTAGATAAAAGTGGCATACCTATAACCGACCTGAAAAAAATATTTATCCATCAGGCGAATGAAAAAATGGATGAAGCCATTGTAACGGCTTTTTATAACCTGTACGGTATTCAAAAGGCGCCGGAACACATCATGCCAATGAGTATTCACTGGCTGGGAAACAGTTCTGTAGCCACCATTCCAACATTGTATGACCTGGTGTGTAAGGGAATGGTAAAGGACCAGCAGCTTGAACCCGGAGATGTTATATTATTTGCATCTGTTGGTGCAGGTATGAATATCAATGCCGTTTGTTACCGAATGCATGGTAATTAAATTAACAATTACATTAACCAGCCCTTTAAAGAATTAGTTGGCAGTATGCATTTAATGGGCTATCTTTATTAACGACAATTGAGTTTTACAGCATAAAGTACTTTAAACGATATTTTGCTTTTTTTTCTCCTGTAAGCTTTCGCTTTTTCTACTTTTTGTGAGTGCTGCTCAGTTCATTTATCACATTTTAATTTTAGAGTAATGAATTTGTACGTTTCTAATTTAGGTTTTCACGTTAGTGACGAGGACCTGAGAAATTTATTTTCGGCTTATGGTAACGTTACCTCAGCCAAAGTAATCACAGACAGAGAAACAGGCAGATCCCGTGGGTTTGGATTTGTAGAAATGTCTGCAGAAGATGAAGGGAAAAAAGCCATACAGGGGCTTGAAGGAAAAGAAGTTGAAGGCAGGAATATTTCTGTTTCGGTGGCAAGACCGAAAACTGACCGCGGCAATTCGTTTGGCGGCGGCAACCGCGGTGGCGGTGGTTTCAAATCAAGATGGTAATCAATAGCTCGTTGTTGAAATAATTCAATCGAAATAGCTCATTGAAGTAACCCTGACGATACCGTCAGGGTTTTTTTGCTTTCACCTCGGTGTCATTTTGTACAGTTAATATCGAAACTATGAGTGGTTTTGGCTAAACTTGCAAATGGCACAAACCATCGAAATAATTGGATCAATTGGGATCAGTCTGCGGCCCCTACTGGCTTCAGATGCCGAAGCGCTGGCGGTTATTGCCAACGATCCATCGATCAGCAGCTTCGTACGAGACAGTTTTCCCTCTCCGTATACACTCGCCCATGCAAAAGGATTTATTCAATTCGCCAAAGAAGATGCCCATTTATATTGTTGGGGTATCTTTGAATCTGGCACACTGGCCGGTGTTATCAGCCTTGTACAGCAGGAAGATATTTACCGGCATTCTGCCGAAATAGGTTACTGGCTGGGAAGCCGTTTCCGGGGCCGGGGAATAACCACAGAAGCGATCGGCCTGGCATGCCGGTATGGATTCGATCAACTGAACATCGTCAGGATATTCGCACATGTGTTCGAGAACAACCATGCTTCCCAAAAAGCCTTATTGAAAAATGGATTTGTAATAGAAGGAATACGCAGAAAAGGGTCTATCAAGAACAATGTATTACTCGACGATTACCTGATGGCCAAATTAAAATAAGCATGGCAGGAAAAATTGGAAAAATAATAGCCCAACGCACAGGGAACAGCGATTTGATCAGTATACTTTCTGAGCAATTATCAGGCGCCGATCTCAATTCCCTGTTGCTGGAAGTGTTTGCGCGCAGGGCGCAGCAGCTCACTGCACCTGAACTGTTGAAACAATATGATAACAACCGCTTTGTTCAACCGGCTGAAACGGATTACCTGCACCTGCTTGAAAGGTCTTTGCAAACGCTGCAATGCCTGAAGCGCCATGATTTTAAACCTTTGCAGGTATCGCCGCTCAGTCAGCTGGGTACCTGTTCGGTAGTAGCCACCGTTGACCAGGACAAAGTGGTTTCGGCTTTACGCAGCTGCGAAGTGCTGTCAGATGCTACGAATGCCCTGGCGTTACACATCAGCAGCCAGAAGAAGAAACAAAAAAATGCGGTCGGAGAGGCGCATATAAAATACAGCACCGTGCAACGGCATGTGCGTTCGCAGCCATTCGCAATAAAAGGCTTCTCGCCCCATTTTACGATCGGCTGTATGGTTTCATCCGGTTCAGATACCGGTAGCTACACATTTGAAAAGAAGGCGTTAGCCGACCATTTCACGGCATTGCAGGATGTACTTACCACGGTTTTTAATACGGGCACGGTAAAATTCCGGTTGCAGCAAAGAGCGGGTTACCCCGAAGTTTTCTTACCAGCTGTTATGGAATATCTTAATGACCGGTTGCCGGGCGTAGCAATTACCCGCGACGAAACGCCCGGTTCAAATAATTATTATAAAGGGCTTCAGTTCAAAGCAGACATTAGTGTGCAGGGACGGCAATTTGAGATCGCTGATGGCGGACTGGTTGACTGGACCCAACAACTGCTCAACAATAAAAAAGAACGGTTCTTCATTTCAGGGTTTGGCCTTGAATTGCTTAATAAACTGGAAGAAGGATTGCTGTAGCTCCGGGCAGGCGTTTTTTAAATTCTGGCTGCCAAAGTGATTTATATGAATGCTGGGAATCGCCTGCTGTATTGGCGCCTGCTCAAAAGACAAAGACGAAATGTAGCATGGAAGGCCTGGTCATTGACAGTAACACCACGGCCATCGAAATGGAAACAGGTATTTTTTCAATAATTAATCAATGACAAAAGGGTCTCCGCAACTCGCGGAGACCCTTTTGTCATTATTCCCACTTCTCTTACTGAATGATGAGCTTACCACTGGTTAACCTGCGTTTTCCGTTCTGTATGTTGTAATAGAACATACCGCTCAAATTAACCGGCAACGTTATACGTTGATTGCCCGTTGTCAGGATGCGGCTGAACACAAGTCTACCGGTAGCATCATTCACCCGCAATATCCCGTCGTTTTCGCTGCATACTACCTGTATGCTTTCACCTTGCTTTATAACATTCGGATACAGGGCAGTTTGTACTTTTCCGGTCTCCAGGAGAATAGTGTTTGAATAGTATACCGAATCCTTATCGGTTACCTTTATGCGATAGTAGTTCTTACCATTATCAGGCATTTCGTGTTTAAAATCGAAATTAAAGCTGCAGGCATCCCAGCCTTTTGGTTTGCCAATGCTGCTGAAACTAATTCCATTATGGCTTTGTTCAACATCGAATATGGCCCATTTGCGTAAACATCTGAAGAACCAGCTCAAAACATTGGATCTGCCCAATGAATGACCGTTGAAGTTTTCAACCATCAATGGTGTGCCCTTCCGGTTGGTTTGTACGATAAAACCGCCAAAACCGCTGGCCTCAAAGGTGATCTCCCAGCGGTTGGCTGCTGCATTCCATACAATGTTGCTGTCTGCCGGATCTATAAGCGTAGCATCGCCGCTGTAACTACAGGGCAGGCCGGTACCATTGCTGCTGCTGCCTTCGTACCAGGCGATACGTACATTGGCTATACCAGCCGCATCTCTTGGGTTGGCCGGCAGGTTCAGAAAGCTCAGGTAATCGGCATTGAAGGCGGTGAATTCAGCCTGGGTAAAGAACAGGGTTACCTGGGCTGTAGCCGATGTTGCATTCGTGGCAGGCAGTAACTGGTAATGCCTGGCCACAAAAGGTATTCCGCAATCATGGGGAACCCTGGATTCTATCCATACGTTGGCGGTAACCGTACCACTTACCGGCGTGGCGCCGGCCGGTGATACCTGGGCTATGAGGCGGCAGCTGCTGTCGACGAACAGATGGCTGGCAGCAATGTCCCTGATCGCTTTTGTATTCCTGGTAACCAGGTTGCCTGTCATCAGCGGATGGCTGTATACCACCGAGCGGATCTTGTAATCAAATCCCGGATTTACCCAGGTGATCCCATTCGCGGAAATGAGTGTCCGGTTATCAAGACTGGTGCTTTCCCGGCGCAGGCTCCAGTTGGCTGCGCTGGCCGAATCGCGATAGACCACTACATAATAATCGGCGCCGTTCGTAACGGAGATGTTCAAGCCGCTGAGATCGACATAATTCCATGAATAAGCGCTTACAGTGGTATCGGGCAGTGGCAATGTGGCCAGTAACGCACCCGGGACGCCGGCGCTATCAGCCCGTACTTCCAACACCAGGGCCGTTTTGGTAATAGAGGTATGATAATACGCGCCACCAAGGCGGCCGCTTATATCGGGCGTAAAGCGTACGGCTACCCGCTGGCTGCCGAGCGTTACCCCGCCATCTTCAGAAGCCAGGTTGGGGGCATCGTATTGATAGGTCTTGCGGTTCACCGGTGAACAATTGAAGGCTGCGCCAACGGCCCGGTAAATATCCAGACGGCCATGTCCCCAGGTCGTATTAGGAGTGGGGCCTGCTGCTTCAGTTAAAGAATCTTTGGTGGTATTGGAAAAAAGAAGGTTTCTAAGCTGGGAAACGTTTGCTGTTGGATTGGCCTGTAACAGCAATGCTACCGCACCGGTAACCACCGGTGCCGACATACTGGTTCCCTGGTTCTTCCGGTACAGTCCGGGATAGATAATATCTGTTACCGCCGCTGAACTACTGGTGGAGAATGCCGAGATCACGTGTTGACCAATAGCAGCGATCTCGGGTTTCAATACGCCATCACGCCGTGGGCCGTGAGAGCTGAAAGTGGCAATGGCATCCATTTGGGCAGTAGTGCCGTAATAGGCGCCATTGGCGGCATAGGAATACCAGGAAGGCCGGCCTACATAGGCTGCCGCAGTGATGGCCGAAGTGGCATTGCCCGGTGAACTCACGAGGAAGTCGCTGTTGCCGTTCACCAGCGTCAATGCAAAGAAGGCGGGGTTCCTGTAATACATCCAGCCGTGCAATGACAACGTATTGCTGGTATTATTCGAGAGCGAAAGGGTCCAGGTACCAACCGGATTGATGTTATTGGTACCATTCCTTTGAACATAGACGTCTACATAGCGGTCACCATTGCCTAATTCTATCTGATTGCTTACATATACATTGAAGCCATTGCCTATAACCTGGCCAACCACAGACTGACCTGCATTGGCTGTAACTGAACCGCCGGAGCCGGGTGCAGACAATGTAGCCGAAATATTGCTGCTATCGTTTACATATACGCGGTACTGAAAGAGATCCGGGGCGGTGACAGCCGGCACATTGAATGAAACCGTTCCGCTGCCGCCGCCTTCCAGCGTAAGCTGGTTATGGATATTACTGCCATTGTCGTTACCGGCTGAAATAACCACTGCCCGGCCAGGTGCGGAAGCCGTGAAATCATCTACTACAAGTTCATATTCGCGGGTGCCATCGTGGGGGCCGAACTGGCTTCCGATACTCATATTCAATACAACGGGTTTGCCAAGCGAAGTGGCCAGGTTCTTTAACCAGGCTATGCCATTGATGACATTGGTGTTGGGAAAAGAACCGTTGCCGCCTTTAATAACAACGATGTCGGCTTCCGGCGCCATACCGGTGTATTTTCGGGTAAGGGGCAGGGCGGCGCCATTACCGGCAGCTGTGCCGGCCACGTGGGTGCCATGTCCGTTAATGTCCTGTTCCCGAACATAGTTCGTAGGCGTTCCATCCAATTCATCATTGATCTGTTCCCGGGTATATTCAACGCCGTAACCCATGCCTGCGGGTGACACTTCTCCGGCAATGGGAGTGAGCGTTTGATCCCAGATGCGCAGGATGCGGCTTTTGGTGGTGTCGTCAGGGTCGCGAAAGTCGGGATGTTTCCAGTCGATACCCGAATCAAAAATGGCAACGATCACTCCTTTGCCTTTGTACACCGTGTTGTTCAGTTTTCCCTGGTGAAGGAGGGTGGCGCCGCTGCTGGCAACGGCAATGTCGTTATGCAATTCATCCATCACAGGAGCAGCTATGTAATTGACCCCGGGCAGCTGCGCCAGCTGGTTTATTTGTTCTGGCGTAACCCAGGCCGTTACAAAATGCGGATACACTGAATTCACCAGAATGCCACTGTTGCGGAGTGCGTTTGCATCGGACGTATATACGATGCAATCATAACGCTCACCAGCAGGCTGCCCCGTCGCCGACCGCACCTGCGTAGGCGTGGTTTTGAAAGCAGGGGAATAAGTGCCCGTCACCTGCCGCGCGCCCGGTTGATGGGCCAACACAAATTTGAATGCAGGATCGATCTTCTGTTCCGGCGAGCGACCCTGCGCATAGCCAGCCAGGTATAACAGCACTGAAAGAAAAGAAAGCAGGATTGATTTGTTTTGAAATAATGTTGTGACAGGAATATGCACAACAAGAGGATAACCCTTTTGGGTAGATTTTCTCATAGACAGGTATTTGATTGTGGTTAATGGAGACAAGCAATTTAACGAAAACTATTATACGCAGCTTCGGGGGATTTGGGTAAGTTGTTATTGCGGATGCATTTTTAAATATTCCGGGGCTTCGATAAACTTCACTTCGGGCATGGCTGCTGCAATGGTTAGCTGGGTTAGGGTAACCCGGGCCGTTACTGCCCGTGGGGAAACAGCCAGAATGGTAAAACCCTTCTTTTTAAGCGCTCCGGGTTGGGTGGTATGAATAATACAATCATACTTTTTTACTAAGGTGTCCCGGTTGCTGCACTGGTTTATGGAGTCAGCGCGTTTTTGTTCGGCGATCAGGCGCCTGAACGGCCAGTCGATCTTGTTATCAGGAATGGTTTGTTGCGCCGTAACCTGGACAGGTGTCAGTAAAACAAGATATAAAACTGTTATCATTGCCCTGGCAAACATGCAAAATCAGCTATCGTTTAAAACATAAGTTACGGGTATTGTTTTGCAGTAAAAAAACAGGGTGTTATAGTGAATTTAATGAATATGATGAAGGTTATTAATGAAACATTTACTTACAGCTTAATGGTAGACGGATGCCGAAAATAATTGCTATCTTTTGATAGTAATTAATCAAATCATGCAAACAAATATACTTTGGGCAGGACGTGAATACCACTCACTGGAAAACTGTTTGATCGATACGGGAGAAACAGGTTCCGAAATTACTGCTACCATCGTTGGAAGCTACCAGGGAAAGATCTACCAGGTAACTTACCACATTAAAACAAATGATCATTGGGAAACCCGGTTTGTTGCCATCACCAGCCGGCATAGCAACGAAACCCAAACGATACGGTTGGAAGGGGATGGAAAAGGCAACTGGACATTGGATGGTAAAGAGGCGGCACAATTCAATGGATGTATTGACATTGATATTTCATTAACACCCTTTACCAATACCCTGCCTATACGCAGATTGCGGTTGCACCAGCACCAGGAAGAGGACATCCAGGTGATCTATTGTGATCTGATGGAACGGCGGATCCTGCCTGTTCGCCAACGTTATCGCCGCCTGTCTGCGACCGAATATCGCTACCAAAATATTCCCAATGATTTTGAAGCCGATATTGTAGTAGATGAATCCGGCTTCGTGGTGGATTATCCAACCTTGTTTGTACGAAGCGCAGCCATAAAGACCGCTTACGGTACTTCAATTGACAAACAATTGTGAAATCCAGGAAGCTGATCGCCCGTCTCAGCGTTCGGGTATAATATTTGAGCTCACTCTTTTGTTTAACGCTATTTTAAGCATCCACCTGTATAGTTAAAACGATGAGAAGCGTTAACAACTGTGCGCCTGTGCTGTAGCATGATATTCCTACTTTCTAAAATCATTTATTATGGATAGCCATACTGCTCAGCACCAGCGGTTTCCCGCAGTGGCCCTGGTGGCCGTTTTATTTCTGCTGTGTATCATCTTTGGCCAGTCGTGGATCGCCAATCAATTTCCTGCCATCTCGGGGCTTGTTCAAATTAAACCAAGTCTTGTTTTCCTGGATATTCCCACACCATTACCCATCTACATCGATCTCATCCTGGCGCCGGCTTTGTTCCTGCTGGTTTATCCCGTAGTGTTATTATTCTTTCCTGGCCGGTGGGCCATTGGCCAGCGGTTAAAAGCCGCATTTACCGGATTATTTGCCTTGCTGGTCTGTATGCTTGCGGGTGGAGGGATCTATTACCTCGTGCAGGATCATTTGCCTGTGAACATCCGGAACGGTATCGATTCCATGGGCATCATTGCAGATATTCATCTGCCATACGCCGGCTTTGAACCGATCAATCTGCGGGGCAGTTTGATCTTGTTTGTTTGTTTTAATATTGGCACGTTCATCCTGGTAAGAAAACTACGCAAGGAACCGGCGCCGGGCCTCACCCGCGAGCAACGTATGACACCCTACAAGCGAATGTTGCGGGAGAAACGTATGCAGAAAACGCAACCGATAGCAGAAGGACGAAACATGCAGTCAGCAGGATTCAATTATACAGCACAGGACAATACCAATAAAAATTATAGACAGGAAGGCCTGGAAACGGAAGCTGTGCAGTCTGGATATCATAGCCAGTCACCTGTATGCTGGTGCCAACCGGTTATGACCATAAAGCCAGAGGCCGTTTATTATATGCCAAAGTGATATTGTGGCATTTATTTTAAAGAGTCATATTAAGGCAAGTGCCTGAAGAAAATATAAAGGGGCCTTTGCAGGCCCCTTGTACGTTGAAGACACCGTTTTACAAGGCTGTTTCAAAAATGCTTTCTGTAGAATATACTTTCAATACCGGTTCCCGGGCGAAATCTTTTCTTACTTTTTCAACCAACTCCCTGTACACACCACTGGTGTGGTAAGCATCCGCATCCTGCTGGCTTGCCCAGGTTGTCATGGAAATATAGTCGTCTGTTTTTTCAATAGGTTCCAGCAGCCGGCAATCGAGATTTCCTTTTTGTTTTCTTACTACCGGAACAACCTGTTCGTTGTAAAGCCTTTTAGCCTCTTGCAGATTTTGAGGCAGAAAACGTAGGAATGTTAATCGGACAATCATAAAACCTCCTGATTTTAAATTGAAAAAAGGGATGAAAGAAACGGGTTTAAGACTGTGCGGATATTTAATGAGGAGGATAAGTAGGCAGGAATTATCATAGAGAAGATACAACTAAATATGGGAATAAGCAATTAAAAATATTGAACGAGGCCCCGGTCTTAACGACTAGATCTCCGTTTTACAATGATAAAATGCTTCTTCCGCCAACCGGATTTCTCGTAGCAACCGGTAATCAGCGCTCGCAGGCTGTTATTGTACTCTTTTAATTGTTTATATCAGAGAAAATAAATTACCGAACAATAAGTCCACTTATTTTGTGGACTAAATAAAACTATTTAATATTGTACAGAATTTAAAACTAAAGCTTGATTATGTAGCCAGTATACCTGCTGGTTATAAAGCTGCGCTCATGTCGTATATCAACCACATATTCATGCCTTGCATGCCAGCATTATCATTGACTGGCTCCAGTTGTTGTTATTGTTGTAGCTGAACATGCACGACCTTATCATAATTAACTTGTTTGGCCATAGATAACCTGAATAAGTAACCATACATAAATTATTAAAGCAGTATGACCAGGTTAACCATCTTTTTAAAGAAAGGACATAATACCTGTTTTGGCCGGGCAGGCCCTGATGGTTTGTTCGTTTGATAAAAGAAGCCGGAATTGTTGCGAGCAATTCCGGCGGAAACAAGGCGTTAAGGGCAGATAGTGATTGCGAGTCCCGTCTGCCCCGCCTTATTGTTAATTACCAAAACAAATATAATGACAAAAGCTCTTAGTGTATGGCTTTCGCTTGCACTGCTTGGCCCATTTATTACGTTTTCCCAGGAAGATGCTGAAAAAAGAGATTCATTAAAGGGGGCAAAAACGAATAACATCATTCTTTTCGGCCGCATCATCGATGACAAGACAAAAGCGCCATTACCGGGCGCTACCATTCATATCAAGGGCACTACGCATGAGGTGTCGGCCGACGATAAAGGCAATTTCAAATTTGTAACCGGCCAAAAAATACCCTCCGTGTTTCTGGTTACCTATGTCGGGTACCAGCCGCGGGAGATCACTATTAACCAGGCTGAGAATATTGTTATCACCCTGCATGAAAATAATTCACAGTTGAACGATGTGGTAGTGGTAGGGTATGGCACACAATCCCGGAAGAACCTGATCAGCTCCATCACCAAGGTGAACGCCGCAGAAGTAAAAGAAATTCCGGTAGCAGGTGTAGATGCGCAATTGCAGGGCAAAGCTTCCGGCGTTCAGATCAATTCAAATACCGGTGTGCCGGGCGATGGTGTTTTTATCAGGGTTCGTGGCGCTACCTCCATTAATGCCAGCAATGATCCGCTGTACGTGATAGATGGTGTTTTTGTTAATAATACCAGTCTGCAAACGGTAAGTACCGGTGGCCGGTCAACATCGCCTATTGCCGATATTAATCCCGCCGATATTGAGAGCATTGAAGTGTTGAAAGACGCCAATGCCACTGCCATTTATGGCGCTCGTGGCGCTAATGGCGTAGTGATCATTACTACGAGGCGCGGTAATTATAATGCGGCGCCGCGCGTAAATTTCAAAGCATCCACTGGCTGGGGCAAGGCGCCTGAATTATGGAAATTAACGTCAGGGCCCGAACATGCCGAAATAGTAAATGAGTTTTATGCCAACTCTTACCAGGACGCTGTTGCAGCTAATGATGCAGCCGGTATGGCCAAATACAGGCACCTGCCGTTCCGGGCGCTCACTGATAATCCCACAGCCACACCTGCGCCGCGCGGATTGCCGGAGGCGCAAGCAACCTATGACCGCTTACATAAATTATTTCGAACAGCCCGGTTGCAGGAATATGATCTTTCTTTACAGGGCGGCAGCAAAACAACGAAATACTATCTTGGCGCTGGTTATACCAGCCAGGAAGCGATCATCCGGCCAGTCGATTTTGATCGTGCCAGCTTTAAGCTGAACCTCGATCAGAAAGTGAACGAGAAAGTACAGGTTGGTGTAAGTAACAGTCTTTACCGCAGCTTCCGCAACCAGGCGAGGGCAGGTGACGGGCCACAAGGCGGATTGTTACAGTCGGCCCTGCATACGGCTACTTATTTACCCGAAGTGAATGCCGATGGTACGCCGGCGCGATGGGCCGGTTTTGATAACCTGGATGTGCTGATCAATAATTACGATGTAAATACCATTAGCCTGCGGTATATCGGTAACCTGTATGCAGATGCAGACATTCTCCCCGATCTGAAATTCCGCACCAGCTGGAGCCTCGACTATAATCATTACAATGAATCGGAATACTGGAACAACCTCACCCAGTTAGGCGCGTCACCTACCAATGGGTTGGCTACTTCCATTCAAACCCAGAACACGACCTGGATTAACGAGAATACGCTTCAATACCGCACCAATTTCTTTGGCGGACATGGTCTTGGCATCCTGGTAGGTAATTCTATTCAAAGCAATTCCTTACGTACAGATTCCCTGTCAGGTTCAGGGTTTCCCAATAATTCCTTTACGTCAATTGCGTCTGCAGCTACCCGTTCTTCTTCGCAGAAATTCACCAAAGGCAACCTGGTGTCTTTCTTTTCGCGGGTAGACTATAATTACAGCGGGAAATATTTCCTGGAATTTAGTATCCGGGCCGATGGTTCTTCGCGCTTTGGTAAGAACAATCAGTTCGGTTATTTCCCTTCCGTAGGCGCCGCCTGGCGTATCAGGGAAGAAAACTTTTTGAAAGAGGTTAACTGGCTGAGTGATCTGAAACTCAGGGCCAGCGTGGGTTTGACCGGCAACCAGAATGGCATCAACAATTTTGCAGCCCTGGGGCTTTGGTCGGGCGGTGCCGGATATCCTGATAATACCGGAGGTACTGATCAGCCAGGCACTGCACCGCAGCAGCTGGGAAATGCCGATCTGAAATGGGAAAAGACCCGTCAGGCCAATATCGGCGCCGATATCGGTTTCCTGAATGGCGCACTCACCGTAGAGGTGAATTTCTATTCCAAATACACCACCGATGCGTTGTTGCAGTTGCCTATTCAGGCCATTTCGGGCTTTAACAGTTATTCAACCAATATGGGAGAGATCAGCAACAAAGGGTACGAGGTGAGTGTATTCTCGCATAACATTCGACGAAAAGACTTTAGCTGGACTACCAGCTTCAATATTTCCGGCAACGTAAATAAGATTGAAAAGCTGCCTACACCTGTCAATTATTATAACCGCGACTGGGTGCGTTTGCAGGAAGGTCATTCACTGTATTCTTTCTGGTTGTATAAACAGCAATATGTTGATCCGCAAACCGGCGCTGCGGTTTTCGAAGATGTAACGAAAGACGGCGCCATCACCGTTGCCGACCGGCAGATCCTGGGTAGTGCCATTCCTGCATTCTTCGGCGGCATCACCAATAACCTGCGCTACCGCCAGTTTGACCTGGGTATTTCATTTACTTATCAATATGGCAATAAGATATTTAACCTGAACCGCTTTTTTGGGGAAGGCGGCGGTACCCGCGATGGCAATCGCGTGATACTCGCCAGCCAGCTGAGCAGGTGGCAAAAACCGGGTGATATTACTGATGTTCCGCGGGTAACAGCTTACGGAAATAATTACACGCTGGAGCAGAACAGCCGCTTCCTCGAAGACGGATCATTCATAAAGTTGAATGCATTGACCGTCGGGTATTCGATTCCGCAGCGCATCGTTTCGAAAGCGCATATTCAACATGTTCGCCTGTATTTCATTGGCAGCAATCTGTTATGGATCAAAAAATATACAGGCCCGGATCCGGAGTCGAATGTAACCGGCAGCCAGAATGTGCAGGGGCTCGATCTGGGTACGCCGCCGCAGCCGCGTGTAATACAGTTCGGTATTAATGTTACGTTGTAAACTTCAAAATTTATTAAGATGAATATTGTTAAATATATAGTGCTGGTACTGGCAGTTGTATCGCTTGTGTCGTGCAAAAAGTTCCTGGATGTAGAGCCGGTTGATTCGGTTACTGATGACCAGACCATTGTAGATAAGACATCAGCAGAAACGGCTACGCGCGGTTTGTACCGGGCGCTGGCTGGTGATGGCTATTATGGGCTTACTTTTCAGGCTATCGGTTATTTGTCGGGCGACAACGTGCAATGGACGGGTTCGCAATCAATCGTGCAACAGTTTATTACCCATAATGTGCGGGCGGATAATGCGTATATAGCGTCGGCCTGGGGAGCGATCTATGCCACCATCAACCGCGCCAATCACATCATTGCCAAAGTGCCTGAAGTAACAGATCCCCTGTTCACGCAAAATTTGAAGAACCAGCTTACCGGTGAGGCATATTTCGTCAGGGCGCTGGCCTACTTCGATCTGGCCCGCACCTGGGGCGGCGTTCAGCTGGCACTAACGCCCACTAATTCCGCATCTGATAAGAACGGCATTGAACGCAGTTCGCCGGCTGAGACCTATGCCCAGGTATTGAGCGACCTTACGACTGCCGAGCAGCTGTTACCCGAAACAACCAATCGCTACCGGGCCACCAGGAAAACAGTGTGGGCCTTGCGGGCACGGTTCCATCTGTATCAAAGCGAATGGGCGCTGGCAGAAACCTATGCTTCCAGGTTGCTGGGCGATGCTGCGAATTACCAGCTGGTGAAACCCTACAGCGCTTTTTTTGCAAATAATGTAGTGGCCACACCCGAATCTATATTCGAATTGTCTTATAGTGCTACCTATACCAGCGGGCATCGGAATCAATGGCAACCACCGGCCAATAACGGTACGCGGCAATGGGCGCCGAATGATACCTTCATAGCCCTGGTGAATGATGCGAGTATAGGAGGCAACCGCAATGCAATGGTGGCTAAAACATCGCAGGGACTTTGGTATGGTAACCTGTATTACCGTAGTCCGGCTACCGATCCTGCTTATATCCTTCGCATCGCAGAACAATACCTCATCAGGGCAGAAGCAAGAGCTCAGCAGAAAAAGCTTACCGAAGCGCTGAGCGATCTGAATGCAGTGCGCAGCCGGGCAGGTCTAACAGCGAGCACAGCTGCAACACAGGAGGAAATACTATTGGCGATAGAAAATGAAAGAAGAATAGAGTTCGCGTTGGAGCCGCACCGCTGGTTCGACCTGGTGCGCACAAAACGGGCTGATGATGTATTGGGTGTTACAGATACCAATAAATGGGTGCTGCCGTTCCCTGCTTCGGAAGTGTTGATCGATAAATCGCTGGAACAGAATTTCGGGTATTAATAAAATCAGTCACAATGAATGCACAACATACTACGGAATGGACACGCTGTGAAAAAATAGCTTTCCGGTTCTTCTTTATCTACTTTTTTATCCAGGCAGTTCCGCTTGACTGGCTCTATTATAAACAGGTATTTGCCATAGACTGGCTGCACCTGCGGTACAATGATATATTTATCCTGGCGCATTATATGCCACAGTTTATAAGCGGCCAGCCAGATTTTGTAAGCTGGGGCATTGTAGCCCTCATTGCCGCTGGTAGTACAATCGTATGGACTGTTGTTGACCGGCAAAAGGAATACAATAACCTGTATTACTGGATCCGGGCAATCGTTCGCTACCGGCTGGCCATTGCTGTTATTGCTTACGGCTTTATCAAGGTCTTCCCTTTGCAATCGCCCTATCCATCCATCAGCAATCTGAATACCGCTTACGGCGACTTTACCCGTTGGAAATTGTTCTCGATCAGTTTGGGAATAGTGCCCGGTTACGAAAGTTTTTTAGGTTTTGTAGAGGTTATTGCCGGTTTATTATTGTTATATCGGAAAACGGCATCTGTAGGCGCCGTAGTTATATTGCTGTTCACCGGTAATGTATTTATGTCGAACATAGCTTACGAAGGAGGAGAGGTAGTCTACAGCCTGTATTTAATAGTGTTCGCGCTCTTTGTGTTGTGCTGGGACCTGCAGCGGATCACCCGCCTGCTGGTATTGCAAAAGCCTGCATCACCTGACCGCATCAGGCCAGTGTTTACAAAAAAATGGCAGGTATACGGCAAAAGGTTGTTGCAGCTGGCTGTTATTTTCTTTTTTGTGTTGTTGTATAGTTTTAAGACGGCTACAGGTTATAAATACGATCCTTATCAGTTGCCCGTTACAAAAGGTTTGTCCAACGCAGCCGGCATTTATAATGTAACATCCTTTCGCATCAACGACAAGGCCATTGCTTATTCAAAGTATGATCCATGGCGCTGGCAGGATGTGGTTTTTGAAGAATGGAACACCATCAGTATCCGGTTGAACCGGCCGGTAAAGATCGACTCGAATAATATTGAACAGATGAATTTGGAAGATAAAGACAAAACGTATGAACTGGAAGGATCGGCTGGCCGTCATTATTACAGTTACACCGTAGATAGCGTACATCAACTGCTGACACTGCAAAACAAAAATAAGTATTATAAAAATGAACAGTTGCTGCTTCATTATAACCGAACGAACGACAGCTCGATACAGGTTTATGGTGTGAATGAGAACCGCGATTCGGTATTTGCCACCCTGCAAAGGATCAATAAGAAATACCTGTTAAAAGAAGTGGAACGCCAGGGACGCAGCAAACCCCTGAAATTGTGATGGCATTGTTCCACTCATTATCAAAAATACAAACTATGTCAACCATACAAAACGAATACATAGCCACTGAGCCGGTACCAAAACAGCCTAATGGCAAAGGATATTCAGTCACCGCATCAGGCATTACGGCTCCGGTGTATACCGCCTGGACGTTCTGGCAAAAACTTTTGTTCAGGATCGCATTTATATTTTTTATCTGCATCTCTATTCCAAATAGTGCAGAGTGGTATAAGATCGTATTTCATATCGACTGGACCAACCTGCATTACCGCGATCTGTATGATATAGCGCGTTTTGGTTCCGGGATCAATTTGTTCGGCAACAAACTTTTTGGAAGTACTTTGCTGGGTTATGCCAATTGGATCATTACCTTGATCGTTGCTATTGTTGGCGCACTGGCCTGGACCTGGATCGTTCGCCGCCGGAAAACAGAAAGAGCAGAATACAATCTTCTGTATTACTGGCTCCGGGTGGTGGTGCGGTACCGCGCCGGTATCGGCATCATTGGATTTGGTTTCACCAAATTGTTACCGGTGCAAATGCCTTACCCTTCACTGGGTTTATTGAATACCAATATCGGCGATCTCACTGCACAGAAATTATACTGGTTATCGATAGGCATAGTGCCCTGGTACCAGATCTTTGCCGGGGTGGTGGAAGTGCTGGCAGGTACGCTGATATTGTTCCGCCGTACAACGACCATCGGATCTATCTTGTTGTTCAGCGCCCTGGCTGATATTGTATATGTAAATTTTGCCTATGACGGCGGTGTGCATGTATACAGCAGTTATTTCGTGTTGCTGGCAGCTTTTCTGTTAGTGAATGATGTGCCGAAGCTGTACCAATTGTTAATACTGGAAAAATATACAGTGCCGGTAAATTTTTATCCGGTATTCAGCCGGAAATGGCAGCAGTATGCAAGGGTAGGCATGAAAGCACTTACGTTGGTCGTATTTCTTGGCGTGTTCTTTTATTTGCAGTTGATCAATTTTCTGTATGATCCATACAAGCAACCTTCTGTAGCCGGGCTGAAGCAGCTGCGCGGTAATTACGCCGTTTCAGAATTCCGCATTAACAACAAAATTATCCCTTACGATCCCATGGATACCATACGCTGGCAGGAAGCCACTTTTGAGAAATGGACCAGTCTCACCTTCCGTGTGAATAAACCTTTGCCGCTTGATCTGTCGAACGGCGGCGGTGATCCGCAACGCGATATCAACCGGACGTTTGAGATTGCCGGTGTTGGGGGCGGACAACGGGTCTTTCATTATTACGCCGATACCGTCAATAACGTACTATACCTGCAGGATAAATACAAAGAGGTACCCGACAGAAGGAACCGGGCCTCCGGCGTTGGCGGTGATGGCGGAACCGACAGAAACCTGAATACAGCCGGCAACAAAGCAGCCACAGCAAAAAGGGATTCCAAAGACACCGCAACTGATAACTTTATTCCGGCAGATGCCTGGAAGAACATTGGCAATGAAGTAACGAAGATCGATGCGCGGGCGGCATCTACCCGGCGCAACCGCGAATTTGCCGAAGCTCCCAAAAATGAAAAGCGAAACCGGATGATCCTCCATTACCAGACTTCAGACGGATCACACGTCGTACTGACCGGTATAAACGAAAATAAAGATTCCATTTATGTGGTGCTTGACCGCATCGATCGCCGGTATGCTTTAGCTGAAAGCAGTTTACAGGCAGGAAATTATTAATAGCATTATGAACAAGCTGTATATCGTATGCATGAGCGTTATTGTGTTATCATGCAACATTGAACAAACCGTACAACCGCAAACAACAGAAGGAATTAGTAGGGAAGCTGATACCACCGGATGGCCAGCCAGCTTTGGGCTCGGTCGTCCGGCATCAGCCGCAGCCATTGCGGCAATGGATATAGACGTACGGCCCGACGGCGTGGGGCTGCCCGCCGGCGAAGGAAATGCCATTATGGGAAAAGCAGTCTATATGGCTAAATGCGTTGCCTGTCATGGTACTGAAACTACACCGGGCGATGCTAAGTTATTGGGCCCTGTTTTGATCAGTAGCCATCCCGGTAAAAAAGCGAAGACCATCGGGAATTACTGGCCCTATGCTACAACGTTGTTCGATTATGTGCGCCGTGCGATGCCTTACAATGAACCCGGTACACTGACCAACGAAGAAGTGTACCAGGTAACGGCATTCCTGTTAGCGGCCAATAAGGTGATCGATGAGCAGCAGCTGGTGAATGCGCAAACATTGCCCAACATTAGAATGCCGGCGCAACAACGCTTTGTTCCCGATGACCGGAAAGGCGGGCCGGAAATAAGATAATATGATAATTTGATAATAGGATGATGTGATGATATGATGATCCCGACTGAAGCCGGGATAAGTCCATGATAAGGTAATACAATGCTGGAATTTTAAAAACAGATTAATGGCAGACAATACAAATAAAATAAGCCAGGAACAAACGGCATCCGGGGGTAGGCCAATAAGTAGACGAATATTACTGGGTGGTGCTGCTACAGCCGCAGTAGTGTTATTGCGATCATCGTATGGGCAGATAGTGCAAAAGGCCATAACCCAGGCTGAGATGAAAATAAGTGATCCTACAAAAGTACTGGGACCGCCACCTGGTGAACTGGGAACGCGGTCGAAGTTTGAAAAACCCATAAAGAAACCTTCAGATACTTCGTCGCGCACACCTTTGCAGGACCTGTATGGAACCATTACACCGGCTGATCTGCATTACGAGCGGCATCATGCCGGCGTGCCCTTGATCGATCCGCACAGCTATACGCTCACCATACATGGCATGGTAGAAAAGCCATTGGTGTTCACCCTGGCCGATCTGAAACGTTTTCCATCAGTGACCAGGGTCTTTTTCCTGGAATGTTCCGGTAACTACAGGGGGGGCAGGGAAACGCTTACACCGCAGGAGATCTGCGGCCTCACCAGTCAAAGCGAGTGGACAGGCGTAATGTTGTCGACCCTGTTCCGCGAAGTGGGTGTTAAATCGAAAGCCAGCTGGTTCCTCGCAGAAGGATCCGATGCGGCAGTAATGACGCGCAGTATACCAGTTAACAAAGGGTGGCAAGATGCCATGATCGCCTATGCACAGAATGGTGAAGCTATCCGGCCTGAGCAGGGTTATCCGGCCAGATTATTGCTGCCAGGTTGGGAAGGGAATACCAGTGTTAAATGGTTAAGACGGATAGAATTATCGGATCAGCCGTTTATGACGCGGGAAGAAACTTCGAAGTACACCGAATCGGTGAAGGGTGGCAAGATCAGGCAATTCAGTTTTGTGATGGATGCCCGGTCGATCATAACGTACCCGGCGTATCCGCAACAAATTCAAAAAGGCTGGATGGAGATCAGGGGCATCGCCTGGAGTGGCCGGGGGAAAATTTATAAGGTGGAAGTAAGCACCGATGGCGGCAGCACATGGAAGACAGCAGTCTTGCAGTCGCCGGTGCTTGACAAAGCCCATACGGCTTTCCGTTATTTGTGGCAATGGAAGGGTGGTGAAGCCGAGATCATGAGCCGTGCCATTGATGAAACCGGTTATATACAACCCTCAATGAAACAGCTAAAAGAAGCCCGTGGTGCAGACATGGGCGGGTATCACCTTAATCCAATCACGTCATGGATCATCCAACGTGACGGACGCGTTATCAATAAACCGCTTAGTTGATATAGTTATTGAGTTATTGAGTTATTCAGTTATTGAGTTATTCAGTTATTGAGTTATTCAGTTATTCAGTTATTGAGTTTATGAGTTATTGAGTTAATGGGTCTTGAGATTTGCAGGAGAGCTTAGCGTGAGGGAAATCTCAAAATCTCAAAATCTCGAAATCAGAAATCAGAAATCAGAAATTTTAGAGTATTGAACACATACGATGCAATAGTAGTAGGTTCAGGGCCCAATGGATTATCAGCGGCTGTCACGCTGCAGCAGGCAGGGGTAAAGGTGTTGCTGCTGGAAGGTAAGGAAACGATCGGGGGCGGATTGCGCACCGCTGAAATTACATTGCCCGGTTATCTGCACGATATTTGTTCGGCTATCCATCCCATGGCAGTCGCTTCTCCGTTTTTATCAACCTTGCCACTACAGGAACATGGATTGGAGTTTATCTATCCCGATATAGCTGCGGCGCATCCTTTTGATGATGGCAGTGCGGCTGTATTAAAACAATCGTTTACTGAAACTGCCCGGTTACTTGGCGAAGACGAACACAACTATACTAAGCTGATACAACCCTTGCTGCAGAGCTGGCCTCAGATCGCCGCTGATATACTGGGACCCTTACAGTTTCCCAGGCATCCATGGCTCCTGGCGCAATTCGGTTTGAAGGCATTGACCTCGGCCAGTTATCTTTCCGGTAAATTTCGCACGGACAAAGCAAAAGGCCTTTGGGGCGGCATGGCGGCGCATTCCATACAGCCATTGACGAATGCGGCCACATCGGCTATCAGCCTGGTTTTGATGGCTGCAGGTCATTTAAAAGGATGGCCATTGCCCAAAGGTGGTTCCATTTCCATTGCCAACGCAATGGCTTCTTATTTTCTCTCCATCGGTGGAAAAATTGAGACCGGCAATTATGTGCGCTCGCTCGATCAGTTGCCGGCATCAAAAGCAGTGTTGCTCGACGTTACACCCCGGCAGTTACTGCAAATAGCCGGTAACCGGTTCTCCTCATTTTATACCAGGCAGTTGCAACGGTACCGGTATGGGATGGGTGTTTTTAAAATTGATTGGGCGTTGCGAGAGCCAATTCCTTTTACGGCTCCGGAATGCCGGCAGGCTGGCACCGTGCACATTGGCAACAAAATAGATGAGATCATGGAAAGTGAACGGTTATCATCCGTTGGTATTCATCCGGAAAAACCATTTGTGCTGCTGGCGCAACCAAGCCTTTTCGATATTTCACGGGCGCCTGCCAATAAACATACCGCCTGGGCTTACTGTCATGTGCCCCATGGCTCAACGGTTGATATGACAACCGCCATTGAGAACCAGGTGGAGCGCTTTGCGCCAGGTTTTAAAGATTGTATTCTGGCCAGGCATACCATGAACACCGCACAAATGGAAACTTATAACCCTAATTATATTGGAGGAGATATAAATGGCGGCATCATCGATCTGAGACAGTTGTATACGCGTCCCGCCATGCGCTGGTCTCCATATACCACACCCGCAAAAGGGATCTACATCTGTTCTTCTTCCACACCGCCCGGCGGCGGCGTGCATGGTATGTGTGGTTTTCATGCTGCCCGCAAAGCACTGCAGGAAATTTTTTCAATTAAAATATAAATTAATAATCTAACGGGATTCCCCAAGCTAACAAACAAAATAACATGTCGTACCAGCACATGAACGCAGAAAATGCAACTGTTAACAAAAACGTCAGTCAATCCACTGCCACCAAACGGTCAGTATTCAGCAATTTTACGGAAGATGGCTGGGCCATATTGATAGGGAGTGTTGTTATTGTAGCCATCCTGGCATTAACCACTTTGGTGGCTGGTTTCAAATTCCCGCTGCCAACATATCAATGGGAAAATACCAGCGACCTGGCGACCAAAGTATTCTCCGGTAAAAATATCATATTGATCGTTCAAACCGGGTTGTTGTTCCTGGTGCTCTCCGGTGTGGCTATCCGGTTGTCGGGTGGCAGCATTAAAAATTATGCGGCCGGTTTCTCCCTGGTGTATTTGCTGGCCATCGCAGCGCTTATTATAGAAGGTAACAGTACCATCTCTTATTATGGACTGGAATATGTGGTCTTTGCGCTGGTATTGGGGTTGTTGATCGGTAATCTCACCCGCATTCCGGTTTGGCTCAAAGAAGCCGCCCGTTCCGAATTTTTTATTAAAACAGGCCTGGTGATCTATGGCGCCAGCATCTTGTTCAACGATATTATCAAAGCCGGTGCACCGGGTATTTTGCAGTCGGTGCTGGTGGTGCTTGCCGTTTGGTTCGTGGCCTTATGGATCTGCCGGAAATTAAAGGTGGATGATGAGTTTGGCGTAATACTGTCATCGGCAGTAGCCATCTGCGGCGTGTCGGCAGCCATTGTGGCCAGCGGCGCTATCAAAGGCGATAAAAAGAAACTGTCTTATGTGACCACGCTGGTATTACTGGTAGCCATTCCCATGCTGGTAATTCAACCCTGGTTGATCAAACTGTTGAACATACCCGAAATAGCAGGCGGCGCCTGGCTGGGTGGTACACTGGATACCACGGCTTCCGTTTCGGCAGCAGCGGAACTGGTGGGCCCTAAAGCCTCCAAAGTAGGGGTGATCGTAAAATTTTCGCAGAACGTATTGATCGGGATTGCCGCTTTTTTCATTGCCCTTTGGTGGACGTACAGAAAAGATCCCTCCAGACAAGGCTCCGAAAAACCAGGGCTGGGCGTAGTATGGGAACGGTTTCCCAAGTTCGTGCTTGGTTTCATTGCAGCTTCGCTGATCTTTTCGTTTTTGATACCTGCAGCCGTTACCAAAGAGGTGGCCGGTCCATTGAAAGGGCTGCGCACGGTATGGTTTGCGCTGGCATTTGTTTCCATTGGATTGGAAGCCCGTTTTACCGACCTGGTAAAAACGGAAGGCGGCCGGCCGGCGCTGGCATTTATAGTAGCGCAGGTGTTTAATATTCTCTGGACCCTGTTATGGGCTTACCTGTTGTTTGGCGGTGTGCTGTTTGCGGTTCCGGATATTGAGTAATGAAACAGTGGCATGGTTAATAAAGGCGTGGTACATTTAAAATGTGCCACGCCTCAAAAAGTACAAACCGTGCTTCCTATTTACTGTTCTCTTTTACTGTAGTTTTATTGTCCTTGTCGGTCTCTATTTCCACTTTTTTCAAAGCCACGGCATAATCATTGGGTTGAATGGAAGTGCCCTTTTGGGCGCTCCATGCTTTGGCAAATTCAGCACCCAGGTATAAGATTATGGCGGAATAATAAACCCAAAGAAGTAAGATCACAAGTGATCCGGCGGCGCCATAGGTAGTACCAATATTACTTTGTCCAATATAAAATGAAATGGCAAATTTACCGATCATAAATAAAATGCCCGAAGCAATGGCGCCTGGCATTACATCTTTCCATTTGGTTTTTGCATCAGGCAGCACTTTAAAGATGAGCATAAACAGGGAAGTGATAACAACAAAGGAAATAACCAGATTTAAAATATAGAAAACTATTAGGGTTACATCGGGGAAAAAAGCCTTTAATCGATTGTTCAACCCTTCAATGACACTGGTTATGGCCAGGGAAACAAGTAATAAAAAGCCCAGGCTTACGATCACGGAAAAAGATAAGAAGCGGTTCCTGATGATCGGCCATAAGCCTTTGTTGGGTTTTGCCTTAAACCCCCAGATCGTATTGATGGAATCCTGTATTTCCGCAAATACTGCCGTTGCACTAAACAGTAATGTTATAACCCCGATCACAGCGGCGATCCTGCCTTTGCCGCTCAATGATGCATTCTGGATAATTGTTTGCAACTGCAGCGCCGCATCCTTCCCAACAAATTGTTGCAACTGCCGGTAAATTTCGCCCTGTACAGCTTCCTGACCCAAAAAGAAACTACATAAAAAGATAATTACCACCAGTAAAGGTCCAAATGAAAATACAGTGGTGTAAGCCAGTGCAGCACTGAATTTTAGAATTTTGTCCTCCATGAAACTTTTGAAAGACTGTACAAGTACTTTCCATATGGTTTTTAACCGGTTCATCTGTTTCACTGTTTATGTTACAGCAGTTACAGGAAAACCGCTAAAAAATCCATACCATGGGGTCATTTCATCTCTACCACAGCCACTGAAAATGGCTGCAAGGTGATCATATTACCGGTGAAAGTAGTTAATGCAGGCGGGTTCTCACGGGTGTTCACATCTACCTGCCTTATGATACCGTTGTTTACTGTCGCCGGTAACAACACTGCGGCCGCTGTATTGTGTTTATTGATCAGGAGTATCTTTTGTCCCTGTTTTGTTTTAATGCCTTGCGCTGCTACATAACCGCCTTTTCCTTTGCAGGTGGTATTAACCAGTAGATCACCTGCACCGAAATTCTCTTTCAGCAATCGCAGCACCCAGTAACGGGCATTGGGGTTTCCATTTTCCCAGTTCATCATACTTACGTCGGGGAACTGGGTGGGATAACCTACCAGTTGTGATTCACCTGCCACATCGATACCAATTTTGGTTAACTCGAGAAATATATAAGCATACATGGCGCCGGCCAGGTTCCAGTAGTCTTCATGTATGGGGCCCGATTCCCGCGCCGAACGCAGGATCACGCCTATTTCATTGATGTGAGTAAATACCTGTGGCGCCAGCCTTTTTCTTATGTTTTCGATATACCGCACTTTATCGAGAAACGATTCTGCACTTTCAAAAAACGTGTATTGGTAAGCGTCAATAGTTTGCTGTGGGAAGGAAGGTCTTGAATAATGGTGATAGGAGATGCCTTCCAGCGGGATACCTGGTTTATGGTTTTTAGGATTGAGGAAGTATTCAAAATACGCAGGGTCGCGTACATGGGCAAGGGAAAGTCCGATAAATTTTGTTTGTGGTGAAATTTTCTTCAGTTCACCCACAATGGCATCGTACATTTTTGTGTACAATTGAACAGGTATATGATGTTCGAGGTCGGGTTCGTTAAGTACTTCCCAGTAAGCAATATTGTAATGGTGTCCTGATTTATGGTATACACCCAACTCATCCGTAAATCCACCTTTTGTATACCAGCTGAACAAACGGGAAAAGTAACCGGTCAACTCTTTCATCGTTGTATCGCGCAATTCCTTACCCTGGTTATAGTCCCAGCATAATCCATAGGGGTCATCTGGGTATTTCACCGGTTTGGCAGTTGCCCACATCCAGGCGGGTGTGGTGCTGAAGTTGATAACGGGTGAATGTCCTTTCGTTGCTTCCATGAAAGCGGCCATGGTGCTGTCGAGATAGGTAAAGTCCCAAAAGGTTTTATTGCTGGTAGGTGGTTGCAGTTCGGCTACCGCCATTTTAGGGTAAGGAAACCAGGGTACATAGCGAACATAGTCGGCGTCGAGTTCCTTCAATGCCTTGAACGTATTCTTATGAATGGGCGAACCTGGCCGCACCATCGGATTTTCTACCAGCTGCAGGGTAGGTGTTGTTTTTGATACGGTGATCGTATGGTTCCAGTTGATCGTAACCTTGTTGGTATCTGTTTGGGCAGATGATAGTTGCATCAGCGCCAGGGCGCCGGCAACGATGAACAGTCGTTTCATGTTAGCGGGTATATGTTTACGTATAGATTATAAATACGTAAAAAACGCCTGCGACCACTAATACAATTCTCAAGTGATGTATTTTTAGAGATTGGTTATGGAACAATAACCGGTAAAACGCCGGGCAGGCATTCAGCCTGTAAGGAATAGATCTTGCCCAGGTACTCGCCATCTACCTGGAAATGCACGCGGTGCCTGGAATGTACTTCAACGCCCGAGGTGGTGAACAGTTCTGTTTTTGCCGGGTCGAATTCTTTGTGAGTGATCATCATTTTAATGATCTCACTGAAAGCAATCTTTTTGATCACAACGATCTCGAATTTACCGTCATCCAGTTTACCATTTGGATTGATCACGGCGCCGGTGCCGTATTTAGTGGCATTGGCAAGCACTACCATGGCGGCATTCCGCCTGACGGCCTGCTTTTCGCCAGCAATGGTCACTTCCATATGGCGGTGCCGGAACAATACCTTGAAGGCTGCTTTTATATAGCCCCACATGCCTCGTTTGTTGAACGTTTCAAAGGTCTTTACTACGAAAGCGTTAAAGCCGATATCGCTCAGGTGAATGCACAGCTCATTATTAATGCGGATGAGATCAATATTTTTTATGTTGCCTTGTGTAATGATGTCCAATGCCTTTTCGGGATTGGTGCCAATGCCCAGTTCTTTGGCCATGCCATTGGCAGAACCGGCAGGCAATACTCCAACGGGCACATTACTGTTCAGCATGCTTTCTGCAACCAGTTTAAGGGTGCCGTCTCCGCCCACTGAAATGATGCTGTCTGGACTGTGTGTTTTGTATTGTTCCTGTATTTGTTCCCTGGTGAATGGCGCTTTTAAATGATGAATTATTATGGTGTGAGGTTTGTTGTTGAAGTATTGCCGGATAGTTTGGTCCCAGTCCGGTTTGGTTTTACCGGCAGTGGCATTGATGATGAATAACAATTTCAATGGCGGGTTGGTATACATATTGGTGACCGGTTATATAGTGCTAACGTCATTAAATCCTTTAAGCCGATGAAGATAAAAGTATACCAGGGGTATGGCCATACGAAGAACCTGGTCATTTACGGGCACGTGTTGAAAAAACAACCGGCTGAACATACCCATTATTCCAAAAACAAACTGGTAAATGCTTTATATCTGCTGCGTTTGTTTTTTGTGAAACCTTTTCCCCAAACCCGGGTAAAGCTGCGTTGGGGAAGCCAGGAATTTTTCACGGTTACCGACGATGAAGGATTTTTCAAGTTTGAATGGAGCTCGGAATATGAATTGGACGCAGGCTGGCATAACGTGACGGTTGATAGTATCGATGAAGCAGGCGCCGTTATTGCCAGCGGAACCGGCAGGTTGTATGTGCCCCACAGCACCCAGTATGTGTTTGTTTCCGATATCGATGATACGGTAATGGTTTCTCATACGGCCACTACCTTCCGAAGGATGTGGGAGCTGCTCAGGCATCCGCATTCGCGCCGCCAGTTCAAACACATGGCTGAATATTACCAGGCGCTTGCACAGGCGCAAACGGAGGACCATATACCCAACCCTTTCTTTTATGTATCAAGTAGTGAATGGAACCTCTACGATTACCTCACTGAGTTCTTTATGTTCAATCGCATGGCTGAGGGTATATTTTTATTAAGCGAGTTGAAAAGAATATGGGAATTATTCCGGAGCGGACAAACAAAACATGGCGGTAAACAGGTACGTATTGAACGTTTGCTGAGCGTGTTTCCCAAAGAACAATTTATTCTACTCGGCGATAATTCTCAAAAAGATCCGGAGATCTATACCGGTATTGCCGCAAAATTCCCCCAACGCATCTTCGCCATTTACATTCGCAATGTGCGGCCCGAAAAAGCTGTAATGACCGCCGGCCTTTTGCAAAGGGCACAGCAACAGGGTGTGCATACCCTGCTCTTTGAACGTACTGCCGAAGCCAAATCGCATTCTGAAAAAATAGGGCTGATCTCCTGATCGATATAATCGATTTTCCTCATGTCATGGCCCTGAAAGGCCATCCTGAAAATTATTTTTATCCTGAATAGATATTTGAATGTAAACGGTTACATATTACAATACGCTTGTCTCTACGGGAATGTAGACGTTGTTTATAACTTTATTTATGTAATCGGTTACATCAATGGCCGGAGTTCGTTAAATTTAGTATCACTAACAAATTTTGCCATCATGAAATCAAACACCTTCCTATCCGAAGTAACCAGGATGGTTCGCTTCGGCGCAACGACGCTTCTGTTCGTTGCCAGTTCATCCATTTTACCTGGTTGTAGCAAAGAAAGTGCTCCCGCACCCGCAGTTCCGGGCGAACGGCTGACCGGTTTTGTTAAAGACGATGCCACGCCTGAAGATCAGGGTACCATTAACGGCTGGTTCTGGTCGTTATACCGTGAAGGCGGCTCTGCCAGTATCACTCATGGTTCAGGCGGTAACTTCGCTATCAGCTACAACAATGTGAACGATGTGGTGGGCGGAAAAGGCTGGAGCACCGGCGCCTCCCGCACCATCGGGTACAATGTAGGCGCCCTCAGCGGCAGCTACAATTTTGTAGGTATTTATGGCTGGACAACCAACCCGCTTATTGAGTATTACGTGGCGGAGAAAGGCTCCATGACCGGTGGAACCTCCTTTGGCTCCGTGAGCAGCGACGGACACACCTACAGCTGTTACAAGAGCCAGCGCGTGAACGCACCTTCCATTATCGGCACTGCCACTTTCTGGCAATATAAAGATACCTGGGGCGGCGCACCTACCGGATCAAATCAAAAAGTTACCATGGGCAACCACATCAACAACTGGCGCAGCAGGGGCGGACAGGGCTTTGGTAATCACAACTACCAGATCCTTGCACTGGAAGCATGGGGCAACAGAAGCGGCTATATAAATGCCACAGTATGGCAGCAATAAATTATCAGGTGCAGCCCTGATGCAGCTTTCGGCAATGCTCATGGATTGCAGGCTATTGCGGCCTGCAATTTTTTCTATCAGTTAAAGGAAACATGTAATGAATAAACTGTTCCTCGTTCTGGCAACGGTAATGATCGTTGTCATAAATGCCTGTTCGGAAAAAGCGCCTGCTCATTTTGTATACATCAAGGGCGGAGCTTTTAAAAACAATAAGAGTAACTACTATGGAAAAAGTGCGCCTATGCATGACTTTTATATTGGCAAATATGAAGTAACCCAAAAAGAGTGGCAGGTTATCATGGGCAGCAATCCCGCTACCTTCAAAGGCAATGAACTGCCTGTTGAAACCGTAAGCTGGTATGACTGTATCGAGTACTGTAATAAAAGAAGTATCCTGGAGGGCTTACAGCCGTATTACACAATTGAAAAGAATAAAAAAGATCCGGGTAATAACAATGAGCTGGATGATATGAAATGGATGGTAACGATCAATGCGCATGCCAATGGCTACCGGTTACCAACAGAGGTTGAATGGGAGTATGCTGCCGGCGGCGGCCAGTTGAGTAAAGGGTATATCTACAGCGGTGGTAATTCCATAGATGAAATAGCCTGGTACTGGAAAAATTCAGGCAATAAATACCTGACAGGGTATTGGGTGTGGGCTGCCCTCGAAAAGAACAACAACAAGACAAAACCCGTTGGTAGCAAAAGCCCCAACGAATTAGGATTGTACGATATGTCGGGCAATGTAAGAGAATGGTGCTGGGACAGATACCTGCCCCAGGGGGCCGACACCCCGCAAGGGCGCATTTGGAAGGGCGGTGGCTGGATGGGCGCTGATTTTTGCTGTGAACCTTCGTTCCGGGCCGACTACCAGGCTAATGGCAAAGGCCCCGACCAGGGTTTTCGCATTTGTCGCAATGTTCTCTTTTAACAGGCAGTGTATGTGATCAGAAGTAAATAAATGTAATGATCCAGATGGTGGCCAGGATCATCAATGCCTGATAATAACTCCAGAAAGCGCCCATATCATTTTCCTTTTCATAATGCGCCAGGCTGACAAACACGCCAATAATGGGGATCCAGTATATTAGTTTATTGTTCATAAACCAATCTCTCCTGTACTAAAGGTACACCATTTTCCCCAATCGCTATCGCGGGCCTTGGCTGCCTGTCCAAGCTGCCACCTTGCGGTCTGGTGCCCCAGGCGGCGTGCTGGTGTTATAAACTGAAAACCACTGCCCAGGTAAAATAGCTTAGTGAAATGCTTATTTAACAAATCAAACTTTGTATCTTCATAGACTCCTGCCTTATACAACAGCTTCGTTCGCTACCACCATTGAAGACCAACACTATTCTTAACTTCAAAAAAGTTTACCATGAATGAATCAACAACCATGCAGCCAACTGCGGTGAACCCTAACAAAGCGCTCTGGGAAAAAGGCGATTTTACCCGCATAGCAGAAACCATGCGGGAAAGCGGTGCGGCACTCATCGAAAAACTTGGGATCACCAGCGGAATGGATGTACTGGATCTTGGCTGTGGTGATGGAACTACCGCGCTCCCTGCGGCCCGGCTTGGCGCCAATGTAACTGGTGTAGACATAGCCAGCAACCTCGTGGCTGCGGCTAACAAACGCATCCAGGAGGAGGGTCTCACCAATATTACCGTGCGCGAAGGGGATGCCACCAACCTGGAAGGTATACCTGATGAAAGTTTTGATTTGGTAGTAAGTATCTTCGGCGCTATGTTTGCCCCGAAGCCATTTGATGTGGCCAAAGAGATGGTAAGAGTAACCCGCCGCGGCGGCAGGATTGTCATGGGTAACTGGATCCCTAACGATCCAACACTGGTGGCACAGATATTGAAGATCAGTTCTGCCTATACACCACCGCCACCGGAAGGATTTGTGAGCCCGATGTTGTGGGGTGTAGAAAGCCATATCATAGAGCGGTTTGGCAAGGCCGGTATCCCACCGGAAAATATTTCCTGTGAGCGCGATACCTATATTTTTATGGCCACATTTTCACCTTCCGAAATGGTAGAAAGATTCAAGAACTATTATGGACCTACCATGAATGCCTTTGATGCAGCGGAAAAAGAGGGAAAAGCGGCCGATCTGCAGCGTGAACTGGAAGAATTGTTCAACCGGGAAAACAGGAGTGGAAATAATGAAAGCACTTCCATTCCCGCCACATTCTTACGGGTAACGGTTAAACGCTAAAAAAACAATCAGTAATGTCGGCACATAAAAAAAGCCTTCCGGTTCAATACGTGAAGGCTTTTTTATTTTGGCAAACTTTTTTTTTCAGACCGTTGTAATCAGCTTGTATGATAAAGATCGCAACGTTTAATATCAATGGAATCAATGGACGATTAGCAGTGCTGCTTCGCTGGCTCAAAGAAGCAACACCCGACATCGTTTGTTTGCAGGAATTGAAAGCGCCGGCTGACCGGTTTCCCAAAGCGGCTATCGAGGCTGCAGGTTACCAGGCGGTGTGGCATGGACAAAAAGCATATAACGGTGTAGCCATCCTTTCCCGTTCTTTTCCCATCCAGGAGATCAGGCGGCAATTGCCTGGCGACAAAACGGATGACAGCAGTCGTTACCTGGAAGCTATCGTTGGTAAAATGGTGATCGGATGCATCTATGTGCCGAATGGAAACCCATACCCCGGTGAAAAATTTGAGTTTAAACGGAAGTGGTTCAAAAGGCTTTCAGCACATGCCAAAGCGCTGTTGAAACATGATGTACCCGTATTGCTGGTAGGTGATTTTAATGTAATGCCCACGGAGCTGGATGTTTACAAACCAGAAAAATACATCAACAATGCGCTTTTCAGAAAAGAGATCAGGGCCGCTTATGCGAAATTGCTGACGCAGGGGTACACCGACGCATTGCGAACCTTGTTTCCCACAGAAAGGATCTACACATTCTGGGATTATTTACGATTCGCGTGGGAACGCAATGCCGGGCTCAGGCTTGATCATTTCCTGCTAAGCCAACACCTGGCCGGCCGCCTACGCCAGGGTGGAGTTGATAAACACGTCAGGGGTTGGGACAAAGCCAGTGATCATGCACCCGCCTGGATAACGTTGCGGTAAATCAAAGCCCTTAGCGAAACCGAAGCAGAAGGACTGCCTGTTGTCTATTGTTTATTGTCTTTTGTCTATTGTGAACTGGCTATTGTCAATTGCTTACTGTATTCCCAGGATCGGTTTACATGCTATAAAGTTATCGATAAGCGCTGGCGAATAAGCTCCCTCAAATTCACCAAAGCCCATCACAAAAGCCGGCGCCGGCATGAAGAAGCGGATAGCGTTCGTAACTTCTTCGAGGTATTCCGTTGCATAACCATTGGTGATCCTGCTGGAATTAATGGCAGTCTGGAAATAAGGTGATTGTTCTGATTTCAATACGAGGAAGGGGATTATAAAAGGAACATATTTGCTCAATGCCGGATTCTCTTCATACGTCAACCGGGTATCGGGCCAGATGTTGAGCTCATTAAAAGCAGGCGAAGCGCTGGTGGTATAAACGGCCCGCTCTTCTTTGATCATCCGGAATATTTCATCCTTGTTGTTTTTGATGGCCATTTTTATATAGGCATCTGTCCAGGTGGTAACTCCTTTGGCGTTGATGGTAAAATAGGGGTGGAAAGAGTTGGTGATGCATACGCCCCCGATATTACCTATTACTAATTGATACAGGTTATGAAAAGCCTGTATGTCGTGCGAGGTGCGATTGGGATCGTTTGAAAACCCGTACAGGTAAAAAAAACGGAAATCGTCGAGTTCGAGCTGTGTCCTTTCGGCATATGGGATAGATACGATCTCTTCCTTAGCCTTTTTAAAAATACTTAATAAAGCCATGGTTTCTCTCAATTGGATTTTATATAATACGTAAATATAAACGTTGTATTGTATTGATGCAAGCCTAAATGGCTTCTAACTGGCTGCTGTAGCGCCCTTGAGGCTGTTTGAAGGGGCGGGAAAGGGGGTTAGAAGCTACTGCCAGGGCCAAATGTAAATGGCGTTTTTACCGGATAAACGCCCGGAAATGCGCTATAACCGGGCGTATTTCTTCGATAAACGGAAACGGAGGATACGGTGAATAAGTTTATATGGAAGTGCGTCTAAAAATTCGATTAATTTTTTGAAAAAGTTGTTAAAAAACGTTAATAGGCAGCTGCTTTATTCGGTATTGATCAATGATCGAACCATGCTGCCGGAACGGTTTTATCGTGCTGAAAGCTGTGGTGCATTCTCAAGCGCATTGGCAATGGCATTCAATAACCGTTGCCGGCTATCGTCCTGCCGAAGCTCCCAAAATAATAAACCATTGAGTCCTTTGCTCAGCGCGTATTTTGTTTTATGCGCCACAGAACGTTCATCATCAAAAGTGGCAAACTGCTTTGTTTCAGGATTGAAGCAATACGGCACTTTCGCAGTATCATCCCAATAACCGGTAAAGCCACCCGCTTCCGCAAATCGCCGCGGATAGCTTTTATACACCGCAAAATCCTTAAAGACGGCCGGCCGGTACAAACCATGATCATTGGTATCAGCAGTGATATACGTGCGCGCATAAAACGCCGCACCAATGACCACTTTATTCCGGGCAATACGTAAGGAATCTAAAAAACGGATGGTGTTATCAATGGAGGTAACCTGAAAAGGCGTGGAGTACAAAGCCGAATGATGGCCGGTAGCAGCACTCTTCCTGTTCACCATATCGTATGACATTAAATGCACCCGGTCAACCAGCGGCATTACCTGCTGCCATTCTATGGAATTGTATAAATATTCCGGGAATACGCCCGCAGCAAAACTCAGCTCATAACGATTGCCCAGGGCTTGTCGAACGGCACTGATCAATTCAGTGAAATTTTGTTTATCGGCCGGGCTGTACGGGTGTCCGGCCGGGCCTTCATCGATGGCCGGATATTCCCAGTCGATATCGATGCCATCTAATTGGTATTGCTGCAGAATGGCCAGCACCGATTGGGCAAAAGCTGTTCTGTTGCCAGGAACAGCAAAGACATTGGAGCAGGTTTTGCAACCTCCCCAGCCGCCAAAAGCCAGCGCTACTTTTAATGATGGATTTTTTTTCTTCAGCGAAACAAGCTTCTTCAAGATACTGCCTGCAGCAGCACTAACATAAAGCCGGTTATTTTTAAGCAGGGCAAAACTGTAAATGATATGAGTAAGCGGTTGTATATCGTAGCGATCGATGTCAGTACTATTGCCACTGTAATAAGCAATAACAGAGAAAGGCCGGCGGGCAGTATCCGCCGCTTCACTGTATCCCGAAATACCGGTAGCAACGAGTAACCATAATAAGAAGCGCATTTTTCACACATTGAAATTCCCATGCCAGCGTGGCGCCAATCTGCCATTGCTAATAAGAACAGCCAGTGCGCCGGCATTTAGTTCAGTAAAATAATAAACTGTATTAAGGTTTATATTGTGCTATATTAAACCGTTAAAACACCTTTTTTTATTACCTGAAGAAGATATGTTCATAACGGTGTGTTATATATGAAATAATTTACTACCTTGGCATTCCCTAAACGCCCCTAAGTGATTTTATTCAATTGATATCAATGTTCTGCCTGGTTTGAGCTCCCTATTACTGGCATCCATACCTGAATACTTATCTTACAAGGCTTCTGTATAATTAGTCAGCTGTTTCACCAAAGATCCCATAAGCATTTAATCAGCTACCACTTACCATACGACTCTGTCCTGCTGCAGATACCAGCGGGGGCGAATTCCGAAAAGCCTTATGAGTAGGAGTAAACTATTAAAACATTTCAAATGAGTACGTTTTTAGACTTACAAAATGGATGGTATAATGGTTTCATCCAGGGAATGGATCAAAATGCAAATGCATTTCAGATCATTCAGCCGGCGCCCCCTATAGCAAGCGGATCGGCAGCTGATGCTACGCTCTGGGCTTATTTTAACAATATTCCGCCATTATCGCTTACACAACAATTTATGGCCAGTGGTGGTAACCAGTTCTATAGCAACTACAGAGCATTAATGTCTGCACTGGTGCCATCCAGGAATGTGAATGTGCAGGGAGATATTGGGGCTGATAATTTTAAAGAGTGGCAAAAATATGTTCTGGGTTTGTCCACACCGCCAGGCATGAACCAGATACCCACATTATTCCGCAACTGGGCCATGATCTTTGCACCACAGGTTGCCAATATAGGCTCTTCTGATTATGCCTCGATCTTACTGGATCCTATTGCTACTGCTCAAAATGAATTGACATTAATATACACCGATCTGAACGGGCTTCCGAAGCCATTTACCTGGTCGCTCAGTTACACCGATCTGATCACGCAATTGAATAGCAGCCCTTCAAGACAATTCAGCTTTGACAGCAGTAATATGAATACCAATGTGAGCACATCCTGGACAAAGGGTTCCAATGAGGGCTTTTTTGGATTGTGGGGTGAAAGTACGACTACCACTTCTATCAGCCAGCAATTCGCTGCCAGCCATGTAAAGGTTACTGCCTCCTTTGATAATGTACTCGTATTTAGCAATACACCAGGCCTGTGGTATAACTCCTCTGCCATGGCGCTGGCTTTTGCCAACAAAACCGGCAACCCATGGAGCCCTCAATCATCCATCAACTGGGACAATACTTTCGGGTCTAATGGCAATATGCAACGTTTTGCAGCGAACCTCATCATTGCATCCGGCATGTCTGTTACGGTAACATCCGACGCATCTTATTCCGCCCAGGATCAGCAAACGATCAGTTCCAGCGGGCATGCAGGTTTCTGGCCATTCTATTCCGGCAGCAGCGGCAGTTCATCAACCAATACAATAACCTTTAACCAACAGGGACAACTGACCATTACTACATCCAGTGTAAAAGGTGTTCCCATTGTACTTGGCGCAAATGTGCTGCCGGTTGCACAATTTGTAGGTCACTCAGCTGCTATGAGCAATTCATTGTATGCAGCTGCCAGGAGCTTCAAAGCGCCGAAACCAGAAATGGCTGAAGCGTTCGCTAATTAAAAACAAGTAATAACAGATCATAAAGAAGAGGCAACCTGAATAAGGGAACTGCCTCTTCTTTTCTATATATTCATTTCGCCTTTTGCAGATCATCGCTTATTATTAAAAGCTTTATGATGGCCACCAATAACCTTTCCTGTGACAGCATCACAGGAATTACGAATGCCTGGTACAACGAATTATGTAACAGATTGAACTTGTCAACCGGATATTTCCAGCTGTTTCAGCCCGTTATAGTTCCGGAAAATAACCAGGAACTATGGGCTTTTATAGACCTTGTTCCGCCAAAGACGTTGAAGTTCAATTACTGGTATTACCATCAGCCGGGCTTTTTCGGTCAATACGCCGCAATAGCTGACCAACTGCAGCTTCCTGAAAGCGCCTTCGAGAAAAATATCGGGCAAACTACCTATGCAATGTGGAATAGCTATCTGCAAAGTTTACCCCAGCCGCCACCTGAAAATACATTGCCAACGGTCTGGTTTCAATGGGCGCTCCTCCATGCGCCTGCAGTGGCAAATATTGGCCGCTCCGGTCTGGCCTCCGAAATACTTCTCAAAAGCGGCCGCAAAGCTTTAACACCGTATCAGGGACCGCATGCGAAATCACCTGATTATTCGCCGGCATTTCCGGAACTGTTTACGATCCTGCAGGTTTCGCCACCGATTGAATTTTCGTTTACCTGCGCGAATGGCAACCCCGATGTGTCAAATTCCTGGGTGACCGCTAACGATCCCAACCTGTTTGGTATGTGGACAGGCAGCTGGTGTGGATTCCTTATAAATAAAAAATTTGCACAAAGTAATATTTCAGTGTCGGCCAGGTTTGAACAGGCTGCTGTTGTAACCATTACACCTGGTGCCTGGTACGATTCAGGCGTGTTGCATCTTGCATTGGCTTCTACATCGGTGCCGCCATGGAATTCCATTACGGCGTGGGATACCTGGTTCGGTCAGGATGGCGTGCTGAATTACGCTATGGGCTCGGTATTGGCCGTAGACGGCTTATCGCTCACGCTCACGTCAGATGCGGCTTTTACCAGCCAAGAGCAGGCTGTTCTTCAATCGCAGGCCAGCATGGGGTTCTGGCCAATGTACTGTCCCTCGAAACCGGCTGTAATTAAAAACAGGGTTTCTTTTGATGCGGGTAAAATGACCATTACCTGCCAGGCTGCTCCCGGAAATCCGATCTTGATAGGGGGGAATGTGGTAAGAATAGGTCAGTACCTGGGCGGAAACTAATACTGCCGGCGCTCTGCGCCGCACTCATTTCTTTAGATCGAAAACCACCTTCGCATTTTTTTGCCGGCTCGATGAAATAAAAACTTCGTAACGGGTGCCGGGCGTATTGATCACCATGACGGAGGTATTGGGTGGAATGGAACCCAGGTTCTCCGCCACCATAATGAGTTCATGATGGCTTTGCGCTTCATTTACAGCAATGGCGAATGAGATCGGTTTTTCAGATAGCCGCATCTTCGATTTAATCAATTTGTTGTTATGGTATATGCTAACCGTATCATCATCTATTTCACCATTGTCATAGCAACTGATGTTGATCTCGCCGGCTTCCGTCTCAATTTTCTTCACCAATGTATTTTCCCTGTTTTTCAATACCAGGGGCATTACAGGTATGGCTATCGTAGATTGTTTTACCGGTTCAATGGTTTTTGAAATGATCACAGGTTTCGGTTTTATCACCGGGCCCGGCTGAACTTTTTTTTGCGGGAAAGTGGTTGTTTTCGGTGTGACTGTTTTGGAAGCTGTAAAACGTTTTGTCGCGGCAGGCGTTTTTTGCGTTGCTGCAACCGGCTTTTTCACACATTCCCGGAAGGTGATATCATCTATGGCAAAGTCGTTTCCGCAGCCTCCCGGCACATGGTTGGCCATCACCAGACGCAATGTTGCCGGAGATGCAGGGGTGGTAAAATAAGCCCGGTGCTGTTCCCAAACCGGCACTGCGATCCTGGGCAGATCCTTTGTAACTATATTGGCAACCGGCCTGCCTTCCGTTGTCTCCAGCCGGATGTTCAGGCTCGGCAGCAGTATGGACGGGCATTTTTTCGTGGGCTTGCATAAATTGATCACCCAGAGGGCAAGTTCATATTGCGTATTGCTCTTCAGTCCAATTACCGGGATGTTCATAAAAGTGCCTCCATCCGGTGCTGCGTTCACCAGCAGCATATTGCCATCAGCATCGCCTGCGGTATGATCTGAGGAGAGCGTATGCCAGTCATCACTAAAACATCTGCTGGTATATGAAACAAAAGAATAATGTCCGTCAGAAGGGCAGGAGCCGGCAACCCGCCAGTAATTGGAAAGATTGGCGGTATTCGGGTCACGCACGTTACCGCTACCGAAATGGATGGTGAATTGGGATGGCCTTAAAATACAATTGCCTGGTTGCGCCTTCGATAAAAAGGTGAAAAGAAGAAAAATGATTATGAAACCAGGCTTCTTCAAATCTTTTACACTTTGTCTTATAAGTTACTACAAAAAGCGATCATTTTTCAGTTCATGGTATGAAAGGTAATTTTAAGGGATAGGGTGGAGTGCTGCAGATCTCAGGAATTGCAATACTTCTGCACCAGCATTTCTATCATTTCCCGGAACCCTTCGAATGTATCGGGTTTGGTAATGATCTGGGTGGCGCCGATATCGAAGCATTCATTGGATAAACGGCTGTCGTTATAGGTAGAGTAGATGACGACGGGGATGTGATTGAAACGGTCGTTCTTCTTGATAAGCTTCAGGGTTTCCTTTCCATTCAACTGCGGCATGTTCTGATCAAGGATCACCAGGTCGGGTAGTTTAGGTGTATTCTCCAATGCATGGAGGATCTGCACGCCATTGTCTACCACATCAAAGTGAATATTTCTGTTGGCGGTCAGTTTTTTCATGATCTCTGTGAAGATCCATTTATCATCTTCATCGTCTTCCGCTAACATTATTCGCTTAAATACTGTCATTTCATTTCGTGTTTACCTGGCAGATTGCTCTATGGGAAGTATAATGGAAAAAACCGCTCCATGCCCTTCCTGGCTGTTTGCTGCAACCAGGCCGTTATGTTTTTCCACAATCTTTTTCACGATCGCAAGACCGATACCTGTACCTTCAAATTTGTCTTTCGAATTCAACCGTTGGAACAGGTCAAAGATACGGTTCCGGAACTGTTCATCAAAGCCTATACCGTTATCCTTAACGTCAATATGGCACCAGCGGCCTTTATCTACCGGTGGCGCAGTGAATGATTTTTCATTTATGCACCAGGCAGTAATGGTGATCACCGGCGGTACGTCATTACGTGCGAATTTGAGCGCATTGCCAATGAGGTTCTGGAACACCTGCTGAATATGCGGTTTTATCACTTCCAGCTGTGGAATATCTGACACCCTGATCTCCGCATTCTTATCGCGGATGACCATTTCAAAATCTTCCCGTACTTCCCTGATGATCTGCCCTATGTCGGTCTTCCTGAAGCCGGTAACGTCGTTCGACAGCTTTGAAAAATGCAGGATATTGTTCACCAGCGCTTTCATGCGCATGGCAGACTGCATGATCTTGTTAAGGTATATGACGGTTTCCTCGGGAAGATCCCCTTCATGACGGTCTTTCACCATCTTGGTAAGCATATGGATCTTGCGAAGCGGCTCCTGCAGGTCATGGCTGGCTACAGAAGCGAACAACTGCAGGTCGCGGTTGCTCGATTCCAGTTCCCGGTTGGTTGCCTGAAGCTGTTCTGTACGCTGTTTTACTTTTTCTTCCAGTTCTTCATTCATGCGCTTGATCTCCAGCTCGGCCTTGCGCAGTGCGGTAAGGTCGAGCATGGAGCCCAGCATGCGGTAGGGCACCCCAAATTCATTATGCAGGATATAAGCCCTGTCCAGCACATTGGCATAGTCGCCATCGGCTTTCCGGAAGCGGTATTCCTGGCTCCATTGATGATAATTTTCATGAATGGCGGTATGAATGCTGGTTTGTAGTCGCTGGCGGTCATCGGGGTGAACATGTTCCAGCCAGGCCTTACGCGTCATTCCCGTTTCTGCATAACCGAAGGTTTTGCGGAACGCATCGCTCCACCATACTCTGTCGGCGGTAAGATCCCAATCCCATAGGGTGTCATTGGTGGCGCGCGCCACAAGCCGGAAGCGCTCTTCGCTGAAAGACAGTTCCCGCGTGCGGTCCTTCACTTTATCTTCCAGTTCTTTATTGAGCCTGCGGAGGTGTTCTTTCACTTCGTTCAGCTCACTGTAGTTCTTGCGGATCTTCTGAACAGCCTTCTTTTTATCGGTGATGTCGGTAAACGTTATAACAAGGCCATCCGGCATCTTCGCTGCCGTAAGTTCAAACCACATATCCGTCCCGTCGATTACCACGTCGCGGTGCAGTTTAACGTCATCCAGCACTACCGACAAATACTCCGAGAACAACTCTGGTGTGCTCAATAACGGCGCTGCGCTGCGCAGTCTTTTGCCGGTTAGCAATACATCTTTGCTGCCGAACCATTCTTGCGCTTTTTCGTTGGCTGCATCTATCATGAAGTCTGTGATCTTTCCGCGTTGGTCAGTCACGGTATGCAGGGCCAGAATGGCGCTGGTAGTGGCATTGAACACGCTGCGGATGATATTGTTCAGGTTCGTGATGGTCGTGATATCTACAAAGGTGATAATGATACCTGCGTACTTTTTTTCCCGGGTGATGTAAGGCATAATACGCAACAGGAAGTTCCTGCCTTCGTGCAGGCTGATCTCCTTTTCGACCACTGTGCGGGTATGCTCTACATGGCGGATATCATTTAACAGCTGGTCGTACTTGAATTTGTTGGAAATGTCGGAGAATGGACGGCCAAGATCGGACTCGATAAAATTGATGATCTCTGTTGATGCAGGGTTGAACTTGCGAATGTTCAGCTGTGCATCGAGAAAGATCTGGGCGATATTCGTACTGCGGAAATAGTTGTTCAGGTCATCGTTCAGTTCTACCAGTTCCTTGATCTTTAACTGGTGCTCAGTGTTGAGCGTGTACAGTTCTTCGTTCAGCGATTGCAGTTCTTCATTTGAGCTTTGCAGCTCTTCGTTGGAGGAAAGCAATTCTTCGTTGGAGCTCTGCAGCTCCTCGTTGGCCGTTTCAAGGTCTTCTACCGCCAGTTGCAGGCTGTTCTTGGTTTCTGCCAGTTCGGCCTCAAGGTTCCGTACGTAATCATAATCATATTCCGGTTCGGGCCTTTCCACTGGAAGCTCTACTGGCGGTACGGCCCTGCTGAACATGACCAGCGTATAATCGTGCCCGCTGGCTATTACAGCGGGCTTCAGCAAAATATTCACGGCGCGGGCATTATCCCCTTTGCCAAATACAATATAATTCAGGTAAACAGGTTTATTGCTCTTCCACGCTTTGCGCACTTCCCGGTTCACGATCAGAGAAAGATCCTGCGGCAGCATGCGTATCAGGTTCAGGTTAAGCATTTTCTTGGGCAGGGAAAGCAGGTCCTCATAATTGCCCATGGTTTCATGGATCTCGAAGTTGCGGTCGATATAAAAAGCTATATAGCCGAGGTCTTCCAGGAATGCCGTCCGCATTTCTTTCCAAAGATCTTTCTGTCCTTTTGTGCCTGCATCCTGCGGCGAACTGCCATGCCGCTGCATTTTTACGGGGCTTGATACACTGTCGCCAAAGGTTACCCGTTGCTTTATGTCAGCCAGTTTTTTAAAGATCTTCCACTTCGGGCTCACCTGCTGTATGGCGCTGTTCTTGCTGAACGGCGGGTTCTCGCTGGGGCCAAGAAAGAGGAAACCATCTTTGTTCAGAGAGAATTGCAGCATGGCGTAGATCCTGTCCTGCAGCACACTGTTCATGTAAATAAGCATGTTGCGGCAGGTAACCAGGTCGTTCTTGATGAACGGCGGGTCTTTGGTAATGTCGTGCCGCGCAAATACGATCTGTTTGCGCAGCCGCTGTACGATGAGCCAGCCTTTTGCCTTCTTTAAAAAATACTTGTTCAGCAAATGCTGCGGTACATCATTTTCAATGGAAAAAGGGTACAGCCCCACAGAAGCAATGTCGAGGTTGGCCGTATCAATGTCTGATGCAAAGATCTTTACTTCTATCTCTTTTCCTGTTTCTTCCAGTACCTGGTCAATGGCCATGGCTATGGAATAGGCTTCTTCTCCGGTGCTGCAGGCCGATACCCATACTTTAAGCTGATCACCGCTTTCTTTTGAGGCGATGAGCTCGGGCAGCACTTTTTCGCTAAGTACTTTATAAGCTTCTGCATCGCGAAAGAACTTGGTTACGCTGATGAGGAAGTCATGGGCCAGCTCCTTACATTCTGCAGGGCTGTTTTCCAACAGCTTCACATACTCCTGGGGCTCCTCGATGCTGTGCTGCAGCATTCTTTTATTGATGCGCCGAAGGATGGTCGGTGTTTTGTAATAATGAAAATCCTGACCCGCGTATTTATAGACCAGCTCAAATATTTGTGCGAGCGTTTCCTCATCGGGCTCTTTGGCTTTCAGGTGTTGTTCCGTTTGGAATATTTCCTTTACGATCGCTTCGGCAATACCGGCCGGTGTGTCTATGACATCTGCATAACCCGAAGCCAGGGCGCTGTTGGGCATGCCGTCGAATTTGGCAGAGGCAGGGTTCTGAACCATCACTGAGCCTCCATTCTCTTTAATGGCGGCAATACCTCTGGTGCCATCGGTTCCGGTTCCTGAAAGGATCACGGCGATCGCCTGTTCTTTTTTATCGGCAGCGAGTGAGTGCAGGAAAACGTCTATTGCGTTATTGGGCGCCTTATCGTTCACTTTATCAGATAACAGCAATTTCCCTTTCTGCATACGGATCTGTTTGTTGTTGGGGATCACGTACACACTGTTTGGCAACACCGGCATATTATGGGCGGCTTCCAGCACTTTCATGTGTGTTCTTCTGCCCACGAGATCTACCAGCAGGCTTTTGTAATCCGGCGAAAGGTGCTGGATCACTACAAATGACATATTGCCCGTCGGGGGCATATGATCAAAGAACTCCTGGATGGCTTCCAAGCCCCCTGCAGAAGCTCCTACTGTGATCACATAATGTTTTTGCGTCGCTTTCATTGCTGTAATGCCAATGGTTCGGGGTTTATCAATTCATAAATAAAACTACGCAGATTTTCTGCCGCCATTATTTCTTCAGGCAGCCAGGGTTTGGAAAATCCTTTTACATGCTCCTGCCACAGCTTGAACGAGTGGCGTGGGTGGTAGATCTTCGGATCCTTGTCGAAGAAGATCCGTTCTTCCGGATTGCCGCCCCAACTGGTGGTGCGGATGAATTCTTTCCGGAAAAGAATGAGGTATTCATCCTGCGCGGCTTGTATCGGTATCACCAGCATGCCGCTGGCAATGTCCTGGTATTCCGCTGCCATATCATATATGCCCGACAGTGAGTCGGTGTAAAATACTTTGCGAAGGTTCTTGAGGTGAAGCCACAGCACCAGGTCTTCCAATTGTGAGGCATTCGGTACCTCACCGGCTGTTTCTTTTTTATTTCTGTAAGTTATGACAACTCCCTGCGCATCGAAAAGATCCAACACATGCGGTTTTTCGTGCAGCAGGCTTTTTACCAGATTTTTACTCTGATAAATATTTTCGATCAGCTGGGTATAAAGGCTGTTGAGCCGGGCGCTCAGGTCTTGAACTTTCTGGTGGTAAAGCAGGTTGATGCGTGCCGAAATTACGGTCGAGAGAAATTCAAGCACCGTGCACAGCTGGTTGTCTATGCGCCGGGCTGTTTTATGGTGACAGGCGATCAGGCCCCATAAGGCGCCGTCCTTTAATAATCGCACAGACATGGACGCCATCACCTGCATGTTCTTCAGGTATTCTACATGTACTGCCGCCACCCCCCGAAGGTTGCATTCAGACATGTCGAGGAAGGTGTTGGTGATGGGATTGATCACCGGGTACAGTTTTACCGGTTTGAAGTCCCTGTCGGGAATGAAGCGGTACGGATTCTTCTGGTACATATCACGCGCCGGCTTGGGAATGTCTGATGCCGGGAATGTGAAGCCAATATAAGATTCCATGTCCGGTTCCATAGCTTCAGCCAGCACATTACCATTCCAGTCCTGGTCAAATGCATAGATCATTACTTTATCGAAACCGGTGATCCTTTTCAATTCCGCGGCTGCAATGGTGCACACCTGCTTTATGTCGGTCGCAGATTCTATCTGGCTGATGGTTTCGCGGAGCGACTGGTATAATGCACTGAACGAGGATTCGGTATCTGCCGCAGGCTGGTTCTCCATTTCCACGATCACCATATTCTCTTTTACATGCAGCAGGGTGTTATAGCGTTCTCCTTTTATTTCCCACGCTGTGGCATATTTGCCGTTGCCTTTTTGAAGGTGCTCCTCCAATACGTGGGAGGCAGCTGCGCCAATTAGGTCCTGCACCGGTTTGCCGGCAAGGTTTTTAAATGGTGATCCAAAGAAAGCTTCTGCATTTTCACCCAACTGCTCTATGGTGAGTTTGTGCCGGTCAAGCACCAGAAGGACCCCATACTCCTGGGTAGTATTGATAATATGGATGGGGATATTGCCACAAAATTCGGAGTCATATTTAGAAAACTGGCTCATACTGGTCGATCCACGCTTTGAATTTTAAAAATGTTTGCCGGGCCGTATCGGCTGCTGCTTCCTGGTCTTCTTTTCGTGTAAGCGCAAGCAGGTATGTGCGGAATTTATTCCACATTCCATGGGCATTTTCCCCATAACAATTGAAAAACGAAAATCCCTTTCCTGCAGGGATATCCGGCAATTGTGCCCTGATCATTTTTGCAATGATCACACCACCGAGTGTTGAGCCTTCCAGTACGTATGCGGCTCCCAGAGCCTGGGCATAGCTGTTGATGTCCGGTGTATCAACCTTCCCCTGCTGGTTTTTGCTGTCCCCGCCAAGGTCCCTGATATCCTGCAAAAGCGCATTCGATTTCCGGCGCTCAGCAATGTCAGGAATAAGGTCTTTTTTCAAATATTGTTCCATTTGAAGCTCGAGTGCATGATAATAGCCATGGAACATCCTTAAGAGGTGGATATACTGTTCTGTGGTATGAATGTTTTTAATGATGCCGATCAATTGCTTCTCCAGAGCAGCATGCTCCGTCTTCGTGTGCAATTTTATGTATTCCGGTAATGTGCGATCTGCCACTTGTACCATTTGCCTGCAAGATAACCCGAAATTGCATTTATAAAATCGATCGTGTAAATATGAAATATATAATTATATCCTTGTTTCGTAATTGTCGCTGTTGACGTTTGTAACAACCTCAAGGACTGCATCGATCGACTGGGATGTATACTTAATGGAGATCTTTAAAAGCTCACACAGCTGTTATGGGATGGTCGTCATGCGCTGCAAACGTTTACACAGGTTGGGATAGATCAGATCGAAGTAGACTTCGATTTCTTAATCTATATCAAATGACTTCACGTGGTACTCTGACAAAAAGGACTTACCTTTTATTAAAATTTTTCAGCCATGATCATAGTACACGACATTTTTATTTGTAAACCAGGCAATGCTTCCAAACTGGCTAAACTATTCAAAGAAGTGATGGCCGATAACAAGGAGTTTGTAGATGTATTGACCGATATGACCGGTCAGTACAACAAGGTAGTAATGGTAAGCAAATTCGACAGTCTGTCTGCTTTTGATAAAAGCTGGGAAGAAATGGGCAAAGACCCTGAAAAAACGAAAAAGATGCAGGAGAAAATGGCCGGATACACCGATATGTATTTGACCGGCTCCAGGGAAATATACCGGGTCTGGTGATCACGGTAAACGCTGCCGTTGTTCATCAGAAAAGCTTGCCCGGACGTAACGCCAGCCATACAGGTTCCTCAGCCGGGGCTTCTCCGCAAACCGGTTTTTTTAGCCTAATTTTGCGGAAATCATTTGATCTTGAGTGTTCCTGTGTTTTTGATTACTCCGCCTTTCACCCAGCTTAATACGCCGTATCCGGCCACGGCTTATTTGAAGGGTTTCCTGAATACTAAAAATATCCGTTCCTTTCAGAGCGACCTGGGTATCGAAGTAACCCTGGCCCTGTTCTGCCATGAAGGGCTGCAGGAACTGTTCAACCGTATCAACCAGCTTGAAAAACCATTGTCTGACAATGCCGCCCGCATAGTGGCCTTGCAGGAAGATTATATCCATACGATCAACGAGGTTGTCCTGTTTCTGCAGGGACATAATCCCACCCTGGCGCACCGCATCTGCAAACGCGATTTCCTGCCTGAAGCCAGCCGTTTTGCGCAGCTGGGCGACCTCGACTGGGCATTCGGTTCCATGGGTACCCAGGACAAAGCCAAACATTTTGCCACCATGTACCTGGAAGACCTGTCGGACCTCATTAGTGAATGTATAGATGAACATTTTGGCTTTAGCCGGTATGCAGAAAAACTGGGGCGCTCTGCCAACAGCTTCGACGAACTGTACAGCGCCCTGCAAAAGGAAAACACCTTCATCGATGAATTGCAGATCAGGCTGCTGAAAGCGCACATGGAAAGGTTAGCACCGAAACTCGTAGCCATTTCCGTTCCTTTTCCCGGCAACCTGTATGCTTCCCTGCGTTGCGGTCAGTGGATCAAACAACATTACCCCGAAGTAAAGGTGGCGATGGGCGGCGGCTTCGCTAATACAGAATTGCGTTCCCTTTCCGATCCGCGTGTATTCGAGTTCTATGATTACATCACCCTCGATGATGGCGAAGCGCCCCTCGAACAACTGGTGCATCTCGTAGAAGGCCGCTGTTCCGCTTCAGCCCTGAAAAGAACATTTACCCTGCAGCATGGAACCGTGCAATTTATAAACAACCAAAGCTGCGCCGATTACAAACAGGCGCAGGTGGGCACACCGGACTACAGCGATTTTCTTCTGGATAAATACATTTCTGCTATTGAAGTAGTAAACCCCATGCACCGGATGTGGAGCGATGGCCGGTGGAACAAACTAACGATGGCGCATGGCTGCTACTGGGGCAAATGTACTTTCTGCGATATTTCCCTTGATTATATCAAACTCTACGAACCAATAGCCGCCTCGCTGTTGGTTGATCGCATGGAAGAGATGATGAAACAGACCGGACAGAACGGTTTTCATTTTGTGGATGAAGCTGCGCCACCGGCCATGATGCGCGCACTGGCGCTGGAGATCATCCGGCGCAAACTAACGGTGAGCTGGTGGGCCAATGTGCGATTTGAAAAGAGCTTTACCCGCGACCTCTGCCTGCTGCTGAAACGTTCAGGTTGTATTGCTATTTCCGGCGGACTGGAAGTGGCCAGCGACCGTCTTCTTGCGCTTATTCAAAAGGGGATCACCGTAGCGCAGGTGGCACAGGTGAACAAACATTTTACAGAAGCGGGCATTATGGTACATGCTTACCTTATGTATGGTTTTCCCACCCAAACCGAACAGGAAACGATCGATTCACTGGAAATGGTTCGTCAAATGTTCGCCGCAGGTGTACTGCAGTCGGCTTTCTGGCATTTATTCACCATGACGGTGCATAGCCCTATAGGAATGGAACCGGAGAAATTCAAAGTAAAAAAAGCGTCGGCACTTGCAGGCAGCTTTGCCAACAATGACCTCGTACACATCGATGAGACCGGAGCGGACCACGAAGCATTTGCGTTTGGTCTGAAGAAATCGCTGTTCAACTATATGCATGGCATCGGCCTCAACGATCCCTTGCAAAAATGGTTTGATTTTAAAGTGCCGAAAACAAAAGTAGCGCCTGACTATATTCAGAAAGTACTTGAACAGGATATCTATACTTCTCCAAAACCCAGTTCCAGGATCGTATACCTGGGCAGGCCGCCGGTCATAGAACAATTTACCAAAACTAAAAAAGGCAATAGCTGGGAAATGACCTCGCTTACCTTTCAGGACAAACGCGAGCAATACAGCATCAGTGTTGGCCGCGAACAGGGCATCTGGCTGGCCGGAATGCTCAACGCACTGTCGATCACCAATCCCAGGGTGCTTACGCTGCAGGATGTAATGGACAGTTACAAAGCCGCCGGACTGGAAGACTTTGAGCTGTTCTGGGACAATAAACCAGTAAATACTTTACATAAGGTTGGTTTGTTGAGGTTATAAAGTTGATGCATAGGGTATACATATAAATATTGTTTCTTACCGTCACACTACATTCTTCTACGTATAATTACGCCGGTTGTTTTCCTGCTTCTTTAGTAAATCTACTGCTGTTGCGCATAGGCAAACAAGATAGCAATGCGGCTTAACCTATTGACTCACTGGATAAAGTAGTTAATGTAATAATATACATCTAGCAATAATGCAGGTGTATACACTTAGGGTAAAATAAAAATAAATATTAAATCATATAAAAGCTTTTGGTCTTATAGTTTAATTAATATATTTGTTTTATTTCCTATAGATGGGTCCTGGAACAGGCAGTGTGAACGATAGTGATAATAGGATAAAAAGTGACCGGCAACCAAGAGAAAAGTTAGTCTAAACCATTTTTCAATAATAAGGTGCTGCCAGCCCGGAGATTTACTGGCAAATCCATTTCAGCTTTATTGCTATTTAGTATTGACATTGGTTTAGTACTCTTTTATATCAATCCGTATTTATGAAAAAAATTGTACTCATCCAATTCCTGGCTCTTTGGGTGTATGGGGGTAATTCACAGGTCATGACACCCGTAATTGAGGGAAAATTCGGGATAGAAGCCGATGCACAAGCCAACATGTTCATGGGCGTTAACAGCCCATGCAGCGATTGCGATGACTGGTTTTACAAACAGGTTCCCAATGGCGGCAACAGTTTGTTTGTAATTGATACCACAGGCGCTGCAGCCATCCTCGCCGGTTATCAGTCCAATGCAGCCAACAGAAATATACCGTTTTACCGCAAGATGGGGTATCCCTCATTTTATCAAACAAATGGAAGGACTTTAATTGATGCAGTATTTGTCAGGGATTACCATGACTATGACCAAACTGCGTTTACCGCCGGCTCTAATAAGAACGGCGATAGTCCGGCAGACTGGACCGGCGAAACGAGCAATATGCTCCCGAAAAATGATATCCTTGACGTATTCCTTCATTTAAGGCGCGAAGGGCCCAACTATGATCCTTCAGATCAACTCTGGCTGTTTGGCGCCGTCGCTATAGAAGGTACTAACGGCAACCGGTATTTCGATTTTGAACTCTACCAGACAGATATTTTTTATACCCGCAGCACAACCGGTTTTACCGGTTATGGTCCTGATGCAGGGCATACGGCCTGGAAGTTTGATGCCGCCGGCAATGTAACGCAGGTGGGCGATATGATCTTTGCGGCCAATTACAACGGCGGGCTTCAAAACATCGAAGCGCGGATCTGGGTAGATGAAGCGGAACTATTAAATACAATACCAGCAAATTTTGACTGGACCGGCACCTTCGGTGGCGGTAAAACCCAATATGGATATGCCGGCATTCAGCCTAAGAACGGCGACCCGTTTTACTTTGGCACTGAAAACGCTGCTCCTACCTGGGGCGGCCCCTGGTGGGTGCCACGCGCCAATGGCGGGCTGGTGCAGTCCTACGCCACCGGCCAGTTTATGGAATTCGGCATAAACCTTACGGTGCTCGGCCTCGATCCTGTTAGTTTGATGGGAAAAACGCCCTGCGGCATACCATTTAGTAAGGTAATGGTTAAAACAAGAAGTTCAGAACAATTCACTGCGGAATTAAAAGACTTTATTTCTCCCTTCGATCTGTTTTTACCGCCAAGTGTTGATATTGCAGCCGATGTTCCCATATTTTGCGGCGCTGTAGGTGTCAGCAATATCTCGGTTACTAATCCATATTCTACATCCATCTACAACTGGACCACCACCGATGGATCAATTGCAGTCAATAACGGCACTTCTATAACGGTGGATCAGCCCGGTACTTACAAAGTAACCCAGGTGCTGGAGAACAATTGCCCGGCCTATGCGGTCGACAGTGCTACCATTGTTTATGATCCAAGCTGTGCTGTACTGAACAATAACAAAATAAATGTTACCGGATTACTAAATAATGGGTTGGTTAATCTCGATTGGTCGGTGACCTCAAATAAGAGCATTAAGAACTTTACTATAGAGAGAAGTACCGATGGGATCCATTATACGCCTGCAGGAACGGTGAGTGCAGATACGAAGTTAACTTATAGCGCTTACAAGGCCACAGATGAAGTATTCGGGGTTAAATCCTCAAAAGTATACTACCGCATAAAAATAACCGGTCATAACGGAGAAGTGCAATACAGTAAGGCGGTAGAAATATCATTATCGGTAAATGCATTATCCGTAAAACTGACGCCTAATCCGGTAAAAAATGCAGTACTGATAAATATTGCATCCAATGCTGATAAAGATGTGCAGGTGTTTATTTACGATGTTACAGGAAACCTAATGCGATCAATTAACACCCATGTTCAAAAAGGATTCTCAACCATTAAAATGAATGATTTCGATACCTGGGCAAAAGGCATCTACACCGTAAAAGTGCTGTCAGGTAGTGATGTGCTGGTGGAAAGAATGCTTTTAACGAAATAGATCATTATAAAAAAGGGATGCGCTTTTTTCGGGAAGCTGCATCCCTTTGTTTTATACAGCTGGCGCAATACAAACATACATGTTGTCGTTTTTTAATATGTGTGCGTGCTGCTCAGGCGTTTTATTAATGTGCGTTCACTGATAACCTATACCATATCCTGTGAAAAGTTAAATCCATTTATCAACTATGCGAAAAACTTTGCAGGTGCAAATACTGAATAAAGTATTGCTGCTTTTTCTTTCCCTCCAGCTATTTTATTATGTGGCACAGGCGCAGGTGTCAGGTACATACACGATCAACTCCACATTGCCTACAGGCGGTACCAATTTCCAATCATTTACCGATGCGGTCGCTTTCATGCAGAATGGACTGAACGGCCCCATTACTTTTAACGTAGCGCCCAATACGGGACCCTATAATGAGCAGATCTATCTCGATAACAAGATTGGGACAACTGCTACCAATACCCTCACTTTCAATTGTAATGGTGTAACGCTGTCATTTATTTCGAACAATACCAATAACCGGGCTGGTGTAAAGCTCGATAACATCAGCTATGTAACTTTTGATAAGATCCGGATCACCCCACAGGCAGCCGGGCAGTTTGGCTATGGTTTTCACCTGCTGAACAACGCAGACAACAATACTATAAAGAATTGCAGGATCATTCTTCCAACCGGCGCTACGCCGGGCAATAACGAAGGGATCGTAATTAATGGTAACCACGGCGCATCAACAGCGGCCGGTACCAGCCTTTGCGATAATAACCTTATTCAAAACGATACCATTTCAGGCGGAAGAACCGGCATTACGCTTAACAGTGCACCTGTTTCCGGCACAGCGGTATTTATGCAGGGTAATAGGATCCTGAACAATGTTATTTCCGATTCATACAGTAACTGTATTCAATTGACCTATAACGATGGTACTATCGTAGACGGTAATGACCTGCAGGGTGGGCCGCATGCCACCACTACGGTTGTCGGCGTTTACCTGAACCTGTTTGACCAGAACGTAAAAATCATCAATAACAAAATTCACAATTTTCATATTGATGAATTTATATGGGGCAGCTATATTTATGGTATATTGAATTCGGCGCAGGGAGCTGCCGGTAAAGAAAATCTGTTCGCCAATAATCTTATCTACGATCTCAGCTCAAATGGTATACAATATGGTATAGCGTCGCGCTATGCAGCCACTTCGTATTTTAACATTTACAATAATACCATTTCACTCGACGATCAGAACATTTACGGCCAGGAGTGCAATGGGATCTATTTTGAAGACGTGAGTAATGTAAATGTGTTTAATAATATCATTACTATTTCAAGACCAACCAGCGACTGGAACTATTGTATTACATTGGAGAAGGTGATGCCGGCGCTTACCTTTAAACGGAATGTGTATTATGTAACCGGTTCTGATTTTAGCAATGCGGTTGCCTCGCTGGCGCACGAGGACCTGCCATTATTATCTGACTGGCAAAAAGCAACGGGGCAGGATTATTCATCGGTGTACATGCATCCCCAATACACCAATATAGCGGCTTTCAACTTTGTGCCTACAGCCCAACCCATAGATAACATGGCGCTGTTGGTAAATCTTATTACCGATATTGCGGGCGCAACACGTAGCACGCTCAATCCCGACCCCGGCTGTTATGAGTTTGTAACGCCCGCCTGTCAAACCCCGGTTACGCCCGGAACCACTACCGTTTTACCTGATTCAATATTATGTTACGGTCCGCAAATAGCGTTGGGCTTAGCCGGTAATTCCTGGGGCGTTGGGCAAACCTACACCTGGCAAAGCGCTTCCTCGGCAAACGGAACCTATACCAATATCAGCAGCGGCCTTGCTTATCCATCATTGGAACTGTTACCGGGCACCACCTTATTTTACCGGGCTGCTGTAACCTGTCTTGGAGATACAAAATATTCAGCGCCTATTCGGGTGATCGTTAATACAAAACTGTCTGGCGGCACCTATACCATCAATGCAGCGCAGCCCACCGGCGGTATAAATTTCAATTCATTCAACGATGCGGTGCTCGCCATGCAATGCGGCATTACAGGATCCATCGTATTCAATGTAGCGCCTGGTACTTACAATGAACAGGTAATTATACCTGCTGTCAGTACTTCGCCCACACAAACAGTCACCATCAGGGGTAATGGAGCAACGCTGGCATTTGCCCCAACCAACAACAGCGAACGCGCCGTACTGAAATTGAACGGTATAGATTATCTTACCATCGACAGCCTGCATATAAATGTGATAGGGTCATCATTTGGTTATGGAATACAATTGATGGGCGATGCCGATCATAATACCATACAACGCTGCACCATTTCACTTGGTACCAATGTTACCACTACCGGTTATGCAGGCATTGTAATTAACAACAGCCCGAGCAACCCGATCGATTTTTCGACTTATTCTTACTGCGATAGTAATACCATAACCAACAATACCATCACCGGTGGTTATTATGGCATAACGCACACGTCACGCACCTCTCTTGCCCCTTCACCCATTCCTTTAGGTAACATCATTAGCGGCAATAAAATAACCGATGCCTGTGGCTTTGGCATTTATCTCGACGGCGTTGCCAAAACACTGGTCGATAGTAATGATATCAGTCAGCAGGCCCGTACGGTTTTTACCAATTTCAACGGTATTTACGTTAAACAATCCGTCTCATTTGGTATTACGCCGAACGGCAATCAAATTACCAGGAACAGGATCCACGACCTCATCACCGGCGGCAGAGTGTCTACTGTAGAAACACATGGTATTCATTTCGAAGCGGTGGCCGGTATGCCGGCTTCCCCGAACATCGTAACCAATAACCTGCTGTATAATTTCCGGGGTGTTGGCAACCAATATGGTGTTTATACCCGGAATTCAAATAACCTGAAGGTTTACCACAATACCATTTCACTTGAAGATTCCACAGGCTTTACCATTGCCGCTATTGTGACACGCGGATTTGGTGTGATAGGCAACCTGACGGTTAACAACGAATTCAGGAACAACAACGTGGTCATCAGAAGGGGAGGGCAGGGAACCAGAACTGGTATCTTTATCAATGGAAGGGATAGCGCCCTTAAGGCCGATTATAATAATTATGTAGTTACGGCAGACAGCGGCACTGCTTATACCGGTTCTATGGGTGGAATTAACTATGCGCAACTGGCCGACTGGCGGGCAGTAAGAAAAGATTCCAATGCCATCAGCCTCGATCCGCTGATAGCAGATTCATTAAACAGCGATTTCACACCTACGTATATACCCTACGACGACAAAGGCGCTTACGTGGGCGTAACAAACGATATCAATAACAATCCGCGAAGCAGTACCAAACCCGATATAGGCGCCATTGAATTTACGATCTGTCATCCGCTCACGACGCCCGTACTCACGGTAGATTCGGTGGGTGGATTTGTGCTCCGTTTTGCCTGGACGCCCGTTGAAAATGCAACCGGCTACCGGGTGTCGCGGGATGGCCTTCACTGGACCGAGCCTTCATCGGGACCTACAGGCACCACTCATACCATTAGCGGTCTGTTGGGGCGCGATACGGTGGGACTTATGGTAGAGGCGCTCGGATCGAGGTGGGATTGCGCATCTGCATTCTCAAACAGAATAGTAGGTCAGACATTAAGCGACCAGATCTACTTCCCCAATACCTTTACACCAAACGGGAACGGGCAGAACGATAAGTTCAAAGTATACAGCAACGTTATTCAATCCATCCGCCTGATCATTTTTAACCAGTGGGGCGAAAAGGTATTTGAAACAAAAGATCCTGCTGAAGGCTGGGACGGCATCTATAAAGGCAAACCACAACCTGTTGGTGTTTATGTCTATGTTGCTTCCATCGTGTTATCTGATAATACGACAGCGGTTAAAAAAGGAAGTTTTAACCTGATCAGGTGATCAGCCCGCGGCAGCAGTCGGTCTAACTGTAATGGGCAGTCCGGCGAAGTAAAACGATCGGCATGAACCGGTTCGTTTAAACCACCCCCGGCGTTGCGAAAAGCGGCCACTGTGGTGTGTGGGTAATTGTGAGCCCGCATAACTGAATGGCAGAAAATTCAGTTAAATTTATAGCGGTACTCATTTTTACCATTAAATCGAATCGTCACATGAGAAAAGTTTTACTCTTCGCAACAGCGATGTTGTGCAGCACCATACTGCTTGCACAGGATTACTGGAGGCCACATACAGATGGCGCCAGGATCGCTACCGATAAAGCCGTAGCCCGGCTTGCCTTTCCCACTGAATTCAAATTATTTGACCTGAATTTCGCTCCTTTACGGAATGAGGTATTCAAAACGGTTGGTGCAACCGCACGACCAACAGTTATCTCTTTGCCCAACGCCGACGGACAGATTGAACAGTTCCAGGTAGTAGAGGCTTCCAATTTTGAACCTGCATTGCAGGCACAATTTCCTGAAATAAGGGCGTTTTCGGGAAAAGGTCTTACCGACAAATACGCCACTGTAAAGCTGAGTATTTCCCCGCAGGGTGTACAGGCAATGGTCATTCGCACAGAAAGGCAAAATGAGTTTATTGAACCTTATTCTGCCGATCACACCGTTTACACGGTATTCAGGAAACAGCCCAGGCAATTACCATGGAAGTGCTCAACTCCTGAACAACAATTGTCAACTGATATCGGGAACCAGGTTAATGCCGCAAGGGTGGCAAGGTCAACCGGCGATCTGAAAACATTGCGGCTGGCACAGTCAGTTACTGCCGAATATTCCAATTATTTCGGGGCTACAAGCGCTTCACAGGTGGCTTTGGTGCTGGCGGCTGTCAATGCTACGCTTACCCGGTGTAATGGTGTTTACGAAAAAGACCTGGCCATCCATCTTAACCTGATCGCGGCTTCCACCAATGTATTTTATTATAATCCCTCAACCGATCCCTATTCACCGGCCAGTACCGGCGCCGGCGGCGCCTGGAACAGCCAGTTGCAGAGTACATTGAACTCGGTGATCGGCGCAGCGAATTACGATATTGGCCACCTGTTTGGCGCATCAGGCGGTGGCGGTAACGCCGGTTGTATCGGTTGCATTTGTGTCGACAATTCAAAAGGAAGTGGCTTTACTTCACCTGCCGATGGTATTCCGCAGGGCGATAATTTCGATATTGATTATGTGGTGCACGAAGTAGGGCACCAGTTGGGCGCCAACCATACTTTTTCTATGAGCAATGAAGGCACAGGCGTTAATGTAGAACCCGGTTCAGGGATCACCATTATGGGTTATGCCGGTATTACCAGCCAGGACCTTGCCCCACATTCTATTGATATTTTTCATGCCGCTTCCATTGCACAGATCCAGTCAAATCTGTCTGGTAAGACCTGCCCGGTAACTACTCCAATAGCCGCCAATAACGCAACACCCGTTGTGAGTGCCGGTAGCAATTATACTATACCGATCAGCACTCCGTTTGCGCTTACCGGTTCAGCAACAGATGCCAATGCCGCGGATGTGCTCACGTATTGCTGGGAGCAGAATAATAATGCATCCACAGCACAAACAGGCGCTGCCAGTGTGGCCAGTCCCACCAAAGCTTCCGGTCCCAACTGGATCTCCTTTGCACCTACCACATCACCAGTAAGATATTTTCCCAAGATGTCGACTATCCTTGCAGGTGGCCTGGTATCAGGCCCGCTGGCGGGAGGTGACGCGGGCGCCAATACCGAAGCATTGAGTTCCGTTTCTAGAACCCTGAACTTCCGGTTAACGGTCAGGGACAATGCGCCTTACAGTTCCACGGCGCCGGTAAGTGTGGGCCAGACGAATTTCGCTGACATGACGGTAACCGTCACCAATTCATCAGGGCCTTTTTCAGTAACCGCTCCCAATACGGCCGTATCATGGGCCGGTAATTCGGCACAATCAATAACCTGGAATGTAGCCAATACCACGGCTGCGCCCGTAAGTTGTGCCAATGTAAAAATATCCATCTCTACCGACGGCGGCACTACATTCAATACCCTGGTGGCCAGCACGCCGAATGACGGCAGTGAGATGGTAACTATTCCTAATACACCCACTACGACCGCAAGAATAAAAATAGAAGCTGTTGGCAATATTTTCTTTGATATTTCAAACATCAACTTTACGATCACATCCGGTTCAGGCTGTGTGTCTCCGGCAGGTTTGGTCGCTTATGGTATTACCACCACATCGGCCAATGTAAGGTGGACCGCAGTCAGCGGTGCTGTATCCTATGATGTGGATTATAAATTAAACACATCTGCCACCTGGATCAATGCAGCAACGGGAACAACGGATACTGCCGTTGCCTTAACGGGCCTTACACCGGGAGCCACCTACGATTACAGGGTAAGGACCAATTGCGCCAGTGGCAGCAGTGCTTATTCAGCAGCACAGTTTATCACAACGCCATTGGTTACCTGCAGTGCGCCCACCGGACTGAACAGTTCAGGGATAACTGCTACAGGCGCCACTGTTAGCTGGGCGGCTGTAAGCGGTGCAGTAAGTTATGACGTAGATTACAAGGCGAATTCATCAGCGACGTGGATCAATGCAGCAACCGGAACCACTTCAACGTCTGTAAATCTGAGCGGATTAACATCCGCTACGTTATACGATTGGCGGGTAAGATCAAACTGTTCAGGTGGCAGCAGTGCATTTACTGCTGCGCAGTTCACAACCATATCCACTATTTGTGCAAGTACACTGGATACTTCAACCAATGGAACCCTGTCCGGTGCGGCAACCATTCCATTTAATACCAATGTCAATGGACTCATTAGCCCCACGGCCGATATTGATCATTATAAGTTCGTGATCAGTAGCCGCGGCACTATCACCATTACATTGGGTAACCTGCCTGGCGATTATGACCTGAAACTGCTTAACAGCGCAGGTAACCAGCTCGCTATTTCACAGGCAGGCGGCACCAGCAATGAAACGATCAGCAGGACCGTTAATCCCGGTACATATTATGCACAGGTATATGGATACAACGGGGCAAATAGTGCTACCACTTGTTATACAGTACGGGTACAACTGGGCACCGCCAGCCGCGGAACAGATCTTATCACCAGCGATGTGCAGAAAGTAAATGTATTCCCGAACCCAGTTTACAATGTAGTGAACATTAACCTTACAGGTTTTGCAGGAAGATCAGACATCAGTCTGTTTGATGTGAACGGCCGTGTCGTATTACGCCGTCAGGTAAACACGATCAATACGCAGTTGGATATCGCTGCATTGCCGGCAGGCGTATATATGATGAAAATTATGAATGGAGGCAGGGAAGTGAATATGACGAAGATCGTTAAGCAATAAATAGCAAATTCGAAAGTCAGGTTTTACCTGGCTGTTCTAGAAAGACGAAGACCCGCTGATGTGCAGCGGGTCTTTGTCTTTCAAATTAAACTTGTTAACCATAGGCTCAACGTTTTGATAAGTTTGCCTGCTGTTAAATTTTGGCGTTTAACAGCATAAACATATATTTGCAACAATGTTGTAAATACGAAGTTGACGCTTTCTGGAAAATATCGCCATTGGATCACTTCTTTCCTCCTGATCTTGTACGGTTTGGTAACCGTGCCGGTACAGTTCTGGCATCACCATCCGGAAACGACAGCGACATCATTAAACAAAAAGCAGTCGGTTCAATCAACCGTTGACAAAGCGGTTGTTGGTAATATTGACAATTGCAAGATCTGTTCTCATTCTTATTCCGTTTTTGCGCCTGATCATGCATGTATACAAATTAGTATAGCAACCAAACCGTTATCATTAGCGCCGGCGCCGGTTCTGGATCTACTTGAGTTTGCGGGACCTGCTTTTTCCAACAAAGGTCCGCCTCCTTCCTTCCCTGTATAACATTGCCTTTATTCAATTAACCAGGTCACGCTGTATTAGTGTATGCCGGAGCTGTGTCGTTGGCAGCTTCAAAAAAAACGGCTAACGCCAATGCGAACGTGTAGCCCCATGTGCTGCCACGGTATATCGCAGCCGCCTGTCTGCAATTCTTTTAATGAAAATTATAAATTCCTGACTCAGTGAGAAGAACCGTCATTTTTTCAATTGTACTCCTATTGCCTGTGTGGCTTTTTGCGCAGAAACCAGGCCATGTAAACGGCCGTATCATAGATACCAATAAGGAAGCCGTTGCTTTCATTTCGGTAAGACTTTTGGAGATCAATAAAGGTACACAAACCAACGACAATGGCTATTTTGATTTCTTCCGGGTGCCTGCCGGAAAATATACCCTCGAGGTAAGCGGTATAGGCTTCGAAGCGCAGAAACAAAACATTGAAGTGATCGAAGGGAAAAGGACCGCGCTATCGCTGCAACTGAATAAGCAGGACAATAGCTTACAGGAGGTAACGATCACCTCCCGCACTATGAGGCGCTATAATTCAACCACAACAGAAGAAAGTAAACTGCCGGGTAACCTCATCGACCTGCCGCTCACTGTTCGCGTGATCGATCGCGGGTTGATAGACGAACGGCAGGCTACCGAGTTCAGGCAGGTGGTAAAAAATATGACCGGGGTTACGCTCACTTCTGCTAATGGCGATTTTATGATCCGCGGTTTTCAGCACTCGGGAGAATACAATTCCGGCAGTGCACAACTGATCAATGGAATGAAAAACTTCTACACCGGTTATACGAACGATTTGAACCTCGTGAACGTAGAACGGATCGAAGTTTTAAAGGGACCAACCTCCATATTGTATGGCGCGAATTCGCCTGGTGGTAATTTTAATATTATCACCAAAAAGCCGCTTGAAATGAACCGGTATACGGTGGGTGCATCCTTCGGCAGTTGGGGACGGTTCCGCGCAGACGCCGATCTAACGGGTAATCTGAGTAAAGACAAAAAATTGCTCTATCGCTTCAACACATCTTATCAAAACAATCCAGACTACAGGGATTTTATCTACAATAAGAACTTTGCCGTAGCACCCGCCATTCGTTACAAACCTTCGGAGAAAACAACAATAGATATCGAATTTGCCCATAATCACATTAACCGCAGCGTTTGGTTCGACTGGGGTGTACCAGCCTGGAATAATGATGTGCTTGCCATTCCTGTAAAGTATACTTCGCATGAGCCAACCGACAATGTGCAAATAAGGAACACGATGCTGTCGTTCCAGCTGCAGCACAGGTTTACGCCCACACTGACTTTTCATAGTGGCTTTAATGGGAGCGGACATAACCTGGAAGGACATACCCACAGTCCGTCTTTCTTTAACCCGATACCTGGGCCCGACAGTAGTGTAAGCAGGGTATACCGGGAGATGATCGCCAACAATACGGCTTCCTTTTTCACGAATTACCTGGTTTGGGAGCCTGCAAAAGGCAGGTTCCGGTTTCGTGTTACAGGCGGGGTAGACTATTACAAAAACAAATACTATTCAGATATCAAACAGGCTGGGGGATTCGATGGCGTGCCCTCCATCAACATCTTCAGGCCGCAATACCAGCAGGCGTCCGAAAAATCGTACACGATCTCACAGTCATTAAGCGAAATGACCTTTACTGAATTCTGGGGCGGGTACCTCATGGGCTTTATAGATTTTAACGACAAACTTAAGCTGATGGTAAGCGGCCGATACGACATATACAGGTTCAGCTACCTGATGGCCAATACTTCCAACGACAGCAAGCCATTTTTGCCCAATGTAGGCATCACTTATCAGCCGGTTAAAGGAATGAGCGTATATGGCAGCTGGAGCAAAGGCTTTATGCCGCAGACCGACCAGTCGATCGATTTCGGCGGTCCGTTTGACCCGCAGTACAGTGAGCAATATGAAGTTGGGATAAAGAAAGAGTTTTTCAACGGCCGATATAGCATCACAGCTGCTTATTACAATATCCAGAGAAAAAATGTGCTGGTGCCCATAGACCCTGTCAATGATCCCTGGGGTAAACGGGAAGCTACTGGCAAAGCCAGCAGTAAAGGCATTGAAGTTGACATTGTTGGCAACGTGTTGCCCAACCTCAATGTAAACGCCGGCTATACATATAACGACAGCCGCATTACGCGCAGCGCTTTTGAGATTGAAATTAACCGGCAGGCCACCAACGCGCCTTACCATTCAGCGCATGTGTGGACCCGGTACAATTTTACAAGCGGTGCATTTAAAGATGTAGGCATCGCTGTGGGAAGCAACTATGTAGGCTTCCGCACAACAGACGGCTCGCTTGATTATCCTGTTCCTGTGCTTCAAAAACTGCCTGCTTACGCAACGGTTGACCTGGGATTATACTATCGATATCAGAACCTTCAACTGAGCGCCAATCTCGATAATGTATTCGATGAGCAATATATCTATGGAGCCTTCAACGCCTTTTATATGCAGCGCGGTTTACCAAGGAATATATTGTTCAGGGCGCAATTGAGCTTTTAACAAGGTTATCACATTAAAAGAATGCAGATGAAAGCGATTATTCAATACGAGTGGTTGCAGATCAAACGTAACAAAGTGGCCATACTGCTGTTGGGAATAACCGGTTTGCTGTTGATCATATCGCTGGTGATAAGCTGGAATTACTATCAGTGGTATAGCAGGCTGCAAAAGGAAGTATCAGACAATGCAAGGCACCACTGGGAAACACAGGGAGAAAAGAACAGCCACAGCGCTGCCCATTTTGGCATCTATCTTTTTAAGCCTTTGTCTGCTTTAGCCATCTGGGACAGCGGCATCGAAAAACACTACGGGGTAAGCCTGTACATCGAAGCGCATAAACGCAATGAGTTACAACTGAAAGCCATTGAAGACAATCCATTACTCGCGCGCTGGGGCGAGCTCACGCCGGCAGGTATGTTGTTGGTGGTGCTGCCCCTGCTGATGATCTGGCTGGCGGCCAGTATGGTAGTAACTGACCGGTCAAATGGTACCCTGAAGATGCTGTTAATACAGGGCGTGCCTGTGCGGAAACTGATCTGGGGCAAGGCACTTACACTATGGTGCATCAGCGGTAGTATGATCGGCGCCATTTGGTTGTGTGGAGGCATCCTGACAAGTATATTGAGCCAACAGAACTTTTTTAACGCTTCCTCCTTCTCTTTGCTGCTGTTGTACCAGCTATATGCAGGTGTATTTATTCTGGCCGGCATCATCCTAAGTATGAAAGCCAAAACGGCGAGAGCTGCGTTGGTAAGCGCTTTAGGCATCTGGTTGCTGGTGGTATGGCTGGCGCCAAGATGCTTTGTTCAATGGAGCAATGCAAGGTATCCGCCGGTAGATGCCGAAACGTTCATGGCCAGGATCGGCGAAGACATAGCGCTTAACGGACTGAACAGTCATGGCGCGGCAGGCAATAAAGAAAAGGAACTGCAAAACCAATGGCTGCAGAAGTATGGGGTAGACAGTGTGCAGCAGCTGCCTTTGAACTGGCTGGGTGTAGTGTTGCAGGCCGATGAGGAGATCAATAACCCCATTTATGATAAACACTACGATAGCTTGTATAATATTTTCCGGCTGCAAATTGATATGCATCACCGGAGCGGATGGATGTCTCCGACGCTGCCGGCAAAATATGCCAGCATGGCCCTTGCCGGCACTGACCTGTACAATTGTATCAGCTTTTACCGGCAAACGGAAGCGTATCGCAAGACTTTTATCAAACGCCTGAATGAAAGACTGAGGGACAATAGCCAGTATGGCGGCCGTGATACCGGTAATACCGCTTTTTGGAAAACGGCGCCGGTGTTCACGTATATCCCTCCTGCAAACGGGAACAAATGGGCGCAGGCAAAAGCGCCGTTTCTTACGGTAATGGTATGGGTGCTGGTATTGGCCGCGGCCACCCAGTTGCTGGCGCCACGTATTAAAATCATTGAAAACTGACAGCACACCATGAGAAAGGAGATCATACAATTTGAATGGAAACACTGGTTCCTAAGACCAATGACCCTGTTATTGATGTTTACCTGGGTCGCTGTACTGACTGCTACCTATGCTGTCAGCAACGCAGTGACGAAGCAAACCCGATCGGGTCAACAAAAATTATTATCGGCTCAGCAGTTAAAGAGAACTGCCCACTTGGCGCAGGTCGACAGTTTTTGGGCCGGATTTAAAAAGCCGGCGGACGTTTGGGGTGATCCTACGAATGCTTATGTAACAGGCCTAGATTACGGACGGCGGTATTTGGTAAAACACCCGCTGCCGTTGGCTCCCATCTCTTATGGACATAGCCACATACATCCTGGCATTGCCACAATCAATACAGCAGCCGAAAATTGGTTCATTGCTTTGAGGAAGTCGGAAAAACTGATTAATCCACATAACAGTATATGGGGAAATATCGATCCTGCAGGCGCCATATTGTTCTTATTGCCACTGCTCATCGTTGTGTTCAGTTTCAATATTATCAGTGCAGAAAGAGAGGCCGGGCGGTTGTCCATTTTGGCGGCCCAGGGCGTATCTATACAGCAATGGATCTGGCATAAGACCGGTTTCAGATTTCTGGCCATAACGTTGATAACTGTACTAACGCTTTTGACAAATCACTGGTTGCTGAGCGGAACTTCAGGTTCCGGCGGTATGGCCATGACCGGTTTTGTCATCGCTGTTGCGTTGTATAGTGGCTGGTGGCACTTATTGTGCGCACTTATAAACCTTTATAAAAAGAGCGCTGCGTTCAATGCAGGCTTTTTGTTTGCAACTTGGATTGCATTCTTAATGGTGATCCCGGGGTTGACAACCGTGATCGGCACAGCAGTGCGGCCGACGGCAGGTAAAGTAAAACTGATAGACGAGGTGAGAAGCACCCTGACAGCCTTCGACCGGAAGAATTCACAACTCCTTGATCAGTTCTATACCGATCATCCTCGATTTGTAACTACCGACAGCGCCAATGTGATGCCCCTTTTTGTGTACAGGTATATCGTTAAGTATATGCACACGCTCGATACCCTCAGTCCGGTTATGAGCGAATATAAAAAAGAGGCTTTGCAGCAGGCGCATGCCGTCATGTATACATCTGTGATAAGTCCTTCTATGATATTCCAGGAACTGGCAGATGAATTTGCCGGCAACTCCCAAACGCAATTCTTACTGTTTCAGCAACAGGCTGATTCCATGGTGCGCAGCTGGAATGACTATATCAACCCGAAAGCGCTTGCAAATCAGCAGTTGGGAAGGGAAGTATTAAACACTCTGACCGATAGGGTATATGCAACGAAAATATCGGCTGGCAAGGTTTGGTGGTTAACCGGCGGAATGCTTGTTTGGTTGGCTGTTTTACTGCTACTGGTAATCAGGCGGACAGGAAAGTTCACCGTTATTTAAAAAGTTGGAGCCATATTAGTTAGCGATATATGCCGGGGCATCGATAGCGGTTACTTCAATAGTTACCCAATCTGACACATTAAAAAAATTATTATCGGTTTAGATATATTAGTTATTTTTGGTAAGTGTTCCGTTCTGCCTTTTGAAACTGCTGTCTAACTATCTGCTACAAACCAAAACTAATTGATATGACTTCTAAATTTTGTTTCCGCATCTGCTATTTACTGAGTTTTGTTATCGGCCTTGCCGGCTGCAATGACCAGGCAGAGACTAACACACCGGCAAAAACAAACGCTACATCAAGTGACACCTCAACAACCAGGTATACGCCCTTTGATACGGCCCGGGGTGTAACCAGGATATCACCGCGTCTCTACAAAAAATTGGCAGACACGCTAAACGTCAGGGTCATACAGGGCATTTATAAGCCAGGCGACTCTTCCATCATGCATGCGCACCCCGATTTTGCCATGTATGTATTGGAAGGTGGTACTGTTGAGCTAACAGCCGAGGATGGTAAGAAGCAAAATATAGAATTTAAAAAAGATATGGCAGTAGTGCTTCCTGCTGCAACGCACTCCGCTAAAAACATCGGAAAATCAACGTTAAAAGTAATTGTAGTAGAGGTGAACAGGCCGAGAGACTAAGGGGCTGGATGTGGATTTTCGTTTATCTGGTCTGCAGCGGGATTACAACAAAAATGATGTATTTTACTGTTGAAATGATAAACGATACAGAGATAATTTTGCGCAAGACCGAGATCGCTGATCTTGAGTACTTTTTTATTTTTCAGCTTGACAGGGAAGCCAGTTATTTAGCTGCTTTCACGCAAAAAGACCCGACGGATAAAACAGCCTATCTTGAGAAATATTCAAAACTGTTGAATGATCCTACGATCAGTATGCTGACAATTATTGTTGACAATAATATTGCAGGAAGTATTTCAAAGTTTGAAATAGAAGGCGAAGCAGAAATTACCTATTGGATCGACAGAAAATATTGGGGCAAGGGTATTGCGACGAAAGCGCTTAAAGAGCTTCTCAAAATAGAAAGTAAAAGGCCTGTTCTTGGCCGGGTTGCGTTTGACAATATTGGTTCGCAGCGGGTTTTGGAGAAATGCAATTTTGTAAAGGTCGGCACCGACAAAGGATTTGCGAATGCACGGCAGACCGAAATAGAGGAGTTTATTTACAAACTGACGTAACCATTTTTTTCGTAACATTAGAATAAATCTCCTGATATGCAAAAATATGCGGCTTTGCTATTGCTCACACTAATAAGTGCAGGCTTAAAGGCACAGAAGAAAGAGATTTCAAAAGAAAAATGGCATTGGGGTAAGGTAAAGCAGGATACAACAGCCGGATACGCACAGGTATTGAAGGTTGACAACATATTGTACATTTCCGGAGCCGTTAGCACAGAGATTACGCCTGAGGGAATTACAAATGTTTACCGTGCCCTGGAGCAGTCATTAAAAAGCTTTGGCGCCAGTTTTCAAAATGTTGTAAAAGAGAATTTATATACGACAGATATTGAAGCGATGAAAAAATATAATGATTCGAGAAAAGTGTTTTATAAGAACGACTTTCCCGCAGCAACATGGGTACAGGTTGCAAGATTATATATGCCAGACGCTAAATTAGAGGTAGAACTGGTAGCGCATCTGCCCAAGGATTGATGTGAAATGACATGCATTATTGACAATTCAAAATGCAGTGATAAAGTGCTTGTTTAAATCACACGTGTAAGGATAGTATTAATACAAGTGCTCCTTCCCATGAATAATTTCCTGGTGGGAATAATCAAACGCATGCTTTAAGATAAAAACAGCTCTCTCCTTTGGATTCAGGTATTCCAGCAAAACTAACATGGAATACGATATAATTTCCTGCCTGTTAATTTTTGTGTCCGCATTTTCAGTTGATACGGGGTCGGGCAGCCATGTGGTTTCCCCTGACAGCTTTTTGTTCCTTTTTTTCAGGTTGATCTATCTGTTAATTACACTTTTAACAAGGTAAGCCAATTCATTATTTATATTTTCCCTTTTACTTTCAAAATAGTCTACTATTACATCCTGGATGACATCGTTGGCATCATCTATGCTGCCAAGTATGTTGTAGGCGTAGGGAAACAATTTTGCCTGATAATTGTTGAAATTTTCCATTTTCTATCATTCCTTTGGATCCCCGGCTTTATTGTATAAGCACAGTGTGCTGTACATAGTGTAATATGCAAGGGTTTACTCAATTAAAAGACCGCCTGAACGCAAGTGGAGAAAGATTGGTTTTTGTCTTAAATAGTTTACTGAATGACTGCGGATGTTCGAAACCCAGCGCATAGGCAATTTCGCTCACCGATAATGTAGTGGTGGAAAGTTTCTCCTTTGCCTTTTCGATCAGTTTTTCATGGATGTGCTGCTGCGCATTTTGGCCGGTCAATGCACGCAGCATATCGCTTAGATAACTGGGCGACAAATGCAGGTTTTCGGCAAGATACTGAACGGTAGGGATGCCCTTGCTTAAAGCCTCTTCATTGCTGAAGTAACCGGCCAGCAGTTCTTCCAGCCTTTGCAAAAGATCGTGGTTGACGACCTTACGGGTAATGAATTGGCGCTTGTAGAAGCGATTGGCGTAATTCAGCAACAACTCGATCTGGGATATCACCAGGTCCTGACTGAAGTCATCTATCCGGCTGCTCAGTTCCACTTCCATGATCCCGAAAATAGACATGATCGTGGCTTTTTCCCGTTCGGAAAGGTGCAGCGTTTCGTTGGTTGCATAAGAAAAGAATCCGTACTGACTGATCTTTTTAGCAATGGGATAACCCAAAAAGAAATCCGGATGAATCAGTAAAGTATACTCGGAACATATGGCATCCTCGTTTTCAACGCCACCCATTACCTGGCCGGGTGAAGCGAACAGTAGTCCTCCTTCATCAAAATCATAATAACCCTGGCCATATTTTAATTTACCGCTCAGTTTTGGCTTGTAAGAGATCTTATAAAATCCCAGCACATGCGGCTGTGACGGCTGCAGTATTTCCGGCCAGGATGGCGTCCCTTTGATCAAACTGATCAACGGATGCATGGGACGAGGCAGGCCAAATGCGCGATGCGCATCGGACAGTGTCTCAAATTTGTGCACGCTATTCGCGTCTTTTTTCATCTGTAAATATTAATTGTGTTGTTGACCAGATGCCCGGATGAGGCGTTTCATTTAAAAACAAATATAATCATAACCGGTAACCATTTAAATTACCGGTCATGATCCCTTCTTTTTAAAGAATGCCCTGAATTTAAATAATACCCTGGGCTGAACAGGAAACCGCGTCCCATTGTTCCCAAACTGCCAGCCGTTCTTCATAAGCAGCGCGTACCCATGGAAGATTTTGACTGCCCAAATGGAACCGCAGCGGCGGGTTTTCCGCATCTACGATCTGAAAAAGCGCTTGTGGAGTGGCGTTTGGATCGCCTCTTTTCATATCTTTTATTCTTCCGATAAATTGCTTTTTAAGATCTGCGTATATTTCCATATCGGCAGCAAATTTCAAAGACTCCTGACTGCCAAATTCCGTCGCATATGCGCCCGGCTCAATGATGGTCACTTTGATCCCAAACCCTTTGATCTCGGTTGCCAGGCTTTCGTGAATAGCCTCAAATGCCCATTTTGACGAGCAGTAGTAGCCAATAACCGGCAGTGTAACATGGCCAAGGTTACTCGAAGTGCCAAGTATGTGCCCGCTGCCTTGTTTCCTGAGCAACGGTAACGCAGCCTGAATAACAGCCAGTGCGCCGAAAACATTGGTTTCATACATCGCCTTAACATCTTCCACACTCGCTTCCTCTATTGTGCCCACTAATGAATAACCAGCGTTGTTCAGCACAATATCTAACCTGCCGAAATGAGCATGCGCCTGGGCTACAGCTGTTGCCGCCTGGCCAGGCCTGGTGACGTCTAATTCAAGGAGCAGCACATTTTCGCCATACTTTTGTTTAAGTGCGGCTATACTCTCGACATTGCGTGCTGTTGCAGCGACTTTATCGCCGCGCTCCAGGGCGGCCTCCGCCCAAACGCGTCCAAAACCGCGTGAAGCTCCGGTAATAAACCAGACTTTAGTATTGCTTTGATTTTTCATGTTCCTTTTCTTTTCAATGATTGATAGGACAAAAATCAGGAGGTGCCGCCTGACGTACGTAGCCAAATTGAGTGGTTTTGTAGTCTAATCGCGGATTTGTGTAATTGTCGTCATTACAGCTGTTTTTAGCTAACCGCACCAGGCAGCAAGTGGAGGCGGCGCTGGGTGGTAAAACGACATTCGCGGGGGCGATTGTGCCTTGATTAAGAGCCGTATAAAATGCATCCCCGGGGCCCTCGGGGCTGCATCTTGTTTTGATTGGCGTTTTGCCATTCCCGATACGCATCGGGATAAGTAGCCGTAGCTTATTACGGCTTGTGTTAGTTGTCCTGCTTAGAGGACGTCGTTGGCGGTTAGGTAAGTGTTACTTCACCGCAATAAACGCTGTTGGCCAGCAATTTGCCGTTGGCCGACATGAAACTGAGCCAGGTATGCACCTTCTTGCCTGAGAATTCAGACAGGTCCAGTGTTCCTGTTCCTGCATCCCGGGCAGGCCCGAATGCGTACTCTGTTTCATTTTCTACAGGGCAATAAGCAATAAGTATCGCCTGGTCATTGGCCTTTGCGAGTTTTTTACCCGCATCGTTAATCCAGGTGAACCTGAGAATGCCGTTAGCTTCCGGCGTTGTTGCAGGCTTTTTGACCTTAGGCAGCTTGCCCTGGCTAAGTGACACCTTGCTGTAATCGATCTGAAAATCGGGGTAAGTGCCGGTAATTGCATTCCTCAGGAGGAGCGACTGGCCATAGTTTTTACCCGTCATTTTAACGGCCTGGTCTTTGAATCCAAGCGTTAAGAGATCATTCATGCTTTGAGCGAATTTGCCGGCTATGGCAAATTTTGCCTGTTGTTCAAGTTGAGCATCGGTGAGCGCGCCTGTGCGTTTTTTTGATTTAGCACGCATATATGACACGCCGCGCCAGTTACTGCCAACTACTTTGCCGATGGTTCCTGAAAACTCATCCAGGATACCGTTGTTCATCTTTCCCATAAAAGGAGATTTTAAGTGTTAATGAAAAGGGTGTCGTTCATGAAAACCGGCCTGTGTGTAACCGGTATATCCACTGGTTCCGATTTCCATGACAAACATACACCGGCAAAAAGTAGCGCAATCCCGTTTACCAACTTAGGCCAACTTAGACCAACTTAGACCAACTTACGTCCCTTTTTGACGTCTTTGTCGCGTTATAGAGTGGGCGAAGTGATAGTTACGCTAATTGATGTTCATAAAAAGCGGAGGATTTCTTCGCAACTTCTTTTAGACTTCTCTTAGACTTCTCTTAGGCTTCTTCGCAAATTTGCGAAGAACTTGCGAAGGATTTGCGAAGAAGGGTAAGCGCTGTCTTTGCTCAGTCCCGGAGAAGGGGCGCAGCAAGCATGTTAAGAATTCGATGAACTTTAATAAGCCTGGGTTTTATCAGGGTTATATTTTTAAGCATGTGAATTTGTGTAAATTGAGAGACGCTTTTTTTCCCTCCCACCAAAAATACCCGATACCCTGCCTTCCGGAAGTGATTGCGCTTAGTTATTTTTAACGCATGAATACCATATCCGAACTGGAAGAGCTGGCCAATAATTATGACCTGCAAGCAATGGATACCCTTGTCGAAAGCCTTTCGCCCACCGAACTGGAAGAAAATAAGCAAGAGATAATCGATACTTACGATATGGTTTATTCGCACGAACAGCCTTGTTACTGAAGCCGCTTGAAGGTTATTACACAGAAGACGCAGAACTGCTCAACCGCCTGGGTAAAGCATTTGCAGACACTGCCAAAAGATCAGCTTACAACGATCTGCGCCTGACCTGTTATAAAGCAGCAGTCGACTTTTTTACGAAAGGTCATAAGCTGCAACAAGCTGCATGGACCTTTCCGGTATATGCCACCAACGCCCTGCTGGGTATGGCAAAAATCTATCATGAACAGGGCGCATACGAAAAACTCATCAATACATTTGAGCAGGGGCTACAACTTTTTTCACAGGTATATAAACATGAAGAGGACTTTACACTGAATCTTTACTGGGGCGATTTCCTTGTTGCATATTCAGGACTTGCCTACGATTACAGGTCGCCCTCCATTAACCGCCTTGCAGAAGAAAGATTGCAACGTTCCATAGCGCTGGGCAATAACTATTATTCGCATCCTTACCTTTCTTTGGCAAGGCTCGCGATAAAATCGGGCGACAAAGGAAAGTGTGTTAAATTGTTGCTGCAATGCAGAGCGGCCATGCGTTCAGGCGGATACGATGCGTATGACCTGGGTGAAGCCTTGGGCGATGAAGATTTCAGGGAGATCTGGGACCAATTGCAATGATTATTGGTTGAAGTCACTTAAAACAAGATTCGTAATATTTTCAAAAAGTGGGAAAAAGCCATTGTCATCGGAATTAAATAACGCAGCAATAAAAATATCCTCCTCCGGCAGATAAACCTCCATACTTCTGAAACCGTCTATTGCGCCTCCATGGCCGATCAGTTTCCTTCCCCTCAATTCTTTAATGAACCAACCATAACCATACTGCGATAGTTTTCCATCTGAGAACCGGAAGGGCGCGACTGCCTTATCCAGCGTTTCCTTTTTCACTAATTTATATGCATATAATGCCTGGTGCCATCTGAACAGATCGCGGGCGCTTGCCAGCAGTGCTCCTGCACTAAACACCTGGTTCATGCTCAGATAGCCGGCATTCTGATAACCTGTACTTCCTTTGGTATAACCGGGCATCCTGTTTTTTATGATCTCTACAGGCGAATCATAAAAGGTCTCTGACAGGCCTATAGGTGTAAAAACATTTTCCTTCATATAGGATTTATAGGCTTTTCCAGTCACTTTCTCGAGGATAAAGCCTAACAGGAAATAATTGGAGTTGCTATAGCTGAATTTAGTCCCGGGAATAAAGGCAAGAGGTAAAACCCCAAGACTGTCAATCATTTGTTTTGGTTGGAAGTCAATTCGGATTGCATTGGGAATATGAAAATCCAAAACTTCATAGTCCACTATACCGGAAGTATGGGTCAGTAGATGCTCGATGGTGATGGTATGTCCCTTATAAGGAAAGCCATTGACGAACTTTTGAAGGCTGTCTTGCAGGGAAATTCTGCCCTGCTCAATTAATTGCAGGATGGCTATCGCTGTGTATTGCTTGGTGATTGAACCTAGCCGAAAAAGCATTTCCGGTCGCATGGGAACGTTTAGTTCGATATTGGCCTGTCCGAAACCTTTTTCATACACAACTTTCCCTTTTTCGGATACCAGGACCACACATCCGGGTGCGATCGAATGATAGCTCCTGGTGATCAATTCATCGATCTTTTTAATTGATCGCTGGCCTGAAAGCACTTGTGAGCTGAGGGGAACGCTAAACAAGAGAACGAAGAATAGAAGTGTTGCTTTTTTCATAGCTGCTTTTTGATGCAAACCTCGGAGCGGCCTGCCGCCAAAACAAGAAACAGCCGTCTCAAAAGCCGGTTTTGAGACTAATTTCCCTTTTCAGACACCGATTTCCGGAAGTCGCTGGGGGAGGAGCCGGTAACCTCTTTAAATATACGCTGAAAAGTTGCCCTGGAATTAAAGCCACATTCCAAAGCAATAGCGGCCATGGTAAAGTTGTTTATCTCCGGCTGTTGCAGCTTTTGCTTAAACGCCTCTATCCGGTACTCATTAACAAACTCATTGAAACTTTTTTTCATATGCTGGTTGAGAACAGCTGAAAGCGTTTTTTGTGGGATACCTGTATGTTGAGCCAACGAGTGCAGATCAAGATCGGGGTTAAGATACATTTTATCATCTTCCATGGATTTTTGTAAGAGTAACACCGTTTCCTGAATAATGCCAGGTGCCAATGATGCAACTGCAGCTGGTTTCTTTCTGGAAGCAACGTTAGACAGGTATGAAATATATCCTTTAATGCCTAGCCAGTATATCATAATTGCCATTAATATATATACCGGGTACCAGCTGAATATTTCCAGCATGGCATCTGTGTACGAAGGGATGACATAGGGAACCAGATATGCCAGCCAGATGATCTGAAAGACTTGAAAAATACGGATAAGCTGTTGCATGCGCGTAACACCCACTGACTGGGAGCCTTCCTTATTTTTTAGTCCGTCAAGATATCTGGCAGAAAGCACTAAGTAACAGGTCACGGATATCCAACGCGGGATATCAGAATATACGTTGTAGTCATCAATAAAGACATTCCAGGGTTTCGGATCAGGAGTAAAGAATCCGGAAGCCACTCCGATAAGACAGACAATAACCACAAACGATGGAATGAGATCGATAATTACGGGTAAAAAATGAATGCGGTGCTTCCTCGTTAATTGAAAGGTGGGGTCGAGCGAAGATCGTACATAAAAGTACAGGAGCGGTCCTACCGGCATGATGATCACCATCGGGATAATGGCATGGAGTATCGCCAATGTTGTATTCGCATAATACCAGCCGGTATAATTCAGGTAAATATTCAGGCTGGCCAACGCCAGTAGCCAGATCAAAACAGCAAGAAGCCGGGTGTTTTGGTTGCCATGTACTGCAAAAAAAAGTAAACATCCGGTAATGATCCCTTGTAAAGATCCGAGCAGGATAATCGTGTGTAGTATCTGGGATGCAGAAGCCATTAAACTAGTTTGATCGGGAGCCCGCCGTCGCTTAAGCTTCGGCGGGCGAACCAGGGCAGACTCGACAAATTTCGAACCTGTTAATTCAGGATCTATGATTATCAGGGCAATTTATAAATCTGAATGGAAACTGAATATGAAACCAATTGTTAAATTTTCAGTATTCGACCTGAGGTAGCGGTAAAAAGCACGATTAGTAGAACCGCGAACCTGCAAAACATTGTAAGGACAACTTTAATTTTTGATCAAAGCCACATTCATAGCCACCGGTCCTTTGTGGCTTTTTTGAACCGTGTACGACACTTTATCATTTTCTTTAACCGGTGCAGCCAGGTCGTTGACGTGAAAGAAGATCCGCTCATGAGATTTGGCATCATTGATAAATCCAAAACCTTTGTGATCATTAAAGAAAGTGACAATTCCGGCTCTTAATGCATCAGCCGGTTGTGCTTCTTGTTTTGGAACACTTATGGAAATACTCTCCAGATCATAATCAATTTTTTTTCTGGGGTCCTGTGGTTTGCTGGTAAGATTGCCATTTTCGTCGAGATACGCCATCATTTGTTCAAGGCTTTTACCTTTGCTATTATTATTTTTCCGCTCTTTCATTTTTTCCCGCTTATCCTGCTGTTTTCTCTTCCGTTGTTTTTCGCGGTCTTTTTTTGAGAATGTGTCCTGAGATTTTGCCATTGTTAATTGTTTGGTGAATCCTGTTTTAACAGGAAATTATGTTTGAAAGATACCTCGATGCTGCGTTTGGGAGCAAAAGTGAATTGACCGGCAGTAATTGAAGTCTTAATCAATAGCAGTGAAGGTAGGTCTAATTATTGGAATAACAATTGAAACCGCTTGTTATAAGCAAAAAGGCAATTTTTAACCGGATCGATATTTAATTGACATTACGCCCAATATAGCTTACCTTTAGGAAGGGTGCGTTGATAAATAACGTTTTTATTTCCCTCCTCAGCCGTTCTACGCAGCTTAAATTGATATCAAATGAAATTTTTAAAAGAACATCTTCAAAGCAGTCATTATAGTTGGGAAACCATTTCCAGTCATTCAGCATTTACCAGCGAACCCGACCGCCGTTCTTTCGACCGGTTCAATGGCAACCAGGTATTATTCATTATAAACTATCTTGGTAGCTCATTAGGAAGATTAACACTGTCTCACGGACAAAAAATAGAAGAACTTATATCAACCCAGTTGCCTCAACATACGAAAAGCGAACTTTCTGTTTTTAACTGGTTGCGCGGAGTCTATCTGTATTATGGAAATTAGAATTGAAACATTTTTTTTAATATTAAATCAGATTCATGAAGATACAGATTTACAATCTTGGCCGCGATGTTAACGATGCCGCTCTTCGAAAATTGTTTTCAACTTTTGGCATTGTTAACTCTGCAGAAGTAGTACGTGACAAATTAAATGGACGCTCTAAAGGAAATGGTGTTATAGAGATGCCTATAGAAAGGGAAGCAAAGCAGGCAATTGAATCTCTTGACCAGACAATCATAGTTGGAAAAAGGATATCTGTAAGCGAGTTGCGGTTGCCGCCTGAATGGTAGTATAATTATACAACGGCCTCTGACACTTCAATGTAATGATTCATAAAGTTTATATTGTTCAATACATTAATGGCAGAGTTGCCCGATTGCTGGTCCATTACTATATACCCGTATCCCAATGAATGCCCTGTATTGTCCATAATGATCTTTGCAGAGAGAACAATTCCAAATTGAAGGAAAAGATTTGATAAATGAACAGCAGTTGTCTTAAAGTTGAGATTGGAAATAAATATTTTCATATAATAAATTTAAAGCGGTTTCAATTATCTGACGCGATTGGATACGATTACAAGTATGATCCGGGGGATGATAGTCAAGGTACCAAAATAAATCCGATAAATCTAAATTATTAATTTCAGGAATAATTAATCGCAATACCTTAGGAAGACAGGCCTGCACGTAAACATTTTCCGTCCCGCATGATAAGGCGGAGATTATAAATTGAAGGTGATAGATTATTCTATTTATTGAATCCCGCTTTGATAATAGTTAATTGTAACTTATTGAACCTGTTTGGAAGTTAACACAAGTAACTATCGGTATGTCACCACTTAAAATCGGTTTGATTGATCTTGTAAGCAAAGGCCCGGCTAACACGTTGTGGGCTAAGATCATGCATGCTAATCTGGCCAGTATTATGCCTCAGGTAATAGCTGCCTGGTGTGAACAGGAGGGGCATGAAGTGACAATGATCTGCTATACAGGCTATGAAGACCTTCGAAAGGAACTTCCCGATAATGTAGACCTGGTGTTTATCAGTTCTTTTACACAAGCAGCCCTGCTGGCTTACGCGCTGAGTAATTATTACCGTAGCCAGGGTGCAGTAACCGTGTTGGGTGGACCGCATGCCAGGTGTTATCCGGACGATGCCATCCTTTACTTTGATTACGTGTTGGGCTTTACCAACCGGTCTACCATTGCAGAGATCTTAAATGATTGTACTCCGCACCGCCCTATAGGAAAACAATTGAGTGCGGGTAAACAACCGGCTTATTTTTGTGGCGTACAGGAGCGCTGGAAATTCATAGAGCCTACTTTAAAAAAAGCGCCATTCCTTCAAATTGTGCCTATGCTTGGCAGTGTGGGCTGCCCGTACACCTGCCCATTCTGCATCGATTCAACAGTTCCCTACCAGCCATTGGATTTCCAAACCATAAAATCAGACCTTCAATTTCTGCTTACAAAATATAAAAAGCCCTGGATAGCTTTTCATGATCCGAATTTTGGAGTAAGGTTTGAAGAGATTATGGAGGCTATTGCTTCGGCTGGTGCACCAAAAAGCTTTCGTTTTATTGCAGAGAGCAGCTTGTCAATCCTTACAGAGAAACACCTGAATCAATTACATCAAAATGGTTTTGTTGCGCTGTTGCCTGGTATAGAGTCATGGTATGAACTCGGCAATAAATCAAAAGCTTCACATATTACAGGAGTCAATAAGGTTAACCAGGTAGCTGAGCACGTTAACAATATATTTCGATATGTACCCTACGTGCAAACAAATTTTGTACTGGGTTTGGATAGTGATGAGGGGGCTGAGCCATTTGAGCTTACCAAACGATTTATAGACCAATCGCCCAACGCTTTTCCGGGTTTTTCATTACTTACTGCTTTCGGCGAAGCGGCCCCGTTGAATTTGGAATATCAAAAGCAGGAACGGGTACTTCCATTTCCTTTTCACTTTCTGAACAATCACCTGGCCATGAATATTAAACCCAAAAATTATGATTGGGTAGAGTTTTACGATAAGGTGATTGATGTAACAAGTTATGCATTCTCTCCAAAAGCAATGTATCGCAGGTTTCGGCATGCACGCGGAATTACTGTAAGATGGATGAATATTATGCGGGCCATTTCGTCTGAGGGCTGGGGACGGTTGAGATTTTACAGAGAAATAAAGCAGCAGCTGGTGGGGAATAGTGGTTTTAGAAACTATTTTGAGGGCAAAACACAACAATTGCCCGAGTTCTATTATAATATTATTAAAAGAGATCTTGGGATCTGGTGGCAATGGCTTCCGGAAAATGCTCTATCGCATAACGCCAACGCCTATCTACACAAGACAATGAAAAGCGAACGAGGTGAATCGGAAAGAACGGGCTGAAGGCGTGAGATTATTGAAACTGCAGTTAAGGCTATCTATATTCCTGTCATTATTTTAAGACAAGTGTAAAAAGGCTGTCTTCGGTACAAAAAAGCGTAGTCAAACGCTGGGTTCCCGGTTGTGTTGATTTTGCTGATAACTGCGCAGATTTGCCAATAGGCGTGTAGATTTTGGCAATAGCTGTGTAAATCGGTTCGGTTATCGGTAAGTATAGGTAAAATTTATTATTCTACCATATTGGTTAAACAAAATGCAACCAGTAACTTACCGGGCAAAACCCAATTAGCTAGAGCCATTGTGGCGCCCTATTAATCCTTAAACCACATGATTGCAAGCTTCCGTTCAGTAATACAGTTGTTGTTGCTTTTATCGCTAACCACTACTGTTCAGGCACAGCTTAATGCAAATTTTACGGTCGATAAATCAGCAGGGTGCTCGCCGCTAACTGTTACTTTTACCAATAGAACAACAGGTGCATCTGCCAGTGCCATCTATAAATGGGACCTGGGAAATGGCAACACTTCCAGTCTTGCTAACCCGGCTGCCGTCTATACCGATGAAAAGAACTATACAGTTACGCTTATTGTTCAGGATGGCAATCAAACGGCCAGCAAAACAGTGGCCATTTCGGTTTATAAAAAGCCGGTGGCCGATTTTTCCCCTTCTATAGTAAAAGGATGTGTACCGTTGCAGGTAACGTTTACCAGTAATTCGCAGGCTATTAACGGTTCCATCTCGAGCTACTTTTGGGATTTTGGCGATGGCAATACAGAACAGGGAAATACCGGCAGCCAGACTCATATGTATAATCTGGCCCAGCTATCTGCGGTAAGCCTCACCGTGTCCAACAGTTTCGGTTGCTATGCTACTATAAAAAAGAAAGACCTTATAGAAACCATGCCGGCCCTGACGGCGGCATTTTCATCCGATAAAACAGTGCTTTGTAAGGAAACGGATGCGGTGTTATTCACTAATACCAGTACCGGCCCTGGTGTACTTGATTATAGCTGGGATTTTGGCGATGGCAATGCTTCCAACGAGAAAGATCCCAGTTATGCATTCAATAAAAAGGGTACCTATACGGTAAAGCTCACGGTTAATAGTTCTGTAGGTTGCACCGTTTCAAAAACAGAAACCAACTACCTGAATGTAGCCAATTACAGCTCCGGCATCCTCATGCCTGCCCGGGTGTGCGCGGGCAACACCGATACTTTTTATCCCCAAAATAATCCGGTGGCCGATAAAATGGTCTGGAAAGTGAATGATCAGGTGATAGCGCCGATCACCAATTATGCGATGAAATATCCTTTTGGCGCTGCAGGGACTTACCTGGTTAAACTGGTGAATACTTTTGGTAATTGCCTGGATTCAGTTACAAAACAGTTTGATGTAAAGGATGTTCCTGATATTCGCCCCTTTGTTGCCGATATAGTAACGCCTTGCGGATCTCCTGCTACCGTAAATTTTAAAGATACCACGCCGGGAGCGGTGAAATGGGAGTGGAGATTTGAAAATAATTACAATCCGGCTGTGGTGCAATCAACATTGCAGGCGCCTACGTATGTTTATCGTGCCAACACGACGTACACGGTATTGTCGAAAGTATGGAATGGGGATGGCTGTGCCAATACCATTAGCCAGCCTGTAAGAATTGATAAACCTGCTGTTCGGATCCTGTATAGCTCCAGTGCGACCGGCTTGCAATCATGCGGGCAGCCGCTTACAGTTACTTTCTTTGTGGGAAACCCCCAGGACATGGCATCTTATGAATGGGATTTTGGCGATAAAACTACCTCCACCGACGCCTCGCCGACTCATACCTATACGAAGGTAGGTGAATACCGGGTGGCATTAAAATATGTATCAGTAAATGGTTGTTCAGACAGGGTTGATTTGGGTTTCGTGCTCGCTGTTACCAACCCGTTGAAGGCAGATTTTGAAAGTCGTGATGGGACTACTATTTGTGGCAATAACCAGGTATATTTCAAAAATACGTCAACCGGAGGCTGGTCATGGTGGTCTGTTGACGGGAAACAGGTTAATTGGTCCAGTTCCCCGAAACAGGATATGATCTACAAGTTTACTACGCCGGGAAAACATACTATAAGCCTGACCGTTGAGTGGAACGGGTGCTACGATAAAATTGAAAAAACGGATTACATAACGGTATTGCCACCTATTGCAAAGATCGATAGCGTGACCTATCCATGTACAGGAAACAGGGCAGATGCGATCTTTTATTATAAAGACCCGGGCGGTGGTACATGGACCTGGGACTATGGCGACGGTACAACAGAAACACTGACTACCTGGTCGCCTACAATCACCCATACGTATGCTAAAACCGGTTTGTACAGAGCGAAATTAAAAGCAACCGATGGACAATGCCAGATAGCTGACTCCATCCTTGTAATTGTAATGCATAAACAGTACCCACAGCTTACAGCTGCCAAAACCGGTGTTTGTGAAAATGAACCATTGAAGTACGAGCTTACGAACATTGATTTTATGAAGAGTAATTTTTTGGGGCATGAAACATATACGTATTATGAATTGGTTGGTTACAACTATAATACCGGCGTTACGGACGCCCCGCCAAAAACGTATATAGATCCAAAAGCTCCACTCCCTTATAAGGGAACTATTGAAAAGATCCAAAAAGATGCAGACCAGGTACGGGTTATTGTACGTAATCAATCGAACTGGTGTTATGATACCAGCAATTATATTCCGGTTAATATAACCGGCTCGCGGGCCGGTTTTGAGGTGATCACCAATAATGTCTGCTATAAAGATGCGGTTACGTTTAAAGACACGTCGAAATCGAACAACAGTACCATCACCAGTTGGCAATGGGATTTTGGCGATGGGCAAACGAGTACACAAAACGGAACTGTTTCTCATATTTATGATACACCGGGGCAGTATAATGTAACTTTAAAAATCACTGATGCCAGCGGTTGTGGTTCCGCTACTTCTTCGAGCGCGAATACGGTCATTGTTGTTGGCCCGCAGGCTGCGTTTACCCCTTCGGGTATCAGTGTGCCATTGAGCACTACCGTAACCTTTACCAATAATACCAACAATTCGGGGAGCAGCAATACTACTTATCAATGGCAGGTGAATGGAACCGGTTTTTCAACCGATTTCAGTCCTTCTTACACCTTTGATAAACCAGGCAGCTATACGGTGACATTAACCGCTACCAACCCGGTTACCGGATGTTCCTCAACTGCCACCCAGGTAATTGTAGTAAATAATTTTAATGTAGCTTTTACAATTGATTATACAGCCATTACGGCTAATGGTTGTCCGCCCGTACAGGTTCGCTTTACCAACACCTCGCAAAATTACGCCAGCTTAAAATGGAACCTCGGTGATGGCACTATCATCGAAAATGTAAGTAACCCCACCCATATTTATGAAAAAGGCGGCAAGTATATCATCACGTTGGATGTAACAAATGCAAGCGGATTACAAGGCACTCATATTGATTCTGTGATCATCAATGTACCACAGGCTGTTGTTACCAGCAACGCGTTGGAAGCCTGTAAAGGAAGCATGATCACACTGAATGCCGTTGCCAGCAATACCGGTTTGTATATTTGGGATTTTGGTGACGGCAGTGTGATCACTACAACCGATACATTTGCTAACCATCAATATAGTACAACAGGAGTATACACACCTGCGCTGATCATGAAACAATCAGCCAACGGATGTACGGGCGCTACGCCGCTTGGTAACAAGATCAACATCAGACCCGATCCGGCAGTGACCATTGCGCCGGCCCAGCCGTTGATCTGTAAGGGCGGTTCTGTGTCTTTGCAGGCAACCGGTGGTAGTACGTATGAATGGCTTCCGGCTGCTGATCTGAGTAATGCTGCCATTGCCAATCCGGTGGCTTCCCCGGGGCAGACCAGCTCTTACACCGTAAACGTTGCAGATGATATCGGCTGCAAAAGCACCGGCCAGGTGACCATTACAGTTATCCAACCCGTTGAGGTAGCAGTGACCGGCAAGGGCGATATTTGCCAGGGGGAATCGGTTAATTTGAAAGCAAGCGGCGCTGCCGTGTATAAATGGATCAATGACATTGCCGGACTGAATAACGTCAATATTCCCAATCCGGTAGCAACGCCTGGCGTTACAACGGTCTATACCATTACTGGTTCAGACGCTCATAGTTGTTTTACCGACACCGCTGCGATCACCATACAGGTAAAGCCTGCGCCCACGGTAAATGCAGGCCCCGATGTACAAGCATGGCCCGGCGAACCTGTTCCATTACAAGCTATTGGAAGTAATGATGTGACCTACTGGAAATGGACGCCTGCCACCTATCTGAGTTGTACCAGTTGTTCCAACCCGGTTTGTACCCCGCTCACCAGCAGTTCATACACCGTTACTGTAAAGAATCAGTATGGATGTGCTGCCGTTGATACCATGGAGGTGAAGCTGTTATGTAGTGAGGGCAGAATAAGGATCCCCAATGGCATCACGCCAAATGGCGATGGGAAGAACGATGTATTTATGATCAGGGGGATTACTATAGTGAAACACCTGGTTATATTTAACCGCTGGGGACAAAAGGTCTTCGACCGCAGTAACTTCATTGCCGGCGACCGGTCATTATGCTGGGATGGCACCCTCAATGGACATCCGGCTGAGACGGGCACCTATGTTTACTTTGTGGAGGTCGATTGCCCCGAGGGGCCATTTACGAAAAAAGGGACCTTGGAATTGGTGCGGTAGGATTACTGCCAGACTTGGTGCGTTATCTCAATGCTGCCGGTGGAGATCCTGTTTTCAAGATATTTCGAACCAAAAGGGCCTTCAAATCCAACGACTTGAAGGCCCTTTTAATGTAGTGTCGGGCAGACTGGATTCGAACCAGCGACCCCTACGTCCCGAACGTAGTGCGCTACCGGGCTGCGCTACTGCCCGAAATTTCAGCATTCTCTACGCTATCCGCTTGCCCTGGTCCCGACTAAAGTCGGGATCAGGAAAATCTATTGCTCCTACGTCGCAATGACTTTCCTTGAGCTGCGCTACTGCCCGAAATTTGAGATTTCGGGGTGCAAATATACCTAAATTCTATATTACTCAACAAATTACAACTTTTTTTACTTAATCCCGGGCAACCCAATCGGAGAGCCCTAATACCCACATATCTGCTCGTCGAAACACATACCAATTTCCTTGCAAATACCTGTTCCAATGGCTCTATTGTGGCTGCCAACAAAAATCCGGCTGTCAGCGAATGTCTATTGAATTGAAACAATAACCAGGTAAGTGTGAGCCTGCAGGCGACGTTATCTACAATCGTATAGAAAATTGCTGTTTGCCATGGACGGAGATCTTGGCCGTAAGATTTATAACTCCGTTAGCCGGTTCATAAATAGAAAAGATGCTACTGAATGCCTCCATCGTTTACTGTAATCATAAAGCAAATTTTTCACGTCTACGGCTAAAATCCCGTGACCAACGCCATAATTTACACACCTATCGCCAAAATCTGCACGCCTATTGCTAAAACAACGCAGTTATCAAATATATTAATGTGTTCTAAAACTAATCCATAATCTTATCTATATTCGCACTCATAAGGTTACTAACGTAATAGCGTACTTGAACAGATTGCTGATTTTTCGGATTTGTTTTTAATTGGTTAAGGCAAATGCATAAGACATTTATCCTCTTTCTGTCATTTGTTGCCCCCGGTTTTTTCTAAATCTAAATGAGATTATAGTACGTCTAAACTGATGCGCTTGCAAAAGACGCAATAGGAACTTTTTTGACCTAAACCCATAAACCCAACCGCACGGCATGGTAATAATTTATCCATGTTGCAGATTCTTTATTGTCCGAACCTGCCTGTTTGTTATCCTTCAGGTTGGCGGAACCATTGCCTGTGCGCAATCGCTGCACAAACCCGGCCTTCATACGAACGCTGGGTTTCTTTTACGGGACACCCTCCCGGTTCCTTCAAAAGATACTCTTAAAAAGCTGCTCCCGCCCATTGCTAAGGATTCAATCAGGCAGTTATCCAAGGCTGTTATAAATAACGTAGGCCGGAAAGAAAAAGCACGAATAACCGCCAACGTAAAAGATCAGATCGGTTCATTTGCCAGCCAATGGAAAACTCCTTCCATAGATTCAGTTAAGATCAATGTAAATAACCCCTTTGATAAACGCTTTTTGACCCATCCGGCCGTTCGGGTAAATGGCGGAATGGTTTGTTATAATTTCAACTACAGGTCACTGATCGATACGCCATACGCAGAAAAGAATATTCTACAACATAACGTTACCGGCAAACTGAATGTTACCGTGGCCGGAATTTTTCCCCTTCAGCTCAATTACTGGATGCGCCAAAGCAATTCTGATTTCTTCAAAGATATCTATGACGTACAACTTGCTTTCAGCGGCAGTGAGTTTCATCAGAAGATCAGATCTGACATGCAGGGCCGGTTATTGGCGCTTGCGCCCTTCGTTGCAGATTCCCTGCTCGAAAGATCATACCACTTAAAACAGGCACAGCTTTTCAACCTGGATAAACTTTTAACCTCCACCTTTTATCCGCAAAAGCTTATCGAAGCAAACGAAGTGCTTAAAGTGCCTAAGTTCACCTGGAACGCCGCTTTTCCGGATAGCATCAATCTGCACAGGGAAGATTCTCTGAAGAATGCTGCCGCCTTTTTCCTAAACCGGTATTCCGCTACAAAAAAAGAATACGATCAGTTAAGCAAACAGGTTGATTCATTAAAGAACAGGTATGAAGAAAACCTGAAAAAAGTGAACGCCTATAAACAAATGATCAATGGTAACTGGAATGATCTGCAAACGGGTCGCCAGTGGAAAAACAAGTTGCAGGAATATGGATTGGAAAATACATCCATTCCCGCTAAATACCGATGGTTACTGGGCGTTAAAAGCTTCAGCCTGGGCCGCAGTCCGGTAAACTATAGTGAGCTTACCGCCAAAAACGTCAGTGTAAACGGCATCAACATTGAATACAACTCCTGGTATTATTTTGCCGCTACCGCTGGTACGGTAAATTATCGTTTCCGTGATTTTGTAATGAATGGTGTGGGTAAAAAGCCTCAGTTCCTGTACCTCCTTCGTGCTGGTATAGGGCGGTTGGAAAAGAATTACTTTATAGTTACCGGGTTTAGCGGACAAAAGCAGCTGTTTGCCGCCAATTCCGCCAATAATGGCACTATTCGGGTTTCAGGTATAAGTGCGGAAACGCGTTGGGCAATCAATCGCACCTCTTACCTGACGGCCGAGATCGGGAAATCCAATGCACCTGATTATCGCAATAACCCGCCAGACAGCAGCCGTAACAAGGGTTTTCTGAAGGATAAAAATAACCGGGCCTTAGCGCTTCATTTGTACACTGAGATGCCGCTTACACGTTCCCGGGTGGAAGCATTTTATAAAAATACCGGCGCCAACTACCAGTCATTCAGCAGTTATACTACCCATGCAGCGATGGAAAGCTGGTACCTGAAGGCTGATCAACATTTCTTCAACAGAAAGTTACGGATCGCAGGCTCGTTACGTAAGAATGAGTTCTCCAATCCTTTTATTGTTCAGGATTATAAAAGCAATACGGTCTTCAAAAGTCTGACCGCTTCGCTGCGTATTCGCAAATGGCCGGCAGTAACCGTGGGCTATCAGCCGCTATCGCAATTAACCAAAGTTGATGACCTGGTTGTTGAAAACCGGTTTCAAACATTCAATGCTACCATCTATCATTTTTATACTGTTAAAGAACTCAGGCTGGCGACCACCCTTATGCTGAACAAATTCTATAATAGTAATTCCGACACCGGTTTCATCTATTATAACGCTACCAATAGTTATCTCGCACAGAGTTTCTTTTTTAATTCATTTACCGCCAATGTGGGTGCTTCCTATACCAGCAACCCGAATTATTCATTGCAGATCCTCGAGGCAGGCATTCAGCCGAATATTTCAAAGTTCGGCACCGTGGGAGTGGGTATCAAGATCAATAACCTCAATCATTCGTTCATTAAGGCAGGTGGCTATGTAAACGCCAATGTTCGAATATATAAGCAGGATATGTTGTCAGTGAGTTATGAGCACGGTTACCTGCCGGGTAATGGAAACAGGCTGGTTCGGAATGAGATGGGTACAGTTCAATTTATAAAGTCATTCAATTTCAGATAATATGAAAAAAGTTTTGCTATTCATTGGGCTCCTGGCAGTGTGCGGTGTAAATGCACAGGTAGTTATAAACCCGCAGCTGCCGCCATTGGGGCTTACGATAAAGCCGCAATTGTGGAATGTGTCGCTGATAAACACTACGGGGCAAAATATGAATGTGCAATTGCAAATGGTAATGACGGATGCTGCAACCAGCCAGGCGGTTTTGTCGGGCGCTTCGCCCACCTTTACAATCCCGGCAGGGGTGAAGCTGGTAACAGCAAACGATGTATCTCCCGTTACCTACAATAATGGTACAGGCTATACGATAGATCCTTCCCCCGCCGGTTTTTTGCCGGTAGGCGTATACAATATATGTTATACGGTTACCCGGTGGAACAAGGATATTCCCGAACAGATCGCAGAGGAATGTGTTACTGCAGCAGTGGAGCCCATCACTCCGCCACAGCTGGTGCAGCCTGCAGACAGCGACAGGGTACTTCTCAGGCGGCCGTTCTTCACCTGGCTGCCGCCCACTCCTCATAATTCGTTCAGCAGCCTGTTGTACGACTGGTCGCTGGTAGAAGTACAGGCAACCCAAAGTGCAGCAGATGCCATTCAACAGAACATACCGGTTTTGTTGCAATCAAATATTTCATTTACCAGTTTTCAATATCCATTGTCGATGGCTGAATTAGACAGTACAAGGCTGTATGCATGGCGTGTAATCGCAAAGAACAACGGGATGCCTGTTGCCAACAGCGAGATCTGGTGCTTTCGTATACAGCCGTTCACAAACGATACGATCAAAAAGCCGTCGAGCGGAACCTATGCAGCCCTGAGAAGAACGCATGATGCTTCTTATGTCATTTCTAACGGCCTCTTGCGCTATCAATACCAACATGAAATAAACAGCAATAGTATTCAGTTCAGGATCACCGACATCACGAATGCCAATCAAACAGCCATCCAGCTGGATTCAAATTTGAGCGCGGTGAAATATGGGTCAAATTATATAACGCTCGATCTAACGGATAAGGTTGGAATGATCGATCGTCATATGTATTTGCTCGAAGTGACCAATGCTGTTAATGAACGATGGTACCTGAAGTTTGAATACCGTAAGCTGCCGCAATGATTCATTGCGCATACCTGAAAAAACGACCAATATTTTCTGAACCCAGAATCAAGAATTCAGCCTGATATGTTACAAACATTAGCCCGCAATCACCGACCCATTGCATGGTTTTTCGTGAGTGTGTTTTATCTTCAGCTCGTTTTAGTACCTGCCGTAACGAGGGCGAACGAGCCATTGAGGTATCCTTTCAGAATGCCGGCACCTGCTTCAGGTACGGTAAAGACGCCGGTTGGTAACCTGATGCCGTTGGATCGCAAAGCGGTGGAAAGTAAACCTGATAAAATATCCCGGGTGGCAAACGCCCGGCCACGTTTTGCTCCCAAAGGCATTAAAGGAACTTTTACTACAGGCCCTACACAACCTGAAATGCAAAGTTTTCAATCGGTGGGCGCCAATAACCTGGTTGACCTGTTCTCAGGTGACTTTTCTTACAACATTCCCCTGCTGGATGTTGGCGGTTACCCGGTGAACCTGCATTACCAGAGTGGTATTACAATGGATCAGGAGGCGAGTTGGGTGGGGCTTGGCTGGAATATCAATCCGGGCGTGATCAGTCGGAATATGCGTGGCCTGCCTGATGATTTTAATGGAGAAACAGGCGTAAAGAAAACGATCAGCACCAAACCCAACAAAACCTTTGGTGTTACGGTGGCGGCCGACATTGAATTAGTGGGTTTTCCGCTGCTAAGCGCCGGTGTAACCCTGGGTGTGTTTCACAATACGTATAGGGGATGGGGTATTGAATATGCCCTTAATGCATCTATCAATTCCGGTTCTTCTGCAAAAGGTCCTTTGTCGGGCGGCCTGTCTATTGGCAGCAACTCCCAATCAGGCGTTAATATAAGTCCTTCCATGGGTGTTCATCTCGGAAGCAACGAAAGCAAAACCCAGGGTAACATAAGCATAGGCACCAACTATAATTCCCGTACCGGCATCCAGGCCCTTCAAATGACCGGCCAGGTAAAACAATCGGCCAATGTTAAAAAGATGACGCTGAGCGGTGGCGCTAAAATAACAACGGGGATCTCTTTTGCAAAACCATCGTATACACCTTCCATTAACGTTCCATATACTTCTACACAATTTTCCTATACTGCCAAAGTTGGTACAACTGCCTGGTCGATGCACCCCAGCGGCGCTTTGAGCGCTTATGGTTCAACCCAGGAAATTGCACCAGGCGACAAAACCCAGGAGATACCTGCCTATGGATATATGTACTACGAAAAGACCGGCAATAACCGGAATGTATTGTTAGACTTTAACCGGGAAAAAGATATTCCTTATACTGATAAAACGCCGCACATTGCCGTGCCTGTTTATACCTACGATATATGGTCTATTTCGGGTGAGGGTACAGGTGGAATGTTTAGACCCTATCGAGGCGACATAGGTTATATTTACGACCATTCTTCTTCTACCAAAAGTAAAAGCAACAACTTTGCGCTGGACGTAGGTTTTGGTGGTGTGCTGCACACGGGTTTTGATTATAACGCGATCGATGCCGGAACCACCAGTAAAGGATGGGAAGCTGGCAACAGCTTCGTTCAGGCAGTGCCGTTCAAAGAAAGGGATGGCAAATTCGAAAACGTATATTTTAAAAATCCCGCCGAAAAGACTGTTGTCAACAAACAATACCTGCAGGCGGTAGGTGATGATTATCTGATGCGGGTGAAATTATCGCCCGGCGGACAAAACAATCCCGATGTAACTGCTACCAACAGTGTAGCATTGTTCAAAGGCGGCCGGGAAGTATCATCAAAAACGTTTGACTTAAATACCCTTCGCGCAGACAGGGATAAGAGATCGCAGGTAATATCTTATCTGAGTGCCGACGAAGCGGAAGCTGCCGGACTTGATAAAAAGATTAGGTCCTATCACCTCAACAGTTTTCCGGTTGCTGCCTGTGCCAACAATTTTGACGAATTGTCAAGGCTGGATGATTCCAGGAAAAAGCACCACTTATCTGAGATCACTGTGTTGAATGCAGATGGAAAGCGGTATGTGTACGGTATTCCAGTGTATAATAAGAAGCAGGTGGAAGTAACGATGGCTACCAAACCGGGCGACAATAAAACCGGCCTGGTACAATATAGCGCACAGGATAAATCGGTCAATAACACGCAGGGAAAAGATGGCTATTTTAACCGGGAAGACCTGCCTGGTTATTCCCATTCTTTTTTACTCACCGGTATCTTATCGCCTGATTATTCCGATCTGAGAGGCGATGGCATCACAGAAGATGATAATGGCGATGCGGTGAAGTTCAACTACTCGCGCGTGTATGGTCTTGCAAATCCATATTTATGGCGGGCGCCGTACGATGCCGGCAAAGCTTCTTATAACGAAGGGCTAAAAACAGACAGCAGGGATGAGCGCGGCAGCTTTACCTATGGTGAACGTGAAGTATGGTACCTGAATTCCATTGAATCTAAAACGATGATGGCCACTTTTGTGGTAAGTGCCGATCGTAAAGATGGTTTTGGCGTGGCCAATGAAGATGGCGGGCAAAACGCTGCGCAGCCGCTTTACCGGTTGCACCAAATAAATTTATATACAAAGTCGGATTACCTGAAGAATGGGGGAAATGCCAAACCCATTAAAACGGTACATTTCGAGTATAGCTATGAGCTTTGCCGCAACAATCCCGGTAGTGCAACCGACTCAGGAAAGTTGACGCTGAAAAAGATCTGGTTCAGTTATAATAAGAATAAAAAAGGCAAACGCAACCCATATGTTTTCAGCTATCATTCAAATAATCCAAAATTCGATAGCAAAGCTGTAGACAGATGGGGTAATTATAAGAGTGCGGCCAATAATCCGGGCACCAGCGGCGGGGCACTGACCAATGCCGACTACTCTTATACACTACAGGAAGGCGTTAAGAATTGGGATTCGGCCAAGGCCGCCGCCAATGCGGCTCCCTGGACGCTCAATGAAATAAAACTTCCCTCCGGGGCCCGCATCAAAGTAACCTACGAATCGGATGATTATGCGTATGTACAAAACAAACGGGCCATGCAGTTCTTTACGGTGGCTGGTTTTGGCAGTTCACCTTCTTCCTCCATTCAACCCCAGTTATATCCGGCAGGTTCTACAGGAAGCGATTACAAATATGTATTCATCCAGGTAAGCGATGCCGTAAGTTCCCGGACAGAAGTGCAACGCAAATACCTGGAAGGCGTTAACCAGTTGTTTTTTAAACTGGCGGTAAATGTGCCGGCCGACAGATGGGGCAAAGGATTTGAGATCATTCCGGTGTATTGTGATATTGAGGACTTTGGCGTTCGCAGCGGTAACAATAAAATGATCTGGGTTAAAGTAAAATCCGTTAATGACAATGAAAGTCCTTTTGCTACAGCCGCTTTACAATTTTTGCGGCTCAACCTGTATTCCAAAGCTTATCCCTTCTCTGAACCTGGCGACAATCTCGATATCAAGACGATCGTCAACATGATGGTTTCGGTGAGCACTTCTATCTTTAGCGCCTTCAGCGACTTCAATAAAAAAGCGCACCGCAATAACTGGTGCAATACTGTTGTAACCGATAGATCGTTTGCCCGCCTCGATAACCCCCGGTATAAAAAGCTGGGTGGCGGACACCGGGTGAAGCAGGTGGAAATTTACGACAACTGGAAAAACATGACGGGGCAGGAGGAATCGGTATACGGACAAACCTATGATTACAGTACTACGATTGATCTAAACGGAACGCCTACCCGTATCAGCAGTGGAGTGGCAACGTTTGAACCGGTAGTAGGCAGTGATGAAAACCCTTTCCGGGTTCCCATGAAACTCTATACCGAAAAAGTGGGAGCCATGGCGCCAACGGATTACATGTACTCGGAAGAACCTTTTGCCGAAACCTTTTTCCCTTCTCCCTCGGTGGGCTATAGTAAGGTGCGGGTACAAACAATACATAAAGAGAGAAAATCGGCCAACGGTTTCCAGGAAAGCGAATTTTATACTTCCAAAGATTTTCCTGTTCTCGTAGAATACACTCCCCTCGATGGAGACAGCAAGAAAACATATAATCCTAAGGTTCAGAACTTCTTTAAAGTAGATGCAAAGAATTATGTAACGCTTAGCCAGGGCTTCAAAATAGAGTTGAACGACATGAATGGCAAAATGAAGTCCCAGGCCAGCTATTCTCAAAACGATTTAAATGCACCTATCAGTTATACTTATCATTATTACAGGCTTAAGAACGACAATGCAGGCCAGCCGCAGTTATCGAATGTGGTAGCTGCTGCAGCGCCAGCCACCGGTATTGTGGATCCTACTGCTGAAATAGGACGGGAAGTGGAAGTAATGGTAGACGTACGCGAACAAATTTCTATTACCCAGAATAAAGGGGTTCAAACGAATGTGATCTGGGCCCATCCTTTCCCGCCGATCTTTTTGGGATCAGTGATCCCGGTACCCAACAAGGAAACCAACCGTTACCGTTCGGTAGCCGTTTTGAAAGTAGTGAACCGCTATGGGATACTCGATAGCGTAGTTCATACTGAAAAAGGAAGTACGGTTACTACCAGGGACCTGGTGTATGACGCCGAAACAGGCGGTGTATTGTTATCTCAGACCAACAATGAATTCGACGACCCTGTATATAATTTCACCTATCCGGCGCATTGGGCGTACAGTGGCATGGAGCCGGCCTATCGCAACATAGGCACAATTTTAAAGAACGTTGTTTTCCGCAAAGGGATCATGTTCTATCAAAATGGTCAGCGGGTGCCGGTAAACCAGTATTTTGAAAGTGGCGATGAATTGCTGGTGTTCGGTCAGCAGGACCGCAAGCATACAACCGAAGATCATTGTTTGCCTGAGTACTACGATTTTACCAGTGATAAAAGCTTTAAGAAAGTGTGGGCGGTAGATGCGTCGCGCGGAAAAGAAAAGCAACAGGGAATTTATTTTGTCGATCTCGATGGAGCGGCTTATTCCGCCAATGCCGATCAAGTTAAGATCATCCGCTCCGGTAAGCGCAACCTGGCCGGTACGCCTGTAGGGTCAGTTACTTCGTTGCGTTCGCCGTTGCGAAACGCCAGCCAACTGGTGTTTGATAACCAAACCGGAGTAATTACCGCGAATGCCGCTCGGTTTAAAGATCTGTGGAGGGTAGATAGTACCATTTACAGAAAAGATACCAGCATAATTGCTACCCACAGGTTACAAATACATCGCATTACCCTTACCCCTGATGATGTTTATGGTATTCATGACTATAAGCCAGCCGGCGGCAATCGTGGGCTTGGTCAGATACCCGATCAGCGATATTTTGAAGCTTCTGCATATGACGATGGCGAAAGCTCGTGGGATGAACAGATCAGAAGCTATTTGAGGTTTAATATGGACGGGATCCCACAAAATGCAATAATTACATCTGCCAATCTTCGATTATACGGAACGCAGAACATACCCAGTAAAAACGAAAGGGGATCAGGTAATATGAGTTGGATCGAACGGTTGAGCGCCGGCTGGGTGCGGGATGTTATTGACAATGCAACAAATGAAGAAGATATTAAATACGCACGGGCATTTTACTGGTCCAGTGCAGAACCGTTGGATCTGGAAACAAGGGTTTCGCTTAGTGGAACGCTACCTAATATTAATGTGGTTAGAAATGAGAACGTATCCATTACGGCTATGGCGCGGGCCATGTTGCATGATCGATATGCTTTAGGCAATCCGCCTGTGATCCGCATCCGCCTCGATGATCCGGGAGGCGGCCACAAATTAATGAACAGGAGAATTTATAACACGCAACTTACACCCGAAGAATGTCCTTCCACACAAACCTCCTGTTTGCCGGCTATTGATCTTGAGTATATTATTCCCTGCGATAATGGATCGGAACCCTGGTTCTCAACCACGCCTCCTTTTGGTGCAGATGATCAAACACCGGGTCCCGGTTATTACTGTAACCTGTCGCAGGTTGACACCTTCCTGTGCAAACCAAACATAAATGATACCGCCGTTAACTTATACCGCTTAGGCATACTTGGTAACTGGAGAATGGACAGGGCTTATACGTATTACGACAGAAGAGCGCAATCTGATCCAGGCACCGTTACCAATGCCCGCCGGGATGGCGAAATAAACAATTTTGCGCCATTTTGGTCATTTGCCGCCTCCAAACTGCAACCCGGTTCAGATGAAATGCGCTGGGTATGGAATAGTGAATTGATGAAGTTCAATATCAAAGGTTTTGAGATCGAAAACCACGATCCGCTGAACCGCTTTAATGCGGGTCAATATGGTTATAATCAAACCCTGCCGGTAGCCGTTGCGCAAAATGCCCAAAGCCGTGAAATTGCTTATGATGGCTTTGAAGACTACAGTTATCGCACTAATGATTGTATAAAGTGTGTACTGAACCGTCATGTTGATCTGGGAAGTGGCGCCAACCTGGTTGATGATGTTAGCCATTCTGGTTTGTACAGCTTGCGGTTGAACGGGAACCAGACTTTTGCTAAAACATTCGAGATCGGTTCAGCAGGAGATGATAATACTGCCCCGGAATTATATATGAAGGAAGATTCAATTCCTCTTGCATCTATGGCAGTGCGTGGCAATGGAACAGGATTAGGCAACTATTATTATACCAATGGGGGTGGTTGTCATCCTTATAATGAGAGCGATCCCAATCAACAACCTTTATATACTGGTTATAACACCAATATAAACTATCAGATCGGTGTTAACCCGATACTCAATACCTGCCGCACAGATTGGATCTATTACTCCTTCAGAGGATATATTCAGCCCATTCATACCGGGTTATATAAATTCTGGGCTACAGCTGATGATGCTATGTCGATATACATTACCAAGAATGGCGTAACCAGGCGTATTACAGAGGGCAGATTCATCGAGGACCCTACCCGAGAAGAGTGGGAGTATGCAACGGCCTATGAAACGGAAACCATAGAGCTGGAAGCAGGAGAGTTGTATGAAATTGCTGTTTTATGGGATAATAACGGGGGAGATTACCGTGCCAAACTGGAGTGGGAAAGCCTTACTGGCGATCAGTTGCAGGGCAGGGAAATAATTCCGGCAACCCAGTTATATCCTGCCGGTTCTGATGTAAATGCTGTAAAAGCAGGCACTGTCTTCCGGGATACTACCTGGTGTGTTCAATTTAAACATCCCAGGGTCACTAATGGTAACCAGAAACGTTTTTCACCGCTGAAAGACCGTAAAGCAGTAGTGAGCGCCTGGGTTAAACAGGATGTGCCATGCGTCAACGGTAATTATGATAACACCCAGTTGGAACTGGCATTTGATGATGGAAGCAGCAGCACATTCTCCTTCAGGCCGGCCGGCAACATAATAGAAGGCTGGCAGCGCATTGAAGGCATCGTGCCGGTACCGGCAACAGCCCATCGTGTAACAATAAAGATGCAATCGTTGTCTTCGACCCCGGTCTATTTTGACGATGTTCGTATTCATCCTTTCAATAGCAATATGAAATCATACGTGTATAACCCGGTGAACCTGCGGCTGATGGCCGAACTGGATGAAAACAACTATGCCACTTTTTATGAGTACGACGATGAGGGTACGCTCATCAGGTTGAAAAAAGAAACAGAACAAGGCATAAAGACCATTAAAGAAACCAGAAGTGCCTTATTGAAAGAAAAACAAACTCCGTAAAAGCAGGTAGTTAACAATTAATACGGTTGAGAATAAATAAAAATGAATATGCGCTATATAAAAAGGTTACCCATACAACTTACAGCCATGCTGATGATTGCCAGCCTGGTTACACTAAAAGGTCAGCCAAATACAAACAGCTTTGATTGTTCCAGGGAACTGATGAAGATTGAACATGCAATGAATGATACAACGCATATAAGCTTTCAGGCCACCTCTAATATGCATTTCAACAATGGTGCACATGAGACGTATTCGTTTGATTATAAGGTGAGCAAAGACAAGCTGAGCATACGGGGAAGCGACAGCACTGAAATTATTCAGAATGAGGTTTTCAGTCTGGCAGTAAAGAACCGCCTAAAAAAAGCGGAGCTATCCTGGTCAAAGAGCGTGCTCAATTACATTCTGCGTGTTCATGTGCATAGTGCTTCCTTCAATGAGAAATTTGTAGCCAGCCGGTCTTTCGTCGATTCGGGTAACTATCGCATATTGTCGTACCACTTCAAGGGCGGACCATACACCCAATATGACATTGTTTACAGCAAAAGCACCCACCGGATACAATCTATACGGTACAGCTTTGGCGGCACAAAAAGCAGCAGTCCCGACAGCCCGTTCCCTTATACGGTAAATGTTCAGTTCAGCAATTACCAAACAGGCGGATTTAATGACAGCGTGTTCAACACTGACGCCTGGTTTTTGCGCAGGAACGGCGTGTACTACATGGTGGCGCCTTATGAAAATTATATCCTGATTAACTCACTTAACCACAAATAAACCGTATCACATGCAACGCTTTTTTTATCGTTTATTGTTACGGCTTTGCCCCTTTTGCTTTTTACTCTTTATAACCAACCGGGCATTGGCCATCGATGAGCGGTATGCAGCCGAGGTATTGAGAGGCAATCAGCTGAACAGGGATTCGGGTAGTACGGTAACGGATGCTGTGTATTTCAATGCCGGGTTGAAACCATTGCAAACCACCTCAATGGTAAAGAACCTCATCACATTCCAGATCGATGAGCAGTACCGTGGTATATTACCAGATACATTTGATGTATCGGTAAAATATACAGTAACCTATACCTACGATAACAATGGAACACCAACAACTGTTGTAAGTGCTCCCTTTATCCTAAACCTGGCCTATTCAAAATTTAATAAATACAGCTTCAAGGCGGTAAATGTGCAGGATGGCTGGTTTAAGGCAGAGATCAAAATAATAGATATTACAGCCGGTAATGGCAGCAACCTGAACGATTTTCGCGATGCATTGATGCTCACCAATGAAATACTGGTTAACCGTGAGTATAGTTTTTCGTGCACCAACAATGCCATTCAGGCTGTTTTTTCAGACATCACCACGGTGCCGCTCAAAGGCGAACTGAAAGTTTACTGGAACACAGAAAGGGCAGCGGATGAATATGATCTCGAGTGGAGTTATATCGATGATTCGGCCCTGGCGAATTATTATATCTCCGGCAGTTCAACCGATTTCGACGCCAGAAAGATCTTTACCCGGAATGCTACCCGGGTAAGCATTCGCCAGGAAGCGTATTACATACCATTAATCTACGAAGGGTCAGGGCATTTGTTCTATCGGGTACGGGCCGTACAGGTAAAAGGCAGCGGGCAGCGCATAGAGTCGGTTTGGAGTTCGGATTATGCTGGTGGTATGGGTAAATACACTTTTGCAGGGTTGGATACCAGCCTTAACTGGCAGGTGTCTACCAGTTTTGCCGAAGAAGGAAAACGCAAGTCGGTGGTTCATTACTTCGACGGTTCTTTGAGAAAACGGCAGACTGTTACCAAAGACAATACCACCGATACAACTATCGTTGCTGAAACATTGTACGATTACCAGGGTCAGCCTGCGATACAGGTAATGCCAGCACCATCGCTCAGTAATGTTATAAAATATACTGCCAACTTTAACAGCCTCAATGGCGCTGAATATAGGAAAGAAGCATACGATGGCATGTTGATAGACAGCTGTTATTGCAAGCAGGGCGCTCCGGCTATGGACAATATTTCCGGTGCAGCCAATTATTATTCACCCAATAATCCGCTGGTTAATACCGGTTATCATAAATACATTCCCAATGCCAATGGATTTGTGTTTGCGGAGACCCGTTACCTGCCGGATAATTCCGGTCGCATCAGTTTACAAAGCGGGGTAGGCGACCAATTTCAGATCGGCAAAGGCCATGAAACAAAATATACGTACAATTCGGCCGATCAGGAAGAACTGGATGCCTTGTTTGGAACCGAGATCGGCAATGCCGCTCACTATTTTAAGAATACAGTGCGGGATGCCAATGGCCAGGTGAATATAACCTATGTAGACATGCATGGCCGTACCATTGCCACGGCGCTGGCTGGTTTCCCTGCTGAAAAGCTCGATGCAATACCCTCTAACAAAGGGTATGTGATCACCAAAAATCTGATCGATAACAATACGAATATTGTTAAAGGCCGGGTGATCGAAAGCATTAAAGGACTTACCGTAACGAAAGCAGGGCCGCACCGGTTCAGGTATTCACTGTTGCCCGACAGCATCAGTCTTAAAACATGCGATACCAGTACCATTTGCTATGATTGCGTGTACGACCTGAAGATAACCATCACTGATGATTGTAACAACAGCACGCTGCCCAATGGCCAGCCGATAGTGATCACAAAATCTAATTACCGCGCTAATGTAGATACCGATTGCAATCCCAATCTTCCATTTCCCGAAGTTGACGATACCGTGTTTTTGCGCGAAGGCAGTTACATGGTGACAAAAACGCTCACCATCAACAAACGGGCGATGGATGATTACCGGAACATCTTTTTGTCTCGCAATACATGCCGGTCGCTCGAGAGAACCATACAGGAACAAAAACAATTGATATCGCAGACCATCTCATGCGGACCGGGTGAATCTGTGCCAAAGAACCTGTATGCCTCCGTTCGCGAACAAATGCTGGCCGATGTAACGCCGCCTTTCGGCCAATACGCCAATCCCGATAATGTTGATCAGTATTCTATTTTCGCGCGTCATCAGTTTAGATTGACCTATACCAGGGTAACGGATTATAAAGATGAGAATGGTAACCCTGATCCGCTGGATCCCCGGAGTTTAAGCATCCCCGAGTTTGTGAAAGAGTTTAAAAGTTCCTGGGCCGTAAGCCTGTTACCGCACCACCCGGAATATCCGAAACTGGTAAGGTTAAACACCCTGGCAGCCAGCAATGCCTGGGACGAGCGCTTTGGCAGCACCCAAACCTGGCAGGCAGCTGTTGACAGCGGATTTTTAAACCCGGGAAATTTTGCTACCCGGCCGGCAGGAAGTGCTTTTACTTATAATTTCGATCACCGCGACCCTTTCTTTACTGATCTTATCGGTCAGGGTTATGTTGGCGCCTTTTATAAATCGACTATGCAGAACGCCCTGGTGCGCGCAGCGGAAGATGCAAACGGGGCAGCAGTTTCAATGTGGTCGCTGGCCACTATTATGGCCCATTGTTCAAAAGACGACCTTGCCTGCTTTGATCAATTCAAGGATCTCAATGCTGCATTTACGATGGGGGCCGACTGCAGCGGCGATCTGGATATTGCCTGGAGGACCTTCAGGGATCTTTACCTGCAGAAAAAACAGGAATTGATCGCGGATATATTGAGGGTTGCACAAAACATGAATAGTGAATTTTTCCGCGACCTTACGGATCTTCACAATAACCATGCACCCAATTTTGTTGATCCCACGTTAGTGCCAACATCCAATGTAACCAGAGATACTACAGTTGCAAAGGCCGGACTGGAAAATTACATAAGCAATAATTGCGAAGCCTATGCCACACAATGGTGGAATGAACTGCAGCCGTCCTGCAAATATAGCACTGCAGACAGTGCTGCTATTATTCCCCTTTTAATTCAGGTATGCCGTGAAGGCGGCGATGCAGACCATGTGTATGGCGCCAGCACAGTGAAACCATCGAGCACAAATACCTATAGAAGTTTTGAAGAAGTTTTAAAAGCATATAACCAAAGTGCAGGTTTGCCCTATAACGCATCCTGCAATGTGTACCTTATAAGTGCGCCAAAGCCGTATGACCAGCAACCGGTATACTATGAAAAACCGCTGCTGCAAAAGCCTGACGATTGTGAATGCGCCACTATAAATGAGCAATACCAGCAATACCAGGTGGCAGGAAAAGACGCGAGTTTTGCCGCTTACCTGTTCCGCACTTCCGGCACCATAATGCGCAACGGTGCCCTGGATACGCTTCGCATGGCTTGTAACGGACAGGTCAACTGCAGCTTTTTGAAAGAACCTTTGAAATTACCGCCTGCATTACAGTGTGGGGTAAAAGATGTATGCGTGAATTGCGCCCGCATTGATACGTTGTACCAGAAATATACAACCCAGTTTCCCGATGCAGTTCCCCGTACAGATAATACTGACAGTCTGCAGCGCGAAAAGAATAAGCTGTTTGAGCAGTTTATGAACTCGCAGCTGGGTTTTAATAAATCTACTGCAGAATACATGCAGTTCATGGATACCTGCAATATTAAAAAGCTGAAAGATACTTCCTGCAATGTAGCCCTGCAATTTAACGGGGCTGCCCGCCAGCGTGTTATTATTCCAAACCAAACGCAAATTCAACGCCTGGACATAGGTGCAAGTGATTTTACCATAGAAGCAAAGGTTAAATTCAAGGAACTACCAGGCAATGTTCAGTATCCCATTATTTCCAGTATGTCTTCAATGTGGCCTCCTGGTAAATACCCCTTTGACTTTTTTGTTGAACCTAACGGAGATATTAATTTCTTAATAATACCATGTGGATCTTTTAAGGCTACAGGAAATAATTTATTTGACAATAAAGCACACCATATAGCTGTGTCACGGAATGGGGACTCACTGGCCATATATGTTGATGGTGTTAACAGACCCGTTGTAAGCAAAAGAATATGTGGAGGACCTGGTAGTGGCGGCCCTATCAGTCCCGCCGGAAATTTGTCGGCTGACCTTGGTTATCGTATTGGAAGTGATTCAGCATATAAGATAGGATCGGGACCAACAGCTTATACATTTCCCTATGGCTTTTTTAATGGCTGGATGAATTATGTGAGAATTTGGAAAAAAGCACGTACGGAGGCAGAACTCGCAGCAGATAAAGATAATGAGTTAGCTCCGCAGGATGGATTGGTAGGTAATTATATAATGGAAAGTAACGACACCTGCCAGCAATTCGTAACTGACCAGTCAACAGACGACTCCTCGCTTCGTAACAATGCCATTATTGGAGAAGTGGATGGAAAAGAGTTGATTGAGCCTGTATGGATGTCCGGTTCTCAAATAGCTGACAACGGGCCAGATCCGGTGGGTGTTCTTAATAAATGCAGTTGTGAAAAAATAGCGCCTCCACCTGCTAGCTGTAATGTGGCCATGGGATTTTCAGCGGCTGCGGGCCAACGTGTTACTATTCCTAAGCAAAATAATCGCCTGAGCTTAGGTTATAGTAAGTTGACTATTGAGGCAAAAATTAAAATTAAAAGCAGGGAAGGCAATATAGGTTACACCATATTTGCCACTCCTGAAGTAAGGCTCATTGTTAATAATAGAGGCCTGGCATATACTGTGGGCGAGTGTACTACCTATGAAACTTCAGGTATTAATTTGTTAGACGGCAAAGCACACCATGTTGCTGTGAGCACGCCAAAGGCCGGTACTGTAAACCTGTATATTGATGGTGTTTCAAGATCATATATGCTCTCCATGTGTTCGGGGGGGCCTAATACTATATCTCGTTATACGGGCAATTCATATATTGGATTTGATCCAATAACCGGGTCTAATATCTTTAACGGTTGGATAAGCTATGTACGGGTTTGGAATAAAGCGCGAACCGGCGTTGAAATAGCCGGTAATATGGATTCAGTATTGTTGCCACAGGACAGCCTGGTTGGGAATTACATAATGACCAGCAATAATAGCTGTCAACAGTTTGTGGTTGACCGGTCAACCAACGATCCGTCTTTCCAGAACAATGGTATTTTAGGAAATTCAACTGACGGTGAACCTGTAGATCCTGTTTGGTTGTCTGCAGGCCAGATCTCTTTTGACGGGGCCGACCCGGTAAATATTCCGAATAGCTGTACCTGTGAAAGCGTACTTTTTGCACCTGATACAAACTGTAACAAGGCATTGCAATTTTCAAGAAACAGCCGACAACGGGTACTTATTCCTAATCCGAACGAGCGATTGCAATTAGGCACCGGTGATTTTACCATGGAGGCGATGATCAAACCTAAACTCGTTCCGGGCGTAACGGCAGCTTATACGATATTTTCTAACCGGGCAAATCAACCGTCTGGCGTTGGGCGTCCCGTTGAAGGATTTGAGTTGTCTATCACGGAAAGCAAATGGTTAGCGATCACAATGCAGGGATGCGGACTTTCTTATGTTTATGCCCCTCAATTGTTTGATGGTAAGGCACACCATGTTGCAGTAACGCGTAATGTAGATACCCTTGGGATCTATATTGATGGCGTTTCGAAATATTCATCTACCTCAACGGGATGTATAATCGATAGCAATAACCAACAATACCGGCTCAAGCCTTCACAGCTGAATTTATCAGCCACAGGGAATTTTTACATTGGGTATGATTCATTACCAAATCTTTGGAATCAGGGTTTTAACGGTTGGATGAGCTATGTAAGGATTTGGAAGAAAGCGCGTACCACTGCTGAAATAGCCGGCAACATGGATAAGTTATTATTGCCGCAAAATGGGTTGGTTGGAAATTTTGTCCTTGGTAGCAGCAATACCTGTCAACAATATGTGATAGACCAGTCAACGAATGATCCGGCGCTTCGCAATAACGGGATCATAGGTAATTACACAGGCAGTGAGCCTGTTGACCCTGTTTGGCTGTCTGAAGCCCAGCTGTCTTTTGCGGGTGCCGATCCGGTAAATGTTGCTAATACATGTGTGTGCGGCGAGGCTACGAACAGCGAATTACAGGGCGCTAAGAATGAATTTATTAATTACTATTACAATTATGGCCGTAAATACGATAGCGATGGTACTGATACCAGCACCTGGAAAGTAAATTGGTCTGGATTAAATATTAACAATACCGGTGTTCCGCATACGGACATCTTTAAAAACGGGGCAGCTCAGTTCCCCCATACATTATCGTCATCGTACGGTCACCAATCGGTTAAGTTCGATTTCTTCGGAAAGGATTCAGCCTGTATTGATGGATATGTTAAAGTCGAAATGAGAATGAAAGATACCCTGAAGGCATGGGAAGCATTACATTCGAAACAGTTTGTATTTTATTTCAGTAACCCGTCTACGGGAACCCAGCAGTTAGTTCGTATTGATGATCTTAACGCTTTTGGGAATTCGGTTTATAATGCGCCTGGTTATATTGATTTTGCTACTGAGTTACAACAGAATTATACTGGTCCTCATACACTTGGTTTTGAAATGCACCCCTTCTATTTTAAATTTTATCTGGACGGGCAATTGATCAAATCCATTAGTTATCCTGCTACGATCGAGTCGGCTGCAACCAGAAGCAGATTTTATGGTATGTCTGTAACGTCTGAGGCTGACAGTAACCTCAGCGTTCTGTTTGACTATATAAAGTGTTACGACAAGAACGGCCGGGTGTTTTATAATGAAAATTTTGATGACAACAGCCAGTTCCGCCTGTTTGATCGCTATATAGCATGTCCTCGTTTACCATGTGCACAGGCGTTCACCAACTGGTATAATTCCCAAAAGCAAACCAACTATACGTATTCGCAGCTGGATAGTTTATATGCAGCCAGCCACATGCCGTTGGATATTTGCACGCCCCCGTTGAATACCACTCCGGTTAATACCAGGTATCCAGACATTACCCTTTGTGGAAAGACCGAACCGGTATTTCCACCGGCCGATAAGGAGTTTACACAACATACACCCTGTGCCGATTCTACGCTGTTTGCCTGGTCAACCAGTGTGTTGATACATGAAGCATATAGCGATTCGCTGTTAGGTAATTTCGACGACCGTTACCTGGCGAAATGCCTTAGTGCCCGCGATCACGAACACTTTACCGTTGAACAACCCATCAGCGAGTTTCATTACACGTTGTATTATTACAACCAGGCGGGCAATCTTATAAAAACCGTTCCACCAGAGGGTGTTGATGTAAGCAAGTTTGCCTGGGCAAGCGCCTGGTCAGATTCGGTGAAAGCAGCCCGCAAGGCAAACCAATTGTTAACACCAGCGCACCGACTGACTAGTGAATACCGGTATAATACATTAGAAAAATTAGTGGCGCAAAAAACGCCTGACGGGGGATTGTCGGAATTTTGGTACGACCGGTTAGGCCGTATAGCCATCAGCCGCAATGCCCGACAACGAACGGCAAGCGTCACTGAAGACAGCAGGTTGTACAGTTATACCACATACGATGCACTGGGGCGCATTATCGAAATAGGTCAGGTGAGCAATATCGCTAATAATGGAGCCATGACCGATGCCGTTAGCTGTAATGAATCGCTGCTCGGCACCTGGCTTATGAAGCTGACAAACCGGCGAGGACAGATCACAAATACGGTATACGACCTGCCTTATACTGGCTTTGACGGTACTGGTATTGATATGCGACTGGTAATTACACAACGCAATTTGCGCAATCGGGTAAGCTATACCACGTACACCGATACAGTTACCAATAACGCTTATAACCAGAGTACGTTTTATACCTATGATGTATTAGGTAATGTAGATCAGTTGTTGCAGGACTTTGGTAGCAGGGATGTAAATGCTACTGTCAATGTGATGAACAAAAATGAAAACCGGTGGAAAAAGATAGCATACAAATACGATTTGATCAGCGGTAATGTAAACATGGTAATGTACCAGCCCGGATGGCGCGATGGCTTTTACCATCGCTACGGCTATGATGCCGATAACCGGTTAACATTGGTTGAAACCAGCACCGACAGCCTGGTGTGGGAAAAAGAAGCCCGGTACGAACATTACCGCCATGGCCCGCTGGCGCGTGTAGTGATCGGCGATCAGCAGGTGCAGGGCATGGATTACGCATATACCCTGCAGGGCTGGTTGAAAGGCATCAACGCTACTGCCCCGGCTGAGCAAGGTACTGGTGCAGGTGATATGGGTGGTGATGCTAAAATCGGCACCCTTAACCAATATACAGCGAAGGACGCTTTAGGGTTAACATTAAACTATTTCACAGGCGATTATGCAGCTATTAATACAGGGGTTATGCCATTCCCTGGTTACAGTGGGCATTTGCCTTCAGGCGAATACAGGCCTTTGTTCAACGGTAATATCAGCAGCCAGAGTGTTTATCAAAAACGCTTTGATGCTGGTAATACGCCGGGCGGACCGTTGATCTTCTATAATTATAAATACGATCAGCTCAACAGGTTGATAGCCCAGGATGCCTACAAAGGATTCAATGTGGGCTCTAACAACTGGAATGGTATGACCAGCATGGGTGAGAACCTGAAAGAACGGATCGCTTATGATGCTAATGGTAATATTTTAAAATACCTGCGTAAAAGCATCAGCGGTACTCCGGCTGATATGGACAGTTTGAATTATCATTATTATGCCAATACCAATCAGTTGAAGCGGGTTACCGATAATGTGCCTGCCAATGCCTTCCCGGGAAGCCAGGATAATCAGGCGTTGGCTGATGTCGAAACCCAGGCTGATAACAATTACGGTTATGACTCCATTGGTAATTTAATAAGAGATGATGCTGAAAAACTCACCGATATAAAATGGAATGTTTACGGTAAAATCCAGGAAATAAGCAAAGCGGCAACAGCTACAGCGCCGGCTACTCATATTCAGTATTCGTACGATGCTGCCGGCAATCGCATCAGCGAGGTAGTGACTTCAGGTGGAAATAAATATTATACCTGGTATGTGCGCGATGCACAGGGTAATGTGTTAAGTACTTATACCGCCGAGGGTAATAACAACGATCTCGCGGCGCTGGATTTAAAACAGGCTGAAAGATATATGTATGGAAGCAAGCGGCTGGGCGTGCTTACAACGGGCGAATCGATGGACACCGGACCTGCCGACATACAATTAATGCATAGTTATACTTACAACCGGGGAGCCAAACAGTATGAACTTACCAATCATTTAGGAAATGTACTAGCTACTGTGAGCGATCGCAAATATGGCGTATCTTCAGCCGGAAGTTCTTTGATCGATCACTATGAGCCGCACATTGTAAATGCCCAGGATTATTATCCGTTTGGAATGATGAGCCGGGTAGCCAATGGTAAGGCTTACAGATTTGGATTCCAGGGACAAATGACAGACAATGAAGTGAAGGGGTTCGGCAATCAGATTGATTTTGGTTTTAGGGTCTATGATCCACGCATCGGCAAGTTCTTAAGCATAGATCCGCTGACGCCAAAATATCCACAATACTCTCCATACCATTTTTCATCAAATCAGCCTAACCATGCAAGAGAATTGGAGGGTCTGGAAAGTGAATTTGATTTGACTATACCTAATTCACCTGGTGAGGTAGACTTGAATCATTGGAAGCCGAATACCCAACATAGAAACCCGAATGGAATGAGTTGGGTCGATCATCATGGAAATAAATTATTTTTCGATAAGGCACAATACGATGCAAATGGAAAACCATTAAACGGATGGAAAGGGGTGGATCATTGGCATTTTGAAAATGCAGAAGGACAGCGATTTAATGCGGACGGTGTACCTAATAAGTCCGCAAAAGGAAGTGCAACGCACATACTTCCCGGTACACAAACTAAAATAAAGATCATGCCAGCCGTAGTAACAATAGTTGAGGAAGGTATTGCGGCAACAAATGCTGTAGCAAAAGCAGCCGAAGAAACTGTAGTTAGCAAGGTTAATGGAAAAGTTGGTGGGGCAATGATGATCCTTGATGTTGTTACCAGTTTCTTTGGGATTGCTAGTGGCGATCCCGATGCATTGATCAATTGGTTTGGTACTGCCCAGGTCGGGGAACTAAAAAAAGGAAATATTGGCGGAGGAAATGGAAATTATTTTATGATCGTCAGAGAGGAAACTAAAGAATGGACAGAAAATGGTGTTAAGCATAAGGAGGTAACAAGATTTGGCCAGAATTATTTACATAAAGGTCTTACCAAGGATAAAAAGTACATCGGCGTTGATCCTGTAGGAGCAGAAATCCGTCAAACTCAAAGTTATGAAAACGGAAAAAAGATTAAAACCGGTAAACTTGAGCAACCTGGAATAATATAAATATGAATTTGATTAAGTATAATATTGAATCTGAAAATCCATACATCTATATCGATAACATTGAACTGCCTGCTTTCATGAATATTTTAGGTAGTGAAAAAGAAATTGTTTTATCGGAACTGTTTGGATATACCGGTGATAGATATTTTTCAAAAAATGATTTTCCACCAAAAATGACAACTGATGCATTCCTCAGATCAATTGAATCATTAAAAATTTCAAATATCAAAGACCTTGTTTTCCAATCAGAAGGTTACAAGATTGTTGTTGATGATTGTAACACATATCATATCAATGCGGATTCTTCATTGATATTAAATGTGCTTAAGGAGATTTGTAAAAAGATTTTATTGACAGAGGAGTTTTATAAACATATCAGGTCATTTGAAGATCTATACCTGTTATTCGATAATGGGCGGTTAGTGGAAACTTTTGAAACCTTTGACCAGTACTTAGAATCTGAATATAGTGACTAGCAAGCGTGTTAAGGAGGTCGCCACGACCTCCTTTTTTATTTATGTGCATCCATCTACAGTATCGACCTTATCAACCCGCCTTCCACCCGAATAGCAGCGCCATTGGTCGCTGACGCTAGCGGACTTGCCAGGTAAGCTACCATATTGGCTACTTCTTCCGGAGTGGCAAAGCGTTGCAACAGGGATGTAGGTCGGAAGTCCTGGAAGAATTTGGATTCCATTTCATCAAAACTCACGTTCTCCTGTGTTGCCAGGCTATTCACAAAATCTCCAACGCCTCTCGATCTGGTAGGACCCGGTAAAACGCTGTTCACCGTTACATGAGTTCCTTTTGTCAATTCCGCCATACCCCGGGCAATGGCCACCTGGGCCGTTTTCGTCATGCCATAATGGATCATTTCATCGGGAATGAATACCGCTGATTCACTGGAAACAAAAATGATACGGCCCCAATTGCGTTCGAGCATTTTGGGAAACAGAACACGTGACAGTCGAACCCCGCTCATGACGTTCACCTCAAATAAGTGGAACCAGTCCTCGTCCGGGATTTCAGCGAAGGGCTTGGGTTCAAATATGCCTACGTTGTTTACCAGTATGTCAATTTGAGGCAGTCTGGCTATCAGGGCGTCCACCTCTTCCTTTTTACTAAAATCAGCGGCCATGCCGGAAACCTTAGCCTGCGGAAAAGCTTTTTGAAGGGCTGTTACCACTTCCTCAACCTGTTTTTCTTTGCGTCCGTTAATAATGACGGTCGCGTTCTCTTTCAGCAGGGCTTCGGCAACAGCCAGGCCGATGCCGGCGGTTGAACCGCTTATAAATGCCGTTTTGTTATGAAGTTGCAGGTCCATTGATTGCTTTTAAAGTATAATTGATATGAATGAATACAACAGACTGCCTGAAAAATTGTTTAATGAAACTTATTTCAGTTAGCGCCATAACCGTTGGGCGTCTTTACTCACTTTCATAATAATTGTAAACGGTTGCCAGAACTTCCCATCTGTTATTCTGAAATGTGTAAAAATTGAACTCTAATTGTGTATAGTTAGTTCTGTATTTTTTCTGATCTAAAAACAGGGTGATTGTATTATCTCTTAAAAAAATTGGTTTTGAAAAAGTATAAACAATTGAACACATGTTTTTTTCGCTTTCTGATGGTAGCTTTTCAGTAATGTTAAGCGAATTTTGTATTTCAGTGAGCTCGATGCGTTTTGAATTAGGAAATAAATTGGAATCCCATCTGTGGCTTTTGTGCTTTTCCAATTCTGTTAGCAGGTAAGCTTGTTCTTCTTTCGAGAGTTCCAATGGGCTTGTCATTTTGCCGCGATATAAAAAGTGGATCTTGAATGAGGTTTGGTTTTTTATAGTTTGGATGGCAGAATCTATAATATTTTGTTCGATCTCAGCGGTATAATACATCGTGTCGCAGGTAAATCCTTCCAGTTTCCATCTGTAAACCCAGTCTAAGTAGGGGTCTTTCATCAGGCTGAGCGGGGTTTTTGTGTTGTCGGCTATCTGTGCAACCGTTAATGTGGCAACAGACAGCAACAAAATTGTACTTAAATATTTCTTCATGGTGTGTATTTGTTTAACCTGAGTATCAGAGGCTAAAAATAACATCTATCTATTACTTTTAAAAGCTTCCGGTCTCCGCAGTGTCGCAATCGGTTTGCAGCGCATCGTTGTAGATTATATATCCACATAGTTGCAATTTAGCCGGAAGCGAACCAATTTTTCGTTTTTGCCACGGACTATTCTTTGAAAAAAGATACCGCAATGCAACGGTAATAATGATTTAATGATCCTAATTGCTGGTTATTAAAAAATGCCGTATAATCGAGGAATTTTTTATTTGAATATTACTGCTGAAACACAAAAAACTACAATGAAAAAACTTACGTTTTCCGCTTTGTCCGTTGTGCTGGTACTACTTTGTTCCTGCAAATCACCATCTGCCGGCAGCGCAAACCCTGCGGATGATCTTACATTCTCAAAGCTTATTTACCATTTGAGCAAGTGTAATGGAACCTGTCCCAGTATGGACCTGCAGATCGATAATAATAAAAATGTGTATGTTAACCGGGAGTTCTATAGAACAAAAAGTACGATAGACTCAGTCAATAGCGGCCGTTTCAAAGGCACATTGAGCCAGGGTCAGTATAATAAGCTGATAGAAGTACTAAAAAAGAGCAAACTCGACAGCCTCGAATTTACTCCCGTGGGTATAACGGATGTATCAGAAACCACTCTTATTGTTTATTATAATGGTAAAAGGAAATACCTGCATTCCGCCCGTCCTGCTCCTGCTGCAGAAGAGCTGATCAATTTTATAAAGTCTGTCGGCAACGATAGATCTTTGGAAAGAACAACTGAAGTGAAGGAGTTGGAGAACTAAGCGGGTTCTCTACTGGGATAACGCGCAGTCAGGACACCTTTTGATAAGTGATAGCGCTTATTCAAAAGGTGTCTTTCTTTTTACATAGCGATACCTGCCAGTGCGCAGGTCAGTGTTTGTTTTATGCCTCTTTAGGCTGCTTTTATCTCGATCCATACCGGCGCATGATCGCTGGTTTTTTCCCAGCCCCGAACATGATGGTCAACACCTGCTGCCAGCAATCGGCGGTCTGTTTCCGCATTTAATAAAAAATGATCTATGCGAAGTCCTGCATTGCGTTCATAGGCGTTGCGGAAATAATCCCAGAACGTGTAGATGGTATCGTTGGGATAAAGTTTTCTTATCGCGTCCGTCCAGCCCTGGTCGACCAGCTTCTTAAATGCCGCACGGGTTTCCGGACGAAAAAGGGCATCGTTCACCCAACCCTCGGGTTTATACACATCTTTTTCGGTAGGCATCACATTGTAATCGCCGGTTAAGATTACAGGTCTTTTCAATGTTAATAATCCCGCGGCATGCAGGGTTAACCGTTCGAACCACGCCAGTTTGTAATCGAACTTGGGTCCTGGGGCAGGGTTTCCATTCGGTAAATACAGGCAACCGATGGTTATATCATTTACAGTAGCTTCTATATAACGGCTATGTACGTCTTCGGGATCGCCGGGGAGGCCACGCTGGGTTTCAACCGGTTGTCCTGACCTTGATAATATAGCTACGCCATTCCAGCTTTTTTGTCCATGCCAGATGGCGTGATAACCAGCGTCCTTTATGGCTTGTTCAGGAAATTTCTCCTGCGGTGCTTTCAGTTCCTGCAAACAAACGACGTCTGGTGCGCTTTCATTTAACCAGCGAAGTAACACAGGCAACCGGCCATTGATGCCATTCACATTGTAAGTAGCGATTTTCATTGTATTCTTGCATGTACACCGAATATAATGATATATTTGGTAGCCATTTATACTGACAGCGAAAAAAAATATAAGCTTATAGCAATTCTATTACATGGACAACTGAAAAGCCGTGCCCTTGCCCGGTGCCGTGTGTACTGAAATGCTGCAGGCGATGGTTTTGGCCAGGTCTCTCACTAAATGAAGTCCCAACCCGCTTTTTATACCAACGGGTGAAGCGTCGTTGAAAAGAGCTTCCAGTTGTTGGTCTGTTGCGCCTCCGCCGTTGTCTGTTATGGAGAGATATTTATTGCCGTTTTGTTCCCAGGCTTTCCATTCTACGGTCGCATTTGTCGTATTGGCCACGGCTTTAATGGCATTGCCTGTTAAATTGCGCATGATGGTCTTCAGGTAATGTTCATCGGTGCTGATATACATATCCGGTGATTGATCGAAAGTAATGCGCACACTATTTCCATCGGCAAAATGCTTTTCAATGTCGGCAAACAATTCGCTCACTGGCACATTCCTTATTTGTGGTTTGAAGTTCTCCATCTGGCCTTTACACCACAACAGCAAGCCTTCCATGGTTTCCAGCAGGTTTTCTGCGGAAGCTGTGATCTTTTGTGTATATGACGCTGCTGTTTGTTTATCCATGAGGTCAGGTGCTTCCCGTTGCAGGTGTAAGAAGTTGATGAGGTTAGAAACAGGACTGCGCAGGTCATGGCTTAATATGCTGAAGAATTTCGTCTTTATTTTATTGGCTTCATCCAGCTGATTATTGAGCAGTAATAACGTAGTATTTGTCTTCTTCCGGGTACGGCTCTGTACATACAGCAATGCTCCGATAATGAGCAATAAGCAAAGGCCGGTTATCAGGAACCAACCTTGCTTTTTCTGATTATCAAGCGCCAGCTGGTTAATGGCGATCTGTTTGTCCTTTATGGCCAACTCGCGTTGGCCTTCAATGGCGGCGATATTGTTTTTGTTTTCCTGCGAGTAAATAGAATCGTACAGGTCGTGATAGGTCCTGAAATTGGCGTAAGCTTCTTTATACCTGCCCTGTTCAAATTGAGTTTCTGCCAATACGCCGGTAAAATACGCCCGGTTTTCCACGTCGCCTGTTTGTTCGCCCAATGCGATCGATCTGCGAAGATAAACTTCCGCTTTTTGCAATAAAGCCTGTTTACTGTCGGGGATGAGGGCATCCCGTTGAACGATATGTAAGGTGTCATACCGGGCAATATCTAAATAAGCTGTCCCGAGATTTCCAATATTTGTAATGGCGATAGGATAGGCGGGGCTAAGCGTGTCCCAGATAGCATGCGCTTTAAGTTCATAGCTTATGGCTTTCCGGTAGTCTGTTGCACTGGCTACACCCAGCTGCGAGTATATAGTAGCGATGTTCAATAAGTTGCCTGCGTCCTCATATATTTTCAGGGCTTTTAAATAAAACGCTTCAGCTTTTGCGTATTCTTTCTGCTGATTATAAATATTGCCTATAACTTCCAACGCTGTTGCAATGCCCAGTTCATCCTGCAGGGCTTCGTATAGTTGAAGGCTTTTATGGCCATAATCGAGGGCTTTGGCAAAATGGCTTTGCCCAAAAAATATTTTGGCAATATTTACATAGTTCAATGCAATCAGCGAACTGTCATGAATGGCTTCTGCCAGTTGTAAAGATTGAAAATAAAGATCCGTAGCTTTGGTGTAATCCCTTAGATCAAAGTAAGCGCCGCCGATATTAAGCAGCGCCGATACCATTCCTTTTTTATTATTGATCTCCTTATTAACAGCCAGCGCCTGTTGGTAATGTTCAATGGCCGGTCGATAACTGCCGGTGTTGCTTAATAAATTGCCCAGCGATATATGAAAAGCGGCAATACCTTTTTTCCATTTCATTTTCCGGGCATGTTCCATTCCCATCTCTGCATACCGCATACCCTCCTGTGTATTAACAGGTGTATAGCTTTCACTGATTTTATAAAGCAGTTTCGTTTTGAAAGTGTCTTCCTTTGCCTGGCCCAATTGTAACAGCAGGCTGTCGATGAATGCCTGCTGCTGGGCGTGTGCAGCAAACCCGGTGAGAATAGAAAATATTATGGCAAGCTTTTTCATGATCCCTTGTTCATTTTGAGTTCTTCCAGGCTGTTCCTGTAGCTTCTGCCTACCGGCAGCGTAATGGCCGTATTCAAAGTAACCTGGTTTACCGCGATCTTTTCAATAAAATGTTGCTGAACCGCATAACTCCGGTGAATGCGGATGAAGGTCTTGAATGCAGCCTCTTTTAACAGGTTGCCTAACGTAAAGAGCACACAGTATTTTTTGGTGGTTGTTACCACATGGGTATAATCTTTCAACGCTTCCAGGTATACTATTTCATGTAATTTAATTTTAATCTGATCGTGTCCTTCTTTAATGAAAATAGTATCGCCGCCCACACTGCATTCGAACAGGGCGGCCTTACGTTTAATATCAAAATAATCCTGTAGCCGGTTCATGGTGTGCAAAAACCGGTCAGTCTTCAAGGGTTTTACCAGGAAGTCGAGGGCGGCCAGTTCAAAGCTTTCTACTGCATAATCGGGATACGCTGTTATGAAAATACAGACTGGTGTTTGTAGTAACTGTCTGCGCAGGTCGAGCCCAGTGAGGCCAGGCATATCGATGTCGAGGAATAAGACGTCAACCGGCGTATTTTTTATGCCCACCAGCGCTTCCTCAGCCGAGGCATATACTCCTGCAATTGTTAAAAAAGGATATTTCCGGACAAACGAAAGGGTGGTGAGTCTGTCCACTTCATCATCGTCTACTATAATGCACTTATAGGGAGGCGTGAATGGCATATCGGACTTCAAACATAGCGCTTTTTTCGCATTCTGCCCTGTACACCATTCATTCATCTATTTAAAATGTCATTCGTCGGTTAGCCGTTTTTCCCGGGATAGCGGGATCGTAGGTTTGCGAAAAAAGAATCATGAAAACAAGAAACTTATTGGCAGCAGCGCTGGTTGTGACAGCTTTTGCTTCCTGTGAAAAAGACAAGGATGATCAACCAAAGAACGATGTAAAGGTCTTTGAACCTGTTGTAGCCTTTAATACCAATCCCGGGAGTAATTATGTGGAAGTAGGCAACCAGTATAACGTACAAAAAGGATGTTACCTGGATCTCATCGGCGGCAGGGCCAGAAATCTTGATAGCGCCAAACGTCATCCCTACAGCATCGATCTGATCTTCCTGGCGCCTAATGATGGCCAGAATGCTTATTACCTGATGACGCCTGCTTATTCGAGAAGTGGGGCAGGAGCCAATGCTATGTGGGGGTCAAACAGTACCGAGAATCCGGTAAAATCCTGGTCAGGCGTAAACGAGAGTGAAATAGCTGCTACTGATCTTACTGCAACGGATTTTTATAATGTTTCAACGAACAGCCAGTTGAGTGCTGCGGTGCAGGGGGCCGATGATTTCAGCGGCAACTATGTATCCGCCGGCGGCGTAAAGCTGACAGGACAGGTGTTTGCCGTTAAACTGAATATGGATAACCGCGCCCTGCAGGCGCTGATCTTAATTGTTGATCACCTGGGCACCAGCGGCACTACCGGATACCTGAAAATAATTGTGAAAGTAACTGGTATCGACACCAATAACGATGGTAAACCTGATAACAACGGCTATCGCAGCAGGCTGTAACCCCTTTTCGTTTATTAAACGGGCCCTGCTGTTGCCGGGCCCGTTTGGAATTATGGTATAGTGTGGTATGATCTTCTTCAGTAAATTTGACTTGTTTCCATCTAAAAACAAAATGTTATGCATCCGGATATTCAAAAATACAACAATGCGCAGGCGCCAGAAGAGAAAGCGATCTGTGAGTTGCTGGCAAAAGAAATAGATACTGCTTTGCCGGATGCTGAAAGCAAGATCTGGCATGCACATCCCGTGTGGTTCCTGGATGGTAATCCTATCGCTGGCTATAGCAAATTAAAGGGTTGTATTCGCCTGTTGTTCTGGAGCGGTCAGTCGTTTGATGAAGAGGGTCTGCAAAAGGAGGGTACTTTCAAAGCTGCGGAAGCGCGTTATACTGCTGTGAGCCAGGTCAAAAAAAGCGAGTTGAAACGCTGGCTGAAGAAATCCCGTGACATTCAATGGGATTATAAAAATATCGTAAAAAGAAAAGGTGTGTTGGAAAGACTGAAATAAATGTGATAATTCATATCTTTTAGAACAGGATAACAGCAATATACAAAAAAACAAGCGTCCCGGGTTGCCAGGACGCCATTATACAAATATTCATATCTCTTTAATGCATCGGGGTCTCGCTCATGGTTCCTGCGCCCGCGATTGCTTTTGAAAGTTCCGGTTGCTCTTTCTTTTCACGGCTCAATAATTTCCAGATAATGATTATGCTGAGCAACATACACACCGCCCCGATCAGGAAGTGTATCCCGGGGAAATGAAATGGTGCTTTGTCTGACGTGAAATAAGCAAACGTATTATTCATGATCAATGGACCGAAAATGGTCGTCAGGCTCATCAGGCTGGTGAGCGCGCCCTGCAACTCACCCTGCTGGTTGGGCGCTACATGCACGGAGATCACTGACTGTAATGAAGGTCCGCAAATGCCACCCAAACAATAAGGAACCAGGAAAGCAAACATCATCCATCCCTCAGTAGCAAAGGCAAACAACACCAGTCCGAGGGTATACAATCCCAGGCCTATGTAGATACTTTTTTCATTACCCAGCTTAGGCACCACCACTCTGGTCAATCCACCCTGTACGGCACCTACCAGTACGCCTACAACGGCCAGGGATATACCCACCATTTTTTCACTCCAGTGAAACTGGTATATAGTGAAGAAGTTCCAATTGCCCTGCACTGCCTGCGCGCCGAGATAGATGAGGAAAAAGCTGATGGCCAGTCCACCGATCTCTTTGTGTGCAGTTAGAAATTTTAAGGAACCAAATGGGTTGGCGCGTTTCCATTCAAAAGGCCGGCGGTTCTCTTTGCTTAATGATTCGGGCAAAAGGAATAGTCCGTACAAACAGTTGAGCAGGCACAGGGCAGCGGCTGCATAAAAAGGCGCTCGTATGCCCCAGGTAGCCAGCAGGGCGCCGAGGGCCGGACCCAGCACAAAACCTAACCCGAACGCAGCACCGATCAGTCCAAAGTTTTTAGCCCTGGTCGTTTCATCGGGACTTATATCTGCAATATAGGCGGTGGCTGTTGTAAAGCTGGCGCCTGTAATACCGGCTATTACACGGCCTAAGAACAACCAGCCATAGGTAGGTGCCAATGCCAGGATAATGTAATCGATGCCGAAACCCAACAGGGAAAACAATAACACGGGCCGGCGGCCGTACCGGTCACTCAGGTTTCCGACAACCGGTGCAAATAAAAATTGTGCAACAGCAAAAACAGATAATAAAAAAGCGCCATAAGTGCTGGCCTCATTTACCGGTATTCCTTTTAGCTGCGCAATCAGATCGGCCATTACAGGAATGATCAATCCCCATCCCATTACATCTATCAGTAATGTGATAAAAATAAAACCCATTGCTGACTTCATCGGTTTCTGCATAAATATCGTATTGATTTTTCGGCGGTAAACTTAAGGCGATATGCTTAATTATCAAGGCGGTAAATGCGACATTTTTAAGGTCATTTGCGACAAATTAAGCTCATATTAGAATTGAATTAGTTTTTATAGCTTAGCGCCCCAAATACCAGTATTCATGAAGTACCTCAAAGGCCTCCTGATCGTCCTCACAATAAGTGTAGCATTTGCATTCCCGACATGGGCGCAGGATGCTACCCGCAAACAACATCAATCGCAGCATAATACAGACTCAACGCGTAAGCAACGTGATACTGCCCGATGGAGAAGAAGCAACCAGCTGTCCTCGTTATTTTCCGATTCCGCCAAATTAACGACCAGCGATTACCAGCTGCAGATAGAAAAGACCTACCTCATTTTGAATAATGTAGGAAATAAGAGCGAACTGGGATTGCCGGTAAAACTAATAAGAGAAAACCTGGAGCACACCGACTCGCTGCTGGCTGTGCTGAAAGACAACGTGCTTAACAACAGCGCGGCGCTTAACCTGCGCAATTTGCAGGTTTTTGAAACCCTTTTGCAGAATATTCAGGCAGCCTGCCGGGAAGACCGCAAAGTGCTGGATAGTACCGAAAATAAATTGGTTGCTCTTCGCAACAGTATGAAAACCCTGGTAGGGGATACGCTGATGCGGCAGATCTGGCGCGATTCGGTATTACGCAAACAGTTCTCGCCCCAGTTAAAAGGAATGCGCGATCTGTTTAGCGGCTCTACCTCCAAATTGCGGGAAAGCCTGGCTAAAGTGAACCACTTACAAACGCAGGTATCTTCCAATGCGGTAACAGCTACTCAATTGCTGGATAAAGTAAGGGGCCTGCTAACGACCTCTGCCAGCCGCATATTCGGCAAGGAATCTAATTACCTGTGGGAAAAAGATACCACCAGTTTGTCGGCCAGCGCCCGCCAATCGCTCGGGAAAGCGTATGATGGTGAAAAAAAGGCGCTGCATTATTATTTCAAGGACAGTGGCTACAAACGGTTGTTCCTGCTGCTCATCGGTGTGTTGTTCTTCACCTGGATCTTTCGCAATATCAAAACCCTGAAGCGGTTGAACGCGCTGGAACGCATCAACAACCTTGAGTTTGACTACCTGCCGCAAAACTATATCGTTGCTGCTTTCATTATGATGTTTGCGGTAGCGCCCTTATTCGATCTGCATGCGCCTTCTGCCTATATTGAGTCCATGCAGTTCCTGATGCTTGTTATTCTCACTATCATCTGCTGGAAGAAGTGGCCGCGCCGGCTGTTCGTATACTGGATAGCGATGGTCATCTTATATATTTGCTTTTCTTTTACGCATCATATGGCCGATCCCGGTTTCTGGCAGCGCAACGGCCTGATCTTACTGAATATACTGTCGGTGGTTTTTGGCATGCTGTTCCTTTCTCAAATGCAACACAACCTGCCTGTGCGCCGGTTCCTTCGTTTTGTGATCATCCTGCATAATGTTATGAATGTGGTGAGTGTGTTGTGCAATATCTTCGGCCGCGTTTCTTTGGCCCAGATTCTGGGCAGCTCGGCCATCTTTGCGTTTACCCAGGCCATTGGCCTGGCCGTGTTCAGCAAAATATGCATGGAAGCCATTTTGCTGCAGATCGTTGCCAGCCGCCTGCATCGCAATGTACAGGGCCGGTTGAATTACCAACCGGTACTGGCAGGTTTCCGCCGGCCGATCCTTTTCCTGGTAGTCATTCTGTGGCTGATCGTATTTGCGACAAACCTGAATATCTATACTTCAGCCTTGACCTTTTTGGGCGAATTCCTTACTCACCCGCGTAATATTGGTAATGCCAGTTTTACGCTCGGCGGTGTGCTGTTGTTTTTCTTTATTATCTGGATCGCTCACCTGCTGCAGAAATATGTGGGCTACTTTTTTGGCGATACGGGTAGTACAGAAGACGATGAAATACATAACAAGGGACAGCGCTCGCGTTTGCTGATCGCGCGGCTTATTCTTTTGTGCGTTGGCTACCTGCTGGCCGTTGCCGCTTCCGGTGTTCCGGTTGATAAAATTACCATTGTGCTGGGCGCTCTTGGTGTTGGTATCGGTTTAGGCTTGCAGAATATTGTCAATAATTTTGTATCGGGTATCATCCTTATCTTCGACCGGCCGCTGCAAATAGGAGATTTGGTGGAAATTGGCGATAAAAGTGGCAAAGTGCGGGAGATAGGACTGCGTTCGAGCACCCTGCTCACCGGCGATGGGGCCGAAGTGATCATACCCAACGGCGATGTGCTGTCGCAGCAGATCGTTAACTGGACCCTGAGCAATAACCAGCAGCGGGTGCAGTTAGACCTGGCCGTTACCGGGAATAATGATATGGAAGTGGTATCAACGCTTGTTAAAAATGCTATTCTTTCTTCGGGTTATGTTTATGAAGGCCGTGAACCTTCCATTTTGTTCACCAAGGTGAACGACGACGGCTTCGAGCTGAAAGCCTATTTCTGGTGCAGCGATGTGAATAAGTCCGATTCGGCCAAAAGCGCCATTTTATTGTTGTTATTCCAAAAATTAAAGGCGGAAGGCATTCAAATGGTATAAAATAAAAAATGCTGTTCTGGAGCGCCAGGACAGCATTTTTTTACAAACACCCGGGTTATGTTACCAGTTGCTGGTAGCCATTAATTCTCGGGGATCGGCATCTTTATAGCCATAAGCGGTTGCAATAAAATAAAGGTCTTCGCCAATGATATCCCTGGCAACTGTTTCTATTTCGCTGTCATTGTCATAAAATTCATCCTGCAGGTCGTTGAATTTGTCTGCAGCGGCGTGGGTTAAAACATATAATTCATCGAGGTCCTGCGGCTGCGTTTTTTCGATGTCGAAGCAAAGGTCGATTAAAATAGATTTTCCTTTATCAACCACGTCATTTGGGTAATAGACGGTTTCATACAGGTCATTAAGAAAGATATACGCTTTGATCTTTTCGTTCTTCAGATCAGCTTGTTTTTTCATCGTTGTCGGTAATTATTTGCTATGGAAACTTTCAAAACGTACATTAACGGATGAACGCCGGATTTATTTTATTCCGCCTTCGCTATTGATCTGTTATCGTATTTTGTTACTTTCTGCAGCTGTCTGGCGTAATAATCAGCCAGCTCCTTGTTGCCGCATAAACGGGCCGAGCGGGCAGCTCCCTGGAGCCCGTTGTAGCGGTTCGGATGTTTTTCCAGATCTGCCTGGTAGGCCGCTAATGCTTTTTCAGGTTGTTTCAATGCCAGGTACAGATCGGCCAGTAATTCGCGCGCAGGTAATACCTCGCCGGGCGTTACCGGATGTTTTTCGGTTTTGTCTTCCATATCTGCGGCCTCGTGCATCTTTTCCAGGGCAGCTGCGGAATTGCCTTCTTTCCATAAGATCCAGCCTTCCGAGGCTTTGATCTGGATATCTACCTGGTTGGCATAATAGGTCTTTTGTTTGGCCAGTAAGTCGTTTCGCAGCTTGTTCAGGATGGCGAGTTCGTTCTTGGCGCTGTCTGGCTGGTCGAGGTGCACAAAGCCCAGCAGGCGGGCGAAATGAATAATGCCGCGCTGCCAGAGAAATTGTTGCATGGGAAATCCGGCCGGGGTGGTAGTCAGTGTTGTAGCTTCTTTCCACAACCTGTTTTCCAGCACATACCGCACCGGAATAGCGGCAAATGTATAGGCGCCTTTCAAATTAGGCGGTGATGCTTCTTTAAATGTATTCAGCAGATCCCATTGTTCTTTGGCTTTTTTCAGGTCCTTCTTTTGCAAATAGGCATATACGACATAATCCATGGCATGCAGCTCTTCATCCCAGATACCTTTGATGCCCGCGCTTTCTGCATAACAGCGGGCTGCCGTGATGGATGCCAGGTTCGACTGGATGCTTTCATCCCACATGCCCAGGCGCGTAAAGATATGTGAAGGCATATGCTGTGCATGCGCCGATGAAGGTGCTACCGATGCATATTTCTGTGCTGCCGGTAACGCCAGTTGCGCCAACTCCGGATAATCGTAGGTGTGAATGATATAATGCACAACGCCGGGATGATAGGGGGCGTTGGGATAAATGCTGTTGAGGATTTGTCCGGCCTTCTTTTGCCGGGTGTACATTTTATCGGCCGGGTCAGCGGCTGCATCCAGCGCCAGGGCATAAAAGATCGCGGCTTCTTTATCGTTGGCATATTTCTCCGATAATTTTTTCATTGCTTCTTCATACTGCAGGCACCGGGTGCGGTGATCGAGCTTTTCCCAGTTTTTATAATAGGCAGATAAGGCATTGATATAATCCGATTCACGGTTAGTTTTAGCTGTTATGGAGCGCGCAATTTCCAACGCTTTATTACCTTTTATCAATTCCGGCGCTTCGGGCGGCGTCCATAAGGGATGGAAATTACACATGGCTACACCCCAATACGCCATGGCGCAATGCGGATCGCGGTGAATGATCTGTGCAAAAACTTTTTCGGCTTCATCGTATTCAAAGGAATGTAACAGGGCGATGCCAAAATTGAATTGCCTCGAAGTGCTGTCGTCGCCCGATATGATAAACGATACTTTGCCTACGCCTTTATCTTCGGGACCGCATAACACAACATTCCCTGTTTTCAGATTAATGTCGCTGATCTCTTTCGCCAGCATGGGCTTTTGTCTTTCTCTGCACGATAACAGCAGGGTGACAACAAAGAGCATAGCAGTTGCCAAATGTTGAAAGTTGTTCATGGTTGTTACCGGTTGAATGGCTTACAAAAATGCAGGTGTGCGGATAGGCGTTATCAATGGGGACAATATAAAGGCCATTCTTAAAGGTAACTATATTAATTGGTATAATTACCAGCCTATTTGGGTGGACGATGGGTTCCGGTATTTTTGACTGGGACTGGCACATTTAGGAGAATTTATGGGTTTGGATTCTACCTTTATTTTGGTATTTTTACCCGTTCGGTTTCTTAGTTAACCTTAAAAACAACCCATGAACCAAAAACCCTCAAACGCCTTTATTGCGGCGTCGTGGATTGCCCTTGGCGCCGGTATGGCCGGATTTTTAATCGGCTTGTGGCGCGCTGAAATGCAACTGAATGAAAAGGGCTATTATTTTACGGTTTTAATGTTCGGTCTTTTTTCCGTTATCTCTGTTCAAAAAAGTGTTCGTGACAAACTGGAAGGTATTCCTGTTACCGAGATCTATTATGGTTTAAGCTGGTTCTGCACCATTCTGGCCGTAGTATTACTGGTAGTGGGTTTATGGAATGCTGCTATTTTACCCAGCGAAAAAGGATACTATGCGTTCTCTTTTTTACTGGCTCTGTTTGGCGCTATTGCTGTTCAAAAGAATACGCGCGATGCGAAAACTGTAACCAAAAGCGTTTCAAAGGATCAATAACTTAAAAAATTTTGAGATTTCGGGATTTCCGATTTCGGGATTTATCGGCAATTTTGAACTCGCGCAAATCTCGAAACCTGCCTGCCGGCAGGCAGGTCTCAAAATCTCAAAATCAGAAATCTCCAGACCGCGGTTCTTCGTAACTTTAAAAGAAAAAAATGGACAACCGCGGTCTTCTTTTTATTCCTGATATCAGCGGTTTCACCCGTTTTGTTTCTGAATCGGAAATTGAACACAGCCGCTTCATCATTCAGGAATTGCTTGAGGTGCTGATCAATGCCAACCATCTCGGTTTGCAGATCTCCGAAATTGAAGGCGACGCTATCCTGTTTTACAAATTTGGCGATCCGCCGGCATTACCCGAGTTATATCAGCAGGTAGAGGATATGTTCTGCGCTTTTCACCGGCGATTGATCGCTTACGACCGCCGCCGCTATTGCCAGTGTGCTGCCTGCGCTGCAGCCATACAGCTTACACTTAAAGTTATTACGCATTACGGTGAATTTACCGGGTACCAGGTACAGCAGTTCAATAAACTGATCGGTAAAGACGTGATCGTTGCGCACCAACTATTAAAGAACGATATAGCACAACATGAATACTGGCTGGTAACGAATAACCTGATACAGGATCCACCTGAAGGTATCAGGCAATGGATGAACTGGCGTATGAGTAATAAGGAAACGGAGGCTGGCGTAATTCCATATCGCTATACGTTGTTAAGTAAGTTGAAAGAAGAGCTGCCGCCGGAACCGCTTGAGCCGGTAAATGAGCGGGAGATCGTAAAGATGCTGTCGATGTCGCAGGAATATAAAAAAGATATCATTACGATGTTCCATGCTACAGGCGATTTCAATTACCGCAGCCATTGGCAGGAGGGGGTTAAAAAGGTAGTAAATGTTGAACATCCTTTACCCCGCATTGGTATGCGTTGCCGCTGTATCACCGACTCTGGTGAAAGCGTTGTTTACAGCAGCAGTTTTTATTACCAGCCGGACAAGATCAGGTTTAGTGAAACGGAGGAGAACACCCATAACGTAACTTATTTTACGTTGGACAGAATAGATGATAACACGACGCGTGTTACCCTGGATATCTACCGGAAGAAAAATTTTATTAACCGTTACCTGCCTGCATTTGCCGGTAAAACCAAACTCAAACGCAGCTTGCAGCAATCCATGAAGAACCTCGAGAAGCTGGCAGCGGAAATCGTATTACCATGTCCGTAAAATAACAAAAGCTCCTGATCGTATATCAGAAGCTTTTGTAAGATCAATGCTCAATTACTTCACATATTAAGTACAGGGCATTTGCACCTGAGCCGAATGTGCTGCATTTTCCGCCTTTGGCGGATCCAGCATTTCGCATTTGAGCGTGTATGGGTTTTCATAAAGGAATCGTAACGTGCAGCCGGCAGCCTTTACCAGGCGCGGTAGTGATCTCGCAACGGCCGTGCAGGTGCCTGGCGCGTTCCCTGATATTGATCAGGCCGATACCATCTACCTGGTGGCCCGGGTCGAAACCGATGCCATCGTCGTCAATGATCAGCTCCACATGCCTGTCATCGGTTTCGAGGGTCATGACCACGGTTTTTGCTCTGCTGTGCTCTATGATATTCCTGAATTGTTCCTGCAGAATACGGTAAATGTTGATTTTCTTATGGTCGGAAATGAGCTCTTCCTTAAACTGATGGATCCCAAAAACGATGTTTATTTTGTGGATCGATCTGATGTCTTCAATGAAAGCTCTTACACTTTCAAGCAGGGTATCTTTTTGCAATTTTTGTAACACCATTCCGCGCGATAACTTCTTGATCTCGTCTATTGCGTCTTTTAGCAGCTGAATAGTAACATCCTTTGCTTTTTGATTATCTGCCTTATACACCTGGATGAGGTCAAGGTGCAGTTTGGCAGAGGCGAGCAGTTGGTTCACATTATCATGTAGTTCCTGTCCGATTACCAACCGTTCGTGGTCGAGCATTTTTATCAAAATGCCTGAAAGGGCGGATTGCTGGTCTTGTTGGCCTGCAGCGCCGGGTGCCAGGATCGTGGCGCTTTCGGCGGTCACTGCGTTCTCATTACTAAGGCCGGCACACAGGATGTAGCCGTTGTCTTCTTTGCCCGAGATCAGTTGAAAGAATGACCATTTAAAGATCAACTGTCGGTTGGGGCCGGCATAGGTGTACAAATTAACAGGGAAGGATTGCAGGGCAGGGTCGTTATTTGCTAACAGGGTATCGAAGATTTCCCGGTCGGTTTCTGACAGCAGGGATTGAAATTTCTCCAGCTGCCGGGTAGTTCCGGGACCAAAAACCGCGTTCATGGCCGTGTTCATAGATACTATACGGCCTTCCTGGTCAATGATTGCATAGTACACCGATTCATGCCCCCTGAGGGGAGCATCCAGTGACCATCCGTCACTCATGTTCATAGCTAGTTTTACTTTTGTTTTAGAAGGCTTTCCAGGGCCTTATCTGTTATGCCTGTAATGGAGTCAAACCCCATAGACTTCTCTACATAGTAATCAGCTCCAAGGCGCATGCATGTTTCCAAATATTCACCAGGGTCGTTATTGGTAAGCATGACGATCGTCACATGCCTGTTCATTTCCCTGATCTTTACCAGCAGGTCAATTCCGCTCCTGTCTGGCAGGTTGATATCAAGGAAAATTACGTGTGGTGTTTTTAGGGCGAACATCGTTAGTGCATCTTCATAGCTACCGGCGATCGCTATAGAGACATTATCGTAACGTTCAGAAAGCAGTTGTTCGATGCGATGAATGAATAAGGCCGAATCATCAATTAAGAGGATACAGAGTGTTTCGTTCATTCATGCTTTTTTGTTTGGAGTGCAAAGTTGCATCAACAACCAATGTTGAGCAATAGGGTCAAATGTTGTTTTTTTGTCGGGATGACAATTACTTGTTGTCGTCGTTTGCACTACAAACAAAGTCAGCAGTAAGGAGGAAGTGCAGCGGTTCGGAGAGTGTTACAGGTTGCAGGTTAACACGTTTCAGGGAAAAACAAATACAGTTACCGGCTACCGGTTGCCGGTCACCGGCCAGGGAGCTGGAGGGCGATTCCTGGTAGAGTGATTGAAATTCAGGTCCTGGTAACTGGCGCCCGGTAACTGGTAACCGGAACCCTGCAACCCGGATCCTTAACGAGCATTGTATTTTCGTGATTTTCCAACAGTCAAATGAGCTTATTCTCAATAGCGTACACCGTCAGTTCAGCGTTATTCTGCATATTCATTTTTTCCAGTATCCTCGACCGGTAGGTGCTGATGGTATTTACGCTGAGGGAAAGGGAAGCGGCTATTTCCGACACTGTTTTGCCCGAGGCTATGCGCTTGAGCACGTCAAATTCGCGCTCTGATAATTTCTCATGCGGTAACTGGTTGGGATCATCGCCAAAGGCGGCGGCTAATTTCTCGGCGCCCTCGGCACTCACGTATTTCTTTCCCTGCAGCAATTGCCGCACGGCTTTTATAAGCTCATCGGGATGGCTTTCTTTATTCAAATAGCCGGAGGCGCCGGCTTTCAGCGCGCGTACCACATATTGATCTTCAGGATGAACACTCAGGATCAATACCGGGGTGGCAGGTAATAATTTTTTCAGCTGCCGCAATGTTTCCAGTATGTTGCGGCCGGGCATGGATATATCTGAAATGATGAGATCCCATTTTTGTACCACGGCTTCTTTAAGAAGGGCGGAGGAATCGGTCACTTCGCTTACTTCCGCTCCGGGAAATTCCTCGCGTAATAAAGTACTAAGGCCTTTCCGGATAAGGCTGTGATCATCGGCTATTAAAAATTTAGTCACAGTTGGTTTATTTCCTGGTTAGTGATTAGTATAGGGATGGATATTTGAATATAGGTTCCCTGTTCAGGGCTGCTTTCAAGATGGAATTCCCCGTCGATCATCAGCGTTCTTTCCTGCATGCCCTTCAGGCCGAGTGTTTTTTTATTGTTCACATCATCGTTCATGCGAAAGCCGCTGCCGTTATCGCGGATCTCCAGTATGTACCTGTCATTGTCCTGCGACAGCACGGCGTCAACCTGGGTGGCGCCGGCATGGCGGGCAATATTGGTGAGGGCTTCCTGGTATATGCGGAATAAGGCATTTGACTGGGTGACCGTAAAATGGGGTTCGTTCAGGAGGCTTTCAAAAATGCAGCGGATACCAAAATTCTTTTCAAACTCCCGGCTTTGCCATTCCAGCGCACTTACCAGTCCCAGGTTATCGAGTATACTGGGTCTCAACTGGGTGGCTATCTTACGTACCGATCGCATCGTTTCTGCCAGTAACTGATCAGCCTGTTTCATCTTGTCTATCAATTCCTTTTCTTCGGGGTTTATCTTTTTGGTCATTTGTAACAGGTCGAGCTTTAACAGCGTTAATTGCTGACCGAGTTCATCATGTATTTCACGCGAAATATGTTTTCGTTCTTCTTCTCTTATGTTTTCGAGGTAAGTGGATAATTCTCTTAGTTGGCGGTGTGATTGTTTGAGTTCCTGTTCGGCTTTTACTTTGCCGGTAATATCACTGGCCACTATGTATATATTCTTATGTCCTGTGGAAACAAAGAACTCCACGTTCTTTTTCGATCCATCCTTGCAGGTTACTTCATAATGGTTAACCAATGCTGTTCCGGTTTTCTGTTGGCCGCGTTTTGCCGATTCACGTACGGCCCTGATCTCATTCCGGTAATTGGCGTCAGGATACGCTTTTAGCAGCCAGTACTTCCGGTTAGGTATATCTTCGCGCGTATAACCAAACGTATCTATAAACGCCTGGTTCAGGAACCGGGTTTCTCCCTTATCACTAAATACACAAATGGGAATAGGTAATTGTTCGGAAATATTCCTGAAATTCCGGGCGTTCTCCCGTAAGGCCCTTAAAATGGCATTGCGTTCCGTAACATCGTTAAATGTTATATAACAAAGATTTTCATCTGTTGTAAGCGATAATTCCAGATCCTTGATCGTGCCGTCTTTGCAATAAACTGTTACATCAATAGGCCCGCTTTCCGCCTTTTCACCACTATGCACTTTAAATAATTCGGTTTGCCATTCTTTTTGCAACTGCAGAAAATACTCCTCGTCGCGAAAGGCCAGCTGCCGCCAGTGATCAATATCAGGAAGATCTTCAATAGTATAGCCGAACCATTCCGTAAACTTGGGATTGATAAATTCGAATCGCTTCGGTTCATGTATTTCGTATGCAGCAATGGGCATTGTGATCTTTTCAATGATGCGTTTGAACTTCTCCTCTGCTGCTTCGCGCACCCATTGTTCCGCCTGTTTTCTTTCAATGAATTCGGTGTCTGCTGTCGCCGGCAGGCCGGTGGTGGCAGACTGAGGTTCGGCCGGTTTATGTATTACCAGCACGAAGGGCTGTTTGCGTATATGCCATAGAGAGCACTCATAGCTGGCAGCAGGCAGTTTTTTGGAATGGAACTCAAGCCGGAGGGTAGTTTCGGGTAGTTTATTCTTTTTCGAAATGGCTTGTTTCAGAACTGTTTTGGACGCAGGAGTGAGGAAGGACTGGATCTTTTTGCCTATACACCGTTTACCGGCCATGCCATGTAAGCTGGCTTGCCGGGGCCAGATGCCATTTATAACGCCAGATTTTTTTTCCACTGATACCAAAATGACATCGCCTGAACGGTTGTTCGCATGCATACTCTTTTCCATTAAGCGGAAATTGATTTAAGTATGTATTAAGGGTTCGGTTTATAAGTTACAGTAATTCCTTATAAAAATACTTGTAAAAGGGTTATTTTTTAACGAATACCTTTTTACCTGTAGTCTTAAAAAACACTAAAAGGGCGGGTGCTCTTAAGAAGACGCATCCCTTTAACAAAAAAATTATCCTGAATACACTTTCTTGCTTCCGTTCAGGTCATAGCCCTATACATTCGGGACGCTCTCTGGCCATAGCAATAAAGCGTCGGCGATCGTAAAACTACGCATGTGCGTAGCCGGGGATGAAATACTGCAAGCGACCGTATCTTTTTATAATTGATATATGATCGTTTTACTGCCTGTTAACACATGGACAAGTGGCGCCCCGCTTGTTTTGGCGGTCTTTTTGAATTATTTATTATTGCATCATGAAAAAACAAATGCGCGACATGCTAAAGAAAGGTGATTTCAGGGTAAATGGAAGTATTTGGGTGGAAGGCAACGGAACCCGCTTTTTTGGTCCTGGCCCGGTTGAACTGTTGCAGCTGATCGAAGAAACGGGATCCATTAACCAGGCAGCGCGCAAAATCGGCATGTCGTATAAAAAAGCATGGGAGATCGTCAGCCGGCTGAATGAGACCATGGGCAGTGCCATGGTAGTTACTGCCACTGGCGGCGAAAAGGGGGGAGGCTCCACTATTTCGGCAGAAGCCAAACAAATGATAGCCTGGTATCAGTCGCTGCGCGAAAAGTTCAGGAAGTTTATGGAGCAGGAGACGGAGAAGATTCAATAGGCAATTGACATTAGGCAATTGGCAAACCTCCTCAATGTTCAGAATCTACAATTGTCCGGTTGCTTATTAATTATAAACTGAATAACTGAATAACTAGTTATCCCTGCCAACTCAGCATATCAACTGTAAACTTTAAACTTTGAACTGTAAACTTTAAACGGTGAACTGCATTTGCCAAAAAGAAATAACCCTTCTCGTAACAAATCCCAGATATTCGTATAACCGGATGGCGCGTTCATTGGTCTGTAATACGTGCAGGAAAGGGGTGTTGCCCTGTTCAAGATTGGTATGACATAACTGAACAATCAATTGTTGCGCATAACCGCGGCCTGTATAAGCAGGATCAGTGCAAATAGCACTTATCTCTGTTAGTCGTTCCAGTCGCATTCTTTCACCGGCTATGGCGACCAGTTGATCATTTTGCCGGATGCCAAAATAATTACCGAGTTGAGAAGTCTCCGGTTCATAATAACCGGGTTGTACTTTGTTAATCAGGTTGAACATTTCTGTTTTGTTAAATTCGGTTAGCTTAGCCACCGTAACATTCCTTTGTATGGCGGGCACCGGCCTTTGCAGGATCATTTGGGCGCAGGGTAGTTCTTTCAGCAATTGAAAACCGGCGGGCAGATGCGGCAGCTCACCTATTAGAAAAAAGGTCTCACCTGGTTCAAGCAGCTCACTTAACGCAAGCAGGTTTTCTGTTGTTGCCTCTTCAACCGCCGTAAAAGGTAAAATGCCGCGTTGGTATCTTTTAGCGCTTGTATCTCCCGCTGCAAACGATTGCTGGGTGCCGGTCAGTGCCCACCAGGCGGGGTTATCTAGTTTATCCAAAGGATCACTGTTATGCATATTGCAAGATAAGGCATGATGGTGAGTGGCCAATGGTCAATGGTGAATGGTCAATGGGCTTTGAACTTTAAACTATGAACTGGAAATCGATTGAAACGCCTGGCCCAGACAATCGATAAGGTCAGAAGCGATGAGGGAAGGCTGCGAAGTGTAAGCGGCTGCCAGGTCGCCGGCAAGTCCATGCAGGTATACGCCCATAATGGCAGCATGTAATGGTGCATACTGCTGCGCCAGCAGCCCGGTGAGTATACCGGTAAGCACGTCGCCTGTTCCGCCGGTGGCCATACCCGGGTTGCCCGAGCTGTTGAAATAGCCCTTGCCATCAGGGGATGCAATAAACGTGTAACGGCCTTTCAATACAATATAAAGCTGGTGGGCTGCTGCTTTTTGCTGGGCCAGCTGTATGCGCTCGTAGTCGTTGAATGTCTTGCCGAACAGCCGTTCGAACTCTTTTGGATGGGGTGTAAGTATGGAGCCGGGCGGGATCTTGTTCAATAATGCTGTTTCCCGGCCTATCGTGTTCAAACCATCTGCATCTATGACCATGGGCCGGCGGTTCTGCTCAAATAATGTATATAGCAGCGGGATATTCGCCGCATCTGAACCAAGTCCGGGACCAATGCCAATGACGTCGTATTTGTCCATTTCTGCCGCGGGATGTTCGTTTTCGGCGGTTTTGCACATAGCTTCCGGCACCGATACCTGCATAATTGTATAACCGGAGGCTGGTATGTGGCAGGTGAGTTTGCCTACGCCGCTGCGCAAACAGGCCCGGGCACATAAAACGGCAGCGCCCATCATGCCATAGCTGCCGGTAACGAGCGCGGCATGGCCAAAATCGCCTTTATGGGAAAATGCCTGGCGAGGTTGCAGCAGGCGGTTGACGATTGGCCGGTCGATCAGTTCAAAAGGAGCGTCCTGTGTGTTTAAAAAATCGGGGTGCAGGCCGATATCCAGGATATGCATCCCGCCAATGACCGCTGCGTTCTCCGGCATCAGGAAAGCCGGTTTAAAACATTGAAAGCTAAGGGTGTGCCTGGCTTTGATGATCGTATTTCCGCGGCTGCTGTGGTCTACGAATAGCCCGCTCGGAATATCGATGGCAATGACCTCGTTGCCGCTGTTATTTATATGCTTAATAAGCTGCGCGGTGAGCCCGTCGGTGGGCCGGTTAATGCCGGAGCCCAGCAAGGCATCGATCACCACATCGGCTGGAGGAATAGGATGCAAGGCTTCTTCTGACGACACAAACCGGATCCCCGCGGTGGTGTCGTGCAATCGGGCCAGGTTGATCTGAAAATCAACGGTTCCCTTGTGCCCGAATTCGAGGATATGAACGGTAACAGTATGATTGCTCTGGGCCAGCAGGCGGGCGATCACGAGGCCATCTCCGCCATTATTCCCTTTTCCGCAGAAAATGGAATAAGACCGGCCTTTATAGTTGTGTTGCATCAACCATTCATAGCAGGCTGTGGCAGCGCGCTCCATGAGGTCGACCGATGCAATCGGTTCATGGCGGATGGTGTATTCGTCCCAGGCTCTAATTTGTTCGGTAGCAAAAATTTGCATCCCGAAAATTAATTACTTTCTGGCAGTTGAGCGGCGATGGGAGCTTTTCTTTTTTGTGGTGGCTTTTGCCTGGCGGGGCCTTTCTGCGCGGGCTACCTGGGTAGGCTCATCGTCGGCATAGCGGCGATGTTGCTGCATATAATCGCCAAAGATGTCGGCCAGCTCCTTCACTTTATATACATAGCGGCAATCGTTGTTGCAAAGGGCAATGATCACGGCATCTTCATCGGTCATCCGATAGAAGGAAGTGCGGTTGCCATGCCACCAGCCATTGTGGTAAATGAGTTTTTTGCCGTTCTTCAGCAGGTACATACGCCAGCCCAGCCCATAATTGTGGGTGCCGGGCTTTTCAAAACTGTAACCTGCATAGGCCTGGTCGAGAGTAGCTTTTTTAAAATAGTTCTCGCGTTGCAGGGCCTGGTGCCATTTCAACAGGTCGCGAACCGTGCTGTAGACGTTCTTGTCGCCATACACTGCATCGAGGAATTCGAACCTGTATTCGCGGTTGCTGTAATAGAAAGATGGCATATAGCGGGCAGAATCGGCCAGGGTGAATACATACGTATTTTTCATCCCAAGCGGATCGAAAAAGGTCTTTTTCAAATAATCCTTGAAGGATAGTCCACTTACTTTCTCAATGATCAGCGCCAGCAGTGCATAGTTGGTATTGCTGTAGCTGAAGCCACGATTGGGGGGCGCGATAGGTATTTTCTTGTAGTTGGCAATAAGGAAATCCAATACATCCTGATTGGAGATCATTTTTCGTTTATCCCAACCCATTTCGCCCATGTAATGATCGTATTTCGGAATGCCGCTGCGATGGTTGAGCAACGTACGTATGGTTACACCTTCCAAAGGAAAGCCAGGCAGGTATTTGGAAACAGGATCTTCAATATTCAGCTTACCTTCTTCCCATAGCCGCAACGTGGCCATGCCGGTAAAAGTTTTTGATACAGAAGCGAGGTGAAATGGTGTGGAGGGAGTAATGGAGTCTTTTTTTGTGCGGGGATCTACAAATCCGGTATATTCTTCAAATACGATCTGTCCATTCTTTGCAACAAGGATGCTGCCATTGAACCGGGTTCTTCCCAGGGTGGAATCAAGATGGTTATCAACCCTTCTCCTCAAATTGCTAATTTCCTCGGGCGTTAAGGTAACAGCATGAGCAGGTAAAGATGAGGTATCACCTGCGTTCATTGGGCCAGAGGTCACCTTTTTATTGTTAACGCGCGCACAACTCTCCAATGCCAGTAGTATAAGCAATAACCTGACTATGTTTTTCACCAGGACAATCTAATTTTAGGTTACCGTAATTTGCGAAATTATACAAAACCGATCAGTTACAGGCCCATGTATGCATTTTTCATGCCTAAGTTTCTGCAACTATGAACTATATTTGCAATCTTTTAACTAAGGTACCGTAAATAACGTAAAAGCAGTAGGAATCATTATGACCGACAAACAAATTACGAGTTATCCCAAGGAAAAGATAAATATTCTTCTACTTGAGAACATCAGTGACACGGCTGTAAAATTCTTTAAAGACAATGGCTACACATCCGTTAAGAAAGTAACGGGGGCATTAAGTGAAGAGGACCTGATAAAGGAAGTGAAGGATGTGCATTTGCTGGGTATCCGATCCAAAACGCAAATTACGCCACGTGTTCTGGATGCTGCTAAGAAACTGCAGGCGATTGGCTGTTTTTGTATTGGTGTAAACCAGGTTGATCTAAAATACGCTAAACAACAGGGTGTTGCGGTGTTCAATGCGCCGTATTCCAATACCCGTTCGGTAGCAGAGCTGGTGATCGGTTTGTCAATTCTGTTGATCAGACGCATTGTTGACAAGAACAAAGCGGCTCACGAAGGTATATGGTTGAAAGATGCGAAAGGCAGTTACGAGCTTCGTGGCAAAACACTGGGTATTATCGGTTATGGAAATATCGGTACACAGGTAAGTGTGCTGGCCGAAGCGCTGGGTATGCATGTGATTTTTTACGACACGGTAACCAAGCTGCCCTTAGGCAATGCAGTGGCGAAGAAATCGTTGAAAGAACTGGTAAGCCAGGCAGATATCATTACACTGCATGTGCCTGAAACCGCCAGCACTAAAAATATGATCAATAAGAACGTGATCAAGAATTTCAAGAAAGGTTCTATTCTTATAAACTATGCCCGTGGTGAGGTAGTTGAACTGGAGGCGCTGGCCAAAGCCCTGCAGGACGGACAATTGAGCGGTGCTGCGGTAGATGTATATCCCTGGGAACCTGAAAAGAATGGCGACAAATTCACTACGCCGTTACAGGGGTTGCCCAACGTTATTCTTACCCCGCACATTGGTGGTTCAACAGAAGAAGCGCAACAGAACATAGGTGAAGATGTGAGCAATAAGCTTTTCCAGTATCTTGAAATGGGCGTGAGCATTGGTTCCCATACCGTGCCGCCATTAAGCCTGCCGCCCCAGGAAGGAACACACCGTATTTTACATGTTCACCGCAACGTGCCTGGTGTGTTATCGGCTATCAACACCACTTTGTCGAACAACAAGATCAATATTCTTGGCCAGTACCTGAAAACCAATGATGAAATTGGGTATGTGGTGCTTGACCTCGACCGTAAGATCTCCAATACCGCGGTACAGTTGTTAAAAGAAGTAAAGGATACTATCAAGGTAAGGCTGTTATACTAATCTAAATCATTCATAAACGAAAGCGGGTCGTTCTAAATGAGCGATCCGTTTTTTTGTGTTGTTACCAGTTACCGGTTTCCAGTCACCGCGCAAAAAATTAGGAGAACCCGATTAGTTGCAAAGTGATCGAAATTTAAAGTCCTGGTAACTGGTACCCGGTAACCGGTAACTGTTCGTGTCGCAAAACACCCCATTATTGTCCGCAACACACCCCGTTAAAGCTGTTTATTGAATATATTTTTGTTTCAACAAACCAGGCCGGTATACAACAAAGCATCGCTGGCCTGCTAACAAAACAAAAATAATTAGTCAACGATTAAACTATTTGTTATGAAAAAGACGAACATTTTCTATTGGGTGTTTACCGGGTTATTTGCTTTCCTGATGCTAGGTTCAGCCATTCCTGATATCATGAGCCATCCTGTGGCAATCCAGGGCATGCATGTGGAACTGGGCTATCCGAAATTCTTTGTCCCCTTCATTGGCGTTGCAAAATTATTAGGCGTCATAGCTATCCTGGTGCCTGGTTTTCCCCGGATAAAAGAATGGGCATATGCCGGGTTGTTCTTCGATCTCATAGGCGCAACTTATTCAATACTGGCCATTGGCAAACCCGACTGGATGTTTATGGTATTGCCTTTGGGACTGGCCACTGCTTCTTATGTTTTTTATCAAAGAAGAAAAAGATTGCAACAGGACAGGATTGGTAATCAACAGACTGCTGTGTTAAGTACTGCGTTTTAAGTTTACAGTTCAAAGTTTATAGTTCATAGTTTATAGTTCATAGTTCGCAGTACCTGGTTATTGAGTTATTAAGATATTTGGTTCCTGCCGGAACCGACTAACTTAATAACTTTTTTCTTGTAGCGAAATTTCCACACCGGTTAGCTGTCAATTGGCTGCGGTAATAATTAAATTTGTTTTTCAGTAACTTGATGCCAAACCATTAAATAGCAAAACCATGGATCAGGGCACATTAGGCAAAACCTATTTAAAAGAGCTGGAAGCAGAGGTAACGGCTACCCGAAAATGCCTGGAGCGCATACCGGTTGAACTGTTCCATTACAAACCGCATGAAAAATCAATGGAGCTGGGATACCTCACCATACTGGTGGCTGAGATGCCCAACTGGATCACCACCATGATTGAACAACCCGAGATTGATCTGGCTACAGGTCAGTTCTTCAAACCTGCCAGCACTGCCGATGTAGTAAAACGGTTTGATGAAAATATCCAGGGCGCCAAAAACGCCTTGAACAAGGTTACTGATGAAGCTTTGCTGGAGCCATTTTCTTTGAAGAGGAATGGAGAGGTGCTTTATACCGCTCCTAAACTGGGCCAGATCGGATCCACTTTAAACCACCTGGTGCATCACCGCGGCCAACTTACCGTTTATATGCGATTGAATGATATTCCCGTGCCTTCTATTTATGGACCTTCTGCGGATGAGCAAAAATGGCAAAACGATTTCTGATTTCTGATTTCGAGATTTAGGGATTTGCTCCAATATAAGCAGCCCGCTAAATCTCAAAATCTCGAAATCTCAAAATCTCGAAATTTCTTAAGCTATTTAAGAAAGCGGTACGTCCATTTAAACAAAAAGATATTTCTTGCCGCCTGGTTATCGAAGGCATTCTGAAATAAACTTTTTGGAATGGCTACATTATTGTACAGGTCAGCCGATGCATCGGGTGTATTGCTTTGCGACCACACGAGGTAGAGCTCGGAGCCTGGTTTGTATTCCCACCGCATGACAAAATTGGAACGGAACTGCACAAAATTGAAATCGGGTTTGCCGAAGCTGTAATCGACTATCCCATCGTTTTGCTCATCTACCTGGTATTCGCCATTCACTTCTTTTACTTCTCCATTGTTGAATGGATGGAAACGATCGTTGTAATTTTTTGCCGTGGCATTGGTTACATAGGCAAAGTGGTTGTACAACGGCCGGTTAATATAGGGCTGCCCATAGTATTGCAGGGTGAGGTCGGGTGTAATGTTATACGTCAGGCGGCCGGTAAAACGCAAGGTGTTTTGTTTTACTTCGCTTACAATGGTCCGGGTAGTGTTATTATAAGTTACATTATCAACAAACTGGTCCTGCCGGCGCCAGTAATAAATATAGAGGGCACTCAAACTGACGCGCAGGTTATTCATCGGTTGAAAGTATAACGTAAGTTCCAGATTGTTCGTTTTTGTGGTATTACCGAATCCCCATGTATTGATAATACCCAGGTAAGCGGATACCTTTTTCCGAAAGTCGGTATTCACATACATGTTATGTGAAATATTGCCGGGATTACGGATAGCCGTGGCGCCCCGTAATGCATTGTTTGAAACGTCGTACACATTGGTAGTGCTGCCCGTACCGGCCTGCCAGTTGTTCCTGAAGGTGGCATGCGAGTTGAAATTGAAGGCCTGGTTCATGAACCTGCCGCCGTAATCCCACCGCGACCAGTGATTATAGTTTAGCCTTGCATTACGGAAGAAAAGGAACGACTTAGGCCAATGCAAACCAGCCCAGGTAAAATGGTTGATCTCATTAGCGGTGAGCATAAAGCCGATATCGTTCAGCTCCAGCTCCGGCGAACGAAGGGTAAAACCCGTTTCAAATTTAAATAACCGGCCATGACGGCCGGAATTACCACCCACTTTTCCAAACCTGAAGGTGCCACCGGTGCCGGTGAGCGCGGTGCGGTTACTGTCTACCGATACCTCGCTGGCGCCGTTGCGCTGAAACAGGTGTTCAAAAGCTGTCTGGGTATTGAGGATGGCGGTTTTACTACCCTGTACCTGGCTGAACACCATATTACCCCGAACATACCAGGTGCGGTTTTTCCAGGTATGAAAGAAATCGAGCCCGCCGGAGTAAGCGCTGCGATGGAGCTGGTCATTCAACCCGTTATCACGATTTACCGCAGTAAAAATGCCGCCCAATATGGTTTGACCACCATTGATATCTTTTTGCAAGCGGCCAACAAAATAGTTGGTAAGCGGTTCTACCAGTTCCTCTCTTTTTTCGCCATTGTTATCAATGGTGGCGATCTCTTTTTCGGTAATGCTTTCCAGGATGCCGATGCTCCAGCCTTTGCGCGTTTTGCCACTGAACTTGGCCGCCCCCAGGATCGTATTGTTTAAAGGCATCTTCAGGTATTCATCGCTGTTTATTTTCGGCGAAGCATGCGGTGCGCTGCCGATGCGGCGGGAATAAAAGAGCAGGTCGGAGTCGTAATCGCCGCCCGCTTCTGACCCGGTTAACTGGTAATCAAAAATATTGCGGCTTTCCATAAAGAATGGACGGCGTTCTTCAAAGAAGTTCTGAAAGCCATCGATGCGCACCTGGGAGGGATCGGCTTCTACCTGGCCAAAATCAGGATTTACGGTAAAATCGAGAATAAGGTCGTTGGTAACGGCATACTTGCCATCGAGCCCGCCGTTTAATTTTGTGTCGAACCCTTTCGCAAACGGATTGCCATCTTCTTTTTTGTACTTATCGGCCTGCATAGTTACATAAGGCGCTATTTCCACCTGTCGGTGCAGGGGAATGTTCTTCAATCCCTTCAGTTCGCCAAAACGGCTTACCCATACACCTGAGTTTTGTGGAATGTATTGCCAGCAGGACCTTTCTTCTTTTCGAAAAATGCGCCTGGTAACCTGAATACCCCAGGTTTTGTCTGCTTCATTGCCATAACGAAGCTGGCTGAACGGGATCTTCACTTCTGCCGTCCAGCCGGTATTATCAATATGGGTTTTAGCAAACCAGATAGGGTTCCAGTTTGCGTCCCAGTTATTGCCATTATTTGAAACAAACTCATCACCGCGAACGCCGGATACCGACAGGGTAAAGGAAAAGGCGGTGCGCAGGTCGTGGTAGCTGTCGATGTTTATTTCTACCCAGTCGCCGGGAAACTGGTCGCGGCGGTCCATCCATCTTATGATGGAGTCGGGATATTGATCAATACAATGGTATGCGATATACAGGTATTTTTCATCATACAGAATTTTGAAACGGGTAGGCTGATGGGGCGCTTTCCCTTCGTTGGGCTGCCATTGCGTGAAGTCACCGGTCCAGTCAACTGCATTCCAGGCTTCCTCATTCGGTATACCGTCTAATGAAATGGCGCTTTTGAGGTGTTGAGTAATAAAAGTTCTTCTTACAACCGTTGTATCGGTGGATTGACTCATGGCGGTTGTTGTGACTGTGACTGCAAAAGAGATTAGCAAAAGCAGTTTACCCGGGTTCATATACCAATTGTACAAATTCTCTTATTTTTTTTCCTGTTAAAGTATAACAGCGGTAGCCTGTGAAATTTGGATGGCGGAACAATTGTTGCTGTGATCGAAGGAAGTAACCGGTCGGTATGATTGATAAAAATTGACCATTTAAAGGATGAGCGGAAAAAGCCGCCTGCAAGAACGATACAATGCGGCTGTTAATGGCAAACGATCATCACCTTTTGTAAAAATGTTGGTAGGGTGTTTTAGGTGCTGGTAACTCATTGTTAATTAAATTTATTCAAAATTGGCAATTATGAATTCCCGTCGAAACTTTCTGCAAAAACTGGCCGCTTCGGTAGTTACATTTCCCCTGTTATCGTCCGAAGCAATAGCATGTATGGAACAAACCGGCTCTATGGTACAGGATGGACCGCCATTACGCGTAGCCATCATGGGATTGGGAAGTTATGGCACCCGCGTAGCGGAAGCCATGAAGGACTGCAAACGGGCCCGGCTAACCGGAGTTATCAGCGGTACCCCGGCCAAGATCACCAACTGGCAGTCGAAGTACAACATTCCCGAAAAGAACTGTTATAATTACGAGAATTTCGACCGGATAAAGGACAATCCCGACATAGATGCGGTGTATGTGATAACGCCGAATGCGTTGCACCGTGAGCACGTGATAAGAGCAGCCAAAGCGGGTAAACATGTCATTTGTGAAAAACCGATGGCGCTGAATGCAAAGGAAGGGCAGGAGATGGTGGATGCCTGCAAAAAGGCGAATGTAAAATTACTGGTAGGGTACAGAATGCATTTTGAACCCAAGACCCTCGAGATCATCCGCATGCGGAAAGAGGGCGAATTGGGAAAGATCATGTTCTTTCAGGGATTGAGCGGTTTTGCCATCGGCGATCCCGGCCAATGGCGACTGAAGAAAGAACTGGCCGGCGGAGGCGCTTTGATGGACATAGGTATTTATTCCATTAATGGTGCGCGTTATATGGTAGGCGAAGAACCGGTCTGGGTAACGGCGCAGGAGACCAAAACGGATCCCGAGAAGTTTAAACCGGGCGTAGATGAAACTATTCAGTTCCAACTGGGTTTTCCCAGCGGGGCGGTGGCTTCCTGTTTATCTACTTATAGTATGAACAACCTCGACCGCTTCTTCCTGAATGGCACTAAAGGATTTGCCGAACTACAGCCCTCAACAGGCTATGGCCCTATTAAGGGTCGAACCAATAAAGGCGAATTAACGCAGCCGCATATGACGCACCAGACCGTGCAGATGGATGAAATGGCTGCGATTATCATGGATGGCAAACAGCCGGTGGTTTCAGTAGATGGAGAAGAAGGCTTACGCGACCTGAAGATCATCGATGCCATTTATGAGGCGGTTAAATCGGGCAAGAAAGTTAAGTTGACCATTTAATTACAAGGCGGGACAAAATTTTCCCAGGTTACAATTGCAACCATTGTCAACAGGTAGATAGCATAAGCCCCGGTTAAAAGACCGGGGCTTATGCTGTTTTTTAGTGTATTGCCGTTCCTCTGATGTTGTTATCACCGGTTATATGCCTTTGGGTGGGCGTTCGTCCTTCGCCAGGTTCACGTTTTGAAATGAACACGATCACCAGGCCAATACTTCCCAATATTACGTGTGGTTCCCAAATGTAATCTTTAAAGCCGAACAGCCAGGGCGAAGCGATCAGGAGCAGACTAACGATGGTGTCGAGTAATAAATGCCGGCGCATAGGTATCATCCGGGCCTGGCTTAACTCATACCTGGTCAACAAACTGTACAGTATCGTTGCTATACCCAGTATTGGCGGAATAAATGTACTTGCGTCATCCCTGGCAAAATTAAATATCCATGGGGCTGCAATGAGCAGCGCGCCCATTATATAATCGATGTATCCATGGATCTTTGTGCTGAGTAAGTTCATATCCCAGAGGTTTAGTGTACTATAAAAACTTCACAAGTTATGCCAGCTCATTGGGCCGGGCTTTTGCTGCCGGCATAGTTGGGGAGTGTAGAGTAAAGGCAGTTATTTAGGGAGATTTATTTACACTGGAGCCCGCGGTCACCTACAATGTTAAAACCTTGAAGGTGCCTGCCGGGATCATCCAACTTTTCATCAACGTGTTACGTATCTTGTAGCCTAAACATTAAAGCCCTGATGAAAAAACTTGTCTTGTTTACAGTTTCGCTAATTGTTGGTGCTGCAGGCTACGCTCAAACACCGCGGTACCGTAACCTCGTGATGGAAGGCGGAGGGGTGAAGGGTTTTGCGTATGCCGGTGCTTTACAGGTACTTGACAGCATGGGCATTTTAAAAGACATTCAGCGGGTAGGAGGTACTTCGGTGGGCGCTATACAAGGGGCATTGCTGGCCGTTGGTTATACGTCGGGTGAGATCATTGAGTTAACGGCGAATATCCCCTTAAAAAAGTTCAATGACGGCGGCTGGATGCTGGCCGGTGGTATCAGGCGCCTGCGTAAACAATTTGGCTGGTATAAAGGAGAGAAAATAGCTAAGTGGATGGAAGATCTGCTGGCTGCTAAAACAGGTAATGCCGATATCACCTTCGGGGAACTGCATGCAAAACGTGTTGAAAAAAATTATAGAGACCTGTATATAACGGGCACCGACCTTACCTATCAGCGGCTGCGGGTATTTTCGCATGAGAGTTATCCGGATATGCGCATTTGTGATGCTGTGCGTATTTCGTTATCTATACCCTTGTATTACCGGGCTGTGCTGATGGATGACTGTGGCAGGGTATATGAAAGACCTACGGACAAGCAATTACTGCATGTAATGGTTGATGGTGGCGTGCTGAGTAATTACCCCATCAGTTTATTTGATTCTACCAAATACATCAACGGTCATAATGCGCCAGTCAATACATGGGTCGAAAACCGTGAAACGCTGGGGCTGCTGATGGAAATGCCCGAACAAATTCAATACAATGCAGAGCAGCCGGGCGTTTACCCGTTTGAGATCTATACCCTGAGCGATTATCTGAAAGCGTTGTACCACACGCTGATCGATAAGGCCAATCCGGAAGTTACCCATCCCAATAGTTTACGCAGGACCATTGCCATTAACAATATGAATCTCTCCGGCCGCGTACGCAGGCTGCCGAGGAAAACAATAGCTGAGCTGGTGGAGCATGGAAGGGAAGGCGCGAGGCGTTTTTTTGCCGCCGAACCGTTAAGGACCGACCAGTAACATTTGTATAAATACGCGATAGTAGCTTACTTTGTTAAAAAAATACCGGTTAGTATCTAAACATGAAAAAGGCCGAGGCAACAAGATTGGGCATTTTACAAAAGGCTTTTGAACTGATCTATGTAAAGGGTTATCAAACGACAAGTATCGATGATATTCTGGCAACTACACAGGTCACTAAAGGCGCTTTTTATTATCATTTCAGGAATAAAGATGAGATGGGCATTGCCATCATCAATGAATTGCTGAAACCCAGTTTTGCAACTGCGTTTATCAAGCCGCTTCAGTCAGAAGGCGATCCGGTAAAGATCATTTATGACATGATGTATGCTATCCTGATGAAAAATCAATTTTTGAAAGTAGAGTACGGTTGCCCCGCGGCCAATTTTACCCAGGAAATGGCTCCCTGGCATAGTGATTTCACCAGGGTGTTAAACGAGTTGTCGGAGGAATGGAAAAGCGCCATTGTCCATTGCATCAGGAACGGAAAAAAAGCCGGAAGTATAAGAGCAGATGTGAAAGCTGAACAGGTTGCCGTTTTCATTATGTCGGGCTACTGGGGCATTCGAAATATGGGTAAATTGAATAACAGCAGCGCTGTATATCTTGTGTATCTAAAGCAATTGAAAGATTACCTGAATTCCCTGCAATAATTTTTTTCAGTAAAAACATACCAGTTAGTATGTTTTTGTGTTAGCTTTGCCCTGCCTTTATTTTAAACAATCACAAAGCGGGTATAGCCTGATTATGTATCAATTCCTCATTTATTTGCATTCGTATGTACGATGGTTCGTACTGGTGAGCTTGTTCCTTGCGGTATGGAAGGCCTGTAGCGGATATTTCTTCAAACGAAAATTCACAAAAGGCGATAATGCCGTACGCCATTGGACGGCTACTATAGCGCATATACAGTTAATGGCTGGAATGACTTTGTACTTTCAAAGTCCGCTAATAAAGTATTTTCTTAAGAACGGTAATAAAACCATGGAAGACGCCGGGTATTTGTTCTTCGGAATAATACATAGTACACTGATGCTGGTTGCTATTGTCATTGTTACCGTTGGATCGGCATTGACAAAAAGAAAACAAACAGATGAACAGAAATTCAAAACAATGTTGTTGTGGTATTCGCTTGCATTGGTTATAATCTTTATAGCCATTCCCTGGCCGTTCTCCCCATTTGCTAACAGACCTTATATCAGATAGCATATGCAATCATTATTTAAAACAAAGATCGGGCGCCTGCGGCTGCTCGGCTTCCTGGAAGGAGTTTCTCTTCTCTTACTGGTATTTATAGCTGTGCCGTTGAAGTATGCAGCACATGATGAAACGTTTACAAAATTACTTGGGCCTGTTCACGGCGTTTTGTTCCTGCTTTTTATATTCAATACAATTAGCGTAGGGGTTGAGCAGAGATGGGCTTTTACAAAAATCACCTGGAAAGTGATACTGGCCTGCTGTATTCCTTTCGGTACTTTTTATATTGACAGGAAGATCTTGAGTAAAGTGTAAGCGGTAATTACTTTAACACTTTGGGAGCTACGCCTTCAAAAGTTATTTTCACGGGTTTGATGAATCCCTTGTCATCAAACTCCATTTTATCGATGCAGGTCACCCGGTGGTTGCCGTCGGTTTCACCCAGAGGGCGGCGGTGGTATACAATATACCAATCGTTGCTGCCCGGAACTTGAAGCACCGAATGGTGGCCTGCACCGGTTGCCACGGCTGCATCCTGTTGCAGAACGGTGCCTATCCGCTCAAATGGACCAAATGGAGAATCGCCTATCGCATAAGCCACGCGGTAATCAGGACCTGTCCAGCCGCCTTCGCTCCACATAAAATAGTACTTGTTGTTACGGATGAACATAATGGGTCCTTCTACATAACCTTTAGGTGTGATCTCCCGGAAGGTATTCCCATCTTCAAACGGAACAAAGCCGGTAAAATCGTCTTTCAGTTTGGTGATGTTGCAATGACCCCATCCACCGTAGATCATATAGTACTGCCCGTCTTTGTCCCGGAACACAAACTGGTCAATAGGCTGCGCTTTGTTTACGATCTTATCGAGTAAGGGTTTGCCGAGGTAATCTTTGAAGGGGCCTTCCGGTTTATTGGCAACAGCGACTCCAATGCCACCGGGTTGCTGTTCGTTCTGAATATCGTTAGCGGCGAAAAATAAAAAGTACCGGCCATTCTTTTGCACAATGGCAGGCGCCCACATGGCCCTTTTCGCCCACTTGATAGCAGCCGTATCAACAATGCGTTCGTGTTTCGTCCAGTTTACCAGGTCCGTCGACGAGAAAGCATCTAGAAATACCTGTTGATTATAAGGTGCAGAGTAAGTAGGGTAGATCCAGTATCGCTTGTTGAAAATCGCCCCTTCAGGATCGGCATACCAGCCGGGAAAAACGGGATTGCCGGAGGTTTTTTTGCCCGCTGTTTGCTGTGCTTGCAGGGATGAACAACTGCTGATGACAATGGCAAAAAGCAAAGAAGGATAAACCAGTTTTTTCATGTTCAACGATAGTTGCGTTGAAGTTACTGGATAATTTCTTTGCCGGCGAAGCTAAAATTGTTTTGCACGAATGTGTTTGTCGAAAGGGAAATGAACCCGGGCGCTACTGATTCCTGGCGCCCTGTTTCATACGTCTGGTTAGCCATTTCCGCACAGGCTCATCTACATACTTCATAGTCAGGTACGCCAATAACAATAATAAGATTGTACCAATGACAATGATCCATGTCACAGTATCCATAGCAGGTTTGTGCTTTTCAACATAACTCATGAACACCCATATAAATGGATAATGGACCATGTAAAGCGGGTATGATATCTTTCCCGAAAAGCGGCAAAGGGCGCGGGTCGTTTTTTGCGTTACTGCGCCGGCGCCTAACACGACTAGTAATGGAAAATAAAAGATAACCACGAGTGGGTCGGCAATCCAGTTATGTTTTTCAGAGAACGGAAACAGTAAAGCCGGCAAGAGCAATAATCCTATTGACACAAAACCCAGCTTTGAGCGAATGATCCATCGTGAACGGTAAACAAGTACGCCTGCCAGGAACGAAAAGCTTACCCTGATGGCGCCTCCTTTAATATTATCGCCGCCCCATCCAACGCTAAGATGGCTTGATTGCGAGGATTCATATACCAGCGCTATGGCAGCCAGTACCGCTAATGCCCAAAGGAATTTCTTCGGTAGCCGGATAAGCAGCACGGCATAAAAAATATTAGCGATGTATTCCCAGAACAAGGACCATGTTGGTGGATTGAGATGAAAAAGATTTAAATATCTTTCCTTTACCACCGGGAAGGGGATCATCAGGCAGGAGTATATGAACAACAGCCAGGTTTTATCAGCATAGGTTTCATGTAAATTACTGAAGGGATCGAATACAAAGGTCAATAAACCGAGCACCGAGCCAATGATCACCAGTGGATGTAAGCGGGTCAGCCTTCGTTTGAGGAATGTAGAGATACCAATGACAGGCATTTTATCATCATAAGCATAGGCAATGACAAACCCTGACAGGCAAAAGAAAAAGTCCACAGCCAGGTAAGCATGGGCAATAAAATTTTTTTCGAGATCAGGTACGGCAATTTCCATGAAGTGAAAGATCACCACTGCAATCGCCGCAACACCCCTTAACCCGTCTAAGATCTCAAAATGTGGTTTGTCGGGCAGGGAAGTATGCGGATGTTTCATTTGGGGGGCAATATTCTGTATCACGTGAATTAAAACCAGCGCCAGCGAAGAAATTAATGCGTATTTAATGTGGAACCACGCATTATCGCAAGGTGATCTATGAATAAAGATGAAATGGTATTAAATTCCGAGCAATGAATTAAAAACTAACTGCTGCCGAAAATGTAACGGCCGTATTGGTATTAGTTACATTATCACCTTTGATAAAGATCTCGTCCCTGCTTTTCAACATTCTTCCTTCCAAACGAAGCGCGATGTTTTGCGCCGGCAGATAATCGATGTTGGCAGAGAATCCGGTTGTTTTGAATCCATTCGCGGTACCAGAGGCAATGATCACGCCCTTTTCATCGCTATAATATTCACCGCGTACGGCAAAGGCCCATTGATCAACCGGCGCATAACGCAGGATAACAACGGGCGTGTACCAGGTATTCATTTTGCTTTCGCCTTTAGCCGCCTGCTCCTGGCCGATATCGAAACCAAGGATCGCTTCTACTTGACTGCTCAACTGAATAGTACTGTATAAATTATGATAATATCTCCAAAGCCGGGCACTGTCGGGTTTATCAGTACCTATAAACGTGCTGTAATTCAATACCACTTTATTGGTTGGTTTAAACTGGATCTGTGTACCCCAGCTCATCAATGAATTGCCAGCCGCCCGTTGAATCCGTTGCCAGCCGTTCAGCGCCAACGCACTGAATAACCATTTATTATTATCGGTGGTGTAGGTGAGTTTGGCGCCGTTTTCGTAATAGGGGGAGTTTTCTGCCATCAGGCTCCTGGTTATGGTACGGCAATCCTTGCTCACGGCACTTTCAAAACCAATATGTGATGGCATAATGCCTATATCGAGCCACAGGTTTTTGCGGGCACTTAATTTAAAACCCACATTTGCTTCATATAGATTCTTAAGAACGCCGGGTTCAGCCGAATAGTTGGCATTCATGTAAGTTCCTGCTGCCAGCGCCAGATTGGCCCGAACGCGCTCGCCGGCATAGGCGGCTTTAATAAAGGCGATGTTTACATTGAACTCATTGCTCCGGTTGTGACTGTATAAAAATTCCGGCCGGTAGCTGTCTGCCGGTTTGTTAAAGTCGTAGCTATAATATGCCTCCGCATAGCCGCTGACACTGATCTGTGCTATGTCTCCTTTTTTCGTGGAATCCTGGGCCCATCCTGAAGTTGCAAATAAGACCACTGTAATTGTCAAGATCCGTTTCATTATTGTATATTGAATTATTTTACCTGCTGCTTTTTCCTGCTTATTCTCTCTTATTTTATTTAAAGCTTTAGGCCGTTTCAAACATTCACTTACAAGTAACGGAAGGCATTGACAAATATGCTTATTTTAATTACATTTATTTATTCTTAGCGCTCAAACCCCAAAACCAAAACTGTGCTTTTCAACTCGCTTGCATTTCTTGTTTTTCTGCACATTGTGTTCTGCTTATACTGGTTTGTATGTAATAAGCGTTTGCGTTTGCAAAATGGCCTGGTGCTGGTTGCCAGTGACAAAGGCGCCACCATTGCCACTCCTATTATTAAAAACGCCCTTTAGTTAAGACGCCACGGTTCTTGTCGAAATGCCTATTCGGTTCAAAAAGTTGATGTGACAGATGCAGACGATGATATCGGCTATTTCCCGGTCATTAAAATGCGTTTTGATCTTTTCATATGTTGCGTCAGTAACGCCATGAACGGAAATATGCGTAATTTCTTCTGCCATTTGAAGCGTGCTTTTCTCCATATCGGTAAACAGGGGGCTTTCTTCCCACGCGGTAAGGGCGAATATCCTGCGGGCTGTTTCGCCCTGTTGTAAAGCTTCCTGGGTATGGTAATCGATGCAAAAAACACATTTATTGATCTGCGAAACCCGGATCTTGATGAGCTCTATGAGACTTTTTGGAATGGTAGAAGCATACAGTCGCTTGTCTATCGCAGCAATCTGATTCCAGTACAACGGTTCTTCCTTCCAAACATCTAAACGGTGTTTAATAACATTAAGCATAATTGAACATTTTTGTTTAGGAGGCAAATTTCGATAGCAAAAATGCAATGCTTCTTAAACTGGTTTAAGAAAGATATTTTTTGCGGATCTCACTCAGGTATTCGGGGGTAAAACCCAGGAAGGAAGCCAGGAGATACTGGGGAACGCGCTGAACAAACTGCGGGAACTGCTCATTGAAATGCCGGTATAATTCTTCCTTGGAGAACTCGTATAACAGCCGGAATCTTATTTGAGAAGCGGCATAAGCCTTTTGAAATACGAGGTGAAAATATTCGTTCAGTTCCGGAACCTGTTTCAGCAGCTCACGCTGGCTGTTGGCTGTAATGCACAGCACATTGGTGGTTTCTACCGCACGAATGGACAGCTGTGCCGGGGAACCGGTTGGGAAAGCCATAAAATCCGACGTCCACCAGTTCTCCAGTGCGAAGTCGGTCGTTTGTTCAACCCCATTCTGCTTTAAGTAATATAGGTGTACGCAGCCTTTGACAATGAAAAATTTCTCATAACACCGTTGTCCTTCGCTTAACAACAGTTCTTTTTTCCGGTAAGTCCTTTGTTCAAAGAAAGCTTCCAGTAGATTTAATTTCTTTACATCCATTAGACAAAACTTGCTGATATGGGTTATAAGGTTTTCTATCACCGGCTTTCTTTTTGCGGCCAAAATTATTACAGTTCCCGCAATTTCTGTTTTTATCGCCTTACAGGTAAATGACGTCTTTGACGGGAATTAAGTATTAGCTTTAAGCCAAACATTCGCCAATATGAAAAAATCAGCAGTCAGGAAAGCGCGGAACATATTAGCCGCCGGCGTACTCTTTTTATTGGCCAGTCCGCTACTGGCACAACGCACACCAGACCCCTCAGGCGCGGTGCAAACGGAGATCTGGCAGTTTCGCGATTACACCTCGCAACGCATTTCCAGCCACGACACCAGCGGCGCCAACGACGACGGCAACTGGAAACACAAGATCAAACCGGGAGAAACACGCACAATAGGAAACGTAACCGGCCCGGGCATCATCAAACACATGTGGTTCACCATCGCCAGCAACGAAACCAATCACCTGAAAAAGATCGTCCTGAGAATTTATTGGGAAGGCAACAGCACACCAAGCGTCGAAGCGCCTATTGGAGATTTCTTCGGTCTCGGGCTCGCTAAATATTTCCTCTATGAATCGAGATATCTTTCAGTGGGATCACAGCGTGCACTGAACTGCTATTTTCCAATGCCTTTCCGTAGATCCGCAAAAATCACGATCACGAATGAAGGGGAAAACGCAATCGACGCATTTTACTATAATATCGACTGGGAAAAGCATGCATCGCTGCCTGAAAACATGACCTACTTCCACGCACAATACCGCCAGGCCGTACCAACAGACGGCTGGTCGGCCGACTGGAAAATGAACGGTGATGAAAAGATCAACAACAAACAAAACAAAAGCGGAGAAGGAAATTATGTTATCCTCGAAGCGCAGGGTAAGGGATTCTTCCTCGGCGTTACACATAGCATCGTGCAAAACCAGGGCGACTGGTGGGGTGAAGGAGATGAAATGATTTATATCGACGGCGACAAAAGTCCTACTATCAATGGAACAGGAGCAGAGGACTATTACCTGGGCGCATGGTGCTACGGCGGTTGCGGGATCAATCCTTTCGGAAACAATCAGCCGACATTCAGCTACTCCGATTATGGCAATCCCAGGAATGGCGGAGATAACCGCGGCGCGGAATGGACTGTTTATCGCTTTCACAGCGAGTCGCCAATCGTGTTTAAAAAGTCAATCAAAATGACCATCGAACACGGTCATGCTAATCACAGATCTGATAATTATTATACAGTTGCCTATTGGTATCAGACACAACCGCATGGCCCGTTCCCTGCTTTGCCGGCCGTTAAAGACCGCATTCCACGCATGGTGAACACCGATGGACCAACTAATGGTAAAAACTGACATGGAAAAATCTCGTGAATTTTTGAACAGGTGAACAAATGAGGTGTGCCGTTAGTGTCAGTTTGCGTGCTGTTCTTTTGCAGAAAACCGGGTGTCATTTGGGGTAGAAAAATGGGAGACAGCGTAAGAGCTTACCTGTTTTTGACCTGCCTGAAACAAAAAAGCCCTGTAAATCAATGACTTACAGGGCTAAGTTGGTGCCCAGGACTGGATTCGAACCAGCACACCCTTGCGAGCGCTGCGACCTGAACACAGTGCGTCTACCAATTTCGCCACCTGGGCAATTCAGATCTATATAATCCTAAAAGAACTTTTTACTTTTCCGAACTTTCTGCCGTTGACAGCAGTGTTATTTTTAATTCGGGTTGCAAAGATAATCGTATTTTGTAAACAGCCAAAAAAATGAGAAAAAAAATCTCAGAAAAAATTGAGTATCAACCGCCCACCTCCGCAACTTTCAATAACTGCATCAAACCACCTTGCTATCTTATACTATCTTAGCTGTAAACGCCCTTTATGGCTGCTTCCACTGCTCAAAAACTGAAAATAAAGGAAGGGTTTACCCTGCGTACCATCAATGCCCCGGCAGACTTTAAGCAGCAACTGGTGCGCTGCCGGATAAGGTGACTATAGACCCCAAGGCCAGGAACTTTCAGCAGATCCACTGGTTTATGCTGAACAAGGCCCAGCTCGATAAAGGATTGCCCAAAGTAATGCAGCTGGTAAAAGGGGAGGTGCTCTGTTGGTGCTATTACCCGAAGGGGACTTCCGCCCTGCAGACCGACCTAACCCGCGATAAGGGCTGGGATAACCTGCTTACAGTTGAAGCCTTTCACTGGGTCAGTCTTATCTCGTTCAACGATACCTGGTCGGCTTTTGCATTCCGGCTGAAAACGGAAGCTGATATAAAAAACGCTGCCCGGCCTAAAGAACGCCCTATCCTCGATCTTATCGATGCCAAACAAAAGATCGTTCGGTTGCCCGACGATCTGGCGAAACAGTTAGCCGGAAACAAAAAGGCAAAATCCTTTTTCGAAACACTTTCCTTTACCAACAAAAAGGAATACGTAGAATGGGTGGTAACCGCAAAACGTGTGGAAACACGTCAACAACGCATAAGCGATACGATTGACAGATTATGCAAAGGCTGGAACAATCCGCGTAATTTATAATGGCATAAGATTTTTATATTGTATCATCCGGGCCTGTTACAAGCTCGTTTTACAACCGTTTATTATGTTCATATTCAAGAGCAAAATCCTGTTTTTTTATTGGTAGAACTTTGAAAAAAAATATGTATTATCTTATAAAAAATAATATATATTTACAGTGAAATTGCTCTGATTCCCGATTCCAACATCTTCTGATAATCCTTTCTTCAATTGGTTGGGTGCTTAAAAACTATTCTTTCATTACAGTTGACTGACTATTCATTCCTAATCTACTTATCATCCATGTCCATATAGGAAAAACGCTTTGCTGGAAGCTTTATGTTTATCGGTATTATAGCGTTCCACTTTATGGTGTATACTGGTTACTATTACGCTTACCGTCCATTGTCCAATAGAAAAAACGTTACTCTGAAAGCCACTATAAAATGCTTTCATTAACTGGTGCGTGCCTGCTTGTTGCATTGTTTGTTAACCAACCAAAATTGTTTGTTATGAAAGTCAAAGTACCTACCGTAACCAATCGTAATTTTGAAACCATGAATTTATTTTGTGCATTATCTCTGGTATGTATTCTCATCTTATCGGGTTGTAAAAAACATGATGAAGACTCCGGCTCCGGAGGAAATGAAAAGAAAGTAGATCTACAGTTAGTTGCAGAAGATTTTGTTTCACCACTACAGGTTGTTTCTGCCCCCGGTACTAAAAATCTTTATATTCTTGACCAGGTTGGTAAAGTATGGATGATCGATAGTAGTGGTAAAAAATGGCCCACTCCTTTTCTGGATCTCAGCAGCAGAATTGCTCCGCTCTCATCTAACTATGATGAACGTGGGTTAATAGGCCTGGCCTTTCACCCCGATTTCAAAAGCAACTGTCGCTTTTATGTGTATTATCAACTTCCCCCACGTGCAGGCGGTCCGGTTCCAGGCGCTTCATGGAACAACCTCAGCCGCGTGTCACAGTTCAGGGCTAACTGTGATGAAAGAAGAACTGACATGAGCACTGAAAAAGTATTGCTTGAGTGGGACGATCCTCAAATGAATCACAACGGTGGCGCACTCGCTTTTGGCCCCGATGAATTCCTGTATATCGCCATTGGTGATGGCGGCGGCGCCAATGATACAGATCTCGGTCATGTTGATGACTGGTATTCCGGTAACAAAGGCGGTAATGCCCAGAATATTGAAGCCAACTTCTTTGGAAAGATCTTGCGCATCAATATTAAATCAAGCTCTCCTACAGGAACTCCTTACACTATTCCCACACAAAACCCATTCTTGAATGCGCCCGGTCTGGATGAGATCTATGCATATGGTTTTCGCAATCCATACCGGATGTCATTCGACATTGGCGGAGAGCATGGTCTAATTGTTAGCGATGCCGGCCAGGCATTATCAGAAGAAATAAACCTGGTTGAAAAAGGTCATAACTATGGTTGGAATGTAAGAGAAGGCAGGCATTGTTTCAACGCAGCCAACAATAAAGATATACCGGCCTCCTGTCCTACAGAAGACAACTTAGGTAATTCGTTGAGAGATCCGGTTATAGAAGTGAACAACTGGCAGAATCCTACAGGTGGTAAAGCCACTACCATCATCGGCGGACATGTATATCGCGGTCGTGCTATTGAAGGCTGGGATGGAAAGTATATTTTCGGAACATTCTCTCAATCACCCACCACACCTAACGGAGAACTTTTTATGGCAACAATGGGCGGATCAAACTGGGAGTATAAAGAAGTTTCAGTTAAAAACCATCCGAACGACCTGGGCTATTATATCAAAGGATTTGGCCAGGACAATGACGGCGAAGTGTATGTAACTGTTTCATCCAACGCTGGTCCCACAGGAAACACTGGTAAAGTATATAAGATCGTTCCTGCAACAGATAATTGATCAAGGGATGTTACTGACGTTCCGGTTTTTTCAATCTTGCTTTTTTTTTACAGCTAACAGTGAAAGATTAAATACCAATGGAGTAAAAGGGGGGAATTCAATATTTCCCCCTCTTTCCATTGGCTAATGCTGGTAGGTGATCGTTGCTTCGGTAGTTGGCTGCGGCCTGCTTTAAATCATCGTTTTCCTGGCCGGGGATGATCACCGCTTTCTACACCCGGTGTTGCCGGCTATGGCGCCCAATGGTAATTCGATAATTTGCTAATGTGATAATGCCTCTGGCTCAGGGAGGCTGATGACCGGCTGGCGTTTGTAGTGGCGAAAAATATTAATTATTTTTAGCCCATCGAACGCCCATGGAATTCTCATTAAACATCCGGCAATTGTACCGCCCCCTGCAACCAACGGTAAAACAAACAACAGAAAATGTATCCTATGTTGAAGTGGCGCCCGGCGAACAGTTGCTGCCTTATATTTATTGCTACTGGCAGCTAAAGACCGATAAAAGCCTGCAGGAACCATTTACCTACCGGGTTGTTGCCGATGGCTGTATTGATATTTATTTTGAACTGAACGCCCCATACGAAAATTATGTAATGGGCTTTTGTAAGAAATATACGGAGTTCCCTTTGCAAAACAGTTTTAACTACGTTGGCATCCGGTTCCTGCCCACCATGTTTCCCCAATTGTTCCAGGTAAATGCAAAAGCACTCAGTAACAGGTACCTGCACCTGAAAGCGGTGAATAATAAGTTATCGGCGTTCATTAGCAGCGCCTTCCATGGTAACCAGTCGCTCGACGTGATCGCAAGGCTATTGAACGATTACTTCATAAAACATATTTCTACCCTGTCATTCGCTGCCGACAATCGCCTGTACAACGCATTGGAAATAATTTTCCGCAACCAGGGCATGGTTGCGGTAGAAAAGGAGCTCGACACAGGCATAAGTGCAAGGCAGTTGCGCCGCCTGTTCGACTTCTACATTGGCGATACCGCCAAGACCTTTGCCAAGGTGGTGCGTTTTCAAAACATTCTGAATGCCAAACCTTCCACACAAAGCCTGCGAAACAACAAACTGTTTTTTGATGCCGGCTATTATGACCAGGCGCATTTTATCAGGGAGTTCAAAAATTTTTATGGAGTAACTCCCAGCAAAGCCTTCGGAAGATGAACTTGTCCGATTTGTACAATGATTTGCCTGCCAATAGCCGGAGATTTGGGGCGTAATCAATCTCATGAATTATGGTCCGTTTTATTTTGATCCTGGCATTGGCCGGTATAACGGCAGACACTTATGCCCAAACCCATTCATCATCTAAAAAAGCGAATGCAATGAAATTAAATGCAGGCATTGTAACCAGTAAATTGAAGGAAACAAAAGCTTTCTATACAGAGAAATTAGGCTTTGGCGTTACCTTTGAAAATGAATTTTATCTGTTAATGCATACGCCGGACAGGGGAGCAGAGATCAGTTTTTTGTTGCCCCATCATCCCAGTCAGCAGCCTTTATTCCATAAACCTTTTCCCGGGCAGGGAATGTACCTGACAATAGAGGTAGACGATGTGGATAAAATATATGCTGACCTAAAGAAGAAAGGGGCTGCCATAAAGATCGAACTCCGCGACGAACCCTGGGGCGACCGGCATTTTGCCATTGAAGACCCAAATGGCATTGGTATTGATATTGTAAAATATACGAAGCAATAATACATGACGCTGGATCAGATCATAGAACGAACGTATCAGCTTCCTGCCAGCTCCAGGGCGCAACTGGCGATGTATGTAACGGAGGTGAGTTACCCGAAATGTCATGTGCTGTTAAGGGCCGACCGGGTAGAATCCTATATGTATTTTATTAAAAAGGGAATTGCCCGCGCGTACACCAGGTTCGATGATAATGAAATTACATTCTGGTTTGGCAAGGAAGGTGATATGCTCGTTTCGCTGAAAAGTTTTGTAGATGATCAGAAAGGATATGAAACAATAGAACTGCTGGAAGACTGTGAACTGTATGTTATCGGCATCAGCAACCTGCGGGCGCTGTTTACCGAAGATATCCATATTGCCAACTGGGGAAGAAAGCTGGTTGAACAGGAGCTCATCAAAACGGAAGAAAGACTTATCTCCCGGTTATTTCAAACGGCTTCAGAAAGATATAAGGACTTACTGCAGCATAACCACGATCTGCTGAAACGGGTACAATTAGGGTATATTGCTTCCTACCTGGGCATTACCCAGGTAAGCCTGAGCAGGATAAGAGCTGAAATAAAATAGCCGTGGTTTTTATCATTTGTAAAATTTTAAGGACTTCTCATAACCGACCTTTGCAAAAAAAATAAAAAGCAATGAGTTGGTTTTTGTTGATAATAGCAGGGTTATTTGAAGTGGTATTTGCAACCTGCCTGGGAAAAGCGCAGGCAACGACCGGCAATACATCTATGCTCTGGTATGCGGGATTCTTTGTTTCGCTGTTCATCAGTATGTTCCTGTTAATGAAAGTAACACAAACCATTCCCATCGGCACCAGTTATGCGGTATGGACAGGCATTGGGGCTGCAGGCACTGCGCTCATCGGCATCTTTTTATTCAAAGATCCGGTCAGCTTCTGGCGGCTGTTCTTCCTCATTACACTTATTGGGTCTGTTGTTGGATTAAAAGCAGTTTCTCATTAAGATGCCGGCATTTTTGATAACATTTATAAAAAATTGATTAGAATTGGGTCTTCCAATCTAAATAATTAAACGGCTGATGTATAAGACCATTCTTCCAAACCTGATGCTCCGGCGCTATGTAGCCCGTTTCTGGGAAGGAGAACTGGTTATCGATCCTGGCCAGGTGCATACCCACCATGCCATCGCCAACCGGAAGCTGGAACTGCTGTTTTGTTTCGCGGGCGATTACGCCACATCAGATAACAATGGCGTGCCGATGCGTATTCCTACCATGGGCTTCTATGGTCAAACGAACACCAGTAAACAATTCGCGTCTGCGGCCACCGTAAACGGGTTCTTTGGGGTGCAGCTGTATGCACATGCATTGCCGCTGTTATTCAATATTCCCGCTACGGTTGTTACCAACCAGCAGATTGATGTGGTGGCCTTATTGGAAAGACCAGGCGCCGCCCTGGCCGATAAATTGTTGCATGCGATGAGTTTCGAAGAAAGGGTGCAGATCGTTTCCGGGTTTTTGGAAGCGCAACTGCATCGGGGCGCCTCGAAATATACCCGCCTGGAAAAACTGATCTTTTCGATTTATGAATCGAAACATTACCCTTCCATAAGTGAGTTGGTGAAAGAGGCGAATTTGTCGCCCCGCCAGTTTGAAAGACATTTTAAAGACCTTACCGGTTTTTCGGCCAAAACATTTTTCAAGCTGGCACGCTTTGAGCAGCTCATCGAGGTTTTAACGGGCGGTGCTAATACATCTCCTCAAAAGCTCACCGCCATTGCGCATGCGCTCGATTACTACGACCAGGCACATTTAAACCGCCATTTCAGGGAGTTTACGGGTTTGTCGCCATCGGCTTTCTTACAACAGCAGGCGATACAGGTGCAGTAGCAGGCAGAATGTCGTTTCGGTACAATTTCCGGCAGGAATAGTTCTTCAACTTTGCAGGCTACTACGCAAAAGCCCATAGTATGCCCGACCAACACACAAACCAGTATGCTATTCCTTTGCTGCCCTGTATGTCAATAAACCAGACAGAGGACTTTTACAAAGCCCTGGGAGCAGTTGTTACCTATAAGCAAAAGGTGCCGAACAATTACATCGCATTTAATATCTGGGACCTGGAACTGCATTTTTTTGCGCTGAAACAACAGCCTGATGCCAATTACAGCGGCTGCTATCTGATAGTTACCGAAATCGATCCTATCTATGAAGTTTGCCGGGCTTCTTTAAAATCGCTGTATGGCAAAGTGCCGTTGAAAGGTTATCCCCGGTTAAATCCGTTGAAAGACATACCGGCCTATGGCGTACGGCAATTTATTGTTGTTGATCCGAATGGCAACTATATCAGGGTAGGGCAGCGGATCGAAAAAACGAACAGCCTTGTCTTCCCTGAAAAAGATAAACCTGCTGTGACAGGCACACCCCTGGCCAAAGTGTATGAGTTAGGAAGCCGGCTGGCTGATGCTCATGGGGATTTTGAAACGGCTGCCAAAGTGCTTGACAAGGCGCTGTTGACTGCCGCTACCAATGATCCACTGAACCTGCTTAAAGTACTCATCCTTCGGGCAGATATTGCAGCAAGGCTTGCCGACGCCAACCGGTTCAATGAATTGATGGCCGCTGCGGAGAAACAGCTATTGACGCTGCCTGTTGAAGATACCATAGAACAACGGCGACTGCTTGATGAATTAAAGAATATATAGAAAAAAGCACCGATAGAATGATTTTCGGCTGAATTCTTTTTAGCATTTTCTTGCTTTTGCTAAACGCCGAAATTCGTTGTATTCACGGTTAACATTAAACTTTTTTCTATGAACCAAACGCTTGCTTTATCCCGGATGAAAGCAGCCTGGCTATTGCCGCTGCTTCAATTCTTTATTCTTCCAGCAATGGCCCAGATCACGTGGCCCTCTTCACAACTCCTTCCTTCGTTCCCCGCGCCTGCAACAACGCAGGACCATATAGTGCTTCGGGAAACGTCTTCCCACTGGGAAGCCGAAGGACCGGCACTAAGCCATAATACCGGCCGGCCTGAATCAGATGGCTGGCTTTGCCAGACCAGCATCGATGCCCCGAACCAACATATGATCTATGGTCCCTATGATGCCAGTATTCCCGCAGGTCCCAATGTGGCGGAATTCAGAATGAAGGTTGATAATAACACCGCCAATAACGACTCTGTAGTAGACATTGACGTTAGAAACGCCACTACCGGGCAAACACTGGCATTCCGGACGATCACCCGGCGTGAATTTCCGGTGGCATCGAACTATGTAAGTTTCACCCTGCCCTTTACGATGCCGGCTGCCAATCAATCCATAGAGCTGCGCGTCTTCTGGCGGGGCACTTCTTATACAAAAGTAGATTGGGTAGCGGTGCAGCAAAACGCATCTTCTGCCGAAATGTATCTTTTCGCTTCCCTGAAAGGCATTGTAAACAGAACAAAACCACGCATCTTCTCGTATGAAGGCGATGCGTTTGCCGAAGGGCCATTCACTTGGTTGCAATCATTAGGGCTGAGTTATACCGAACACGCCGATAAATGGAGCCTGATCAGCAAATACAGGAGCGAGATCGCCGGCCTGATCGTATATGATCCGGCGCAGATGCATACCGTGAACCTGGCTACTGTGCTGGCTAAGAACAGGAAAGCGCTCATCGCTTCACCATTATTGTTATCCCGTTTAACAGCTGCCCCTTATAATTTACCGGTATTGCTCGATCTGCGGGGGCAATTCACCAGTAAACTGCAGGTATATCAAACCCTGTACAATACCTACTGGCCCAGCCTTGATCGCCGCTTGTTGATCGGCTTAAATCCTGATGTGCATAAAGCTGCCTTACGGGAATATGCAACAGCACTGGGCGCCGCCGTTATATGGCTCGATCCGAATGTGGCTGCAGAAAGTACCCTGCTTAACAGTTTCTTAAATTCCATGCCGGCCGGTTCCAATTATATGGGCTGGTGGCCTGAAGAAGCACCGGGTGTTCAACGGGCATCGCAATATGGTATCGCTACCATTGCCAGTGACTGGTGCAGCAACCTGACCATTCACAGCGGCACTTCCAGAACAGTGACGGTAAAACCAGCTCCGCCAAAGCCTGCCTTGCAGAACAAGATCTATGTGGCCTTTATATTAAGTGATGGCGATAACCTCCAATACGTAGAGCACCTCATGCGAAAGCTTTGGAATAATCCTGATCGTGGTTCTGTACCCATCGGCTGGACACTGTCGCCGGCTATGCTGGATGCCATGCCCGGTGCGCTTAACTTCTATTACCAAACGGCCACCGATAACGACAACCTTATTTCTGGTCCATCGGGGTATGGTTACGTATATCCCAACAGCTTTCCCAACCAGCAACGGTTGAACCAGTTTGTTGCCAGGACCGAAGATTACAATCGCCGCGCCGGTTTCAGGGTGATCACCATCTGGAATACGATCACCGGCGGCATAAATCAGAATGTGGGACAAAGCTTTGCTACCTATGCACCATCCCTGCTTGGCCTCACAGCACAGAATACCGGCGGCGGGCTGACCATTTATAATAACAGTCTGCCCGGTATGGCGCTTTCCTGCAATTATTGTACAGGTGAACAGGCCATGAAAGATCATATTGCATCAGCGGCTGCTGGCTGGAACGGCAGTTCGCCCCGGTTCATCATCATTCAGGCACAACCGTGGACAGATGTGAAACCATCCAATTTCAAGAACGTGGCCAATTCCCTGAATGCCGATTATGTGGTGGTACGGCCCGATCATATTTTTCAATTGATCAGGGAAGCCAATGGCCTGCCGGTTGATGCTTCACCCAATGGATGCAGGTTCAACCCGATAACAAAAAAGTAAATTAATTTATATACGTAAATCAGTAAACGTTTTTATCATATAATGACCGGGTCAGGTTCTCGATAAGATGAATGAATGTTAAGCCGGGTAATTGATTATCTGTATTGGTTTTAAAAAATAAACTGTATGTATATTCGTTCATACATCATCTTATGTTGAATCCCTGACCCGGCCTATGCAACGTTTTGGTTTTTTGGTATTACTCCAACTGTTAATATGTCCTGAGCTCACTGCCCAGAAGCAGGGAAATATCTGGTATTTCGGCCGGAATGCAGGAGTTAGCTTCAATTCCGGTGCACCCGTGGCGCTTACGGATGGCGTTATTAACCAGAGTGAAGGCTGTGCATCTATTGCAGACGAAAATGGCCAGTTGCTGTTCTATACCGATGGTTCGCAGGTATGGAACCGCAATCATGCAGTTATGCCCAATGGCAGCGGATTGCGCGGCCAGAACATCTCGGCACAATCGGCCATTGTAGTTCCCATGCCTCAAAATAAGAACCTGTATTATGTATTTACTATTGGTGACTGGACCAACACTTCTGCTGGTTATGGGCTGAATTATTCTGTCGTTGATATGTCACGCAATAACGGGTTGGGCGATGTAACCATCAAGAACAGCCTGTTGTTCGAAAATGCGCGGGAACAGGTTACGGCTGTACATCATAGCAATTGCCAGGACGTATGGATCATTACGCATGAGAAGGGGAATAACAACCGGTTCCATGCTTTTTTGCTGACGGCTGCCGGCATAACGCCCACAGCCGTAACATCAGCTGTTGGTATGACCTATCATGGAGGCAACCGCTATGGCTATTTAAAAGCGTCGCATGACGGTAAAAAGCTCTGTTCAACGCTGGGTTATGCCAATACGCCTACTACGTCACCCACAGTAGAATTGTATGACTTTGATAACCTGACCGGCCAGGTCTCAAATGCTGTTACCCTTGCCCTGCATAATGCAATCCGGGATGCATACGCTTCTGAATTTTCACCCGACAATACAAAGTTATATGTGGTAGCATTTAGCGGCTCCTTTATTTATCAATACGACGTTTCATTAGGTTCGGCTGCTGCGATCCTGGCTTCCCGGCAAAGTGTTGGCACCGGTACCAGCATAAAAGCCTGTGTGCAGTTAGGACCCGATAAAAAGATCTATGTATCCCGGTCTGCTAATGGCTACCTGGGAGTGATCAACAATCCTAATAATGCCGGCGCGCTTTGCAATTATGTAGATAATGGCGTTTACCTGGGCGGCAGGAACGGCGCCCTGGGTTTGCCTAATTTTAACGCCCTCTATTTTTCCTATCCCGATCTCGGACCAGACTCAACACTCTGTATCGGTAATACATTGCCGTTAGATGTTTCAGGTTTGGGCAGCACGTCGTACCTGTGGCAGGATGGATCAACATCGCCGGCATTTACCGTAACACAACCCGGCTGGCATTGGGTAGAAGTGACGAGTACCAGCGGCTGCCGCAAAAGAGATTCGGTGAATATTCAATACACTTCTCTGCAGGTATCGCTGGGAAACGATACTGTTCTGTGCGATGGCAACAATCTGTTGCTTGATCTGGCATCCGTTTCGGCGGATAGTTATCTATGGCAGGATGGAACTACCGGTTCCAGCTACACCGTTTCTTTGCCGGGTACTTATTCCGTACAGGTAAAAAAAGGGGGTTGCAATGCAACAGATAACATCCTCGTCAGTACCGGCGTGTCGCCAACACCTGACCTGGGGAAAGACACGGCTATATGTAACGGCGCTTCGCTGCAGTTGGATGCTACAGCTGCCGGCATTCAAACATACACCTGGCAGGACGGATCGATACAACCTACATTTACTATAAACCAGACCGGGCAGTACTGGGTGGAAGTGGCTGACCCCGCCGGCTGCCGGAAAAGAGATACAATAAATGTATCGTATACAAACCTGTCGCTGGAATTGGGTAACGATACCACTTTATGTAATGGAAGCTATTTATTGCTGAATGCAGCTTCAAGCGCTGGTGATAGCTATCTGTGGCAGGATGGTACGCTCCAGCCTTCTTACACCATAACCCAGCCCGGCAAATATTGGGTTGAAATCAATAAAAGCAACTGCACGACAGCTGATACTATTAACGTAGTGTATTCGTTTGTACCCACATTTTCATTAGGCAACGATACAACGATCTGTAATGGGACTGCCTTGCCATTGAATGTACTGGTGACAGGCAGCCATCAATACACCTGGCAGGATGGATCCGCGGGAAATACCTATACCGTATCGCAGCCCGGCCAGTATTGGGTACAGGTTGCAAATAATGGTTGTGTTCGTGCTGATACCATTCAGGTTTCGCTGAAGGCGCTGCCTACAGTAGAATTGGGACGGGATACTGCTCTTTGTGATGGTGCATCAATTATACTGAATGCATCTGTTGCAATGCCGGCCAGCTGGCAATGGCAGGATGGCGCTGTAATGCCAACTTATAATGTCACCAGATCAGGAAAATACCGGGTTGAAGTTGCCAGTACCTGTGGAATAGTGGCCGATTCGGTGCTTGTGCAATTTTATAATTGTGATTGCCAGATTAAACTGCCAAATGCCTTTACGCCGGATGGGAACGGCCGCAATGACCAGTTTAAACCGGTTATGGAGGCGGGCTGCCGGTTCAGCGAATACCGGCTCACTATTTTCAACCGCTGGGGCGAAAAAGTATTTGAATCTACCAATCCCGCAACTGGCTGGAATGGCCTATACAAATATGAGCGCGCCATGGCCGGTGGTTATGCCTATATGCTGCAATACAGAACCCCGGATCGCAATGTTGTTGAAAAGCGGTCGGGTGTCGTGATGTTGCTGCGATGATCCCATCAATCCCGGCTGACTCCAGAAATATATATATTGCTGATCATGAATTTCTTACGCAACCTGCGCCCAAACTGTTTTTTGTCAGGAATACCCTTTTTCAGTTAATTTGTTACATTAGCCAGATAAAGCTGCACAGGATTTAGCAGGATGCGGCATTTTACAGCTGTGTTTGTCTGGTATGTAACATTTAACCCTTTAGCCAAAAGTGCTTGCGAATGAATTTTAAGTCCCCGGAGAATAAACCTGAAGGTGCGTCTGCCGGCCATGTCCGGTTCGATGATGCTTCCTTTGAGGAATTCTTCAAGAAGCACTTTCTTCCCCTCTGTGCATTCTGTCAGTTCAGGTATGGGCTCGACCTCGATATGGCCAAGGAAATGGTTCACTCAGGCTTCATTAAATTATGGGATGCGCGCGATAACCTGGCGCCGGGTGTTTCTCCCCGGAATTATTTGTACAAGATCATTTCCAACAATATCCTAGACAATCTAAAGCACCGGAAGATCAGGCAGCAGTATGTTCAGTTCATGTTGCAATCAGTAGCTGAAGACGACCCGGCCAATGGGTTTAACAATGTGGATGTAAAACAGCTGCAGGCAGCCATTGATACCGCTATTGGCGAACTGCCCGAACAAATGCGCCGCATATTTGAAATGAGCCGGTTCGAAGGACTGAAATATAGTGAGATCGCCGACCGGATGAATATCTCCGTAAAAACCGTGGAAACGCAGATCAGCCGGGCGCTGGCAAAACTGCGCGAAAAGCTGGCCAGCTGGCTTTCTTTCGGCATTATCTTATTGGCTTTCATTTTACTGTTAAATAAATAATATTTTTTTTATTTCACGGTAAGGGTAATTCTTTTTCCAGTCGTATCAATAATAAGTGCATGGAAAGTAATAATCAAATAAATGAGCTGATAGGCAGATTCCTGACGAATAACCTGAGTGAAGAAGAACATTCGACCATTGTTGAATGGATCAATGCCAATGAAGAGAACCGGCGCTACTTTATAAATTATATGAACACCTGGCAGCTTACTTCCGTAAAGCTTACAGCACAGGTAAACGAGGACGAAGAATGGGATCTTTTCAAACAAACTGTAGCGGCAAGAGACGCAAACCTTATTTCTATTAATGAGAACACGCTATCTGAAGATGCGTTTACAGGAAAAGCGCAGGAGCGGAAAGCGGTTATTTACCGGAAGATGACAAGGGTGGCCACTGCGGCTGCGGTGCTGCTGGCTATTGGTTTGGGCTGGATCTATTTTTCCAAAAAAGATCAGCCGCCTGCTGTGGTTACGAATACAGCGGCGAAAGATACGGTAGCAACGCTTGTGCAGCGTGAAGTGAATACGAGTGGAAAAGAAAAAAGCATTACACTGGCCGATGGTTCCATGATCGTTCTGTTCAATAACAGTGAGGTCATTTACGAAGCGCCGTTCAATAAACGGCATATCCGGCTCACCGGTAAAGCTTTTTTTAAGGTGGCCAAAGACACAACACGGCCATTCACGGTAGAAAGCGGTGCTATTGCCACCACTGCACTGGGAACAGAGTTCACTGTTTCGGCCTTTGCCAAAGAGCGGCAGTTGTCGGTTCGTTTATATGATGGAAAGGTGGTGATCAAAGCCGTGGATAAAACGACCAGTTTAATAAAACACGATGTTTTTCTGATGCCGGGGCAGGAATTCATTTATGGGCCTTATTCCACTGCGATACGAACATTCAGGGCCGACAGCCAGAAACCGAACATGCGAAAGAACAGTTCAGCGGCGGTTGATAACCCTTCATTACCGGTAAATGCCAAAGGCAGCTGGCATATGTATAATAACCAGCCATTGTCCCAGGTGCTCGATCACCTGGCAGCTACCTACAAAGTAATGATCGTGTACGAGGCTAAGGATGTGCAGCAGAAATATTTTGTAGGGCAGTTTAAAACAACAGATTCAATAGAGGTGATCTTAAAATTGATAACCAAAGCTAACAAACTGAAATATACCAGAGAGGACAGTACCTACATTATTCATCAATAGGTATTCCCATTCAGTTATTGTAATTAAATAAGTAGACCATTCATTTACGAACGGTGTCCTGCGTCGGAAGCTGCTTCCGCATGCGGGAACAGGACCGTTTTTTATTTAAAAATTGCAAGCTATATGAGATTAACGATTGTCAACTCCGGGGCATGCCTATTGCCTCTGCTCTTGCTTAGTCAATTACTCCTGTTTTCCCCGGCAAGCGCCCAACAGAACAGCACTGTGACCGGTGTTGTTTCGAATGAAAAGAACCAGCCACTGGGAAGCGTTACAGTGGTAGCGAGAAACGCAACAACCAATTTTACGGCTGGTACTACTACTGATTCTTCCGGCGTGTTTACGTTTAACAATTTACCAGCGGGCGGCCCGTACAACTTTTCATTTTCAGGGGTGAGTTACCAGGCGCAAAACCTGAACGGTTATAACCTGAAAGGCGGCGCCTCGCTGTCACTCGTGGTCACCATGAAAGAAATTGAAAACACGCTCGATCAGGTGGTGGTAGTAGGTTATGGAACGCGTAAGCGGTCAGAGGTGACCAGTTCTATCGTAAGTATCAATTCAGAAGAAATACGCTCGCGGCCCGTGCAGAATGCCGTGCAGGCATTGCAGGGCAAGGCAGCCGGTATCGACATTACATCGAACGAGCGGCCGGGTGAAGTAGGCAATGTGCTCATCAGGGGTGTACGTTCCCTGCGGGCAAGTAATGCGCCTTTATATGTAGTGGACGGTGTTCCACTCAGCTCCGGTGGTTTCAATCCTGCTAATCCCAATTCTATTTCAAGCGGCGGCATCAGCGCGGTAAATCCAAACGATATTGAGACCATTGATGTGCTGAAAGATGCTTCTGCAACCGCCATTTACGGTTCAAGAGGCGCCAATGGGGTAGTGCTGATCACCACCAAGAAAGGGAAGAATGGTTCGCTGAACCTCGACTATGTAGGAACGGTAACGGTTGAAGATATTCAGGACCGCATGGAGTTAATGAATTCGGCGCAATACATCGAATTCCGCCGCGATGCTTACCGGCGCATCAGGTACCTGGGTGGTACAGGTGCGTCCTATCCCGATGTTCCCACAGAAGCGGCTGACAAAGCTATCTTTGGCGCTGATGCTTATGCCTGGGCAAATGTGCAGAAAGGCTGGGCAAATGGCGCATGGGATGGCAGCCTGGTGCCAACCACCGACTGGAGAAGAATGGTAAAACAAACAGGTATTACGCACGACCATATTGTAAGTGTAAGCGGCGGTTCTCAAAAAGTGAAAGCATACGCCTCTTTTGGGTATCTGAAGCAGGAAGGTACACAGCTGGGACAGGACTACACCCGCTATTCTTCCAAATTCAATATCGATATCAATCCCGTTAAATGGTTTTCCATGGGTACCAGTATTACCGCTACCTATGGCCTGCAGAACTTCGGCTTTGCTACCACCAATGCTACGGGCCCCGGTTCTTTATACGCAGCTGCCGCCGGTATGCTGCCTTATGCCATTCCTTTTGATGAAAATGGAAAACGCATCAATCTGCCCGGTGGTGATATCAATATCAACAACCCAATTGGTGAAGATAAATACAATGTGAACCTGCGTAAATCCCTGCGGGCGCTGGGTGCTTTCCACCTCGAATTCATGCCGGTGAATGGATTGCGTTATCGGTTGACCTTTGGTCCCGATTTCAACAATTACTATAATGGCCGCTGGATGGACTCTATGTCAGTTAACCGTGGTAGTGGGCAGCCTGGCAGCACCAACTATGCACAGTTGAACCAGAACAACAATTTCGCCTGGACCCTCGATCACCTGTTGACCTATAATAAAACGATTGGGGATGGTCATGATATCGGCGCTACTTTCTTATACAGTTCTACCAGTGTGCGGCAGGAAGCCTCAACGATGACCGCCACCAAATTGCCCTGGGCCAGCCAGAAATGGTATCAACTGAATTCTGTGTCGGCGCTGGATAATTTCAGCAGTAACCTGGTAGAGAATTCCATGCTCTCGTACATGGGCCGTGTCACCTATGGTTACAAGGGCAAATATTTTATAGATGCGTATACCCGTTGGGATGGTGCATCGCCACTGGCGCCCGGTAAAAAATGGGATATGTTCCCGGCGGCTTCAGTGGCCTGGCGCATCAGCCAGGAGCCATTCATGCAGGAAGTTACCTGGGTTAACCAATTGAAGGTACGGTTTGGTGTGGGAACCGTAGGTAACGCTGCTGTTGACCCATATACGACGCTGGCCCCGGCGCAAACATTATATTATACCTGGGGCGGCGTGGTGGAACCCGGTTATGTGTCATCAGATGCTTCTTCAGCTAACCCAACTTCTATGCCCAACCCCAACCTGAAGTGGGAGCGTACTACGCAAGCCGACCTGGGCGTCGAGTTCCGCCTGTTCAATGGACGTATAGACGGATCTATAGATCTCTATTCTTCCATCACAAGAGACCTGATCATGCTGCGTCCCATTCCTTCACCAACCGGTTATATGCAGAGCCTCGACAATGTGGGCAAGACCGGCAACAGGGGAATAGATATCACGCTGAATACAGTGAATGTGCAGCAGAAGGATTTCTCCTGGTCAACCACCCTGAATTTCTCTGCCAACCGTGACCGTATCATAGAAACCGCCAATGGAAAGATGGATGATGTTACCAATCTGTGGTTCCCCGGCCAACGCCTGAACGTGATCTATGATTATGAGAAAGAAGGCATCTGGCAGGAAGGCGATAAAACTGAAATGGACAAATTCAACGCGAACCTGCCCACCGCCAGTCATTTCAAACCCGGTACAATAAAAGTGAAAGATCAGAATGGCGATTATAGAATAGATGCGAATAACGATCGGCGTGTGGTAGGCAATCTGCAGCCCAGCTGGAACGGTGGCCTGGTAAATGAAGTTACCTACAGGAACTGGAGCCTGAATGTATTTGTTTTTGCCCGTTGGGGGTATTCCATTCAAACGGGCCAGGAATCGTTACAGGGACGTTTTGCCCAACGGGTGCTGAACTACTGGACGCCTGCGAACCCCACGAACGATTATCCGTCGCCGAACTATAGCAATGCATCCGGCGATCCTTACCGTTCAAGCATGAACTACCAGGATGGTTCATTTATCAAAATAAGAAACATTACCCTCTCGTACCTGCTGCCCCGGGGAGCCATCAATAAACTGAAAATGAAGAATTGCCGCATTTATGCACAGGCATTGAACCCCGGTTTGATCTACTCGCGCATCGACTGGATCGATCCGGACCTGGGCGGATCAACCTGGAACAGAGGTTTTGTATTTGGCGTGAACGCCGGTTTTTAATTACTAACGATATAACTCTTACATAATGAATTGCTCCAAAATATTATTCTCTGCAAGTGCAATAGCCTTACTACTGACGGTGGGAGCCTGTAAAAAATCTTTTCTCGATGAGAACCTGATCACCGCAAAGAGTACCCAGGATTTTGAGACCCCAACGGGGCTTGATGGTCTGGCCACTGGGTTATACCAGAACCTCCGCTTTCATTTCAACTACGAATGGGCTTATGTGAGCACCAACTATGGCGTTGATGAGTTTACCGTGGGCGGCGACCCGATCATGCAAATGTGGAATTCATACGATGCCAACCTGAATTCGCTTACAGGCGATGCAAGAACCATCTGGGACAATATGTATGGCGGTATCAACTCTGCCAATATTCTTATTGAGAACATTCCCATCTATTATGGCGATGGCCCCAACAGGAACACGCGGTTGGGCGAAGGTTATTTTATGCGCGCCTTTAATTATTTCAAACTGGTAAATCAATACGGCGCTGTGCCGCTTAAGCTGAGCCAGTCAAAAAGCGTGGAATTTGAGTTTACCCGCACGCCGGTTCCCGAAATATATGAGCAGATTATAAGCGATATGAAACAGGCGTACGACCTGTTGCCGGCCACACCGGCGCAAAGAGGCCGCATTACCAAATGGGCCGCTGCACATTACCTGGCAAAGATCTCGCTGTTCAGGGCCAGTGAAGCCAACAACAGCTGGAACAGTGCTACCAGGGCCAGCGACCTGGATAATGTGATCAAATATGGTACGGAAGTGATCAATGCAAGCGGCCATAAACTGGCTGCCAATTTCAGTGACCTGTGGAATTATACCGGTCCGGATGCTGCAAATGAAACGAATGCCGAAATAATTTTAACGGCTCAATTCTCCAACAATACTTCTACCCAGGGCCGTTTCGGCAACCAAATGCATTTGTATTATCCGTCGGTTTATCAGAACCTGCCTGGTATGGTGCGTGACCTGCCCGGCGGCCGTGAATTCCAGCGCCTGCGGAGTACCGACTATGCATTGGATGTTTATGACCGCGTAAACGACTCCCGTTTCTGGAAGAGCTTTAAAACAAGGTATCTCTGTAACAATCCGAATGGTGCGCCAAAATGGGATACGGCCTATGCACCCTCACTGGCGCTGGCAGGTAAGGCAAGGTTCGCCGGCGGACAGGAATCAATTCTTTATATAGTCAACAACGCCGGGGATACGCGGTATACGTCTACAAACATCAATTACCGTGCTCCGCATATGTTCGTCCGTTATTTCAGCGGACAACCGGAGAATATGCTCGGTGGCCATGGTAATTACAGCGCATCCCGGTATGTAGGTTTGTCGAAATTTGCCGATGGATCAAGAGATGCGGTCGCCTCGCAGTTTGGCCGTCGGGATGGCATCCTGGCCCGGCTGGCTGATACTTATTTATTGGTGGCAGAAGCGTATGGCCGCAAGGGACAGTATGTAGAAGCATTGCCCTTCATCAATGCCCTGCGCGACCGGGCTGCTTACAAGAGTGGGGAAGACCGCAGCGCTTATGTAGATGGCGGTGTGGCCTATAAGACAAATACGGCCGCCAATACCGCCACCTTTGTGTCTTATTCCGACAAGAATACCTATTACGAGTCGAACAACGATATGCCGGTAACGACAGCCAGTACACTCAGCGAGATGCATATTAACAGTGTAAATGACATTTTGAGCTCAACACGCGAGTTCTATGGCAAACTGAATGCTGCCAGTGATGCAGATAAGTTCCTTGCATTTATCTTGAATGAACGTTCGCGGGAACTGATGGGCGAGTTACACCGCTGGGAAGACCTGGCTCGAACCAGGACGCTCATAACGCGTTGCCAGGCCTTTAACAACGAGGCCAAGCCTTCCCCAAAAGATTACCTGCGTCCCATACCGCAAAGCTTCCTGGACGTTATAAAAACGGAAGGAAGGCCATTGACCGCGGAGGAAAAAACAGCGATGCAAAATCCTGGTTGGTAAATTTCGATTATACAACAGTGTTCTGATGGGTGTGCCATCCCGGTGATAACCGGGGTGGCACATCTCTTTTATGGGAATTCTGCATTATGACGTACGGGATTATTCGAAGTAACCTTACTATATTCAAAAACACTTCATAATACATCGAAATATATATAATATTTGGCATTGCATTTGCGTAAAAACTGACATACTTTGCAGAAGTATACCTAATATCTAATCCATTACCGATGAAAATGAACATCCCTTTTACCGTGTGCATCATGGCCTTCATTGCATCATGCTCGGTTTCGTATCAGGCCCAGAAAACCGTATGGACAGTTAAGGAGGTGCAGGAAAAATTTAATAAGGATTCGGCCAAATTCAATGCTAACTGCGTTCTTTACCGCGGCTCCGACAATCAGGCGCATCATTTTTTAAGTCAGTTTACTGACAAATGGGTATTTCTCACCATCAAAAAAAATGAGCTATCGATCACTGAAGAGAAGCCTTACAAGGTAGATTCAGTGGTTAAACTGGGCTACTATTACGTAGATCCCAACAATCATTTTGCAAAGATCCGGGACTTTAACTAATTACCCATACCTGAACAGGTAAATATACGTGTTGTATGATACACTGTTTACCAGGTATGATCTCACATAGGCACAATTTTTCATGGTACAGCCAGAACAGATTGTGTCCTATGTGCTTAAAAAAAATATAATCCGCGGCATTGCTTTTGTTTTACCTAATTTTTATATTACCATAACAAATCCGTATTCATTAAAAATCCAGTACCATGTGGAAATCACTTGCCTATTCTCAAAGAGTTTGCCAGGGAGATAAGATCAGATTCAACAATGCTCCACGCGAAGTTGGCCCACAAACTTTATTTCAGGTAGTAAAAGCAGATGAACATTATTTTGAAGTTTGTCCCATTTCACAGGAATGTGACACGCTGCTCGATCTTGTTACCAAAAAAATTGTGCGGTACTTCGATCTTGGCTATTATGTGCAGGCAGAGATATGGAATGATGAGTAGTGATGAGCTGATAGTCCCTGGTTGAGCACGGTTCCATATTTGATCTCCGGTTATATCTATTCCAACCCCTTCCAACTGCCCTAACACGATCCCGGCCTGTAGCACTATTTTCGATATAACGTAAGATGTAAATAGGTGTGATGGTATGTCTTTTCACCAGCTGACAGCCTGTTGTCTTTCCAGGAAAGGCCATGAAACAGGGCTCACAGAAAAAATTATGCCCGGGATGGCATGAATTTGTCAATGATATTGTGCAGTGTTTGCAACAAAACTACTTTGTTGCGGGTGATTTTTTGCTCCACTTCCATAATGCCCCATAATATTTTTTTTCTTCCATTCCTTGCATTACCTTAGTATCACTACGGTAATTCGCTGTATGTCTATACTGTTTTCCCAGTCATTTTTCCAGACAAATTTATTTACTCATTCATTTGTTGGTATTCTTTTAAGGTGAGGCCTGGTAGGCTGGCATGGCTATAGTAGTGATCTATTAATAAAAGAGAATCGTCTACAAAACATGCGCGAAAAAAATGTGATGAAGGATCCATGGTTGAGGGATATAGTTCCGCAACAGAAAACGGGTCAATCTTCATTTACCCATAGCCGTATCAGTTGCCGGAACAACAACCATGCAAAGGAATGTTTTCATATTGCAGCGGACAGATTGCGGAATGTGAACCGGTGGAATGATTTTGCCGGAAAACCGACCGCCGCCTTCCAGGTCTTTGATGAAACCGGTAATTCCGTTTACCGGCCTGTTCAGAAGAATGATTATATGCGCATCAATATTCCGGGTCCCGGCAATCCGGATAGTGATGGCGGAGACTGGGTGCAGGTGATTGAGCTGGGAGAAAAACAGGCTGAACAGCAGCAGTTGGCGTTTTTTACGGTACGGGCGGCTTCCAATCCCATGGTCATTGCAACCGAGGCATCGCATTTTTTTGATCAGCCCGCCACCTCAACGTTTGTAGTGTATCGCAGACAGCTGACCATTATGGCTGCCGTATTTGGCCGAAATGAGCATTCGAACCTCCGGACGCCGAACATTATAACCAGGATCCGGAACTGGTTGATCTATATAGGAGCACAAATGGGTTTAGCTAACTTGCAGTGGAAAGCGTTGACCCATGGATTATTACACTATAATCAGTCCTGAGCTCCTGTTAACTAAAAACGACGATCTATGATACGCACAATTTTACAAAGTATTTGCTGCCTCTTTTTTTACTTTTCCTTTACTTCCTGTGATAAATTTCCCTGTGAGCCTGAGCTTGACCGGTTGAAAACGGTATTTGTCGATGATACGTTTCAATTGACCGGTGTGGCCATTTCGCCTGAGGAGCGGTTATTCGTGAATTATCCTTTGTGGTCTGATATCTATAAATATGCCGTAATAGAAGCCGGTGGCGGAAACAATAAGCAACCCGATGACAAAAGTTGGGATACGAAACATCCATATCCCAATCTGTATATGAACAGCTGGCAGGCAGGGCAGAATGGCAAAGACAAATGGGTTTGCGTGCAGGCCGTGTATGCCGATGAAAAGAATTACCTGTGGGTAGTTGATCCCGCATCGCCTAAAATGACAGGGGTTTATCAGAACAGCCACAAGCTGGTAAAGATCGATCTGGCCACCAATAACATCGAGCGCACTTATTTTTTTGAAGGCGTGGCAGGTGCACAAAGTTATATCAACGATGTGCGGGTTGATAACCAGCGCCAGTATGCATATTTAACCAATAGCAATGAAGGCGGCATAATCGTGCTGAACCTGGCATCGGGTAATGCCCGCCAGGTATTGCAGGATCACTATTCCACCAAATCTGATCCGGCATTTAAATTCATTATCGATGGGCAGGAATTGATGAAGAACGGCCAGCCGGTAAAGATCCACTCAGATGGTATAGCGCTTACGCCTGATGGCGACTGGTTATACTATAAACCGTTAACAGATGATAAATTGTATCGCATCCGCACCGAATTCCTGCGCAACGATACCATGAGCAGCGCCACGCTGGGCACAAAGGTGGAAGACCTGGGCCGTTTTGCCACCACTGATGGAATGATCTTCGATAAAAAAGGCAATTTGTATATCGGTGACCTGCAGAACTATGCTATTAAACGCATTTCGCCTGATCTTAAGATACAAACCCTGATCAGGGATGAAAGGCTGATCTGGCCCGACAGTTATTCCATTTCAAAAGATGGTTACCTGTATATCAGCTGCTCGCAAATACACAAGCAACCGGAGTATAATAACGGAGTGAACAAACGAACATCGCCCTATACGATCTACAAACTAAAGCTGCCCTGATCGTATTCATTTCATTTAAAAAACTATTTTTATGATCGAAGGAATTGTAGGGATCATCGCAGTTATAGGAATAATCATTTTCCTGTTTGTTGCCTTTAACAAAAAGAAAAAAGGGCAGGACCTGGGAGAGCGGGATCAGCAGTGATTTGTTTGAGGTAAATATTGGTTTGTCAAGCAGTTTTTTTCGTAATTTTTCAGAATATTGTTGAATTCAAAAAATACTGCTATGAACCTTTCCCAACAGATCGCTACCAATTTCAGATCGGTGTATTTCGGTGGTAACTGGACAGACGTAAATTGTAAGGACAGCCTTGCAGGGGTCACGTTTGAGCAGGCCACCAGGCAGGTCTATAACTGCAATACCATTGCTGCGCTCGTTTTTCATATGAATTATTATGTGAGCCGCGTATTGAAAGTGTTCCGGGGGCAACCACTGGATGCGCATGACAATAATGCTTTTGATCTGCCACCCATTCAATCGGAAGAAGACTGGCAGAACCTGCTGAACCAGTTCTGGAGCGATGCAGAGGCATTTGCCATGGAAATTGAAAAATTACCCGAAGCCAGGTTTGAAGAAATTTTCGTGATGGAGAAATATGGTAATTATTACAGGAATATTCATGGCATCATCGAGCACAACCATTACCACCTCGGACAGATCGTGCTGCTGAAAAAAATAATGGCGCAGGTTTAAATACGATTTCTGATTTCTGATTTCAGGATTTTCGGATTTTATTCAATTTAAGTATTCAAAGAAATCTCGGAGTCTCAAAATCCCGAAATCCCAAAATCTCGAAATCACGAAATCTCGAAATCACGAAATCTCGAAATCTCAAAATCTTCCTATCATCCCTACGACAGCCGCAATTAATGTATTGAGAAAGTTCACCTGGTCATTCTTCAACCAGCCTTTTCGTTCAAGCGAGGCGCCGAGAACGGAATCGGCTATGTTGCCCGTAAATCCGGCGAATACTATCCAAAAAGCCGCCACGCTGTACCCATAACCGGCCATATAGATCAGCGCGATCAACATGCTGCCGGCAATACCCCACAGGGTGCCTTCCACACTAATTACGCCATCGAGTCCGCAGGCGTCTTTTTTAAATGTAAGGATGTTATAGAACGATTTGCCATATACGCTTCCCATCTCAGATGAAAGGGTGTCGGCGCAGGCCGATGCCAGGGAGGCAGCGGCTGCCAGTTGCCATAACCCCGCCTGTTGTGGATATAACCAGGCCAGTAAACCAGCCAGCGCGGCAACACTGCCATTGGCCAGCACCTGACCCGCAGTTCGCTGGCCTTTGTTCTTTTCTGCTATGCCCAGTTTTTCTTTTTTTCGGCGTCCGAAAGCAGTAGCTGCCGTGCCGGCCACAAAGAAGGCGCCTAGCATAACGATGCCGGTGATTCCGGCGCCTTTGTACAGCAATGCCGCCAGGCAGCCGCCTGTAAGCGCTCCAACTGCGGTTAATTTGCGCAAAACAATGGTGGCTGCTATCATGGTGCCGATAAATAACAGCACAATACCGTCGGTTATATGCATCGTGGCAAACTACTGCATGGGCGGCAAATGACCAATATTTATCTGCCTGGCAATACCGGTTGCCGCACTTTGGTGGGTACAGCCGTCATGGATTCCAGGAGGGCGATCAGGTCGGCTTTTTGTGTTTGGCAATTATTTGCGGAGTGCTATTATGTGAATTCGAAAATCACTCAACAACCGTAATGCCGGTTGCAGTAAACCGAATTTCTTTTTTGGGCTGGGTGATGGCGTTGATCTCTGCCGCTGATTTTTTAGCGTCTTTCGCATAGTGCTGCAGTTCGCTTACCGGCGTCGTGATCATTTTTACCTCTCCATCCATTACAATGGTCTTGCCTTTAACTGCTGTGGGCAGAAAGAAAGCATAGTCCTTCATTTTAACAAATGCAGTGGTGCTGTCGTTAACAGCCAGCTTTAACCAGCAGCCTTTTTTCGGACAAACATCCAGCACCTTTGCTTTTACTTTGGTGTTGAAGGATTCTTTTTCCTTAAGTTTAGCCGGAATTTCGGCAATATCTATAGCGTTGGCAGTTTGTACTTTCTCACCATACCAATCGCCGGGACTGGCATTTCCTGCAGGAGGCTGAGCCGCTGCATGTATAATGCTACAGGCAACGAGTGCCGATAATAGTAGTTGTTTCATGTAACAAATTTAATTGAAAAGTTTTACAGGTCAGCCTGTTGCGGTTGAACGGCGTGAAATTAACAGAAGACGCAGGATGAGGTGGTAACGATCGGGAAATCGATTTACGCAGGCCGTAAAATAGCAGTTGTATCCGGAAAAATAAATATATAAGGAGGGCAAAAAGCTAGGAAATCGTAAGTATTATATTTTTTGTTTTAGTGTGCGGAATGCTGAGAGAAGAAAATAAAGAAGGGTACGGATCAATACAAATCAGGTAAACAGTGTAATTAAAAACGGGACATTTGGTGAAAAGGGATTAGGGACAGGAATAATAAATACGAAGACGTGACATGGCTGATCGGAAGATAGCCGGTTGACTAGTATCCCGTAGCTGCAATCATTACTCAACCCAATGAGATAATCATAAGAGAGTTAGTGGTTTTATCCGGACTATGGATTATATTCCTGGTTTTTCATTATTCATTTCCGGAGCATATCGCTGTGTTATGGGGGTACTTGTAAGTTACAAAAATTTTCAATACAACGATTATTTAGCATACGATTTAATGTTGGCGTTAGTAGGGTTTTGATCTTCGTCAATGCGTTTAGTGCACCACAGTCACCAATATCATTTATTTTACTTATAACCCAGCATTTTTGTTGGGATAAATAGTTTTTGTACATTTATTAGTAACCCCCATCCTGTAAAAATACAGTTACCTACATCTCCTTGAACCGAAAAACCTGTATGAACAAGGTGTTACTTAACGGTAACGCCTTGTTGCTTTTCGGGCTCGTGCTTATGTAGTATCTCCCATGACATATAAATAGTAAGCCATCTGCGCCGGCAGATGGCCTAAAAAAGGATCGTAAATAAATTCCGGATCATGCGTTTACGGCGATGCCTAAATAGGCTTCGGTATAGTATACGCCTGATTTATACAACTGTTCTTTTTGCTGCTGCGTAATGTGAAAATCGGTGGCGGCAATGCCGAAGTCATCTATCCGCACGGTTCTTTTTTCCATGGATTCATCGTTTTCAAAATCGATGTCCTGCGAATCGAGCAGGGTTTCGAACAATGCCTTGCAATAAGCGATCGGCTGGTCGTAGGCGATCGTACCGGGCTTTTTATTGCCATTGCGGTCGTATAAAAAGAAACCCAGCGTTTGCGGGTTGTCCGGCGCCTGTGGGGTATCGAAGACGGTGAGCGGATAGTTCAGAACTACACCGCCATCAACATAAATATGATTGTCGGGCAGGTTATTACTGAATTTCCACGCTTTGAAGAATAATGGGATCGACATGGATGCTCTCACTGCTTCGCAAACAGGAACGTTGGGCGTATCGAGGTGGGAGAATTGTTTGATGTCGTACATGTTGAGATCCGTAGCGAATACGAACAGGCCGATGCCATTTTGCTCGTACAGATCGGCAAAGCTGGCATTGGCGCCTTTAACCGATTTATTGGCGATCATCTTTTGTATCCATGCCAGGAAGGTATTGCCTTTATATAAACCGTATTCCGTGGGCAAACGAAGGGGATCCCAGCCGTCTTCAAACTGGCTGAAGTCCATGCTCATGATGATGGACTTAATTTCAGGGGCGGTATAACCCAAAGCTATCAGCGTAGCTGTAATAGCCCCAGCCGATGTGCCGGCTACCTGTTTAATTCGGGACATAATACCGCAATCGGTCAATACCTGCAGCGCACCGGCATAAGCGATGCCTTTTACGCCACCTCCTTCAAATACCAGATTGGTGTAGTTGTACGTCATTTGTTACGTTTTAATGGTTAATGTAATAAAGGCAGTTATGGAGACCGGGTAGCGGAATGAAGGTTGTTTTCCGGAGAACGAATGAGGTAAGTGGTTGTCAAAGGTTGCATTATTTCCCCGGTTATGCAAAAGAGTTAATCGTATTTTCCCGGCCACGCGCCAGCGCTAGAACAATTTTGCCTTGCAAATGAATGCAAGGTTTGCCCTTCAGTTCATAAATTGATCGTTGTCATGTTAATGTTGGGGTGGTGAGTTTTGGCGGGCAGCGCGATTGTCAGCGCTGCGGTATATTTCATGAGCACAACCTGTCCCGCTTTGCGGGATTAGCAAATTATCACATCAGCACATTGGCTTTCCGATTCCGTCAATCTTTCGCTGAATGGTTTGTTTATCGGTAGCCGTTTTCGCCAGCGCCAGGGCCTGCTCATAATGATGCCGGGCTTTATGAGTGTCGATACCGGTATACAGTTCGCCCAGCAAAGTGAAATAAAAATGATTGTTGGTGAGTTGTAATTTTTCCGCTTCGATGATGGCTTCCTGTTTGCCATTGGCTTTTGACAGGGCAAAGGTGCGGTTAAGGGCTGCCATGGGCGAGTATTCAATTTGTAACAGCCGGTTATACAGTTGTAAAATATTCTCCCATTTTTCCCGCGTATCGTCTTTCTGCGTATTCCAGTAGGCAATGGCTGCTTCAAGGTGATATTTGGAAAGCTGTTCTCCACTGGCAGACAAATTCAGGTAATAAGCGCCTTTGCTGATGAGATCGGTATCCCACAGGGTGGTATCCTGTTCGTCGTACAGTACATATTCGCCATTCTTGCCGATGCGTGCTTCAAAACGCGAGGCGTGAAAGCACATGAGCGACAATAACGCATTCACCGCCGGTTTGTTGGTGTATTTGTTCTCTACCAGCATATAACATAACCGCATGGCTTCAATGCACAATTCTTTGCGAAACACCTTATTATTGCTGATAGAATAATATCCCTCACTGAACAGCAGGTAAATTGTTGTAAGCACACTGGCCAGTCTGCCCTCAAGCGCTTCTGCCGGAGGCAGTTCAATGGAGATCTTTTCTTCCCGCAGTTTTTCCTTTGCCCGGAACAGCCGTTTGTTAATGGTTTCTTTATTGGTGAGAAACGCATCGGCGATTTCTTCAATGCCAAAACCGCAGAGGATGCGCAGCGATAAACCGATCTGTGCTTCCGGCGGGATCGTTGGATGGCAGATGGCGAACATCATCTGCAGCTGGCTGTCATTGATGTTCTGAGGCGACAGATCGATCTCGTAATCGGGCAGGGTGGCGGTATCATTCCGGTTCGATGTTTCAGGAATGACCTTATTGGCGAAAGTAGTTTTTCGTTGCAGGTAATTCCTTGCCTTGTTTTTCGCTACCGTGTACAACCAGGCCACCGGGCTTTCGGGAATGCCCTGCAAGGGCCAGGTTTGAGCAGCGCTCATAAAAGTGTCGCTTGCAATATCTTCTGCAATTTCAATTTGGTCGAAACCAAAACGTTTGCAAAGGACAGCGATCACTTTCCGGTATTCCGTTCTGAATAAATGTGGTATTAACGCTGATTGCTGCATATTTGAAAGCAAATTTGTCAAACAGGCCAACATGGCGCCGGCCCATTTGACAAATTTGGCGCATTTGGCTGGTAACTTATTGCACCTGACTTATTTCTCTTACTTCCACATTGCCACCGACGGTTAACACGGGACAACCTTTTGCCAGTTCAATAGCGGCATCGTACGATTCGGCTTTTACAATGGAATAACCACCTATTGATTCTTTGATCTCTGCATACGGACCGTTGGTTATGGTGCCGTCGCTCTTGATCACTTTTCCTGAAACTTCAAGCCGGTTACCGCGGTTCCCCAATTTATTCTGGGCCGCAATACTGCCGATCCAGTCCATCCAGCGTTTGCTCAGAGCCTGCATTTCTTCAGCAGTAGGCTTTGGCATATTATTGAAGTCGGTGCGGTAAACCAATAAATACTCCTTCATATTCAGTTGTTGTTTAAGAAAGTGGTTGTTGTATCATGACCATGTTACACATCGTGTTTATCGATCTTTCTCACCTCCACGCTGTTTCCTTCGCCCAGCAGTACAGGGCTGCCTTTGGCAAATGCAACAGCTTCATCAAATGAATCGGCTTTTACTATGATATAGCCGCCTATAGTTTCCTTGATCTCGCCAAATGGTCCATCCGTAACGACCCCCTGTGACCAAACCACTTTACTGCCTTCGAACGGAAGGCCATTACCACCCACGAATTTCCCTTTGGCAGAAATGCCGCCGATCCATTCCATCGTTTGGTTCATCCAGATCTGAATTTGCTCCGGCGAAGCTATTTTATTTCCGTCTTCGTGCCGGAAGATCAACATGTACTCATCCATTTTTTCAGGTTTTTAGTTATTGAATATAATTATTATATCCTTATTACAATTGAGGAGGTCGCGATTGGACAATGAATTCGAAATTTTTTTTCATTGCCTGCGACTAGAAAAATACAGCTGAACGCTAAACGCGGAACGCAGAACGCAAGGCCCTGAAACGTGTAACCTGTAACTCCAAAAGAATTCGGATCTGAACTTTGAACTTTAAACTTTGAACAGTAAACAGTGAACCATTCATGTATTCTAATTTTTCTTTTGGGTAATATGACGTAACTTATGAGACACAAAAAATTTTAAAACTAAAGCTATGAGAAAAGCAGCGTTACTCAGCCTGGTATTCGTTGCGTGTGGGTATGCAACGAATGCTCAACTCTCTGTTACTCCAAGAGTGGGTCTTGAACAAGCTTTCACCTGTGTACAGTACAATAACACTTCTGGTATTAAACCCATGTCGTCCAATTTCTCCCCGCAAATTGCTTTACGAATGGATTATCTCTTCAACAAAGCACATGGGCCATTTGTAGGTGTGGCGAGCAACCGTTCTGTGGTTGAATACATGTTCACCAATCCTGAAACAGGCGACAAAGAATTCTCTTCTTCTCATGGCGACTGGAAACTGCGCCTCGAGGCCGGTTACCAGGTTAGCAGTAAACCAATTGCATTAAGTAGAAACGCCAGCCAAACATCGGCCACAAAAGCACCCAAAGCCAAGCAAAGCCCCTGTGCGGCGCGGCTGAACAACGCCAAAGCGGCTCTAACGCAAAAACCGGTCATGAATATGCGCATTCAGCCTTATGCCGGAATGGCCTTTGTGCCCAATGCACAAACCGCCATCAGCAGCGTCATGCAGGCCAGCGAAACGGTTTACCAATACAGCGCCGGCAACTGGAATACCGCTTTTATTACCGGCGTTAATTTTGCTTTTGCCAAAGGAAATATAAATAAGTATGTGGTGGGCATACAGTACCTCAAAGGCATTGGCAATATGGGTTCAGAAACTTTGACCACTGCATTGGATAACAAACAGCTCAATACACAATTATCTTCTTCAGCTGCCGCCTGGAATATAACCGTGGGTATGCCGCTCAGTTTCAAAAAAGACAAACAGGTTATGCCTGCAAAAGCCGTAGCACCGGCTAAAGAACCGGTTAAAACAGCAACGCCCATGATAACAGAACAACCCAGGAAAACGGAAGCACCTGCGCCTGCTAAAAAGTCTTGTGGATACTATAAGAGCAGGTGTTCGAAATGGCAGTAAGCTTAATTTGATAATTAGCAAATGTGATGATGTGATAATGGAATACCGCATAATTTGATAATTAGCAAATGTGATAATATGTGATGATTGCATGTTGATTATTGGAACTGTATCAATTATCACATTATCAAATTATCATATTATCAAATTATCTTTTCCAGCCAATAAGAATAACACCAATGATGACGAGAACCGTACCGGCAATTTGTGCGGGAAAGATCTTTTCGCCCAGGATGAAATGTGCCTGGATGATCGTGGAAACAGGGCCGATAGCGGAAATAATGGCTACGTTGTTGGAACCGATCCGTTTCATCCCGTTCGACAGGAGAAAAGTAGGTAATACCGTTGCAAGAACGGCCAGCAGAAGTCCATAACCAACATGGGTGCCGGCTTCCCGCAAAAGCTGCAGGCTGCCACCGCCCAATGCAAAGTGGATAAAGACGCCGGCGGTGGAAGATAACATGGCATACGCCGTAAAACGGGTAACGCCCACCGTTGGTATCATGCGGCCGCTGCCAACAATGTAAACACTGTAGGTGATAGAACAAAGAAAGATGAGGAAACTGCCCCAGATAAAATCAGGATTACTGATATCGATGCTTAATTCGCCGATATAGGCAATACCGATGCCGATATAGGTGAGCAATAAAGCGATCTGTTGCGTGCGAACGACAGGTTGTTTAAAAACAAAAGCGTTGATGAGCACGGCAAAAGTGGGGTACAGGAAAAGAATTAACCGTTCCAGGCCGGCCGTAACGTATTGCAGTCCTACAAAATCGAACAAACTGCTGAGGTAATAACCAAAGATACCGAGACCGATAACGCCCAGCCACTGGCGGATTGTTAACGGTTTAAGGCCTTCCTGGCGGGCAAACCAGATGGCGCCAAGATAAAAGGGAAGGGAAAAAGTCATCCGCAGCATAAGCAGGGTAAGGGCATCCATGGACGTGTTCGCAAATGCCACTTTTACAATGATGGCCTTTGTTGAAAACAGAATGGAGCCGATTATCGTAATGAGGAATCCCGCTAGTGTGACCGTATGTTTTTTCCCTTCCAAATAGTATGTCTTAAACAGATACGTTAAAATCTCTCAGCGCATCATTCAAACTTGTTTTCAGGTCAGTGCTTGGTTTACGCTGACCGATGATGAGCGCACAACTAACATGATATTCTCCGGCAGGGAATTTTTTCGCATAGGTACCGGGGATCACCACGCTGCGGGCCGGAACCCGTCCTTTGTATTCAACCGGCTTATCGCCGCTTACATCTATGATCTTGGTACTTTGGGTCAGCACCACGTTGGCGCCGAGCACCGCTTCTTTTTCCACCACTACACCTTCTACCACGATACAACGGCTGCCGATGAAACAACCATCTTCCACAATAACAGGGCTGGCCTGTAAAGGCTCCAGAACGCCGCCAATGCCTACGCCACCGCTTAAGTGCACGCCTTTACCAATTTGGGCGCAGCTGCCTACAGTAGCCCAGGTATCAACCATGGTGCCTTCATCAACATAAGCGCCGATGTTTACATAAGAAGGCATAAGCACCACGTTTTTGGCTACATAAGCGCCATAACGCGCTACAGCGTGCGGCACGGCGCGAACACCCAACTCTTTATAATTTTTCTTCAACAGCATTTTGTCGTAGAACTCAAAGGGCTCCAGGTCCCAGGTTTGCATGGGCTGAATGCCGAAATACATCAAAATTGCCTGTTTTACCCACTCATTCACCGTCCATTTGCCATCCGTGGGCGAAGCCACCCGTAAACGGCCTTTATCTACTTCTTCAATAACAGCTTTTACCGCATCGGTGTATTTCTTTTCTTTTAATAACTCGCGGTTGCTCCAGGCTTCGAGTATCAGATCTTGCATTTTTTTAATTTTTTGCAAACATACAGTACAGATCATAAAGTGTTTTGAATAAGTAGGGCTTTTTGGCGGTTTTTATTATTTTTATCGCTTTATTTAACCCCTTGACTATGCGTTTATTGATCTATATCCTTTGGGCACAAATCTGTTCAAAACCAATGGACGATACTATGCGGCCTATTATGAAAACGATTCCCGCAGGCTGAGTATCTCGAAGTTTTAAACAGCATTACCCGTCTTTTTCAGGTGGCGGGCTATTGGCATTTTGACATTACATTTGCACCATGGATTTTTCACACGATATTGATCATTGTTTAAAAGTGTTACAGGGTGGGGGATTGATCCTTTACCCCACAGATACCATTTGGGGCATCGGGTGCGATGCTACCAATGCGGCAGCCGTTAACCGCATCTTCCAGTTGAAACAACGGCCCGAATCGAAAAGCATGATCATTCTGTTGGCCGATGAAAAAGAGCTGATGCAGTATGTGGCGCATATCGATCTGCAGGTATTCGATTACCTGGCAAAGACCAAAAAGCCTACGACGGTCATTTATGACGGGGCCATCGGGCTGGCAGATAATGTGATCAACGCCGATGGAACAGTAGCCATCCGGATCGTAAAAGACCCTTTCTGCAGGCATTTGATCAAACGGTTCCGTAAACCAATTGTTTCTACATCGGCCAATATCTCGGGCGACCCGTCGCCGGCCCTGTTCACCGACATTATGCCCGCCATCTGGCAGGGCGTGGATTATATTGTACACCACCGGCAGAAAGAAACTACGCCACATGCAGCGTCATCGATCATTAAGTGGAACAAGGATGGGAGTGTAACGGTCATAAGAGAATAAATTATAGTTTATGGTTTATGGTTTTTAGTTTATAGTTCTTTCTCGGCGAGCTTAAAATTAATTTCCAGCCTCAAGGTTCGGCACAACCATAAACTATAAACAAGAAACAATAAACATTCATGAAGTTTCTCATAATACAAACCGCCTTTATCGGAGATGTAGTACTGGCCACCGGCATCATAGAAAAACTGCACCAGCATTTTCCTGATGCCGACATTGATTTTATGGTACGAAAAGGCAATGAAGGCTTGTTGTTACACCATCCGTATCTGCATGAAGTGCTGATCTGGGATAAAAAGAACGGTAAGCTGAAAAACCTGTGGAAATTATTAGGAACGATCCGGAAACGCCGCTATGATAAAGTGATCAATGTACAGCGTTTTGCCGCCACCGGTATCCTCACTGCTTTTTCCGGCGCCCGCGAAACCATCGGGTTCGATAAGAATCCGTTCAGCTGGTTGTTCACTAAGAAAATAAAACACGTTATCAGTGATGTGCATCATCCTGTTCACGAAGTGGACCGCAATAATGAACTGATCCGTGATTTTACCAATGACCAGGTTATGAAACCCAGATTGTATCCCGCAGCGCAGGATATGGCAGCCGTGCACGTTTACAAAAAACATCCTTATATCACGATCTCGCCTGCATCGGTTTGGTTCACGAAACAATTCCCGAAAGATAAATGGATCAGCTTCGCCAGACAGGTGCCGGCCCATTATACCATCTATTTATTGGGGGCGCCCGGCGATATTGCACTGGCAGAAGAGATCCGCACAGCGGATATTCCCGCAACAGTGGTTAATTTATGCGGAAAGCTTTCCTTTTTGCAATCGGCTGCTTTGATGCAGGACGCGGTAATGAATTACGTCAACGATTCAGCGCCCATGCATTTTGCATCTTCCGTAAATGCACCGGTCACCGCTGTGTATTGTTCCACCCTGCCTTCATTTGGGTTCGGACCATTATCAGACAAACGGTTCATCGTTGAGATACAGGGGCCATTACCCTGCCGGCCATGCGGATTACATGGTAAAGCTGCCTGTCCGCTCGGCCATTTTAAATGTGCGTATGAGATAACCGATGCGCAGCTGCTCGAGACTATGCAGAAGGCTGAAGGCTGAAGCCATTCACCATTCACCATTGACCATTGACCATTGACCATTGACCATTGACCATTCACCCTCCAACTGCTAACAAAAAATTATATTTGCAACAAGCAATATACAATGGATATAAAGTGCACTGAAAAGGAGCTGTTTGTATTTAAAAAGATCGCCCATGCTGCAGAGGAACTGGGCGTGCCTGCCTATGTAATTGGTGGTTTTGTTCGTGATAAGTTATTGGGCCGTCCTACCAAGGATGCCGATATAGTATGTGTGGGCGATGGCATTCAGCTGGCGCATAAAGTGGCTGAACGGTTTCATCCAAAACCTGCTGTTTCCTTCTTTAAGAATTTTGGCACAGCACAAATAAAACTGAGACATTTCTACGAAGAACATCCCGGTGAGGTAGATCACAGTCATCTTACCGGTGAGAACGGTAAACAGGATGAGCAACCCGCAGCAGAGGCACCGGGTGAAGAGCCTGCTCATGTGCAGGAAAAATCTGCTTTGGAAATAGAATTCGTAGGTGCCCGTAAAGAAAGTTACCGCTATCACAGCCGCAACCCTGAAGTGGTGCCGGGTACCTTAAAAGATGATCAGGACAGAAGGGATTTTACCATCAATGCCATGGCCATTTCTTTGAATGCCGCCGATTATGGCAAACTCATCGATCCTTTTAACGGACTGCTCGATCTGGAAAAAAAGATCATTCAAACGCCGCTCGACCCCGGACAAACATTCAGCGATGATCCATTGCGTATGATGCGCGCCGTTCGCTTTGCTTCGCAATTGCATTTTACCATTGCGCCTGCAACTTTTCAAAGCATCAAGGACCATGCAGAGCGCATACGCATTATTTCACAGGAGCGCATTACCGAAGAGCTGAATAAGATCTTATTGAGCGCCAAACCTTCTATCGGTCTGGATCTCCTGTACCAAAGCGGTCTACTGCATATCATTTTCCCGCAGCTCGTTGATCTGGCTGGCGCCGAGTATATCGATGGGCTCGGCCATAAAGACAATTTTTATCACACTTTACAGGTAGTAGATAATATCGCCCGCCACACCAATGACCTTTGGCTGCGCTGGGCTGCCTTGTTGCACGATATAGGGAAACCGGCTACCAAGAAATTTGAAAAAGGACATGGCTGGACCTTCCATGGCCATGAAGTAGTGGGTGGCAGAATGGTGCCACGCCTGTTCACCAAACTGAAGCTGCCACAGAACGAAAAACTGCGTTTTGTGCGCAAGCTGGTAGAACTGCACCTGCGGCCTATTAGTCTGACCAAAGAAAATATCACAGATTCTGCCATACGCAGATTATTGTTTGATGCGGGCGATGATATCGATGCATTGATGATGTTGTGTGAGGCAGACATTACATCAAAGAATAAGCAAAAAGTCATTCGTTTTCTGGAAAACTTTGAGCTGGTGCGCCACCGCCTCAAAGAAGTGGAGGAGAAGGACCGCATCCGCAACTGGCAACCACCCATTACCGGTGAAATAATTATGGATATCTTTGGACTTCCCCCCTGCAAAATGGTGGGCGACCTGAAAAACGCTATCCGGGAAGCCATACTGGATGGAGAAATTGATAATACGTACGACGCCGCATACGATTTTATGATGAAAAAAGCAGCAGAGTCAGGACTGCAGGTTGTCAAAAAGAACGCTGCCGGCAAATAAGGGCCGGTACGCCGGCTACGCGGCTTTTTCCTGGTCTAATTATGGATTTATTTGCATAAATCAATATGACTGTGTATGTTCGGGCATTTTGTTACTATGCAAATGCAGCTTAAATTGCATACTTTGATAGTTGGGGAATTGTCTTATTTTTGACGCTGGGGCAAACGAAATGGTGGAACTGTCTGAAGGCACAACTGGCTGGCACGATTATAGAGAATTATTTTACAATAAGCTCAGGACGCACTGGGTGGTAAATAAAATCAGAAACAAGTAACCTGAAATTCCAAGTATGGCTGTTTTAAAATTCAGAATATATTTTGAAGAAGATGACAGTATCTACCGTGATGTAGCTATTAAGCACACCCAGACTTTTCTGCAACTGCACCAGGTAATACTGAAAGCATACGAGTTTGATAACAAACATCAGGCTACCTTCTATCGCAGTAACGACAACTGGCAGCGCGGACGTGAGATCAGTCTGGCCACTTATGACAAACCCTATAAGGTGGCGCCCCTGCTCATGGAAAGCACTACGATCGGTTCTGAGATCAAAGATCCCAATCAGAAATTTATTTATACATACGATTTTGTAAAGGGCTGGACCTTCCTCGTTGAATTGATCAGCGTATCAAAAGAAGAAAGCAGCAAGATCGATTATCCCGCCGTGATAAAATCGGAAGGTATTGCGCCTTCTCAATACGGTACCAAAGGCATTGCCGGCGACAAGCTTACAGAGATGGAAGAAAAATACGATCTCAAAGCAGGTACCGAAGGTTTTGGCACCGAAGGTGATGAAGACGATGATGACCTCGGCCTTGGTGAAGAAGCCGAAGAGGGACAGGACGACGAGGCTTAAAGGCAATTTATGATTTCTGATTTGGAGATTCTGGGATCTATTTACTGTCGAGACTCATACGTAAATTCGCATGCGCCAACTCTAAAATCTCAAAATCAAAAAATCTCAAAATCTCAAAATCTCAAAATCCCGAAATCAGGAAATCCCGAAATCAGCTAATCCGGAAATCAGGAAATCCCGAAATCAGAAATCAGAAATCAGAAATTAAAAGATTTGTTGGGTTCTGTACAAGCTCAAACAAATAATATGAATGAAAAAACCTGCCTGATCATCGCTGGTCCCACGGCAGTGGGTAAAACAGCAGTAGCTATTGAAATAGCCCGCCATTTTAATACTGAGATTATCTCCGCCGACTCCCGGCAATGTTTTAAAGAAATGACCATAGGGGTTGCCAAGCCCTCACCGGACGAACTGCAGCAGGTACATCATTATTTTATTAATTCGCACTCCATACACGAAGATGTGAATGCGGCCGTATATGAGCAATATGCGTTGCAGGCAGCCGATAAAATATTCCGGCACCATAATATTGCGGTGGTTACCGGTGGTACCGGTTTGTATATAAAAGCTTTTTGTGAAGGGCTCGATGATATGCCGCCTGTATCGCTGGAGATCCGCCAGGCGATCAGTGAACAATACCAAAAGTTTGGACTCGCCTGGTTGCAACAGCAAGTTCAGCAACAGGATCCCTTGTATTATAAGACCGGCGAAATTCAAAATCCGCAACGGCTCATCCGCGCACTGGAAGTAAAGCAGGCAACGGGTGCGTCTATCCGCAGTTTTCAACAGGGAAAAAAGGCGGTACGCCCTTTCAGGATCATCAAGCTGGCGCTTGAGCTGCCCAAGCCTGAATTACATGCACGCATCAATGCACGGGTTGACATGATGATGGAGATGGGATTGCTGCAGGAAGTGAAAGGACTGCTGCCAAAACGACAATTGAATGCGTTGCAAACAGTGGGGTATACCGAACTTTTTGATCACCTCGATGGCAGGATAACCCTTCAACAGGCTGTAGAGCAAATAAAAACAAATACCCGCCACTACGCCAAACGCCAAATGACCTGGTTTAGAAAAGACGCCGGTTTCAGGTGGTTCTCACCCTTTTCAATTGACGATATGCTGCGAACAATATAAAACACGTGTATCTATGCGAGTGGATTAACAAATGTAATAGTTCAAATCTTCGAACAACGGGTCAAACATAAACTGTAAACTGTGAACTTTGAACGGTGAACTTTGAACTAAGAACTATTACCTAAAGCATGCTAAGTTTTGTTAATAGCGTTTGACAATTATCGCCGAAAGATTAGCGTAACCGGTTTGATATAACGAGTTTTACACCACGAAAGAAGAAAGAAAGTTTAATCCGTAACACCTGGGAAACGTGAAAGGTACCAAGAAGAAAACCTTTTAAAAGAAACCCCGTCTGCCAACTGGCGACGGGGCTTTCTACTTTAAAAGATCGATGGGCTTATATCTTAAATCCAAAGGTCAGTAATACCTGTCCGATATTGCTTTTGATATCGGCATAGGGAACGCCTTTATCGGGTAACCTGTATGGGATATTTATATCACGGGAAATACTATGCACGTAAGTAAGGTCAATGAAAATGCCTCTATCGCGATAACCCAGGCCACCGCTGATATTGGTTCTGCCTGCTTTAAAAGCGCTTTCTTCGTATGGGTTGCCATAATAGGCAAAACCCAGCCGGGTCATAAGGGTATTGAATTTTAATTCGCCACCCACGCGGAAGTTAAAAGCACTTTTGTAATCCTGCTTAACCACTTTGTTCACGTCATCGAAATAGCCGTCATCATCACCTGCCTCGGCAGCGCTGAACCGGGTAGAACCGTAGGTTACATATTCTACATCTGCAGTGATAAACCCTCTTTGCCGGGTAACATCTTCCACTTCATTAAAGACATACGAACCACTCACCAGGAACCTCCAGGGCGAGGTCATATCATATTTATACACGGGGCTGCTGCCAAAATAATCTGAGGTAACACTGTCTACCGGATCATTGTTGAACAGCTGCTCCACATCGGTCACCATTTTGGTACTTAACTGGTCTTTCAGTCCGTAAATGGTGGGGGTATGAAAAGCGACGCCGATCCGGGTTTGTGGGGCCGGTTTAAAAATGATACCCAGTTTGGCATTCAAACCCACACCGGTGGTGGTTAATTTTTCTTCATACCGGCTGTAACTGAAATTATTGTCGAGGTCACCGCTGGGGTCTGATTCCTTAAGTGTCTGGCGTCTTTCATACCTTAAAATAGGAACGCCGATGCCTCCACCAACATAAAATTTATCCTGCAGGTTACCGGCGTAGCCAATGGCGATTTCGGAAATGCCACCGCGGGTGGTAGCGCTGTATTCCTGGTCAACCGCATCGAGGTATTCGGGCCGGCCCACTACCTGGGGTATTCCTGCAATAGTATCCACATCGATCAGGTAAGTATGAATAGCCGATTTGGTGCCCAATGAAAGATAGGGGCTATACCGGTAATCATCGATATCCACGCCCGATTCAGACAATTCTACCGCATACACTTCAGAAAACGAGCTGGCGTCATTGATCCCCCTGTAATAAACTGAATTGTTGAAATTGGCCATGCGGTTCACGGCAATGCTGAAAGCCTTGCTCACCCAATTGCTGCCCGGGGTGTTGGTGGCTGATACAAAACCAGTCGTGCTGAAATTGAATCGGCTGATATTATCACTGGTTGAATTCATACCCAGGTAATCGCCTTTGCTTTTGGCCAGCGTTAAACCAGGCGTTAGTACAATTTCGCTTACCTTGTAAAAGCCTAAACCGGCAGGGTTCACAAAAGTATTCGTTATTTCACCACCCAGTGAACCCACGGCGCCGCCTATGGCCTGGCTGCGGGCTGTACCCGAAGGCACATTCCAGTTTAAACGGATCACGTCTTCCGGTAACTGCGACATTGCCTGATGGCCGATCATTAGAACTACTGCTATCGTTACTGTATACTTCATGTTGCTTCATTGCATTAAAAACGGTAAACCTGAAATGCTACCCCGGCAAACGACCCGCCCGTGGCGAAGTTATGTACCGTGTATTTCATGTTTACCGTTGTATAAAAGACATTTATCTACTGTAGTAAAACGGGATCACGCCGGATTGTAAGAACAATTTGTTTTTTAAAGAGTGTTATGCGTTGCCAATTGCCTGTGCCAATTGGTTGTTGATTTATCGTCCACCACGGCTCGGTCTGCCGCCGCCGCCACTGCTTCCGCCAGATGATCCACCCGAAGAAGGCGAGTAGCTTCTAACCGGTGCAGAAGATGGAGGAGGAGAGAAGGATGGTCTTGAGTTGGACTGCGACTGCGGTGTATAATAGCTGTCATTGCTTCTGCTGGGATACACCCTGCGCAATCCGTTTGAGCCTGAGTTGTTGTTGCTATTGTTGTAGTAGCTGCCCCTGGTGCTTTGCCGGCCATTGGGCGTAGAATAATAAGTGCCACGGCTGCTGGTAGCATTGTTACTACGGTTGTAGTAATTCCTGTTGCTGTAGCTGGACATATTGAAATTACGCACCGACCTGTACACAGCTGGGTTGTTTTTCGGACTACCTACAATGAAGCCGGGGCCGTATGGGTTGTAATAGTTGTTCCAGTTATAGTAACTGTTCCAGTAGGAACCAAATGACCAGGGATTGTAAGCCCATGGATTATAGAAACCATAGCCGCCATAAGGGCTATAGAGACTGCCATAGAAACCTCCTCTTCCATAAGAGAAAGGTGAATACATGCCATAATAGCCGCCGTTGTATTGCCAGTCGTTCATATAAGCATAATCGTCGAAAGTGCTCCAGCGGCTTCCGTAACGGCGCATCCGCAGATAATTATCCTCGGGGCTGGTATTATTTTCATAACGGTCATAGCTGCGGCCACGTCTCGAATTGTCAACCGCCAGGTAAGAATCCTCTGAACGTCCGGGAGAATAGTACACATCATCCGGTGTTTGACCCGACCGGTACACCGAACAGCTGGATAAGGCAGCCATTGCCAGTATCACAGGGAGTATATTTAGAAACCTCATAGTTATGGTTTTATGTTATGTTTACAACGCTAAATATTACTTTTGCGTTTTCCGTATTAAAGTTACAATAAAAAGACAGCCTCAGCCAGGAAATAATTGCATGGCGAATGTTAAAGTTTCTCGATAAAACGCCTGATAATGAGGACGGAAGGGTATTCTGGCGGGGATTAAATGGTAATTAAAAAGAAATCGGAAGTCGGAAGTCCGAAGTCGGAATCCGAAGTCTGAAGTCGGAAGTTCGAAGTCGGAAGTCTGAGGCCAAAAAATCAGCCGCTTCAGACCTCAGACTTCAGACCTCAGTCTTAGACCCAATTATAAAAAACAAAACATGAGCAAAGAGATCACCAGCCGAAGCGCAGATTATTCGCAATGGTATAATGATTTGGTAATTAAAGGCGGCCTGGCCGATTATTCGGCCGTAAGAGGTTGTATGGTAATTAAACCCTATGGGTTTTCACTGTGGGAGAATATGCGTGACGCCCTTGATAAAATGTTCAAGGATACCGGGCACGTAAATGCCTATTTTCCGTTGTTCGTGCCTAAAAGCCTTTTCGAAGCCGAAGAAAAGAATGCCGAAGGATTTGCCAAAGAATGCGCGGTGGTAACGCACTACCGGTTAAAGACCGATCCTTCCAAAAAAGGCGCCCTCATGGTTGATCCCGAGGCCAGGCTGGAAGAAGAGCTGGTGGTTCGCCCAACCAGTGAGGCCATCATCTGGAATACGTACAAGAACTGGATCCAGTCGTACCGTGATCTGCCTTTGCTGATAAATCAATGGGCCAACGTGGTGCGCTGGGAAATGCGTACCCGTCTGTTCCTGCGTACTGCTGAATTCCTCTGGCAGGAAGGCCATACCGCCCATGCTACCGCCCAGGAAGCCGTTGCCGAAACCGTTCAGATGCTGAACGTGTACGCCGATTTTGTGGAGAACTGGATGGCCCTGCCGGTGATCAAAGGGGTGAAAACCGAGAATGAGCGTTTTGCCGGTGCGGTCGATACCTATTGTATCGAAGCCCTGATGCAGGATGGCAAAGCCCTGCAGGCCGGTACCTCGCATTTTCTGGGACAGAATTTTGCCAAAGCGTTTGATGTAAAGTTCTCTGATAAAGACAATAAACTCGATTACGTATGGGCCACCAGCTGGGGCGTGAGCACCCGCCTGATCGGCGCCCTCGTAATGGCCCATAGTGATGATGATGGATTGATACTGCCGCCTAAAATTGCTCCGCTCCAGGTGGTGATCGTTCCCATTTATAAAGGGGAAGAGCAAAAGGCCAAGATCGATGTAAAGGTGCAGGACCTGGTGAAGCAGTTAAAAGCCCTGGGTGTGCGCGTGAAATATGACGATAACGATAACGCCCGGCCAGGTTGGAAATTTGCCGAATATGAAATGAAGGGCGTGCCTGTTCGTATTGCCCTGGGTTTACGCGATCTTGAAAACAATACCGTAGAGCTGGCCCGTCGCGATACCAAGGAAAAACAAAGCGTATCTATGGACGGACTGCCAGAACGGATCGTACAACTGCTGGCCGATATTCAACAGGCGATCTACAACAAGGCGCTGGCTTACCGCGATTCACATATCACAGAGGTTAACAGCTGGGATGAATTTGTAAACACCCTGAATGAAAAAGGCGGTTTTGTGTCTGCTTTCTGGGATGGCACTTCAGAAACGGAAGACGCTATCAAGGAAAAGACGAAAGCTACTATCCGTTGTATTCCTTTGGATAATCCGCAGGTAGACGGCGTTTGTGTTTTCTCGGGCAAACCTGCGAAACAGCGGGTGTTGTTCGCGCAAGCCTACTAACCAATTTCTGATTTCTGATTTAGGGATTTTGGGATTTTAAAAAATCCAGAAATCTCTAAATCTCTAAATCCCGAAATCGAGAAATCTCGAAATCTCAAAATCTCGAAATCCCAAAATCGACTGACTATGGAACCATATAATCAGGCCACTGCAGGAGCCGATCAGCATTTGTTCGATCTGCAGATCGATCAGCAAAGCATCAGTTACCTGGGCGAAACTGCCCGCTGGGCAAAATTCCTGTCGATCGTGGGATTTGTATTGTGTGGACTGATGATCGTATTTGCCCTGTTTGCCGGAAGTATACTCACCACATTTGCCCGGTTCGGCAGCCGCGATGCGCTGACCAGCGGTATGGGATTTGGCGGCGCGTTCGTTTCCCTGATCTATATTGTGATTGCGTTATTATATTTCTTTCCCTGTTTGTACCTGTTCAATTTTTCAGGAAAAATGCAAACTGCATTGCGCAACAATGACCAAACCCTCCTGAACGCCTCTTTTGGCCACCTGAAATCCTGTTTCAAGTTCGTTGGCATTCTTACCATCGTTTTTTTGTCTTTCTATTTGCTTGGGACCATCGTTATAGTGTCTGTGGCTTCGATGATGCGATAATCGTAAACTAATGTGCTGATTTGCTAATTAGCTAATGTACTAATGGTCCTGTGAGCGGCCTGCCAACCAATTCAAGGCAATCTGAGAATTTAAAACTCCTACCAGAAGTATTGGCTCAACTTTTAACTGTATTCCATTAGCATATTATCACATTAGCATATTAGCAAATTGATTTATTAGTTAGTAGAATAATAGTTATAATCCTTTAACAGGGTTTGTAGGAAATCCAGTGAATCCTGGTCGCTGTTCATTTTCAGTTTTGACTGAATACGATCGGCGATCTTGAGCGCCAGGTCGTAGTCGTTGCGCTTTTTTACGGTTTCAATAATATTCTTCAGTGTATTAATGTCGCGGTCGCTGAGCTGCATTACCTGCGGGTATCGGGGTTGATAGGTAGATTCCACCTCGGTGAATACAGTATCCTGCCAGGAAGTGCGGTGTTTGAGATCGATGAGAATGGTACCGGCTACCAGGTCGCCCACCCGTTGGGAATTGGGCGTGGCAATGGTGCAGATCAAACCGGCAAACAGAAAGATCACCACCCACCAGGTTGAATAGCCACTGGCTACACCCAGGAACAGCAGCACCGGAAAATCAATAATACGGAACAACCAGCGGATGAGGAACTGGCTCACGGAAGGTTGTCCGCCCTGCAGCGTCATTACCTTTATTTGCATGGCCATTTTACCAATACTCTGGCCGTTCATGATGATTTCGGAAAGCAGGTGATAACAGATGAAAGGCAGCAGGAACAATACCACGATCCACAGCTCACCATTCCAGCGATAGCTGGTGAGCGCATCGAGGAGTTTGGAGCCCAGCCATACGTAAGTGCCCTGAATGGTGACATCGATCAGCCAGGCAAAAAAACGGCGGTGAAAGGGACTCAGCGCAAATTCCACTTCAATGTTAAAACCGGTATCTAATTTTACTTGCAGCATAGCTATTAAAGTTCCAGGTTACAAGGTACAGGTTACAGGGAGAATTCCAAAACAGGTGCCAGTTACCAGTTGCCTGTTACCGGGGACGCTGAACCTGTATATTACTTACTTATAACGAATTATATTCAAACATTCTGTGAACGATAACAAGAATTATCTGTTTCCCAACGTTATAACGTTCAAATTTTTACTATTATATTTACTTGTGCCATTTAATTTGGGCCTGAATAGGTAGATTTGAAACAATAAAAATACGTCTGAGTGAGAGAAGGACTATTTATAAAGAAAAATATTGATAAGTGGCGGAAGTACCAATATGAAACAACCACCGACCCTGATGAAATGGCGCAGCAGTTCACCGAACTGGTAAACGACCTTGGTTACTCCAAAACTTTTTACCCGCACAGCAAGGTTACGCAGTACCTAAACGACCTGGCTTCGCGTATTTACCTCGATATTTATAAGAACAAACGCGAAGAAACTTCCCGCATCGGCCGTTTTTTTAGAACGGAATTACCCCTGACGGTACGCAAGCATCATCGTGAGATCTTATATGCCTTTCTCATTTTTGTTGGTTTTGCCGTTATGGCGGCTTTTTCCGCAGCCCATGATGAAACTTTTGTAAGAGGGGTATTGGGTGATGGCTATGTAGAAATGACCGAGGAGAACATTGCCAAAGGCGATCCTTTCGGCGTGTACAAACAAACCAATCCGGCGAACATGTTCGCGTACATCGCGTTGAATAATATTTATGTTTCCTTCCAGGTGTTTGTATGGGGATTGTTCCTGGGCCTGGGCAGTGTTTACGAATTGTTCATCAATGGCGTAATGGTAGGTTCTTTTCAATACTATTTCTTTGCAAAGGGCCTGGGCTGGCCTTCGGTGCTGGTGATCTGGATCCATGGAACGCTGGAGATCTCTGCCATCATACTGTCGGGAGCTGCCGGCTTAATCATAGGCAACAGCATTCTATTTCCCGGTTCACATAAACGGTTGCATTCCCTCATGCAAGGGGCAAAAGACGGGTTGAAATTGATGATCGCGCTGGTACCCATACTGATCGCCGCTGCTTTCCTGGAAGGATTCGTTACCCGCTATTCGTATTCATCCATGCCGCAATGGGTAAGTATACTGATCCTGGCCCTGTCTTTTATTTTTATCATGTGGTATTTTGTATGGTATCCCATACAGGTACAACGTAAAGCAAAAGCCGAAAAAGCCGTTAAATAAACTATTTGCCCGACTGATGAATTATTTTGCTTCATACCGCTTCTTCATACCCACTGTTAAAAGCATACAGTTAATAGCCTGCCTGGCTGTTTTGCTGGCGTTATCAGCGGGTGCACGGGCGCAGGAGAACGATACCGCCGCGGCGATCGTTGAAGAAGCGCTTATAGAAGAGACTACCGCAGCCCCCGATGCCGAAGACACTTATAAACTGCCTGAACCGCCCCAGTTGCGGCAGGTGCCTGATTCCATAGTGAACAATTTGAAGAAGCAGGAAGAATTTGCCTATGCAAATGATCCGGCCTACTGGGAACGCGACCCCGAGCTGCCCCGCGAACCTCGCAAACGGAATAAAGGATTCTGGGATCATTTCTTTAATTTCTTTTCCGGTTCTACCGTGCGTACCATTACCTATGGTATACTGATCGCATTTTTTCTGTTCGTTATTTACCGCATCATTGTAGTGAACAAGCTGTTCCTGTTCTATTCATCCGGAAAGACAAAAGCAGTAGCCGGCGGTGACGACATGGACATTGAAGATGAGAACCTCGATGAAAAGATCCGGAAAGCCATAGCGGCCAAAGAGCATCGCCCCGCGGTACGCTTCATGTATCTGAAGGTCTTGCAGCTGTTGAATGAGCGGCAGTGGATCAGGTATCATGCAGATGGCACCAACTATGAGTATGTGATCCAGATGAGCGGGCATAAACTGGGCAATGAGTTCAGTTCCCTTACCCGCGTGTATGATTACGTGTGGTATGGTGAGTTTACCTTAACCGAAGAACAGTTTGATATAGTTCATAAAAATTTCAGCCACTTTTACAACGCCATTTATTCTTGAAACGTATAATACGATATCGCTTATTGATCATCTGGCTGGTGGCGTTAACCGGTCTGGCAGCCAGTTGTGGTTCCGGCGCCAAACGTTTGAACAAACGGGTGACCTTTTGGCGGACCGATAAGATACCTTATGGTACTTATTATGCCTATGAGCAGCTGCAGCAGCTCTTTCCCGATGCCTCGGTGCTCATCAATAAAAGATCGCCCGACCGGTACAAGACCTTTAGCCTCAAGAACAAGGAGGAGGAAGAAGAAGCCTACAACAACTACGATGATCAAAAGACGAATTACATCATCATCTCTAACCAGGTTATACCCGATGACGATGAAATAGCCGCTATCCTGGGAATGGTGGCCCGGGGCCAGCATGTGTTCATTTCGGCCCTGCGCATCAGTGAAACGCTGCTCGACAGCCTGCATTTGAAAACCGCGTTTTATACCAGCGCCTATAATACCGATGATTCGCTGACCATAAGTGTGAATAATCCGGTGACAAATGATTCGGTGTCGTACACATATCCCGGTTATGCCCTGGATAATTATTTCGTGGAAGTGGATTCATCCATTACATCGATCCTCGGTAAAGACAAGTACGGCCGGCCCAATTTCGTACAGTTCAACTATGAAGGCGGGGGATCGCTGTACATCCACCTGGCGCCGACCGCTTTTACCAATTTCTTTTTGCTGCACAAGAATAACAAAACCTATTACGATAACGTATTATCATACCTGCCGAAGAACAGCGATGTGGTGCGGTGGGATGAATATTTCAGGTACCATACCAAAGGGAATGACAGCGGCTCGGGCGGAAAAGGTAAAGGCCTGTTTGGCGCCGGCAGCTGGTTGAGCAAACAGCCGGGGCTGGCAAGGGCCATGTGGTTATTGCTGATCCTCATGCTGATCATTTACCTGTTCGAGAGCAAACGCAAGCAACGCATTATACCGGTGATACAACCGTTGAAGAACGCATCGGTTGATTTTGTGAAGACAATTGGCCGCCTGTATTTTCAACGGCACGATAACAAGAACCTGGCGTTGAAGATGACGGTGCATTTTCAGGATTATGTGCGCAGCCGGTATGGCATCCGCGCCTCGCTCAGCGATCCGGAATTTGAAAAAAGACTGGCCTGGAAAACGGGTTATAACGTTAATAACCTGAAGAACCTGTTGTACTATATGAATATGTTGCAGGACGAATACAGCGTAAGCGATGAAGCCCTGCTTGAACTGAACAGTAAACTGGAGCACTTTTATAAACACGCATAATACATGGAAAACTTTTTCGATGTCAGAACCGATCTCAGCGCCCTGCAGCAGTCGGTACAAACCTTAAAACAGGAGATTGGTAAGGTGATCGTTGGGCAGGAGCAAATGGTAGAACTATTGCTTGCTGCTGTATTAGCCGATGGACATGTTCTTATTGAAGGCGTACCCGGCGTAGCCAAAACCCTTACGGCCAAATTGCTGAGCAGAAGCATTTCGGTTGGTTTTTCACGTATCCAGTTCACGCCCGACCTTATGCCCAGTGATGTGCTTGGCACCTCTATCTTCAACCCCAAGGATTCAACTTTTCAATTCAATAAAGGCCCCATCTTCAGCAATATCGTGCTCATAGATGAAATTAACCGCGCCCCGGCTAAAACCCAGGCTGCGCTGTTTGAAGTGATGGAGGAGCGGCAGATAACGGTCGACGGCCATTCCTACCAGTTGGCGATGCCGTTCATGGTGGTAGCCACGCAAAACCCCATAGAGCAGGAAGGTACTTATCATTTGCCGGAAGCCCAGCTCGACCGCTTCCTGTTTAAAATAAATGTATCGTATCCCACTGCCGAGCAGGAGTTTCGCGTTGTCTTGCAGCATCATCAGCAAAACCTGGGCGATATGATCAACCAGGTATCAACGGTGCTGTCGGCCGCCCAGATCCAGGAGCTGCGCAAGCAGGTACGCACCATTCATGTGGAAGAAAAGCTGATCAGCTTTATTACAACCATCGTAGCCAATACCCGTAACCATAAATCGATTTACCTGGGAGCGTCACCCCGGGCTTCTATTGGTATCCTCAACGGCGCGAAAGCGCTGGCCGCAATGCGGGGCCGCGATTTCGTTACGCCTGATGATATCATCTATGTCATTCCGCCGGTATTGCGTCACCGCGTTGTTTTAACGCCCGAGAAGGAAATGGAAGGAGCGAGTACCGATGATGTGATACAACAAATTATTACGAGTATCGAGGTACCAAGGTAGTTTACGGTTTCATTCGGGTGTTTATGGTTTATGGTTTGTGGTTTATGGTTCTTTTAATTCTTAGCAGTACTATTTCCACTAAACCTCAAAAACTTTAGGAAAAGGATTATGCTGCTATTTATTAGAAGCTTCGAAGTGAGGCAACCATAAACTATAAACAATAAACCATAAACTCTTTCATTATTGACCAAACATGAACTTTTATAAAACATACATACTACCGCTCTTCTTCGGTCGCCGATTCTACTGGGCTTTCGTAGCCGTCATATTGCTGTTTGTGCTGTCGTACAATTGGCCCGTGCTGTACCCGGTAGCGCAAATATGCCTGTGGTTCGTAATAGCCATGGTAGTGCTCGATTACGGGTTGCTGTTCGCCCGCCGGGAAGGATTACGCATCGAACGCCGGGTGAGTGACCGGTTCAGCAATGGAGATAGCAACAAAGTGCAGCTGTTCATTACCAACCGCTTTCATTTTCGCGTTTATCTCAAGATCATCGATGAGATCCCCGTGCAGTTCCAGCAGCGGGATTTTTCAGTATCCGCCGTGTTGAACAGCGATGAAACACAAAACATCGTGTATACGTTAAGGCCGGTGGAAAGAGGCGAATACATTTTTCATGATACCAATGTATTTGTAAAAAGTCCGTTACAACTGGTAGTACGGCGTATCAGGAATGAAGGGGAGCAGATGGTAAAGGTTTTACCCTCGTATCTGCCATTGCGCCAGTTTGAACTGATGGCCTATTCCAATAACCTGGCAGAAGCTGGCAGCCGCAAGATCCGCAAGATCGGGCATAGCCTGGAGTTTGAACAGATCAAGGAATATGTAACCGGTGATGATATCCGCAGCATCAACTGGAAGGCTACCGCCCGCAAAGGCGGACAGCTCATGGTGAACAACTATACCGATGAGCGCAGTCAGCAGGTGTATTGTATCATTGATAAAGGCCGCGTAATGAAAATGCCTTTTGAAGGTATGACACTGCTCGACTATGCCATCAACGCCACGCTCATCTTATCGCGGGTAGCACTTATTAAACAGGATAGGGCCGGACTGGTAACTTTTGCCGAGAATATCGGTCATTATTTGCCGGCCGATCGCAAGGCTGCCCAGATGGGACATATCCTGGAAACTTTGTATAACCAGCAGACGAAATTCCTGGAAAGCGATTTTGAAAAATTGTATGCGCATATCCGCACGCGCATCTCTCAACGCAGTTTGATCGTGCTGTTCACTAATTTCGAATCCTTATCAGGCCTGCAGCGGCAGCTGCCTTATATCAGGCATATCGCCCGTAATCACCTGGTGCTGGTGGTGTTCTTTGAGAATACGGAATTGCGCCAGCTTACCGATGATCCGGCTGAGGATATTGAAAGCCTGTACACTAAAACCATTGCAGAGAAATTTGTATATGAAAAGCGGCTTATTGTAAAAGAGTTGCAGCAGCACGGTATTTTCACTATTTTAACGGCGCCGCAAAACCTGACCATCAACACCGTGAACAAGTACCTGGAGCTGAAAGCCCGGCAGGCGATCTGATGCACTGACTGTTTATCAAATACCCTTAATTATATAAGAAACCTGCCACATGAAAAATATCGTAAAAGGTGTATGCCTGTTTGCAATGGCTTGCATTTTCAGTAATGTTGTAAATGCCCAGGAAAACGATAAGAGAACGGAAGTCCTTAAACTGCAGCCCCAACGGGCAAAGATCAGTTCCGCCAACTTTTCAAATGTAGAGGTAATAGATACCCGTCGTGATCCTGATCATCTTGGTTATATCCAAAAAGGGGGCTTTAACAGAAAAGAAACGTTGGTCCTTACTCAACCGCTGAAAGATGAGATCGCTTCCGTTGTTACCAAACTGCTCGATGGGGCCAATAAAAAGGATGGCACCCTGCTCATCAACATTCGTCATTTTAATGTCTCTGAATTGACAGGCTATATGACTGAAAAAGGAACTTTTGAATGGAATGCCGGGTTTTATATTAAACAGGGTTCCGATTACAGGTTCCTTTTCTCAATTGATAGTACGGTTACCGTTAAAGCCGGCGGCCTCGATGTAACCACGCGGTTACTCGATACCGTACCTGAAGTTTTGGCCGGGTATATTAATCAGGCTGCCACTTTCGATCTTAGCAAGGCCGGTACCAGGCCATATACGGCAGACGATATTCAACATATTGATGAACTGGAAAAAAAGGAGATCCCGGTTTATAATGTCGATATACCAAAAAAAGGTTTATACCTCACGTACGACGATTTCAAAAATAACCGCCCTTCCCGGGAGGATATCATTGTATATCACAAGAAAGGTTTCAGCCGGCCTTTTGTTTATGAAATGAAAGAGAATGATAAAAAGGGCAAGGAAATTCCCAGTAAATCTTATTATGTCGTATGTGACGGCGAAAAAATGTATATCGGCCGGCCGCGCACACTCTACGCATTGACAAAAACGAATGGCGATTTTTATTTTACCGGAATCGGCAAAGACGAAGCGGATATGGGAACCATGATCCTCGCAGGCGCCTTGGGCGGCCTTGCCGGGGGCATCGCCGGTTCGCATGATACTGCCATTTTCGAATTCAAAATAGATCACCTGACAGGTAAATTCATCCCGGTTAAGAAGATCAAAGATTGATATTGTTATAATAAACGCGAGTTACATCCATCCTATGAAACAAATGGTAAAAAGTATATGCCTGTTGGCAATTGTATGTTCGTCATATAGTGCAGCTACTGCCCAGAAAAACGAGATCATCAGCCTGCAACCCAAACGGGTCACGATCAGCTCTTCCTGTTTTTCGAATGTGGAAGTAGTGGATACCCGCTTGGATACTTCAAACCTGGGATTCATTCAGCGGGGCCTGCTTAACCGCAGGGCGTTTGTAACAACCTCGCGGCCGCTGAAAGAGGAACTGGCCTCCATGGTAACCACCCTGATAAAGGATGCCAGTAAACAGGATGGCACTTTACTTATTAACCTTCGCCAGTTTAAGCTATCCGAGTTTGATGGAAAAGGTGGAGAAAATGGCGTGTTAAGGCTCAGTGCGGTTTTCTACCTGAAGCGGGAATCGATGTACAGGAAATTATTTACCGTTAATACGAATGTGGTCACTACATCTTTGGATATAACAGAAAGATTACTGGATACGGTGCCTGAAATACTGGGTGCGTATATAAAGCAGGCCGCCGGCCATGATACCGCCAAAACTGATTCAGCTTCCCCATTTACTGCCCGCCACTGGGATGAGCTCGATGAGCTGGAAAAGAATACGATCCCGGCTTACAATGTCGATCTGCTGCAAAAGGGTTTATACACCACATTTGACGAATTCAGGAATAACCGTCCGGCAGCACAACCGGTCATCGTGGAAATGGATGCATCTGACAAGCCTGTGGTTTATGAAATGAAACCAAATGGAAAAAGAGGCAGACAGATAAAAACCAAAAATTTTTTTGCTGTTTGCGATGGAGAAAAAATGTTCTTTGCAGGCCAATATGCCTTATACGCGATGTCGAAAAGGGATAATGATTTTTATTTCAGGGGCATTGGCAAAGAATCGGGCGATGGATCGCAGTTGGTGCAGGGCCAGACGATCATCCTGGGCAGGTCGGGCGAACTGCCGCCTGATCTGAAGTTTGACTGGTCGATGGTCGTGTTTAAAATAGATCATATTACAGGCAGGATCATTCCGGTAAGGATCGTCGAAGATTAACTGAGGTTCTACAGAAGGCGATAAACCTTATTTTTGCCGGATGCAACAGGCGCCTAAACAAATTTTTGAAGAAGGACAGGTTTTATTGATCAATAAACCGCTCGGGTGGACCTCCTTTGATGTAGTTAGAAAGATCCGTAACACCATTAAAATAAAAAAAGTGGGTCATGCCGGTACGCTCGATCCGCTGGCGACCGGTTTACTCATCCTGTGCACCGGTAAGTTCACCAAACGCATTAACGAGTATATGGCGCAGGAAAAAGAGTATACCGGCACCTTTACCTTTGGCGCCGTTACACCTACCTACGACCTCGAAAGCGAACCACAGGATCATAAAGATTTTAGTGCCATCACGCCGGAACAATTACAGGCAATTGCCCAACAATTCACCGGCAACCTGCAGCAGGTGCCGCCCATGCATTCGGCTATTAAAAAAGATGGCAAACGGGTGTATGAGCTGGCCCGTAAAGGGCAGACGATCGAGCTGGAACCACGCAGGATCGTGATCAAAGCATTTGAGTTTACCAGGATCGAATTGCCTGTCGTGCATTTCAGGGTGGTTTGTTCAACCGGCACCTATATCCGCAGTCTGGCGCATGATGTAGGCCAGGCAGCGGGTTGCGGCGCTTATCTCAGCAGTCTCTGCCGTACCCGTATTGGAGCATTCACATTGGATCAGTCTATGACTATGGACGAAGCTTTAGAGAAGATACAAACCATTGGTGAAAGGTAACTGGTGAATGGTCAGAAATATATTGGTGAGTTGCAGGTTGCTACAGGGCTTTATTTTCACAATTCCAAACAGGCAGCTGCCAACTAAAAACTGCAGCTTTACATCATTTGTGTAACCTTGTAACCTTGTAACCTGGAACCTGTAACCTGTAACGCATGATCCGTGAACCTTACAACCAATCAGGGACTCAGCTTATTAGAATGGGTATCCGATCCCCAACTGGAACTGCCCATTGAGTATTCGCAGGTCATTGAACCAACCATCATTCTTCCAGGCATAAAGCGGGTCTTTTATCCTGTAGGCCCAGTCGAGCCGGATCATAAAGAAGTCGAAGTCGAACCGCAAACTGCTGCCGGCGCCAATGGCGATGTCCTTGTACAGCCGGTTCAGGTTGAAGGAAGCTTCAGGCACTTTTTCTTTTGTGGTGGGATGAAACTCTGTGCTCCAGATATTTCCGATATCTACAAACAAGGCACTGTTCACTTTAATGCCTGCAATGGTTGTGATCGGAAAACGGTATTCGGCATTCAGTTCTATCTGCATATTGCCAAAGCGCTCGATGCCGCTGGTGTCGGGTTTGTCGTACAGGTTCGAAGAACCGGGTCCCAGCCGGCGGATGGGCCAGGCGCGCATGCTGTACGGGCCGCCGGCAAAAAACGCTTTGAAGAAGGGCAGGTTGTTTTCATTAACGATCAATTGGGGCCCTGTCTTGGAAGTGTCGGTTTTACCATATACAAAACCATAACCGGCAAACGCCCTGAATGCCCATGAAGAATGCGGCTTATTGATAACATGTTTCCACTCGCCATCAATTTTAATGAATCGCGCCAGCGAACCCAGCTCCAGGTTTTTGATCAATCCGAATAAAGCGCCGCTTTCCTCGATGCGGCCGCGCAGCAGGGTAAGTTTATTGTCTCTTTCAGCACCGGTCGACAGGCTCAGGATCTGGCTGATGATCATTCCACTATTGAAGGCAAACTTGTACGAACTGATCCTGTCTTCCAGTTTCAGCAGACTATCGGTCTTGGTTACATCGGTATATTCAAAATTGATAGGAACGTACTGCCAGGTCTTGCGCCATCTTTGACCAACCAGGTCCTGGTCTTCCCGGCGGCGGCCTTTGATCCATTCGTAGCCCCAGGAGGTATTGAATGAACGGGATTTATACAGCAGAAACCTGTCGGTGTACGCGGCATTCAGGTTTAACAGCGTACGCGGGGCGATCAGGCTGTCTGTTTTTATGCGGATGGGTGAAATAAACTTCGGGAAATTGACGGTATGCGCCAGGCTTGCCTGCAGGGTTTGAATGATATTTGTTCCCAACTCGATGCCAAACCGGGCACTGGTCACCGTTTGAATGGCTTCGCGGTAAGCGTTCCGGTTCAACAGGCGGCCGTTCAACCCGATCCCGAATAATTGTCCGGTGGACAGGATATCGCTTACGTTCCGGCTCGTTTCAAAAGAAATGTTCAGGTTTTGTTTAGCCTGCGGATACAGCAGCACTTTCGCATCGAGCAGCGGCCGGCTGCTGTCGTACCGTTCGGTCATTTCAATATCCACGTTCTGCCACGCTCCGAGGCTTGTAAAGCTGTTAATGGTCCTGAAATAGCGGCGCTGCACATACATCGATCCCGGCCGCAGGTATACGTGATTGGCGACAAACGGCAACTTGAACCGCCGTGAATTATAGACCATTTTAAAGCCTTTGATATTGGCGGTATCGTGGCGGGGGGAATCATATTCGTGGGTATAACTCGCATCGGGGAACACAGTCACATTACCGATATAGAATTTTTTTAACCGGGTGCTGTCTTTTACCGGGTGCTGTTTCATGACGACGTTAATGGTGGGGTTCTCCCTTTTCCTGCGCAGTGAATCCAGCAGCCTGATCTGTTCAAAAGGATCGAGGGTAGGGTCTATCAGGGCTGCCACCACGGTATCTACCTCGGCAAAAACATCTTCTTTACTCAGTTTGTAATAGCCGTTGTTCCTGAAAACGGTGATCAACCTGTCCAGTTCATCCGATAATTTCTGCAGGGAATAGGACTCGCCTTTTTTAAGCACCGATTTATCGAGTTGGCGCAAAGCCAGCGCCTGTAATTCAGGGGTACTGAAGGCATAGCCAATGGAATCGAGCCGCAGCACCTTGCCCGGTGTAACCGTAAATTTTACCCGTGCACGATATTGCTTTCGTACGGTATCGATCTGAAACGTATCGCTTATTTCAGGATGGAAATAGCCCAGCGAATGCAGCAGGCTGGTCATAAATATGCGCGAGCGGCTGATATTGGCGGTATCAAATACGGGCGGTTTCCATAAGACCCTTCGTACACCGGCATAGGTAATGACGCGGGTTTTCAGGCTGTCATCGAGCTGGTTTTGCAGGCGTTCTTCCAGTTGCAGTTTATCGGGAACGTTGCCATTTATGTTGATGGTGGTCTTGTAAACAAAAGGTTTACCGGGCTGAAATTTTCTGGGAACCGTGCAGGAAATTATCGACGCTACAACTAAAGCGACGTACGCTATCCACTGAACCAATCTAAAAACAGTAACTTGCCGGGCTAATAACATATTTAGTTTAAACGGAATGCAATGTTGATTAAATCTCAGGTCAAATATATTCAAAGTTTAAGCCACAAAAAATTGAGAGATAGCGAAGGGGTATTTGTTGCCGAAGGACCGAAGCTAATTAACGAATTATTAAGTGCCCGCCTGCCGCTGCAGCAGTTGTATGCCGTTAAAGAATGGATCAGTGAACAGGATAAGGTTATTGCCGGTATGGCAGTTGAAATAACAGCTTCAGAGCTGGAGCGTATATCCCTGTTAAAAACACCTAACCAGGTGTTGGGCATTTTTAAGAAACCCGGCTTTGCCGCGGCCAGGCCTCGCCGAAATACTATTTCCCTGATGCTCGATACCATTCAGGACCCCGGCAATCTGGGTACTATTATCCGTTGTGCCGACTGGTTTGGGATCACGCAGATCTTTTGCAGCGCCGACTGTGCCGATGCTTATAGTCCGAAGGTGGTGCAGGCCACCATGGGCAGTATAACCCGGGTGCAGGTGGTATATGGATCTTTGATCGAATTACTGCAACAGGAACCGGATCTTCCAACCTACGCGGCTGTGTTAAATGGAACCGACCTGCGGCAATTACCACCCGTTAAAGAAGGCATTGTTATCATCGGCAATGAGTCGAAAGGCATTAGTGAAGAAGTGTTGGCAGCCAGCCGTAACCGCATAACCATTCCCCGCCACGGCCAGGCAGAGTCGTTGAATGCGGCCGTGGCTACCGGTATCATTCTTTCACATATAACGAACGCTTAACGTTGGTGAATATAGCTGTTCCCGGTTACCGGTTACCGGTTCCCGGGCAAAAAATTTTGAAAGTCCGAATACCGGCGAGACGATCGGAATTCAAGTCCCGGCAACTGGTGCCTGGTAACCGGTAACAGATTTTTACTCCGTCTTCACAACGATCCGCTGCCCCGCATCCACCTGCACATCATCGAACAATTTTTTAACCGCGGCATAATCGGCTGCCGGTATTTTATACTGGTTCAACACCAGCGAGGCCGCTGCGTACACCGCTTTTTCCGCTTCATTATACCAGTAGGCAGTGCTGTAGCTCGCATAAGAGCAGGTTAAGCTAACCGGTTTGGGCAATGCTTCCACCGTGGCGCCTGCGGGCAATTTGAATATCGTAGTATCGGTAAATGCAAACGGACTTTGAAAGTAATAGTCCAGTTTCCTCTTGTCTGCTTTGGGCAATGTAATATCCCAGATCTTATGCAGGCGGGGCGCCAGGAACATTTTATTACCGGCTGTGAACTCGGGGATCTTTTCAACCGTCATAGTGAGGGCAGTGGTGAACAGGTCGCCGGTGTCTTTTTTGTTATAGTCGAACGCATCAGGCTGTTTAAACCCGAGGCTGTTTACGATGGATGCTTTCTGGTCGTCTTTTTTCTCATTGAGGATAAAATCCAACAATCCTTTATAGCGGCCGTTCGAACGGAACAGCGTAGCGGTTTTGCCGGAACCATCATTAGCCAGGTCAATACTGGTTGTTGTAATAAGTTTATTGCCGGCTGATGTACTGGCAGGCGTTTTTACCAGCACACCACCTGCATCGGTCACCAGCAGTGCATTACGGTTCTCGGTAAAGGAGCCCAGGATGTCGAAGTCGGCCTTTGAGCTCGTGCATTCGAGCCAGATGGAATCCTGTGGTTGCGGTACGCACAGGATCGCATGATCGAACATGTTTGCCGGGAAATCCCTGTCAACCGGTTCGCTGTTGTATCCGGCATTGATAATGGCAACATGACTGGTGATATTTACTGCTTTCAGGGCAGCTTTCATATAATTGCTGAGCCCTTTACAATCACCATATTTTTTCTTATCGGTAACATCGGCTGAAAAGGGTTTCAGGCCGCCAATACCCAATTGAATACTTACATACCGGAAATTCTTTTGCAGGTAATCATAGATAAGCCTTACTTTTTCCCGGTCATTCGGTGCGTCTTTGACCAGGTTGCGAAAGAAAGCTTTTCTTTCTTCCGGCAATTCATCGAGCCCGGTGTACAGTTTATTGATCCACTCGCCAAACGATTGCCAGCTGGTAAGGTCGCCGGTATGGCCATAATAAGAAAAGCGGTTAGGCGCCAGCAGGATGGATGGGTAGCGGCTTTCGGCACTTACGGCACCCGCCTCGTTGGCTATGGGCGCCAGGTTATTCGCCGTCCATTTATACAGGCGATAGGCGCCTTCTTCGGTTATTTGTGGCGCCAGTTTAATGTTCTTCTCTTTATAGCGCAGCCCCAGCTCTTTGGGTACTTTGGCGGTAAAACTTGATCTTTCAACGCCCTGCCCGGGTCTTATGATCTGGTATGGCGGAAAGAACAAAGTGCCTTTGAAGCGGAGGGTGAATTTGTATTCCACCGTAACCGGATAGGCAGCGGCGGGCACATACATGCCCGTTAAAGATCCATCTTCGATCAAACCTTCGCCGGTAGCCACGGTTTGCATATCCTTCTTTTTGTACCTGTTTATTGGCCTGCCCAGTACGTCGTACACTGTAATGCTGGCATCATCGAGTAAAACCGTTTTATTGGTTGGCACGCTGAAGGCGAGTTCCGATTTTCCATTTTCGTTCTTGATGGTCACAATTTTATGGACAGTATAGGAAGCCCGGTCAATATCGGTTACTTCCAATACAATATCCTCATAGCGTTTTATAACATCTGCATCTTTCTTTACGATCTCGGGCACCGACGACAGGTCATACGCGGTAACCTGCGCCTGCAGGGAACAGGTGAAACACAATGCAGTTATGATGGATAAACACTTCGTCATAGTGGTCAATGGTGAATGGTGAATGGTCAAGGTCAATGGTGAATGGTCAATGGTGAATGGTCAATGGTGAATGGTGAATCGTCAGTCGTCAATCGGCGGCTCATTGCCTTTCCCACTCGCACTGGCTGCTTTCTACCCGCCTTTGATCTGTGAACTTTAAACTTTGAACTGTGAACTTTGAACTGTGAACTGTAAACTAATCAGCCTTCTTCAAAACGATCTGCTCGTTCATAAGGTCAGCCATTTTTTTATAGAAACTTCTTACATATTCATATTCGTCGGCAGTGAACACGCTTCGATTGGTGACAATGTCATATCGCACTTGTAACAGATCGTTCTTTACTTCGAGGATCCGGCTGAAGCTGATGCTGGTATCCGGCATGATCATGCGGATGTTCTTTGGCAGGCTTTCTATCTTCAGGGAGGCCGGCAACTCAATGGCTTCTGTAACCACATGGCTTTGCAGGCAGCCATAGTCGATATTGGTGAACCGGATATCAGAAATGAACGGGTTTTTGGCGATGCCGGTGAACAGGTTCAGGTTAATGAGTTTGTAATTACCGCTCACCGTTGGCGGAATGGAAAAATGGAATTGTTGCTCCAGCGGCAGCGAATCATTGTTAAGGTTGTTCATCACCAGGCTATCCATTTGCATGCCGGCCTGGTACTTGGTATAATAGTTCTCGCGAAAATGTTCTTTATCGCGTTCCCAGGCCCGCAGGCGGTTAAGGCGGGCATATTCATTACTTTGAATGCTGGCATCGCCGGTGAGGGCGCCGTTCTCATCTATCCGGGCGTAGATGTTAACAAAGTTCCTGTCTTTTTTGGTGGTCTCTGTAAGGCTGATAATGCCGCCTTTCTTGCGGTTCACCACAAATGCTTTTGTATTGATCACAGAGAAAGGGATCATAAAAGGCGGGGTGTACGGACCCGCTGCATCCAGCACATAATGTTTACCGTTGATAAGCACATAAGCCATTACTTTATTGAACTGGTCAATAAAAGGGTATTCCGCGTTCACCTTGCCGTGTCCGCGTTCGCTTACGAGCAGGGGATACACGTCCAGTCCGGCTTCTTTCAGCAGGTTGATGAGCAGCAGGTTGATATCGCCGGTGCTGCCTTTCTTTTTCTCCCAGGCTTCCTTAACGCCGTTGGTGCTGCCCACACTGCTGATACCGTCGCTGCTAATAGTGTTATATACATAATTGTAAATGGTCGACATTCTTTCAAATGCCGAAGGCATTGCTTTCAGTTTGTTCGTCCATTCTTCTCCAACCGGAATATTTTTGTTCAGCTGGCCGCCAAAATATGAGTTGGCCATTAATTCACGGGTCACTTCATCCCAGGTGGTCATCAGGCGGGTGGTGCCGCCGAAAGTGCCCTGGTAGCCCGACATTTGAAATTGCACATGCTGCAGGTAATCTTTTTCAGCATCCATGAACGGTTCGTCGCGCAGACCCGCTATGTTGTTCATCTCGAAATAGATCTTACCCGAATTTCTTTCCTGTTTGATCTCTATGGGCAGTTGCTCGCTTTTATGTACCCGGTAGGCAAATTCATAATTAGGCATGATGGTTAGCGAGAACTGGCTGTGCATAACAGGCAGTTCGCGCTGGAAATACCAGTCGTCGAGATAATGGAAGTTCTTCGAGGTAATGGAGTATTTGTATTCGATGATGCTGCCGGCTTTTACTTCCGGCATGGCTATTTTTACGACAGATACTCTTTCATTTAATTTTTGCCGGTAAACAGCCGAGTTCGGCACCTTTTTAATTTCCGGGACAGAGCCGCCGTTGGTAAAATTGCAGGTGTAGGCTTCGATATCGCCAACATACTGAACATCGTCAGGGCTGCGGTAATGGATGGCAATATCACCATACCGATTCCCTTTCGGTTTAAGTATTTTGATGCGCACCCTACGGTTGACAATGAGATTGTACCGGTCGTTGTAGTCTGCCGAGGCGGCGTCGAAGAGTACAACAGCATCGGCCTCTTTATCGAATGCACATTCGGTAAGAGCGCTTTCTTCGGCAGAAATTTGTCCAAATTCAGGCAGGGTCTTTTGTGCCCAACAGCAATTAACCATTGCAAGCAACAAACAGCTACAAAAAAGTCGTTTCATGTACAAATTGCTTTATAAGCAATAATTGGTTTAGGTATTTTTTCCTTTTGTATAAACGGTTGTCTGATTCGTTTATTCCCCGGTTTCGATTTTGTAAATTTATTGGTAGATATCAACGAGCCGGTTTAGCTTTGTTGAACGTGTTTTAACTATTTCTGCCTACGGCACAAGTATAATAAAAAAAGCACCATATTCATATCAGGTTGGACAAAAGCAAGTAAATATGTTATCGAAAAAAGTAAGTATGTTAATCTTTTATGTAGCCCTGGCTGTGGCCGGATTAGGACAAAATGACAAACCAGGGAAGAAGGGGAACGTTCCGGCAGCGAAAACCGCCTATAATCAGTTAGATAACACCCTCTTATGGAAGATCGCCGGAAACGGGCTGAAAAAACCATCCTACCTCTATGGCACCATGCACGTGCTTTGTGCCGATGATGCAACGCTGAGCGATAGCCTGAAACTCGCCATTAAGCACTGCGACCAGATCTACTTCGAGCTCGATATGGATAATATGGGCGAATTGCTGGGCGCCATGAAATACCTGCGCATGAACGACGGCAAAAAATTATCGGAGCTGCTCACCAAAGAAGAATATGCTAAAGTGGAAGCGTATTTCAAGGAGCATTCAGTGCCGCTGCCATTGGCCATGATGAACCGGTTCAAACCGTATTTCATTTCCAGCCTTATTGGCGAGCAAATGATGAGCTGTTCGCAAAAGAATGGTATGGAAGAACTGATCATGCGCGAAAGCAGGCAATACAAGAAGGAAATAAAAGGGTTGGAAACAACCGAGTTCCAGGCTTCCATTTTCGACAGCATCCCGTATGAAAAGCAGGCAAAGGACCTGGTAAATTATATCGACAGCATCGATAGTTACAAAGAAGTAACCATGGAAATGGTGGAAGTGTACCGCCAGCAGAACCTCGAGCGCATGGATTCGCTGATGCACAAAAGCGATCCCGGCATGGATGAGTATATGGATATTCTGTTATATGGCCGCAACCGTCATTGGGTAGATCAGATGCCGGCCATCATGAAAGATAGCACCATTTTATTTGCAGTAGGAGCGGGGCATTTACCCGGCGAGCAGGGCGTGATCAATCTGCTGCGGAAGAAAGGGTATAAGGTGACGCCGATGAAGAACATCAGCAGGAGAACGGAGTCATTGTAGTTAACCAGTTGACCAGTTGACGAGTTGACCAGAAAACTATAATAAAAGTATATATGAAAAAAGCGTGATCCGGTCTGGAGCACGCTTTTTTAGCTTTTCAGCCTTATAATCTTGTTAACTCGTTAACTGGTTAACTTGTCAACTGAATTAATATTGCTCCAGTCCACTAAAGAAGAAATTACCCTCAATAATGGCATTTTCGTCGCTGTCGCTGCCATGGATGGCATTTTCGCCAACGGAAGTTGCAAATAATTTACGAATGGTACCGGCTTCGGCCTGGGCGGGGTTGGTGGCACCGATCAGGGTACGAAAAGCAGCAACGGCATTGGGTTTTTCGAGGATGGCGGCAATGATTACACCGCTGCTCATAAAATCAACCAGTTCGCCATAGAAGGGACGCTCTTTATGCACGGCATAGAACTCGCCTGCTCTTTCCTTACTTAACTTGGTCATTTTCAACGACACAATGCGGAAGCCTTCTTTAATGATCCGGTCCAGGATCGCGCCGGCATGCCCGTTCTTCATAGCGTCGGGCTTAATCATCGTAAACGTGCGGTTACTCATACTATCTTCTAATTTTGGCCGCGAAAATAAGAAAATGGTTTGTAGTTTGTTGATTGTGGTTTGTGGTTCTTTATTTCTTAGCGCCCGACGAATAGCTTGATTCGCTTTTATTCGTAAAAGGACAATTGCTAAAAATATCGCTTTCGACGTTGCGGCAACCACAAACAACAAACCACCAACCACAAACTGCTTTTGGTGTTTGGGTTTTATTTCTGCAACTTTGCTGCCGCTCCATGAAACCTATACAAGACATATATTCACATTTAACAACCCCACGCAATGTGGTGATAACCACGCATCAGAAACCTGATGCGGATGCCATGGGCAGCTCCCTGGCCATGTATCATTTTTTAACCTCCTTTGGCCATTCTGTAACCGTAGTGTCACCTACCAACTGGGCAAAATGGCTCGACTGGATGCCGGGAAGCGCTACCGTGATCGATTACGAGCTGCAGCGCGACCGTGGGGAAGCCGCCTTACAGCAGGCCCAATGGGTGTTTTGCCTCGATTTCAATGTGCTCATCCGCACCAAACACATGGCCAACTCTTTGCGCCAGGGTGCCTTTGACCGCATTCTTATCGATCACCACCAGCAACCCGAGACAGCCATTTTTACCTGGGGCGTCAGCGACACCGCCAAAAGCAGCACCTGCGAAATGGTGTATGATTTTATCGTTGGCAGCGGCCATAGCGACCGCATTACACCAGCCATTGCCGATTGCCTGTATGCCGGGGTAATGACCGATACGGGGTCCTTCCGCTTTCCTTCGGCCAGCGCCTCTGTGCACCGCATGGTGGCCGATCTGAAAGACCGCGGATTACAGCATACCCTGGTGCATGAGAACATTTACGATAATTTTCTCGAGAACCGGCTCCGCTTCATCGGGCACATCCTGCTGCACCGGATGGACCTGTTCTACGAATACAATACAGCCCTGATCGCCATATCTAAAAAAGATCTGTTGCGATTTGAGATCAAGACCGGAGATACAGAAGGACTGGTGAACTTCCCCCTCAGCATTCAGGGTATTAAACTGGCTGCCCTGGTCATTGACCGGGACGAGGAAAGGAAATGGAGCTTCCGCAGCAAGGGAGATTTCGATGTGAATACTTTTGCCCGCACCTATTTTGAAGGCGGAGGCCATTACAACGCTTCCGGCGGCCGCAGCAGCGCTTCGCTCGACGTCACCGTGCAGCATTTCATTGAAGCTATGAAGGAAAACGCATTGCAGTTACAATAAAATTCTATCTAATAAAAAAATGAAAAGATCAACTATTTTATTAAGCGCCCTTTCAGTGCTGTTGTTGTCGACGGCCTGTAAAAACAGCGGGTTCAAAAAAACACAGAGCGGTTTGCTTTACAAGATCGTTTCTACCGGAAGCGGCCCAAAGGTTAAACGTGGTGATGTCATAAAACTTCAGTTCGTACATAAATTAAGGGATTCTGTACTGGCCAGCTCTTATGAGCAAATGCCTTTCTATGCAAAGGTCGACAGTGTAGGACCTGTATATGATCCGCAGGAAATTTTCACCATGCTGCGCAAAGGCGACAGTGCGGTGGTGATCCGCCTGGCCGACAGCCTGGCTAAAAAACAGGGCATGCTGCCTGAGTTCATCAAACCAAAAGATAAACTCGTTCTTTCTTTCAAGGTGGTTGAAATATTCACCGTTGACAGCCTTGCTCAGCGCGACCAGATGACTGAAATGCAGGCTGCGCAAAAAAGACAATCTGAAAAGCTGGAAAGCCTGAAAGGCCCCAAAGTGAAGGAGATTGAAGAATACCTCACTAAAAACAAGATCCAGTACCAAAAAGGTCCTGAAGGCACTTTCATTGAAATAAAAGACCCGGGTAACGGCGCCCAGATCGATTCCGGTAAATATGCGTCTATCCGCTATACCGGAAAAGTATTCCCTTCCATGAAAGTGTTTGAAAGCAATATGGAAGCAGGTAAAGAGCCTTTCAACGTTCAGGTAGGGACCCACGCGGTTATTCCTGGTTGGGATGAAGGCCTGAAATATTTCAAACAGGGCGGAAAGGGAACCTTGTACATTCCGTTCTTCCTGGCTTATGGTGCACAGCCTGGTCCCGGCGGCAAACAATACGAAAACCTGGTTTTTGATATTGAAGTAGCCAAAGTAAGCGATACAGCGCCCAAACAGGCTATGCCGAATATTCCCATGCCGCAGCAACAGCAGCAACATGGCGCGGGCGACGGACATAATCATTAATACACCCCCAGACCCTTAAAAGGGGCTTGAAATACATTAAAGGCATGTTATCTGATGGTAACATGCCTTTTTATTTATTAAGAGACTTGTAAACTGGTGATTTAATTACGGCTTTTCAAGGTGCGCCAGCAGTTCCCCCTTTAGGGGGTTAGGGGTTAGGGGGTTAGGGGGCGTAACAGCGTGATCGCTTCCTTCGCCTCCTTCACATCATGCACTCTTATGATGCTGGCGCCGTTCAACAGGCCAACGGTGTTCAAGACAGTCGTGCCGTTCAATGCTTCCTGCGGGGTTATGCCCAGGGTTTTCCATACGGTCGATTTGCGGGAAAGCCCGATGAGGATCGGTTTGTTCAATATTTTGAGGGTGGCCAGTTCTTTCAGCAGGGTGAAATTGTGCGCCTGGGTCTTGGCAAAGCCAAAACCGGGATCGATGATCACATCGGTAATGCCTGCCTGATGACATTCGGCTGTTTTTTGAATAAAAAAATCGAGCACTTCGCGGGTCACATGCTCATAGGTGGCATGTTGCTGCATGGTGGCGGGTGTGCCTTTGATATGCGTGCAAACGTAGGGAACCTGCAGGGCGCCGGCGGTGGTGATTATCTTGGGGTCAATGAGCCCGGCGCTGATATCATTCACGATGGAAGCCCCTGCGGCGACCGCTGCTGCAGCTACCTCCGCGTAATAGGTATCGATGGAAATTATTGCTTCCGGAAAATTGTAATGCAGCGACTCAACAGCGCCGATCACCCGTTGCAGTTCTTCGGCAGCCGAAATGGTGGTGCTGTTGGGGCGGGTGCTTTGCCCGCCAATATCCAGGATATCGGCGCCGGCCTTCAGCATTCGTTCGGCCTGCTTCAGCACCCCCGATTCGCCCATAAAACGGCTGCCTTCATAAAATGAGTCGGGCGTGGTATTGATGATACCCATCACCAGCGGTTTATCAATTACCAGTAAACGGCCTTTACAATTCAGCGTAAACATTTATAGTTTGTTCATTACATTTGATGTGTTAAAGGTAGGTTGATAAGTTGATAGAGGTGACAAAGTTGATGGGAAAGTTAAAGCTTGGTCGAGAAGTTAAGGAATTGACGATTGACTTGCTCAGGAAGAAGGAAGTAAATGTTTGGCAGGAAATTTTTACGATTGCGCGGCTGTCCGGCATTGTGCGTTTCACGTCTGCCGTCTGCCGTTTCACCATTCACCATTCACCATTGACCATTCACCATTGACCATTGACCATTGACCATTCACCATTGACCATTCTCCGTTCATGTTACAATATCTTATATGAGAATATTACTGACTATAACCCGTATCGTAGTAGGCGTTCTGTTTATCTTTTCAGGCCTGGTCAAAGCCAATGACCCGCTCGGACTGAGCTATAAAATGCAGGAGTTTTTTGAAGTGTGGGGTTGGGGCTTCCTGGATAATTACACCCTGGCCTTCTCGGTAGCCATGATCGCTTTTGAGATCATTGCGGGTGTGGCTGTACTGGTAGGCTGGCAAATGCGCCTGTTCAGCTGGCTGCTGTTGCTGCTGATTGTTTTCTTCACCTTTTTGACGGGGTATGCCCTTTTCAGCGGAAAAGTTCGTGAATGCGGTTGTTTTGGCGACTGTATTCCATTAACGGCCGACCAGTCGTTCATGAAAGACCTGATCCTGCTCGTACTCATCGGTTTTATTTTCTGGAAACGGAACAGCATTCAACCGGCATTGAATACAACTTACAGTCTGGTAGCGCTTTTCTTTACTACGGTCTTTTCCTTTGCCTTCCAGTGGTTCGTGCTCGTGCACCTGCCCGTAAAGGATTGTCTGCCCTATAAGATCGGCAATAATATTGTTGAAAAAATGCAGCCGCCGCCCGGCTCCATTCCCGATAGCACGGTCATTAGTTTTGTTTATGAGAAAGCAGGCAAACAGGTTGAGTTCACTGCGGATAATTTCCCCGCAGATTATGATGAAGCAACCTATAAGTTCGTAAAGCGGTACGATAAAGTAGTGCGTAAAGGCAATGCTTCTCCGGCCATCAAAGATTTCTCCCTGCAAACCTATTTCGGTAACGATACCACACAGGCACTGTTGAATGAAGATCAATACCAGTTGTACCTGTTCCTGAAGAATGGCTACACCCTCGGTGAATGGACCAATGTGCTGAACGCGGTGATGCGCAGTGCAGAGCAGAAACATATTAAGGGTTACCTGGTTACCAATGTGCCTTTAGAAACCCTGCGGGTGAATCCGCCGGATGTGTTTTATGCGTTTATGCCGCTGCGTTGCGACGCCACCGCTATTAAAACGGCGGCCCGCGCCAACCCGGCCTTGTTCCTGGTTAAGAAAGGAACTATCCTGAATAAATGGAGTTATGCCGACCTGGAGAATGCCTTGCTTGTTGTAAACAACTTACCAGGCAATGTAGCTAAAACAAACGGTGAGCAGTTGGGGAAGAAATAAGGTTGAGGGAGTTGCCGGTTCCCGGTTTCCGGTTGCCAGGGTCTTTATGCAACTTACTGACAAATCTTGTATTTCCCGGTAACCGGTAACTGGTAACCGTTAGATTCACTTAGCATCGATTTAAAAAGAACGAACTTGATCAAATACTTCACACGACGGATCCTGTATGGCCTATTGGTAATGCTTGGCGTAATAGTGCTGGTATTTTTATTGTTCCAGGGTTTTGCCGATCCATCGAGGCTGATCATGGGCCAGCGGGCAGATGCTGCTACGCAGGAAAACATCCGCCGCGAACTGTATCTCGATCAACCCAAATGGAAACAGTTCGTGTTGTTCATGAACGACCTGTCGCCCATAGCCATTCATACAGATAGCGAAATTCAAAAGAAGCAGTTGAAAGGCATCTTTATAGGCGGTGATGTTAACCTGGCCATTAAACTGCCTTATTTACGCCGTTCTTACCAAACCCGCAAAAATGTGGGCGAGGTATTGATGGAAGCCCTTCCCGGCACGTTGCTGCTGGCGGTAGCGGCCATGTGTATTGCCGTTATTTTGGGCATTCCGTTGGGCGTGCTGGCGGCCGTGAAGAAGGATACCTGGCTGGACACTTCGGCCATTTTTACCAGTGTGCTGGGCATCTCAGCGCCTTCGTTCTTTATGGGCATTGTGATTGCCTACCTGTTTGGATTTGTCTGGAGCCAGTATACCGGGCTGCACATGACCGGCAGCTGGCGCGATATGGATGAAGTGACCGGAAGGCCATTCTGGTCTTTACAAAACCTGTGGCTGCCTGCTATTACGCTGGGCATTCGTCCATTGGCCATCATAACGCAGCTCACCCGCAGCGCCATGCTCGATGTGCTGAACCAGGATTATATCCGGACAGCCTATGCCAAGGGATTATCAAAGGGGGTAGTGATCTGGAAACATGCTTTGCGCAATGCGTTGAACCCGGTGATCACCGCTATTACCGGCTGGTTTGCCGAATTGCTTGCCGGTGCTTTTTTTGTAGAATACATTTTTGGCTGGAAAGGAATCGGTAAAGTAACGGTAGATGCGTTGGAGAAACTGGATTTTCCGGTAGTGATGGGATCAGTATTGATCACTTCATTCTTTTTTATCCTGGTGAATATTCTGGCTGATGTATTGTATGCGGTTGTTGATCCAAGAGTGCGATTGGAATAAAAAAGAGTTGTTCAGTTATTCAGTTATTCAGTTATTTAAATCTCGCGACTGTATTCAAACTGAAGACTTAATAACTCAATAACTTATGAACTGAATAACTTATGAACTAACAAACAAAGAACTAAGATTAATCAATAATATGAAAAGAATCATTCTGGCTCTCGCTGCACTTGCTGTAATAGCCGGCTGCCATCGTAAACATAACCCGCAGAAGGAGTTTGGCAAATCCTTATTCCGGGCGTATGATCATACGGCTGAAAACCTGTTTACCAGGAATTGTGAAGGGCCTGCTGTTGATAAAGAAGGGCGCTTGTTCGTGGTGAACTATGAAAAAGACGGCACGATCGGACTGGTACAACCGGATGGTAAAGTAGAGTTGTTTGTGACCCTGCCCAACAAAAGTGTGGGCAACAGCATTCGCTTCAAGGCCGACGGTAATATGCTGGTCGCTGATTTCGTGGAGCACAATGTGCTGGAAGTGGATCCCGTTACCAAAGCCGTAAGCGTCTATTGTCACGATGACCGTTTTAACCAGCCGAACGATCTTTGCATCAGCAAAAAAGGCATAGTGTATGCGTCAGATCCCAACTGGCAGAAACAGACCGGCCAGGTATGGAAGATAGGTACCGACCGCAAAGCCGTGCTGTTGAAAGAGAACCTGGGCACTACGAATGGCATTTGCTTAAGTCCCGACGAAAAGATCCTCTATGTGAATGAAAGTGTTCAGCGCCGCATCCTGGCATTTGAACTCGATAATAAAGGCAATATAAAAAGTCAACGCACTTTTGCCACCTTCACCGATTTTGGCATGGATGGAATGAAATGCGACAGCAAAGGCAACTTATATGTTACCCGTTATGGAAAAGGCACCGTGGCCATTTTTAACGACGGTGGCCGCCAGATCCAGGAAGTGGAATTGAAAGGAAAAGATGTAAGTAATATAACCTTCGGCGGCAAAGACGACAAAACCTGTTTTGTTACTTTGCAGGATAGAAAATGTATTGAGAAATTCAGGACCGATATAGCAGGAAAGTAGATTTCTGATTTCTGATTTCGGGATTTCTGATTTTGCGATTTTGGGATTTTGCGATTTTGGGATTTTGGGATTTTCAGATTTTGCGATTTCTGAATTTCTGATTTGGGGATTTTGCGATTTCGAGATTTTGGGATTTTGAGATTTTGGGATTTTGAGATTTATCGGTAGTTCCGAATGTGAGCAAATCTCAAAATCAAGAAATCTCGAAATCAGAAATCGTTTTATTGGATGACAACGTCCTTCACCGCATTCTCCCCCAGGGTTTCATTCACCCTTTTAATGATATTTTCTTTCTGATACAGCAGCTCCTGCTTCAGCGGGGCCATGCTGGTGGTTATATACAGGGTCTTACCCTGGATCTGGATCTTATCGGTGTATTTGGCAATGGTTTTACCCATGATCTGTTCCCACACATCTTCAATTTGCAATGCCTGGATATAACCTTTCAATTTGCTCTGGTTAAGAAAGTATTTTAAGGCGTCGCCTAGAGACTGTTCACCCATTGTTGGTTTAATTTCACGTGTGAAGGTAAGAAAGTAAATTTAGAGATTTCGGGGATTTTAAGATCGCCGGCAGGCAGGTTTCGGTATTTATTATACGGCGAATAAAGTGAAATCTCAAATCAGGAAATCTCAAAATCAGCAATAATAGTTTACAAACAAATTAACTGGTATTTAAGCCCTAGATTATCAAAGTGAAGTTTGATACGATCAGCGTGCGTGTCGGTGATAAAAACCTGTCCCAGGTTCTGCACACACACATGGTCGAGCAGGTTATGCATGCGACCGGCATCGAGCTTTTCGAATACGTCATCGAGCAGGAGCAGGGGCGGAAATTGTTTTGCCTGTTTCAGCGTCTCAAATTCGGCCAGTTTCATGGCGAAGAGCAGGCTTTTTCTTTGCCCCTGCGACGCCAGTGATTTGAAGGGCTGATTATTGAGCTGCGTATTGATGTCGTCGCGATGAATACCACCACTGGTGCGTTGCAGTAAGCAGTCCTTCTGGCGTAAACGCTGTAACAATTGGGGCAGGGAAATTTCGTGCAGCTGGCTTTCGTAATGGAGGGCCAGCGGTTCGGCTTGTCCGGCGATCTGCGTATAAAATGCCGATACCAGGGGCAGAAAAGTTTTCAGGAATTCATTCCTTTTCCGGTAAATGGCATCGCCATAGCGGGCGAGTTGTTCGTCGTAAACATCGAGCAGTTTGTAGTCGGTGATCTTTTTTTCGGCCAGCGATTTTAAGAAGCCATTGCGTTGCTGCAAGACCTTGTTATAATCCATTAGCTGCTGCAGGTAACCGGCGTCGAGCTGGGAGAGCAGGGCATCGAGCAGGCGGCGGCGTTCTTCACTGCCGCCGGTGATGATCTGCACATCGTCAGGAGCGATTATTACGCAGGGGAGTTTGCCGATATGTTGAGCGAATTTCTCATAGGGTTCGTCGTTCACAGAAAATTCCTTGCGACCTGTTTCGCGCAGGATACAAACCACTTTCAGCGGGTCGTTTTGTATACTGAAATGCCCTTCGACCCGAAAGCCGCCCGATCCGTGTAAGATGTTCTGGCTGTCGCTTCTCGTAAAATAGCTTTTGGTAAAACAGCAATAATAGATGGCGTCGAGCAGGTTGGTCTTGCCAACGCCGTTCGGTCCGCAAATGCCTACGATCCTTTCAGTGAAAGGGAAATTGCGGGTTTCGTAGTTTTTAAACTGGGTGAGAGATATGTTTTTTAGTAAAAGCAAATTGGCCGCAATATAAACATTCCAATAAAATCGTTTTGCTAAACGTGCTTTGGGTCATTACAAGGCTGCAATGAACCGATGTTAGCTTGTTATGAACCGTTTCCGCGTGTTATTTCACCGCTGTAAGCTGTTATTGTATCATAACAGGCCGGTATTGTAACGAAACGGCTTGCTATGATATCGTTGCAGGCTGCTACGTCATCGTTGCAGCCTGTTTTGCTGACATTGCAGGTGCTAAACGGATAATAACAGCCTGCAATGATAAGCATTCACGCTGCAATGATCCGAAGCCGGCAGGAAACGATCCGAAGTCAGGCTGAAATGATGAAATTTCAGGTGTTATATGGTCATTGCAGCTTGAAATGATCTTAAAACAGGTTGAAAACATTTCAATTACAGCTGAATCGGCATCATATCAGGTTGTTTTGATATAAATGCAGGCTGATATGACAACATTCCAGCCTGCAACGACCTAATAGCAGGCAGCTTCGATCCATAACGGGCAAACAATGATCCGAAGTCAGCCGGTTATACCTCTTAGCAGCCGGGCAGTGCAGCGAAGCAGGACGGAAATGATCCAAATCAGGCAGATATTGACCCGTATTCACCTGTTTCCGGTTCATAGCAGGTCGGTAACGGTCAAATGGTAACCGGTAACCGGTACTGGCAGCCCGCATCCACGATTTTTCACGGAAATATGTCCTAAATACGGCCGTGCCAGCCATTTTTCTTCCAAACAACTGGCTATCAAACCATATATTAGGCTTAAAATCTCATTTCCCCATTCCATATTTCCCATTCTTACCCTATCTTTGCCCCCGCCTTTGCCAGCCTGCCCCGACGCGAGTCAGGAGGCCTCGGCGGGGTTAAAACCTCAAATTTTTTTACTGTGGCTTCGAAATTCTCCAAAGAAACGTATTTGTACTGGTATGAGTTAATGCTCTTGATCCGTCAATTTGAACTGGCAGCCGAAGAAAAATATAAAATGGAAGGTAAGATCCGCGGCTTTTTCCACGCCTATGTAGGGCAGGAAGCAATTGCCGCCGGTGTTATGACGGCCACCCGCCAGGAAGATCCATTCGTAACCGCTTACCGCGATCACGGTCTGGCCCTGGCCAAAGGCATGAGCCCTGAAAGCTGTATGGCCGAACTGTACGGTAAAGCAACCGGTTGTGCCAAAGGTAAAGGCGGAAGTATGCACTTTTTTGGAAAAAAAGAATACTTCTTCGGTGGCCATGGTATCGTGGGCGCCCAGATTGGAACCGGAGCCGGTTTGGCATTTGCCGAAAAATACAAGGGCACTGACAATGTTTCATTGACCTTCTTTGGTGATGGCGCTGCCCGCCAGGGTATTTTGCATGAGGTATTCAATATGGCCATGACCTGGAAATTGCCAGCGATCTTCATTTGCGAAAACAACAATTACGCCATGGGTACGTCGGTAACCCGTACCAGCAACGTACATGATATTTTTAAACTGGCCGATGCGTATGAAATGCCGGCCGATTCTGTGGATGGCATGAGCGCTGAAGCGGTACATGATGCCATTTCCCGCGCCGTGAAAAGAGCCCGTGAAGGCGGTGGACCAACTTTACTGGAGATCAAAACCTACCGCTATAAAGGTCACTCCATTTCTGACCCGCAGAAATACCGTACCAAAGAAGAAGTAGAAGAATACAAACAACGTGACCCCATCCAGCTGGTACTGAATACCATTCAGAAAAATAAATACGCCACCAAGGACGAAATTGCAGCCATCGATAAACGGGTGAATGATAAAGTTGCGGCAGCGGTGAAATTTGCCGAAGAGTCGCCTTTCCCAACGGAAGATGAAGTGCTGAAAGACATCGTGATGACGCCTGATTATCCGTTCATCGTTGATTAATATACAGATTCAATACCTAAGTAAACAACATTAACAACTAAAACAATACAAATTCATGGCAACTGACGTTAAACAAGTGCCAGAACAACCAGTAGAAAAAACAACCGAAGAAAGAGTGGTGGATTCCGCCCGCGATTTCTGGGGTAGGAATAATAAACTTATTACTTACGTGTTGGCCGGTCTGGTGGTGATCGTAGGCGGTTATTTTGCCTATAGCAAATTTGTCAAAGGACCTGCAGAGGCCAAAGCGGTTGAAGCGATCTGGAAAGCCGAAGACTATTTCAGGCAGGATTCTTTTAAACTGGCTTTGAATGGTGATGGCGTGAACGGTGGTTTTTTGAAGGCCATCAAGAACCACAGCGGCACCAAAGCTGGTAACCTGGCTAAATTTTATGCCGGCGCCTGCTACCTGCACCTGGGCGATTATAACAATGCGATCAAACACCTGAAGGATTTTTCTACCGACCAGGTTGAAGTTGAATTGCGCGCCACCGGATTGCTGGGTGACGCCTATTCTGAACAGGGAAAAAAACAGGAAGCGATCGATTATTATAAAAAGGCCGGTACCATGTTCAATGAGGATGATGTGAATTCTCCTGAGTACCTGTTCCGCGCAGCCATGCTGAGCCAGGAACTGGGCAAGAACAAAGAGGCTATCGAGCTGCTGCACACGATCAAGGATAAATATCCTAATAGCCAGCGTGCTTTTGAGGTAGATAAATACCTGGGTAAGTTAGGAGACTTAAACTAGGGTTACCAGGTACCAGTTACCAGTTGCCGGGATTTTGAAACCGGTCGCGGCGAAGCCGCGAAGAACTGGAAACCGGAAACCGGTAACCGGAAACCGAATAAAATGGCTGAAGTAAGCAATAGCAAGTTATTACAGATAGACGCAGGCATTCTCAACACGAATGCCTGTGTTGTTATAGTACGCACCGAATGGAATGCCGCCATCGTTGATGAGCTGGAAAAAGGCTGCCATACCATCCTGAAGCAGGCCGCCGTTAGATCTGTGAAAGTGATCACCGTGCCCGGCGCTTTTGAGATCCCGTTCGGCATTAAAAGTTATTGGGACGCGAACAAATACAAAGATGACCGTCCCTGTGCATTCATCGCCCTCGGCTGTGTGCTGCGTGGCGACACCCCCCATTTCGATTATGTATGCCAGGGCGTAACCAATGGGGTTACCCAATTGAACCTGTCCTTACCCGTGCCCGTTATCTTTGGCATCCTGACAGTAGATAACGATCAACAGGCACAGGAACGCATTGGCGGAAAACACGGACATAAAGGCGAAGAAGCCGCCATCACTGCGCTTAAAATGATCGCATTAACGCATTCATACAAACAACAATAAAGTTTACAGGGTGAGCGGTTGCCTTCCGGTAATAGCGGCAGGCGGAACACCACCTTTAAAAGGGGATTTCCATGAAGGTTCAATTATTTATACCCTGCTTCGTAGACCAGTTGTTCCCGCAGACAGCCTTTAATATGGTAAAAGTGCTGGAGAAAGCAGGTTGTACCGTAACGTATAATACCAACCAAACCTGTTGCGGACAGCCCGCATATAATGCCGGGTTCTGGGACGATGCCCGCGAGGTGTGTTCCAAATTCATCAAAGATTTCAGCGGATCGAGCACTGATTACGTAGTGGCGCCCAGCGCATCCTGCGTTGGTTTTGTTCGGAACTATTACGAAACGCTTTTTGAAAATACGCCACAGATGAGCGAGGTGATGCGGTTGAAGAAAAGAACCTTCGAGTTCACCGACTTCCTGGTAAACGTGCTGAAGGTTGAAAATGTAGGCGCCAGCTTATATGCCAAAGCCACTTACCATGACTCCTGCGCCGGTTTGCGCGAATGCAGGATCAAGCAGGAGCCGCGTAAATTATTGTCGAATGTAAAAGGACTGGAACTGGTGGAAATGACCGATGTGGAAACCTGTTGCGGTTTTGGCGGAACTTTCGCCGTGAAATTCGACCCCATTTCCATTGGTATGGCCGATCAGAAAAGCATCAATGCCAAAAATACCGGTGCCGAATGCATCATTTCTACGGACCTGTCGTGCCTGATGCACATCGATGGACATATCCGTAAAAAAGGGATGGGATTACAAACCATGCATATCGCAGATGTGTTGGCCAGTGGTTGGTAAAGCCCCCTAACCCCCTAAAGGGGAAAAAGGTGTTAGAGGTACAAGTTGCAGGGAAAACATGTTCCCTGTTATGTTAACCGGGTGGTGCAATCCCTGAACCCTGAAACCTGTAACAGTTGCCTGATATGAAAAGCAACAATCCATAACATTACAAACATTTATTGTATGGGCATTGCAGACCGTTTATTTCAACAACGAAAAGAAAAAGCAGCAGCTAATTTGAAAGCCGGTAACGACTTTCTGGAAGCAAATAAACAAAAACCCGGCATTGTGGCTTTGCCCAGCGGGTTACAATATGAGATCATCACCGAAGGTACTGGCGCCAAGCCAACAGCTACCAGCAATGTGACCTGTCATTACCACGGTACACTCATCGATGGCACTGTATTCGACAGTTCAGTACGCCGTGGCCAGCCGGCCACTTTCCCGTTGAACCGGGTAATCAGGGGCTGGACGGAAGGGCTGCAACTGATGCCTGTCGGCAGCAAATGGCGCTTTTTCATTCCGCCGCACCTGGGCTATGGTGAGCAACAGGTAAGTGCACAGATCGGTCCGAACAGCACGCTGATATTTGAAGTGGAGCTGTTGGGAATAAAGTAGCGTAAAAAATAAGATGTACAATATACAGTGCCACGGTCGTCCTGAAAAGGAAGGCTGTGGCATTGTTGTTCCAGCATAAAATAACCTGTTACTATGAACAACAAGAGGGTACTTTTCATGCTTGCTTTCGCGGCCCTGGTGTTTACGGGCTGTGGCTTCGACAATATGGAAAAGCAGGCGAGTAAACAATTCGGCGACCAGCATTTTAAAACAGCTATTGCATTGATAGAATTGCATAAGGTTCGCTTTGGTGAATATCCCGCATCGCTTGAGAGTATAAAGTATACCGGCCAATGGGATCAGATCGTATGGTCGGCTGTCAAATACAAAAAGCTGGACACCGGCTATGAACTTGACCTCACCAATGGGCTGATGTCCCTGCCTGAAAACCTGGAATATCCGGCCGAATTCTGGCAGGGGCTTGGACTTGTAAGATCAAATTTGAAAAAGTAACTTGAGTGGCGGTTCACCAGGACCGTCCTCTAAAGACCTTTTAGTATGAGCCGTTATGCTACGTACGAAAAATTCTTCAACCCCGAACAGGCAGCGCCGGTGCTGTCTGTATTAAAAGAGCAGCGTATTCCCCATGAATTTGCGGCGATCGGGAAACAGGTTGACCAGCTGATCACCGGCGGAGGACCTGCCTACTTATATGAGGTCAGAATGCCTGCCGATCAGTTTGAAACGGTCAACCGGTTGTTGCGTGAAAAAATGCACGTCCATCTTGATGACATAGACCCTGATCATTATCTGTTCAGCTTTGATGATATTGAGTTGGTGGAGATCCTTAAAAAACCCGATGAATGGGGCCGGCTCGATTATGCGATTGCCCGGGAGATCCTGGAAAGCCGCGGCATTGTTTACACGAACGAAGAGCTCGATGGCCTGTGGAATAAAAGAATGGAAACATTGGCCCGGCCTGCGACTGATGGTGGCCGTTGGATCACTGCCGGCTATTTCTTTTCTGTGGTGGGCGGATTCATTGGCATTTTGATCGGTCTGGTCCTGATGCAATCGACCAAGACCTTACCCAACGGCAGCAGGTATTATATTTATGATAAACGCACCCGCAGGAATGGGAAAACCATTCTTTTTATTTCTGTAATTGTAACTGCGATCAATCTTACCTTGGCGCTGACAAGGTCATTTACTATCGTTAAGCATAACTGGATTGGCTGGTGACGGGTGGTTAATAGTTGGTTCGAGTTCTTTGATTCGAATTGCAGTCGGACAACAGCATGGTTTATATGATAATGGAGATCGCCGGGTATGTCTTAAACGCACTATCCTTATTTGATCGTGCATTATCCTGTAGGTTATTCTATAATGATAAATTTCAAAACCCGCCAGGTGCCATCGTTACCATTCTTATACTTATCCGGGGGATATTTTTCGGGATGTCTGGGAAGATCGAGTGTTATATCAATAATTTCATCCCTAACCTTAGCTGCATTTTGGGGAGAATCTTCCCGAATATATTCGTAAGCTTTTAATAATTGGTTTTGTGCTCGCTTACTCCAAAAAGTTACCATTTACTGGCTTCTCTTTTTAAATCAGCTGCAGTGATGTAATCTCCTTTCTCGATCTCTGCATTGCCATCTTCCAGGTCCTGATTATATTCATCCAGCGTTTGGGGCTTTTCAGAAGTTTTGAAAGCAATACCCATTAATTTTAACGTGCGAATAAGCCACTCTCTTTTTGAACTGTCCTTTATTTTATCGATGTCAATTATTAGCTCCATTATTTTATGTTTATTTATTTCTGCGGATCACACACCTACCAAAATTAATATTTTTTAGCGAATTTCGGAATTGCAAACGACGTAGAAATGCATCCAATTGGCTGATCTTAATGAGTTGATTTGTATATCATTATACTGCCTTCTCAACTTGGCCGGTCTACCGCTCACTAAAAAAACACCGCCAGCTTCAACCGCGCAAAGAACGGCGTTCCCGGCGTAAAATGGATCTCGGAAACAGGATCAGGCTCGTCTTTCAACCGGGATTCGGTATCAAACTGCGTTTCATTCCATTTCACATTGAACGGGTTTTCGATTTCCAGTCCAACCTCGTATTTCTTTTTGGTATAATTAACTGACAGATCGCTAACGGTATATCCTTTAGCTACAACCGAATTGTCTTCGTTGGCGGCGCGATCATTCATGAACCTGTAACGCAGGCTGCCATTTAATCCGTTCTTTAATTGAAAGTTCAGTCCGCCGGTGCTCGTAAAATTGGGCGCCAGCGGAATATACTGTTCGCCTTTGGGTTCATCAACACTGCGGGGTTTGGCCAGGTTTACATTGGCATCGGCAAACAGCCAGTTGTTGAACTGGTAACGGGCAGAAAGGTCGAGGCCGATCCTTCGGGTCTTGCCACTGGGCTCCACCACGCCTTCATCGCCTACGTAAACAAATTCCTGTTGCAAATACAAATACCAGGCAGCTACATTCAACAGCAGGTTGCGGGTGGGTTTCAACAATACGCCAACATCGGCTCCGTAAGCGGCCGGTAATATGTCATACCCCTGGTTAAATACCACTACGCGGGCATCATTCGAGTGGAAGCCTTTACCTGTTTTTACATACAGTTGTGTGTTGGTATTGAGTGTGTATTGAATATTCACCTTGGGACTTACAATAACTTTCTGCCGGTCGGGCGATTGATCTGCGTTGAGCTGATCGTTATAATGAAAATTGAAATAATCGAGGCGGGCGCCGATATTGAAGCGCCACCTGTTCTTTTCAATGCTTTGGTCGGCATAGGCACAAGCATTGGCTTCGCGGATATCGCCCAGCTGGGTATATTCCAACACCGTGTTGCGGTTGGTGGTATGCGATAATTCCGTATTCCGCGTTTGATCGAGGCGGAAACCGGCGCCATAAACCGATTGCACATTCCAGCTGCCCAGGCTGGTTTCGTGCGAAAGCTTGGAATGGTAACCATAAATATGCCGGCCCTCCCGCTGGCGGATCTGATCACCATTTACCGGATCGTTTAAAAAGAACGTGAAATTGGAATGCAGGTTGAAATTGTAGTTGCTGTAAAATGCGTGGTTTTCCCAGGTGGTATTGGGCGATAAATAACTGGTGAGCCGTGCACTGGCATTGGTTCTGTTCGTATAACCGCCTTCGGTATTGTCGAGATAACCAAACCTGCCGATGAGGCCGCTTTTTACTGCCCGCTCAGGTATTTGACCCGATGCATCCCAGTCGCTGTTGAGGGTAGAAGCGATCAGGGTGAGTTTATTATTGTTGCCAATCTGCGTATTGAATTTTGCAAATAAGTTGAAGCGGTTGAAATATTGCGGCGATTCAAAAGGACCATCCGAATAGAGGAACTCACCGGCCACGTAAGCATTGGTGCCTTTCTGTTTTAGCCTGTTGCTCAACAGGTCGATCATTGCCACGCCGCGCAATGTATTGAATTGACCGCCTTCCAGCTTTATGGTACTTTTATCGAGACTATTCACGGTGTTCATGCTTACATAACCGGCCGTGCCCAGGTTGCCGTATTGGGTGTAGTAGGGGCCTTTGCCATAATCCACGCTGCCGGTCAATTCCGGGATCAGAAAATGCAGATCGGCATAACCCTGTCCATGCGCATGCGATACCATGTTTACCGGTAAACCGTCTACTGTTACGTTGATGTCGGTGCCATGGTCAATATCGAAACCGCGTAAAAAGATCTGTTCGGCTTTACCACCGCCCTGGTGTTGCCCGATGAACAGTCCGGGTACCGTGCGTAAGAGATCCTGTGCCGATCGAACCGGCTGCAGGTTCAGGTCGATCTTACTGATCGTATGAAATGAAGCGGCGGTCGACTGCGGCGTAATTACCACTTCCTGCAGGTTAACCGGTCCTTTTTCCATTTCAACAACAATGGTATTATTACCGGTTGTTGTGATTTCTTTGGTGGTAAAACCTATAAAAGAAACGATCAATATGCCATCGTTTTTGTGATTTGCCAGATTGGTTAAAGCGAAATAGCCCTGTTGATTGGTAACCACACCCTGGGCGGCATTACGCCAGCGAACATACGCCAGTTCCAGCGGTTCCTTACTGTTTTTGTCAATGACGCGTCCCTGCACAGTGCCCTGGCTCCAGGAAGCATAGGTAGAAAAACAGATCAAAGCAGTTGTTATATATTTTTTCATAATCAGTTGAGCGCTTTTAATAAGGCACTATAGCTGCTGTCCGGTTCAGCCGCATCCAGCTGCGAAAGTAATAATTCAAAATCAGGAACCGGATGCCGTTGCTGTAAATAAGTAACGATCGTACGGGCACTGGACCCAGGCATTATGCAGGAAGAAAGCCCTGATAGAGATCAGGGCCTCGTAGGGAGTTCTTAGCTCCCGGATAACACCACATGATCGATCATAGTATGCATTTACGTTGGCCGGCGATCCTCAGATTGCAGCAACGAAGAAAAAGGCTGTTGCAGTGTCTGCCCGTTGGAAACGTAACTTTCCTTACATTCGCATTTATTATTATTGATTATGGCATACTGGCTGGTAAAATCTGAACCTTCTGTTTATTCCTGGGAACAATTTGAGAAAGACAAGCAGACCTTTTGGGATGGCGTACGCAATTACGCGGCCCGCAATCACCTGCGGTCGATGAAAAAAGGCGAGCAGGTTCTATATTATCATAGCAACGAAGGACTGGCCATTGTTGGAATTGCCAAAGTAGTAAAAGAAGCTTACCAGGATCCCTCCACAGATGATGACCGCTGGGTAGCCGTTGACCTGAAGCCCTATAAAAAGCTGGCCAATCCGGTTACATTAAATACCATCAAAAAAGATAAACGTCTTGCCAACATGGCCCTGGTTCGTATCAGCCAGTTATCGGTTCAGCCGGTCACTGATGAAGAGTGGGCCGCCATCATGGAACTGGCGGGACTGTAACGCCGGTTGCCAGTTACCGGTTGCCGGTTGCCTGTTACCGGTTACCGGTTGCCGGTTACCGGTTGCCAGGCACCGATGCCCGCCTTCGCAAAAGCCTCGGACGGGCAAGCGTTTTGCGTTAAGCGTTTTGCGTTAAGCGTTAAGCGTTTTGCGTTAAGCGTATTAACAATTCCTTTAGGTTACCTTTTCATCCCTTGGTAATTAATCATTACTGATTAACCTAAACATATTGCCATGTCAGCAACTACTGCCCGGGGAGCTCCCGGTAATGAAAATGCCATGTATAAATCGAAGCACGCGACAAGGAACGAACACAGCATTCAACATTTTCTCTTTCAAATCGTATGTAATTTTTCCCGCCCGGCATCTACAACAAAACACTTCTAAACACGTATAGCCATGAAATTACTTTTCCAATTACTGGCAGCATTGCTGCTCTGGCTCTTTATTGCCTGTAATAACAGTACAGAATCCGAAGCAAAAACGGCCGATATGGCAGTGGCTGAAAACAATACGCCTGCTGCCAGCGCCAATTACTATGGGGTTGCAGACACCACCGCACCTGTACCGGCTGCAGGTAATGAAGAACAGTCCAAACAAGCAGGTACAACCGCAACTGCTGCAACTATCGACTGGGATAAAAAGATCATCAAGAACGCCAGTTTAACGGTGGAAGCGAAGGATCATAAAACGTACAATGATTTTGTGCATGAGCAGATAAAAAGAACCGGTGGTTATATAGCCGAAGAAGAGCAGCATAAATCGGAGTATAAGATCGAAAACATCGTCACCATCAAAGTGCCTGTTGATCAGTTTGACAACCTGGTAAGCGCATTGACCGCCACAAAAGATGAAAATGTAGTGTCGCAAAAAGTCACTTCGCAGGATGTGACCGGTGAAGTGATCGACACCCGTTCCAGAACAGAAGCCAAACGGCAGATCAGGTTACGCTACCTGGAGTTACTGAAGCAGGCAAAAAATATGGAAGAGATCTTGAAAGTGCAGCAGGAAATTAACAACATCCAGGTAGAAATAGAGGCGGGCGCAGGCAGGGTAAATTATCTCACCCATGCTGCTGCCTACAGTACAATACAGTTGACCTTTTATGAGATCTTAAATCCCTCGGCCCAGTATGTAGATAAGCCTGGTTTCGGAAAAAGGGTACTGAATGCCCTCACCAATGGAATGGATTGGATAGGCGAGATGCTGATTGTAGTGCTTACCTTATGGCCATTGTGGTTATTGGCAGCATGTATCTGGTGGTTCTTTAAAAGATGGAAAGCGAGACCCACAACGGGCAACAACAGGCCGTAAGAATTTAGCGATTTCGGGATTTAAGGATTTTGAGATTTACCGGAAAGATCAAACCGGGGCAAATCTCAAAACCTGCCTGCCGGCAGGCAGGTCTCAAAATCCCGAAATCCCTAAATCTCGAAATCAGCAATCAAAAAGCGAGGTGTATTGAATTAAATCTCGAAATCCCTAAATCTCGAAATCAGCAATCAAAAAGCGAGGTGTATTGAATTAAATCCCGAAATCCCTAAATCTCGAAATCAGAAATCATATATTTGAAGCATGAGCAAAAAGAAGATCGTAGTATTGACCGGTGCGGGTATTAGCGCCGAAAGCGGACTGAAAACATTTCGTGACAGCGACGGCTTATGGGAAGGATATGATGTCCGGGAAGTGGCTACCCCGCGCGCATGGAAAAAGAACCCGGCCCTGGTACTGGAATTCTATAACCAGCGCCGCAGAAATGTACTTGAGGCGCAACCGAACGAAGCGCATATCGGATTGGCCAAACTCCAGGATGATTTCGATGTAACCATCATTACCCAGAATATCGATGACCTGCATGAACGCGCTGGTTCCAAAAAAGTATTGCATTTACATGGCGAAATCTTAAAGATGCGCAGTGAATTCAATGAATCGCTGGTCTATGAGATCCGCGGCGATATCAAGCTGGGCGACAAAGCCGCAGATGGCGCGCAGTTACGTCCGAATATCGTATGGTTCGAAGAACCGGTGCCTTTGATCGAATTAGCCATTCCGGTAGTGCTGGGCGCAGACATCTTCGTCGTAGTGGGCACTTCCCTGGTAGTGTACCCGGCGGCCGGTCTCGTGAACTATGCGCCGAGGGAAATTCCCAAGTATGTAATAGATAAGGTGATCCCCGCCACCAATTCGGTGTACAATGTCACAAACATCGAAAAACCGGCTACTGTGGGCGTTCAGGAATTGATTACCCTGTTAAAAAGGTAAGACCCGGCTGCAAATAACCGCATTCCGCATGTCAATAATTTTAATGCGGAATGCCCATTGCACATGACATTTCGTTCATATATTTTTGTAAGCGTGATAGCGCATTACGTGGACTGAATGGCATGTAATCTAAATTGTTTGCAATGGAAATTCCCGCTGTAACCTCATCCTTGAAAAAATACAAAGGCAAATGGGGCCCTCCTGAAGTGAAACATTTGCTGAAACGTACCTTGTTCGGCGCCCGTAAAGAAGACATCGATCTTTTTGCTTCCAAATCACTCCGCCACACTATTCAACATCTCCTGCATACTGAAGAACCAACGCCGGCGCCGCCCATCAATCATTATAACGACGAAAAGTATACCGACGAGGAAATTCAAGCCGGTGCTACCTGGATAACCGCTACCAAACTAAACGGTATGAACAGCGGCCGCAGAAGGAATTCCTTCAAGGCCTGGTGGCTGGGCTGTATGCTGAACCAGCAAACGACACTTCGCGAAAAAATGGTGCTGTTCTGGCATAATCATTTTGCCACCGAAATGAAAACGGTCGATAATCCCACCATGATCTACAAGCACAATGTGCTGCTGCGGCAATATGCTCTGGGCAATTTCAAGGCCATGGTACGGGCCATAACGGTTGATGCCGCCATGCTCAAATACCTGAACGGAAATGCCAATACCAGAAAGGCGCCTGATGAAAATTATGGCCGCGAACTGCAGGAGTTATTTACAGTAGGCAAGGGACCCGGCTCGCAATATACCGAGGAAGATGTAAAAGCTGCCGCCCGCGTCCTGACCGGTTTCCGCATCAACAACAAATCGCTGCCCGACATACACGGCGTATTTGACGCCGGCCGCCACGATGAAAGCGATAAACAATTCTCTGCTTTTTACAACAACCAGGTAATAAAAGGCCGTAAAGGGAAGGAAGGAGAGGCGGAGCTGGACGAATTGCTGGACCTTATTTTCCGGCAACCGGAAGTAGCCCGTTTTATCTGCCGCAAATTGTATCGTTTTTTTGTTTATCACCAGGTCGATGAGGCTTCGGAGAAAAACATCATTGAACCGCTCGCCCACACGTTCCGGCAAAACAATTATGACATTAAACCGGTGCTTGAAAGATTATTGAGCAGCCGGCATTTTTTTGATATGGGTAACCGCGGGAGCATCATTAAAAGCCCGGTCGATCTGGCGGTTGGCCTCTGCCGTGAATTCAATATAACATTTCCTGGTGAAGAGAGTTACGTAGAGCAATATAACTGCTGGTTCAATATTCAAACCATTGCTTCGCAAATGCAGCAGAATATCGGCGACCCGCCGAATGTGGCCGGCTGGCCGGCTTATTACCAGGAGCCGTTGTATGATAAATCATGGATCAGTTCCGATACATTGCCGAAGCGAACAGCCTTTACCGATCGTATGGTGAACAATGGGTTTGCCCGCACTAGTAAAAAGATCCTGATCGACCCGGTGTTGTACACAAAACAATTATCGGCGCCCGGTGATCCTAATAAACTTATCGATGAGCTGGCGGCCCTGTTGTATGCCGTCGAGTTGCCTGTTGAAGAAAAACAGTATATGAAAACCGGCATCCTTTTACAGGGATTGCAGGGCATGGCCAGTGATCATTACTGGACCGATGCGTGGAATAAATTACTGGAGAAACCAGCCGATGCGGCCAATGTCAGGAACGTTACCAATAAGCTGAAGAACCTGTTGAAATATATGATGAGCCTTCCCCAATACCAGTTAATGTAAAACCGCAACTATGAAACGCAGACAATTTTTACGGAACACGATCTCAGGCGTGGTGCTGCCCACTTTTCTGCAGGGTATTTCCCTGAAAGCCCTGGCAGGTACACCCGGCTTGCATGCCCGCCATGCCGTATTGAACGATGACCGCGTGCTGGTGCTTATTCAACTGGCGGGGGGCAATGATGGCATCAATACGGTGATCCCCTTCGATCAGTACAGTGCCTATACGGCAGCGCGCCCGAACATTTATCTGCCGGCCGAAAAAGTGTTGCGATTGAACGGCTTTGATGCCACCGCATTTAATCCGGCCATGGTGAATATGCAGCATTTGTTCAATGAAGGAAGGCTGGGAGTGGTGCAGGCCGTCAGTTATCCAAAGCCGAACTTCTCACATTTCAGGGCAACCGATATCTGGATGTCTGGTTCTGATAGTGATAAAGTAGTGTCGTCGGGTTGGGCAGGGCGTTTTTTACAGGATATATATCCGCAGTTCCCTGATAATTTCCCCAACGAGGTTATGCCCGATCCGCTGGCCATACAGGTAGGCGCTGTGGTGTCCACGGCCTTGCAGGGCCCCTTGTTTACGATGGGTATGGCCATCAGCAACCCGGCGGGCTTTTACAAGCTGGTAGAAGGAAAAGTGAATGTGAATGCCAACTCACGCTGGGGCGAGCAGCTGGACTATATAGAGCTCATGAGTCAGAAAACGGATCAATATGCTACGGTGATCAAAAATGCGGCACAAAAAGTAACGGCGCAATCACCAGTCTGGCCGGCTGCGGGTAAAAATCCGTTGGCCGATCAGTTAAAGATCGTGAGCCGCCTCATTGCAGGTGGACTGAAAACAAAAGTGTATATGGTAAGCACCGGCAGTTTTGATACGCATGCTAAACAAACGGAAACCGATACAACTACCGGAACGCATGCCAAACTGTTGCAGCGCGTATCGGAAGCTATTGGCGCATTTATGGCCGATCTGCAATTCCTGCAAACAGAACAACGGGTGATGGGCATGACCTTCTCGGAGTTCGGCCGCCGCATTAAAAGCAATGCCAGTGGCGGTACCGATCATGGCGCCGCGGCGCCGGTATTTTATTTCGGCCATGCCATAAAACCGGGGATCGTTGGCGCCAACCCGGTAATCCCGGAAAAAGTCAATGTGAACGACAACGTTCCCATGCAGTTTGATTTCAGGTCATTGTATACGTCGGTGCTGCAAAACTGGTTCAACATGCCGGCGCAGGACGTGCAGCAGATCCTGATGGGCGATTTTGCGCCGGTGCCTATTATATAATGGTATCCGTTTCATGAAAGCGGATGCCGTTCAATTCCAGTTCCCGGAGAACGGGGGTATAAATAGAAGACATAACGGGAATGTGCAATCCCTTTTCGGGCAGCTGTCCCTGTAAGATCTGCTTGGCGGCAATGGCCAGCGGCAGGCCGGTGGTTTTGGCAATGGCGGTGTTCAGGTGATCCTCGCCTTTTATCACCAGGCTGCTCGTAGCTATGTGTTGCTCACTGTTCAGCTCATATCCGATCTCATGTTGTAATACTACCAGGTCTTTATCGGCCGGCTGCAGTAACAGCTTTTGTTCCATGGCAAACTGCAATACATCAGCGGCGCTGCATGTTCCCTTATTGATCAGCGTTTGGTCGTCGTCCATGCCTAAAAAGAAAAGCTGTTTCATCGAGAGGTTGGCCTCGTGCATTTGTCCGGCCACCGTAGCTGCGGCCTGGGTCTTTATGGCATCGAGGTTTATGTCCATCAACTGCCCTTTGTTATCTACCATCATAAAATCCTGCAGGGCTTTTCTTTCATCTTCATTGGCGTCCTCTTCGGCTTCCAGCAGTTGTTGCAGCTTTTCGAGCAATTGTTTGGTTTGGGCAAAGCGGGCCGTCAGTTGTTTTTCGATCCATTCGCCAAAACCATGGCTGGCAAAATGTTCCTGGAAGAACTGTTGCAAAGAAACGCCGTCGGTATTGTATTGTTTCGTGACGTCGGTCAGTTTTAGCTCTACTACATTTTTCCAGCCAAAACAGAACTCGGGATACCGCAGGATCGTGCGCACAAAAGTGTGGGCATCAGCAAGTCCGTATAACGGCATATAATGCAGCGAATCGCGATTGGGATACCAGGCCAGGTAACCCAGTCCCGGGATCTGGATAACCCGGTTGGGATCGAATAATTGCTCGTACGACAGCCGGCAGATCGTGCCGTTCTCCTTGAACACAGCGCCGTCTTTACCCGCCAGCACTACGTTCTGGTAACCGCCTGTCATTTTATAATGCCAGGGATTGTTATCGCTTTCGGGCGAGATCAATCCGCCGCAGAATGATCTGAAAGAAGTGATGGTTCCGCCATTCGCTTTGATCCGGTGGATGTGTTGCATGGCATTCATATGATCGATGCCCGGATTGAGCCCCATTTCACAAAGGAATAAAAGTCCTTTTTCCTTGATCGCGGCATGCCAGGGCACCATGGCATTGTCGACATACGATGGCGTTAGTAAATTCTTTTTATGTTGTAAACAATCGGCAGCAATAAGCAGGTGCAGGGCAGGAGGGAGCAGCGAGATCACCAGATCGGCGCCTGTGATCAGTTGATGACGTTGTGTTTCATCTTCGGGTAAGAACAACACGGTTTGAATATGGTTGTCAGGAAGCGCAGGTGTATGTGCAGTTAAAGGAGGAACATCAGCAATGGTAATAAACCAGTTGTTTATTGCAGCTTCTTTTAACAGGTAACCGATCAACGAAGGGGAAGAGCCATTGGCACCAAACACTAGTATGCGCTTCATGTAAGAATTATATTAAATAAAGATACTTAAAAAGGCAAAAAGGAATGACAGCTAAAGCAATGGCCGGTTTAAGAGGCCCATTGTCGATTGTCGATTGACGATTGTCGGTTCACAAGGAGGGGCATAAAAAAAGCCGGTGATAAACACCAGCTCTTTTGGTTTTGAACCGTCCCTTATTTAATATGTTTAATTCAGAATGATCGTTCCCATATCGAGTGTGCTGCCTTCTACAACTTCTACCATCTTGCCTGCTTCATCACTCGCATGACCCTTTCCGACTGTCACTTTCCACGCGCCCGGTTTAACTTTGAACCGGAACTGGCCATTGTTCACCATCGTCTTTAAAGAATCCTTACCATTTACTGCAAACACCCAAACGGAGTCCCGGGGTGAAGTTACTTTTCCGGTTATTTTGGATTCGTGCATCGCTCGTGTCGCATGAAATCCTATAACCACACTTACAACTCCTATTAAGGTGGCAACAGTTCTATCCATATAGCAAAGGTTTTTAAGTCCCCAGTTATGTGATCAATTATCGAGAGCACATAACCTTTAAAAAAACTGTGCCAGATGCTTATAAGGTCTAAAAACTATGCCAGACGCAATAAATGTGGAAAACGAAGATCGCAACTGTAGAATATTCCTCAGAAACCCGCAGCAGCCAAACCGAGCGCTTTTGAGTTGATGCTGGTAATAGAATAGTCAATGCTTATGCCCCGTTTGGTACTGGGTACTTCCAGCGTTCTTCTTTTACCGGCAGGAACATTATTGAAGATGATGGTTTGCGTTTTTACGAGTTTCTTTTCCATACCGTAATACTTCACCTCAACCGCTACCTGGTCAAGCGTATAAGGGCTACTGTTAAAAACGGTTATATCCAGATCTGAAATACCACCAAGTAAACCTACCTTGAAGGCGCTGGCTTCTGCGCGCACCTGTTCATAGATGTTCCTGCGCGCTTTTTCAATTGCTTCCTGGTTATTGGTTTTTTCCCTCGTTTCCACGGTCGTTACCGTTTCTGACTGGGGAGTGGAATTGGAAACCGGAACTACAATGGATCTGTTTTGCTGTGGTGGCGGAACTATATTATTGTCTTTTTTAATAACTGCCTGCCGCATGTTTGATTGGGCAGGCGGGTTACTGGTAACGGATGCAGCAGGCGGTGGCGCCGGTTCTGCCACATCGTTATTGGCATTGTCGGTGGCGGCAGGCCGTTCTTCTTCCCGCTGTTCAGTGCGTTTCTTAGCCACCTTTTCTTTTTCTTTATCAGGAGCAGCTGTGCTGACCTTTTCATTTTGCTGTTCCCTGATCTCTTTCACCAGGCTCTCCAATGCTTTGGCATCCGGATGCTCACGGCCGGCATTGATAACCAGGCCAATGACTACCCCGGCCAGGATCAATACCGCTGCTACCAGTGTACGGGTCACATTCTTATTATCCTGCAGGTATTTACCCGAACCAGCCACCAATGCTTTCCAATCGAATTGATCTTTTTTAGCCGTCGTTGACCAACTGGTCTTCGATCTGGCGGCGGCAGGTCTCTCAACCGGTTTTTCGGCTGTTTGTTTTATCGTTGAACTGCCCGGTCTCTTTCCGGAAAAAGCGGCTTTCCGCGCTTCATAATCCGACAGGAATCCGTTATTGATCTCATCGTCCTCCTTTTTCCTGGAGTTATATCCCTTCAGCAAACTGCTGTTCAGTTCATCATCTTCCTCAGAGATCAGGTATGTGGCTGCTTTGTTTTCGGTATTTTTTTGAGTGGCTGCATAGGCGTTTTTATCGTTTTGCCGGGCAACCGGTTTGGCAGCTTCTTCTTTTTTGGCAACAGGAACCGCTGTTTTACCACCGGGCATGGTTACGTAAATGTGTTTGCCCTTGTTTACCGGCTGCTGCTCTTGCTGAACATTGTTAGCAGTTGCCTGATGTTGTTCGGTCACCGTTGATGCGGTCGCTTCACCCTGTTTTTTATAAAATCGATCGTATGGCTGTTCTTCCACCCCCGGAGCAAATGATTTCAGCTCTTCAATCTCGCTGGGATAACGCCATGCTGCACTTCTTCCTTCCAACCAAACGAGGTCATAAGGCTTAAGACCTTTGGCCGCCAGCTCTTCTGCGGTGTAGGGCCCTGTTTGCTTGTTATCGCGTAAAAGTAGGTATGTGTTCATAACATTACAACTCAGTAAAAATTATGCAAGCAGGTAGCTGTAGTTAGCTACTTCGTAAACCGAAATAGATATTCAGTGGGTCGCGGGCTCAGAAGGTTACACGGAATTCAAAAAGGATACCGGGGGGTGAATTAAGCTTAGCTGCAAGTTAACAGTTGATAGTTATTGTACCAAATACTCGATATAAAAAGAGACGTTAAAATAGCAAGTAGTTTTCCACCATAACTCGCTCAGTACCCGATACCCATAAGCAAATACCAGTAACACGTTTTAAAACCTTTCTGCAACAAGGAAGAACAGGATATATAACGATTGGTTATAAGGCATGGTAATGCCATTTTTATGCGGTTTTCAGTTATCCCGTAGCTTCAAAAAACGCATGATGAAAGCTGATAGATGGGTTCTTGAGTTTTTAACTGGCAACTGCCAACTGTAAACTGTGAACTGTGAACTGCGAACTGCTTTTCAACCCGCTATTTTTTAACATTTGTTGATAAAATTTAGGGCTAAAAAACCCCTTTAATTACCGGGTTTTCACGCTTAAATAGGGTATTTTTGCACCCCATCCAACGACCAATAAACGGATGTAAATCATTTCTGTAAACAAGTATGGAAGAAAACTTCACACCACAGGAAACAAACGATCAGAATCGTATAATCCCTGTAAATATCGAAGAGCAAATGAAGACGGCTTATATCGATTACTCTATGTCAGTGATCGTAAGCCGTGCCTTGCCGGATGTACGCGATGGTTTGAAACCGGTTCACCGGCGCATTTTGTACGCCATGAACGAACTGGGTTTGAACTATAACAGAGCGTACAAGAAATCTGCCCGTGTTGTAGGTGAGGTGTTGGGTAAGTATCACCCGCATGGCGACTCATCGGTGTACGACGCCATGGTGCGTATGGCCCAGGAGTGGAGCATGCGATACACCCTTGTAGACGGCCAGGGTAACTTCGGTAACCAGGACGGCGATGGCCCTGCGGCCATGCGTTATACGGAAGCCAGGCTTGAAAGACTGTCGGAATACATGCTGCAGGATATCGACAAGGATACGGTCGACTTTCAGCCGAACTTCGACGATTCAGAAAAAGAACCGTCTATTCTGCCCGCCCGTATTCCCAACCTGCTGGTAAATGGTTCAAGCGGTATTGCGGTTGGTATGGCTACCAACATGATGCCGCACAACCTCAGTGAAGTAATAGACGGCTGTATTGCCTATATCGACAACCGCGAGATCGGCATTGAAGAATTGATGCAATATATCAAGGCGCCCGATTTCCCTACCGGTGGTATCATCTACGGTATGGAAGGCGTGCGGGCCGCCATGCATTTTGGAAGAGGCAGGGTAGTGCTGCGGGGTAAATTGCATGTAGATACCAAACCCAGCGGTCGGGAGACCATCATTGTAACCGAGGTGCCCTACCAGGTGAACCGGGATGCGCTGTGCGATAAGATCGGTCAGCTCGTAAATGAGAAAGTGATCGAAGGCATTGCACATGTGAACAATGAATCGAACCAGAAGGAAGGTACCCGCATTGTGATCGACCTCAAACGCGATGCTATCGCCAATGTGGTGATCAACCAGCTGTACAAGTTTACCGAACTGCAGACTTCATACGGTATCAACAACGTAGCCCTGTCGAAAGGCCGTCCCAAAACACTGAACATAAAAGAAATGATCAGTGAGTTTGTGGAGTTCAGGCATGAAGTGGTTGTTCGCCGTACGCAGTTTGAATTACGGGAAGCGGAAAAGAAAGCCCACATCTTACAGGGTTATCTCATTGCCCTGGATCACCTCGATGAAGTGATCGCCATGATCAGGGCATCGGCCACGCCGGAAATTGCCCGCGAAAGCCTGATCAACGCCGGCTGGGGATTGGATGAAGTGCAGGCAAGAGCTATCCTCGATCTGCGTTTGCAACGGTTAACCGGCATGGAACGCGAAAAGATCCGGGAAGAATTTGAAGAGCTGCAACGCCTGATCGCCCATTTGCGCGAACTGTTAAGCAATGAAGGTATGCGGTACGATGTCATTAAGACCGAACTGAACGAGGTCAAGGAAAAATTCGGCGATGCCCGCAAAACAGAGATCACTTACCTCGATAATGAGGTTCGCATAAAAGACCTGATCAAGGAAGAGGATGTGGTGATTACCATCACACACCTCGGTTATATAAAACGTACTTCCGCTACCGAATACCGCGCCCAGCGCCGCGGTGGCCGTGGCGCCAAAGGCGGCCGCGCCCGGGAAGAGGATTTTATCGAGCATCTGTTCGTGGCCTCAACCCACAGCGCCATGTTGTTCTTTACCGAAAAAGGACGCTGCTACAAGCTGAATGTATACGAAATACCCGAAGGCGATAAAACAGCCAAAGGCCGTGCCATTCAGAACCTGATACAATTGCCTTCCGACGATAAGATCAGGGCCATCATCGATATCAAAGACCTCGAAGATGAAGAATTTGTAAAAGGCCACAACATCGTGCTGTGCACCAAAAAAGGTATCATCAAAAAAACGGCGCTGGAAGAATTCAGCAACCCGCGCAAAACCGGGGTGAATGCCATTACCATCGTGGAAGGCGATGAACTGCTGGTAGCCAGGTTAACCACCGGCAACAGCGAGATCATGATGGCTGTAAAAAGCGGCCGCGCGATCCGTTTCCCCGAAGAAAAGGTACGCGCAACCGGCCGTGGCGCCATTGGCGTGTCAGGAATTGACGTAGATGATGAAAATGATGCAGTTATTGGCATGATATGTGTCAGCAAGGAAGATAACACTCGTAGCGTATTGGTTGTGAGTGAAAAAGGGTACGGAAAAAGAACGCAGTTAGAAGAGTACCCCATCACCAACCGGGGCGGTAAAGGGGTTAAGACCCTCAACGTTACCGAAAAGACCGGTTCGCTGGTGGGTATGCTCGATGTGGCAGAGAAAGAAGACCTGATGATCACCTGTAAGAGCGGTATGACCATCCGGATGCCGGCCGAAGGGATCAGTGAACTGGGCCGCAATACGCAAGGTGTAAAATTGATCCGCCTGGATGATGGCGACGAGATCGCCGCCATTACCAAACTCGACGATAGCGAAGAGGAAGTGAGCGGCGAAAATGGCGAAACCGAGGCACTGACAACAGATACAAATACAGTTGCACAGGCAACCAATGGCAATGAGTTTGCATCTGATGATAATGAAGGTGGTGCTGCATCTTCGAACGAAGATGCTTCATCCGGAACCGATGAGAGCCCCGGTAATGAGTAATTAGGAGCACTAAAGCACTAATTAATAAAACACACAGATGGAACGAGCCGTAAAGATTTTCAACCGCTTTGAAGTTTTTTACGGCGAATTCCATTGCATGTCCCGAAAGCTTTCGGGATGGCCAATAAAAATCAAAAATTACACATGAAAAAGTTGTTTCTGACAGCAATGCTTGCTGTATTTGCGTTCTTGTCACAGGCCCAGAAACTCGAAAAGGCGAAGGACCTGCTGAGCAGGAAAAAACTTGCCGAAGCAAAAACAGAGATTGATAATGTACTGGCCGTTGAAAAGAACAAAACCAATTCAGAGGCCTGGTATACGAAGGCAAAAGTATATGGCGCAATAGCCGCTGATTCTACCCAGAAATCAACGGTTCCCGATGCCCGCGGTATTGCCTTTGAAGCCATGAAACAGTATCTGTCGCTCGAATCAGGCGTAAAAGATGCCGCTAAAAGGAATATTCAATTGACCCTGGATAACAATGCTCCGCTGATCGAGCTGTACACCGGGTATTCAAAGGACGCAGCGTCTTTTTACAATGCCAGCAACTTCAACGATGCATTCGTGAATTTCAAAAAGTCGCTCGAAGTATTTGACCTGATGTCTGAAAAAGGCATTATTCCCATCAAGCTCGATACTACCACTACTTTGTATGCTGGTATTTCAGCTGAAAAGGCGCAAAAGCCCGATGATGCCGCTGTTTATTATGGAAAGATCGCCGAAGCCAAAGCAAAAGGCGAGGGCTTTGTAGAGATTTACAAATGGCTGGCTGATTACTACCGCAGAAAAGACGATGTGGCCAACGCTTCCAAATTCTCTGCACTGGGTAAGGAAGTATATCCTGCCGATCAGTTCTGGACAGGTTTTGAGCTCGATATGGCGCGTGAAAAAGGAAATAAGGAAGACCTGTTTAAAAAATATGAAGCAGTTATCCAGGAAAATCCCGACAACTACCTCTTCCTGTTCAACTACGGTGTAGAATTATATCAAACAGGTTATGATCCTGATGCCAGCAAACGTCCGGCTAATTCAAAAGAGCTGATCAATAAAGCCATTGAAGTAATGACCAAGACCCTGGAGAAAAAACCTGATTTTGCGAATGCCAATATGGTATTAGGCCAGATCTATTACAACCAGGGTGTTGAGATCAACAATGAGAACAAGAATATTCGTCCAAGCGGCGGTGTTAAATTATCAGCTGATCAGTTGAAGAAAAAAGAGGAACTGCGTGCTGAAACCAGCAAGAAGTTCGATCAGGCCCTGCCTTATTTAATGAAGGTAGACGAGCTGCTCGATAGCCAGGGCAAATTGAAAATGGAAGACAAAGAGCACCTGAAGAATGCCCTTGACCTGCTGATCATCATCAACGAAGAAAAAGTAAATCAGCTGGAACAAAAGAAACGCCAGGCCGAAGCTAAAAAAGATGCAGCCGGCATTAAGGCAATCGATGCAGAGATCAAGAAGATCCAGGATAACGTAACCAGGTACACCGATAAGTACAATAACATCGATAGAAAGCACTAAGAAGCATACACGAAATTTGTAATCAGGTGTGGCATCCCCGGTAAGTGGATGCCACACTTTTTTTATGCCCATTGCCCATTGCCTATTGACCATTGACCAGATATCCGCCGGCTGATGCATTCCTGTAACAGACCGTTGCATGAAGTGTATTTTAATTTCGTTTTAATTGATGCATAAGTACCGAATGGGACGTGGCTATTACCTTTACGCATGCGCTGAACAATCGTGCGCATGGGTTTAAGGGTTTAATTTTTCAATCAATTTAACGCAGCCTTTCTAGGCTGCGTTTTTATTTGTAACACCTCATTGGTCATCACAGATTGATATTTTGTTTAATGCATTGGTTTTGGTTAAGTTATCAGCGAAAAAATCGCTATCTTAAAGAACCAATATGTCAAACGCAAACATAACCATTAAACCTTGTCGCTTATGATCACTTCCCTGGTAACAGGCGGGGCCGGTTTCATCGGGTCGCACGTTGCAAGGTCCTGCCTTGAATTAGGACATAAAGTAATTGTTATTGATGACCTTAGTGGTGGGTTTGAAGATAATTTACCCCCCGGCGTGTTATTTATAAAAGGGTCGGTATACGATAACGAGCTTCTGAAACAGATATTTGAAACGTACACGATCAATTTTGTTTATCATCTGGCAGCTTATGCTGCTGAAGGACTTTCCCATTTTATCCGCAGATTTAACTACGACAACAATCTCATAGGGTCGGTAAACCTCATAAATCTGGCCGTATTACATAAGGTGGATTGTTTTGTTTTTACTTCCTCAATTGCTGTGTATGGCGCCGGCCAGTTACCCATGACAGAAAATATGGTTCCCGAACCTGAGGACCCGTATGGAATTGCCAAATATTCGGTTGAACTGGACCTGATGGCCGCACGCCGGCTCTTTGGACTCAACTATATTATTTTCAGACCACATAATGTGTATGGCGAGAACCAGAACATTGGAGACAGGTACCGGAACGTCATCGGCATTTTTATGAATGAAATCATGAACGGCAGGGAGCTGACCATTTTTGGGGATGGCGAGCAAACGAGAGCGTTCAGTTATATCAGTGATGTAGCACCGGTGATCGCCCGAAGCGTACATGTGAGGGAAGCTTATAACGAGATAATCAATATTGGCGGCGACAATGCCTACTCTGTAAACTACATCGCCCGCCTGATCGCGGATGCGTTTGGCGTCGTTGCATCGATAAAATATTATGAGGCGAGGAAAGAGGTGCTGCATGCTTTCTGCGATCATACAAAAGCCCGGAACTATTTTGGAGAGGTAACACATACACACATAGAAGAAGGTATAAAGAAAATGGCGGCCTGGGCGAAATTAAAGGGAGCAAGATCTTCTACGGTATATGATAATATTGAAATAGAAGAAAATTTACCCGTTATCTGGCGAAAGCCCGTAAATGAGATCAAAGATTGATAACAAAGATTTTTGAACGTTATGCCTGAACAGCATTCCAATTACAATTTTTTGACCAGGGATATTATTGGCAACAAACCCCGTTGGATAGTGCGGTGGGGGATCTCTGTTATTTTCCTGATCCTGCTTACCCTGGGAATTACTTTGTCCCTGATAAAATACCCTGTTTCCGCCAGCCTGCAGGCCAATCTGGAGTATGACCGTAAACCGGTACCCATCATAGCAACAGAAAATGCATTGCTTGCAACGGTGTACGATAGCGCCAGGGCAGGTGTTGTTGACAAGGGCACCAGCCTGATGCTTTTGGAAACATTAGGCAACCGGTCGAAGATCATGCTTACAGCACCTGTGCCAGGGAATATCTACCTGTCGAATAACTTTAGCGTAAATTCCTTTGTAAACAAGGACCAGGTACTAGGGTTTATTTTGCCCCGGCCGAACGAACATATCGTAAAGCTGGTTGTTGCTTCCGATAAATTCAACAGGCTGCAGGTAGGTCAGAAAGCGACAATTACGATTAATGGCCGTTCAACGATCAACGGCAGACTTGAAGGTAAGATCGACTTTATAGGCCCGGGTTTCTTAAATAACACCTATCAGATCACTGTGAAATTCCCGCATGCCGTGAATGAACAGTTACTGGCTGATCCGTTATTGAATACAGTTGACAGCATCAAATGCACTGCAGGCTTCACCATAGATACCATGAGCTATCTAAACTATATTTTCCGGGGAAAGCGGATGTAACCGGTTCTATACCTTTTCTGCCTTTGATCTTATAGCGGTGAGGTAATACCTGTTCAGAAGCGTGTAAATGACGAACTCGCATTTATTGGGGTTCGATACGAAAAGCCGGTTGATGAACATGTGTATATAGCTTGCCGTTAAACTATCCAGCTGTACTTCCCCGTAAGTACTCACCTTACCCATGATCACCGGGGCAATCTTTTGCAGTTTCTCATACCGCTCGTCAAGCGCCGGCATTCCTGCCTGCAAATACTCTGTTAGCTGACCGTAATTACAATTTTTAGCAAGCAGGTTCTTTATTTCTTTCTCGAACAGTTTATATTTCGCATTCGCCTGTTTGATGGTGGATTTGTTGCCATTTGACCTTTTTAATTCATACTGCTCCATCTCAGCTAATAAACGCTGTTTGTCATGTAAGGCGTAGCCAAATGAATGTAAGAGCATGTCAATTGCTTTAAGGGCCCAAAGCCAGCGTTCATTGTATTCATCATACTCTTCCCCTAATCTGATAAATTCAAGGCAGGCTGCGCTGTCTATACAAAACAGCTGTTCCGATTCTTCCATGGTATGGGGGCCATACCTTTCCACTTCCCGGTCATAGGTGTCGATCTGGATCTTATAAAGAATTTGCTGGTCCTGCAAAGAACGCATCGCGTGGGTAAAGCCTTCCATTATTTTTAAATAACCGGCATTATCATTTGAATGAAAACGCAGCCGTAGATGATATTCCGGATCACCATAACGCAGGAAATGCCATGATACGATGCTGTCTTCCTGCTGCAAATGCCTGATGAGATCGTACACATGCTGCATCAGCATATTTTCTGCATTTATCCTGCTGGTGTACAGTTTGAAATAAAGCCATTCACTGCCTATCGAAAATTTTCGTTCAATTTTTGCCGGCAACACAGGCGGGAGATCAACCGTCCTTGTTTCTTCAGTCGTGATCTTATTTACAGGCAGCATTATTTCATTGGCATACCGCTGGTTGTTGGTGTCGCTGATCCAGCAATGATCCCGGGGCTGCAGGTATTCTTCCAGCAGGATGCTGCCATTCCTGTTCAGTTCCTTTAAGATGTACCGGCAGCTGATCTCACAATGCAGGTCGAATATGAACTCCTTATCGAGCTCCTCAAAAAAAGATACAAACCTTGGAATAGAAAGCTGTTCTGCCAACTGCCTTAAACAGTTTACCGGATCGTTATTCAGTATTTCATCGGGTGCAGCGGGAAGCTCTTTTCTGGTAATTAACCACTTGGCTGTTTTTAACACTATATTTTTATATTGAACCCGGGGTAAAAAACGCTGATTTTTTAAATACTGCCAGTGCCATGACAACCAGTCGCTGCCACGATCGCGCTGGCACTCTCCCAAAAATTTATAAACGGGCAGATATGATTCGGCAAAGACATGCGCATTGGTGAGCCTTGGAATAATTTCCCTGTTCAGTCTTTTTGACCGCAATCTGATGCTGTTATTCCTGACTGAAACCATCAGATCAGTAACAGGGATCTGGTATTCAACGTTCAGGCCTGATTTACCTAAATAGGGGATTTCATACGCCCTCAGATGCGGTCTTATAGTCACGTTACCAACCCGCGCATTGGTTAAATGAACGATTTCGGCATAGATGGCTTCTTTGTTGAGCGCTTCTTCTTTTGCAATGCAGTCTTTCACTTTTTCTGTGAGGTATTCGGATGTATAACAGAACCGGCCAAGGGTAAGGCACGAAGGCGGCCCTGACAGGTTCTTCAAATGAAAAAGGAAATTGCCATTGTCCAGTTCATCGGGTGAGGCGGCTACCAGCGAGCCATGCATGAAAAAGTTGTCGGGCAGTTTTCTGTCGATCCCTTTTTCTTTAAGCTGTTTAAGATCCTCGTCGCTGATGATGAGTTTTTGCGATCCGTTTTGAATGCACTCGATATATTTTTCCGTAACATAATCGGTAAGCGCATCATAGGTTATCCTAACCGGCTCGCCTTTGTCGTCGTTACCAAAAGCAATATCCTTCAGGAGCGGATTTTCTGTGTTGACACCTAAGTTGCCGTAACCAATGCCAATATCCGGGTCAATTGCTTCCACAAGCGGAATTTCCTGTGTATCATATCTTGCCAGAAACTCCTGTTTGAACGTTCTAAGTGCGGGGCGGTCGATCCCATAGGCGAAAATTTCCAGTTGTTGCATTTGTGCGGCAATTGTTTCCAACACCCGCCGGCTTATTTTATTTTGCCGGGTTAACATCTCCATGTCTGTTTGTAAAATGCTCCAGTAAGGTTTGGCGCCTACTATTTTTTCTGCCAGATCGCGGGTGTGCTCTGTTCTTTCAATGTCATATCTCTTTGTTTTCAAATACGACTGAATTTCTTCGAGGATCGTTGTATATTCTTCATTGCCTTCACAGCGGTTGAGGATCTCAATGATCTGCGTAAGATTGTCCTTACCCGTAATATTCGGTTCCAGCTCACTGACCAGGAGCTGGGCAGCGATTAACTGATTCACATATTCCGCAGCATCCTCGTCGCTTATTTCATCATCGTAGTCCTTTAATACTTCTATAAGCTTCGAATAACTGCATCCTTTCGCGGCTGCCTGCAGTATTCCATCCAGGTATTCTTCGTAAGCAACAGCAGCATAATTATATTTTCTTAAATAGGTGTCTGTTGAATATTCAACGTATTTGAACTTGTCGTTTACGCGGTAGATGGAGGAATTGCGGTAATAGCTGACAGACCGTTTTATTTTTTCGTCGGCACATAAAGTGTATACGATGTCCTGTATGTATTCCATGTCTAACCGCAGGTGCGTCGTATTTTTACCGGCGCCAACCAGCTGGAAGTTCGTTTCATTTCCGATGTCTGCAACGGAAAAACCAGAGAACATGCCAAATGGCACACACCGGGTGGTCATCCGCGCCAGGTACCTGATCAGGGTGTCTTCGATCTTTTCGTTCTCTTTGGCCGATTTTGTTCCTTCCATCCATTTCCTGAACTCAGCATAAAATGCCCGGGAGCTGCTGCCATGCAAGGCGGTCTGAATGGACGGATCAGCATAGATCTTTTTTAATTCTGCACTGATGGATTCCTGGCGCTGATCTTTCTTCTGGTAAAGTTGATATAACAGATCGACCGGGTAGGCCGGAGTGCGCATGAAACAAAAATCGGCTATAGTATATTTTTCCATAAACGGCAGCTGGATATAAGATCAATTAATAAGGTTTATTTATACGGCGTATTACAGGTTGAATGCTTTGTGAATTAACGAGAGCGCGGTTTTCCTGTCTTTGGGATTACGGGCAATATTCAGAAAGGTAAATTCATTGTAGCCGTAATGCTCCTGGTACATGTAGATCATGTCTTTAAACTTTTGTATAGAACCAATAATATTGATTGTCCTTATGCCGAGATAATTGGCGCTTGCAGCGATCTGGTTGGCCTTTGTATCGGTATGATGGCAACAGCCGGCAAAGGCAAGCGTTAATTCAGCATGTTGCTTATGCTGGATAAAATAATTTGTTTTGAAAACTTCCAGTTGTTCCCGGTTAAAGTTGAGGTCGCTTCCATGAAACAATGATCGTGAAAAATTTGCCTTGTGTTTGATCACATCATCCAGGTTGCTGTAAGACGAACCAAGGAACCATACCGAAGGAATGCTGCCTTTAAAAGGCGGAATGATCAATTCTTCTTCATTCACCAGTTTGTCTTCGTTGGCCAGCAGGTGAACAAGCTGGGCTCTTTTATCGTGAAAGGAGCGCTGCTCCGTTGTAAAGAAACTGCTCACATTTTCCGGCGGTGTTCCACTGGCAATTCCCAGGTCGATGCGGTCCGGAAATAAATTGGCCAGCAATTTATAGTTGAGGGCTATGTGATATGGATTATGGATGTTCAGCTGGGTACCGGCAATGCCTGTTTTTATTTTTTTGGTCATTCCGGCGATCAGGGGCAAAACAGGCAGGGGATTATACCAGGCTGCGGTAGCGTCTGAGATATGATGTTCTGCCAGCCAGATCCGTTTGAAACCCATCTGTTCGGCTGTTTGTGCATAATCGAGCACATCTTCAATGATCCGCAAACTGTTCATGGATGGGTCCCGTAAGCCGAAATCCAGTAAGCTGAATTCAATTTTAGTATTGCCTGTTACTTCATGCATGCTGCTTTTTTTATGCGACCGGCTGTTTTTTCTTTTTCGGTTGGTAAATCACTTTTGCCTCCAGCGACTTTAACAGTGCCGCCGACACTTCGTGCTGCGGGGTATTCAATGCTGCAAGCGATTCTGTAATATTATGCGAATGCTGCAATGCATGTTGCAGCACCCTGATCCAGCTTCGCGCTGCATCTGTTGCTTCCTCGATGATCTCAACAAGGTCTCCGTCCAGGAAAACATACCATTGACCCTGCAGATCGGTTAGCATGGTAACGTTTCCGGCTACCAGCAGATCCTGCTCTTTTTTATTTTTATGCGTTTTGGCTGCATGCTTTTTCACCAGGCTGTCAAATGCCGATTGCTCCTGTTTTACCTGATTACAAAAAGCCGTACGATCCAGCTGGATCTTTTCCCGCGTTGTAATTTTATCAAAGTCATTTTCCTGTACTTTCCGGGATAGAATGCCCATATTCACCAGGAATCTCAGCTCATCGATGCCTTTATGGTTGGTATCGGTTTTAACCTGGTTGATCAACCGGTCAATTTCTTTTCTGTTCAACACATCGTGTTTTGCATGACTATCGCCCAATGCATAATCGATCAGTTCATGATCATTAGCTGTGATAATATCCAGGATCACCTTCCTGGAGTAGTTGTTTTTATTGTCGAAAATAAATGGCACTTTAGGCCGATGGCAAAATGCAGCGCTTAGATCATGCTTCATGGCTTCCCGCAAAATATTCTTGTTCCAGAACAAACGTGGAAAATACTTTTGCGGCACCTGCAGCATAAATTCTACAAGCCGGTGATCGAGGAACGGAACCCGGTTCTCGATGCTGTTCGCCATAGCGGTGCGGTCTTCGTGCAGCAACTGGTACAACTGCAGGTTTTTGGCATGCATATTCAGATAACCATACCATGGGGAAGTTCTTACGGCGCTGTTCTTTAATGCTGCCAGATAATCGCGGTTCATAAACCGGTGATAGGAGCTGATACCCTGGTTTATACCCGAGAGCCAGCTGCCTTGCTCAATATGGTGTAAGGTTTGTTCAAATTCAACCCATTTGTTGTGTTTTCCGGGGCTGGCTTCATTTACATATTTGTGAACATAGCCTCCATTGAACTCATCGCTTCCCTGGCCAAGTAAAACAATTCTCAGCTCCGGGAAAGCCGATCGTATGTAGCTGTATAATTCATATTTGAAAAGCTGTTCGGTACCGCATTCATAGGTTTCGCACTGCCAAACCAGCTTCTTCCAGAAAGCGGCATCGTGATAATAGCTGTTGTAAGTTATGTTCACCTGGTAATTGACCAGTCCCAGTTCGTTAGCCACCCTGTTGCCATATACAGCGTCCTCACTTTCGAGCGTGTCGGGGTTCAATACACTGAAGGTTTTTATTTTTTGCGTTTTTGCCGCCAGTGCGGCAATGGCCGAGGAATCGATACCCCCGCTTAAAAAAAGTCCTATATCAACGTCCCCAAGCAGCATGAGCCGTACCGAATCATTGAGCAATTCATAGTATTCGCGGATCAACTGATCTGGCGCTTTATCTTCATAATGCCTGTTTTGATCTGCACATGCAAGCAGCTGCCAGTAATTTCTTACCGTTATTTCATTTTCATTTTCCCGTACAAGCAGGTACTGTCCGCCATTTAACTGCCTGATCCCTTTAAAACAGGTCTCAACTTCGTAGTTATCATCAACAAATCGTTTTTTGTGTGTATTTAAAGCTTCATACCAGTTAAACTCCCGGGGACAATCCGGAAAAGGCAGCAGTGCTTTAATTTCTGAACCAAAGAGCAGCCGGCTGCCGGAGTTTGAATAATACAGCGGTTTTATACCCAGCCTGTCGCGGGCTAACAGCAGGATCCCCTTGTTTTGATCCCAGAGGGCAAGCGCAAACATGCCGTTTACAGCCTGTAAAAAGTCGATACCTCTTTCTTCATACAGGTGTATCAGCACCTCACAATCGGACCGGGTATAAAACCGGTGCGGTTGTTTCAAATCATCCATCAGTTCCCTGTAATTATAGATCTCGCCATTCACTATAATTTTGATCGTACCGTCTTCGTTTTGCAGGGGTTGCCTGCCGCCTTCGGGATCTACAATTGACAATCTTTTAAATATAATGCCCAGGTTCCCCTGCATACACAGCTGTTCGTCGTCAGGGCCACGATGTGCGATCTGGTTGCCCATTGACCGTAAAACAGATGTTTTATCTACATCGAGATGTTTGTAAAGATAGAAGCCGGCAAATCCACACATAAGCAGGTGATAAATCGTTAGTATGATCAGGCCTGGAGTTAATTTAACTGAGCAGCATGAACTTTTGCCATTTCAGATCCCTGTCGGTCAGAAAGGACGATAATACCAGGTTTACGCCGGCGAGTCCTTCGAGCAACGAGGTCTCCAGATTTTTCGGTTTGTAGAATCCGGTTGGCAGTTCATCGTTCAGTGCACAGATGGTATTATGCAGCCAATAGTCGCAGGCAGCTTTGTATTCCGGCCTTCTGCTGATCATATATAAATGTTTATATACTGCCGCCAGTCCTGAGTGGCCATGGCAAAAATGGGAGGTTGAAGAATAGGTTTCTTCCAAAGTTTTTCTGTACGTGGTAGCAATTCCGGTAGCTTCTGCCAGTTTCAGCAACTCTTCATTATTGGTGTATTCACCAAACCGGTAAAAGTAAATCACCCAGCCCAGATCCCCGTAACACCATGCAAGCCTTGAGTCGGGCCAATGCGCCAACCGGTTGATCTCGTCGATAGTGGATTTAACCGGCAGGTAGCTGGGAAAAAAACTGTAATTACCTGTTTCGTTCTTTATCTCCCGTTTCAGGTTGACCATGAACGTGGTTGCAGCCTGTAAATAACTGTTGATCTGCCCCGCATTTTTAATGCCTCCTTTTTCAAGCACCGACAGCAATATCAGCATGACACCGCATAACCCATGCGACAGGCTGAGGTCGTAATCATCGTTTTTGGTCCATACGTATTGCCCTCTGGGTATTCTTATGCCTAACGGATCCTCTTTGACCTGGTTGAGGATAGCGGTTACAAGCTGCTCTTTATAATGGGTGATAATTTCATTAGGGTTGCGCATATTAAAATACAAAAGCGCACCTGCGCCGCCATGCATATACTCTACATACCCTTTATTGATCTGGTCCAGCGCATGCTCAAAAATTGATTCATCAATTACCTGGAAATCATCATCCATATCGGCATCAATCGCTTTTTCATCAACTAAAAATTGTAAAACAGCGCCCAGGCCTGCAAGACCGCCTGAATATTGATAGGAATTAAGCGTAGATCCCGGCGTGGAAAGATCGTTAACGAGTTGCTCAATAAGCTCTAACGCGAATGCGCGGTTGTGGATATACTGATCTTTGAGCAATGAAATACAATAGTGATAAACTACGAGACCTAAATTCCCTGTAAAAAGCGAATCTTCCAGGGCCCGCTGCCGATCTATTAGTGCGTGAATGTGCCGGAAACACTCCTCTGTACGTTGCTGTAATTCATCATGTAGGCGTGGTTCGGTTAACAGGTTAACAGGAGAGTTCATAAATAAGATAAAGGTTTAAGTTCATTCATGTATCCGCTTCACTTATACTTACAGGATAACACAAACTTTTATTTAAGTTAAACAAAAAATATTTACAAACTGAAATAAAATTTAATTAAATTAATAGCTCCAAAAAATGTGTCTAACAATAATAAAATATTGTTATACGATTTTGGACTTTGCTTTACCGAATATTCCTTATCTATGTCAATGCAAGTACGAGTGCCACTGCCGGTTAATATTGAAACAGGAACACTTTCCCTTTTTGAGCCCTATACGAGGTATGAAGTATCACCCCTTTACGTTAAAAGATTAAAGAATGTTTTTATAACTCACTCCGGTCTGGCCATTAACAAAAACGGTTTGATCAAAGAATGCTGCCATGACTATCCGGAACAGCAGGCGATCTGTTCGCAGGAAGCTGCCTTCTATTATTATGGTGCAAGCGAAGATCCCGACAAATGGATCGACCTGGATAATGAGCACACGTATTTGTTGATCCATCACCCCTGGTATAATTATTATCACTGGATCTGCGAATGTATTTTGCGATTGTGGCTGGTAAGGGAAAAGAAAGATGCGATGATCCTGTTATTGCCTGACTATTACGAGCAAAGTGATTTTATTACCGGCTCACTGGAACCATTTGAAATAAAGAAAAGATATTATATCCCCCAGGGTAAAAGTGTTTTTGTAAGAAATCTTTGCCTGCCACAGATCAAGCCGGTATGTGATTCATACCATGTTGACAAATTGATTGAGATCAGAAAGTTTTATTTGAACTACGTTCTGCAGGTAAAGAAAATAAATATCCAGCTGGGTGAGCGAATCTATTTAAGCCGGAAAAAAGCGGCCAGGAAAAAAGTGGTCAATGAAGCGGACGTTGAGAAAGTCCTAAGCCGGTACGATTTTACCATCGTTTATAATGAAGACTATTCATTCCTTGAACAGGTAAGCATTTATGCCAATGCACGGTACCTGGTTTCCATTCATGGCTCAGGCTTAACGAATATGCTGTTTATGAAAGAAGGATCTACTATTCTTGAATTTCATAAAGTGAAGACCAATACCCTGGATCGTCCCAGTTTTGTTTTTTGGTACCAGGCTGCAGCGCTTGGCTTCCGTTACTTTCACCAGGTGTGTGAACCAATCACTGAAGACGACGATTATTTTTTTGGAGATTTCGAAATCGACATCCCTCTTTTAGAAAAAAACCTGGCAGCCGTATTTGCCTGATCTTTCAAAGACACCATTAATTATTATGAGCCGTGCATTTGTTACATTTATGACAACCGACGATTACCTGCCTGGCGTACTTGCCTTGTATAAATCGTTACGGTTTTTCAATAAAAAGCATGATTTCGTGGTATTAACGACAAACACGCTGTCTGATACATCAAAGGGCATGCTTGAAGCGCTGGGTTGCAAAGTGCAGCTGGCGCCCGAAATTAAGAATCCGCATATCGGGGAAAACGATCGCGATACATTCAACCATTATACCAAACTGCGGGTCTATGCACTGGCCGAGTACCAAAAGATCATTTTCCTGGATGCTGACCTTATTATCTGCTCCAATCTGGAGCCGCTTTTCAAAGCGCCCCACATGTCTTCGGTAATTGCAGGCGGATTGATACCAGAGAATAACTGGACGGACCTGAACGGTGGCTTTATGGTCGTAGAACCCTCCCTGCAATTATTTAACGAGATGTTTGAAGCTACCCGGTACCTGCCTTCCAAGGACAGGACCGACCAGGGATTCCTGCAATCCTTTTATAAAGATTGGCCCGAAAATAAAGCGTTGCACCTGGATCATAAATTCAACGTACCGGCCAATTACCTCGATATTTATTGTGCGCAGTTCGGTTACGATTTTTCGTATACCGACCAGACCCTTGAGACAAACATAGCTGTAATTCATTACTGGGGGCCTGTGAAGCCCTGGCATATTGACCGGCATTCCCTGCCGCCGGATGGATCGCCGAAATTCAATCAGGCAATTGATCTGTGGTGGGACTTTTATACAGCCGTGCTTATTGATATCAAAACCAGCCAGGACAAATGCTGTCTTTAAATCTAAATCTATCCTGTTATGCTCAGAAACTTCTTTAAAACAGCCATCCGTAATTTATATCGCAACTTCAATTATACTTTGCTCAATATTGCGGGTTTAGCGGCCGGTGTTGCCATCTTCCTGCTCATCTATATATTCATCCATTTTGAAACCAGCTTCGACAGTTTCCATTCAAAAAAAGACCGCATTTATCGTGTTCTAACGGAATATCACAAGGAAAATACCTGGCTGAGCGCAGCGATACCCCAACCATTACCTGCCACTATAAGGTATGATTTCCCCCAGCTGGAAGCCGTTTCCGGGATCTATGCAACGAGTAATAACAGTGTTTTTGTTCTGAATGAAAGCGGGCAAACCGTTAAAAAATTCAAAGAAAAATCAGGTACCTATGATGTAGAGCCGGAATTCTTTCAAATTTTTGATTTCAAGTGGCTGGCGGGCGATCCGAATTCATCTTTGAAAGACCCCCTTTCTGCCGTTCTTTCGCGTTCTACGGCAGAAAAATATTTCGGTAACTGGCAGCACGCGATGGGTCGCACCGTTAACATGAATGGTTATGTGGTACTAAAGATCACCGGGGTGCTGGAAGACCCGCCTGCCAACACGGATTTTCAATACAAGATCATTACGCCATATACTTTACTGGGTTTTACAAGATCGGCTGACTGGGGTACTTCATCTGACAGGCATAACTGTTATGTGCTATTGCCACCCAACGAAACGGAAGCCTCATTTACCAGACAGCTAAGGGCATTCGCTAAAAAATACCAACAGGGCGACAACAGGAATGAATTTGTGTTGCAACCTGTCAGCAAGGTTCATCTGGATGAGAATGATAGCCGGATCACCAATTACCTGGGCCGGACCATTTCCGTCAGCCTGATCAGGGCTCTATGGATAATAGCAGCATTTATCCTCGTCATTGCCTGCGTTAATTTTATAAATCTGTCTACGGCACAGGCCGTAAACCGGGCGAGGGAAATCGGCATGCGTAAGGTTTTTGGCAGCAATGCATGGCAAATAAGAATGCAATTCCTGCTTGAAACCTTTATCATCGCATTGGTTGCAGTGCTGCTGGCAACTATTATAACGCTGTTAGCGGTAGGGCCTATTGGAAAACTGCTGGATATTCCGCTTTCTTTGACCGTTTTTCTGGAACCCTTAACAAGCGTGGTATTAATTGCCGTGACCATACTGGTTACGCTGCTCGCAGGGTTTTACCCATCGGAGATCGTATCGAGGTTCAATCCTGTTACTGCGCTAAAAAGCAAACTGCTGGCGAAAAGCAGCAAGGGCATAACGTTACGCCGGGCGCTTGTGGTATTTCAGTTTGTTATTGCGCAGGGCCTGATCATTGCGATATTGATCATGGTAAGACAGATGGATTATTTCCGGAACGGCTCTATGGGCTTCGATAAAGAAGCCGTTATAAATGTTCCGCTTCCCAGCGACAGTGCAAGCAATAGTAAAATTGATTATATACGCACAAGGCTGGCAGCAATACCTGGCATAAAAGAGATCAGCTTTAGTTCCAATCCGCCAGCAGCCCAGGACAATAACTGGGGTGATTTTCATCTGGATAAGGGCAATAAAGGAGACATCTTATGGTCAATATCAAAATATGCCGACCGTTCGTATGTTCCATTATATGACCTGCAACTGGTCGCCGGCCGCAATTTTACATCGGATACCGCCCGCGAATTTCTCGTAAGTGAAAAGCTGGTTCAGCAGTTAGGCATAAAGAACCCTGCAGATGCTTTGAATAAGGAATTGACACTTGGCGAAGATTTTATAAAAGGGCCCATTGTCGGGGTCCTCAAGAACTTTCATACAACGGGGTTTAAAGACGGGTATTCACCTGTATTTATTGTGCCTCACAAACGGTCTTATAATACGGCCGCTATAAAACTGACATCTGTATCCCAGGCCCAGACTGCATTGCATCAAATTCAGGCGCTGTGGGATAATACTTTTCCCGATTTCATTTTTGAATATGAGTTCCTGGATGCCGTTATCGAAAATTTTTATAAACGGGAGATGCAGCAGACACAGATCTATAAGATACTTGCCATCATTGCCATTTTCCTTGGGTGCCTCGGATTATATGGTCTGGTATCATTTATGGCTGTTCAAAGACTGAAAGAAGTAGGTATCCGGAAAGTACTTGGTGCATCCGTGAGCAGCATTGTTTACATGTTCATCAAAGAATTTATCTTACTGATTGGGATCGCATTTATAATTGCTTCTCCGGTTGCCTGGTACTTTACGAACAAATGGCTGCAGAACTATGCTTACCGCATCGATATCAGCTGGTGGATCTTTATTGCCGGCGCAGCCATTTCCATGGCTATTGTACTGGTAACGATAAGCTTTAATGCTGTACGGGCAGCGGTCACCAGCCCGGTGAAGAATTTAAGAACGGAATAAGCATCTTAGACCAGATCGCCTACAGGAAAGCTAGTCCTGCGTTTTTGTCTTTTTTAAATGTGCCTTTAAGTAATTGAATGGATGGGCATAGACCTCCTTATGCTTTTCCTTTAATTGTTCTATCAGCTGCGTTTGATTTTTGAAGACCTCCGTAACCCTGGATGAATCTTTTTGCCTGTAATAGAACAATATTTCAGGCACGATCACGATCGACCAGTGTTCTTTTGTCATCCGCATCCAGAACTCCCAATCTTCAAATCCATCATTCACCGTTTCATCGAAGCCATTTATCTCTTCCCAGGCGGTTCGGCGGATGAGGGCGCAAAGGTGACTGCCCATATTACGCAGGATGTCTTCGAGCTGCCCCCCTCTGTAGTCCAGAAAACCTTCCTCATAACCAAAATACATCACTTTCCCGGAAACAGCACCTGCTTCCGGGTTTGTGGCCATTCCGGCCATTGTTTTCTCCATAAAGGTCTTCTCCAGGATATCATCTGCATCCAGCGTTAGAATGAATTCCCCTTTTGTATGTGAGAAAGCCAGGTTTCTTGCCCGGGACGGAAAGATCTGTTGCGCTGAAGTCACTACCTGGGTAAACGGCGCCTTATAATTACGCAGTTTTTCTTTGGTGAACGGATCATCAGACCCCGCGTCCACTATAACAATTTCATAGTTGGTATAAGTTTGCTGGTAAACGCTTTCAACTGCATCGTCAATGAATTTACCTTGATTAAAGCAGGGAATCACTACAGAGATCAAACCTGGCTGAGTTTCTTGGTTAGGCATTTATTTGCAGGATATTTATAAGTAAGAGATCTTTTATCCGGTAATGGTACAGCTGTTTCAGCGCGATGTGCTCATCCGCGGCGGGTATAGCTGCTTTATGGGATAGTAAGTGATCAGTAAAATCACTGATCGTACTTTCTTTCGAAAAATGATCAATGATCTCAGCCGATATCTTATCAATGTTAAATTCAAATGCCGTATCCCGTTCCTGGTCAGGGATAAAGCCTGCGATAAAATAAGCAGGATCAACACTGCTGTTATAGATCACCTTCAATGCCGCTACTTTTTCAACAGCAACGCCTTCTACCCAGCGGGTGTTCCATTTCCAGTCGGTCTCTGTGAAGTAAAAGAACGGGTTCACGGCTATTTTCAGCCTGTTAAACACTTCTTCCGGTGCATCCCAGTATTGCAGGATCTTTTCAAATGCGGTGTTCTGTTGTTTACGTACAGCATCGCTTTGCGCCAAATAATGTTTATGAACCTTACTTACATTCTTCTCAAAATGATATACATCCTTCAATAGTTTCATACGGTCGTCAGCCGGCCTTTTGCTCATGCTGGCCTTGATGTTCTGCAAAGACAACACATTGCCGGTTTTACCGTTCCCCGCCGGCGTAACCGTTTCAGGATACATTCGCTGGTAGAGCTGCCTGGTGCGTGGATAGGAAGCTGTTTTGCCATTGTTGTTATGCAGCCGCTTTTCCAAAAGCCGGATCGCCTGGAATGTGTCTGGAAAATGAAGTCGAAAATAACGGAGGAGGTGAAGGGAAAAAACAGGGTCGGAAAAATAATGATCTCTTACTTTCAACAGATCCTGGGTGACATTTTTAGTGGAGAACCCGAATTGATCTATTGTTCTTTGTATTACTTCCATCGGGTCCTTAAAATAACTGTCAAATTCAGCGCCTTTGGCGGTGCAATAGGAATACAGCCAATAGCGTTTGAAAAAATCTTCTATGACGGCATTGTCGATCTTTGAGAGCCCGGCTGCATAATTGTGTATGAACTGTTGCACCTCCGTTAAGTAATCTTTTATAAGGGCATTATTTTCGATACCGATCAATGCGGTGTCTATGTAAGCCATTTTGTTCTGCCACAGCGTATCATCCAGGAGGGGAATAGTGGTGTTAATGCGCATTGTTTTGATCAGGGCTTTTACCAGTTTTATGGAGTTCAGATCAATGCCCAGGATCTTCAGGGCGCCCGGTTTACAGCTGAGATCGATCTTACCCATCGTCAGTAGCGTATCATCCACCAGAACGGCAGGTTGCGCCTGTAACGACAAAACATGCAGGTCATTAACGGATTTGTACGAGGCAGAGAGTTTGTCCACAACATTGATCTTCGCGAACGGGATCGAAAGGCTGTCTATGATCCGGGCGCCTGCTGCATCTGTATAGAGTTCAACCGTGTGATGTTTTAATAATAATAAAGAACTGAGACCAAACAGGTATAAAGGTTCGCGCCTGATGGTGAGATAATAGGGGCGCCTGTCTGGCCCGTCAGGATCATCCCAGTAGGTTTTAATGATTTTCATTTTGCTGGATTGGAAGGCAGTATACCGCCGTTATAATTTGATTTGGCCGTCACTTTCTCATATTCAGGAGTTGATTCAGTTTAACCCTGTCTTCTTCGCTGTATTTCCTGGTGGTTATAATCCTGGTTAACAGCTCATGCATTTGAACATCTACGGGAATATTCTTTACATCTTCTTTGTAGTCTTCCATCGCCAGGGCTTTGATTTCGTCTGTTCTTGCTGAAAGCGCTTTTCTCATGTCATCCAGTTGCTTTTTCACCGCTGCCTCATCCTTCCTGTTGGATGATGCCGTTTCAAGGGTTCTGATAAGCGCAGCGATACTATCCACTTCATCATTCAGTTGGTCAGTTCTCCGGCTTCTGATCTGCCTGGGGGTAGGAGGGATCTTGCTCAATTCTTCCATGGAGATAGTCCTTGATTGCCGTATGGTTTTGTAGATGGTATCCAATTCCATTTTTGAAACAGTGTCGCCATCAATGTAGGCATACAGGGGATCGCCGTTGGTGGTTGACACCAGGAACAGTTCATGCTTTCGATTGGCTTTTTTATAATTGAAAACCTCAATTTTATGATTGGCCTGGTTGTCGGCATAAATTTGCTCAACGGAATCTTTTGGTTGCGGGAGCAGGTCATTATTCAACTCGCTTACGCATTTGGTTAAAAAGATCAGGAACGAAGAAAGTAAGATCAGCGTTGATAAAGGCATAGATATTCTAAACCGCTGCCTCGGATTCACCAACCGGTAGATCCTTTTGTAAAAGGTTCCCTTTTCGGGTGCAGCAGATAAGGAGAGCCTGGCATGGGCGGATAAGATTTTTAAATTGGTCAAGGCAATTGCCATGGTTTCTTTGTTCCCGCAACAGGCTGCCGCCATATCATCACAGCAGTATTCTCTTTCATTTCTGACGATCCGCGACATCACATGGAAGAACGGGTTGAAGAAATAGATCGCATCGAGAGCAGCCTGCAGCATATTTATAAGATAATCTTTACGCCTGATATGGGCCAGTTCATGCGCGAGGATCATTTCAAGCTGGTCAACAGGTACCTGTGCCACATAACTGAAAGGCAGCATGATGACGGGTTTTATATGCCCAAACGTAAGCGGCTCATTGATCTTATCCGTTATGATCAGTTTTAACGGATGGTAGATGCCCATCTTTTGGCTTAACTCCTGCAGTTTATCAACGGCCAGGGGGAAAGTTTCAGATGGCAGCTTTCTGAGGCCATGGAGATAACGCCAGTTATAACCCATCCTGATCAAATACAACAGCATCCCAAGCATCCACAGCAGTGCACAATAGGGGCTGACAGCGGTAAGGGCTTGTAACAAATTAAGTCCGGTTCCTGATGTATTGCTGGTAACAGGTGCGGGCGTCAGGGCCGGAGCCGGGTTAACAGTAGCATTCACAGGGACTGCCATTTCTGCAACAGCCTGCCCGCCTTCGCCGTGCAATGATCTAGATTCATATTGAAAAGTTAACGCCGCGCACGTTACTGTTGCCACCAACATACTGATACTAATGAGGTACCGCAGGCCGGATCTTCGCTTAGGGATGAGCCAGAGGCTCAACTGAAGTAAGATCAGCAGGACCATTGATTGCCAGATGGAATGAAAAACAGACCACCCGATTATTTTCAGTATATCGGTATTCAACCATTCAGGAAATAGCATAAGATTTATTTTTTATTGTTTTTTAATTGATTTACAACTTTTATTAATTCTTCCATGTTTTCATCGTTGGAAGAATTTCCCAGGGCATGAAGGGCGAGGCTTGAATAAGAGCCGTTAAAAAACTTATTGATCAGCTCTTTGACCGTATGGTTTCTCACCTCCTCTTCTTTGGCCAATGGATAAAAAACATGCCCAGGACTACCGGCAATTCGACCTATCAACTTTTTAGTGGTCATTTTTTGCATGGTTTTTAAAGTAGAAGTATAAACGCATTTCTTACGGGCAGAAATAGCGTCATGCACTTCCCTCACAGTGGCCTTTTTCAGTTCCCACAGAACTTCCAGTATTTCCAGCTCTGCGCTGGTTGGTAATTTCTTTTTTTGTCCCTTCATGCCCGGATATTTATCATGTTTCGGTTGTGTTACCGTTATTGACGTACGACGATTGTCGTAGTTAAGGTACGAAGTTTCCGGAATAAAAAAATAATTTTTCTTTATTCCTTTAAAAACAGGAAAGCAAACCTGGAAAAGCGGTCTTTCAGGAAAACCGCTTTTCGAATGTAAGCTAGCCGCAACATGCCGTATTAACGGTAGAACAGCAGGAGGAACTGAACTTCGAGCACTGGCCTTGTCCACCTGAAGTATAATCAGTGGTAACAGCCATACGGCCGCCCATAAAATGGTTCAGCTGCTCTTCATTGAGTTGAGACAGTTTTTCCCTGCTTAATAAAAGCTTTTTTCCGAGTTTGATCTTCTTTTTCATAACTGAATAAATGTAGGTTGCAAAATACCTATGCTGTTAACAGCATGCTGTTCTGGAGGTAGAGCAGCAATCGGTGTACATTATTGAACATTTGCCTCCGTCATTGGTACCGTAATCGGTAGCCCGGGCCATGCGGCCGCCCATGAAATGATGCAACTGCTCTTCGTTAAGCTGATTCAGTTTTTCCTTGCTTAAAGTAAGCGTTTTGCCGAGGTTGATCTTCTTTTTTTTCATGATAAAGAATGTGTGTTAAAAAATTAAGTTTTACAACAAGCAGGCTTTCGTTTAGCCGCAACATGACGTTGCATCAATTGAACAGCAGGAAGTACTTCCCTCTGAGCATTTGCCATTGCCGTTTGACGTGTAATCAGTAGCAACCGCCATACGGCCTCCCAGAAAATGGTTTAATTGCTCTTCGTTGAGTTTGCTGAGCTTCTCTTTGCTTAATGAGAGCTTGGTGCCGAGGTTGATCTTCTTTTTTTTCATAATTGAGTGTGATTTAAGATTTCAATTAATAAATACAATGTTACAAGAACGCGGCTGCATTAACCGCAGCATGAGGTTGAGCCTTCCGAACAACAGGAACTTTCGTTCTTTGAGCAGGTACCACCACCTCCGGCGGTATAGGTGGTTGCCAGAGCCATACGGCCTCCCATAAAATGAGACAGTTGTTCTTCATTCAAACGACTGAGTTTTTCTTTACTCAGCGAAAGCTTCTTACCGAGTTTGATTTTCTTTTTCATACATACTAATGACGTTTTAAGAGCTGTATACGCATTTAACCACAACAGGAGGTTTGTCCCTCAGAACAGCAGGAGGAATGCATGTCGGAGCAACTGCCGCCTCCTCCGGAGGTGTATTTGGTGGCTACCGCCATACGGCCTCCCATAAAATGTTGTAACTGTTCTTCATTCAGCTGGCTTAGTTTTGCCTTGTTCAATGAAAGCTTCTTGCCCAGTTTGATTTTCTTTTTCATAATTGATGATTTGAGTTTACAATAAAAAAAACAGGTTTTACTGCCCGTGTGCGGTTATCCGCAACAGGATGATACGCCTGTAGAACAACATGCTGTTTTGTCTGCTGAACAATTACCATCGCCGCCGGAGGTGTAAGAAGTAGCCAGGGCCATTCTTCCCCCCATAAAGTGGGATAATTGTTCTGCATTCAACTGACTAAGTTTTTCCTTACTTAACGAAAGCTTTTTGCCCAGTTTAATTTTCTTTTTCATAATTGATGATTTAGGTTTATAATAGATACATCAGCCCCTTCTCATTTGTGGATAAGAGCAGGTTTCCTTTGGGTATTGACATAACAGGTCTTGGGTGGCTACGCATCCTGATGTACACGGAATAGCCACGCTCTTTTAGCCTGCCGCTTATTTTATCACCTGAAGCATTCGGCCAAAAGTCATCCTGAACCCTATTTGATCTGCCTTTTCTGGAGTTAAATGTCTGAAGAGAAAGTGTACAGTGGTGCTTGTTAACAGCACGACGTATTTGTCATTGAGCAACAGGACGTGTTAAACGTTGAACAATTGCCCGTACCGCCCGCTGTGTAAGAGGTAGCAATGGCCATTCGTCCGCCCATAAAGTGACTCAATTGCTCTTCATTGAGCTTATGCAATCTTTCTTTACTTAAGGTGAGCTTTTCGCCCAGTTTGATCTTCTTTTTCATAAAAGCAAGTTTTAATGTTATTGTAATAATGGTTCTTCGGTCAATAAAATGAGAAGTGATTTCGAAGGAAATGTTTGCAGCAGGTACCGGAGGAGCGTTGTATGTTCTGGTTACCCTGGATGGATCCCGACATCATTAAACTTAATTCTTCGTTCCGCAAGACGGAGCTTTTTGTAGATACGCATTTGCATAAAATAAGGTTTAACCAAATATATGTAATTAATTTCTTTAAAACCGATAATAAAATTTGTTTTTGCAGTATTTTAGTTATGATCGTCTGAGTTTATGGATATGCGTTTGAGTTATAAAACATATTTATGTTATGCAATATATGTGCAAATGTGATAAATAAACGTAGTTATTACATTAGTACAGGTTTGGCGGCAGGCATGATAGTTAGTGCAGGAATAATTTTAATACCTGGTCTGCGTAACATTGTTTGAATGGAATTGATATATTTATCATACACTTTTTGTGACGCTATCCTCCATTGCTTTATTGATTATCGATTGCTTTATGAGACAATGTAAAATTGGCCTATTGAATTTCAGTGAAACGAACAGCAATAAACACCAGCTGGATGTTATGCAGGAATTGCTTGATTATGCAGAGATGGCCGACCAGTTGGGTTTTTCACGATTCTGGCTGGGTGAGCATTATTTGTACAGGAAATTACAGAATTGGACCAATCCCGAAATGCTGGTTCCTGTAATTGCCGGTTACACAAAGCGGATAAAGGTAGGCGTTGCAGGCTCATTGATAAGCATTCACCTGCCGCTTGACGTAGCCACCAATTTTAAACTACTCGCAAACCTGTTCCCCGGAAGAATTGATCTGGGCTTTGCCAAGGGAGGCACAAAGGAACTGGGCGAGAATGCGAACAGCCTGTCCTTCCTTTTAAAAGAAGCAGATCCTGAAAAATTATTTAAAAAAAATGCAGCGCTCATAGCCGGCTACCTGCATGCAGAAAAATTCCATTTTGACAATGGCCTTGTTTTGCCGCCGGCCTGGGGCCATTTGCCCGATATGTGGCTTTTGGGATCGTCATACAGGAGCATTGAGCTTTCCCTGGAACTGGGCGCTAATTTTTCCCGTTCCCTGTTTCATTTACAAAACACCCCCGATCCCGGATTGGATATACTCAACAGCTTCAGGGAAAGATTCTACAACAATTTCAGGCGAATGCCCGGTATCAGCTTAGCCATTGCAGGTTGTTGTCATGAAAATGCTGCTGTTGCCAGGCAGATCGTGGAGGCAAATTGTAATTCGGGCACCGTTGTGCTCGATCAAAAGAACATCGTTTATGGCTCTGTCAAAGAGTTTTGCGATCAGCTCTATCTGCTGCAGGAAAAATATGACATCGATGAGATCATATTGCTGCAGCTTTACAATAGCCAGTCAGATAAATTAAAAGGTATCGAGCTAATTGCCAGAGAGCTCAATCTTTGTTAGTCAGAAATTAACCTTATCATCTTCTTTAATTCATTGCATGGCTTTTCCTTTTTTCAAACAGTACGATTCAATGGATTGCGGCCCCACCTGTGTTCGCATGATCGCCCAATACTATGGTAAGGATTACAGCCTTCAGTTCTTAAGAGAAAAATGCAGTATCGGCAGACTGGGGGTGAGTATGCTGGGCATAAGCAAAGCTGCTGAGACCATTGGCTTTAAAACGCTGGGGGCAAAGATCACGATCGACCAGTTGCAGGATGAAATGCCGCTTCCCTGTATTGTCCATTGGGATCAAAACCATTTTGTTGTTGTATATAAAGCAGGAAAGGACAAGATCCATGTGGCCAATCCTGATACCGGCTTACTGACATATAAAAAAGAGGAGTTTCTAAAACATTGGGCGGTAAAAGGCAAGGATAAGGATGCGGATCCTGAAGGCGTGGCTTTGCTGCTTGAACCGATGGAAAAGTTTTACGAGATCGAGTCGGTCAGGGCATCCAAGAACGGGTTGATCGAACTATTAAAATATTTCAGGAACTACAAGCAAACCATCTTTCAGTTGCTGATTGCCCTCATCATAAGCAGCTTGTTGCAGCTGATGTTCCCTTTTTTAACCCAATCTATAGTAGACGTAGGCGTCAACAATAAAGACATTCATTTTATCAGTGTTGTGCTGATTGCGCAGGTAATTTTATTTGCAGGCCAGTTCCTTTCGAACTTTTTCAGGAACTGGCTATTGCTGTATATGAGTACGAAAATAAATGTTTCGATCCTCTCTGATTTTGTGGTAAAATTGATGCGGGTGCCTGTTTCGTTCTTTGATGTAAAACTGGCCGGCGATATTATTCAAAGAATGAATGATCACAGGAGGATCGAATCTTTTTTAACCGGATCTACGCTGAACACTATATTTTCCTTTTTCAGCTTACTGGTCTTCGGTATTGCCATATTCATTTACAACAAGCTGATATTTCTGATATACATTTTTTTTAGTGTGTTGTATGTATTGTATATAGTATTCTTTTTAGGCAGAAGAAAATCGATCGAAGGAAAAAGCATGGAGGTCGCTTCAGCCATTCAGGGAAATACCTTACAAATGATCTATGGCATCCAGGATATCAGGCTGAATAGCGCAGAAATGCTGAAAAGGTGGGAGTGGGAGGAGTTGCAGGCGAATCTCTTTAAAATAAATATTCAAAAGCTCCGGGTTGAGCAGATCCAGGAAATAGGCGCTTTTTTCCTGAACCAGTGTAAGAATGTTTTAATTACTTTCTATACAGCATACCTTGTTATAACCAACCAATTGACCCTGGGTGAAATGCTGGCCTGCCAGTTTATCATCGGGCAGTTAAACGGGCCGCTGGAACAGTTGATCCATTTCATGTTGGTTGCCCAGGATGCCCGTCTGGCCCTGGGCAGAATAAAAGAGATCAATGAAATTGAGGACGAGGAGCCCATGGGCAAATACAGTGCTGACCATTCCGGTTCAAGCCTCGATAACAGTATTGCCATTAAGGATATGTCATTCAGGTATCCGGGCATTTATAAGCCGGTATTGCACAATATAAATCTGGAAATTCCTGCCGGGAAAATAACGGCTATTGTAGGGGCCAGCGGAAGCGGTAAAACAACGCTGATGAAACTTCTTTTAAAGATCTATAATCCAACGGACGGAAAGATCAGCATCGGAGACATTGACTTTAGCGATATCAGTCCAAGCCTTTGGCGCGAAAAAATAGGTACGGTTATGCAGGATGGTTTTATTTTTTCTGATTCCATTGAAAAAAATATTGCACTTGGTGACAATAAGAACCAGATAGATAGAGAGAAACTTACCAAAGCCATTAAGATCGCCAATTTAACTGAGCTCATTGAAAGCCTGCCTAACGGACTGGAAACGAAAGTTGGCACAGAAGGCCTTGGCTTAAGTCAGGGACAAAAGCAGCGGATCCTTATAGCCAGGGCTGTTTACAAAAATCCGGAAATAATCATGCTCGATGAAGCTACGAATGCGTTGGATGCAAATAATGAAAGGGAAATTGTTAACAGTTTCAATGATTTTTTCCAGGGCAAAACGGTTATTATCATTGCGCATCGCCTGAGCACGGTAAAAAATGCAGATCAGATCGTAGTGCTTGACAAAGGGGGCATAGCGGAGGTTGGCCGGCATGCTGAGCTGATAAAAATGAAAGGGTTTTATTATACCCTTGTTAAAAATCAGCTTGAACTGGATGCATAGATCTATTCAGCGTTGTTGATCACTTCAAGTAATGGAGCAAAAGCCGTTTCGGCAGAAAAATATTTTCGAATAAAGTCATAGGCGTTGCGGCTTAATTCAAGGCGGCGATCTGTATTCTCGATCAATAACGATAGTGCATCCAGTATATGTGCCGGCTCATTGGCTGTTAAAAATGCCTTGCCATCGGCCATTTCCAATCCGCGCGCGCCATGCGCTGAAGTTACCAACGGCTTGCCGTTGGCCAGCGCTTCTATGTTCTTTATTTTAAGCCCGGCGCCAAATCTTACAGGGTTAATTACAATATCAACGTTTTTATAAATTTCCTGCAGATCGGCAACAAAGCCATTTAAAATAATCCCTTTTCCTGCAGCCCTGATCTTCCGGCAAACATTCCCATAAACGGATAACGTTACATTGTATTTTTCCTGTACAGCGGGCCAGCAGTTCTCTATAAAAAAATGGATGGCGTCAATGTTAGGGTCGTATTCACTGGCAATAAAGGCGAGATTTGAAACGGTGGGCCTGGTATCATGATAGGAGACGGATGTTGAATGAGAACAGAGCAAGGCTTTGGGGTAATCAAAGAAACTGTTTATTTTCTCCTGGTCGGCCCCACATAATACTATTACATGATCATAAATATCGAAAACCTGAAACTCGAATTCTTCCGACATTTCAAATAATGACTGGTAATTATACTTTTTGAAAGCTTTGGTCCGCTCACTGATCAGGTCATGCGCATCCAATATGGTAATGGCATTGTCCAGGTCGATATAGTTCAATAAATAGGTATTATGAATGTATTCGACAATGATCGCATCAAAATTCCGGTCTTTGAGCAGCGCACTTACATACAAACCTGTTTGTTCCATGGTAGCGGTGGCAATAATTTCAACCGGCAGAAAACAAACCTCTGCGATTTTTCCGTGCAGTACAGATCTGCGGGCAGGATCGTCTGCACCCAGATACAGAATTGTTAACTGAACATGGTGTACCAGGTAATCAACCAGATTGTAAATTCTCATTCTGTGACCGGCGCCCTTCACCCAGAAATTTATATCAGTGATCAGCAAGACCTGCTGCATACTATTTCATTTACATTATCAGATAGTTTCAATTGTTCTGGTATGGCTGTAATATTCCAGGTAGGTTTTCTGGATACGCCCCATTTTTTTGAAATTTTCAGTAAAGATCATGGTAATTAAACCTTTTACATCATGGTGAACCGGCGTAACATCAGAATAACCAAAATCTTTCTGAAACGATATAAAGGGATAGAGCACCATTTTATTTACCGTCAGGTTCGATAAAAATCTGTCGGCAATCACCTTATCGTCAAACGGTTGGTCCAGGATGCGGTTGAAGAATTTGCGAAAGACGATTATAAACTGGGTTGAAAGGCACATGGAGCCCCAATACCTGTTTTCAGTAACGGGAACAGCCTGTGCAACACCGCCGCTGCCGCCACATAGATAATCAGCTCCCTGAAAATGCGCTTCAAAAATATTTTTGATCAGGTATTCTTTTGTATAATATTCGGAAAATTCGTGGTCGTCTTCGCATATAATGATCACTTCGTCATCATTGTCAATGGCCATTTGGATTATTTTACGAATACTAAGCCATAAGCCCACCGCACCAATGTCATGTCTGCAAGCCTCAATGTATTTAACGTCGAATTCATCCCTGCCCTGGAACTGTGCTTCAATATGCGCCCTGCGCTCGGTTCTTTCCGGTAAATTGATGACATAGGTGGGAATGACCAGGTTTTCAATATTTTCCGGGTCGAATACAGCCCGGCTTTCTTCAAGCGTATCCTGGTAGAACGAAAAAACTTCCCGGATGGTTTTAATGGCGGGTGCAACCTGAAATGTTGCTTCGGTTTCTTCATTATTGATCGGCACTTCTTCGCAGTCTTTTTTAATGGACAGAAGGGGAGTGGCGATAAAAATCTTGGAAGACATTGCTGACAGCTGCTGCTCTATGTCGTAAATGTTACCAAGTTTGGCATCCAGTATTTTTTCATAGAACCTCTCGTATATGATCATGAATTGTATTCCCGTAAAATAGTTGATCCAGGCAACCGCATCCGTGACCGGCAAAACCGTATCAAACCAACTCACGCCTCCTAATAATAGGTCTGCATCGAGTTGATCTGCCTGGGTAATTTGATCGCACAATGTGTCTGTGGAATAATCCGCTGTAAACTGATGGCTGTCATCACAGACAAGTATAAATTTCTCTTTATTTATCCGGGCTGTAGATATGATGCTGACCAGGCATCCCCATATACCATCTACCTCGGGGTTTGTTGAATCTGTGACCGTGATGGTGAATTCTTTTTTGTCTTCAAATTCTATCAGCAGATGCTGGTGATCTGTTGATTGGGCATTCCTGTTGATGAGATACGTTGAAATAGGCAATCGCATAGTCATAAGGTTAAAGGTTATATATGCAGTAATTTATTATTAAATTCTGATAATTGGATATTCCTCCATCAAATACTTTTAGCCTGTTAGAAATGGCTAATAGTTTTAATTTGTTTGTAGAATATACAATTTAAAAAAATTGGCTTAAATTGATTTGCATGGACGAATCAAATGAATGGACGGGTTTTTCCATTTTTTCGCCGCGTAAAGAATGGCCGCGCCTGCTAAGCGAATTGGATATTTTTTTTAACGCCGGCCCGGGCAGCGGGCTAACGGAACTGCGCATTATAGAATTTAATTATTTATATGGAAGTAATATCCGCGTTTTCGGGTTGCCGGTAACGGGCCAGCGAGCTGCTTTGGCCAGGCATTTACAAACTTTACTGCAGGATACCCTTGGGATGCAGGTTATGCCGGCCCTGCATCCAAAAATACCAACCGGTAATACAACCGCTTTGGCTATCCGGGTATTATTGTCAGATGTGATCATGGCGGCATTCCAGCACGAAGCAGTGGATGACGAGGCGTTATTCACCATGGTGATTTGCCTGTATCTCACCCTGCTAAAGAAAGACAAAACCGCAATGGCGCTGATGCTTACAGATACAGATCCTGTAGGTTTTATGGAAGACCCGGTTAAAAACAGGAAACAACTGGAAGCTGAATATGCCAGGAATAAGGGGCTGCTGTGTGAAATGAAAAATGATATTTTTCGAAATAGCGAGACAAACCGGCCCGATTGGTTACAGGAATGGATAACCGGTTATGAAGCAATTACCGGCTCAATGCCGGCAGGCAGTTTGCCGGCAATCTATCGCACTACGGTGTATTTGATCATGAAACAATTAGGGCCAGCCGGGCCGCTGATGCTGCAGGCGGAGTATTTTATCAGAAAAATAGCAGCGTCGGAAACGGTCAGTTTATAAATATTGTCAACTATGATATCCAGTAACCTTGTTCCCGCTGCCAGGCAGGTTTTCCTGTTGCTTTCTAATAATTGTACACCCCGGATTATGCATCTTTTCAACCAGATAAGCGCAGCTGCTGCTCACCTGGGCGATAGTTTTTTGCTTTATCATCAAACGGAAGCAGTACTGCCCGCTGCATTGAACAGCAATAACAGTTTTAGCTTTTGCGACAATATCCTTACCGGTCTTCATTATCTGCCTGTATCAGCTACACTTATACCCGGCAACAATCATTTTCCACTACTCCATTTTTACCGGCAGCATCCGGGCTATGATTTTTACTGGTTTATTGAAGATGATGTACGGTTTAACGGGCCATGGGAAAACCTGTTCAACTATTTTACCGCACAGCCGGGCCAGCCTGATTTTATAAGCTCACATGTAAGGAGGTTTGACGAGGAACCTAACTGGTATTGGTGGAACACCCTTCAGCATGTATATACCTTTATACCACTTCATTTGCGTATCAGGTCTTTCAATCCTATATACCGGATATCAAATGCTGCTTTGAACTGTATTCACAGCATCTTATATGCCGATAAATGGCGCGGCCATCATGAAGTGCTGTTGCCAACCCTGCTATCGCTGGAAGGATTGCATATAGCGGATTTTGGCGGGGTGGGGCAGTTTGTACCGGAAGGCTGCATGAATAAATTTTATGTAGACGATCATTGCGACGTGTTCGGAGCGATCAACGCCGGAACCATGCGGTACCGGCCTTTGATCGAAAATTTACAACACGCTGATAAATTATACCATCCAGTTAAGGAATAATGGTTGGTGAGTTTTCATTAATATGCTTTTCGAGTTGATCCAGGATGGAAGCACTTTCAACATCATCAAACTTTCTGGCCCACAAATTTTCAGACTGCATGATGGGCTCCCAATCATACATAGTAAGAATGCGTGGATGCGGACCGCCCGTCCACACGATATATTTCAGGTTATTATTAACTGTCTTTTCTTTAAAAGGCGAATTCAATACCAGCGTATTGAAGAATATTTCGTCAGGATTAAGGCAAGTTTGAAAGAACTCTTCATAAAGCCGGTTAGAGCGGAGGAATTTCAAAATATACGTGGCACATTCGGTGGTTATGCACCACCATTGTGATCCGCCATACGGCGGAAAGTCCTCGAAGTAGGGCCTTGTCATGTCTTTGTTCTTTTGCAGCTCATACACTTCATAACTTGCGTCAAGGCCAAGAGCATCAATAAACCAGTGAAAGCGCATTCTGTCCAGTCCGAAATAAGGGCTCCATCTTACGTCGGGAAGCGGGAAATGCTCCAAATATTCGCGTCCATAATTTTTCAGCAGAAAATCATAAATGACCTCAGGCGATTTAACCGGGAAGTCCTGGCCGCTTAACAAGATCAAATAACCCGGTTCTTTTTTTTGACAAGCCGCTTTCATAAGGCTAAGGGTGGCCCTGACCATATTGTAACCACCCCAGGTAATATTGTACCTTTCTTTTATGACAGTTACTTTGGGGGCGCCATAAAATCCGGATCTTTCAATGTCATCGGGAGGAACCCTTCCATCGAGATGAATTAAAAACTCAGCGTGTTCATGACGCAGGGCATTGATCATTCTGTCTACCTGGTGCAGGTTCGCATGAGCGAGTATCAAATAGAAAAGCTTCATAATTGATAAGGTTTATTTCAAATTTAAGGAATACCGTTTTTTTTCTGGTAAGTATGACCGTTAATTATTTGACAGAAGCTCGAGTCGCACAACTGTGATCGTAAATGACTTGGGGTAGATCACATATCGAATTGATCCGCGGCTTTAGCATAACGTTTTTGAAAAAAGTTGACCGCTTCAATTTGAACAACAATGCCCGAATGCTCGCTGGTTTCAATTCCTATCTAAATTCAAAAACAGGATAGAAGTAAATAAAGAAACGGTGCAGCATGTTTACAAACATTAACTGCACCGTTTTCTATTTAACATAACATAAATTATGATACTAAACTGGAGAGCTAAAAAGCGGGGACATTTACAACGCTATAAGTACAATGAACTGGCATCCAGGGACTCTGGTATTATTTAGGCACATAGTGCCCGTATTGAAAATAGTACGGCTCTCGAAATATCCGGCTGAAAAGTGTTGGCAGGCCGGGAAAGCCAGCATTGAGCCTTCAATAAAAATGATGCGGATCAAAAAAAATGATAGATCTATAAGCCCGGGAACCTTAATCCATGATAACGAAACGTGATACAAATCAGATAAAACACCTAAAAGGCCGGTTTTGCCAGGCTTCGGGGAAATACTTATACTAAACTAATGGCTTTATGCGTTTGAAACATTGATTCACATCCCTGGTAAAACCTGATTTTATGCTCGGTACAATATCCCTGATTCTGATCCTGTTGGTTCCGGTCATCTTCATCTGGCTCGGTCATCGCAGTAGCAAACGGTTTAAAAACTTCAATTGAGGTATTGCATTAGCAAATTAACTAATTAGCACATTAGCTAATTGATCCAGGTAACTTTTTCCTGCACCGGTTTTCGTTTGCCCGAAACTGATGGTACTTTAACATAACCCAGGTAAAAAAATCCCATCAACATATCATCCGGACCCAAATTGAACAATGGTTTGGCTTCTTCAATAAATGTAATGCCACCCGTGCTCCAGTAACCGCCCAGTCCATCATATGCAGAAATAGTAAGATAAATGTTTTGCACCGCACAGGCTACAGCCGCAATTTCCTCCATGGCCGGCAGCTGATCTGCATGCCGCTTACAGCCGATGGCAATCACATGCGAACATTGCTGCGGCGTCACTTGCAGCTGCTCATATTTATTTTGTTTGAACTTGACGCCGGCATATTTTTTATAGATCTCGGCCTGTTGTTCGGCCAGTTTTTGTAACCCGTTGCCACTAAAAACCGTAAACCGCCATGGTTCTGTAAATTTATGGTTGGGCGCCCAATTGGCGTTTTCAAGAGCCTGCCAGATGATCTCGTCCGGTATAACTTTTCCCGCTTCAAATTGTTGCGTAAACACACTCCTGCGGTTACGAATCAGTTCATTGATCATGTCACTTTTATTCATAGGTTGCAAATTTAAGATACAAGAAACATTAAACCTTTAATTCCACAATTTTCGATTGCGTCCCGGTTTTTGTGCCTTGTTGCGCCTTGAACCTTTTAACTTGCGCGTTGAATCTTGTACCTTGCGCCTTGCCCGCCGCAGCCTTGGCGAAGCTGGCCCTGAACCTTGTATCTTGTGCCTTCTTCTTTAACTTTGAACCATGCGTATAATTTTATTTTGTATTTGTTTTCTCTCTGGGATCTCATTGTATGCGGCTGACACTAAAGAACTGGACAGCCTGCTCAGCCGGCGCCATTTTTTTGAGCTGAAACGTGCCCTGCAAAGCGACACCTACAGCAATTTGCCCGCCTATCGCAAATTATATTACCAGGCTTTTTTGCATAATTTTTTTCATGATCTTCCTGCCTCCAACCAGGTCATCAGCCTGCTGCTGGAAAAGCACAAACCGCAGTTGACGCCCACACAGATCAGTAGTTTACTGATGAAGAAAATTGATAACCATGTGAAATTGTACCAATACCGCGAGGCGCATCTTACTACCCAGCTATTATTGCGTAAATACCGGCATGTATTATCCGCCGAGGAACGCGATGACGCCCGTAATTCGGATATCATCTGGAAAGGACTGCAAAACGTTGGGCCACAAACGACGACAATTACCGGCGAAACGCAAATAGCGTATCGTCGCGACCTGGCCGGCCTCATCAATGTTCCGGTGAGTTTCATTGACAGCACTTTTGACTTTGTATTTGATACCGGCGCCAACTTATCGGTAATAACGGAATCCTATGCCCGCAAATCGAAGCTGCGGTTACTGAATGTAAAGTTCAAAGTGAGAGCCATAACCGGTTTACAGGTTCAGGCCAACCTGGGTATTGCCGATGAATTTCGCATGGGAAATATTATTATAAAAAACGCCGTGTTCATGATCTTTCCTGACAGTGCCCTGTCCTTTGCCCGTGGTATGTACACCATTAAAGGCATCATCGGGTTTCCGGTTATAGAGCAGTTGCAGGAGATCAGGATCAATAAAAATAAACTGATAGTCCCTGCTATCGCCGTTGACCGGAAGATCCGCAATTTTGGTGTTGATGAGTTGCTGCCCGTTATCTCAGTCGCTTACAATACCGATACCCTGGCGTTCACATTTGATACCGGCGCCCAGTTTACCTTTTTGAATGAACCGTTTTACAAGAATTATAGACCACTCATCGATACGGCCGGCACATCGTTCGACATGCAGATCGGCGGAGCTGGCGGCATAACCAAAACCAAAGCTTACCGCCTGCCGCAGGTGCATATCAAGGTTGCCGGTCACCCTGCTGTGCTGAAGGATGTGGCCGTGAAAACGGTCAGCACCACTCCAAAAGATGAATTGTATTATGGCAACCTGGGCCAGGACGTTATGAATCAGTTTTCCGAAATGGTCATCAATTTCCGCTATATGTTTGTTGATTTTATACCCGCCGCTCCCTAAAGGGGCCTGGTTCCTGCAATCGCCAACTAATATTGATTAATCCGCCGCCTGTTGCAAGGGGAACATGCCTGAAAGTATCAGATCAGCTTCTCCCCCTTAGGTGCTGGGGTTTAGTCTCTGTCATCATGTTCTTCCTGGCCGCTGCCGTTGTTATTCCGTTTGAATAACTGGAAATCGGCCTTGCCAAATTTGTAAGTAAGGGTTGCCCGGAAGCTACGCACATTCCAGCGACGGTATGAATCCTGGTAAAAATTTTCAGTATCGCTTATCATTCCCCGTTTTCTGGAATTAAATAAGTCGTTTACGTTAAAAGTGAAGGTGGCTTTGTTCTTAAGAAATTCCTTGCGCAGACCGAGATCGATGCCATACATTTCCTTGCGTTTTCCCTGCGGAACCACTTCGGGTGATTCGTATTCACCGGTGGCCTGGAAGCTCCATTTGTTCCAGAAAGCTGATTTGGCAGCAAGCCGGTAATTGATGATCAATTTGGCTTCCATATTAAATCCTTCATTGCTCAGATCGGTATTGTTGACATCAGACACGACTTTTTTATACTGCATGTCGATGGTAGGTGTAATGTCAAATTGTTGTCCGAGCTTTTGTTGTAAGGTCAATTCAGCGCCCCAGCGGTTCTGGTATTGGGCATTGACGAAAGTGTTCAAAATAGCGCTGGGATCTATGGCTGCATTGTTCAACCGCTGAAATTGTTCAGCCGAGATGGTGTCGCTGTAACGCGTGATATCGCCCTGGGTATTGCGGAAATAAATAACGCCCAGGAAGCTGCCTGCGAAATAAGTTTTGTTGTAATTGAATTCAAATGAATTTGTGAATTCTGGGCGCAGGGCGGGATTACCCTGCCTGATATTCAGCGGATCGTTGATGTCGACGAAGGGGTTCATTTGCCAGAAATCGGGCCTGCGGATACGGCGGCTGTAATTCAACTGGATCTCCTGCCCCTCGCCGATCGTTTTACTCAGGTATAAGCTCGGGAACAATGCATCCCAGATATTTTTGAGCTGTTGCGGGAACTGATAACCGAATTTCTGGGCGCTGTCGACAAGTTCGCCATCGAATTTAGAAAATTCAGCGCGTAAACCTGCCTGGTAGCCTATCCCCTGCCATTTCCCGGTGTATGTGGCATAGGCTGCATTTACCATTTCCCGGTATTTGTAGTGGTTGCTCAATGGCAATTTGATCTCGGCAGCATTGTTAACTGAATAGGCATTGAAAATACTCGTAAAATCGTTGATGTAAGTACGTACGCCTGTTTCAAGCTTGTTATCTTCCCCGTTTGGATCAACGTAATCAACCTGTATGGTGACCTGGTTATTACGGCCGGAACCTTCATTACGAACCCGGCTTTCCGGCGCGTATTCACTGCCATCCGGATAGGAATACGTGTTGCTGATATTTGTATTATCGGTGTTATTTCCGTAGTTGTAATTGATATCTGCACTTAACGTTTTGCCGCTCTCCACGAAATTGTGTTTGAAGATCAATTGCGTGCTGCCGCGCTCATTGTTCGAACTGTTGTCAGATGTTCTAAATCCATAGTGGTCGGCCTGCCGGTGAATATCCAGGTACTCCTGGTGCTGTTCTTCCGCATTGCCAAATTTTCCGCCGCCGATATGCTGCGTAATGGTAAACGTATTGCGGTTGTCAAGATAATAATCCATTCCAAACCGGATAGAAGAAAAACGGCGCTCACGATCATTATATGCGACCTGGTTAAAGTAATTCTGAACAATACCATTGTCTTTATTCTGGCGGTAGGTTTCCGATTTGGCGCGGCCGCCTGACTGGTTATAGTTTCCGTTTACAAAGAAATTAAATTTGCCCTGGCGTAAATTAAGCGCCAGGTTGCCGGTATAGATACCAGGTGTACCGGCGCCGGCTGAAACAAGACCGTTCAGGCCCAGCTTTTTATTTTTTTTCAGTACCACATTGATGATGCCGCCTGTGCTGGCGGCGTCAAACTGGGCGGAAGGATTGGTGATGAGCTCTACCCTTTCAATATTGTCGGCCGGTATCTGGTCTAAAGTAAGGATGGTAGGGCGGCCATCTACAAAGATCTGCGGCGCATTGTTGCGCAAGAGCACGTTTCCGTCAACGTCAACAGTTACCGAAGGAATATTCCGCATTACATCGATGCCGGTACCACCTGCGGAAGACAGGTTCTTTTCAACATCAAATGTTTTACGATCGATGCCCATTTGCAGCGCAGGTCTTTGCGCAACCACGGTAACTGATCCCAAATATTGTGATTCGGCGGTTAATTTGATGTTGCCAAGGTCTTTTTGAACAAAGTCGCCTTTGGCTGAGCCCTCGAAAAAGATAATTATTTCCTGTTTAGCATATCCTATAGCAGTGGCAACCAGTTTGAAAGTATCGGTAGTGGAAAGATGGCTGATATCAAAATCGCCATTGGGTTTGGTCAACATCCCACCAGCCAGCGTATTGGAATTCTTTTCAAATAATTGAACAGAAGCGGCATCTATACCTTTATTGTTCCTGGCGTCAACTATTTTACCAAACAATTTACCAGCACCTGCTGCGGCTGGCTTTTTTGGGGAAACATTTTCTACCTGGGCCCATAGGGATATCGTTATAAAATTTGCTAAAAACAGTGCTAATACAGGTTTCATTACGCAGTTTGTGATTTTTTTAGACCCAGTTACATGAATTTTAACCGGATGGGCTATTAGACGGTAAAAATGTGACGCAGGTGTGCATGCTAAAAATTTATTTAATATTAATTTAATGTGGTTCCAACGGATGGAAGTTTATATAGTGACATCAATATTCACACCACGCAGTGCGAAGTGGCGCAGGAGAGTCAATTAATCCGACGTCCATTCGAGTTGCAGTTTATTCAAACTTTTATATAAACCATCTTCCTGGGCGAGTAGTTCCTGGTGGGTGCCGCTTTCAACCACATGGCCTTTATCGAGCACAATGATCTTACCGGCATTGCGAATGGTGGAAAGCCGGTGCGCAATGACAAATGAAGTACGGTTTTTCATAAGATTGTCCAGCGCTTCCTGCACCAGCGATTCGGAAGCGGCATCGAGTGAACTGGTGGCTTCATCCAGCACGAGGATCACCGGGTCTTTTAAGATAGCCCGCGCAATGGCAATTCGCTGCCGTTGACCGCCCGATAATTTTACGCCCCGCTCTCCTACCATGGTATCATATCCTTCAGGGAAGCTGATAATAAAATCATGGGCATTGGCTTTACGGGCAGCTTCTTCAATCTCTTCCTGGGTGGCGCCGGGTTTGCCATAAGCAATATTTTCCCTGATGGTGCCGCCAAACAACAATACGTCCTGGGGTACCAATGCCATTTGTTTGCGAAGCTGTGAAAGCGGAATTTCATCGGCCGGTTTACCATCGAACAATAATTGGCCTTCATCGGGATGATAAAAGCGTAACAGCAGCGCAGCAATGGTTGATTTGCCGGCTCCGCTTGGACCAACAATGGCGATCTGTTCGCCCGGCGCTGCAGTGATGGTCACATCTTTTAAGATATGTACTTCTTTGCGGGATGGGTAACTGAATGCTACATGTTCAAAACGAACTGCTCCCAGCAATTTGTTTTTTTCCTCAACCGGTTCATCATTTACTGTTACCGGTTCTGTATCATCACGCAATATTTCCCGAACGCGCTGGGTAGCTCCCAGTGTTTTTTGCAGTTGACTGTACAGGTCGGCAAAGCCCGCCATGCTACCGCCGACAAAAGCGGTATAAACGACAAAAGCGGTAAGGTCACCGAATGAAAGCGTACCCGCCTGCACTAATGTGGTGCCATACCACACAACGAGAATAATGGTTCCGAAAATGCTCATTAATATAAAAGAAACGAACAGTCCCCGGAAGCGGCCATTGCTCACCGCAAGTTTCACCACCTGCTGCAAGCTACGGGTATAGCGCCCGATCTCATACCACTCATTAGTAAACGATTTTACATTACCGATTCCCTGCAGGGTTTCCTGCACAATGGTATTGGAGTCGGCCAGCTGATCCTGTGTATGGCGCGAGAGCTTGCGGATCTTTTTCCCAAACACCACGCCGGCTATCACAATCACAGGCACAACAGATAACATTACCACCGTAAGCGACCGGGATAAATATAATATCAATCCCATTCCAATTACAAGCGTTAACAGCCCACGCAAAATTTCTGCCAGCATGCCGGTAACGGCTTCCTGTATTTGCGAAAGGTCGGCGCTGATGCGGCTCGAGAGCTCTCCCACCCTGCGTTGTGCAAAAAAGTTCATGGGCATCATGATCATTTTGCGATACACATCTTTTCGCATATCCGCCAGCGCGTATTCCCCAACATAGGAAAACAGGTACACGCGCATAAAGGAAAAGATCATTTGTAATATTAATATACCCAACATCCACATGGCAATGGCGCCGGGTGCTATGGCATCCTTACCGAGGCTGAGTGAGTGAGCACTATCAATAAGTCTTTTTAAGAAATAAGGAAAAGCCATGGTAGTACCGCTGCTGAGTGCAATGAAAAGCAATCCGGTTATGAATGTCCAGCGATATGGTCTCACGTAGCTGAAAATTAATAACGCTTCCTTCAAATTTTCCTTTGTCAATCTTGCTTTAGGCATATCCGGTTTACGAGCACCGTTATCCTGTCTGTTGCCACGAGCCATATAAAGCAATGAACGTTTTAATGTTTAATAATCAATGTTGCAAAAAATGGTGCCGGACTTTTTAATTTTCTGGATCCTTTCTTAACAACAGCTGTTTTTTTGCCGGCTGGAACTGGTTGCTACGGGTAATAAGGTATTTTTTTCTGGTAGACGAAAGGGCAGGATAAATATTGTATTCGGAAATTATATCTCAAGGAAAATCAATAAATAATACATCTTTATTGAAGTGTGTGCAGGTTTTATTAAGCAGTAATAAATAGTTTAATTTTTCTATTTTTTGAATGCAGTTGATTTTTTTGGCATGATTCTTAATACTTAATTGATAACCTAGCGATTTTTAAAACTACAAGCCGATTGCTTAACCTGATTTTGTAGCCTACCCGCTCCCCAGCGTAGTTACTTTAGTTAGTTAATTACATTTTTTACATATTAAAAACTCAAAGTTATGAAAAGAAGCTTTTTAGCGGCAGGCATTGGTCTTTGCATTTTTGCAGTTACTATGGTAGTATCAAACACACCAGTTAGAGCAGAAGTTTACAACGGTAATGCAATCGAGCAGGATACTACACCAAAGAAAAAAGATACAAGTAAGAAGCAACCAGATACAATGCATCTCAATCTGTCTTCACCTTCAACATCACAAAAGTAATTTTATTACTTACAGAAAAACCGTTCCGGTAAACGCGGGACGGTTTTTCTTTTTATGATGGATGGCCTTATCAAATTAAGTAAGCTCCATAGTATGCGGCGCCGATAAGCCCGGTTTTATCATTTTTGATAATTCGGATGGGTACGTTCTCCAGTAAATGTTGCATGCGATCACAATCCATATAATGCTCCATGAATTGTTTTTGCAACAATAAAGGCGCAATTTTAGGGGGAATACCTCCGCCCAGGAATAATCCACCGGTAGCTTTCATCTTCAATACCAGGTTCGATGATTCACGCGCCAGGTACCGCACAAACAACTCCATCGTTTCAACACAAATAGCTGCCTTTTGTTCGATTGCAGCACCACTGATCACTGCCGAATCATTCTTTTCCTGTTCCAGCGCTTCCTTTAACCAGTTCGGTTCTTCCCGGTTCTTTACATCGCGCAAAAAGCGATAGATATCTGTAATGGCCGGACCAGCCACTACTTTTTCCCAGCTCACGACGCCATATTCATTTTGCAGGAATTTTAATAAGGCGATATCCAGATCGGTTCGCGGTGAAAAATCGGCATGCCCGCCTTCCGTAGGGAACGGAAAATGATTTTGTCCATTCCAGTATAGACCAGCCTGGCCTAAACCGGTTCCCGGTGCAATGATGGCCATATTACCGGTGCTGTTGTCATTTCCCGGATGTATTGTTATAAGATCTTCTTCTGTTAGTGCAGCCAGTCCATACGCCATTGACTCCAGGTCGTTCAATAAGTAAACGGCCTCAACGCCCATTGTGCGTTTTACTTCTTTAATATCAATATCCCAGTCGAGGTTGGTGAGATTTACTTTGCCATCCAGCACCGGACCAGCAACGCCCAGGCAGATCCTGTCGGGCGCCGGGCATTTGTTATCAGCCAGGAACTGTTGCAGAATGGCTGTGCAGGACGTATATTCTGCCGATGGATATCTGCCGGTATATAATACTTTTAATCCGGTTTCCATTGCCACATAAAATGCCAGGTTGGTTTTTGTACCACCTATATCGCCAGCCAGTACAGTAGTACCTTTTTCGCCGAGTCCCGTGCGCCGTTGGATATGCAGATTTTTTATAATCATATTAAGGTGCGTGTTTTTTCGTGGTTAATTCCTAACTGATACTGCAATAATAAGTCATAAAGCTATTAAAATACAGCAGGCGGGCATTAGTTAATTTCCTGATTGCATCAGGCTCAGTTTGAGATTTCTGATTTCTGATTTTCTGATTTCTGATTTTGGGATTTACGGATTCATCATAGATCCAAGGAGGCTAATCAACGATTACCTGCCTTCCGTTCCGGTGAAAGTAGCAGGAAACTACAATGATATAAACCGAGAATTCTTCTTTTGCAGCCCCATTGCACGCAATAAAGCTTACTTATTCAATTAGTTTCCTTGTTGACCTTTAATTTAACTTAAAGTAAACTGTTGCTATGCAGGCAAATTGCTCTTTGTTTCTTTCCGAATTTCTATCCGAATTTCTATCCGAGGGCGAGGGCAAAGGCTTATGACAGCCAAATATGGAAAAGATCACCCTGGTTCCTTTAATTTAAAAGGAACTGGCGCAGGTAACCATTTAGTAATCAATACAATTTTTCCTTTTCGATTGTTTTTGCCAGGTCTGGTTCATCGAACTATTACGATGCCCTTTCTACCTGGCTGGTTATCCACTGTTTAGCAGAAATTGTGTAAAAGTTAATTTGGTTTTTTCCTCTTGACTACAATATTCCACTCCGCTCCGCTGTTTATATCAAAGGAATCGGCCATATTCCCCCTGTTTATGGCCAGGGAAAAGTTCATCAGGCTGTTCATATAAGCCAGTGGTTTCCCTTCCGGCACGTCGCCAAACGTGTTCACAAATTCAATATCCTGGTCAAACACCGGGAGGCCATTCTTATTTATTTTTATTTTCAATTTTTCTTTAGGTTCCACGTGTAACAGTTTGAAAATCGAGTCGTTAATGTTTGTCCAGACGTTCCCATACTGAACATCAAGAATGGGAATGTTGCCCAATATGGAATCTCCCCTGAGCACCGGTTTCTGGTACGGAAGGGTGACTACCGATGCAGGTAATTGCTTACCTACCTGTTCAAAACTGATCACCCCGGCTGCCAGCCGCGCACCGGTATACGCATATACATCCCTTCCGTGAAAAGTATACGATGCCTGAGAGTTCTTCCTTCTATTTAATTCTTCATCAATCTCACGTACTGACTCAATGCCAAGCGATTCGGAGATCAACGTTAGTGTGCCATTGTCGGGCGTAACAAAGTAATGGCCGGTTTTCGTTTTCAATACCACCGACTTGCGGCTGGTACCTACACCGGGATCTATGACGGAAACGAAAACAGTACCGGCTGGCCAGTAAGGAGCCGTTTGCTCGAGCCGGTAAGCTGCCTCCCAAATATTATATGGCGGGATCTCATGGGTAAGGTCATACAATTTCAGGCCGGCATCGACGCCGGTAGCTACGCCCTTCATTGCACTGACCGCCCCATCCTTCAGACCAAAATCGGTCTGAAAAACCACAGCAGATTTTTTGGGTTGACAGGCACTCAAAAGGCCTGTTAGAAAAACGGATAATAAGTAAGTTTTTTTCATCTGATAATTTTTATAAGCCATCGCCAGCATCCGGGTGAATTTTGGTAACAAGGCTGGTGATGATGGTAAAATGACTATTTTTCAAATTTATATGGATTTATTAAAAGCAATTGAAAAGGAGCACTCGAAAGCCCAGTGTGAAAGGATCGTTCGTTATGTCGGCGGCGATAAAACGCGTTTTGCCCAACTGATGGATTTATTTTTAAAAGGCGGGTACCGGGTTACCCAGCGGGCAGGCTGGCCGTTGAGTATTTGTGTTGAGAAACATCCTGAGCTGATCACTCCGTATTATAAACAGCTGTTGCCGCTTTTGAAAAGAAACGATGTGCATGTTGCCGTGGTGCGGAACATTGTGCGGTTGCTGCAGTTTGTATCCATTCCCGAAAATTACCACGGCGAAGTAATGAATACCTGTTTTGAATTTGTGGCCGATCCTGAAACGGCCCCGGCCGTAAAAGCGTCCTGTTTAACCATTCTTGAAAACCTGTCGGCGTTATACCCCGATATCAGACCGGAGTTGAAATTGATCATTGAAGAACGCTGGCCATACGAAACCGCCGCGTTCCATTCCAGAGCCAGGAAGATCCTAAGGCCCCCTAACCCCCTATAGGTGGAAGGTGGATGGTGAGTGGTTCGCGGCAGACGCGAAACGGCAGACGTGTAGCGGCAGACGTGAACTCCTATTGAAGGATTCGCTTGCTATACACATTGATCGGCGATCCCTCTGCCAGGAACACGGAAACAGGTTGCCGGCCGTTCAGTTCGGCGAAAGCCGGACCGTACAGCTTTGCAAAATCGCAATCAACTGTATATTGTTCAACCGGGTATACATCCCAGCTCGGGTGTTCTACCTGGTATTCCCCGGTAAGCTGATCGTTGATGCAGGTATAACCACAGAAATGTTCCGTAATGAATTCTTCTTCGCTGCCAGCCTGCAATGGATATTTTTGCAAACCGGTCCTTACTTCCAGTTTATTCCAGTGGTTATTGAATTTCCAGTGATACCCAATGTGCAGGCCCTGTTCACTGGTATGGGAGAACGCTTTCATGGGCAGCGTAACATATCTTTCCCGGAAGAGCGTATTCGCAATAAAAGTGATCGCGCGTTTGGGAACGATCTCCTTTACGAACACGACGCCCCGTTTATAAACGCCATTTTCTTTGTAGCGAACATAAAAGCGCAGGTTCACTTCCGGAAAAGTGGTGTGAAAAGGAACACGCACTTTCATAACGCAGGTATCATGAAACAGAAAACCAACCAGGCTCACATACGTCCTGTTATTCCAGGTATCCAGTTCAGTTTTTGCGGGTAAATACGGTTGCAACGCTTTGGCGTCGATCTCGTAATTCGCCATGATCAATCGCAGCCATTTGGCGGTCAGGAATTTCTTTTGTTTCATGGACAGATCCTTCTGATAGTAAAATTATTATAATTTGCCGGTACGGTCAATGCCTGCAGCTGGAAATCAGTACGCCGGATTCAGGCAGGATTTTTTTTCAGTCACCCCCACATTTGCATCCGGATAGCGTCTACAAAGAGACGGCCTGTAAATGGTAAGTTATTGTTAACGATACTCAAAAAATATTAAGTGATAAAACGATTTGTTGCTTTTATTCTTGCCCTGATTTATCTGCAATCGTATGCCCAGCGATCAACGTACAATTTCAATAGCAACTGGAAAGTTTTTGTTGGCGATGATTCCACTGCCAAAGAGCCTTCTTTTAATGATGCTGCCTGGCGGGCGGTGACCCTGCCCTGGGCCTGGAATGAAGACGAGGCCTTTAAGAAAGATATCAGAGACCTGAGCACCGGCATCGCCTGGTATCGTAAACATTTTAAATTACCCGCTACAGCAAAGGGTCATAAAATCTTCCTCGAGTTTGAAGGTATCCGGCAGGCTGGTGATTTCTATTTAAATGGAAAATATATTGGCATGCACGAAAATGGTATCACGGCTTTTGGGTTCGATATTACCAACCTCGTGAAGGAAGGTGATGCTGAGAACGTGCTGGCCGTGCGGATAGATAATAGCTGGGATTACCATGAGCGTGCTACCAATACGAAATTTCAGTGGGAAGACAAAAACTTCAATGCCAACTATGGTGGTATTAACAAGAATGTATACTTGCATATAACGGGAAAAGTATATCAAACGCTGCCGCTGTTCACCGCACTGGGCACCACCGGCGTATATGTATATGCCGATCAGTTCAACATCAGAGGACGTTCTGCTACAATTCATGCCGAATCGCCCGTTAAGAATGAAACGGCTGCACCACAAACGGTTCAATACGAAGTATCCATCACTGATATAGCCGGAAAACCGGTGAAAACTTTTACCGGTGATAAAACAACGTTGGCGCCGGGGTCAACAGCTGTTGTAAAAGCCGCCGCCGTAGTGAACGGATTGCATTTCTGGAGCTGGGGGTATGGCTATTTGTATACAGTGCAAACAGCTATAAAAGTGAATGGACAACCAGTAGATGTTGTAAAAACAACAACCGGATTTAGGAAAACGGCATTCAGGAATGGCATGATCTACCTGAATGACCGGGTGATCATGGTGCATGGTTATGCACAAAGAACCAGTAATGAATGGCCGGCGATCGGGTTGAGTGTGCCTGCCTGGTTAAGCGATTACAGCAATCACCTGATGGTGGAAAGTAATGGCAACCTGGTTCGCTGGATGCATATTACGCCCTGGAAGCAGGATATAGAAAGTTGCGACCGGGTTGGTCTGCTACAGGCCATGCCGGCGGGGGATGCCGAGAAGGATGTTACCGGCACCAGGTGGGAGCAGCGTAAAGCCGTGATGCGGGATGCTATCATCTATAACCGGAACAATCCAAGTATCCTGTTTTACGAATGTGGCAATGAATCTATCAGCGAGCAGCATATGCAGGAAATGAAAGCCATCCGGGATGCGTATGATCCGCATGGCGGCCGGGCCATTGGTTCGCGCGAAATGCTGAACAGCAAAATAGCAGAGTATGGGGGCGAAATGTTATACACCAACAAAAGTGCGCACATTCCCATGTGGGCCATGGAATATTCCCGCGATGAAGGCTCCCGTAAATACTGGGATGATTACACGCCACCTTATCACAAAGATGGCGAAGGTCCATTGCATAACGGACAAAACGCTGCTGCTTACAACCGTAATATGGAATCGCATGCCGTGGAAAATGTAAAACGCTGGTTCGAGTTCTGGAATGAGCGCCCCGGTACCGGTAAACGTGTAAGTTCAGGCGGCGTTAATATCGTGTTCTCTGAAACGAATACACACCATCGCGGGGAAGAAAACTATCGGCGAAGCGGTGAGGTAGATGCCTTACGCATTAAAAAGCAAAACTTTTATTCGCACCAGGTAATGTGGGATGGCTGGGTGAATCCGGAGACGTATGGCATCCATATCATTGGACACTGGAATTATGCACCAGGTGTAAAGAAAGATATCTATGTAGTTTCCTCTGCGGCTAAAGTCGAATTAAAGGTAAATGGCAGATCGCTTGGGTTCGGTGAGAAAAGCAATGGTTTTCTGTTCACTTTTAAGAATGTGGAATGGCAACCAGGCACTATTGCCGCTTTTGGATCTGATGCGAAAGGAAAAGTGGTTTGCGAAACCAGGATCACTACAAAAGGTGAACCGGTTGCCCTTCGGTTAAAGAACATTGAAAGACCTGTGCCATTTATCGCCGATGGACATGATCTGTCACTCGTTGAAGTAGAAGTGATAGATGCCAAAGGTGAGCGCTGTCCAACTGCATTGAATAGGGTGAACTTCACCCTGGATGGACCTGCCGAATGGCGTGGTGGCATGGCGATGGGGCCAGACAATTATATCCTGGCTAAAAGCCTGCCGGTCGAGAATGGCGTGAACCGGGTATTGATCCGGTCGACTACCACAGCCGGAAAGATCACCATAAAAGCCACTGCTGATGGATTGCAGGCGGCTGCTCTGACATTAACGTCTGTTCCTTTTGAAGAAAAAGATGGTTTATCGACAAGATTGCCAGCAGCCGGGTTAAGCGCCCGGTTGGATAGAGGTCCAACACCCGCTACACCTTCCTTTACTCCTACCCGGATACCGGTAACTATTGTAAAAGCAACGGCCGGTGCACATGCCGATAGTGCCGTTGCCAGCTATGATGATAATGAGTTGAGCGATTGGGTGAACGATGGCAAACTTTCTACTGCGTGGATCGAATACGAACTGGAACGGCCGGCTACCGTCAGTGAAGTGACGCTGAAATTGAACAATTTCCGCAGCCGTGCATATCCATTGGTAATTACCATTGATGGCAAAGAAGCTTTTTCCGGCACTACCCGGCCCACGCTGGGTTACTATACCATAACCTGCAAACCGCAAAAAGGTAAAAAAGTTCGGATACAGCTGGCTACGCAGTCAAAAGAGGAAGCCGGTAACCAGATGGTGGAAGTTTCCGGTAAAAAGCTCGATGACGGTGTGCCGCGCGATGACTCAAAAGCAAAAGGAACGCTGAGTATTATAGAAGCAGAGATCTATGAGGCTTTATAGTTCAAAGTTCAAAGTTCAAAGTTCAAAGTTTATAGTTCAAAGTTTATAGTTCAAAGTTATGCGCCTCGAGCCTTGGTGTTCTGCATAGCTTTGCCTTCAGCGTTTTTGCCTTCAGCCTTCAGCCTTTAGCCTTCAGCCTTTAGCGTTGCGCGTTCCGCGTTAGGCGTTCCGCGTTAAGCGTTTCGCTTACTCACTGCGTAACGCTTTTACCGGGTTGGCCAGGGCAGCTCTTATACTTTGGATACTCACTGTAATAAAAGCAATGATTATCAACAAAGCCGGCGCCAGAATGAATACGAACCAGCCCAACTGAATATGGTACGCAAAATTGCTGAGCCATTTACTGGCGGTGAAATAAACAACCGGAACGGCAATGAGCCCCGAGATACAAACCAGCCTAATGAAATCGCTGAATAACAAATAAACAATACTGTGTACAGTTGCTCCAAGCACTTTGCGAACACCAATTTCTTTGGTGCGCAGTTTTATAGCGAAGGTTGATAAACCGATCAGCCCCAAACAGGCTATAACAATGGCCAGTATGGTGAAGAGCGCGAAGATGTCACCGAAGCGCTCATCGTCCTGGTACTGCCGGTTGAAATACTCATCGAGGAAAAAGCTTTCAAATGCGTTGCCCGGAAAGAATTTATCGTATTGCGCTTTGATAAAAGCAAGTGTTTTACCAGCGTCTTTTGTATTCATGTTTATGGAGAAGTAAGCCCAGTTGTAACTGTCATTCTGATAATACAGCATGGGCAAAATAGGGTCTTTTAATGATCGCTGATGAAAATCCTTTATCACTCCAACGATCTCGCAGGTAATATCGCCAAACCAGGAAACAACTAGCACCTTTTGGTTCAGTACTTCATTAATATTGTTGTACCCAAGCATTTTAGCCGCCTGCTCATTCACCAGCGCTTTGGTGTTCAATGTTTCAAAAACGTTGCCTGATGGCTGGTTGGGCAGGTTGTTACCGGCTGCCAGTTGCATGTTATAGGTGGGTATAAAATCGTGATCTGTCACTATCAGGTCGCTCACAAAACCTTCTTTTCTGTCCTGGTTGAACCTCCTTACGGTATTCCGTGCCCATATCGTTTTGCCGGGTATTTCTGTTGAAGGTGCTATATTCACAATGGCCGGATGTTGCTGCAGGGCTGTTTTAAAGCTTTGGGCTTTGGCTGTAAAAGTGGAGTCAAATACCGCAGGCGCCTTTATAACAGCAATTTGATTGATGTTATAACCCAACTGCTGATTACGCATAAACGATAACTGCCGGTATACAATGATGCTACCTGCGATCAAAAGTATAGACAGTACAAACTGTCCCGATACCAATATTCTTCTTAATGTAATACCTTTATTTGATCGCAGGAATTTGCCTTTCAATACCAATGCGGGACTGAAAGCCGATAAAAGGAAAGCAGGATACATGCCAACCTGGATGGCGCCTGCAATAAAAATAAGTGCTGCTACTAACCAGAATTTCCACATACTCATAAGCCCCGAATTCAAAAAGCCCGCCGTGATTTTTTTACCGGTGAGCTGATCGAACAAAGGCGCAAATCCGATAATCAAAGCAATGGCTATGAATAGCGCAAAACAATTTACCAGGAATGACTCAAAAATAAATTGCCTGATCACCTGGGGCCGGGTGGCGCCGGCCATTTTTCGCAAGCCCACTTCCCGCGCGCGCTCCATTGATTTTGCGGTAGACAAATTGATATAATTGATCCAGGCGATCACGAGGGTCAGTATGCCCAATACCGAAAGGAAATATACCGTTCTTTCACTGCCGGCTGGTTCCGGTTCCCCTTTCAAACCCGACTTCAGGTGAATATCGGTGACAGGCTGCAAAGAGAACTTCGCCCTGAAATTGAATTCCTTCATTTTGGCAGCCAGGTATTTTTCAGTGAAAGCCGGCAATTTAGCTTCCAGCTTTTTGAGGTCGGCATCGGGAGCAAGCATCACATAATTATAGAATTCGGGCCAGCCCCACTCTGTGTAACCCCATTTTTCACCAGCTGTTGCAAAGGAGGTCAACATATCGAATTTGATATGTGAGTTTTGCGGAAGATCTTTAAATACACCGGTTATCTTTAATGGCATTTGATTAATGACAAGAACTTTGTCGAGTGCATTGGTTGTACCGATGTATTTTTTAGCAATCGATTCGGAGATCACTATGGTTTGTGGCGCTTCCAGCGCTTTTGCCGGATTGCCAGCTATAAACGGAAAAGAGAACATCGATATAAAAGCAGCATCTGCTATATAAAAATTGGCTTCATTGAAAATTTTCTTTTCACCTTTTTCATTCGTGTACCACATGGTTGAAGTCTGGCTGAAGGTGGTTGGTTTTGCCAGCCGGGCAAACTCAACTACTTCAGGAAAATCGGCTTTCATAGCCGGGCCTACAGCAGGGTGTGTGGTTGCCAGACCTTTTGCCGAGCCGTAATAGCTCATGGATATCCGGTATAACCGGTCAGCATTTTTATGGAACCGGTCGTAGCTCTTTTCAAAACGCACATATAGAAAAATAAAAAAGCAGGCTGCCATACCAATAGCCAGTCCAACAATATTGATGGCCGAATACACTTTGTTGCGGGTGATATTGCGCAGTGCAATGGTTATATAACTTTTCAGCATCGGTTCTGAAGTATTACATCAAAAATAGAATAGTTGAAGTAACAACTCCATTGCCAATTGCTAAAATGTTTACTATCAGTATATTAAAGTGAGATATAAAAAATGGATTGTTCGAAAATGAACAGTCGTTGTACGAAAGAGTTACAGGTTAGTTACAAAGTCCGGGTTACAAGGCTAAAATATTGACGTCCCTGCAACCTGTACCTGTAACAGATAACTATATCCACAGTTTCCAACAAACTTAGTGATACTTATATAGTAATGGACATCACTTTATTCGTCTTCCGGCTTTCTTCTGCCATAAAACCCATGATATGGCTTTCTATCGATTCATCGATAGTAGATGTTAGCAGTTTGGGATTTTGCTGCGATACTGCCTGCACAAAATCATGCGCCAGCAGCCAGTCGCCCCCACCATGACCGCTGTTCTTGTATTCATCAACATCTTCAGCTTTGGGAACCAGTTTGGTTTGCTTATCTGTTCTGAAATCGGTGATCACCAGTTCATTCATATCGCCTACCATATCGCCCATTGACCCCATAACACGGGTGCGGCGCCCTGCATAGCTTGTGAATGCTTCCATAGAGAAGCTGGCGGTTATGTTATCGCCGAACCTGATATTAGTAATATAATGATCGGGCTGGTCATTGTCCATACGATATACACAACGCCCGTAATTGGTGGTCTTTAGATTTTGCATGATCGCTTCGGCGTGTTTCTCCTTGTCTTCCGGCAGATCAAATACACCTAAGCGTTGCCTTTTTTCGTGATACATCCTGATGGCTGAATAAGGGCAGCTGCGCTCCACTTTACAACCATCGGTACAACGGGCAGTACTGCCTTCCGGTGCATTTTCTTTTCTAAACCACTTTAGATCGCCCATGGCTGAGATCTGTTTGGCGGGCTTATTGATGATCCATTTTATAATATCCAGGTCGTGGCATGATTTGGCCAGGATGATCGGCGTTGTTTCCTTTGAGTTATGCCAGTTGCCGCGTACATAAGAATGCGCCATGTGCAGATGCTCGATGGGCTCCAGGTGTTGTATGCTGATGACCTCGCCAATAGCACCCTGCGCCAGCAGTTCTTTCATTTTTACAAAATAAGGTGCATAACGTAATACATGGCATACGGCTACAATGCGGCCGGTTTTTTTAGCAAGCGCCAGAATATTACGGCATTCTTTTTCGGTGGGCGCAATGGGTTTTTCCAGTAAAATATCGTATCCCATTTCAAGCGCTTTCATGCAGGGCCCATAATGCAGCGCGTCGGGTGTTGAGATGATGATGGCATCTGCAAACTTGGGCCGTTCAAACACTCTTTCCCAGGTATGAAAGCGGTTTTTCGCATCGATCTGGTGTTTGGCAGCATAGCGTTCATTCCTGATGGCAATGGGCTCTGCCACTCCTACAATATCCAGCAGGCTGGGAAATTTGGCGGCAAAATTTCCATATACATTTCCACGGCTACCAGCTCCAAGGGTAATGGCGGTTACTGGTTTTTCAATTTTTTTGTACAACGGATTGTGTGGCATTTCATATTCAATGGTATCATTGGCAAGCCGCGCCATAGTGTTTGAGCCCAATACCGTGGCGCCTACACTCAAACTGAGTTGTTTTAATACGCTTCTTCTATTCATGAGTAATATGTGAGGGTGGAGAAAATCGTTAACTATACCTGTCATTCCGCCATGGGTATGCTGTATTCGAGTAACCTCTTTCTTCCCAGAAACCCAATACATTTTTTTTCAGGAATTCTATTCTGCAGATCCATTTAGAACCTTTCCAGGCATACAACTGGGGCGTGATCATGCGCACCGGACCGCCATGTTCTATTGGCAAGGGCTCCCCTTCTACCGTATGCACGAGTAACACATCGGGTTTCAACGCTTCTTCCAGGGCAACATTCGTGGTGTATTCGTCGTAACCGTAGCAAAGAATGTGGGTAGCTGTTTCTTTGGGTTGAACCAGGGCCGCCAGATCCAGCAACCGAACCCCTTTCCAGTTCATATTTAATTTCGACCAGGTGGTCACACAATGAAAATCGGAAGTATCTTCTATTTGTGGCAGGGCCATAAATTCATCCCAGTTCAATGTTACGGGATGCTCCACTTCGCCATCTACGATCAATTGCCATTCTGTTAAGGGGATCTCAGGTTGAATGCCCAGATCGAGCACAGGCCATTTCCGGGTTTCCGTTTGCCCCACAGGAATTTCAGGCATTCCATGCCGGTTTGGTTTACCCGTACCCATGGGCCGTTCATCGGCGACTGATGGCGTTTGTCTCATCTTTTCTTCAAACCGGTTCTTCAATTTCATGCGGGCTTCCACTATCCGCTTCAATTTGTCTGATTGCTCCATGCTCATGAAATTAGGAAAAAAGTTGAAAAGTTGAGGAGTTGATATGTTGAGCGAGTTGATAATGAAAAGAGTAAGAGTTAACAGGTAAGCGAACAACAGGGAGGTTTGAGTTTGAGACCTCCCTATTGCCTATTGTCTATTGTCTATTGAACCAACACCTTCACTGTCTGCAGGTGCTGTTCATTCACATTTGCAGATTTGTCCGCCGAAGCCCTGACGAAGGCGGACAACCAATAAATACCTTTTCCGAACTCATTGGCGGGAATTGTGACCGTGCGACTGTTACTTACCGTCACCGTATTTTGATAAACAATTCTTCCTTCTGCATTCATCAGGCTTAAACGAACGGGACCATTGCCATTGATCTTAATGCGGATATTGTCGCGGGCGGGATTATTCAACACAAACAACTGTTGCGCTGCTTCATTTTGTATGATGGCCAGGTTGGAGATCGTTTGCTGATTGTTCTTATCCGTTGTTACCACCCGGTAATAAGCGGTCGTATTAATATCGTTATCATTGATCTCATACTGGTACCCTTCACCGACAGAGCCCATCGGCGTTATGCGTCCGCTAATGGCTTCGAAATGTTTGCCATCTTTACTTCTTTCGAGGGTGTAATAAGCAGTATTTGTTTCCGGACCTGTTTCCCATTCAAGCCTGTTACCGCGGTGGCCATGTTTGCCGATCAAAACAAAACCGCAATGCCTGTCGGGCTTCGATAGATAATCAACCGATGCGCAAACCAGGTTGTTACGCACATTACCATCAACAATGGCTTCAACCGGAAATCCAAAATACAACACCCTGAACCGGCCTTTATAACCAATACCCGCGCCGGCGCTGCTGGTGTTGGCATAGTTCAGTACTAATTCCGATCCGCCTATTGTATCGATCACATCGGGAAAATCTACGTTGTACGAACCGTTGACGCCATTCCCGAAGGTGCCGCTGCCTCCATTAAAAAAGCCGGTAGTACCATTAAAGTTATATGTGCCGGCACCATCACTTACATATACCGCTTTCAGGTAGTCTTTATAAAAGGCAGAATCTGCATTTGGCGAACCTGAACGGCCAAGGTCCCACCCTATTTCTGAACCGGAGATCAGCAGGCGTCCGCCTTTGTCGAGGTATTTTTTAATGACTGCTTTTTCTGCCGAATCAAGGGAACGGCCGGTGGTAGTTTCTTCACCTGCAAACCAGTCAACGGCAAAATATTTCGATAAGGCCATTCTGCCGGAGGCGATCACTTCGTTCTGCACACCATCAAATGCCACATCGCAACCGGCGAGCCCATTCCCATGTTCTACCATATAGCTGTAGTTGTTCATGCTGCCGAGTACCATTCTGCGTACATTGCCGAGGGCGCTGCTTTCAAATTTCAGCAGCATGGCAGATGCATCGAGCCGGTCGAACCCATCGACCAGCAGCCAGGTAACCGGTTTATGTTTCACCGGTACGGCATGACGCGGCGTGCGGGCGGCCACTACGCTGGAAGCAAAGGATTCGCCTCCGGCATTTACTGCGGTAATTTTAAAGAAATAGGTCTTATTCGGTCTTCCCCTGAAAATATAGGTAGTGTCAATAACGTCAATAGCGTCACCAAATCCGCGGCCGTTCTCGCTGATGTATACCCGATAACCGGTGGCCGGGTCACCATAAATGCCGCCGCTTACCGGGGCTGACCAACTCAAATGGATCTTATGATGCCCGATGTTTCGGGCGGCCACTTTGTTGGGTTCTTCCGGTAAAACGGTGCGCCTGATGCTATCACGGTATGTATAAAATTTCAGAATGCCTTTGTACATCGCTCTGGCGGCCAGTCGCCGGAATTCCGGTTCACGCATCGCTGCCGCATCACCGGTGTGATCGTGAAAACCTAATTCTATCAGCGTTCCGGGAATGCTGCGCAATTCTCTTAATTCGCCGAAATTGGCGGTCTTTACACCTCTGTCGGTCCAGGTACTGCGCCAGCCGGCCCTGATGTCGGCAATGATCTGTTTATGGATGCTGTCGCGCAACTGCGTGCTGCCGGGGGTGATAGTAGGTTGCGAGGCGCCCCCACCGTTATAGCGGTAACTTTCGGTACCGGTTCCGCCGCCGGCATTGGTATGAAAAGAAACAAAGACCGCATTGTTTATTTCTGAAGGCAACCCCTTGCTTAATTCCCATTCGGTATAAATGGGTCGAACCGTAACATCTTCGCGGCAGGGCGGATGGCCCTGGAACCGCGCATACTGACGAGCCGATTCTTCAAACCGCGGCCGTCCACTGGCCATGCCACCATTTAAACAATCGGGGGTTTCACCAATACCCCCACCCAGCCGGATGGCATCTGCTACAATTGCCTGTGTGCTGTCGGCCGACTGATTACTGATGGTAACATTGTAATTACCACCGGCAAAAAAATAGAATTGTCCCAGGTACACCCAGGTGTCGCCATGGATCTCCTGGTTGACGGTGAATTTGGTGGTGCCGCCTGCATGGGTAACGGCATATTTCACGTCAGTAGCCCGGTTCACACCACTGATATAGCGCACCGAAACCCAATATAATCCACTGGTGGCTACCGTGGGCCTGAAAACAGCAGTAGCCGTGGCTGTTGCGCTGGCTGCATGGGTACGGTAGGTGCCGCCATAACCAGCAATGGTGCCATTAGACCAGGCGCCGGTTTCTGTATAGGCCGGTGCACCGTCATCATTATTGACAATGATCTCAGCGGTGTTCATATCGCGTTCGCGAACACTCCAGACGTTGGCGCCTGCATTAATGAGATAGTTCAACAAATAATAGTCAACCGTTTCTGCTGTAGTAAAATCTTCAACCAGTTGGTTCGAATTGCCGCGCTGGGTAAGAAAACCGAAGCCGGTGCCGGTATTCTGCCAGCCATGGCCCGGACTTAACCAGACGGTTTTGCCGCTTAAGGCGCCTGCGGAAACCGGTTGTCCGGCCCCCGGCATTACGCGCGCCAGGGCTGCGCCTGCAGCTCCCGGTTGATCGGGATAGGGATCATTGTTCTTCACTGCTTCATACTTTTCAATGGGCGGCGACAGTACAAAAAAATCGAGTGTTTTCCATTCGCCGGATGCCTGGTCTTTGGCCAGCAGCAGCACATTTCGGCTGTCTGTATCGGTCAAAAGGTGTAACAAAAGTTCCGTCAACAGTTCTGATTCGGTTTCAGTAATGGCGCCGGGTATAAACGACTGACCGGTGTTGAAGTATACCTGCAGCTCGTCATTGACCTTAACGATACTATCGGCCCGTAAATGAACAGCAGGTTCCCGCGCGATCAATTCATTCACATGATGCACGCGGCTGGTATCGTTCTGTGCCATGGAAAGGGAGGTGGAAAAGACTAAACACAAAAGGACAGGTAGTAATTTTCTCATTGGTAGGTTGGTATTTGATTAGATTAAACCTACTGAAAAAATGCGTGCTGTCTGAAAAATCTATGGTGCATAAAAACGCATATAGTAATGTGATAATGTGATGATCCCGCAGAGCGGGACAAGTTGTGATGATTTGATGATGTGATGATGAAATACACTTCAGCGCGGAAACGTGAATCGGCAATCGTAAAACCGTGTCACGGTGGCCTTCGAACCGGCAACCGGTAACTGGTACCCTCACACCTGTAACTTAACCTGCAACTCATTTTAGCACCCGCAAAACTAAAAATGTACTAATGACATTATGGAATTAAACACGCGCTGCATCTAAGTACAAACTACTGTTGTATGAACTCACTAGCCCTGCCTGTTGTTCATCCAGCATTTCAAAAATTGAAACGCGCTGGTCGCTCTTTGCATTTCGCTGCCGGTGGATTGATCCTGGTACATGCGCTGTCGCATTTGAACCAACCTCACAGCAGTCCCATTTACCTGGGCTGTTTATTATTTATGGCAGTCGACATTTTTATTCTGGCCATAGCAGGTAAAAATATAACCGCTGATCTGCCGCTGGTGAATCTATTCTTCCGGCTGGTAGAGATCATCTTCTTCCTAGGCATTGGTATTACCTCCTGTTTGTCTGGCGAGTGGCTGATCGGCGCCGGGCATATTGTAATGAGCCTGGCGTATGCTTACCTTTTCTGGTGCGAAAAGAAAATGCTCAACACGGAATATGTGGCGCTGCACCATACAGGCATTACCATTCCTGCCCTGCCTGAAAGCCGTTTTTTCATCTGGTCGAACATCGATCGTATTGACGCTCAATATGATCGCATCACTATTGCCGCCTCTGGCGACAGATCATATCGTTTTGACCTGCGCCAAAATCTTCAATTCGAAGAACTCGATCAAATTCACGAATTTTGCAGACATTATTTAAAACAGGCGTAAGGCCGAAGGCTGAAGGCTTAATGCAGGTTCCCTTTCGGGATTTTGCCTTAAGCTGTAGGCTTTAAGCCTTTAGCTTTTAAAAGTGATTGATGTCTGAATTAAAGAGTTCGCCGTATTTATTGTATTCCGACGGAAAAGGAAACATTTTTGAGGATACTACATTATATGCTACCGGAAGAGCCGGTTGGGATGCCTATGAGGTGCCGGTAGAAGACTGGATCGTATTGCCCGATGGCGGTTCTTTGTATGAATTGCCCGGTCGCCGGGGAATCGGTATCGATGTGGCAACGGGCCACATGCGCCTGTGCGAAAAAGGCTGGGCGGTGGCTGCCTTTATTCCGCCTGCCCATACGGGTTTATACCTGGCTGCTTACGAAACAGCCGCCGATGCCCCTACGTTGCCCCTGTTCTGTTATACCGCTGTGGGGTGGCAGAATGATGTATTCTATGTACCGGCAGTGCGTATTGAACAGGACATCCGCCAGGAATGCGCCGGTTTCGATACAAAACGTATTGAATCAGGAGTAGCTACTTTCCTGAAAGCCTATCCGCACAACCGGCTGGTAAAACACCTGGCCGATAATTGTTGCATGACGTATAATTGTCCGGCCGCCCGTAACTATTTTATGGGCCGCTGGGAATGCCCGGTGCCTTCATCTCCGGCGTGTAATGCCAATTGCATTGGCTGTATTTCTTTTCAACCCCAGGATGAAGAGATCGTTTCTACGCAGGACCGGCTCACCTTTAAGCCCACTGCTGAGGAAATTGTAGAGTTTACCGTGCCGCACCTGGAAACGGCGCCTTTTCCGATCGTTAGTTTTGGCCAGGGCTGCGAGGGTGAACCGCTGCTGATGTGGGAAACCATTCGCGAGTCGATCATTCAGATGCGCAAGCATACTTCCAAGGGAAGTATTAATATCAATACGAACGGGTCCAAGCCGGCTGCGGTAAAAGCATTGTGCGAAGCGGGATTGAATTCCATTCGCGTAAGCACCAATTCGGCGCGTAAGCATATTTACGAAGCGTATTACCGCCCCAACAATTATCAGTTTGAAGACATCATAGAAAGCTTGAAAGTTGTGCGCAGCTATAATGGCTGGGCGAGTATCAACTATTTTGTGTTCCCGGGCATGACCGACAGTGTGGAAGAATATGAAGCATTGCGAAAGTTGATCATCGATACCGATCTGAATATGATCCAATGGCGAAATTTCAATATCGATCCCGACTGGTACATGGGCCGGATCGGCGCCTATGAAACCGGCGATCTGCTGGGAATAAAACAGTTGCAGGAATTAATTCATGAAGAATTTCCCCAGGTGAAGTTCGGTTACTTCAATCCAAGTATGGAGCGGATTACGGGAAATTACGAAGAAGATTTCGCGCATTGAGGATGGGCAATGGTCAATGGTCAATGGGCAATGGTCAATAGTCAATGGGCAATGGTAAATGGAATTCGTTTCCTCTTTGTTTCGAAATTCCGAAAATCGCGAGCTATTCACCATTGACCATTCACCATTCACCCAAAAAAAAAGCGCCGGAACAACCGACGCATTATAAAACACTCTATGATGATGATTGACTGAAACTGCAGGTTCGGTTATTTAACCTTGTTGATCGTAGTTTCCTGAACGTACGTGTGATTTCTGTTGATAGAATACACTTCTGTAGTTCCTTTTTTAGATCTTACTACAACACTCAATGCTGTATCACCGAGATCTTCTGATTTTAAGAGGAATTTCCTGGTGATACCGGTTCCTTTGAATTTATCGTTGTACAACACGTTGCCATACTCGTCGCGGAAAATTACGGTGTACTCATCTTCTTCTTTATTCGCCAGGCTCAGTTCGAATACCGGTTGATTTTCCATGTTGCCGATAAACTTTAATTCTGTGGCGTTCTCTCCTTTATCTCCGTCATTGGCAAAAGCAGGTGCTGAAAAAGCCAATGTAAAAGCCAGTGCTACGATTGCCAGTTTTCCGTAATTCCTCGATTCAGTTTTCATGTTTGTATGTTTTATGCGTTTAATGCGTTTCGTGATGCAAACATAATACGGGTTTTCCCGCCGCTAAAATCAACTCAGGGCCGTTTTTAGGATGCTTAAAGCGCGTGTGAAAAGTTAAAAGCGGCCATGGTAGCGGGTTTAATAGAAAATTGACGATGATGGCCAAGGCTTAAAAAGGCTGAAGGCAAAAGGTTGAAGGCGCAAGGCGAAAGGCAACAAGGCATAAAGGCAAAGAGACACGCCTTCGCCAAGGCTATGGCGGGCAAGGCATGAGTTTGTGGAGGCTCGAGATTTATCATTAGTTTCAAAAAATCATGAGCCATTCACCATTGCCCATTGACCATTGCCCCCTTTAGGGGGTTAGGGGTATCGCGGACAAACTCACTACCTTTGCCTTCTAAATTAACCTGTATGCAATTTGACCTGGAAAAAGCGCTGCCCATCTTGGAAAGAACGCCACTGGTGATTGAAGCTATGTTATACGGACTGGCAGATGAATGGTTATTCAGTAACGAAGGCGGCGGCACCTGGTCGCCTTTCGAGATCGTGGCGCATTTGATACATGGCGAAAAAACCGACTGGATCCCCCGCACGCAGATTATTTTAGGGCAAGGCGACAAACTCTTTCCTCCATTCGACATGGAAGGACATGTAAAAGAAAGCAAAGGCAAGACAATGAGTCAGTTGCTCGATGAGTTTAAAGTGCTGCGTAAGGATAACCTGGCGGCGCTCAAAACAATGAACCTGACTGATGAAATACTTGAAAGCACCGGTATCCATCCGGTTCTTGGTACCGTTACCCTGCGTCATTTATTAGCGTCGTGGGTAGTGCATGATCTCACGCATATCCATCAGCTAAGCCGCGTTATGGCCAAACAATATGATGAAGCCGTAGGACCATGGAAACAGTTTATGGGTGTGCTCAAAACTAATTAGCTGATGTGATAATTAGCTAATCCCGGCTTTGTCGGCACAAGTTGTAATAATAAAATACAGTTCCATACTTAAGCCACCGTCACTGAATTCCCATTATTGATTGTAGCTGAAGCCGCCAACGGCGAAGGCGCATTCACGATTGACCATTGAGGATTGTCGATTGACGATTGACGATTCGCGATGCCGAACATAAGGTTTCAAAAGTTCACCATTTGCAGGAAATACCTGGAAAAACTCTGTTAAAATTTGTGCAACGGGCAACATCGATATGGATTTGCTGTTCAATTAGCATTATAGTTGTAATAAACTCTAAACATTGGTTATCTTAGTGTAATCAAAATACTGATCATGACGCAGCACCAGGAATTTGAATCCAAAAAGAATATACAGGCTGGCAGCTATACCGCACTGGTGGTTGGCTTGATGCTGGTTATTTTCATTTTTGTAAAATGGGGTATGCCGCCTTTGCCGCAGCCGCCTATGGAAGAAGGTATTGAAGTTAACCTCGGAAACAGTGATATGGGCATGGGCAATGATCAGCCCTTTGAACCCGGCTCCCCTGCCCCGGCTCAACAACAGTCAGTATACGTTCCGCCTACCAGGGCGGAACCTGCCAAAGAAGATGTAAAAGATATTGAGACTGATGATAAGGATGTGGATGCACCGGAAATTAAAAAGCCCCCGGTAGCAAAACCGGAAGCAACCAAAGTGCCGGAGAAAGAAGTTGTGAAAAGCAAACCGGTAAATAATCCGCAGCCTGTAGAAACACCTGCACCGCCTGTTCGCAAACCCAAGGCTACCATGGGCGCTGTTAATGGTACAGGCACAGGTGGCAACGAAGCTTCTACCTACAAAAGAGGCGGTAGCGAAGGTATTGCCGGCGGAACCGGTGATCAGGGCCGGCCTGGCGGTAATCCCGATTCAAAGAATTATACCGGCGGCGGACGCGGTAATTCGGGTATTGCCATTAAGAGTGGTTTATCGGGCCGTATGTTCACCAGGGTTTATTCCTATACCGATGATTTCAATGAAAATGCGACCGTAGCGGTTGATATAAAAGTTGATCAGGCAGGGAATGTCATCAGTGCCAGTTATCAGCCAAGAGGTTCCACCACTTCAGAAAGCTTTTTTAAAGAAAAGGCCATTGATATCGTTCGCCGGTCAAAATTAAATGCTAATCCAAACGGTCCTGAGGCACAGACAGGCACCGTACTGGTCAAGTTCAAAGTAAGAGGGTAATTCGAGGACTTACTAATCCTTTCTTATAAAACAGGTGTGCCATTCGCCAGCTGACGGATGGCACACCTTTTTTTCGCAGTTTTCTTTTAGCTTTGTCGCCCTAATTATAACGATGACCTACGAGCAAGCGACGAACTATCTGTTTACCCGGCTGCCTATGTTCAGCCGGATTGGCGCAGCCGCCTATAAGAAGGACCTCACCAATACCATCCGGCTTTGTGAATACTTAGGCAATCCGCATAAAAAATTCAAATCAATACATATTGCCGGAACGAATGGCAAGGGTTCCACCAGTCATATGCTGGCGGCCATACTGCAAACAGCAGGTTATAAAACCGGCTTGTACACGTCGCCGCACCTGCGCGATTTCAGGGAGCGGTTCCGGGTAAATGGTGAAATGATCGATAAACAGTTTGTCGCCAATTTTGTCGAACGCATTCAACCCGCCATTGATGAAATAGAACCTTCCTTCTTCGAGATCACCGTGGCGATGGCTTTCGAATATTTTGTACATGAACAGGTAGATATCGCCGTGATTGAGACCGGACTGGGCGGCCGTTTGGATTCTACCAATGTGATCGTTCCCGAAGTAGCTGTTATTACCAATATCGGTTGGGATCATATGAATCTCCTGGGCAATACCCTGCCGGCTATTGCCATGGAAAAAGCCGGTATCATTAAACCGCAGGTGCCGGTTGTCATCGGCGAAACGGCGGCGGAAACAAAACCGGTATTTGAACAGGTAGCCAGCGAGAAACAGGCGCCATTGGTGTTTGCCGATAAACAACGCTATGTGGCCGAGTGGAAATATGATCATCACCAGTTGGTGCTGCAGGTATCTCCTTCCTCTTCCGATCAACGCAGCACCTATCAGTTAGACCTCCCCGGATATTATCAAACCAAGAACTGCGTCACCGTGCTGGAAGTCGTACATCAACTGCAACAGCGCGGCTATAAAATAACGGAAGAACATGTGCAGAAAGCTTTGCAGCAGGTGAAAAAACTCACCGGTCTGCATGGCCGCTGGGAAGTGATCCATGCCAATCCGGTAGTAGTATTGGATGTTGGACATAACGAAGATGGCATTAAACAGATCACGGCACAAATTGAATTGAGTGATCATCAACATTTGCATATTGTGATCGGACTGGTAAAGGATAAAGAGATCGAAAAAGTGTTGTCTTTATTACCCAGGGAAGCCACCTATTACTTTACCCGGGCACAAATACCGCGGGCTTTGCCTGAAACAGAACTGGCTGCCAGGGCACAGGCCATTGGGTTAAAGGGCCATGCCTATAGTGATGTGAACACGGCATTACAGCAAGCCATGAATAAAGCATCAAAGCATGATTTGATAATCGTGTGTGGCAGTGTGTTTGTAGTGGGAGAAGTTAGTTTGTGAAGCCTGAAGCCGGAAGTCTGAAGTCTGAAGTCGGAAGTCTGAACAGCCTGTAATTCCGACCTCTGACCTCGGACTTCTGACTTCGTATCGGGAACTACAATTTAAAATTTCAACTCTCCTAACTTAGCCAGCGCATACATAATAGCCGTCACGTGCATACTTTGAACGATCTCGTTATCACGGAGCATTTGCTTTAATTCATCCATCGATACCAGGTGAATTTCGATATCTTCATTCTCATCAAATTCCTGGTCCTTTACTCTTTTGCCGCCGGTAGCCAGGTACATGTGCATCCAGTTATTATTGGTACTGGGATTGGCGCTGGTCTTTCCGAGGTATTCAAAGCGGGTGAAGCTATAACCCGTTTCTTCCAGCAGTTCGCGGGCAATGGCATCTTCATAAGTCTTGTCGGTATCATCTACACAGCCGCCGGGGATCTCATAATGCGTCTCCTGCAAGCCATGCCGGTACTGGCGTTCCAGGATCACCTTCCCATCTTCCGTAAGCGCTACGGCTGTTACCCAGGTAGGGAATTCGTATACGTAGTAAGGAGCTACCAGTTTTCCATCGGGTCTTTCACAGGTGTCATTGCGCACAGTGAACCACAGGTCTTTGAATAAATATTCCGACTTTATTGTTTTCCATTTCAGGTCTCTCATTCCTTCATTTTTTGTCATTGGTTGTGAATGGTGAATTTGCTCAATCGTCAATCGACAATCCTGAATCGTCAATCGACAATCCTGAATCGTCAATTGACAATCCTGAAGAGCTTACCTATTAACTGAACAACTGAATATATGTAAACTGTGAACTTTGAACTTTAAACTGTGAACTTTAAACTTTGAACTTTACCACCCGTTCCGTTCCCGCAACGAAGTGATATGTGCTACGTGATGTTTGCCATGCCAGGCATAGTTGCCTAAGAGATAATACAGCGTCATTTCTTTTTTATGTTCCGGGTGAAATACGGTACGGTTCCAGGCGTCTGCCGGCAGGTTCAGCATAGCCGAATGCCAGCGGGTATGTAAAGCATATAACAGCGTAATAGAAATATTGATGGACACCGCATTTACATCGGCCAGGTTGGCCCATAATGTTTCTTCATAGGGCTTGATGACCGGATTATTTTCCGTTAATCCGAGTTTGATCCGGATGTAGGCATTTATATGGCTGTCGGCCACGTGGTGCACCACCTGTTTAACCGTCCAGCCGCCATCGCGGTAAGGAGTGTTCAGCTGCTTTTCATCGAGGTTCTCGATAGCCATTTCCAGCATGCCCGGCAGGAACTGGATATCCTGCAGCCATTCGCGTTTTTGTTTGTCGGAGAACGGTTGTGGTTCGTATCTACCTATTGGATAACGTAAATCCATAATTTGAAAATGTTATAATCCCGCAGAGCGGGACAAGTTGTGATAATGCGATAATGGAAACCGCCCAACGTATTATTTTTCGTCTCTCAGCGCATGGCCTGTCAGGTGAATGAACACATCTTCGAGGTTGGCTTTCTTTACTTCTTTGGGCCGCTCAAAGCCGGTTGCAACCAGGTCGTCGATCAGTTTATCGGGCGTTGCCAGGGCGATGATCTTTCCTGCATCTATGATGGCAATGCGATCGCACAATACTTCGGCTTCATCCATATAATGAGTTGTAATGATCACGGTAGTGCCTTTGGCCCTGATCGATTGAATGAGGTCCCACAGATTGCGGCGGGCCTGCGGGTCAAGGCCGGTGGTTGGTTCATCGAGGAAAATGATCCGGGGATCATTAATAAGTGTAGTAGCAATGGAAAAACGTTGTTTCTGCCCACCGCTAAGGTCTTTGAACTTGCTTTTCGCCTTATCTTCCAAGTTCACCATTTTCAACAGGTCGCGGGCAACGATCCTGCGATTGTACAAACCGGCGAACAGATCGATCAGTTCTACGAGGTTCAACCCCGGATAGAAGCCGGACGTTTGCAGCTGCACGCCGATCACCTGTTTAATGGAATTCGGATCTTTATCGAGGTTGAATCCATTTACCCATACTTCACCGGAGGTTTTCTCGCGCAGGGTTTCAATGATCTCGAGGGTGGTTGATTTGCCGGCGCCATTAGGGCCCAGCAAGCCGAAGATCTCCCCTTCCCTGACATCGAAGCTGATGCCTTTCACTGCCTCGAAACTGCCGTATTTTTTGATAAGATCCTTTACCGAAATGATCACCTTACTCATGTACTTGTTCCTGAATTTGAGGCACAAGATACCCCCAATTGAATAAAATTTCTGATTTCTGATCGCGGGATTTTGTGATTTGCTCTAATTTGAACATGCTCAAATGTCTCCAGAACCCTAATTTTCCAATATAAATCTCAAAAATCCCGATGAATATAATTTCTGATCGCGGGATTTTGCGATTTGCTCTAATTTGAACATGCTCAAATGTCTCTAGAACCCTAATTTTCCATTATAAAAAATCTCAAAAATCCCGATGAATACAATATCTGATTTCTGATTGCGGGATTTTGCGATTTGCTCTAATTTGAACATGCTCAAATGTCTCCAGAACCCTAATTTTCCAATATAAAAAATCTCAAAAATCCCGATGAATATAATTTCTGATTTCTGATTGCGGGATTTTGCGATTTGCTCCAAAATCTCAAAATCTCGAAATCGAAAATCTCGAAATCAGAAATCTCAAAATCCCCTGCCTGTTATTTAGCGAAGAGTTGCGTAAAATATAGCTGGTTTTGCATGTTACGGGTCACCCCGATACCGGTGTATTTAAAATTGCCCTCCATATTTTTGCGGTGTTCGGCGCTTTTGATCCAGCCGTCGACCACTGCCCGGGCCGACAGGTTGCCAAAAGCCACATTTTCGCCTACCTGTGTAACGCCGGGCACTTTGTCCATAATGTATTTCATGCGGAAGGAAAGCCCCTGGTGACCAAATGGAATACGGTGCGTGCCCATATCCATGCTGTGCCGGCGGGCCTGGTATTCCATGGCTGCATTGCTTTGCAGCGGTCCGAGTTTTTTCTTTTTCCTGTAGTCATTTACCAGGGCCAGGATCTCACGTTCCAGTCCTGGCGCCAGGTTGGCTTTAACAACAGGGGTAGAAGGCGTGACCACCACTTTCTTTTCAGTTGTAGTTCCGGCGGTGGTTGATCCGGCCGTGCTACCGGTTTTGCTGGTAGTACCCGTTGAACTGGTCGTTGTTTTAGTGGTTGTGCAGCCAGCTATTGTTAAAATTATGTAAACGAAAACCGAATAAATACTGATTATTCTACACATATCCCGTTCATGAAGTGATTAAAACCCCATCGATGCTAATACTATACCAGAAATCTGGCTTAAGGCTAAATGCTTAACGCGTTCAGCCTTGAGCCTTCAGCCTTAAGCGTTTCACGTTTTGCGCTTTGCATTAAGCGTCTTGCGTTCAGCGTATTGTTAAGCCTTCGTTCTGCCATTCAGGCATTCATCCAGTTCATTCATCATGCCGCTGCTGCCGATGAATAATGGACTGCGCTGATGCAGTTCGGTCGGTTGAACATCCAGGATCCTTTCTTTACCATTGGTTGCCCGCCCACCGGCTACTTCTGCAATAAATGCAAACGGATTGCATTCGTACAGCAAACGCAGCTTGCCATTTGGTTTATCAACAGTTCCCGGATACATGAAGATGCCGCCCTTGATCAGGTTGCGGTGCACATCCGCCACCATGCTGCCGATGTAGCGCTGCGTATAGGGGCCACCGGTATCTTTGTTCTTTTTCTGGCAAATGTTGATGTATTTCTGAACGGCCGGTTCGTACTGGAAGAAATTACCGTGGTTCACCGAGTAGATCTTGCCAAACTCAGGGCATTTGATATTGGGATGGCTTAAACAGAATTCGCCAATCGAGGGATCGAGGGTAAAACCGTTCACACCGCGGCGGGTAGCATATACCAGCATGGTTGAACTTCCGTAAACGATATAACCAGCCGCTACCTGGTTCCTGCCGGGTTGTAAGAAATCATCTGCTTTGGCAATAGTGCCTTTTTCCGATACGCGGCGGTATACGCTGAAAATAGTTCCGATAGATACATTCACATCTATATTACCACTGCCATCCAACGGATCGTACAGACAAACATATTTCGAGTTCTTGCTGACAGCATCGTCAAAAGCCACATATTCATCAAGCTCTTCACTGGCAATACCTGCGCAGCTGATACCATGCTGCAACACACCGGTGAACTGGTTATTGGCAAAGACATCCAGCTTCTTTACATCTTCGCCCTGTACATTTATGGTGCCGGCATCACCGAGTATATCTACCAGTCCGGCCTTGTTTACTTCTACATTTACCCGTTTGGCTGCCAGACCAATATCCCTTAAAAGGCCGCTCAACTCACCGGTTGCATGTGGAAAATCTCTTAACTGCTGAATAGTGAACTCATCAAGGGTTAATACATTTCTGTTGATTGTGGTCATATTTCAATCCATTGTTTGGTTAACAGTTGTTAGCTGGCGAAGATAGGGAAACAGAAGTCAGAAGTCTGAAGCATCAAGCCAGAAATTTCCGAATTTTTTAAGTCATACATAATATACTATCTCCTGTGATTCCTGATTGCTGCATGTAGCGAGCGGCTTTTGGGATTTGCCCGGGTTCAGCCATTCCAAAAAAATTTAAATCTCAAAATCCCGAAATCTCAAAATCTCAAAATCCCGAAATCAGTATTTTGCATCCTTATCGAAAAAGTTAACAATAATACCAACCATGAAAGTCTTCAAATTCGGCGGCGCTAGTGTAAACAGTACGGAAAGGATCCAGCAGGTAGGGGCTATACTAAAATCATACCACGGAGAGCAACTGCTAATAGTTATCTCAGCCATGGGTAAAACTACCAATGCACTTGAAAAAGTAGTGGAAGCGTTTTATGATAATAAAAAAGAAGAGGCGCTGCAATTGTTTGAAGCCATTAAACAAAGCCACCTTACCATGGCCAAGTACCTGCTCGTTAAAACATATAATAGTGCACTGGAGCAGCTGAGCAACTTTTTCACTGAGGTAGAATGGCTGCTGCACGACAAACCCGTACAGGGATTCGATTACTACTATGACCAGGTGGTGTGCATCGGTGAATTACTGTCAACCGTTATTGTAAGTGCTTACCTGAACGAAACAGGTTTTAACAATCACTGGATCGATGTACGGGATATCATCCGCACCGATGATAATTTCCGCGATGCGAATATCGACTGGTTCTATTCCCGCAATAAAGCGGAAAATGTGGTGTTGCCGCTGTTGAAAGAACACAATGTGATCGTAACCCAGGGTTTTATCGGTTCTACTGATGAAAATGAAAGCACCACGCTTGGGCGTGAAGGCAGTGATTATACGGCTGCTGTATTTGCAAATTTGCTCAACGCCGAAGGACAATATATCTGGAAAGATGTGGAAGGTGTGATGAATGCCGACCCCAAATTGTTCCCTGATGCTCAATTGATGCGTGAACTGAATTATGATGAAGTGATTGAAATGGCCTATTATGGCGCGCAGGTCATTCACCCCAAAACGATAAAACCGCTGCAGAATAAAGGCATTCCGCTGTATGTAAAATGTTTTCTCGATAAAGACCTGCCCGGTACCGTCATTCATAACAAACACCTTAAAGGATTGCCGCCGATCATAGTGTTGAAGGAGAACCAGGCTTTGATACAGCTGCATTCAAAGGATTTTTCGTTTGTAGGTGAAAAGCCGGTGGCCGATCTGTACCAGTTGCTTGCCGATACCAGGATCAAACCCAACCTGATGCAAACCGGCGCCGTTACCATACAGGTTTGCCTCGATAATCAACCCGAGAAAATGGAAAAGCTGGCCCTCGCTGCCGCCAGCATTTTTGAAGTGCAGGTTGAAAAAGGACTTACCCTGCTTACCATAAGGCATTATACCGAAGAACTGTTACAGAAAATGATCGCGGGTAAAACGGTTGAATTGATGCAGCAGACGCCTGATACGGTGCAGGTGGTTATGAAATAGTCGCCAGTTTCCGGTTCCCGGTTTCCGGGTAAAAAATTATAGGCAGCATGATCGACATTCAAGGCCCGGCAACTGGTAACTGGTAACCGGTTCCTAATTTAAATTTTTCGAAATCAAATTTTCTATAAAAAAACTTTGTCTCTGGCAAATTACGATTTCAATATGGCATCAACCATTGCTTTTTACGAAGAGAAGGTGCAGTTCTATACTGATGCATTGAGCCGGATAAAACCGGTCACCACCGCTATAGCTGCATTACGGCTTGCCTGTTTCGTGGTTTTTGCCTGGGCAATTTACCAGTGGATCGCAGGTAACAGCACTACCTGGATGGTCACCAGCCTGGTGATGGTGGTCGCTTTTGTCGTGCTCGTAAGGGTGGCCTGGCGTTTGAACGATCGCAAGGCCCTGTTGGAAAAATTACTTTTCATAAATACCAATGAGCTGGCGGTATTACGCCATCAGCCCAACCAGTTCCATGATGGCGCTTCGTTTCTGTCAAACGACACTATTTCGGGTGACCTTGACATTTTCGGCCCCGCTTCTTTATATCATTTGTTGAACCGCACCACTACCTGGCATGGTTCGCGGCAGCTGGCGGCACTGTTACAACAACCTTTGCTTGAAAAGCATGCCATTGAACAACAGCAACAGGCGGTACAGCTGTTACAACCGCAACGGGAGCTGCGGCAATTATTGACGGCGCACGGGTTGCTCAACCAGGAGAAGGAAGGCAACCTGCATAATATTGCCGACTGGTTACAACGGCCGGCTATCATTCATGGTAAAATCCAGATAAATGTGCTGCGCCTGCTGACGCCGGTATACAGTAGCATTTTCCTGATCGTATACCTGTTCACGGGCAGTTATTTGCTGCTCATCCCGGTTGTATTTCTCAATTGGATCATTATAAGCATGTATGCGAAGCGGATTCATGAGCAGCACAATTTGCTGGGTAAAAAGCAGTCGATCCTCGAGCAATATGCGAGTATCCTGTCGTTGTTCAGTAAGGTGGAAACCGGTAACGCGGCTTTGCTGGAAAAAGAAAAGAACATGGCAACGGCAGCGCATGGATCTGTAAAAAAATTATCGCGCCTGGCAGCCATGTTCGATCAGCGGCTGAACCTGGTCATCAATATTTTTATGAACAGCTTTTTCATGTACGATATCCAGTGCCTGTGGGCATTGGAAAGCTGGAAGAAGGAGCATAAAGATGATTTTGGCGATTGGATCCATTGTGTAGGCATGATCGAAAGCCTGAACTCACTGGCCTGTTTTGCGTTCAATTATCCGCAGTACAAGTATCCCATGGTGAATAACAGCGGCGTGTCTGTAGCTGCTACCCAACTGGCCCATCCCCTCATAGCAGCCGAAGAACGCGTTGCGAACGACTGTACATTCGGCATTGATGAAAAGCTGGTATTGCTCACCGGTTCCAATATGTCGGGAAAGACCACCTTCCTGCGTACACTGGGAGTGAATTTCATTTTGGCGCAGTGTGGCGCGCCGGTATGCGCTGCTGCATTCGCGTTTACGCCCATGGTCATTCGCAGCTCTATCAGGGTAAGTGATTCCCTGCAGGAACATACCTCCTATTTCATGGCAGAACTGAAAAGGCTGCAGCAGATCATTCATTACCTGCAACAGCAAACTGTGCCCGTGCTCATTCTTATCGATGAAATCCTGCGCGGCACCAATTCAGAAGATAAAACCCATGGCTCTGAACAATTCATCAGGAAATTGTTACAATATAATTGTCTTACCTTATTTGCCACGCACGATCTCGCGCTCAGCCGGCTCGAAGAAGAGCTGAAGGGTAAAGTGAATAATTATTGTTTTGAAAGTATCATCCGCGATGGAGAATTGCTGTTCGATTATACGCTGCAGCGCGGTGTGGCCAAGAACCGCAATGCGTCTTTTTTAATGGAAAAGATGGAAATAATATAGTGTGATAGATTATCACAGCTTGCAGCGGCTTTTGTAAACATCATCACATCATCACAACTTTTCCCGCTCTGCGGGATTATCACATTATCACATTAGCAGGTTCCTATGACGAAAATTCATTAAATTTGGTAAAAGCATGCATTATGGATCTGCCAATAAAAAAGGAACTACATGAACTTATTGACAAGTGTGATAACCAGTCAATTCTTGAACAGATAAAGGCTATACTGGAATCGGACAAAGTGGTTGATTGGTGGGATGAATTATATGATGGAGATAGAAAACCGGGAAGAGATTAAAAATCCCCTCCCGGTAAACCGAAAGGGGATTTTCGTCTTTTATGTAATCTCCATCCTCTTATTTCACTTCTTCGTACTCGGCATCGGTTACATTTTCACCGCCACCGTTATTTCCGCCTTGCTGCTGGCCACCGGCTTGTTGTTGGCCTCCGCCGGCTTGTGCGCCTTGCGTAGCTTTATACAACTCTTCGCTGGCTGCCGTCCAGGCAGTGTTCATTTCAGCTGTAGCTGCATCAATAGCAGTTACATCCTGTGATTTGTGCGCTTCTTTTAATTTGCTCAACGCAGATTCAATGGGCGCTTTTTTATCGGCCGGGATCTTGTCGCCGTATTCCTTCAATTGTTTTTCGGTTTGGAAGATCAGGCTATCGGCCTGGTTGATCTTATCAACCTTTTCGCGGGCAGCCTTGTCTGTAGCTTCGTTGGCCCTGGCTTCGGCTTTCATTTTTTCGATCTCGTCTTTGCTCAGCCCGCTACCGGCTTCGATCCGGATCTTCTGTTCTTTACCTGTGCCTTTGTCTTTGGCCAGCACATGCAGGATACCATTGGCGTCGATATCAAAGGTCACTTCGATCTGCGGAACGCCGCGGGGCGCCGGTGGAATATCAGTGAGCTGGAAGCGACCGAGGCTCTTGTTCTGGTTGGCCATCGGACGTTCACCCTGCAGTACATGGATCTCAACGCCGGGCTGGTTATCGCTGGCAGTAGAGAATACTTCTGATTTCTTGGTAGGAATGGTGGTATTGGCTTCGATCAAACGGGTCATTACTCCACCCATGGTTTCAATACCCAGGCTCAGCGGTGTTACGTCGAGCAACAGTACATCTTTCACTTCACCGGTAAGTACGGCGCCCTGAATAGCAGCACCAACGGCTACCACTTCATCCGGATTCACCCCCTTGTTGGGTTTCTTGCCGAAGAATTTCTCAACGATCTCCTGTACTTTCGGAATACGGGTGCTACCACCTACCAGGATCACTTCATCAATTTGTGAAGTAGACAGACCGGCATCTTTCAGCGCCTGTTCGCAAGGACGCAGGCAACGCTCGAATAAACTATCAGATAATTGTTCAAATTTGCTGCGGCTCAGCTTTTTAACAAGGTGCTTGGGCACTCCGTCAACAGCTGTGATATAGGGCAGGTTGATCTCTGTTTCGGTAGAAGAAGACAGCTCGACCTTGGCTTTTTCAGCAGCTTCTTTCAACCGCTGTAAGGCCATCGGGTCTTTGCGCAGATCAACATTTTCGTCGTTTTTGAATTCGTTGGCCAGCCAGTCCATGATCACCTTATCGAAGTCGTCACCACCCAGGTGGGTATCACCATTGGTTGATTTTACTTCGAAAACGCCATCGCCCAGCTCCAGTACAGAAATATCGAATGTACCACCACCGAGGTCAAATACGGCGATCTTCTGATCATGTTTGCCTTTATCAAGACCATAAGCCAGGGCGGCTGCCGTAGGCTCGTTCACGATACGGCGTACATTCAAACCGGCGATCTCACCGGCTTCTTTGGTAGCCTGACGTTGTGCGTCATTGAAATAAGCCGGAACGGTAATTACGGCCTCATTAACTTCCTGACCCAGATAATCTTCAGCCGTTTTCTTCATTTTCTGAAGGATCATGGCTGATAATTCCTGGGGTGTATATAAACGGCCGTCTATGTCAATACGTACCGTATTATTGTCACCTTTTGCGACTTTGTAGCTCCAGTGGCTGATCTCTTCTGTCACTTCATCGAACCGGCGGCCCATGAAACGCTTAACGCTCATGATGGTATTGTGCGGATTGGTGATGGCCTGGCGTTTGGCCGGGTCGCCCACTTTACGTTCGCCGTTTTTCAGAAAAGCCACTACAGACGGGGTGGTACGGCGTCCCTCATCATTGGCAATTACCACCGGCTCATTTCCTTCCATTACTGCAACGCAGCTATTGGTGGTACCGAGGTCAATTCCTATTATCTTTCCCATATATGCTGAATTTAATGTTCCCTTATGGTTATCAATGATTATGCCGTGGCCAGGAAGGGTGCAAAAATGTCAGTTCTATTGGCAGAGACACGTCATGAAAATGTGATAATTCGATGATTTGATATGTGATAATGCTCCGATGCGGCAGTCTTATTGTTCGAATTCTTACTTTGTGGCATCCATCGACCGAAATCCCGTATGTGATACCCGGGCTCTTGCGCGGGCATTCACCATTCCTGTGTTTCCTCATCATACTATTGCATTATTAAATTAGCTAATTTGATTGCCTGTATTTCATTATCGAATTAAATTATCACATTGGTAACTGTTACAAACCGTAAGCAAAGTGCAGGAATAATGTGCGTTTTTAAAATCCGGCATTCCCTTTGAAAGTAAAGGGATTGTCTTAATAACGTCCCTTAAAAATTACTCCTTATGGTTTTTCAGTTCTGGGCCCTATTTGCAATTCTGACTGCTGCCGTAGTTGTGTGTGACCGAAAGTTCAACATGCTGCGCGATCTAAGCAAAGCCAGTCCCCGCCCCTTCAGCTGGTCACGTGTACAGCTGGCCTGGTGGTCGGTGATCATTCTAACAGCTTTTACGACCATTATTTTACAAACCGGTCATGCTCCCAATTTGCATACTTCTACCCTCGTGCTGCTGGGCATCAGCGCCGGAACTACCACCGCCGCCCGCGTTATTGACCTGGCCGATCAACAGGATCCGCTGGTCTTCCGCCACCAGGATATCAAGACCAGCAATTTTTTTCTCGACATCCTTTCTGATCAGAACGGCGTAAGCATTCAACGGTTCCAGGCGGTTATATTCAATGCTGTATTTGGGATCTGGTTCATTGCATCGGTGCTGGGCAACCTGGGCGATCCCGGTTTTTGCCTCTCCGATTTCGCAAAAGGTGATCCCAACCTGGCGCAATGCCTGCTGCATTCAACCGATTTTTTAATTCCAATTGTCAGCGATAATAATCTGATCCTGCTTGGATTAAGCTCGGCTACTTATGCCGCTCTGAAGATCACCGAAAACAAAGGAACTGCTTCCGAAACCTTATCTGAAAAAGTGGTGGATGAAGCCTTGAATACACCTGCACAGGGTTAAAACATTACTATGAACATCACATCTGTTTTAAGTCCCAATTTTACCCAGGGAAGAAGGACCTATCGCCCCGAGGCCATTGTCATTCATATTATGGACGGTACATTAGCCGGTACCGACAGCTGGTTCCGCAGCCCGTTATCGCAGGTTTCGGCACATTATGGCATCGGAAAAAATGGCGAAGTACACCAGTACGTGGAGGAAACCGATACGGCCTGGCATGCCGGCCGCATTCATGACCCCACCTGGCCCCTGATCAAAAAAACATCTGACGGGATGTTCATCAACCCCAATTACTATACGATCGGGGTAGAACACGAAGGCAATGAACTGAGCGACTGGACCGACTCCATGTATGCCACCAGCGCCGAGCTGATCAGGAAAATGTGTCAGCGCTGGAGCATTCCCGCCGACCGGCTACATATTATCGGGCATCATGAAATATATTCTTTAAAGAATTGCCCGGGTTTTAAAGTAGATCTGGATAAGCTGATCGCCCTGGTGAATGGCAGTGTGCAGGTGGTGAACGGACAGATCAGTAAAACGGAAAAATTTGGCAAGGTAACTACGCTTACCCGCCTGAACCTGCGCGCCGGTCCCGGTAAAGTGTATAAGATCACTAATATGGTGAATGCCGGCATTCAGCTGGCCTATGATGGATTTACCATGCAGGGTGAATCGGTGAATGGAAATGGAAAATGGTATTATACCGAAGAAGGCAACTGGTTCTGGTCGGGCGGCGTGAAATAATGTGATGATCCCGCAGAGCGGGACAAGTTGTGATGATGTGATAATCCCGCAGAGCGGGGCAAGTTGTGATAATATGAAGATGGATACCTGAAAGGTAGCGTGAATATATTATATATCCCGACCAGGGCAAGTGGGTTGTCAACTTTTCGAATTGTCCAATTGTGTTAGCTGATCAGTTCGTCCACTTCCTTCTTCGCCTCAGTGGCTGATTGAACAGGTTGAACTGGCGTTTCTGCCGCTGGTTCTATCTTAAACGTGAAATTCTTCTGCGTAATAAAACTGAACGCCACAACAATGATCGTGGTTAATATTTTTGATAACGTGGGGTACAATCCGCACTGCTCAACAAACAGCTTGATGAAAATATAGTTCAGCGCAATGCAGCTGATCACCAGCAAAGAATAGCGGAACAACTGAATGCGGCCGCGCAGGGTTGAACCGGGAAACACGATCGTGCGGCTCATGTAAAAACCCAAAGGAAACGTAATGGAAAAGGAAACCAGGAAAGCTGCGATATACGGACTGATCGTGATGCCGATCGGCGTATGCACGAGCTGTTTTCTAAAGAGGAAATTATAACTGAGAGCGTACAGCGTTATATCCAATAATGTATTACCGCCACCACACGCTGCATACCGGAAAGTTTGCAAGGGCATAAACCGGCGAAAAATAGGATAAAATAAGTTTATTACGGCATTGATCAGCTTCTTCACATACGGTATTTTATACCTTACAAAGGTAATTGAATATCAATAAATACCGGCGCGGTTATCCAGATCGTTCATATTTTCTCCAAATTCAACTGTTCTTCCGGGTTTTACTACCCGAATTTTGCCAAAATAGCGCATACATGACAGGTTTAACTTCAATTTCATTGATCTGAATCAATAAAATTTAACAATAGTTTTTAAGTTTCCTAAAATCATACATATTTGAGCCAGTTTAACCCCTAAACAACAGATCAGGAGCTGCCCTTACCGGGTGGCTCTTTGAGTTTTCAACCGCTAGTCAAGGGACGTTTACACCCATGATAGCTTTTCTACAGGCCAGACGGTAATTAAGAAACACTGGCGGAATTGCAGCAAACTGGTAGCCTGATGGTGGGGATATTGCCTACACCATTCCATTACCATTTCCTTACAACTGCTATTATTATGTTTCAGCATCAAGCGTTCCGCTTTTATATTATTTTTGCAGCTTCAAAATCAACGCATGGCAATAGTTCCCGTTATTCAGTCGGCAGTTAGCGCACAGATCAACCATTTGTACCAGGTAGATATTCAACCGGCTGATATCACCGTAAATGAGACCAAACCAGAATTCGAGGGCGATTATACCGTCGTTCTCTTTGCCCTGCTGAAGACCCTGAAAAAACAACCTGAAGCGCTTGGGAATGAGCTTGGCCAGGCGCTGGTGGCTCAAAATACCGGCCTTTTTAGCGGTTTTAATGTGATCAAAGGATTTTTAAACCTCTCCGTGACCGACAGCTGGTGGCTGCAATTTCTCAAAGATCAGTTCAATGAGCCCGATTATGGCCGGCAGCCACGCAATGGCAAGCGGGTAATGGTGGAGTATTCTTCGCCCAATACCAACAAGCCCCTGCACCTGGGCCATTTAAGAAATAATTTCCTGGGCTGGAGTGTGGCCGAGATCTATAAAGCCAATGGGTATGAAGTGGTGAAAACCTGCATTGCCAACGACCGTGGCATTCACATCTGCAAAAGCATGATCGCGTGGCAGCTTTTCGGCAACGGCGCTACGCCCGAAAGCACCGGCATCAAAGGCGACCACCTTGTGGGCGATTATTATGTACTGTTTGGCACTGAGATGAAAAAGCAGTTAGAGCCTATAAAGGCCAAAAAACTGGCAGAACTGATAGCGGCCGGCAAAACAGAAGAAGAAGCAAATAAACTGATAAATAATAAACAACTAAAAGAAGAACTGGAAAAAGAAACGCCCATCATGAAAGCCGCCCAACAGATGCTGGTTGACTGGGAAGCCGGCAAACCCGATGTGGTGGAACTGTGGCGTACCATGAACAGCTGGGTGTATAAGGGTTTTGATGAAACGTATAAACGCATCGGCAGCGATTTTGATAAAGTGTACTATGAAAGCGAGACTTACCTTCTTGGAAAAAATCTGGTGGAAGCGGGTCTCGAGAGAAAAGTATTCTTCCGGAAAGACGATGGCAGCGTGTGGGTTGATCTTACCAAAGACGGCCTCGATGAAAAGATCGTACAGCGGCGCGATGGCACTGCTGTATACATCACCCAGGACATTGGACTGGCAGAAGTAAAACAGAACGAATTCAACTGCGACCTCAGTATCTATGTGGTGGGCGATGAACAGAATTATCACTTCAAAGTATTAAAACTCATTTGTCAAAAACTGGGACTTCAGGCGGCCGATGGTATTTTCCATTTGAGCTATGGTATGGTGGAACTGCCAACCGGTAAAATGAAAACCCGTGAAGGTACTGTTGTAGATGCAGATGACATACTTGATGAAATGTTCCGGGAAGCAGAACGTAAAACCCGCCAGCAGGGCAAAACGGAAGGGTTGACCGAATCTGCGTTAAAAGATCTATATGACGTCATTGGAACCGGTGGATTGAAATTCTTCCTGTTACGGGTCGACCCGCAAAAGCGGATGATCTTTAATCCGGAAGAATCGATAGATCTGCATGGTTTTACAGCCACTTTTGTTCAGTACGCATACGCTCGTACACAATCGGTTCTGCGGCAGGAAAAACCAACCGGCGGCAATGTTGGCACAGATCTGTTGCCGCTCGAAAAAGAGTTGATCCTCACATTGGAAAGATATACTGATATCCTGCAACAGGCAGGTAGTGAGATGAACCCAAGTGTAATTGCGAATTATGTGTTCCTGATCGCAAAAACATTCAATGCATTGTGGAATGCACATAGTTTTCTAAAGGCTGAATCTGCCGCAAAGAAAGAACTGCGTTTGCAGCTGACCCAAATGTGTGCCCATGTAATTAAATCAGGGATGGCGCTGTTGGGCATCAGGGTGCCGGAGCGGATGTAGAGTGCTTGAAGTCAGACGTCGGAAGTCTGAATAGAACTAAACTTCGCAACTCGCTTCTATAACAAAAGATAAAAAATTGAAAAGGTGAGCTTCGCATCTAAAAGCGAGCTCACCTTTTTATTATTTCAGGCTTCTGACTTCTGACCTCCGACCTCAGATTTCGGTACTAAATCCCGCCCGGCATTTTCTTTTCCTCTTTCAGCTTTTTCAAAGAAGGGTCCATTTCAATGGCTCTGTCGCACAACTGTTGTCCTTTCTCCTTCTCTCCTTTTTTCTGATATGATAAGCCGATCATGTATAAGGAACTGGCGTTTTGTTTATCGATCGCCAGGATCTTATCCCAGTAGCTGATCGCATCGTCATACTTACCGGTCTGGTAATAAGCATCGGCAATATTGTATAACAATTCCTGGTCCTGCGGTTTGCGTACCAGTACTTCCTGTAACAGGGCCAGTCCTTTTTCGTAGTTCTTTGTATTCAGATAAGCATTGGCGAGGTTCTCGATAAAATCGTTGCTGCGCGTATACCCTTTGGCGGCAGCCCGCTCGAACCAGTAAATGGCTTTTTTATCATCAGGAATGGCGTAGTAAACAAGCCCGGCTTCATACATCCAGCCGGCTTTGGAGCTGTCGCGCTCAATGGCCTGTTCAAAACAACCGGCTGCTTTTTTGTAATTGCTCATTTCTACGAGGCTGCGCCCCGCAATGTAGGGCGTTTCGGCACGTTTGGGATCATCTTTAAAAGCCAGTTCGCAGTATTTCAGGCATTCGCCGTAATTCTGCTGTTCATAATAACTTCTGGCAATGATATAATTAGCGGAATTGCCGATCCGGGCTTCCTGCATTTTTTTGGCGTACACAATGGCGTCATTCCACTGGCGGGTATTTAAAGAGATGTTAGCCAGGTTTTCAAGCACCTCAGGGTTTTTACTGTCGGCTGCATAGGCCGCCTTGTATTTTTCGCGGGCTTCCATGTAACGTCGCTGTTCCTGTAACGATTGGGCCCAGCTGGTAAGTACTTTGGCATCGGTGGGCGAGAATGACGCAGCTTTCGCGAAATTCTTTTCTGCTTCCCGAAAGCGGCGGGCTTCTTTTTCGGCCGTTCCTTTTTTGAAATAAAAATCGGTGCTGTCGGTTTGCGCAAAAGTAATGTTGGACACCAGTCCCAACATTAAAACGATTTTAATGTTTTTCATAGATATCGCGTTTTCTTTACGTCAGATTTCAATTACTTCAATACTATAGCTCCCAACGGCGGCAGATGCACATTTATTTCATACATATTATTATTTTTATCTAAAAGTGTTGTTGAGATGTGCGGATTGAACACATCTCCGGTTCCCCAATAACGTTTGTCGTCTGAATTAAAGATCTCGCGCCATTCCGATTTACCATATGTATACACTTTCCAGTCGTACCGGATAACCGGTGTGAGATTCAGGATCACCAGCAGATCATTGGCAGGGTCCTTTCCTTTACGGCGGTAAGCCACTACACATTCGGCGGGATGATTCAGGTCAACCCATTCAAACCCATAAATATTGAACTGATTTTCATACATCGCCGGTTCATTGCGCAATAAAAAGTTGAGGTCGCGTACACAATCTTTCAGCAGGCGGTGCGAATCATGTTGCAGCAGGTGCCATTGCAATTCGCTTTTATAATTCCACTCATTGGTATCACCGAACTCGTTGCCCATGAATAAGAGTTTTCCGCCGGGATGCGTAAACATATATGTGTACAGGGTGCGCAGGTTGGCAAATTTCTGCCAGTCATCGCCCGGCATTTTATAGATCATCGGGCTTTTGCCATGCACCACCTCATCATGACTTAAGGGTAACAAAAAGTTTTCGTCATAATAATACATCATGCTGAAAGAAAACTTGTTCTGATAGTGCCGGCGGTGAATAGGATCCATTTTAAAATAATCCAGGGTGTCGTGCATCCAGCCCATCATCCACTTCATTCCAAAGCCAAGCCCGTTCTGCCAGGTAGGGCGTGAAACGCCCGGCCAGTCGGTGGCTTCTTCGGCAATGGTTTGCACATCATGAAAATCGCGGTAAAGGGTCTCATTCAGATCCTTGATAAAATTGATGGCTTCAATATTGCCATCACCGCCGTATTCATTGGGCTCCCACTGACCATGGGTACGCGAATAATTCAATTTCAGCATGGAGCTTACCGCATCAACGCGGATGCCGTCGATATGGAATTTATCGAACCAGAAGCGGGCGCTGCTGATGAGAAAAGATTTCACTTCTCCCCTCCTATAGTTGAACACATAGCTGTTCCAGTCGGGATGGAACCCTTTGCGCATATCGGCGTATTCGTAGGTGTTAGTGCCATCGAACATGAACAGGCCATGTGCATCGTATGGGAAATGACTGGGCACCCAGTCGAGGATAACGCCGATGCCTGCCTCATGGAAAGCATTTATCAGCTCCATAAAACTTTGCGGATCGCCAAACCGGGAGGTGGGCGCAAAATAACCGGTTCCCTGGTAACCCCAGCTGCCATCAAAAGGGTGCTCCATCACGGGCATGAACTCCACATGGGTAAAACCCATTTCCTTCACATAGGGCACCAGCAGCTCGCGGAGCTGGTCATACGTATTATATGTTTCCTCATCATATTTATTAGGCCGCATCCAGCTGGCCAGGTGTACTTCATAAATACTGCAGGGGCAGTTGAGCGAATTGTGGTGGCGGCGATCGCTCATCCATTCACTGTCTTTCCAGGTATAGTCCAGGTTCCAGGTAATGGAGGCGGTATTGGGGCGTTTTTCCCAGAAATTGGCGTATGGGTCACCTTTGTCGGTCTTTCTACCCTGATAGCCGTTGATATGATATTTATACGCTTCTCCCTTGGGCAGATCGGGAATGAAGCCTTCCCAGATCCCGGATTTATCGAGCCGAACAAACAGCGGATGGCTGCCCGGGTTCCAGTCATTAAAATTACCGATCACGGAAACATAGGTAGCATTAGGTGCCCATACGGCAAAGTAATACCCCCTTCTTCCCAACACCTCAATTTCGTGTGAGCCAAACAGGTTGTACAGGCGGTAATGCGTGCCCTGCTGAAAATTGCGGATGTCGTCTTCTGAAAAAGAAGAATAGTTCCAAACCGGTTTTGTACTGTCTACAAAATGGATCTCTTCATATTTTTTTGTAATGTTCATGTGCCTTGCTGTTTGTTTTGGGCCGTTCGTGATAACTATCGGGTTGCTTTAACGATTAATTAAGATACAGAATGGTTAATTACCAATTTCATTACAGAATTTCGTTTAATCCAGAAAGGCATACAGGGACTCATACCTTAAACATATTAACCTGATATGGCTATATGCCTGTGTCCTGTAACAACTGCCATGAAGAAAACAGCCGCCCTGCTCGTTGTTTTGTTCCTCCTTTCCTTTCCTGTATTTTCCCAGGATGCTGCTATTAAAGGTACAGTAATTGACACTTTGGAAAAAAGAAACCTTTCCAATACCGTGATCGCCTTATTGCGGCCAGCTGATTCAGTCCTCGTATCTTTTACGCGCAGCAATAAGGATGGTAACTTTTCTATGCAAAAGTTATCCCCGGGTAAATTCATAGTCATGATCACCCGCCCCGCCTATGCCGATTATTTCGATCGCATTGATCTTGCGCCTGGTGCCACCGTTGATCTGGGCAAGGTTTCACTGATCCTGAAAAGCCAGTTACTGCAGGAAGTTGTGGTACAACACAAACTCGGCGCTATCCGTATCAAAGGCGATACCACGGAATACATTGCCGATAGTTTTAAGCTGAGCGCCGGTGCCACCGTTGAAGATCTGTTGAAAAAATTACCCGGTATACAGGTAGATAAGGATGGAAAGATCACCGCCCAGGGCGAAACGGTGCAGAAAGTGCTGGTAGATGGCGAAGAGTTCTTCAGCGACGATCCCACGATCGCTACCCGGGGATTAACAGCCGATGCGGTGGAGAAAGTGCAATCATTTGACAAAAAAAGTGATCAGGCCGAATTTACCGGCATCGATGATGGTGAGAAAACCAAGACGATTAACCTGCAACTGAAAGAAGACAAAAAGAAAGGTTATTTCGGCAAGCTGGAAGCCGGGGCCGATGGCGACCGTTACTGGAACAATAACCTCATGTTTAATGCCTTTAAAGGAAAACGGAAGCTTTCTGCCTTTGGTATCATGTCGAATACCGGTAAAACGGGGCTCGACTGGCAGGAAGGGATGAATTACGGGTCCAATAACATGGAAATGGGTGATGATGGCGCCGGGGGCACGTATGTATATATTGACGGCGGTGACGATGAATTTGGTTCAGGCAATTATTGGGGCGAAGGATTGCCAAAAGGCTGGAACGCCGGCCTGCATTATTCGAATAAATGGAATGCCGATAAGATCCATTTGAACAGCGGTTACCAGTACAATAAACTGAATACCGAAGCCCAGGGAAATACGCTCAGCCAGTATATTCTGCCCGACTCCACCAATTTGTATGTGAATGAATCGGGCAATAGTTACCGCAGCCGCGACAGGAACCGGCTCAATGGTTTGTATGAACTCAAGATAGATTCTATGTCGAGCGTAAAAATAACCGCACAGGGATCTATCGGGAATAATTACAGCCAGAGCAAGTACCACCAGGAATCATTGAACGACAATTACGACACCCTGAGCATCATTGACCGGGTAAGCACAGTTGACGCCAATAACAAAAACTTTAATGCGACGCTGTTATGGCGGCAGAAGTTCAGGAAGACCGGAAGAACACTGTCTTTATCGGGCAGGCAGAACTATACCGAGAATACTTCCCGCGGCATATTCGCCTCTGAAAACTATTTCTTCGAGAACGGAATGCTGGACAGCCTGAAGGTGCTGGATCAGCAAAAGCTCACCGATAATATAACGTCGGCGATCAATTCGCGCGTTAGCTATACCGAACCATTGAGTAAACGCGCTTTGCTCGAATTCAACTATAGTATCGATAACAATCACCGGCAATCGCGCATTACCACACTCGAGAAAAGAGATCCCAACCTGAAAGAGTATGAGCAGTATATTGATTCGTTAAGCAATGAATACAGTTTTAATGTGCTTACCCAGTCGGGCGGCATCAATTACCGGTATGCCAGGCCTAAAAAGATCACGTTTTCGTTCGGGATGAATATCTCCAACGCCGTTTATACGCGGAAGGACCTGAAAGGCGGTTCGGCCATCGATTACAGCTTTACCAATTTCTTTCCGCAGGCGAGCCTTGTGTGGACAATGGGCCGTAATGGCAACCTGCGCTTTAATTATAACGGCAGCACCCAGGCACCATCGATCGACCAGATACAACCCATCAGGGATATCACCGATCAGTTAAACATTCGGGTAGGTAACCCTGACCTGGAACAGGCTTTCCGGCACAATTTCAGTCTGTCGTACAATAGCTATAAATTTCTTTCTGAACGCAGTATTTATGGGAATGTAAATTTTACGGCTGTTCAAAATGATTTCAGTTCGTTGAACATACTCGACCTTTCAACCGGGCGCAAAATTATTCAACCGGTGAATGTGGATGGTAATTACCGCATGAACGGTTGGATTGGTTATTGGAAGAAGATCAAGAGCCTGGGCATCCGCACCGGTTTCAATGGACGTTTCAACGTGAATCACAATACCAATTTTATAGGTGATCAGCAAAATGAGAACGATAGCTATACATTCGGCGGCGGACCCCGGATATCCTATCAAAAAGAAAAGAGATTTGAACTCTGGTTAAGCACCGGCTTCTATCGCAATATTTCAAAGACTTCTTTACGCAGCGACCTGGTAACCCGGTACTGGACGCAGGAACATGATATAGATCTGCTGGTGTTCCTGCCCTGGAAATTCGAGCTCGGTACAAACTGCAATTTTAGTATCCGCCAAAGGACCAGTACATTCGACCGGAATAATAATGCGATCCGGTGGAATGCGCGGCTCGACCGCAAGCTGTTCAAGAACGATGTGGCCCGCTTACGGTTCTCTGCCAACGATATCCTGAACCAGAACATCGGTTTCAACCGGAATATCAACAGCAACTTTATTTCAGAAAGAACATACGATACGATAAAGCGGTACTTTATGTTGACATTCATCTGGAACTTCAGCAAAAATGGAAAACCGGCGCAATGGTAACTAAAAACAAGTTTTTAAGTTCATAAGTTATTAAGTTCATAAGTTTTTGAGTTGAAGATCAGTCGCGAGCCTGAATAACTGAATAACATATACAATAATGAGAACATTCATATATATCATAACATTGTTACTTCCTGCAACTGTGTTTGCGCAGCAACAACAATTCATAACCCAGGGAAGGATCGAGTATGAACGCAAGACCAACCAGCATGCCTTTATGGAGGAAGGAAGTGTGTGGGACGAAGCGGCCAAAAAGACCATGCCGAAATTCGTTACCTATTATTACGACCTCACGTTCAAGGGCGATCGTACGCTGTTTAAAACCGGGCGCGATCCGGAAGTGAAACAAATGAAATTCTGGGGTTTGTTTGAATCGGATAATACGATTGCTACCCTGTTAGACAGCAATAGCTCCGTTACCCAAAGGACCATCTTCAGCGATATGTACCTGGTGAGCGATTCGCTGCGCCAGGTAAATTGGAAAATTACCACAGAGATCAGGAAGATCGCGGGTTTCGACTGCCGCAAAGCAGTGGGCCGGGTAATGGATTCGGTGGTCGTCATCGCTTTTTATACCGACGAGATAACAACTTCCGGCGGACCGGAATCCTTTAACGGATTACCAGGTATGATCCTGGGACTGGCCATACCGCGTTTACATACCACCTGGTATGCCACAAAACTGCAAATGATCGAAGTAGCGGATAAAGACCTGCTGGCGCCTAAAAAAGGAAAGAAAATGACCGGTGAAAGTTACCGGTCAGAAATAAAAAAAGTGTTGAAGCAATGGGGCGAAGAGGGTGCCAGGCGGCTGTTTCAATTTTTGCTGTGAGCTGTTTCGCCCAACACTTCATCGATCATGCCGAAGGCTTTGGCTTCTTCTGCTTTCATCCAGTGATCGCGGTCAGATGCATCGTGCACTTTTTGATACGGCTGGCCGCTGTGTTTGGCAATGATGGAATATAACTCCAGCTGCAGCTTTTTTATTTCATTCACGGTGATCTCGATATCTGATGCATTGCCCTGGATACCACCTGATGGTTGATGGATCATCACCCGCGCATGTTTCAATGCCGCGCGTTTACCGGTGGCACCTGCACATAACAATACCGCACTCATAGATAAAGCCGTGCCTGTGCAAATGGTTGCCACATCGGGCGTAATGTATTGCATGGTATCATAAATGCCAAGTCCGGCATATACCGATCCGCCGGGTGAATTGATATATAACTGAATGTCGCGTTTGGCGTCGGCCGATTGCAGGAACAGCAATTGTGCCTGAATGATATTGGCGATCTTGTCGTCAACGGCATCACCCAGGAATATAATGCGGTCCATCATAAGGCGGGAGAATACATCCATCTGCGCTACATTCAATTGCCTTTCCTCTGTAATGTAAGGCGTCATCGCCATTGGAATGAACCGGTTCTGCATGCGTGTTATAAAGCCGTCTACATGCTGGCTGCCAATGCGATGGTGGTGTATAGCATAGGCACGAAAATCCTGTTGAATGTTATTCATAATTAATGTTTGTATATAAATGTCGTGATTGCGGTACAGGTTGCAGGTTACGAGGTAACCGGTCCCCGGTTACCAGTTACCGGGAATAAATCGATGCATTTTGATAATTGGCGGGTATATTAAATTGTAAACCCTGGCAACCGGCTTTCCTTTTAAAGCTTCGGGGGACAAAATAAGTTCAGTATTTTCCTTCGGAATGAGATGTGTTCCGGTTCTGTGAACAGTTGTTGATGCACCGATTCAATTTCGGCTTTTAACTGGCGGCGGCTGTACTGGCGAATGATCGCATGCGTTTTCTGCTGCCATATAAGCGCTTCCCGCAAAGCTGGCTGCAGGATCAGCCGGGCTTCAAAAAGGCCGCGGTCAGCTTCGCCGGCATATTTTAAAAGATAATCGTCCAGCTGTTTTATTTCATTTAAGGAAGTCCTCATACGTCAACGATTTTTCTTTTACAAGATCTCTTACTTTTTCGAGGCATTTATATTTCTGAACAGTGGCCGAGCGCTCACTGGAAAAGCCGAACCGGTTGGCAATTTTACGCATCGACAGTTTGTCGTAATAAAAAGCCGCAGCAATTCCATGCACTTTTTACCGGAGCTTTGCAACAGATCGATCAATGTGTCGGCAGGCCCGATGCCGGTATCTTCTTCCATGGCTATACCGGTCATCGATTCGTCAAGGGCTACATCGTGCGGTTGTTTAAACTGCTTCGCCCACAGGTGTTTTACAATGCCCAGGATATAGGACCGTTCGCTATGCGACAGTCTTAGATCTGATGTTATGATCTTTTCATAATATATAACCAGCGCATCCTGAAAAATATCTTTGGCTTGCTCAAACGAGCCACCCCTGTCGCGCACATATTTTGCCACCAGCGGAAAAGCCTGTTGATACAGCTGCATAAACAGCGTTTTCCGGTCAGCGGCAATAGGTTCTGTCAACATCGATTGAAACATAGGCAAACGCTTTATAAGTAAGTGCCGGTTTTATGACGAATATCACCCAGAATATACAAATTTATTTTCAGAGAAATGTGCCTGTCACGAAAAGTAAATGAAAGATCGGGCATAGCAAACCCGCCTGGATATGGAAATTAAATGTAGCTTAGCGAACCGAAATTTTTGTCCTTTCCGGTTTATTGATCCGCATCAGTTTTTATTAATCCACCTGTAATTGTTAATCTAAGCGCCCGCATACATAATCGCAGCCGCTCATTCCCTTCGGAATAGTATACATATTTTTATAAATGACCATCAGGGCAGCCTTGATTACAAGCAAAAGAAGAATGGATCCTGATTAAGGGGCGCGCCAGCGTCCCTTTTTTACTTCTCTAAGTTGAGACAAGCAGTTGCATTTTTATAGTGGTTGAAAGGATTCACGTGTATTCAACTCATGCGCGCTTCTTCATTTCTTCCTTTAACAACCGTTCTATTTCATTTCGTAACCGGGTAAAATATTTTGGGAAGGTGAATGCCGTTAGTGCATACGCAGTGCCTGAAAATACAGCAAAGATGAAAAGTGCAAATAGAAAAATGGCCCAGTTAAAAGTTCCGAGGACAGAGAACGTAAGGCAGATCAATGCTGCAAAAATGCCCGTTTTTATCAGGAGCCGCGATATGTCTGCCTGGAAAGATACGAGGTACTCTTTTTCGGTTTCTTCTATCGTAATTTTACCAGTAAGAAAGTTTGAGAACTTATTAGTGAGCTTGTTTTGAAAAAAGTTATAGGGATTGTTTAAAAAGTATAGGGTATTGTATTCCCTCGAAATATTGCTGATCTCCTGGTACTCCAGTTCCTGCGTGTAAATGTCAATAAGCAATGGTATGCTAACGTCTGGGTTCTGTGCTTTGCTGAAAGTTGTGGTTGTTTTGAACATACGGCCTGGTTTTGTCTTTTTATAAGACTAAAAAACTCATGCCCGTGTTCGCCGCCCTTTCAAATTTAGCTTTTTGTTTGCCTTTTAAACCCGTGTTATTGTTTTGCCGTAGCATCCATTTTCAAATAGTCATTGACCTGTTTCCCAATTTCATTGATCGTTAATAGTACTGCTTCGGTTTGTACCCGGTTCCTGGCTTCGGTAACGTCCAGTTCTTCTTTCTTTTTGGCTGCCAGGAAATCGCGCGTAACAATAGTTGAAAAAGGCACCAGTCCCGTTCTTACATCCATAATGATAAGCTGCGTGGTGGCATAAGCCTTGATATTCGGACTTTTAAAACTCCGGTATTTAGTGTAAATATCACTATTGATAACATAGGCCACCACGATATCGGCCTGCATACGAACGGCCGATTCCCGGATAGAAGTAAGCGATTGCGGCGATTTAGACACCAGCAGATCAGGAATGGCCATCATTTTGACCACCCTGGGTGATTGTTTGAATTTCGCGGTAAAAGAATCGAGGAAAGCCTGCTGGGTTCTTAAGTAGGCCTCATCGCCCCAGGAATACCAATAATATCGTCTTTGCGTGCCCTCGAGTTTGAGAATGGCTACCCGCAATTGTTGCGGCATTCTATAAGTGCCATCGAGGATCTTTTGAATATTTTCTTCCGAAATAGTTGATGATTTGTCGGCGAACAGGGATTCGGTAATGGGCGGACCGCCACCTTCTTCCCTCGAAAGATAACCAGAAGGGCCGCAGGATGACATACAGATTGCAAGGATAAGTATTGCCAGGATGTTTTTCATGATCTAAGGGTTTGGCGTGTAAAATATAAAAACGTACAGGTAATTCAAAGCGGCGAAAAAAAATGGTTTATAATTAACGCCAAAGCCCTCCATGATGCGGAGGGCTTTGACATTAGGTCATACATATTTCAGGCAAATTCATTAAGCCGGTTGTATTGACAAGGCATGATGAAATATATTCAGCGGGTCCCATTTGGTTTTTACCTGCTGCAGGCGGGCGTAATTTTCTTTGTAATAAAAGGTAAACCAGGGAACACCCGATTGGTTCCACTGCACATCGGTGAGGTCTGTGTCAGGATGGTTGATCATGCAGCCATCGGTCTGCTCATTGGGCACAGGTACACCGCCGGTACCAGGAAAAAGGTCCTTATAAAAATTACGAACCCAATACAGGCTGGGTGCTGCCCCTTCAGGACTTAACCAACCGGTATTACAGGCAACATCCATTATACTGTCACGTTGAGGCGATGCAGTAGCATCGGGCGACAGGGAATTCACTTTGCCGCCGTAGGTTGCCATTGCTAACATACCGCCAATCGGTACTTCCGCATTCAGGTATTTCCAGGCAGTTGCTATTTGACCGTCGGTGAAAGGCTGCCGGAAAAAGGCGTCCTTTCCTTTCATATGTACTTTGTCGAATCCCGTTTGAAATAATTCAGGAAAGGGGTTCAATGCAAACTGTAACCATGCACTTATTTCAATCTGTTGGGTATAGGGTAAACCAACCGGACCGGCGATGTCGGCCAGGTGTTCGGTTATGAGATGGGTGGCTTCGGGTCCCGTAGCCAGTCCTTTTATTTGTATACTGCCCACGTTGCGGTGATTTAAAAAGATCAGGCTGAATAAGGGTGTAAAATGAGAACCGGGGCCGCTGTTCTCTAATGCCCAGTCGCCGAAATTTTTCACCAGGTGCGTGAACGACGCTTCGTCAAAATGCTTCCAATCCCACGACACGCGAAAGGTGGTAACAGATGCCGGGGCTTTTGGCAGGGCAGTCGCCGGATCGGATCCTGCAGCATCGGGCGACCGCAGCCAGTAGCGCGTTACGATGCCAAAATTGCCACCGCCACCACCGGTATGCGCCCACCATAACTCACGGTTGCGGTCATCTGATTCGCGGGTGGCAACAACGCTATGGGCCTTGCCGGATGCATCGACCGATACCATTTCTACGCCATACAGATGATCTGCCGCCAATCCGTATTCGCGGCAAAGAAAACCAAAAGCGCCGCCCAGGATATGTCCGCCAACACCTATGCCGGGATACTCTCCCGCCGGAAGCAGCACGCCCCAGCCCAGGAACAGCCGGCGGTACAACTCCCCTACTGTGGCGCCGGCTTCCACGGCAAAGGCTGATTTTTCTGTATCGAAATAGATGTTGGTCATAAGCGACATATCGATCAGCACCTGCACCGTGGGGTCTGCCACAAAACCTTCCAGGCAATGTCCGCCGCTGCGTACTACGGGCCGTCGTTTACTGTTCACGGCATCCTGTACGGCTTCTATTACTTCGTTGGTAGATGCAGGCAGAAAAATGTACTCAGGCTTTCCTGTGTAGCGTTTGTTAAATCTTTTTTCTGCCAGATCGGTATAACGTATGTCGTCGGGTGTGATCTTTTCCATCCGATAAATTTATAAAAATTGAGGATGCATTGGGCGGGAAATAAAAAAGCCTGCTCATGAAATGGCAGACGGTAAATCTTGAAAATTAAGTATGTTGTTTTTGGGGATGTCTGTTTTTAATGAATGGCTACCACCCTTTTGCTTTAACCAACTGTAGTATTGGCTTCCCTTTTTCTACAATGTACGTGGCAAGTTCAGCGCCCTTGTTTTTACCGGCATTTCTGGCGCTATGTGGCGTTCCGGCGGGAATGAATAATACGTCGCCGGCCTTAAGGGTTACCGGTGGCTTGTCGCCCACCTGGTATTCCAGCAAGCCTTCGGTCACATAAATGACCTCTTCGCCAGGATGTGTATGTTTGGGAAATGTTACGCCCGGCGCCAGTTCTACATGTACCTGTAAAACTTCACGACCCGGTACACTGAGATCATCGCGCTGTAATTCGGTGCGTTTAACGCCCAGCTGTTGTTGTGCGGTGGCTGCGTGGATGATAATAAATGATGCCAGAATAAGCGCAGTGACGGTGCCGATGATGATGCTTCCTGTATTTTTCATTTCTGTACTTTTAAAATTTATGCTAATACTGTAAAAGTACAGGCGGCAGTAACCTATCACCAACAACAATGCGGCGGGTTAGTCTAAACTGTAGTTGGCACAGGCAATATTAACCCTGAAATTGTCAGGTAGATCTATCCTGGGCGCTACTTTTATGACAGATGTATAGGCGGAACATTCCGCAGCGAGCCGCCTGCCATTTTCTTGGCATTGGCTTCCTGTAGATCAATGGCAGGTTGTATCATTGTCCTGAACCTTTCTACTATTTCTGCCTGAGTTAGTTGCGCCGCTAACTCCTTTGAAAATACCAGTACTTCAACGTAGTTGTTTATGTCTTTCATGCTATATAAACATCTAAAACAAAACAAAGTTTAAAAGATGTTCCGGCGCCATTGCGTACGTCTTTTCAGTTTTCAAAACATTAACAGACGCTAACATATTTTTAACAATTGGGTTAAAAAGGCTACCAGTTTTCTCCTGGAAGCTGTTACAAAAACTTCTACAAGTATTTTATTGCAGTGGAACTAACTTCACTGATCCGCCCAGGCCGGATGGCTGCACTTTCCAGGTGCTGGCGTCAAAATTCTTATAATTGATATTTACAAAGTTTATCTCATGGTAATTACGCCACACTTCGCCCTTGCGATCCATATCGCGGATGCGATTGGCCATGAGGTTATTAACTTCAATGCTTATGGTATTCTTGCCTGCTTTTAAATACCTGCCCAGCCGCATTTCATAGGGCAGACTCCAGATCAGTCCGGCATCCTTGCCATTGATGATGATGCGGGCTGATTCATATAATTTATCCAGCTGTAGTAAATAGTCCGCTGCTTTGTTCTTGATGGTAAATGTGGTGGTGTACACGCCGGTGCCTGAAAAGGACTGCGTGGCCGAATCGCTGGTGAGACCTGTCCAGGGTTGAACCGCATTCAATTGTCTGGCTGCTGGCAATTGCGGACCGCCCGCCTTAAACTCCAGCGTCCAGCGGTTGTTTTGTAAATCGATGGAAGCGCCTGCGGGTGTCAGATATTTATACGCGGGCGCCTGCTCCGCTTTGCTGCTTAGCTTTACGATCACTGACTCACCTGATCTCAGCTGCAATCTCAGGGCCGTTCCATTCGCTTTTTGCGTATGAGGCAGCAGGTGGATGTCTCCATTCAACGGATCCATTCGCAGCACGGCCCTGGCGGGCGCCTGTAAGGTCAGCGTTTCATCAATGTCCTTGGCAGTATTATTCACAATGAAATAATATTTTCCTTCGGCTGTTTGTCTGCGGATAAATTTCAAATTACCGGCTGCCATTGGTTCAGGCGCCACTTTCAAATAGTTCAATGCGCTGGTTACATTGCCTACGATCAGTTTTCCTTTACCAACCGAAACGATCTGCGGCTGCGGTTTTGTCTCTGCCATTTTTAGTGCAGTAATCAATGCTTTCAGTTCCTGTCTTCGTTTTTCCAGGTCATGGTAGCCGGGTACATCTTTGGGGAATTGTTCTATAATTACGGCCGCGCCTTCTTTTGCCAGTCGCAGGATATTACTGAAAGTAGTTACGGGCATTTTTTCGCAGGCAGGAACCAGCAATACTTTGTGTTTGGCGCCTTTGTCATGTACGCTGATGATGCCATTTTTGGTACCGGCCTGCGCCAGCATTCTGTCGGAAGCAAAATCAAGCGAGTAACCGGCTTTTTGTAAGCTCACCACCTGCTTATAAAAGTTGGTAGGATGCAGCCATTCATCAACGTCATGCACTTTCAACGGCATATCCATACCTTTTGCATGGTGCCAGGCATCGTATACCGGCCAGTACAGCAGGATCTCATTATCGGGTTCACCTGCCTGCAATACGGCCTGGCAGCGCGCGATATAATCATTCAAACCTTTTAAATGCGGCCATAAGCTGTTGTTGGGCACAAAATTCACCGATGCATAAAATAACCAGCCGGGCCATTTTGCATCGTCAGGGCTGTATGTGGTGCCATGGTAAAATACATGATTGATGCCCGAGAGAAAAACCTGGTCTACTTCGGGCTTACACTGGCTCCACGATGTTTTGAAATGTTCGGTGAGCCAGGTAAACGTTTCGCAGCTCGTTAATGGTTTGCCGTATGCATGCGCTGCAGAAGACGCAAACTTCAACATATTGGGATCGGGGTCTACATTGCGAATATCGCCGCTGTCTCTTCTTAGGCCACGGATGGGAAAATAACTGCTGCCAAAGGTTTCTGTTTCGGGAATATCGAAGGCGCCATACAGATCGAGCAGGTTACCTGGTGAACCATGCGCCTGGTTTACCGATAGTGTATTGCGATTGTTGGTCCATTTGGTAAAGACGTTGGAGAAATTTTCGCGCATGAGGTCTGACAGCGTTTCGCGGTAATCTGATTTCAACCGGGCAGTGGCATCATTCGTGGAATCAGCGGCCAGGAACTGGTTGATATGAAGCCGCAGGTCATACCCACGGCGTTTCAAGAACTCATTAAAAAAATCGGGTGTCCAATCGGCGTTATACACTTCATAGCTGTCATTAAAAAAAGCCTTTACGCCATGCGATGAATTGCCGAAGGCGGTATCGAAGATCTTAAAGTAATTGGCTGTTGCCGCCGTAGAGAAATGATCGATGGTGTATCCTTCCCCGCCAGGCGCAGCTCTTTTTACCGCCTGCCTGGTTTTACCGGTGAACAGGGCATACAGTTGCAGTTCTTCGGAAGTATTGTATTGTAAGGTGCCGCTGGCATCTACTTTATTGGTTAGATCGATGGCTTTACCAGCTTTGTTAAAACCCATGAGGGCGCTCAATGTGGCAAAGCCCTGCTGCTTTGGATCTTTTATGCTGATCTTCTCTGCCAATGGCGTATTAGCCTTCAGTTCATATTGCTGTACAAATAATTTTGACGCAGCGTCCTGGATAGTAACGTGTGTACCGCCAATAGGCCAGCCGGACCCTACCGAAATATACACGCCCATGTTCAATGCATTCGATTGTTGAACGGTATGGTCGAGCATTTTCATCCATTGCGGCGACAGGTATTTTACGTACCGGTTTTCATATCCTTTGGCGCCATAGATGGGAACGATCTCTACGCCGCCAAAACCGATCCTGTTCATTTGTTGTAAGGAGGAACTGCTGTTCTTTTCATCAACAGCGCTGCCCATCCACCACCATCGTGTCCAGGGTTTGGTTTGCTGGTTAATTGCAGGCCATTTTGTTTGTGCGGGAAGGACGTTTGTGAGTAGCATCACATAACAGGCAACAAGCGTTTTCTTCATCCTGCTAATTTATATAAATCCATGTTGCGGCCCATCCTATACTGTCGGGTTGAAGCCGAGGGCCGCCGTTCGTTATGTACGACCACCGTATCGTTGTCTCAATTGCCTTTACCGGATCAGCTCCGCTACCCACAGCATTTTCCCCGGTATTTTCAGCTTGTTTGTGATATCCTTTTCTGTGCCGTCGATCACAGAGCGGGCTTTGGTGAAGGTTTTGGTGCGTTCTTCAAACCGGCGCATATCCAGTTCTTTTTCCTGGTCATTGGGGTTCATAACACACATGATCGTTTGCTGTGCATTGTACCGGAAATATACGTACACGCCATCTTCAGGTACATACTGCATCAGTTTACCGGTTTTCAAAGCACTGGAGCCTTTACGAAAATTGGCAAGCGTTCTTACATAATTGTGCACGTCATTTTCTGCGCCTGTTCTGCCGCCGGGTTCAAATTTGTTGGAAGCATCGCCCGGCCAGCCGCCGGGGAAATCCAACCTGACCAGCCCATCGGGGTTGGCAAAATTTTTCATCAGGATCTCGGTTCCATAATACAATTGCGGAATGCCGCGAAAGGTAAGCAGCCAGGCCAATCCCATTTTTAATTTGGCAATGTCTTCGCCTACTATGCTGAAGAAACGGCTCAGGTCGTGGTTGTCCAGGAACAGCACATTCTTCATGGCATCGGTGTACACAAAATCGTTTGTAGCGGTGAGATAGAGGCGGTTCACCCCTTCTGTCCAGCCAAAACCCTGGGTCATTGCCGGTATTATACCGTACAAATTCAGCTGAAAATCGGTTACGCCAGGCAGATTGCTTTTATACGGCATATTGTACCGGTTGCGTACAAAATAACTCTGGTTGGGAATGCCATGCACCCAGGTTTCGCCGAACAAATGCAGTTGGGGGTATTCGTCCAACAACGCTTTGTTACACCGGTTCATAAAGTCAAGGTCATTATAAGCGTACGTATCGATGCGCCAGCCATCGAGGCCGAATTCTTCGGTACACCAGATAGCATGTTGTATAAGAAAGCTGGCTACGTATGGATTGCCCTGGTTCACATCAGGCATCACGGAAGTGAACCAGCCATCACTCATTCTTTTTTTATCGCTGAGGGCGGCATAGGGGTCCATCAATACCTGGTCTTTGTAGGTGGTATTGGTATAAGCCGGCCACCAATGGAACCAACTGCTGTCGGGCATATCGCGGTATAAAAAATGTTCAATACCTACATGGTTGTACACGGCGTCCTGAATGATCTTCATACCGCGATTGTGTAAGCTGTCAATCAGTTCCTGGTAGGCTTTGGCGCCGCCCAGCCGCGGGTCAATGGTATAATGATCGGTAAATGCATATCCATGCTCGGTGCGGTCGGGCATGTCGTTCAGCAACACCGGGTTCAACCAGATGGCCGTTACGCCCAATTGCTGCAGGTAGTCGAGATGGTTTTGAATACCCTTCAGGTCGCCGCCATGGCGTTTGAAATAATCGGAGCGGTCAAGGCTCTGATCGCGCAATCCTGTGATACGGTCATTATTTACATCACCATTGCTGAAGCGGTCGGGCATGATGAGGTAGATAAGATCTTCAGAAGTTACGCCCCTGATGCGGGTTTTGCCATTCTGTGTGCTGCGCGCTTTTAAGGTGTACGACAATTGCGTCACCTGCGTTGCGCCGTTCCTGAAAGTAAATGTAAGCCTGCCCGGCGCCGCGGTTTTGCTGATGTCGAGATAAATGGTGAGATAATTGGGATTTTTGTACGTATGTACGCTGGTAAGCTTTACGCCGGCATAAGGTTTCAACGTTACCTGCCTCGCCGATCTGATATCGGGCGCCCGCACCAGCAATTGCAGTTTGGTATTTTTCATGCCCGCCCACCAATGCGATGGGTATACTTTCAGGCTATCCCGGGCCGATGTATGTAGAACCAATAAACAAGTGATAATTAATAGGAGGAGTTCCTTACAGCAAGTCTTCATTTGTTTTTTCTTTTACAATGAACGCACATATAATACCTGCTATAATCAATAAGCCGCCGCCGATCTGCACGGCGAGTAACCGGTCGTTATGCAGCAATGACTGCATTATTTTTCCAAAGAACAGCGAGGCAATGATCTCTGGCAGAACGATAAAGAAATTAAAGATGCCCATGTAAATGCCGATCTTATTAGCAGGTAAATACCCTGCCAGCATGGAATAAGGCATCGACAGAATGGAAGCCCAGGCAATGCCTACCATACTCATAGATACATACAGCATTCCGGGATCGCTGATATACTTTACGGTAGTAAGGCCAATGCCGCCAATGATAAGGCAAAACGTATGGGTCATTTTTTTGCCCAGTTTGGCTACCCAGAAGGAAAGTGTGAGTGAAAATAGAAAGGTGACCAGGTTGAGCACTGAAGCCGTTGCATTGGCATGTTCAATGCCCCGTGTGTATACTTCATTGGAGGTGCCGGGATCGCCTTTAAAAATATCGCGGGCTACGCCGGTGGTATAATAGAACCACATGAGGAAGAGGCCTGGCCAGGTTAGGAACTGTACGAGTGCCAGTCTTTTCATTTGGGCCGGCATGTGCATGACCGATGCCGTGATCTCCTTTATGGCGCCGCTGAAGCCGCTGCCATGCTCTGCATTGAGCTGTTGCCGCCAGTTGGGATCGGTTGGCGGATATTCTCTACTGCGCAGTACGGTATATAATACTGCTACCAGGAACATAATTCCGCCGATATAAAAAGACCACATAATGTTTTGCGGAATACCACCGGCTGATTGGTCGCGGGAGACGCCAAACCAGTTTACCAGCAGTCCGGGTAAAAAACCGGCAATAAAAGCAGCAGCTCCTATGAACATGCTTTGCATGGCATAACCGAAGGGCCTTTGCCGTTCATTCAGGTTATCGGCTACGAATGCCCGAAACGGTTCCATACTAACATTGATGCATGAGTCCAGGATCCACAGGGTGCCTGCGGCCATCCATACGGCGGAGGAATTGGGCATGATGAACAAAGCGATGGAACTTAAAATGGCGCCGATCAAAAAATAGGGTCTTCTTCTGCCCCAGGTAGGATGCCAGGTTCGATCGCTGAGGTAACCGATAATGGGTTGAACGATGAGGCCGGTCATGGGAGCCGCCAGCCACAGGCCGGGGATCTGTTCGGCCGATGCGCCCAGGTATTCGTAAATGGCGCTCATATTGTTCATTTGTAACGACCAGCCAAACTGTATTCCAAAGAAGCCGAAACACATATTCCAGATCTGCCAGAAGTTGAAATGGGGCTTTGCCTGTATGGCCTTTTCAGTGTCCAATACAATGGGGGATGGTTCCATAATGCAATCGCTTTGAGAAGATACAAGGTACAAGAAAATTCAAAGTTCTAAGTTCTAAGTTTTAAGTTCTAAGTTTTAAGTCAGCGGATAGCGAACGGAGATTGATTTTTGAAGGGAGGATTGCCTATTGCCTATTGTTTTCCGTACACTGGTCGTATCGAAATCGAACAGTTACCGGAAGCTGCTCCAATATAGTGCCTTGATTATTACGGTTATAATTTCCGGCACCGGGTTGGTTACTGTAAGAAGTGCCCGGGCCGAAGCATGGCTCAGGCGTTACAGTTAGGTGCCAACCGTGTAACCGTTACAATACTATCAGCGTCGTAAGGTTATCTGGTGAAGGCAGGTTTCAACCGAGTAGAGCACATGAGAATTATATAGGTTATCAGTAGGTATTGGTAAAGCCCGATCTGTTGTGTGGTCGGGCTTTTTTATACCCCCCGGCCACCTTAAGGGGGAGCCGCTGGCGCGCTTTGGCAAGTGTTCATTAAACTCGGTAGTCTGTTCGGGCGGGTTTTTGACATAAATAAAAGGCATGTTAACTGAAGTAACATGCCTTTTATTAAATTTCAGCATTGTATGCCTGCTGAAATTTGTTATGCTTTTTAAAGGGCGGTAGCTCTCCCCTTTAGGGGCCCGGGGGCATTATATCACAAACCCATCTGGTAAAATAGACCCTTTTTTCACGACGACAATTCCGTCTTTTATGGTGTATAACGAATGATCGGTATTTTCGAGGTGATTGCTGCCATTGATGCGTACATCATTACCGATGCGGCAGTTCTTGTCAACAATGGCATTACGAATGTAACAACGTTCGCCAATACCCAGCTTGGGTAGTCCGCGTTCAACGGAATGCTGCATTTCTTCAATGGTCTCAAAGTAATCGGAGCCCATAATGTAACTGCTTACCACTGTAGTGCCATGTCCAATACGGCTGCGGATGCCGATCACGCTGTTCTCGATGCGGCTGGCGTTAATGATGCTGCCTTCTGCAATGATCGTCTTCTCGAGCGTGGTGCCGCTGATCTTGGCCGGCGGCAGCATGCGGGCGCGGGTATATACCTGATTGCTATTGTCGAATAAATTGAAAGGCGGAATATCCTGGGTAAGCGCGAGGTTGGCTTCGAAGAACGAATAAATATGTCCTATATCGGTCCAGTATCCATCGTACTCATAACTCATTATTTTATGCACCCCGATCGATTTGGGCAGGATCTCCTTGCCAAAGTCGGTGGCATTTTTATGTTCATCCAGCAGCTGATCAAACATCAGCTTGCGGTTGAAGATGTAGATACCCATTGAAGCGAGATATACCCTGCCCTGCTTTTGCATTTCTTCACTGGTCTCACTCTTCCAGTCGGGCAACAGGTCCTGCTTCGGTTTTTCAATGAACGAGGTAATGTGGCCGTCAGGGTCTGCTTTCAGAATACCAAAATCGGATGCTTCCTTGGCGGGCACCGGAATGGTGGCAACAGAAATATCTGCACCCGACTCACGGTGTTTGTTGATCATATCCTGAAAGTCCATCTGGTACAGCTGGTCGCCCGACAGGATCAAAACGTATTCGAAGTCATGCTGGCTGAGGTGCCGTAACGATTTGCGTACGGCATCGGCAGTACCCTGGTACCAGGAAGGGTTATCGGGCGTTTGCTCTGCCGCCAGGATGTCAACGAAGGCGCTGCTGAAAATACTGAAGTGATAGGTGTTTTTAATATGCTTGTTCAGCGATGCCGAGTTAAACTGGGTTAAAACGAACATGCGGTTGATGCCCGAGTTAATACAGTTTGATATGGGAATGTCTACCAAACGATATTTTCCGGCGATAGGCACAGCGGGTTTCGAACGGCTGGCGGTCAGGGGATATAGCCTCGTACCGGCTCCACCTCCCAGAATAACAGCAATCACTTGTTTGCTCATGGTTGAAATTTTAATCCGAGTTCTTCTTCTTCTAAGTTATACAATAATTATATTACTAGCGCAGTATAGACATCAATATAATGTTTGACACTCGTCTCCCAGCTAAAATCAAGCTTCATCATATATTGTCTGATGTGATGCATTTTTTCTTTGTCGTGGTATAGTTCGGCTGCCCGCCATACTGCATGAGTAACATCGGGAACGCTGGCATGGGTGTAACAGATACCGTAACCGTTTACATCGCCCATATCAATAACGGTATCTCTTAATCCGCCAGTGCGACGTACCATTGGTACGGTCCCATAGCGCATCGAATACATCTGGTTCAGTCCGCATGGTTCTACCCGTGAAGGCATTAACAAAAAATCAAGCCCGGCATACATGGTATGACTTAACCCTTCATTATAACCGATAAATACATTGTAATCGTATTGCGATAATGGTTTTAGCGCATTCAAACCGGCTTCAACTTCGGGGAAGCCGCTGCCCAATACGAGGAAATTCATTCGCCTGCCTATATAGTAAAACGAATCGCTGATCACCTGTGGCAGCAGGTCGGCGCCTTTCTCCCCTACCAGGCGGCCAATAAAACCAATGAGGGGTTTATCAAAATCAAGACTGAACTGGTCGCACAGCAGCATTTTATTTTTTGCTTTGCCGGCTTCCAGATCGCCTATTGAATAATGGTGCTGTAAATAGGTATCCTCCCGAGGGTCCCATACCTTGTCGTCGATGCCGTTAAGGATGCCCACACATTTCCCTTTTTCATACTCGAACAGGGCTTCCAGTCCATTGCTCATGTATCTGAGTTCGGCCAGGTAACTGGGACTTACCGTGGTTACTTTGTCGGCGCATTTTATGGCGCTGGCCAGCGGGTTGATGGTATTGTTCCAGTCGAGCATGCCCCATTTCCACATATCCCATTGGGGAATCAGGATGCTGCGGCTCCAGGACATCCAGCCCTGGTATTGAGCGTTGTGAATGGTAAGGACAGTTTTAATGCCTGCCAGTGGTCTGTACTTAAAGCAATGCCTTACCATGAAGGGTATTAATCCGGTATGATGATCGTGCACGTGGAGAATATCCGGCTTTTGCGTCCAGGCATTGAGCCAGTCGAGCACACAGATCTGAAAAGCGGTAAAACGTTCTGTATCGTCGTCGTACCCATACACTTTTTCGCGATCGAGCAAGCCATTTACATCTACGAGGTACAGTTCAAAACCCAGTTTATTGGTCTTTTCCTTGATAATGGTAAACTCGAACCACCAATTGCCCATGTTGGTGCGGCCTTTATGCACCACATCCCAATCATTGGCATATAAGAATTTGGTACGATACATAGGCATTACCACCCGGGCCGTATGACCCAGTTCATTCATGTACTTTGGTAAGGCCCCTACTACATCTCCCAACCCTCCTGCCTTAGCTACTGGGTAACATTCCGCGCTTACATGTAAGATATCCATTCTTGACAGCCTTTTTAAATAATGATTCCAGTTGGTTGTACTGGCTCTAAGCTACTGAATTAATTATGAAAGTAAACCACAACACACACAGATATAAAAAAAATGATTACAAAGACGACTGCTTATGACACCGGTAAACGAGCTGCTTCGCGTCTAGGTATAAACTGGGAGAATATAAAAATTTGTGCCTGCAAGCTGCTAAAGCGGTAACTTGGCAATTTGAACGTGCAACATAACAACAGTCGCTGCCAGCAATGGCAAAAATCTTATTACTTTTAAAACATCTTTTTGACTAAAACCAACCTTTAAATGAGCCAACAAACGAAATGGTCGCAATTTGCTGTTTTGATCTCTGTATTCTTTTTCTGGGGATTCGTTGCTGCCAGTAACGATATCCTGATCCCGGTATTCAGGGAGAAATTAAACCTGGAGCCCTGGCAATCCCAGATGATCTCCTTTGCATTCTATGTAGCTTATACGGTTGGTTCTGTTATTTATTACCTGATCAGTAAAGCTACCGGCGGCGATATCCTTAATAAAATGGGTTATAAAAATGGTATAGCCCTGGGGCTGGTGATCTCTGCATTGGGAACATTGCTGTTTTATCCTGCTGCAGAAACCGAATCGTTCCTGATCATGATCACCGGGTTATTTATTGTGGGGCTGGGCTTTTCCCTGCAGCAAACGGCTGCCAATCCGCTGGCCATTGTAATGGGTGATCCAAAAACAGGGGCTCAGCGTTTAAGCATGGCTGGCGGTATCAATAATTTTGGGACTACCCTCGGACCAGTGATCGTGAGCCTGGCTATTTTTGGTTCTGTGACTGGTGGTACCGCTGCTAAAGTGGCCGACATCGGCGCCGTAAAAGTACCCTACCTGATATTAGGCGCCGCCTTTATATTAGTAGCGATCATATTCAAATTCTCTCCTATTCCCAATCAGATAGAACATGCTGATGATACCAGCAAGGTAGCAACGCCTACCGATATTGCCAGCCCTATGGTTACCAGGAGAAGTGCATTGAACTACTCACAGCTGTGGTTGGGCATGATCGGCATTTTTATATATGTGGGCGTGGAAGTGGCTACGGCCAGCAACCTGCCTCAGTTTATGACCGAACACCTCAAAGATGAAAATGGCAATCCTTTTCCTACCGAAAGCATTGCCCCCTGGGTGTCGCTGTACTGGGCGAGCCTGATGATGGGCCGCTGGACTTCCTCCATCGGCGCCTTTCCTATCAGCGCCAGTGTAAAATCAGTATTGCGATTTATTATGCCTTACCTGGCCTTTGGTGTTTTCCTGCTGATCAATAAGATCGCCAATCACGATATAACTCCGTTTTATATTTATGCCGGCGTGATCGTGGCGCTGATCATTGGCGACCTGCTCAGCAAGGGCAATCCTGCACGCCAGTTGCTGATCTTCTCTGGCCTGGGTATGGCCGGTTTGATCATCGGGATGCTGGCCGATGGCTGGATCAGTGTGTATGCCTTCACCAGCGTGGGACTCTTCTGCTCTACCCTGTGGCCGTGTATCTTTACCCTGGCCATTGCCGGCTTAGGACGGCATACCAACGAAGGCGCCAGCTTCCTGATCATGATGATCATGGGCGGCGGGTTCATTAGTTTATTGCAGGGCTGGCTTGCAGGTCCGGAGGTAATAGGTATTCAGGCTTCCTTCATCGTAGGAGTGCTTTGTTTTGCCTACCTCGCCTTCTATGCCATTCGCGCCAAGGCCATTTTAAAAAGCCAAGGCATTGATTATGACAAACTAGAGAGCGCAGGAGGTCATTAATACACAAATAGATGGTATCTTCACGCCGCAAAAACTATAGGCCCTGGCCCACGCGGGGACAACATGAATTGGGACTGCTGGTATAAATAAAACGGCAGATCAAGCCGGATAATGACTGAAACTAAAGAAACTGATTAATGCAATGAGACAACAAGAGTATGCCATTGGAATTGATATTGGCGGCACGAACACCGTATTTGGGATTGTAGATCACCGCGGAGATATTTCATACCGGGGGGCCATTTCAACCCGCAAACACAAGGATGTAAACGATTATATTGATGAGCTGGCTGCTGCGCTGGCGCCGGCCATCGACCAGGTTGGCGGCATCAATGGCATCAGGGGTATCGGTATTGGCGCTCCCAACGGAAATTATTACAAAGGCACTATTGAATATGCGCCGAATTTGCCCTGGAAAGGACTGGTTCCATTGATCCAGCTGATGAACGATAAATTCGGCGTTCCCTGTTCCCTTACCAATGACGCCAACGCAGCTGCTGTAGGCGAAATGATGTATGGCGTGGCCCGTGGCATGCGCGATTTCATAATGATCACCCTGGGCACCGGCGTGGGCAGCGGCATCGTGGCAAACGGTCAGCTGATCTATGGTCACGATGGTTTTGCGGGTGAACTGGGACATACCACCATTATTCCCGGCGGCCGCTTACATAAAGGCACCGGTTTACGGGGTTCGCTGGAATCCTATGCTTCTGCTACCGGCGTAACGCTCACCGCCCTGGAATTCCTTGACCGCGACTTAAAACGCGACAGCCTGTTGCGTAACTATGCCAAGGAAGAGATCGATAGCCGGATCGTTTACGAATGCGCGATGCAGGGCGATGCCATAGCCAAAGAAGTGTATGAATTCACTGGGGAAGTACTGGGTCTGGCGCTGGCCAATTTTGTGATGTTCTCTTCGCCGGAAGCCATTATTTTATTCGGTGGCATGACCAAAGCGGGCGATCTGATCCTGAAGCCAACCCGTGAGCATATGGAAAAGAACCTGCTGCCGATCTTCCAGAACAAGGTGAAGCTGTTGTTCTCTGAACTGCGTGAAGCCGATGCAGCGATCCTGGGTGCCAGCGCTTTGGTATGGGAAGTGAAGACGGATAAGGTTGTCTGAAACTGAAGTCGGAAGTCCGAATTCGGAAATACATAATACAAATACAAAAAGGACCCAAGTTGATCGTATCAACATGGGTCCTTTTCTTATATATCGAGCTCTTTACCCATCATCTCCGACTTCTGACCTCCGACTTCAGACCTCTGACCTCTGACCTCCGATTTCCGGTCTCCGATTTCCGGCCTCTGAGAACCATGAACACACTGGCAACGGGTCGCTGCGTTTCATCAGAAGGAACAATCGTTTCCTTCCCATTAATAAGCATACAACTGCTGCCGCCGCCATCGAGGTTGATGGCTTCCACACAACCAAGGTCAACCAGTATACGGGCTTCTTCATCGAGTGTGGCGCCTTCCGCAATACCGGGCGAACGGCCCTGGATAACCAGTATGATCAAGCGGTGGTTCCTGGTATAGCCGATCGCCGTGCGCGGATGCCGGTCATTCCTTTCAAAGGCGTATAACTGTTCTTCTTTATTGGTAATAAATACCGCCCCTTCCTGCACCAGTACTGGTCCTCCCCCAATGGCGGTATGCATTTTCCACCAGTTCCATTGTTCAATGGTATGCAGGTCGGTAAATGAGGGGTCTGGATTGCTGCCTTTGGCAATAATGGGATGGGTTTGAAATCCATAAGGCCATCGTTTGGCCGTATCTGTGAATACCCAGGCTACATCGGCCTGCCGGTTTTTCGAAATGCCAAATGCGCTGCGGGTGGCATAATAAAAGGAATCGCTGAGCAGGCTTTTCAGGGCAGGCACATTATAGGCTACTATCTTTCCCTCACGCATGATCAGGTTCAGGTTCTGCCGGGTTTGCGGGGAGAAATAACCGCCGTTAACGACGATATACGGCTTTCCCTCCCGGTTATAAAATTCGGATGGCGTGTAGCTGTTGCCTTCGCCTGTTTGTGCAGTAAAATCGAGCTGTTTGTCTTTCAGTTTTACCTCGGCACACCAGGCTCTGAAAGGCCGGCCGTTCAAGGAATCGGACGTCTTAAAAATGCGGATGGATGCTGGCAGGCTATCGAATTCATTGTTGGCTTTTATCCACTTCAATTGCGTAAACCCTGAAGCTGGTAAAAGGTAGAGCAATGTTAATATTGAATGTCGGGCAAGCAATTGAATGTTGAAGTGGAATTAGGATGGTGTAGCAGGAAGTATTAAGTATGAAATTTAGCGATTTCAGAGTCATCTGAAGTGGATTCCGGCAAAACCATAAATCCCGAAATCTCAAAATCCCGAAATCGAAATCACTTCATACTTTGTACTTCTGTCAATACTTTACCGGAAGATAATCATAATTTAAGAAATCATCATTTCCTTTTGCTTTAACCACTGTTCTTTTCCGTAACCCGGAATCACGTGGCGTTCGCTGTGGTAAGAAGAACGAACGAGTGGTCCGCTTTCTACATAATCAAAACCCATGTTATAACCGGCTTCGCGATACTCAGCAAATTCATCGGGATGCACGAACCGAAGCACTGGTAAATGCTTTTTAGTGGGTTGCAGGTATTGGCCCAGGGTGATCACATCGACACCACTGTTGCGCAGGTCCTGCATGGTTTGCAGAACTTCTTCTTTGGTTTCGCCCAAACCGCACATGATGCCGCTTTTGGTGCGCATTCCACCCTGTTTCAGGATCTTCAGCACTTCCATGCTGCGACGGTATTTGGCCTGAATACGAACCTGGCGGGTGAGGCGTTCAACAGTTTCTATATTGTGTGATACCACTTCGGGCGCCGCGTCAATTACGCGTTGAATGTCTTCAGCCTTTCCTTTAAAGTCAGGTATCAGGGTTTCGAGTGTAGTATCGGGATTTAATGCTTTAACGGCTTTGATGGTATTGTGCCAGATGATGCTGCCACCGTCTTTCAGCTCGTCGCGGTCAACCGAGGTGAGGACTGCGTGTTTAACTTTCATCAGGTGAATGGCTTCTGCCACGCGTTGCGGTTCGTCCCAATCAACGGCATCGGGCCGGCCGGTGGCTACTGCGCAAAAACCGCAGCTGCGGGTACATACGTTACCCAGGATCATGAAGGTGGCTGTACCTTCGCCCCAGCATTCGCCCATGTTCGGACAATTGCCGCTTTCACAAATGGTGTGCAGTTTATGAGTGTCAACCAGGTTGCGTACATGCCGGTAGTTTTCGCCGGTGGGTAATTTTACACGCAGCCAGTTGGGCTTTTTTACAACAGAAGTCGATTCATTTACGCTACTGATAACGGGTAATTCCTGCATAAGTCTTTTTATTCTGATTAAACCTTAGGGTGTTTACAACTTGTCCCGACGGGTCGGGGGCCAGGTATAATAACACATCAAAACCCAAAAGGTTGCTGAGTCTGATTGTAACAGTTTGATATATAGCCATCTATTGCAAACAGCATGGCAAATCGCCTACAAAAATAACATAAAATCAATTGGCAATCAACAATCAATAGGCAGTTCACAGTTCACAGTTTATAGTTTACAGTTTATACTTCTTTCATCCGTACAGCCGACTTTGATTTGTAAGCTGCCTGTAACTGGGCAAGCGGAATGGTAACCAGTGACTGATGCCTGGTAATCGATGCGGTGGTAATCGGTGCGTGGTAACTGGTGCCCGGTAACTGGTGCCCGGTTACCGGTAACAAATAAAAAAGGAGGATCTCCTGTTATTGGAAGTCCTCCTTTTTAACGTTTACAGCTGCCCCTTTAGGGGGATTGGGGGGCTTTCCCCCTTTAGGGCCCCGGGGGTAAATTATTTTCGCCGGCCCAGTAATAAAGAGATATACGCGTTAAAGAAAAAATTCTTTTCCGGGTTATAAGCCATCTGCGCTACTTTCTGCACATAATATTCTGCATTCAGCCCTACTTCAATCGCTGCTACGGTTTCATTGAACCGGCCATAATCGAAACGAAGCGCGCCTTTGGCATGTACGCCATATTTTGGTTTTACTTTGTCCCAGCCTACCGTAAACCCTGATGCGCCCTGCTCAAAATAGTTGCTGTCGATGATTTCGGGGTATGTTTTACGATAGCGCTGGTTGGCCTGGTCAACCACATCAACAAAATACGGTTTTTCCAAACCCACGGCTACGCCCCCGGTATAAACGGCCATTACCGCTACCCCGTTCTTATTGCCCTTGCCACCAATAATACGTTGTTGACCGGCGCCGAGTTTTACCTGGTAAAAATTATTCAGTTTTCCGTAAATGACACTGTTGAAGTTAAAGCCGTTCAGCAGGGAAGTACGTTTTTCTTTTTTGTGTTTTTTTTCGTTTATCTCCAGCTGGAAGATATTAGCTACGCGGGCACTTTTAAACCGCCCTATTTCGTAGGAAAGTCCATAGCCGTCGGTATTTAACTTTATTCCGAAAGCGCTTTGCCTGGCGAAAATGATCTCTCCTTCTTCTTCCTGCTTTAGCAGGTTGTTGATCCTCTCACGTTTTGCGGCCTGTCTGTCTTTTTTTGCTGTTGGTGATTTGGGAGTTGGATTATCTTGCGCCCATAAATTAGATGCAAGCGTACCAGCCAAAAGGAACAAAACAAATTTCTTCACTGGCTATGATTTGATTATTAAACGTAAATTTAAGGTAAAAATATACATAATGACCTCAACAGTAGTTTACGAAGGAAATCTGAGAACGGTTTGTACACACGTAAAATCCGGATCCGTTATTGAAACTGATGCGCCACCAGATAACCAGGGCATGGGTGAACGTTTTTCCCCTACCGATATGGTGGCAACCGCCCTGGGAACCTGCATGCTTACTATAATGGGTATTAAAGCAAGGGATATGAATCTTGATATCAAAGGCATTAAGATAGATGTTGAGAAGATCATGAAAGCCGATCCACGTCGTATTGGTGGTATAAATTTAACATTTCATTTTCCCGATACCCTGCAGGTAGATGAAAAACAAAAGACCATTCTGGAACGTGCCGCTCATACCTGCCCCGTTATGTACAGCATTCATCCCGATATTGAAGTGAACGTGACTTTTAACTGGAAACCCGAACCAATAAACAATTAGCAATAGGCAATTGACAAGGCTTGCTAATGATCGAACGTTGCGATTTTTTGCCTGTTGTCAATTGCAATAGATTTCAGCCGGTGGACATCCATCGGCTTTTTTTATAATACAAACAACCTTTTCGTATCGAAAAGCTTCTTCTGTTCAAAAAATTGCTATTTAATATGAAGAAAAAATGGTCTTTGCTTCTTTTCTTTTGTTCGCTTGTAATTGCTTCCCATGCCGCCATCCGTTTGCCCGCAGTCATCAGCAGCAATATGGTGCTGCAGCAACAATCATCCGTAAAATTATGGGGCTGGGCCAGCCCCGGTGAAAAGATTGCTATTACTACTTCCTGGAATAACAGATCCGATACTTTAAAGGCTACACGCGATGCCAACTGGCAATTTTCTGTACAAACGCCTGTTGCCGGCGGGCCTTATACCATTACCATCTGGGGCAGCAATACCCCGGCTCCGATTGTACTCGAAAATGTAATGATCGGTGAAGTATGGGTTTGCTCAGGCCAGTCAAATATGGAATGGAATTATTATAATAAACTACCCGATATCGCTGCTGAATTACCTACCTGCTATAATAAGAACATCCGCTTCTTTCATATTCCAAAGACCACTGCTGTTCATCCGCAGGATGATTGCGCTGCCAAATGGACCATCTGCGATTCCAATACCCTGAAGTTCTTCAGTGCCGTTGGTTATTTCTTTGGCAAAAAGCTGAACCAGGACCTGAACGTTCCTATTGGTTTGATCAATGCCAGCTGGGGCGGTACACCTGCTGAAGTATGGACGCCCGAAGAGAAGGTGTTCAGTGATGCCGACCTCAAGGCTGCCGCTGCCAAACAAAAGAACGATGCCCGCTGGCCAATTACCCCGGGGTATACCTATAATGCCATGATTGCACCCATTACGAAATATGGTATTGCCGGTTCTATCTGGTACCAGGGGGAAAGCAATACGGAAACTGCCGCCACTTATGGCAAATTATTTACAACTATGATCGAAAGCTGGCGCAAGGCGTGGAATAAAGAGTTTCCTTTTTACTATGTACAAATTGCACCATATAAATACAACAGCCCGTTGATAGGCGCTTTGTTACGCGAACAGCAGACAAGATCCATGGCGTTGCCGCATACAGGCATGGTTGTTATTACCGACCTGGTAGCCGATACCAATAACATTCATCCTACCAATAAACATGATGTAGGCGCGCGGCTTGCCAACTGGGCGTTGCATGAAACTTATAAGAAAGAAGGCATTGTTTATAAAAGTCCTGAATTCAAAAGCATGGAAGTGAAGAAAGGCAAAGCCTATATTTCATTTGATAACGCACCCACCGGTTTAATGGTGAAGGGAAAAACCGTTACAGAAGTGTATGTCGCCGGCAATGACCGTCAATTCTATCCGGCCGATACAAAGATCGAGAACAACCAGCTGGTTGTTTCCAGCAAGCAGGTGAAAGAACCTGTGGCTGTACGATACGGCTTCACCAATACGGCTATGGGTAATTTGTTCGGGAAAGAAGGATTGCCGGTTTGCCCTTTTAGAACTGATAATTGGTAATCCTGTCTGCGGGCTGGTTTATAGTTCACAATTTACAGTTCACAGTTTACAGTTCAAAGTTCAAAGTTCAAAGTTTTCAAAGTTTCGAGTTCATAGTTCCCGGCTTACAGGAGGGAACTATGAACTTTAAACTATAAACTTTGAACTAATAAATTCTACCCCGCCCTTCGTTAATGTCAATTAACTTGTTGGCAAGTGTATCATCAAACGCCTCGGCTTTATTGGCTAACACCAGCCTGAGCAGATCATGAATGGTAATGATACCCATGAACTGGTCGTTGTCGAGGGCTACCAGGTAACGGGCTTTGTTCCTTGTCATCAGTGTCATGCAATGCTCCACCGTATCCTGGGGCGATACTACCGGCAGCTCAGTGGTCATTACTTCCTGTACTTTGGCCGAATTGCTGCTGCGGCCTTTTAATACTACATTACGACTGTAATCACGCTCTGAAAATACGCCCTTGTAGGTATTTCCTTCCATGACGATCAGGTAACTCAGGTTTACCTGGTCGAGCTCGCGCAGGGCATCGATCACCAAGGCATCTGGCTTAATAATGTTTTCCGCACGTGGTTTACTGGCAATAAGATCGTCTACCGTTCTCATGAAATGACATTTCTTTTAAAGTTCGGATATTATTTAATATAACACATGATATAAATCATCTCCCTGATAGCATATTCGCGATAAATTTATTACAAAATTAATACGAGCCTTCATGAACTGTCCTGTAGTTTGAAAAACAACAGCCCGATTGACCCGGATGCAGTGCCTTTTAGCGCCCCGAGTGGCCGGAAACGCCTATTTTCGCAACATCCAAAACAAAGCGAGTCTCATATGAATATCCAGGAACAATTCGATCAGGCCGTTGCCCGAAGTAAAACATTGACCGAAAAACCCGGGAACGACATCCTGTTACAATTATATGCCCTCTATAAACAGGCTACCGAAGGCGATATTAATATAGAACCGCCAACCAATGCCTTTGACTTTGTTGCCAAAGCCAAGTTCAACGCCTGGCAAGAGCTGAAGGGAAAGCCAAAGGAAACTGCCATGCAGGAGTATATTGACCTGGTTGGAAAGTTGAAGTAGGTTTGCAAAACGATGAAGAACACCTTCCTTTACCAGCTATGGCGGCACAACCCAAAACTGTGTTACCTCCTTATTACATTTGCCACCCTTACCCTGGCCGCAAATGTAGCAGGCGATGAAGTGACACCTTTTTTTGTATGGGGTATGTATTCTGAAAAGGAGAAGCCCGTTGAACAGTATGAGCTGCTGAGGACGACTATCAACGACAGCACGGTGGTAAACATGTATGATCATGCTAACACCGATACCCGTTTTTACCTGTCTGCTCCCCTGGCCTATTACAAAAGAATAAAAGACAACAATCACCAGGATCCAACCATCACCTTTCTTCAAACGAAATTGCAGCAACATTATGCGCAGATCCGCTTCCTCGAATCTTCCCTGTTCAATACCCAGCCACAACAACAGGCATTTTTATACTGGTATGCCCGCTACCTGCATCAGGCAACCGGTCAGCCGGTCAATTCCATTCGCATTGATGTAGTAAAAGCACATTATACTGATAACAAACTGGTAACTGACTCTGTGTACCTCTTCGAAAAATGGGAAAAGCCGTAACCAATATAAATTTTTATACACCGTGGCAACAAACTCGTATTGCCCGTGTGGTGTTCGCGTTGCTGCTTACGTCGCTCACCTGGTCTTTCTTTTCCGGCAACCTCGTGCACCAGCTACAGCAACCTGTTATCAGATTTCCGTATGTTGATCTAACCTATTGGGTCATGCACTGGTTCGGTATTCCTGAATTCATTACCGGTCATTATGCAGTAGCCTGCCTGTTCGACCTGGCGCTTTTTACGTTTTGCATCCTGTCGCTCCTGTATCCACAAAAGCGCGGGTATGTATGGTCGTTCATAGCGTTGTACTTTGTTTATTTTATTACCTTCAATACATTCGGTACCCATCATACCAATCATAAGATCGGGTGGCTGATGATCGCCATTCCCTTTACTACGGCTAATTACAAGACCTTTAATTTTCTATGGAGGGGCTTGCGGTATTTTCTCTTGTTTATCTGGACCGATGCGTTCTTGTGGAAATTGTTCCGCCTTTCATGGTTGCATCCCGACCAGGGTTTACACATTTTAAAGAAGAATGCAGTTGCTTTGTTATACTATGAACCCAGCTCCTGGAAAGCCGGCCTTTACCAATGGGCATTACAACATCCTGCCTGGATAAATACGGCGTATATAGCGGGATTTATTATGGAAGGAGTGTTTATAGTCGGTTTTTTTACCTATAAGTTCGATCGCTACCTGCTGTTATTGTCGATCCTGCTGCCGGTTGGTTTCTGGTTAATAGCCGATGCCAATTTTGTGGAATTAATGGTGCTCAATTGTACACTGGTTAATTTTCATAAATTTTTTGTTCGAGTTCAGTGAGCGCTTTCTTCAGAAAATAACCCTGGCTTATTTGCGCGGCCAAAGGACGGGTATTGGCAACCATCTTTTGATAATCTTCTTCGCTTATATTTTTGATAACCTCTTCAATATCCGACAGCCGGTCGATCGTGCAGCCGATACCATATTGTTTTACCAGTATAGCGCTGGCCGAGGTCGCCGGTACCATCAGGGGAATGCCCGCCATGATAAACAGCGACAGTTTATGCGGACTGATAGCCGTAAGATAACTACTATAACTGCCTGCAAAGTTGTCGATGTCTGAACCATACCAGATCAGTCCGAACGAGCCCTGCAAATGATGCACGAGTTCATAGGGCGGAAACACTCCCTTATATTCTGCATTGGCAGGGAACACATTCGCTGTATAACCTTCGCCGTAAATGGAAAATGATAATTGCGGAACCTGCCCGAGCTTTTGAATAAAAGCCGTTTTTTGCAGGTCGCCGGCAATAATAATGCGGTTGTCCTTTGACCGGTGCTGGTTACAGGGTGTGGCCAGAAAATCGAAGAACTGCAGCTGTGCAGTATTGGCATTCGGCACTATAGCCTGTATCCATTGTTGCATTCGTTCATTATGAACAATAAAGAACCGGAACCGGCGGAATGCTTTCTTTTCTTTTTCAAGGATCGTCTCATTGCCATTTCGCCACCCATCAATATCTAGGATCAGGCAAATGATCTGTACCCCTTTAATACGCAACAGCGTTATTAACAGCTCATGGGCTTTTGCATATAAAGGAAATTGAAAAACGACCACATCACGGGACGCGATGCTGAAAAAAAGCCTGAACAAATGGAGCAGCCTTTTCCATTTTGACCGAAACGAAAAATCAAACGTTCCCGGAAACTCGATAGCCTGATACCCTTGTGTTATAAAGATCTTTTCAGCATCTACATTGCCTATGCCGCCGTGAAATACTTCTCGGTGTAGATGTTCTTTTATAAAATATTTTTTTGCGACTGGCATTTTCCGGCGAATAATTATTGGGTATTTACAGGCGTTTTCTTCAGGTTGGCGATCGCAGTTGTATATAAATATTTAACCAGTTTATTTTTCATAACCCATAGTTGCATAATAAAGTAAATGGGTACACAGATCGCCAGGGCCGACAGGACTATTAAAACGGGTGAGCTAAGAACCATTTTCACCAGCCAAACTACCGGGATGAATAACAGCGAAGCGGCCAGCGATTGAAGAAAAGTAACTTTATCAAAGATCTTCATGCCGGGAAAGTATTTTTTTACATACCAGTAACCCATTGACAGCACTATAAATTCCCCGAGTATCATGGCAATACAGGCGCCCCTGTCATGCAGGTAATAAGATAAGGTAAGCATCAATAAAATATACACTATACTACCGATGATCAGCCCGTACAATGTAAGTTTTTCCTTGCCGTGGGCCATTAATATTTGTTTATTAAGGAAGAACCCGTACGTCTTTAGCAGGGGGAGTAATGCCAGGATCTGGATATTTACCGATGCTTTCAAAAAGCTGTTAGCCAGCACTGCTTTTACCAACGGTTCAGCCAACAGAAAAATACCAACCGTTGCCGGAATGGTAATGATAAGAATAAGTTGAACAGATCGTAAAATGGTTTCCTGTAATTCTTTGTCTTTTTCCTGGTATAACAAGGTGGCAGTACGGGGATATAAAACCAGGAAGATATCGGTGAAAAGGCTAACCCCTACCTTCATCATTTTTATTGACATGGAATAAATGCCCACCACAACCGCAGTACTCATAATCCCCAGCAGCACATTATCGAGCCAAACCATAATGCCAGCCACCATGCTGATGAAATAAGTGGTTAAAGCATGTTTCAGGTGGCGTTTCCATTGCAGGTCCTGCAAGGTCAATGGTAATTCCCTGAATACATTCACCAGGTTGGTAAGGAGGTTGATAATGGCGGCTGTTGTGATAATACCATAATAAATGTAGTAATCCGAAGGCGCTTTTACCAGAATAAATAAGGCGATAAGACCCAGTAAACGGCTGATGAATGAGCGGATGGTTATATACCGGAACTTTTCAAGCCCCCAAAAATACCATTCGCAGGCAAAACTGTTGATCAGTAAGAACGTCACCGAAAAAAAGACCAGTCTTATGTCCTGGATCTTTTGCCAAAGTATAAAAACGGCAAACCCGTAGAGGATAAGTGTAATGCCCGACGTGATGCAATGCAAAACAAGCAGTTCCGATACCAGCTTCCGTAATTTGTCTTTATCGTCTTTTACCCTGGCGATTTCCCGGATGCCATAGGTGACAATACCAAATTCGGCGATGGCTACAAAACAATAACTTAACGAATCAATGAAGCTTACCCTGCCAATTCCTTCCGGATTGAGCACCCTGGAGATATAGGGAATGGAAATAAGCGGCATCAACACCTGGCTGCAGGAGAGTAAAAAATTATAGAATAAATTTTTTTTTAAGTTTGCCAAGTTTAAACCGGTAATGGGTGCGCCCTTTATGTACGTTGCAAACATAATATATATAGCATTATGAAAACAGGCATTTTTGAAATGGAGCATTTTGAAGGCGCTTACCCGGTCATTCAGTTGTTTGATATGCCTGCCAATCAGCTCGTGATCTTTACCGATGCGGATACTTATAACCGGTTTGCCGACCTGTTCAGGGAACGCGTGAGCTGCTTTCAATGGGAGATCCTTGATACTTCCGGCGGTAAATGGCGCTTTTTTCGCCAATTGTACAAAGCCGCCAAAAAACATGAACTGGATCTTTTTTACCTCAATACCATCAGTAATAACCACCTGTTTTATGCATGGGTCATCGGCGCGCTGCGCATTGCCCGTGTGGTGATCACTGTTCACGACATCAACTGCCTGTTCAAGTCGCGCTGGTCGTACCGTTTTCGGCAACTGGTGCAGCACATTGGGAAAAAAGCCCTCATTAAACGCGTGAGCGAATACAATGTGGTGTCCGACACCATGATTGCCTATCTACGCGAAACCACGGGCGGACAAATGCAGATCCACAATGTGCCCGGCGCTGTTTTTGAAAGCGAACAACATACACTCACCATTGACGATCACATTCACCTGGTGGTGCCCGGTTCGCTGGATAAAAAGCGGCGGGATTATAATCAAACGTTTGAGTTGCTAAAAGCCGCCGAGGCGCAACAACTGCGGTTGCATATTACATTGTTAGGCGGCCACAACGATGGCTATGGCAAGGCCGTGATCCAGCAGGCAGCTGCCATGAAATTAACCTATGCCAGGATAACGGTTTATGATACGCGCCTGGTGCTGCAGGACGAGTTTGACCGGCAACTGAACAGGGCTCATTTTATTTTTGTGCCCTCTGTGATTCATACGGCCATATGTTATGCCATTCCAGAAACGTATGGTCTTACAAAATCATCGGGCAATATGTTCGATGTGATCAAACATGCCCGCCCCTTTATTGCTCCTTATGCCTTGCGCATTCCGGCCAGCCTGGAAAGCAGTTGTTTCAGGTACACTTCTATTGATCACCTGGTAAATTTTCTGGCCGCCATGATGCAGAACAAAACGGCTTACACTGCCTGGGAGCAACAGGCGCTGGCCAACTCCCGGGAATATACGATTGCGAAAGTGCGGGAAAGGAACGCTACACTTTTTGCAGTGAGCTAACACCCTTGTGTTGTAAAAAAGCGGTATATACTTCTTCCGTAGAAACCGAATCGATAATAGCCTGCGAAAAGCTCGTTTTATAAAACGCCTGTAACAAAAGCGGGCTCACGATCTTTTTGAGGGTGCCGTAATCGTAAATCTCGGCCGGACTGGTACAGTTAAAAATAGCAATGGAAGGAATGTGATAGGCCATGGCCACATGCATGGCCAGCGTATCGCCGGAAATAATAAACCCGCAGCCGGCAATATCATCGAGGTATGCTGTGATCGTATTCCGTTGCTCCAGTAACCGCACCTCATACCCCAGCTGCTGTATTTTTTTTGTCAGAGCGGGGTAACCGCTCCAGCCTTTATTGGGCCAACGCACTCCTACCCTTGTTTCAATACCGATCACCCGGTGATCGGGTCTTATTTGTATATTCCGGTAAATGCTATACGCTTCGCCCGTAAAAGGCAGGCCGAACATATTCAACAGCAATTGCTGAAAGCTGGCAGTGTTACGTTTTTTGGCCTCATTGGCGGCTGAATGGCCCAGGGTTGATACCAGGCTCAGATCGAACCAACAAGCCGAATCGGGTGTATAGGTAAGCCTTTTGTTTTCCAGGAAGATGCCGGTTAATTTCTTGGTAGGTATTTTACAGGCGAGCAAAGCGCAAACAGGATCTTCTTCAAGGGAAATGGTATGATCAAAGATCTCGTGCTGTAAGGTTTCAAGAGCATTGTCGAGGTTTACTACACGGTGCAGGTTCGGATGCCTGACTGGTAAAATAGCGGAATACCTGCTGTCGATAACCCAGGTAACGGACCCTTGCAGGGCATTTAGTAAAACAGTTGTGCGAACAACATCACCGGCTGCTCCTGTCTTAATTAGCAGAATCTTTGTCATTATGTAATATTTTCTCCGGCACTAGCAGGAGCTAAACTACATAATTTTATGCAAAACGCTTAGGCTTAACGCGGAACGCAATGCCCTAGATCGTACTTCGCAAATAAATTCAATGCTCTAAATGAGGTAAGCGTTTAACATTTGCGCAGGTTTTACGACGTTATTATCTCGCCACAGCAGCCATTGAAACGTTGAGCTGGCTTAGTTCCTGTGGGGGTATCACCTCTTCCATTTTTCTGAAAATGATCTCATCTTCGAAATGGCTGTGCTGATCAACCAGTTTAACGAAGGCGTTATACAGGTAATAATCTTCATCTTGCCGATGAAGGCGTTCTGCCAGCAGGCGGATGGTATCGTGCTCACGCTTAAGGATATTCACGAAATTGAAGGGAAAATGATGTTTCTGCAGAAAAGGGAATAATATCGCTTCTTCAGCATCCACATGTTTTTGCAACTCGTTCTTCCAGAATTGAACGATCCGTTGCCGGATGCCGGATTTGTCGCGTTGCTGCTGGATGTCTTTCAAAAATTCACGGCATTTGAGCCTGTCTTCTTTATGTTGCCTGGAAAGTACCTGTAGTGCCTTAGCATGTTCCATAAACAATTCCTCCGCTGGAAGAAAAACAATAATCACTCCACAAGCGGTTTATGGGGAAAAATGTTAAGGCTTTTAACAGTCAATTAGGAAGTACGTAGTAAGAAGTATGAAGAAGGAAGTAAGAAGTACGAAGATTGAGGTTAAGCTTGGTTATTAGTTTAAAGGTAAGTTATTTTCTTACCTCCCATTTCATACCTCATATCTCCTGCCTCTTACTTCCTGGAAACGAAAACCTACTTTAAACTTTTAATGATGGTTACGAATTCTGCCGCATTCAATGATGCACCACCAACCAGGCCGCCGTCGACGTCGGGACAGCTGAACAATTCCTGGGCATTATTGGCTTTTACGCTGCCGCCATACAGGATAGAAATGGCATCGGCCGTAGCGGCGCCATATTGTTTGGCCAATACACTGCGCAGGTAAGCATGCATCTCCTGGGCTTGTTGTGAGGTGGCTGTTTTGCCGGTTCCGATAGCCCAAATGGGTTCGTAGGCGATCACAATGCGTTTGATATCTGTGTCGGACAAATGGAAAAGCGATTCTTTTAACTGGGCTTCCACAAAGCTGTTCTGGGTATTCGCTTCCCGGATGTTCAGCGGTTCGCCACAGCAAAATATAGGGGTGATGTTGTATTGCAGGCAAAGGTCCAGTTTCTCGGCCAGCATCTTGTTCGACTCCTGAAAATACTCCCGGCGCTCGCTATGGCCCAGCACACAGAACCGGATGCCGATGGATTGCAGCATTTCGGCTGACACTTCACCGGTATAAGCACCTGATTTTTTATTATAACAGTTCTGAGCAGCAACAAAATAATTGTTCTCATTTTCTGTTTCACTTTTGGCCATGATCAGGTACGGAAAGGGAACTGCAAAAATGGTTTGCTGGTGTTCTTTTAATGCAATATTGGCTGAAAGGATCTCGTCGAGTAACTGTTCGCCCTGTTGGTAGGTACAATTCATCTTCCAGTTAGCCGCAGCAATTTGTTTGCGCATAAGTAATCGTCTTTTTTAGTAATGAAGGCTTTTAAGATTGCCCAAAAATATGTTTCAATTGATTTATTTCTGCTTCTGTAAGCACCTGATTTTTTAATTTTTTCCAATTACTTATATCTGTCAGCGCTTTTTCAAATTCGTACAGGCTCAATCCCTTATTGCCCCAGGTAAAACTGGGAACGAATTTGGGCGGCATGCCTTCGCCAAAAATATTGGCGCAAACGCCTACCACCGTTCCGGTATTGAAGGAGGTATTGATGGCAGCCCGGGAATAATCACCCATTAGCAATCCACATTTTAACCCGGCGCTCAGGTATTCGCGCGCAGGATGATGCCAGACATTTACCTCGCTGGCGGTATTCTTAATATTGGAGTTGGAGGTACCGGCGCCCAGGTTGCACCACTCGCCTATGACCGAGTCGCCCAGGTAGCCGTCGTGGGCTTTGTTGGAATAGCCGAACAAAATGGAATTTTTGATCTCCCCGCCCGCGAGGCAATACGGACCAATCGTAGTAGCCCCATAGATCCTGGCGCCCATTTTCACCAGCGAGCCTTCGCCCAAAGAAAAAGGCCCCCTGATCAGTGATCCTTCCATGATCTCGGCATTACGGTCAATGTAAATGGGACCGGTTGAGGCGTTCAACCAGCAATGGGTTAAAACGGCTCCCGGTTCAATAAATATGTTTCCGGCATTCACCGCCTGTACCGTATCAGGAATGGGGGCAGATGACCGGTTCTGCGTAATCAGTTGAAAATCTTCACGTAACGCCCAATCGTTCCACTGAAATATATGCCAGGGATATTGCAGCAGCTTTACCAGACTGTAATCGGGCCGGTTGGTAGGCTGGCCCGTTGCATCGAACGCAGATCGAATGAACTGCCGGGAGGGAATAATATTGGCGGCAAAAACAATGGCATCCGCAGGCGCCTCTTCATCATCTTTCAACACAGTCACCGGCTGGTTCAACAGCCTTTCCCATTTTTGACGGATCGTGAGAATCCCGATGCGGATATCGGCTACCGAGCGGGTTTGCGTAAAAGGAAACAAATGATCAGCCACTTCTTTATCTGACAGAAATACCCGTTTGTTCATAGTACTTATGCTTAGTTTCTGGATTTGTGTTCCTGGGTTGCGGGGCTGAACCCGGACGTCAAACTTAGTTCATTTTTAATTTACAGTACTCAATAAGAACTTTACGGTTCACTATTCCACCATCAACTTTTTTCGCGGGTAAAGGGCACTGTTCTCAGTTTAGCATGCTTTAGCGCCTGCAGATTCCGGCATTTATATAAATAACCTATAGAACTTCAAAAGAACCAGGTTGCTATTAAGTAACGGCGATTTACAGGATTTGTAGCGAAATAAGACTTCGATGGCGATGTTTTACAGGTAGTAGCCCAACAACTACTGCAAACTATTAACAAAGCCAGCATACTTCTTAAAAATCATGCAACGTTAAGCGATTGCGGAGGTCTAATAATGAGACTAATCGCCTGCAACACGAGAGCCGACGCTATTAATGTAGATTTGACATCTTAACATTGTTGTTATATCAACACATTATTGAAACTAACGAACGGAAGTGAAAGGGTTTTCAATTACAGCGTTGTTGTAAACGCTAATTTTATTTGATGCAGGAAAAATGAGGCGATATAAAAGAAAAATCCCCTTCCTGAGAACAGGAAAGGGAAAGTATAGCCATGAAAAACAAAAATGTTTGTATTGAAATTACGCTTTTTATTTTTTCTTTTCGTAACGTTTCTTGAATTTATCAATTCTACCCGCTGTATCAACCAGTACGTTTTGACCGGTGAAGAAGGGGTGTGATGTATTAGAAATTTCTAATTTGATAAGAGGGTATTCATTACCATCTTCCCATTTAATAGTTTCTTTAGAAGGAGAAGTGGAACGGCTGAGGAAACTGTACCCGTTACTCATATCTTTAAAAACTACGAACCGATAATTTTCGGGATGAAGTCCCTTTTTCATAACTCTTTGATTTTTAATTTTGCACCGATTTTGCGGTACTAGCTGTTAATATATTTTTTACACTGGTTTTATCAGCAAAGCCGCAAAATTAGCTCTCCCTCCTAATTCTGCCAAATTAAATTTTATTCCTGACTTCTTTAAATATTTATTAAAGATAAGCGGAAAATTAATAAACCAGCTGGGAAAAATAAATTTTTAAGGCAAGAAATTATAAAAAAAGAAAGCACCGGATCCATTTTATACCTGCTACGTGCACGTATAACCTGTATATCCAATGCTTTCCGCTAATCGCATTGAACCATTTTACTAGTCTACTGCGATTTTCTATACCTAAGTTACTTATTATATTATTACTTTCCCAAATTTTAGCCGCTTATATTATGCACCTGTTCTGCACTTAATTATCCACAGCCCCACCCCTAACTTCTCATATTTTCATACTGCAGGGGTATTCCCAAGGAGGCATTGCGGCAAAGCTGGATCACTTCCTGCAGGTCGTCGATCTTTTTACCGGTAACCCGTACGATGTCGTCATTGATCTGCGCCTGCACTTTCAGGCCCGAATCCTTGATGAGTTTTACGATCTTCTTGGCATCTTCCTGCTTCAACCCGTTCCTTACAGCCACTTCCTGTTTTACTACCTTACCGCTTTGATAGGGCTCTTTCGACAGGTCAAACGCTTCGGGGGAAATGTTCTGTTTGTGCGCCCGGCTGATCAATACGTCTATCAACTGGCGCATTTTCATGTCGTCGTCGGTTTCAATGTTGATCTTGAATTCCTTTTTATCGAGATTGATCACCACATGCGATCCTTTAAAGTCGAAACGATTGGTGATCTCTTTGGTGGTAACATTCACTGCATTGTCCAGTGCCTGTCCATCCACCTTGCTAACAATGTCAAACGAAGGCATAGCGTTAATTTAAAGTACTGAATAGTATCAGGGCACGAATGTACTTAATTAGATATTACAAGTGGTCACACAGTAATAAAAATGCCCCCTCCGCCAGCTGGCAGTCGGGGGCTTAGTTTGCACATGAAACGAGAGAACAATTTGCTGATTTGCTAATGTGATAATGTGCTAATGAAATACAGATGTCTTAAAGGCTCTTTCGCATGAGTTTCGTTTTTGTAGGAACTGCTGGCATTTCAGCAATTAGCACATTAGCCTATTATCACATTAGCTAATTCTGGTTTCCTCCTGCCCTGTTCTGTTCTTCTGAAGCGCCGGTATTCCTGCGCCTGGCCTGGGCAACCGAGGTCTTGCCAAAGCGGTAACTGAAGGTGGCGGTAACGTTTCGATTATCCCACCGGTTGAATATTTTCACATCTATATCGCTGTACAGGGTTCGTCCCCTGAATTGCTGCCAGTGAAAAGGATCGCGGAAGTTCAGCCGCAGGGTACCCTTGCCTTTGATAACCGTTTTCTGCACGCCCAGGTTTAAAAAATACATGGGGTCGGCAATGGTCAGCTGCTCAATGGTCTTGCCCCGGTACCAACCGCTTACTTCCCCACTCCATCCTTTTTTGAATGTAAAAGTATTACTAACGTTCACCAGTGCCGAAGTATAACTTATATCAATTGGATCATTATTGCCGGTGAATGAATTGTAGTAAACGCCTTCATACCGGTTGTTGAACACATTTACAAAGAGGTTCACATTCCAGTTCTTTACCGGCGAGAATGGTGCATTAATGGCCAGTCCGATATTCTTGAACCTGGCCACGTTATCGGTGGTAAGGAAGGTGATCCTTTTTTCGGTGTTCTGTTTTAACAGCTGCGATATCACATCGTCGGTAACGGTATAATTGATGGTGGTGGTGAATCGTCCTTTCCACGTATGCCTGAATTCAATATTGTTGGCATATTGCGGCAACAGGTATGGATTCCCCTGGCGGTACTGTAACGAATCGAGGAACCAGATGAAGGGGTTCAGGTCCTGGTAATTGGGCCGTTCAATGCGGCGGCCATAGGTTAACGTGAAAGCATGGTTCTTGCTGGCCTCATAATTGACGTACATGGTAGGAAACAGGCTGGTATAATTACGCGTAAAGCTGGAATCATTGGTGACCTGTTTGCCTTTGGCAATGGTATTTTCAATACGAAGACCCGCCTGTCCGCTCCATTTTTTCCATTTTTTGTTGATGCTAACATAGCCGGCATTAATGTTTTCTCTATAAATGAAGTGGTTCGAGCGGTTGTCGGGTTTCCAGGTGCCGTTGTCGTTACGTTCATATTTTACCTCGTTGTCATTTTTAACATAGCTTACCTTGAAACCGGCATCGAAGCGGAAATTGTTTTTCAGCGGCCGTACATAATCGGCCTTGGCCGAATAGATATTGATGAGCCCGGGGATATCGCCTGACAAGGTAAGCCCACCCAGTGAGTTGCCATAGCTGTCGTATATAGAAGTAAATAAAGTGTTTTTGGCGTCGTTGAGGTAACCTATGTAATCGATGTCGGCAGTGAGCTCGTGGCCGGTTGAATCGAATGTATGCTTGTAGTTAAAATTGGCGGAATAATTGAAAAAGTTATTCTTGTTTGTGATTTGGGACTCCAGTGTCGATTCAATACTGCCATCAGGCTGATAAATGGTTTGTGTACTGGTGGGGAAAGGCCGGCCGAAAAATCCAAAACCCGTCAATACCACGCCAAAGACATTGTTTTTATCGGCGTAATAATCAAAGCCCGCTTTTAATGTCTGGTTATTATTGCGGCCAATAAAATACGTATTGGTAAACGAGGTGGAATTGAGGGTGCCATCCTTTTCAAAAAAGCGGCGGTTCAATTCCATTAAACCCCTGCCCTCGCGGTAGTTGTAATTGTAATTGCCAAACAGGTTCCATTTTCCTTTGCGGTAATTGAGATTGATGCTGTTCGTGCTTCGGAAAGGCAACTGCCAGGAACCACGGTATTTCCAGAAGCCAACGGTGCCACCAATGGAAATGCTGCCGTTCAATCCTTCTGTAAGGCTCTTTTTCGTTTTGATATTGATAATGCCGGAGTTGCCGCTCGCATCGTAACGGGCCGGCGGATTGGTCATGATCTCTATCTGGTCAAGTGCTGAAGCCGGCAGGTTCTTTAACAGGTTCGCGAGATCGGCAGGTGACAAATAGGTTGGCTTGCCATCCAGCATGACACGCACGCCCTGTTTGCCTTTCAGACTGATCTCACCTTCATTGCTTACGGTAACGCCGGGCGATTTCTCCAGAACCTCCAGCGCCGATGCGCCTGCATTGGTTGGCGCCGCTTCTACATTCACCACCATGCGGTCGATCTTGTTTTCGATCAGCGGCCTTTTAGCAGTCACCGTTACTTCGCCGAGCGTTCTGGCAGCGGCTTTTTGTAATTGAAAAGACGGGATCTTATAAGTGGCCGCAGCAGAAATTGTAAAACGTTTACTGATGACCTTGTTGAAGCCTACAGCGGTAACGCTCACAAAATAATCACCCGCTGGAAGGTTGTCAAACTCAAACAGTCCATACTTGTCGGTAACCGCAACTTTAACCAATGAAGAATCTTTTGAGCGTTGTAATGAAGCAGTGGCTGATTCTACAGGCTGGGCATCTGCATCGGTGATAACGCCACTTGCTTTACCCGACTTATTTTGTGCATTAATAAGAATGGAAAGAAAACATAATATGGTCGTTAACCACGACGCTTTAATTTTCATGTGCTATTATTGAAGGGTTCTAACGGCAGGAATCTCTAAGCTAAGTTGCGACGTATTGAGTGGATTAAAAAACGATTAATGATAATCAGTATTATTTAAATACAAGGGGGCTATAATCGGTATCAATACACCAGCGGAAAAAATTAAGGAAGAAAGGAGTTCATTGACATTGCCGGTGAAAGGAAGGAATTTGTGGTGGTTCATCTACAGTTGTTATTGCGGTTTGCTGCTTTATGCAACCTGCTAAAAAAATAAAGGCCCCATAGAAATGGGGCCTCGTTAACCAAAACTAACTGCTTATGAGAAAAACTGTATGACTGCTATTTATGAAGAAAGTTTATTGTTCTAATTATTTGCTATTTACATATATGAAATTCCACATCCCACCAGGTAAACAAGTGCAATTGCTATAAGTATGATCTTTCTCATCGTCCATGCTGTTTTTTTATTGCCTGTATATATATAAGACGTTTAATCGGTAAAATGGTTTCATCATCCACTGTTAAAAAAATCTAAATACTCCAAAATGCCTGGCGCCTGCCTCGAAGTCTTTGCCCTCGTTTGCCCGGCTTGAACGAATCGCAGGGCGTTCTCCTTTTTTCAAACAGCTATTATTAACTATTCAGAAATTGTGCCAGCTAATTATTCCATTTTCTTAAAATTGTCTCTTCCACAAATCTTTTCCCAATCTGTTCCTCTGCACCTTTTGACTTGCGCCGGCCGCTATAGTTTAACGACTCTACTGCTGGAAATTTTAATTGCCTGTTATCGTATTTAAAGCTTAATGCTGAAGGCTTATTGCCAGACGCTGCTCCCGGTTTTGAGCCTTCACTTTCTGTTGCATCTTCGCAAGGTTTTGGAAATAAATGGGGTTGACAGTTTGCCTTTGGCCTTCAGCATTGAGCATTCGTTCGCGTTGTGCATTGTGCGTTTTGCTTAATTTCCTATGTTAACGCGGTTTTGTTCGTCATTGGCGCCGCCTTTTTTCCGCTGGCCGTTGGTGCTTTTGATGGGTTTGCCAAAGCGGTAAGAAAAGGTAAGATTAACAACCCGGGTATCACGGGTGTTGCGGAACCAGGCTTCGGTGTTCTTAAAGTTGATGTCGCCATTCGGGATCTGGGTATAAAAAATGTCACGCACATTTACTTTCACTGACCCCTGGCCTTTCAGCACCTGTTTAGAGATACCGGCAGCCATTTGCCCCATCGGCATGAGCAGTATCTGTCCTTCCACACCTTTGCTTCTGTACCAGCCACTCAGTTCGGCCCCCCAGCCTTTGTTGAAGTTTAACTGGTTGTTCAGGCTAATGAGCAGGTTACCGGCTTCCACTTTCAATTCCTCGCCATATAATTGTCCTGAATAACGGGTATAGTTATAGTTGGTGTATAAAATGCTGGTAAGCCATTTGGTCACTGGTACGTTCGCATTCACTGAGATGCCGGCATTTTCACGGCGCCCGATATTGCCCTGCCTTACAACGGTGGCATAACCTAGCTGATCGAATGTTTCATTGAACAGGTTTTCGGTAATGCTGTAGTTAAGGGTGGTTGTCAATTTGCCTTTATAGATATGGGTTAGCTCAAAGTTGTTCGAGTATTGGGGCCGTAGATAAGGATTTCCGGCAACATAGGTGAATTTGTCAATGAAGAACATGAACGGGTTCAGGTTTTGATATCCCGGCCGGTCGATACGCCGGCCGTAGTTTATGCCAAACTGGTTATGTTCATTGGCGGCATAACTGATATACACAGTCGGGAACAAACTGTTATAAGTGCGTTTGAATGAGGAGTCGCCTTTGGCCGGATTGCCAAACTGATGCCCTTTGTAGTTCGTATTCTCAAAACGCAGTCCGGTTTGCAAACCCCATTTTTTGGTGATCTGTTTGTTAAGGCTTATATAAGCAGCATTGATATTCTCGTTATAGTCGAAGTAATTCGTTTTTTCAAGATCTGTCATCCATTCGCTGCCATCGTACAGGTAGTAGTTGGCTTTGTTCTCCGTTTGTACATAGCTGCTTTTCCAGCCTGCTTCAATTTTGCCATTCTTTTTTAAGGGGTGCGTGTAGTCCATCTTCGCAGAATAGATGTTCACGGTCACCGGCAACACGCCCTGTAATTGTTCTTCATAACGTTTTATCCAGTTGGGTTCGTAGGTTGTGTTCAAAAATTGCTGGTTATTCTCATTATCATATACGATATAATCCAGGTCAGCAGTTAATTCACGGCCGGTTGAATCGAACTGGTGACGCATATTCAGGTTCACGCTGGCATTCTTCCAGGTACCTTTAATATGAGAGCCGGCGGTAGCAATGGAGTCCAGCGCATAGTCGGGGTCCTGCAGGTAACTGGTATTGGTATTCCTGCTGCTTTCAGGGTTATAAAAGCCGCTGAACACTACACCCAGTGTTGTTTTTCCGGTCAGGTAATAATCCATTCCCATTTTCAGGTTATTGCTCATATTGCGCCGTTTCATATACGCCACCTGTTCAAAAATAGCATTGGTTGATCCGTCATCGTCTTTGTACCGGCGGAAGATCTCCAACTGCTGAAAATTGTTATTGAGGTTAAAGCTGTAATTGCTGAATACGTTCACCTTGCCATTACGGTAGTTGAGGCTCAGGCTTTCGTTGGTTTTGAAATAAACACCCTGACTTACGCCGGCGCTCATATTGCCGTTAAATCCCTTTACCTTATTCTTTTTTGTTTTGATATTGATGACACCGGCATTGCCTGCTGCATCGAACCTGGCCGGTGGATTGGTCATGATCTCGATTTGCTCCAGCTGCGAAGCCTGCATACCTTTTAACATATTGGCCAGGTCGGCGCCGCTAAGGTAGGCCGGACGCCCATCGATGAGCACCACCACATTCTGTTTGCCTTTCAGGCTGATATTGCCATCCTTGTCTACCTGGATGCCAGGCGATTTTTCCAGGGCTTCCAGGGCATTGGCGCCCGTATTACTAATGAATGCATCTACATTTACTACCGTGCGGTCGATCTTCTGTTCAACCAGTGGCTTGCGGGCGCTCACCGTCACGGCCTTCAGGTCTCTGGTGCGCTGGATGAGTATTATAGGTGTCAATTCTATTGCCGGGTTGTCAGGCGACAAGGTAAAAGGGGTTGAATATTGTTTTTCATAACCTACTGCAGAAACAGCGATCAGGTAGCGGCCCTGCGGCGGGTTATTGAACGAATACCGCCCGTCCTGATCTGATACCGACATCTTGACTACACTCGAGTCTTTGGCTCTTAAAAGCGTTACAGTGGCAGCTGACAAAACAGATTGGCTGGCAGTACCTACTTTTCCGCTGAGTTTATATTCAGTTTTGTTTTGTGCCCTGCCTACCAAGGATACTGATAAAAGTATGATAGCAAACAGGTTGGGAAGGGTTCTCATGTTACTTTATTGGTTGTTGAATACTTTGCGTTGTTAATTACACTCCAAAGTTAGGTACTGTGTAATGCAAAGTACATGGTTTTGTGTTTAATGGCTTTTTTTCCTGATGTCCGGAAATATCCGGGTGCAGGTTGGACGTATGGGCTACCAGCATGTTACAACAAAGGATGGGTTTAGGATAAATGGCCTGAGAACTGGTTAAGCGGATACCCCCAGTGTGTGAATTTCCCTGCGGGCGGTTCTGCTTTTCGGTTAAACCTGCCGGTTTACCGGAAAATTGCGGCCAATTGTCGATCGTATGGCGCCAATTAGCTGATACTCTTCGATCTAAATATTTATGAAATGTAATTTTGGCTTCAGAATTCAATCTTATGAAACATCGCATCTTTTTAACTATTTGCCTGGGTGTGCTCGTCACCTCTGCGTTTGGGCAAAACATCAACTACGACAAGGAGAAGCAGCTCGTATTACAACGCAACAAAATTGGTAAAACCTACATTTTTGACCGTTCTAAAAAGGGGCATTATAACAGAAACGAGTTAATGTACCTGGGAAAGTTGAAAACAGACGACGGTCGCATTTTCAAGGTAATGACCTCTATTATGTTCTGGGGACGTTCGCCAGGCGCTACAGGCAGAGTGCTTTTGTTCAATACTAAGAACCAGTATGTGGGCAAGTACTTTGTAGGTGGTATTGATTGTCTGCCAGGCAGAATTGAAAACAATGCACTGGTATTCGACAATAAAGAACGGGTCGACTGCGACCCTGAACTGGAAACCCGCATTCCTTTTGACAAGGGTATGCCACAGGAGATCTTTTTACCGTGCAAGAATACCAAGGGTGAATCATATGCCTTTAGTAAATAACGCGGAATGCTTAACGTTAAATGCGGAACGCTAAACGCTAAACGCGGAACGCTTAACGGTAAATGCAGACCCTGCCTGCCGGCAGGAGGCGCTGAACGCAGCACCCGAGCTTTTCTAACCCTGAATCGTACCACCTAATTAAAAAAGAGCCTCCGCTATCCGGGCTACCGGGAGCTGAGGCTCTCTTCTTTATAATCGTTTTGCGTTTTCGATCGATAAGCGCAACTGTATTCCATTATCACAACTTGTCGGCGACTTTAGTCGGGATTATCATGTCGTCACATTATCACATTGTTCAGGCTTTGAGCGGATCTATTTTAGCGCCATACTTTCTTTTCATATAAAGGTATAACGCGGCGCCAGCTAATACGAGACACACGGCAATGATCTCGGCCTGTGTGGGATGAAAACCAAAGATGGAATATTTGGTGTTGACCCTGATCTGTTCTACAAAAAAGCGTTCGATACCATTTACGATCAAATATACGCCGAACAGGGTGCCTGGTACTTTCAGCTTTTTACGCAACGACCACAGGAACAGGAACAGCAAAAAGCAGAACACCGTTTCGTAGAACGGGGTTGGGAACACCGGGATCGGCAGCTGGTTGCAGAACTGCTCTTCTTCGCAACCCGGAATGCGCACACCTTCGTTCACCACGTTATGCGGATAGGAATAAGCAAATAACCAGTTAGGCAGCCAGGCGGGGGCTTTAACACGGGCATGCGGTATTTCGGAAACATTATTAACCTGGAAGGTGCGAAGGTAAAAACTGTTGTGGGCCTGTAACGTATTCTGAAAACGGGTTGTATCGGCCGGTTGAACTTTCGATTCCGGACCCATTTCCGTTACATACGCACTGTTCAAAATTCCCCAGTCGCCATCGCCCGCCACCTGGCAGCCGATCCGGCCAATGGAATAAGCCAGGATGAGCGCCGGCGCAATGGCGTCGCACAGATGACGGAAATCGATTTTATGTTTACGGCTGTAATAATAAATGGCAACGGCTGCGCAGATCAAACCACCGTAAAAAGTTAACCCACTAAACGACAGTAACGCCTCGATGGGATTTGTTTTAAAGTCCTGCCAGTTCTCGAGGTTGTGAAAGATCTTGGCACCGAGAAAGCCGAACAAAGCAGCATAGATCACCAGGTCGCCTACCCTGTCGTGCGGCCAGATGCGGATGGTGCGCTCTTCGGGTTTGTCCAGTTTTTGCTTATGCTTTTCCCACCACTTCAACCCCGCAAAAAGAAGGCCTAGCGCAATGCCTATCGGCCAGTTTCCTTCTGAGGAAAAGATGTATTGCTGCGGATCTGCAGTAGTTTCACTGCCTGAGATAAATAGTCCGATGATCTTGTAGCCCAATAAAAAACCCAGGAAGAAATTCAATAACAGCTCCCCGGCACTGGCCTGCTTGCCCACGATCATCTTAACGTCCTGACCAGTTAACAAACCCGCTCTTTCCTTGCGTTTTAATTCCAGGGTCAAAATATAAGCGGCAGCTAAAAAAGACAGGGCTACAAAAAAACCGAAGGAATTAATAAAACGAAGTCCGTTCCAGTTAACACCAAATAGATCCTTAAAAGCGTAATATAGGTTTGGATACATGTATCAGGAATAGATTTTTCTACCAATTATTTAATAAAGGTGCAATGATAAGAAAACCAATTGGCAATTGACAACTTGCAATTGGCAATTGCTTAAAATATGCCCAACGCAGAACCAGCCGGCAAAAGGCAACCGACAACAGGCCAGGTTGTAATAATGCTGAATTCCCGACTATCAACGGGCGGTGCAAATTGTTTATTGTCAATTGCCTGTTGAAATAAAAAACCCTCCCAGGAATGAGAGGGTTCATCACTATGAACAAAGCTGAATTAATCAGCTAAGATTTTAACAATATTCTTCGAATGCTGCCATCAGGTTGTGAGCGATCAATTGCGCCGGACGTCCTTCGATCATATGTCTTTCGATGAAGTGAACCAGCTGGCCATCTTTAAACAGGGCAATAGCCGGAGAAGATGGCGGATAAGGCAGTAAATGCTCACGCAATTTCTTTACAGCATCAATATCATATCCTGCAAAACTGGTAGTCAAATGATCGGGTTTTTTAGCTGCATTGGTTACGGCCATTAATACACCGGGTCGGGCAGAACCTGCAGAACATCCACATACCGAATTGATCATCACCAGTGTTGTTCCTTTTGCTTTAAGTTGATTATCAACGTCTTCCGGGGTTAACAGCTCCTGGAAGCCATTGTCTGTCAACTCCTCTTTCATTGGTAGTACTATTTCTGTTGGATACATTCTACTATTTTTTAATTGAAACGCAAAACTACGTAAAAAGTTTATTTATACCCCAGATCGGAATTTATGTCAGTAACTTAAACATTAATATGTCTTTATGTCTGTTTGTTTAGCCTGGCCTCTGCCAATCCTTCCCGGTTTTTGGCCTTTTTCTGCAATGGTACACTGTTTGAAAAATGATAGGCGTAATTCGAGATTTAAAAAACAATAAAAAACATAAGTTATGACAGTTAGACTGCACCATCCCGCCCGCAAATCATTCGATTCTGTAGTTGATGATTTCTTTAATTCGATTCCTGGTTTATGGAATGATGGCTACAGCGGCATTAACCTGGCTCCTGTTAATATTCATGAAACCTCCAATGGTTTCCATCTGGAAGTAAGTGTACCTGGCATCAATAAAGAAGATATTAAAGTGAATGTAGACAAGGGGCTGCTGACCATCAGCTATGAAAAGAAGGAAGAAAGCAAATCGGAAGACTACAAAACCGTTCGCCGCGAATTCAGCCAGCGCAGTTTCAAACGCAGCTTTACAGTAGCTGACCAGATCGATGCAGATGCTATTCAGGCGAAATATGAGAACGGTATTCTCAAGCTCTTTCTGCCTAAAAAAGAAGTTGTAAAAGACACTCCTAAACAGGTTGTTGTCCAATAATTAGCAAAAGAAATATTAAAATTTCAGTTTCATAAGCAGTTGGTTTTGGTTTAGATGACCATCCCGACCCGATCGGGATGGTTTTTTTTATGGTTTTGTCCTAACTTCGGCCCCCATGAAAGAACTTACCTTCTGTATCCGAAAGACGTTGGGATTGATCGTACTTTGTATGCTTTCAGGCGTATGGTCTATAGCTCAGGATCGGCAGCCGGGAGATAGTGCATTTAACGGTCGTAAACACATTGATACGCTGCCTTTTATCGTAGATTCGGCCGAGGTGGCCTTACGTATCAAGAATCTCAATCCATATTTTACGCTACACGTTGATTCATCCCTGGCCTACAAGCTGGAGATCAATAAAGATCAGTCGAAATATTACTGGTTCCTGCGCAACCCGCCTATTGGCCTGCGCATTAATAAAGACAATGGCTTGCTGACCTTCAAGGCCGAAAAGTCCTATTTTCTCTCGGGCAAACTGAAATACGATTTCCAGTACAGGGTAAGTGTGGGCGTTCAGAACCTCGAAGTGCCCAGCGATCATGTTGATACTTCTTTTTATATCACTTTTTATAATACGGATATTATTCCTTCCAGGGTTAAACCTACTGTAGGCTCAACGCTGACAGTGGATGAAGGGGATACCGTTGCCTTTAAAGTGCAATGTGAGAATGGTAGTTTTCCCATTGAGACCATTACCTATATTGCCAATATGCCGCTGAAAGGCGCTACCCTCGTCAAAAAATGCGACGACGATTTTATTTGGTCGCCCGGTTTCGATTTTGTGAAAGAATCAGACCCCGGTAAGGAAAGGACCGTTGTGGTGAGCTTTGTTGGCGCCAACCGTTTTATGGTGCGCGATACTGCACAGGTAAGGATCGTGGTAAAGGATGCGTTGAATTATCCGTTAACGCTGGAGGATTACAAGCTGACGGTGAACGTCATCAATGGATATATTCTGCGATTGAAATATACCTTCCTGCAGTTGGACAAAGGGGTTAAAAAAACGAAATCTACCCGTACTACGTTTGATATCACCGGTTCAGCCACGGCATTAACCGGAAGTATTATGTCTTCTTCAACTAGTGAAAGCTCGCAGAAAGTGGGCAAGGTGATGCCTAGTGTGGGCGTATCGCTGGTACCTGTTAAGGAAGCCATTTCGCCCCAAAAAGTAACCGAACAGAACCAGGCTTCGGGTATCCGCACTGCGATCAAGCGGTTGGAGTATATGATCAGCGACAACGCCCTGGTGGGTGAACGCGATCCGGATATTGCCAGGAAAACCAGTAAACTGAAAGAAGAATTAAAACAGATCCAGGTTCAGCTGGTTGATATTCCCATCGAGATCACCAGCAACATGAGCGAAAAGGAATTGAACCAGTATTTCAATAGCCCGAAAGTGAATAAGAAGTATCGCACGAAGAAGTAATGTGATGATTTGATGATGTGATAATGTGATGATGTGGTGATGCTTTCCCGGCGTTCTTACGATAATAAAAAAACTCGCGCTGTATACACAGCGCGAGTTTTTTTATCGGATGTATTCCATCATCCAATTATCAAATTCTCGAATTATCACATTATTTATCGCAGTTCTTCCGCCGGGTATCGATCAGGTACTGGATCTTCCAGCCGTCTTCGAGGCGCACCAGTTGAAAAGAGTTCACCCCGCAATGCCGGAATTTTCCTTTATAATAGAACTGATACGGAGCCCATACCATGGCGAGTGGACCGTCTATGCGAATCGATTCGAACTCAACCCGCTCATCAGCCTCGCCCACTTTCTGCTGGCTGATGAACTTTTTGAAGTCTTTATACTTGTCGCTCTTAATGTAAACCTGCTTCTTTTTATTGGTAGCAATGGTTTGCATAATGGGGTCTTCGGTAAATGCAGATATCAATAAAGTCGTATCGGCGTTTTTCATGCCTTCGAACAACCGGTTAATGGTGGCTTTCACCGAATCTTCGGTTGTTTGCGCCTGTGCTGAACAGGTTGTGGCAATAGCTACGGTTAATAAAATCGCAAATCGTTTCATGTGGTAAGTTGTCAGATCGCTAATCTAGTACCCTAATATCTTTAACATACTTTGGGCAGTTTGTTCTTTGGCATATATCCAGTCTACCAGTTTGCCATTTTTATCGTGGCCTACGATTACGTGTTTGGGTGACGGAATAAGGCAGTGTTTAATACCGCCATAGCCGCTGATCTGGTCCTGGTAGGCGCCGGTATGAAAGAATCCTACATACAGGGGTTCGCCGTTGTTGATCTTGGGCAGGAACACCTCGTTGATATGTTCTTCAGAGTCGTAATAGTCGTGACTGTCGCAGGTAATGCCGCCCAGTACTACGCGCTGGTATTCCTGGTCCCACTTGTTCACCGGCAGCATCAGGAATTTTTCACCAATGCCCCAGGTATCGGGTAAAGTAGTAATGAATGAAGAATCGATCATATACCAGATCTCGCGGTCGTTCTGTACTTTTTGACCGATGACGCTGTAAATATGCGCCATGCTCTCCCCTACGGTATAGCTGCCGAATTCGGTGAAGATATGAGGCATGGGCACATTGTTCTTTTTGCAGGCTTTTTTGATATTGCCTACAATCTCATTGATCATGAACTGGTAGTCGTATTCGAAGCCGAGTGAGTGTTTGATGGGGAAGCCACCGCCAATATTGATTGAATCCAGCTCGGGACAGATCTTCTTCAACTGGCAGTAAAGGTTGATCACTTTGTTCAGTTCACTCCAGTAATAAATATCGTCTTTGATACCTTTATTCAGGAAGATGTGCAGCATCTTCAACTGGAAGCGGTCTTCATTGCCTTCGATCTTGTCAACATAGAACTCCAGCACGTCCCTTGCCCGGAAGCCGAGGCGGGAGGTATAGAACGGGAATGTAGGTTCTTCTTCAGCTGCTACCCGGATGCCGAGTTTGAAAGGAACCTTTACCGATTTTTTATAGTGTTGTAATTCTTCCCTGTTATCCAGAATGGGTACCACATTTTTGAAACCGGTATTCAGCAAATTGGCTATACGGCTGGTATAGGTCTTTTGCTTGTAGCCGTTGCAGATGATAAATGTTTCCTTGGTGATCTTTTTACGCTGGTATAACTTCTTAATGATCTCGATATCGTAGGCATACGACGTTTCGAGGTGAATATCGTGCTTCAATGCCTCTTCCACGACAAACGAAAAGTGAGAGCTTTTAGTGCAGTAGCAATAGTTGTACTCGCCTTCATACCTGTGCTTTTTTATGGCATTGGCGAACATCTTCTTTGCCTTTTTTATCTGCATTCCGATCTTGGGCAGGTAGGTAAGTTTCATCGGGGTGCCATACTTGGCAATAAGCGCTTTCAGATCCAGCCCGTTAAAATGCAGGTAACTGTCTTTTACATCGAACCCTTCCTGGGGAAAGTTAAAGGTCTGGTTCACCAGGTCGGTGTACGAGTTGTTCATGTACTGGTTCAGGTTGCTGATGGTCGTGAATTTTAATGGTCAGAAAAAAAATTACCCAAACTGAAAAAAAAATTACTGCAAAAGTAATAGTTTGAACAATTTTTCAAATAAAAAAACGTGCCCGCTGGAAAATTGTCAGTATTATCTTGTTGATTGGTTCCAGTGACCGGTTAACCAGTTTCCGGTTGCCGGGTAACAGAGCTTGCCCCGCTTCGTGGGGTTCCATGTTACAAGTTCAGGGGCTGGTTCGCGACAGCATACTCCACGGCTATTGACGATTCACGATTCACGATTGACGATTGCCGACTCATGATTGCCGCGTTAAGTAAATGTTACCAAAAAAGAACCCCGCACTCAGTTAGTGCGGGGCCTCGATATATTGTTTGCTCTGCAAGCTTATTTTACAGAAGCGATCAGTTGTTTGAAAGTCTCAGGCTCATTCATAGCCAGGTCAGCCAGGATCTTACGATCGAGGCCAACACCTTTCTGGTTCAGTTTATGGATGAACTCAGAGTAAGTTAAACCTTCGGCGCGAACTGCGGCGTTGATACGGGCAATCCACAGTGCACGGTATTCTCTCTTCTTCAGTTTGCGGCCTACATATTTGTATTGCAGACCTTTTTCCATTACGTTCTTCGCAACGGTATATACGTTTTTACGTTTGCCATAATAGCCTTTGGCAGCTTTCAGGATCCTCTTGCGGCGTGCCCGGGATGCTACGGCGTTTACTGAACGAGGCATATCTTAGATAATTTGAAAATTTGAAAATTGGTTAATTTGAAAATGATCAACTCGAAAATGTGTCGATCTGAAAGCAAGGCGCCTGGCAACAGGCTTTCATCTTCAGATCTTCAAATGGTCACATTTTCAAATCAATACTACTTCAATCTCAGCAAGCGCTTTACAAAATCAACATTTGATTTGTGTACAACACCGTCCTTGTTGAGGTTCCGTTTGCGGCGCTTAGACTTTTTGGTAAGAATGTGGCGTTTGAAAGACTTTTGGTGTGTGATCTTGCCGGTGCCAGTTACTTTGAATCTTTTTTTGGCACTGGAGTTCGTTTTAACCTTGGGCATAGTTAAATACCTTTTGCTGTGATACCCTGCTGGCGCTCCCGAACTGACGGGAAACTTTTTGGGCCATGTGGGCAATGTTGTTTTAAGGCTTATGACCGAAAAACGTAAAATGGAGCGCAAAGGTAGGGAAAAACTGACAATAAGTCAAAAGACATTGGTAGAATTTAGTTTCCTGGTAAAGTGCTTGTTTACAAGATATTAGAAGTTACAAGTGCCAGGTTGCAAGTTACAGGGAATACAGTTACCGGTTGCCAGTTACCGGAAAATACACACCCCCTGGAACCCTGCAACCTGTAACCTGTAACGGTTTCTAAAAAAAAAGCACCCCTCCTTGCGGAAGAATGCTTTTAAAGCTATATCTGCATTAACCCTAAGCCCCTTCTTTCTTCTTTTTCTGGCTTTTGGGCGAAATGATCATCAGCATGCGTTTGCCTTCCAGTTTGGGTAAGCCCTCGGGCTGCCCTACTTCGGCCAGGCGTTCTGCAAATTTTAATAATACCAGCTCACCGCGCTCTTTAAACATGATGGCGCGGCCTTTAAACTGCACGTATGCTTTTACTTTGTTGCCTTCTTTTAAAAAGCTTTCAGCATGACGGGCTTTAAAATCAAAGTCATGATCATCTGTACCAGGCGTAAAACGGATCTCTTTTACCTCAGCCGTTTTACTTTTAGCCTTCATCTCCTTTTCCTTCTTCTTCTTCTCGTACAGGAATTTATTATAATCTATGATCTTACAAACGGGCGGGTCAGCCTGCGGTGAAATTTCAACCAGGTCGAGCTGTTGCTCCTGCGCCATTTTCAGCGCTTCCTGGATAGAATATACTCCTACTTCTACATTATCGCCCACCAACCGTACCTGCGGTACGCGTATCATATTATTGGTGCGATGCTCCTGCTGCTGTTCTTTTCTGAATCGGGGATTGAAATTACCTCTCGGTTGTCGCGGTGGAAATGCCATTTAAAACTTTTAGTTAAACAATTTTTTAGTGTTGGTAACCAGGCTACTAACTGAGTTACCGGTTTTGAATGTTGATTTTGTTTTCGAAATATGTTACGGATGACCTATTAACAATGTTCCTCGTTCTAAGTTATGAAATCTATGTGAACTCACAACACAAACTTATTCTCCCCTCCGTTCTTTGATCTCGGCCCTTGCCTCGTTAATGAACTCTTCCAGGCCCTTCGTAATATTACCTGCATCGCCCTTGCCCTGCCGGCGTACGGCCACCTTGCCTTCATTCATTTCTTTTTCACCAACGATCAGCATGTAAGGCACTTTCATCAGTTCGGTATCGCGGATCTTTTTGCCTATTTTTTCGTTCCGATCGTCCACTTCTCCACGAATATCTGCATTTTTCAGCGATTCCAAAACACTATTTGCGTATGGCAGGAACTTGTCACTGATAGGCAGGATCTTTACCTGAACCGGTGCAAGCCACAGCGGAAATTTACCGGCATAATGTTCCAGCAAAAAGCCAATGAACCGCTCATGGGTGCCAAGTGGTGCCCGGTGAATGATCAATGGGGTCTCTGCTGCATTGTCTTTATTGGTAAATTCCAGTTTAAAGCGGCGGCCCTGGGCAAAGTCAACCTGGTTGGTGGCCAGCGTGAACTCACGGCCGATCACACTCCAGATCTGCACATCGATCTTCGGGCCATAGAAAGCGCCCTCATCGGGGATCTCTACATAAGGGATATTCGATTCAATCAATACCTGCCGAACCATTTCCTCGGTTTCCTTCCACAGTTCGGGTTCATTGATGTATTTCTGACCCAGCTTCGACGGTTCGTGCAGGGAAAGCCGCATTACATATTTGTCAATGCCGAATATTTTAAAATACTTCAGGTACATTTCATTTACCGCCCTGAACTCATTGGCAAACTGTTCACGGGTGCAATAAATGTGCGCGTCGTTCATATGTAAACAACGTACACGCATCAGTCCAAACAGCTCACCACTCTGCTCATAACGGTAACAGGTACCATACTCTGCCAGGCGCAATGGCAGGTCCCTGTAGCTCCTGGGTTCTGCGCCGAATATCTTATGGTGGTGCGGACAGTTCATGGCCTTCAGGTAGTATTTCTGCCCTTCCAGCTCCATGGGTGGGTACATGCTGTCCTGGTAATACGGCAGATGACCGCTGGTGAGGTACATGCTTTCTTTGGCAATATGCGGGGTTACTACCCTTTTGTACCCGGCTGCCTGCTCGGTTTCTTTGGCCAGTTTTTCCAGCTCTTCAATAATGATGGTTCCGTTCGGCATCCATAAAGGCAGGCCCGGACCAACATCATCGTCCATGGTAAAAATACCCAGTTCCTTACCCAGTTTGCGATGATCGCGTTTCTTGGCCTCTTCCAGCAATTGCAGGTACTCGTCCAGTTCTTTCTGGGAGGGAAAGGTTACGCCATATACGCGGGTAAGCTGCCTGTTATTTGAATCGTTCTTCCAGTATGCACCGGCAATATTGGTAAGCTTAATGGCTTTAATGGGTGCAGTTGACGGAATATGCGGTCCGCGGCACAGATCGGTAAAATTGCCCTGGGTATAAAAAGTGATCTCGCCATCTGCCAGGTTGCTCAGCAGATCGAGTTTATATTCGTCGCCTTTTTCGGTAAAATATTTAACGGCTTCGGCCTTGGGCATTTCCTTGCGAACATAACTGTTGTTCTGCTTTGCCAGCTCATTCATCTTCTTTTCCAGCTTTGCCAGGTCTTCTTCCGTCAGCTTGCGATCGCCCAGGTCCATATCATAGTAAAACCCGGCCTGGCTTTCCAGGGCCGGACCCACCCAGAATTTAACGCCGGGGAACATGCTTTCCACCGCCTCGGCCATCAGGTGAGCGGAAGAATGCCAAAAAGTTAATTTTCCTTCCTTGTCATCCCAGGTTAATAAATTCAGGGTAGCATCGGTGTAAATAGGGCGCGTGGCGTCCCATACCTCGCCGTTCACTTTTGCGGCCAATACTTTTCGCGCCAATCCTTCGCTGATTGACTTCGCTATTTCCAAACCAGTGGTTCCTTCTTTGTACTCCCGTACATTTCCATCCGGGAAAGTAATTTTAATCATTTTGTCACTACCTTTTTTGGTGACCGGTTATAGCTTTAGGTGTGCTGCACTTCGTTACATCATGCAAGGGTAAGTGCGGCACACCTATGCTGTAATCCGGAAGAACGGCAAATTTAACGAACAATTTGCAGACCACCATTTACGATATCTGTCGTAAGAAACTAATTATTAAGTAATTTGCCCTTTGATGCAACTCTGTCGGCCGCAAAAAGAGATAAAACCAGGAAAAATCAGCAATTACAGATGAAATCAGTTCTATTATTTGTGTTTTTGATCATGGGCTTGTGCATACAGGCGCAGGACCTTACCGGCATCTGGCGTGGAAATTTCAAAAGAACACCGGTTGGCTCCCAGGGTCGGATGATGGAATTATTGGGTGGCGATGAGCGTTATAAATTTGAAGTACAGATAGATCAGAAAAATAAAAGTTTCAAGGGAGTTACCTATTCTTATCTTACCACCGTGTTTTATGGTAAGGCAACCTGCCAGGGCACAGTGAATACAGCTACAAAACTGGTGCGGCTGGAAGAGCTTAAAATAGTGGAAGTAAGGATGGCCGGCGGCAGCGATGCCTGTGTAATGACCCTGAACCTGAGATATTCCAAAGAAGGTGATGAAGAGTTCCTTGAAGGTTCCTACACCAGTTTCAATACAAGAGATTCTACCAATTGCGGCAAGGGCACCGTTTTTCTGCGTAAAGTAACTACCTCCGATTTTTACGAAGAACCATTCCTGGTAAAACGCCATAATGAAAAACAGAAACAACCGGAGGTAAAAGTACCTCCGAGAAAACCTGATACAACTGCCAAAACCGGCATTGTAAAAACCACGCCTAAAACCCCTGCGCCAGCTGCCAGAAAGCCGGTGACCACACCTGCTAAAAAACCTGAAAACAAAACCGTAGCCAAGGCGCCGGAAACAAAACCTGATGTTAAGATCGTGCCTGTTGATACGGCGAAAAAGGTGAATGTAAAATTGCCGCCGCTGGCCAATATTCCAACGCCCAAAGTACTTGCCAGCCGGGAAAATGAATTGGTAAAAACAATCACCACCAACTCAAATGAAGTGGAGGTGAATATTTACGACAACGGTACCGTTGATAATGATACGATTTCCGTTTACGTTGATAAAAAACTGGTATTATCCAAAAAACGCCTCACCGAAAAAGCATTGACCCTGAAGGTAAACCTCGACGACGATGCAAACTATCATGAATTGGTGATGGTTGCCGAGAACCTGGGCGAAATTCCACCCAATACTTCCCTGATGGTGGTGAAAGCGGGTAAACAGCAATATGAGGTAAGGATCACTTCCACAGAGCAAAAAAATGCGGTTATTGTGTTCAAGTATCAACCATGAAACTGATTTGATAATGTGATAATTTGATAATTCATTTATTTCGGAAGCTCCTACAAATTCGTAGCCCGCTCCAGGCTAATGAAAGCCTGTATTCCATTATCATATTATCACATCATCTAATTATCACATTTGCCTTTTCGCTACCGTTTACATAAAATACACGCTACATATGCCTATACCGTGGTAAATTCCAATAAAATTACTGCATGCGTTTCCTGCTGTTGCCTGTGCTGCTGGGATTTACTGTCATTACCCATGCACAATTACTGACAGGTGTTTGGGGAGGCATTCGAACCCAGAATGCGGGTGGTTGTTTTCCCGCTTATTCAACCGAGCTGCATATCATTTATATGCAAAACAACTCTTTCATAGGCAACGTGTACAGCTTTGATAACGACAAATACACCAAGATCAATTTCACCGGCAAATACAATCCGCTCACCAATCGCATCGTGATCATTGAAAATGCCGTGATCCAATACAATGTGCCCGACAGTTGTGTGCCCTGTATAAAGACCTATGATCTGATGTTTTCAAAGAACGGACAGGCCGAATTGCTGCAGGGCGATTGGCATGGCCATGAAATGGGCAACAACCACGATTGCCAGCCCGGGAAAATTTCTCTCTCCCGCCTGGGTAAATCAACCTTTCCGGTAGACGTATACCAGAACGATTCGCTGGCCCGGGTGCAGAAGAACCTGAAATTGCAGCACCGGCAGAAAGACGTGGTTAGAACTATCCCCGTTGATACCGCTTTTATTAAAATAGAACTGTACGATAATGCCGAGATCGATGATGACACTGTTTCGGTATTCCTCAATAACACCTTGTTGTTATATAAAAAACGATTGACCGGCAAACCACTCATACTTGAGGTTAATGTATTTCCCAACACAGAATATGAGCTGATGATGTATGCTGAAAACCTAGGCCGTATTCCACCCAACACATCGCTGATGGTCATCACTGCCGGACGTAAACGCTATCAATTGCACCTGTCTTCGAGTGAACAGAAAAGTTCGGTAGTTCGATTTAAATATGAACCTGACCGATAATACAGTTTATTAGTTATTCAGTTATTCAAGCTCGCGATTAATCTTCAACTCAAAAACTTAAGAACTTAATAACTCATGAACCATGAACTTTGAACTATAAACTTTGAACTTAATAACTTTTCCTCGGAATCTTTTCCTTCCGTTGCGCCGCATGGTAAACAAATGAAGCAATGATAACCGCCGACTGCTTCAGATCGGCGGCCTGCAAATGATCGTATGAATCCATATTGCTGTGGTGGGTGCGGGAACTGTATTCAATATCGTCCTGGATGAACTGGAAGCCGGGCAATCCGATAGCGTCAAACGACAAATGATCGGTGCCGCCTGTTCGCTGCAAGGTGATGGTAGAAGCGCCCAGGTCTTTAAATGGCGCCAGCCATTGGGTGAAGATGGGTTGCGCGGCTTTGTTTTCCTGTAAGTAGATACCTCTTATTTTTCCGGTGCCGTTATCGAGATTGAAGTAAACCGACACTTTATCACCGGCCTTGTTATACCGCTGTGTAACGGTATCGGTAAAATGCTGCCGTACATAATGCTTCGAACCGATGAGTCCCTGTTCTTCCCCACCCCATAATGCAATGCGGATGGTTCGTCTGGGACGAACGTTCAGTGTTTTAAGAATACGCATCACCTCCATCATTACGGCGCAACCGGCCGCATTATCGGTAGCGCCCACCGAAGCATGCCATGAATCGAGATGCGCCCCGATCATTACCAGCTCCTGTTTCAATACGGGATCGGTACCTTGTATCTCTGCGATCACATTATAGCCCTGCAGGTCGTTGGTATGGAATTCTGTTTTCACGTCCAGTTCCAGCTTAACCGGAATGCGGTGCTGCGCCAGGCGCTGCAACATCATATAGTCTTCATAGGCCACCGTAAGATCGAGAAAATTTTCTGCCGCATTGGCTGTCCAGGCGCCCCCACCCTGCACGAACACCGTTCCATCGCGGCCGTTAGGATGGGTGCTCAGGATCGCCAGCGCCCCTTCTTCCTGCACGAATTGTTTCACCTGTTTATACGTTAAGCCGCCCGGTGGGCCAAATGTCGGTTTGCCGTGGTGACCGGCGGTGGGTGTATATCCTTTACCCTGCAAGCCGGCTGAAATACCTTTGCCTGACTGACCGGCGTGTTTCGGGCTTTTCCAGTTGGCCAATTCCTTCAGTTCCTCATCACTGTAACGGGTGGCATCGGCTGCATACGCCGGTTCCAGCGAGTCGCGCCGCTGCAACAGGATCACTTTACCATGCAGCTGGCCTTTATACAGATCAAGGTCCCGGGCGTTTGACACGGATAGCAATACGATCTGCGTTGTCTGCAGGCCGTTGGTGCCGGCCGTCCAGCTTTTGGGAAAAGCAATAACAGGTTTATAGTAAGGCGCCGCCATGGCCACATAGCAACGTTTCAGTTCCCAGCCCTTACCCCATTCACCCCAGGGCTCCAGCCGGGCATCGGTTAGTCCCCATTCACTCAATTTGTTCCTGGTATAATTGGCGGCACGGCGAAAACCCGGTGAATTATTCAGCCGCGGTCCGCTTACTTCGGTAAGAAAAAAAGCAAGATCCATTACCTGGGAGTGGTTGAAACCTTCCTGCCTGATCTTTTGGATCATCGCCAGGTCTGGTTGATCATTCTGTGCAAGCAGATACCGCAATGGAAAACAGGCCAGTGTGACAAGGATGAGTTTTTTCATGGTCGAACATTTCATGGGATCGGTCGGCTCGTAATGCCATTTTCGTGCCGGTCGGTAAAAGGCACGTTCAAAAACATTCGCAGCAAGCGCGCATCAGGTTGACGGCAAAGGGATTAACAAACGCGCATTGTTTATAAATGGCTGTCTTTTGTTAACCGATCCGCCATAACATTAAGCCACTAATGAAGAGATCAAAAGCTGCTGAAAGATTTCATATAAAGCAATAAGCTCATGTTTACCAGCAAAAGCAGGTAATCAGAATTTGAAATTCCAGGTAACCGAAGGAATGACGGGGAACAGTGATACCTGCCTCGTCTTCATGGTCAGGGACCCGTCGTATGGACTACCATCCTGGCTGAAATAAATGAAATACGGGTTCAACCGGCTATATACGTTGTAAATGCTGAAGACCCAGCTCTGCTGCCATTTTTGCCCCCGTTTTAAGCGGGGTGTAAGCGTGGCGGAAAGATCCATACGATGATAAGGCGCCAGCCGGTATTGGTTGATCTTGCTGTACTCCTGCGTAAGCACCCGGTTAACCACATAGAACCGCTCGGGCAATGAAACGGCATTTCCACTGCCATAAACAAATACCCCGGATAATTTCCATTTTTTGTTCAGCTGATAGGCGGCCACTACCGACAGGTCGTGCCTGCGGTCGTATTTGGAGGGATATCTAAGCCCATCATTCAGCGTATCGAACTGCCGCCAGGTCCATGACAGGGTATAACCGATCCAGCCCGTGAGCTTTCCTTTCGTTTTATTCACATACAGTTCCGTGCCATAGCTCCAGCCTTTGCCAAAAACGAAATCTTCTTCAGGGTCTTTCAACGATGGCGTATATCCCTCGCGGTATTCGATCTGGTTATCCATTCTTTTATAATATACTTCCAGCGAGGTTTCCAGCATATTATTATTGAAGTTCCTGAAGATACCAGCCGCGTACTGCCAGCTGATCTGCGGTTTCACGCGGTAAGTGCTGGGTACCCACAGGTCTGTAGGTAAGGTAGAGCCGGCATTGCTTACCAGGTGGATGTATTGAAGATTTCTGGTAACAGCCGCTTTTAAAGACGTTTCATCATTGATGGCATAGCGCACGGTTAACCTGGGCTCAAACCCGTCATAGGTTTTTACCGGTTTGTTCCTGCTGTAGCTGATGCTGTCTGATTTATCGCCATTGATCGTTTTTGAGAAGATCTTATAAGGACCCAATTGTACGAAACGGCTGTAACGGATGCCAGCATTCACTTTAATGCGTTCGCCTATTTCCCAGTCGTCCTGAATATAGATCCCGGTTTCACCGGCGTATTTTTTCATTTCATTATCAGGGTAGAACTGGTTATCACCCTGGTTGCCGCTCAGGATATTCGGGGTAAATGTATGATACGTATAGGCAGCCCCGAAGCGCAGTTTGTGATCGGGCGAAGCGTAGAAATCAAAATCGGTTTTGGCGCTCCAGTCGTGAATGCCCGATGACAATTTGATATTGAAATCATTCTGCGTGGCACCGAATGAGAACGCGTAATCATTATATACGACGGTAGTATTGGCAAATAATTTCCGGTTGAACACATGGTTCCAGCGTAAGGTGGCCGTGGAATTGCCCCATGGAATATCTGCCTTGAAGGCGCGCCGCGCATTGCGATAGGTAAATACGTCCCTGCCGAAATAACCACTCAGGTACAAACGGTCCTTTTCTGAAAAAATATAGTTCACCTTGGCATTGAAGTCATAGAAGAAATAACCTGATCCGTAGAAATCACTTTTTTCTGAAATGAATGGTTTCACTAACAGATCCACATAAGTGCGCCGGCCAGAAACGATGAAGGAGGATTTATTCTTTTTGATAGGCCCCTGTACCGATAAGCGCGACGCAATAGCGCCTATGCCGCCCTCAACTTCCAATTTGTTCAGGTTACCTTCCTTCATGGCTACATCCAATACAGAAGACAGGCGGCCGCCATATTGTGCAGACATACCCCCTTTTTGGAGCGAAATATTTTTAATGGCATCTGAATTAAAAATGGAAAAGAAGCCGAACAGGTGACCGGTGTTATAAACGATGGCATCATCGAGCAGGATCAGGTTCTGATCGGGACCGCCGCCCCGCACATATAAGCCGGTATTGCCCTCGCCCGCATTGCGCACACCTGGCAATAGTTGCAGGGTTTTCAGGATATCGGTCTCGCCCAGCAGCACCGGCAGCGATTTCACCTGGTTCATCGTGAGATCGATCTTGCCCATTTGGGCATTGGCTACATTCCCGTCACGCTTGCGGCCGGAAACAATCACTTCCTGTAAGACCGGTTTGGTTGACAGGTAAAAATTCTGTTCAATATTATGATCGAGCGCAATTACCTGTTGCTGGCCTTCATAACCGGCAAAACTAACGATGACCGGATAAGTGCCGTGTGGTAAAGTAATGGAATAGAACCCGAACTGGTTGCTCACGATGCCCTTGCCATGGCCATTCACAGCAACGGTGGCGCCAATAAGCGCTTCACCCGATAACGAATCCCGAACAAATCCGCTTAATGTGAACTTTTCCTGTGCGTTTGCACACAGAACACTAATCACCCCAAATACTATCGCAACCAGTCTGGTCATCGGCAGAAGTTTTCCGTTATCTTTTTACACCGGCAATCCGGCAGATAGCGTAATTACTTCGAGTAGTCAAGCGAATCTTCCACGCTACCGCAGTTGAGCATTTCACTACCGAAGTAAGGGTTTTTGATTTCCCGCTCAAAGCTCATCCAGTAGGCGCCTTTATTGTCAAAAGCCATTGGGCAGTATTGCCAGTATAACTTTTGACCGGTGTACCGCACGGTACGGGTAAGGCTCCACATGGCATCGGCTATCATCTCAAACTCCTTACGCTTGTTTTTTAAGTCTTTTTCTGCTGCCAAAGCCTGTGCCGAACCAGCAATGGTACCCGTGAAAGCCTGGGCAGTTTCTTTTATCACACCTGAGGTATCGCCTGTTATTTCATTCACTTTAAGGCTATCGGCAGCGGCTTTCAATGCCAGGCCTGCTGCTGATGCTTTCTCTGCATCACTGGCCACCAGGGCGTCCTTCAAACTATTGTAAGCATTAAGTAATTGGGTAAACGACTGATTGAATGCATCGGTATTGGCTGAGATCGATAAAGGCTGTTGCTTGGGATCTTCTGCTACTTTATCGTCCTTTTTATCACTATTGCAAAAAAAGGGCCGGGCAATTAATACAACGGCGGCAAGCACGATAACTACGATTAACGTTTTTTTCATCTGAAAATTTTTAATTTCATTTTGACCAGATGCCCGCCCGGATGACCGGGGTCGGACGGGGAACTTACCAGGACAATCCGCCAGTTGGCGAAGTCTGACAGAAAATGTGTTTCGGTTTTTGGGGTATTGGGTTTGTTTTACCGAAATAATCCTGCCGGTTTTCCGGCTGCAGCTGGTTACTGACTTATTTACTGCCAAAGATAAAAGAATAACCTTACATTACTGGCTCATATACAGGTGTTTTCGTATTTATAACCGCGTTCTAATTTTCTGGCTGTCAACTTTTGCGATAACTTTCGAAACGCCCCGAATTATTCTATTTTTGCAGATCATTTTGACGTAAATATTATGCTGGCAGGATTAACGAATGTAACTTTTGAATTTGGCGCCCGGGTAATTGTAGAAGACGCAACCTGGCATATTCAACCCAATGAACGCATTGGATTAATTGGCTATAACGGAACCGGAAAATCAACGCTGTTAAAACTTTTAGTGGGTCAGTACCAGGCATCGGCCGGTACGGTGGAAAGGAGCCGCGGAACTACCATTGGCTACCTGCACCAGGACCTGCTCAGTTTCGATACTTCGGATTCAATTTTACAGGTAGCGCTGGGCGCTTTCGAGCGCGTAATGCAACTGGAGAAAGAAATTGAAGAACTGGGCAAACAATTGGAGAATTCCCCTGCCAGCGGCATTTCAGAAGCAGAAACGGAAGTGCTCTTGCACAAATATTCCGACAAACTGCACGAACTTGAAACGCTGGGTGGCTATAACATTCATCACAAAACAGAAGAAGTATTGCAGGGCCTTGGGTTCTCCAATGCCGACCTGCAACGCCCCTACCGCGAGTTCAGCGGAGGCTGGCGCATGCGCGTGCTGCTGGCTAAAATGATCCTGCAGGCGCCCGATCTATTGCTGCTCGATGAGCCTACCAACCACCTTGACCTGCCCTCTATTGAATGGCTGGAAAAATACCTCATCCATTATCAGGGTTCGGTGGTGATCGTGAGCCACGATAAATATTTTCTCGACCGCATGGTGACCAAGATCGTGGAATTATACCAGCGGCAGCTGCACATTTATAATGGCAATTATTCCTTTTACGAAGTAGAAAAAGTGCAGCGGATAGAACTGCAGCAACGCGCCTTCGAGAACCAGCAGGATTACATTCGCCAGCAGGAACGCTTTATTGAACGCTTCAAAGCCAAAGCATCGAAAGCTGCCGCCGCCCAAAGCGCCATGAAGCGGCTTGAAAAGCTCGACCGCATCGAAGATGTAGCCGTTGAAAGACCTAATATTCGCATTAACTTCCAGGTTGATAAAGTGCCTGGTAAAGTACTGTGCGAACTGAAACACATAACAAAGAAGTTTGGCGATAATATCATTGTCGAAGATACCCATGCAGAGATCAACCGCGGCGACAAGATCGCGTTGATCGGCGCCAACGGAAAAGGGAAGTCTACCCTGCTGCGCATCATTGCCGGTGCCGAATCGTTCAGTGGCGAACGCAAATGGGGCCACAATGTAGAAGAAAGCTTTTATGCCCAGCACCAGCTGGAAGCGCTGGATGTGAACAATACCCTGCTCGATGAAATGAAAGCTGCCGGCAGCCAGAAAACCGAACAGGAGCTGCGTAACCTGCTGGGCTGTTTTTTATTCGGCGGCGATGATATTGATAAAAAGATCAAGGTATTGAGCGGTGGTGAAAAAGCACGCGTGGCCCTGGCCAAGACCATCATCAGCAAAGCCAATTTCCTGATGCTCGACGAGCCTACCAACCACCTGGATATTCATTCTGTAGAATTATTGATAGAGGCCCTGAGTAAATACGAGGGCAGCCTTATACTGGTTAGCCACGACCGTTACTTTGTATCGAAGGTGGCCAATACCATTTGGGAGATCGACAACCACAAGATCAAAACATTTGCCGGCGGATACGAAGAATGGAGCGAGTGGAAAGAAAGACAGAAACAGCGCTCGGAAGGCGGAAATCATAAACCGGAAGCTGGAAGTCAGAAGTCGGAAGTCCGAAATCAGAAGTCAGAAGCCGGAAGTCAGAAGTCGGAAGTCCGAAGTCAGACGTCAGACTTCAGACCTCAGACCTCAGACAACAGACCTCAGGCTTCGGGACCGATCAATAAAGAATTGAAGAAGGAATTGCAGAAACAGCAAAAGCTTTTTCAGCAGCTGGAAGAAAAGATCGGCCAGCTGAATCAGCAAAAGGCAACCCTGGAATCGCAATTGACAGCCCCGGACACTTATGCCGACAGGAACAAATTTGTACAAACCGAAACTGACTATAAAAAAGTGAGTGATGAACTGCAGCGGATGAACAAGCAGTACGAAGAGGTGTTTGAGAAAATAATGGAGCTGGAAGCAAAAGGCTGAAAAACAAACCCATCCCATGAATATCAAGATCCGTAAAGGCACAGAGGCCGATTACCCGGCTATTCTCGACCTGATCCATCAATTTGCAGTTTATCAAAAAACACCGGAAAGGGTAACAAATACGGTGGAACAAATGAAAGCAGACAACAATTTGTTCCAGTGTTTTGTTGCTGTAGACGAGCGTAATAAGATCGTTGGTTATGCTGCCTGGTTCTTCGCTTATTTTTCCTGGACCGGCAAGACAATGTATCTCGATGATCTGTATGTGGTAGAATCGGCCCGGGGACATTCGATCGGAACAAGACTGTTACAAACGGTGATAGAACATGCCAGTGCAACGAAATGTGTAAAAGTACGCTGGCAGGTATCTAACTGGAACAAACCGGCCATTGCATTCTACCGTAAGATGGGCGCACAGATAGATGATGTGGAAATGAACTGCCATTTTGAACTCCATTGAGAAACCAGCATTAAACACCGATCCCGCAGTTATCACGACCAGTAACCATAACCGAAGAACCGATCTCATATTGAAGATAATGAGTAAAACCCGTGCTTAACAAAAAAGGCTTTTGGGTATTATTATTCGTGATCTGAGATTTGTAATATGTTTAACATCCAATCACCTATTTTGACCAGGCAATTGTCAACGATCATTCAAAGGAATATCCCGAAATCAATAATGGGAGTAACAGATGGTTATATTCAAAAGCTACATACCGGCATTGGTTGGGCTGTTTTTACTGTTTCAATCCGCTTTGGCCCAGGAATCTGCGCAGCGCCCTAAAATAGGTTTAACGTTGAGTGGTGGCGGGGCCAAGGGACTGGCACATATCGGTATCCTTAAAGCTATTGATAGTGCCGGACTGAACGTTGATTATATAACCGGAACCAGCATGGGCAGCATCATCGGAAGCCTGTATGCTATTGGTTATAGCGCCGACAGTATTGAAAAAATTGCCCGTGCCATCGATTGGGACCTGCTGCTCAGCAACCAGTCTTCACTGCGCAGCATCTTCATGGAAGAAAAGAATGAGTACTCAAAATATGTAGTGGAGCTTCCCTGGCAGAATCATCGGTTCCGTCTGCCCAGCGGACTGTTACAGGGACAGGAGCTCTGGCTTAAATTTTCTGAATTATATTTTCCGGTGCACCAGGAAAAAGATTTTTCCAGGTTCAGCATTCCCTTTCGTTGCATCGGCACCGATGTAGGCAACGGCGAAGCCATTGTAATGAAGGAAGGCGAGATCATTTCTGCCATCCGCTCCAGCATGGCGATTCCCTCGGTATTTACGGCGGTTGATTATAATGGTAAGCGGATGGTCGATGGTGGTATCGTGCGCAATTTTCCGGTACGCGATGTAAAGGAAATGGGCGCCAATATTGTCATCGGCAGCAATGTGGCCAGCGGGTTATTACCTTCTGAAAAAGTACGTAATGCCTTGCAGATCCTGTTACAGATCGCCTTTTTCCGGGAAGCCGAAGATGCCAGGACGGAAGTGCCGCAATGCGATATCTATATTCCATTTAAAATGGAGAAGTATAACATGGGCAGCTTTAGTGACGGGCATGCTATTTTAAACCTCGGTATTGAAGAAGGCCGGAAATTATACCCCCGGTTCAAACGCCTGGCCGATTCGCTGGATGCTATTTATGGCCCGGCTGAATTCAGAACGAACCGCCTGCCCAAGGTACATGCAGTGACCATTTCATCCTTTGAAGTACATGGTGTGGAAAAGACATCCACTGAATTTTTCGCACATACCATGGACCTGCAATTGAATAAAACCTATACGGCGCACAAGCTATCGAACATGGTGCGGCAGGCCTATGGCACCCGTTATTACAGCCGCATCATTTATTCCCTCAGACCTCAACCCGACGGAACCTGTAAGATCGTTTTTGATGTAACCGAGAATCCGTTAACGTTTGCCAAACTGGGCCTGCATTATAACCGGTTCACGGGTGTAGGCATCATTGCTAACCTTACGGCCAGGAATTTTTTCATCACCAATTCCCGCAGCCTGGTTACCATTAATATCGGGGAAAGTTTTCGCATCAGGGGCGAACACCTGCAATACATTGGCCGGTTGAAGAACTTTGCCCTGATCGCAGAAACACAGTTCGACCGGTTTGAAGTGAATACCTATGATCAGTACAAACAGGATGGCTTATACAGACAAACATTCTTTAAAATAGGCGAACGATTTCAGTTCTCGCCTACCCGCAATTTCTCCATAGGCACCGGGCACCGGTTCGAATGGGTGCATTATACGCCCAAGATCGCCAAAGGCCTTGAAATGAAAGGCAGCAATAATTACAATACCCTGTATGGTTATATTTCGCATAACTCCCTCGACCGCGGCGTACTTCCGCGCAGAGGCATAAAAGTATATGCCGAAGCCGGACGGGTGTTTGATCAACATGCCCGTCTCGATTTTTTATCGAACGGATCGCCGCTGGAAGATCCTGATTCCATAAAGATCAATACCTATCCGTATTTACGAACAATACTAGACGTGGAGAGTTATATTCCCTTAGGCGGCCGCACCACCCTTTTGTTGAACGGACAGGGCGGTGTAAACTTTAACTATACCCGGAATGTTTTGAATGAATTTGCTATTGGCGGATTAACGAAGGTGTTCCGCAACCAGATAACATTTGCCGGTTTGCATGAAGGTACTCTGTACAGCCCTTCGGTAGCTATGTTACAGGGCGGTTTGCGGGTGCAATTGTTCAGTAATAACTATGTTACCGGACGGGCCAACATATTGTTCAATAATTTTATCAGCAGAAGCGATTTCTTCCAGAACCCTGATTTCCTGTCGGGTTACTCACTCACGTATACATATAATTTTGCCCTCGGTCCGCTCGATATAAGCACCATGTACAGCGATCAAACGAATAAGCTGCAATGGTATATAAATTTGGGGATCCCGTTTTAAGAGTTCCTGAGTTATTGAGTTCTGTCATTAAGTTTAAAAGTACGAATGACTTTTGAACTGAATAACTGAATAACTAATGAACTATAAGGCGTTTTGCGTTAGGCGTTCAGCGTTTTACTCTCCGGTATCTTCATGCGCTTTGATGAAGTCGCTTACCAGGTAACTGATGAGTTTACCGGTGGTGTCGTTGGTGCGGCCATCGCTCAGGCGGGTGGCGCCCTCGCAAATATGTACATAAGCCACCTGGCTTTCACGGGCAGTGAGCGTCATGTACTGCCGGGCATGTAAGGTTGAAATGCCGGAAGGGGTCATGGCGCTGGATAAGGTATTTTCAATGCAATCGAGGTCCAGTTCAATGCCTGTATAATTCTCCTCCGTAAAACTGGTAGCATGAGCAATGGCCTGGATAAAATTCCTTTTCTCCAGAATGAAAATGTCTTCATACGTAATGAAATCAAGAAAAGGATTGTTTACAATGTCGAGCCATACATTTTGCGGCAGGTAATTCTCATGCAAGCCAACCACGCAGTATTTCTGTAAATAGCCGTCTTCTTCTGCATAGCGAAAGCCGTTGCCGCTGTGCCTTCCTTCCGACGGGCGGAAATCGGCATGCGCATCGAGGTTGATGCAATTGATCTGGGCCAGTGGTAAATTGCCCGCCTTGTGCAAACCTTTGGCAGAACCTTTTATCAACGGGTAAGCATTATTGTGGCCGCCCCCGATGGCAATGGGTATTTTGTTGTGGGAGGTGATGATCTTGGTGAGCTCTTCCACTTCGTCATCGATGGTCATGACCGCATGGCGGTAAGCATCTATCTTTTCTTCATAACTATAGGCATTCTCTTCAATGAGCGCATTGGCATCGCTGAAATTGAAATGACCTAAAACAATGAGCTCTTCCCCATTTAAGAAGTCATTGCTTTGCAGGTTTAAAAAAGCCGACAGGAACGACAGCCAGGCCGAATCCGCGCCACCTGTACCATGATTGGCCTTGATCCCGATATCCTCAGCTATTCCAAATACTACATATTTTGCAGGCGATTGCTGCAGGGCTGTTTCCCACGAATTTTTATCAGGCAGTACATGTACGCTTTCACCCAGTTTGGTTTCAAACCGGCGGATCCTGGTAAGATTCAGCACATCGTGCTTATGGTAGAATTTGAAATGTTTCATACAGCTGATTTAATTGGTCGTTTATTTAGTAATGATCATACCGTTTGTGTTGGTTCTTTAGCCGATCTCCGTTTCCGCGGCCTGATAAAATCAAGCGGATGGCTGCGGAAATATTTCCAGAGGATCTTTAAAAAACCCGGGTAATCCTTCAGCCGGATACCCCTTGAACGCACTGCTACAAAAAAAGCCAGGGAAAAGCTCACCAGGAAGTTCAGGAAACCGATTCCCAATACGCCGGCTACTACATTCGCCAGGTACCGGTAATTGATGTGCTCCCATCCTACTCCATAAGCGCCTATGGAAGTGTTGGCAGCCGAGATGGTAATATGCCTGATATCGAAAGGTATTCCAAATATCTTACCCACGATGCCGGCCATACCCAGAAAAAATCCCAAAGCGATATTACCGGCCAGGCTGCCCCCATGTTCATTGATGTAAGTGGCTATTTTTTGCAGCCGGTTGGCCGGCAACGATAACCGCAATACGGGATGTTCTGTCAGCCGTTTATCGATGCGTCCGTAATTTATTTTGTTTTGTACATAACCGGCAATGATACCGCTTAAAAAAAGAAAGAAACCGGTATTGCAGGCATACAATAAAGACAGGCTTTGCCAGGGATGTTGATCCCGCAATAACTGAACCGCCTTTTCTCCCTGCACCAGCGGATGGCCCGTTGCCCAATCATATAACCAAACCAGCAGGTATGTCACGGGAAATACGATGATCAGGTTACCGATAAAGGACGCGATCTGGCTGCGGCTTACTTTCGAAACGGTTACTGCGAGGTTGTATAAATTGGGTGGCTCGTCCGATTTACGGGCATCTAACGAACTGGCTACAGCGCTGGCGGTAAATGCCGGTTGTTTGGTAGCCAGGGTTGATCTGGTTTCTTCAATGGCCACAAAACCCATGCTGTAATTCACGCTGTACACAAAGCCATGCCAGAAAGGCGCCATCTGCAGCAGGCCCAGCAGGTTCTTGAAGATCGCCACAAAACAAATGATCAATCCGCCCCACATGGCACTGCCGATCATTTGCCAGTATTCCAGCGGTGAAGATGTAATGTATTTGCTTCCTTTTTTACCCTTGTGCTCTGCTATCTGGTAAGCCAGGTAGCTGGTGGTTTGCGACAGGAATTCGCGGATACTGTTCTTGCGGTTCTCGTTGCGAACAACGGTAATGAACAGTTTGGCAAAACGCGCCAGGTTGATCTTTTCGTCGGCATCGGCAATATCCAGCAACAGGATCATCCGGTTCAGCTTCTGCTCTATCTGGAATAGGATAAAGGTCTGCGACAGACTGGTTCCTTTGTCGGCCGTTTCGTTACGAATATGTTGCACCAGTTGAAAGCATTCGCTTAGTACCGCATTCAATCTTTTCGCCAGCGCCTGTACTGCTTCATGGCTTTGATTGTGCCGGATCACCTGCTCTTTTATCTGATACACCAGGTATTGCTGCACTGCAAAGGGATTGTTGGGCGGTTGCCACTGCGCAGGGGTGTTAAAGGTGATCTCATTTTCCCAGCCCAGTTGTGCCACCCGTGCGCTTAGAATCTGTAACGACACGATCACCTGTTTCATGATGACCGGGTTGTTTTCCGAAAAATGCAGCCCCAACAGTTCGAACAGGTGGATCCATTTTTCCTGCCCGATCTTTTCTACCCATTCATAGTCGTTATGCTTGAAGAAGATGCGGTTGAGCAGGTATAAAAAATCGCTGGGGTCCTGCGCCGGCGGCAACAGTTTATGTTTTAAGCGGGCATATAATTCACGGCCTGCGCCGCGCGAAACGGTAATACCGCTTTCTGTAAGCAGTGGCACCAGGTTACTGTTGATCAGCTGCGCCATAATAGCCACCCGCAGGTTGCTTACAACCGAATCGTGCCGATGCAGGAACTGCAGCGTTTCTGCAAACTTTTTATTGGCGCTTTCAAATTCCGACAAGCGTGGCCGGATCATTGCCACAAAAGCCACCAGGTAATTCAATGCCTCTTCCCGGTCCTTGATAGAAACGGAACGGCCTTTTTCCAGGAACTCTTTTACCAGGTTAACCTTTTTCTTTTTCCTAAACATCATAATCATCAATGGTGAATGGTTACCCGCTCACCTTTTATTAAAACTTGCTCTATTAAATTTGAACCAAATGAATACGGAATATATGCCAGGGACGGTACCGGCCTGGTGATGATCAGGTTGGCTTTTTTGCCAATGGAAATACTGCCCAGGCTGTCGGCGCACTCCATGGCCCAGGCGCCGTTTAGGGTGGCTGCATTGACCGCTTCTTCCGGCAACATTTTCATTTGAATGCAGCTCATATTTACCACCAGGTTCATATTGCCGCTGGGCGAGGAACCTGGGTTGAAATCAGAAGCCAGGGCAATGGCGCAGCCTGCATCGATCAGCGCACGGGCTGGTTGAAACGGCATTCTTAAAAAGAAGGCTGCCGTTGGTAATAAGGTGCCAATCGTTTGCGAACCGGCCAATGACCTGATCGCCGCTTCATCCATCGTTTCCAGGTGATCTACACTGATGGCGCCTAGCCTTACACCAGTTTGCACACCGCCCGATAAATTAAGTTGATTGGCATGGATCTTTGGTTTTAATCCAACCCGCATACCGGCCTGGCAGATGGTTTCCGTTTCTGCAGGGGAAAAGAAGCCTGTTTCGCAGAACACATCAATATAGTCGGCCAGTTGTTCCCGGGCGATCACCGGCAGCATCTCCTGTATGATCTGATCGATATAGGCCTGGTGATCGTCTTTAAATTCCACCGGATAGGTATGTGCGCCCAGGAAGGTGGCTTTAATTGTAACTTTCGATCGCTCGCGTAATCTTTTTATAACGCGCAGCATTTTCAGTTCGCCGGCTACTGTCAATCCATACCCACTTTTAATTTCAATGGCGCCTGTGCCCAGCCTGGTCAATTCTTCCAATCGTTTCCACGCCAGGTTGAACAACTCATCCTCTGACGTGTCATTCAGTTTGCGGGCCGAGTTCAGGATGCCGCCTCCCCGCGCTGCAATTTCAGCATAGCTCAGTCCTTTTAACTTATCTATGAATTCATTTTCCCGGCTGGCGGCAAATACGAGGTGCGTATGGCTGTCGCACCAGGCTGGCAATACCAGTTTACCGGTTGCGTCAATGACGTCAGCGGGCAAGGACCTGTTGATGGATGACAATTGTTCCATGGTACCATAGGAAACGATGGTATCATCTTCAATAAGTAAATATGCGTTGTTTATACATGGAAGTTCTGCCAGTTCTTTCCCCCGCAGCACCCGCCATTGTTCCCGTACATTAACCAGTTGTTTGATATTGGTAATCAGCGTCGCGGCCATGGGGTGAAGATACTGTAATTTGAAAAGCCGCACATGTTGAACTATAAATAAAAAGTCCGGAAGAAAGTGCACCGCTGGCGTACCTCTTCCGGACTTACCCGTCGGACATTCATTAATTATATTATGTTCCCGCGTATTGTTTATTAATGATCGGTAACATGATCCTTTTCAGTAGTTGTAATACTTTTTGTTGCGAGAAAACGGTGTACTGGGCGGCAGTAGGACCATTGCTTACCTTAATGCTGTACGCCCGTTCACCCAATGCTTTGAACATATCTTCATCGGTAGTATCATCTCCGATACATAAAACAAAATCAGGCTGCATGTCGTTCACGATCTTCAGGGCCATAATGCCTTTATCAAATCCCGACATACGCACTTCCACAACCTTATTGCCATCCACTACCTGCAGCATGGTGTTCTGCAGCAACTGCGTGAGGTTGTTGATCAACTCCCTTGACCGGGTGAAACCGAGATCAGGATGCGTATTGCGGTAATGCCAGGCCAGCGTATTGGTCTTTTCTTCTATAAAAGAACCCACGCAATGGGTAACGAATAATTGCATAATGGGTCTTATCTCGTTCTTCCATTGATCAGGGATAGAAACGGCCTGCTGCCACTGATCGTTCTTCGGTTTAAAGCTGGCGCCATGTTCTGCAACCAGCATTAACGGAAGGTCGCCCAACCAGTTCTCCAGCGTTTGTGCCTCGCGTCCGCTGATGATCACTACATTATTTTTCGGGTCAGCGGACAATTCCGTCAATAACGCCCGCAGTTCTTCATTGGGCTTGGCGTCTTTCGGGATCTTTGCATAAGGAACCAGGGTGCCATCGTAATCCAGTAAGAGACACCGGCTATTAGCCATCTGGTAATGCAAATGAATTTGCGAACTGGTGCGGTCGTCGAGGTGTTTCACCTGTTGCTTCTGCTGTTCCAGTTTAACATTCGACAACTGGTCCAGGAAATCACTTACCCATTTAATAACATCATAATCTGATAAGCGCTGTTGCATCAATACCATCCGTTGTTGCTGTTCATCCGGAGGCATGGTCAATGCGCGGTTGATCGCGCTCGATACGTCAATAACGTCTGTTGGATTAACAAGCAACGCTTCATTCAGCTCGTTGGCGGCGCCGGCCAGTTCACTCAGGATCAAAACGCCTTTACGTGCAGAACAGCTGGCGACATATTCTTTGGCCACCAGGTTCATTCCATCGCGCAACGGCGTTATCAATGCCACATCAGCTGCTTTGTACAGTGCCGCCAGTTCGTTAAATGGCAGATGGGTATATCTGTAGATGATCGGCTGCCATGTAATGGTAGAAACCTTTCCGTTGATGGTGCCGATCTTTTGTTCTATCTGTTGTTTCCGCTCGGTGTATGCCTGAATATCATCGCGCGAAGGCACAATGTTCAGAATAAAGACCACTTTTTCGCGCCAGTCAGGATACTGATCGAGGAAATAATCAAAGGCATTGAGACGGTCCATCAACCCCTTGGTATAATCGAGCCTGTCTACCGAGAAGATGATCTTCTTGCCTTCAAAATTATTCCTGATCTCACTGTAGTATTGTTTGGTTTCCGGATCGTCGCAGGCTTTATTGAATTTTTTATAATCGATGCTGATGGGGAACAGATCGGCCTTGATCAGGCGGTCCTGGTACTGGATCGTATGAAAATAACTATCCACCCCCAGGATCATTTTCACGGACTGCAGGAAATGCTGCGCATAATCGTGTGTGTGGAAGCCTACGAGATCACTGCCCATGATGCCTCGTAATAAACTGGATTTCCATTCTGCCGGTAACATTCTAAACAGTTCGTACGATGGAAACGGGATATGTAAGAAAAAGCCGATCGTAGCTTCCGGTTTTTCCGCGCGGATCATTTCAGGCAGCATCATCAGCTGGTAATCGTGTATCCATATCGTATCGTCGGGTTGAATGAGCGGAATTAATTTATCTGCGAATGCCCGGTTCACTTTAACATAAGCATCGAAGTAATGTGTCTGGTAATCGACCAGACTCGGAAAATAATGGAATAAAGGCCAGAGGACCGAATTGGAAAAACCGTTATAATAGTCCTTGTAAAGAATTTTATTAACGAACAAGGGTTTGATCTGAAAATCAACGTCCATTAATTTTTCAGATAGAACAGTCCATTCATTTTGGGGAAAATCTGCCACACCTACCCACAACTTTTCTGTAAATCCACGATTTTTAGAGCTTTCGCTTTCAAAATAGCTCTTTATAGCAGAAACGAGCCCCCCGGAACTTTGCCGCAGCGAAAGTTGATCGCCTTCATGATCAATAGAAAAAGGTAACCTGTTAGATATAATAATCAATCGTCCCATAGAATAAACAGTAAACCAATTAATAATAAAAGGGCTTGCTAGTTGGTTGCTATCAGGCCCAGTTTGGTTGGTAGATTATTTAAGAAATTATAGTGCCAATGAGGGGGAAAATCCGATGGAACCGATTGATTTAAAGAGATTGTAATGTGGCTTTAATATAATTCCAAGAATGAAATTCCAAGATCCAAATTGAAAGAACCAAAAAATAAATGCCAGTATTCCAGATCCCAAGCTCAAAAAATAATGCAACCCTTATTCAATCTTGTGTTGAGACCAGCGATTTGAGATTTATTTGGTTCCTGATATTTGTGATTTGAGATTTATTTGGTTCCTGATATTTGTGATTTGAGATTTATTTGGTTCTTGATTTTTGCGATTTGAAATTTGTTTGGTTCTTGTCATTTGTGATTTGAGATTTATTTGGTTCTTGTCATTTGTGATTTGAGATTTATTTGGTTCCTGATATTTGTGATTTGAGATTTTTAAAAAAATAAAAGGAGACAAAGAGTAGCCTCTTTATCTCCCTTTAATGTTGTATGTTCCTTTGCCTTATTTAAAATTCAATTTCATTTTCTGGCGGTATAACTCTCTAACAACACCGCGTTGGTTGTAAGGGTTGGTAACCAGGAAAAATAAATACAGGGGTTCAGTGAGCTCAGCTACTTTCAATGTTTTTTCTTTAACAGGGAAATAAACCTGTTCAATGGTTCTGGTAGCTGTAACCGTGTTGGCATCTACAGTTTTGATGTCTCTGTCGAACCGGTATTCGTTGGTCGATTTGTTATAGTACCAGAATGACCAGTTGTCAGCGGCTACAGCAATTTGTTTGTTGGTGTTGAAGTTTTCTTCCTTCACAATTTTGTAGGGAATGTCTTGCAGGTCGGGTAAAGCGGCTTTGTCGGCGGTCTTATAAACAGCGTCGGTAAAATCGGCGTTTACAAACACACCATCATAAGCATTAACATCAAATGTGAATTCAACAGCGAAAGGGGCTTTTTTTAATTCATATTCTCCGTTAACGGGGTTTACGGCGGCTCCGTTCTGAATGATCTTCAAGCTTACTTTGGCCTGGGAAAATGCTGTGCTGGCTACTAAGGCAAAAAGGAGCAAGGAAATGGTTGTTTTCATAATTCGGATTTTTCATACAAGTTTATCTCATACCTGCTACAACGTACAGATCAATGAGATATTTTGTCATCGTATAAATACCATTTTTTCCGGCTGGGTCGGTGGTATCCGCAACAAAATAGAAAAATTATTTTATCTATGAAACCGTTTTTTCAAATCAAGACCAAATTTTATGGAAGTTTCTTTAGCAACCTCGTATCCCGCATCTGCATGTCGTATAACTCCCATGCCCGGATCATTGCGCAAAACGCGTGCAAGCCGTAATGCGGCGTTATCTGTTCCATCGGCAACGATTACCATGCCCGCATGAATGCTATAACCCATGCCCACGCCACCGCCATGATGTAAACTTACCCAGCTGGCGCCGCCTGCTGTATTCACCAGTGCATTCAAAATGGGCCAGTCTGCCACTGCATCGCTGCCATCGCGCATAGCCTCTGTTTCCCGGTTGGGCGAGGCCACAGAACCGGTATCCAAATGATCACGGCCAATAACGATCGGCGCTTTCACTTTTCCTGTTCGCACCAGTTCATTAAAGGCCAAGCCCGCTTTTTCTCTTTCTCCCTGCCCCAGCCAGCAGATCCGCGCCGGCAATCCCTGGAAGGCAATTTTTTCTTTGGCCAGTTTCAGCCAGCGTTGCAATGATTTATTGTCGGGGAACATATTACCAATTACTTCATCTGTTACCGCTATATCCTGCGGATCGCCGCTTAAGGCCGCCCAGCGGAATGGGCCCTTGCCCTCGCAGAACAATGGACGTATATATGCCGGAACAAATCCCGGGAAATCAAACGCATCCTGTAATCCTTTTTCTTTCGCCCGGGCGCGAATGTTATTGCCATAATCGAAAGTGATGGCGCCCTTTTGTTGCAATTCCAGCATCAGCTGTACATGGCGGTACATGGAATTGTACGCATAATTAATATATTGATCGGGATTTTGCGCTCGTAAAACCATCGCCTGTTCATAGGAGATCTCATGCGGCCAATACCCGATCAGCGGATCATGGGCCGAAGTTTGATCGGTAAGTGTGTCGGGAACAATATTTCTTTCAACCAGGCGTTGTAGGAGATGTACTGCATTACATAACACTCCTATCGATAATACTTCTCCTTTTTGCTTTGCTTCCAATGCCCGGTCAATGGCCGCATCTACACCGGTTATTTTTACATCGAGGTATTTTGTTTCAATACGTTTATCAATCCGCCATTCTTCCACTTCTGCTATAAGCGCCACCCCTTCGTTCATGGTAATAGCCAGCGGCTGCGCACCACCCATTCCACCCAAACCGGCGGTTACATTCAATGTGCCTTTGAGTGTTCCGCCAAAATGTTTATTGGCTGCAGCTGCATACGTTTCATACGTGCCCTGTACAATTCCCTGGCTGCCGATGTAGATCCAGGAGCCGGCCGTCATTTGGCCATACATCATCAAACCTTTTTTTTCCAGTTCATCAAAATGCTGCCAGTTGGCCCAATTGGGAACAAGTTGTGAATTGGAGATCAGTACACGTGGTGCATTTACATGTGTTGGTAGGATAGCCACCGGTTTACCACTTTGTATCAGCAGCGTTTCATCATCATTCAGGTCTTTTAAAGATTGAATGATCAGATCCAGCGCTTCAAAATTACGTGCTGCTTTTCCCCGCCCGCCATATACGATCAAATCATCGGGCCGTTCTGCCACTGCGGGATCGAGATTGTTCAACAGCATGCGTAATGCCGCTTCCTGCACCCACCCTTTGCAGGTGAGCTGTGCGCCTGTTGGCGTTTTATATTTGGCTGCGTCGTATGTTATCACCATGTGTTAACAGGATTTGATTCGCTTTTATCAGTCGTATGGGTTTCGTTTGGGGGTCCCTCAATTTACCACTTTCCTTCGAATCACACGGCAAACACCTCGAACCCTTCATTTAAATTGATCTTTTTTAACTTCGCCAGTTCATTACAATGTTCCACAAACGAAAAATCACTGATGAGCTTTTTTATTTTGTAAATATCTTCAGCAAATATTCTATCCTCTTCTGCAAAGCTTACAAACTGCCGTACATAATCATGGGCCGATTCAAGGATCTCACTGCTCTTCAACGGGCGCCTGAACTCGATGGCCTGACAGGCACTTAACAATTCTATCGCCAGGATATATTCCAGGTTGTCTAACACCTGGTTCAACTTGCGGCCGCTGATGCTGCCCATGCTCACATGATCTTCCTGTCCTAACGAAGTGGGAATGCTGTCTGCACTGGCCGGAAAACAAAGCGTTTTATTTTCTGTTACCAAAGCGGCTGTAGTGTATTGTGGTATCATAAAACCGCTGTTCAAACCTACATCTCTCATGAGCAACATGGGCAATCCCCATTTTCCTTCGAGTAACAGGTAACAGCGCCGGTCTGAAATATTCCCGGTTTCTGCAGCGGCTATACAGGCATAATCCAGCGGCAAGGCCAATGGTTGTCCGTGAAAGTTACCACCACTGATGGTGTCATCAGCGCTCAGGATGATCGGATTATCCGTTACTGAGTTCAATTCTGTTTCGGTAAGCTGTTTCAAATGCAACCAGGCATTGCGGCTGGCGCCATGTACCTGGGGCATGCAACGTAAACTGTAAGGGTCCTGTACCCGGCCGCAGTCGACATGACTTTGCATGATGGCGCTCTCATGCAAGAGCAAACGCAGGCGCTGGGCAACCAGTTGGTTGCCGGCAAACGGCCGCAGGCGATGTAAACGTTCATCGAACGGCGCTTTGGTGCCGGTCAACGCTTCCAGGCTCATGGCTCCAATGATATCTGCCGCCTCCAAACAGTTGTGCATACGTTGTACGGCTTTCACTGCAAAGGAAAGAATGAATTGGGTGCCGTTGATAAGTGCCAGCCCTTCCTTAGGACCCAGTTGAATCGGCGCCAGGCCAAATTGCTGCAGTATTTCGAGTGAGCGGTAACGTGCTCCTTTGTAAAAGACCTCTCCCAACCCTATCAGTGGCAGGAACAAATGCGCCAAAGGCGCCAGATCGCCCGAAGCACCCACACTGCCTTTTTCGGGTACTACCGGTATAACGTCCTGTTCAATATGCCATAAAATCCGTTGCAGGGTGATAAGCTGGACGCCCGAATAACCCTGGGCCAGTGCATGCACTTTCGTGATGAGCATGAGTTTGGCAATTTCTATGTTAATGGGCTCGCCTACCCCAACGCTATGGCTTTGTAATATCTTATGTTGTAAAGTGCGGGTATCCTCTTCCGATACCGGCTTATTGGCCAGCACGCCAAAACCGGTATTGACGCCGTAAACAGTTTTATTGTTCTCTACGATTTCCTGCACAAATTGCTGGCTTTTCTGAATATTCGCGATGGCGGTTTTATTCAATACACCTTTCACGGTGCCGGCTGCAATGGCCAGCGCGTTGCCAATCGTCAACTGGTCGATACCATAATTAAACTGCTGTTGCATAGTATTTACTTATGATGCAAGATATTTTGCACCCGGTTAAAAACTGATTCATTTTGCAGGCCCTGTTCAATTTCCCCAATGGCTGATAAGATCGTTTTGCTGTGCCGTCCTTCCTGTGCCAGCGATTCCATGGCCTGTTGCAGGGCATCCCATACCGGCTGCACCTGCTGTTGCAGCCTTTTGCCTTTCGAAGTGAAGGCAACTACTTTTTTGCGGCCGTCATCGTCAGCGGTCGTAGTTTTGATAAGCCCTTTCTGTTGCAGGCTGCTCACCAGCTGGCTCACCGCCGAATGCGATATACCCAGTTCAACGGAAATGTCCCTGATAGAAACCGTTTCCTGCCGCGATAAAATATAAAAGACCGGGAACCATGCGGCATCGAAAGCCAGGTCATGCGACGCATAGATCTTGTTCACATCAGCCAGAAATGCTTCACTTAACCTGCGTAACCGGCTTCCAAATACCAGAAATCCCAGTGATTCGTAAAAGCTCATAAATGTATAAGTGCTTATACAAATGTACAAATACTCCCTGTTATTCAAAATATAATTCGGAAGGCATTGATCGCGGCCTGCTAATACATTTTTGTTGTAATTTTCAAGCTTCAGCACCTTACTGGTATTTATCAATCTTAAATGTGTTTGAAAGGACCAGAAACAATATCTTTAAACCGAAATCCAAGCGATTCCTGAAAATAATATAGCAAATATGAAAGCTGCTTTGCGCGCTCAACTTTCTGTAATGATGTTCCTGGAGTTCTTTATCTGGGGATCATGGTATACGACCATTGGTGTTTATATGAGTAATCATGATATGGCTGACCTCACTCACTGGCCATATACGGTAAATCCCGTCGCCGCCATCGTTGCGCCTTTTTTTGTAGGCCTCATCGCCGACCGTTTTTTTGCCACGCAAAAAGTGTTGGGCGTACTGCATATTTTAGGCGCTATTTTTATGTTCCTTGTTCCTTCTGCAACCGGTAATTCAACCTTGTTTATATTATTACTGCTGGGCTATAATTTATGTTATATGCCAACCATGAGCCTGGCCAATACCATTTGTTTTCACAAAATGACCGACCAGGAAAAGGAATTTCCTTTGATCCGGGTTTTTGGCACTTTAGGCTGGATTGTTGCCGGTTTGATAATCAGTTTTGTGCTGAACAAATTTGTAGCTGACAATGTGAAGCCCGAAGAAACAGGTATGCAACTGTATATGACGGCCGGCGCCAGCCTGTTGCTGGGTCTTTTTAGTTTCACATTACCTAATACGCCACCACCGGCCAAGGGAAAAAAAGTTTCTGCAGCCAGTATTATTGGGGTTGATGCGTTTAAACAACTGGCCAGTCCGTCGTTCTTTATTTTCCTGTTTAGTTCATTCCTTATTTGTATACCGCTGGCGGCATATTATAATTTTACCCAGCATTTTCTTGCAGCCACCGGGTTCGAAAAGATCGCTTCTACTCAAATACTCGGGCAGGTGTCTGAAACCTTATTCATGACCCTGATACCTTTCTTTTTCATTCGCCTGGGTGTTAAAAAAATGCTGGCAGTGGGCATGCTGGCCTGGGTCATACGGTATGCCCTGTTTGCATTGGCTGCTCCCGACCAGGTAACCTCGATGATCATTATCGGTGTTATTATGCATGGTATTTGTTACGACTTTTTCTTTGTTACCGGACAGATCTACGTTGACAAAAAAGCAACGCCCCAGATCCGTGCACAGGCACAGGGCCTCATTATTTTTGTTACCTATGGTGTGGGCATGCTGGTAGGCGCGCCAATAGCAGGTTCGGTGTATAATAAATTCCTGGGCACATCGCAAGGGCTTACATTACAACAATGGCAAAACTTTTGGTGGATACCCTGTGCGTTTGCCGCAGTAGTTTTACTGTTCTTTATAATTACATTTAAGGAAAGGCAAAAAGGCATAAAGGCATAAAGGCAACGAGGTTACAAGCATGTCGGCGTTTGTTATGTGGAATGTTTAAAATTGTTTTCCAGGCTGAACTGAGGACAACGATAAACCATAAACTAAGATTCCGGTGCTTTTGTGGAATGATGAATTTGCTTTTGAGACCAGGATTCCGGTGCTTTTGGGGGAATGATGAATTTGCTTTTGAGACCAAGATTCCGGTGCTTTTGGGGGAATGATGAATTTGCTTTTGAGACCAGGATTCCGGTGCTTTCGATGCGGAATGATGAATTTGCTTTTGAAACTAAGATTCCGGTGTTTTCCATGCGGAGTGATGAATTTGCTTTTGAGGCTGAACATAGGACAACCACAAACCATAAACAATAAACTATAAACTATTATTATGGCTCGCATTGCAATGCTAGGTTCCGGCTTTATCGGCAGGTTTTATGCCGACTCCCTGCAAGGGTACAGAAGCCGTGACAAGATCGTAAGTATCTATTCCCGCCGCACAGAAAGCGCCAGGAAGTTTGCAGAAGATTACAACGTTTCGCATTATACCACCAATATGGAGGAGGCCATTGCGCATCCCGACGTAGATATTGTTTGTATCTCCCTGCCCAATAACCTGCACGAGGCCGCGGTGATGCTCTGTTGCCAACACCGCAAAGCGGTGATGACGACCAAGCCGCTGGGCCGCAACGGTGAAGAAGCAAAGCGTATGCTGCAGGCCGTTGAACAGGCAGGTATTTTCAATGGTTACCTTGAAGACCTTGTATATACGCCAAAATTCATCAAGGCTAGTGAAAGTGTAAAGAACGGAGCCCTGGGCCGTATCTTATGGGCAAAATCAAGAGAAACCCATCCTGGCCCCCACAGCGACTGGTTCTGGGATATGGAGCAGGCCGGGGGCGGTTGTATCCTTGACCTCGGCTGCCATTGCGTGGAAATAACCCGCAGCTATATAGGGAAAGATATAAAACCGGTAGAAGTGATGTGCTGGGCCGATACCCAGGTAAAACCCATCGACGCCGAGGACCACGCTATTGGACTGGTAAAATACGAGAACGGGGCCATTGGCCAGTTTGAAGTAAGCTGGACCTTCCGCGGCGGGCTCGACCTGCGTGATGAAGTAATGGGCTCGGAAGGCACCATCTGGATCAACAGCTTTCTGCGCACCGGCTTCGATATGTTTACCAGCGGTAAAGGCGCCGACTACGTGGCGGAAAAGGCCGAAAGCAATACCGGTTGGTTATTTCCGGTAGGTGATGAACTGAATGAACTGGGTTATAACCATATGTTCATGGATATGTTCAATGCCCTGGAAGCTAACCGGGAACCCAAAGAAACCTTTTATGACGGTTATGTGGTGAACTGTATCCTCGATGCTGCCTACCGCTCGGCCAAAAGCAAGGTGTGGGAGCCTGTTCAGCTCGACATCTGGCGCGGCAAGACCGGGATTACCAAGGACAGTCACCTTACCGAGTACGACGCTGATCACTACCTGGTAAAGGAAGAAGTGACCCATTACGGCGCTAAAAAAGTGATCCTGAAAAACAAACAAACGGGCAAGATCAGCGAAAAAGTGTTGTCATAAAGAGACTAAATAAAATCGCTGGATTTTTTTAGGAAAGCAGCGATTCGCCTATTTTTGCGACTCTATAACTTAAACCCACCAATATGAAAAGGCAATTTGTAGCGATAGTGTTAATTTTTACTATTGGTCTGCTGGCCAATGCATTCCAGGGAAATGCACAAAACAAAATAGGTTATATCAGCCTGCAGGAGTTGATCAGTGCGATGCCTGAATACAAAAAGGCCCAAACGGATATGCAGGAATATCAAAAAGCGCTGGTTCAACAGGGTACTGATTACCAACAGGCATTTGTTGACAAACAAAAAAGCTTTGTAGCTGACTCCATAAAAATGACGGCTGCCGTAAAAGAAGTTAAACGGAAGGAGCTGAATGAACTGTATTTGAAATGGACCAATTTCGTTAACCAGGAGGCGCAGCAAATGATGAACCAGCACGAGCAGGAACTGCTGGCCCCGATCCAGGAAAAAGCGGTTACCACCTCCCAGGCTGTGGCTAAAGAGAACGGGTATGCTTATATTCTGCCCAAAGAACAGCTGATCTCTTTCCCCGCTGCAGATGATATTTTACCACTGGTTTATAAGAAACTCGGCATTACGCCACCCGCCAAAGACGCCGGCGCCAAGAAATAGTCCGAAGTCTGAGGTCGGAGGTCTGAAGTATGACGTCAGAAATCCGGGGGCTGAAAAATTACTTAAATAAGAAAAGGAACAAAGGAGATATAAGTCAACTTTGTTCCTTTTTTATTTTGTATTTCTGACTTCCGACTTCGTATTTCCGACTTCGGACTTCATTACTTCAAGCCCAAATCCTGAATAATTCCCTGGATACGCTTATCCAACTCACCATGAACCTGGATAGAATCGAATTCGGCAGCGCTTTTTATGGTCGTATTTACGCTGAAGTAGAATTTGATCTTGGGCTCGGTACCGCTGGGGCGGGCTGAGATCTTGCTGCCATCGGCCAGAATGAATTGCAGCACATTGGAAACTGGCAGGGTGATATCCCACTCCTCCCCGGTTTGCAGGTTCTTGCCCTTGCGCAGTTCATAATCGAGCAATTGAACGACCGGTGAACCGTTAATGGTCACAGGCGGATTGTTGCGATAGCCATCCATCATGTCGGCGATCTCTTTTTGACCGTTCATGCCTTTTTTAGTGATGGAGATCAAATGCTCTTTATAATAACCGTATTGCACATACAGGTCGATCAGTTTTTCGTACAGGGTCCTGCCCTTGTCTTTTTCGTAGGCTGCCATTTCGCACAGAAGCGCTACGGCAGAAACCGCATCTTTATCGCGCAGCTGGCTGCCGATCATTAAACCGTAACTTTCTTCACCGCCCACGATATAATTTTCGCTGGCTTCTTTTTCCTTGATCAGTTCGGCGATCCATTTGAAGCCGGTGAGTACATTGTAGCATTTCACATTGTTATCGGCTGCAATGCGGTCGATCATATCCGTTGTAACAATGGTCTTGCACACAAAATCGTTCTTTTGGGCTATGCCTTTGGCCTTGCGCGCTTCGATGATATAGTTGAAGGCCAGTACGGCGGTCTGGTTGCCGTTCATCAACATCCAGTTGCCCTGTTTGTCTTTAATGGCAATACCTACGCGGTCGGCATCGGGATCAGTGCCCAGTAAAATATCGGCATCCAGTTCCTTTGCTTTTTTCAAACCAATGCTCATGGCCTCGCTTTCCTCGGGGTTGGGATAGATCACCGTAGGGAAATTACCATCGGGCTTAGCCTGTTCTTCCACAATAGACACATTGGCAAAACCAAAACGTTGCAACACCTCAGGCACCAGCATGATACCGGTTCCATGTATTGGCGTATAAACGATCTTCAGGTCGCGCTGGCGGGTGATCACTTCGGGATACACGCTCAGGCTTTTTACCATGTCGATATACGCATTGTCCATTTCTTTCCCGATGATCGTAATGTTGGCTTCGCCCCCATTCCACTTCACTTCATCTACAGAACCGATCTTTTCAACTTCCTTTATGACGTTTTTGTCGTGTGGCGGCACCAATTGCCCGCCATCATTCCAGTATGCTTTATAGCCGTTATATTCTTTCGGATTATGCGAAGCGGTACAAACCACACCACCCTGGCAGCCCAGGTGCCGGATGGCATAGCTCAGTTCGGGTGTAGGACGCAATGCTTCAAACAGGAAAACTTTAATACCGTTGGCTGCCATAACATTTGCCGTGATCTCGGCAAACTGGCGGCTGTTGTTGCGGCTATCATGCGCAATCGCAATGCGAACAACGCCTCCGGGGTAGGTTTGCAACAGGTAATTGGCAAAACCCTGGGTGGCCATGCCCACCGTATATTTATTAATGCGGTTGGTGCCTATGCCCATAATTCCGCGTAAACCACCGGTGCCAAATTCCAGGTTGCGGTAAAAAGCATCGGCCAGCTCGGCGGGGTTTTCCTGTTCGAGCCTGGCTATTTCCTGTTTGGCGGCATCATCGTAATTTCCGTCTTTCCAAACTTGTACACGCTGCTTAATTGCATCATCCATAGTGCTCAATTTGTTGTTAGTGTTGAAGGTTGAAGTTATAGAATTTTATGGTTTGACGGTTCCTCTAATGCATAAACCGTGCCTTCCAAAGTATGATAGAAATTCTATTCTCCCTATTCCATATAGGCTCCCGTAATAACATCGCCTTCCACTTCTACGAAAATATGTTCCTGTAAAGTGGTTGCTACCGATAAACCAACATAATCGGTATTTACAGGATAGGCCTTATGCGTGCGTTCAACCAGTGCCAGCGTCTGGATCTTTTTAGGCAGGTAGGCCAGAAATGGTTTTATGGCATACAGCATCGTTCTGCCGCTGTTGGCCACATCGTCAATTACGATGATCACTTTGTCGGTAAAATCGGTTTCACCGCTCAACCTGATATCATGCGGCGATTTTTTGTCGAGGGAAATATCGATATTCCAGATGGCGATATTGCTGTTTATGGAGCGTAACAGCTTTTCGATCGTGCGGGCAATGGCGCTTCCGTTATCCCGGATCCCGGCAAGGATGATCTGCTGTTCATCCAGGTTATTTTCTATGATCTCATAAGCCATTCGTTGTAATTTCCGGGCTACTGCTTCCTTATCAAGTATATAATTACGCGCCATGAATTTTGGGTCAAATCTAAATGAAAATTTTCTCCCTGATCAATTTTTAGTGCAAATTTGTCGCACACGATCGGGATCACCCTGCTTGCCATGCACATTCATTAACCACGCTAAAACTGCTTGTTATGCATTCTGGTAGAAATTATACCCTTCAGGAATTTATATACTGGACACGGAGGAAGATTTATGTACTTATTGTGTTGGCCGTTGTGCCTACGGTTGTATTTGCAATTACCGGTACAAAATGGATCCTCATTCCCTGGCCGCCGATCTTACTGATAGGTACAGCATCGGCGTTGATCGCAGGCTTTCGCAATAATGCTACTTATGGCCGCTCCTGGGAAGCCCGTCAGATCTGGGGCAGGATCGTGAACTCAAGCCGTACGTTTGGCATCATGACCCTTGATTTTATCCGTCATCCGCAGGAACATCTGCTGAAAGAGATCCACCAGCGGATCCTGTTCCGCCATTTGGCCTGGATCACCGCTTTGCGCCATCAGCTCAGGGAAAAAAGACAATGGGAAAATGCGCGGATCTGTCCACAGTACATTGAATATGCTAAATTTTATTCGGTGCCCGAATGGAAGTCGACCCTGGCAGAAGATATTAAAGAGTTTTTGACCGAAGACGAATGGCAATCGGTAAAAAACAGAAAGAATATTGCCACCCATATACTCACCCTGCAATCGGCCGACCTTCGCCAACTGCATGAACAGGGCCGGATCACCGAATTGAAATACCTGGAATTGCAACAACAGCTCAAGGACTTTTACGATCACCAGGGCGGCAGTGAGCGCATCAAGAATTTTCCCTACCCCCGCCAGTACTCCACCCTCAGCCGTTTCTTTTTTAGCATTTTGACCGTATTGATACCGCTTGGTATGCTCAACGAGTTCTCGAAGCTGGGCCCCCATTTTATCTGGTTGAACATTCCTTTCAGCATCATTGTAAGCTGGATCTTCTTAACCCTGGAAGATATTGGTGAGAGCACTGAAAACCCCTTTGAAGGCGCGGCCAACGATGTGCCCATCAGTACCATCAGCCGTACGATCGAAATAGATCTGAAGGAAATGCTTGGGCTCGAAAAAATACCACCAGCCCGCGTTCCCGATCACTATATTCAAATGTAATTTCCGAGGCTGGTTGCCGGTTATCAGTTACCAGTTACCGGTTACCGGTTGCCAGTTGCCGGTTACCGGTTACCAGTTGCCGGTTACCGGTTACCAGTTACCGGTTGCCGGTTACCGGTTGCCGAATGCTGTGCGTTTTTCCTTACGCCTTCAGCCTTGAGCCTTCAGCCTTGAGCCTTCAGCCTTGAGCCTGTATTTCATTAGCACATCAGCAAATTAGCAAATTAGCTAATTAGCGTTATCTTAGTGCTATGTCATACATACCACAGATCCTTTTTATCATTGTTTCGGCCATAGCCATCTGGTTGTTTACAAAAAAGATAATGGCTATCCGCCGGAATATCCTGTTAGGAAAAGACGCCGACTTTTCTGACCGGCCGGGTGAACGGTGGAAGAATGTATTGCTGATCGCGTTCGGACAAAAAAAGATGTTCCGCAATCCCCTGGTAGCGGTGATGCACTTTTTTATTTATGCCGGCTTCATCATTATCAATATTGAAGTACTGGAGATCATAATAGATGGATTATTGGGCACCCATCGTATTTTTTCACAGATCGGTGGCGGCTTTTATTCCTTCCTCATCAACTCTTTTGAATTTCTCGCCATCACCGTTTTACTGGCCTGTGTCATTTTCCTTATAAGAAGAAATGTAGTAAAGGTAAAACGCCTGGCCAGTCCCGATCTGAACGGTTGGCCCCGCAGCGATGCCAATTATATTCTCATTACCGAGATCGTACTGATGACGCTTTTTTTGACCATGAATGCCTCCGATACCCTGTTGCAACAACGCGGGTATGGACATTACGGCGAAAACCCTACCGGTAATTTTGCCTTCTCTTCCCTCCTGCATCCTTTACTGAACGGTTTAAGCAATAGCGCCCTGGTGGCTGTTGAAAGAACCTGCTGGTGGCTGCATATCCTGGGCATTTATGCTTTTTTGAACTACCTCCCCTACTCGAAACACCTGCATATTATACTGGCGTTCCCCAATGCTTACTATTCCCGCCTGCAGCCTATGGGCAAGATGAATAATATGCCTGCCATTCAGAATGAAGTGCTGTATGCGATGCAGCCGGAGATGGCGCCGGCCAATGCCACACCACCTGCTACATTCGGCGCCAAAGAAGTAACCGACCTTACGTGGCGGAATTTGCTCGATGCATATTCCTGTACGGAATGCGGTCGCTGCAGTGCGGCCTGTCCGGCTACAATAACGGGTAAAAAGTTATCACCGCGCAGGATCATGATGGCCACCCGCGACCGCATGGAAGACATGGGCAAGAACATCGATCAAAACGGGGAGTTTAAAGATGATGGTAAAACCCTGCTGCATGATTATATCACCGTTGAAGAGCTACGCGCCTGCACTACCTGTAACGGTTGTGTACAGGAATGCCCGGTGAATATAAGTCCGCTGGAGATCATTCTCGAGCTGCGCCGGTCGCTGATCATGGAAGAAAGTAATGCACCCCAGGAATGGAACGTCATGTTCAGCAATGTGGAGAATAATTTCGCGCCGTGGAAGTTCAGTCCTGATGACAGGGATAAATGGGTTTCCGAATTAATGTGATAATTCGATAATTTGATAATTTGATTGTACAGCCACAGGCTGATCCGAATTTTCATAGCTAATAGCACACAATGTATTTGTTTTCATTAACAGATTACACATTAGCAATTGCGTTTTTGTTTTCCATTATCACATTATCCAATTATCACATTATCATATTATTAGGGTAACACTACATTAAACGTTGCTCCTCCTATTGTAACGGTAGCATTGGCATCGCAGCCGGAACTACCGTAATCAAGGGTGCGGGTTGCCAGCCCTTCAGGCGTTAGCTCAATTTTACCGCTTTCAAACCAGTTACAGGTCATTTTACGAACCAGTGCCTGGGTGATGTTAATGGTATAGGCATGGCCCGAAGCCACTGTACCGGTAGCAGAACCGGTAATGGAATAAATATCATCCAAAATGTTCAGCGGGGTGTTAATGCCGGCCACCCATTCGCGTTGGCGGGTAGACTCCCAGGTAATTTCTCCTCCGTTATTGGCTTTCACGATCGTACCGTTCACCTCGATCTTGTATACCAGGTTACCGGCATTGTTGGCGCCCATGTTGGTGGTCTTATGGGTTCCTTTGATCTGGTTATCGTTTACAAAGTAATTGTCATACGTTATATTCACTACAGTTCCTGCCTCGCGGTACCTGCCCGTCCAGTTGGCCAGGATGCGGCCGCGGCGTTTTCTGCCATCAACACAGAGGCAGTTGGTGGTGCCGAAATTAATGACTACCGAGCGGGTGGCGTTCACGGTATCGATGGTTACCGTTACGCAGTTCCCTAAGACTTCTTCTATCCGGGCAGCTGGTTCATTCGTGGCTACCCTGAAGGAAAAGTTGGCGCCATAGGTTACGGATGCATCCACCATTGTATTGGCATCGGTATAAGCCGATTCTGCCATAGCATTGTCCTGTGCTGCGGTGGTATCGCTATCTGTTGACGGTTTGGAATCTTTTTTACAGGCTGTAAATGATAGTGTAATGATGAAACAGGCCATAATGCCCAGAAAAATGGATGGTGTCTTTTGCATGGGGTTTTGGTTTATGATCCGGCTCAGACTGGTAACCGGGTACCACGTTTAAAACGAATTACATTTTTTTTTAGTATGATCCCTGGTGGAAATTGTTTTCCTTATATAACGAGCTGAACGGCACTGAAATGCAATTGCTGATTTCTGATTTCTGATTTCGAGATTGCGAGATTTCGAGATTTCCTCCTGTTTGAATATTCCAATAAATCTCAAAATCCCAAAATCTCAAAATCCCAAAATCTCAAAATCCCGAAATCAGGAAATCCCAAAGTCCCGAAATCAGAAATCAAGTTGGTCTTTTAAACCGCGTTTTTCTTTTTGATGATGCGCCAGGCCATGATGACGGCGGTGCAGGCAAAAACGGCCCCGATGATCCAGCTGATGACGCTCTGGTTCGCATTTAAGCCGTTTACGATGAATTGTCCGCCAAAAATAAACACCGCATTACCCAGGAAGGTACCCAGGCCAATACCGGCTATATAAACGTTATAATGGTCATTGCGCGGATGCAATACCTTTTTAGTGAAAAGTGCCGTGCTCCAGCCAAACCAGAAAGGGATCTGCGCCGGATTTATGGCGCTCATGGCCACGCCTAACCAGAACCGGTGAATGGTATGGGAAAGAATGACGTTCTTCTGTGTCTGCGGGCTCGCTGCCGCAATGAAATTCGATACCGCAAGGGCTGCAATGATCAGTACCGTAATCCATTCGAGCCAGCGGAACAGCGTCTTGTGTTTTTGCACCCAGTCCATAGCCACCAGCGAAATGCGTACATATATGATCTCTACCAGCAAAGTGCCCAATGAAAAGTACAGGGCCGGACGAAGTCCATCACTGACGGAGATCTGCATGGCCGCTATATTCAGCGTTCCCAGGGGTAAGGTACCGAGGAAGCTGATACACATGCCGGTTATGAAGATTCTTAGGTACATCGTTCAATGTGCTAATGTGCTAATACTAATATGCTAATGTGCTAATGTGCTGATTGGCTAATGCTAATGTGATGATGTGATAATTCGATAATTTGATAATGCTTCATTGTTGCGCAGTACTATATTTTCCATACTTACCGTAACACTCACTTAGCCTGTATTTCATTAGCACATTAGCATATTTTCAAATTAGCTAATTGGCTTTTTGGTTTTTCGATGCCAGCCTGTATTTCATTAGCACATTAGCATATTATCAAATTAGCCAATTGGTTTTCATTCCGTCATAGCCGCCAGTTTCCGTGACCACTCCCTGTCTTCCCTGAACATGGCAATGCCTTCACGCCAGCTAAGGTACCGATGTCCTTTTTTATGGTTCATGCGACTGATGCGGTTGAGCATGATCCAGTGCCGGATGATCTCTTTCCAGGCAAAGAATATGGAGTGCCCGGGATCATAAATATGGGTTGGTTCTGCTCCTGCGCCGTTCACTTCGATGATAGAAAAATTCCTGCCCTGCTTCATGGCCTCCCAGGTATCGTAACGGATGTCGAGGCGGCCAAAATAAAATTCAGGTATTTGTTTACAAATGGAATCTATGACATTGTTCAGGGCTTCATCGGCCAGGTGGCTTTCGTCGATGAATTTAGAGCCGCGGGCGTGATTGCCGAAGGGCGACACGATCATTTTTTCACCCGCAGGTAATACCAGGTTCATCCGTTCGCCATGGATCTTTTGCAGGCTGCGCAAATACATCAATGCCCGTTTATTCTGTTGCAACAATTGAAGTATTGTGTGTTTGCCGTCGCCGGTCACCGACAGGAATTCCTTACCTACAATACCGGTGATCCTGCCTTTTTCTTCGCCCGGATACCGCACATAAAAAATGCCGGCTTCATTCTTCCAGGGAACAAATTCCTGGATGTGAAAATCGAGGTATGCTGTACGTGCATAGTTGCGTACATCCTGCTCATCGCGTAATACTTTTACGCCGCGGCCGCGGCCGCCCATATTGGGCTTGCCGATGAGCGGAAACTGCAGGCCTGCCCTTCGCAGGTCGCGTAACACGATATCACCATTGGCCGGGATGGAAAAAAAAGCGGTGAGTGGATGGTATTGCGGTGGGATAATACTGATAATGTCTTTTTTGCTTTCGCATAAAAAGCCGCCATTTTTAATGGTTGGATTGGAAGCGGCAAAGAAAAAGAAAGACCGGGCACGGAGGCACAGTAAGATCCATACCGGGTAGATCAGCAGATATACACTTGTAAAACTCCAGTATTCCCAGTTCAGTAATTTAATAAAAAACGGTCGGTGCAGGATGCGTTGTATGCTGTTCATTATCGGCCTGCCATTGGTTTTTCAACTATTAATTGTTGGGTGAAAGCATTGTTGTTCTTGAGATCGAGGTATTGCATCCGGATGGTATCATCGGTGAGCGCCAATAAGGTAACGCTAACAGTGAATACCTGTCCGTTCCGGTTCATGCGCAAGTCGTTGTGGGTGTCGCCATCTCCGGTGAACTGGTGAAAGTGCAGAATATCGTCGGGCGTAGGCGCTCCCGCAGGGCGGGATTGTTGCAGCCATTTATTGAACCAGCTTTTTCTTTTCCTGACCACTTCCTCATCGTACAGGGTCGCCGATGACCAGATGTGCGGCGCAGTAGCCGGCAACTGGGTCATATGTTTCTTTTCACCATCCCAACGGCATTCAAACAGTTGTCCCGCCCATACAACAGCGGTGAACGGTTCTATCCTTTCAAGCGAGATCTCTCTGAAACGCTCAACCGGATCGGATGCATCCAGCAGGTCAAGCAGGATGAGCCCCCGGCTTTTGCGGTAAGGTGGTTGCGGCGTATGACGAATAAATCCCCCGTTCAAAAAAACGATCGCATGACCGTTCTCATGGGCAGCGATCCAGGTACCACCGGCATCTCCGTCTTTCGGGAATAACAGGTTGCCCGACTGGCCGGGATATATGGTGGGTGGTAATGCATTGGAACGCCAATGCTTTTCATCCCGGTTGGATGTAATATATAGCTTATCCCTTACAGGAATAAAGGTTACTGTGCACATTGTTTACGATACTTAACGGTAGACGAGGCTACCCCAAAATCATCTGGTAATTGAATGTTCGAAATTTCAGTAATGCCTACCCGTATTAAAGCCATGTGGTGGATCGTGTGCTCGAGGTTATAAGCTACCTCGCGGAAATAATTCGTTTCAATGGCAATGGAATCGGTAACATGTTCGTCGTAACAGGCTTCCAGCGTGAGCGTTTTATTCGGTTTGCCCAATCCCCGATGAACTTCCAGCAACAAGCGACCCGCCAGCTCCTTATCCGTTTCAATCATCGTGTCGCGCTTGCGTCTTTCATAATTAACGATCCCTGTGTCATATCCATTCTCAAGGCACTGAAACAGCTCGATAATATGTCGCACATGCTGACCAATCGTATTATTGAAAAGTGTTTTACACGACTGGCTGTACTGCTCTTGCGACAACTGGCTGAGCGAGTCAGATAACTGTACAAAAATTGTATTTACAGCTTGTTGTAATTGCATTGGTCGGTTTTGTTCCTAAAAATAATATTATTTTTCAATTAAGAATTTCCGTTCCTGAATTTTACTGTATGTCTGTTGTTAACGCTGCTTTCCTGGCGACCACTTTTAACTGAACCGTTAGACGATCACTGATTGTATTTCCTGCGCCCACATTAAAATCCCGCCGTTTCATCCTGAATTCCCCCGCAAACAGGAATCCGTTCTCAATGGGCTGCGCTGTAAAAGGAAATGCAAGATCTTTTGTTATTCCTTTTATGGTCAGCTTACCGGAAACAAATAATGTTCCGTTCTTTTTACTGGTATTTATTTTTTCAGATACGAACCTGATCTGCGGGTAGTTTTTGACATCAAAGAAATCGGCCCAGCGAAGGTGGTCATCGCGTTTGTCAACCCCGGTATTTACCGTACTGGCATCTATAGTTACATCAAAACTACAGCCAGCCAAACTATCGGGCAGAAAGGTTATAGTGCCCGCCAGACCGCTAAAGGAGCCGGTTGTATTGAAGCCAAGGTTTTTTATTTTGAAAGAAATTTCCGAAGAGCTGTCAACTGGTATATAGTGTTGCGAGTACAGGTTTAAATGTCCGAACAAGACCACCAGGCAGCCTGCGAAGTACTTCATATAAAAATCCTTTAAATGTAAAGTACTCCTTGTTACTCAATTCTGCCGTTAAAGTTTTTAACACAAGGTGGGGAAAATTTTCCCTAAAAATGGAATTAGAGAAAAAAGCTGCGGGCCCCGCAGCCAACTATCAAATTATCACATTCTGTTTGACGACTTTCAATATCACTCTTTCGTAGCCTTATACAATTGGCGAAAGTAGGTGCCCGGCTGAAATGGGCAGCATGATAAAAAAGTATTACGAACCGCTGGTAATCCGTAATGCTTTTTTCATGAAGACAGTAAGACCACCGCTATGTCTCTACTGTATCGCCGCGATTCGCCGGACCGTTATACCGGTCCATTGTTGTACACCTGCTGGATCATAATGGTTAACGGTAGCTAGTTAATTTTTAGTTTTCCTGTTTGCGACCACTCAGTCTTTTCTGTTTTTACTTTAATGCGGTAAACATAAATGCCTTTCTGTAGTGTGGTTACATTGAATTCTTCATTATGAAAGCCTGCTGGTTTGGTGGCATCCGTCAATGTCGTAATCTGCCGGCCTAAAAGATCAAATACCTGTATAATCACCCGGCCTTCAAATGGCAGTTCATAAAATATTTTAGTGGCAACAGCAGCCGGATTAGGTGCAACGGTAACCTGGAAGCTGGCTGGCAAATCACTATTCGTTATTACAGGTTGGCTTATTCTTTCGTTGCCGGGCGTTTGTTCATATTTAATGGTGGCATAATCGGATGACGATCCATCAAAAAAGGTTTGATCACCAGAGCTGTGCCCTGTTACATATACATGACCGTCATCATCCACGGCAATAGCGGTTGCAATATCTACGGTGTGTCCGGGACCATCGTACCTGGCCACCCATTGTTCGAGGCCCGCTGCATTGTATTTAATGGTAGCATAGTCTTCAAAAAAACCGTTGGTTGACCTGCTGCTTCCTGTTACATATACATTTCCCCGGGCATCCAGTGCCAGCGCATTGGCTATATCTTCTGAACCATTGTTATACGCCGCCAGCCATTGCTGCACGCCGGCAGTATTGTACTTGATAGTAGTATAATCGCCCTGGCTCTGCCCTGTTACATATACATTACCGGAAACATCTACGGCTATATCCCTGGCCTTATCGAAACCAGAGCTCGTGGAACCATCGTACCTGGCCACCCACTGCAGCACGCCAGCTGTATTGTACTTAATAGTAGCAAAGTCCTCCGTGCCACCACCCCAACTGCCACCAGTGACGTATACATTGCCATTGGCATCCAGCGCCAGGGCATTAGCTTCATCAAGGTAATTATCAGGGCCATTGTATCTTGCCGTCCATTGTTCATTTCCATTGGCATCGTACTTAATGGTGGCATAGTCTGATTCACTGCCACTGCCCTGACTGTGTCCTGTTATATATACATTGCCCTGTATGTCTACAGCAATGGCTGTGGCCTGATCGGATGTATTGCCTGGACCATTATAACGTTTTATCCATATCGTATTTCCACTATTGTCATACTTAATAGTAGCATAATCCGGTGAGTTTCCAAAGCTCAACCCCGTTACATACACATTGCCGTTTTCATCAACAGCAATGGCAGTAGCCTGATCGTTGGAATTACCGGGGCCATTATATCTTCTTACCCACTTTGTATCGCCGTATTTGTCATACTTAACGGTAGTATAGTCGTCACGAGTGCCGCCTCCATCGCTTGTTCCCGTTATATACACATTTCCTTTGGCATCAACCGCTATGGCACTGGCTTTGTCGGGGCCAACACCCAGGCCGTTGTATGTTTTTTTCCATATTCTGTTTGCATCCGGATCATACTTATAAGTGGTGTAGTCCATTCCGGTATGAAGCCTGGTGATACCGCCTGTTACATGCACATTACCATGCTTGTCTAGTGCCAGGGCAGTTGCGAAATCGGGGCCTCCTTTTACCTGAACGTTCTGGCCGTTATATCTTTTTAACCATTCTTGCTCACCATCGGCATCGTATTTAATGGTGGCAAAGTCAAACCTGTCAATAGCGCTTCTTCCGGTTACATATATGTTTCCATTGTTGTCGAGACCCATGGCAAATGCTATATCACTGGCGTTTCCGGGGCCGTCATAGGTGGCTGCCCATTGTTGCACACCATTTGAATTATACTTGACAGTAGCATAGTCTGTTTCATTTATGAAAAAATTGACGCCGACAATTCGCACTGAAAGGGCGCCGGTAATATACACATTGCCCGTTTTGTCTAGCAACAGGTCATGGACCAGGCTGTTTTCATCATTGCCAGTGCCTTCAAGAAAGGCCTCCCACTGCTGCACGCCTGCCGTATTGTATTTAATGGTTACATAGTCATTGTCAGGATTTCCGGGAGCAGACCCGGTAATTCCGCCTATGTACACGTTGCCTGCAGCATCCACCGCCAGCGCATTTCCTTCGTCGTGACCCTCGCGGCTAAATACGGCAAGCCATTGCTGCTGACCCAATGTATTGTATTTGATCGTGGCAATGTCACTTATGATCCCAAAATCTTCAATCACGTGGGTGGTGATGGACCCTGTTACATACACATTGCCGTTTTCGTCGAGGGCAAGGTCATTTGCCCTGTCGAATTCATTGACAGGGCCGTTATACCGGCTTACCCATTTCAAATCACCATCATCGTCGTATTTAATAGTGGTAATATCACTGCCGGTTCCAATGCCGGCGCTCCATCCCGTTACATATACGTTGCCCTTCTTATCCACGGCAATGGCGGTAGGCTGATCCCTTTCATTACCCGGTCCGTTATATCTTCTTATCCATTCCGTATGACCATCCTCATCGTATTTGATGGTGGTAATATCTTCAGCGGTCCCGCTGCCCGTACTTCTGCCGGTTATATAAACATTTCCATCTGCATCCACGGCAATGGCGAATGCTTCATCACTGCTATTCCCCGGCCCGTTATATCTTCTTACCCATTTTATATCGCCGTCATCGTCGTATTTAATGGTAGTAAAGTCGCTGGAAGTACCAATGCCGGTACTCCATCCTGTCACATAAATATTACCGTTGTTATCTGTTGTTATGGCTGTTGCTTCATCGTCTCCATTTCCAGGTCCCTTGTATTTCTTTACCCATTTTGTATCACCATCATCGTTGTATTTAATAGTGGCCCAGTTAGTATTGGAAAGGTTTTCATTGCCATCGATAAGTCCCGTTACAATAATATTACCTTTACAGTCTATTACCAGGTCCCTTGCTATGTCATGGGTATTGGCATCTCCGTTCTGCCGCTTTACCCATTTTTCGGTAACCTGAGTAAAACCAATAGTTGAAATAAAATGGAGACTGGCAAGCAATAATGGCTTCCAGATGAGCAACATGTTACTCATAATCTGAAGTTTTAAGAGTTAGTAATGGTTAACAGTAGTTATATGCCATTTTCATAAGGAACATGTGAACCAATTAGCTAATATGCTAATGTGCAAATGGAGGCCTGCCCTCACAGTGTTAGCACATTAGCATATTAGACCAGCTCCCGGGAAAGTAACTTGATTTATTTGATCACACTTATTTTGCCGGTTTGGCTCCAGGCTGTCGTACCTGATCTTACCGTGATGCGGTAAACGTAGATGCCTTTCTGGAGTGTAGTTACATTGAAGTTTATGTTATGGAAACCCGCCGGTTTGGTAGCGTCTACCAGCGTTGTTATCTGCCTGCCCAACAGGTCAAATACCTGTATAGAAACCCGCCCATCAACCGGCAGTTCGTAAAATATTTTAGTGGTAATAGCAGCCGGATTGGGCGCAATTGCCACCTGGAAGCCCGCTGGTATTGTATTATTGCCGGGTTGGCCTATTCTGCCTGCGATAATAGCAGCATCGGGCTCACATGGTTGTGAATATTTGATAGTTGTAATATCGAAACCGGTGCCAACACCTGTGCTCAATCCGGTTACATACACATTGCCTTTCTTGTCAACGGCAATAGGGTGAGAAGAATAAAAGCCTATAAATAACCCTCCGGGGCCATCGTTACCATTAGCGGGGCCATTATATCTGGCCACCGATTGCTCATCACCTGCCCCACTGTATTTAATGGTTGCAAAGTCAAATGCAGTGCCAATACCAGTGCTTCGCCCGGTTACATATACATTACCATCTTTGTCAAGGGCCAGGGCGATGGCCTGGTCATGATCATTCGCAGGGCCATTATACCTTCTTACCCAAACTTCCTGCCCATTGGCATCATATCGGATGGTGGCATAGTCATAATTCGTTTCAATAGGCTCAGCCGCGCTGTAACCTGTTACATATACATTTTGTGAAGCGTCAACTGCAAGGGATAATGCATCGTCAATAGAATTGCCGGGACCGTTGTATCGGGCTGACCAAAGCTCAGTTCCGTTGGTATTGTACTTAACAGTAGCATAATCGTTGGCGTCTTCGAGATTACTGCCGGCACTGCGCCCGGTTACATATACATTCCCCGATTTATCTACCGTTATATCCAGCGCTTCATCATAAAAATTTCCCCGGAAGGGTCCATCATATCTTCTTACCCAAAGTTCCTGTCCTTTTTTATTATATTTAATGGTGGTATAATCCATATCCTGCTCATCCACATCCAGGCCTTCAGGGCTTCTGCCTGTCACATACACATTTCCATCCTTATCCACGACTAAAGCATTCGATTCTTCGTTATTTCCTGGACCGTCATACCTGGCCACCCACTGCTTTTGTCCATTCTTATTATATTTAATGGTAGCATAGTCTGAAGTGTTATCATTACCCACGCTGCCGCCCGTAACATATACGTTACAATCTTCATCCACCCTTATTGCCTTGGCCCAATCGAACCCATTGCCCGGGCCGTTATACCGCGCCGACCATTGTCTAACGCCAGCTGAATTGTATTTTACGGTAACGAAATCAAAACCGGTTCCATTACCTATACTTCTTCCCGTTACATAAGCATTCCCATTGCCATCCACGGCAATTGAAAAGGCTTCGTCGTCACCGTTCGCAGCACCATTCCACAAAGCTTTCCATTGAAGCACGCCGGCGGCATTGTACTTTATGGTTCTATAATCCAGACCTGTTCCGGTGCCGGTAGCTGTTCCCGTTACGTATACATTTCCATGTTTGTCTATGGCAAGAGACCTTGCCCCGTCTGTACTGTTGCCTGAACCGTTGAAACGCGCTGCCCATTCCTGCGTTAATTGGGCAACACCAACGTTTGTAAGCAAAATAAATGTTGAAAAAAAACAGCACTTTCCGAAGAGTAGTCGTTTTTTCATAACCAGCAGTTTTAAATGTTATAAAGGAATGCATTAGTCTAGGGCTGGGAATCCTTTTTCAATGAGTATCCTGGCAAATTAAAGCAGACCTGTAACGGGTAAGCGGACTCTTTCGGGTGAAAAGTGTGGAGTATTGGAGTAAATCAGGCGTGTAGTGCTTTAGGAATGGATATGAATTTATTGCAGGTGCATGTACCCCGGCAATCATTTACAGTAACAAAGTACGGTTATTTACAGAATATATTCAATGGAGATTCTACTGATATATATCACTTAACCGTATTTAGCTAAACCCTGCTAATGTTGGAATAGAGTGGTTGTTGCACCGGCTTTGGGTAGAACTAAAATGAAACAACCTGTAACCCCGGGGCCGGGGATCACAGGTTGTCAGAGATATCTTTGAAGTCCTGGAACGTGTAGCGTGTTTTCAGCTGTTAAGCCGGCTTCCTGCCCAGTTCGCGGATCATCCGGTAATGCGAGGCTATTGCCTGCTGCATCGTGGGAAATTCGTTGTACGTGATATTGAACTGGCGGCAGGTTTGCTTTACGATCCGGTTGATGGCCGGATAATGCACGTGACTGATCCGGGGGAACAGGTGATGTTCTACCTGATAATTCAATCCGCCCACAAACCAGGAAATAAATTTATTGCGCGGAGCAAAATTTGCGGTGGTCTTAACCTGGTGGATGGCCCACTCATTTTCGATGGTCATATCCTCCTGGTGATCATAATGCACAAATTCGGTATGTTCTACCACATGCGCTAACTGGAAAACCACGGCCAGTGTTATACCCAGTGTCAGATTCAGGGCAATAAAACCGAATAACCACGGCATCCAACCCAGCCACAGGATAGGAAATACTATGAAAAAGGCTGCGTATAAGGCTTTACTTAACCAGAAGATGACATGCTCCTTAAAGTCCATTTTTGTCATGGGCGTATTATGCACTTTCTGGTTGAAATATTTAGTGAAATCCATCACAAAGAACCAGGCCAGCGACGTAAAAGCGTATAACAGGAAACCATATATATGCTGGTACCGGTGTGGCGGAAGCCATTTTTGGGTAGAACATTGCCGCATCAGGGGGCTCAGGGCAATATCATCATCAACCCCGTCGATATTGGTGTAGGTATGGTGAACGATATTATGCTTGAATTTCCAGATGTAGGTATTACCACCCAGCAGGTTTGAACTGAGGGCCATCAGGTTGTTTACCCAGCTTTTGCTCGAATAGCTGCCATGACACGCATCATGCATTACATTAAATCCGATGCTGGCCAACACAAATCCCAATAAACAGCAAAGCACTATTGCCAAAGCGGCAGGCATAGGTAAAAAAAGCAGCAATGCATAAATGAGGATGGCCGCAGGCGCCAGTATGACCGTTTTGGAATATAATTTCCAGTTACCGGTTTTTTTCAATTGCTGAGAAGCGAAATACTGGTCAACAGAAGATTTTAATGTATTGAAAAAGGTCTTGTTTTTATTATTAAAGGTTACTTTATGCATAATAATGCCAAAAATTAATTTTTGTATCGACTTTAACTACTAAATAAAATGCTGCTACCAGGAGAGCCTTTATTGTTGGTGAGGGTAAATACGTCTGATTTAAAAGCGTCGCAAAGGTAAAGAAAGAAATGTTAAAGAACCCCCATTTCATAAATGATTTCAAATTGATAATTATCACGTTATTGTGGATGAGCGCCGCCGGGAAAACCAGCGGTTACGGACATGGATAAAAACACTGAATGTGGTAGAATGTTCATATGACGGACACCAGAAATTCATGCTCAAATGGTTTTTAACAGCACAGATTTTATATTGTCAAAAAGTACAAACTCTATGCCATGAAGGATATTGGAATTTTTATTAAAAAATGTAATATAAAGAACGAAAATATACAATAAGGATTGTGCATGAAGCTACAAATCGCATACCTCAGTTACAATGCGGGCACAACCCGGGTGTTTCTAATTTCACTACAATACTAATTGTTCATGTAATCGTGTCAATGCGGTCAGGGGATCGCTGCAAAAGCCCGGATGCACACGCGAAGTTTGTAAAATGGTGCTCCGTTGTGCGGTCAGCCACCGGAAACGGGAAGGCATATCGAGCAGGGCTATGGGACCGCCGTTTTTGTCGCCCTTACAAATGCGGTCGAATGCCTGCAGGTAGGACTGAATTTCAGGGATATCCGCTTTTTCATCCAATGCCCGCACCCGGTTCTCGTTTATGGTGTACAGGGTTTGCAAAAATTTCAGCTCTTTACAATACAGGATAATGCCCACATTGCAGAATTCTTCGCGTTCCACCTTAGGCACCATACGAATGACAGCGTACTCAAATAAGTATTTTTCGTGCATGTTGGGCTTCTTTAACAAAAATGGGTGACGATGCAATTCGGGTAATTAAAAAATCGGCGTATACCTGGCGGCGTTCCGCAACGGATGCTTCTTCCAGGTCGGTCGACAGCCATTCGTCGGGCAACAGATCAACAATAGCGCGGATACGTTCTTCCGTAAGTACCGGTCGAAATGCTGCGTCCACTTCTTCCAGCTGGGAGGCCTGTGGCAACAATACATGGTCTTTTATCTGTGCAAAAGGTTTTTGCGCCTGTTCTTTCCAGTTTTGCCAGTTATGGTGAAAGTATAAGGTAGCGCCATGATCGATCAGCCATAATTCTTTATGCCAGATAAGCATATTGGTATTCCGGGGCGTGCGGTCTACATTCATCAGTAAACTGTCGAGCCATACAATTTGGGAGGCCAGGCGGGCATCGAGGGTGGTCACTGCCGGGTCGAAGGTAATGGCGCCTGACAAATAATGCAGCGCCAGGTTCATGCCAACACTTGCTTTCAGCAGATCCTGAATCTCTTCATCAGGTTCCGTACGCCCAAAGGCAGTATCCAATAACGCGAAAACAATTTCAGGAACTTTTATTCCCAAAGCACGGGCTATTTCACCGCCGATCAGTTCGGCGATCAGCGCTTTGATCCCCTGCCCTGCCCCGCGGAACTTCAGCACATACATAAAACCATCGTCTGCTTCGGCAATGGCAGGCAGTGAACCGCCTTCGCGCAGCGGCGTCACGTAACGGGTTACGTTCACTGTTCTTACTTCTAATTTTGACGGCATAAAAAATGGGGCTAAAAATAGGGATAAGTTGACAAGATAACAAAGCCGGCTTTAATAAAGGGGTGACGACAAACACGTACCTGCAAAAATAACCTGCAAAAAAAATCCCCCGGTTTAGCCGGGGGACTGTTGTATGTATGAAAAGTCGAACTATTTCTTATAATTAGCCCATAATTCATCATACTCATCTGCGGCATATTGGTACTTTACATACAATTGCAGATCAGCACCGGAAATATTACTGATCTTAAGTGTGTCCTGGCCCTGCAGGATAAGATTTGAACCATCTACTTTGTAAGCGGTGGTATCTTTATAAGGGCCGTTCATATCGATACCCTGGATATACAGCTTTCCATCAGTTTTAAATTCAATGGTTTCGTAACCTGAAGGATATAAAGTTGTATCGCGATGAGGGGCATTGCTATAAAATTGGTTCTCATAATGGCTTACGAGGGTCCATTTTCCAATGATCTGGTCACTGGATGATTTTTTATCGTCTTTTTTACAGGAAAAAACCAGGGCCGATAAAGCCAGCATAGATACGATCGTTTTTTTCATTCTTAGGTCGTTTTCGGTTAATTGTTTTTGTAATTATTGTTATGGGTCTTTTGTAAGGCAGGTTAAGCGTACGAATACAGGTGAATAACCGTCGCGTTTATATTCAATCAGACTTATAATAAATTTATTTCTTTCAGCGACTGTGGTGGTTTGTGTTGTTCACATCAGGTCAGGTGTGCCAACTTCTGATTATGCCAATGGCGCGACAAGGTATACGCGGATCGTAAGCAGCCGGGGTTGTTTTTCATGAATATGGTATGAGTATGCAAAAATATATAAATAGCCGGCTTATGCAAGTACTGTTACAAAAATGATGAAAGATCAGCGGGAGGTCCAAAATACGGCAAACGCGTTCCTGCTTGCATATATCGGGCAAAAAAAAGCCCCTGTTAACAGGGGCTGGAATAATGGAAGGTGTTATTGCTTTTTATAATTGAACCAGTATTCTGTGTATTTGGTGGAGGAACTGATGAGCTTTTTATAGGCCTGTAACGAAGAACTGGAAATAGTAACGAGCTTAAAAGTGTCAGCCAATGCTTTCTGTTTTATTATCACGTTGGAACCGCTTATTGAATAATCACCCGTATCTCTGGCAGCACCACCGGCAGTCATCACATATATATAAGCTTTTCCGTTGCTGGTGAATTCCCAGGTTTGGATGCCAGCAGGAAATTTTGTTGTATCGCGTTTGCCAACATTATTGGTAACTACATTCCGGTACTGGCTTTCCATACTCCATTTTCCCACGATCAACTCATTGGTTGAATCTTTATCATCATCCTTGCTACAGGAATAGACCAGGGCTGCAAATGCCACCATGGACAGGATCATTTTTTTCATTTGATCAGTTTGTTTTGAGTTATTGATAAGTAATATAGCGGGGAACAGTCAATACCTATATAACACCGTTCTGAAATGGCACATGCGCTGCGGGCGTCCAAAAGCGTTATATAAACGGTTCAATACATCTCGTGTTGTTAGATCGGCTGGCTTATAGCCAAAACCACGCCAAATTCATAACTGATCAAAGTGTATGGCGGCGGTAAAGAATTTCTTCGGTTATAGTATGGAGCAGGTGAAGATGTACATAATACAATTAATTTTTATAAAAGATAATAGTCAGGATATTAAGCCGTGGTTTTAATTGTCATTTTAGCTATGGCGCGTATGTATAATAAAAAGGTGAGCCACTCTTTGGAATGACTCACCAGTTATCTGGCGTTTTTGCACGCAGATTATACTTATTTATCGCTTAAAGCAACTCCTAGTGATACGCGGGTATCATTCATGAACAGGTTCAGGGCAGTAGGTTTGGCGCCTGCAGGAATTTTGTAAGTCCATTCTTCCTGTTTGGAAGTAGCTTCCGGTTCTGCCCGTAAATGATCAGTGGCGTTGTCACAGGTAATATTGGTTCCGTTATCCAGTTGTAAACGTGATTTGGTATAATCCATAAACACCCCATTTCCTTCTCCGATCTGTTGTTTATTCGTGAGCGTAAGCTTAAGTACCAGCTCAATACCATTGTCTTTACCATCAGGATCGGTCAATGCCATGGCGGTAGCGCCGTTCACTTTCACAAGCGCTTCTTTTTTCTTACCCAAAATAGCCGTATCGGGTGTGGCTGTTACGTTGTATTCCTTGGGCTGATTGGCTGCAGCGGGTTTTTGTTCTTCACTGGTGGCAGCAGTCTGGGTTGCGCCAGTGGCTTCATTGGTTTCTTCTTTTTTGCCATCATTTTTACAGGCAGCAAATGCAAGGACAGTGGCCATAGCGCCCAGGAAAATTACTTTTTTCATAAAATGTTTGAGGTTTTAGTTTCAATTGAAAAGCATGCAAATAAAATGTATTTTAAAAGGCGGCCATATTAACTGTTCAAGAATACCTGCTTTTCAGCGTGGTCATTGACAAGTGACATGGCCATACCCGGATGCCTGAACGCTTTACAAAGCTTCATGCCATTCGGGCCCTTTACAGATCATTTCATGCATACAACGTTATATGTATCGCCGTGGGCGATTTTGTTACAACTATCAGTGAAACGAAATTTTTTATTGAGGTTCAGCTACGGCATTCATGAGCAACTTAACATTAACTTTACCTGGCTACTTTTCAAGCCGTTGACTAGCCAAAGGCCAAAGCTGAACTTAAAAAAGGCTGAAATTTCCCCCTACACTGCCGCACAGTAGCATTAACTTTTTGTTGCCTGTTCCTTACCCCACGGTTACCCCTGGGCCGGGTTTGCCTCGTACCTGCTTCGCTGATGTTTCGTACATGTTCCGTACATGTCTCGTATATGTGCCGTACATAACCCGTTCCTTTAAAGATACGGGACATGTACGGCAAACCGATGAAAAACATAGCTGAGACGATGGGGAAATGGGCGAATCAGATACGAAGCAGAGGCGATCCTGGATTGGTACAAGGGTAAACAAATGGAAATAACCTGGTAATTGGGAGTGGCGAAGCTGTAACGCTGCGGAAGGGTTATAGGATATGTGTATCCATTTAATGTGTAAAAGATAGATAACCTGAATGATAGAACGAAGTTGAGATATTTTCATTAATTTGCATGTGTTGTTTGGGCAGCGAGATGTTGCAGTTCGGAAATGAGCAGCTGCCAACATGCTAATCAACCATTAAACCAACTGTTATGGGAAAATTTGAACCTCCGTTTTCTTTTACGGGCACAGTAAGTAATATTTCTGTATATAAGGTCCGCGGGTCTGATAAACCCGTCGTACGAATGAAGGGTGGGCCTACCAAAAGGCAAATTGAAACGCGGGCCTCCTTTGCCACCACCCGGAAGAACAATAAGGAATTTGGCGGAAGAGCCCGCATTGCGGGACAGGTGTTGGAAGCGCTCCGCCCACTCAAATACCTGGGTGATTTTAATCTGGCGGGTCCGTTAAACTCCTTGTTTATACCTATACAGGCGCTGGACACCGAACATCCGCATGGAGAGCGCAATGTTGAACTCAGTAAAGCGCCAGGCCTGCTGCAGGGTTTTAACCTCAATCGCCGCACCCCTTTTGAAACCATAGTAGCCAACCAGCTTGACTACACGTTGTCAAAAGAAACGGTGAAAGCGTCCATCACTTTTCCGGCGCTGATGCCTGGCATCAACTTTTTCCCGCCCGGTAAATATTCCTGGTACAGGTTTATTGCTGTTTTAGCTACTGTAGAAGACATGTTTTATTCAAATGGAGAATATCAGCCTGAGCATGGTGCAAATCGAGAGATGAATATGTATACGATCGAGGAAACAGACTGGATGGCTGTCACGCCCCGCAGTGAACCATTTACAATGGAATTAAACAAGCTCGGTACGTATTATGAGCGAGCTGCTGATAGAAAGCAGTTCAATCGCCATAGCCTGTTGCTGGCAGCAGGCATCGCTTTCGGCAATATGCCTAAAGGCCAGATCCAGATGGTAAAATATGTGGGTGGCGCTAAGATCCTGGCGATGGCTTAAGGAGGCCGACCTTCGCCAAGGCTTGGGCGGGCAGGGAGGCAAAGTCCAGTCCGGTCAACATGTTTTTATGTTTGCAATCTCCTTAGCGGTTCTTTCGTTTGCCGTTTCACGTTTGCCGGTATTCCGTTTGCTCTTACATGTTTGCCGTTTCACATTTGCCGGTTTTCCGTTTGCCGTCTCACGATTATTGACTACTAGCCCTTTTCCACCACAATAATAGTATCCGCCCCATCGGGCGAAATACCTTCTGTTGAAATGGCGACGCCATTCTTTTGTTTGGTGAATTTCACCGGTGTATTGCTGCCCAGTAATTTCACTTGCTTGATCTTAAGTTTTGTATCAGGCAGTAAGATGGTATTTCCTTCCGGTGCTTTGAATAAATGCAGGTAGATCAGTTTTCCCTTTTGCGTGCTAACTCCCCAGGTTTGTGGCGGCAGTGGTCCGCCCCGGGTGCCATAGATACTTTCGCCATATTGCTGCAGCCACTTCCCTGCCCCGGCCAGCGTATCAACAAATTCTGATTGTATCAGTCCTGTTGGCATTGGTCCAACGTTCAGCAACAGGTTGGCATCACGGCCGGCAGCGCTTACCAGCAACTGCACTACCTGTTTCACTGATTTGTAGTTTCGGTCAGTGATATTATAGCCCCAGGCGCCATTGATCGTTTCGCAGGTCTCGAGCGGCATGGCGTCGGAAGGTTTTTGAAAGCTTAGTCCCGATTTGTTCTCACCCGGCAGGTCCCTTTCAAACATCTGGAAATCTTCCAATGAACAGATTGGCAATGGCTAAAGCAATGTGTTTCATGGCGTGAAAATAAGTTGTTTTGCAGTTACTTCCCCAGAGTATAGTGAACCAGATATAAACATTTTTAGGATACATTTGGTTATTAAATGCAGAAAGCTGAACGCAGAACGCCGAACGCAAAACGCAAAAGCAGGTTGTTTTTATATTTCGCGTTTCAGAGTTAAGGCATTCTACCACGAAAAAGCAAGTCGTTTTGTATTAAGCGTTATGCGTTAAGCGTTTAGCGTTAAGCATATAATTATGGAAATAGGAATAAGCACATTCGTTGAATTAACGCCCGATCCTGACACGGGGGCAACCATCTCGCAGCACCAGCGCATGCGCGATCTGATGGAAGAAGTAGCGCTGATGGACCAGGTTGGACTGGATGTTTTTGCGGTCGGTGAACATCACCGGCCCGATTTTATCGCATCCTCGCCTGCTGTTATTCTTGCAGCAGCTGCTGCTAAAACAAAAAACATCAAACTCTCCAGCGCCGTGACCGTTCTGAGTTCTGATGATCCGGTCAGGGTGTTCCAGGATTTTGCCACAGTTGACCTGTTGAGCGATGGCCGTGCTGAGATCATGGCCGGCCGGGGTTCATTTATTGAATCTTTTCCCCTCTTCGGCTATGACCTGAATGATTATGATGACCTCTTTGCCGAAAAGCTCGACCTGCTGGTAAAACTCAATAAAAGCGAAAGAGTAACCTGGAAAGGCAAACACCGGCCGGCGATCGATAACCTGGGTATTTATCCAAGGCCGTATCGGCCTGAACTGCCTGTATGGGTAGCCGTGGGTGGAACACCGCAATCGGTCGTGCGGGCCGCTAATTACGGCTTACCATTGGCGATGGCTATTATTGGTGGCAGTCCGGAAAACTTTGTGCCCCTGGCGCAACTGTACCGCAATACTTACAAGAAAGCGGGACATGATGAACAAAAATTGCAGTTGGCTGTACATTCACATGGTTATATAGCCGAAACCTCGCAACAGGCGGCTGACGAATTTTATCCTTCCTACAATCATGTAATGACCCAATTGGGTAAAGAACGTGGGTGGCAGCCCATGACGCGGCAACAGTTTGAAGCCATGCGCAGCAAACGGGGCGCCCTGCTGGTAGGCAGCGCCCAGGAAGTGACCGAAAAAATACTATATGAACAGGAAATACTCGGTTTAACCCGTTTTCTGTTACACATCAGTGTGGGCACCATGCCGCATGCCAATGTTATGAAGGCCATTGAGCTGCTTGGAACCAAGGTTGCGCCCGCGGTTCGAAAACACAGTCCCCCGCCTACTAAAAGTTCATAGTTCATAGTTTACAGTTTAAAGTTCCCTGAACTTTAAACTGTACTTTAGGCTTTGTACTTAAGACAAAACTTAGACTCTTAAAACTTTGAACTTTGAACTTTAAACTTTGAACTCAAAGCTTTGAACTTTGAACTTGTTCCATCGCCTGCAACGCATTCAATTCTGTTTCCCAGTTAACCGTTTTTCCTTCCGCCTGAAGGTAAGTGGTAAAAAACAGCTTGATGCTATCGATTAAGGCCGAGGGCAGATCTTCCAGCGTCGTGATCTGCTCATAGGCTGAGCTTTGCTCCAGTACGCCAATATAGCGATCGTTGCGGAAAGATTTCCTTGCATATGTTTGCATAGCAGGCAGGCAGCCAACGACGCGTACATCCATTACGCAACCCGGGAAGCCGTTGTATTCAGAGATCACCATTATGTCCAACGGGTCGCCGTCTTCTCCCCGCGTGCCGGGAATAAAACCAAAGTCAAAAGGGAATACAAGTCCGGCAGCGAGCACTTTCTTAAAACGGAATAATTTCAGGTCCTTATCATAGGTATATTTCTGCGCACTTCCTTTGGGTGTTTCAACGATGATGTCCATGGCAGCAAATTTGATGTGTATTTAAACACTATGTCTTCAAATGACATACCTTATTTTAATTTGATTATGTAACCACCATCATTTTGAGAATCATTTGAATAATTTATATTTGGGCTCCGTACTCCATAAGCTCTTTTCTAACGTACTACAGGTGCCGCATACATACAAACTCTAAATACCTTTCCATGCAAAAAGATACTCAGAGGGACCATGCTCTTGCTAATTTATATGAGATACTCAATGATTGCAGTATTGACCGGGTGATGGCTATTGATGATCAGGGGCGGGTTATTGCCTGGAACAAAACAGCCGCAGCGGTAACAGGTATTGAAAAGGAAGACATTGTTGGAAGATATTATTTTGAGGTGTTCCCGCAATTGCAGGAAGACCCGGAAATGATCGAAGCTATCGAATTTGCGATGCGGGGCAAGAAAACATATCTGCCCGCACGGCCCGGTTTATTGAACCGCCAGAATTACGAAAATCATTTTATACCCTTAAAAGATGACGACGGTCATGTAAAAGGGGTGATGAACATCATGCATGACGTATCGCACCGGGAAAAGGCCGAGAAAAAATTACAGCAGTTGAATGAAGCGCTCGAGCTCAGGTATCGCCAATTGGAAACTGCTTCTACTGAGATGGCCACGTTCACATACATTACCACCAATGATATAAAGGAACCATTACGGCATGTTTATACAGCCTTTGAGCTGCTGATGAAATCGGAAGGAAATGCTTTGTCGAATGGCGGCAAAGCCAATATCCGCCGGATACAGGCTTCATTGAACCGCATGAACCTGATGCTGGATGATATCAGCGCACTCAGCCAGATCAACAGCTTTAACCAGGAGCGAAAGACCATTGAGCTGGACGAGATCTTTAACCATGCGGTTTATAAACTACAGCATAAAATAGCGGAAAAGCAGGCGGTGGTTACGGCCGGTAAACTGCCGGCCATTCGGGGATATAAAGAAATGCTTCAAACGCTGTTCTATAATCTCATCGACAACAGCCTGAAGTTCCAGGCGCCCGGTAACCAACCGCGGGTGACCATTTCGAGCCGGCTGGTGCAGGGCGATGAATTGCCTGCCGGCTTTAGATCGACCAACAAAACAATGGTACTTTTGACGTTTACTGATAATGGTATCGGTTTCGATCCGGCAGACGCCCACCGCATTTTTATTATGTTTGAAAAGATGCATCCCAAAAGCCAGTACCATGGTTCCGGCATGGGGCTGGCGATAGCCAAAAAGATCGTTGAAGCGCATGATGGTATTATCCAGGCGATCTCGCAGCTAAACGACGGCGCCACTTTTGAATGTTATTTACCTGCTGAATAAAAAAACTAACCCCTGCCAATGCAGGGGTTAATTTTTTGCTCTGCGGGAATTCCAGGGCTATACTACCCATATTTTTTTATCCCAGTTATAGGCGCCTTCGTGTTCGGCTTCCACGTTGATATATGTTTCGGCGATATCTGTCAACAACTGATCGTTCATTTCTTCTTCAGCCAACGTTTTATCCAGTATATCGGCTGCTCTTTCCATACCCATGGTCAATGCCAGCGCCACCAGTCCGCCATAAGAAGCGATCTCATAATGTTCTATTTTTTGTGCGGCGATGATCAAAGCGGCATCGCGGGTCATGGTATTTTCTTCAGTTTCGCGGATAATGGTTCTGCATTCTTTAATGAGGCCATCCATGGCTTCACATTTTTTCCCCTCCGGTTTTTGTCCCACCATGTGAAAGATCTTTTCAAGCCTTTTCACATGCCGCCGCGTTTGCTGAATGTGATCGTCTATCGCATCTTCCAGCTCTTCGGTGGTAGCGGCGGCTTTTACTTCGGGCAATGCCTGGATCAATTCCTTTTCGGCATAATACATATCCTTTATCTGGTCGATAAAAAATTTCTGCAGGTAAGATGGCGATTCATCGGCGCCTTGCTGCATACCGCCCTTTTTTTTGCTTTCAGTCGTTTCCGGCATATGACCGTTTTTATGTTTGCCTGTTTCTGTAGCCGTGGCCATATTATAAAGTTTTATGGTGTTTATAAATTAGTGAATGGAAAGGATAGAGCAAAACGCCCTATCCTTGCATTATAAACCCTGTCTTATTCACACCAGGTATATTTACCTGGAACTGCTTCTGCTGCGATTGCTGCTGGAACCTGAGCGGCTTTTGCGGCCGCTGGATCCGCTTTGTTGTGAACGGCTGCGGGATGAGGAGCTGCTTTTACTGCCTGAACGGCCCTGGTTGGAACGGTTGCGTGCTTCTCCACCCATACTGGCTATGCGGCGTACCTGGTCTTTAGGCATGCTGGCAAATCCACGGCGGGAAGAACCGCCTCTTCCTTCATCTTCATCATAATCGTCTTCTTCGGACTGCTGTCCGCGCTGGCTGCCAAATCCCTGGCGGGAACGGCCCTGCATCTGCCGGCCTCCATATTCATCTTCATCCTCTTCATCTTCTTCAATATACCATTCATCTTCCTCTTCTCCGCCGCCATACTGGCCCTGCATGCCATAATCATCATCGTCGTCATAATCTTCATCGAATTCCTGTTCCTGTCCGCGATAGCGGCCCTGCATACGAGACTGGTTATAATCTTCATCATAGTCTTCATCATAACCCTGGCCCATGCGGCCCTGCCGGCCATAACCGCCCTGTTGGCCGCCATAACCACCCTGCATGCCGCCATAGCCACCTTGCATACCACCGTATCCACCCTGCTGACCTCCGTATCCACCTTGCTGGCCACCATATCCGCCCTGATGTCCGCCCCAGCCACCTTGCTGACCACCCCAGCCTCCTTGCTGGCCATATCCGCCCTGACGTCCCCATTCACCTTCCTGACCATATCCGCCCTGGTTGCCGTATCCTTGTTGTCCATATCCGCTATAACCACCTTGCTGTTCTCTGTATCCGCCACGTCCATATCCCCCTGATCCACCAAAACCACCCTGCTGACCTCTGTGTCCACCTTGCTGACCATATCCTCCCTGCATTCCTCCATAGCCTTGTTGACCGTAACCTCTTTGCTGTTGCCAGTCTTCCTGCTCGTAACCGCCTCCCTGCATTCCTCCATAGCCTCCCTGCTGGCCATAACCTTCATTACGTCGCGAGCCGAAGCGACCACGGCTTCTTTCATTTTGGCGGCCGGAACCCTGGCTGCCCTGGCGATCTCTTCTAGTCATAATTAAAGTGTTTAATCGTTAGAAAATGTGAACCATATACTGCAATTTTAATGCTCACTGGATTGATTACTTTATTGTTGTAAACACTGATCAACTATTTATGAACTGCTCCTGTACAAACAACGTTTGTTATTATACGTTATATATCAAATTACCGGTGCCTGACATCGATATTTAAACTGTAATTAATAAATGGAACACGTCTGTAGCAGAAGTGTGTGAACAAACGGCGAGCTAGGGTGAGAGAACCGTTCGTGAATAAAGCTATTTACAAATCATTAAACATAAAAAATATACCCCAGAAAATTTTTTTGTTGAACCCGGTGCTGAGATATTTCCACAATATGCCCCAGGATCGTTTGAGTTAAAGCGGGCATTTGCTGGCACGTGTTTTATATAAATAATGACAAATATTCTTCAAGGGGGTGGTTAAATAAAATGAGAAGAATCCGTGAGGAACCTACTCATGAAAATTGAACCTGAGAACATACCCCGACAACCTGATCTGGATAATGCCAGCGAAGGGACTGAAGAATACATGAGGACTCCGGTACAGCCGGAGTCTTTTTTTATGTCCTTTTTGATGGGCAATATACAACCATCGGAGGCCGGTTCAGGCTTGCTTATTGCAGCGGATAGCATTTAAAGCACGGTGGTGAAAATGGTATGGAAGGAGCAGATCATTAACATTGATTAATATTGCATTGCCGTTCCACCAGCAAGCGTTATGTACACATTTCATTCATATGAGAAAAGTAACCATCATTGAAGACGATCCCGCCATATCCGACGCCATAAATATTTTATTTACCCGCGCGGGTTTCAACCCGGCCACCTATCCAAACGGCAATTTTATTTTAAATGGTGAGTATGACATTCCCGATCTTTTTATCATCGACAAACAATTGTCGGGGGTAGATGGACTGGAAATTTGCAGGCACCTGAAGCAATCTCCCTCAACGCAGCATATACCTGTGCTCATTTTGTCGGCAACGCCCCATTTACGTGCGCTGATAAATCAGGCCGGGGCCGATGCTTTTCTCGAAAAACCATTTTCCAACCAGCATTTGTTACAATTGGCGGAAAAACTCATAAAAGGGCATTGAAGTTTTTGCTGTTTGAACTATTCAGGGAACTGAAATCAGCTAAAATAATTTTTTTTCATTGCCAAGTAGAGGTATCTTTATACCACCTACGGTTCAACCTACTCTCCGTTTGTTCATACATCTTTTTTGTTATTGTATATTCCCATCACTCTTTTTTATCAACCCTTAATGGCTTTATACGTGAACTGTGTTTAGCAGCAGCATTTATTAATGCAACTTCCCTGCTTTTTAGAAAAGGGAGCGGTATTGATTGCTGATAAAACCCTGAAGCCCATGCTGCCTGAAATTAACCTTGTTCAAAAGACAGTTGTATGCAAAAAACAATTTTACTGGTAGACGATGATGAAGAGGAGTATTATATTATCAAACTGGCATTGGAAATGGCTAAGAACGATTGCCGTTGCATTTGGGCCAGCAGTTTGGAAGAGGCTACTGAATTGCTAAAAGAACTACAGCCTGATTTTGTATTTATCGATATCAATATGCCCAAGCATGATGGTTTTTGTTGCCTGAAGCATTTAAAACAGGTGGAAAAGCTGCATCGTGCAGTGTTTGTAATATATTCCACACATATCAGCGAGGCAGACCGCAAGATGGCTTTGCAGTCAGGGGCATCCTATTGCATTCATAAACCGGAAAATATTCATATGCTGCTCGATGAACTGATGATCCTATTGAGCAACAAAACCCATTGCTCCTAATTGTATGGCCACCGGTTTCGATAAGCTTATTTCTTTTTTCTGTTCCATCAGGATGAGGTCACACAGCCGGTGATATACTTCCGTAAATGATTTTCTCTTTGTCCAGTCAAAAACATGATGAAGTTCGTGATTTAACGGCCCCCAGCGGTGCGGTTCGCCATCCATGCTGATGATAATACTGGGCGTTTTGGTGGCGGCCGCAATATGCGATACGCCGGTACAATTAGCGATGAGCAGGCTGGCATTTTTTATGAGCGCGGCCACAACGCCCAGGTTTGTTTTGCCGGCCAGGTTGATCGCCTTATGCTGCATCAGCGCGGCAACATAATCTGTAAGATACTTTTCTTCTGCCGTGCCGGTGAGCACCACGCGATACCCGTGCTGGGCACAGTGATCGGCCATGGCGGCAAAATAACAGGGCGGCCATTGCCGGGCCGAACTTCTTGAGCCGGGATGCACCACAACATATTTTTCATAATGTACAAAGGGTGCTACTTCCTGCATGCTCTCTTCCTCCTCGTCGGTTATAGGAAACTCCAGCTGGGTACCGCTGTCCGGAATGCCCAGGTGTTTCATCAATAACAGGTGGCGGTTTATTTCGTGCACTGTTTCGGGATATTCTGTAAACCATTCGGCATCCATCTGGCAATCATGGCGATGAAAGCCGGCCAGCCGCCGGGCACCCAATTGCTGTAACATGTCGTTTACAATCGTGCCGTTTCCCTGCATTTGTATAATGCAATCGAATTGCTCCCCGCGCATCTGTTCCACAAACTGGTCCCAGGCTGTTTGCGAGAAGGGTTGTTCCGGCAGGCCGGGGTAGCCGGGGAAAACAATATGCCGGTTGATATAGTGGTTGTACCGTTGAACAAAAGAGCCCGCCCAGGGCAGACCTAATAGCGTGATTTCTGCCGGTGGGAACGCTTGGCGCAAAGCCCGGAATGCGGGCACAGCGCAGAGCATATCGCCTAATTGCAAAGCCCTGAGCAGGGCGATCTTTGGTTTTTCAGTGGTAAATGTCATCATACAAAAAAGGTCTTAAATTTTACAGCGCCATACAAATTCCAGTAAACGGATATTACCGGAATTACGGCAGAGGTAAAGATCATTTCTGCCACATGCGGCAGGCTGCGGGAAGTGTCCTTCAGCCGCTTCCAGGCAAACCAGCCGGTGAACATCATCCAAACTGCCATGCAAAAAATGGTCCCCGGCCTGTTGTGAAAAGCGAATACCAGGGCCAGCAATAGCAGGCAGGTAATTATATAATAATACCGGGGCGGCCTTTCCATCCTGCTTTTTTCATACAGCCGTGTATGTTTTTTATACAGGAGGGCATTGAACATGCTTTTCTTTTGTTCCTTAATGCTGATACCCCAGGAGGCTGCCCGTACCGGATGTACGATCACGGCTTCGGGCACTTTTATAATAGGAATATTCTTTTCACTCAGGTCAAATTCGAGGGCTGTGTCTTCCCGCCAGGCCATCGTAAACTCTTCATCCAGCCCGCCGGTCAGTTCCAGCGATTTGCGGCTGCAGGCGCAGTTGGCGGTCACGAAACGCGCCCTTTCGAGCTGCGCCGTGTTTTTTTCATAGTCGGTAGGTATGCCCGACAGCGGCACAATGATCCGGCCTGAAAAGGCAATGGCTGTATCGCGGTATGGGGTATACGCTACCCAGTATTTTTCCAGGCATTCCGGTTGTGGAACGCAGTCATCATCGGTAAAAACAATGAGTTCGCCAAGCGCCTTACGCCAACCGGCATTCCGGGCAGCGGCAGGGCCTTTTTTCACCGGTAATGAAATGCAGGTTACGGCTACCTTGCCCCGGTATGCCCTGAGCCATTGTTTCATAAACCGTACGGTAGCAGGGTCGGGTCCGTCGGTTACAATTATGATCTCGTAAAAAGTTTCAGGCATTGTTTGTTTGGCCAGGGCCTCCAGGCAGCGTTGTACCAAAGCAGTGCGCTGCCAGGTGGCGATCACAACAGAGACGGAAGGTTTCATGCAACTGCATTTTTTTCCAGTAAAAATGAATTAATGACCAACGCATCAAAAGGTGATGTCCAGAAACAGGCAATGGCATCCTTGGGTGAACAAACGATGGGTTCGCCCCTGGTGTTGAAGGAGGTATTGATGAGCACCGGCACGCCGGTGAGTTTGTTGAACTCGTACAACAGATCGTAATACAGCTGATGTTGCTTTTTGTTGATGGTTTGAATACGCGCGGTTCCGTCAACATGCCGTACTGCCGGTATTTTGTCGGCTTTGTCGGGTTTGATGTTGTACACGAACAACATGAACGGTGAAACGGTTGCATTCTCAAACCACTCCCCTGCCACTTCCTCCATCACTACCGGGGCTACAGGCCTGAAGTCTTCGCGGTCTTTTATTTCGTTCAGTTTTTGCTGCATGGAGGCTTCTGCGGGTGAAGCCAGGATGGAGCGGCTGCCCAATGCCCGGGGGCCGAATTCCATTCTGCCCTGGAACCAGCCTATGACCTTATTCTGTGCCAGGATCCTGGCGGTTTCAGCTGCTACATTGTTCAGCCGGCGGTAAGGGATCTTCATCCATTGCAACAGGTTCTCTACGTCGGCGTCTGAATACGCTGGTCCCCAATATGCATGTTCCATGGGCTGCGCCGGTGTGCCGGCATTGAATTTCCGGTCAATCCAGATGGCGGCGCCGAGGGCTGTTCCTGCATCGCCTGCTGCAGGTTGTACCCAGACATTTTTAAAGGGGCCTTTGTCCCTGATGATCGCATTCAACACACAATTCAGGGCTACCCCGCCCGCCATACAAAGGTTTTCCTGTTTGGTTTCTTTATATAACCAGTGCGCCAGTTCCAACACGGTTTCTTCGAGCACCTTCTGCAAGGAATGGGCAATATCAAAATACCGTTGTTCAAATGTCGCTCCCTTTTTGCGGGCCGGTCCAAACGCTTCTTCAGGAGAAAAATCATCTATGGTATAACAACCTTTGCCATCCAGATGAATAAAGGACCTGAATTTATCGAGGTATACCGGCTTGCCATAAGAGGCCAGTGCCATCACTTTATATTCGTCGGATGAGTGCAGGAAACCCAGGTAGGTTGTCATTTTTTCATACAACATACCCAGTGAATGCGGCATACATACTTCGCCCACTTTCTGCAGCGAGTTGTCTTTCCCCACAAAATAGCTGGTGCTGGCCAGTTCACCACGCCCATCCAGTGTTAAGACCGCCGCTTCCTTAAACGGTGAAGGAAAAAAAGCGCTGGCGGCATGGGCAATATGATGCTCCACGAAATGCCATCTTTCCGGTTGTATAACCATCCCGGACAAACGCTTCTGCAGGTGATGGGGATAGCCATCGCGCAGATGCTGGGGCGCCTGTTGCATATAAGACAGGAACAGGTCGTTCCATTGTTCGGAAAATATGCTTGTAGCAACATTGTTGTTGCCGTTGGCTTTTTGCTGATGGTTGTTTAGCAGCGAAGGGTCGAAGGAATAGGCGATGTGATCGACCTCTTTCATGGTAATGCCGGCTTCCTGCAGACAATAATCTATTGCATGGAAGGGAAGTTCATATGCCGAGAATGGGATGGGCCTTTTGCCATGTTTGATATGCGTGAAGCGTTCGTCCTCTGCGGCGGCAATCAAAACGCCATCTTTTATGAGCGCAGCGGCCGAGTCATGGAATGCTGCATTAATTCCGAGTGTATACATGCGACGGGAAATTTTTATGATTATGGTTATTAATTGGCGAACGCATCAAATACCTTACCCAAGTGAATTATGCCATTTGTCTATGAAAGTTGTGGACATAACGCCTTATAAAAAGTTGAAAGTCAGAGAAGCGTTTCTCTATTTCCACATGTTCATGCGGCATTCTTTTTATGCTTTAATGAGAAGTTCAACATTAAAATGAGATCACCGTTATGACTTCAGTTGTACAACAATCAGAAAGGCTAAAGCTATTTACCTGGCATATTCACGGAAGCTATTTGTATTATCTTTCCCAATGTGGCTTTGACATTTATATTCCTGTCAACAAAGAGAAGAATGAAGGTTATTATGGAAGGGGCAAGACATTTTTGTTTGGCGATAATGTAATTGAAGTTCCTGCGGAAGAAGTAAGGGAACATCAATTTGATTGTATCCTGTTCCAGTCGGAAAAGAATTACCGCATCGATCAGTTTGAGGTATTGTCAGCGGAGCAACGTCAATTACCTGCTGTTTACCTGGAGCACAATGCGCCGGAGCCGCATCCGGTGAATTCATCACATCCATTGACTGATCCTGACGTGGTGCTGGTTCATGTTACCCACTATAATAAATTAATGTGGAAGAACAATGTTCCCCTGGTCAAAGTGATACAACATGGCATTACAGAACCCACACACAAATATACCGGTGAGTTGGAGAAAGGGATCGTGGTGATCAATCATATTAAGGAACGTGGCCGCATCACCGGCTGGGATATTTTTGAACAGGTACGGGCCGAAGTACCTGTTGATCTGGCGGGTATGGGCACAGAGAAATATGGCGGTTTGGGTGAAGTATTGTTTCCCCGGTTAACCGCCTTCACAACCCGTTACCGGTTTTTATTCAATCCGATACGGCACACCAGTTTTGGGCTGTCGGTGTGCGAGGCCATGATGGCAGGTTTACCGGTGGTGTCGCTGGCAACAACGGAATACGCCAATCTGCTCAGAAATGGCGAATCGGCATTCATCAACACTGATGTTGATGCGCTGATAGCAGATATGAAGCGGTTGTTGCAAGATCGCTCACTGGCAATCACTATGGGAGCGCAAGCCCGGCAAGTTGCCCTGGAACATTTTAGTATGGATCGGTTTACACGAGAATGGAACGAGGTATTTCAATTTGCGATTAATCATAAAAACGTGACGGTATGAAACGGGTTGCTTTCATCAGTGAACATGCTTCGCCCCTCGCTACGTTGGGTGGCATAGATAATGGCGGACAAAACGTGTATGTCGCCGAACTGAGCCTGGAGCTGGCTCGTAAAGGATACCATATAGATATATACACACGGCGCGACAATACAGCTGTTCCCGAAGTGGTTGAATGGAAACCCGGCGTACGGGTGGTTCACATCACTGCGGGCCCGCCCGAATTTGTTCCAAAAGAGCAGTTATTACAATACATGCAGGAGTTCACTTTTCAGATGCTGTTCTTTATGAGCCGCCAGGAATTGTATTATGAGATCATACACGCACATTTTTTTATGTCGGCCCTGGTGGCATCGAATATTAAAAAGACCACAGGCATTCCGTATGTTGTTACGTTTCACGCGTTGGGACTGGTGCGTCAACTGCACCAGAAGCAGCAGGACGGATTTCCGCCGGAAAGGACCATTATCGAAAAACATATCATCGATGACGCCAACCTGATCGTGGCAGAATGCCCCCAGGATAAGGAAGACCTGCTGGATCATTACTATGCAGATCCTGACAGGATCGTAATTGTGCCCTGTGGTTTCAACCCAAAAGAGTTTTACCCCATAGATAAAGAGGAGGCGCGGGAATATTTACGGCTACCAAAAAAGGATAAGATCATTCTGCAACTGGGCAGAATGGTGCCCCGCAAAGGCGTGGATAATGTGATCAGGGCATTGGGCGAAGTAAACAGGCATAACAGCAAAATAAAATTACTGGTGGTGGGCGGTGAATCAGATTCACCTGATCCGGCGTCTACACCGGAAATAGGCCGGCTGCAAGAAGTGGCGAGGGAAAGCGGCGTATCTGACCAGGTTACATTTACGGGACGTAAAGGCCGGTCGTTATTGAAATATTATTATGCTGCTGCGGATGTATTCATTTCCACTCCCTGGTATGAACCATTTGGGATCACGCCGCTGGAAGCAATGGCCTGCGGAACACCCGTGATAGGCTCCAATGTAGGCGGCATAAAATACAGTGTGGTGGATGAACATACCGGTTTCCTCGTGCCGCCGCGTGAACCCACTGCACTGGCAGCTAAAATAAACCTGTTGCTGAGTGATGCCGATCTGCATCGTACAATGTGTAAGAATGCCATTAAACATGTGCGCCATAGTTTCACCTGGAACAAGATCGCAGCATCCATGCACCAGGTATACAACCAGGTATTGACCGATGTGCATAAACCGGCCAAAGCGCCTGTTTTGCAAATGGTAACAGATCATACAGCATTGCTGAACCTGCTGAACCTGTTGCCTGGTTTTAAAAGTTCTGTAGTATGAACAAAGCTGTTTTTATTGATAAAGACGGTACACTGATCAAGGATGTGCCTTATAACGTTAATACCAACCTGATACAATTTGAAGACAATGCCATTGAAGCCCTGCGATCGCTGCAGGCACAAGGCTTCCAGCTGATCATCGTTTCCAATCAACCCGGAATTGCATTATCTTATTTTTCAGAAGAAGATGTGCAACAGGTATTTCAATTTATTAAGCATACATTATTGGAGAACGGCGTGCAGTTAAACGGTTATTATTACTGCCCGCATCATATCGACGGCAACCGCGAGCCTTACGCAAAGGCCTGCTACTGCCGCAAACCATTGCCCGGGATGTTATTAAAGGCGGCGATGGAAATGGATACAGACCTGGAACGATCCTGGATGATCGGTGATATTTTGAATGATGTTGAAGCCGGCAACAGGGCCGGTTGTAAAACTATCTTATTAAATAATGGTAATGAAACCGAATGGGTGTTGAACGAAAGCAGAACGCCCACGCAGCTGTGCAGCAACTGGAAAGAAGCTGCTGCTACCATTATTGAATATGTTAAAGCAACAACCAGTGTGGAACACGTGTAAAAAGATCCTTTGCATAAGAGCCGACAATATGGGCGACCTCATTATGACGACGCCCGCTTTAAAAGCATTGAAGGAAACGTTTCATTGTCATATAACCGTGCTTACCTCTACCCTGGCTAAAAGTATTACCAGTTACATTCCGGTAATAGATGATGTGATCATCCGCGATCTGCCATGGATAAAAGCTGATGCGGCTGCAGCGGGCGATGACCTGCTTGAACTTGTTAACGTGTTACGTGAGCTGCAGTTTGATGCAGCAATCATCTTCACCGTTTACAGCCAGAGCGCGCTGCCCGCAGCCATGCTGACCATGATGGCAGGCATTCCCCTGCGACTGGCATACAGCCGCGAGAATCCGTATGGCCTGCTCAGCCACTGGCTGCCTGATAAGGAACCTTATAGTTTTATTCAGCACCAGGTAAAGCGCGACCTGGCATTGGTGGCGGTCACCGGCGCTGCTACTGCAGATGACCGGTTACTGCTGACAGTAAGTAAGGCTGATATGCAAAACATGCTGGCCAAACTGCATCAGTTGCCGGTGGATCTTACAAAAGGTTATCTCATTTTTCACCCCGGTGTAAGTGAAGAAAAAAGAATGTACCCGGTGAGTGAGTGGATCACATTGGGAAAACTGGCAGCCAGTTACGGGCTGCCTATCTTGCTTACTGGTACGGCCAAAGAACGTGCACTGACGAGCGCCATTGCTGCTGGGATTGGCGATCATGCTATTGATACCGCCGGACTGTTTACCGCAGGGGAATTTATTGCGCTGGCCGATGGCGCCGCCGCCATTGTATCGGTCAATACAGCCACCATTCATATAGCTGCCGCCAGGCAAACGCCGGTCATAGTATTGTATGCGTTAACCAATCCGCAACATACACCGTGGAAGGTATGTGGGAAAGTATTTCCCTGGAATGTACCGGCCCGTTTGCAAAGTAAAAATGAAGTGATCGCTTATGTACGCAACAACCGGATGATCAGGGAAGCCGCGCTGCCCCAGCCTGCTGACATTGCCCGGGCTTTGGAATCATTATTGCAGAAAGGATCAAATATGCAGTACATAGCCCCTGATACCCTGATACTGTAATATTTAACAGTTTGAAAATGGATTATTATGTCATGGCGGCCTGAACCTATATTAACGGACAAGCAAGTACAACGTGGCATGAAGCTGGTGATCGGCGATGGACTGGCTTCAGAAGCGATGATCACATTTACCAGCGGCACTTTCCTTGTTGCCATGGTGTTGTTACTCGATGCCAATAATTTTCAGATCGGCTTACTGGCCGGATTGCCTACCATCACCAACGTTTTTCAGTTACTTTCCATTTGGCTGGTACGCCGCTACAATAACCGGCGGGCCATTGCAGTGATCTGTTCCTTACTCGCGAGAACGCCTTTGTTGATCATTGGACTGCTCATCCTCTTCTTCAAAAATATTCCGGTTGAAACGGTCATTTTTATCCTGTTCTTTCATTATTTCTTTGGGTCAATAGCAGGGCCCTGCTGGAATGCCTGGATGAAAGACCTCGTGCCGGAGAACCAGCTGGGTACTTATTTTTCACGCCGCACCAGCTACACCCAATTGCTGAACATCGTATTGGGATTAGCTACTGCCTTCATTGTTGATTATACCAAGAACCACCAGATAACTTCCGAATTGAATGTGTATGCCGGATTGTTCATTGCCGGCGGTATTGCCGGCATCAGCAGCGCCTTGTTCCTTTCGGCTACGCCCGAGCCGTTAGGAAAAGTGACCAGCGGTGATATCATCAGCATTCTGCAGCGGCCCTTGCGGGATCAAAATTTCCGGCGTTTACTGGTTTTCAACTCCGCCTGGGTATTTGCGCTGAATATTGCCACGCCGTTTTTTGTGGTGTTCATGATGAAAAAAATGGGGTTGTCTATTTCCTACATCATCGGGTTCACGATCATTAGCCAGCTGTGCAGTATTTTAACCGTTCGCATGTGGGGCCGTTTTGCCGACCGGTTCAGCAATAAGACCATTATAGCCATTTGTGCGCCGCTGTATATCCTGGTGCTGATCGGTTGGTGTTATGTGGGCATTTATACCAGGGAATACCTGAACCTGCTGCTGTTGCTGGTGATCCATGCGGGTACGGGCATCAGCAATGCAGGCATCAACCTGTCGCTGACGAATATCAGTTTGAAATTATCACCGGCCGAGGAATCAGTGGTGTACCTTTCGACCAAAAATATCATTACCGCTATTTTTTCTTTTATCGCCCCGCTATTCGGCGGTTACCTGGCCGATTATTTCAGTACCAGGTCCCTGTCGGTAGATGCGGCATGGAAAGGGCCCCAATGGCAGAAAGTGATCCACCTGCTGAGCCTGCATGAGTTCACCTTCCTGTTCCTGATCGCTGCCGGGCTGGCCTTTGTTGCTGTGGAACTGCTGGTGAATGTAAAAGAAACCGGTGAGGTAGCTAAAAATGTGGTCCGGCGGATGATCCGTAGTAATATTAAAAGTAACCTGCGCGAATATTTTTTGATCGGCCAGATCATCGATCTGCATGATGCGTTCCGCCAGCTTATCCGCAAACGGGTGGTGCCGCGCCGCAAGGAAAAGGTGATCAAAGAGACCAATACCGTTCCATAAAGTTTAATAGGAGTGCCACACTTATACCGCCATCGCAAGGAAAGTGTGGCACTCCTGTGTTAGCTTACTGTCTCTGCTTTATACCCCGCTTCCTGAAGCTTCTGGATCACGGTTGCTTCCTTCGTTTTATCGCCAGTATGAATGGTCAATACCTTTTCTGGTGATTGAAGATCTACCTGCCAGTTGTTCTCGCCTACTGCTTCATTTAAAAAGGGGGTCACTGTGGCAATACAGCCACCGCATTTAATGTTTGTCCTGAATTTTATACTTTCCATATGTGTTCAATTTATAATTTGGTTGTTTTTAATCGTAAACTATTGGTCACTACTGATACAGAACTTAGGGCCATGGCAGCACCGGCGATCATCGGGTTTAACAGGAATCCGTTGAATGCATATAATACACCGGCTGCAAGGGGTATACCAAGCAGGTTATAAATAAATGCCCAGAACAGGTTCTGCCTGATGGTGCGCACCGTTTTGCGGGAAAGCACCAGCGCCCGGGGAATAGATTGCAGGTCGGACGTGATAAGCGTCATTTTCGCTACGTCCATCGCAATATCCGAGCCCTTTCCCATGGCTATGCTCACATCGGCCTGCGCCAGCGCCTGCGAATCATTGATACCATCCCCTACCATGGCAACCACTTTGTTTTGTTGTTGCAGTTCTTTTATAAAATCCGCTTTTTCTGCCGGCAGCATGCCCGCTGTATAATGCGTTATACCGGCTTGCCTGGCTACCGCTGCGGCCGTTTGTTCATTATCCCCCGTGAGCATATACACTTCGATACCCATTTGCTGCAGTTGCTGTACGGCTTTAAGCGAAGTAGGTTTTATTTTATCTGCAATGGCTATAATGGCCAGCACCTGGTGCTGATCGGCAAAATAGATAACGGTATGGGCCTGCTGCTGTAAAAGCGAGGCGGCCTGCTGCAGGTCTTCCCCGATGCGTATTTGTCTTTCATCGATCAGTTGCCTGTTGCCCACATAATAACGGAGACCGTTATAGATACCTGTTACGCCTCTGGCGGTCAGGCTTTCAAAACCGGTTACCTGCGCCGCGCTGATCGCTTCTTTTTTTAGTTCGTTCACGACAGCTTCTGCCAGCGGGTGCTCAGACTTTACTTCCAGGCTGTAAAGGACCTGTTTTAAGGTGCTGCTGTCCTTTTCGCCGGCTGACCAGGTCATTTGCGATACTACGGGTTTGCCTTCCGTAATAGTACCAGTTTTATCCAGGATGACAGCATCTACTTTATAGCCGAGCTCAAGGCTTTCCGCGTCTTTTATGAGGATATTGTGCTCTGCTCCTTTGCCTATACCCACCATAATGGCGGTAGGTGTTGCCAGTCCTAACGCACATGGACAGGCAATGACCAGCACCGTTACGGCGGTTAACAGGGCATTGGTAAATGCATTGTCGCCACCCACCAGCATCCAGGTTATAAAAGTGAGTATGGAAATACCGATCACGATGGGTACGAAGATGCCGGCGATCTTATCGACCAGTTTTTGTACCGGCGCTTTACTGCCCTGTGCTTCCTGCACCATTTGTATAATGTGGGCCAGCATGGTATCGTTACCTACTTTTTCGGCCAGGAATTGAAAGCTCCCTTTCTGATTTACCGTACCGGCAAAAACCTTGCTGTCCTTTTCTTTTTGAACCGGTACCGGCTCACCTGTGATCATGCTTTCATCAACGTAGGAAGAACCGGCGATCACACTTCCGTCTACAGGTATTTTTTCACCGGGCCTCACGAGGATGGTATGTCCGGGTTGCACAGCCGAAACCGGTAATTCCTGTTCCCGGCCATTCATAATTACCCTCACTGTTTTCGGCTGAAGGCCCATTAGCTTTTTAATAGCGGAAGAAGTATTGTATTTAGCCCGTTCTTCCAGTAATTTACCCAAAGAGATGAAGGCGATGATCACTGCCGCTGCTTCAAAATATACATGCGGATGAATGCCACGCGCATGCCAGAAGCCGGGGTTAATGGTATTAAAGGCGCTGAATAAAAACGCGATCCCGGTACTCAGGGCCACCAGCGTATCCATATTCGCTTTACCATGACGCGCCTGTTTCCACGCATTGATAAAAAAGGAACGGCCAAACCAGGCCACTACTGGCAGTGTGAGCAGCATGGATATATAATTCCCGTAGGGCATATCCATAAAGAACATCCCGATGATCACTACCGGCACTGATAATACGGATGCCCAGATGGTTCGTTGCTGTAAGGCCTTGTAATGTTCCCGCTGCGCTGCTTCTTTTATTTCGTTGCTGTTGGCTTCGTCAATGACCAGGTCGTACCCGATGGAGCGAACCGTTTTCTGCAGGTCGGTAGTGGTAGCAATGGCAGGATCATATTCTACCCACGCGGTTTGATTAGCGAAATTAACGCCCGCATCCTTTACGCCTGCAGCCGATTTGAGCATCGATTCCACACTGATGGCACAGGCGGCACAGGTCATTTCCAGTACGGGAAATGTTTTCCTGACCGTACTTTGGCGAACTGTATTTTTGTTCTCCTTATCAATAGTTATAGCTGACATATAAAATCCTTTATACAAAGGTCCTATATGGTCAGCAACTGATCGTTATACAATTAAGCGGGGGATGTATATAATTTTAAGCATGGCCGTTAACAAAGCTATAACTATACCTTGTCTAAGGGTTTGCGCGTGTTCTCCTTTAATTCGCGGAACCGGGAAGGCGTTAAACCGGTCTCTTTTTTAAACTGCTGGGAAAGATGTTGCACACTGCTGTATTCCATTTGGTCGGCGATCTCGCTCAGGCTTAATTCATTATAGGTAAGCAGTTCTTTTACCCGCTCGATGCGCTGCCGGATGGTGTATTTTTCGATAGTTATACCTTCCATGGAAGAGAACAGGTTGGAGAGGTAATGATAATCCATTTGCAGTCTTTCCTCGAGAATGGCCGACAGCTTCTTATTGTTGCTGTCGTCATTCCGGTGAATAAGCGCGATAATGATATTTTTTACCTTCTCTACCAGCTTTTCTTTTCTGTCGTCGAGTAGTTCAAAGCCAATGGCCGTAAGGTTTTTATTCAGGGTATCCAATTGTTCAGGGGTAGGATCCTGGTCTAGCGCCACTTCGCCCAGATTCACACTATTATATGCAATGCCGGCACCGTCCAGTTGTTGTTTTATGGCCAGTATACAGCGGTCGCACACCATATTTTTAATATACAATTGCATAGTGCAAAGATACAGCTTAAAAAGTTGACAAGTTAATTAGTTAACAAGTTGACCAGTGATAGGTTCACAAGATGATGGTGGCAACAAAATCCTGTTTTTTTAATAAATTGTTATACTGAATGTAAAACTATGAATGAAGAACGACGCACGGCGTTCATAAAAGCGGCGATATGGCATGGTTCGCTCGAAGAAGCGGAGCAGTTACTGGCGGCACATCCTGAGCTGGCTACCTGTGATATTCACACGGCCGCGATTACTGCGCAGGTCGATGCTGTGCGCGAATTCCTGGCCGATGATCCGGCGAATGCTACGGCTGTGTCGGAACCATACGGCGGCAATGCATTGGTATATCTATGTCTTTCGATATACCTGCAACAGGATAAAACAAGAAGTGATGATTTTATGCAGGCGGCGCAGGCACTGCTGGAAGGAGGTGCAGATCCCAATGCGGGATTTACGGTGGAAGGCCCCTATCCCGGTTACGAAACGCCTTTATATGGGGCTGCCGGTGTGGCGCATCATGCAGGACTTACAGAACTCCTGCTCGCTTATGGCGCCAACCCGAATGATGAAGAAGCGGTGTATCATTCACCGGAAACTTACGATAATGAAGCTATGCAGTTGCTCGTAGCAACCGGTAAACTTACGCAGGAAAACCTGTCGATGATGTTGATCAGAAAGCTTGACTGGCATGATTACCATGGCCTGCAATACCTGCTGGATCATGGCGCCGATCCGAATGGCGAAAGAAAACGGGGCTGGCATGCATTACATCATTCATTAAAGCGCGCTAATGGATTACCGTTTGTAGCGCTGTTGCTTGAACGTGGCGCCGATCCTCTGCTGGCAAGTAATGGTTTCACCCCGGTTATGATGGCTGCCTGCGAGGGCCGTAACGATGTGCTGGAACTGTTTGCACAGAAAGGCATAGCTGTTCAGCTGGAAGGCGTATATCAATTGATCGCGGCCTGTGCCATGGACGATCCTGAAGCAATAGAAAAGATAGTGAGGGCATCGCCTTCACTTGTTTCGCAGGTATTGGCTATGGGTGGTGAACTGCTTGCCCGTTTCAGTGTATGTGGCAATGCAGCAGGCGTGCAGCAATTGCTGAACCTGGGCATCCCGGCAGACGCACCCTATCGCGCCGGCGATGGCTATTATGATATCCCCATCGGCAGCCTTGCCATTCATATTGCAGCCTGGCGCGGATACCCGGAGGTTGTTCAGGTATTCATCGCCGCCGGTTCACCGGTTGATGTGCCTGATAAGAACGGACAAACCCCGCTGGCGCTGGCAATAAAAGCCTGTGTAGATTCTTACTGGACGGAACGCCGTTCGCCGGACGCCGTTAAAGCTTTGTTAGCAGCCGGCGCTTCTGCCAATACGATATCTTACCCCTGTGGATATGATGCCGTTGATGCGTTGTTGGCCGCTGCAAGGAAATAAAAAAACTTTTTGTATCTTTGCGCTTCTTCTGATCCAAGGTTTATATAATGTAGTAGATAATTTCTTTCAAAATAACATAGATGGTGCACCGCAATGCGGTTGCTTATTGTTTGTTAACCTTATAAGAAAGAAATTATGCTTATTCTGCAGCATCTCTCTTACCTGCATCCCAATAAAGATCTGTTATTCGAGAACATCAATCTCACTGTTGCCCGCCGCGACAAAATGGCCCTGATCGGAAACAATGGCGCCGGAAAATCCACTTTGTTACGCATTATAGCCGGTGAATTAATACCGCATGAAGGTCAGCTGCAGGTTGATGCCACCCCGTATTATATACCGCAATTATTCGGACAATACAATAAGCTTACTGTTGCGCAGGCATTGCGAATAGATGAGCAGCTCATGGCCCTGCAGGCCATCCTGGCGGGTCAGGTAACGGAACGTAATCTTCAATTGCTGAACGATGACTGGACGATCGAGGAAAGGTGCCAGGAGGCGCTTCAATACTGGCAATTAAAGGACCTGGACCTGCACCAGCGCATGGAGACCCTGAGCGGCGGACAGAAAACAAAAGTATTCCTGGCAGGTATTCATATTCATAAGCCCGAATTGGTGCTGCTGGATGAGCCCAGCAATCACCTGGATCTAACAGGCCGGGAGCTCCTGTACCATTTTATCCAGGACACTAATTGTACGCTGCTCGTGGTAAGTCACGACAGGAAACTGCTGAACCTGCTTAACCCCGTTTGCGAATTAAGTGCCCGGGGCATAACGGTGTATGGTGGTAATTATGATTTTTATACAGAACAAAAGCAGATAGCCAGTAACGCTTTACAACAGGATATTCAAAGCAGGGAGAAAGCGTTGCGAAAGGCCCGGGAAAAAGAACGGGAGACCATGGAACGGCAGCAAAAACTGGATGCCCGCGGCAAACATAAACAGGAAAAAGCCGGCGTTGCCCGCATTATGATGAACACGCTGCGGAACAATGCAGAAAACAGTACGTCAAAGATCAAAAGCACCCATGCCGAAAAGATCAGCGGCATTAGTGATGAGCTGCAGGCATTGCGCAATGAACTGCCCGACATTGATAAAATGCAATTCGGATTTGATAATACTACCTTACATCGTGGAAAAATATTGTTTACTGCAAGCGGGATAAATTACGCTTATGGCGAGCAGTCATTATGGAACGAAAACCTGGACCTGTTGATCACCAGTGGAGAACGCATGGTGATCAAAGGATCGAATGGTGCCGGAAAAACGACCCTTATAAAGATCATCCTGGGCGAACTGGAGCCAGGCATTGGCACTGTGTACCGGGCAGCTAATAAATGGGTGTATATCGACCAGGATTATTCCCTGATCAACAACCAGTATACCGTATACGAACAGGCCTGTGCTTTCAATACCACGGCTTTGCAGGAACATGAGATCAAGATCAGGCTTAACCGGTTCCTGTTCACGAAAGAAGACTGGGATAAACGCTGCAGTTCACTGAGTGGCGGCGAACGTATGCGGTTAGTGCTTTGTTGCCTCACCATTGGCAGTCAGGCGCCCGATATCATTGTGCTGGATGAGCCAACCAATAACCTGGATATTCACAATATAGCTATACTCACCGCAGCGATCAACTCATACGAGGGAACGTTGATCGTGGTTTCGCATGATGAACATTTTATAGCGGAGGTACGGGTAGAACGTACGATTGAACTGGTGGCTAGCTGATAATGAAATGCTGGTTAAACAACAGTGAAAAAATGGATAACAATTTCTTGATCCGGATCACTTTTTAAAATGGTGTTTTAAACAATTGTAATCAAAACACTTAAAGAGGTGGGCTTGAATTTTGTTTCAAAAACTTACAATTGCAGTTGATAAAGTCTTTTATTTATTTCAATTACTTATTATATTTGATGACGCTGATCCAACCAGACATTTATCCGAAGATGGCCCCGTTTTGTCCGGTATCCTTATGATGATATCCAATGCCTGTGAAGAGAAACAGACCACTCTCTTTAGTGTAAATTATTAAACCCAAAAACCCCATATGTATGGGGTTTTTCGTTGGGTTTTCAGGGCTGGATACTGTTTTAAATGGCCGCTAACATTTTCTCATATTTATCAGCAGGCACATTATATTTCTTTGCTTTGGCAATGGCCAGGGAAACATATTTTTTTAAATCCTTCCAGGTCGCCGGCTGTTTTTAAGATATTGGCAGTGGCGGTAAGCAATTCAAAGCCTGTTTCAACGGTCATGGCTTTATCGGCCCATCCTTTAAGCAGTTGTGCATTGGCCGCTGTTATTTCTTTTTTTACAAGTAAGCTGTTGCAGAGGGAACCATAATAGTTCATATAGATCACCGGGTGTTCATTCATGAAACGGAGCAGGGCTTCATTGTCTTTGGCAATAGTGGTATAATAAGAAAATGCCACTATATGTTCAAGGATCGTCCAGTCTTCGGCGGGAAACAGTTTTTTCTTTTCCTGCAGGAATTGCCGGAAAGCCGCATCGTCTCTCAGCTTGTTCAGCTTTTTGTTTAATTGGGCGGTGAGGATACCGGATACTTTATTTTGCATCAGGTAGGCGCCGTATAACGCCTTGTAACGGCTGTAATTGTCGATCAGGTATTCTTCGACGGCAGTTTCGAGTTTGCCTGTGCGGAAAATGGACATGGCAACGGCTTCTGAGGTCCAGTCCTTTTGCGCTTTGATCCAGGTACCGGCGGCGGTAAAATCTGAGTTCCGGTTCTGCCGGTTGTAATATTGTTTGTAAAACTCGGGGTAGATATCAGTATAAGCAGGTGAGAAACCGGCCAGTACCTGCTTGTCGGCGATTTTTTGTTTAGCCGTTTGCAGTTCAGTTAAAAATTGTCCGGCATCTTTATAACCACTGAACATAGTTACGAGCTGGCCATTTGGATCGAGTACGAGAAAGGTTGGAAAACCAGAAATGCCATATTTAATGTTGATGGAGTCCCCTATCTTTTCCGAGAATACATCTACTTTAATGCCGATAAAATTGTCGGCCAGTTCTTTGCTGACAAGCCTGTTTGGAAATACTTCCCTGTCCATTTGGGCGCAGGGGTGGCAACCGGTAAAATAGCAGTCGATCACTACCGGTTTGTTTTCCGTTTTTGCTTTTTCCAATAAGGAGGCCCATGAGCCGGTATGGCTCCAGGCTGATGTTTCCTGCGCATAACCGGCGAAGGCTGCTGCACTGATGCAAACTGACAGTATTAGTTTTTTCATGATCATTATTTAATTTTAACGCTGAACGCTGAACGCTGAACCTGCCTGCCGGCAGGCAGGCGCAAAACGCAAAAACACCGATAACTGAGTTTTGCCTTCAGCCTTCAGCCTTGCGCCTTCAGCCTTCAGCCTTGCGCCTTCAGCCTTATTTGAGGCTTTTGAATGTTATTTCATTGATCTTATTGAAGCCGGTGAAAACTTTGCTATAGGTATTGTTGACGAAGCTGCCCGTTGGGCTGATGGGGAAATAATAGACCTTGCCCTCACCGTTCTCATGTGTAGCCACAGCGATCAGTTTATTGTTGTATGAATCGGTACTCAATTTCAGGTTGCGGTACATTTTCATGGCCCTTATTTCAGTACCCGCGGGGAAGCTGTATACAGGCGCCGCTGTTTTTGCCGGAACGTCCAGTTTGTAGATCTGATGGCCACTTACATAGTATAAATGCGGCAGTGTTCTTGAGCCTACGAATAACCGGGCATCGATCAAACCGGGTGCACTCAGGATCTCTGTCTTATCCAGGTCAGGGTTCGTTACAGCAGGATTGAAGCCATACGCAAACAACGAATCATTGTCATTGTTTTTGAAGTAGGCGTAGCATTTAGGCGATGCATTCAACTCGGCATACAGCAGTTTCTTGCCAATGTTGTTGAGGTAAAAAAGCCGGGTTCCCGAAGGTGTGGGAAAAGGCGTTAAACTGGATGAACTTGCGTTCAGTTTCAAAAAGCTTTGTGATACGGTGTCAAATACGACATAACCGCTGGCCACACTATAGAGTTCGTAAGGGGCAATGAAGTGGTTTCCGCTAGGCGGCAGATTTAATTTATTAGCGCCTGACGGAGCATTTAGTGAACGGCTATGGATCTTGCCATTGTTCAGCATCATATCCTCGGTGCCGTTCACAAAGTATTCCTGCGGTTTTGGAACGGGCGGCTCCCAGAAGAATTCGTTGAATGTTGACAATTTCTTGAAATCGGAATAGGTAACCTGGATCATATCGGCCGGCGAAATGATATAGATCTTTTGATCACCGTTATGGGTCTTGATCTCAGGGATGCGGAAAGTGCCGGCCGGCAACTTTTGTCCATTATTAGTAGTTGAATAAATATTCCTGAAGATAGTATCAACCGGACTGATCATGGAAATGTCGCAGGCGCCGTTATTTTCTTCTACTACCATCCAGCCTTCGCTATAGGCCGTCAATACGGAAACAACCAATCGCTTTTGATATTCTACGCCTGTTTTTCGATCTTTTGCATAGAGCATGAGGTAATAACTGCCGGGCAGTTCAGTAATGCGGGCTTTCAGGTTTTGCGTCGTATCGAGCACCCGGCGTTCAAGCGGGGTGCCCCCGGCCAGATACAACACCCATTCGAAACTGAATCCGGCGGGATCAGGTATGGTTTGTTCGATCGTTACGTTTACTTTTAGCGAATCGGGCAATATCAGACTGATCGCTTCCCGGTCGGTTTTTAATGTTACTTCGTTTATAGCCTGGTAATCGTAATTGCCTTTGTCTTTATAACAAGCTGCCAGCACGAGCGCTGCCAGGCAAAATATATAAATATTGATATAACGTTTGGTCATGTACTAATCGCTTTTGAGAGTTAGAGTAGCGGAAAAGTTACTTCCTGTCCGGTTTCATCTGTAAGTTTTGTGCCGTTTGTTCTATTATACTCTTCCAGGTAATAAGAGCATGCTTTACCGAAGTAAGTCATTTCTGAAGGGGTTAGGCCTGTAGCACCTGTTGAAAATTCGGTGCGGCCGGTAACGTCGATCACTATTTTATATTTAACCTGGCTGTAGCTGCCAAAATAAAAGACCATAAAGGTATCCCAGTTCAGGGGTTTGGTTAAATAGTCATTGATCCTTACCGGAAAACGTACGGAACCACCGCCCATCGATGCGCCAGATGCCGAATTGTAAATGCCGGGTTGAAAATCATCGGATGCCGCCACTTCCAATAACAGGCGCAGCTCGTTGCTTTTTAAGTCTGGTTTCCTGTATACCAATAACGACACGTTGGTGGTATATTCACCCGCCTTAATGACCGTTGGCAGGATTGTATAATGATCCGGGGTTGCTGTTGAACTGTCGGTCACTACCTGGATGTTCACGCTTCTGTCGTAATCGGCAGCAGCGCCCATTATCCGCAAGGGAATTTTTATAGTGTCGGCCTGCAGCGCGTTCGACTTAATGGCAAAGGAATATACTATACTGTCTTTGTCAGGGTCGTAATGGTCTTTATAGAAATATACCATGCCGGGTTGCGTATAACTGGTCAACTCACTTTTTTTGCAGGCGGTGAACAGCAACAGGAGGAACACCGGCAGGGATATATGCTTTATATAGTTTACCATATTAGTTTTAATTGCATTGATTAAGGTCTGATCGCAAACTCAATTTCATCATCGGGAAGCGGTAAAATCCAGGTGGCGTCGGTCATGTTGATGGTACTGCCATCTACCCGGGCTGTGTTCTTACGCTTGAAATAGTAGAACAGCTGGCCTTCTGCATACATTTCCTTTTTATATTCTTTCAGGATCTCTGCTTCCAGCGTGGCGGCGTTAACGTTGGTAGCCCGCTGGGCCAGTCCCCGGTTACTGCGAATGATATTAATGAAAGCCATTCCTTCCGCCGGTGTGGCGGCGCATTCTGCCGCGATATAATACATTTCGCTCAGTCTTATTATAGGGATATGTCCTCTTAAAGGTTCACTGGTAATGGCATCCTGGTAGTATTTAGATGTAGAAGAACCGGAGGAGAACGTTACAAACAGATTTACATACCGCAGATCGGAACTGCCGCCGCTGGCTGTTTCATATAAATTGTTGAGATTGGTAGCGGTGGTGTACAGTTGCGGGGTTCCATTGGTTGCGTTTGTCTTGAAATATTCGTCTACATATTCGTTGAGTTTAAACGCATACAGTGAAAAAAGCAATTCCGTGACATACGGCCTGTCGCGATTATTAGTAGCTGCGGCAGCAGCGCTGGTGACGAACGGGAAATTTTCAGGCGCACTGGCGATCACTTCCCAGGCTGCCGTTGCAGCGGCTGTTTTATCGCCTTTATATAAATGGATCCTGGCCTGCAATCCCTTCACCGCCCAATAATTCATGTGGTTGCGGGTATAAGCCAGGTAAGGGTCATCAGGATAGTCGTTGCGGAGTGTTTTATCCACGCTTAAGAGTTCTGCTGCTGATTGCAGGTCGGCCAGGCAACTGTCGATCACCTGGTTTACCGGCAATAAAGGATACGCCTCAATGCCGAATGTAGTGACATAAGGAATGGCTTTGCGATTGCCGTCAACTACAGGTGCTGCACCAAACAAACGAACCAGGTCAAAATGCAACAGTGCCCGCAGGGCCAATGCTTCGCCTTTTATGATGTTGTAATTATTGTTCAGGAACAGCTGTTTGTTATTGTCAATTTGCATGAGCACATTGTCGAGGTTCCCAATGGCCTTGTACAAAGTGCCCCAGATATCTTTGATGTAACTTTTTACAGTGGTGTTTTGATAATCATACCTGGCTGTGGTGTAAAACCTGTGGCTGCTTGAGCTGGTGGCATACCGTTGCGCCATGGCATCAACGAAACCCATGGTAAGATGTTGACCGTAGGCCGGCCTGGTAGCCAGCAGCTGATAGGTGCCGATCAATGCATCTTTAAATCCCGACTCTGATGTGAACAGTTCCTGTTGCCTGATATCGGATTTCGGCTGAACATCGAGCCATTTTTTACAACCCATGCCGGTGAAGCAGGCCGGTAACAACAAGTAAATGATATATTTCAGTTTCATTAGTTCTTAGGTTATGATGATCAAAACGAGGTGCTGATATTCAATGTCAGGTTGCGGGCGAAGGGATAATCCAATCCCCTTTCCACCTGGATGGCCGACCAGCGTTTGAGATCATTGGCTACAAAAGTGAATTTGGTATTGCTCAAATTTAATTTTCTGCTCAATTTGTGAGGCAGTAAATAAGAAACGGAAATGCTTTCTGCGTTAACGAAGTTGTTCTTTTGCACAAAGCGGGAAGTGGCCAGGGTGGCTGTGGTCACCGGGTTACCGTAGTCGTTCACCAGCCCTTTAAAAAAGGTGACATCGCCGGGTTTTGACCAGCGGCCGTATAGTACCCGGCGGTCGACGTTATACGTAAAATTGGTCACTTCTACCCTGTCTGCCAGCGTCTGGTTATACAATTTGCCACCCAGTTCATACGCGAAGTACAAACCTACCGTAAAGCCTTTCAGGGTAACGGTGGTGCCAAAGCTACCCCGCAGGTCGGGCACTGTATATCCTACCGGCATTTTATCGGCCGGATCCCAGACATAGGTCAGGGTGCCGTCTCTTTTCACGAACACTTCGCGGCCGGTGGCCGGATCGATGCCCATTGAAGGAACAGCCCACAGCGTATTCACGCTCATGCGTTCCTGGAATTTGAATTGCGGCCTTACCTGTTTGTTATAATTTTCATTGGTCGGAGATGTACTATTCGCATCGTTCAATTCATTCAGTCTTTTCAGCGAATTAGAGATCGACTTAATATAATCGCGGTTATGCAAACCATTTCCGAATATGCTCCAGTAGATCTGCTTGCGCTCATTTTTAATCAGGAACAGGTTTGCTTTAAACTCATAACCTTTGTTCTCGAGCAGGCCGGCATTTTCTTTATAACTGTTGAATCCTACAGAGGGCGGTGTGGTTACATCCAGGATCAGCTGACTGGTAAGTTCGCGGTAAATGTCTACGTTCAGCAACAAGCGGTTATTGAAAAGGCCCAGGTCTAACCCGACGTTGGTTTTGCGGGTAGATTGCCATTGCAGGTTCTCATTGCCATAGCCTTTTAAAGTGGCGCCCACGAGGCCGCGATAATTCTGGTCGGTATAATATTGATAGGTGGTTATACCCATGAATGACTGAAACCGGCTATCGCCTGTTTCTCCAATACTGCTGCGCAGGCGCAACATGTTAATGTATGGTTTATCGGCGAGGAACTTTTCCTTATGCAGGTTCCAGCTTACGCCGGCGCTCCAGAAAACACCAAAACGTTTGTTTGAACCAAATTGCGAAGAGCCGTCTGTACGTAAGCTGATGTCGGCAGCATACCGGCTATCATAACTGTAGTTGAAATTTGTGTACACCGAGATCAGCCGTGAGGTATTATTGGTGTAGGTAGGTTTACTGTTTTCCTGGTAGTTATTACCAAAATTGATCTGGTCGAGCCGTTCATTGGGAAAGCCGGTTGCCGTTACGCTGTAGTAGTCGCTATTGGTTTGCGCTATACTGGTTCCTGTTGAGTTCAACAACAGGTGTTTGCCCAGTCTTTTTGTGTAATCCAATTGCAACGAACCATCGAATGAAAAGAAATTCGCGGTGGTTTTAGTATAACTTCCTTTACGGGTTATACTGGTTACCGTATCGAATTTTGTATGCGTTCCCGGCGCAAACACGTCAGACTCTTCATTTTGTTTTGTCAGCTGCAAACGGCCTGTTAACCGGAAGCCTTTGCCCAGCAACCATTCCAGATTGGTTTGATTGGTCATGTTGCCATACTGGCTTTTGTCGATCGTATTCAGCGATGCATTGTATAATGGATTAAAGTAAGACGTGGTTTGTGTAGGGGAAACGGGCGTTTTTACGACCTCAAGAACCCGTACCAGGTTACCGTTTGAATCGTAGGGATTCCAGTATTGGTTTTGTTTTGTATAGTCGGCGAATGTGCCGTAATTGGAATTGCGTGATTTGTTGTAGGTAACGGATAGAACGTTTTTAAAGAGCAGGCCTTTGTGGCGATAGCTGAAATTCATGCCCCCGCTGTAGTTATCGCGATTGCTGTTTTTCATGACGCCGCTGTTGCTGCTATACATCATGTCTATTCCATAACGGATAACGGCATCGCCTCCTTCCAGGAACAGCGAGTGGCGGGTTCCCAAACCGGTTCGAACAGGTTTATGCAGCCAGTAGGTATTTACACCCCGTTGTACGGCCGCAAGACGGTTGGAATACCGTTCGCGCAAGACAGCGTCGGCATCCGGGCGTATACCTGTGGCATACTCATTGTATACACCTGCCAGTCGTTCTACTTCCAGTTTTTCTGCTGCATTGGTAAGGTCATATACGGTAAGGTCGGGCGCCGTCACCTGCATCATACCGCTGTAGTTCAGCCGCAGTTTACCGGGCATTGGCTGGCGCGTATCGATCACTATAACGCCATTTGCCGCCTTTGACCCATACATAGAGGTTGCGGCGGCATCTTTTAAGATCGTAAAACTGGCGATCCGGTTAACATCGAGGTCGTATATTTTTTGCAGGCTTACTTCAAATCCGTCGAGAATGAATAAGGGCTGATTCGGATTGCTCGTGTAGTTGGCCATGAAATCAGCTCCGGAAGATGGCGTGGCGCTGCCCATTGTTTGCTGCGGGAAATTATTGGTTCCCCGCAACGTTATTGTTGGCAGTCTGTTGGGATCACTGCCGAACTGTACATTGTCGGGAATGCGAACCGAGGGATCAAACACTTTCAATGCATCGAGTATATTTACATTGTTCACCCTTCGCAGGTCCTCGCCCGAAATGGTGGTGGCCGCCCCGGTAAAATTTTCCTTTGGCCTTTTATACATACCGGTGCTTACAATGACCTGTTCAAGCTGTTCTTTCCTGGGCGTTAACTTAATGGTCATCATCGTTCTCTCGGCAGTTGTTATATTCACCGGCGTGAAGCTGATATGCCCTACCGTGATGCTGTTGACCCTGCCGGGTATTCGTATCGTGAAATAACCTTCGGCATCTGTGGTGGTTCCGATCTTCATATTTCGCACCAGGATAGTGGCGCCTGGTACCGGGCTTTCGCCATTTGCAGAAATAACCCGGCCTCTGATCAATTTATCGGGTACTGACGTATCGGACATTTTTTGCTGGCGAGAAACAGGCCGCACGGTAGTGTCGATCTGCAGGTTGTCATTATTTCCAATAATAGCAGCTGCGGGGGTAATGTAATCAGCTGGTGGCAGCTGTAATTGTAAAGCGGTGCGTTTGGCTGTAACGATGGTGAAATTTTTTTCGTTGAGTTGGGCCGCTTTCAAACCTAAAGGCTCCAATAGATCACGTAGTACTTTTTTGGCGGAGTACCGGCCGGGCACAAATTTATAGGAGGTATAAATGCCCTGTACCAATCGGTTTTCGTACGCAAGGTTAATTTTGTAGTATTCTGAGATTGCATCCAGTACAGATCTTACCGGCGTAGCTCCCTGCCATTTAAAGTAATGGCCTGAACCTGCGCTTTTGGCGGAATGAACCCAGAAGGTGCCTAAACATACAGTTAAGGCAATAGCAGTCACCTTGCTTCTGATAAGCAGTTTTTTCATTCGAGCTTTTTAATGTCTGGTTATTACTTGCTGATAGTTATAGTTTGGTTGGTTATCGTGATCTTTACATCCAACATGTTTTCCAGGGCTTTGAATAAGATTTGATGATCTTCCGATGAAATAGTGCCACCAAGAGTGCGGGTTAATAACGAGCTGTCGGGAACATTCACCTTATAACCGTAATTATCTTCTATTAATCTGATGACCTCACTCAATGGGGTGTTGTTAAACTTCAACCGGTTTTCTTTCCATAAGGAGCAATCGACGGGATTGGTTGTGGCTTTTGATAGTGTTTTACTGTCTTTGTTAAAACGTATAAATTCGCCAGGTTGCAGATAAACGGCGGCAGGTCTTGTTTTGAGCTGTACTTTCACCTTACCGGTTTCTAATACTACCTGTTCCTGGTTGCGTCTTGTGTTTATGGTAAATGTTGTCCCCAGCACTTCTACCTGCATGTTCTGTAAATGCACAATAAAACGATCGGCCGCAGTTACCGGTGTGCCGGACTTATTTCTATGCACCACATCGAACCAGGCTTCACCGTTAACCCATACTTCCCTGGGCGCATTCTTTTTGGGCCTTGGTTTGTATCTTATTTCAGAATTGGCATTCAATACCACCTGGCTTCCATCGGGCAATGTTACCGCGCGTTTTTCTCCATAGGCCGTTTTTATCAATACTTCTTTTGTTCGATGATATTGAAAAACGAACAGTCCGCCAACGATGAGCAGAACAGCTGCTGCAGCCATCCAGCCAAGAGCCCTTTTCATTGACCTTAGTTTCGCGGCTGGTGTAACTGACGAGGTAACCGCATTCCAGATCCTGTCTTTGGCTGCATCGGAGGCTTTTTCTTTTTGCACTTGCAGGGCTGCTGCGAGTTTCCGGGCGTCGGTAATCTTGTCAACGAGATGTGGATAGGTCATTTGCAGGGTATTCCAGAATGCATTCCTGGTTCCATCCGGTTGTTTTAACCACAACAGGAAGTCCTCATCCAACATAAAGTCAGCAACGGTGTAATGATAATATTTTGTGTATTGATCAGTCATAAACAAGTCGGATCTTCCCTGCCCGAAACTTTACATTGCGGCAATGGTATTTTAGCGGTTCAGGTGGTTAACTAACTATTAAAACGGAGGAACCTGATTTATTACCCCATGATCTTTGAAAAATATTTGATCACCGGAATTAAAATTCCCGATGGCATCAGTATATGCCATGCTGTACCCTTTAATTGCTCTTTTAAAGCATCTATGGCCCTGGCCATCAATTTATAGGTTCCTTTGGTAGTAAGGTCCATCATTTCGGCAACCTGGTCGTAGGAAAAACCTTCTATATAACGTAGAAAGATCGCTTCCCGCTGGCGCGGGGTAAGTGCGTCCAGGGCAACCGTCAACCGTTTTTGCAAGGAGTTTTCCTCTTCCTTTTTGATCATATTCTTCTCCGGCGACAGGTCGAAGACAAACAAGGCCTTGCCGGCTTCATCGAGGTAAGCGGTTTTATTTTTTGATTTAAGCTTATCCAATACAATGGACCTGAAGGCTCTGAACAGATAGTATTTTACCGAGTTGGTGGCAGAAAGGTTCTGCCGGGTCCGCAGCAGTTTTATAAAAAGGTCCTGGATCGAATCTTCCGTTAAAGAAATGTCATTCAGCCATTTATTACCATAATTATACAGCTCGTCAAAGTAGTGTCTGTAAATGATCTCAAGGCTTTTATCATCTCCTTCCCGAAAGGCATTCCAAATCTTTTGTTCTTCTATATGTTCGTTTTGGTTGGTGTACATGAAACCTTAAAAGTGCCCCAATATTAAAATAAAATTACAGTTTATGTAATTAATTGTTAAGCAACCGTTTTTTCTATTGTCAAAACTTCCTGCCATCCTGGGGTAAAAATCTCATCTCCATCGTTTATGCTATTAGTGAATGATGATGCCGGTGCAAACCGGCCGTAAATTATATTATCTATAAGCAAACAGGCATTTTTAAAATAACTATTAAATGAGAATCAGGGTATTATTTAGTGTATTGTTTTGCCTTGCCACTTCCGTAGTAGCTGCGCAGGGCAAATTGACCATTGTGCAGGGTACGGTCAACAAAGAGAATTTGCAATCGCTTGTTCTGTATGATGTTCAGCAGGGGGAGAAACTGGAACTGGCAACAGCCCGGGTGAATAATCATCAATTTGCTTTTGCATTGCCTCATCCGCTTAAAAGCGGGTTTTATTTTTTAAGCGATCAGCAAAAGAGAAGTTTTATCCGCTTCTACTTAAAAGATGGCGATAAATTTCAGATCACTATCAATGACGATGGTTATGAACTTATACAACCTTCGCCGGAAAATAAAATACTGAAAGAATGGATCAGCTACTCACAGCCGGTAACCCGCATGAGTGTGTTTCCCCGGAAAGATACCGTTACTTATGCCAGCTTCTTTCCTACCCTGGCCGGCTTTTTACCAAAGGCGGAAGCATTCAAGAAAAAAGTAAATACGCCGAATGCGGCTTTCAATGAACTGCTGAAAAGATCGATCGATATTGACATTGAACATGCTGCTTTAAAGTTTCTGTTTACGCCTAATAGCAAGCATCCTGGTAAAAATGATATTATTCCCTATTACGCAAGTATCTACCAACCTAATAAGTTTGCCAATAGTGCCGTTTTATATTCCGGTTATGGGGTTGATCTCATAAGGTTGTACGCAACTTATGTATATACCAGGGTAAAGGAACCTGAAGCAAATGCAAGGTTATCGTTGCCCGAGATCCTTGGTTATTTTGGCAATGATACCATCCGGGGCGTTTATGTGGAAAACCAGATGGCTGGTTACAGATCCCTGGAAAAATTCAATGAAGAAATTGAACCGGTAAAAAAATACCTGATAACTGATTCCATGCAGGCGAGGTATGCACGGGCATTGAAAAAGCTGAGCACGTATAAAAAAGGCGATAAGGCATTTAATTTTTCGTACCCTGATAAAAACGGGAATCCGGTTAGTATGGCCAGCCTGAAAGGAAAAGTAGTGCTGGTGGATGTATGGGCTACGTGGTGCGGTCCCTGTAAAAAGGAGATCCCGCATTTAAAAAAGCTGGAAGAAGAGTTGAGGGATAAGAACATTGCCTTTGTATCCATTTCGGTAGATGAAGAAAAGGACAAAGAGAAATGGAAAAATTTTGTAGAGAAAGAACAGTTGGGCGGCATTCAGCTATACGCTAAAGGCTGGAGCGATTTCACCAAATATTACGACATTCACGGTATTCCCCGTTTCCTGGTGTTTGACCAGGAAGGGAAAATTGTTACAGTAGATTCCCCACGTCCTTCGATGCCCGAATTGAAGGAATTGTTGCTGAACACACTTAATAAATAAAATTATACAGCTAAACAGGCATGCCCGGGGCTGGTATCAGGTGATACCGGCTTACCGGGCATTTATTTTTTTGGATGTTTTTGTCCCCCCGTTTACCTTTCAATCGTTATCATGCAAACACAAAATTGTACGATCATGAAAGAGTTTATGCTGATCTTCAGAAACAGTAATCCGGCACCCGATACTCCAACGCCTGAGCAAATGCAGGAGCGAATGAACTGGCTGGCCGGTATTGCCGCGCAAAATAAACTGGTTGACAAAGGCAACCGGTTGTCTATGGGACAGGCCAAAACGGTGCTGCCGGACAATATTGTCACCGATGGCCCGTTCACAGAGATCAAGGAATTCGTCAGGGGCTATATTGTTGTAAAAACGACAACTATTGACGAAGCCATCGAGCTGGCGAAGGGTAACCCGATCCTTAAAATGGGTGGCAGCGTTGAAGTAAGGGCCCTGTTGACACCCGGAGAGAACAATTAAGCAACATGGAGACATTTGCGAATTCGCATAATGAGCTTTTACCGCAACTTTTCAGGATGGAGTATAGCAAAATGACGGCTGTAATAGGCCGTCTTTTTGGCCTCCATGCCATTGAAATTGCAGAGGATATCGTAAGCGAAACTTTTTTAAAAGCAGCCGAAGTGTGGCGGGTGAATGGCAAACCCGAAAACCCTACGGCCTGGTTGTACACCGTTGCGAAGAACAAAACAAGAGACTATCTGAAGCGGGTTAACCTTTTTGAATCAAAGATCAAAGGCACTCTTCCGCTTATCATCGGCAATAATGAACTGGAGATAGAGCAGGACCTGGATTTTACCCACCAGATCATATCCGACAGCCAGCTGGCGATGATCTTTGCTGTTTGCAATCCGGTAAATTCAACAGAAGCGCAGATCTGTTTAGCGCTGAAAATTCTTTGCGGGTTCAGTATTGAAGAAATTGCCAGCGCGTTCCTCGCAAAAACAGAAACGATCAAAAAGCGATTGTTACGCGCCAGGGCCAACCTGCGTAATCCGTCATTCAAACATGCACTCTCCCACCCTGTGGATGCATCGCCGGCCCGGCTGGAAGCCGTATTACGGGTTTTGTACCTGTTGTTCAACGAAGGTTATTTTTCCAAAACAGACGATCATTTGATCAGAAAAGATCTTTGTTCTGAAGCTATCAGGTTGACGCTTGTTTTAACGGAGCATGCCGCCACGAATACCACTGAAACCAATGCCCTGCTCGCCCTGATGTGTTTTCAGAGCTCACGGCTCGATGCCAGGGCCAATGATGCGGGTGAAGCCATTTTGTTTGAAGAGCAGGATAAAAGTTTATGGAGCAAAGAGCTGATAGCGAAAGGGAATTATTACCTCGTGAATGCCTGTTTGGGCAATGAGATCTCGAAATATCACCTGGAAGCCGGTATTGCCTACTGGCATACTACGCCTACCGGTCAAAATAAATGGGAGCATATCTTACAATTATACAATCAACTCATCATTCTTGAATATTCGCCGCTCACGGCGCTGAACAGGGCTTTTGCCATTGGCAAAGTGTACGGTCATAAACAGGCTATCCAGGAAGTGAAAAAATTAAACCTGACCGATCTCAATTACTATCATGCGCTGCTGGGATATTTGTATGCGGATACCAATATTGAGAAAGCGAAAATACATTATGAGCAGGCGATCACGCTCAGTACCTCCATATCTGAAAAGAATACGCTTATGAAAGTACTGAAAAGGCTGAAGGCGCAAGGCTGAAGGCTCAAGGCTAAAGGCGCAAGGTTTAATACGGAACGTTCTGCGTTATGCGCTGCGCGTTAAGCGTTCTGCGTTCTGCGTTAAGCCTTCTTAGGTTTGCCCAAATTGACTTTATAGTTGTCCGGTGTGCCGGTAATGGTCAGGTTCATAAATCGAACGCGCCTATCCTTGTCCCGGTATTCGATGGCATCCACCTGATCGGGGTCTACTTCCTCCTGCTTTTTATTGAACAACATGCGGAAACCTACCTGGGTTACCATTTTAAGGGGAATGCGCACATAGTATTGCATATTCATATCCAGCGACTGGGTACCGGAGAATTCCAGGAAGCCCAGGGAGGAGTTGATGTTCATGGTAGGAATGTTCAGCGTATTGTCTTTGAAGGTAAGCACATTGCGCAAGGTATCAAAGCGTACCTTCATCATGTTCTTGTCCTTGAAATAGGCCGACATGGCTGCCATGGGCGCAAAATTGATCAGTTCTCCATTATAAATATTTATATCGAGCTGCGCCTGCGACTGATCCAGCATCGGCGTTAAGTCTGGATGTATGCGCATATAACCTTTTACCTGTCCGGTTATATGGCCCCTGATATTTTTGTTGATGACGTAATCCTGCCCAAGGTAATCGAGCTTCAGCATCATTTTTTCCAGGTCAATATCATCTACTTTAATGCGGCTTCTCAGATAGATCTTTTCGGGGTTATTGCCATTGAAATGAGCGCGGGCATCTATCTTTCCTCCTGCCATTTCCATGTGCAGGGTATCGAGGTACAGGTGGTGATTTTCGAGCATGCGTACATTGCTGGCCACGTTCTTTATCCATAACCGGCGGTACTTTATTTTCCCAATGTTCACCGATGCCTTAAAATCGACAAAAGGCACCTGGAAAATATTGAAGGCTTTCGCATGAACCGATGGTGAAGAAACTGTTTGAACTGGCACAGCTGCTTCCGGCGCTGCCGATGTATCACCTCCCCTGCGGCGTCTCGGTCTGGGTTTCTCCATCGTCATATCGAATTTGTAATTGGTCATCTGGTCAACATCGAGGAAGCGTGAATTGAAGCGCAGATAGTTTTCCTTCATCCGCCGGGTGCTGTCTTTACCGGTATACAGGCGCATGTTGATGTCAAAGTCGCTTCTCCCCACTTTACCTGTAAGAGTATCTATTTTGATGAAGTTTTCGGTGTTGAACATCACGGTGCCTTTGATGCTGTCGAGCTCAAACGCATGTTTTGTCAGGTGGCCGGAAACGTTGGCTAATTTTATTTTGGCAAATTTGAAGACAGAATCATACCGCAGCATGGTCTTTGAGCGCAGCCACACATTGGTGGCAACTTCGTCGTGAAACGCTTTTGGAACCGATCGCTTGCTGCGCCGTCCCAACAGGTCTCGTAAGGCCAGCCGTTTTGATTTCAGGTCGAATGCGATCTCCGTTCTGCCTTTTTTCACTGAGTCGAACCACAGGGCATAGTTGTTCACCCGGCCGCTGAATGCAATGTCGGTACTGTCGATAAGACCGGCGAAATTCTTTAACCGCAGGGAGGTATCGGCAATGGTAAGTTCGGCACCAAAATCATGAAAGGTATGCGGGTAGCGTTTAAAACCAGCGTTGAGGCGCTCGATCTTCACAATGCCTTTAGGCAGTGGATTGGGATGCAGCAATTCGTTTACTGAAGTGGTAAGCGATACACCTATATTGAAACCATAGATCTCTTCTTTGCCTCTACGATTCTTTGTCGTGTCGATATTCAACAGTTCGCGCAGGACCATTTTCTGGCTACGGGCATTCAACGTAGCTACTACCGGTTTCGTCTGGTGATGGAAGATGGCAGGCAGATCGCTCAGCGACCCGTTCAAATAGAAATCTGACTGACCGATCCTGCAGGCCAGTGAATCCAGGCGCACAAAACCATTCTTCATGTCGGCATGGAGGTTCAGCCGTTCTACATTATATGGATAATTGGGAATGCGGAAAGTGAGGTTCTTTACGGTGAGTTCGCTTTGAACACCCTCGGTGAGTCGGCCCACCTGTTGTTCGGGCATACTCATATCGACCAGTTCTTTAAAATTCATTTTAAGGCTGATCTGGCCGGTGATGCGCTGCAGGTCCTTAATACCCAGGAATGCGCCGATGAATCCAAGCTCGAGATCTGAATCGACCTGCATGAGTATTTTCGGATTGTCGAAATTGCGCATGATGAAATTTCCGTCGAAAATACCGGTGCCTGGTTTTGCATGTACACCGAGCAGGCGTAATTCAGAGGTGGTCGAATTCTTCTGGTCGCCGTTGGTGTAATAGCCTTTAAAGGCCAGGGAGTCGAGCTTTTTGTCGGATTGGGTATTGTGCAGCCAGGCTTTCGTACAGCCGAAAGAAACGTCTATACGGGGCATTTGTCCGTTGGCGAGACTTCCCTTTACGGTTCCTTCAAAGTTCACATGTCCGTCGTAGCGAAAATGTTTCAATTGTTTGGCTACTGATTCTGGCACAAAGGCAAACAATTGTTGCAGGTCGGGTTTGTCGCCGCCAAATTTTATATCAACAGCATTGTTATTTTGTTGCAGGCTGGCCGAGCCGGTAATATTGAAAACGGCGTCTTCCACTTTCAATTTACCGGTATTTATCGTCACCAGTTCCGTGCTTTTTTCATACAAAACGGCCAGATCTGTTTCAAGGTGTTTCTGGCGGAACAGGGTTGAATTGCCCGGACTCGTATAATCGATGACGAATTTGCCGGTAAGTGCGGCATTTATTTTCAAACTATCGTTCTGAACGGAGGATTGGATGCGTTCTATCTGTGTAACGATATGGCGACCGCTGGGTTTGTCGAGATAAGAGATCGCCATGTTGCGTAAAATGATCTTCCTGATATCCAGTTTCAGGGGCGACTGCGCCGTATCCGTTGCAGTAGTAGTGTCGCTGGTGATGCGGCTGGCCTCTACAATGTTTACCTGCCCATTCTTCTCGGCCACTACGTCAAGGTGCCCGTTCTTCATGCCGATCACCTTTACATTATAATTTTGGTTAAGAATATCTTTGAGGCTAAACCCCGCAAACATCCGTTCTGCCTGGAACAAGGGCTTTTGTGTGGTGCTTTTGCCGCCATAGAGGCGCACATTGTTCAGCCGCACCGATATATATGGAAAATTTTCAAATAAGGAAATCTTACTGCTTTCGACAGAGATGGTGCCCGACAATTTTTTATTGAACTCTTTAACCGCCAGTTTAACCAGCCTTGATTGCTGGGTAACCAGCATGGTAAATGCCGTTGCTACCAACAACACCAGGACAATAACCGGGATCAACAGAAAGCGAATAAGCCTTTTTCGCGTCTTGCTTTTCATGGACGAATTGGTTTGGGGATTCTGTAGGGCCTTAAAGGCAATGCCGGTGCAAAAATAACTGCTGAATACTTAAAAAAATACAAAGCTTTACACTGAAAAGCCTGTTTCAGCATAAAGCTCTGTTCTTAACGAATTCCTGACCGATAAAGTATGTGATGACCGGGGCGGTTTGGTAGATTATTTAGGGCTGTTCGTCATGACATGCCGCCAAATAGCAGCTATTTCCAGGGGCACCAGATGACACCGTCCTTGTGGTCATCTCCCCGAAGTATAAAAGAAAGTTCGAATGTTTTCGGTTTTTGTTCGGCCTCGCTGAGTTTGGAAACAGTAATGTCATAGGATAAGCCGAATTGCATGGTTTTATAACGCAAACCAACGTATGGGATAATGGCATTTTTCGACCAGTACCAAAGCCCGAGGTATAAGATCTGATCTTCGCCGGTTTCATTAATGAAAAAGCCAAGTGCCCCGCCAACTGAAAAATAGCTGGCCTTTGATTGTTCCTGGTAAATGCCGTTGGTGTTGAGCAGGATATAATCATTGAGATAGGTCTCGAAATTGGCGTGCGCTACCTTCCGCATGGCCAGGTATTTGTTAGGATCGTCGAGCACTGTTTGCCTGGGCCTGTTCAAATGGAATACCGCAACGCCTGCATCGAAATTGCTTCTGTCATTGGTATAGCTGTACGTGGCGCCGGCACTGGAGGAAAAATAGGGTTTCATATTCGTGCGTGCGGCTTCTCCCGATGGTAAATTGGTATTGAATCCATTGCCGGTAAATTGTTCAGGATAAATGAGGCGGTGAAATTCTATGCGTTTGCTGGCAACTATGCCCCCCACGCCTATTCCCAACCGGTGATCGCCCATATTATCTGATAATGTAATGTTATACGATACATTCACAGATCCATATACGCTTTTATGAATGCCTGACATCGCATAATCGTACATCAACATGCCGCCCAATCCAAACACGCTCGTTTCAGGCAGTTTATCTTTCATGATCTTGCTGTCAAATGAGACCGTTCCGGTCGTGTATGGACTGGCAGGGCCTATCCACTGGTCCCGGAAATTGGTGACCAGGCGCCATTTGCTATTGATATTCGCCGTTAAACCCGGATTGATATTTAATGGTGAAGCAAAGAATTGGGAAAAGCTTGGGTCCTGGGTCCATGCGAAGCCCGGAATAAGCATCCATATCATTGCAATTGTAGTAGTAAGTTTTCGTTTCATAACGCAAATTTTTATCGTAACAACATTGCATTACCTGCTTTCTTGAATACGGTACCATCATTACCTACCGCTTCCACCGTCCATGTATAAGTGTCCATCACCTGTGGCACTCCTTTGTAAATGCCATCCCAGCCTTTGCCTAATTCTCTGGTCTCAAATACCAGCTCGCCCCATCTGTTGAATACCCGGAAATACCGCAGCTCAACTATGTTAACGGTGAATGGGAACAGGAGATCATTATGGCCATCTTTATTATGTGGCGACCAGGCTGTGGGCACCCACAGGTTAGGCGGCTCATTAACCTGTGTGCGGGCGATCACTTTTACGGTTTGGGTATCAACCACTATACAGCCACCATCTGATGTTATATAGATGAGATAATCCATGCGTTGAGAATAGTTGAACACAGGGGTTCTTATATCGCTCTTGCTTAAACCTATGGATGGTGTCCATTTATAGGCGTAATTGCTGCCGAGATCACGCGCCCTCAGTTGGGTAGACTGATTAATGCCGGTTAATACTTCGTTATACCTTAAACCAGCAGGCGGAATGATCAGGTTAGCGGTAGCAGATGCATTCACGGCAGTATTCGTGCACAAGGCATCCGATACGCTGGTAATAGTATATGTGGTATTTGTTATTGGCGCAATTTCTGTTTCATATACTGATGTTGAGATGTTATTGAAGGTGTAATTGGCAGTGCCATCAGTATAGGTTACACCGAATGGGGCCTGACCAGAGAAGGTGATCGTTAACTTAGTTTTTACGCCGGGGCAAATATTACCAGCTGTAATGTTGGCCGTGGGCGCCCGGTTTATTTGAACGGATACCGATTTAATGCTTTGGCAGCCTGCAGCATTTGTTGCTTTGATATAATATATGCCATTGTTGCTTACAGCATTTGGAGTAGTGAGCGGACTGGTAGCGGTTGGGTTCGTCCAGTAAGAAAGGATGAGATCCGGGTCGCTACCAGCGGTAATTGCTGCTGCTGTAATATCGATGGTTGGTTTACATTCAGCAGCTGGATTATTCACCTTTAAGTTGGGTGAAGGCTGCAAGGTCAGGTTCGTTATTATGGTGCTGTCGCAACCTGCCTGGTTCGTAAAGGTGGAGGTATATACACCACTGGCCGTTGCAACAGTGCCATTTGGTAACCGGTAAGAAGGTTCGCAAGTGGCTATGTTTTCCGTTCTGGAAAATGATGAACTTACATTCAGTATTAATGTGATAACGGAATCGCAACCGGCCACGCTGGTGCGTGTTGCTGTGTAGGTACCGGCGGCGTTGTATGTGTTGCCATTCCAGGAATAGGGTAATTGGACTGGGCAGATGGTTACTGTTTGTGTTGAACTGAGTGTTGGATTTATGTTCAGGATGAGTGTGGCAATAGAGTCACAACCAGCGGTGCTGGTGAGTGTGACATTGTATGTGCCTGCCGTGTTGTAGGCATTGCCGATCCAGTTGTAAGGTAACTGGTTGGTACAGATGGTTGCTGTCGTGGTATCGGTTAAGATGCTGTTTACGGTAAGGATGAGGTTGGTGATGGAATCGCAACCTGCGCTGCTGATGAGGGTGTCGCTGTAAGTGCCAGCGGCGTTGATGTTGATGCCATTCCAGTTATATGGAAGCTGGTTGGTACAGATGGTTGCTCTGGTAGTATCTCTGAGAATGCTATTGACAGTCAGGATGAGGTTCGTGATAGAATCGCAACCGCTTCGGCTGATGAGGGTGTCTTTATATGTTCCGGCTGCGTTAATATTAATACCGTTCCAACGGTATGGCAACTGGTTGGTACAGATGGTTGCTATGGTGGTATCTCTGAGAATACTATTGACAGTCAGGATGAGGTTGGTGATGGAGTCACAACCGCTTCTGCTGATGAGAGTGTCTCTATAAGTGCCAGCGGCGTTTATATTAATGCCATTCCAGCGATATGGAAGCTGATTGGTACAGATGGTTGCTCTGGTGGTGTCTCTGAGAACGGTGTTGACAGTCAGGATGAGGTTGATGATTGAGTCACAACCTGCTTTGCTGGTGAGGGTGTCGCTGTATGTGCCCGCGGCAGTTATGTTAATGCCATTCCAACGATATGGTAAC
>NZ_JAFIQX010000043.1 GCF_017356035.1 Longitalea luteola | reverse complement strand
ACCTACCGGTAAAAATCCATTGGGATTCGCGTCTACCGCATATCCGGCGCCTGCCGTATAGGTAAGCGGCCCTACATTACTGGCAGTAATGGCCTGCGCGCCGGGCTGCAGTTGGATCAAAGGTGTGGTCGCTGTTAACACCGTTTGCCCCGTACCGGCGTCTGTCATCACCATTTGCAACTGCGTGGTCATGGAGCCGCCGCTCGTATTGATCAGCGACATATTCCATAACTGCGGTTTAATGGTGAGTCCCAAGGGCGGTAATTGCAAGGTAATTACCACTTGTGCCTGCAGGCACCACCCCATCAATAAGCACACAATAAGCAATAGTTTTCGCTGCATACTATTTGAAATTAAAGGTCTTTATAAATTGAACCGTTCCCATTTCATTACGCACCAGCCCGTATTTGTTACCCGGCAGGTACCCATGTTCGTAAGAAACAAATAACATATCCTGTTTACCAATGCGCATGTTGGCCGACAAATAACCGC
>NZ_JAFIQX010000042.1 GCF_017356035.1 Longitalea luteola | reverse complement strand
CTGGCAAAAGCGGGAAAAGAGCCCAATACTTTTTGGGTAGAAGCCGAACCGGATGAATATGTTTTTCAGTGTGGTGAATACTCAGGTAAATTTTATATGGACCATAACGGATATGTTCGCGTGCAAAGCCGGCCTGATATAAAGGTAGAGGGATCTATTATCTATAACATTCCCTTATTTGATGACTCGCTGCCATTAGATCCTAACAATTCAGCTTCGTATACTTCGGTGGATATACCGTTCCACGTGAATGGGTACCCGGTTTACAGGTTTAACAGGTTGAAAAAAGCTATCTTAATGGGTTTTAAAATTACTACCCCCGATGGAATGCAATACGAGTTTGGTATGTGGGGTAAAAATTATGATCCCGAGGATACCTTTGATGAGGTTGAGTTTACCTCAAACATTTTTGATCAATTCCTCTTTGGTGAAATATTTACCACCTGGCACTTAAAAAAAATTATTGCACCCAATAAAGATGCGGTGGAGTTTTT
>NZ_JAFIQX010000041.1 GCF_017356035.1 Longitalea luteola | reverse complement strand
CCTTCCTCTTTAACCTTATAGAACATGGCGTCCAGCCACACGATGCAGTATAGCGGTTCTAATGGCCGGGCCTGCCATTCTTTTACCAGAGGAATAATTTTATCAGTAATGGACGATAAGGTTGCAGCCGAGATTTCAGTGTCATACATGTCCTTAATGTGGGCGGAAATATCACGGAAGCTCATGCCGTGCCCATACATGCCGATGATCTTGTTTTCCAGGCTCTCGGCCAAAATAGTCTCCCGCTTTTTAATAATCTGAGGCTCGAAGGTCGCCGACCGATCACGCGGAGTCTCCAGATCGAGAGTGCCATCCCCTGTTTTGAGCTTTTTGTTGCCTTTGCCATTCTTACGGTTCCCTGCGGCTCTTTGTTCTTCATCGAGATGCCCTTCCATCTCACCCTGCAGAGCTGCTTCTAGAATATCTTTCAATAATGGTGCAAACGCCCCATCTTTGCCAAATAGGGATTTACCGGATCGTAATTGCTCAAGGGTCTTGCGCTTGAGCTCTTCATAGTCGAATTTTTCTTTTTTGTCCATAAAAAAACTGTATTAAAGGTCTTGATTTTTTAACCTTTGACACAGT
>NZ_JAFIQX010000040.1 GCF_017356035.1 Longitalea luteola | reverse complement strand
TGATTGAGTCACAACCTGCTTTGCTGGTGAGGGTGTCGCTGTATGTGCCCGCGGCAGTTATGTTAATGCCATTCCAACGATATGGTAACTGGTTGGTACAGATGGTTGCTCTTGTTGTATCTCTGAGAATGCTGTTTACAGTCAGGATAAGGTTGGTGATGGAATCACAGCCTTCCTGGCTGGTGAGGGTGTCGCTGTAAGTGCCGGCAGCATTAATGTTAATGCCGTTCCAGCGGTATGGCAACTGGTTGGTACAGACAGTGGCTCTTGTTGTGTCTCTGAGAATGCTGTTCACTGTCAGGATGAGGTTGATGATCGAGTCGCAACCGCTTCTGCTGATGAGGGTGTCCCTGTAAGTGCCAGCAGCGTTGATGTTAATGCCGTTCCAACGATATGGAAGCTGGTTGGTACAGATGGTGGCTATGGTGGTATCTCTGAGAATGCTGTTGACAGACAGGATGAGGTTGCTGATGGAATCGCAACCTGATCTGCTGGTGAGGGTGTCTCTATATGTTCCGGCTGCGTTAATATTAATACCGTTCCAACGGTATGGAAGCTGGTTGGTACAAACGGTTGCTCTTGTTGTATCTCTGAGA
>NZ_JAFIQX010000003.1 GCF_017356035.1 Longitalea luteola | reverse complement strand
CTTGAAAGTTATTCAAGTGCTGTTGCTTCCAAACTTTCAAAGATCTTTAATATCGTATGTTATCTTTCCTTTACCTCTCTGTCTCTCTCTCCTAACGTATTACCTAACTTGTTTTCTTTGTGCTCTCATCCCCTCTTTTCCCTCATCCGCTCTTTCTCTCTCCTCTTCTTCTTCGCTGCCCCGTTTTTGATTGGGGTTGCAAAGGTAAGAGCTTTTTGTTATTCCATCAAAATTTTTCTTCTATTTTTTTCACTTTATCTTCTCTCTTTTTTGATGCAATATGTGAAGAGCTTTTTCGTTTAAACCGGGCTGCAAAGATAAGCTCATTTCATTTTCTCTTCCAAACTTTTTTCATCTTTTTTTCTCTCTCTTTTCAGTGCTTATTTTGATCTGCAGCTGGTAAACTTTTTATGCAAAGAACTGTGTGAAGTGTGCTTTTTTGTAAAGCGGGCGGCAAAGATAGGCCGATTTAACTTCTTACCAAATATTTTTTGATCTTATTTTTTTCAATTTTGTTAAAACCAGGCCCAGCAAGCCTTCCAGCAAAAATTATTTTTTATCAGCCCTCAAGATTGAACAAAACCATTATAAAATTGTTTTGCGCAACAGTTCCGGTCAATATCACTATCACGAACAACCGATCGCGCAATTTCATGTGGTCAAAAAATAACCTTCCGGATACAACACCTGCTGCAAAAACAGTCCATGTGCAGGCACTGAAAAATCGGCCTTTGTACAGTCCCTGGCTTCTATGATCTGCCTGAACTGTTTCAGCGTTATTTTACCCGTTCCAACCTGCAGCATTGTACCCACCAGCCCGCGCACCATTCCCCTCAAAAAACGGTTGCCTCTTACCCTGAAAACAGTGACGCCCTGTTCTCTCCGCCACTCACTTAACTGGATAGTACAATTGAAGGTTTTAACCTGCGAATTGCGTTTTGAGAACGAAGTAAAGTCTACATACTCTTTGAGTACGGACGCGGCCTTTTCCAATTCAGGCAAATTGAGCGGATACGGATAATACCAGGCCCTGTCGGCTAGGAAGGGATCCTTAAATCCATAGATAAAGTATTCATATTCACGGGCTAGGGCATCAAAGCGGCAATGGGCGGCAGCAGGTACGGGCCAGAACGCCTGGATAACCACATCGGGCGGTAAAATGGCATTGAGGTTATATACCGACTTAGGGTTGACAGGCGCTGTTATATCGAAATGGTAAAAGTTCTGCCTTGCATGCACGCCGGCATCAGTTCGGGAAGAGCCGGTGAGGGTTAACGGCTGCCGGAAATAAATATTCAGGGCCTTTTCCAACTCCGCCTGCACAGTTACGGCATTTTGCTGAACCTGTGAGCCGGCATATCGTGCCCCATGGTAGGACACCTCCAAAAAATATCGATTCATCGGCTGCAAGTTACAATTTACCCACTAACGACTTCCAGAGCGAGTTAGATCTGACAGCGGATGCGGTTCTATAACGTTCTATTGCAGCCTGACCAGCTTTTTGAACTTTGTTACATACATCTCTTCCGTTAACAGTTCATGCAGGGTTTTAAAATTAGCCGTATCTGCAGCAAAAGGGTAGGCCATCTCGAGAAATTTATATTTGGCCTCATCTCCGGGGAACAATTCCGACAAAGCCTTTATCTGGTGCGCATATAAACACATGGTTTTGAAATACTTATTAGCTAAAGCCAGTCTTTTTTGCGAATCGCTTTCCCCCACCAGCTTCACGCGCATTTTATCGACATCATTTTCTGTTGCCAGCTTCACGCAATCTGAGTTGATCATTACCAGCTTACTGTCTGCCCCGGCTTTCTTTTCCGGTTCAACCCTGGCCTGCTGTTCCTCGGGCTCTTCCGTTCTTTTGGCGGTTACTTCGGTATTGGCTGTTTGTACCGGCTCACTCCCGGGCTTGTCGTTCGTAGCCGTTTTAGGCGTTTCATCTCCACCAGTGCCAACCGGTTTTGTGATCTCCCTGACGGCGGTATCGCGCGTGACCGGTTTAACGGGTTCTGCTTTCTGTTCGTCTTTAGGCCGGTACACCGCCTGCGTTTCACCGGCATTTTCGGCCTTCTTCATTTGCCGCGATTCCAGCACTACGGTAACCGTGTCAGCCGGATCTGCCTTTTTCTGGGGCACCGACCGCCAGGTTTCTTTTTTTATCTGTTCTGCAATTTCTTCTTTACTTAAGCTTGCCACCGGTTTTTCGGCAGTGGGCGGAACAGGTTCGTCTTTTTTCGGCTCAGGCGCCACGGTTGTTTTTGCAGTATCCTTTACCGGCTCCCGCTTTTCCGGGCTTTTCGTAATAACAGCCGCAGGCGTGTCACTGGCCGCTTTTTTATCTTCTGCTATATAAACAGTAACTATTTTGGCTGGCGTTTCACTGCTATCGACAAAGACCATTTTGGTTTCACCGTCTTTGGATTGCTGCTGTATTTTGGCCACTCCGGCCGCTACAGGACTTTGATTGAGACTTTTTTCCTGCGGATCGTATTTCGTCAGCGCCCCCTGGGCAGTTGTATCAGGTTTATCGGTCAAACTTTTTTCTTTCGGGTCATATTTTGTCACAGGAACATCGGTGACGTCTTTATTGATCTGGCTGGCAGTATCAGCTGGGATTGCATCTGTTTTAACAACACTGGCCGTATCTACCGCCGGTGGCGTTACCACTGTAATTACATCGGTTTTTTTCTCAGTGGCCGTGGTGTCAACCGGCTGAACCGGCTTTTTATCAGCATTTGCAACCGGCAGATCTGCTGCTGGTTTGGATCCGGTGCCGGCGATGGCAGGTGCGGTAGCGCTTTCTTTTTTGACGATCGAAGTATAAAGTACAGCAGAATCATTGACCACGGCCGCCATCAGATTGGCAAATGCATCGTCCTTTTTTCGCTCACCATACAAGAGGCTGCCGCTGCCCGCTTCTTTCAACGGCTTTATAAGCTCATCGGTTTGCCAGTCGTACAAAACCCAACCGCGGGAGCCGTTCTTTTGAAGCTGATAACCATGGTCTCTATTATGAAGGGGAATAGAAAATCGCTGTGGCCGGGTAGCCTGCTGGGGAAAACCGAGCTCGAAATCACAGGTTTTATCGGCCAGTCCGGAGATCACGAGGTGGCCAGCAGTAGAAGAACTATATACCTTATCCCCTATCTGCACATAGAAAGGCTGCAAATTTTCTGATTGCAAATAGACAAAAGTGGTTTGCTGTGCCAGTGCTGTTGTACATGAAACTATACAAAACCCTGTTACAAAAGCAAACCGTTTTATAACGCGGTAAGGATTGTTCATAAAAGCAAATCTACTTATTTGCCTTTTTACCACAGCCACTTATACTATTTTTTACATTTATTAAGCACACCCACGCCTATCTTTACACCTCTTAAATTCTAAATTCTCAATATGAAGAAGCTTTCGTCAGTAATATTAGCCCTGGGAATATTGCCTAGCTTATGGGCACAACAACATGAGGAGGCGCCCGTTGACACAACGTGGAAAAAGGTGTACCGCGAAACGCCACCACGCATTAACAACCTGGTTCACACCAAACTGGATGCAAAATTCGATTTCAGCAAATCATATTTGAACGGGAAGGCCTGGATCACCCTGGCGCCCCATTTTTATGCCACCGATTCCCTGACGCTCGATGCCAAAGGCATGGACATTCACAAGGTGGCCATTGTTAAAGGAGCTTCTTCTCAACCCCTTAAATACAAATACGATGGCTGGCAACTGAATATAGACCTCGACAGAAGTTATAAAGGCGGTGAGCAGTATACCGTGTACATTGAATACACTGCCAAACCCGATGAAGTGAAAGTTCAGGGCAGCGCAGCCATTACAGATGCCAAAGGCCTTTATTTTATCAATCCCAGAGGAGAAGAAAAGGATAAACCCACCCAGATATGGACACAGGGCGAAACTGAAGCCACCTCGGTATGGTGCCCTACCATTGATAAGCCCCACCAGAAAACCACCAACGAGATCCTGATGACGGTTCCGGCAAAATATGCCACACTTTCAAACGGTAAACTGGCGGCCCAAAAAACCAATGCCGACGGTACCCGTACCGACCACTGGAAAATGGAGCTGCCCCACGCCCCTTACCTGTTCTTTATGGGTGTTGGTGAATACAGCATTATAAAGGATACCTATAAGGGCAAGGAAGTAAATTATTATGTAGAAAAAGAATACGCGCCTGTAGCTAAAAAGATATTCGGCAATACGCCTGAAATGATGGCGTATTTCTCAAGGATCCTGGGCGTTGAATATCCCTGGGTTAAATATTCGCAGATCGTGGGCCGTGATTATGTGAGCGGTGCTATGGAAAATACTACAGCTACCCTGCACCAGGAAAGCGCACAGCAGGACGCCCGCGAACTCGTTGATGGCAACAGTTGGGAAAGCACCATTGCCCACGAGCTCTTCCACCAATGGTTTGGCGACCTGGTTACCTGCGAAAGCTGGAGCAACCTTACCCTGAATGAATCATTTGCGAACTACAGTGAAACGCTTTGGGATGAATATAAATATGGTAAAGACGCCGGCGATGCCCAGAACTACAATGACATGCAGGGTTATATTCAAAGCCAGAGCGAAAAAAAGGACCTGGTTCGCTTCTATTACAATGATAAAGAAGCGATGTTCGACGCCGTTAGCTACAACAAGGGAGGCCGCATATTACATATGCTGCGCAGCTATGTAGGCGACAGTGCTTTCTTCAAAGCATTGAACGTATACCTCACAGCCAATAAATTTAAATCGGCCGAAGCTCACCAGCTGCGCCTGGCCTTTGAAGAAGTAACGGGAAAAGACCTGAACTGGTTCTGGAACCAATGGTATTTTGGCGCAGGACATCCCAAATTAACGATCGATTATGCGTACGACGATAACGCCAAAAAAGTACAGGTGGTCGTTCAGCAAACACAGGCGGGTAACAAGGTATTTACTTTACCGGTAGCCATTGATATCTATAATGGTGCTGAAAAAGTTCGACATAACGTTTGGATCGATGACAAGGTTGACACCTTCACCTTCAGCTACAATACCCGACCCGACCTGGTAAATGTGGATGGCAGGAAAACCCTGCTGGCTGAGAAGAAAGACAACAAAACCCTGGAGAACTTTATCCATCAGTACAAATATGCAGGTCAGTACCTCGACCGCCGTGAAGCCGTAGACTATGCCAGCCGTAACCAGGATAATCCCAAGGCGTTGGAACTGATGTTACTGGCCCTGAAAGATAAATACCATGGATTGCGCTCTTTTGCGATCGGTAAGCTGGACCTGAAAAATGAAACCGTGAAGAAGCAGGCTGAACCCATTCTGGCTGAAATGGCTCAAAAAGATGCAAAAGCAACCGTGCGTGCTTCTGCCCTGGCGGCTTTGTCGCAATTCAACAACAACACCTACAAATCGCTTTTCACCAAATTCGTTAATGATTCATCCTACACTGTTGCGGGTAATTCACTGGATGCCCTGTTCAAATTAGACAGTGCAGCAGCTGTGGCCGAAGCGAAACGCCTGGCGAAATACCCGGCCAAAGGCAAACTGGTAGAGACCATGACCACCATCCTGGTTAAATCGGGTGATGAAAAGAGTTTTGATATTATTGCCAGATCATTTGGCGATATGCCCATTTCACAGGCGAAATTCAACCTGTTGCAACCATTCTGCGAATTCCTGGGTGTAGTGAAAGACACGAAGAAAGTAAAAGAAGGGGTTGATATGGTAATTGAATTCCGTGATGCCCTGGCTGCTTACGGGTTAACGCCGTATGTAAATAACCTGCTGAAAGGCGTGGTCATGAAAAAGAATGCGGCCAATGTATCTGCCACGGACAAAACCCCGATCAAAGAGCAGATCGATTACATCAATTCGAAGATAGAGGGAGATAAGAAAGGGTTCTAACCGGACTGAGATAATATTATAAAAAAAGGGCTGCCTGGTATCAGGGAGCCCTTTTTAGTTATTTAGTTATTGATTCAGCACATTATCAAATCAGCACATTGGTTTTGCTACCAGCTTCCACTGGCGCCGCCGCCACCGCTGCTGCCGCCACCGAAACCGCCAAAACCGCCGCCGCCCGACCAGCCTCCGCCACCGCCTGACCAGCCTCCGCCGCCCCAGCTGCTTCCACCGCTGCTTCGACCCATCATATTACCTAATATAAAAGGACCTAACCAGCCTGAACCCCGGCGACTCATAAATCCACCGCCACCACCGCGATTGCGTCCGCCAAAGAGCGCAATCATGATAATGACTAAAACAATAAAACCGATTATGCTGCCGCCGCCACTGCCTTTTTTCTTGCGGTAATTAGCCGGCGCCTTGTATTCACCAGCAGCTGCTTTGATAATGGAGTTAGCAGCTTTTGATAACCCTTCATAATAATCGTTCGATCTGAAATTCGGCGCTATGTCGCCCTGGATGATATGATTGGCTGTAATATCAGGAATCGCACCTTCAAGGCCATATCCTACTTCTATCCGGATCTTACGGTCCTGGATAGCGGCGATAATGAGCACACCATTATTGGTTTTCTGATTACCAATACCCCAGTCACGAAACAGCCTTAACGCATATTCTTCAATAGGGTAATCGTCGAGCGTATTCAGCAGTACGATGGCTACCTGGTTACTGGTGCTGTCATCATAAGCTACCAGTTGCCGTTCCAGCCGTTGTTCTTCATCAGGCGTTAACACACCGGCCAGGTCATTTACCAGCCTGGGAGGATTCGGTCGGGAAGGGATATTTTGTGCAGACGTCAAAAACGACGTAAACAAAAACACCGAAGCAATAAAGAATTTCAATCTTATTTTCATTTCGAGTTGTAATAATGCCAGTCTAAGCTATTTGACAGTTACAGGTTTTAAGTTACCGGTTCCAGGATCTCACCATCCGGTCTTTCTATTTGTTGCAACATGACCTAAGATTCCCTGCAACTTGCAACCTGAAACCTGTAACCCGTTTCTACTTTCCAAACACCATATCGTCGGGCAATTCATTTTTATCGGTTGACCGGTCATAAGGGAAATGGGTCTTCAATGCTTTCCCCACATCGGTTACCACAGCTTCAATGGCTTCGGCCGGATGAGCGCTGAGGAAATGCGATTTCATGATGGCTACTTCCTGCTCCCAGAACGCCTGTCCCACTTTTTCGTGGATACCCTGGTCGGCCAGGATGGCAAACTGGTGATCTTTCATGGCAACATATACCAATACCCCATTGCGGTCTTTGGTATGATCCATTTTCAGGCCCCAGAAAAGTTCGGCAGCCCTGTCGAGCGGATCAACAAACCGGCAGCGGCTTTCGGTATATACCCTGATCTCGCCACTGGTTTGCTGTTCGGCTTCCCGAATGGCGTTTACGATCCGATTCTGCTCGTCGGGTGAAAAGAAATCTTTTCTTTTGGAGAAAGGGAAAAATGCCATGGATATATTTTTAGAATTCTACTTTAGGAGCTTTTTCTGCGCCAGCTTCGGCTGTGAATCCCTGTTTCACTTTAAATCCGAACATACCTGCAAACAGGTTGTTAGGAAAACGGCGAACCACTGAGTTATATTCCTGTACAGAAGCATTAAAATCGTTCCGCGAAACCTTAATGCGGTTCTCTGTTCCTTCCAGCTGTGCCTGCAGGTCTTTGAAGTTTTGCGTAGCCTGCAATTGGGGATATTGTTCGGCAACCACGAGCAACCTGCTTAAGGCGCCACCCAGTTGGCTTTGCGCCTGCTGGAACTGTTGTATTTTTTCAGGCGAAAGATCATCGGCATTCACATTTACCGAAGTAGCTTTTGCCCTGGCTTCAATCACATTCGTCAACGTCGTCTGCTCAAAATTGGCGGCGCCTTTTACCGTACTTACCAGGTTCGGGATGAGGTCGGCACGACGCTGGTAATCGCTTTGTACGTTATTCCATTTAGTTTTTACATTCTCATCGAGGTTTACCATTTTATTATATCCACCACATCCACAACCACCTAATATTAAAATTCCGGCCAGCACAACAATGATAATCAGATTACGAGATTTCATATCAATTTAGAGTTTTGTGTCTTATAAATGTACAATTTTTTGCTACAACGTCTTACAATTCGTTTGATTCACAAACGGTTAAAGCATACTGACGTCAGTTTCCGCCTCATAACGTATAGTCATAACAGCGCATTGTCAATATGGCTAATTTTTAGTCGCGTCAGCAACCGTTTCGTTACATAAACGTTGAAAAAATCCTCAAATAACAAACATCATAACAGGGCACTATCCTTCGCGCGCCTGGCCATAGGCTGCCACAAAAAGAATGATAGTAATAATGATGCCACTGATGGTAAAGGTTCGGGCGAAGCCAGGGATGAAGCAGCTGTTAAAAAGCAGAAAGCCCCGACTGTGACGGGGCTGACTAAAAATATCAATAAATTTATTGCAGGTCTGGCTATAGCTGCATCAGATCCGCCTTCCTGCTTTCGCTACTGTTTTTCCAGAGTTATCACCGTAGTTGCGTTATCAATTCTCTTTTGCATAACACCCATGACAATTGCTGTTTTACTTTCACTATGATGTCCGGTCAACGTCATCCGGTTGCCAATAAAATTAAGTTTGTATCCTCCTGAACTGCCTTGTATAGTTCCTCCGCCGGGGGTGGTCAATCCGCCGGATTGAATGAAAATTGAATCTGAACCTATTTTTTTATACGTAGCATTTGAATTGGTAGGCGGTAACGTAAAAGTGAATGGCAGATCAACCGAATCTTCCAATGTTCCATTGAGATATAAATAGGTTGTAGACATTGCATCAACATCATAGGCCATGCCGGTATTCGTCATTGTAGAGCCGTCGAAAGTACAGGTTCCGGCATTGTTATCTGTAGTGTAGTCGCTAACCGTAATTGCGCGCTCGGCTTGTCCCATGCTGCTCATTTCGATGAGTACCATGGTTTTCACATTCATGTTGATAAATTTCCAGGTACCGATCTCACTACCGCCGGTATTTCCGCCACCAGGGATGCCTGGCGTATGGTTGAGCGTGTCGATGCTTTTTTCTTTCTGGCAGGAAACTATTGTCAGTAATATACAACCGAAGAGCAGGAAAGGGGTTAACTTCCTCATAGATCTACATTTGTTTTGGTTAGGGCAGAAAAAGACATTGCAAAACTACTATTTAGCCATGAGAGTTTTCCATCAAATATGCAATTTCTGCCAGCAGCTATGTAAAACGTGAATGGTGAATGCCCGCCCTACTGTACGTCGTTCGGGCGGGGTGAATGGTGAATGGTGAATGGTGAATGCCTCAACTCTGTACCTTACTACTATCTTTCAACCTAATACTTTATCGACTTTCCTTTATTAACTTTATCAACCTTATCAACTTTTATCAACCCTGTCAACCTAATCAACTAGTCAACTAATTAACTCGTCAACTAGTCAACTTCTAATCTATTGCTTCTTCAAGGTTGCCACCAGTACGGTATGTATGGTAAGTTTAGCCGGAATACCCTGGTAATCCTGGGTAGTGACCGTATCGAATACAATGGTCAATTTCATAATATCAGTGCCTTCAAAAGCCACTTTGCAGCCGGTTGGCGTATTTGGTAACAAGCCGCCGGTGAGCGCATCCAGGAAAGCGCCATCCTGAAAATGCAGGGAGTCGGCGCCTACTTTTTTATAAGAAGAAGTAGCACTCTGCGGTGGAACCGTTTGGCTGATGGGAGTCTGCACAGAATCGAACAGGACGCCATTCATATAAACGAGGGTTTTTGCGGTTGTATTTACACTTAAGGCGATGTTGGTGGCAGTCATTTTGAAGCTGTCAAATGTAATGGTTCCGCTATTGTTCCCCGAGGTAAAATCCGTTGAGGTAACGGCTTTCGCGGAAGCGCCGGACTGCGAGAAGGTTGCCGTTTGCGAACCCGTACCACGAACCGAAATAAATTTCCAGGTACCCACTTCTGAATTGTTGCCGGGAGCGTTGGGAATGGTATCGGCTGGCGCCGGCCCACTACCGGGATTGGTTATGTCGTTTTCGTTAACCTCTTTTTGGCAGGCTGCCATACCTATAACAACAGCAACAATAAGCAGTAACTGGTAACACTTTGTCATAATCTACGTTTTTAGAATAGTGATCGCTTTCTATATGTGGCGGGGGAACAATGCCATGCTAAAAAAAGAATGCCACGTACCTGCGGGCACGTGGCATTCACGATGTAATACTATGAAATTATTTCTTAATTGCAGCAATACCAGGCAGTTCTTTTCCTTCAAAAAACTCAAGCATGGCACCACCGCCGGTAGACACGTAGCTAACCTGGTCGGAATAACCAAACTGGTTAACAGCAGCTACAGAATCGCCGCCGCCCACGAGGGAAAAAGCGCCGTCCTGTGTAGCTTCTGCCACAGCCGTAGCGATGGTTTTTGTTCCGTGCTGAAACTTGTCCATTTCAAATACACCCATAGGCCCGTTCCATAAAATGGTCTTTGACCGTTTGATCACGTTGGCAAACTGGGCGCAGGCGTTTGGACCGATATCGAGGCCCATCCAGCCATCGGGAATATTATTGCTGGGTGCATTCGAAGTAAGTGCGTTGGCGTCGAATTTATCGGCAATCACTGAATCGGATGGAAAATGCAGGCAAACGCCTTTTGCTTCTGCTTTTTTCAACAGTTCACGGGCAATATCCAGGCGATCATCCTCACACAGTGAGTTGCCAATGGATCCACCCTGCGCTTTTTCAAATGTATACGCCATACCGCCACCGATGATGATATCGGTTGCTTTTTCGAGCAGGTTCTCGATGATAAGGATCTTGTCTGAAACCTTGGCGCCACCAATGATAGCGGTAAAAGGCTTCTCGGCATTGTGCATTACTTTTTCAGCACTGCTCACTTCGCTTTCCATGAGCAGACCGAACATTTTTTTATCGGCCGCGAAGAACTGCGCGATCACTGCTGTGGAAGCATGCGCCCGGTGAGCGGTACCAAAGGCATCGTTCACGTACACATCGCCCAGCTTGCTTAATTTTTCAGCAAAACCGGCATCGCCTTTTTCTTCCTCTTTATAAAAACGAAGGTTTTCCAGCAACAAAACTTCACCGGGTTTTAAAGCAGCGGCTTTATCAACCGCATCTTTCCCGATACAATCATCAGCAAACAGCACATCAACACCCACCAGTTTCGATATATGGTTCACCAGGTGTTTCAATGAAGATTTTTCTTCGGGCCCTTCTTTGGGACGGCCGAGGTGGCTCATAAGGATCACGCTGCCGCCATCGCCGAGGATCTTTTTAATGGTGGGAACAGCCGCTTTGATACGGGTATCGTCGGTGATCTCAAATGTTTTTTTGTCAAGCGGAACGTTAAAATCAACCCTGATCAGGGCTTTCTGGCCCTTGAAATTATACTGGCTGAATGTAGACATGAAGAGATAGTTTTAAAAAAATTAACCACAAAGCGTATTGACAGCTACGGTGAACCAAGAGTACTTCTTTGCGTTACCCGCTTTCAACATCTTTGTGGTTAACCAGGATATAGCTAAACTAATCCTGCAGTTTTATAATTAAGCTTTTACTTTTTCTTTTGCAGCGCCTTTATTGATCAGTTTTGCAAAATAGTTCACGGTGCGAACGAGCTGGCTTACATAGCTCATTTCATTATCGTACCAGCTAACCGTGCGAACCAGTTGGGTTTCGCCTACAGTTTGTACACGGGTTTGAGTAGCATCGTACAAAGAACCGTAAGTAATACCAATGATATCGCTGCTCACGATCTCATCTTCAGTATACCCAAAGCTTTCGTTGGAAGCAGCCTTCATGGCAGCGTTCACTTCTTCAACGGTTACTTTTTTGCTCAATACAGCGGTTACCTCAGTTAAAGAACCAGTGAGGGTAGGCACACGTTGAGCGGAACCATCTAATTTACCTTTCAGTTTAGGTAATACCAGGCCGATGGCTTTGGCAGCACCTGTACTGTTAGGAACAATATTTTGTGCAGCAGCACGGGCGCGACGCAGGTCACCTTTGGGATGCGGTGCATCCTGGGTGTTCTGGTCATTGGTATAAGCGTGGATGGTGGTCATGAGACCGTTAACGATACCAAATTTTTCATCGAGCACCTGAGCCATTGGGGCCAGGCAGTTGGTAGTACAGCTGGCGCAGCTGATCACTGTTTCAGTACCATCGAGAATATCGTGGTTAACGTTGAAAACAATTGTTTTCAGATCGCCGGTTGCAGGAGCAGAGATAACAACTCTTTTTGCGCCGGCAGTAAGGTGAGCTTCTGCTTTTGCTTTATCGGTGAAGAAACCGGTACATTCCAGTACTACATCAACATTGTGATCTCTCCAGGGAATTTCAGCAGGATTCTTTTGGGCGTAGATCTTTACTTCTTCACCGTTTACTATAATAGAGTTATCAGTGCTTTTTACTTCAGCATCAAAACGGCCCTGAGCGCTATCATATTTAAGGAGGTGGGCTAAAACTTTGGGGCTAGTGAGGTCATTGATAGCTACTACATCGATGCCATCCATTTTATAAATCTGGCGGTATACCAACCGGCCGATACGACCAAAACCGTTGATCGCCACTTTGACTGTGCTCATGATCTGGATTTTTGTGTTAGTTAAAAATTGCGGGGGCTAAGTTACAATTTTGGTTGTAAATGGGTTTATGAAATTTGTGTGGAAAATAAGCAGCAATCGGTTGCACTGAAAGTATGGTGCGACTATTTCAAACAAACCGGCTAAATAAATAGCGGACATTTACTTATACGAACGACTACCCTACTTCCCAAGGGGGTTTTTAAAGGAACATATTATAATTTGAAAGAAAACGGAGCGTAGCGAAAGAAAACGCAGTTTAACAAGAAAAAACGCTAACATTCGTTAATGGGTTTATGCGTACCATTTCTTTAATCCTACTCTTATTTTCTTCCACTGCTATCTTTGGGCAGAAAAGATCCTGCTCCTTCAGCTATAGGAAGATCAACACGCCGAACAGTAAATACACACAAAAGCTTGTTAGCACAATTGACACGCTGCACCTGAAAACCTGCCGTGGCGTAGAAGACATTCCTGATTTTATAATAAACACATTGGAATGTTGGGCGGGTTATGACTGGTCGATCGCCAATGCGGGCAGTCCGTACTATGAAACAGGCATTAAAGGGCCCGAGGCGATACCAGCGCGGCAATTAATGTATATGGGCTTGAACGATCATTATTTGTTGATGGCCTATAAACGGGGCGGATTGCCGCTTAACTGCCCAACGATCCTGTTTAAATTCGAAGATCAGAAGATCCTGGATGTTTGGTATTGGGGGGGAACGAATGAAGGAATACAATCAAAGGAAGACATATTACAATATTGCCGGGAGCATGCTGGTTCGGGTAAGCATAAACCTGTTTTGTAAGTTTCGTTGGGAGATGACAAATGAAAGCGGTTGCTTATCTTCGCCGGAGCGGTTTGAGGTGCAGGAAAGTTTTTTGAAAAATATTTTTAAAGAAAGTGAGATTTTTTTTGGTGAAATAGAAGTGCTCCCTATCTTTGCACTCCCAAAAACGAGCCGCGTTCGTCTAAGGGCTAGGACACCACCCTTTCACGGTGGTGATACGGGTTCGAATCCCGTACGCGGTACAAAGGTTTCAACCTTGGCAAAATTGAAAAAGGGCTGTTCGAAAGAACGGTCCTTTTTTGTTTTTGAGGGGTTCAAATAATCACTACATTATACTAAACTTTTAATAAATGCTGCATGTAATAGTAGTAAGTTTTATTATATGCCAGCAATTCAACAGTTCAGGGAAATTAAAGATTATACCAAAACAACCCGGTTGCCTGCAAGCAGGTTTCCTGATTTTATGATATCCAACTGGACCGAAGCGCTTTTCAATGGCTGTGCTCACGATTTGCCCTACCAGAATCATTATTTTGAAATTGTATTTGAATTAAATCCGACCTGCGAGATAACCATCGGCCAATATGTGTTTCCGGCCGCCATTAGCAGGCTTTTTTTTATAAGCCCCCATCGGTTACAGTCATGCCAAGGACAACCTTCCAATGAGCCTGGCAACGGATTTACCATCCTTTTCAAACCCGAGTTCATACATATGTCTTCTTCCCGCTCTGCATTTCCCCACGACTTCCCTTTCTTTAACCATCTCAACTCTCCTGGCATCGTTTTAAATAAACAGGATACAGACAGTATTGCCACCCTTTTTAGCCAAATACATTTGGAATACGACAATCACACCGTTTATACCAGGGAAATACTTAAAAATTATCTGAATATACTATTACTTAAAGGCAGAAATCTGTATCAACCACAGACAACAGCTGCAACTGGTTTTAACCGGGAACAAGAAATTTACAATGCTTTTATGCTATTGGTTCAAGAATATTTTATGAAGTCAGATGCCGTACAGCAATACGCAGACAAACTACATATAAACGCCAAATATCTTACGCAAATAGCTAAAAAGATAAGTGGCCAAACGGCGCTGCAGGTTATTCACCAGGCAAGGTTACATCATGCAAAGTCACTGCTACGGCAAACCAACCTTACCATTTCACAAATTGCAGATGAACTTCATTTCGATAATCAGGAATACTTTTCCGTTTTCTTTCGGCGACTTACCGGCAACAGCCCTTCGCAATTTCGAAATTTTCAAAGCATTTCCTGACATTTTCAAAGCCACTGGCATAAAGCCCTCTTTTATCTTTGATTGACAATAATGCAAGTTGCCAAACTATCGGTACTCTCCGGCATGCAGGAGATAAAGCTGGTATTTAGCAAGCAAACTCCCTGACTCAGGGATGGGCAGACATTGTATCAACATTTCATTAAACAAATCAATTGTAACAATGAATAGATTCAAAGGCAAAAAAGCAGTTGTAACAGGTGGTACTCACGGTATGGGTTTGGCTATCGTTAAAGCGTTGTTGATGGAAGGCGCGGAAGTCGTATCAACCGGCCGCAATGAGAAAAAAATTAATGAAGCGCGACAACAACTTTCAACCAATACAGCACATTTATTTCGTTCAGATGCCTCAAGTATAACCGACATAAAAGAACTACGCAAGGTTGTAGCAGAACGATTAGGGCGTATTGATTATTTGTTTGTAAACCATGGTATAGCCGAAATACAAGAACTACAACAGGTTACAGAAGAATCGTGGGACCGGCAGTTTAGTATCAATACAAAAGGCGCATTCTTTACAGTGCAGCAACTGGAGCCGCTTATCAATGATTACGGCGCTATCATATTTACTACTGTCGCCAATGACCGTATCTTTCCCGGCTTAAGCGCTTATTCAGGATCTAAAGAAGCAGTGAAAGCATTTGCAAAAGTAATTGCAGCTGAATTGTTGCCCCGAAAAATACGGGTGAATGCAGTAGCACCCGGTTTCATTCTAACACCTACAATGGGAGTGGCCGGTCTGACAGAAAAAGACCGCGAAGAATTTATCAAACAAGGCAATGAAGTTACGCCGCTAAAACGCCATGGCACAGCTGAGGAAGTGGCTGCAGCCGCACTGTATCTCGCAGCTGAAGCTACTTTCACAACGGCAGCAGAGCTACCGGTTGATGGCGGCTTTGCCCAGGGTATCAGCAACTGATGTATGCCATTCATTTTGCAGATTTTAATTAAAAGCGATCCGATTCCGTATACGGCGGCACATTAGAATAATACAGTGGAAGGGTACCTAACTCGATAATAGATAGGCACCCTTCTCTCTTTAGTAAGAAATTTGTACGCTCGCCAATATGGGGCTATGGAGCAGCCCTTTTTCCCTGATGTACTTGCAGTGGAGTTATAGCGCCGAATGAATAGGTCATGCCAGCGCTGACCGGGTAGTAACTACTTCGTCATCCTTTGAGTCGGTTCCTTTTTTTGCACCAAACCATGCTACACCCGCTCCCAGCAGCAGACTTACAAAAGCAAGTATGGCTGCCGTTGAAGCCGCATCTGCAGCATCGTCTGCTACCTGTCTCGCTTTGGCCTCTGCCTGCTGTTTCACTTCCTGCATTTTGGCAGAAGCCTGTTTTGAAGCAGCTACCCAATTGTCGGCGATCTGTTCCGCTTCTGCCCTGCTTTTACCGGTTCGCGCAACAATAACATTCACAACTGCATCTCTATCCACCTCTTGCGCAACATCTTTTCCTTCGGCAAAAAGCTGCCCCAGCAATCCGTCTACCTGCGCATCTGTATATTGTGGCGCTGCACCGATGTTGCCGGCTGTGCTTCCTGCTTTATCGACTGACTGTTTTGCCCTGTCCTCCAATGCAGCGGGTTGCAGTTCGGCTTTTCCGGTCTGGCGAAGTAATAGTGCTGCCTCACTCTTAAGCTTACCGAGGTCTACGTTTTGCAGCTGCTCCCTGATCTCAGGTGTTGCTGCCTCAACTCCTCTTTGGGCCACATTACCAACGGCACCCAATGTGTTTCCGACGAGCCTGCCTACTCCGCCCAGGATACTGCCTATCGCGGTTGTAACAAAATACAACGTAAGCAAAGACACGATACTCCAGGTTAAGAGGCCATGGATGCCGCCATCAAATCCCTGGTTGGTCCTTGACAGCCGGCCGGCCACCCAACCACCCGCAAACAGCGCTATCAGGCTCGACAACCCATACCAGATCGCAGTGCCAACGCCAAGGCCCTGCGCCGGGTTTTCTTCCGTTTTCGGATCAACAGTACTCAAACCAATACCTATACCTAGTAAGCCAAGGGTAATTTGTATCACGACCGCTATCAGCACACCAGCAAATACTGCGGCCCAAGAAATGCGCTTTACTGAAGCAAGTACTACCCCAGGATCACTCATCACGCTGGATTTTTCAAATCTCGCTTCCATAACATTTGTTTTATTCTAATACGGAAATTTTCGTGCTCACTTTATTCCAAAGGGTTTCCCGGAGCAGTGTTTAGAAAATTGCCCATTCTATCTAAATGGATACCCATCCGGGGAGCGCTCAAACCGGCTCCCGGTAAGGGCTGCAAAGGTTTCAACCTCGGCCAAAGTTAGAATGGGTATATTGAAAAGAACGCCCCTTTATTTCCAAGTTGTAGTATTGAACGCTTCGTTGCCACATCCGCCTCCCACAAAAAAGCAGGTTTTTACAACCCTCTTTCTCCCCGGCATAACACCTTTATAAAAATTGGTAGAAATGAATAAAATATTGGTTTTCGGTGCAACCGGAAAGATCGGCCGCCGCCTGGTTAACCTGCTGGCTGCGGCTCCAGGCGTTGAAGTCATTGCATCGGTAAGAACGGATGCTGATGCGGTGGAATTTTCTGCAAAAGGGATCAAAACAGTGACCATTGACCTGGATAGTTTTGAAAAAGACGGACTGGGCGCATTGATCGGGAAAATGAAGGGGATCCACTCGGTTTACCTGTTAACAGGCTATACCGTGAACATGCTGGCGCATAGCAAGGCGGTGGTGGATGCAGCTAAAGTGGTTGGTGTGCAACATATAGTTCACAGTGGGGCCTATGCGAGCCCTGACACTACAATTGTACACCTTGGCTGGCATCAGCTGGTTGAAGCCTACATTGAACGCTCTGGTATTTCCTATACGCATTTACATCCCAATTCCTATATGCAATTGCTATTGGGTTTGGGCCAGATCATCGATGGCAATGGCGTACTACAATGGTATAGTGGCAATGCCACTGTAAGCTGGGTAGACTGCGAAGACATTGCATTGGTGGCATCCAAAGTATTACTTGCCCCTGAGCGATACAGCGGTCAGTCAATTCCATTGGCCTATGACATTGCATCATTCCCTCAAATCGCAGCGCTGTTTTCCACCGTGCTTAACCAGCCTTTCACATATATCAACAATCCCCCATCTGTTTTTTATGAAAGGGTGGTTGCTGCAGGCTTCGATCCTACATACTCGCGTTGCCTGGTAAATGTCTTCAGCAGGCAGGCAGATGGAAGTTTAGTGGAGAAAGCAGATACGTTTGATAATTTTGAGCATATCACGGGAAGAAAACCAACCACTTTATTGCAATTCATTCAAAAGCACAAAAACAATCTTGTCAGAAAATAGCTGGAAATAATTACTCCTGACAATCAAAAAATGGCTTGTTTTGCGGTGCATGCAACGTGAGACCTATCAATATACTTCATGGAACGGCATTGTTATTGAAAAATTCACAGCACCTGCGAATCAGCCATTTTTCACTAAAGATGCGCGCTGCCACCGCATAGCTATCAATGTTGGTGACCCTGTGCTGCTTGAATGGAAAATGAGCAATGGGATCTGGAGAAAGATATATGACAAAGGCGATATGAGTATCATTCCGCCCGGCAGTTGCGTAGAAACCAGGTTCCGGCAATCATTGCATGGCTTTGCCATGTCGATCGATACGGCATGGATGGAAGAAACGATGCAAATGCCTCAGCCGGTCTGGGAAAAAAAGCGGGGCGTCAATGATCCATTTATTATGGGAATCGCCAGGGCATTCCATGAGGAGATCAAAAAAGATGGCTGGTCGGGTAAGTTATATGGCGATTCACTGGTCATTTCTTTAACGGCCTACATGGCAGAGCACTATGGCCGTACGACTGTTTACAAAGCAGCTAAAGGAAAACTTACCGCTTATCAGTTAAAAAAGGTTATCGATTACTGTCATGCGCATATTTTCGAAGATATCAGCGTGCAGGACCTTGCGGGCCAGGCACATCTAAGCGCTTTTTATTTTTCAAGGCTTTTTAAAAGATCAGTAGGCGTGTCGCCCTACCAGTTTGTGCTAAAGATGAAAATTGAAAATGCAAAAGCATTGCTGAAGCAGTCGGGATTATCACCGAAAGAAACGGCCAGCTACCTTGGTTTTACAGATGACGCCCATTTTAATCATGCATTTAAACGCATGATCGGTGCTACGCCTGTTCAATTTGCCACACGCGCCGACACCCTTTTGCCAGGTAACAATAATATCAAAGATTGAGCGGGCGATGCACAATCGGGGTTTCCTTATTTGCCCGGACGTGGCCGCGTGGTCATCAAAGACCTGGGTATTTTGGGTGGCGCTATCATTACTATGAGCGAAATCGCAAGGTTTTACCTGCAGCGTAAAGAACAAAGAAGATCCCGCACGGTTGAGGTTAACCATAGCTAAAGTTGTAAAATAAAAAAGGCTGGCCATTAAGCCTCTCCGGGTACCTGCTTCCTTAGCATCAATTGCTCAAATTGATGCTTGTAACCACCACCCCATGCATCCATTGCATTGATGACGGGCAACAATGACTCACCGAAATCGGTCAGGTAATATTCCACATGCGGCGGCAGTTCGGCATAGATCTTTTTACCAATGATGCCGTGAAATTCCAATTCCTTCAGTTGCAGATTCAGCACCCTGCGGGTGGCCGTGGGCACCTTGCGATGCAGGTCGCTGGGGCGGCGCACGCCATTACTAATCAGGAACAGCAAATACGGTTTCCATTTACCGCCGATGATCTCCATCAGCACAGTAAAGCCGCAGGAAAAATCCTTTGGAATCTTTTTCTCATACATATCGCCAGGCGTTTTACACGGGCAAAATTACACATGATCGGAATTTACAGGGATAAAATTATCCCTATCTGAACAAATTCACCCGTATTGCCCATCGTTCCCGAAATCCTTCACTTTGTGTAATAAAAATAAACACAAGATGAAAGAAAAAGTACTGATGATAGGACTGGGAGCCATGGGTTCGGTACTGGCCCGGTTATTAGTGGAAAAAGGCAAAAAGGTAACGGTATGGAACCGATCGGAAGAAAAGACCCTGCCACTCCGTGCCATCGGCGCAGCATATACGCCCGACATACAGGAGGCGGTAACAGCGAACGACATCATCCTTATATGTGTGCAGGACTATGCGATCACCGAAGAACTGCTGCAGGGCATTTCATTGAAAGGTAAAACGGTGGTGCAATTATCCACCGGAACGCCGCAGGACGCCCGGCTGATGGCAGCTTCCTTCAGCGCCCGCGGCGCCGGGTATCTGGATGGGGCCATCCTCGCCACTCCATCCCAAATGGGCACCGGGCACACCCCTATCTTCCTTTCCGGCAACAAAACGGCATGGGCTACTTCGGAAGATACGCTACGTATCCTCGGCGGTGGGCTCGTTTATCTCGGTGAAGCGCCCGGCGCCGCCTCTGCATGGGATATCGCCGCATTGTCGAGCATGTTCGGCATGATGATCGGCTTTCTCAATGGTGCCCGCCTGTTCGAGTCGGAAGGTTTGCAGGTGGCAGATCTTGGCAATATGATCCTCAATATTGCGCCCGTGCTCGGACAAATGATCAAAGACACTGCCGATGATATCCAGCAGGAGAAATATGACAGTCCCCAAAGCTCTCTCGACATCTGCGCAGGCACTTTTGACCTGATGGTGCGCCTTTCGGCAGAAAACAAACTCGACGCCGGTTTTGCCCGGTTCGCACAGCAACTGTTTCGTAAGGGACAGGAAGCAGGTTACGGGCAGCAAAGGATTTCCGCTTTGATGAAAACACTACGATAACAGAACGATTTTAAATAGCAATGCCGCCGCTGAGGCGGCTTTTTTATTGGGTGAAGAATATTCATGCGAACCGGCACCAGACAGCGAAAACTAAAGTCTTCCCTCAAAAAGCACCTATTTTACCTGAAAAGATCCCGGATTTATTTTGGATCCGGCCATTAAAAACTATCTTCACCACCATACTATGAAAGGCCTGATCTATTACATCCTGTTACCGTTCGTCTATTTACTTTCCCTCCTGCCCTTTCCACTCTTATACAGGGTGAGTGATAGTTTCTATTTTCTCCTTTACTACGTCTTTGGCTATCGCAGGAAAATAGCCCTGCAAAACCTTCGCAATTCTTTCCCTGAAAAAACAGAGACAGAAATAAAAAGAATGTGCAAGGATTATTATCACTACCTCTGTGATCTCTTCCTCGAGAGCTTCAAAACGCTTACGATTGCGCGTTCCTCTATGTTAAAACGTTGCACTTTAAGCCCGGCGGCAAAAGCTATTTTCGATCGTTATCACCAGGAAGGAAGAAGCATCATGCTCGTAATGGGGCATTACGGCAATTGGGAATGGGCAGGTAACACGTTCAGCCTCACCTGTAAACAAAAATTGTTTGTGGTTTATCACCCCTTCGGCAATAAGTATTTTAACGGATTGATGTATCGCATGCGTACGCGTTTTGGCACGGGGCTTATTGCCATGAAAGACACTTATAAAGACATGGTGAAGAACAAGTCAATGATCACCTCCACCGCATTTATTGCCGACCAAACACCACAACCGGATAACGCATTGTGGACCACCTTTCTACACCAGGATACGCCCGTTTTCAGAGGAACGGAAAAAATTGCCAAAAAAATGAATTATCCTATTGTATACATTACAATAAAGCGGCTGAAAAGAGGTTATTACAACATACTTGCGGAAATTTTAACGGAAGACGCTAAAAATACCGCAGAGGGGGAAATTTCTGAATTACACACCGCCAGACTGGAAAAAGACATACGGGAACAACCTGAAATATGGCTTTGGTCCCATAGAAGATGGAAGCATAAACGCCCGGCAGCAACCCAAATAATTGTATAAAAAAATTTTTTAGAATCGAACTCATGCAAAAAAATCCGGGCAGGGAACTGATCCTTGCAACAAAGCCTTTTGCCAAAGAAATTAAATGGAAAAGCTGGTTATATACGCTTTCGACGATAACGATCCTGATGGCCCTTTTTTCAGGCATTTATTTTTTGAATAATATATTTTTACGGAGCGCCTGCAGTGTTGCCGCCGGACTTACGATGGTCAGGATGTTCGTGATCTATCACGATCACCAGCATCACACCATTCTGCACCGGTCATTGCCGGCAGATATTCTTTTCAAATTGTATGGCATTTTCATACTCGCACCTACCAGCATCTGGAAGCGATCGCATGATTATCACCACAATCATAATTGCAAATTATTCAGCGCCAGCATCGGGTCATATCCGGTGATGACCAAACAAAAATTCCTGCAATCTTCCAAAACAGAGCAGCGTAGTTACCTGGCCATCCGTCATCCGCTGACCATTGTGTTTGGCTATATTACGATGTTCCTCTATGGCATGTGTGTGCGCTCATTCATCAGTGCTCCCAAACGCCATTGGGACTCACTCATAGCTGTTATCGTTCATATCAGCATCAGTGTATTGATCTTTGTTCACCTCGGCTGGCTCACCTGGCTGCTTGCTGCAATAGTGCCTTTCCTACTGGCCTTTATGATCGGCGCGTATCTATTTTATGCGCAGCATAATTTTCCGGGAGTAACCTTCCGCGAAAAAGATGACTGGTGCTATGAGGAAGCGGCGATGTCATCGAGCAGCTATATGGTCATGAATCCATTTTGGAAATGGGTGACTGCTAACATCGGCTATCATCATATCCATCATATCAATTCGCGCATTCCATTTTACCGCCTTCCCGAGGTAATGGCCAGCATTCCGCAATTACAGGAAGCAAAAAAGACCTCCCTGAATCCTGCAGATATCATCGCCTGCTTTCGACTGAAGGTCTGGGATCCAAATACCAATACCATGGTTGGTCTTAAGTAGCTGGATTTGCAGCGAAAGGTTCAACCTTATAAAATTGAAAAGGGCTTCCTGAGCTATCAGGAGGTCCTTTTTGTTTATAGAAGCATAAGCCTGACATTACTGAATGCAAGAATACCGATGCATTAACGCTGCCCTGCAGTATCTCACGCAATAAATGCAGCATGTCAGCCATTGCGTGTAACAAATCTTTTACATGCGGCGTCTGACATAAAACTAACCATATAACTCATTATTAAAATTTCGATTATGAAACCATTGCTGTTAACTGCTTTCGCCTCATTCTTCATGTTCATCAGCTATTCGCAAAAAGACACAGAAAAGAAAAAGAACAGCCAGCAGCCATGGCAACTTCAAATACCTTCCTATAAACCCCAATCACAAGAATTATACGATAACATTGTTCGTATGGACAGCCTCTGGGAGGATTCGTATAACAATTGTAAAATGGAAGCCCAGGAACAGCTGATATCAGATGATCTCGAATTCTATCACGACGGCGGTGGTCTGATGAAATCAAAGACTGATCTGATAGCCGCGTTAAAAAATAATATTTGCGGGAAAGTGACCCGTGAATTATTAGCCGGAAGTTTAGAGGTATATCCCATCAAAGGCTATGGCGCCGTAGAAATGGGCTATCACCGGTTCTATAATAAAATGGAAAATTCCAGGTCAAACTACGCCCGCTTTGTTCATATCTGGCGTCAGGAGAATGGAGCATGGAAGATCACGCGGGTGATCAGTTTGCATTGATACCGGAAAGGTCCCGGGTTTGCCGGGACCTGCTGATCCAATTACGTTTAGGAAGAGAAATCAATCGATTTACCTGTATTAATAAACTTTCAACATCTTCACCGTTCCTACCAGACCTCCATTAGCCCGGTACATTTTTATAAAGTAGGTGCCCGTTGGCAATGCAGCTACATTGATGGCTTCACCAGAGCTGATGTTACGTTTTATGAAGGCCGGTTTGCCATACATGTCTCTTATATCTATCGTCAGCGTTTGCGAATTGGGCACATTCCATTGAAGCACTATTTCAGAGCGTACCGGGTTGGGGCCCAATTTTACGGACTGGCTGTTTGCAACGTCTACAATGCCGGTCATGACGTGATTGTAAGCTTCCGAAAAAGCGCTCGCACAACCATTCACCGTTACCTTAACCGTATAACTTCCGGTTTCAGCAGGCGCATACGTTCCCGCCGTGGCATTGGGTATAAGTGTTCCGTTAAAATACCATTGGTTGCCGTTGGCAGCGCTGGATGTCAACACGCTGCCGGTTGAGGTAATTGTGGGTGTTGGCACCAGGATCACTTGTACATTAATACCGGTTGCCGACGAAGTGGTAATGCCATTGCTGGTAGTTCTAACTGTATAGTTACCGGTTGCTGCGGCCTGGTAAGTGACGCCGTTGGCTCCCATGATACTGCTTCCATCTTTATACCATTGGTTGTTGGCAGCAGCCGTTGATTTTAAAACCACAGTACTATTCTCGCAAATACGGGTAGAACCGCCTGCTATAACCTCGGGTATAAACATAAAACCTGACAGGCTTCCTGTTCCTGCCGGCGTTGTTACGGTGACCTTGCCGGATGCGCCGTCTTCAACAATTGCATCAATTTTCGTTGGCGAAACCACCGTAAACGATCTTGCGCTTATGCCTCCGAATTTCACTTCATTGGCGCCACTAAAATTGTTACCGGAAATTGAAACAACCTGGCCTTTACGTGCAGACACAACCGATAGCTGTGTAAGCACAGGCTGCCCTGCGTCGATGGGTTCATCAACCCTGTTCCGCAGGATCGTTACTGTATAAAGTGTTGTATTCACAGCAGCCACTTCCGGTTTACCATCGCCGTCCAGATCGCCGGTTGTCACAAACGTATCGAAATTACCGGTAGGGAAATCAACATTTGTACCCAGACTCAGATTTCCCGTAACAGCTGTCGTATTCTGATAAATAGAAATTATGCCGTTCTGTGTTCTGCCGGCGCACAGGTCAGGTTTACCATCACCATTCAAATCACCCATATTTACATTGGTAACCGGTAATGTAAACGCCTGCGCAGTTCCAAATGATATATATCCGAATGCACTGTAGTTCTTCAAATAAGAGAACTGACCGTTGTTCCTGACAATGAGATCGAGTTTGCCGTCCAGGTCGAGATCGCCAGCCGAGATGTCACTGGCATACGTACCAACCGGGTAATCCTGCCGGTTGGGCAGCATAAGGAACCCGTTTGTGCTGGCGTTTTTGTATACCGAAATGTTCCCGTTACTGAAATTGGAAGTAACAATATCTGTCCTGCCGTCCATATCAAAGTCGGCCAGCACCAATGCATCTGGATGCGTGAGCAGGGTAAAGTCCTGCTTGGGTGCAAATGAGATCGTTGTTCCAACCGTTGTGTTTAGTAAGATTGAAAACAAACCGGAGTTGCCGCTTGTAACCACTATATCAGGTTTACCGTCGCCATTGAGATCGGCAATGCCCAGGCCGAGTGAGCCATTACCGGTTGGGATGTCTGTTCTCAGTTCAAAGCCCAGGGATCCGCCTGTGCCTGCATTGCGGTAAATCGACAGGGTGCTTGCAGCGCCTGCATTGAAATTAATGATGGCAAGATCGGGTTTACCATCGCCGTCCAGGTCTCCAATGGCAATACGTTTAGGGTCCTTTCCAACAGGCAGATCGAGTTTGTTGTCAAATGACAGATCCCCAACGGTGCTTATGTTCTTCAATATGGAAATGCTATTACCGATGGAATTAGCGGTGATCAGTTCCGGTTTACCATCGTCATTCAGATCAGCAGTATATACAGCTACCGGGTAACTGCCCGTACCATAATTGCCTGCAACAGCAAATGACGTTGTTTTCAACTGCGGGTCACTGGCTGAAAAACTGGTACTGAAACGTTGCGATGACCAGGCAGTGAGTCGGTTGGTCGTAACAGTAACAGGGGCATAGCCTGCGCCTGCCGGAACAATAACATTTAATTGCGTTGCGGAGGAAGATGTAACCACGGCTTTTACGCCGCCAAAGAACACTGTATTCGCTGAAGCAGTCGGACTGAAATTAGTACCTGTAATTGTTACTGTGGCCCCTACCGGCGCAATCGCTGGCGTTATACCGGTAATAACCGGCACGCCAAAAGTAAATCCTGGCCGTGTAGCCGTGCCAAGGGAGCTTGTTACCGTAACATCGCCACTGCCGCCGTTGCCGACAACCGCAGTGATGTTTGTTGAAGAATTAACGGTGAACGAAGCTGCGGGAATGCCGCCAAAATTAACCGCGGTTACATTGGTAAAATTTGTTCCTGTAATAGTGACGGTTGTACCCGCATTGCCTGTGGCCGGCGTAAATGCATCTATGAGCGGACCAGTATATACAAATCCCGGCCGTGTTGCCGTGCCAAGGGGTGTTGTCACACTTACATCGCCGCTGGCGCCCTGCGCAACAACAGCTGTTATTATAGTATTTGAATGGATTGTGAACAGGGAGGCACTTGCACCACCAAATTTTACGGCCGTAGCGCCTTCGAAGTTTTCACCGGTGATGGTTACCGTTGTTCCGTTAACGCCTGAAGCAGGTGTAAAAGAAGTGATCGCTGGTGCTACATTTGCCCCTATAATGTTCCTTAAGATAGAAATAAATGTCTCCGAGGTATTGGCAGCTATGATATCTGAACGGCCGTCGCCATTGAGATCGCCGCAGGTAACGATGCTGGGATCAGCGCCTACGGCATAATCAACACGACTGGCAAATGAAATGCTGCTGGTAGTAGTGGTATTTTGTAGCACCGATACTGAGTTGCCCTGGTTATTGGAAGCAACCACATCCGGTTTGCCATCGCCATCAAAATCGGTTATTGCAACGCCCCACGGGTAACCGCCCGTTGAAAAATAATCCTGCTGGGCCGAGAAACTAAGCATGCCCGGTGTACTGGTGTTCCGCTTTACAATTATTGCAGTGGCCCCCGCAACGGCAGCCACTATATCGGGCTTGCTGTCGGCGTTCAAATCCCCCACTGCAACACTAAATGGAGCTGGTAAATTCGCCAGTTGAAGAGGCGTCTGAAATGAAATTGTTCCAACTACACTTGTGTTCTTTAAAACGCTGAGGTGCGAAGAGCTGGCGTACTGCCCAGTTACAATGATCTCCGGTTTTGCGTCGGCATCGAGATCCGCAATCTTAACACTGAAAGGTCCCACGCCGCCAGGCAGGTCAATTTTAGTATCGAAGGAAATGTTCCCGGGTGTACTGATATTCCTGTGAACCGAAACAACATTGGCGCCCGTACCACTATTCACTGTAACTATGTCTGGTTTACCGTCGCCGTCAACATCACCAATGGCAACGCCATAAGGAGAGTTCACCACGGGCAGGTCTATCTTTCCGGCAAAACTTATTACAGATCCGTTAGTGGTATTTCTGTACACTGAAACGGAATTCGGCCCATGAGGGTTCGTTAAAACAAAATCAAGTTTGCCATCCCCATCCAGATCGCCGGTGGCCACATCTTCATGTGCAGTGCCGGTAGCAGCCAGTTCTATACGTGGGGCAAATGACAGGGAGTTTGCAGACGATGTATTGGTTAGTACACTCACGGTTGCGGAACTGCCTTTTGATACTACAAGGTCAGGTTTACCGTCCAGATTAAAATCTCCCAGGGCAAGGCCATGGGGATAATAACTGGTTGTAATATCCTGCTTAGGCACAAACGAAGTTGAGCTGAATGGCACACCCACTTCACTGCTGGTTCCGGTAACAACAAAAGGAAGCGTGGAATATGCCGTCAGATTATTTGTTGAAACGGTGATCGGTTGATAGGTGGCGCCCGCTGGAACGGCGGCTGTAATGGTGGTTGCCGTACTGGCGGTAACGGTAGCTTTGGTTGCGCCAAAATAGACTGTGTTATTGGCTGGAGCCGTACTGAAACCTGTTCCGGTTATAGTAACAGCTGTATTTATGGGTCCTGACGCTGGATAAAACGACTGTATAGCTGGTTGTGCATAGTTACTTTCAAGGAAAGCAAAGATGCCTGCTATCAGTACAGCGACTTGTTTGGTCATAGAAAGGGGTGGTTTTAGGTATTCGGGAACGAATCAAAAATACTTGTTTCCCCCGACGATTGAAAGAGGGGTCAGGCTCGTGAAAGCAGGTTGCCGACCGCTTTAACACACTTATTGCCCAAAACGACACGGTTATTGCCAAAACTGCACGAATATTGCCCGGAATAAATTGTTCGATGGTGGAAAAGTTTTGATTTTTGGACCCCGCCTTCTATATTGTAATCAAATATTACCCCGTTATGCCCCAACACCTATGGATAAAAATGGCCAATCTTGTCTTCGAACTTGAAAAGAAATTATCCACGGGACAGCCATCTACAGGCATCATTCGAAATATTGACCGGATGAAATCCGTTCTGGAAGAAGCCGGTCTATTGCTGCTCAATCCTCTCGGTGAGCCTTATAATGAAGTGCGCACCGACCTTGAAGCCAGTATTACCGGTGAAGCTGCCGGTAACCTGTATGTGCTGGATGTGATCAAACCAATCGTTTATACGCAACAGGAAGGCAGCCGCTCTTTATTACAAAAAGGCGTGGTCATTGTCGGTAATAAATAAAATAATTAACATATATGTCGTCGACTATCAATTTCGCCATCGATCTGGGCACTACCAATTCCCTGATCGCGAAGGCGAATAATGGCAGTGTAGCTATTTTCAAAAACCCATCAGGCATGAAGGTAACCCTGCCGAGCGTGGTAGCATTCCGGAAAGACCGGATCCTCATCGGCGATAAGGCGCGGGAATATGTTGAAAAAGATCCGGCCAATGTATTCGCTTCTTTCAAGCGAAAAATGGGCACCGGCGAAAGTTATTTTATTCCTAACAATGGTTCTTTCAAGTCACCAATTGAACTAAGCACGATCATCCTGCAGGAGTTGAAAAACTTCATTTTTACCGGCGAGTCGCCTGCCAGCGTAGTGATAACGATCCCCGCCAGTTTTGATACCATACAAAGCAATGCCACCAAGGAAGCGGGTTATGCCGCAGGATTCCGTGAAGTGCTGTTGTTACAGGAACCTATCGCCGCCAGTCTGGCGTTCGCTAACAGGGAAGGGAAATCGGGCATGGAAGGACAATGGCTCGTGTATGACCTCGGCGGCGGTACTTTTGACGTAGCCCTGGTCGTTATTGAGGATGATGAGATGAAGGTCATTGACCATGAAGGTGATAATTTCTTTGGCGGCGTCGATTTCGACAATGCGATCCTGACGTCATTGTTCATCCCCTACCTCGAAAGCCGGTTCGGCATCACAGATCTTGCAACCAAAATGCTGAGCGCAAACGGAAAGTATAATAAGTTGTATTATCAACTGCTGTATAAGGCAGAAGAAGCGAAGATCGGCCTGAGCAGTCACAACCACGTTGAGATAGAATTTGATTTTACCGATGAGGCCGGCGAAGACCATGAAGTTTATTTTTCCATCAGCCGCGAACAGTTCGACGCCATCATCCGTGAGCGGATCATGGCATCCATTTCGTTCATCAGGAACTTGCTCACCAGAAACCACCTGCAGCCTTCGGATATAACGGAGGTCGTGTTGGTAGGCGGTAGTACCTATATTCCCCTGGTGCGGGGCCTTTTGGCGCAGGAGTTGGGCATCAAGGTAAACATCTCCATTGATCCTACGACGGCTGTAGTGGAAGGGGCAGCCTGGTATGCAGGAGGACGACCTGCCAAAGCGGAGCCTTTGCCTATAGAACAACAGCCCGCTATTGATGGTTCCCACAAGAAAAAAGATGAGAAAGCCGTCGCGATTGAAGTGAAGACCGCTTACCAGGCAAACAGCCGCGACACAGAAGAGTATTTAGCCGCCATCATAAAAAATGCACCAGCCGGAAGCAATTACCGCATTACCCGCGCCGATGGTGGTTTCGACAGCGGCCTTAAACCCGTAGCCGAAAAGATCAGCGAAATGTTATTGCTGCTGCCCAACAGCCTGAACATTTTCAATATGAAACTATTCGACGCGCAGGGCTTCGCCTTACAGGTATCCATTCCTGATATCATGATCGTTCAGGGAAAGTTCTCCATTTACGGCCAGCCCCTGCCGCACGATATCTGCCTGGAAGTAGATGACATAGAAAATAATATCACCCACCTGGAACTGATCTTTGAAAGGAATGCCATTCTTCCCATCAAAAAGTCAATTACCAAGATCCTCAGCAGGACCATCGCGAAAGGCAGTGATGATCAGCTGCTGATCAATGTACTGGAAGGCAGCCGCTATGCATCGCCCCAATCGAACCTTCCTATCGGCATCGTCAGTATCAGTGGTAAACAACTGCAGTCGGACCTCATCAAAGGCTGCGATGTAGATCTTACTTTCGAGATCAGTGAAAGCCGGGATATAACAGTTACGGCCTATATCAGCATGATCGATGCGGAGTTCAGGCAGGTGTTCAATCCTTCTGCCCGAACGGTCAATGTAACCCGGCTTCAGCAGGAGACCGATTATTTGTACCGGCTGGGCAAGCGCCAGCTGGAGAAGCTGCTGAAAAATGAGAAATATGAAGAAAGTGCAGCTTTACAACAAGCGATCAAAGAGCTGGAAGCTATCCAGGAAAAATTAAAAACCCTGTCAGAAGATGATGTAACAGATACTAAATATCAACTGGATGATCAAAAGCGGCGGCTGTCTCAGGTGATCGATGCGGCTGAGAAAGGTGACCGGATCGTGGACCTCAAAGAGGAATACTATAATAAAAAAGAAAATTACCGGCTCCTGTTGTTGCAAACCGGCAACACTGCACTGCTGCAACGGTTGGAGAGCATGAACACGGAAGAGAACAGCTGGATCAATAACTGCAGTACGCAATACCTGCGGTTAAAGATCAGTGAAATGGACCGGTTGACCTGGAATATCAGAAAGCAGGATATCTCTTATGTTACCAGTCTTTACATGTACTATTCCATGAAACCCGATGAAGCCTATAGCAATCTCAGTGAAATAAAGTTATTGAAGACCCGGGGCGACCAGGCGCTGGCGAGAAAAAACCCTGATGAGATCTTAAGCATCGTTTACCGGATGTACGAATTGCTCATTGACAAAGACCGGGAAGAATCGATCAAGGGTACTGGGCTGAAAGGCTGATAACAAAAATTACCGGCTGATATTAAACCGGCCGGTAAAAATTATACAATTTTATTTATGGGATGGAAACATCCGTCAAAGTATCAAGCCTCACTGAATCCATTTCCCGCTTGTTCTTTTCGATCGTTTTCCAATCCATATGCGGATACTTGCGCTCCAGCGAGTCAAGTATACGTTCCCGGGAAAACGGCGAAGTCTCCGGGAAAACCATTGGCGTGTTCTGATAATAGCTGGTGGAGGAATTGCTTTTACAGGTAGCCAGTCTGACCACGATTATCACAGCTATAATTATAACCTTCAGGGGTGAAAATTCACGCTTCTTTTCTTCGGCGGGAGGATGGATAGCTTCCAACTCCCGGATCTTTTCGTTAATGCCAGCTTTTATGGCCTCGGAAACGGCCAGCAACTCCGCATTTTCCAACCAGGTCCTCACCGTATCACGATGTTGGTTATCCCCGTTAAAAACGGCTATAGAAACTTTTAGCATGCAATGCGCGTAGTTATCCCTGATACTGGCAAACCTGTTCTGCGGAAGTAACTGGATGAGCCTGATATAACGGAACTCCATCAGGTATTCGATTGGCGAGAGCGCAGGTTCCCTTTTATTTTTCGCCTGTTCGTCGTATCGATCAAGCGTGGAAATATCTTCCATGAGAATGCGCACAACGGCATCCCAACCCTTTGCAGCGTCCTCAGCGGTCATGAAATGATTGTTGGCCAGTAAATAAAGCAATCCATCCTCATCCGGCTCCACGAGAAAACAGGTAGTCATAAATGCCAGGAACGAATGACAGAAATAAGGGCTTATCCAGTGAATGAACCGTTCCTCTTCATACAGGGGGTTGTCCTGGAACATTTCTTTCCGTTCGATGATCGCTTCTTCCAGGAAACGCAGCAATACCGGGTCTTCCGCTACTGCGCTATGATAATTGAGGGTATCCTCTTTCAGCAGATCATCGAAATATTGAATGATGTCGTTTTTGGTTAGCTGTTTACCGTGCAGTTCGATGGTACTGCCGCCGCCAAGCTCCAGTTCTGCAAACAGCTTTTTTCTTCCTAACTGAATGGCTTTTTTATCGAGAGGTGCAGATAAGGTAACTCCAAAGAATGTGGATGGTGACAGGTATTGCATCAGGCGCGATTGTGGGTTCAGGCGGCGAAAAATAAACAATATTCCCAACAGATGCAAATCGGGGTGACGACCTGGCATGGCATGTAATGTGCATGGGTAGGGTAAGAACAGGTAACGTATTGCTAAAACTATTGGTATGAAAAAAGTATACGCCGTTATTGTTTTATTGATCGTCCTTTCCTGCACAACCACCAAACACCCGTGGCAACTTCAGGTACCTACCTATAAGCCTGAGTCGCAGGCATTATATGACACCATTGTGCACATGGACAGCCTGTGGGAAGATGCTTATAACAATTGCCGGTTGGAAGTACAGGGATTGTTGATGTCTGACTCACTGGAATATTATCATGACCGCAACGGCGTATTAACATCCAAAGCCGAATTGATCACCGTGTTAAAAAACGAAATTTGCGGCAAAGTAACCCGCGAATTATTAGACGGTAGCATAGAAGTGTATCCCATTAAAGACTATGGCGCAGTACAAATGGGTTATCACCGCTTTCATAATAAAGTTGATACCACCATGTCGAACTATTCCCCTTTCGTACATATCTGGCGGAACGAAAAAGGCCAATGGAGAATTACCCGGGTAGTGAGTCTTCATTCAAGATAAAGTTCAATAGTTTCATTTGCAGGCACTGCGCAAGTTCTTCACCCTCAGGCTTCAAAGCATTAATGCAATCAGATCGCCAAAAAGCACTTGCAAATCTCATCTTCGTTTATTAACTTTGAAATACAAAGTACTTTCGTATGAAAGAAAGCCCGGATTATGCCCGTGATCTGATCGAGATCCGCTCTATGATGGAGCGCTCTACCAAATTCCTGTCACTCTCTGGTTTGGCAGGTGTTATGGCAGGCATTTATGCACTGTCAGGTGCCTGGATCTCGTACCAGGTACTTGATTTTAATCCAACCGGGTTAGCAGATAGCACTATTTCAGCTGAACCTTTATCGCCCACTTTACTAAGGGTAGTTCTTATAGCGATTGCGGTTTTAATACTGGCCCTGGGCACTGCTGTTTTTCTTTCCTGGAAAAAGGCCAGCAAAAGTGGTGAGAAGCTCTGGAATGCTACCACACGCCGGGTAATAAACGCTATGGCCATTCCGCTTGTAGCTGGGGGATTGCTGATCGTGGCCATGATCGCGAAAGGACTGACCGGCTTCATGGCTCCTTTCTCATTATTATTTTATGGCCTTGCCCTGTACAATGCCAGTAAGTTTACGTATGAAGAGGTGAAATATATGGGGCTTATTGAAATAGCGTTAGGTTTATTCAGTTCATATTATATTGAGTACGGTACATTATGCTGGGCTATAGGTTTTGGCGGGGTGCATATTATTTACGGCATTTATTTGCATTACAAGTACGAGAAAAGTGAAAATATCAATTAATGGTTTACATAAGGCATTTGAAAGCAGGACCAGGCTTGGCATTATGTCGGTGCTGGCAGTGAATGACAAGCTTGACTTTAACTCATTGAAAGATTATTTTAATATCACTGATGGCAAGCTGGCGAGCCAGTTGAAAGTACTGGAAAAAGAGGGCTTCATCGGCGTGAAAAAATCATTTATTGGCAGAAAGCCGAACACGAAGTACTTTATGACAAAGGCGGGCAAAAAGGCGTTTAATGATCATCTGAAAACATTGGAAAAATTAATCAAATCGCAGAAACAGACATGATGAGGACAATACAACAACAGCACGAACGAACTTCTATATCCGTTCAGGAAGGGAACAGCCTGTTATAAATTTTTTTCTCGTTACACTTTGTACTTCAAAGTTCTTTTATTTTAAAAACAATAAAACCAGTTCTAATGACACCGAAAAACGATTCAACTGCACAGCAAAACCAGGGCTCCTTAGTTAAACGAATGCTCGTAGGCGCAGTGATTGGTTTGCTGCTGATCTCGCTATTCCTGATCACCGCCGGAGAACCCAATCCTGAATGGCCAAAACTATGGCGGATAAAACCACTGATCATAGTTCCGCTGGCCGGCGCCATGGGCGGGTTATGTAATTACTTCCTTGTACAATTTAATAGCCAGCTGGGTTTACACAAAGCCGTTGCCGTTATTGTAAGCGTGATCATATTCATCATTGGCCTGTGGCTAGGTACCGTTTTGGGTCTGGATGGCACTTACTGGAATTAAACTACTGGCTCAACAATATCCTGCCATTTGTAAACATCAACTTATGAAAGAAGAAATACGGGCCCACCTGAACGAGCCCCGGCAGCTCGAGCGCATGTACCGGGCGAACAAATCCCTCTTTAAGCGCAGCTTCAGTTCGTTATATCCGGAACTCAGTGGCAATCCGCTTGCGGATTTCTGGAACGAAAGACTGAATTATGAAGGCGATGACATTAACCGGGCCACCAGGAAAGAATTATTATTTGTGCTTTTTGCCGTCCTCTTTGCAGGGACGATCGCGAAACTGCCGGCGCTGTTACCCATAGACGAGGAATTCTTTTATTCCAGGAATGCCGGCTTTATCATCTTCCCCATACTCTCGGCCTATTTTGGGTGGAAGAATAAATTATCAATCCCTAAAATTGTCTTCATTGTTGGGATCAGCCTGGCCAGTCTCGTGTTTATCAACTTCCTTCCTGACAATAAAAACAGCGACACATTAATACTATCCTGTATTCACTTACTGCTGGTGTTGTGGTCAGTGACAGGTTTTGCTTTTGTTGGCGAACGGGAAAACGATGTAGAGAAACGGCTGAACTTTTTAAGTTATAACGGCGACCTGGTAGTCATGACAACACTTATCGTGTTAGCCGGTGGCATCCTGAGTGGTATAACTATTGGGTTATTCTCCCTGATCGGCCTGCATATTGAAAAGTGGTACATGCAAAATGTGGTTATTTTTGGTTTACCGGCTGCACCAGTTTTAGGCACCTTTCTTACCCAGACCAATCCGCAGCTCGTTGGCAAAGTGTCGCCGGTAATTGCCAGGATCTTCAGTCCGCTCGTCTTGGTAATGCTGGTCATTTACCTCGTGGCCATCATTTACTCGGGTAAAGACCCTTATAATGACCGGGAGTTTTTACTGGTGTTTAATGCGCTGCTGATCGGCGTTATGGCCATCATCTTCTTTTCTGTTGCAGAAACCACGAAAGCCACTAAAAGCCAGGCAGAAACATGGGTGCTTACTTTACTATCTGTTGTAACGCTCATCGTTAACGGCATTGCGTTGTCTGCGATCCTTTTCCGTATCTCTGCCTGGGGTATTACGCCCAACAGGGCGGCCGTGCTGGGGGGGAATGTGCTGATCCTGATAAACCTGTTGCTGGTGACCTGGCAGTTGATCAGGGTACTGGCTAAAAAGACGGAGCTCAGCGGCGTTGGAAAAGTTATTTCGTTCTATCTTCCCGTTTATTGCATCTGGGCAGGCTTCGTGACATTTCTATTTCCATTCCTGTTCGCACACCAATAAAGTAATTTAGCCAACCGATAATGCTAAATCCATACCTTACTTTAATGCCTGCCATCTTATCAAAAATTACAACTTATTCCCTACCTATGTTTCCAACCTTGGATGGCGGCTTCTTTGTTGCATCGGCTATCGGCCTTCACTTACCGCTGTCAGCCCACTTGCGCTTTTCAAAAAGAAGACAGATATTGCGCCATATTTCAGATAACCCTGTTCCCTAATTTTTTCTATGAACCGAATTTTTCTTACTGTTATTCTGCTATTAACGATGACTGGCTTTTCGGGCTGCACCAAGACTTCGGAAAACGGTGGGATGCATTTTACCCTTACAACTTCAAAACCGTATGATGAGCTTTACTTATCAGCAGTGGTAAGCAAGGATGTTAATACAGCTCCTTTTGTCAATAAAGCCACAGACCAGGTTGAAAAAGGAATAAAGATCACTTCACTGAAACCTGGCAGCTATTATTATAGCTGTCACGTTTCTTTCAGGTCATCGCAGCTTTCCGGCGGCTATACTTTTTATGGAAACGTGCTTGTTGAAAAAGGAAAATTAATGCGTATCACGCTGGAACTCTAATGTATTTATGAAAAATATTGTACTGATAGCTGCAGTATTATCACTACTGTCGGCTTGTAAAAAAGATCTGGAAACCGTAAACATTACAGATAGTGACTTTGTTAAAACCGGTGAGCTGCAGGTGGTAAACGATGATGAACTGATCCTGAATGGCGAAATAATATCCGGCCATGCCTCGGAGTACGGATTCGTTTACAACAAGAATGGGACGGGCCCTTTTGTGAACTTAGACCAGAAGATCAGGGTTATTACACCCGGCGGCGCTAAAACGTATACCAGCAGACTGGATGCTACTTATCCTGGTGTTACCTATGCTATACGGGCATATGGCAAGATTGATGGCCAGGTATATTATGGCAAAACGGTAAGATATACCACCCTTCCCCGCGGTTCATGGAAAAGAATGAAGAATTTTCCGGGGCCCCAGCGAAAATTCCCTGTATCATTTGCAGTAAACGGGAAGGGATATGTTTGTTGCGGGCGTGGCACTAACGGCAACCTGAATGACGTATGGGAATTTGATCCTGCGACAGATACCTGGACACAAATCGGCGACTATCCGGGTTCACCTATGAATTCAGGATTTAGTTTTGTTATTGGCAATAAAGCCTATGTAGGCGGCGGTTCTTATGATACACCTCCTTATAGTAATTACGGCGGCTATCGCAGTTTTTATGAATTTGATCCGGCCACTAAAAGCTGGACCAAACTGAGCGATCTACCACTTGGAGATAATGCTTATGCGCTTTACGGCGCCGTTGGTTTTTCCATTGATGGAGCTGGCTATGTGGCCGGTGGCGCTACCGGCGGCAGCGCAAAATTTATTGGTATATTAAAGTTTGATGCTGCTGCCAAAACCTGGGAGCATGTTGCTATTCTTCCAACGAATTACAGAAACGAGGTTTACTATTGTTACTACGGATCGGCTTTTGTACTGGGCGACCTGGTATATTTAGACTTAGGCTTTACAGAATGGAACTTTTCAACGCAACCTAATTTGTGTTATACCTGGAATTACAAAACGAAGGTGTGGCAACCAATTAATGATGTACCCGGCCCACAAACAGCGTGTCGCGTAGCAACCACCAACAGCGGTGCAGGTTATATGGGCATGGGTTTGAGATCAGGTGAACTGTACCAATTTAAACCGTCAGCAACAACAACGGGCTGGAAAGAGGTTACCTACAATCCTAACTATTATAGCAACCAGGGAAGTGTTTGCTTTACTATAGGAAATAAAACGTATTTCGGTTTAGGAGAACCGGTTAGTTCAAACCGCGAGAGCAACCATTTATATGAGTTTACACATACGCGGTAAAAATGATTCACCAGGATTACTACACAACAACACGTAGCATTTCAGATTAAAAGCAACCAGTCATAACGCACCCATTCTGCTGCACACTTATTGGTCAAAACAACACGCTTATTGACCAAAATAACACACTTATTAATTAGCTATAAACGAAAATAAAATCTGTTTTAGTTTTATGGCTTCACCACTGTATATCCATCCTGTGGGAAATAGATTCAAAATGTGCGAAATAAAAAAGGAAGGGCTGCATGAACCTGGCAGATAAGATCACATTACTGCAAACAACGTGGAATAAGGAAGGAAGTTCGTATGCTAAAGAAATAAATGCAATGATAGCCTTTATTGAAGAACACGGCTATGAGAACTGGAAAGGCATTGAACCTGCTGACAATAGAAATGAACTGGCCCCCGAGGTTCTTTCCCTGTTAAAAAAAGCGAATAAAGAAGACAACACTTCCGCCTTCAGAGCAATGTTCCCACCTGCTTATGCACCGTTCGTCAATATCATTCATGAACAGGGCCAATGTATAGAGAACCTGTGCTATATCAGCAACAATAAGATAGCATTCGTTATTGGCAGTGTTTATGAAAAAAGAAAAGCCTACACGTTAACCAACAGAACCATCCAACAACTGCCTGATACAATCCAATCAATCGGCAGATCGCACCGGAATGATATTTTTGCCATTGCAGCGGCAAATACAATAACTACCTACAAAGGCTGGCAAGGCAGCCCCATTGCTGCATTCAATATTCCCCTGGCAAATAACCAGGCAGTATCGCAGGTAATTCCTTTCAATGATGGATTATCGGTTTTGTTGATCTCTCCTGAAGGCATTTACCTGCTTACCGCTAATGGACATTCGCTGATCCACCCGGTACCTGACCCTGAAGATAAAGAATGGGCATCCTATATTGACATGGAACACGCCGCCTTATCTCATGACGATTCATTTATAGTCGTAGGCGATCAAAATTCCTATCACAGGATCCTGAACCGCGATGGTCATGAGATCCATGCCATTCGTCCGCAATCATCTTATCCGCATTATGCATTATTCGCTAAAGACGGTCAACAGCTTGTTTTGAACTCCTGTCATTTTTATAGTGGCATTACCATAAGTGTTCCGGCCACTAATCTGCAGGATCTAAAAAGAGAAGATAACACCAAAGAAGACAGGTACTCTTTCATTGATAAGAACAGCCGGATCTATGCAGCCGTACCGACTTCTGCCGGTTATATATTTGGCGACGCCACTGGCAATATCAAAGCGTTTGACAAGCAAGGAAAGAACAGCTGGCGGCATTTCCTGGGTTCCACCATTTCAAGTATGGTCATTTCCGATGACGAACAAACATTATGGGTGGCTTCCTGTTCGGGTATGATCCACAAACTCAGGCTGAATGCCGGGCAACGGGATGATCATACCATTGGCAATGGCAACCATTATGAGGAATTCAGAGTCATTTTCTGGAAAAATGAGCCGGCGCCGCTGGTGTGGTAAATCTGGGTAAAATCCTACCCTGCATTCAGGTAACTGTAAAAAAATTTCCTGCATCCGCCTCTCCGCGCCCGGAGTGCCAGATGGCATAATAATAGGTGCTTTGCTTAAACAAAAATTTATGTCATGAGTACAACAGTAAAAGCACCTAAACAAAACCCGGTGGATAAATATCCGCAACCACCTTATCCTGCACAGGAGCAGGAAATGCCGGGTTCGGAACAAAAGATGGATCCCAAACCAGATCACGGTGAAACAACCTATAAAGGCAGCGGCAAATTAACCGGCCGCAAGGCGTTGATCACCGGTGGTGATTCCGGTATTGGTAAAGCGGTAGCCATTGCTTTTGCCCGCGAAGGCGCGGATGTATTGATATCCTATTTGAATGAAGAGGAGGATGCAAAAGAAACTGCCAAATATGTGGAGGAAGCAGGCCGGAAAGCCATACTGATGCCAGGCGACATCAGCAATGAAAAACAGTGTATACAACTGGTAGAAAGAGCGATCCAGGAATTTGGCCAGTTGGATATAATCGTGAACAATGCGGCTTACCAGATGGAACATTCATCGTTACAGGAAATTACAACAGAAGAATGGGAATATACTTTCCGCACTAACCTAACGGCCTTATTCCATATCTGCAAAGCGGCAGAGCCGCATTTGAAACCAGGCAGCTCGGTCATCAATACGTCTTCAGTAAATGCTTATACGCCGAATAAAGCCCTGATGCCATATGCCGTAACAAAAGGCGCTATACAGAACTTTACCGCAACACTGGCGCAAATGTGGGGAGAAAAAGGAATCCGCGTAAACTGTGTTGCTCCCGGCCCTATATGGACACCACTGATACCCGGTAGTTTTTCCGCTGAGAAGGTAAAAGAATTCGGCAGTAAAACACCCTTGAAGCGCGCCGGCCAGCCAGCTGAACTGGCGCCTGTATTCGTATTGCTGGCTTCAGAAGAAGCAAGTTATATGTCTGGCGCCACTGTTCAGGTAACCGGTGGTATGCCTACTATCTAACACTTATAAAAACAAAACAGGCAGCCGATGCAATACATCACCTGCCTGTTTTGTTTGTTAACCAATTAGACAAGGTTCTCTTTAAGGCTTTAATGGCTTACCCTGCTCTTGCGAGGGATCAGCATCTACCTGTTTTCCCTTCAAATTATTATTGGTGACCTTATCTCCTTTCCCCTGCTCTTCTCCGGGTGCTTTATCTATACCCTGCCTGTGCTGATTCTCTTCATTTTCATTATCCCAGTCAAGGTCATCGTCTGTCATATCGTTTTCTTTCACATCTTCTTCATCAAGCCTTTGTGATGCATCAACAAATAGTTCATTTCCCTCCTGCCGCTCATCCTGGTTACGGCCTGCTTTATTTTCGGCTCCCGCCTTGCCCGGTTTATTTTTTTGATGTTGCATAACAAATAGTTTTGCTGACACCAATAAAGCAGCAAAAGCCAGACCACCGGGAAGCCGGTTCCATTGGTTTATAATGGGTATTTGGTTCTACACGCATCTGACTGTTGCCATTTTATTCATTAGCAGGCCACCGGCTTGCTGTTCCCTACCTGCGTTAATTTAAGATGAAATAAATGTTATCAAATGAATCGCCGTATACAATCGTACAGGCGCACCCTATTTTCGCACGGCAAAAAACTAACTGTTCATGGGAATTCTAATCCTTCAAACTGTAGTACCAACTGATTGCTTTATACGTCTATGGTTTTGAGCGACCAATGTATAGCCTGGCAAAACCCCGCAGAAGCTAAATTTTTCTTATATATATTAAAGTAACCCATCAAAATGAAGAGACCATTCTTTGCAATGCTGTTATGCCTGCTATTGGCAGGCCTGACAGGCAACAAACTAGCTGCACAAACCACGCAGGCTTCCATTATTGGTGTAATTACCGATGAGAACCGTAAACCGGTTCATGGAGCCAGTATTCAGCTGACCAACGAATCAACCGGATTTACAACTGCAACACTCACCAATGCAAAAGGTGAGTACATTTTTAAAGAACTGCCCCTGGGCGGTCCCTACACCATTAAAGCGACGTTTGTTGGCTATGGTGAACAGAAGCGTACCGACTATTCGCTGAACCAGGGTGATCTCTTGCGTGTTAACATTACCATGCAGGTTTCTGCTGCCAGCATGAATGAAGTTACTGTAACCGCTACGGGCCAGCGGAAAAAAACCGAAAACTTTGGCGCCGCAACGTCTGTAACAGCACGCGATATTTCGAGGCTGCCGGTGAATGGCCGTAACTTCACCTCACTGATCGACCTGTCGCCATTAAGCAGTGGCAACAACCTGAGTGGCATGTTGGGTTCTTCAACCAATATAACCATCGATGGCACATCGGCCAAGAACCCCACCAGCAGCAGTGGTACCAATACCCGTATCGGCGGCCCATACGCCATGTCGATGGAAGCCATCCGGGAATTCAAAGTAGTTACCAACCAGTACGATGTTACCTTTGGCCGCAGCGGCGGCGGCACCATCAGCACCGTTACCAAATCGGGCACCAATACATTATCGGGCAGCGCCTTCATGTATTCTCGGGCCGACTGGTTATCGAGCAAGTATGACATGCGTGGCAACCGCCGTTTCAACGACTTCTCTACCAATCAGTATGGTTTTTCAATAGGCGGCCCCATCATCAAGAACAAAGTGCACTTCTTTATTGCCTGGGACCGGCAGGACGATGCCCGGCCTTTACTGATAGCAGATACTCAAACAATTGCTGATCAAAGGCGGTTAGGCATTTCCGGAACTACGCTCAACCGCTTTCTGCAAATTGCCAGAACCAAATATGGCGTGTCTGAGGAAAAGCAGACCGGTTCTTTTGATAAGAAAAGACATACTGATGCCGCCTTCCTGCGGGTAGACTGGCAGTTGAATCAAAAGAACCTGCTAACCCTTCGGAATAACTATGTGAACGACCGCGCACCGCTGGGCCGGGATGACAATACTGCCATCAACCTGTATGAAGTATATGCCGATGCGCACGCCTGGAACAACAGCTTCCTCGCTACCTTGCGTACGGTGGTGAATTCAAAGGTGACCAATGAATTAAAATTACAGCACCTCTATACTTTCGAAGAAAGCACCCCGGGCAGCCAGCTGCCCAAACAAAATATTCCGCGGGCAATTGTAGAACGCATTGAAAGCACCGTGGAAGGGTCTACATTGCGAACCAATATTCAGCTTGGCGGGCAACGGTATTCACCGGAACATTTTTACAACAACGTGTTTCAACTGGTGAATAACCTATACTACAATACAAACAAGTTCAATTATACGTTTGGTACCGACATCCAGTATACGCATATGAACTCTTTGTATGGCAGTGAAATGAACGGCCGCTTTTACTTTGTCGGACTCAATAAATTTGACAGTCTTATCCCCTACCGCTATGCACGGGAAGTGGCATTGGCAGATGACCCCAGCGTAAAACAGAACGTTTTGAACGCGGCATTATACGCCCAGATGAAAACGCAATTAATGCCTGGTCTTGAAATGACAGCCGGTTTACGGGCCGATTACACCAACTACTTCAACAAACCTAACTTTAACCAGCTGGTGTTCGATGAACTGGGACTGGTTACCAACCGCTCACTGGGAACTTTCCAGCTACAACCGCGCATCCAGTTCAATTGGGATATCAATGAAAAACACCGCGATTACGTGCGTTTAGGCGCCGGTGTATTTGGCTCTGATATTAATAACTACGCCATGATCAATAACATGGTGTTCGATGGAACCAAGGTATTGTCGGTAGATATTCAGTCAGGCATTCCAACACCCAATTTCCCCGGCTACCGTAACGACCCGTCTACAGCGCCTGGTAAGGAATTGTTCGATGCAGGCGTTCCCCGTTTGGCCACTATTAATATGAATGGTAAGGACGCACGCATCCCTGTGGTGTATAAAGCCAACCTGTCGTACAGCCGCTTTATCACCAATAACCTGAAAATGGGGGTAACGGTGTATGCAACGCTTGCACGCAACAACTATATGTATGTTGACAAGAACATGGTGGATGCGCCCTACTTTACCTTATCGAATGAAGGCAACCGCGGTGTATACGTGCCTGCAAACACCATCAATCCCACCAACGGCGTAGCTGACTGGATGAAAGGCCGTAAAAGCACTAACGTAGGCCGTGTACTGGAACTGAACAGCGAAGGCAAAATAAACCAGTTTGCTTTTGTAGTAGATGGAACCTGGCGTTATTTCAGAGATGGAGAAATTTCCTGGAGCTATACCTGGAACGATTCCAAAGACAATACCTCTTATAACGGCGACGTAGCCAATACCGCTACATTATCGCTGATGGTGAATGATGATCCCCGCAACCTGAGCAGGATGTCTTACTCCGACGGACAGTTCAGACATAAAGTGGTATTCTATGGTACATTGCCAACTTTCTATGGCATTAGTGTAGGTGTACGTTATTCAGGCATTGGCGGCACCCGCTATTCCTTAGCCGTAGACGGAAATGTGAATGGCGATTTCGTAGCTTCCAATGACCTCGCTTACATCTTCGATGTCAACGATGTCAAGGTAGCAGAGAAATACCGCACCGGTATAAACAGCATTCTGAATAATCCCAATGCCAGCAAGAGCCTGAAGACCTATCTGCGAAAAAGCATGGGCGGCATTGCTGAACGAAATGGTGGCATCAACCGTTTTAATGGCGTATGGGATGTTCGGGTAGCTAAAAAATTCAACGTATGGAAAAAGCAATACATTGAATTATCCGGCGACATTTTCAACCTGGAAAACCTGCTTAACAAAAGCTGGGGCGCCAGTAAAAACCTGGGCAAACAGAACATCTATTCCCTTGACCCCGCGAGCGGATTTGATGTAGCCACCCAAAATTACAATTACAGGGTAAACGCCAACTCAGGTGTTATTACACCAGGCGGTAATCCCTGGCAGATACAGGTAGGTATCCGCTATGGTTTTTAATAAGTAACACACTACATAAAGCAGCGGCGCAGCCGGCAGAAATTATTCTGCAAAGCTGCGCCGCTTTCATTTAAAGTTTAGCTTTTTGAAATTAAAAAAACACTAGTGATGTTTGAACTGATAAAAAAGCCCGAACTGCCAAACGCGGTTCTGCCAATCGGTAGTATTACTTTTAGTTACATCGGTAAGCCCCAGATTGTAACGCGCATCCACACCTAAACCGTTGCGGCCGACAAAGCCCGCGCCAAAGCTCCAGGAAAAATCGGCATTGCTCAGGTTGTCAACATCCGTTTCTACGTCTCCTCTTTCCCACTCAGAAGTAGTTAATATACCCAACTGCGGACCGGTTTGTATTCTAAAACCATTGCCAAACATGTACTGTGCCAATACAGGTACATTAACATAATTCAATTTCAGTTTGTCGTTCCCGAATTTAGCACCTTGCGTGCTGTACATGATCTCGGGTTGAATGGCAAATACGCGGGTTACATGAATATGGGCCAAAGCGCCAACATGAAATCCGGTTTTGGCATCAACATCATTATCAGCGGCGTCATTATTCAGGTTTGCAAAATTTACACCGCCTTTAATACCATACTCAACATGCTGCGCAATGGCAGCGTTGATCAGCAGTAACAACACTGCTGAAAAAATGATCCTCTTCATAAAGCTGGTTTAATTTAACAATACACCTTACTTATTGCAAACCCGGTACCAGCATTGTTTTGCAAACATACCATGCTTGTAAATTATTGAATAATAGATTCTTCGCACTGTGGAAATAATTGGGGCTGAATGATTTTAATTGGTAGATTGCTGCTTAAACAACTGTTTCATGGAATCGCATATTGTTAAAATTATTGCCATTCAACAGGTAACACACGATGTTAAAAGCTTTCGCGTTGAAAAACCAACCGGTTATAACTTTGTTCCGGGACAGGCGACAGAAATAGCCATCAACCAACCGGGCTGGCAGGAAGAAAGGCGGCCTTTTACTTTTACATCATTAGCCCATGAGCCTACACTTGAACTTACGATAAAGCAATATGCCGATCACAAAGGTGTTACTCAGAAGCTTCATCAACTGGTGGCAGGCGATGAGATCATCCTGCATGATGTGTGGGGCGCCATTGAATACAAAGGCCCCGGTTATTTTATTGCCGGTGGCGCCGGCATCACGCCGTTTATTGCGATCCTCCGGCAATTGCATCGCGACAACCAGCTCGCTGGCAACACGCTGTTCTTTTCGAACAAAACAGCCGCTGATGTTATTTATGAAGACGAATTGACAGGCATGATGGGCAGCAACGCACAATACATTTTAAGCCGCGAGCGTAAAACGGGTTATGAGTTTGGCATCATCAATATCGAGTTCCTGCGTTCACACGTAACCGATTTCAACAAACATTTTTATGTGTGCGGTCCTGACAAAATGATCACAGATATTAATGCTATTCTGGAAAAACTGGGTGCACAGCCGGATCTGGTGGTATTTGAAAAGTAAATCGCAAATTTTGATTTTTGGATTTGAGATTTCATAAATCCGAATATCTCGAAATCGAGAAATCTGGAAATCAGATCCAGCCCCTCCTGGAAGCCGCTCTTCGCCGGGCCAGAAAATCTTTGGCAAATGTGCCTATCAGTAGCAATCCGGCTATAAACCCGCCAATGTGAGCCGCATAGGCTACACCACCTGCTTCTTCGCCGCCCAATGCACCTAAACCATTCATAACCTGGAAAGCGAACCAGATACCCACCGCAATAAATGCCGGCACCGTAAGAATGATAAAGAAGATCCAGAGGTGGATGCCTTTGCCGGGAAACAATCGCAGGTAAGCGCCTAACATGCCCGATATGGCGCCCGAAGCGCCCAGGCTGGGTATCAACAGATTTTGTCCGAAGATCGCGGTGCTGAACACATGGCTTAAACCCGCGAGCACACCGCACAATAAATAAAATAAAAGATATTTCAGATGGCCTAATGCGTCTTCAATATTATCACCGAAGATCCACAGGTAAAGCATGTTACCAGCCAGGTGGGCAAGGCCGCCATGCATGAACATGGAAGTGATCAATGTAAAGAAAACCGGAATATTGGTTACCTCCAATCCCGGTATCTTGTACCGTTCCCCATCATACGGGTTCACCGCAATCTTAGAATCGGTTACAATATCATGACCGGTTAATATTTCGGCTGGCACTGTGGAATAGGCAAAGGTAACCTGGTCGTTCAGGCCCAGCCCCTGCCAGTACACATATGCAAAAATATTCAACGCTATAAGGAGGTAATTGACGACAGGTATACTTTTCCTGTCCCGGTTGTCATCTCCAATGGGAAAGACCATATTTTTTAATCAAAAATAGGCAAAAGATATACCCGTTTGCCAGTTACCGGATACCGGTTTCCGGACCTTGAACCTTAAAACTGCAGGCAACTGGTAACCTGTCATTTGCTACTCATTCCCAGCACAACATTCAACATTTAAAAAGAATAAGAAAGTGTGGTATAATAAAAACCGCCGATTTGCGGGCCGCCCAAGATGGAATAATAATAATGGTTCAGCACATTGGTTGCGCCCAGCTTCACCTGCAGCTGCGGATTGATAAAAGAACATTGCACCATAACATCGGCATTGAAAATAGCCGGCACATTTCCATTGATCAGAAACGATTGCCAGTAAAAAGCTGGCTGGTACCTGGCGGTCAGGTTACATCCAAGCGACTTATATACGTTCTTTGCCCTGATGCCGGCATTCACCATCCATTTGGGCGTATTAAAACCATCTTCCAGTCCGTCGCTGGTATTTGTTTTTTTCAGGGTTTGATAACTGGCATTGCCCCATACAACATATTGTTTATTGATCATGTACAACAGCTCGATGGCGGCGCCATAATTATGTACGATGGTCTTTGAATTGGTCCACAGGCGGTAGCGGGCCTGTTTATTCCTGTCATACAAATACGCAGGCATCCGGGCGCTGTCAGTAGTATTGGGAACACTGACTTCTATCTGGGCGATGAAATTAGAATACAAATTGTAGTACAGGTCGGCATCAACCGACAGCCGGTTATTCATCAGCAAGGACCTGTACCCCGCTTCAAACGAATGCATTTGTTCAGGCTCCAAATATGAATATGTATTACGTTGCAATAGTCCTTTGTTGTTTTCAATGGCAGCTGCCTGACTTACACCCTGGTTATTTACATCCTTATTTACTGCGGCGGTAAAAGCATCGATAGAACTCTTTAACCAGGAATTCTCAAAAATGCCATCGGACATCACTTTCAATCCGCCTACCCGTTTTACCCCACCACTGTTTATATTGGAAAATCCTTCAAAAATGCTGGGAAAGCGATAACCATTCTGATAAGAAAAGCGAATAGCGTTATTGCGGGCCACCTCATATACAGCCGTCAGGCGCGGATTCCATTTAAGATCAAAATATTCGTAACCGGTGCCACGCAATACCACACTGAGCTGTAATCGCTCGTGTAGCAATTTTTTAGCAGCCTGCACATAGAAGCCATAGCTGGTATAATTTAAATCAGCAGCTGAATCAGTTGGATTGATAAAATAATTTCCATCCGGCACAATGATATAATCCCTGAAATCGGCGCCTATTTTCAGGTCATAATTTGTGTGCAATAATTTCCCCAGGTCAAGGGCCGCTTCTGTATGCACCAGGTGCGCCTTTACTTTTAAAGCGGCACCAATATCCCAATTGTTAATTTCCTGTAATGCTTTCAGCTTATCTTTAAAAGCACCGCTACCAGGCTGCCAACGCCCTTCATCTGCCGCCGCTCTTGCCTGTTGGTGGGCATCTGCTACGTTGGCATTGGCAGTTATAGCATTGTTATAGGCATTTGTATGATCCAGAAACCAGTTGTTATTGTCCTTAAAATTCACATCCATATTTTCGGCTATAGAACGCAGGTTATAGGAATGACCTGTATTCTCTGAATTTATGTAAGCCCGTGCCTGTACAAGCTCATTCTTGAATTGAACGATATGCTGCTGCAACCAGTAATCCTGCAAACGAAAACGGTTCGACCGTTGATAGATGTTATTTAAAAAAGCGGTGCGATAGGTATATGAGAGGGTCGTTCCTGCTGATGGACGGAAATATAGTGAAACATCTCCTTTGACATTCCGGAGCCGGTAATCCGCTACCTCGCGTTCGTTATACCCAGTGCGCGCCACTACATAGTTCTTTCCACCCAATGAAAGTGTTCGGCGGTTGCTGCTTTCATTGCCATACCCGTTCACTGCATCGTAAGCCGGATTATCAGTACCCACTAAACCGGTGGTTTCATTTGCCATTGGATTCAGGTCGCCGCGGTTATCGGCGATCCAGTCATAACCACGGTTATAACCGGCATTAATTTTAATGGCCCATTGCTTACCAACTACTTTCGCCCAGCGAATGCTGGTCTCATTATACAGTTGGGCAGCCACCTCATTGGGATCGTTCACATGATTAATGGCTACCTGCTGTTGTATACTGAATCCCTGCGTGGTAAACGGATCTTTAGTAGTAAAGTTGGCCAGTCCATTCGTAGCGTTCATGCCATATAAAGCAGAAGCCACGCCCTGAATGACTTCAACATGATCGATATCCAGATCGCCGGGTGACAAAGCATTGGCAATGGGTGCGCCAATATGTGGGCTTTGGTTATCGATATTGTCGATCATTTGCACAAACCGCACATTCGTTGTATTGGAAAATCCACGGGTGTTAATGATCCTGAAGCCCATGCCGGGTACGATCATGTGAACGCCTTTCATGCTGGCTATGGCATCAAAGAATCCGGGTGCAGCAGTTTGTTGTATTTGAGATGAACTTAGTTTTGAAATGCTCACAGGGGCCGTCAACTGCTTTTCCTGTAGGCGGGAAGCCGAGATCACGATCTCCTGCAATAGCTGCACTTTATGAGCCGTATCTGTTGGCGGCTGGCTTTCCTGGGCAACACCGGCAATGGGAAAGTACAGGCATAACACGCCATATAATATTTTTCCAACAGATGAGGCCCGCTGATCGAAAAGCATACCTGTAAGCAGTTGAATCGTTATTTCTTTGAATATACAACGCTACAAATATAGGGGATTCCTGCCTGTTTGTTGGTACACTTTTTTTCCCTGTATAAAAGGAAAAATCCACAGTTTACAGATATAAGAAGTAAGAGGTAAGAAGCAGGATGTATGAACAATCCTAAACTTCTTACCTCTTTATTCTTTTACTTCCGACTTCTGTCACTCCGACTTCCGACTTCGTTCTTCTTACTGCGGATATCCGGTATTTTGCGTAAGATCAATATTCAATTCTCTTTCCGATTGCGGAATGGGATAAAGCAACCGGTTCTGATCTACCTGGTAGGAAGACGCCGGTAAGTAAGTGTACAATTGCTTCAGTTGGGCACCATGCGCATTCATCACTTCTACCGCCTTGCCGGTACGTACCAGGTCGTGCCAGCGGTGATTTTCAAATGCCAGCTCTATCCTTCTTTCATGTGCAATGATGTCGGTCAATGCGGTTTGATCGGTCGTTGTTATATTATGGGTAGCATTGCCGAAGCCCCGGGCGCGCACTTTATTCAGCGGCGCCAGTGCTTCAGCGGGTTTTCCCTGCAAATTTCTTGCTTCGGCCAGCAACAACAGGGCATCGGCATAGCGGTATACCGGCCAGTTATCATTGGTATTGTTAGGATTCGTATGCAGGTTCAGGTACTTCTTAATGTATGGTACGCCTACCCTGCCGGCTGCCGGTTTATAATTCAGGATGCTTTTGTTAGCAGTAAATGTGAACAGGTTACTTGCATTATAAGTTCCCTCTGCCATTGCTATGGAAGCATCTTTGCGAAGGGTATCACCAGGTTCATAGGCGTCGATGAGATCTTTGGTAGGCGTATTCCAGCCACCGATACCACTGTTATCGGTCTTAACGCCGGTTATTAAAGTAGTATTCTGCGAGCGGGGCAGGAACAGGTAAATGAAATTACTTTGCTGTCCACCCTGCAAACCTTCCAGGTATTGTATCTCAAAGATGGATTCCCTGCTGTTCTTATTGTTCGTTGAAAATACATCGGCGTATTTGGGCAGCAGATCGTAGCCCATTCCGGCCAGGGAATTAAGCAAGGTTTCCGCTTCCGCATAATGCTGCTGCGTCATATACACTTCCGCCAGCAACATAGTGGCCGCCCCTTTGGTAGCCTGGCCTGATTGTTTACCGGATACAAAAACCGGATTGCTCAGTCGGGCAATAGCGTCTTTTGCGTCATCGATGATCTGCGCATATACTTCTGCTGCAGAAGAACGCGGCAGGAAAGACTGTTCCGCTTCTGTAACCTCATGTATAAACAGGGGCACGCCGCCGAAGTATCGTACCAGTTTAAAGAAGTTGAAGGCCCGCAGGAATTTTGCCTGGCCTACAATGTCATTTTTTGCTGCATCACTGAGTGTGCCGCCATCAATGCGGTCCAGAATGATATTTGCCCGGGAAATGCCTTTGAAGCAATGAAAATACACGGCATTGCTATAGCTGTTGGAAGGGTCGTCGGTGAAATCAGCAATATTCTCGCGCATGGTATAGGCGGTACCCCGGTTGATCTGGTAATACTCATAATGCGTATTATCTGATCTCATTTCATTAGTATAGAAATCATTTTCAAAAAGGTCGCGCAGGGGCGTATAAGCGGCCGTCAGCGCCATCCTGAATTGCGCTTCCGTTTTATAGAAATTAGGCTCGCCGATCTGATCTTCGGGCGCCAGCTCGATAAAATCTTTTTTACAGGATATAACGGTCAGGGCCAGTACCGCTATCATAAATATCTTGTTCATAATTCTGTTTTATAGTGACCAGGATGAATTATTCAGAGATCAAGGTGTGCCACACTTCCCCGGTGTATTGAAAAAGCGGGGCACACTTTCTAGATTATTTAAAGCTTGTTGATAAACCGATCGCAAAGACTCTCGGAACCGGATAGGCATTCTCATCGATACCTATACCGTAGCCATTCAATCCGTTGAGACTGATCTCCGGATTGATACCAGAGTATTTTGTCAGGATCAAAGCGTTTTGGATGGAACCAAATACGCGAAGGCTTTTGAATGCCGTATTTCCCTTCAGCGGTATGGAATAGCCGAGCGCAATATTCTTTACCGCTAAATACGAACCGTCTTCAACCCACTGGCTGTTCACCGAACGGCCTATAGCTGTTGTACCGGTCTTTGTCCTGGGATATACGCCTGACCCGGGATTCTCGGGTGACCGCCAGCGATCCTTTACGGCAGCCAACAAACCACGGGCGCCATCGAGGTTCGTGAGATAAGCCCATTTGGAAGGATTCAGGATCTTACCGCCATAGGAGCCTGCTACTGTTATCGACAGATCAAAATTCTTATAGCTTAACTGATGACTGGTACCAAAAAGAAAATCGGGATTGGGGTTGCCGATAAAAGTACGGTCGCTTTCATTGATCACTTTATCGGGCGTTACGTCTTTCATTTTGATGGTACCTACGTCGGAGGCAGAACCGTATTTAGGTGAATTGGCCAGGTCCTCTGCATCTTTATACAAGCCATCAAAAACAAATCCGTAAAATTCACCCAGCGCATGTCCCTCCTGGTTCCTGTAGTAATCGGAAGTAATGGTATTGTTCCGGCGGATGAAACCGGGGGCCAACAGTTTTTTTATCTTGTTGCGGTCGAACGTCATATTAACAGAAGCGTTCCAGGTCACCTTACCGGTAAGGATCGCGCCACTCAGCGTGAACTCGTGCCCCCAGAATTCCAGGATGCCCACATTGGAAGAAACACTGGTATAACCAGATGCGCGGGGAATGGGCCTGTCCTGGATCAGCCCATCGGATAATTTGTGATAATAGTCGTAGGTGAACGAAAGGCGGTTATTGAAAAGAGTAAGATCAACACCTATGTCGAATTGTTTGTTACGCTCCCATTGAAGGCCGGGGTTTTGCAGGGTAGCAATGGTGGCTCCTGATACCAGGGCGCCATTAAATACATAATTACTATAGGCTACCTGAGGAATACTGGTATAATTACCGATATTATTGTTTCCGGTGATACCGTAGCTGGCGCGCAATTTTAGAAAGCTGAAGGTACGGAACCTTTCCATGAAGTTCTCATTGCTGATAACCCAGCCGGCCGAGATGGAAGGAAAATTACCGTATTTAGTATTAACACCAAAGCGCGAAGAACCATCGCGACGTATAGCTCCTGACAGCAGGTATTTACCCCTAAAATTATAATTCAACCTTCCGATTGTAGAAACGAGTGAATAAGCCGTAGCGTTACTGGCGCCGGAGGTGATGGAAGTGGCTGCACTCAGGAACTGCACATCATCACTGGGAAAATTGGTACCGTTTATTGCATTGCTCTCCTGTTCAAACTGCTGCGCTGAATAACCGGCCAGCAACTCGATATGATGATCGTTAAATAATGTTTTTGAATAGTTGAGGGTGGCCTCGGTGGTCCAGGAATAATTGTCAACGGAACTGCTGGTACCGGTGGCAATATTCGTTGTGGAAATGCTGGCAGGCGAATAACGGCTGCGGGTTTCTGCGCCTTTGTCCACTGCCAGGTAACCCTTTATGCTCAGGCCCTTCAATAACTCATAATTCACATACGCATTTCCCAGGATCCTGGTCGTTTTGTAATCATCCTTTATTTGCGTGAATTGCGCATAGGGGTTTACATTCGCGACCATCCCGGGTGAATGTACATAAAGCGGCATATTGCCGTTACTGTCTACGGGAGCTATTAACGGACTGGCCTCTACGATCTTTTCAATCAGGTTGTTAACACCTTCTGTTCCCAGGCGGTTATTGTGATCTAAACGATAGCTGGGCGCTATGCCAAATCCAATTTTCAATTTATTATTCACCAGGGTAAAGTCCTGGTTATAGCGCAAGGAGAATAATTTGGTACCTGTGTTCAGGATCACGCCCTGCTGGTCCTGGTAACCGGCCATCACTGTAGAAGAAGATCTGCCGGTAGCGGAAGAAACAGTGAGATCATAGTTTTGAATTGGCGCATTACGCGTTAATACATCAAACCAGTTGGTACCATCGCCATACCGCTCGGGGTTCTGGTATACAGGATTCAACGTACCGGTAAATCCTTCATATTTTACCCGGTCTTCATAATATTCATTCTGAAACTCGGCAAATTCGCGGGCGGTCATCATATCGGGCCTCCCTTTTTTAGGGATCACCTGGCTGCCGTAAAATGTGTTGAACTCCACTTTGGCATCACCGGCTTTAGCATGTTTGGTAGTGATCAGCACTACGCCATTGGCTGCCCTGGAACCATATAAGGAGCTGGCAGCAGCGTCTTTCAGGATGGTAAAGCTCTCTATTTCCGAGGGATTGATATTATTGATACTACCGGTGATGGGAATTCCATCCACTACAAATAATGGTTGGTTATCTGAAGCAAAAGAAGCAGCGCCGCGAATGCGGAATTCCATACCACGGCCGGGTGTTCCACTGTTCTGGCCCACCTGTACGCCTGCTACTTTTCCCTGCAGTTGTTGGGCAAACTGTCCTACCGGCATATCCTGCAATTCAGCCGCATTCTGTTGTACGATAGAACCAGTCACTTCCTGCTTACGTTGTTTACCATAGCTCACCACGACCACTTCAAGATCCGCAGCATTTGCTTTCAACACAATGGAGATCGTTTCTTCTTTTTGCGGATCAAAATTTTCTTTGCGCACCACCTGCGTTACATACCCGATATGCGAAATGGTAAAAATATAAGTGCCTTTAACGCCGGGATTATCGAATGTAAATGCCCCTTTTTTTGTAGTTACGGCGGAGCGCTTGAGATCGCCTGCCTCATTCTTCATGTCGATGGTCACTCCTTCAAGGGGTTCGCCCTTTTCATTCTCTACCACCCCTTTGATCGCCGGGTTCGCGTTCTGCGCGAGTACGGGCAAAACCAGCAAGACATGTAAAAGCACCGGCAATAACCAGCTTACTATCAACCGGCCTTTTGTAAAGGGCATGGCACACCCTTTCACTACGTTGTAGCGTTGTGTCATTTTACTTAATATTTAATGAATGAGATTTCCGAATAAAACCCGTAACCAGTTTCTTTGATGTTCGATCGTATAATACGGATACACGTTATCCTGTTCCTTACAACCAGGAACTATGCGTTCATTGCAGTGCCTGTTACCCGTTTAAAGGCAAGGCCATTCTATAATACGGGTGTTCGGGTAATTACCACCAGTGCCGCCAACGTTAATTTTTATATTACTGATGGCAGGGGCATACCTGTAAAAATATCTGTAAGAAAAAAATAGCAGTGTTATCTTATGATGAAGATATTGTAAGCTTGTAAAATACAGCAGGAGCTGCGGCAAACAGCCGGCTATTACTATTTCAGAAAGTCTTCCCGGTGCGGGGAAAACACATCCACGAGCATACCTGCTTCGAGGCACACACAGCCATGAATGATATTTGGCGGTACGTAATAACCATCGCCCTTGCGAATGATCTTTTTCTCATTACCAATGGTCATTTCAAATACACCGCTTTCTACATAGGTTGCCTGTGAATGCGGGTGCTGATGCAGCGCTCCGATACCGCCCTTCTCAAATTTGGCCTTCACCAGCATTACGCGGTCATCATAACCATAGATCTGCCGTTGAATGCCACCACCTACATCTTCCCAGGGGATATCCTGCTCAAACTGGAACTCGCTGCTTTGGATCATAGTCATCTTTTTTATGCAGCTAAAATAAGGATATCCTTTACAATAAAAAAGGTGAGCGCCCTTTACAAGAGCACCCACCCGTTGCATTTATAGAACACTAATATTCCCAGCGTACAAATGCTTCCATAGCCGCATACTCTGCCAACCCTAACTGATTATACAAGCCAGCAGTGGCCTTATTACGTTCCTCGGCGCGCTGCCAGAATTCCCGGCTGTCGCTGCCCTGGAACACCACCCCATCTTTTTGCGACTGGTGTTTAAATATACCGCCCCGCTTTTTCAATACCTGGTCTGGGCTCAGAGGCACGGCCATTTCAATCTGGTGAATATCCCATTCAGCCCAGGCGCCTTTGTACAACCACAGCCAGCAATCTTTCATATAAGATTTATGCTTTAACCGTTTCATGGCTTCCAGTATGGCATCGAGGCAAACCTTGTGCGTACCATGCGGATCGGCCAGGTCACCGGCAGCATATACCTGGTGCGGCTGCACTCTTTCTATCAGTTCCATTATTATAACGTAATCTTCCTCACTCAACGGTTTCTTTTCTACCAGTCCGGTTTCATAAAAGGGCATATTCAGAAAATGTACCTGATCATCGGGCACACCGGTATAACGGCACGTATTCAGCGCTTCGCCCCGGCGAATGAGTCCTTTTACGTAACGCAGCTCATCAATATCCTTCTCGCCTTTTGCTTTTGATCTCAGAAAACGGGCTGCTTTTTCATACAACGCCACGCTTTCTTTATTGGCAACGCCGAATTGCTGGTTGAAATCGGTCACAAACTGCATAAAGCGAAAGGCCTCATCATCGGCCACCGCAATGTTTCCGGATGTTTGGTAAGCTACATGCACTTCATGTCCCTGATCGACCAGGCGCTGAAAAGTTCCGCCCATGGAAATAATATCATCATCGGGGTGCGGACTGAATAACAATATTCGCTTTTTATGTGGTAGAGCGCGCTCAGGACGATTCGTATCATCGGCATTGGGTTTACCACCCGGCCAGCCGGTAATGGTATGCTGCAGCCAGTTGAAGACATCTATATTGATATCGTATGCCTGTCCGTATAAAGCCAGCAGTTCGCTCAATCCATTTTCGTTATAGTCGTTATTCGTGAGTTTCAGGATCGGTTTGTTCACTGTGAGCGCCAGGTGGGTCACTGCTTTTTTGATCATGCCCCGGTCCCACACCACATTATCAGTTAACCAAGGCGCTTTGTTGCGGGTCAACTCCAGGGCGCAGGCATCGTCTAATACGAATTTCACGTTGGGATGTGCCTGCAGATAGGACGCCGGCACCAGCTCGGTGACGGGACCTTCAACCGACTGTTGTATGATACCGGCTTTCGTTTCACCCCAGGCCAGCAAAACGATCCTGCGGGCTTTCAGGATGGTGCTGACGCCCATGGTAATGGCTTTTTTAGGCACATTGATAGTGCCGCCAAATTCTGGTGCTGCATCGAGCCGGGTACTGATATCAAGGGTTATCAGCCGGGTAACAGAACTGTTGTGCGAACCGGGTTCATTGAAACCGATATGCCCGTTACGGCCAATGCCCAGCAACTGAAAATCGATACCACCGGCTTCCTCTATCCTTCTTTCATATTGTTCACAATAAGCTTTTACCAGTTCCTGCGGCAGGCTGCCATCAGGAATATGGCAATCCTGCTGATCGATGTCTATATGATCGAATAAATTTTCTTTCATGAACCGCTTATAGCTTTGCCAGGCGGTTGGCTGCATGGGATAATACTCATCGAGGTTAAAGGCAATGACGTTGTGAAAACTCAAACCTTCCTCGCGGTGTAAACGGATCAGTTCTTTATATACTTTTTTTGGGGTAGAACCGGTTGCCAATCCCAATACGGCACGCTGACCTTTGGCCTGTTTCTCCCTGATGAGCGCCGCTATTTCCTGCGCTACCTGTACAGATGCTTCCGCTGCGGTTGCATATTGTTCTACCTGGATCTTTTCAAAACTTACTGTTCGTTTTTTTAATGCTGTGGTTATCATAGAACGTTATTGTTAAAAGGATTGGCCTGATTACTTTTGAAAGCGATACCGGTTACCAGTCACCGGTTGCCGGTCACCGGTTACCAGTTACCGGTTGCCAGTTACCGGTTTATCCGCTCCCGTTTTTGGATATCAGCTGTTTCAACCTTATCAACCAGTTAACCAGTTAACGGGTCAACTGGTCAACCAGTCACCGAGATATACTCCCGATATCGATTGTACAAATGTCCCGCCTGCAGATACGCGGACTGCGGACTCATAAAATGAGAAAACTCAAATGTAATGGCCTTATCATAACCGGCCCGCTTTGCTGCTTCCAGCTTCAGGCGCAGCTTTTCGAATTTAATGGGCAGAAATTTTATCGGCATGTCACGGTCGAAAGATTCGGCATTCGTCCAGCATTGGAGCCCGAAACGGTCGGCCATTTTCTTGTTGATGGCGAAGAAATCATCCAGCTCATGGTAATCGATGTGGCCATCCTGGAAGGCGACTGCATCCACGGCGCCCTGTACACCCGCAAAGATCTCGCTCCACTCCTGCTCATGTTCTTTTAGAGAGACGGCTTCTTCTTTGGTCAGTGAAGCAGACGCGGCCATGACCGCTTTCTTCCCATCTATCCAGGGCGAAATAAGTGTGGGCAATCCATTACTTGCCTGTTTGCATTGCAACCCCAACGTTTTAAAAGCTTCGGTAGCCCCTTTTGTTTTACGGCTGATCTCCATACTCAGGTACCAGCCTTTAAAACTTTTATACTGTCCGTATTTTTTCCATACTTCATCAATCACAAAACGGTTGCTGTCAATTTCATGCTGCATATTACCGGTGTCCCAGTACTTACCGCTGTCGTATAAACCAAAGTAGAAGTTCATACCCAGTTCGTCAGACAATTGCAGGAACAGCTCCACCAGGTCAACCGGCGGCTGGTAGCAACCGTATTCTTTTATCAAATAAGCCGAAGGATAGGTAATGAACCGGCGGTAACCACTGCGGATCAAAATGACGGTATCGATACCAATGGCTTTCATGTATTCAAAATCACGACGCCATTCTGCGGCGCCCCAGTTCTGATGAGGGATGTCGTGACTGATCTCATCAATAAAAGTTCCCGTTATCTTCATAATACCTGCTTATTTTTTTGGTTGGTCGTTTCTTTTAACCACCAGATGTGCTGCTTTTACTTTTTGTTTAACGGCCTGTTGCATAAAGCTGTCCATCTCGGTAAACTTGCGGAACATATAACTACTCACTTCATGTCCACTTCCTTCATAGGAGTACAATACCACCGGCCATTTTCTTTTATACATTTCCTCGTACAGGGTCCGGGCGCCAAACATGATCATCCACCCGGGATCAACTGCTTTACAAAAGCGATGGGCCGCTGTTGCATAGGGCACCAGCTGGTCGTTGGTTCCATGCATCATAAACACAGGTACGGGTGCATGTGCATACACGGTATTGATGTCGAGCACGGCGCCGGCAAATGACAGCACTCCGGCATAGCGGAATGTCCTGTACAGGTTGTAGGCAGTATCATTCTTGCGGGTAAATGGATTAAATACCAGGTTCAACACGGCTTCTGCACCGGCACTGCTGCCTGCAAGAAACAGTTTTGAGGTATCTACCTGCAGCTCGCCGGCATGGTTTATTAAATAAGCCGTTGCATCGCGTCCATCTTCCACGCCTTGCCGGATGGCTTTTAATTTTTCGGGCAATACCATATCGCACCCAAAACTTTTCCCTTTCAGGTACAAGCGGTATTTGATCACAAATACATTGTAGCCTAATTTGTTCAATCCTTCGGCCATGGGACGCTGGTTCTCCGGATCACCACCGGTAAAGGCGCCGCCATGAATGAACAATACCGACATGCCATTGGCTTTTGCCGTTGGCTTGTACCAGTCGAACCATAAGGTGCTGGTATCTTTTACTGCATACGTTATACGTACTGGTTTTTGCGCCTGCCCTGCCACCTGCAGGCTTCCGAGTAAGAATAACAGGATCGAATATAGCTTTACTTTGAACATATACTGATTTTATAACTTCTTGCCTCAGACATCCGACTTCTCACTTACTACCAACTTCTGATTTCCGGCTTCCGACTTCTATCTGCTACCGTGTCACCGTTTGGATCCGTGCCAGGGCAACTTATAAATAGTTCTTCTTCTTAAGAAAATCCACCCACAACACATAAGCCGCAGGTCTAAGATGAATGCCATCCATGGTAAGCTCTTTCTTCAGATCACCATTGGCATCGGCAAAGATATCATGCAGGTTGATATACGGTAAATGATATTGTTCCGCCACCTGTTTTATACCTCTATTCAATTGCAGGATGCTGTCTTTCTTATTTTTCAGGTAGGCCGGAGTTGTCATTGGCTCATTCAGGGGCAATACACTCTGGAGATATATTTTTGTTTTCGGCGTAAAAGCGGTAAGATACCTGATGATGCGATGATAGTTATTAATGATCACTTCTTTTGGCAATCCGCGGCTGAGGTCATTAATGCCGATCAACAGAAAGATCTTCTTTGGTTTTGCTTTTACCACTCCTTCCAGTCTGGCCAGTACGCCGAACGTATTATCGCCACCAATGCCCCGGTTCATAACGGGTTGCCCCGGCAGTAACTCGCTCCAGGCGCCCCGTTCGCTAATACTGTTCCCTAAAAATACAATGGCATTTTTCGGCGGGGTCAATGTATTGAACAATTCCATGCGACCCTGGTAGTAGGCATTGTTGTAGTTGCTGTCGATCTTTTTTGAGCCTTCCTGTGCAAAAGATGCCAACGTACTTAAAACGAGTACCGTTGATCGGCAAACGGCAAAGGTGAAACGTGAAACGGCTGCCGACAATCTACAATTCCGGTTCGGCCGGGTCATCAGGGCAGGGACAATTGCCAATCGCGAAATGCCCCTGAGCACAGTTATCCGTGACACGGTTTTAGTTGACCGGCAACCGGTAACCGGTACCCGGCACGTGAAACTTCTTACCATAAATAAACTATGTTTTATAAGTATCCTTTTTTCTTTAAGTATGCAGCCCAGGCCAGGTATCCCGCCGGTTTGCAATGCAATCCATCCGTTGTATACGCTGTGCGCATTTGTCCTTTTTCATCGATAAATACTTCATGGTACAGGTCAATGAACGGACAATTATATTTCTGCGCTACCTGTTTCAATCCTTCGTTCAGTTGTTGGATCTTTTCATTGCTGATCTTTGCATAGATATTCGCCAGCATGGGCTCCGCCACCGGTAATACGCTTTGCAGGTACAGGGTTGTTTTTGGCAATGTCTTTTTTAGGGTAGCGGTAATGCGATCATAGTTACGGATAATATATTCAACGGGTACGCCGCGTTTAAGATCGTTTACGCCAATCAGTAAAAAGATCTTTGCCGGTTTCAACTGGCCGACCTGGTGAAGGCGGGCAAGTACGCCCCAGGAATTATCACCACTGATGCCGCGGTTGACTACATTAATGCCGGGCAACACTTCGCTCCAGGGCCCTGCTTCTGTGATACTGTTTCCAAGAAATACGACCGGCTTTGGAGCAGGATGTAACTGCTCGAAGAATTTCATCCGTTCTACATAGTAATTGTTGGCGTAACTGCTGTCAACCGGTTCGGTTTGTGCCGATGCTGTAGCCAATGCAGCCACCATCGATAGTAAAAGAATCATCCCTTTTTTCATGCAGCTGTAATTTTAAGTCTGTCGTACCAGGTAAATTTTAAAATGATCATACAGGTCAGCCATATACCCATAGCCATAAAGCCATAATTGAAATAGCCGAACACAAAGAATACAGGCATGATGACCATGCTCATCTGCCAGCAAATACCCACCAGCACATTCAGCATATCCCATTTAAACTGGCGATTGGGTTCAAATGCAGGTTCCACCTTTTTTACCCATTGTAAGACGGGGTTCCAAAAGCCCCAGGGTTTTGTATTGGTATAGAACTTTTGCAGTACCTGTTTATCTGGCATGGGTGTTAACAAACAACCAATGATACTGGCCGCCATCGAAAGCACCAGGATGATGAAGAAAGAGATCAGTGTACCGATACCGCTGCCAAACAACTCTTGATAATTGGTAAAATACGCAGAGCTTAACCAGGCCATCAGTTTCGGTACAAAGGTGGCCGATAATAATCCGGCCAGCATACCGGCGAAATAACCATAACCATTAAAGCGCCACCAGATCCATTTCAATACGTTGGCGGCTGCATAACCTCCATACAGGGCCGATGATATCCATAACGTGAGGGAGCTGAGGGAGTCGGCGAACAACCCGAAAAAACATCCGATGGCAATGATTGTTACCGATGTTAAATAACTGCACTTCACATAATGGCGGGGCGGTTCGTTTGGTCGGAAATATTTTTTATAGAAGTCATTTACCAGGTAAGCAGGCGCTGCATTTACAAAGGCTGAGAAGGTGCTCATAAAAGATGCCAGCAAACCGGCGAGCACAATACCACGAATACCTGCGGGCAGATAATTACTAACCACCTGGCTGAGGATCACTTCAAAATCGGGTCTTGTTTGTCCCTGCAATACGGGCATGAAGGAATTGAATGCGATCAGGGTCAGTGCGCTCACCATCATAAACAGCGGAATATACAATACGAGGTTGGTGAAGCCACTCAGCTTGGCTGCTTCCCACGGCTTTTTGGCGCTGAGGATGCGTTGCATATCGAAGCCGGGCACAGGCCCTGCCAGACTTGCGAATATTCCCTTGCCGATCATCATGAGCACCAGGGCGCCAAACCAGGTGAAGCCATCTTCTGCTATTTTATCATTGGCTTGCGGAAATGTATTACCCCAGCTTACATCCAGCTTCCATTGCGGCCAGAACGAAGCCCAGCCATCAGGCAACTGTTGGTGCAGCTGATCGTAATTAATTCCTTTTACTGCAAAAATCACGACGAGTATGCAACTAACCACCAGAATGCCATATTGCAACACCTCGGTAGCTACCACACTGTACATCCCTCCTTTTACGGTATATAATGTAGTTAAGGTAACAATGATGAAGGCATAGGTTTGTTCATTGGTGAATACAGAATTGGTAAGGTCCCAGGGCAGAATGCCCGCGGCAAATTTGCCGATACCTACAAAGACATACCCTATAAAACCGATCACACTGACGATAGCAAAGATCACCACGATCATGTGCGCCAGGCGGCCGCTGCTGTCGTCACCAAAACGTTTGATGATCCAGTCGGCGCCGGTGAGGGCATTACTTCGCCGGATCCATACGGCCAGGAATACCATTACGAAGATCTGGTTCCAGATGGGCCATAACCAGGGCAGCCAGGCGGCTTTAAATCCATAAATAAAGAGTAACGCTACATAAAACGCCGTACCGCTTACATCGAACATGCCACTGCTGTTACTGAATCCCAGCCAATACCATTTGATATTGTTATCGCCGAGGAAGTACGACTGCATGTTCTTCGAGGCTTTCTTCGAGATCCAGAATCCGAGGCCAATGATCACCACCAGGTACAGAATAATGATCACTACGTCAATAGTCGATAGATTCATTTGAAAATAATATTTGTTGTTTGGCCAGATGCCCGCCGGATGACCGGCCGGACGGGCTGCGGTCTACTACGATCGATTGCTTTTTACGTTTTCCAAAACCATCCCTTTTTTGTGAATGCCACCGTTACCAGGGATACGATACCGGTGAACAGAAAGCCACTCAACACACCACCGGGTACATTCTTTTGCATATTTACATACAACGAATATCCGCCACTCAGGTGCAGGAGCGGCAACAATAACAAATTACCGGTTACATACGCTACCATGGGGTTTTTGCCATTGTGGCTGAAATATTCAACCAGTGGCGCACCCATCTTTGTTAATTGTAACCCGTGAAAAGCCATTAACATAAAAAAGGCAAGTCCCGCAGTAACAAAATAATAGCTGAATGTAGAAGGGTCTTTTTTGATGCCGCCTTCCCAGGCTTCAAAAAAAAGTCCCAGCAATAACAAATAAGTACCAGCTTTAAAGAACCTGTGTATCAGGGAAGTGTGTTCCTGTTGTATTTTCTGTAGGATAAAATAACCGGCGCCGCAACAGCCAATTGTAAGGAGAACATTTATTGTTGTATGGCGGTCAAACAGCAATATAACATTCGCTGCTATAATAATGAACGATATGGCGGCAATAATTTTCAGGTTTGCCGGCGGCAAGCCCTGCCCTGCTTTCTTTGTACCGGCATCTGCCGCCAACCAGTCGCCAGCCAGGGTGCCGGGGATGATAATGAACAAATACTTCAGATGATAGAACTTGTATATCCAGGGCGCCGGCGACCATTGAAACACGCGTTCGTTCCACGTACCGGGAAATTGGGCGCCCAGGAAGATCGCCAAAACAAAGGGCAGTAAACCGATCCGCAGCCATGGCCGGCTGCGGGTGAACCACCAGATGACCGTACCGAACAAGGCCATATTCGCCAGCACAATAATGATGATATCGCTGCGGTACAAAGAAAATCCTTTACCGTCTTTGAAAGGCAACAGCAATAACAGCAAACCGGCGCCCGCAAAAGCAGCTACTTTAATTACCAGCCACTTTGTTTTTTGTGCTGTTCCGGCCGGACTATACCACTGAAAGAACAACAATACAAAAGCGGCGACCGATAATCCATGATGCCAGGCGGCGGGCTCGCCACTCATTACTGCACTGCGCGCATGCACCGTGAACAGCGCAAAGAACACCAACGCCATAAACCGGCGTGCCGCAGTGTACAGCACGGCGGCTGCGCTTTTTCCTTCCTTTACTTTTTTATGTAAAGCCAGTGGAATAGCTGCTCCCATGCTGAACAGGAAAAAAGGAAATACGAGGTCTACCCAGGTGATGCCAGGCAACCCGGGATTGAACGCATGCGAAGGCGGCGGGGTTTGCGCATGGTACATCCAGCCAGGCAAAACGCCAAAGGCAATGCTGCTTGACAATACCATTGCGAGTATTGCAGCCCCTCGTAACGCATCAAGACTTTTGTTTCTTTCGTTCATAGCTCGTGAATGGGCAGAAGGCAGAAAACAGTTTAAAGTTCACGGTTTAAAGTTCACAGTTCATTAGTTATTGAGTTTGTAAGTTATTCAGTTCGTAAATTCATGAGTTGAAAACCAGTAACGAGTTTAACTGAAAAACTCAAGAACTGATTAACTTAATAACTTACAAACTCGTTGACTTTATCAACTTTATCACCTCTATCAACTCATCAACTTACTTTTTAATACCCTCAGCAATGGCATCCCACAGCGGCTGTTTCAACATATTGGTTTCGGGTGCATAGGCATGTACCACATCAAACAACATGATGCCGCCAGATGTATTGTTAAGAATATATTTGATGGCCCGGGTAATTTCTGATTTAGAGGACCACGACAGGTTACCCATATCGATACTGCCATATAATGGCACTTTATTTTTGGTAACGTATTTGATGCCGTTCAAAGATCCTTCTATGCTCCACCAATGGTATTTGAGGTTGGCGGTAGCCGAATTCTCCGATAGCATGATCTGGGTGAAGTAGTTGCCGGTCATCAGGATATCCAGCTGCTCGGCATAACCGGTCTCATTATATTTTGGATAAGCCCAGTCAAAGCGGATGGCCTGATCGCTGAAAGGATCATACTCCTGGCTCGCCCAGTTCACGCCCACCTGGTAATAGCTACCATACCAGGCGCCCACATACACACCAAAACTGATGTTGGGCTTAATGGCTTTTACCGCAGCACGCGCCCGTTTGAAGAAATCATAGATGACCGATGACCGGTACAACAGCCATTTCTGGTAATACTTACCGGTGGTATTGGGCAGCACTACCCCGCTGCTCGTTTTCCAGGAAGCCACAATATCACCGGGGAATTTCATAGTAGCGGCGCCGGCATCGTTGAACCTTTCTTTGAGGAACTCGATAAACTTCGCTTTGCTGAAGTCGGAGAAATCGGCATAGATATCTGCATAACGGGCATAGTCGAGTATGATGCCGTCTACATTGTATTTGGTGGCTATCTCTTTTACAATATTCAACGCCCGCTCCTGTACTGCTGGTTGCGCCGGATTCACAAAGCCATTGCGGCCCGTACTGGTGATAGGCACCCGGTTGCCGTTCACATCACAAACGATGGATTCATAATCAGACCTGAAAGCTGCATCGTCATACAGGGTACCCATACCGCGGCTGGCATCGCCTTCTACAAAAGTTACGGTTGAGGCATAGATCTTGAAATTCCGCTTATGCGCTTCCCTGATCATGAACTCCACGTAATCTACATTCGGCGTAAAGCTGATGCCGCCAATGGAGGTATACTGTTTGGCATAAGCGCTCGGATACATGGTGTACCCGGCACTTCCTTTTACATCCAGCACCAGTCCGGTAACCCCTACGTTCTGCATCGTATCCATCACCAGCTTGATCTTGTTGGTATCATTGAAGCGGCCGCTGTTGCTGTACACGTTCGCCCGGCAATCGATCCATACCAGCACATTCCGGTGCCGCGCGGTATCAAGTTTGGTTGAATCGCTTCCACCGGTACCACCCCCACCGGGTGAACTGCTCTTTTTACAGGACAAGGTCAATGACAGCACCAACGCTGCCAATACAATTACAGGCACGTGTAGTTTCATCTGATAGTAATTAGTTGATTATAGGATCCGTTTTCATAGCAGAGTAGATCTATTTCTGATTTCGAGATTTTGAGATTTTGAGATTTTGAGATTTTGAGATTTAAATCCCGAAATCAGAAATCTCAAAATCTCCTAAGGGGCATATTTGGTGAACTCGTATGCCATTATACCGCCATTGGTCAGCAACATATACACACATACCCTTTCCCGGTCTTCTGAATACACCGAGCAAATATCACCGGCTCCATTGCCATTGGCGCTGGCCGTAAGGTCATTGGCATCGGGTGAGGCAAATACTCTGAATTCGTTAAACCCAGCCGCCGTTGAGGTAAGACCAATATTGGATGTTTTAGTAACATCGAACAGGCTCATGCCGGCTTTGCTGCTGGTACCGTTGGTAAACCGCACGATCGCCAGGTAATTGGCATTATTGAAATGGAAATACTCCATAGGCATATGGTTCATTCCAATCACTGACGATTCGGATGTGAAGGCCACGGCACGGCTGTTGCCTGAACCATTTACCAGGGCTATTTCAGCCGCATAGTTTATGAAGTAGTTGCCATTCGCGGCTGTGGATACCGGTTGGGCTTCTGCATAAAATGACCAGGTAGTACCACCAGTTACCGATTGGTAGGCCAGCGGCACAGGCGTATTGCTTACCAGCACGCCATTTTCAATCCGCCAGTTGTACACAATATTCGATACCCCTGCGGTAGCCGCCAGTACGGCATTCTTGTTTACATCGCCATAAACATTTATCCTTCTGCCCACACCGCCGTCACCGGTTATGCCGGTGGGGTTGTTATTGGTCCATTGGATCAATTTCACCGGACTGGCATCAAACGGATCATTGTATTTATATACATAGAAAGTTGCATTCTTCGGCGCCCAGGAGGTAACGAGGATATGACCAGCCGAATCATTGGCAATGGCAAAACTCCGCAGTGGACCGGGCGGCGCTACCATATCCTGCACATAGGCGCCGGTTCTTCGATCGTATATTTTATAAGTAGAATTGGGTGTTGTGCTTAATGACAATACCAGGTAATTGCCACTGATGGCCATCGAGCGGTTATTATCATTAGTGGTAAAGCCGGTTATTTCAGAGGCGCCTTTTTTCCATAACAGGCGGCTGATGCCCACACCATAGTCGAGCTTTACCGGCTCTACCGACCTGAGTGTATAATTCTTTTTAGTACCGTCATTGCCGGTTACAGTAAAAGGTACATCCTGTGTGAGGTTAATAACAGTGCCATTGGCAATGGAGGGTGCTGCATGCGGACTCATAGTCGTTGTCAATGCTGCCTGCGATACATCGAGACCGGGCACTACATAAAATTTCACTTCGCCGGTGGTATTATCAACTACCCCTTCCAGTGATTGCTGGGCGCCATTGTCATTAAATGTAATGACCGCCGTACGCAATAACACATCGGCCACATTTTTAACCACCAGCACATAATTACTGGTTTCACCTGTACCGGCTGTAACTGTTAATTGTACAGGCTCGCGTACGTCCATCAGGTTGCCCAGCTGCGGCGACATGGTGGCATCCTGCGGAATGGTGGACCTGAAAATTATTTTCGACAGATCGGTTGGGTTATCAGAGTCGGCCGGATAGAAATATGGGACCTCAAAGTAAATGGTATCGTTGCTATACCGTGGCTCAAATAACCTGATGCCGCCATTGCCTTCAACAGTGGCATAGATATCACTGAGCAGTTTTCCGCTTTGCCGGGGAACGGCATCTACTTTACGGCAGGAGGAAACCAAAGAACCAGCCAAAGTGAATACTATTATATTAGAGATTATATTCTTCATTTGTCATTATTTATGCTTTGTGGAAATCGCAATTGGCAATTAGCAATTGGCAATGCTTATTTGTGTGCGTCCCTGCTATTTCATCCTGCTTATTATTTAGTCCCTTGTCCTTTGTCTATTGTCTACTGCCCATTGTCTATTGCCTGTTGTCATTTGCCTATTGATCCTACCATCCTTTAATTTGGGTTAACGCCAGGTTGTTCTGCAGTTCAACCGCAGGAATGGGTATGTAATACAGCGCCGGGGTAAACTGCCGGTTAACATTATCGGCAGGCACCACTTCGTAAGTAGAACCGGTAATGCGGTGACCGGTAAATTTGACGCCGTTCAATACAATATGCGCTTTGCGCCATCTTCTCAGATCCCAATAGCGATGTCCTTCGAAGGCCAGCTCCACCTTACGCTCATGTTCTATGGCCTCCATCATTTGCGCGACGGTACTGGCCGTGGTATTGGGTAAGCCGGCACGGGTACGCACCTTGTTCAGCGATTGCTGGGCGCCATTGATATCATTCAATTTTGTTTTCGCCTCTGCATGAATCAGCAATACTTCGGCATAGCGCATCTCTATCCAGTGCTGGGTGCTGCCATTTTGCACGAACGTGGTATTTGTAGAATCAAGCATTTTCTTGATGTAATAGCCGGTAACCGTTTTACGCGGTTCGGTAGTAGATGCGTATTCTGCAAATCCTTCTATTGCATCGGAAGGTGTGGTATTGATGGTTCGGTTTTTCCATTTTGAACCATTGTAGAGGATAGTGGCATAAAAGCGGGGATCGCGGTTTTCATAAGGATTGGCGGCATGCACCGGATTACTCCACAGGAACCTGGTGCCATCGATCCTTTCAAATTCGTTCACCAGTTCTGCGGTAGGCACGCCATATACGAGGCTTTGACCAGGCGCATCACGCGGCGGCGTATTGCCGAGGTCGAAACCATGGGTAAGCTGGGGCGATACATAATCCAGTTTAAACAGTGCTTCTTTCGTGTTCTTATTGTAGAAAACACTGGTAAAGCTGCTTTCCAGTGCATGATAACCCTCGTCGGCCAGGTCCATCACCGCTTCAGCAGCTGTGGCCGCATTTTGATAATACGTTTGCGCATTCGCGGTCGTTACGCCGGTAAGCTCATCCTGGTTAAACTGTTTTTTGTCATACTCAGCAATGGAAGCAGCATACAACCAGGTGCGCGCCAGCATACCATAAGCGGCGCCTTTGGTAGCCCGGCCGGTTTTGGCAGTACCCCATTGCTTGGGCAGGTTCTCAGCAGCAAACTGAAAATCGGCTGCGATGAATTTGTAGCAATCTTCCTCAGAAGAACGCTGGTGTTCCTTTGTAGTGTACTGGTCAAGGTTATCCAACAACACCACACTGCCATGCAGCTTCACCAGCCAGAAATAACAATAACCCCTGATGAAGCGCGCCTCTGCTTCATATTGCTTTTTCGTATCCTCATCTACTTTCGCATATTTGTTAAGGCCTTGCAGGAATTCATTGATCCGGCGAATACGGGTGTAACCGTCTGTCCAGTAATTCAATTGCGGACCTGCCGCATTCACCCGCGAAGCATCCGTTGCCAGAATGTTCACCGTGCCATTGCCTGCTACCGATGAGGTGTATTTCATAATATCGGTGAGCGCATCAGTGGCATTATTGTAGCCGATGGGGAACTGGCCAAACTGAAATTTCTGAAACTCGGCATACATGCCGGCAATATAGAGTTCCATATTGGCGGCATTGTTATATATTGATTCTTCCGTATAGCGGTCGGTGGGAAACACATCTACCTTACACCCGGGCGTCATTGCCAGGATCCCTGCTGCCAGCACCGCACATTTTATAGTTGATTGTAATTTGCTCATAGCTTCCATGGTTTTTGAATTAGAAAGTAATGTTTACGCCGCCCGACATCATTCTTTGTTGCGGATAAAATCCATTGTTCACGTTTGGCATTTCAGGATCGAGGTATTTCAACTTATCCCAGGTGAACAGGTTGAACCCTGATACATACACCCGGATCGTATTGATCTTTGCGGTGTTAAGCCATTTTTTAGGCAGTGTATAACCTAATTGGGCCGATTTCAATCTCAGGTATGATCCATCCCGGATCCAGCCGGAGTTGGCATGGGCGTTATGAGCCGATAATGTCGCCTGATAAGAACTGAGGCGCGGGAATGCTGCATTCGGATTGTCAGGCGTCCAGGCATTTTCTACCAGGAAATACGGTGAGTTACCAAAATTGTAGAATGGTTTTGTGAATGGCGTGTTGTCATCTATTCCCTCCACGCCACTGGCGCCTTCATAGGTTCCGGCCAGGCTCACATTCACAAGCGCAGCGCCCTGAAACAAAGCAGAGAAATCGAATCCTTTGTAACGCAGGTCGATATTCAGACCATACATTAGCTCGGGAATATTGCTGCGGCCAATAAAAGTGAAATCATCTGTACGGGTAAGGCGGCCATCACCATTCAGGTCTTTATATTTAAAGAAACCTGGTGCAATGGTTCCACCACTGGGGGAAATACCATTGGAAGCTTCTTCCCAGTTCTGGTACATGCCATCCACTACAAATCCAACCTTCTCGCCTACACTTCTGCCAACGGTGCGCATCCAGGCAGGCAAACCGGCGCTTTCATTACGACGGATGATCTTGTTCTTTGCCCAGTTCAGGTTACCGGTAACACTATACTGAAACTCACCAATATGATGATTATGCCTGATCTGCAGATCGAATCCTTTGTTATCCACCTTCCCATAGTTCACGCTGGCCGGATAATATCCGCCTATTGTCTGCGGGTACAGCCCGCCTACACCACTGATAATATCATTGGTTGTTTTATAGAACACTTCAAAATCAACACCCAGTAATCCATTCCAGAAAACCGCTTCAAAACCACCGTTCGTTAACACGGCCGTTTCCCAGTGAATATCAACGTTCGGCGGCGCACTGGTATAAATGGCAGATACGGGGGCTCCACCAAACACCACCACCGGTTTGTCGGTAAGCGCATAGGTTTGCAGGTAACCAAAGGAAGTGGTGCTTTGCTCATAGCCCAAACGACCAATGGACCCTTTCAATTTCAACGAAGTAACGGTCGTGGTCAACGGTTCAAAAAAGTTCTCTTTGCTGATGACCCAGCCTAAACCAACGGCAGGGAACATATCCCAACGGTTGTGCGGCGCAAATTTGGTAGAAGCATCCCAGCGGTTGGCCAGCTCCAGCAGGTATTTCTGCTTAAAGCTGTAGTTCAAACGGCCAACCACACCGGCGCGTCTTTCTATAGTGCTGGAGCCTGTTGGTGCAATAAAGTCGGCAGTAGCCGTGCTGCCAAAATCAATTTCCTGAATGTCGGTGATGGGGAAATTGCTGGCGCCGGTTGAAAACACATTGGTCCGGTATTGCGACCACTCATACAAAGCCAGCACTGAAATATTATGATCACCGAAGTGATTATTATAAGTTATACTGGGCTGGAACGTCTGCCGGTTATTCTGTGCATAAGACTGCCGCAGTGAATTCTTGGCAATACCGGGCGGGTTGGCCACTGTAACATAGTCGCCGGCCACCACGTCGCGCGGACGGCCCATCAGTTGATAAGGCGTTAACCAGCCTTTTGTTTCTGTAGCTGTTTTATCATACGCCACCAGCAATTTACCTTCCAGGCCTTTTACCCAGGGCACTTTTACGGTAGCGGTCATGTTCCCGAGGAATACATTTCGTTCCGTACGCTGATAACCCGACTTCTCAACGGATGCAATGGGGTTCACCCAGCCGGCGCCGGCCTGGTGCGCCACCGGTAAACCATTGGGGGCATACATAGGCAAATTCGGCAGCATTCGTACGGCCTGGTAAAACGGGTTCATGTATGAAGTGTTATCAGGCGTAATACCAGGCGTATTGCCCATCTCACGGCGAACACCAAGGTCCAGGGCTACCGACAACACTTCATTCATTTGCGCATCTATGTTAGTACGAACATTATATCTTTTGAAATCGGTATTCTTCACAACCCCTTCCTGGTCTAAATAAGCCAGGTTGGAAAAATATTTTATTTTATCAGTACCGCCGCGCACGCTTATACTGTGCTGCTGGCTGGTAGCCCGGTTGTCGACCAACATACCCACCCAGTCGGTATTACCCAGCAGGGGGTTGGTATTGGTGCCATTGCGCACAGATTCTATCTGCTCTTTTGAATACACCGGGGCTTTCAGGCTTGCACCTACATGATCGTTGTAATCGTTATCTACTTCAATGCCCTTGTTATACCATTCCATATAATCGGGCCCGTTCAAAAATTTGGGAAAGCGGGTATTCGAGTTGGCAGTGGCGGCGCCATCATAGCTGATCACCGGTTTGCCGCTTTTACCTCTTTTGGTGGTGATGAGGATAATACCATTGGCAGCCTGCAAACCATACACGGCTGTTGATACCGCATCTTTTAAGAATGTGATGCTTTCAATTTCGTTGGGGTCCAGGTTACTAAAGGAAGCGCGTTGCACGTTGTCGATGATCACCAGCGGCCCTGCATTTACGTAACTGCTTACGCCCCTGATGCGCAAGGTGGCATCATCATTACCGGGACGGCCCGATTGCTGCACCGCCATCAGACCAGGTACACGGCCTGCCAGCATATTGGTAACGTTCATGGAAGGCGCTTTTTTGAGTTCAGTGCCACTGATCTGAGTAACCGAACCCACTACCGTTCCTTTCTTCTGTTTACCATAAGCTACTACCATTACTTCCTCCATGTTGTCGGCCCCGGGGTTCATCGTAATGGTAAGTGGTTCGCCTGCTTTTGCGCTGACCGACTGGGCCGCATAGCCGGCCATGGAGATATCGAGCACGGCTTTGTCGCCAGGGATGTTCAGCGTGAATTTACCCGACGCATCGGTAACCGTTCCCTGCTTGCTTCCTTTTACCTGTACAGATGCTCTTTCAAGGGGGAGGCCTTCAACAGTGGTTACAGTACCAGTCACTGTTCTTGTTTGGCCATAGCTAAGATAGTGGCAGAGAAGTAAGATGGCGCAAACACTCATTGCGCGTACTGCCAACATTAAATGCCGCAAATGTCTCATACAGTTACATTGGTTAAAAAGTGGAGGTTGCTGGTTTTTATTCCGGTCATTATTTCAAATCGCCTGAAATTTTTACCGGCTTTTCGAAAGGATGAAGGTATTTGTCAAGCAGTACGGCAATAGCCCGCCTGCTCAGGTGATCTGAAAGGCCGGCGGGTTGTATACCGGCGCTTTTCAGATCGTTAACAGCCTGTTGCTCTGATATAACCATACCGGCCTGCTTTATGATCTTTACGAACTCCGGCACCGTGCACAAGGCGCCGGAAGCAGACCAGTAATTTTTCAATGATGGATAGTACAACCGTAGCGCCTGCACCAGCTCGTAGGCCGGTATGGGTTGTTCGGGATAAAACCAGGTTTGGTTGGCCCACATATACGGCACACCTGTTCCTTTCAACAAACCGGCAGCACCTATTTTCTGAATGATGCTGAAATGCGGATCAGTGGCCGGTACGTCTATGAAAGGCATGATGTACCCTTTTGCTTTTAGTAACGCTGTTTGCACGTCACGTACTTTCAACTGCGCGGGTTGCACCTGTTGCTGCACACACAGGGCTGCCATAACCCCTGCCGCCTGGCCCAGCTGCATTACAACGGGCTGCAACCGCGTAGCGCCATTGACGATATTGCTAACACTGATGCTTTTTTCTGCAACGATCAATCCATCAACACCCTGGGGAATCAAGCTGCCCATGGGTACATTATACGATGGCACTTTGATCTTCACAAAGTCAATGGCTGGCGCTGAAGGATTCTTCAGGTGATGATGATCTATTGTATAATCGCCTACGGCTATACCGGTACGGTATAAGGGCATGGGCGTTTCATAAGGTGTGGCTACATGTGGCAGGGTGAAAGTTACCAGCCCTTTTACCCGGCGCGACTCCCGGTGATACGGGATCATCGGCAGCTTATCGGCGGTGGCAAACTCATCATCGGCCAGTCCGAGGTGTTTATAGCCTAATGCGGTTTGCAGGTAATACACAAAACGCAGCGTATGCAATTTGGCTTCTTTTAACGCCTGCTCCCTTTCTGCCGGGCTTTTCTCTATAAGGTTTACGTAATAGTCGTTGCCGCACTTAGGCCAGTTGATCATGTATTTATTGCGGGGCAACCGGCCATATTGCATCATGCGGAAACAGTTGTTCTGCGGACTATCGAACGATGCAGGGTCACTTACGTCGCAGGAGCAACCGAATACACTCGCGTCATAACCTGCTGGTTTGGGGATCGTCTTATCGGCTTTGGCGCCATAATCTTTTAATACGGCCACATAGGTGAGGTCCTGGATAATATCATTGGCTTTTTCCGGCGCCTGTTCTTCCCTGGTATCAAAGCGGCTATCCATTCCGATGCGGTAACCGGCGCCGGCTGCGGCCAGCACATCGCCCAGTTCGGTAGCATCGATCAATATCCTGGCTGAAATAATACGTTGTTTCTTTCCCTGTGTTACGGTTACGGTCCATTGTTGTTGTTCGCGCTTTACCGATAACCATTGGGTGTTGAACCATACCTGCAGCGCTTTTTCTGCGGCGGCCATTTTTTGAAGGAGCTGATTGCCTACATGCGGTTCAAACAGGGTGTTGCTTACCCAACCGGTCTCTACAGAATCGGGACCGCCATAATGATCATATAAGTGCTGCCTGAATTCGCCCCATAAGCCGGAGGGCATGCGATGGTTGCCATCGATGGCCGATACACCTGCTGCTGTTAACATGCCGCCTAACCAGTTGGTGGCTTCCACGATGACCGTGTTGACGCCCAAACGGGCCGATTGTATGCCCGCCATTGTTCCGCTGGCTCCGCCACCAATGATCAGCACATCTGTTTTGTAAACAGGTTGTGCCCGGAGCAGCAGACTGTTAAGCAGTACCAGCAGTAGTATCAGTTTATATTTCATTGCAGCGATTATTTTTTGTGAATCCTTTACTGAAAGGTTTCGGCGTACAAATGGTCAATGGTAATAGCTGCAAGGCAGCAATCGTTATCGAAAGGCAAAAGGCTAAAGGCAAAAAGCAGAAGGCTAAAAGAAAACGCTCGAATTTTGTACATCTTTATTGTCTGCCTGCCTCCTATTTTTTACCTCATACTTCAAAATTCTTAGTTTACCTTCCTTTATCAACTTATTAACTTTGTCTCCGTATCAACTTGTCAACCTTATCAACTGGTCAACTGGTTAACTATTTAACCCAACGTCTTCCACACCTGATAGAGCGCCCTGGGAACATGAAAACATCCCTTCCATTTACCGCCCTTCTGGTTCAGCAATACATCGCCCTGGCGGTTGAGGTAGCCGAACCATTCGCCATATTGTTCATCGCGGAAGTGTTTCCAGGTATAGTCGTGTACTTTCTTAAACCATTTCCAGCAACGTTCGTCGCCGGTAAGCGTAAAGCCCTTGGCAAGCGCTACAAGTGCTTCCGCATGCACCCACCACAATTTCTGATCCCACTCCAATTGCTGCGGCGGATGGCCCAACACATCCATGAAATAGAGGATGCCGCCAAATTCTTTATCCCAGCCATATTCCAGCGTGTGCAGCATAATGTCAACAGCTTTTTTGATCAATTGCTGATCATTGAAGCGTTTGGCCAGGTCCATAATGAACCACATGGCCTCGATGGTATGACCCGGATTGATCAGCCGGCCCTCAAAGCTGTTGCAGAACTGGCCATTCGCGTGAACGTTCTCCAGGATCAAGCCGTATTCCTGTTTATAGAAGATGTCCATCACTTCATGGATCACTGCCGGTGCGAGTTCATTTACCCGGGTGGTACCTATAATGTGCTCCAACTCCAATGAAAGGTTGCACAGGATCATGGGCAGACTGAAACTCTTCAAAGCGCGGGTGCCCGGATAGGCTTTATTATATACGCCTTTCCAGTTGTGCTGGCGGCGGATAATATTTTCGAATGTGGTAACTGCTATTTCTTTATACCGGTCGGCAGGCAATGCTTTATCGAGGGAGGCAAAGGCCATGGCGGCAAAGCAATCGCTGAAAATGTTGTAAGGCTGCACCAGGGGTTTGCCATCGGCGGTAAGGGAGAAGTACCAGTTGCCTTCCGCATCGCGGCCATGTTTTTCCATAAAGGCGGCGCCATGCAGGGCCATGTTCAGCCAACTATCGTTTTTCGCTACATTATTATACATATAGCTGAAGCACCATACTTCGCGACCCTGCAACCACATGAACTTATCGGTGTCGTATACTTTTCCTTCCCGGTCGAGACAGGTAAAATAACCGCCATGCTGTTCATCTTTACTGTACTTCATCCAGAAGGGCAGCACACTTTCCAGCAGTTCCTGGCGGTAAAGGGCTGCATATTCAACCCCTTCCTGGTTGTTTTTGGTCTTTTTCTCCGCTACAAGGCCTACATTCCGTTCATCAGCAGTCATAGTTCGGTGTTATTTTAATTTATTTTATCTTTGCTGAGTAAATTTATAAATAAATTTATTATCAAGTAATCATTACTAAAATATTTTATTTACAAAAAGGCGGTAACCAGGGTTTCTACTTAAGAATCATCCTTTTACCTTAGATAATTAAAAAATTATTAAAAACTTTCATCCTCCATGACCGGCCAGCAAAGCATATTTGAACTGTTTTCAGATGAGACCACGTCGGGCGTGGCTTTTAAGAACAAGGCCCTGAAGCGCACGATCATCAATCATCTCGATGCGAATGGCAATACGACCATCACCGACCTGGCCCAGGCATTGAACATCAGCGTTCCGAAGATCACCAGCCTCATCAATGATTTGATTACAGACGGACTGGTAAAGGATTACGGGAAGGTGGATTCAAAAGGAGGAAGAAGGGCCAGCATGTACGGACTGGTAGCGGAGTCGGGCTTTTTTATCGGGGTAGATGTGAAGCATTATTATGTGAACCTGGGCCTGTTGGATTTCAAAAAGAACCTGGTGACGGCTGAAATGCATGTACCGTATGTGCTTGCCAATACGCAGGAATCGTTCGACCAACTGCTTAAGATCATCCAGCATTTTATCGGCACCCTGCCGGTGCAAAGCCGCAATATCCTGGCGATGTGTGTAAACCTGTCGGGCCGCATTAACAGCGAAAGTGGCTATAGCTACAGTTTTTTCCATTTTCATGAGGAGCCGCTGAGCGCCACGCTGGAGAAGGCCATCGGCATCCGGACGTTCATCGAGAACGACTCCAGGGCGATGGCCTATGGAGAATTCCATAACGGGATCGTGCGCGACGAAAAGAATGTGCTGTTCGTTAACCTCGATTACGGCATCGGTTTGGGCATCATGATCGACGGCAAGATCTATCGTGGCAAATCGGGTTTTGGGGGCGAATTCGGGCATATACCGCTGTTCTCGAACGAAATTATCTGCCATTGCGGCAAAAAAGGCTGCCTCGAAACCGAGGCCAGCGGCCAGGCATTGATCCGGTTGTTCAAAGAAAAGATAGAACAGGGGTCTTCTTCTTCCCTGCTCACGAACCATAAACTGCCCGATGATCTGCGCCTGGCAGATATCATTCAGGCAACGAAAAACGAGGACGTACTGAGCATAGAACTGATTGCCGGCATTGGTGAAAAGATCGGCCGCGGTATTTCGGTGATCATCAATATTTTCAACCCCGAGCTGGTGATCCTGGGCGGAACCCTGGCCGAAACCGGTGATTACATCCGGCTGCCGATCCGCAGTGCATTGAACAAATACTCCCTCAGCCTGGTGAATAACGATACACAACTGCACATGTCGAAACTCCATGAACAGGCCGGCGTTATCGGCGGCTGTTTGATCGCCAGGGATAAGTTGCTGGCTATCAACTCTTAACTATTAGTTTAAAGTTCACAGTTGTAAGTTCACAGTTCAAGGTTCAAAGTGTATGGTTCGAAATTCAGAGTCTCGTTGTCATTGTAAAAGTCGGTGGCAGCGTATCGGATAGCCTGACAGTCTCCGCTTCTGCCCGGCTTCTTCGGCATCAGACAGGATAAAAAGCGGTAAATTTCTTCGCAACTTCTCTTAGACTTCTCTTAGATCTCTCTTAGGCTTCTTCGCAAATTTGCGAAGAACTTGCGAAGGATTTGCGAAGAAGGGTAAGCTGTGTCTTTGCTCAGTCCCGAAAAAGGTTAACAGCTATTACGCCCCTAGATCTCCCAAATTTTAATGCCGCTTACAGCCGATATTTATAAATATTATAATTAAGTTTGCTTTAATTAATAATATTTTTTATTTACTTCAATCATTTTCATCCCTATTATTATGAAACTGCTGCCAAAGAAAAGCCTTTCAAGATACATGCTGGCGTTGGGCATTTCACTGCTCGTTCAAACCCTTGCCCATGCGCAATCGACGATCGATGCGGAATTAAATAAGAAACTGGTGAACGCTCCCCAGGGCACTGTAGTGGAACTGCCGGGCATATTAACAGAAAAACTGCCGCAGAACCCTTACCAGAAGATCGTGCTGCCGGGCCCCCAGTACCTGATCTCCGATGATCCGGAGTATATCCGGGTACCGGAAGCCATCGCATTCCGAGAAGCGGTTGAACCCGGCACGGTCAGGTTGTATGTTTATAATGTAAACGGGGTTAAAGAGCCGGCAAAGATCACCACCCGGATCGTAGCGGTAATAAAAAATACCGGGAAAGCACCTATGCGGCTTCGCATGCTGAAATACTCTTCGCAAAAACCAACTACCAGTTATTTTCATGCGGGCAAGCAGGGGTTGGCCGATTTCTTTGCTTCTACCCCGCAAAGCAGTTTCCGCACCATTCAACCAGGCAGTGTTATGGCCATAGATCCGGCGCAGGAAAAGTTTACGGTGAAATACGATGAACTGGTGCATGGTTTTTATGAATTTGTGATCGATCAGCCCGGTGAAGTAAGCGTGTTACAAACCAATACTACTTCTTCTACGGCTGCTGCCTATGCGCGCATCAAAAATATACTGCCGTCAAAAAGCCAGAGCGGCGCAGGCCGTGGCATTTTTGGCGTAAGTAATTACCGGCTGCTCACTCAAAATACCATCGATACCAAAGATGGAATTTCACAGATCATTGTAGCCGATGGCAAACAGGATGGCTGGGTGTTGGGTAAAGAAAGCAACAGTGGCCGCATTGCCACCCTGGCCGGCAACTACGGTGTATTGTATAATATGGAGATCAAATGGAAGAGCACCGATGGGCGCGGACTGGCCCTTGTTACCTGGAACGCCCGCAGCGATAACGGACAATGGTGTGGGGCTATGGCTAACACCATGGTAGTAAGTAAAGGAAAGTTCAAAGAAGGCATTATACAATTACCAGCCGATAAACTGGTAACCAAAAAGGCGCCTGAAGCCGTGCTGATACAGGTATTTCCGCCTGCGGCCAACGGCGAGGAGCAAACGATCAAATTAACCTATTCTCCGCCCGGCGCTTCGTGTTTACCTACACCATTGGTATTTATACCGGTGACTATGGAATAATACGCAGAACGCTGAACGCTGAACGCTTAACGCAGAACGAAGAACGCTGAACGCTGAACGCAGAACCCGCCTGCCCCCAGGCAGGTTCTGCGTTTTCCTTTAAATACTGTATTTTTATAATACCGATCCGTTAATAATTACAAGATGGCTTTCAGGCAACTGGCAAAATATAAACACCCGATCCTGTATGGCGTTTCAATGGCCGTATTACTTTTTATTTTGAAGTGGCTCGAATTGCGTTTTCTCATAATGGATCATGCGCTCGAAATCTATATCGGCGCCATTGCCCTTATTTTTACCGCCCTGGGTATTTGGCTGGCGTTGAAACTGGCCAGGCCAAAAGTGCAGACCGTGATCGTCGAAAAGGAAGTGTATAAAATGCCGTCGCCCGATTTCACTACCAATGAAGCTGAACTGGAAAAACTGGGATTGAGCAAAAGGGAACTGGAAGTACTGCAATTAATTGCGGAGGGTTTGAGCAACCAGGAGATCGCCGCCCGACTATTTGTATCACTGAACACCATAAAGACCCATTCTTCCCGCATCTTTGAAAAACTCGATGTAAAACGCCGGACACAGGCTATTGAAAAAGCTAAGAGATTGAACCTCATTCCTTAAAGCATTCACCCGGAAGTATAAATATGGAGGGTGACACCAAAATCACCCGAAAGTATGAACGGAATTTCCGTTTCGCACTTCACATTTGTAGCGTAACCCGCCCCGGTACCAGGCTGGTGATCTTAATCATTTAAAGAAAAACAAATGAAAAAAAATGCTTTAGTATTTGGTCTGCTTTCCGGTTTGATCATTACTGCTTTTATGGTGTATTCCACCCTTAACTGTTACTTCAACGCCGATTTTAAAGCCAATGAAATAGTGGGGTATGCCGGTATGCTGGTAGCCTTCGCATTCATTTTTGTTGGCATTAAAAATTACCGTGACAAGTATAACGGCGGTGTTATCAGTTTTGGCAGGGCTTTCAAGACCGGATTATTCATCACCCTCATCGCTTCTACTTTGTACGTGCTGGTATGGGTGATAGAATATTATTTGTTCGTTCCCGACTGGATGGATAAATACTGCACCCATATGATCACCGAAGCAAAAGCAAGCGGCGCCAGCCAACTGGAGTTGAATAAAACAAATCAACAAATGAATTGGTACAGGGAAATGTACAAAAATCCGCTCTTCGTGGTATTGCTGACCTATGTGGAAGTACTGCCAATAGGTGTGGTCGTTTCCCTGATCAGCGCGCTGCTCCTGAAACGAAAAAGACCAAAACAGGGAGGCCTGGCTGCTGCCATCGCTTCCTGATTAAAACAGGAAAGTATGAAAATCAGACTCACAAGTATTTATGTACACGATCCATTAAGGGCATACACCTTTTATACAGAAGTACTGGGATTTGTTCAAAGGTATTATTTACCAGAAGGCTACCTGGCCATTGTTGCTTCACCTGAAGAACCCAATGGTACAGGGCTGCTGCTGGAACCCAACAGCAATCCCATTGCCTCTACCTATCAGAAAGCCCTGTTCGATGCCAACATCCCGGTGATCATTTTCAGCGTGGATAACCTCGAAGAGGAATACGAACGCCTCAAAAACAAAGGGGTGATATTTACTAAAGCGCCTACACAAACCGACTGGGGAACGGAAGCGGTGTTCGACGATACCTGCGGAAACCTGGTACAATTACATCAGTTATAACCAGGGTATGCTTATGGCCAGGTGTGCCATCCGCCACCGATAATACCGAATGGCGGAGGACACACCTGCCCTGTTTTAAATGAAACTTAATACGATTTACATCAGCCGTTTAGGGCAAGCGTTTGGCATTTCGTAACTTTAAGGTATGCTTAAAGTAATGTCATTACAGATCGCCGACAGCATTGATATTAAGCAATTTAAAACTGTATTCAAGGCTGAATTGTTACATGGCGATTCTGACGAGCTGTTTTACCGGGTGAAAACGCAGGAAAAAAAATTTGCCTATATATTCAAATACGGCATTGTTAGTTTTCTCGGTTACAATGAGGTGGAGATCATGGGCTTCATTCAGGCCATAACCCCTTATTGCAAGAACCCGTTCGACCAGCATATCAGTGATGAATTCGACATTGAGGTAAATGCCGGCCGCAATAAATTCGGGTTCAATAAACTTGAAATTGAAAAAGCCTCTACCGACAGCCTCCGGCTGATCATGCTCAACGTTTCCCAATCTGTAGCCCTTGATCATTTTAGTCACCAAACCAACCTGCTGCTGGAAGAAACCACCTTTCATACCCAGCAACTGGAACGAAAGGGCCGGCTGGACCTGTCGGGCGCCAATCTTAAAAAATACATTGGCCGCACATTGAATCTGAAGAACCGTATCGAGGTTAACCTGTATATTTTTGATTCGCCGGAAGAAACGTGGGAAGACGAGGACCTCAACCGGTTAGACATTGGCCTTAAAAGGACCTTCGATCTGCAGGCGCGGTTCAAAACCATCCGCGAGGGGCTGGATATAGTAAAAGAGAACCTCGACCTGTTCAAAGACCTGCTTCAATACCGCAAGAGCATGGCGCTGGAATGGATCATTATCATTCTCATCCTCGTTGAAGTGATCAACCTGTTTATAGAGAAATTGATGGGCTAAGGGCAGGTACCCGTCACCAGTTATATGGTTACCGGCTGAAAACAACAATGCCACGGTTTAGGTTAAATACCGTGGCAATGCATTTCTCTTGTATTCAATAGCTGAACTCGTCAGCACATTACTTTACTAATTTCTTTCCCTTCACCTTTACACCGGCAACTCCATTAGCCTTCGCTGCTTTTCCATTTACTTTTACCGACTTACCGTTCACTTTTTTACCGTTTACCCTGGTAGCATGGCCATTCTTTCCATTCACCTTTTTACCATTCACTTTTGACGCCTTGCCATTTACCTTGGTTCCATTGGACAGCAATTTCTTTTTCTCTTTTTCATCGATCCGCATATTATGGCGGATCACCTGCCAGTATTCCGGGCCATAACTTACAAAGATCTCACCGCCGGCGGGAATATCTTTGGTCGCTTCAATAAACACCCGGGTACCATCTTCTACATACTCAGCGTTATTATTAATGTTCTTAACCCGTTCCAATCCCCGCGCGTCGTTGGCATACCGGGCCATGGCTTTCTTATCATTCAAAGCATCGATGACAAAGTTGCGTGTTACGTAATAGATATAAGGACTCTCCTGATCATCGGCCTGCACTTCTTTCCAGGTTCTTGTGCGGCCTTTGTATTCTACAATACGGGTTCCTTTAGGAATAAATTTTTTGGTAAATAATCCTTTTCCAGCGTTGGGTAAGGTCGATTTTTTAACGTACAACTGTTTCTCCAGGAATGCCATTCAATAAAAAAATAAGTAGTTTAAAAAGATGCTTTTACTATATATCAAAACCAACAGGCCATTAACCGTACTATATATTAGTTTATTGTGTGAAGTACGATAATAATATTCCGTTTGCCATTAACCGAAATCTATTGTTTAAACAGGCGTCGAAGATAAGAACTAAAGTGATATTTTTTACATGCAGGGACATTGAACACGTATATTATCAAATCCCTTGCTGCAACAACCCGTCTCTGGCTGCATTTGTTTCATATCAACTGTAGCACCCTGCCATTTTTTGCCGGCAACGTTGCCGGAGGTATTTGTGTTATCCCATCAACCTGCTAAAGATATTATCACCTATTTTGCAATGATGGTCTTAAACGATCAAAAGTTGGTTTTTATCCCATGAACGCCTTACTAATTTACACTTACCGTTGTTTTCACACTTCACTTATTGACCTGCTTTGCGCATTTAGTTGGAAGAAATAAAATCCCATGCCCGGATAGTAATCTGTGGCAAGGCTCGCTAAAATCTTAATTGTAAGACGTTTATATTTTTGCCCTAACATGGTTAATAGTTAAGCCGTGCAAAAAAACCACAAAATGCTCCGCAGCTGGTCTTCATTAACATAACAAAAAAGCTCTACTGCACAGTAGAGCCTTGGTGATCGCTTGTTATTTAATATCCAGATCTATTCTCTCCTCATCATTCTCACTTCGCCATAAACCGGTCCAACCATATTATCGGGCGCCGGTTTAAAGCTTACCATCACTTTGTCTTTTCCTCTCGTAAGATCAACGGGAATGGGATATACAATCTCATAGAATTTACTGGCCTTGTATTTATTCAGATCTTCTGTAGCAACCTTTACACCATTCACTAAAATGTCAAACTTTCTGCCCCGGTTATCCATACCCCAATAGGTACACAGCAGGCTGTTGGCAGCCGACGGATCAACTTTCAATTGAAAAGAGAAATGGCCACCGGGATAAGCCACCCGGTACTTTTTGGTATGATCTTCTCCTGTATTCACTTTCTCACCGGCAAATTCATGGTCGCGCTCAGGCTGCATTTCACCCAGCCGCAGCAGGTCAACGGTTTTGGCTTCCACTTCATGTCGCTTTTTTCGTTCCTCTTCATATACTTTCTGCTGTTGGGCCCAGGCCTGTGGCGTGAACAGGTCCCAGTACACACTATAGAATTCTTTCTGCACCTGGTTAAAAGGCATCAGCGTAACCTCCTGCGGCTGCCCGGTATTCACAGAATGAAAAACCAGGGGCCGATCATCATCCTGTTTGAACCATTTGGCCGGATCGGTTTCTTTTGAAACCAGCACGGGAATACCAGTAACCGGATCAGGTTCCTTATTGCCAAATACACCGGCCAGCACCAGCGGCCCATATAACACGGCTATACGGTTGGGATTGTCGGGCATTGACTGGGTGTACAAGCTCAGTTCCGGCCTGAATTCAACAACATCACCCGTTTTCCAGGTGCGGGTAAGCGTGAAATAACCACTGGTATCAGGCGCTGCGGTCTCTGACTGCACCTTTCCATTAACAGCCACCACTACCCGCTGTTTCGACCAGTAGGGATTTCGAATGCGCAAGGGAAATGAAACCGGCTTTGTGGCATTGATTGTAAACTGCACGCGGTTATCCACAGGCAACCGGGTCTGCTGCTCGATAACAACACCTTTGTCTTTCCAGTTCAGGCGGGAGGCAATAAAGAGGTTTACGTACAGGCTGCCATCTTCACCCTGGAAATAAATACTTTCACCATACTTCACATGGTTTTCCATGCCCGAGCCCACACAACAGGTAAATGTATTGAATGAATCGCTGAATTCTTTTTGGGTGCCCATGCGCAGCGGTACAAAATAGCACATCATGCCATTGCTTGGGTTTTGCGAAGAAAGGATGTGATTGCACAGAGCGCGCTCATAATAATCCATCAGGCTGGCCGAAGGCTGCAAGGTGAATAAATGGCGTGTCAGCTTCAGCATATTGTATGTATTGCAGGTTTCCATGGTATTGTCGGTAAGCGTTTCACTGAGCTTGCCGGGCTGTCCCAAATATTCATAGTTGCTGTTGCCTCCCGGGGCATAGGTATGGTAGTTCACCACCGTTTGCCAGAAGAAATCAGCAATGGTTTTGTCTTTGGCATTTGCCGTTAACTGGTACCGGCGGATGCAGCCTATCACTTTTGGGATCTGCGTATTGGAGTGTTTTCCGGGAAGAATATCCAGCTGCATAGCCAGTGAATCGAGGATCCGTTTGTCATGGAATTTATACGACAGGTCGAGGTATTGTTTTTCGCCAGTAAGCGCATATGTATTCACCAGCACATCGTTCATACCTCCGTACTCACAAAACAGCATCCGTTGCAGTGAGCTGTCGGGCAGGTCCTTCAGCAGGTTGGCCGTCCATTTGGCGATGCCGGTCTCTACAATCAAAGCTTTTTTATTGTCGCAATACAGATAAGCATCCAGCAAGCCCGCCATGATCTTGTGTACGGTGTACCAGGGCGACCAGGCGCCGTTGAGGTCGAACCCCCGCGAGCGGATATTCCCTTTTTTCACTTCTGCCCACACACTGTCTTCTTTGGGAATGGCGCCCACATAACCATCACGTTTGGGCTGGCATTCGGCCAGTTCATCTACTATATAATTTACTTTGTCGAGAAAGCGTTTATCTTTTGTAACCGCATAATGCATGGCACAGGCCGACAAATAATGGCCAAGGGTATGTCCTGCCAGTCCGGAGCTTTCCCATCCCCCATAACGGGCGCCTTTTGCTTTTAACCCGGCATGTTCACGAAAATCGGCCAGCAGCCGGTCGGGTTCTATCAGCGACAGGTAACGTACATCTGCTTCCATTGCCGTTTTAAACGGACCATCCAGTAATGTTACATCCTGCAGGTGAAAGCTATATGCCTTCACGGGAACAACCGGCTTAACGATCATTTTCGGCTGCCGCCTTTCCGGTACATAACTTTGCGCATACGCGCAGAAACTTACCAGCAGCACTAAGGGAAGGATGATCTTTTTCATTTGCGGTTCAATAGTTTAAAGTTCATAGTTTAAAGTTCAAAGTTTATAGTTACCGGTTACCAGTTACCGGTTACCGGGAATACAAGTTACCGGTTACCAGTTACCGGTTACCAGTTACCGGTTACCGGTTGCCGGTTGCCGGTTGCCGGTTGCCGGTTGCCGGTTGCCGGGAATACAGGTTGCAGGGCTATCAGCCGGCACGACACTCCGCTTTCAGCCTTCAGCCTTCAGCCTTCTGCCTTCAGCCTTCAGCCTTCAGCCTTCAGCTTTCAGCCTTCAGCCTTGAGCCTTTATTTATAAAATTTCCATTCCGCGGAATAATCTACGGGCAGCGGCTGATCCGTAACTATAGCCCTTACCATTGACACCGGCATGGCATTTTCATGCATCACCGCATCGTGGTATTGTTTAAGTGTCATTTTACCGCTATCGACCAGGTCTTTTTTCAATGCATAAAATTGCAGGCCACCGATCATATAGGCCAGCTGGTACAAGGGACTGTAGGAGCCAACAAAAGAGCGGCGCACTTCGCCTTCGGCATTAGCCCGTTCATGACCTACACGGTCAACCAGGAAGTCGATACATTGCTGGGGCGTCCATTTTCCCAAATGATAGTTCAGGGAGAAAATGATGCGGGCACAGCGGTGCATCCGCCAGAACAACATGCCTATACGATCTTCGGGTGATTGAGGAAAATGCTGGTCCCACAGGATCATTTCCCAATACAGGGCCCAGCCTTCGATCCAGAATGGTGTATTGAAATTGCGGTATGCTTTATACCGGTTGTTCATAAAACCCTGCAGGTGATGGCCGGCAATCAGTTCATGATGCACAGTGGCCCGGGAGAAATGCGGATTGTTGCCGCGCATACTCATCATTTTATCATCATCTTCCATCGTATTGGTGGGATAGGAAATACTCAACACTTCACCACCCGTAAAAAAGGGATTTACCAGTTGCCGCTCGGGCGTCATCATGATCATACGCCAGGTTTCTTCCGCCACCGGCGGAATGGTAATGAGGTCATGCTTTTTCAGAATAGCAACCGATTCATTGTACAGTTTCATAATCGTTTCGGGTTGTTTACCTGGCGGCACATACGTATTCTTTACTTTTTCAAGCGCTTTTTTCCAGTCTTTGCCAAACCCCATCTCCTGCGATGCTTTCAACATTTCCGCATCGCACCAGGCAAATTCCTTGTTGGCAATGCCGATCAGTTCTTCCGGGGTGTAGGGTATAAATTCCAACTGTAATTGACGGATGAGCTCTTCTTTTCCAATAGGATAACCGATGATACCGCTGCCATCGTCTTTACCACCGGGGGCTGCTTTTCCTTTTTGTTGCCAAAGCTGTGCATAAGCGGCCAGGGCTGTGTCGAGCTGTTTGAAAGGTTCAGGCAGCCACCAGGTATAAGCAGGATCGTATCCTGCATAAAACTCGTTCACCGATTTCAGCGCAGCCCGCAGTCCGCGAACCGTTCCCTGGGCACGGCGGATGAGGTTAATAGTTATGGTGGTGTCTTTCGCCAGGGAATTTGACAGGCTGTTGATATTGGCAGTGATGGTTCGCATGCTGGTGGCCCATAATCGGGCATCGGGCTGAGCGCCGCGACGGCGGATCTTTTCTATTTCATAAATACCGGCGGCAAACGGAAACCAGCTGGTCAGCCGGGCATTCTCTTTTTTCTCCACGTCGAGCAGTCGCAGCTGTTCATCGAGGTTCCTTTTAAACAGGATATAATCTACCCTGCTGCCGGTGGGCAGTTTGTCATAATTCAATTGCTGTAGCTGCTTCAAATAATGGGTCACCACGGTAACCATTCGCTCGCGGCGTTCGGGCGCATTTTCTACAAAATAAAAACGGTTCAGGCTGCCGCGATCGGCATCGTACTGAACCATCAGGTTGTTAACTTCACTGGTTTGCTGGTAAAGCGGTTGCTGCGACAGGCATGCGATGGTGGTAAACAGGCAGGCAACAAGGTTTAATATATGTTTCTTTCTCATAAGCGTGGTTGGTCAATGGGCTAATTTGCTGATGTGCTGATTAGCTGATGTGCTAATTAGCTGATGTGCTGATTAGCTGATGTGCTGATTAGCTGATGTGCTGATTAGCTAATGAAATGCAGCGGCAAGACTATCGGCAATCGGCAATCCGACTACGCCAAGGCTCCGGCGGACAAGTCGGCGATCGTTAAACGGCCAACGGCAGAAGTGAAACGGCAAAAACGCAACTTCTGGCCTCACTACTGTCTTCGCGCCAAATAGGTATTCATTCAATAACTCATCAATCAGATACATTTTCAAATGAATACATTGGCTTTTAATTCGGGCCGGGTAGCAATGCCTTGCCGGATGATCTCTAAAATACGTTCCCTTTCTTCGCCAACGAGGGTCAAACGGGGCGCTCTGACGTATTCAGATCCTAAGCCCACCTGTGCTTCGGCCAGTTTGATGTACTGCACCAGCTTGGGATGAATGTCCAGCTCCAGCAGCGGTAAGAACCAGCGATAAATAGCACGGGCTTCTTCCAGCATGCCGGCCTTTATCAATCTGTACACAGCCACGGTTTCTCGCGGGAAAGCCGTTACCAGTCCACCTACCCAGCCATCGGCGCCCATCACCAATTCTTCCATAGCCAGCGTATCTACCCCACATAAGATCTTATAGCGATCGCCAAAACGGCTGATCATCCGAGTTACATTCGACACATCTCGGGTAGATTCTTTCACCGCCTGGATATTATCACATTCCATCAGCTGTTCAAAAATATCAAGTGTTACTTCGGTTTTATAATCAACGGGATTGTTATAGATCATGATCGGCAGATCGGTTGATCCTGCTACCGTTTTGAAAAATGTATACGTTTCGCGGGCATCGGTCTTATAACGCATCGGCGGCAATAACATCAATCCCTGAACGCCCCAGCTTTTACCCAAAGCCGCCTGCCTGATGGCTTCTTTGGTAGCGCCTTCTGCAATGTTCAATACCACGGGTACCGGACCAGCAATTTCAATGGCCAGCTTTACCAGTGTTTCTTTTTCTTCGGTTGTAAGGGTACTGGCTTCTCCCAGGCTGCCGCCCAGCACAATACCATCAACACCGGCATCCAGTTGCGACTGCAATCCTTTTTCAAACAGCGGCAGATCGAGCGTATCGTTCGCTGTAAACTTGGTTGTGAATGCAGGAAATATTCCTTTCCATGATATACTCATTCGTATTAATTTTTAATAAAGGTATTATGAAGCAGTTAGTATAGGATAGCTTGTTTTAATCAGTTTGTTACCAAAATTAACATGGTGAATGGTGAATGGTGAATGGTGAATGGTGAATGGTGAATAGCTTACGAAATCTGACCTGATAACTGTTTTTTGCCACCTGATCTTTATTGCTCATTTCCCCTTTTGCCTTTATGCCTTTTTACCTGTTGTGTTTTGTCTATTGGTCTATTGCCTATTGCCACTGATGTGTTTTCTACAATTAATCACTTCTTAACCGATATTAACCTCCTGCATCACTCTTTGAGAAAAAATTGGTAATATTGGTTAAACAGATCAAAACCCTGCTCATGAAAGTCGTTCAGTTCACCATACCGGTTTCACAGGAACATTCTATTATGGTACAGGAAGATAAGTTACCACATTTTTACAATCACCTGCACCGCCATAATGAAACCCAGCTTACCTGGATCATAAAAGGAGAAGGCACGCTCATCGCCGGCACTGGTATGCAGCGTTTTCAGTCGGGCGACATCTATATCCTTGGCGCCAATCAACCCCACCTCTTCAAAAGTGATCCTGATTATTTTGAAAAGAACAGCCAGAAAGATATTCATGCCCTTACCCTGTTTGTAGACCTGCGCGGTCCCTTTGGCAGGATCATGGACTTACCTGAAATGAATAACGTGAAGAAGTTTATGGAAGCTACCCGCAAAGGGTTACAGGTGCCGGCATCACAGCAGCAAAGTATTGCGAAGAAAATGCTGTTGGTAAAAGAAGCCAGGAACGGCATCAGACTCGCTTTCTTCATTCAACTGTTACAAACTCTCTGCCGCATCAAACAATACAGATGTCTTTCCGATACTCATACCGAAAGTTCTATCACTGAATCGGAAGGATTGCGCATGAACGATATCTATCAATACACGATGGCGCATTATACCGAGAACATTACGCTTAAACAAATTGCCGATGTGGCCCACCTCACGCCGCAGGCTTTCTGCCGGTATTTTAAAAAACATACATTGAAAACCTATGTAGCATTCCTGAATGAAGTGCGCATTAATGAAGCCTGTAAGAAAATTGTAGGGGAGAATTTCGACAGCCTGGCTGCTGTTGCCTATCAAAGCGGCTTTAACAATGCCGTTACCTTCAACCGGGTATTTAAAAAAATAACCGGCCAACCGCCGAAGAAGTTTTTAACGGAATATATGCAGAAGGTGAATTAGAAGGCGCAAGGCTGAAGGCGCAAGGCTCAATGAACGGGCATTTGCACATTTGATTCGCACATTTGCACATTTGCTAATCTGCTAATTTGATTTGCACATTTGCTAATTGAGTCTCACTTCGCTGTAGCCGCCGATACAATACAGAGCAGCCATAATGTGCAGATAATGATCTTGACTAACAGCTTCAGATAACTCCGGGAGGAGCCATTTGTAAAGGTTTTCATACGGATTTGTTTTTTAAAAGGGTTATTTACCGGCAGCCGCCCGGCTGACACGGTTGCGTTACTTCAGCGGTTAGATTAATGGATGGAAACTTAAAGGTACATTTTTTTTTGCTTTCGCATACCCATTCCCTGTACACTGCACCTTCCCCTGCCACACAATTGCAGGGCCTTTTCCGCGTTAGTTAACGGCTTCACGCCACCTCTGTTCGATTGCCGCCAGGTAATATGTACATAATTCCTTATCTGACAGACCATAAGTGAATTTATATCATGTATAAATCATTACATTTCATAATACATACAATTTAATTTACCTTGCGGCGCTTTGAATTGTAGCAATAACATTATAATTTAACCACTTAACTCCAACAAACCCCAAGTCATGAAAAAAAGCCTAGCGCTAGGCCTTATAAGTTGCGTACCCTTGTTTGGCTTATCTCAACAATTTACAGGTTATACCTACGACAATTATTCCGGTGTTCACGGCATGTTGCAGAACCCGGCTTCTGTTGCCGCCAGCAGATACAAAGTGAACATCAATTTCTTCAGCCTAAGCGCCCTTGCGGGAAACAACGCTTACGAGCTTAAGAATGACAAATTCAAAAAATTCGATTTTTCTGATCTGACAGAGGACAAGGATTACTTTAAATCGGCTAATACCGACAAAAAGAACCTTTGGCTGAATACCGATATCATGGGCCCCTCGTTCATGTTCACATCAGGCAAAAAAAGCGGTATGGGTCTGTACACCCGTATGCGCTCGGTGGTAAATACTTTCAACCTCAGCGATAACACATTCCGCTTTTTCGGAAGCGATTCAGCTTTGTATAATACCCCCATCCAGGAAGAAAAGCTGCAGGTAAAAGCCCATGCTTTTGCCGAAGCCGGTTTAACCTATGGCCGGGTTATCTACAGCACGCCCGAACACCTGCTGAAAATGGGTATCACCGGTAAATATGTAGTGGGCATAGCCGCCGCTTCTGTATACTCCAACAGATTAAATGTGAACATCGACAAGAACGATTTCATTAACCAGCTGCAGGGTGATCTTAATGCCCGTTACTCATCGAACCTCGATAACGTGGACGATGATTTCGGCGATGTGATGGACAACCTGGACAATAATTATGGCTGGGGGCTCGACCTCGGATTTTCATATGAATGGAGACCAGAAAAAAACAACTGGTTACTGAACGATCCGCTTCCTTATAAACTGCGGTTAAACGCCTCGGTAAATGATATAGGCTCGGTAAAATATAAGAATTCAGAACATGGTGACAGCTATCGCCTGGATGCTTCTGGCCGTACTACCGATGACCTGGACAAACAGGAAGGTGAAACGATCGAAGAATATTTCACCAGGTTGGAAAATATGGGCATCATTACTCCCACTGCCCATGAGTCGACCATGAAGGTAAAACTGCCCACAACCCTGCGGATCGATGCGGATTACCACATTTGGAAAAGACTGTTCATTAATGCCGGCGCCATCGTTAACCTCGTTAACCGGGATAAGAACCAGACCACAGCCCAATACGCAACTTCATTCACCGTTACACCGCGTTTAGAGAAGAAATGGTTCAGCCTGTATGCCCCCTTCTATTATAACACGCTGAATAAGAAAATGGCGGTAGGAGCCGGTTTACGCGCAGGTATGTTCTTCGTTGGTTCAGGCTCTATCCTGTCGAACATGTTCTCGAATAAGAATGTAACCTCTGCCGATGTTCACCTCGGTGTTACCATGTCGATTTACCAGCGCGTTAAAACTAAACGGTATAAGACCAAACCGGCACCTGTAAGAGAGGAACCCAAAGAAGTTATCAAAGAGGTTACTGTTGTTGAAACTAAAGTTGAGACAAAAGTTGAAACGAAAGTGGATACCGTTGAAAAGAAAGTGGAAATAATCAAAGAAGTTCAGATCACCCACGATAAAGACAACGACGGTATTGTTGATGAAAAAGATGAGTGCCCTGAAATTGCCGGTGAAGTTACCCTTGCTGGCTGCCCTGATAAAGACAAAGATGGTATCGCCGACAAAAACGACAGTTGCGTTGATGTGGCCGGTATCGCTAAATATAAAGGTTGCCCCATTCCAGATACCGATAACGATGGCCTGAACGATGAAGACGATAAATGTGCTACCGTGGCAGGTATTGCCAAGTACAATGGTTGCCCGGTACCCGATACCGACAACGATGGTGTGAACGACGAAGACGACAAATGCCCCCACACACCAGGCAAACCGGAGAATAACGGTTGCCCGGTGATCAAACAGGAAGTGGCCAAAAAAGTGGCCATCGCAGCGAAAAGCATTTATTACATGTCTGGCAAGGATATCATTCAAAAGGTTTCTTATCCCAAACTCGACATCGTTGTTAAAGTGCTGAAAAGCGATCCTTCCCTGGTCATCAGCATTGAAGGACATACGGATAATGTAGGTAATGCCGCCAATAATTTAAAGCTTTCTGCAAAACGCGCCCAGGCTGTCAAGAATTACCTGATCAAAAAGGGAATAACCGACAGCCGCATCAGTGTACAGGGCTTTGGTGATTCACAACCAATTGCACCCAACACTACTCCTGCCGGCCGCGCCAAGAACAGAAGGGTTGAACTGCATTTGAACTACAATTAAAAGAACTGTTCCCATACAGAAAAGCCCTGACGGTGATCGTCGGGGCTTTTTCATTTTAACCAGTTCTGTTTTATTTCTTAACCACATCAAACTTGCGGAAGATAGAGTTTACACTGCTTTGAATTTCCTTCCTGGTTACATTGCGGCTGTTCACATCGTCGGTTGTCCACCCCTGCCAGATGGTCTTATCGGTTTTTGCATCAACCATCGTGATCGTCAATGTACCTTCCTGTACAGTGGCTGTATTGTAATCATATCCCATAAACCTCGAGGGATAGTAAATAGTACCGAACCGGCGATAGAATGGATTATAGTAAACACGCCGGAAAGGCATCGAGTAAACAGGATTGGATAATTCACGGGTCGATTTTTCTACCAGCATATCATAGCTGATCAAAACATCCGGTCTGTTTTTGACTTCCCTCCAGCCCTGCTTCTGCAATTTTGCATTCACGGCTTCCTGCACATTCTTTTTCATCAGGTCGGCATGTCTGTTCTTCTTATCCTCATTTTTATCGCTATCTATCCAGGCATAAGTTTGATAGCGGCTGAAATCGGCCGTCTCGTCTTTTTCAACGTAGGCGGTTGTAGCACAGCCTATGGCGAGCAAAACAGGCAGCAAAAGAACTGGTATTGCTTTTAACACTCTCATTTTGATTCCTCCTTTTTGGGTTTATATGACCTGTTATAATGTACGATGAAAAACATGTGCACTTTTCTAAGGCTTTGTGAAAGTGTATTTAAGGAATTGTTAAACGCAGAACGCTGAACGCAGAACGCTGAACGCTGAACGCAAAAGGCGGAAAGGCAAAATACAGAAGGCAAAAAGTCCGCTTTTGGGGGGAAGTTTCAACACGGACCTGCGCAAGGCGTCGGGGGTGTGAACCGCCTGCGCTAAAGCTTCGACGGTCGAGGTAAAAAAAGGCAGCCCTGAGGAATCAGGGCTGCGAGTCACATGAGAAAATTATGCAGCAACCGTGGTAATTCCCGGGTAGATTGCTGCGGCTATGTTTTACCCGGAAACGATGTATGATAATTGAATTATCGTCGGTAAAAGCTTAAGGATAGGTTTGGTACTGCTGTTCAGCGCTGGCCGAAAGCTTCATCTCCCGCCGTATATAATTATCCGGCGAAGTAATTGGAAATGAATGTAATAAAGCAAATTGGATAAATCAGCACCCAGCTTGCGCAACATTGAAATGAGATCAGTTGGCTGGTTAATGGCGCTGCCTGGCGGGGCGGCAAGTTTAAATCAATTGAAGAAACATTCAATGGAATCTTTCTCATGGCTTTGTTTTTTCGGCTAATACTGAACTATGCTATACAATTGAACAGGCATGCAAGATACAAAGGTTGGCGAATATTATGCTTTCTTTTTTGTCCTTTCCCTTCTTTTTAGTCTCAGGTTACCCAGATTCAGAAGTCGGAAGTCTGAAGCCGGAAACAGACTCCTCTAACTTCTGACTTCGGGCTTCTGACCCCGGCCTCTTAATAAACGAATACATTCTAGGCACGTAATGCGGATACTAAATAAGAGATCTTCGAATGCAATTCTTCGGGCCGGAAAGGTTTATGTATAAAATCCGTAAATCCTTTCTGTAACAGATCGGCTTGCATATTATCGTATACCGCTGCCGTAAAAGCTACAGCTGGTATTGAATTATTGATCTTGCGAATTTCCTTCAAAGCAGTGGCGCCATCCATTTCCGGCATCTCCAGGTCAATCAGCAGCAGGTCGAACTGTCCTTTCCTGAACTGGGCCAGCGCTTCACGGCCGTTGGTTGCCTCACTCACCTGTATGCCCCACTTGGTTAAAAATCTTTTTGCAATGGAAAGGTTAACCGGGTTGTCTTCTGCAATGAGCAACCTGATGCCTTCCAGTTTATCAAGGTGTTTGATGTTCTCTTCTTCAATATAGCGCTTTCTGTTCTCACAGATCTTCAACTCAACTGTAAAGTGAAAAGCACTGCCTTTATTCTCTTCGCTTTCCAGTAAGAGGTCGCTGTTAAACATATTGACAATGCGTTTGGTGATGGCCAGTCCAAGGCCGGTTCCACCATATTTGCGCGTTGTATTTACATCTGCCTGGGTAAAGCTGTCGAAGATCTCTTTATGCTTGTTCTTCGGAATACCAATGCCGGTGTCCATCACGATGAACTGCAGCGTTGATTTAGCGCTTGAGGAGAACAATTTACGAACCGCCATGGTGATAGTGCCCTGGTGCGTAAACTTCAGGGCATTGGCCAGCAGGTTGCTCAGCACCTGGTTCAATCGTGTTTCATCGGTATAAAATTCCAGGTCGAGCCGGTCATCAATATCCACTTTAAATTCCAGTCCCTTTGCTTTTATCTGGGGCGAGAACTGGGAAGCCAGCTTCTGCATGAATTCCTTAATATTTACAGGCACATCCGCCAGCTCCACTTTCCCGGCTTCCATTTTGTTGTAGTCGAGAATATCATTGATGAGCATCATCATATGTTCTGATGAGAACTTCAGAATATCGAGGTGCTGTACCTGTGATGGCAGGTGCTCTTCCTGCAGCAAGAGGTTCGAGGCGCCAATGATCCCATTCAGCGGCGTACGCAGCTCATGGCTCATATTACTGAGGAAACGCGATTTGGTTCTGGCCGCCGATTCTGCTTTTTCCTTGGCTTTCATCAGTTCAAACTCGGCCATCTTCACATTCGATACATCCAGGATACTGATCTTGGTGTAGCCGGTATCTTTATACGTAAAAGGCACCACACTCACGAAGCCATAAAAAGTGCGGCCAGTTTTGGCCGTAAGGGTAAGCTCACCCTGCCAGGGCCGCGATTCGCCCGACAGGCTTTCTTTTATTGAGTTGAACTGTTTAATGTGATGCTCTTCGAACCATACTTCTATATTGGTGCCTTCTATCTCGCGTTTCTCACTCACTTCAAACAGTTCCAACGCCCGTTTATTACAACTGGCAATAATATTCGACTGGCTGAAAATAATAAATACCCCGTCGAGCGAGGTGTTGAAGATGGTATCCCCAAAGGTTTTTTCCTGCAGAATAGCCACCTCATTGTCTTTATTCACCTGTAAAATGGAATAAGAGAAAATGATGGTCATGGCCAGCGAAATAACCAGGTTGCCGCTGTACAACTGGGTATACAGGGCTTCGTTGATGTTCTGGATATTATTTACGTACGGACAAATCTTCACACAACACAACGACGCTATGACCGTGATGGAATATACCGATAACAGTTCTTTAAAATTGCGGCGGATACTAACCACAAACGTCAGCACCACGAAGTAGGGAAAATACAGCAGGTACTCCCCTGCCCGCAACCCTTCAATATAACATATTACGATCAGGTATAGGTTTATATTGATCACTGCAATGATGCGGCCGGTCTCGAGCTTTCGTTTGGAACCGAAATAAAATGCCAGCAGAAAAAAATAAGCAGCCGTTATATTTACTAACGCACTTATATATAGCTTGTGATAGAAATAGGAAAAAACGGAGAAAAAGTTCAACAGCAGAGCAAGCAGTATGAACTGGTTGAAGCGGATGATCCTTTTACGTAAGTCTTTGGAAACACCCTCATGCAGGCCAGTGTGCACTATATCCCTGTAAATAGACCAGACAAGATATAATATTTTCTCCTTCATAGAGTTATTGGATTAGAACGAAAGGTGTTCTGTCTACGGACAACTAATTTAACGAAAAAATGGATAAACTATTTTCCAATGAGTGGATCAAATTTCTCTAAAAAATTCATTTTCAACGAAAAAATTGATAGTGATTATCTTTATAGCCTGTATGAAGATGATTACCAGTACATAGAAGAGATCTTCAGCACCACCCTCACGCATTTTGATAATGATCTTTATGCCATTCAACAGGCTTTTACCGCCGGTAATTTATCTGACCTTAGAAAGGCAATACATAAAATGAAACCGACGTTTGGTTTTGTTGGATTGCCAACGGTGCAGCAATCGTGCAAGGAATTTGAAGATTTTTGTCAAAAAGCAACTACTTCGAATGAATTGACGTCAGAATATCAGCAAATTGTGGTTACATTAGCAGCCAGCAAGGAACTGATCGCATCGGAGTATAATAAGTTGAAAGAATTCAATTCCAATTTACTATGAAATGGACCTGTGTCATTGTTGAAGACCTGCAAGTAGCTGCCGATTATTTGGTTAAATGCTGTGAGAAGAGTGGATTGCTGCAAGTGAAAGGACATTTCACCAATGTAGAACAGGCGCTGGAGTACCTCAACAAAAATTCCGTTGACATATTGTTCCTGGATGTTGAAATGCCCGGTGCTACCGGCTTTGACCTGCTCGATCAACTGGCTTATTATCCCAAAGTAATACTTACCACGTCCAAATCTGAATACGCCTATAACGCATTTGAATACAATGTCACAGATTTTTTGAAAAAGCCGTTTACGTATCAGCGTTTCCAGGAAGCGTTGAACAAACTCACAACAGCTGCGGGAGAAAATAATATCAGCAGTACGGCAACCGATCATATTTTTATTAAATGCGACGGCAAGCTCGTTCGGCTGAACAATGATGATATATTATTTATTGAAAGCATGGGCGATTATGTAAAGTTTGTGACCCCCGACAAAAAGTACATTACCCATAACACGATCAAGAACCTGGAAGAGAAAGTGAACCGCCAGTGCTTTATCAAGGTTCACCGTTCTTACATCATAAATATCAATAAGATAGACGATATCCGCGAGAACGATCTGTTTATCAAGGGGAACGAGATCCCTGTTAGTAAGGCGCACAAAGCCGACGTTTTAAAGCGTTTAAACATCATCTGATTTTCATCGAAGTTTTCGAGTTATTTACCGGCATTATGACCCCAAAGAGCTAATATTTTTCTCTTTGCCGGTGTTCCTGACCATCTTTGTTCAGGCGACAGCCCCTAATCACCGAACCCTGAATATCTCTATAAAGTATTAATTGTGACGGTTATCAATTATAAACCCTATCCCTGAAACGGAAGAAAAGTGGAATCCATACGCTATGAAAACTAGTGTGAACTAAATCTCCAGCCTGCTCATGAAACGGATTTCATTAAAGGTACCGATCTGCCAAAAGTGGATCGGTTTCTTTTTTTACGCGGAACGCTCAACGCAAAACGCAAAACGCTGAACGCTCAACGCTCAACGCTGAACGCCGAACGCTTAACGCTTAACGCAAAACCTGCCTACCGGCAGGCAGGCGCTCAACGCAAAACCTGCCTACCGGCAGGCAGGCGCTCAACCAGCAAGGCCAAAGGTTCAGCAGTCGCAAATACGGAAGCAGCATTAAACCTTTAGCTGAAGCTTTAGGCGTTTTACGCCTAAATATCGAAGGTTTCCACTTATTAGTCGAATAAAATTGAACGAAGGGTAAAGATTGATCACCTTTGTAGAAGATCGAAATTCCTGTGAAAACCAAAATCCTAAAAGGGAAATCCAAAGGGAGGCGTCACGGAGCCTTCAGATCCCGAAAGACCTAGTACCCGTTTTGTCCAACAATCCATGAAAACCAACAAAAAAATCTCCTCGAGAAAAAACCCTAAACAATCTGATCCGATGAAAAATCCAACCGTTTAAGATCCAACAATCCGAAAGAAACCAACCCAAGAAAATCTGGACCTATAGATGAATTGAAATTTACTCAGAGACTACCCAAAGATCATAGAATTTAAGAGCCGCCCCGTGAGGCGGCTTTTTGTATGTGCTGAGGAGCCAATGTGCTAATGGAATACAAAGTCCAATAAGGCTTGCAATTGAGCTTCGCTTTTAAAACACTCACATGCTTAAGACATAGCACGTCAACAAATTATCAAACTAGCCAATTGTATTACGTCAATCCTATCTCATAATGCACCTCCGGTATCTCAACATCAGTGAACCCTTTTTTAAGTAAGCGCTGTCTGAACTGCTGCTGTACGTTGTATTCGCCATGCACCAGGAATAAACGCTTCACCTGACGCGGATCCTGGCAGGCCAGGAACTGGCTCAGGTCTTCATAATCGCCATGGGCGCTCATACTATGAATGGCCGATACTTCGGCATGCACTTCGTGTTCTACCCCGAAAATGTGCACTTCCTTACGACCCGATAACAATCGGCCACCCAATGATTCGGGCTCGCAATAGCCCGTCATAAGAATGGTGTTGCGGCTGTTCTCGATATTATTACTGATATGGTGTTTTACCCGTCCGGCTTCGGCCATACCGCTGGCGGAAATAATCACGCAGGGCTCATTGCGGAAGTTCAGCAGTTTCGACTCCTGTACCGTTTTTACAAATCTCAATCCCTTAAAAGCAAACGGATCAGCATCAGCCTCCAGCACCTTTTGAATGTTCTTATTAAAATATGCCGGGTAACGTTTAACCAGTTCCGTGGTCTTTACGCTTAACGGACTGTCAACAAAATAATCCAGATCGGGCAGGCGGCGTTCCAGCTCCAGCTGGTTCAAATGATACAACAATTCCTGTGTGCGGCCCACACTGAAGGCGGGAATGATCAGTTTCCCCCTTTTTTGCAGGCAGGTCCTTTCAATCCACTGCAGCAGTTGATCGGGTGTGGTTACATTCAGTTCATGCAGGCTGTTGCCATAGGTGCTTTCCAGGATGATATAATCGGCCTGCGGAAATACAGCCGGTGAACGCAGGATCACATCACGATAACGGCCTACATCGCCACTGAACGTAAGGTGCGTTACCTTACCATTTTCCTTAATGCGCAGGTTGATCGCGGCACTGCCAATGATATGACCGGCATCGGTATACATCAGCTCAACAAAGTCATCGATCGCATGCCACTGGCCATAATCAACTGCTTTCAGGAACTGGAATGCATTTTCCGCGTCTTCAACCGTATACAGTGGTTGCAGGTAGGGCTGGCGTTCTGCGGCTCTTTTCTTATTTACATACTTGATATCGTCTTCCTGAATTTCGGCCGAATCTACCAACAGGATCTCGGTAAGTTCCCTGGTTGCCGGCGTACAATAAATATTCCCGGTGAACCCGTCTTTGGTAAGTTTGGGGATCAATCCGCTGTGATCGATATGCGCATGCGACAAGATCAGGTGATGTATTTCTGACGGATTAAAGCCCCAGTGACGATTCAACCCGCTCGTGGCCTGGCCCAATCCCTGGAACATACCACAATCGAGTAAATATTTGCGGCCATTGCTCAATGTAAGCAGGTGCTTCGATCCCGTAACCGTGCGGGCGGCGCCATGAAATGCGATCTTCATTTACAGTAATTTCTTGTTTAGCGTTTTTAGTTTGCAAAGCTTTGCCTGGTTGCCTTCGTTTTTTCTAAACGGTTTCCAGATAACGGGTACCAGTTACCGGGAAAAATTAAAGCAATCCGAGTATTGGCAGGCGTCCTGCTTTAAGGCTCTGGAAACCGGGCACCGGTAACCAACCCATTTACTATTCATCATTCACGAACCCTCGTTTTGAACGACCAGGTTATCAAACATTCTGCTACTTTATCACCTTGTTTGTTTATGCCGGTCGACGTTGTGGTGCAAACCTGCGGCTCCCCGGTGGCAATGGCCTGCTCGATGGCACCTGATAACAATTTTCCATCCCGGCACTCGAAGCGGGTGCGCCCGGTGGCTTTTTTAAAATAACTGGCCTCAAACTTCACTACCAGCATAGAGACGGCCGGCTTGCGGCCATATACATGCGCCATTGCCAGCGACCCCGAACTCATTTCCGCCGCCATCGCCAGGCACGCAAAATAAGTTGAGCGGAAAGGATTTTGCGAGAACCATTTATACGGAACCGTCACTATACAATGCTGTTCATCGATCTCCCTGACGCGCACACCCGAAAAAAAAGCGGCAGGCAGCTTCCAGAAAAGGTATAACCTGAATAATACCGGATTGCTGAGTTGTTGTATGAATTTGTTTGGCATTGAATAGTTATTCAGTTGTTCAGTTATTCAGTTGTTCAGTTATTCAGTTGTTCAGTTATTCAGTTGTTCAGTTATTCAGTCTCGCGATTAATTGCAAACTCATGAACTTAATAACTTATGAACTGAATAACTTAAAACTTAGAACTTAATACTTAAAACTTAGAATAAGTGAATATAAAATAAAATCCCGACGGTATCGTCGGGATTATTCTATAAAACTTCAATCTGATTTTTTAACAGGTCTTCAAACTCGTCGCGTTTGCGTATGAGGTGCGGTTTGCCGTCTTTCACCAGTACTTCGGCCGGTTTCAGGCGGCTATTGAAGTTGGATGACATTTCAAATCCATAGGCACCTGCATTGTAGAACACCAGGTAATCGCCTTCGCGCACTTCATGCAGTTTACGGTCCCAGGCAAAAGTATCGGTCTCACAAATATTACCTACAACCGTATAGATCCTTTCAGGGCCGTTGGGGTTGGAAATATTTTCGATATGATGATAGGCGTCATAGAACATCGGCCGGATAAGATGGTTGAAACCGCTGTTCACGCCTGCAAAAACGGTAGCCGGAGTTTGTTTTACCACGTTGGTCTTAACCACGAAGTAACCGCACTGGCTTACCAGGTATTTACCCGGTTCGAACCATACCTGCAGTTTTCTACCGCTTTCTTTCTCAAAATTCTTAAAGGCCACCGCCATTTTCTGGCCCAGCGTATTTACATCTGTTTCCGGATCATCGGGCTGGTAAGGTACTTTAAAGCCGCTGCCCAGGTCAATGAACTCCAGGTCAGGGAAATGGCTGGTTATTTCAAACATCACTTCCAGTCCTTCCATGAATACACCAATATCTTTGATCTCGCTACCGGTATGCATATGTACGCCGGTTACTTTCAATTTCGCACTTTTTATAATGCGCTCGATATGCCTGATCTGGTGAATGGAGATCCCGAATTTGCTATCTACGTGCCCGGTAGAGATCTTGAAATTACCACCGGCCATAATGTGCGGGTTGAGGCGGATGCAAATAGGATAACTTCCCCCAAACTTGTTACCGAACTGCTCCAGGATGGAGATATTATCAATATTGATATTAACACCCAGTTCCTTGGCGGCCACAATTTCCTGGAAGTCGACACAGTTGGGTGTATAAAGAATGTTTTTAGGATCGAAACCTGCTTTCAGGGCCAGCTTTACTTCATAAATGCTCACACAATCTACCCCGGCGCCGAGGCTGTTTACATACTTTAAAACATTAATATTGGTAAGCGCCTTACAGGCATAATAAAAACGGGCATTGATCTTTGAAAAAGCGGTTTGCAGCTTTTCATATTGCTCTTTGATCTTTTCGGCATGGTAAACATACACAGGGGTACCGAATTCATTAGCTACCTGCGTTAAAAACTCTCTTGATAATTGCTGTGCCATAAGTATGCGAATATAAGAACAAAAGCGAAAACGCTGAATGCCCAAGGCCTAAGGCTGAACGCAAAAACCCGAAATTCGATGGCGGCGGGCATCACGGGCCTTAAGCATCGGGCATAAAAAAACGCATCGGCCGGTTGGCCGATGCGCTCGTTTGTATAAATTGTTCTTTTTACTTTTTATCCCCGTCCTTTTCTTCAGTTCCGTCATCCTCCCCTTCCTCATCCTCGTCGTCATCATCCGCCTCTTCTTCAGCCTCTTTATCGTCTTCTGCCTCATCGTCCTCATCCTCGTCTTCTTCCTCTTCCTCCGCATCTTCCGATGCTGCAGGTTCTTCTATGAGCTCGCCATTGTCGTCTACTTTAAAGGAGGTAGAATCATCACCGGCATATTCCTCGTCCTCCGCTTCCGGCGTAATGTATGGTTCTTCTTCTTCAAAGCCTTCGGAGCTTTCTTCTTCATCCTCTTCATAGCCTTCCTCTGCGATCTGATCCAGCACTTCATCTGCTTCTTCATCCAGTGCTTCGGCCTCTTCGGCTATGGCCTCTTCATCGGTATCCTGTTCGTAGGTATCTTCGGCCATCTCGCTTTCATCTACAATATCCGATGCCTCCTGGCCTTCGGCCGGTGTAGCGCCTTCGTCTTCCGTCTCTTCTTCTGTAAAGGTTATTTCAGTACCATTCAGGTAGGCGCCGTTCTCAGAAGGCAGGATGCCTTCCGCCTCAGCCTCGCTGCTTTCGGCGGGTGCAGCCGGGTTGGCGCCTTCAACAGGTGTAGGTACTACAATACTATCGTCGAATACTTCTTTCAGTTTGGGCAGGTCCTCGGGCGAGTTGAGGCCGAAATAGTCCATAAAGTTCTTGGAGGTACCATACACCAGCGGATGGCCGGGCAGGTTTTCATTACGGCCTGTTATAACAATGAGGTCCTTTTCAAGTAATTTTTGAATTGCGTAATCACTGCTCACCCCGCGGATGGCCTCTATTTCAGACTTGGTGACCGGTTGTTTGTAAGCAATGATACTTAAGGTTTCCAGTGCAGCTGTAGACAGGCGCTTCAGGAATTTATCACCGTTTAACTGGGCAACGGTCTTATGGAAATCTCTTTTGGTAAGGAACTGCCAACCACCCCCGCTTTCGCGTACTTCAAAGGGATAGAATTCTGCTTTATACTTTTCGAGTATCCCTTCAATGGCCGATTCAATCTGATCGAGCGTGATCTTATCCTCCATAAAGCCAAAGGCATTATTGATGAGGTCAGTGATCTCCAAAGTTGTGAGTGGCTTTTCACTGGCAAAGATTAACGCCTCTATATGGGGTATCAGGTTGGAAATTTCCATTATTGAAGTTTATTATTTGCGGTTTATAGCTGTTGTTAGCAGGTAACAACAACTATAAACTATAAACTGTCTTAACCTTGTAATGCCGCTGCACCACTCACGATCTCTGTCAACTCGGTCGTGATGGCTGCCTGACGAGCCCGGTTGTAAGATATTTTATAGTGCTTTAATAATTCATTGGCGTTTTCGCTGGCTTTATCCATAGCAGTCATCCGTGCGCCATGTTCAGAAGCATTGGCATCGAGTACTGCTTTGTACAATTGTGTATTCAGGATCTTGGGCATCAGCTCAGCGATCAGCTGGTCTTTGGCAGGTTCGAAAATGAAGTCGCTCTTTTTAGCGCCTTCTTTCTTTTCAACTTTAGGAATAGGCAGGAAACGCTCTACTGCGAAACGTTGCACGGCTGCATTACGGAACTCGCTGTAGATCAGCTCAATTACATCGTACTCTTTTGCCTCGAATGCTTTTACAGCAGCCTGGGCAACAGCCTGTACGTTCTCGAACTTCAGGTTCAGGAACAGGTCTTTGTGCGCATCGCTGACCTTGTATTTATTTTTCTGGAAGAATTCAGTTCCTTTTTTACCAATGCCCCAGATATGCAGGTTGCCTTTGGCCTGCTGGGCTGCATATTTTTCCTGGATGGTGGTACGGGCCAGTTTAATTACATTGGCATTATAAGCTCCGCACAATCCGCGGTCGCTGGTAATAACGATCAGTAACACTTTTTCTACCGGACGTTCTACGGCCAGTGACATGCCTGCATCACTTTCTGCACTGCTGACGATATTGCTCAGCACCTCCTGCAATTTGCGGGCATAAGGACGCATCTGAACGATAGCATCCTGGGCTTTTCTCAATTTGGCAGCGCTTACCATTTTCATTGCTTTGGTAATCTGCTGCATATTCTGGGTTGCCTTGATCTTATTACGAACTTCTTTTAACTGACCTGCCATGTTGCAAAGTTGATTAGTTGATCACTGCCAGGTAAATTCTTCTGTAACATTTTAAAAATCAATGAAATACAATCAATAAACCTACCTGTAGTTTTAATCGGCTGCAAAGGTAGCGGAAAGCTGCCAAAATTCCACGAAATTTTACCCCCGTAAACCACTTCACAGTGGTGAGCTTACAGTTCCCGGTTCAAAGTTCAAGGTGTGTGGTCGCCGCTTTTTACCGGCCGGAAACCGGGGTTCTTTCCCCAACGCCGGTCACGGATCGGTACCTCGCGGTGCATGGCGACAGGCATTGCCATCCTGCCGTTTGACGATTGCCGATAAAATAGTATGCAGATTTATAATGTTCGTGGAATAATATCGTTTTAATCAGGAGGTAAGGATATCCAAACCATAATTCACGGGATCGATCTGCCTTGCACTTATTTCGTGTATTTAACGTAATTGATGGAAATTTTCAGCATTTTTGTTATAAGATATGGCAAAAAAGAAGAAAGCAGCAAATGCAGCGAAACCCGTTATTCTGGTAACTAATGACGATGGTATAACAGCACCGGGTATACACAATCTGGTAGAAGCAGTTAAAGATCTCGGAAAGATAATTGTTGTTGCCCCCGATAAACCACAATCAGGCATGGGTCATGCCATTACCATTGGTCAGCCCCTGCGGCTGAGCCCGGTGAGCACGTTCTTTGATGGGGTTGAAGCCTACCAGTGCTCCGGCACGCCGGTTGATTGCGTTAAGCTGGCCGTTGACAAGATCCTGCGCCGTAAACCCGATCTGTGTTTGAGCGGCATCAATCACGGGGCCAATCACTCGATCAACGTTATTTACTCAGGCACCATGTCGGCCGCCGTGGAAGCTGCCATTGAAAGCATTCCTTCGGTAGGTTTTTCGCTGCTGGATTACAGTATTGAAGCCGATTTTAGCGCTGCCCGCCAATATGCCCGGATCATTGTTGAGCAGATGCTGCAAAGCACGCCGGAGAAACATACGGTATTGAATGTAAACTTCCCACCTGTTGCCCCCGACCTGATCAAAGGTATCCGTATCTGCCGCCAGGCCTATGCGAAATATGAAGAGGATTTTATCGAACGCAACGACCCCAATGGCCGTAAATATTACTGGCTCACCGGTGAGTTTGTAAATTTCGACAAAGGGAAAGATACTGATGTGTGGGCCCTTGCCAATAATTATGTGAGCGTTGTACCGGTGCAATTTGACCTGACCAACTATCAACTGAAAGATAAGCTCGAAAAAACCTGGAAACTGTAATGTTCAAAAAAGACAACCTCCGCTTTGGCATGTTGCTGGGCTTTATAGCCCCCCTTTTAAGCCTTGTAGCCTATTATTTTATTAAATTCTATCCCACGTTCTCCGTGAAGGATTGTTTAATTTTTATAGCCGACAACAAAAATCAGATCACTGCCATTTCTGTTCCCTGCCTGGTGTTGAATATCGCCCTGTTCACTTTTTACATCAATACCCGCCGCGACAAAACCGCCAAAGGCATTTTTGCCATTACGCTTATTTATGCAATTGGCGCGTTGTTACTTAAATTCATTCTGTAGAAGCGTGTAGTAAATGCTGGAAACTAATTGAATGTAGTAAGGCGTTACAGGTTACAAGATACAGGGTACAGGGCTCTATTGTAAGCTCAAAAATGCTTACTGCCCGCTGCCCCTGCAACCTGGAACTTGTAACCTGCAACCTATCAACCTGTCAACTGATCAACTGGTTAACCTGTCAACTCGTTAACCCGTCAACTGGTTAACTTGTCAACTAGTTAACCTATCTTTACCCCATGCGTTATTACATTATAGCAGGTGAAGCGTCAGGAGATTTGCATGGCAGTAATTTAATCAAAGAGATCAGGAAATCAGATACCGCAGCTTCCATCCGCTGCTGGGGCGGCGACCGCATGCAGCAAGCCGGCGGTGAACTGGTAAAACATTACCGCAACCTGGCTTTTATGGGTTTCTGGGAAGTGGCCAAGAACCTGGGCACCATTCTGAAAAACCTGCAGTTCTGCAAAGACGATATCAGCAAATACAAGCCCGATGCGCTTGTGTTGATCGACTATCCGGGTTTTAATTTACGCATAGCCGAATGGGCCAAACAACAGGGCTACAAAGTCATCTACTATATTTCACCACAGGTATGGGCGTGGAAAGAGAACCGTGTTCATAAAATGAAGCAATGCATTGATAAAATGCTGGTGATCCTTCCTTTCGAAAAAGAATATTACAGGAACAAATGGAACTGGGAAGTGGAATATGTGGGACATCCGCTGATCGAGGTGGTGGAAGAAGCCCAGCTTACACCAGACGGTAAGCCTTTAAGCAACAAACCCATCATTGCATTATTACCCGGCAGCCGTAAACAGGAAATCCTGAAAAAGCTGCCGATCATGCTGGAGGTAAGCCGGATGTTCCCTGCCTGCCAGTTCATTGTTGCCAAAGCGCCTGGACAGGAAGACAGCTTTTATGAATCCATCCTGGCTATGTACCCCAATGTTTCTTCAGTGCGCGATGCTACCTATAACCTGCTTTTACAATCGAGGGCAGCCCTGGTAACTTCCGGCACCGCCACACTGGAAACCGCCCTGTTCGGCGTACCCGAGGTGGTGTGCTACAAGGGCAGCAATATTTCGTACCAGATCGCCAAACGTCTTATAAAAGTAAAATACATTTCGCTGGTTAACCTCATCATGGATAAACCGGTGGTGAAAGAGCTCATTCAAAACGAACTAACGCCGGCCAACCTGCGTAAAGAACTGGATGCCCTGCTCACCAATGAAACAACGCAGCGCCAGTTGAAGGAAGATTATGCCGATCTGCGGCAATTGCTTGGCCAGGGTGGTCATGCGTCTGCAAGAGCAGCCGCCAGTATCGTTGCCTTCCTGCAAAGCAAGTAACGTTCCCCTTACAATTCAAAGTTTACAGTTCGGAAGCATACAGTTTAAAGCCGATGGCGCGAGGTTTGGAATCAAGGTTCAAACCTCAAAGTCTGTTAAGAACGGAGCAGTTTGATAATGATCACAATGATCGCTATCAGGAACATGAACAGCGATATCCTGTTTATTCCATGCATATAGCGCATCCAGGGCGTGTGCGGCGCATTGGGATCCCGTTTCTTCAAATAGAAATATTCCTGCAATTGTCTCCATACTCCCATAGCCCAAAATTAATGTGATAATGTGATAATTCGATAATTTGATAATGAAAAACCAATTACCAGGTAATGGTTACCAGTTGCCGGAAATACCTCTTGCTTACGGTCCGCTGCCTTTAGTATACACCAGCTGTATTCATTATCACATTATCAAATTTGCTAATTATCAAATTAGCGTCTATCCTTAAATTTCCGGCGTCCATCCCAAAAATTTCAACCAAGCAGAAAGCATCTGTATATTGAAATACCTAAAAACACATGTATGAAAAATTTCCTGATGGTCCTGATTTTGTCGCCGGGTTTGCTGGTTCTTGCTGCTCGTGCCCAGGATAAGAAAAAAGGAGCCGCTCCTATGCCTCCGCCACTGACCGACACTACTGCCAAACAGAAAAAACCTGCCGGCATTTCCGACAAAGTGAAAACCAGCCGCAAATTCGATGGCCTTTTTACCCTGTACCAGGATACTGCAACCGGTACTGTTCAACTATATGTGAAAAAAGATCAACTTGGAAAAGAATATATTTACCAGAGCTTTTCTATCAATGGTCCAAACCAGCTGTACCTGAACCAGAGCATGCACCGCGCTACCCTGGTTTTCAAGATCCAGAAAGCATTCGATAAACTGGAATTCTCCCGGGTGAATACGCGGTTCTGGTACGATCCCAACAACCCGGTGAGCAAAACGGCGCTGGTAGACAAACCCGAAGCGGTATTCCTGGTAGAAAAGACGGTTGCTGAAGATGCAGACGGTTATCTTATCAGTGCCGACGGCCTGTTCATCAGCGAAAAACTCGATCCTGTAAAACCGCTTATGCCTATTGGCATTCCGCCTACAGCTATCTTTAACCTGGGTAATTTAAACCCGGCCAAATCGCGCTATACCACGCTTCGCTCCTTCCCCAGCAACAGCGACATTGTTGTAGACCTGGCTTATGACAATCCCAGCCCCTACAATTCAGGCAGCACAGACATTACTGATGCCCGTTATGTACGCGTTCGCATGCAGCACAGCCTGATAGAAATGCCGAAAAATGATTTCCGTCCGCGCCGCGACGATCCGCGGATAGGTTATTTCTCGCAATTAGTGAACGACCAAACCAGCATCAGCCCGGTACCTTACAAAGACCATATACACCGCTGGTTCCTGAAGAAAAAAGATCCCGCCGCCGAACTGAGCGAACCGGTTGAACCGATCGTATACTGGATAGAAAATACTACCCCGCATGAATACCGCCAAACGATCATCGACGCCGGGTTAAAATGGAATGAAGCATTTGAAAAAGCCGGCTTCAAGAACGCCGTTCAAATGAAGATCATGCCAGATGATGCCGACTGGGATCCTGCCGACATCCGCTATAATGTTATTCGCTGGGTGTCTTCAGCGCAGCCTACGTATGGCGCTATCGGTCCCAGCTTTGTAAATCCGAAGACCGGACAGATCATTGGCGCCGATATCACCATTGAGTGGTTCTCCGGAAGCGCCACGCCGGTGCTCGATGAACTGTTCAAAACCACGGCCGCTGCGGGCGATCTGCAATTCCCGGGTATGGATCCGAACCATGCCGCCCATTGCACCCTGGCCGGCGAACTGAAAAGCCAATTGCTTACGGGTATGACCGTGCTCGATGCCAGCGGCGCTTCAGCCAGTGAAGTAAAAGAAATGCACAAGCAGTTCCTTACTTACCTCATCCTGCATGAAATGGGACACACGCTGGGCCTGAACCACAATATGAAAGCAAGCCAGATGCTGTCTCCTGCCGAGGTCAACAACACCGAGATCACCCATAAACTGGGATTGATCGGTTCTGTAATGGATTATCCTGCCATCAATATTGCATTGGACAGAAGCAAACAGGGTGATTATTATACAACCAAGGCGGGTCCTTACGATATTTGGGCTATTCAATACGGTTATACGGAGTTCAATGAAGGTGAGGAAGCCGCGGGTTTGAAAAAGATCACCGCACGCAGCACCGAACCACAATTAATGTTTGGCAATGATGGCGATGATATGCGTGCACCTGGTAAAGCCATGGATCCCCGGGTAAATATCAATGAGCTTACCAGCGACGCCATCGGTTATGCGGAAGACCGCTTTAAAATAGTGAACCAGACGATGAGCAAGCTGGTAGCAAAATATTCTAAAGAGGGACAATCTTATGCTGAACTGCGCACACGTTACGGAACATTGCTCAGCCAGCGTTATGCCATGGCATCTGCTTTAAGCCGGTATATCGGTGGAATTTATATCGACAGAAGTTACCCAGAGCAGAAACCAGGCGTGAAACCGTATACACCGGTGCCGCTGGCCACGCAAAAAAGGGCTATGGACATGCTGAACAAATATGTGTTTGCACCCAATGCATTTGATGCCGATGATGCGGTATTTGCTTACCTGCAACCGCAACGCCGGGCCTTTACCCAAAACAGCACCGGAGATGATTTTCGCATTACCGAAAATCTGATGACCATACAAACCACTGGTGCACTCACGCACCTGTTGCATGGCGCCACTTTGCAGCGAATCACCAATACCCGTTTATATGGCAACCAGTACAGTGTTGCCAGCATGATGAGCGATCTGCAAAAAGGTATCTTTAGTGCGGATATTGCAACCAATGTGAACATTTACCGCCAGTGCCTGCAAACCTATTTTGTACGGCAACTGGTTGCCATGGTGGATCCCAAGAGCCAGCAGTTCGATGATGTATCGAAGGCAGCAGCGCTGTATACATTGAAGAAGATCAAAACACAATTGGGCACTGCGGTTTCTGTAAATGAAGAAACGAAGGCGCACCGCACCAACCTGGTGTTCCTGATCAACACTGCGCTTGATAACAAATAAAAAATAAGGTGTGCCATCCTTGAAAAGGTGGCACACCTGTTCATAACAAAGCCCTCCGATGCGTAAGGAGGGCTTTTTTATTGAAAACATTAAACAACACAAGCCCGGTGTTACCTGAAGAACCTCGTCAGGGGCAGCAGCTTTTTATTCCGGCTCATCACCCCTTTCAAACCTTTTTCAATAATGTTCACCTTATCGGTGGGATCTTCTTCATGCAGGGCGATCGAGAGATCGCAATAGCCGCTTTCGACGTTGAAAGTCATTATAAGTACGATCACCTTTTGTCCCCAGAAATTAAATGCATTATTATGCACCAGTTCAACCGACACTTCCTCTACATTCTCATCAAATAGTTCATACCCGTATTCATCGATAGAGCGTAATACTTCTTTACCCTGTTGCTTCTGAATGGTAATGGTGATGAATGGGCTCAGGGGGTTGTCTTTACCTTTTTCGAGATTCAGTAACAGAATGCGTGGAATGTTCCGGTTAATATATCCTTCAACCCGTTGTATCAATGCCTTGTCGATCGTGTAAGGCCCGAGGTGTTTTTGCAGACTGTGGCGTGGCATAGCTCGTTAGTTTTATAGTAGTAATAAAATGCTATGCTACAATCAGAGCTTGGTTTGCAGTTTAAATGTAAACAAGATTTGTGGATTGTCAAAAATTAAAAACCCTTAGAACGCGGAACCTGCCTGCCGGCAGGCAGGCGCCTAACGCCAAACGCTTAACGCTGCACGCGGAACGCTGAACGCAAAAGGCAAAAAGCCAGCGCGGACTAATAGTACACCCAAAAGAGATCACTGGTTGACTGTTACCAGTAAAGGAGCTGCACGTAGAACATTGATCGCAAAACGTTGAACGCCGCACGGGCCAGCATTGCCGGTTGCCGATTGACGAGTTTTGAGTTATTGAATTAACGCTTATTAGTGAGAGACGATACGGAGCCCTGTAAGCTGCGTTTTTTCCGTTTCTCGTTTGCCGTTTCACGTTTGCCGATTGCCTTTTTGCCTTTTGTCCATTGTCTATTGCCTATTGTATTTGACTGTTCCTTTTTGCCTCGTTGCCTTTTTGCCCTTTTGTCTATTGTCTATTGCCAACTGCCTATTGTCCATTATTCATTGGCTACTAACGCTACATACTACCCTGTAGCACCGTTTAAACAATACGGATATTCTACACAAACAGGTTAACCGAAATTTGCAAACCGCCTGTTCCAGGTTGTACTTTTACATCAGCAAGCAAACAAATAGCGCTAACCTCTGAAACCCCTAAACCTTAACTGAAATAACGAAGATCGTATCCTTTGAAATCAATCCATAGTACGCAAACGCCAAACGCTGAAAACCCGGATCTCAGCCAAAGCAGTGAGCATACATGGTATCCTTTGAAAACTAAAGATCGCCTAAAGCAGAACGCTGAACGCTAAACCTTAAAGCAAAACCTGTCCGCGAACTGCGCCATCGCCTGGCTTCTGTGAAGCAAGCCTGGCAGCAACGAAAATCAAGCGTTGAGTAATAAGCGGTAAGCTTTAAGCGTAATACGTACCCTTGCAGTTCCCAACCCGAGCCCGTTTTATTCCGACACCCTATGACCTTATTGAGACGTACCCTGATCCAATTCCAATGAAATCCGTAAAACCCGTCTTTTGGAACCCGCCAAAAGTATTGTCCTTCCGCCAGCTGGCGGGAGGACTTTTTTTATTATACGCAGCTTACAAAACAGATCTGGGATCGTTGGAGGGCGTTACCTTGATCAGCATCATGGTGGCAATGGAGCGGGCGCGCTGTTTGATAATTTCTGCCTTTTCACCATCGAATAATTCGTCAACCGTTGCCATGAACAGCTGCTGCCACCGGTCGAAATGTGCTTTGTTCAACGGTGATTTCTGGTGCAGTTGGGTGTGAACCACCATGGGATTGCCTTTAAAGCTGCCGGTTTGAAAAAGGATGTTCTCCCAGAAATCATACATGCGGGGTAAATGATGCTCCCAGTTCACCCGGGCTACATCATTGAACAGGTACCCGATCGTTTCATCGGCCCGAACCTTGTTGTAAAAGGAATCTACCAGTAACTGAATGTCGGCCCTGTTTGTAATGTCTTTTTTCATTTGTTCCTGATCTTTTTTTGGCCAGTTGGCTCATTTATGTGATCTCTCAGTGCATATCCTCCACTATCTCATTGATTACCAAATGGCCATTGAGGCATTCCACAGTCCATCTACAGGATATAAACACCTGAATACCGTCTTTGGTTTTCAAGATAATACCAGGTGAACTACATTATCAATACTGCTCAAAATAAATGCAAACCTATCACTTCTCACATGATCTTCCTCATACCATGGTTCATCGATCGCTTCTGCTTCAGCAACATCGATCCCCATTTAATAACGTACGATCGGGGGTATAATAATTGCAACCTACACCTTCGCAAGCACTGTTAAAAGAAATTAAACCCTGCCCCTTTTTTATAATTCTATTAAACACTTTGTATGGCTATTCAAACTAATGCAGGTTCCCAATCAACAGCCCGCGCTTCGGTTATGCCCGATTCAAAATTGCATCAATTCTTTTTACAACAATTGCAGGATGTGTACTGGGCAGAAAAGAAATTGGTAAAAACATTACCCAAACTATCAGATGCAGCTACATCACCCCGCTTAAAGCAAGCATTTAATGACCACCTGGAGCAAACCATAAATCATGTGACCCGCCTCGAAAATATATTCCGCTTGTTGGGCGAAGAGCCGCGTGCACTCAAATGCCCTGCCATGTCGGGTATTATCGAAGAAGGGTCAGATATCATTGATGAAACTGATGATGGAAGTGCACAACGCGATGTGGGTTTGATTTTTGCAGCACAAAAAGCAGAGCACTATGAAATTGCCACCTACGGTGGTTTGGTAACGTTAGCCCGTACCATGGGGCATGATGATGTGGCTGAGCTGTTGGACCAAACCCTGGCAGAAGAAAAAATGACGGACAACCTGCTGACCAAAATCGCAGAAGAAGATGCGAATGTTAAAGCAAGCACTGAAAAATATGACAACTGATCATGATCTGATGATCAACCCAACCAATTAGTAGTCGGCGATAAAACATAAAGGCTGTTTAAGGACCGTCTTTATTTTATGGAGCCATTTGCCGCAGGCAGATGGCTTCTTTTATGCTGAATGCTGAACGCAGAACGCTTAACGCGAAACGCAAAATGCCCTGTTTGCCGGCCGGCTTTCTGTGCCTGAGCTATATGAAAACAACAGACGACCGCCGTTAAGCATTAAGCGTTAAGCCCGATAAGCGGGAATATTTAAAAGCATGTTATAATATCCACATTTAAAATTCGTTCCTAATATGAGCGTTAATTTTGTGTATCCATTAAGATGCTGTGAAAAAACTTCAACCATCTGATCAATTAACCAACGCCCAGGTAAAGACCGGGCTGCATTTAATTTTAAAGGATGGCCTGGCAACAGAGACCATGAGTACCCTTACAGCAGGCACTTTCCTCGTAGCCATTGCATTATACATGGGCGCTTCCAATGTTCAGATAGGTATACTGGCAGCCCTTCCCACTTTCACCAATATATTTCAACTGGTATCTGTGTGGCTGGTTCAGCGTTTCAATAACCGGCGTGCTATTACCGTAATCGGCGCATTATGCGCCCGTATTCCTTTGCTGGTAATAGGAACACTGCCTTTGTTATTCTCCGCCAGCGCCAGCGTTTCTGCCCTGATCTGTATTTTAACGTTTCAGTGCCTGTTCGCCTCCATTGCCGGCGGCAGCTGGAACTCGTGGATGCGCGATCTGATTCCGCAACAAATACTGGGCAGTTATTTTTCACATCGCAGCCGCCTCATGCAGATCCTGAACGTTACGCTCAGCCTGTTGATCGCCATGACCATTGATTATATCAAGGAACACTATCCTGCGCATGAGATCACGGCTTATTGCTGCATGTTCATCATCAGCGGCGCTACCGGCCTGTGGGGAGTATATGCCCTCGCCCGTACGCCTGAACCAAAATCGAAACCCATTCATGACAACATTATAAAGCTGTTCAGCAAACCGCTTACAGTACCTAATTTCCGGAAGCTGCTGGTCTTTAATTCCTGCTGGATCTTTGCCTTCAACCTGGTAACCCCCTTCTTTTCTGTGTACATGATGAAGACGCTGGGCCTGCCCCTCGTATATGTCATCAGCCTGAACATTGTCAGCCAGTTGAGCAGCATCACGTCAATAAAATTGTGGGGCCGGTGTTCAGACCGGTTCAGCAACAAGACCATTATACGTATTTGTGCTCCTGTGTACATTGGTTGCGTCATGGCCTGGTCGGTAATAGGCATCATGAGCACAGCAGTATTATTTCCGCTGCTGGTGATCATGCATATACTGATGGGCGCCTCCAATGCCGGCATTACACTTGCCTTGCAAAATATCGGCTTGAAGCTGGCGCCTGCCGAAGAAGGCATTGTGTACCTGGTCTCGAAAAATATCGTTACCGCTGTTTTCTCTGCTACTGCTCCGCTGGCGGGTGGTTTACTGGCCGACTTCTTTACAAGTCATTTTGTAATTGATCTTTTCGGCCGCGGGCAGTGGAACCTGCTGTTTATGACCGGCGCTGCTGTAGGCGTGTTATCACTGAAACTCCTGAGGACTGTTCAGGAAAATGGCGAACGCGACAAAAAACTGCTGGTTGCTGAATTACAACATACATTCAAAAAGAAAGTACGCAACAGGCATCACCTGCCATTGCTGCGCCGCTGGCTTAACCTGCGAACAGCCATTGTATTTAAAAAAGGTTTCTCGCTCGATTTTGATAACCTGATCCAGTTCAAAGGATGGGACTCGGATAAGTTGAAAAGTTGATGACTAATTTGTTGACGAGTTTTAATTTAATAAACAACCCGTGCAACGCCTGAGCGCAGCACGGGTTTGCTATAAGTTACATAAGGCTCTTAATTAATCTCTTCTTTATCAGTTTCCAAATCCTTCCGGGGACCTGAGGTATTTTCTTCAAGGGTAAGATCTTCGTGATGCAGATCGTGGATAAAAAGCATTTTCAAATGATCGTAGAATGAATGCCGGTCGATCAGGTAAGCCGCCATGCTGGCGATCATACCGGCCAGCAACAGGTGAAAGATAACATTGTGCCGGTCGGTCATTTCAAGCACCAGTATAGCAGACGTAAATGGCGTACGGGTTACGCCTGTGAGAAAACCCACCATACCTGCCAGGATCAACAGGTTCACATTGGTACCTGTTACGTGGAACCATTCGCCCATCACGGCGCCTATGCTGGCGCCGGCCGTTAATGCAGGCGCAAACACGCCGCCGGCAGCCCCGGTAGTGAATGATAATATGGGGCCAACGATCCGGATCAATGGCATATACCAGGGCAGGTGTTTATCATTGGTAAACAAAGCATGGGTCATGATCTCCTTGCCTGATCCCAAGGCATGGGAACCTACAAACCAGGCCAGGGTGGCGATGGCCAGGGCACACCCAATGATGTACAGGACCCTTTTAGGCACAGATACGAGTGATCTTGTCCATTTCATGATACTTAAGATCACGCGGGCCATGGTACTCCCCAATAAACCGGTAACAATGCCCACTGCAATGACCCCAAAGAAAATATAACCTGATAAATTGCTTACATCGGGATAACCCAGGTATAAGTATGGGCCGAGTAATGCCTGTGCCGTTAAACCGGCAATGATCACGGCGGTGAACAAAGCCGTTTTAAAATAACTTATATGCGTGCGGGTCACTTCCTCCATGGCAAACACCACACCCCCCAGCGGTGTATTAAAAGCGGCTGCCAGTCCGGCCGCAGCGCCGGCCTTGATCATATTCCGTTTCGAGATCTTGGGCCACCACGATGGCAACAGCTGGTTGATGGTCCTGAATACAGAGCCGGCGATCTGGATGGTAGGACCTTCGCGCCCCACTACCCCACCGCCAAATACCATGATGATGCTCGATACTATTTTTACAATGACGATCCGCACGCTCAACAGCTTTTTCACTTTATGGATCTCCCTGGGCGTAGCCAGCTCTACCGCAGCGATCACCTGGGGAATACCGCTTCCACGCGCATTCGGGGCAAATTTATACACGAGCCACCAGGCGATAACAAAACAAAAGGGCATTACAATAAACAGCCAGCGCACATCATGATGCAGCACCCACTCTGTACCCATTTCAGCCCAGGAAAATAATTTGGCGTAAAAAACCGCAATAAGCCCTGTGATAACAGAAGCGATCCAAAAGGGTATGGCCTGTAAAAGATTGTTTTTGAACTTTTCATTTTGCAACCGGTCATAGATACGTTTGAGGCGGCTGCGCAGCACATTGATAAATTGCTTCATATTTTATTAACAGCCTGGCATTATGACAATACCCAATGGTGGTCGAATTCCATTTTGAGGGTTGTACCGGTATTGTATGACAAGTAGAAAGATATGGGCAAAAGGTCCCAGGCTTGTGTGGCCGCAAAGATACATTCACTAAATAAACACCGGATTAGAATGAGATTAGTAAGTTGGCGGATTAATGCAAAGTCATTCCTAAAAAGCAAACCCTACGCCCGCCATGATATTCACTTCCGCCAGCCTGTATTTTACTTTTTCTGTTCTGGCAGGAACCGGATTGGGCGAGAATGGGAAGGTAAATGTATATTCTTTGGAAGTTGTTGCATTGAAGGAATTAACATCAAACAGCACATGCAGTCTTTTATTCAACCGGTATTTCAGTCCCAGGCTTACCTGGTAACAAAAGGCCCAGTTCAGTGAGGTTTCATCTGTTCTGCCGGCATATGAGCTTCCGGCCTGATCACTATAGGCATTGAAATTAAACGCCGGAACAGCTGTTTTACAGGCGCCGGCCGTTATTTTCGTTTGCAATACCAGGTCTTCCTCCATTGTCAGCGGAGTTACCAGAAAACCACCTGCCATTAGTTTCAGAAGCTTCCAACGCTCAGCATCCACCTCCACACGAGATGCAGGTGGTGCGCCCATTCCACCGGTATTTTGTTTCAGGTACTCTTCATAACCGGATCCATCCTGCGCATGAATGCTGTAGCCCGGCGATAACAACACACCGAAATTTTCAGCAATATAATATCCTATTGCGGCCTGAAGTTGCAGACCCGGTTTGGCCAAACCCGCAGGTTCATCATCTTCCAATGGACTCCTGAATGACCTTTCACCAAATTTCCCTATGGGAAAAGAGGAGCCGGCAGCCAGCTCAACAAAATATTTCGATTCACCTTCCTGGGCATGCAATACAAGGGTCAATAACAGGAAGCCGGTTAACAGGACTGGTATTTTTTTCATTGCAGTAATTAAGGATGGCTGGTTGGTCGCAGTGGCCACAGCAATATCCTGGTCTTCTATATTACCACAATTTAAAAAATAATCCAGCAACCCGATAACAAACTGCCTCGCGACCCTCGTGGACCAGGAGCAACAGTCAGCCGGCAATACCTTTTTACGATACTGCAAAAACAAGTCATTTGCCATCCGGCCTACGGACAGCACCTTAAAATTTTCGGGTGGAGAATTGCAATAGATCTGTGTTCATAATAACGCCCTGCTGAAGGTATATTTATTCTACAGCAAGGGGATGTGATTTCCAGCGCTCCAGTTTGTGTATGTTACGGGTGTAAAAGCCGGTCAGGAAACCAGGAAAGCCAACCTCTTTTAATTTTCCTTTTACCCGTTCCTTCATATCATCAACTGTAATGTTACGCACTGTAAATTTCCCATCCTGAAAACAGTGACTGCAATACATCGTGCTTCTGGTGCCATCCGCATGAGTGCCACCAGCATCCCGTTTCATAGGCATACCGCAGGATTGACAGCATTTGTAGGCTCTTTCCATAACAGTCGATTTAGATTATTTCTAATTTACAAAATTCTTCTATACGACGATCAATAAACGCCATTAGATTCCAAAATTTTCGAATTATTCGAATCCCTGGGGCGCAATTTGCCCTTAATGTGACTTTTTTACGCATTTTTTATGCTTGCACAATAAAAATGATTCTTACGCTTTTAATGCGTTTTGGCAGCATGGCACCAGGCTAAATGGATTTAAAATAAAACGGGGAAGGAACCGTTTTACCGGCTACTTCCCCGTTCAATATTCTATATAAGTTCTTTTATACTTCTACTCTTTTTTCCCGTGGCACCAGGAAGTGCATGATCAACCAGGCCAGCAGGTAAGCGCCACCACATACTGCAAACATGATGTAATAGGCAATTTCAATTTTACCGATACTGCGGTAATGCACAAACAGGTTCTTCTGTACTGCGGCCGATAACAGGATGCCGCCTACAGCACCGAACATTCCGCCGATACCGGTTACTGAACCGGTTGTTCTTTTGGGGAACATATCACTTACAGTAGTGAAGATGTTAGCGCTCCACGCCTGGTGGGCAGAAGCTGCAATACCAATGATAATTACTGCCAGCCACATATTTAAATTACCAGCCAACTGTGCAAAAATTATAGGAATAACGAAGAACGCATAAATAAGCATGGATGTTTTCCGGGCTCTGTAGGTAGACATTCCATTACTGATAAATTTCATGGGCAACCAGCCACCGAATATACTTCCTACCGTAGACATGGTATACACCAGGGCCACCGGCAGGGCCATATCAGTGCCCTGAACGCCGTATTCGCTCGTCAGAAAATCGGGTAACCAGAAGAGATAGAACCACCAGATGGGATCTGTAAGCAATTTACCGATGGCAAAAGCCCAGGTTTGGCGAAAACCGAGCAATTTGAACCATGACACGCCTGGTTTAACCTGCTCAAGAACCGGTGTTTCGTCTTTGTCGCTGTGAATGTATTCGTATTCAGCCTGTGATAATTTCTTTTGTCTTTTGGGTACTTCATAATACATGAACCACAGGACCAGCCATACAAAACCCAATGCACCGGTAATGATAAATGCCCATTGCCAGCCCATTTTTTCTGCTATGAAGGGTACTGTTAACGGCGCCAGAATAGCACCTACATTCGCGCCGGAATTGAATATACCGGTAGCCAATGCTCTTTCTTTTTTCGGGAACCATTCTGCCACTGTTTTAATAGCTGCAGGAAAGTTACCGGCTTCACTCACGCCCAATGCCGCTCTTGCTACACCAAAGCCAAGAACACTGGTGGCAAATGCATGCGCAACGGCAGAAAGGCTCCATAAAGCGGTTGCCAGTGCATACCCGATCTTGGTGCCCAGTTTATCAACAACCCGTCCTGCGAGCAATAAGCCGATGGCATAGGCCACCTTAAAAGCAATTTCCACATTGGCATAATCGGCATCATCCCAATGCATTTCTGTGGTTAGGGTGCCTTTCAGTAAGCTGATCACCGCCCGGTCGAGGTAATTCACAGTGGTGGCAAAGAAGACAAGTCCGCAAATGGTCCACCTGTATTTTCCTATAGCTTGCATATCAGTCCTTTTTTAAGGGGAAAAGACGTGCACCATCAACTGAACGTGGCACGTCTTTTCAATTTTATTGAATGTTAATTAGTATTTCCTGTACTACTTTCGTAAGTGTGGTCAGTTCATCATATTGCTTTTCCTGCAGGATCTTTTTAGTGATCAGCTTACTACCCATTCCAACGGCTACCACGCCCGCATCGAACCACTCTTTAATGTTCTCTGCAGTGGTATCAACACCACCCGTGGGCATGAACAATAAACCAGGGAACAATTCTTTGATTGCGGAAATATAAGAAGGACCTACAACGCTGCCCGGAAAGATCTTCACCAATTTAGCGCCATTCATCTCAGCCGTAAATATCTCAGTAGGCGTTAAACAACCAGGGATCCATAACAGTCCGGCATCCTGCACCACTTTGGCAACCGGCGGATATACTACCGGACTGATGATAAAATCGGCACCGGCTTTAATGAACTGTTCGGCATCTTCCACTGTTTTTACCGTGCCAATGCCTAACAGCATGCCCGGCATGCTTTCGTTCACCAGTTTACGCATGGCCTTGAAATTAGCTACGGCTTCTGCGCCCCGGTTGGTATACTCTACAGACCTGATACCGGCTTCGTATAATGCTTTTAGTACATTAATGCTTACTTCTACATCCTTATGAAAGTACAGGGGCAGCATTTTCTGCTGCCTGATCTGTGCTATGATATCCTGTTGATTCTTCATTATTTCTTTATAGATGCTTTTATTTCTTCAACCGTTTTGTTGGTGGCGTCGCCTTTGATGAACAGTTTCTGAAAAGCTGCTGCCGTGGCAAACTCAAGGATCTCCTGGGGCGCCTGCTTATTGTAGAAACCATAGATCAACCCTGCCATATAACAATCGCCACTGCCTACCTTATCTATTACGGTCTCGGTTGTATATACCTGGGAAACATGCAGCTGCTCATTGGTATATAAAGTGGTATAATATAAAATTCCTTTATGGTCGAAGCGGAAGGTATTTGCTACTGCTTTACAACGCGGGTATTGCTTGATGATCGCTTTAGAGGTTACCAGCGCCTGCTCCAGGTACATTTCTTTGGTATCGGTGGTAACCAGATCAGGATGCACGGGTATCTGTAACATTTTTTCTGCTGCCCATACATTCCCCATGATCACATCACAGTAAGGCGCCAGCCGCATCATTACTTGATGCACCGGTACACCGTACTGCCATAATTTGGCGCGGTAGTTCAGGTCAATGGAAACGGTAATGCCTTTTTTGTTGCATACCTGCATCACTTCGGCACATACATCGGCTGCATCGGCATTCAGGGCCGGACAAATGGCACTTAAATGGAACCAGCTGACGCCTTCCAGTAAAGCATCCCAGTTGATCGTGCCTTTTTGCAGGCGGGCAAATGATGAATCAGCCCGGTCGTAAATAACTCCGGCGTTCTTTACATCAAGGCCCTGCGGCAGGTAATAGATGCCAATACGGTGACCACCGTATTGGATGGCCGACGTATCGATCTTCCATTCCTGCAGCTGTTTAACCAGTTGTTGCGATAAATAATTATCAGGTAAACCTGTGCAGTACTTCACCGGTATGTTCCACAGGGCCAGCGCCCGGGCTACATTCAGTTCGGCGCCGCCTACGTGCACGGGCAACGATGCATTTGCCAACCACTGCCCTTCTGTATCGGGTGATAAACGGAGCAAGAGCTCTCCAAAGCTTAGAACGTTGCCCATTACCAGTTGAAGTAGTTTTTAGCGTTGTTAAAACAAATGTCCTGGATCACTTTTCCTACCCAGTCGATATCAGCCGGCAATTCGCCATTTTCGATATCGTCACCAAACATGTTACACAGCAGGCGCCGGAAATATTCGTGACGGGGGTACGACAGGAAACTTCTTGAGTCTGTCAGCATTCCTACAAACCTGCTCAGCAATCCCATGTTCGACAGGGCATTGATCTGTTTGGTCATACCGTCTTTCTGATCGAGGAACCACCAGCCCGAACCGAACTGGATCTTTCCTGCTACGCTGCCGTCGTTAAAGTTACCGATCATGGTAGCCATCAGCTCATTATCGGCTGGGTTCAGGTTGTAAAGAATGGTTTTTGCCAGTTGATTCTCTGTATCGAGTTTGTTGAGGAACTTAGCGAGTTGGCGCCCCTGTGAGAAATCACCGATTGAATCCCAACCGGTATCGGGACCGAGCCGTTTCAGCATGCGGCTGTTGTTGTTGCGCAGCGCGCCCAGGTGATATTGTTGTACCCAGCCCTTTTCCCAATCCCATTTGGCAAATTCCACCAGCATGGCTGATTTGAATTTCAGGTTCTCTTCGAGCGACAGTTCTTTGCCGCTTCTGATCTTGGCGAAGGCATTTTTGATCTCGGTCTCGGTATAGTCTTCTGCATAGATCTGCTCGAGGCCATGGTCACTAACCGAACAACTCATGGTGGCAAAGAAATCGTGCCGCTTTTTTAACGCAGCCAGAAAATCGCTATAGCTGCCTATTGACGTATTGGCTGCTGCTTCCACTTTTGCCACATAGGCATTGAAGGCAGCGGCATCGTCTACATTCATCGCCTTATCGGGGCGGAATGCAGGCAATATTTTTATTTCGAAGCCGTCTTCTTTGATCTTCTTATGATACTCGAGGTTATCGATGGGATCGTCGGTGGTGCACACCACTTTTACATTCATCTTGCGCAGCAGGCCACGAACCGAGTATTCTTTTGTTTGCAGCTTGGCAGTAGCTTCTTCGTACACTTTTTTGGCTGTTCTGCCGTCCAGTATATCAGTTATTCCAAAATAACGCTGCAGTTCAAGGTGCGTCCAGTGATATAAGGGATTGCGTAAAGTGTATGGAACGGTTTCCGCCCATTTTTCAAACTTCTCGTAATCGCTTTTATTACCGGTGATATACTCTTCATTCACCCCGTTGGTACGCATAGCGCGCCATTTGTAATGGTCGCCATACAACCAGATCTGGGTCAGATTTTCAAATTGGGTATCATTGGCAATCTGATCGGGCGGTAAATGACAATGATAATCTATAATGGGCATTTGTTTGGCAAACTCATGGTACAGCTTCTGTGCAGTGGGTGTTTGCAGTAAAAAATGCTCGTCAACAAATTTTTTCATTGTGAATGGTCAATGGTGAATGGTCAATGGTGAATGGTCAATGGTGAAATCGGCTCACTATATTCTCCACTCTCCTATTAGTTATTAAAGATTATTATTTCAAACTCAAAGTGGCCGCACCTCGAGGTGTGGCACACTTGTTAGAATTTATAACGATACCCCGCGTTTCCAGGGAATGAAATCATCCTGGCCATGCCGAACGGCACTGACCTCCAGTTCACCGCTGGCTACTTTGATCACATAGTCCAGTATGCGCTCACCAGCCTGCTCGATGGTCTCTTCCCCTTCGATGATGGTGCCGGTGTTGATATCGATGATATCGCGCATTTTATTATATAAAGCGGTGTTGCTCGACAATTTAATAACCGGTGCAATAGGATTACCGGTTGGTGTACCCAGGCCTGTGGTGAACAGCACCACGTTGGCACCACTGGCTACTTCGGCGGTAGTTGATTCTACATCATTACCAGGTGTGCACAGCAGGTTCAAACCGGGTTTGGTTACCTTTTCAGGATAATCCAGTACATCAGTTACCGGTGAGGTACCACCTTTTTTAGCAGCACCGGCCGATTTAATGGCATCGGTAATGAGACCGTCCTTGATATTACCCGGAGATGGGTTCATATCAAAACCACTGCCTACAGCAACGGCTGCGGCATTATAGGTTTTCATCAGGTGCGAGAACCGTTTTGCAACGTCAACCTGAACGCAACGGTCGCTCAGTTCCTGCTCTACGCCGCACAGTTCAGGGAATTCGGAAAGAATAACCGAACCGCCCAAACCTACCAGCAAATCGGATGTGTAACCGATGGCGGGGTTGGCAGAAATACCGGAGAAGCCATCACTGCCGCCGCACTCCAACCCGATGCACAGCCTGCTCAGCGGCGCCGGTTCGCGTTTGGTTTGGTTGGCAATGATCAAGCCGGCGAAAGTATGTTTAATAGCAGCCGCCAGCAGATCAGATTCCAGTCCGATCTTCTGTTGCTCCAGGATGTATAAAGGCTTGCTGAATTTAGCATCGCGCTTTTTGATCTCTTCTTCCAGAATAGATACCTGTGCATTCTGGCAGCCCAGGCTCAGTACGGTAGCGCCGGCACAGTTGGGGTGCGTAATGTACCCGGCGAGCAGACCGCATAATGCCTGTGCATCCTGGCGGGTTCCGCCGCAACCGCCTTCGTGGTTCAGGAACTTGATTCCGTCAACGTTGGGGAACAACCGCTGAGCGTTCTCTTCGCTGGCGGTAGCACGGAGATCAGCGTTCAGAATGTCTTCAACGCTTTTACCCGTCTTATATAACTCTATGAGCTGTTGTGCCTGGTATTTGTATTTTTTATTACGGCCATAACCCAGATCGCGCACCAGCGATTCCTGTAACACATCGAGGTTACGGTTTTCGCAGAACACCATTGGAATAACGAGCCAGTAGTTTGCAGTACCTACCTCACCGTTGGGGCGATGATAGCCCATAAACGTGCGGCCGACGAACTTCGAAACATCGGGCTTCTTCCATTGAATATTACGTTGTGGGCTGATCTCGAAATCGTTGGCTGCGTGTTTAACGTTGGCGGTAGAAATAAGACCGCCTTTCCTGATGGGTGACTGGGCTTTTCCAACCAATACTCCATACATGATGATGGAGTCGCCTGCATTGAGATCAGTTGCTACAAATTTGTGTTTTGCAGTTATATCTTCCTGCAGGGTATATTCCTGGCCATTCAGGGATACTGTTTCACCTTTTGATAAGTTGGTGAGTGCTACCACCACATTATCATCTTCATGAACTTTTAAGACCTTTTTCTTCATTACGCCAATACTTTTTTGGTCTGATGTGTTTGAATTGTTTTAGCAACGCCAGCTTCCAGCAATGAAGCCATATTATCTTTTACTGCCTGGGCAAAGCCAGGTATGGCGCTCAGGTCGGCTCCCCACAGGGAAGTATCGGCCAATACTTCATCGGCCAGTTGGGCCGGTTTCAGCTTGCTCCATTTTTCAAAGAAATAAGCGGCAAAGTCGTCCTGGATCAGGTACTCTTTTCCCTGCCATTCGCCGTAATATTTATCCTGTTTTTTATTTACGGGCTTCAAAAATAACAGATAAGCAGCAAATCCCAGAGCAATATTCTCGGGTACTGTCTTTATCCGTTCTGCATACGTCAGGATCACGGGCACATTACGCATTTTCATTTTTGACGTGTATTGCATGGTAATGTTGATCCAGTGGTGCTCGATATTCGGATTGGCGAAGCGGTCCAGTACTTTATTGCCAAACGTTTGAGAAACGCCAGGTTCTACATTGTAAGGAATGCCGGTTGCTATTTCATTTAACATCAGTTGAGAGATAAATGTTTGCATGCCTGCATCATCCATCGCCTGCTTTACGGTGCCAAAGCCACCCAGGTACGCCAGTCCGCACGATAAAGTATGCGTACCATTCAGCATACGTAATTTCAGTTCTCTGAAGAGGTTGATGTCAGGTGCTATTACCACGCCTTCGTCAACCGAGGCGAAAGTAAGCACTGATCTTATGTGTTCGCCGCCCTCAATAGCCCAAAGGCGGTATACTTCTGACATAGTCAGCAGCTCGTCTTTGTAACCGAACTGTTTTTCGAGCTGTTCGCGGGTGGCTGCATCAGGTTTACCGGGAACAATACGGTCGACCAGGGAACTGCAGAAATAATTGCAGTTCTCGAGCCATTGAATGAAATTATCGTCGAGGCCGTTCAAATGGGCCAGTTCCAATACGATCGATTCCAGTTTTTTACCATTGTCGGGGATCAGCTCGGTAGGTACGATGACCATACCGCTCTGGCGGCTGCCGTCGAATGCTTTATACCGCTCTAACAGGAAAGCCAGCAGTTTGCCGGGGAAAGAAACCGGCGGCATGCGGTTGATATCGTCCTGTACCAGCTGAATACCTACTTCTGTCGTATTGGAAATGATGATCTGCATATTGGGATTATGAGCACATTGCAGAATTTCGCTCCATTCGTCCTTTGCGCTCAATACGCGGCTGATAGAGGAGTTAACGATGTTCTCTTCTACTTTTTTACCGCCTTCCAGACCGCGAACGCATAAAGTATATAATCCATCCTGTTTATCGAATGCGGAAGAATCGCTGTCGGTTGATTTAACCACAACCACCCGGCCATTAAATACGCCCTGGCGATTGGCTTTGTCGATAAAATAATCGGGTAAACCACGCAACAGTACGCCTGTACCAAATTGCAACACTTTTTCAGGAAGATCAAAAACAGATTCTGCAGGCGTTTCTATATCCTGCGCACTGATATTTTTCAGGTTATACCTCGAAAGGATCATACACTACGCGTTTAATTTTTATAAATCTTTATTTAGGTAATCAATTTTTGCTATACGTCAAAAAATCGCCGGTCAACTGCCGGATGCAGCCACAAGATGCGTATTAATTTCAGGTGTGCTGTCCTGCACTTACCTTGAACCCGCTGTTTGGTACTTATTCAGTATGTTGACAACCAGCGGGTAAAATATTACTTCTTCGGTACCTGTAAAAGCAGCCATTTGGCTAATTCATAAGCTGCTTTGGCATTTTGGTACTCCGCGGGTATTTTACGGCCGTCGGTGTACTCGTTATATAACCAGGGATCGCCTACAGCGAATACGGTTCCTTTGCCATATTTGGCCACTGCCATCACCACATCGTTTTCGGCTTTCACTACAGGGCGGGCTGGCGCCTTGGTTTCAATGATGCTGATCTCCTTCAGGTAGGTCTTTTTGGTTTGTTTGAAAATCTCGTTACCGGGTGCTATGGGTACAGCGCCGGTCTCATATTGATCGCCTTTTACAAAGTTGCGGCCGCGGTTACTGAAGTTAATACCAAAGGTATTGGCCAGCTTATTAAAATGAGCCAGGTCGCAGTTCACACTATCGTTCGCCATCAATACCAGTACGCCGCCTTTTTTCACCCAGTCGCTGATGGTCTTGACGTGCGCGTCTTCTACATAGTTGGGGTTCTTGTTATCTTTCAGTCCATCCGGGTCAACAATGATATATACATCAGACTTGGCGAGGTTGGCTGCTGTTGGCGCTGCTTCCAGGGTATTGAGTTTGGCGCCGTAGCTGCTGAAAACATCTCCCAGGTAGCTGAACCCGTTATAGCTCATTTCATTCCAGGTATAATGGGTTGGATACTGAAAACCATGCAGGTTCTTTTTATCCTCGTGATTGAAGTAGTAATCGAGCGTTACCGTTTTGCCTTTACCGGGCATATCGGCAGGCAGGTTCTCCATTTCGGCGCCGGCCAGCAGGTAAGCACCTATACCTTTCCAGTCGTTCACGATCACCGGCTCACGCATATAGTATTCAAAGCTGCCATCGCGATAAGGGTTACCACCCAGGCCGGAAACTTTTACCGTTCCTTTCAACTGCACCTGCCCTTCTGCATTCCTGTCAACAAATGTTTTCAGAATGCCGGCGTAGCCTTTTTGGGCATTGGCCCAGTAGCTGGCAGGCAGGTAACCTTTGCGAACACCTTTGGCCATGGTATATACCAGCATGGCAGAAGCCGATGCTTCCAGGTAGTTCTTAGGCCGGGTTGGCAGGTCAACTATATCGTACCATAAACCGGTTTTAGCGTCCTGTACTTTGGTAACGGCTTTGGTGAACCGGTTCAAAATACCGATGATGGTATCGCGGCCGGGGTGATTGGCGGGGAAATAATCCAGCACATCCACCATAGCCATTCCGTACCAGCCTAAAGCGCGGCCCCAGAAATGCGGTGATGTTCCGGTTTGTTTATTGGCCCATTGCTGTTCTTTTGATTCGTCCCAGCCATGGTACAGCAAGCCGGTTTTCGGGTCGCGGGTATTGCGCTCGATGTTGGCAAACTGGCGGGTGATATCATTGAAGACGGTATCTTCTCCAAACAGCATAGCGTATTCGGCATAAAAGGGCTGCCCCATATACAGCCCATCGAGCCATACCTGCCAGGGATATATTTTCTTGTGCCAGAAACCGCCCTGTTTGGTGCGGGGATGCGTTTGCAATTGGGCGCGTAAATGTTCGGCCGCTTTTTTATACTTGGGTTTTTCGGTTACCCGGTATAACAGCAATAACAGTTTACCATTATTTACGTGGTCGATATTGTATTCATCGGCTTCATAATTGCGGATGTTGCCTTCTTCATCTACCCAGGCGTCCATGCTTTTCTGGATGTATTTGAAGTAGGAGGCATCGCCGGTAGCTTTCCATAAAGCTTCCATGCCTTTTAATACTACGCCCATATCATAGCTCCATCTGCCGGGCTTTTGGGCTTCAGCATCGTTCCACCAGCTCATTACGGAGGCCGCCATTCCCTGCGACCAGTTCATTTTATCTGACGTGGCCACGCCCGACACGGCAGTTCCCTGCTGGGCGTGCGTAGTTATTGTAAATACAGTGCTTATGGCAATCAAAGCGCGTGTAAACTTCATGAGTTGTTTTTTTAGATAAAGGTTACAAGTTACAGGTTCCAGGTTTCAGGGGGTTGCAGGTTCTAAGGGCCCTCTACCCTGGAACTTGTAACCTGCAACAGCCAATTTATTTATTAAAGTTCCTTACTTACTTAATTGTTACATTTTGTTCAGATGCTCCAAACTCATACTGGATCTTTTCTTTGGCCTTTGATGCATCCGTATTCAGGATGTTGATCTTTTTGGTTCTGTCGCCAGCCACCCTGAACAATAATTCAGCATCTTTATTATAAGTGAGCTTATCAAAGGTGAGGTTATCGCTGTTGATGATGTCTACAACGGGTTTGGTATCGGCGCTCAGAATTTTAATGTTCTTCAAGGTAATGCCTGAGGCTTCCTGGATATCGATGCCTTTTGCAGCATCCAGTACCATGTTCTCGAGGTGCACATTTTTTACATGCATTTCGGGTACGCCGCGAATGAAGATGCCTTTGGCAGCTCCGTTACAAACCACATTCTTGATCACGAAATTCTGGAACTGGGGGGTGGCTTCGGTCACCGGCAGGGTTTCTACTTTAGGCAGTTCGCGTTTTTCGCCAGCCAGCGCAACGGGATCAACCGACATATAATACATATCGAACAGAATGGCCTCGCCGGGGATATTGATCATTTGAATATCGCTGATGTAAATATTCTCTACAACTCCGCCACGGCCACGGGTAGTTTTGAAGCGAAGGCCGATATCGGTTCCAATGAATGTACAATTGCTGATCCACATATTGCGGGCGCCGCCACTCATTTCACTGCCGATCACAAATCCGCCATGGGCGTGGTATACTTTACAATCGCGGATAATTACATTTTCAGTTGGCATGCCTCTTTCTCTTCCCCAATGATCGCGGCCGCTTTTCATACACAGACCATCGTCCCCTACATCAAATACCGAGTTTTCAATCAGAACATTCTTGCAGCTCTCTACATCGATGCCATCTCCGTTCTGCGCAAACCAGGGATTCAATACGGTTACGTTGCGTACGGTCAGATCCTCGCTCATGAGCGGATGTAAACACCAGGCTGCTGAGTTCTGGAAGGTTACGCCTTCGAGCAGGATCTTTTTACATTTGGTAATAACCACGAGGTTGGGACGCAGAAAATCTTTAATACTTTTATAGAATTCCGGCGTTTTATCTTTTGTGATCTCACCGGGGTTCTTCATTTTAGTTGGCTTCAACCATTGCTCGGAGGGATACCATGATCTGCCATCATCGCTTACTACGCCGCCCTGCGCTATCCATTTTTTCCACTGGCTCTCGGTGAGCTTTTCTTTTCGCACCTGGCGCCAGGCTTCGCCACCGCCGTCGATGACGCCATGGCCGGTAATGCCGATATTGGTTGCATTGGTAGCCGAAATGGGCGACTGGTTACGCATTTGTGGTAACCCTTCCCAGTTGCCTTCTACCAGCGGGTATTGGTCTTTATCCTTGGTGAATTGTAACAGGGCGCCTTTTTTCAGGTGCAGGTTCACATTACTTTTTAATACTACCGGACCTGTAAGCCATAATCCGGCGGGAATAACTACTACGCCACCGCCTTTTTTGTTACAGGCGTCAATAGCGTCGTTAATGGCCTTTGTATTCAGGGTTTGGCCATCGGCTACTGCTCCGAATTTGGTAATGTACGTTGAATCCTTTTTGAAACTTGTCTGTTGAATAACCGGCAATTTGCCCTGAGCAAATACACCCGAAGAACAGGTCATTAATCCAATTACTGCTGCTGCTTTAAACCAATTGTTCATTACAAATTGTTTACTTCAATAAATTAATATGCTTAGGTATTGCCCCGCAGAACCAATAGGATGATTTAACGTTTTTTGCGTGTACCTGCAGTAGTTTTGGAAAAGGTAAAATCATGTTATCAGCGCGTTGCAAGGCAATCGTCCCAAAGATGTAAGTTACAGGCTACAAGTTGCAGGCTGTCCCCTCATTCAACGGGACAGGCGCTGAAACATGCAACCTGTAACGTTAATACCTGTTTTTCAAGGGCAAGTGTACACAGATATTTAAACCCGCAGAAACGAATAAGGAATTTTATTTACGCAAACGTTACCGGCAACGATAACATACCTGGTTGGAAATAAAATGCTGGCAATCAACGTAAATTACCCAGAACCATACCCCTTTACGCGACTGCCAGCAAGAAGATACCCCCTAACCCCCTAAAGGGGGAATTGTACCCCCGAGCCCCCTAAAGGGGAATCATACTCCCTAACCCCCTAAAGGGGGAATAATTAATACTAAGGGTAGGGATTATAGATTTATTTTAGTGTGTTTTTAACATTTAATCGCTGTTAAGCAGTTAACCTGTTCACCAGTTAACCAGTTAACCTGTTAACCTGTTTACCAGTTAACTAGTAACCTTATCAACTTGTCAACTTTATCAACCTGTCAACTTTATCAACCTGTCAACTCTGTCAACGTGTCAACTCTATCAGCATTGCCAACTTTTCAACTTTGTCAACTATAAAAGGCGGCCGGGGTAAAAATGGGTGGGCAGAAACTCCTAAAACTGCCCACCCTGAAAACCCACTGCATTGCTATGAACACATCAGAGCGAAAAATCGGTTGGCCCCTTAACTCGTTAACTAGTCAACTTATCAACTAGTCAACTACCTACTGATACCCCTCATTCTGCATAAACTCACCTTTATTCGTAACCGCATCCAACTGCGATTGCGGAATAGGCCGTACGGTGTGAAATGATTTTATATACTGCGCCGCATCGGGATTCAGCCTCGTAACCCGGTCGATCAGTTTATTGGTGCGTTTCAGATCGAACCAGCGCAATTGCTCTCCGGCCAGTTCCCGCGCCCGCTCATCGAGTATAAAGTCCAGGCTCACGTCGGCAGCAGTGATCTCCATAGCATTTTCACGACCGGGCATAGCAGCACGCCGGCGGATCGTGTTCAGGTAATTGGCGGCAAGATCCGGTTTATTCAACTTGAACTGTGCTTCTGCTGCGATCAGGTGCATTTCGGCCAGCCTGATCACAAATACATCGCGCACACTCTGCGCTTCATTGAACCCGGCGCGCGTTGAATCTTTAAACTTCTTCAACGATACATAAAACCTCCGCTGACTGGGAATACCGGTAGTAGCGTTATATACGCGCGACATGTCATACGTGGTGTACCGCTTTGCATTCATTGAAGCTGCGGTCAGCGTATTCTTTGATGTAAAACATACCGTATCGCCCACCTTGAAATCATTGGTATCTTTCGAATTGAACGTATTACCGGCAGCCCGTGCTGCCTTATTGCAATACCAAACGGTTTGAAAAGAAGCCTCGTAACGGCTATCGTCGTTCTCGTTAAACAGGTTCAACAATGTCCGCGTTGGCATATACCGGTTAAACGGACGGCCATTGGGTATATCACGTTGAAGGATAGCTGAGTTCACCTGGTCATAAACCTGCAGGAATAACATGTGACCGCTGTTGCTGCCCCGGCTATGACCGGTAGGAAAAGCTGAGGTGGCAAGGTCATTATTTGAAAGATTGGTAGAATAATCAACTGCCCAGATCACTTCCTTATTTTTCAGGTTGCCCATATTCCACAAGTCGGCATACCTGGGCACCAGCTGATAGCCGTAATTATTTATCACATCATTGGCCATGGCAAGGGCCTGTTCGTTCATACCGCGGGTTAAGTACATACGTGCCAGGAAAGCTTTGGCCACCGGAATGGTAGCCCGGCCATAATCGCCCGACGTTTTTGGTAAATTCTTTACAGCAAAATCCAGATCGGCAAAAATTTGGGTATAAAACTGATCAACGGGGGTTTTGTTGGCGGTTGATTCGATCACCCCTGCCGGCGTTGCCACCGTGGTAAAATGTACGCCGCCCCAGGTTTCAACGATATGCCAGTAATAAAAGGCCCGCAAAAAACGAAGCTCTGCTTCACGGGTTGTTTTCTGAGCAGCAGTGTAATCGGTGACATCACCCACTTTGGCAATGCCGTCGTTACATAAATAAATGGCTGCATAAAAATTATCCCATTCCAGGTTGAGCGCAGAGGTGTTGCTGCCCTGCAGGTTATCGTAGCGCGATAATTGCGGGAACACATCACCGGTGCCGTTCGTCCAGATATCGGTACCCATTTCTGACAAGCTATAGCCTTCTTCTTTTCCGTACCAAAAGCGGGTATAGGTATAGGCTGCATTCACCAGCGCATCAAAACCCTTTGCACTGGTATAGGTAGCTTCAGGCGTTAGCCCGCTGGGGTTGTACTCGGTCAGTTTTTTATCGCATGATGTAAATACCACAGCACCGGCCAGCACTAAAAGCAATACTGTATTTATGTTACGTTTCATATGTTCATTTTTATTGTCCTTTGGCCATATGGAATTCGCCATAAAGTTTTCATCACTGATGAAATCGGCTCTTTTCATATTCCAGGAAGATTTCAATATGAATAAGATTTAGAACTCAAGATTTATTCCGGTGACGATCAGTTTGGTGAGCGGGCGGTCAAAAGACCCCTCGCCTTCCGGATCATAATCTTTCTCCTTTGCAAAGGTGAAATAGTTCTTGGCGCTTACATACCAGCGCAGGCTGTTCACATGAAACCTTTGCGTAAGAGTTTTTGGAAGTGTATAACCGAGGGTGATGTTCCTGATCTTCACGAATGAACCATCTTTATAACCAAGCGTGGTTGCAAATGGCATCGAAGCTCTTGAGATATTGATATTCGGCCGGGGATAATCATTGGTAGGGTTTTCCGGTGTCCAGTAATCAACATTGGCGCCGTTCTCAATGGCGTTGGGCTCAAATTTGTTTGCATAGTCAGATACAAAGGTTTGTCCAACCCGGGCAAATACATAAATATTCAAATCAAAATTTTTGTAGCTGATGTCATTGCTGAAACCAAGGGTATAATCAGGAACCGCTGACCCTACCACTGTTCTGTCGTAAGTAGCATCCAGCTTGCCATCGGGCTGCCCTTTATCGCCACTCAGGTCGGCTACGCGAATGTCGCCGGCCTTATAGCCAAAACTTCTCGCCAAAGCGGTATCTGCCGTTTGCCAAATGCCTTCTTTTTTGAAATCATAGAACGATCTCACCGGATGACCGATGAACAATCCACTGGCAATATCATTCTTCCCGTTTGCGAGTTCGGTAATGCGTTCCTTATTGCGCGTGTACGTGATGGCGCTTGTCCAGCTGAATTGCTGGTTTTGCACGTTCACTGTACGTAACTGGATCTCTATCCCATTGTTCCGTGTTTTACCTACATTTTCCACCACTTTGGTATGGCCTGATGAACCTGGTAATGGACGCAGCAACAACAGGTCGCGGGTCCTTGAATCATAATAATCCACACTGGCGCTTAAGCGGTTCTTGAATAAACCGAAGTCTAGCCCGATATTCTGCGTACCGGTAAGCTCCCAGTTCAGGCTGCGGTTACCGTTCTGGGGATCATAACCATAGGCGATCATACTTACATCGTTCCACGAAAAAGGAATGAGTATCAATCCGCTGTTCGTTGAATACGGTTTAACGGCCGCGTTACCGGCAACACCATAGCTGGCGCGGAGTTTCAGGTCGCTGAAGAGGTTCTGGCCAGCCATAAAATTTTCATCAATTATTCGCCAGGCTACTGCTGCAGACGGGAAGAACGACCAGCGGTTCTCTTTTAACAGTACAGAAGAACCATCGGCGCGACCCGTCAGCGTCAACAGGTATTTTCCTTTGTAATTATAGTTTAACCGCAGCGCACCCGATAACAGGTTGCTGCCTATATAATTACTCCAGATACTGATGTTGCTGGGGTTGCTCAGCAGCGCATGCCACGATTGGCCGGGAATGATCTGCCCTGTACCTTGCGAGTAGGCGCTATCGGTCTTATTGGAAAGATAGCTGGTTACGGCAGTCACATCCAGACTATGCTCACCGAACTTTTTATTCCAGGTAATGATATTTTCCCAGATAAGATCGGCCTGGGTAGCGTTGGTAACTTTTGCCAGTGAACCGGTTGACGTAAAACGGGTAATGGTATTTTCTCCCAGGAACAGGCCATTTCGACTGCTGCTGTTGGTAATACCCAGGTTTGACCGGAGCGTAAGGTTAGGGAAAGGTTTCCATTCTGCATAGGCAGAAGATAAAATGCGGGTGGTATTTGTCTCATTGATATAAGCCCCCGGCAATTCTTCCAACAAGGGGTTAACCTGGTTGGCATTGCCGGGAATTCTTATAATTGAACCGTCCGGATTATAAGGTGTAAAATAAGGTATCACTTTATTGGCTACATTCAGGATATTGTCGGTACGCCTGTTCTCATCATAATACGTTAACTGGCTTTGCAATCCAACCTTAAAGGTGCCTATAATGGTTTGATCGATGTTCAGGCGTAACGTGTACCGACCGGAAAAATCATTATTGAGAATACCTTTTTCCTTGAAATAATCGAAAGAGAAGAACACTTTTGTTTTTTCACTGCCTGCGGCCACATTAACGCCATAGTCCTGCTGTGAGCCATCCTGTAACAGAAGGCCAGGCCAATAAGTAGACTGGCCACTTGTTGCAGCAGCAAGATCGGCCTTGAACACATTGGCGTCATCTGCCGGCGAGTTCCAGGCACCGGCGGTGCGGCTCGCCTGCCGTTTTAATTCTGCATATTGTGGGCCGTTCATCGGCTCGGGATAGCCGGCCACTTCACTCACTCCATAATAGGCATTAGCCCCTACCCGTACTTTTCCGGAAGCGCCTCTTTTCGTGGTTATGATAACAACGCCATTTGCGCCGCGTGAACCATAGATAGCTGTAGAAGAAGCATCTTTCAATACTTCCATCGACTGGATATCGTTCGGGTTAATATCCTGAAAGTTCGCATACTGTATGCCATCAACGATGAATAATGGTGTGTTCTGCGCCAATACCGACCTGTTGCCTCTAACGGTAATATTCACGTTAGAACCGGCACCACCGCTGGTGCGGGTAATGTCAACCCCGGCCACTTTTCCCTGTACGCTTTCCATTACGTTACCGGCCGGCACTTTCTTCACTTCATCACCCTTGAGCGATACAACAGCACCGGTAAGATCTCTTTTCTTTACAGTACCATAACCGATCACTACAATATTCTCGAGGCTCGAAGCGGCAGAAATCAATGACAGATTGATATTCGTTTTGTCGCCCACTTTTATCTCCTGTGATTCGTATCCCACGTAGGAAAATACAAGCACATCATTGTCATCGGCCGATATGGTAAACACCCCCTGCTCATTGGTGGTAGTGGCTCTTGTTGTGCCTTTTATGGTTACTGTTACGCCGGAGAGCGGAGCTCCGTTTGGGTCAGTGATCTTACCCGTGACCTTTTTTTCGTCAGGGCGGTTGTTGCCTTCATTGATCACAATGAGGCCATTGGCCATGAAGCGGTAAGTAAGTATGGTTTGGGAGAACAAATTGTCGAGCGCCTGTTTAATATCAACATTTTCGAGGTTGATGGTCACCTTTTGCCGGATGGCCGGTAACTGGTTATTATACAGGAAACGGTAGTGTGTCTGCTTTTCTATATTGATCAAAATACCCGCGATCTCGGCATTTTTATACCTGAGGTTCAGCTTATCCTGGCCGAAACCTCTTGCCGACACCTGCAGCACACCAACAAGCAGAAAAAAAGTAGTTATTTTCATAACAAGCAGCGCATTGGAAAGCAACGGGTTTTTTCCGCCCGTTCTAAAACTTTTCATACATTAGTATTATTATGGGTTAAGAAATCACTTCCCCTTCCCGCCTGCCAGCGGGATTGCGGAGAATACAACACCGAAAATTTAACCTGTAATGCGCGGAGAATGCTGCCAACATTCTCCGTTTTCTTTGGTTACGTAGGATGCATATTTTATTTTATCGATTTTATAAAAACCTCATTATTATTAATTGATACGTTGAACGGCACAGCTGCTTTCAGGGCCATGAAAGCCTGTTCAACTGTTTCGTTTTGCAACGAACCATTAAATACCAGCTGCCTGGCTGCATCATCCTCGAAGTAGACCCTGATATTATACCATCTTTCCAGCTTCAGCGCCAGCTGTTCAAAATTGTCGCCCCGGAACTCGAGCCGGTTATAAACCCAGGCTGTTTCCATGTGCTCATGCTCGGCAGCAGTGCTGTCTATGCGAATGATCTGCTGTTCTGCAGGCGGTGTAATGGTGTTGGCGGGCGCCTTGGCTTCTGCCAGAAAGCTGTTGGCTGGCAACACAATTTTTTCATTCGGATGCAGGTAAACAGGTTTGCTTTTGGTATCGCCTTTCCGGGTGATCTGCACCAGCCCGCGAATGAGGGTTGTTTCTATTGTTTTTTCTTCGGGATACGACTTCACATTAAAGGCTGTACCCAGCACTTTAATATCGATATTACCGGCATGCACGATGAAGGGCTTTTTTTGATGGGTTGATGAAGAAGTAACCTTTACCACGTCAAAATAAGCTTCGCCTTCAAGGGTTATTTCACGCACGGGGCCACTGAAATTAGCATATATTATCCGCGAGCCTGCATTCAGCCAAACCGTTGACCCATCCGGTAGAATGGTGCGGGTTTTACTGCCTTTGGGCGCTATCACTTCGTTAGCGGCAAGGGCATGCTGTTTCCTGTTCCAGGTTGTAAATAGCCAGGCACCTACCGATAGTGCAGTAACTATGGCGGCGGCCCAGTAAAGTTTATATCTTCTTTTGATACGTACGGCAGGAGCGTCCCGTTGTGACAGATCCGTTTCTGCTGCCGATAATTGCAGGATGCGGTTGATCTTATCTCCATCTCCCGGCTCTTCCGGGGCAGCCATATTCACTGACCATAACTGGTGCAACATTTCATATTGCTGCATCAGTTCGGGATGTTCTTGTAATAAGCTATTCAGTTCGTCCTTATCCTGATCAGTTATATCTCCGCTCAAACTGCGAGACAGCAAAAACCATATTCTTTCGGGTGTTTCCATTTTCGCCAGATGCGTTTATGCATATATGGACAGGCATTTTTAAAAACACCATTAAGGCTTTTGAAAAATATTTTTCAACCCTGAAAGTGAAATGGATAAAGCAATTAGCTAATTTGATAATGTGATAATTGATAATAAAATGCCCGAAACTGCCGCGGTTCTTTAAAACTCTTTCTTCGATATTCCAAAACCTTTTGCAACGCGGTTTACCTGGAGCTCGGCACAGATCTTTTTAATGGCGATGGCCATTTGCACATCGACGGTATTGTGGGAAATATTGAGGATCTCGGCTACTTCGCGGTGTTTAAGACCATCTTCCCGCACCAGCTTGAAGATCATTTTACAACGGGGCGGTAAATTGTCTACCGCCTGCTGCATCCGTTTCATCATTTCGGCAGTGACCAGTAGATTATAGGGATCGGAAACAACTTGCGCGGCTTCTATGTCAAGATCATCGAAAGGCGCCCTGATGAGCTCAGTAGCTTTCTGCGAGATGGCATTCAGGGATCTGTTCTTGACCGCTACATATAAATAAACGGTGAGATTTTCAACTTCGTTTATGCGATGGCGGTTGCTCCACAATTTCACGAACACATCTTCTACTATTTCTTCAGCTATTTCCGGCGAGCGGGTGATAACGCGGGCAAAATGATGCAGGCGTTTACTGAATAACCGGTATAGCTCCGCCAGACATTGTTCATTTCCGGCATATATACCTTGCTGAATATGTGGCAGGCTAATGGTCATAATTTTCAATAAGCAATCAATCGGTGATAAATGTAGTCATTTTTTAGATAAAATGAAAGCGCCATGCGGCTACCGCCAAAAACGACAGCACAGCATGGCACTATATCTTATAATTACGGTCAGTTCTATTCAACCCTGAACCAATCTATATCGGCAAAGCCTGCATCATTAGTAACTGCAGTGCGGGTACAGAACAATCCGATTTTTGCGCCGATCCATCTGCCGGGCACTGCCGTAAAGGTATCACCAGCAGAAGTGAATTTTTTTCCATCTTCGCTGTACATGAAATTACATTTGGCTCCTTTACCAACCTGTACGCGCAGGTAGGTAGTTCCCCCGCTTATTTTACCAATTAGTTTTTCCTGCTCTGGCTTGCCGCCTTCCGCTTTATCGCAAACCACATAAGATAGATAAATACCGTCTTCTTTTTTAGTAAGACCCACGTATGCATAGTCGGAGCCCATTATGATCAACCCGGTTCTCTCGCCTGCCAGCCGGGGTTTAAAATCCAGCTTTACAGTAGTCGTAAATTCTTCTGCCGGAAATTTCTGCATTAACACGTTGGGCACAAACCACAGGTTCTTTGCGGTATCAGCTACCATACCGCTGAACAACCGCAGATATCCATTACCGGGAAAAGCCCAATATGGTTTTGGATTGGCCTGCCATTGCCATTGTAATGCCAGGGTGCGGCCGTTGAACTCATCCGATTCCTGCGGCGTTTGTAGTGGATAGCTCTTACCAACATTCGGCTTTTTATATTCAATCACCGGCTCCCCTTTACCATCTCCATCTTTATCAATGCCGATCACCGGCCAGTTATTCACCCACTTCATCGGTTGCAGGTGAACGATACGGCCATAAGCGCCTACATCCTGGAAATGCAGGAACCAGTGTTCACCGGTCTTTGTATCGACCCATGCGCCCTGGTGTGGACCGTTGATCTTTGTGCTGCCCTGGTCCATCACCACTTTTCTTTCGTAAGGACCATAAATATTTTTTGAGCGCAACACCAGTTGCCAGCCGGTAGCTACGCCGCCAGCCGGTGCAAAAATGTAATAAAACCCATTGCGTTTATAGAATTTTGGACCTTCCAGTGTAGGATCCTGATCGTGCCCATCAAATACCAGTACGCCACCATCGGTCACTCTGGTGCCTGTGGCATCGAGTGTTTTTACTACAATTATACTTTTTATACCGGCTCTGCTGCCTGCATAGGCATGCACGAGATATACTTTACCATCATCGTCCCACAACGGACAGGGATCGATCAATCCTTTTCCGCCTTCGACTAAAATGGGGTCAGACCAGGGGCCGTTGATGTTTTTTGCTTTTACAACATAAATGCCGAAATCAGGATCGGGATAATAAATGTAGAACTCGTTATTATGATAGCGGATGGAAGGCGCCCACACGCCACCACCATGACGGGGTTGTGAAAAATGATCGTAGGGAGGCTGGCGTTTCAACGCATGGCCGATGAGCGTCCAGTTTACGAGGTCTTTAGAATGCAGAATGGGCAGTCCCGGAATGGCATCGAAGCTGGAGGCTATCATATAATAATCGTCGCCCACGCGACAGGCATCGGGGTCGGAATAATCAGCATAAATAACCGGATTCTTAAACGTTCCATTTTTGTTATCTGACACCCACACTTTGGAAATATATGGCTGTTGTGCGGTGGCATATAAACTAAAGAGTGTGAAACTTAGTGCAAACAGTTTTTTCATTATAGTCGGTTTCTTGTAGTCAATGGTGAATGGTCAATGGTGAGTTGGTTGCAACTGGCAACTTTATCAACTTACTAACTCGTCACAAAGGCTGCCAGTCACCAAAAATATTCTTCAGGGTATATTCTTTTGCCTGTTTTTTGGTGAGCTGATGCGACCAGGCGGCGCGGCCTTTTGGATTGGCGCCGGGTCCCCTGCTGTTGAACTCGGCATAGTAAGCCGTTTTTTCATTTTCGGGATTCCGCCAGTTATCCCAACCGGTGGCAGTTATATGTTCACCCATTTCTGTATTGATAAATACCGTTCTTGCATGTGGCCGCCAGGGGCGTCCCAGCAAGACCTTTTTTGCACCGGTATCAGCCACCAATTTACAGTTGAAGAATACCAATCCGTATGATTGCCTTGGCGTAGTTGACGCTGCTGTTATATAAGAATTTGACAGGCTTTTGATCGTGCAATTCTGGAAAACGACGGTAGCCGGACCAAAAATAAAATCGGTAGTGCCTTCTATATAGCAATCTTTATAATACTGGCGACTGCTATCGATACCAACATACAGGGTATCCTGGTTACCGAGCAAGCGGCAATTCAGGATCACACAGCGATCGCTTTCTGCATGCAGGGCAACGGCCTGCCCAACGCGACCCGCCGCGTTTTGGATGGTAAGATTTTCTGCCCGGAAATCGTTTCCTTTTACCAGTACGGTATAACTATTAAAGGTGCTGAACTTGTCGCGCCCTCTTTCATCTTTTCTTCCATCGGCATAGGGCTTGCCGCTATAATCTGAATTAGTGATAATGGTGCTGTCGCGGCTTTCACCTACCAGCGAAATATTGGTCTTCCAGCTTGGAATGACCAGCTTTTCGTGATACACACCTTTCTTAATAAAAATGGTCACCCGCTCCTGCGAAAAATCGCGCATGGCATTCACTGCTTCCTGAATGGTCTTGTAGTTGCCGCTGCCATCCTGCGCTACTGTCAGGTAGCTGGGATAGGTTTGTTGCTGGCTAACAGCGTGCACAAGGGGGAAAAATAACAACAATAAAAAAGAAGCTTTTTTCATCTTATTCTGGTTCTCGTTTTAGTTCGTCAGTTATTGAGTTATTAAGCCCCTCAATAGCCCAATAACCCAATAACCCAATAACTCAATAACTATTTCAAAAATCCCATTTCAATAAGCCACTGTTCGCATAATGTTGTCCACAATGCAGTAGAGCCGGGATTGTTACGCAGCGCTATGTTATGTGCTCCCTGGGGAAAAACATGAATGCTTGCTGCAATGTTTTTATCCAACAATGCCTGATAGAAATAAACACTGTTGCGGGGATCAACCGCTTTGTCATTGTTTGCATGTGCCAGGAAACAGGGGGGTGTGGTTGGCTTTACCTGTAATTCCATGGAATATTTTTCCAATTGCTCTTTAGAAACATTATTGCCCAGCAAATTATCGCGGCTGCCTTTATGCGCATATTGCTCCAAAGTGATAACCGGTGAAACCAGAATGGTAAAATCGGGCCGGTAGGTTATTGCATTCATGGTATCGCCAATGGCAGCTACATCTTCGCTGCTGTTGCCCACCCAGGCAGCGAGGTGTCCGCCGGCAGAAACCCCCATGATGCCGATCCTGTTCTGTTGAAGATTCCATTTGCCGGCATTGGCCCGTATTACCCGCATGGCGCGTTGTGCATCCTGCAAGGGTCCTTTTTCACGTTGTATGAGATCGGGCGAAACGGGCAGGCGGTAGTTCAAGACAAAAGCACTAATGCCCATTGTGTTAAACCATTTGGCCAGCTGAAAACCGCTGACCTGGTATGACAGATGATGGTAGCCGCCACCCGGACAAATAAGCACTGCACAATGTTTATTCTCCTGCACAGAGGGAAAGAATGCATAAACACCCGGCGTTCCCACCTGGTACACCCGTTCGTTGTAAATACTATCTTTTAATCGCATGCCTTTCGTATTAGGCATTTTACCGGCGGGCCACAAGGGAATGAATTCCTGCGCCTGTATAACCAATCGTCCTGAAAAAATTACAAGCAATAAACAAGCGATCTTTCGATACATGTAAAATATTTAATACTGATGTTGGGTGTTCATTATCACATTAGCTAATTATCACATCAGCTAATCATTTCCTCACTCTTTCCGCCAGTTCCAGCCCCAGGCTTTTTATTCCTTTCAGCACGAGCTGTGCTATCATGCGGGCGCCAAGTTCATTGAAGTGGGTGTTATCTTCTTTTCCTTTCGGATAATTGGGGTGCTCATCGGGCGCCAGGTGATTGAACAACAATTTTGATTTGTCAACACCCCATTGCTGCATCAATGCCTGGCCTTGTTTATCGAGGTCGATCAATGGCACCTTATTCTCTTTGGCCACGTCACGCACAATTTGTGCATACAGGTCGTGCGTGCCTACGATGTGACCGGTTGAGTCGAAATTGCGGCGCGCTACCGGTGTCAATAAGACCGGTGTAGCCTTTTTGCTCCTCGTATCAGTAATGTATTTCACCAGGTTGGCTTTGAATTGCGCTTCTGGCGTATAACTTCTCTTAGTTTTTACCTCGTCATTATGTCCGAACTGAACAAACACATAATCGCCTTCCTGCATAGCCGCTACTACGGGCGCCCATCGGTTCTCCTCCATAAAGGTTCTGGTACTGCGGCCGTTTTGTGCGCGGTTATCAACCGTCACCGTTGAATCGAAAAAGTAAACAAAGGGCATTCCCCACCCGTGCTCAGGGTATGCTTTCACGTCTTTAACCGACATGGTCGAATCCCCGATCAGCCATACCGTGATCTTTTTTTTAGGTGGCATGACAAACGCCATCAACATAAATAGTGCAATAACTACCAACTTGTTCATTGCTGTTCATTTATAACCTTATCAACTTTTTAACTTTATCAACATTACTTCACTAGTCCATTAACATACACCTCAATATTTGTGTATTGTTTATCGAGTTTGTAACCCGCTGCATCACTGGCATCAGCCGGATCCAGTTTTTGTTTCTTTTCCCAGGCATCGGGCATGCCATCCCGGTCTTTATCGGGAGCAGCTGGTGTTGTACTCAAAGCCGGCCATGCTTTCACGGTAGCTTCATAGGCAGTTCCATGCGGATAGCCGCCCTGCACATCAATGAAACGGCCGGTGCGGTGTTTTACATCGTTGATGATACGTGCATCCAGCGTATCCCTGTTGGGCAAACTGCAACCAACCTGCTTCAGCACCAGTTCATAGGCATCTTTAGCCTGCTGCGTAGTTACCGGTACAATGGCAAACGGAGCATTTGCTTTCGCCAGTGCCGGATCGTCGCCCCGCTTATTATCGCCCATACGCACACCGAGCCAGTTGTTGCTGGTTACTTCATTTGATCCATCTACATAATTTCCATCCACAAAATATTTACCGTACGCTATATTCGGTGGTTTACTCCAGGGATTCACAACCTGGTACTTTACATTCTTATTGGTATTGGGACCGTACTTGTAGTAATTGTTTACAATATTGTAATTACCCCCTTCACCGGCATATACATTGTTGCCGCCCCAGTTGTAGATCACATTATTGCGGTAATCCACATTTTCATCGGGCATGTTGCGAATGCCATTGAAACGGGGATTGCGGCTATTGCAATGCGCGAAGAGATTATGATGTGCTGACAAATGTTTCCCGCCCCAGATACCGCCATAGCCATGGCGTTCATAATCTTTATCGCCTTTTTCGAAATGATAACTGTAGTTCAACGGCTCTGCAATGAGGTTCCATTGCAGCGTGGTGCTGTCGCCATTATATACTGAAAACACTTCGTCGGTGCTCCAGCTCATGGAACAATGATCGATGACAATATTCTTTTTGCGGGTTCCGCCAAAAGCGTCATCACTTCCGCTGCCGTCGACCATGCCGCCGCGCTGGTTCTTATCGCCCATGCGAAAGCGCAGATAACGCACAATAATATTATCACCGGCCAAACCAACGGGGTGATCGGCCAGACAAATGCCATCACCGGGCGCTGTTTGCCCGGCAATGGTAACGTTTCCTTTTATCTCAAGCTTTGATTGCAGGTGAATGGTGCCCGAAACAGCAAATACAATGATGCGCGGTTCGCCGGACTGCACTGCTTTTCTAAAGCTGCCGGGTCCATCATCATCGAGGGTAGTTACCACGAACACTTTACCGCCGCGGCCGCCGGTAGTGTACTGGCCAAACCCTTCCGCACCAGGGAAGGCAATGGGTTGCGCTGTAAGGTCAGCATAAAAAATAAAATGAATAATTGCCAGAATGATCTTCATTTTCATACGGCGATCTACCCTGGGTTGCTTACAGATTAACAATCGTTTTATCATACATCTGATGTCAATTCTAGTGAGATATTTTGTTAAATGGCTGATTCAGCGTTCCTTTTTCTATGCAAACGTTCCCGGAATCGGAGTTCACAGTTTACAGTTCACAGTTCTCAGTTAATAGTTCAAAGTCTTCAAGATGCAGGTTTCAGGTGAGCGGTTGCAAAGCTGCGTATAATGCCAAACGCTGCTTAGCGGTTAAGCAGCGTTTCGGCTTTTCGGCCACCGGCAATCGAGCGGTCAACGTTCATCCGGTCAGCCCCAATCGTTCAAGCTCTGGATGCTGCGGAATATTTTCCGTTTCTTAACATTGAGCATTGCCGTTAATCATCTGCATTATTGATAACCCGGGTTCTGTGATAACCTTCCCTGGTAGGCAGCCAGTGTTGCCTGATCGAAGGGAAACAACTCACTTTTTCCGGATACAAAAAAGCTGGCCATCCCTGCAGCCAACGGTTTACCATCTATAACATTTATTCCAAGGGAAGTTCGCCATGCCAAAGCATTCCAGGATCCCGCTGTGGGCTTTTGTTTTGGCTGCCAGAAAGGTTGCGCTGTTGGTGCCGTATTGGCACCTGCATAAAATTGTATCTCCTCCCCTGCATTGCGCCAGTAAACAGTGTCTGGTACATTCGCATATCTTCCCGAGGCCGTTCTTATTTGTTCAATTTTTGTTTTTGCTTCACTGAGTTTATTAGCCAGCTGTCCCCAACGTAACAGATCATATTTGCGAATGCCTTCATGCCCGAACTCAAGGAACCGTTCGTTGTCCAATGCAGCAAAAAAACCTGCTTTATCAGTTGGGGTGGCGCCGATGAGATTTGTATTGCCGCGATAGGCTCTTTTTCTAACTTCTTCAAAAGCTGCAATGGCCGCGGCGGTTGGCCCGTTATTAAGTTCGTTCACGGCTTCGGCGTACATCAGCAGCACATCAGAAAAACGGATCATCACCCAGTTATATCCTACATTCAATACGGTACCGGGCAACAGCGGCACCCGCCAGTCACGCCGGTATTTACCGGTATTCAATTCAGTGAGGCGGCGCATCGATTTTACATTACTGGCCGACGTAACCTGGTACCAGGTTACGGTAACATCACGCCGGGTATCTACCGAATCAAAGGCATAAAAATAATTGGGCAGCATAATGATGCCACCGCCGCCGGCGCCATAGCGCGAAGCATTGTTAAGATTAGGGCCATCGTAATTACCCATGCGGCTGTCGCTATTGCCGTTACCTCCACCGGCGCCCACTTCAAACAAGATCTCGGCTTGCGGATCGTAAGTAAATGAGGTTACGTTGCGCCAGATATTTTCAAAGTTCGGATTCAAAGTATGCTGATCACGCCGGGCCATCAGATCTTCACATTCCTTTTTGGCCATCTCGTAATATTTCAGATAATCGCTGCGGCGCTCGATGCGGGCATTGTTGCGCAAGGCATAACCACCCCTGAACAAAGCTATTCTTGCCCGCAATGCCTTAGCCGCGCCTTTCGTGATGCGTTCATTGCGCGCCACTTCAGTTCGCCAGGGCAACAGGTCAATGGCAGTAGCCAGGTCGGTCAAGATAATATCATAGGTTGAATCGCGATCGGTGCGGGGCAGGAATAGATCAGATTGTCGATAAGAAGGAACCATGGGCGCCGGCACATCGCCCCAGTTACGGATGAGCTCAAAATAGAATTGCGCCCGTAACGTAAGCGCTTCACCGAGTAAACGCCTTAATTCTTTTTTCTCTGTATCCGTTCCTTCTTCATACAACCGCATCTGCGGTATCTGTTCAATACACAAATTGGCTTTTTCAACACCACGATATAACTGGCGGAAAGGATTTGCTATCTCTGTATTGGTCAGCAACAGCTGATAACGGCCAATTCCCCGGCGGCCATTGTCGATATTACCACTCACAATTCCTTCATCGGAATCGTATGGGTAATACATACTGATGCGAATGCCATAACCTGCATCTCCCTGCAATTCATCATAGGCCCCTATAACAGCCATGGTGGCATTGGGCACATCACTGAACACCTCCGGAATGGTATACGCCGAATCAGGTTCTACTTCCGTATATTTTTTACAACCCGTTATATTGACAATTAAGATCCAAAGAACGGCTGTGGCAATTATTTGATATGATCGAAAACGCTTCATAGATCAATCGTTTTTTGTTTTTAAAATGTAACATTTACGCCAAAGACCCAGGTACGTGAGCGCGGATACGCGGCAAAGTCAACCCCGGGTGTTAACGGATCGTTTCTGCGGGCCGTAACATCGGGGTCGTATCCCGAATAACTGGTCAACGTGGCCAGGTTGTTCACAGTTGCATACACGCGGAAGGTAGACAGCTTGATCTTATTGATCACCGTTTTTGGTAATGAATAGCCCACTGTGAGGTTATTGATCCGCAGGTACGAACCATCTTCCACAGCCCAGGAGTGTAACCACCAGCGTTGTACCCGCACCGGTGTCCAGATCTTGGCGTTCTCATTCAACGCCGCCAGCTCCTTGGGATCGGTTACCCGTTGTCCCGCGTCATTGATGTACGTAAAGCGGTCTTTCATAATGTTCAGCATATTCAGGTTAGGAAAAGCGCCATCGGTCCATTCTATTTTATTGGCATTATAAATGTCATTGCCATAAACAAAGTTGACGAAAACACTTAGATCAAATCCTTTATAAGCAAGCTGGTTGTTCCAGCCGCCGGTGAATGTGGGGTTGGCGTCGCCTACCACCACGCGGTCATAATCAGCGGTTATTATGCCGTCAGGCACCCCATCGGGACCGCTGATGTCACGCCATTTTAGCATACCCGGTTGTGCAACACCGTATACGCCATTATTGGCAATATCTGGTTTCAGGGTGTAGGTTTGATTGGCGGGGTTGTAATTGAAATCATCCACACTGAACATACCTTCGGTCACAAAGCCATACATCAAACCGGCAGGCTCGCCTACTTTTACGATGTAATCATCAACGCCATCGCTGCCCTGCCAGCCGGAAGTACGGGTAATTTCATCTACGCCCCCCAGGTTTTCGACCCGGTTCTTATTGAAAGAAATATTGAAGTTGGTGTTCCAGCTAAAATCTTTTTTGGAAACCGGAATGGCATTGATCTGGAATTCAATACCGCGGTTAGAGGTGGCACCCAGGTTCTGCAACTGCGACGTATAACCGGTGGTAGGTGGAATGTTCACGGCGAGCAGCAGGTCTTTGGCGGAATTCTTATATACATCCACCGTAAACTGCAGGCGGTTATTGAACAGCGACCAATCCATTCCCAGGTTCATGTTGGTATTCCGTTCCCATCGCAGATCAGGGTTACGCAGGTAAACTGGCGCTACCCCGGGTTGAATGATATGATTAAATGCATACTGACCCGTTACCCCGTATAATTGCAGATATAGCAGGTTGTCGATGCGGTTGTTTCCCACCGATCCGTAACCGAAACGTAGTTTGGCATCGTTCACCCACGAGAGATCTTGCATAAAATCTTCCTGGCTGAAACGCCACGACACCGATCCTGACGGGAAAACGAGTGTTCCATTTTCAGATGCAAATTTGGAAGAGCGGTCGGCCCGCAGGTTAAAGGTAGCGGCGTACTTATCGTCAAACTCATAACTTGCCCGGCCAAACCAGGAGAAAATGCGGCTGGGTGGTTGCGTAAAGGTCGTGGGCAATGGTTGCGATGAGCCTGGAGGCGCCGAGCCGGCACCCATGTTCTCCAACGCTTTTTCGGCCGAAATATCTGAAGGAAAATAGCGGGTCTCAAAAGCGCTTGTGCGCACTCGTTGGTCGATCACCTCCTGCCCTATCAGTACGTTGATATCGTGTTTACCTTTATAGTTCGCCAGGTTGTACTGCAATACGTTTGAGTTGGTGAGGGTATTGTTGTATTGCTCGCCTATAGATGCCACCGGCAGGGAGGCGAAATTGCGCGCTGTTGGAGTGATCTTACTAAAGAAGAGGTCTGTTTCAACCACCGCATTGTCATAGCCAAACGTAGAGCGTAAACTCAGGTTCTTTACAATGGTGTAATTGAAGAAACCACTCAGGTAAGTGGCTTTTGTATATTGACGCCGGTATTCGGCCCTGGTTAATAATACGGGATTGATAGCGCCGCTGGATGCGAGAAAATACGCTTCATCAAAATCATCGATGCCGCCGGCTGGGGTCGGCAGTTCAAATGGCCGGTAGTTTATGGTATGGCGGAGGCGGTTGGTAGCGCGCGTGCCGCTGTTGGTAGTACCGGCGCCGCGAATGGTTTGATCGAGATAACGGGCATTAAACCCTATTCTCAATTTATCCGATGCCCTGTGTTCCAGTTTAAAGTTCACCAGTTTGCGATCGAAACCCGATTCTATCAAGATCCCATCTTCCCTGTTGCTGGTAAGGCTTAAATTGAAGGTAGTGTTCTCACCGCCGCCATTCAGCGCCAGGTTCTGGTTATTGAACTTTGCCTTTTGGCCAAACACTTCACTTTGCCAGTTGATGGCCGGCAGGTCTTTATAAACGTTAAGCGTATCCCACGTGCTGCCATAGGTGCGAACAAAGCTGATGCTGTCTTCGCGGTTGCCGCGGCTTCTTTCGTATTGCCAGCGCACGAAATCATAGGGGCTCATTACTTCCATGGTCTCGGGCAGCTCCCGCCAGCCAAAAGCGCCATTGTAGGTGATCTGCGTTTTGCCAGGCCGGCCTCCTTTGGTGGTAATGATCACTACTCCGTTGGCAGCACGCGCGCCATAGATAGCAGTGGTGGAAGCATCTTTCAAAACGTCGATGGAAGCGATATCCTGCGGTGAGATCACACTCAGGGCGTTTTCGACCACCACCCCATCAACAATGTACAGGGGCGAATTATCCTGGGTTATGGAGCCGCCGCCACGTACCCGTACAACGACCTCAGAACCGGGCGCGCCTTCTGTGGCGGTTACCTGAACACCGGCCAGCCGGCCCTGCAGGGCTTCGGCTGCTGAGGCCAACGGTACGTCTTTTATTTGTTTCGCAGCAATGGATGACACCGAACCACTGACTTTACTTCGGGGAACGGTTTGATAACCGATCACCACTTCCTGCAGGGTAGCAGCATCACGCTCCAGCTGAACGCGCACATCCCGGGTACCATCTGCGGTTATGGTTACCGGTTTGAAGCCCACACTGGACAATGTAAGACTTATATTGCCTGTGCCGGTGGCAGGAACGGTAAACTGGCCTTTAGCATCCGTTTGCACAGCCCGCCCGCCCTTAACCTGTACAGTAACGTTGGCAGCCGGCGCTCCTCTGTCATCAGTGACCGTTCCCGTTATTTGCCGGGTTTGTGCTTGCAGAAAAAATGGAATGAATAACAGCAGTGCTGGTAATTGTTTTAATTTACTCATATGGCGACTCTTTTAAGTTAGGAACAACAAGTCATTTTTATTTCGTATAGCAATCGTTGTTGGTATTCTGGCTTTCAGTTACCGGTTACCAGGTGCCGGGAGCCGGTTACAGGTTGCAGGTTACATTGTCGTAACCGCATCATGGTTATTTCGGCTCACGTTGAGACTATAGCGCTATTTTGCATGCGCATGCGCAAACGCTATTGCTATGCACTTTCCGCTTTTGACAGGATCTTGCGTTAAACATTGAGCATGCAGCGTTCCGCGCCTGAATGCTGCGCCTTTGGCGAAGCAAAGCCGGCAGGCAGGTTAAGCATACTGCGTTAAGCCTTATTTGGGGTACTGAAACAGGTTTATGACTACGTCCCAGGCACCATCTGCTAATCAGAAGGATTCGGTAGGTGATTGCTGATAGTTACGCCCGGCCCGGTGCGGCAACAGGAGCACTTATCAATTCCAGCGAACAATTTGTAGCAATAAATACAGGAGTTTTCAAAAATTCTAATTCAATTCTAATGAGATATTTTTAAATAACACAATTTCCGCTTCCCTTTTTCTGTGCAATCGTTCCCGAGATCGATTTCATAAAAGAGGATTCCGCTGGCTTTTAAAAAAAAGACTATTTTTAACGGCACTTTGCTGCCACCACTGTGAAATTTGAGACTGTAACCATAAAGGATATTGCCAGGGCGCTGGGACTTTCTACTTCTACGGTATCGCGTGCGTTACGTGGTAGCTATGAGATCAGTCCCGAAACAAAAAAACTGGTACTGGAGTACGCCGAGAAGATCAATTACCGGCCGAACCCGATCGCTTTGAGCCTGAAAGAACGCAAAAGCAGGTCGATCGGCGTGGTCGTTAGCGAGATAGCTAATACGTTTTTCTCGCAGGCGATCAATGGCATTGAATCCATTGCGTACAATCGCGGGTACCATGTAATTATTTCCCAAAGCCATGAATCATACGAGCGCGAAAAAGTGACCATTCAACACCTGGCCTCCCGGTCGGTAGACGGGTTGCTGGTTTCCCTGTCGAACGAGACCATTGATCTTTCGCACCTGAAGCAACTGCACGATAAAGGCTTACCGATCGTTTTCTTTGACCGCATCACCGATGAAATAAACACCCATAAGGTTACCGCCAATAATGTAAAAGGTGCTTTTGACGCCACCCAGCACCTGATCAATAAAGGTTTTACCCGCATTGCGCACGTGACCAATTCGCCCAACCTGTCTATTACCAGGGAAAGACTGCAGGGCTACCAGGAGGCGCTGAAAAAGAACAACCTGCCCTTCGATGAAAAGCTGGTGTTCTATACCCTGCATGGTGGAATGATCTATGATGAGATCGAGGGCGAGATCCAGAAAATGTTCAGCGCCCGTCAAAAGCCTGATGCTATTTTGACGGCCAGCGACCGTATTACCACCTCCTGCCTAACGGCCCTGAAAGCCGCCGGCAAAAAGATCCCTGATGATATTTCAGTGATCGGTTTTACCAATACCAATATTGCCGACCTGTTTAATCCGCCTTTATCTGCGGTGCGCCAGCCGGCATTCGATATGGGGCAAACTGCCACCGAACTGCTTATTCAGATCATAGAAAGCAAACGGCCGGTTACGGAATTTGAAACGCGGATCCTGGATACAGAGTTGTTTACAAGGGAATCTACGGAACACCCGCCAGCGTCTTAGAGCCGGAGCAGTTACCAGTTGCCGATCACTCGGCGGTTACCTGTTATCAATTGCCAGTTGCGAGTCACCATCAGTTACCGGTTACCAGTTACCAGCCGCCCGAGGCCGGATGCGAGAGCATTTTTGAACCTACCACCTCGCCTTTGCAGTTAAATACATTATATTAACTGGCAATACAGGTTAAGAGAATGTTTTTGCCCACTGTTCAATTCACAATATTTCAAATTACCTTCACTGTATGCTTACGCAGGATGAGATCAAACAATTAGTTGCTAAACAGGCGGCTGAATTGGTGCAAAACAATATGACCGTTGGTATTGGTTCCGGCACTACGATATATTACCTGATCCGGGAGCTGGGCAAACGGGTAAAGAAAGGTCTTTTCTTCAGGGCCATTCCTACCTCCAAAAAAACGGCCGCCCTGGCGGCCGCAGAAAATATACCGCTGGCCGAATTGAACGCCGTTGATTCAATAGATCTTACGATCGATGGCGCCGATGAAATTGACGGCAGCCTGCAACTGATCAAAGGCGGCGGCGGCGCCCTGCTGCAGGAAAAAATGGTGGCAGCGGCCTCCCGCGAATTGCTCATCCTCGCCGATTACAGCAAACTGGTTCAACACCTGGGCAAATTTCCCCTGCCGTTAGAAGTGATTCCTTTCGGTTGGAAACAGGTGCAAAAGAACCTGCGCGAAACTTACCAGATAGAAGCCGCTTTGCGTTTGCAGGACGATCAGCCTTTTATCAGCGATCATGGCCATTATATTCTCGACTGCCCTTTTGACCGGATCGACAACCCCGATATCTTATCTTATGACCTGAACGCCATCCCCGGCGTGGTAGACAATGGTCTGTTCATTAACATGGCCGACATGGCGCTTATCGGGTATCCTGATGGGAAAACGGAAACCATGAATAAATGAGGTCCGTTGGGAATTTTGCGTTTATAGCGTGGCAAGCGGGACGTATGACGCAGGATGTATGAAGACCCTGATTTCCCAAGCTAACTCCAAGCACTAACAACCGGTTAACCCTATCTTACTTCTTGTTTCCTATTTCTTATCTCATTGTTCCAGCCTGTATCAGATTATTTTTTCGTAACTTCAACTGCATCAGATCGCAACCAAAGATGCACAAGAACAAACTGAACGGCCCGGATCACCTGTATCTTCAGATCGCGGGAAGCCTGGAGCAGATGATTTATAACGAGATCTTGAAGATCGGCGACAAGCTGCCTTCCGTACGCATGCTGAGCGAGGAATACGGCATCAGCATGGGTACCGCCTTCCAGGCATATTATTACCTCGAAGGCAAGGGTCTCATTGAATCGCGCCCCAAATCGGGCTACTACGTTCGCTTTAATCAAAAACGTTTTCCGGCCCTGCCTGCTGCACCCCATCCCGAAACGCTGGCCGGTACAGTAAGCGTTGATGAAATGGTAGCTGCCGTTTTTAAAAAACTGAGCGCTACCGACATCACCAATCTGGCTGTTGCAGCACCAGCTACGGAGTTATTGCCTGCGGCCAAACTGAATAAATCTTTAGTGCATGCCTTTCGCCAATCGCCCACCAGTTGTATTCAATACGAAGATGTGCAGGGCAACCTGGAACTGCGTAACCAGGTAGCGAGGATGGCTTTTAACTGGGGCGGAAAAATTACTGCCAATGATGTGGTGATCACCGCCGGTTGTATGGAGGCATTGTCACTGTCGCTGCAAGCCGTTACGCGGCCGGGTGATACGGTAGCTATTGAAACGCCTACTTTCTTTGGCATCTTCCAGGTAATGGAGACATTGGGCTTACATGTTATTGAAATACCCACCGATGCAGTAACCGGTATTGACCTCAATTATTTTGAGCAGGCCATTAAAAAATCAAACATCAAAGCCTGTGTGTTCGTGCCCAGTTTTAACAACCCGCTGGGCTGTTGCATGCCTGATGAAAATAAAAAGGCACTGGTGGAACTGATCACCAAACACCGCATTCCGCTGATCGAAGATGATATTTATGGGGAACTGTATTTCGGTCATCATCGCCCGCGCTGCTGCAAGACCTACGACACCGAAGGCTGGGTGTTGTACTGCGCTTCTATCAGCAAATCACTGGCGCCGGGTTATCGTATCGGCTGGACGATCCCCGGCCGCTTTAAAGAGCAATTCATAAGGTTGAAAATGCGGCACACGATATCGAGTGTTACCATTACGCAGCAGGCCATGGCTAATTTCCTGGCCATGGGCCGCTTCGATTATCACCTGAAAAAATTACGCACGGCATTACACACCCAGCAACTGCGCTATGTGCAGGGCATTCTCGATCATTTTCCGCCAGGCATTAAAGTATCAAGGCCACAGGGTGGTTTTGTGCTGTGGCTGGAGCTGAGTAAAAAAGTAAATACATTCCAATTGTACCAGGAGGCGATGAAGTACCAGGTATCGCTGGCGCCGGGCAGGATCTTCTCTATGCCCGATCGTTACAGCAACTATATGCGCATAGGCTATGGAAAACCGTGGAATGATGAAGTAGAGCGGGGCCTTCATATATTAGGGAACATCACGAAAAAAATGATGTGAGGTGAAACGGTCAGGCAATGTGCTAATTTGCTAATGTGCTAATATGATAATGTGATGATGTGATAATGAAATACACATGCTGCCAGTTATTGCCGATTGCCAACTGCAAACTGCCCGTTACACCCGCGTCGGGTGTATTCATTTACACATTTGCTAATTATTCTATTGCTTAATGCGCCGGTGGCAAGACCGGATGTTCAAAATACGCCTCAATATCCTCATTGGAATTGTAGTTGCGGAAAAAATGGGGTGAGCGTATGGGTAACCGTAGGGTGCACCCTTCATCGAAGATGGCCTGTAAGCTATAATTTTTTAGCCGGCCGATCATAATACGTCCGGCCACTTTTTCAAGGCCGGTGCGGGTATAAATGCCGCAAAAAGGTTGTGCAAAATCTGTATCCTGGTAAACATAAAAATCGAACTGGTTATCGCGCATGTATTCCTGTAACAGATGATTGATGGAACCGGCATCCAGATCGAGCATATCGCAGGCCAATAATAGCAGATCTTTATCGGGAAACTGGGTGTGAACACTCAGCAATCCTTTGAGCGGACCTTCCACTTCTGCATTATCAACCACCAGCAGTTCGGGCGAAATTTCTTCAGCATAGGTAAGTACCTGTTGCGGGTTAACCGAATACACGACCGGCAGATGGAACATGGCCAGCTTTTCGTGCATATGCTTTGCCCAAATGGTATTACGAATGGGTAACAGTCCCTTATCGGAACCCATGCGTTTGCTTTCGCCGCCACATAAAATAACACCTAACAAGTTTTCCATAATGTAAATACTGGAAGGTGAGGAATAAAGGATCAGTCATGTACCTTGCGATCGGCATGGCCCAGGCTTTTACCAGGCGCCACCACGTCGCGCACTAATTGCTTCACTTCTTTAATTTCAAGGAAACCACCAGCCTCTTTGCGATCAAAAACCTTCTGTTCTCCGATGCAAATTGTGTACCGCCCACTCACTTCACTGGGCTTCAGCAAAACGCCCTGCAGCTCATCAGTAAACGTGGTTAACAACTCCTGTGCCATATACGCAGCCCGCAGCAGCCAATTGCATTTTGGACAATATTCAATGGTGACGGTTGGTTTCATGTAACAAAGATAAGGGTTCAAAACCCATGGGCAAGTGCCCCAAGACCAATCGCCAACCAATTTTTGGAGAAAACAGAATGTTAAATATGATCAAAAAATGGCATCCCGGTCCTATGCCTTAACACCTTCCGGCTGCAGGCCCCGGAAATCTGATTTCGGCGATTCACATACCGGACAATGATACGTATCGGGCAGCTGGCCAAATGGTGTTCCCGGCGTTATGTTGTTTATTTCATCGCCGTACTGTTCGTCATACACGGTAAAGCAATACTTACACTGATAAATAACCGGCACGTTCGCTGCCGCTTTCAGCGCAGGTTCATGTACCAGTTCCTGGCGGTACACACTGTGCAATATTTTATCCGCTTCGGTAGTGAGATCATAAAAATATTTGATGAGCGAAATAAGGTAGGCGCCCAGCTCTTCTTTTTGCACCCCTTTCCTGAACAGGATATACTCCCGTGAGTTGGGGTTGAAATCTTTGGTGTACAAAATGTCGTACCGGTTCATGGCCGCACTTTTATTACGGCTGGTATTGTTCTGTTTGGCTATTACCACGGCGCCAAACAATCCAAACAAACCCGATTTGCTTTTGGTCTTAACCGCAAAACTGAGGCCGTGGGTACGAACATCATCTTTATCAAACTGCCGAATGATGTATCTTTTCAAATTCAAGCCTTCCTCGCTCAGGTCCTCAATCTGCCAGTTCAGTTCATTGGCAGCGTGGTGCACATTGATGCGATGGCTGTTCAAAACATATTCCCATGCTATGCGATCGCTTTGTGCAATACCTTTTATAATAAGCGATTTCCAGGGGGTCACGTATAACTGTCCCACCTTCGTCTTTAAACACAGGGAAGCAATATCTTTTAAAAATGAAACCGGGAAGCATTCATCTCGGCGGTAGATACCGAGCCAGGTCTTTTCGCCGTAGCGGTTAAAACCTTCATAATATGGCAATGCAAATTGTGGGATACTTAACTCTGCCGTAACCGGCTGCGTAATGAACTGCTCCTTAGCGTGCACCATCTCGTACAAGGCATCGCCATCAGCCAGTGTCTTGTTGGCAATTATGGCTTCCTCAACCAGCCGCGTCATCCTGGGAATATCATCTGAATAGATCAATCCCTTCCAGCAATAAATAACCGTACTCTTGGGAAAGCGCACATACAAATACCAGTAATTATTTACCGGCGATGAAATGAAATTGATATTACCTGTGAAAAAGGGAATAAAACTCTGGTTGGCATCCACCAGGTTCAGCTTCAACTGCGGACGGTAATCGAACAAACCCAGAATATCTTTATAAACACCTTCACTTAACCAGTTGGCGTTTTGAAATACATCTTCCGATACATAGGAAGTGAGTATGTTGGCATAATCGTCATGGTTCGCTTCATAAAACACCCCCAGTTGATCCAGTTCATTGCGAAACTCTTTTTCATTAGAGCTATCGGCCACACAATACAATTGCTGGCGGTTGCCAAATTGAACCTGGCTCACGCCACATCTTTCTGCAGCTTCCATCCAGGCAAACAGGTCTCCGGCAGCCATGATGCCGCCTGGAAGGTTTATCTTTATATGATGATATTTACGCATTGTAAAGTTCTTAGTTCCTAATTTCAGGTTCTTGTTACCAGTATCCAGTTGCCGGGCCTTAAATGCCGATCACTCTACCTTCGGTCAGAGGCTCCGCATTTCTTGTCCGATTACCGGCAACCGGCACCTGATAAATTCACGATTAACATTCTACTTAACGAGCACACTACCGGTAGCATTTAGCAAAGTTTCTTCTAATATTCGTTGCACTTCAGGCCGGCAGGAACCACAACCGGTTCCGGCTCCTGTCAGGGCGCATAACTGCTTGAAGTCGGTGCAACCTTCATTGATCTTGTTCTTCAGGTTATCGCTGCCCACATTGTTACAGCTACATACGAGCTTACCCAATACGGGCTCGGCTTTTTTACCGCTGCGCAATAACTGCAGGCGTTTTTCATTCAGTTCGATCTTGTTGGCAATAAGCTCCCTGAACTCCTGGAATTCGCTTTTGTCGCCAATCAGAATGGCGCCTACCAGGCGGTCCTGGTGTATAATACATTTTTTATAATACCGTTTTGCTTTGTCCAGGAAGATGATCTCCTCATACTCCTGCTCATTCGGGCATTCCGGTATACCTATACTGCAAAGGTCAAATCCATGGATCTTGATGATGTTCATGAACAGGCTGCCGCCATAATAGCTGGCAATATCGCCCTGTAAATAGCGGGCTACCACATGCGCCTGTTGTTCCGCTGCTGCAGTAATGCCATACAACATGCCTTCGAACTCGGCAATCTCGCCAATGGCAAAAACGTTCGGATCGCTGGTTTGCAGGCGTTCATTCACGATTACCCCACGCTGACAATGCAGTCCGGTCTCTTTTGCCAGTTCAATATTGGGAATGGTTCCAATCGCAAATACCAGCGCATTACAATCGATCACCTTGCCGCTTTTTAACCGGATGCCGGTCAGCTCACTGCGGCCATAGAACAACTGCACTTCATCATCATAGTAAATATCGCAATGATGATCGGTCATTTCCTCATGCAGCAACTGGCTGCCCAGCGGATCGAGCTGGCGGTCGAGGAAGCGCGATATACGTTGTACAATGGTCACTTTGATATTTACCTCGCGTAATGAAGCGGCCAGTTCGAGCCCCAGCAAGCCCCCGCCCACAATAACCACATGGCCATCGGCCGGCACGTGGTTCTTGAACTCATCGGCATCAGTACGGCTGCGCATGGTGAAAATCCCTTTCAGGGAAGGCACATTGCGCGGCACCGCTGCCCGGCTACCAGTTGCCATGATCAAAATGTCATAATACGTAGTGCGACCGGTAGAATCAATCACACATTTATTCGTGCGGTCGACTTTTTCGATGCTTACACCTTTATATAATTTGATATTGTAACCGGGTTCCTCCGATTCCTTCATCTTGATCAGCTGGTCCCAGCTCTGGCTACCGCTGATATAATCGGGCAGCATTACCCGGTTATAAAAAGGGAAATTTTCTTTGCTGAAGATCACGATCTCATCTTCACGGTTCATTTCGCGGTACGATTTCACGAAGCCGAATGCACCGGCGCCGGCGCCAATGATCACAATGCGCTGCCGTGGCTTTTTATAAGGTGCTACCTGTACGGCGCAAAATTTAAAATCGGGCTCTTTTGAAATGGGATCTATCAGCGGACTGGTCACATTATTAGCCCGGTTCAGGTCGTTGTTCAGGATCTTACCCCAATGCATTGGGATAAAGACAACGCCTTTTTTTATCGTAGGTGAAACAGTGGCTTTAACCCGTATTTCGCCGCGGCGGGAACTAACCACCGCTATATCGCCGTCTTTCAAATGCAGGCGGCGCGCATCTTCGGGATGGATTTCCAGGAACGACTGCTGAATATGCTGTTTCAGCTTGTTCACCTTACCGGTCTTGGTCATCGTATGCCATTGATCACGTATGCGGCCCGTCGTTAGTATAAATGGAAAATCATTATCCGGTTTTTCGCTGGTGATATCATCGGGCACCGGGTGAAGGATGGCTTTGGCAGAAGATGTATAAAAAGTTTTGTCGGCAAACAAGCGTACAGTGCCCTGGCCTGTTTCCCCTTTGGGATAGGGCCATTGCACTGACCTCCTGTTTTTCAGAACACTATAGTTTAGTCCGCTTATATCGATATTTGTACCTGCAGTTAACTGCGCATGCTCGTCATAAATGGCAGAAGCATCGGCGTAATCAAAACCATGATAGCCCATCTTTTGCGCGAAGCGACAGATAATTTCTGCATCGGGTAAGGCTTCACCAGGCGCATCCACAATTTTATTGAGATAAGTAATACGTCGTTCAGAGTTGGTCATGGTGCCTTCTTTCTCCGTCCAGGTGGCAGCGGGCAGAATAACGTCGGCATATTTCAGGGTTTCGGGCCGGTTGCTCATCTCCTGCACGACAACAAACTTCGCCTTCTTCAAGCCCTCTTCTGCAACTCTTACATTCGGTAAACTGATCAGCGGGTTGGTGCAAATGATCCAGATGGCTTTTAACCGGCCATCATTCAGAGCATCGAACATTTCAGTGGCGGTAAGACCAGCCTTTTCAGAAATATGGGTTCCGCCCCAGAATTTTTGTACTTCTTCGCGGTGTTTCGGATTCGCCAAGTTGCGATGAGCCGGCAGGAGGTTCGCCAGGCCACCTACTTCGCGGCCGCCCATGGCATTGGGTTGCCCTGTCAATGAAAAAGGACCAGACCCCGGTTTACCAATATGACCGGTGATCAGGTTCAGGTTGATCAGACTGAGATTTTTGTTTACGCCCACAGCACTTTGGTTTAGTCCCATCGTCCACAGGCTCATAAACCCTTTGGCATTGCCAATATGTTGTGCAGCCAGTTTAATAGACACTTCATCGATGCCGCATATTTCGGCGGCTTCGGCCAGCGTTCGCTGAAAAACGATCTTTTTATATTGTTCAAATCCTTCGGTATGGTTCTTTACAAAATCAAGATCAACATCCCCATTCTCGATCAACAGCCTGCCGATAGCGTGGTTCAGCGTGATGTCTGTGCCGGGATTCAGCTGCAAATGCACATCGGCCAGGGAGCAGGTATCGGTTTTACGCGGATCGGCCACAATGATCTTTACATGCGGATTAGCCGCTTTATGCGCTTCTATCCTGCGCCATAAAATGGGATGACACCAGGCCGGATTGGCGCCGGTTATATAAAAACAATCAGCCAGCTCAATATCATCATAACAACCAGGCACACTATCTTCGCCCAACGCCATTTTATAACCGACTACCGCACTGCTCATACATAACCTGCTATTGGTGTCGATGTTATTACTGCCAATAAATCCTTTTATCAGCTTATTGATGACGTAATACTCTTCGGTAAGACATTGTCCCGATACATAGAAAGCAACAGAATCAGGTCCATACTTATCAATAAAGGTTTTGAAAACAGCGGCTGTACGCTCCAGTGCTTCGTCCCAAGACACCCGTTGCAGGGGCATGTTCTTGTTGTAGCGCATCTGGGGGTACAACAATCGATCGCTTTTATCATTGATAGTATAATGCAGATTCATGCCCTTGCTGCACAACATACCTTTATTAACCGGATGTTGTTTGTCGCCCTCAACCGTAATATTCCCTTTTTTATCCTTGTTAACTACCACACCACATCCCACTCCGCAGTAGCAGCAGGTGGTGGTCACTGAATCGGGATGCTGATTATTCATGATTTTGCTTTTGGTATATCTCTATCTACTCTCTAATGATCTTAACTATCTGTTATGCATTCGGCGGTAAGCCCGTTTGAACGGATTCATCGGGGCGGGCGTCCGGATTCATTTTATGCCCTCGCGAGTGCGGCCTCATCTTTCATGGCAGTAGCACCTTCTGTTTTTGACGAAGTGCGCAAATGCGTTAATAAAACCAGCAAGCCGGTTACGGCTACGCCAATACCTATATAGAAAAATGCCTGTGAATACGTAATGTTCTTTGATTTGAACAGGAAGCCTACCAGCATGGCCCCAATATTACCTCCGGCGCCAACGATGCCCGCCACGCTACCGATCGCATCTTTATTTATAAACGGCACTATCGAATACGTTCCGCCATTGGCCATTTTCAGGAAGAGCGCAAAGATCAACATAGAAATGATGGCCAGGGTTAACGTGCCTGCATTGGCAAAACAGATGATGCCAATGCCTTCAAAGACCAGGAAGCCGGCCAGTAACAATCCCTTACCACGCAGTCCATATTTTTTACCTACTTTATCGCTGATGATACCACCCAGGGCGCGGGCAAACAGGTTCATGAGCCCAAAGATGCTGGCCAGGGCGCCGGCCATAATCAGACTTGCTTTAAAATTATCTACGAAGTAGGTAGCTGCTACGTTATCAACCGTGATCTCGATCCCAAAACACGCTGCATAAGCAATGGCCAGTATCCAGGTGCGGTAATCTTTCAACGCTACCATAAAAGTGCCTTTCTTCTTTTCTTTCGCCTGGCGTTTGATCTCATTATAGTTACCATTCGGGGTGTCTTTGGTAAAGCGGTAGTATACAAGCGCCATAATGAGTAAAATAGCACCTGGTATGATCATGGCTACGCGCCACGAGTTGGCACTGTCTATATAACCGGCGCCTACCAGTGCAGCAGCGATCAGGGGCATTACCAGGTTGGTAACGCCACCACCCAGGTTCCCCCAACCACCGGCAACGGCATTGGCAGTTCCTACTACATTGGGCGCAAACATCACTGAAGTATGGAACTGGGTAATAACAAAGGAAGCGCCGATGATCCCGATGATCAGGCGGAACAGCAGGAAGGATTCGTAGCTGTTCGCAAACCCAATACACATTACCGGTATAGCACCTATAACCAACAATATAGTGTAGGATAACCGGGGGCCCAATGTATCGCACAAGCGTCCAATGATCAACCGTGCAATAATGGTGGCAGATACCGATGCAATAGTAATATTACCTACCTGTTCTTTGGTAAGATGCAATTGCTCGCGTACCATTGGCATCAACGGCGCAATGCCAAACCAGCCAAAAAAGCAAAAGAAAAAGGTGAGCCACGTGATGTGGAATGTGCGCATTTGTATGCCTTTTCCCGAAAAAATGTTCAGCTTTCCAAGCGGTTGATTCATATTTTATAGATTAATGCGTTTTAAAATTTGTGTCGTTTTTCTTCAGTTGGCGGTTGCCGGTTTCAGGGCCGGTTACCAGTTACCGGGAAAGCAGGCCGCCAGATTTTTTTTTGAGCTCCGATTTTCAGCCCCGGAAACCGGTAACGAACTAATTGGTCATTCACCATTACCGTTTACTTGCCGGCAGATTTTCCAAAGAAAAAATCCGGGCGAATGTTGATCATCAGGTATGCCCAGTTCGCGTTGTGCCGGGCCTCATTCATAGTTCCTCTTTTAACGTACTCGGTACTGTTGTTTGCCTTCATAAAAGAGTAACCGAGCTCAAGTGCCGTGAATCTGTTTAGTGAATAACTGGCGATAAGATCGAACTCATAACCCAAGTTCTTATCGATATTTATTTTATCAGGATCGGCTGCATTGGTTACATTTTCAGCCAGCCTGAAATTGTGTGCATCGAGGCTAATGAAAAACAGGCTGGCCTGGTACTTTACTTTAAAATAAGCATCCTGCAATCCACCTACGGGAGAGCCGGTGCCTACGTAGTAATAGTCCATATAACCCCAGTGTTTATGCGGCGTTCCATATAAGGGATCAAAACGGCGTGATTCAGTGGCAGGAGTGTTGGCATCATTACCTGACAAGTAATCATAACCGGGACCAAAACTGAATCTGCCTTTTTGAAAGGTGAGCGATGCGGTATAATGTGAAGCGTTGAGGTCTTTTCCATCGCGGTCTTTACCACTTTGAAAATAAGCACCTAACTGCCAGGCATTTTTCAAACCGGATGATTTGCCTATGGAACCGTTGATCATTAACCCATAAGTAAGCCGGCTGTTTACGCCTTTTACATCATATCTTCTACCATATACATAACCACCTGAAGCGCTGCCTGACGAGTCGAGGCGGTATTTTGAGAAATCATCCTTAAAGAACAATCCTGCAAATTTCGTTTGGCCCAATTTGCGGCTCACGTACAGCATTTGCATGGATTTATATTGCTGGTTCATACCATTGGTGCTAACTGCATTGGCAAGCACCGGCATTCCTGCTTTGTTGCTGGCAGCGCTCACCGAGCCGTTGGGCGCTAACGGCATTAAGCCGGCAGGGGTGCCCACCAAAACGCCACTTGAATTCGTAACATAGGCTGGTACGTTACCAGCGGTATAACTTGTTCCCGTATAGCCGAAAGCATCGGTATTTTGATTAAAGCCGGCACCGAGGTCGATCTGCCACCCATGGTGTACTGCTTTTACCAATACAGCATCGTGGCGGCGGCCCTGTTGCAACCAATCAAGGTCACCCAGTAAGCGCACATCATCATATATCAAAGCCTGGCGGCCTATTTTTAAAGAAAGATTGTCGATACCTTTTGTTTTAATGGTGGTATCAGCCACGTTCATGAGGGTAAGTTCTGCCCAGGCCTCATGAACCATCAGTTTGTTGCCATCAGCGTTATTTATGGTAGAAGCGTCCTGGCCCCATACGCGAATGTCCTGAACAGAAACGTTGAAGTTCAAGCGGTCCCATTTGTAGCCGAATGTTAATCGGGTCCGTTGTGAGGTGAAAAAAGCAGGGTCAGTTCCTTTGGCATTGAGGGTACCGAGTCCATCACGTACCTCGGTACGCGTTCTCAGTTGTCCAGCCAATGAAAATTGAGCGGTACTGCTGATCGGATCGCCCAAAAAACACACAATTCCGGTTACTGCCATGAAAATTAATTTTTTCCTCATAATTTTGTTTTGGTTGTTTAAGACGATGATTCATTTGTCGTGATTTGCTTCCCCCCGGTCAGACTGCCATCTGCCGGGGTTTTTATTCGGTTTTGGCGTTTTTTGTTCTTACCATGCAGTGAATTTTAATAAGCAATTGGGTTTTGAAATATGGCAGACAATCGTTCAAACGCATAAGCAGGCAACCGATAGAATCATCTCTTACAACCAGCCCCATCCGTTTGGCAGGGCATTATTGCACATTACTACTCATTATCTTCTACACCTATATATACAAGGTCATTTTCAATTTTTACGGGATATGTTTTTATATCACCGCAATCATCGCCACTCAAACATTTTCCTGAAGCCAGTGAAAATGTTTTCTTGTGGAATGGACAAGCCACTTTGGGCTCATCATTTTGTGTTCCGATCATCCCGCGGCTAAGGGCCATCTGCATGCGGTGCGGACAAAGATTCTGCGTAGCGTACCACTCACCCCGGCGGCTGAAATTGAACAACGCAATTTGTTCGTCCTGGTATTTTACACATACGCCTCCGTTTTGGGGCACGTCTGTTGTACGGCAGGCTAAAAACCAGGTAATTACTTTTTCTTGTATCATAAACATATCATTGTGTTTACAAAAAAATTCCGGCTCAGCTATCACTGATCATTTTTCTTATGGCATCGAATGGGGGAAAAATCAATTGACAATTGGCAATGCGCAATTGGCTAATCCGGCAATTTCAAACTCGTCTATTGAGTTCTATTGTCCGAACTGTTAGCTATAACCTATTGGCATTCGCCTAACGTCAGTTATGCAGGCAAACAATCGTTAGAATACGCAGCCAGGACCAGCCAACAGGCGGTCGGCCACATAGCAAATGTGTGTGAGTGTTTTAGTATATCAGAAAGTTATCAGAAGAAATTGGCAATGATCTTTTGATCTGTTGCACGTTGCCAATTGAATGTGTTGCTTATTATCTGCTGCCTGGTCAATGGCCTTTAATTGCCGGGCCTCATTCCGCCGTTATGCGGATACCATTACCCTGTATTTCCATTATCACATCATCACATTATCAAATTATCACATTGAGCTTATTTCCATTCCTTCGCTTTTTTCTGCTCGCGCATGGGTTCAAACTGAATGGAAGGGTCTTTTGCTTCCGGTGCATTTACGAAATGGGTGAAGCGTTTGCGGATCTCGGGATTCTCTACCGCTTCTTTCCATTCGCATTTATAATTATCTACCAGCGTCTGCATTTCTGCTTCCAGCTGTTCACCAATGCCCAAACTGTCGTTTACCACCACGTTGCGCAGGTAATCGATACCACCTTCCATTTTATTCAGCCAGGTGGCGGTACGGGTTAACGGATCGGCTGTTTTAATATAGAACATCAAAAAGCGATCGATATATTTGATACAGGTTTCTGAATCAAGATCAGTAGCCAGCAACAAAGCATGTTGAGGTTTTGAACCGCCGTTGCCGCATACATACAGGTTCCATCCTTTTTCTGTAGCTATAATACCGAAGTCCTTGCTTTGCGCTTCAGCACATTCGCGAATGCAACCTGACACTGCTGATTTCAGTTTATGCGGCGCGCGCAATCCGCGGTATCTTTCTTCAATGCGGATGGCGAAGCTAACGCTGTCGTGCAGGCCAAAGCGGCACCAGGTGCTGCCCACGCAGCTTTTTACGGTACGCAGGGCTTTTCCATAAGCATGACCGCTTTCAAAACCAGCGGCGATCAGCTCAGACCATATGGCAGGCAGATCGTTCACATGAGCGCCGAACAGATCAATACGCTGACCGCCGGTGATCTTTGTATAAAGATTGTATTTCTTCGCTACCTCGCCGATCACGATCAGTTTTTCGGGAGTGATCTCTCCACCGGGAATACGGGGCACCACTGAGTAAGTGCCACCTTTCTGGATGTTGGCCAAAAAGCGGTCGTTGCTATCCTGGGCGGTATCATTACCTTTGGCCAGGATCATTTCATTCCATAAGCTGGCCAGGATCGATGCTACGGGCGGTTTGCACAGTTCGCAGCCATCGCCGGTGCCCAGTTTATCCAACACTTCATCAAAGGTCATCAGTTTATGCACCTTAACCAGGTCGTACAATTCCTGACGGCTGTAGTTAAAGTGTTCGCAGATAACATTACGTACATATTTTCCCTGAGATTTCAGGGTATGCGTGATCAGGTCTTTTACCATGGGAACGCAACCACCGCAACCAGTACCTGCCTTTGTGCATTTTTTAATAGCGTCCATGGTTTCGTTACCATCGCATACGGCGCCGCAAATGTCGCCTTTGGAAACGCTTTCGCAGCTGCAGATCAATGCATCATCGGGCAGACTTAGCACACCGGCGCCACCTTCATTACCCGATCCGCCACGCGCGCCCAGGATCACATCTTCCGGATTGGGCGGCAGCACCACTTTGTTCTTGGTTGTTTGCAGCAGCATATTGTATGCTTCTGCATCGCCTATCAGAATACCGCCTAACAAATACTTTCCGTCGGGTGAAACGTTAATGCGTTTGTATATTCCCTTCATGGAATCTTCCAACACAATGGTCTTTCCTTCCGAAGCAGCCACAAACGGATCGCCAAAGCTGGCCACATCAACACCTATCAGCTTCAGCTTTGTGCTCATGTCAAAGCCGGTAAAGGATTTATCACCGCCCATTAAGTTGGTAGCCACCACTTCGGCCATTTCATAACCGGGTGCCACCAATCCATAGATCATTCCATTATGTAAGGCACATTCGCCAATAGCGAAAATGAAAGGATCGGCTGTTCCTAATTTATCATTCACAACAATACCACCGCGGTGACCTGTTTCCAGTCCGGCCAGTTTTGCCAACTCATCGCGGGGTTTAATGCCGGCAGAGATCACCAGCATATCTACATCGAGTTTGGTATCGTCGGTGAACTGCATGCCGGTAATGAACTGATCACCGAGTATTTCCGAAGTATTCTTGCTCGTATGAATGGAAAGTCCTAACGATTCGAGCTTTGTCTTTAATATATTGGAGCCGGCCTCATCGATCTGGCGGGGCATGAGGCGGGGCGCAAATTCAATTACATGGGTGTTGGTAACACCCAGATCGATCATTGCCTTGGCTGCTTCCAAACCCAACAGACCGCCGCCGATGACGGCACCTACTTTTGCTTTTTTAGCATAAGCGGTCATCAATTCCAGGTCTTCAATGGTTCGGTAAATAAATACACCTTCTTTTTCAACGCCGGGAATGGGCGGTACAAAGGCGGCAGAGCCTGTAGCCAGGATCAGATAGTCGTATGATTCATTTATGCCGTGGTGAGAACGAACGGTTTTATTGTCGCGGTCAATATAAGAGATGGGATCTCCCAGGTAGAGCCTGATATTCTTTTCAGCATACCAGTCGAGGCCGGCCATAGTAAGATCGTCGGCCGTTTTTCCGGCAAAATATTCGCTCAAATGCACGCGATCATAAGCCGGGCGGGTTTCTTCCCCAAAAACAACGATTTCAAATTGCCCGGGTTGGGCTTTGGCTGTTAGTTTTTCACAAAACTTGTAACCAACCATTCCATTGCCAATAACTACTATTTTCATAATCTGCGTATTTAAGGTCATTTAATTTTCCGCAGCAATCGTTAAACATTAAATAAAATCACATGTAATACTAAAATGGCAATTCGCTAAAAAATTTACCGTCGTTTTGTGATCTGTGTAATAAAAATAAGGCCTTTTTGTTATTATTTTTACTCAGGATTCGAGTTTGATTAATATATTTATTTCATCAATATATAATTTACTGAATTTTTATCGCCATTTTGTGACTTGAAACGAAGGCTCAGTTTTATAATGCCAGCTAATGCGGTTTTGCAGGATAAACCGGGTTGAACAAATAATATTAGATTATTTTACATATAACTTTTATCTGTGAAAAAGAATAAACATGGTTGTGATCTTAGGAGCTGCTTTCTTTGCCGCCTGTGCTCGAAGGACTGGCTTCCGGCCATTGATGCGCATCGCCAAAGTTTTCATGTGAACAAAGGCGAACTGCTGTTCACGGAAGGCAGCGAGGTTACCGGGATCTATTTTATATATAAAGGAACCTTCAAGGTGCATAAAAAATGGACCGATGACAAGGAGATGATCGTACGGCTGGCCAAGAGCGGGGCTATTCTCGGCCATCGCGGCCTGGGTAATGATACTTTATACCCGGTATCAGCCACGGCCCTGGAGCCTTCAGAAGTTTGTTTCATTGACCTCGGCTTTTTCCAATCGACCCTTAAGGTGAATTACCAGTTCCTGTACGAGTTGATGATGTTCTTTGCCGGGGAACTGAAGGAATCAGAGAAAAAGATGCGCAACCTGGCCCATATGCCTGTTAAAGGAAGAATAGCCCAGGCCCTGCTGTCGATGCAGGCCAAATTTGGAACAACACCGGATGGATTTATTGATATTACCATTAGCCGGCAGGACCTGGCATCTTATACAGGTACTACTTATGAAACAGTATTCAGGATAATGACTGAATTGGTAATGGAAGGCAGCATTGCTTTGTCTGGTAAAAATATTTGCATTATGAATGCCGGTAAACTGCAGGAATATGCCGGCTCAGCATAAAATGTATTCGTTCTATACCAGCAACTGTTCAAAGTAAATACGATATCTGCCAATACGAACAAGATTTAATTAAAACAATTACTCATAGTGGCTTCTTCATTTCAACCCGAACTGATCGTAGCAGGCGCCGGCGCCGGTGATCCTGAACTGATAACTTTAAAAGCATATCGCCTTTTACAGGAAGTGCCTGTAGTACTATATGATAACCTCGTAAATAAATCATTGCTCGATTATACAAAACCAGATTGTGAAAATATCTATGTGGGAAAACTCCCCTACGGTGAGTATACACCACAGGAACAGATCAATGAGCTGATAAAAGAAAAAGCTTTTTCAAAAGGAAGGGTCTTGCGCCTTAAAGGCGGCGATCCTTTTATTTTTGGTAGAGGATTTGAAGAGATCTTGTTTGCGCGTCAACATGGTATATCAACAAGCTACATTCCCGGCATCACCAGTATGCAGGCCAGTGGATTGTATGATATTCCCTTAACCTTCCGCAATATCAGTGAAAGTATTTGGGTAGTTACCGGCACTAAAAAAGACGGCTCTTTATCTGCCGATCTGCAGCTGGCCATTCAAAGCAAAGCAACGGTGGTGATCTATATGGGTATGAAAAAGCTTCCTGAAATAGCTGCCACTTACATCAATAAAGGTTATGGCCACATGCCGGCTGCTATCATTCATTATGCCTCCATGCCATATCACAAACTGGCCAGGGGAAAGATCAAAGATCTGCCGCAACTGGCAGCAGCACAGCATATAACGCATCCTGCTTTGATCATCATTGGCCCTGTTACCGATACCGCTTTACTTTCAGGCAATGAATGACCAGCAAAAATCTGTTAATATATACTTACGAAAATCATATAACGTTATACATTACAATAAAAACCTGCCCGCCGTCATAGTTTATTATAGGATTCCTATCGACCATGGTTGCACTAAGTGCATCTATGTAGCGCTGCGTACAGATTGCGTAGTATAAAGACAACTTTCACATTTTTCTTATTGTCATCAAACACCGTTATGGTGTTTATATCGAAGTGTTGCTGTAATAAGCAGCAGTAAAGAGTTTAACGATTACTGCGCCTCAACTTTTTGATGTTACTAAGGCTCTGGTTAGGCACTAAGAGCTCCCGGTAAAAAAACCGGGAGCTTAAATTTTCTTTATGGAAATAGCTTGCACTACACCAGGAATTACAGGAAGGAAGAATGGGTTGATCGCTTCTACCGGCCTGACCATTAATAAGGAAGTAGTTTACGAAAAACGCTTTCAACAATCACCTTTTGCCCTGTCGCTACGCACGTTTAATATCCCCTACGACATGCCTGCTATTTGCAGCTGGGCATGGCAACTAAGCCGGGCTGCTGATACCGTAGCAACGAGCTACGAGTATGCTTACAGCTCTGATTTTGCCCGTTCTTTTATGGTTTTATATAATAACCGGCTGGCTGTTTGCCAGGTAGATATCTGCGAGGCAGATAAAGACGAGCTCTTTGAAGCTTACCCGGCTACAGCCGGCAATTACATCATCAGGGTATTGATGAACACGCGAAAGAAAACGGTGCGCCCGCTTCAGCTCAAAGCCCTTCAAACCTGCATGGAATATTTCTTTTTATTCCCTGAGATCACACAGGTTATTGCAGTACCTGAGGCCGACAATAAACTGTATAATGAAATACTGTTAAAAGCCGGATTTCAGTTCGAAGAACAGGTTCGCCATCAGTATACACTATGCAACCTGTTTGTTTGTACACGGCAAAGCTTTATTCCGGCATAAAGCCGGGAACCGGTTAAATAAAAGTTGAGAGAGCTACCACATCTCTCTTCTAACTTTTTCTCACTTGTTTCCGGCGTTAACCATTGACCTTGTCCTCAAAGCTAAGTGCACATGAACCAAAAGGCGAAGTACTTTGAGTTACTCCCAACCCATTGCGTTAAGATGTTCTTAGCCGTTACTATTAACCTTGTCCTAAGCCAGGAGTTAAAAAGCGAGTAAAGGAGTGGAGCGCTTTCCATAAATCTCATTTCACTCTTTTACTCCTTCTCTCTTGTCCATTGCCTGTTCCCTTTGCCGCCTTGTCCTACAACACACCTTGTCCTTATCGCTGAACTCGCTGCGTGTAAATTTGACGTACATCCATGGCAATGTCCGTTACTGTTATGTTGCAGCTGCGCTTCGGCACTTTGCAACCCGTCACTAAGAGCCAACCTTATCCGTTATACCTTGTCCGCCCATGTAAAAGCCATGGGTTATGAAGCAGATCTCATATGAATTGTTAAACCCGTTAAGGAGGGAATCGGCCATAAGATTTCCTCCTTTTTTCTTCTGCAAAGAACCGCCAGTTGCGGTCACCCTAACAACTATTGATAACCTGACTTTACCCGGCAGCACGTGGAGCCTGCTTCGTTTTTGGTGCATATCCTGCCCTGTAGATTAATCTCCCCACCCCCTGCTTACATCTAGGCATGAATTTTTTGCGCATACCAAAAAAAGTATATGACATTGAAAGCTTTTTACTGGAAGTATTCCCTATGGGCAGCCATTGTGAATACAGTGAGCATTATTGCTTTTTTGCTGGTGCGCGAATATGAAAATGTATGGATACTGTATATTGGTAATATGCTGTTTGCTGCCGTGGTATTGCTCGGCGTGTTCCGGGGTTATCACCGGGTACATGATAGCGCCAGTTTACGATCATCATCTATGATGGGCATTAAGATCACCATCTATGGTGTATTGCTTGCAACTGTTCTTTGCGGCCTGGTTCTGTTAATTAATTCAATGTTTGCAGGTTTAAGTGACAGCAGCAATCCTCCGCAAAGCGGCCAGGGCGATATGCTGTTTCATATTATTTCCAGCACCATTGGCGGTAATGCGATCCTTGGTGCGCTGGCTTCAGTACTTGGAGCAACTGTAGTTAAGAAGAACCAAAAGACCGAACACGGCAAAACACTGTATTAATGCAACACGGACAGAAGAAAAGAAAGGTACGCCCGGCTCAGACAGTGAAAACGAAGCAGGGGAAAGAGAAACAGATGCGCCCCCAGCCAGTGTATGAAAAGGAAAGAGATGTTTTGCGGCTACGAAATAAAACTGCCATTATCACCGGTGGTGATAGTGGCATTGGTAAAGCAGTGGCTATTGCCTTCGCCAAAGAAGGTGCTGATGTGGTAATAGCTTATCATGAAGACAATGAGGATGCCCGGTCAACCGCGGCACGCATTGAATCGATCGGACAAAAATGCCTGTTGATAGCAGGTGATATCAGTAAACCAGCCCATTGTAAAAAGATCGTACAACAAACCATAAACCGGTTTGGCCGGCTGGATATCCTGGTAAACAATGCGGGCATTCAGTTCCCCCAGGATGAACTATCGGCCATTACCCCCGACCAGCTTAAAAGAACTTTTGAAACAAATATTTTCGCCATGTTCTACCTGGTGCAGGCAGCTGAACCCTATTTACAGGAAGGCGCCTCCATTATAAATACGACTTCCGTTACGGCCTATCGCGGCAGTTCGCATTTGCTGGATTATTCCGCTACCAAAGGAGCCATTGTAAGCTTTACCAGGTCACTCTCCGCCTATTTTGCCAGGCATAAAATAAGGGTGAATGGCGTAGCGCCTGGTCCCGTATGGACGCCCCTGATCCCGGCTACTTTTCCGCCCGGCCATGTTGCCGAGTTCGGGTCCGACACACCGTTAGGCCGCGCAGGGGAACCGGTAGAAGCAGCCGGCAGTTATGTTTTTCTTGCTTCCGACGAAGCCTCCTATATAACGGGACAGGTACTGCATCCGAACGGTGGTGAAATTGTAAACACTTAAATCAACACAAAATGAAAGTATTAGGAATCATACTTATCGTTCTTGGCATTGCCATGATCATCATAAGACAGGTAAACGTCACTACGGAAAAAGAAGTGGCCGACCTGGGGCCTATAGAATTGAATAAGAAAGAAAAGAAACAGGTAGCATGGCCAACCTATGCCGGCATTGGTGTAGCCGCCATCGGGGCGGTCGTGCTGATGGCCGCTTCGCGCAAAAACACTTAAATGGGCTTTTCCCTCAATGGGGATTTTTATGCACAATAGCCCGGCGGCTACTTATCTATCTGTCAAGTTATTAAAGCAGGAATAGGATTTGAAGCAATTACAGAACAACATCTATTACTTATTTAAAAATTTATAATCATGACTACAACAACTAAAGTTATTCTGGGCCTGGTAGGCGCCGCTGCTGTAGGCGCTGCTGTGGGAATGTTATTAGCACCGGAAAAAGGAAGTGATCTTAGAAGAAACATTAAAGATCAGGCTGGTAAATGGGGCGATCAATTGACCGACATGTGGAAAAACGGTAAAAGAACTGCTGAAAAAGCATCTTCCCGGATTCAAACTGAAATGTAAGACATTTCCGGTTTTCATACCGAAACCATATCCAAGCAGGCTTTCCGCCTGCTTTTTTTATTACATAAAGAGCTTGCAGTAAAAAAGCCCCGACGTTACCGCCAGGGCTCTATATGGCTTATAATACATGATCAGGATCATTGTTTCAGCAGCTTGGTCATTACGGTCTTATTGCCCTGCCAGGTTATTACAGTGTATATGCCCGGCCGCCAGTGCGCACCTACCGTAACCGTTGCATTATTGCTGATATTATACAACGAGGTTACGCGCTTTCCTGTTGAATCATAAATATGAAGGAAGATCGTATCGGTATTATTGCTGGTGATCTTTAACTGGAACGTGGTTTTTGACGGATTTGGATATGGCACTACCGTTAGTACACCCAGGTCAGGCTGCTTCATATCCAGCACCGTTACAGTTACGGTTTCGGTATCTGTTGCCCCTTTATCGTCGGTAACCGCCAATCTGAATACGTAAGTACCAGCCACCACATTGCGTAATTCGGTCGTTGCGGCATTTGGCGTTACCAAAGTAAAGGTTGCAGGACCACTTACTTTCGTCCATTTATACGAAATGATCTTACCATCAGGATCATAAGAGGCTGAACCATTTAATGAAATACTGGCTATTGGTAACTGAGCGCTGATATCGTTCCCCGGAATGGCTACCGGTGGCTGGTTACCGGGTGAGGCCGCTTCGTTCACTACCACAGTAACGTCATCGTTAGCAGTAGCGCCCTTATTATCAGTTACTGTCAATCTGAACACATAAGTGCCGGCAACCAGCCTGCTGATCACCGTGATAGCAGCGCCCGGACTACCGATCAGGAAAGAAGAAGGACCGCTGATCTTTGACCAGGCATATTTTGTAACAGAGCCGTCGGGGTCTTTTGAAGCAGACCCATTTAGGGTAACGCTGCTGGTTGGTAATGTAATAGCTACATCATTTCCGGCACTGGCTACTGGCGGTTTATTGGCCACTGTAGTGCTGTTATTCACTATCACATTCACTGTATCTTCTGCAGTAACGCCTTTGTTATCGGTAACTGTAAGTTTAAACACATAGGTACCGGCCACCAGGTTGGTGAGTGCGGTAGTTGCAGCGCCCGCATCGGCAATAGTGAATTGCGAAGGACCGCTTACCTTAGACCATGCATATTTTGTAATGGTACCGTCAGGATCTTTAGATGCACCGCCATTCAGCGTGGTGTTGTTCAATGGCAGGGTAATATTGATGTCGGCCCCTGCATTGGCAACAGGTCCCAGGTTGGCTGCATTTACCGTTACGGTAACATCATCAGTTGCTGTGCCGCCCTTGTCGTCGGTTACCTGTAACCTGAAAACATATACCCCGGCTGCCAGACCAGTGATGGTTGGTCTGTTCGATGCTCCGTTCCCTATGATAAATTGGGAGGGACCAGCCAGTTTCGTCCAGGCATACGTAACTATACTGCCATCGGTGTCCCTTGAAGCAGCACCGTCCAGCGTAACATAGTTTTGAGGAAGAGTAATGGTCATATCCGGACCTGCATTGGCGATGGGCGGCACGTTACCGGGGTTAGGTTGTGAACCAACGGGATCAGAGAAGAGTTGTCCCATAGGAACATACTCGAGCGGCAGGCTGGGGCTTTGCCACTTCAAGCCAATATTTGAACGATTATCTGTGTTAAAGTATTCCAGCTTGATATCATACTTCTGTCCAGCCAGTAAATTAATGGGCGGAGAGGTAAATACGCCGGGATATGGTTCGGTCCATCTGTCGATCACCAATTTGCCGTCAATATACAGCCTGATGCCTCCTCCTGCTTCTACGTGAAAAGTAAGCGGCTCTGAATAATGCGGCATCACTTTGCCCGTCCAGCGAATGGAGTAGCTGTTACTGGTGATCTTATAATGAACTCCTAATTTGTTCCAGTGGAAGAAATATATTGAAACATCTGTTCTGGTAAATGCCGGCTTCGATAAATTGGCATCATTAAAATATTCAGCTTTTAATCCGTTGCCATTTCCCCAAATGGTGGGTGCAAAGGGAGCAATATTGGTTTTACCGGTTTTGGTAAGTAAAAATGACTGGCCACTTACCGGCTGTACGCGCATGGTTTCGTTAGAACCTGCCAGGGGGCTGAGTAAGTAATCCACTGCACCGGTGAGAAAAGAAAGGGCGCCGCCGACAATCCCTTCTGTAACACATTGTATGATATCTACTTTCTTTACAGCTTGTGGCGACTGATTAATAATACCTGCCTTTCTATGCCCTCTGATAGTGCAATTCCTGATGAATATAGGCCATGATCCATCCAGCGGGCCTTCTTCCATGCGGATAGCATAGTCGAGCCCGGCAGCATCGATGATCAGGTTCTCGAACCGGATGCGATTACTGTTGGCTGAAGCTGCCTTGATCTGAATTTCGCTATTGTACACATGGCCGCCCCGATAAAAATAACAGTTTGAATAGGCGCCATGATAAATGCCCATTTGATTATTATAAAGTATAAAATCTTCAATAACGTGTACTTTTTCATTATTCTGCCAGGTTACCAATCCGCCGCAGCAATTGTGCGCCATGTTCCCTTTGAATTCCCAGGCGCTTTCAATCGTTCCTTCCTGCCAGAAATAACCGCCACCACTGCGGAAGTCACCGGTCATTCCTACAGCTACGTTATTATTACAAACATTGTCATCGCCTACGCCTAAGATGAAAGCCGTAACGGTGAATGTGGGTGCATCGTTGTTATCGATATCAGCTGCGTCGTGCAGGAATGATCCTCTTGCAACTATATTGTTGTTCCAGGTTATACCATGCGTTAGATCCATGACATCCCACCAGAAGGCGGTCTCCATGAAATTGTAAGCGACGTTGCCTTTCATGGTAATGCCATTCGATGAGTGAGGCACATAGCTATGGCTGCCTGTATCGCGGATCACACAGCCTTCTATCATCGATCCCACGCTGCCGTTACCACAGTGGTGAAAGTGAAGGCCGTACCTGCCTAATACAAACTCGGGCGTTGAATCACCTGTACGGTTCTTACGCGGTCCGATGTATCTTATTTGTATATTCTTAATGGTCTGTGGTACTGATGTACGAATGAAAATATGCGTTCTGCCTGTGGCAGTGCCTTCAATGCGCACATTCCTGGTTAGATTGATCACCTCGGCAGCCCACATATTATTCACTTGTGGGTGCGCCCGCAGTGTTCCTGCATTTAATGTAATGGATGAACCGGAAATGCTTCTGATGGTGCGATCTTCAAAGCCATTGGTATATGCGTTGCCAACAGCTGGCGACTCGGTGGGTGCAATGCTTATTTCATCACCAACCTGCCAGCCCGCAGGTGAACTGTTCAATGAAATGGAGCTAGCGCCTGCACTTATATGGCCGGCAGCACGTACGAATGCAGTTTTTGCAGCACCAACCAGGTCTAACAGACCTGAGCCCATAGCCCATAAACCAACATCGGTACCAACGACATCCATACCACCGCCAACAAACCTGCTTTCATCGATATTGATAAAACGCAACGTTTGTATAACACTGGCAGAAGAAGGACGCATGGTTAGCTTGCCTTCTACTACAACGTTACCTGAAGATTGAAGTGTTGTGCTCTTGCTGCTATCGAACTGTAATGTAGCGCCGCTGCTTATACTTACACCGGCATAGCTGGCTGTAGTTAGATCGAACGTAACTGTATGCCCTGATGAAATGAGAGGAGTGTCTGAAGTTCCGGGTAATTTGCCACCCCAGGTTGCTGGATCAGACCAATTGCCCGATTGCACAGTTGAGATTGTGCCAAAGAGCGCGAATGTTTGTCGCGGCGCACACTCAATCACATCGGCACGGATCTCTTTTTTCTTGGCACCTAGCTGCGAGGTTAAACAGACTCCGGTTGCAGTCATAGTCGCATCCCGGAGGAATTTCCTTCGAGTAGTGTTGATCATAGGGATATTTTTACGTTTTTCTTAAAGAGTAGTTTCACGATTAAACTAACAATTATGATGCCTGAAACAGGGTTGATTTAAAGAATCATAAAAAAATAGACTAAAGTCAAACACATCTTTTCTATTGAAATATGAAGTCAACTTTTAATCAATTCAATCTCTTCAAACCCTCTTCCATGTTAGTTTATACTATAAAACAACAGCCCCTTAAAAAAAGTGTGCGCTAAGAAAATAGAATTAAAAAAGCAGCAGTATTTCGTATATCTACGGGTGATTTATACTATTCATCTTATGAATATCACCCTATGAAAGGCTAGGTACTTATGCTTATAAAAATGTGGAAAACAGCTGGCTAACAGAAAATTACAGCGTTTCATCAATTGGCCGGGAACAGCAAAAATACGACGCAGGGAGTAATACAATGATGCAGAACGAGCAGCAGAAAAAGAAAAAGGCCGACGCTGCCAGATCATTCCTGACAGCGTCGGCCTTGCAATTAATTATATTGTAAGGAGAATAGCTGACGACGGTCACTAAAATTATTAATTGTAGCTTTTACAATTTAGTGTGACCCTTGTGTACGACGTGCAGCGTTGGCTATTTCATTATTTTTTCCAGGCGGTTAAAGATCTTGATGTAACCCCACACACAAATTTTGAACTTCCAGAAAGGGAACAGTCCGCTCACGTGAATGCGGCTAACAAAGAATTTATTTCGCACAGGCATTTTATCTACCCAGTTACTCACCCGGAAACCGAGCCGGATGCCCTGCTGCCTCAGCAATTCAAACATAGCCAGGCGCTTATCATCATTTTGCTGATTGTAAGCACCGAAAGTATAGGCATGGCATGGCTGCACCGGAATACCCAATTCCGCCAGGCGGTCCTTTGTTCTTTTGAGATCGGCTTCAATTTCCGGCAAACTCAATCTTGAATAACTATCATGGGCATAGGTATGTAATCCGAACTGAACCTGGTCCCTGCTCATTTCAATGGCTTCTTCAGCCAGCATGAATTCGCCCATGGGATTGGGCATTACCTGTTTATCATCCGGTGCTTGAATAAAACCGGCCACCAGGAAAATGTTTGCCTTAATATTATATTCTTTTAAAAGTGGGTACAGGTTATTATAGTTATCTCTGTACCCATCGTCGAGCGTGATCATTACCGGCCGGGCAGGCAATGGCTTTTTCTGTTCAATATGCGCCAGCAGATCGCTGATGAAAATGGTTGTGTAGCCCTTTTTATTCAGGTAGTCGAAATGTTCTCGCAGCTGGCCCGTGGTAACGGTCAAAAAATCGGGCTTGCCGGTACCAATTTTATGGTAGTTCAATACCGGTAAGCCGCCAAAAGCCGATCCCATTTTAAAAAGTAAAAAGGCAATTATAACCACTGCCAGTAAACCTGCAATTAAATACACCATTATATATATATGTATGTCAATTAGCCGGATGCCCTTTCATGATCCGTTCAAAACGTTGAACGATCCTGATGAAACCCAGCAGCGTCATTTTAAATTTAAATAAAGAATAAGTGCCGCTTATTGTGGACCGGTTGAGCAGCAGCCGGTTGATGTTCCTCATGGGCATTTTGTTCAGCCTGTCACCCGTTTTAAATGCATATCGCACCCCATGCTTTTTTAGAATGCCAAACATGGCTTTTTGCTTCACCGGGTCATTTTTCAAATAAACGGCAAAGGAATACGCAAAACATGGCTGATAAGGAATTCCCAGGTCGTCGAGCCGTTTTTTCGAAACGCGCATGTCTTCATCGATCTCCTCCAGCGTCATTCTATCGTATCGCCGGTGATACATGGTATGTAAACCAAATTGAATATGATCCTTGCAAACGGTTTTGGCCTCTTCCAGCGTCATAAACTCTCCTTCGGCCCTTGGGCCCAGGTTATCGGGTGTTTGCACAAAACCCGCAACGATAAAAATGTTGGCTTTGCAATTATACTCCTTCAATAAGGGATACAGATCGCTATAATTATCCCGGAAGCCGTCATCGAAGGTGATCATCAGCGGTTTTGGCGGTAATGGCGTTCCCTTCTCAATATAATCGATCATATCGCTGATGAAGATGGTGTTGTATCCCTTCCGGTTAATATATGCAAGCTGCTCGCGCATATTCTTATTGGAAACCGTTAAAAAATCCGGCGTCTTCGTACTGCTGACCTTATGATAAACCAGCACAGGCATTCCTTTGAAAAAGGGACCTGCATACAGGTACATAAGCATGAAGATAATGACCAGGAATATTACTGGTATTATTATATATACCATAACTGCTATTTATTAAATGATAAATATATGTAATGCGAAAGCGGGAAACTGGAACCGGCTGTTGTAAGGGATACTGTGGAAGTGAATAAGTGACAGGTGCGTAGCAGGCTGCCGGAAAAACAGGCAACAACCATGATAATACATTGCTCAGCGGGTTCTCTTCGATATATTATGATTGCTGCCTGCGTGGTTGGTGTTTCAATCGGCGGCCGTTGCTGTGAAGGCCTTATTAAGTTGTAAATCGAGTTTTTCGTACTGTGAGTTCTTGCTTTTGAATTCCGGGACCAACTCCTTCATCTTCTTAACGATGCCGTAATTATCCTCGAGCCGGCCCATGCTGATCAGATCTTCTATATCTCTTACTACTTTATGCGAACAGGGAATGATCTTAGCTATCTTGATCTTCTCGTGGTGGGTAGGCAGGGTTTTCTCCTCTGCATTCAGCAGCTCTTCATACAACTTCTCGCCAGGACGCAAGCCGGAATAAACGATCTTGATATCTTCATCGGGTGTTAAACCGGCCAGGCGTATCATCTTCAACGCCAGGTCTACGATCTTGACCGGTTTTCCCATATCGAAAACAAATATCTCTGCGCCTTTACCCATGATCGCTGCTTCCATTACCAGCTGTACCGCTTCGGGTATCGTCATAAAATAGCGGGTGATCTCAGGATGGGTAACAGTAACCGGACCGCCATTCTGGATCTGTTGCCGGAAGCGGGGGATCACAGAACCATTTGACCCCAGCACGTTTCCAAAACGGGTGGTGATGAACTTGGTCCTGGTATTTCCGTTCGCACCATTTTTATTATCGCTGTTGATCAGTCCCATAATGGTTTGATCGACCAGGTTGTCGGCTACACTGCTTAACGATTGAACATACATCTCTGCAATCCGTTTGGAAGTACCCATTACATTCGTTGGGTTCACCGCCTTATCGGTTGAGATCATCACAAACTTGTGCACGTTGTATAGTACAGAGAGATCGGCAATGATCTTTGTTCCCATTACGTTTGTAAGGATAGCTTCTGACGGGTGTTTTTCCATCATGGGCACATGCTTGTAAGCTGCAGCATGGAAAACGAAATGCGGACGGAACTCGCGGAATGGTATCTGCATCCGGTTGCGGTCGCGAATGTTGCCGATGAATATTTTGATATCAGCTTTAGGGAACTTCTCTTCTACTTCCAGTTGAATCTCATGCAGCGGCGACTCGGCCTGGTCGCACATGATGACCATTTCGGGGTTGAACGATAATACCTGGCGAACGATCTCTGATCCAATGGATCCGGCAGCGCCGGTGATGAGGATCCTTTTGCCGGTAAGTTCGCTTGAGATCTTTTCGTTATTTATAATAATTGGCTCGCGTTGCAACAGATCTTCGATGCGCAACTCCTGAATTTGCTTCAGGCTCAGTTTACCATAGATCCATTGATCGGAAGGAGGAACAGTAAGTACTTTAATACCGAATTGTAAACATCTGTCAATAACTACTTTTTTATCATTGTTATCAAGCTGCTCGTTCATCAGGATCAACTTGTCGATCTTCTTTTTTGCCTTCAGCAGGGACAGCTCCCTGAGATGGTATACTCTTTTTTGCTGAATGGTTACATTGGCCCTGTTCACATCGGTTTCCAGGAAACCGGCAATTACAAACTTATTGGTGATGCTCGATTCAATAGCCTGTTTTACCAGCATGGCGTCGGTATTGCTGCCATAGATCAATACATTCTCTTTTAAAACGATGGCGTTCTGTTTTACAAGATAATAGAACCCACGCACCATAGAGCGCAACATCATGTGCAGGGTGCAGCTGATAAAAAAGTTTATCAGCAATACGCCTGAAATGTTCAGGCTATTGATATGGTATTCGCGGTTCACTATAAATATTACCGCAAGCGGGTATAAAACGCCGGTGATCAATACTGCCAGGGATATCCGCATTACGTCATAGACATTTGAAAAGCGGAGCATGCCGGTGTGTATGCGCATAAAATAAAATACCGGTAGGGAGATGGCGCAGTACAGCAGAGTGTATACAAAAAAGTGACCGCGCATTATCTCGGAAAACTCAAATTGCTTTACGACGAAATAGGATAACGTAAAGGAGAAACCGGTGATCAGCAGATCGATTACTAATATAACCCATCTGGGTACTGGCCGGGCGAAAGAAAGAAACTGCTTCATGCTATTGACCAATATTTTTACAATGTGATTGTTCCGAACGTGGATTTTTCCAGGAATAAAATGGAATAACCATGAGCAAAAAGCAAAGGATGGTCACGGCGGAATGGATATTACGCAGGAAATATGGATCGGGGGTTACCTAATACACAGACAATGGATAATAAATAGCAGGAAGTTCAAAGGATTAACACTGAACCAACAACATATAAAGGGATTTACACAAGGATATTGATCGATCGAAGATTAAGCTAACATGTGGAAATGATGGATTTGAAAAGGAAGACATTTCAAAGGATAGATCGGATGCATAAGGACGTTAGAATCCTTGTTTTGCAGATATTTATTGGAAATTATCGGAAAGACTCACTTCAAGTTCAGATATGCAGGATATTCACAGGAACCAAAGACTGACTTAAATCAGGCGAAAGTTACAATGAAATTGGATCACCAGCAATATTTTTGATTGTTTTTTTCAGATTCACCACTTCCCTTATACGCAGAACCACCCTGTCCAATTCAACTTCTGTTAAATTGGAGCCGGAAGGCAAACACAATCCTTTATCGAACAAACGTTCACTTACACCATTACCATAATATAATGCATGGTGGAATACCGGCTGCAGATGCATCGGCTTCCACAACGGCCTGCATTCGATATTTTCATCGTGAAGAGCGTTCTGAATATCGGTTCTGGAAAACGCCGCACTGTTAACCAATATGGTCGTTAACCAGTGGTTCGAATAAAATTCTTTCCCCGGGTCGGCAATAAACTCAATGCCATGTATATCACCCAGGGCCTTTTTATAGTAATCGAAATTATACCGGCGTTGTGCGATCCGCTGGGGCAACACTTCCATTTGACCGCGGCCAATACCCGCGCTCACATTGCTCATACGGTAATTATAACCAATATGTGAATGCTGGTAATGCGGCGCATGATCGCGGGCCTGGGTTGCCAGAAAACGGGCCTGCTTCACATAATCAACGTTAGCAGATATAAGCGCACCACCACCTGAAGTCGTTATGATCTTGTTACCATTAAATGAAAGGATGCTGATATCACCGAAAGTACCTGCGGCCCGGCCTTTATAGGTGGAACCAAGGGCTTCAGCCGCATCTTCAATTACAGGGATCTCATACCGGCGTGCAATGGACATGATCTCATCCATCTTTGCCGGCATTCCATATAAATGCACTACAATGATCGCTTTCGGTTTTTTGCCATGTTTAATGCGATCCTGTATGGCCAGTTCAAGAAATTCGGGCGACATATTCCAGGTAGTTTCTTCACTGTCGACAAAAACAGGTGAAGCACCCTGGTATACGATGGGATTAGCTGAAGCAGAAAAGGTCATCGACTGGCAGATCACTTCATCACCGGCCTTAATGCCCAGGATCACCAATGCCAGATGTATTGCTGCAGTACCGGAGCTCAAAGCTGCCACATGTACATTATTTCCTAAAAATACTTCCAGGTCATGTTCCAGTCCGTTTACATTGGGTCCGAGGGGCGCTATCCAGTTTGTAGCAAAGGCTTCCTGAACATACCCCATCTCCTTTTCTCCCATATGGGGCGAGGACAACCAAATTTTCTCTTTCATTGAATGCGACTTATTTGAGCAAATTATAATGCTTTTGCAGACAATCCAAGTTCCTGAACAGAATAATGGATTATTAACCGCAACATAATGTTAAACCAGTTTTTGGGGTTCGTTCAGTTTTATTACTTTCCCCGGATTACCTACCACCACTGCATGATCAGGTATGTCACGAATGACCACCGTTCCGGCACCTATTGTTACCCACTTACCTATGCGAATATTCGGAATAACCGCGGCGCCTGCACCAATATGCGTTCCTTCCCCCACCCTTACGTTGCCTGCCAGCGCAGCGTTGGGCGAAATATGTACAAGATCTTCAATTGTGCAATCGTGATCGATGCAACAGTTTGTATTCAGTATGACATGCCTACCAATAGTGGCATTCGTATTCACCGTTACATTCGCCATCACTACGGTGCCTTCTCCTATGGTAGAACGCGGTGACATTACCGCGGCAGGATGAATGGCAGTAGTAAATGGCATGCCATGCAATTTTGTAGCAGCAATTGTTTTTCGGATCCCGTTATTGCCAATGGAAATGATAAATTGATCAGCGGCTGTACCTGCAGCCTGCTGCAACGTATTGAATACGGGATATTCCAGTAACGAGGTTACAAGCGGATTATCATCAATAAATCCAAAGGGGATCCGGCCCTGGGCTTCCAGTATTTCGCAGATCACTTTTCCGTGTCCGCTGGCGCCAAATAAAATAATTCGATCGGTGTGCGACATATATTTCTGGGCTCGAAGGAAGCAGGTCATGAACCTTCGTCAATACAGGGTTTAGGTATATAACGAAGGCACCAAACAGTCATGTTAAATACACACTTAATTTGGTGCCGCAAGATAGTAAATATGCAACTAATACCCGCTTTGTATTTATATTAATTATACATCACAATACAGCAGTGGCTGTGGTTCGGGCAATAGCTGAATTCAGCTCCTGCACAGCTTCAATAACAGCGTCGGTTACTGTTTTACAGTCCTCATTCGTCAACTGCGGATAAATGGGGAGAGAGATTTCGTTGCTGTATAGTTCATATGCCGCCGGATAATCTTTTATCTGATATCCCGCCTCCCTGAAAACGGTAAGCATAGGCAATGGGGTAAAATGCACGTTCACGGCAACAGACCGGCCGGCAATACCTTCAATGATCCGGTTCCGTTCTAACTCATTAATATACTTAATGCGCAACGGGTACAAATGGTACGAAGAAATGCAGCCTGCCTCGTGGTACGGCGGACAAACAGCCCAGTCGTATTGCGACAACACCTTCGTATAATGATCGAACACTCTTTTTCTTTCGATCAGCAACTGGTTCTCATATTTTCTTAACTGCGCCAGCGCAATGGCTGCCAGCACATCGGGCATGTTCATTTTAAAGCCGGGATAAATAACATCATATTGCCAGGCGCCGGCTTTGGTTTTTGTAAAGGCATCTTTTGTTTGGCCGTTCAGGCTCCACAGCCGAAGCGTGGCATACACTTCCCCATTATCGAAAGGAGCAGGCAGGTTGAGGGCTATAATGCCGCCTTCCGCTGATGTAATATTCTTAACCGCATGTAATGAAAAAACGGTTACATCGGCACATGAACCTATCGGCCTGTTCTTATAGGTGGCGCCCAGGGCATGAGCAGCATCGTCCATGATCATAATCCTTCCCAGCTGGCGCTGTGCAGCAGACGAAGGCCGAAACTTCTTTTTAACTTTTTCGTCTTTCACAATGCTGTATATGCCATCAAAATCGCAAGGCCAGCCCGCAAAATCAACGGCAATAATGGCTTTTGTTCTTTCCGTAATTGCTTCTTTTATTTTCTGGCAGTCAATATTAAAATCCCTGCCCACATCTACCATTACCGGTTTGGCGCCTACATGCATTACAGCCAGCGCAGTAGCACAATATGTATAGGCCGGAACGATCACTTCATCACCTTCGGTAACACCATACCAATGCAGCATAAGTATCATACCTGATGTTGCTGAATTTACCGCAAGTGCATGCTCAACATGGCAAAACAAAGCCGTTTCCTTTTCAAGCTGTCTGGTTGCAGGACCAGTAGTAAGCCATCCGCTTTGTAAAATGCCAGTAACTTCTTTAATGATATCCTCATCAATATAAGGTGGTGAAAAACGAATCATAATAGATCAAAAATTTTAATTTCCTTCAAATTTTGCAATGGTAACGTGCCCTTGCTGACTAATTCCTTCACGTTTAACTACCTTCATGATCGTAAAAAATATTATTTTACAATCCAGCATAAGGCCCACGTTATCGACATACCATACATCAAAATCAAACTTTTGTTTCCAGCTAATTGCATTACGGCCATTTACCTGCGCCCAGCCGGTGATACCGGGCCGCATTTCATGTCGTCTTTTTTGTATGTCATTATATAAAGGTAAATACTCAACCAATAACGGACGTGGGCCAATGAGGCTCATCTCGCCTTTAATGACGTTGATCAATTGCGGAATTTCATCAAGTGATGTTCTTCTGATGAAGCCGCCAACAGCGGTTAACCGTTCGGCATCTGGCAACAAATTTCCGGCTGCATCTTTTTTATCGTTCATGGTCTTGAACTTCACCAGTTTGAATATGCGCCCGTTTTTGCCGGGCCGCGGCTGAACGAAAAAGGGCTTGCCCTCATTTGCAAAAAACAATAATATGGTAACCACTAAAATTAAAGGTAACAGTAAACAAAAAGCAGCCAGGCCTACAATAAGGTCAATAAACCGTTTCAAAAAATTACGATACAATTGCATGAGCTTTTAACTGGTCGTGATATTCTTTTAATAACAATTCCCAAAGATATTTTTGTTCGTAGCGGTCAACGATCATCTTTCTCGCGTTCTTCTGCAAAGTTAAATACAAAGCCGTATTGGTCAACAACCGCTCCATGGCCTTTTGCAGTTCAGCTGCATTCTTTGCGGGAATGATCAAACCGTTCTTCCCATCCTCAATGATCTCATTACAACCATTGATATCCGTTACGATCGAGGGCAAATTAAAACAGCCGGCCTGCATGGGCACATTGGGAAACCCTTCCCGGTACGAAGGGAAAGCCAATGCCTGGCTGATCATTAAAAAAGGCCTGATATCCTGTTGAAATCCGGCATGTATAATGGACTGATCTGTTTCGATGATCTTGTTGGTAGCCGGCGTTAGCGGATCGAGCTCAGGTTCATACGGACCCACCAGTAATAATTTAATATCCGGATGTTTTTGTTTCAGGGCACTGAACGCTTCTACGAGCTCTTCAATACCTTTGTCTTTCACCAGCCTGCCCACAAATACAAACACAAAGTTTTTATCTGTGAACCCGTATTTCTTTTTCAGGTCCGCCGCTGCTTTTTGCAATTCTTCGCCCGGCTGAAAGAACCGGGTGTTGATCCCGTTGCTGCTGCCATTTCCAAGCACTTTCATCTTTTTTTCCTTGCAGAACCTGTTCTGCAAAATAAAACCGGCCAGGTGTTTCGAATTCGGATAAACATTTGTTGCACAGCTATAGGTAAGCCGTTCTACAAAATTGAGCACTTTTCTTTTCACGCCTGTGTTTTCCATCAATGGTAACCCGGCAACGGTATGCATGCGAACAGGTACGCCTGCCATACGCCCGGCTATCATACCCAGTAATCCGGCTTTGGGTGTGTGGGTATGCACAATAGCCGGTTTTTCTTTTTTCAGCAACCGGTATAATTTCCATAGTGCTTTTACATCCTGCACCGGAGTAATGGCCCGCGTCATGGTAACCGGCGCTGTTCTTACGCCTTCGCGAACACCCACCTGCTCCAGTATTTTGTCAGGTGATGAAACCGCGAGTACTTCAAAATGGTCAGACATATACCGCAACTGATCTTTCAGCAGCACACTTAACGATACAGGCACGGTAGTAATGCGGATAAGCTTATGTGATGATTTCATATTGTACATTTTGTGCAGCTCAGGCACGCTATTGAGAATGTGGATCTTACTACAACAGTAAATTCTTAATAAAGAAAAAATATTGCATTTTATTTTACAATGTGCGGCCAATTGTTTTTATTGGCACCGCAAACAATTACATGCACTCACATAGTTTCAATTATTTATAATTTACCAACCATGCAAATACGACCTGCTACACCCCAGGACAAACCCGCGATGATAGCTTTATTGAAAAAATCCCTGGGCGAAGGACTTATCCCTAAATCAGAAGCCTTGTGGACCTGGAAACATGAGCAGAATCCCTTTGGCGCTTCGTTTGTGCTGCTGGCCGAAGAGAACAATACGATCATCGGTTTGCGGGCATTTATGCAATGGCAATGGAAATGGAAAGGCAATTTGTACAAAGCCATTCGCGCTGTTGACACGGCCACCCACCCCGACCACCAGGGAAAAGGCATTTTCAAAAAACTGACGCTTCAACAATTGGAACTATGTAAACAACAGGGCATTCACTTCGTATTCAATACCCCTAATGATCAAAGCCGTCCCGGCTACTTAAAAATGGGCTGGGTTCAGCAGGGCAGAATGCCCTTAAAATTCAAAGTAACCAACCCCATAGCCCTGGCCTGGGCCGTTGCATTCAAAAAAGGCAAAGCGGGTTCAACTGCAGAAGATCCTACGCCTGTTCAACAGTGGGATCCGGCGGTATTTAAACTGATGGACCGCTACACGAACACCGATAACGATCAATTACAAACCGTGCTTTCTACTGAGTACATCCGCTGGCGTTATGCCGACAACCCGCTGTTCAGGTATAATTATTTTACCGACTTTGAAAACTTCCTCCTCATTGGCCGCATCAAATCGCATTCATTTACCAGAGAGCTGCGGCTGGTAGACTGCATGTTATTCAACAACGCGTCATCCGACAGGCATATCAACTCCCGGATAAGCAGGACCATACTACCGTACTGCAAAAAGAATAAAATTCAGGTCATTTCATTTTCAGGACAGCAGTACCAATTAAACAGATCTGCTCTTAGCTGGATGGGTATCATCCCTGTTCAAAACCGGGGCCCCATTGTAACGGTAAGAGATCTCAATATGAGTGAGCAATTCTCTTCCTTATTAAACATTAACAACTGGGGCTATTCACTGGGCGACATGGAACTCTTCTAAGGTAGCTTGCCCACTTACCTGTCAGGTTCGCAAAAACCAGCTGTTTTACAACCGCGATGGCGAACCTTACAGGTCATCCCTTCATTTATAATAAGACAGGATCATTGCAAGATCATTGCAAGATCATTGCAGGTTGCTTTACAGCTTTGTCTTCTTTTTTTCCACACAAATAGGTATCGTACTCACCCATATTCCAGCTCGTCATACCATATTTCTCTTTACACCGCTTATATTCCTTCAACAGCACTTCAAGGCTCTTTAAGTTCTGTTCGGGATAATCGCCGAAGTTCTCGGGATGCCACCATAAATGATATACTTCTTTACGCTGTGCAGCAATGCGGATCTCCTGGCAGGACCTGCGCAATCTCATTTTATTGGCCAGCTCCGACTTTGGGGTCCATGGCCGCAAGAACCGGCTGGCAGGTAACTGCAGCGGCTCACCAGGTATCACTTTGATATCATTTAAGGGATAGGAAGTTCTTACCCCACCTACCTGGATATATGCATCTGCGGTACGGAATGCCCTGCGCAATAAACCGGCGCCTCCATCGGTAACCGGCGACCAAAACCATCCTGACGGATTTGACCGAACGGTCTTGATACCATTGTCATAACAAACCTTCAGGTAATCGGGATTGAACTGATTGCGCGGAAACACCAATGAACGCATAGACGAATTAAACTTCTTCGCTGCTTTAACCACCGCTTTCAGATCGGCATCAAAAGCCATTTTTTCGCGTTGCTGTTCCAGGCAATAATAGTGGCTGAAGGTATGCGTAGCCAGCTCCTGCCCAGGATACTCCAGGATCATGGCCACTTCTTCCGGCGCAAAATGCGCCCAACGGTACTGCGCTGGCATGCCATGCTGCCGCACCCATTTATAGGCTGAATAATGTTCCTGTTCAAAGTCGGGCTCAATGGAAGGCGCAAATGTTTCCCACTCCTGCTGGTTGCCGGCAAACAGGCTTCCTACCGTGGCCCAGGTTACGTGCACATCATATTTAGCAAATAGTTCCAGCATCTGCGGAACGATGCGTAATGTATTTTTATAACAGGCCTCCCGTGCCTGCCTATCTCTTTTATCAAATACACCCCAGTGTAATTCAAAATCAAGCGATATAGTGAAAATACCTTGCATAAAAAATGAAAATTAGGTCTCTGTTATTTGGGTTTAATTTTTCCGGTCTGTTAAATGATTCAGGGTTTGGCAATAGCCAGTCTCACTTCCTTAGCTGGTACAGGTTTCGTTTCATTGTTTTGTTTTGGACGCCGGCGCTTCATGTACTTTAATTCCTTTTTGTAATCAAGGAACATGACGATCACGAATAGAAGAAAATACATGATCATACTTTTTTGCCGGATGATAATGCCCATGTTCGACATCGTATTCGACAGGGCAAAGGAGGTTGCAAGGAAGGTTACAGCACTTGTTTTCAATAATGCCGAGCCTTTTCGCAAAAATTTTATAAAACCTTTCTGAAATAGTTTTGCCGTTAAGGCGAGATAGATCAAATTTTCAAAAGAAACCACCAGTCCCATGGCGCCCGGTGAGTCTACGAACAGCGGCCGGAACCAGAAAGTGAACAATTTCAGCGGCAATGGGTAATTTGATATATCTATGCCCGATCCTGCTTTTGATAGTTCGTATGCCCGCACCGAAGAGAACTGGTTAAAGCTCTGCATCACATTATCACCATCAATTTGTGCGAAGGCCATGATCTTATCGTACAACAACACCAACGCACCAATACTGGCGCCAAACACCAGCAGCTTTTGGTATAATGGTACTTTTTGCCGGCCGGTGAACAAACCGGCTACAATGCCTACGGCCATGAACAAAAACACGTGCGGACGAACATGGTAGATGATCAGCAATCCCATGAACAAATGCAGCTTGCGCGTCTTTAACTGGCTTAGTCCGTACATCACCATGCCCAGGCCAAAGAAGATGATCGATCCTTTACCAAGCGATACCGTCCAGAAGTGCATATTGGGCAGAAAGATCAGTAAACTGATCAGATCAAGGCCCATGAACTTATGCTTGAACTTTGTATTCTCTTTTATGTACACATAAAAGTAAACGAAGCCCCAGTAACCCATCCAGGCAAATATGGCATACATCATCTCGAAGCTAAAACCCAGGTAGTTCACAAAAGGGTATGCTACGAAATCAATGAAAGGGGTTCCGGTGCCATAAGCACTGAACCAGCTGTAATACTGGGTTTGCGTGCGATGGAAATACTCCTGCGAGTCGGATGCGGAGAACAATTGAAATACATAATAAACGATCGTGAACAACGTATGGAACCAGTAAAGGTTCTTCATCAACCCAACCTGGAACCAGGGATAACGCTGTTTCATTTTTTGCAGCATCGGGATAGATGCTACAAAGAACAGGATCACCAAAAGTATTCCGCCTATCACAGTCCTGATTTTTTATTTTTTGATCAAATCGTTGTATATAGTTTCCAGTTCAGCTACCATCTTTTTCATGCTGAAGGAATTGATAACCGTTTCGCGGGCGGCCTGCTTCATTTGGGCCAGCTGATTCGGCTGTTGCAGTAACCGGGATAACCGTTCCACGAGTTGCATAGGTTCGTTAACCGGCACCAACAGACCATTTACACCATCTTCAATTACTTCAGGTATACCGCCGGCAGCTGTACAGGCGGGTACACAATTCATACTCATGGCTTCGAGCAGGGCAATGGGCAATCCTTCAAATTCAGAACTCATCATGAACAGATCCATTGCCGTAAAGTATGGCCGGGTTTCGGCTTGCAGTCCCGCAAAAAATACAAATTGGTCAGTTGCCAGGGTCTTTGCTTTGGCATGGATCTCGTCGCGCAAAGGTCCGTCGCCTACAATAATAAAATAAGTATCGGGATGTTTCGTATGCAGTGCCCGGGCAATTTCAAGCCAGGTGGTTAAGCGCTTTTGCGCCCTGAAAACACAGGTAATACCTATTACCGTAGCCTTTTCAGGTATGTTCAGCTCTTTACGAATATCCCTGTCAACAGTTTGTGTGCGCGCATACTTGGCCGTATCAGCCCCATTGGCAACTACCTGCACAGGTGGCTTTGCCTTGCGATAATTTGTTTTAATGGAATTGGCTACTTCTTCCGAAACGGCTATTACTTTCTGCTGGCTCGAAAAACTCAGCTTGTTCATGTAATAGGTAAGCTTATGATAACGCTCCCATTTATTATGTTCAGTATAAACAACCGGTACGCCGGTAAGCCGGCCTGCCAACCGGCCCGCCATGCCTGCCCAGGGCAAATGGCAATGGATCAGTTGAATATTATGCGTACGTACATAGGCAGCAATTTTTCGCACTGCCAGTAAGATGGACGCATTGTTCTTAGCCGAAATGCAGGTTACCATGCCTCCTTCCCTTTCTATTGCCGGTACCATCTGGTTCTTCCAGGGAAGAAAGTAGATATAATGAAATTTGAATTGTTGTTTATCATGCTGCCGCAATGTTTCGGGTAATAACATTTCGGCGCCCCCACGGCCCAGGGATTTAATAATGTGTAATACCGGAATGGGTTCTTTTTCCTGGTATAACTGACGGATATAAGTCTTATTCAAGGTGTCCATGTATTAAGTTGTTCAGGGTTAGGTATGCAGTGCTGCGCTTACTGCTTTATTGAATTGTATACTTCCAGGAACTTTGTGGCAATGCGGGTATTCAGGTAATCGTTCATAACCAGCGCCCAGGCATTTTGAACAAGCTGCTGATTGGCCGCAGTATCCTGCAGGGCAGCGAGTACATTTTTCACAAACAGTTCTTCATTGCCCTTCGGCACCAGGTAACCGGTCTTGTTATTGATGACCACTTCGCCAATACCACCTACATAGTAAGCAACCACCGGCGTTTTGCAGTAGAATGCTTCCAGTATCACCCCCGGCAGGCCTTCAATAATGCTCGGCAGCAGCAGCACATCGGCATTTTTTATGAATTGCATCGCATCGTTCCTGAAACCGTAAAAATGCACTTTTGGCGCAAGGCCTTTTTGTTTTACCAGCTCTTCTATCTGGCCCTGAAGCGGTCCGCTGCCTACAAAATGTAAACTGGCATTGGGCTGCTGCTTCAGTATCCTATCAAAGATCTCTATCAACCGAACGTGATTTTTTTCATACGTAAAACCACCCACATGCACGAGTACCGGTCTTGAAGCGCGCTGCAGCGGATGCTCTTCTCCGGTCCTGAACTCAGTTTCCTCTATTCCTATGGGTACTGTTACAATCCGTTCTTTATACTGCGGAAACAATTGGGCAAAATCAGTAGCGGATGTTTTGCTTACCGAGACCACCCTGCTGGCATATCGGAAGAAGAAGCCATTCAGCATTTTGGCCGAAGCCGTTTTTATATACAGGCTGATGGTGCTGGCATTACGAAATACAATGGGCTGCTTCCATTTGAAGAATAATTTTGATAATACGGCATATTTCAACGTATCGCCTGCATTGGCCTGAATAATATCAGGCTTTTCTTCTTTGATGATCTGTGCCAGGTTACGCCAGGCTTTAAGATCCCAGAAACGCTTGTTCGGCGATCCGTTCAGGTGTTTTGTGACGCCGGTAAATGGCAAAGGCGCCTTCCCCGGAAAAACAAAAACGATAATTGCTTTATGCCCCTTTGCGTTGATGTGGGTAGCCAGTTGTGAAGCAAACATTTCAGCCCCGCGTAGTTGCGGTTTCTGAACCAGATGAAGTATTGTCAATTTTTTGTAATGATCATGTTAAGTAAATAATCTTCCATTTTCCCGGCAATGGCAGACAACTCAAAATGTTCGCGGGCATGTTTATTTGCTTTTACTGCCATGGCGTTGGCAACTCCCACATTATTGTAGTACCACGATAACGCCTGCGCTATACTTTGCGCAGATCCGGTCTCAAAAAAGTATCCTGTTTCCAGGTGGGTGACCAATTCTTTATGCACCGGGATATCACTGATCAGTACCGGCAGTCCGGCAAACATCGCTTCCAGTATAGCGCCGCCGAACCCTTCACTATGCGAAGCGAAAACAAAACAATCATATTCATTTATAAGCTGGGGCACATCGCTTCTGTTACCCAATAGAACCACATTGTTCTGTAACCCGAGCTCGGTGATGAGCGCCGCTAATGTTTTTCTTGCAGGACCGTCACCGGCTATATGAAGAACAGCCTGTGGACATGACGGTAAAAATTCACTAAAGGCCAGAATGAGGTCGCGCTGCCCTTTTACGGGCACCAGCCTGCCCACGCTTAAAAAGCGGGGCGCTTTTCCCGGAGTTATTTGCGGAACCCGGAACCGGTAGATCTTACTATCGCGGCCCCGGCCTATGACTATAACTTTATTGACATTTATGCCTAAGGCCTTTGCATTCGATTCCTTTACCACTTCCGTGATGGCCATAAACCCTTTACACATCCGCGCTGTTGATCGATTCGCCCATTTAAAGAACGACACTACCATTTTTGCCTTCCATGAAAGCGCTGAGTTGTACGCTTCGGAATACAGGTCGCTTACGAAATTGCCGATCACCGGAATATGGTTGAAGCGGCCTGCAAACCGGGCAACCAGCTCTGACCGGGTTAGATAAGCTACGATGATATCCGGTTGTTCCTTTTGAACGATCGCGTTCAATTGTTTATAGGCTTGAAAGAACCCGTATTTCTTTTTTAAACCTGCCGAATAAACAGTGATGCCATGATCGAGGAACCGTTGCTTCAGGTGTTCACCGGCATATAAGTGACAAACTACCGGTTGCAGGTTCTTAAAACGGATCGCGTTCGCAAAAAGGCTTTGCTCGGCGCCGCCGGTTTCCAACGTATCAATAACAAATAATACTTTATGCTTGCGATGGTTATTGCCCTTGTCTGTTGCCAGGATCACGCTATCTATTGTTGTATCGGTAATAAGTTCACTTTGCATACTTACAATTCCTGGTTTGATATAGGTTGACATTATTTGATTATCGCTGTTTTGCCTGTATTGATATAGCCGGGCTGGGGGGTCAATGTCTGCGGGGTGGCATTTTTTTCCGTAATGAATTCCAGTGTTTCTGGGTCCAGGGTTCTTCCGCCCATGCCCTTGATCCCATGCCATATACCCAGCAACCTGAATTTAACCCGTCTTACCCGGTCCGGCGCCAGGATGGCCGTCATAACCAGCAGTTTCAGCTGGTGATAGACGTAAGCAATAAACTCAGGTACCGAGAAATGCATTTTAATGATGAACGTATGATTACGGGCTGAATAATATCCGCGCCATAATGTGGCGTTGGAAAATTGTCCGCTGCCCCCTAATAACTGGCGATCATCTGCTCCGTTCTGTAACACGCCCAGTCTGAATCCATTTTTTCTGATCCTTAATGAATATTCATGATCATCGCACATCATAAAAAATGCTTCGCACACCGGACCGATCCTGCGAACCACATCTGTTTTAATAATAGCGCCGTCGATCATTGCATATTCCGCCTCCTGCAATTTAATGGCTGGTTTAACCCTCACTTTTTTGCCCATTCTGAAGTTAGCGCCATGCAAACCCAACATCACAAAAGGTGTTTCCTCGATATTCTCAATGAGATCTTTCAGTGCGTTGGCGGCATAAAAAGTATCATCGTCTATTATCCAGAAATAATCAAATGCATTTTTAGCCAGTCCATACATCATTCCTTTTGAAATGGCGCCGGCAGAGCCGGTATTAGTTTCCATAAAAATGCAATGAATGCTATGTTGTCCTTGCAGCGATCGCAGGTATTCCCGCGTACCGTCTGTGCTGTTGTTATCAACTATAACAATCTCTGCTGGTCTTACCGTTTGTTCTAAAACGTGTGCTATAGCTGTTTTTAATGTTTCAAGGCGGTTAAAGGTCACCACAATGGCGCAAACACGTGTATTCATAACATTAATGATTGGATTAATTACTTGGCTTCTGCTGATCCACGCAGAACGGACTATCTTTTATACCATCTTCCCAGACCGTAGTCGCGAACTGCCTTGCATGTATTTTTAGTTACCAGCGTTCCGTAGCGGAAACCATATTTATAGCTTACCAGGCTTCTGGCCACCGATAAAAAAAGAATGGAAAAGAATGCCAGGTAATACTTGTTTTTTGACATTACGAACAGTCCGTTGCGAAGGCTGTAATAGTCACGCCACAACACACTTTCATCTTTCTTTCTTACGGTTCTCGATCTTTTGTAATTCACCCGGTTAAATTTCTTACGCACATGTTTGAAAAGTCCTGTATGTACCAGGATCTTGTAACCGGCTCTTTTTTGCGACAGGTCATGATCGAGATCTTCAAAGCCGAAAAACAATTTGGCTTCGGGTACAATTCCTTTCAATACGCTTTCTCCCCTGATGATCTTCATTTGCCCGCCACCGATGGTATCTACTTCCAGGGCTTCCGAACTTTCCAATTCCTCATTGGTGGTTCTTACAACGAGGCCGGTGCGCCTGTTTATTTTGTGGCCAACCACGCCAACCTGTCCGCACTCACTACCCGATCTTTCTGCCAGTTGCAAGAGCTTTTCAAGCGTATCTTCCGTCTCCGGAGGATCATTATCATCAGCCCACAGGATCCATTCATATCCTTCTTTGGCGAGCACCTGCAATCCTCTGCTGCCACCACCTGCAAATCCTGAATTATAGTCCATTTTTAAATGCACTACCTCGGGATACAGTTGCGCCAGCCGGTTTTTGGTTTCGTCATTATCATTGTTATCAACTACCATTAACTTCTCCGGAGGCCTTGTTTGATTGAGTATCTTTTGAATGGTATCCATTAAAATGTCAGGCCGTTGATAAGTAACAATAAATGCGGCAAACTTTTTATTACTCATGGTGCGATACATTTAAGGCACCGCAGGGTGCCAGTTCCAAGGGATTATTTGTATAAGTTTAGTGTGATTTTCAGTTAGGGTCATAGCAAGGCCGGGACATGGCATTCGCACAGGGAATCCCGTCCCGATTGTTTTCAGTCAATAATGTAAATCATTAAATTCCCTGCAATGAAACCATCTTTTTGAAGCGGGTAGATTTATGTACCATTTCTTCGAATGAACCGGATGCAGTGACCTTTCCTTTTTCGAGCAGGTAAATGGTATCTGCGCCTTTGATGGTCGATAAACGGTGGGCTATCAGGATAACCGTGTAATTACCGTGTAACTGTTCTATATTTTGCTGAATGATCTTTTCTGTTTCTGAGTCAAGCGCCGAAGTAGCTTCATCAAAGATCAGCACTTCGGTGTCCTTATATAACTCGCGGGCAATGGAGATCCGCTGGCGTTGTCCACCGGAGATCAGCGTACCGTGATCACCCAGGCGGGTGAGTTCCTTTTCAGGTAAGGATTCAACGAAGTTGTGCAGGGAAGCCATCCGCAACACGTCGTTAAACCTCTTTATATTCTCAGGTGTGCGCTCGGCCCAGAAAGTGATATTATTGAAAATGGTATCGTTGAACACTACCGGCTCCTGTGAAATATAACCTACCATGTTGCGATAGGTGTTGAGATTATACTGGTGGCTGGGTATACCATCGATGTACATCTCACCGGTATCGGGTCTTATAAGACCGGCGATCATATTGGCGAGGGTTGTTTTCCCGGCGCCGCTTTCCCCTACCAGGGCAATGGTTGATTTTTTCGCCAGTTGCATATTAATGCCATCGAGCACCTTCAAACTGTCGAAGGAAAGCGAAACATTTTTGAGCTCTATCTTATCCTGGAGCGTTTTAAAGGCCACCGGACCATGCACTTCCTGCAACGCTGCCATTTCTTTCGTGAGGGAATTTACTGCATTGATACCGCCGCTGTTCTCAATAAAGTTCTGCCAGTAATTCTGCGTCATCACCAGAAAACTAAGCGCGCGGTAAAACAGCAACAAGCTCAGAATGATACTTCCCAAATGGGCGCCCAGCCAGTTCAACTGTACAAATATTACTATGGTAACTATTATTACAATGATGGGCTCCTTGATGCTTGTAGCAATGGCGGTCATGTGGCCGATCTTGCGGTTTAACCCCTCGGCCTGGTTAATTACATTCTTCAGTTTCCCGGAATACCGGTTAAAAGTATTGGTTGACTTGAGGTATTTGAAGTAATGGGTCGTCTGGATCAGGAAGCTATTGAAATCACTGCCTTTTTTCGACAACTCATTTGAAGCCCGCTTGGTGGTTTTATAAATGTTATTATAAATGAGGTTCGACAATACCGCCCCGAAACACACCAGCACGGCAAACTGATAGTTGGCCAGAAATGCCAGGAACATGTAGGTCAACAGCATCACTGCTGCCTGCGCTGCCGTAAAATAAAAACTGAACGATAGGAACAACCTTTGAACTTCAGTAGTGAGCGTATTCTGAATTTTACCCGAATCAATTTTCAAAAAAGCGCTATAGGATAATCCTTCCAGGTTATTTACCAGGCGGTAACGTACTTTTTTAGTGAACAATTCGCGCAAACCGGCATAGAACTTCATCTGGATATACTTCATGATGCCTTTGAACACGAACATGGTAACGAGGCACATCAGCACGGTGGTGACTGTGAGCTCAAATCCCATTTTTTTGATAAGTCCGATAACATGCTGCAATTGTCCCAGCGACTCCTGGGTATCGGCTGCAGCCTGCGCTGTCTGGCCGTCACCTACCGCCTTTAATAAAGGGATGAACATGGCAAGCCCCATACCATCCAAAAAGCTGATGAGTATGCTGAGGCCCAGGAATAAGAACAGCTTGCTGCCTATAATGCTGTAATAGTATTTAAAATGCGTCAGGAAATTGATCTTCAAAGAAAATTTCATCATTCTTGTATTTTACCCGCCAGGTATCGCGTCCCTTCAGGATTAGGTGGTATTGATTCTTGATTTACGCCTAACGGCAAGCGCTTAATGCTTAACGCTGCATCCTTATCATTGAACTTCGTCATTGTTCCCTGCCTGCGAAAGTTCGCCCCGGCTGGGAGCCTGCCTGCCGGCAGGCAGGTTTTGCACGTGTCGCCCCGCGTTTTGCGTTTTGCGTTCAGCGTTTTGCGTTCAGCGTTCAGCGTTTTGCGTTTTGCGTTCAGCGTTTAGCGTTTTGCGTTCGTTATGCTATTTTCAGTTTGCTATCGGCATTGTTCTTTTTTTTCTTTTTCCCTTTCCCCGTCTGGCTATATTCGTAACCGTAACCATATACATGCTGGAATCCATAACCGGGTCTAATACCGTTTATGATCAGCGAAATGTGCGGCAGCTTCTGATCTTCATGTAACTGATTGATAAGTTTAAGCGATGGTCGCAGGGTAAACTTATGTCGCAAAATAAAGAAGGAAAGATCTGCATGTTTGCCCAAAGATAATGCGTCTGACACTGCTTCTACCGGAGGCGTATCTAAAATAATATAATCATAATGAGCCTTCAGGTAATCGAACAGCGATTTCATGCGCGGATGCAGAATAATTTCACCAGGGTTCAGCGGTAATGGCGTACCGGCGCTCACAAAAGTAAGGTTCTCTATTTCAGGAACGGCTTTCAATACATCATCTACCTGCACTTCCCCACGCAGATAGTTGGCGATACCAGTGAACTTTTTAAATCCCAGGCGTTCGGACAGCCCCGGATTCCGCAGGTCGAACTCCAGCAATACCACTTTCTTGCTGCTAATAGCCAGCGAACTCGCCAGGTTCAAACTCACAAAGCTCTTTCCTTCACCACTTTTGCAGGAAGTTACCATCAGCACCTTCTGATCGGGGTTGTAACCCATGTAAGAAATGTTCGTGCGCAATGTCCTGAACTGCTCGGCAATCGGCGATACCGTCTCTTCAGCAATTACCAGGTCGGCATTGCTGTTATCGAGAATGATCTCACCGGCAATAGGCAGGGATGTTATACCCTGCACATCTTCGCGGGTCTCAATTTTTTTGTTCAGCATGAACTGGATCACCACCACCATCACAGGCACCATAATACCCAGCAAAAATGCGATGGCATATATTACGTACGGCTTCGGGTTTACGCTCTTGCTGATGTTCCAGTCTATAATGCGGGTGCCGGCAATACCTGCAGAAGCATACTCCATTTTCTTATCCTCGATCTTCTGCTGCAGGAAGGTATACAGGGCATCTTTCACGCCCAACACCCGGTTGGTCTGGTTAAGGTCTTTTTCTTTTTCAGCCATGCCCTGGAAGCGGCCGGTCTGGTTTTGCTCCTGGGAAGCAATAAAGGCATTGCTTGTTTTTAACTGCTGGCGAAGACTATTGATGCTTTGATAAATGCTGTTCTTCAAATTATTCAGCCCTGCATTGATCTCGGGTAAACGAATATCCTGGGGTGTACCGCGGTCGAGGATCTCCTTTCTTCTTAAGACCAGTTTATTGTATGTGTCAACAAACTGGCTCAGGCCCGGATCCATCAAAGCTGTAACGTTTGGAATGATCTGCTCCTGCCCGCTTTGTTCGCGAATATTCGCTTCCACCTGGTTCAACAGATTTTCTTTTAACAGGTTTTCGCTTTTACGGGTATCCAGCGTTACCAGGTTACCAAGGATCTGGTTAGCCGAAGTAGGCACATCATTTACCTTATTGGTAGATTTAAAGTCCTTTACCTTATTGGCCTGTTGCGACAGTTCTGATGAAACTGTGGCCAACCGGTTCTCGAGGAACTCGATTTCGGTACGCAGGGCTTTGCTCTTGAACTCGAAATTCGCCTGATCATAATTGTGGAGAAGTACTTCAACTATTTGTTTGGCCCTTTCGGGTATTTCGTCACGAACAGATAATTGCAACATGGCCATGCCGCCTTTTGGAAGAGCGCTGGCCTTTATCCTGGATGCATATTTTGACACGGATCCTGCCATCCCCGGGAAACGGAGCAGGTACTTACCTGCCGGAATGGTGGTAAGCGGCCTGGGTTCTATGGTAATGGTATCCCGCTTAAACACCAGTGGCTTGAAATAGGCGCCTTTTACCTGTTGTTGTTCGTACTGCAATGTATAACCTGCTTCGCTCACCTGTAATTCATAAACAGGTGTTTTTTCATCGGCATCCCAACGGTTCACCTTGATCGTAAACGGTAATGAATCAAGGTGCAGCTGCTTATCGAGCACGCGGCCCCTGGTCATTACTTCTATGTTCAGGTGTAATGAATCAACGATCTTCTCGATCAGTGCAGCCGATTCCAGCTTGAATATTTCGCTGTTGAGATCAGGTTGCGCCTGCGCAGCGGCGGTGGGCCCCTGGCTAAAGGCAGACCCGCCGAGGATGTTGGTGGTTACCTCGCTGGGCGATTGCACCTGAATATAGGTTGACGCCTGGTAAAGCGGTGTTGTATACCGGATATAAAGAAAAGCAACGGCTAAACAAACAACGGCAGATAAAATAAGCCAGTAGTAGTTTTTGGCGAGTTTTGAAAAAAGTCGTTTTGCATCAAAACCCTTGCTTTCTTCGGGCTCATCATAATACTTCTGCTCCATGGAGGTAAGTTTTAGTTGTTATTATTGCGAATAGTAACCAGTGTAAGGGCAGAAAGCACGATTGTTACTATAGAGGCAAATACGGTGAAATCTTCTTTGAAGATAGAATTAGAACGGGCCTGTACGTAGATCACATCATTCGGCCGCATTTGAAAAATGTTCGGATCCTCCAATACACTGGCTTTTCGAAGATCGAATTTTCTGACTGTTCTTTTGCCATTGTAGTCGCGGAACAAACGTATATCGTACCGCTTGGCTGTGTGGGGCAGATCGCCGGCCGCAGCCAGAGCCTGGAACAGCGTTGCATGTTGCGCCGAAAGTATGAAGGTACCGGGCAGCCTCACCTCACCTAGTACGGTTACCTTAAAGGTCGTAAAACTTACTTCCACCAATGGATCTTTCAGGAACGGGCTAACCAGCTCTACCAACTTTTGTTTTGCCTGCAGCGTGGTTAACCCCGCGAGCTTAACCTTACCCACAACCGGCATTTCTATTTCGCCCTGAGCATCCACTTCATAGGCCGGGCTCGTAGCAGCGGTTCCACCACCCATGCCCATGCCTCCCCTCGCGCTGGTACCAAGGCCTGCGCCAGCGCCCATGGCTGCCGAAGCAGCCGGGGCCATGCCGTTCTTGTTAAAGAAGGCTGCGCTTTCCTGGTCCTTCACAATAAAGGAAATGTCTAACCGGTCACCGCGTTCAATAACACGCTCCAGTATGGGCATTTTCTTTAATTCATACGCTTCTGCATCGGGCAGATCATTGAAATAATTCAATTTTTTGCTGGTACTGCAAGAAGTGGTGAACATCAGAACAAACGCTACAAAACAGAGAATAAGGGTGGCCGGATGTATGTATCTATTCATTGTGGGTTAATTTATTAAACGCCGGTTACTGGTATTTAACTTTTATGAGGTTACTTTTAAATAGGACGACTGCTTATACCACTCTACGGTTGTATGTAATCCTTTTTGAATTGTTACTGCAGGCTGATAACCGATCAGCTGCTGCGCCTTGCCAACATTGGCCAGGCTATGGCGCACATCCCCTTTGCGTTCTTCGCGGTAAAGTGGCTGCAGCTCGATGCCTGTAATGTCGCAGATGTTCTTCCACAACTCGTTCAGGGTGGTTGCCTCACCTACTGCAATATTCACCACTTCATGATTTTTGAGATCAGCAGCAAAGCAGGCTTTGATGTTTGCCTGTACAGCATTTTCTACATACGTGAAATCGCGGCTGGTTGCACCATCGCCGTTGATGTAAGGCGCTTCCTGTTTCAACGCACTTTGAATAAACAGGGGAATTACAGCGGCGTAAGGACCACGCGGATTTTGGCGGGGGCCAAATACATTGAAGTAGCGTAAGCCAATGGTATGGAAATCGTACACCCGGCTGAACACCTGAGCATACAGCTCGTTTACATATTTTGTAACGGCATACGGTGAAAGCGGATTGCCGATCTTGTCTTCTACTTTAGGCAATCCCGGATGATCGCCGTAGGTGCTGGAGCTGGCTGCATACACCATTCTTTTGACCCCTGCGTCACGGGCGGCTACCAGCATATTCAGGAAGCCGCTTACATTCACTTCGTTGCTGGTAATGGGATCGTTGATGGAGCGCGGCACAGAGCCCAGAGCTGCCTGGTGCAATACATAATCAACTCCTTCCAGCGCGCGGCGGCAGGTATCCAGGTCGCGTATATCGCCTTCGATCAAGCTAAAGGCAGGATGAGCATGCCAATGTTCAATATTTTCCATGGAGCCTGTGCTGAAATTATCCAGCACACGCACCTTACCTGCGCCATGGGTCATTAAATACTCAACAATATTCGATCCGATAAAACCGGCGCCTCCTGTAACCAGAAAGCAGGCCTGGCTAATATCTTCCGTATGGTATTTTTGATTGTACATAATTAATAATTATAAACGTGCATCAACTAATTCTTTATCCAGGTGCGCTTTCACATCGAACAGTACGCAATGATCGCTACATAATTTTTTGATAGTTTCATAACTGAACTCTTTATGCGATACGGCCAGCACTACTGCATTGTATTGTGATTGGCAATCAGGTAATTGCTGAATAGTTTTTACGCCATACTCATGCATTACTTCTTCGGGGTTGGCCCAGGGATCATAAATATCAACCTGCACATGGTAGCTTTGCAAGTGACGGATAATGTCAATCACTTTAGTGTTGCGAACGTCGGGGCAGTTCTCTTTGAAAGTAATACCCAATACCAGCGCTTTGCTGCCCGACACCGGAATGCTTTTTTTCACCATCAATTTTATAACCTCACCGGCTACATAAGCGCCCATGCCGTCGTTCAACCGGCGTCCGGCGAGAATGATCTCGGGATGATACCCTACTTCCATAGCTTTTTGCGCCAGGTAATAAGGGTCAACGCCGATACAGTGACCGCCCACCAGACCCGGACGGAATGGTAAAAAATTCCATTTGGTTGAAGCAGCTGCCAGTACTTCCTGGGTATCGATATTCAGCAGGTTGAAGATCTTGGCCAGCTCATTGATGAAGGCAATGTTGATATCCCGTTGTGCATTCTCAATTACCTTAGCGGCCTCAGCAACTTTTATCGAAGGCGCCAGATGCGTACCTGCTACAATGATGCTACGGTAAATTTCATTTACTATTTCTCCTACCTCGGGGGTAGAACCTGAGGTTACTTTTTTAATTTTTGTAACGGTGTGCTCTTTATCACCTGGGTTGATACGCTCGGGCGAATAGCCGGCAAAAAAGTCAACATTGAATTTCAACCCTGATACTTTTTCCAGAATGGGTACGCACTCTTCTTCGGTAACACCTGGATATACGGTAGATTCATACACTACGATATCGCCTTTTTTCAAAACTTTACCTACTGTTTCACTGGCTTTCACAAGGGGAGTGAGATCGGGCCGGTTGTATTTATCAACAGGGGTTGGCACCGTAACAATATATACATTGCTGGTCTTAATGTCTTCCAGCTGATCGCTTACCCATAAGCCCATAAGGCTATCCGCTTTCTTTTTTAACACGGAGGTCAGCTGTTCGCTGCTGATCTCCAGCGTATGATCATTCCCCGACCTCAATTCGGCAATCCGGTCTTTATTGATATCGAAGCCTACCACCGGATACTTTTTAGCAAATTCTACTGCTAAGGGTAATCCTACATAACCTAACCCGATTACCGTCAAATGATACTTCTTAGTCGCTTCCATTCTGAATTCAGTTTGTTGTTATAAGTATTATTGTTACGATCCCTTTGCCAGGTTGTTTTTATCAATAGCCACCAGGGCAAAACCTAACGAAGGCAACATCACCTTCACCAATCTGTTCTTCACTTCCATTACCTGGCCCTTTTGTTGCATCAAAGGGCCATTGATTATCGTCACTTCGTCATTTATATTAACATCGATCCTTTCTACCTGCACATTGTCATAATCTTTCAGAAACTGCTTTACAGCGGCTATTTCCTCATCCCTTATCACGGCTGGTTTACCCTGAAAAGTAACAAATCCCAGCACGCCGTCGGTTTGTAAAACCGGAATATGCGCTTTAGGCGCCAATCTTACCATCACATAGGATTTGAACAGGGGTTCCAGAATGATCTTTTTCCGGTCGCTCCAGTTCCGCTCGCTCTTCTGCACGGGACAATAGTTCTCAATTTGTTTTATCTCCAGCAACTCTGCTACTTTTTTTTCCCAGCGGGGCCGGGTATATAAGGCGTACCAACGTAAATCTGTATTCATTTCCTAGCTACTATTTTATCACACATCCCAGCACAAAGCTCCCGCTTCCCTCAGTCACACATTTGCTGAGAATCAAATTTTTATAAACTACAAATCAGTTAAATTCAATACCTAAAGCACTATCTCTTCTGCGTTCATCACGAGAATATCAGATCGAGTCAGGTTATTGAGGTCCAATAAAGCAAAAACGGTACACAAGTAAATAGTAAACCAGAGGCTATTCGAAAGGATTGGTTCAGAGGCTTTCGAAGGAAATCGGGGCCAATGGGGTGATTCGAAAGGAAAATCGGGTAACGATCGGTAATGTCAGAGGATGTTGGATGATCAGGTGTTAATGAAGTCGCCCAAAAGTAGGTAGTTTTTTGGTATTATGCAATATCGGTCGTTGATTTTTATATACCATAATGTGGTAATAACCAAAATACCCAAACCTCTTAAAGCTCCTTTAATCCCCTGGTAAACAGCTCGTATAATCAACATAGTAGTTCTATGCAAACATATATCACCATGTTATACACAGTCATTTTACATATCACTTTATACTAATACTAAATGAAACAACCTCTTCCAAAGCCGCCTACTTTGAGAGAGGTTGTTGTGGTGAATGGTCAGTGGGCAATGGTCAATGGGCCTTCAGACTTCGGACTCCGACTTCAGACTTCCGCGGTGAGGTGTATCCATTATCACATTATCATATTATCACATTATCACATTGATCTGTTAATGCCCATCTCCAGCCCGCGCAATTCAGCCAGCCCACGCAAACGCCCGATCGCTGAGTAACCCGGATTGGTCTTTTTATTCAGGTCATCCAGCATCTGGTGTCCATGGTCGGGGCGCATGGCCAAATTCACTTTTCTTTGTTGCATTACGGTTACCAGATTTTTCACCACGCTGTACATATCTACATCGCCTTCGAGGTGATTCGCTTCATAAAAATTACCTTCAGCATCGCGCTGGGTGCTGCGGAGGTGTATGAAGTTGATGCGGTTGCCAAACTGCAGCACCATGGCTGGCAGGTCGTTATCGGCCCGTACGCCAAAAGAGCCGGTGCAAAAGCAAAGGCCGTTGCTGGCGTTGGGCACTGCATCGAACAATTCTTGTACCTGCCGGGCAGTACTTACTACCCGGGGCAACCCGAAAATGGCATATGGGGGATCATCGGGGTGAACCACCAGCTTCACGCCTGCTTCATCGGCCACCGGCGCCACGGCCTGCAGGAATTCAATGAGGTGTAGTTGCAATTTTTTCGCATCAATACCGGCATAAGTATCCAGGGCAGCCTGAAACTGTTGCAGGGTAAAGCTCTCTTCACTGCCCGGCAGCCCGGCAATAATATTTCGCTGCAATAACTTTTTCTCCTCTTCTGTCATGCCCGCCAGGCGCTCCTGCGCTTTGGCCAGCTCGGCCGGCGAATAGTCTTTTTCCGCGCCGGGTCTTTTTAGCATATATACATCAAATGCCACCATCGCTGCTTTTTCAAACCGCAGCGCTTTACTGCCGTCTTCAACCGTGTACGCCAGGTCGGTACGCGTCCAGTCAAGCACAGGCATAAAATTATAGGTCACCACATAAATGCCACAGGCCGCCAGGTTCCGGATGCTTTCACAGTAATTGGCAATATATTGTTTATATGACCCTTTTTGTGTTTTGATATCTTCATGCACCGGAACGCTTTCCACCACCGACCAGGTTAAACCTGCTTCTTCAATAATTTGTTTGCGTTTCAGAATTTCTTCTTTCGTCCAGATGGTTCCATTGGGCACATGGTGTAGCGCAGACACAACACCTGTACAACCCGCCTGCCTGATATCGGCCAGACTTACCGGGTCGGAAGGGCCGAACCAGCGCATTGTTTGTTCAAAATGATACATAAAGTAATTGTTTATAACTCTTTTTTAGCAAGGATACAATTTGTATGAATAGGATACACAATTTAGTGTTTCAAATTCTTTGCAAACGATTTCGAAAAATGTTGCAAAAATAGCCCGTAATTCTTAATCTTTGCGGGGGACGCTCCTTTATGGATCAAGTGAATTTAAAGAAACTGGCGAAAGAATTGAATCTGGCCGTATCAACGGTTAGCCGCGCTTTGCGGGACAGTCATGAGATCAGTCCGCAAACGAAAGAAAGAGTGCGCGAGTTGGCCCTGAAGCTGGGATTTCAACCCAATCCGCATGCCAGTAGCCTACGTCAGAATAAAAGCAAGACCATCGCTGTTATCATTCCTGAAATTGAGAACAATTTTTTCTCCCAGGTCATAAATGGGATTGAATCAGTAACCCCCAGCAAAGGTTACCACGTTCTTATTTATCTCACCCATGAAGATTACAACAAGGAGCGTGATATTCTGCAACTGCTGCGCAATGGCCGGGTGGACGGTATTATGATCTCAGTTTCCAATACCACTACCAACACCGATCATATCGATGCATGGCGACAGTCGGGGATGCCGCTGGTGCTGTTCGATCGTACCTGCGAAGAGCTCGATGTGCCCAATATTATGACCAATGATGCGGAAATGGCGTTCAAAGCAACGGAGCATTTGTTGAAAAGAGGCTGCAGGCAGATCGCTTTTCTTGGAATGGCGGGAAATTTGTCTATTTCCAATCGCCGCAAGGCCGGTTATCTTTCTGCGCTGGAAAAATATAAAGTGGCGGCGCCGCCACAGATCATTGAATTGACCACTAAGGACTACATTAACCGTGATCTGCTGCACGAGGTATTCCGACGTGAGTCGCGGCCCGACGGTGTATTTGCCGCTATTGAAAAATTTGCCGTTAACACCTACGAGGTATGTAAAGAATTGAAATTACCTATTCCGCGCGAGGTAAAAGTGGTGAGTTTTTCGAACCTGCAGGCAGCCGCCCTGTTCGACCCGGCGCTTTCAACGATCATTCAACCGGCTTATGACATCGGGCGCGAAGCAGCCAACATCTTATTCAAGATCATAGAGAAAAAAATGTTGATGCCTTATGAGAAAAAAATGATCCTGCCCTCGCAATTGATCGAGCGGGCTTCAACGGCGATCAACAGTTAACCGGTTGAGGCCATTTGTACAGTGAACAGTGCGTATTTAACAAATATTTGCCACTTTCTATTATCGTTAGTATGTTTATTATAAGGAACTTATTCAATGTCAATGCTTACAATCATACTCATATTAATAACAGGTTTCGTTTCCTATAAGGGATTCAAAGATCATTTCTTCTTTGAGAGATATGAATTTGGGGTTGACAAGGTTCGTCTTTACAAAGACTACAAACGGCTGGTCACATCGGGCTTTTTGCATGTGGGCTGGATGCACCTTATTTTCAACATGCTGGGCCTTTACTTTTTTGCAGGGTCATTGATCTTATTGCTTCAGCCCTGGGGATTTTTACTGATCTATTTTGCCAGCCTCATAGGCGGTAATCTGCTTTCAATGCTCGTGTACAAGAACCAGGGCGATTATACTTCTGTAGGTGCATCCGGCGCAGTGAACGGTGCCATCTTCGCCACCATCGCACTTGAACCCAATATCAGTATCATGTTCTTGCCGGGTTGGTTATTTGGCCTCCTGTACATTGGCCTTACTATCTGGGGCGTTCGTTCAAAAAGAGATAACATCGGGCACGAAGCGCACCTGGGCGGCGCCATCATCGGTATGCTGGTAGCTATTGCCCTCCGGCCGCAGGCCCTCGTTAATAACTGGCCTACTATTTTAATTATTGCCGTGCCTACCCTGGTGTTCATTTATCTTATTATTACCAGGCCTCACCTGCTGCTGATCGATAATTTATTTTACAAAACCCACACAGATCACTATTCCATCGATCACAAATACAATGAGACCAAAACCTCACAGCAGCAGGAAATTGACAAAATTCTTGACAAAATAAGCAAGCGGGGAATAAATAGCCTGAGCCAGAAAGAAAAGCAAATGCTGAAGGACTTCAGTAAGAAATAACCGATCTTTACGGTACACCGCTACAATTTCGATTATGATGAAAGTCTGGCTTTCGGCAAGCGTTTTCCTGCTATTGAATTTCTCTTTAATGGCAGCGAATCCTGATACCACTTATACAGAAACAACTGTAGTACTGCATACGGCCAATGGAGATATTAATGGTACACTGACCATTCCCGGCGAAAAAACAACAGGCATGCCTGTGGCATTGATCATTGCAGGCTCTGGTCCCACTGACCGCAATGGCGATAATCCCATGATGAAGAATGAAAGCCTGCAAAAGCTGGCCCATGGGCTGGCGGTGGTTGGCATTGCCTCTTTACGATTCGATAAAAGAGGCATTGGCGAAAGCAAAAGCGCAGCTAAAAGCGAAGCAGACCTCCGGTTCGAGGATTATATCAATGATGCCCGTGGCTGGATAAACCTGTTAAAAAAAGATAAACGCTTCACCAAAGTATTTGTGGCAGGCCACAGCGAAGGATCGCTGATAGGCATGATCGCAGCGCTGAACACGGCAGATGGTTTTATTTCTATTGCAGGCGCCGGCAGATCAGCCGATAAAATACTGAAAGAACAATTAGCCAAACAGCCGCCCGCAGTCAAAGATCCATCATTCCCGATCATCGACAGTCTGGCAAACGGAAAAACGGTTGACAGTGTGCCCAAAATTCTTTTTGCTTTATTCAGACCCAGTGTACAACCTTATATGATCTCCTGGTTTCATTACGACCCGCAAACCGAGATCAAAAAACTCACTGTACCGGTGCTCATTCTGCAAGGCACCAACGATCTGCAGGTGACGATTGAAGACGCCAACCTGTTAGCAAGATCAAATACCAAAGCGCAGCTGGCGCTGATCAAGAACATGAATCACATCTTCAGGATCGTGGAGGGCGACAGAAGGGAAAACCTCGCCACCTATATAACACCAACGCTCCCCATCAGCGATGAGCTGGTAACTACCATTGCTACATTCGTGAATAAACATTGATTTTAACGGCAAACCTACAACGGCAGACGGCAAAGTTGAACGTGAACGGCAGACGTGAAACGGCAGACGTGAAACGGCAGACGTGAAACGGCAGACGTGAAACGGCAGACGTGAAACGGCAGACGTGAAACGGCAAACCGCGCCCTAAACGGCAGACGGCAGCGAGAACTGCCAACTGTTAACTGCAAATTGCCAACTGTAACTGTGAACTGTAAACTGTGAACTGTAACTGGTTTACGGAAACGTTAGCGTAATTTTTTTACGGCAGCGCTAAAAGTTAAGCTAAATTACCACTGATTGCAACTAATTGCCATTTGAAGTTAAAGTAGCTTAATCCATGAGGCCGCAGCTTTTAAAAGTATCAAAAGAGATCCGCCATTCCTTCAGCGTTCGGCAGGACCAGGTTCCCTACATCAATAACCGCTGGCACTATCACCAGGAGGTTGAGTTGATCCATTTCAAAAAAGGAGAAGGAACCCAGTTTGTGGGAGACAGTATCAGGCATTTCAAACACGGAGATGTGGTGCTGGTAGGCTCAGGCCTCCCCCACTACTGGCGTTTTCACGATGCATTTTTCGATGAAAATGAAGCGTCGACCGTAGACATACGGGTATGTCACTTCAATGAGAATTTCTGGGGAGAACAATTCCTGCAGCTCCCCGAGAACATTAAAATAAAAAATATACTCGAAAAAGCGAAGCGTGGGTTACAAATAACGGGTAAAACCCGCCATGTGGTAGCAGAATTCCTCGATGTACTGTTACATACCGAAGGACCTCACCGCATTTTGTTGCTCACCCAGGCATTGACCGCCATTGCAGAATGCGACGAATTGCAGCCGTTATCATCCATAGGTTTCAAACATGAGCTGCCAGAGAATGAAAATGACCGCATTAACGCTATTTACGACTTTTCATTAAAGAATTTCAAACGCCCGATCCAGCTGGATGAGATCGCATCGGTTGCTAATATCAGTCCAAACTCGTTTTGCCGGTATTTCAAATCAAAAACAAGTAAGACGTTCTCACAATTCCTCATAGAAGTAAGGGTAGGCTATGCCTGTAAACTACTGATAGAAAATAAAATGAGCATCAAACAGCTCTGTTTTGAAAGCGGATTCAACAATTTCACCAGTTTTCATAAGTACTTCAAACTAATTACTGGCAAAAGTCCGTTAAACTATCAGAAAGAATTTATTCAAAAACAGTAGTACCCTTGATTCCTATGACCAAACCTATACGCCAGTATGTGCTTGCGGGATCCCTTATTGCATTGACTGTAGGATTTCAACCACCTACCACAACGTGGAAATCGAAATTTCTTACCGTAAATCCACAGGGAACAATACTATACCATCCTGATGAAAAAGGGAATACCATTCCCGATTTCAGCCGGGTAGGTTATTACCAGGGGGACAAACCGATTCCCCATGTGCCGGTTGTAAAGACCGTTTTTCCTGCTGATACCAATAGCCAGGCCGCTATTCAAAAAGCCATTGATGAAGTGGCGAAAATGACACCTGATAAAAATGGTTTCCGGGGCGCCATCCTGTTAAAGAAAGGAACTTACAAAATACCAGGCACCATATATATTACCACCAGCGGTATTGTATTGCGCGGTGAAGGCGACGGCGAACAGGGCACCCGCCTGATCGCTACCGGAAACACGCAACGTTCCTTAATTGAAGTTATGGGCGATGGCTGGTTAGAAGAAATTCCGGGAACACGGGCTATTATCACCAATGAGTATGTGCCCACGGGTGCCACATCTTTCGACGTTGAATCAGCCGCCAAATTCAAACCAGGCGATAAGATAGTGCTCTTGCGTCCCGGTACCGATGCCTGGATCAAAGACCTGAAAATGGATGTCATTACCGTGCGGAAAGGCACTAAACAATGGCAGCCGGGTGAATATGAATTGTATTATGAACGCGTGATCACTAAAATAAAAGGCAATACCATTTTTATCGAAAACCCGGTAATGATGGCGCTGGAGAAAAAGTACGGCGGCGGCTCCATATTCAAATACGATTTTGAATGGCGGATCTCGAACGTTGGTGTAGAACACATACGCTGCGAATCGAGCTTCGCCAGTGATACTGCAGAAGATCATGGCTGGACAGCCATTCGAATCAACAAAATTGAAAATGGCTGGGTGCGCAACGTAACCTCCCGCTACTTTGGTTATGCCTGCGTACACCTGGAAGCACTGGCCAAAAATATTACTGTTATCAACAGCCGTTGCCTCGATGCCAAATCAAAGATCACGGGTGGCCGGCGCTACTCATTCAATAACGACGGTCAGCAGAACCTGATCATGAATTGTTACAGCACCGAAGGCCGCCATGATTATGTCACCGGAGCGCGCGTGTGCGGTCCGAACGTCTTTTACAATTGCACGGCTAAAAATACCCATGCCGATATTGGCCCGCATCATCGCTGGGCTTCAGGCACTTTGTATGATAATATTGTTACCGATGGCGAGATCAATGTGCAGGACCGTGGTAACTGGGGCAGTGGCCATGGCTGGGCCGGCGTTACGCAAGTAATTTGGAACTGTACAGCCAAACGGGCGGCGGTTCAAAGTCCGTGGGTCAATGGAAAAAATTATTGCATCGGATTGAAAGGCGGAAAACATGCCGGCCGCTTACAAGGCAGACCCGACGGTGAGTGGGAAGGTCAGAACAAACCGGGTTTACATCCGGGATCGCTCTTTCTGGCGCAGTTGAAAGCGAGAAAAGCCAAAAAACAATAGGCTATAAACAAACGCAATAGACAATAAACAATCGACAATCGTAAATCGATAATCGTCAATCATAAGCCGACAATCGTGAATCGTCAATCGTAAATCGATCATAAGCGCCAAGGCAAAATAGAAAAGGGTGAGTCATTCTGGGAGTGGCTCGCCCTTTTTAGTTATTAAGTTCTTTCTTAGCTGGCCGCCTTCACCTTGATAACTATCTTCTTTACCACTTTGTTACCTCCCGGTGAAATGTTTGGCCTATGCGCTTCACCCGGGAAAAAGATGATAAAAGTGCCGGCGGGTAACGTATAAAACTTTCCCGGTGCTGTATAATTGGCTACATCCTTCTTATCATCATATGGCCTGGTGATAGCCGTCACTTCGGCTACCGGCCACTTGCCCATTCTTTCTTCACCAACAATAATACATTGCACATCGATATATTTCTGGTGCGATTCCCAGCCCGTTTTATCCAGATCCTTACTGGGATCTTCCGTCACCGACGCAAATACATTCTCGCCATCGATCGGGTATTTCCCTTTCGCTATTGTTTGCAGGTTCTGTTCTTTCAAAAAGGCAAAGGCTTTATCCCAGTACGTTTTGTTGATGCGGTACTGCCGGGCAAATTCTTCTTTATCTATCGATTTATGCGGCGTGAGCGGCACACCACTCAACCATTCTTTCTTTTTGAACCATTTGGCCGCTTTTGATCTGCTGATCACGGTGTCTGTTGACTGAGCATCAACGGAGATCACAGCAATTAAGGTCAAAAATACAACCGAAACCAGGGCTTTTTTCATACGCAAGATTAATAGGCGTAAATATAAGCAAATGTGCCATCCGCCTGTTGACGGATGGCACATTTAACCAAATACATGTAACCGGTAAATCATTAAAGCCCGCTGGTGCCGGCACCGGTAAACCGCTTATCGGTTATTTTTCCCTTTACCTGTAATTTTATTACAGAAGCCATTTTATCGGGCGCCTGCTCGGGCAATGTTATTGTAAGGCCATTTTTTGAAGAGGCTGTTGCCAGCTTCTTGCCATTGGCCAATAAAGTAGCTGAAGTAACAGGTTGTGTTACACCGGGCACCACCAGTTTTTTATCTGCCGGCCAGTTAAACACACTCAGATATAAGATGGTATTGCCATTTTGTTCTTTTTTAGTGCAACGTCCCCACGACAAAGGCGCCAACGGACTGGCTTTGGTACCGTAGATGGATTCACCATTTACTTTCATCCAGGCGCCTACCTGTTGCAGCCGGGCTATACTTTCATCAGGAATGGTGCCATCTGCTTTGGGACCAACATTCAACAGATAATTACCACCTTTGGAAGCAATATCTATCAGATTCCTGATCATGACCTCGGCACTCTTCCATTCATGATCGTCTTTTTTGAAACCCCAGGTATTGTTCATGGTCATGCAGGTTTCCCAATCCCTGCCATCGAGGTCGGTTTCTTTCGGAATTCTTTGCTCGGGCGTTTTATAATCACCGGGGAAATTAGGCCGCTTCAGGCGGTCGTTGGTAATAATATTAGGTTGTAAGGCCAGTAACGCATTCAACTTCTCTGCAAATTCATCAGTCATGTTGGTTGGTGTATCCCACCATAATATAGCCACATCGCCGTAATTGGTGAGTAATTCCTTTACCTGCGGTACAGCTACTTCATCAATATACTGCGCCATGGTTTTGGTCGTTTGTGCGGGATCCCAGTGACCACTATTGGCAGCAGTGTACGCATCGATGGCAGCAGAATCGGGATTGGCCCAGCCTTCACTGGCTACTTTTCTCGCTGCAGCGCCACCAGGGTTTGTCCAGTCCTGCGCGTGTGAGTAATAAAAGCCCAGCTTCATACCATATTTGCGGCAGGCCTCGGCCAATGGCTTCAGCAGGTCTTTAACATAGGGCGTAGCATCTACCATATTCCACTTGCTGGCTTCCGATTTAAACAAGGCAAATCCATCATGGTGTTTGGCCGTGATCACGATATATTTCATCCCTGCCTCTTTGGCCATTTTCACCCAGGCATCCGGGTCATATTTAACGGGGTTGAACTGGGCGGCAAACGCCTTGTACTCTTCTACAGGAATTTTTCCCCGGTTCATGATCCATTCCCCAATACGTTTAATGGACTGCCCATTATAATATCCGGCAGGCACTGAATATACGCCCCAGTGAATGAACATCCCAAAACGGGCTTCGCGCCACCATTCCATCCGCTTATCGCGGCTTACATCGCGGGCGGAAGTTTGTGCGGCAACGGCCTGCCACAAACCACAAAACAGCACAATGGCAGAAACTAGTTTTTTCATATCTACGTTCTTTGATTGTTACTTTATCGGTGCAACTAACTGAATTATACAGTTGGTGCTTTTATAGTAAACCGCAATTTATTCACTTATTTTAGCATTAAACAGCTCCTGAAGCTTCGTACTTCTACTTCCAATTTCTTACTTCGCCGTCCTTATCTATAATGCACTTCCAATTTTGTCAACTGTTAACCTTCTACTTCTTCTTCCATCGCAACAAAGCCTCCAGGTAATAATAATCGGCATAATTCAGTGGCACATCCACTTCGCTGTTATGCGGTTTGGAACCGGTGCTGTGTAACAGCAGGAAACCTTTATTCTCTCCTATAGGCGAACGGTAACTTTTAGTAAGGTTCTGCAGGATGGTGTTGGCTACCGACAGGTATTCCTTTTTATGCTTGCTGTACTTTGAAAGCTCTAACAGGCCCGATGCCAGCACCGCTGCCGCCGATGCATCACGTGGTTCATTCGGAATGCCGGGTGCATTGAAATCGTAATAGGGAATTTTGTCGGCGGGTAAATTAGGATGGTGCAGCATGAATGCTGCAATGTTTTCCGCCTGCTTCAGATAGGCCGGATCCTTTGTTTCCCGATAGCACATCGTATAACCATAGAGGCCCCACGATTGTCCACGCGCCCAGGCTGATTCATGCGCATATCCCTGGTGGGTGTTCTTCTTCACCACTTTTCCGGTTGCTGTATCATAATCTACCACGTGATACGAGCTATGGTCGGGCCTGAAATGATTATTCATGGTCGTATTCGCGTGACTAACCGCTATTTTGTAGAAAGCAGAATCACCTGTCAACCGGGTAGCAGCAAACAATAACTCCAAATTCATCATATTATCGATGATCACGGGAAAACCCCATTGCTCTTTGTGATGATCCCAGGATCGAATACAACCTACTACCGGGTTAAACCGGGTAGATAATGTTTTGGCCGATTGAATGATCACATCCTTATACGCCGCATCTTTGGTAAGCTGGTAACCGGTGCCATAACTGCAGTAGATCTTAAATCCCATATCGTGGGTGCCGCCGTTGAATTTTTCTTTTTCTATCAGCGCCGTAAATTCTTCTGCCTTTGTTTTCCATTCTGGTTTTTTGGTAAATGCATATAACATCCATAATTCACCGGCGAAAAAGCCGCTGGTCCAGTCCCGTGAGGCCACCAGTTTCAGATGTCCATTCTCCAGCGTACGGGGGGCCACAAGTTCGGTCTTATTTGCTCTTGCATCGGCAACGTTTGTCAGCATGACCCGGGTTTGTCTTTCTGCATCGGCAAACACCTGCTTACTATTAATAGCCTGCGCCTGCACCATTGTGCCTGCAATAAGGAAAGCGAATGTTCCGGAAAGTTTTTTAAGCATCCTTTTGTATTTATATTTTCCAAATTATTTAGTCTGCAACTGCAATTCAAGCAGCTTCATGAGCTCCCCTTTATCGATCAGCACCGGTTTGATCTGCAGCTCATGCATACCAGCAGGTAAGCTAATGGTGTCAATGTGCTGCTGCAGCACATTTGCGGCTGATCCACTACCGGTGATCCTTATTTGTTTTGAATAATTCCCGGTTTGTAAGAGAAAGCTGCCGCCGTTCCCTTCGCCGGTAAGATATTTCATATTTACAACAAAGCTACCGGCCTGTGTAGTACGGAATGTCCAGCCGAGCCACTGGTCATTCGATTTCCAGTTCTGCACATAATACTTACCCGCTTTGCCATCGCCATAACTGAAACCGCCACCATGTAACTGCGCATCGAATGCCAGTAAACGATGCTCCGCCATATTGGCCGCCAATACCCGCACGGAATCTGATTGCAAAGGCCCTTTTATGGTAAGCGCGATCACCGTGGTCAGCGTATCGGGCATTTTCGCCGGCAGATCGATCACCACGTCATTGTCATTTACCCGGGTGCACATTAAAGGCTTTTTTCCATCCAATAAGTATACTTTGGCAACATTACTCTTCAATCCTCCCACATATAATTTATTATCCGCAGGCCAGTTAAATACATGCAGATACATCGTATTGCCTTTCACTGTAGACACGCCCCAGTCCTGTAAAGGGAGCGGACTGGCTGCTGCTTCATAAATGCTTTCGCCATTCTTTTTAATCCAGGCGCCAATGCCTTTTAAGATCAACTGGTCTTTGCTATCGAATGTTCCATCGCCTTTCGGACCAATATTCATCAGTAGATTTCCACCACGTGAAGCTGCTTTTGCCAGTAAATGCACAAAGGCGCTCACCGGTTTATGACTGTTATCGTATTGATGATAACCATACGATTCATTGGTGGTAGGAATAGCTTCCCAGTTGCCTGTAACGGGGTAAAATTCCAATGGACGATCGGCGGTATTTTTATAATCTCCGAAACTGATATCAGCCGTCCTGGCCAGGCGTCCGTTCACAACTACTTTTTGATCTATTTCCCGGATCGCTTTCAGGATGCGGATATTTTCAGACAATGGTAATTTGGATGGCGTATCGAACCACAAAATATCGGGATGGTATTTCGTCAACAACTCCTGTATCTGTGGGATCGCTTTTTCATTTACATACTTTTGCGCTTTGAACAGCAACTCCGGATGAATATTGAACCAGTTCACACCACCGTGTAACTGCTTATCGCCGCCCGGATTATTATACTCCCAATCATTGCCCGGTGCATCGGGATGTTCCCAGTCAAACGCATGCGAATAATAAAAGCCGAACTTAATGCCATATTTATGACAGGCGGCAGCTAAAGCCGACATGGGATCACGTTTATAGGGCGTTTGCTGCACTATATTAAAATCGGAGACCTTTGAATCATACATGGCAAATCCATCATGGTGTTTGGCTGTAATGATCATATACCGCATACCTGCTTCTTTGGCCTGTTTTGCCCAGGCATCGGCATCAAACAATACGGGGTTGAACCGGTTTGCCAGCGCGAGGTAATCGGCCCGCGTGATCTTTTCCTTCCGCATCAGGTGCTCTGCATAGCCATCCACCCTTTTTCCTTTCCACTCGCCGCCGGGTAATGAATAAATGCCCCAGTGGATGAACATCCCGAAACGGGCCTGCTGCCACCATTGGATCCGTTCATCATGGTTTTTCATAGAGGCCGTCCACCAGCCGTTCACCGCTTCATCGATGGCCTGCTTATCACGCTCCCTGCCACGGCTGAACATCTCTTTATCTTCATCCCCGGTCATCTGGGGGAAGGTTCGCAATGCCAATAATATACAGGCAAGTGTAGTTAGTATATGATTCATTATTTATTCCTCAGTTATTTAGTTATTCAGTTTAATTCCCACGCCCTGAGCGCTCTCCAATAAACTTGTTAACTTATGAACCTGCTAGAGCCATATCAGCGGATGTCTCACAGGCAAATTCCTGATTACTTCTTCCACTTTGGGTTGATGATCTAATTTTTTCCAGGTAGTGAACCATTCTTTATTGCCGTATTGACTGGCGCCAAAGACCAGGAAGGGCTGCGCCACCGGCCAGTTGTCCCAATACATCACATCCGGTGGTTTTGGCCACTTACTTTTATCGGCAATAAAGGGATAGAGATACTCGATGCCTTTGCGGATATTCCGTCCATCGGATGTGGTATAGGCATACAAATCATCTTCCGTTGTAGAAAGGATCTGGCAGATGGTCGTCATGGCATCGAGGTTAAAGATCGAATAGCCATAGGGTTTTGTACGGCGCAGTTCCTGTGGAAAACTGCCATCAGCCGCCATCTGGTTAGGCAGTAAAACATTCTTGTACCGCTCGCGACAAAAGCGCATCAACTCTTTATTACCGGTAAACCGCGCAAAAGCCGCTGTTTGCATCACCCAGCAGGTACCATGATTATTGGCAGCGTTCATTTCATCTTTGCCATATTTATGCGTGGTGAGCCATTGCAGGTATTGCTCGAACCAGTTGCGGATCGCTTGGAGTACCTGGTGGTCCATACTTTTGGCATTTTCCATCACCAGCAGCCCCTGCACTACTTCCATGAGTTGAATGGTATCAATGATGCCGATCCCCCGGCCGGTGAACCTGCCTTTAATGGCCTGTGCATACTGCAGGTTAGGCTTCATCATGGTGGCCGTATCTACAAACCAGGCCTTACAATGCTGCAAAGCCTGTTTTACATACTTTTCATCGCCGGTGATCTCGTATGCCGAAGCCAGGGCGCCAACGATCTGGCTTAACCGGATCATAACCTGGCGGTGAGCTACGAAATTGTCGGGATTGGTCATGCCGTCCCGTTGGATGTACGGACTGTCGGGCTGTTGTGGGTTGGGCCACCAGTAATCACCTTCAGAAAAGAAATCGTGTTTACCACCGGCACTGCGTGGCGACGATTGGGCCGTAACCGTAACCGGCTGTTGCTGCAAAGCCCAGGCTGCTTCCTGCAGGATCTGCCTGCGCAGCGTTTTTATGATTGCTGCTTTGTAATCAGCACGGGCATCTTCCTTATTAATTACAACAAATGATTGTAATCCGTTTGCCGTAACAGCTAACAGGCATAAGCAGATCAATATCTTTTTTAGTTTCATAATCTTTTTTTGAACGTTGTAAGAACTGTCAGGTGCTTTATTTCGTCATAAACTCAAATGTCACCTTTCCCACCGTATTAGGTTTTCCTTTCACAGGTGACGAAATAGTTCCTTTCCATTTGCCCCTCTTATCCTTCTCTACTTTTATTTCCCGCCAGCTAAAGGCGCCTTTTTCATAATCGAACGTTTCGCCGTCATCATCGTACAGCAGATAGCTCGAGGGCTTTTCGCCATAATGACGAACAGTAAGATCAACCTTTTCACCGGCTGCCGGTGCATGTAACACTGGTTGCATCATGGGAATAATGCCCCCGTCTTTTACATAAACAGGTATTTTATCAAGTCCTGGCGTAACGGTTATTACTTCGCCATCACCAGCGAATGCGCCGGTATAGAAATCATACCAGCGGCCTTTAGGAAATACCACCTTGCGGGATTTTTGGCCGGCAAACAGCGGCGCCACCAACAGATGATCGCCGGCCATGTACTGGTCTTTTATCTCCTTCGACACGGCTTCGGCATATGGATTTTCTTCCAGGTTGGTGCTACCGATTTCGTTTTTTGATTCCGGTGCAAATCCTTCTTCGAGGTTCATTGCCCTGAAGGGTGGAATACCCTGAAAGTGATAGCGGGCAAAAGCAGTGTACCAGTACGGCATCATTTGCATCCGCAATAACGCCAGTTGCTTTACCGGTTCTGCCACTTCTTCATACGACCAGGGTTTGGTACCGCTGGCCCACGCATTGATCATGGCCATGGGCGAAAACACCACCGTTTGAAACCGGCGCAACCATTCTTCCGCAGATTTGGATGCCCTTGCTTCCGGGGTCCATAAAACACCTGCAAAACCGCTGTTGATCAGGGCTGTTATAAAATCTTTGTGATTATAATAATCGTTGTAAATGACATAGGGAAAAGAAGTACCACCGGCATTGGAGGCCCGCACAAGGCCAAAGGTTCTTTTATTCTGCTGACGAAACAGATCGGCGCTGTACCGCTGAACCAGCAGGCCATATGTCTGGCGCATTTGCTCGGCCGTTATACCAGATGGAAAAGTAGCTACATCGGGCCACAGGTAATGATCATATCCATCTACTTCATCGATCTTATATCCGCTTACACCGATAGCCACCTGGTTCTTTTGTAACTGATCAAAAAACAGGTTGCGGGCCTGCGGCAGGGTGAGATCGGGTACCACACCATTCCAAACAGTATGCGAACCTGTATAAGGAAGGATTGCTTTGTAGTTGGGCGCATCCGGCGACACATACGGATTGGTCCATAGATTAACGCGGATCTTATCTTTTAACAACTCCTGCACAAAACCAGCCGGATCGGGGAAGCGGATACTATCCCACGAGAAAGTGCATGGATAACTTTTGCTTTGCCAGCCAGGTTCCAGTCCGATAAAGTCGAGCGGATATCCTTTTTCCCGAAACGCCGCTATTTCCTTCTTTACATCTGCAGCCGTATACAAGGTCTTTACCCGCTGCGTGAAGCCCAATCCCCACCGTGGCGGCAAATAACCACCGCCATTAAAAAGATTGAAACGGCGAACAGCATCCAACGGGGTGGGGCCGCCAAATACATACACTTCTACCCCACCTGCAGGCACCAGGATCTCAACGGCATCGGAATACGGCCGCGCATTCCAGCTTTTATCGGTATTGCGGTCTTTGGCCACGGGTGCATTTTTACTGTCTTTTCGTACGGCCGTACCTGCATACACATTTATATATCGGGCTGTATTGATGAATATGCCATATCCTTTTGAAGAAACATAAAAAGGCGTAGGCGCATGGGTTCTACCATTGTCTTTTCCGCCATAATGATCTACATGCAGCTGCAAGATCTTCCCGCGCTGGTGAACGGTCTGAAAATTCAGTCCAAACCCATATACCTGTTCTTCTTTTTGCAAAGGGAATCGCAGGTATGTTTTGCCATCCACCACTTCAAACGTGATATCGCTTTGCGACAATGGAAATGTAGCTGGTGCAATGGCGGCAATCGCTTCCCTGGCCGGTAACGCCCCGGATGCTTTTAGCAGGTCATAGCTTTCAGGCACACCTGCCGTTGCTTTCCATATACCCGGTGCGGTTTCTATCCATTGCGTCTCCTGTGTAAATGCGATGGAAATCTTTATTGATAATACTATGACCAGCAAATATCGTCGTGGATTATGCATATGTACTTTGTTCTTCGTGACTGTGAACTTTAAACTGTGAACTCTTGTAAACTACTCAACCGGCACAATGGTATAAACTTTGCCCTTTTCCGTAGCGAAGTCAATGACATATCGCTTCGGGATCGAAAGTTCAGCCAATGCAGCGCCTGATTTATTTTCATAGGGTGGTTTTCCATAGGATGTATTGAGGTGATTGGCATTGCTGCCGCTTGCTTTTTTGAATGCTGCTTCTATTACTTTAACCGGATGCAGGGCACTGATGCGGCAGGGGCCGCCCACATGGGAAACGATCGTGGCTTTCGATAGTCTGCCTTCTTTCCATTCGATGTTAACGGTAAAATTACCACGGGCTTTAATGCCGCTGATGGAACCATTTCTCCAGACATCGGGCAATGCCGGCAACAACGCCAGATAGCCATTATGGCTTTGCAACAGGAGCTCCGTCATACCCGCTGTAGCGCCAAAGTTTCCATCGATCTGAAAGGGCGGATGCGCATCGAACAAATTGGGATAGGTTCCGCCACCACTCATGGCATCCCTGGTTACCAACGGATCTATATAAGTGAATGCATCGCTCAATATTTTATAAGCATGATTGCCGTCCTGCAAACGGGCCCACCAGTTTATCTTCCAGGCCATCGACCAACCTGTACTCACATCGCCACGATGTATGAGGGATTGTTTGGCCGCTGCCGCCAGCTCAGGCGTAGTAGCCGGGTTGATCTGGCTACCGGGGTACAATCCAAATAAATGCGATAAATGGCGATGTTTATCGTTCGGATCGTCCCAGTCCTTAAACCATTCCTGCAACTGGCCGTACCGCCCGATATGATAGGGATATAATTTTTCTTTTGCCTGTATCAACTGCCTGCGGAAGGCTTTATCGGTTTGTAAAAAGCTGCTTGTTTTAATGGCCGCCGTGAACAGTTCGCGAATGATGCTCATGTCCATAGTAGTTGCCATGCCAACCTGGTATTCCTTTCCATTTATCTTCATGGTATTTTCCGGCGAAGTAGATGGATTGGTGATCAGCCAGGTATTGGAACTATCGGCCAACAACCAGCGCAACATGAACTGCGCCGCCCCTTTCATCAACGGCCAGTTATTCCTCAAAAAGGTCTTATCGCCGGTGAACAAATAATGTTCCCACAAATGGGTACAGAACCAGGCGCCCGCCATTGGCCAGCAGCTCCAGCGCGGCATACCGCGCGGATCCCATTCATACCCGCCGGGCGGCGATGTTTTCGCCCACAGGTCTGAATTATGATGCACTACCCAGCCTTCGTTTATATTGTAATTCACTTTGGCCGTTTGCGCACCATTAACAGCCAGCTCCTTCATAAAATTGAATAATGGCTGATGACATTCAGACAAATTCGTATTTTCTGCCAGCCAGTAATTCATTTCTGTATTGATATTCGTAGTATAGTTACTGCCCCATGGTGGCTTTACATGATCGTTCCAGATGCCCTGTAAGTTCGCCGGACGGGAACCAGGCCGCGAACTGGCGATCAGGAGGTAGCGGCCAAACTGATAGTATAAAACCTGTAACTGCTGGTCTGTAGGTTTTGATGCATATTGCTTCAACCGCACATCAACCGGCAACTTAACCACATCTGGATCTGTAGCCAGTTTTAGTTCAACCCGTTTAAAAAGCGATTGGTAATCGCTGATATGCATTGCCTTTAACCGGGCGTACGACAATCCTCCTGCTTTATGCATATTTGTTTTCGCTTCAATGGAAGGATCTTTTCCTGCGAGTCCAGGTGACTTATCAAAACCATTAAAGCTGGTGGCTCCCGACAAATAAATGATCACTTCGTCAGCATTGCTTACCTGCAGCCTATCGCTTTGTTGCTGCACCCTGCCGCCTGTTGTAATGACCTTTACATGTACCTGGAAGTTCATACCTTCGCCTTTTTCTCCTGCAGAATCATACACCACCTGCTGCGGTTCATAATCCCTGTTGGCCACAAACTTCGGCGCTTTGCCTTGCAGCACCAGGTAATTGGCGGCCGTGGCATTTACTTTATATTTTAATTTACTGGTCAATCCCAGGCTGCCGTTGATGGCGCCGGGTTTGTCGGCAGTGATCCGCATCACCAGCACGTCAGCCGGATTACTGATAAAGGTCTCGCGTTGGTAGGTTACATTCCCTAACTTATAACGAACAGTAGCTACCGCGTTGTTCATATCCAGGTCGCGGTAATACATGGCCGGTACCGAATCTTCCACCTGCAAGCGCCACCACAGATCTGCCATCGGTAAATATCTTGCAGAATACGGCCCCTGCATCTTCTTCCATAATGCCGCAGCTTTTTCGTAATCGCCTGCAAACACGGCCTGCCGCACCTGTGGCAACACCGTTGGTCCATTGGGGTTATTACCCGGTTCCGGGTAGCCCGACCACAATGTGTTATCATTTAACTGCAGGCGTTCGGTAACTACTCCGCCGAAAACCATAGCACCTGTTTTTCCATTACCAAGGGGCAAGGCTTCTTCCCAGGCTACTGCTGGTTTATTGTACCATAACTTCAGATCAGGGTCATTTGCCTGCTGCGCAGGTAATGCACCAGTCACCAGCTGAAGAAAACAAAATATCGTTAGATTAAATTTCATTGTTGGTTATTTCTCGATCACGTGTGGCACACTTTGAAAGTGTGCCACACCAAAAGCACCTTACAGTTCCCTGAAAACAGTTTTCAAACCTTCGCTCTTTACACCTACCACCGATCTGCCGCCGTTGGTTTTCACCCTGATGATGGCCCGGCCATTGTATGCCTGTACATAATTCGAGCCGGAGGATGTTCCCTGGTTATCGATCAGCTTGCCATCTCCGGCTATGCTGAACCGGATCCAGTTGGAAGCATCGAGACATAATACCCCTTCATTGTCGAGTAGTTTTACCTGCATGGTAGCAATGCCGTTTTCGTCGCTTATTTTCTCCAACAACAAGCCTGCAGGTTTGCCCCATTTCGCAGTTTGATAATTGAAACTCATCGAATCGGTCACAATTACTTTTCCATTACGGGCAACCACTTTAACCTGGTAGGCGCCTTTATGCAACGGTATGCCCCAACGCAATCCTGCCGCCGGAAAATCCTGGCTGTTGCGCTTTTTAACACCGTAGCTTTTCCCATTCACAAACAATTCTGCTTCGGCACAATTGGAATACACTTTTATCATTTTCTCTTCGCCATCATTACCCCATCGTACCGGCCAGGAATGTCCGTAAATGTGCACCATGGGTTGAGTGGTCCAGTATGACTGAAAAATATAAAATGCTTCTTTTTTGGTAAGGTCCCTTTCAACCACGCCTTTCTGATTCATGTAGGGAATGGGGTTATCGGGCCGTACCGGCGTGGAGAAATCCTTGAAGGGCCATTGGGCGGTTCCGGTTAACCAGGGCATGGTTTCCTGTTCTTTCAAATGCCAGTCGACCAGGTTGCAGATATAGGATTCGCTCCAGTCGCCGTCTTTTGAAACGCGGGCAGCGCCGCCATACAGGCTGGCATCTCCTGCCCTTTCATCGGCGCCATTGCCTGTTTTTACTACTTGCAGCGCTTTATCCGGATTCTCGGAATGCCGGCCGGCGTGACTGTCACCACCCCACTCCACATGCAGAAAATGGTTTACCTTTTTAAATTCATCTTCCGATACCTGTTTATATTCTGTATATACCCCACGGTACCAGCCGGCCCAGATGGATGGGGAGTATACATCTACAATATCTTTACAAAAATCACAGCGGCGGATAGCCGTTTTGCGCGAAGGGTCTAATGTATGCGACAGATCATTGAGCTCTTTCATGAAGGTGCGGATCTTCTGCTTGTCAAATTCAGGGAAATCGCCAGGCCAGTCATTTTCATTGCCCAGGCCCCAAATGATCACGGAAGGATGGTTGTAGTGCTGCTCTATCATATTGGTGAGCATGCGGCGAGCCTGTTCCTGGTACACCGGGCCGCCCAAACCGCCGCGGCACCAGGGAATCTCTTCCCAAACCAGGATGCCTAAGCTATCGCATAGGTTCAGGATGATGCGCGACTGCTGGTAATGGCCCAGCCTGATGAAGTTAACGCCCATCTCTTTCATCATGATCATTTCCCGCCGCATCATATCTTCCGTCATGGCAGCGGCAACGCCCGCATGATCTTCGTGACGGTGCGTTCCCCGCAATAACAGTCGCTGGCCGTTCAGCAGGAATGGTCCATGATCCACAAATTCAAAATGCCGGAAACCGATCTTTTCTGTTTGAACATATTTGCTGTCGCCTGCTGTAACCGTTGCTTCTATCGTATATAAAACAGGTTTTTGAGGCGACCATACCTGAGGCGCCTTTACCGAAAGATCGGCCAGGTTCACTTCACCTGATAAACTGCCCGGTGAAACCTCTTTCTGTTGCACCAGTTTGCCAGCGGGATCGATGAGTTTTATTGAAACAGAGGCGGGCCCTTCAGCCCCGCTCCCAGCCCCCGCCCATTGGGGGGAGATAAAGAAACGCGCTGACAGATGTACATTACCGGTTTTACCAGCTTTATCAGTTTCCGCTTTCGCAAACAATTTGTCAATCGCCACGGCAGGGGTATATACCAAATTCAGGTAACGATAGATACCGCCATATACGTTAAAATCCGACAGGTTCGACGGGATCATTTCCAGGTCCCTGGTATTGTCAGTTCTTATGGCAATAGGTATTTTACCCCTGAACTGATCTTGAAATACGGAAGTTTTACGGAATGCGGCAACGGCTTCCGTTATATCTACTGTAAATTCATCATACCCGCCAATATGCGTTGCCACTTTTGTGCCGTACACATACACATCTGTTTTCTGACCTGCGCCTTCAAAAAAAAGCAGGGTACGGCCATTGCTGTATGGATTATCTATAACAAGCTGTGTTCTATACCAGGCAGGGCCCTGGTAATAATTCACATCCGGATCAACGGCGTCTTCAGCGTTTACACAATGCGGTAATTGCACCGGCTGCCACAAGGGTACGCTTTCCGGATTGCCTTTTCCTACCGGCCGCACAATTTCCCATATGCCCCCGGCATCCTGTTTTAAAAACTCCCAGTTGTCTGTTAAGCGGATCGATTGCTGGCCACGTGCTGATATGTTTACGATCAGCAATAAAAACAACCATTTTAATTTTTGCATTATATACTACAGTTTAAAACACTTACTAACCTCTCCCGCCCAATCCGGCCTTCCATTTGGGAAAGGAAAAGGGCATCTGGCAGAGAAGAAAACTCCGGGAAAGATAAGTAAGAACATCGCACCTGTTTTCAGATTGTACGGAATCGTTTCCGGGTTGCATTCGTTTCGTTAATCTTAAAAATTTGGCCCGGAACTATTAGGTAGTCCTGGGCCAAGCCAACTCCCAGCCTGCTCCATCAGTGGGCGGAGAGGAGAAAGTCAATCAATTTATTGTTTGTATTTATGGCTTCACACCGTACTCCACTACCCTGTCCACTACATGAATGGGGCCGTTGTCGCTTAAAATACCGGACGTGCGGCCAACGGTGACCCGAACGCTGTTGATAAAATCATTCACGCGCACTCTTGAATCGCGGTCGTTCGACAACTTCAGATACATTACACTTCTCGGATTGGCAGCATCAGCGCCTTCGGGCAGGAGCGTCTTCAACTCCACATTTTCCGAACCCAGGTTATCATAACTGTATTCATCCTGAACGATCAAATACAATAACCAGTTCTTCACCTGCTGCGGTGTGTACTGCGTCCAGCTTTTAGCTACTGCATTGTTCACTTTGTAACGTCCCCAATAGGTGTCCGTTGCCGTGGCCTGCGCAGCCCTGAAAACAGCATCGTTATGCAGAAAAATAAATGTTCTGCCGGCTTTCGTATATTCAGCTGTATCAATGCCTGAATAAATAATGGCATCGTACATGCGCTTGAAAACCGTATCGGGTTGTTTCAATACGCTTCGTTCCTTTAAGAATTGCCAGGCCGTTTTATGGATATGCGGATCGAGCGTACTCGTCTCATGATCGGTATCCGTTTGCAGACCAAGGCCTGCGATCTTGCGGCAGCTGGTCATGCAAACGACCAGCAAAGCAAAGAACAGGGCGCTATATATGATTTGTTGCTTCATTGTTGTCAGCTTTAGTATTACAAATTGGTTATTCAGAATAGGGATCGTTTTGCCGGATCAATGTATTCCTTGTCAAAGCCTGCCGCGAAATAGGCCACAGTATTTTTCGCGGATCATCGAAGCCGGTCTCACTGATATTAAGTAATCGCTGGCGATAACGTACCAGTGGGTCCATTACTTCTATTACGCGGCCTGTTCTTACCAGGTCGAACCAGCGTTTGCCTTCCCCGAAAAGCTCTAACTGGCGTTCATTGAGGATGGCCGTTTCAACATCACGCTCTGTCGGATAATCGGCGGCTGCCAATGGGGTTAATCCTCTCAGCGTACGAATGCGGTTAACGATGGTGAAAACAGGTGCTTTATTCGCGCTTGTTTTATTCAATGCTTCCGCACGCAATAACAGCACATCGGCCGTGCGGTACAAAGTCAATTTTGCTTCATTCTGCGCATTGGCCGGATATACAAATTTGTTGGAACTGTTCAGCGGATAGAATTTACCGATCTGGATAAGCCTGGTACCGGCAGTCACCATTGCGGTGTCGTAGGTAGCTGCGCGGCGGATATCGTTCTTTTCCATTTCATAACGCAGGAACACCGTACTGTCGATATAGTATTGCGACGTGTTACCCCCCGATCCTATTTTTGAGATACCATTGCCACCATCGCGGGTATAATCCCAGTGCATGCTCCAGATGGCTTCTTTTGTACTGGCCGGATCGAGAAAGATCTTTTTCCAGTCAGTAGAGTTGCTGGCAGAAACGTCGTATCTATAAGACAGGCTGATGAAATTCTGCGAGGATTCCAGCGCTTTGGTGTAATCCTTCTTCCACATATACACGTCCGTAAGCAGGGCCAGGATAGCGCCGGCGTTCATTTCCCAAATATTGGTGCTGGTCTTATCAACCAGGCTGTAAGCTTTTGTAAGATCAGGTATTATAACATTGTTGAGCACCTCATCAGCGGGTGTTCTTGGCGCCAAAGGTTCTTCGTTCAGGTCTTCATAAGGTTCCAGGCTAACCGGTACACCACCCCACAGCCTGATGGCAAAAAAATACATATAGGCCCGGATGGCATATGCCTGCGCCAGGTAATTATTCCGCTGCAGCTCGGTGAAGTTGCCGCTCAAAGCAATATCCGGAAGGTATTTAATGGCCAGGTTGGCACGGCCGATCGTCAAATATAAATTGTTCCAGTTGGCCGCTCCGGTCAGTGAATTCAATCCATTCAGGGTCACATTGATCTGGTTCTCACCCGTACCACCATACGTAAAGTTGTCTGACCGGGCATCGCCCCAATCGGTATAATTGCCGTTCAGTGTTCTTTGGATCCCATCGTATATCGCTGCCACCCCGGTTCGGGCATCATCGGGTGATTTCCAGAAACTTTCGGGCGACAGATCGGAAATGGGTTCCTGATCCAGGAATTTTTTACAGCCTGTACTTGCAAGCACGCCCGGGATCAGTATATAATAAAGGATTTTTTTCATCTGATTTTTTTTAAAAGTTCAGGTTAATACCAGCGCCAAATTCTCTTTTTCGCGGATAGCGGCCATTGTCCTGACCCATTTGCAACGCATTGTTAAAAGCGATCTCAGGATCATACCAGAAGTAATTCGTCCAGGTAAGCAAATTATTGCCGTACACATACACGCTGGCGCCTTTCATCTTTATTTTGGAAGTGACGTTTTTCGGCAGTCCATACGTCAAACGCACATTACGTAAGCGAATGAACGAAGCATCTTCCAGGTACAGGCTGCTTAATTCACGCGCATTACCCATACCATTATTTTTTGCCACCGGCCATTTGGTAATATCGCCGGGATTCCACCATGAACCGCGAATGTATTCCGGATCGGGCGTTACGTTCGTGGTGGCATTCGTATTCAACTGCTGGCGGCCGCGGTTGTACAATAACCCGCCCCAGCTCACATACACGTTGAAGGAAAGACTGACATTTTTATAGCTAAACTGGTTGGCGAGGCCTGCTACCCATTTGGGCTGCGCATTACCCAATGGAATACGGTCTGAGTCGTCTATCACACTGTCGCGGTTGTTATTCTCCCAGATCATGTCGCCGCCTTTCAAGATATTACCCTGTGTCTTCATTCTGTTCACCGGACCATTGTAGGCTTTGCCATCGAGCGTATAACCATTGAATACACCGCTTATAAATACAGGGGTCAATTGTTCCCACTCATCCGTATATGCGTTGGATTCGTCATACTGGTAAACGCCAAGGGCCTTCCAGCCATAGAAATCGCCTAAACGCTGTCCTTCCTGGGTGATCCAGTTGCCGGATGCAATGGGAATACCTCCATACAGGCTTTTAATGGTAGCGTTGTTGAACGACATATTATAGATTAGGTTCCAGGAGAAAGTATTATTACGTACCGGATAACTGTTGATCACAAACTCAAAACCTTTGTTTTGAATAGAACCGATATTTACATTCACTTCATTGAAACCTGTTTCATAGGGTAAAGGCGCCTGGTACAGGAGTTTATCTGTTATCTTATTATAATAATCAGCGGTGATCGTAAGGCGGCCGCGCAAAAACGACAGGTCAAGGCCCACGTTGAATTGTTTTGTTTCTTCCCAGCTTAGAGCAGGATTACCAAAGGTTCCTGAGGGGGCAACGCCTGAAACGCCATTGTACCAGTTACCATTCTCGTTATCTTCACTTTCACCAAATGTATAGGTCCTGATGGCATCATATTCTCCTATGCGGTCATTACCGGTAACGCCATAACTCGCGCGGATCTTACCATCGTCCAGGTATTTGTAAGCCCATTGCATAAATGATTCTTCGCTGAAGCGCCATCCTGCCGATACAGAGGGAAAATAACCCCAGCGGTTCTGTTTACCGAACTTAGAAGAAGCATCTGCCCTGAAATTACTGTTAATGAGATATTTTCCTTTGTAGCTATAACCGAGGCGGCCAAAAGCCGAAGTAGAAGTGTATCTTCTTTCCCTGGTATTGGGAATATTGTATACCTGCGGTGAATTCAGTGTGGTGACCTCTTCCGTTACAAAATTGGTTCCTGATATCTCTGAACCCCGGAAGAAATTTCGGTCGGCACTTACGCCTAACACGCCTGTTAAGGTATGATCGCCCAGAGTTTTATTGTAGTTCAAATAAGCCTGCAGCATCCAGTAAGTGGTGAGGTCCTGTTCATCGCTGCCATCATTGTCGTTGCCTGTATTGCTTAGTAATTTTGGCGCAAACTGCTCGTGATGTGTGTAATTGGACTTTACGTTGGCATCCACCGTCATTTTCAGGGAGGGCAGGAATTGATAACTGATATAATTATAGAAGTTACCGTCCATGATCTGGTATTCATTCTTCCTCAGCAAGGCTTCCGCCACGGGATTTCTACGGCCGCCGATCTGGCCTGCCAGGGTTCCATTGGGAAAATATACCCGAAAATGCGGTGGGCGCTGAATGGCCTGGTTCAGGGTATTGCCTTCATTGATGCGGTTTTCGGTTTGATAGGAGAACTGGATGCGGTTACCGTAGGTAAGCTTGTCCGTTGCTCTGTAATCTATATTGAATCGCCCGCGCATGATCTTGGCCCAGCTGTTGAGTATGATACCCTCATCCTGCAGGTAACCAAGGCTTCCGTAATAATTCAAATTGTGCGAAGCGCCGCCCAGGCTTACATCTACCTGCTGCCGCGTAGCCGTTCGGGTAAGCATGTCCTGGTAATCGTTATCGGCATTGAAGGAGGGATTCAGCGAATCAGGGCTTAAACCGCCTGAGCCATTTCGCTTCAACTCGAGCAGCCGGCGTTCGGCTGCATTGGCCTGTGGTATCTTGTGCGCCAGCTGGCTCATACTGGTCAGATAACGCACATCGAGCGTAGGTTTTCCTTCCCTGCCCTTTTTGGTAGTGATGATCACCACCCCGTTGGCCGAACGTGATCCATAGATGGCTGCTGAAGCCGCATCTTTTAATATTTCAATTGATTCAATGTCGTTGGGATTGATGCCGTCGATATTCACGCCTTGCGCACCGTCTACAATGTACAGCGGATCGGCGCCGCCCTGAAAGGTTCCAATACCACGGATGCGCACCGAGTTACCTGCCCCCGGACGGCCCGATTCCTGGGCGATCTGCAGACCAGGCGCCTGCCCCTGCATGGCATCCAGCACATCTATCGCCTGCCGCTCCTGGATCTGTTTGGATGTAACAGAAGAAATGGCGCCGGTAACATCTTTCTTACGCTGCGTGCCGTAACCTACCACAACCACTTCATCCATTGAAAGGTTAGCGGGGGATAATACAACGGTGATCTCCGATTGCGCACCTACCGGTACTTCCTTTGTGGTAAATCCAACCGAAGAAAAAACAAGAACAGCATTGGCGCCAGGCACCATCAGGGAAAATTTACCCTGGTTGTTCGTACTGGTACCTGTGTTGCTCCCTTTTAAGCTGACAGTAACCGCGCCCAATCCTTTTCCATTGGCATCATTTACCGTTCCGTGGATTGTAGTGTTTTGGCCTACCACCGTGTGTAAACAACCAGTAAGAAGAAGGAGGAGAACAAGTACCTGTCGTAGTGGGGCAAATAAATGCCGTGAAGAATTTGAATTCTTTTCCATACAGCAGTCAGTTTTTTACGGGTCATACAGCCAGCAGGCCGATGACAGATCGCTAGAGTTTAACAATATAGTTTTCGCAGTAATACGCTTGCAAGTACGCTACTATTTGGCATAATCAATTTTGCTAAATTGACATAGTGGTAAGCTATATTAGCATTAAGACAAGGCCTTCGATGCTCATTTTTTTATTAGGTGTAACACTGTCATGTTCACTTGCATACAAAGCCTTAATCAATGTTTTTCTGACAGTTATGCGGAAAGCAGCAAGGCATAGTTTTTTCAGGCATGTTGTTAAAAAAATGTGTTATGCCACGAACAAAAAATGATAAAACCAAACGCTCGGATCAAGAGCTTAACGATACCAATGAATTCAATAATGAGCTGAATCAGGAACAGGCCAGTGCGAAGGACTCAACAGCCAGTAAAAGAAAAAAAGCACAGCTGGGGCAGGACGGGTCATATATAGAAATTCCTGATGTATCGGATATTCCGGGCCAGGAACATATTACAAATGCAGGTGTTCCGGCCGCCATGGGCGATACCACAGCCGCATCAGACGATGAGGAAGGTATTCGCGATGGTAAGGATATTTTTGAGGAGGGGGACGACGAGGTTGAGATCGTTATGGGAACCGATGCCGATGTAACACCTGAGGACCTGGCCATGCTGGGTGAAAAAGACCAGGATATGGATATGAATGAAGATGAATTGTTCAGGAAGGAAGGACTCGACGATACAGACCTCGATGGTGATCCATTAAATGAAGCAGCCGTTTCTGAAGACAGCACCGGCGAGGACCTCGACATGCCTGATGAGAATGATCAGGACCTGAAAAAGCCGATTGACGATGAAGAAAATGATTATTACAGTTTCGGCAGTGGTGACAATGATGCCCTGAACGAAGGCAGAAGAGACGACGACGAGAAATAACCAGGTATCAACATCAAAATAAAAAACGGTAAATCAAACGCGCCTGCGGATGGTTTACCGTTTTGTTTGTACTGTTTGTTATGAACGCCAGTTCTTATACGGGTTTACTGACAGGTTCGAATTGGAATACTTTTTTTCGTGGGTCACTTCCCTGTCGATCCAATCGGGAAGAGAAAAAGTTTCGCGCTCATCATCCAGTTCTATTTCAGCAACAATAAGCCCCTCATTCTCGCCCAGGAACTCATCAACTTCCCACAGCTTGCCGTCATGGGTAATGAAGTTCCTTATTTTGCTGATCTCCGAGCTGCAAAACATGTCAAGCAACTGTTCTGCATCTTCCCGCGGAATCGCGTATTCGTATTCCGGTTTTGAAGCGCCCACCGTTCGTCCTTTTATGGTTAAGTAACCGGCCGCATCAGTAAGGCGCACACGGATCGTCTTCTCTGGATCTGAAACCATATAACCCTGCCTGAAAAGCGATCTTTGCGCTTTTACCACCTGGTTCCATTTTTCTTTATTCACCAGGAATTTTCTTTCTATTTCTATACCCATAATGACAAAGCTAGTTCTTTAATGCCTTTGCAGCTCCAGTTATGGCAGCAACCTGTTTGGCAGCCAGGTTTGTACGTTATCTACCTTTTTGAAGAAAATAATGCATGGCGCAAATGGCGTTGGCGCAGTGGCCGCTCCAATGTGTATCGAAGTTCCACTTAAAATCCCAAACGGCATTCTGTTTCGCGTCTGAAGATTTCAGCGCATACAAGAGCAGGGATTGCTTCAGGTATTTATAAATGGCACCCAGGTCTTCGTACAGGTCGCCATAAACAATACCTGTATCTTTTTTCTTTGTCGTGGGATCAAACACATACCAGTAATAGCGATAATCCCATAACCGGTCGGCTATAAAATGGAGTGTCTTTTGAAATTCAAGTTCGTCCAGCTTCACCTCGAATTTTTGATCGCTTTTCTCTTCCATCAACATCATGCAATTACCCAGGTTATACAGGCTGAGCAAATGGTTTTGGGAAAGCAGGACAAACTGCCGGGGCGTTTCCGCCTCATGCGATTCAATGAAGGAACAATATTTTTTTGCGGCATCAATAAAGTTCGTGAACTCGTTTGTCGCAATAATCTTTGATACTAGTATCTTGTCAGAGAGTGGCAAAGTATTCTCAATAGCTGTTATTGAATAATGGTTGCCATTGAGTAGTCCAAAAATGATGCCCGTTTATTGTATACATAACAATAGAAAACTGGCCTCTATTGTCTTTCAGCGTGCTAATTATATTGCCAAATGTAAATTCGTATATTTCGGTTTGAATATTCCGTTATTATACTCTGCAAAATAGTGAAATTACTGTGCCGCTTATAACCGGATCAACTGTGTAGCGCCTTCTTTAACTACCCAATTTTTTTGCTTTTTCCCAGCTTTGATCGCCATTCGCGGTTTACCGTTCCCCAACCTGTTCACGACCAACTTACAGGTCAAAGTACATATTAGCGCAACCACGCCGTAGCGCACCATAACACCGGGGCCTGGCCATGCAGGTCGCCGATATTGCGTTTACGATCGAGGTAGTATTGCCGGTCATTCTTTTTATTTGTGCCTTCGCATACTTCCCGCATATCGGCATTTTCATCGATATACGATACCAATGCGAGCCAGCCTTTGCGGGCAGCCGGGCCATAAGTAGCCGCATCGAGCCATCCATTTTTTACACCTGTGATCATGGCAAAGGTGAACATGCCGGTGCAGGATGTTTCCGGCCATGCCTCAGGATCATCGATCAGCTGCCGCCACATACCGGTCTCTGCCTGGTATTTCAGCAAAGAAGCCATCATGGTCTTGTACCCCCGCATAATACGTTCGCGGTTCGGATTGTCTTCCGGCAATGAGCGTAGCAGTTCCGCCATACCAACTGCCATCCAGCCATCGCCCCTGCCCCAGAAGAAAGGCACATCAGGCGCGTGATAGAACAGTCCATTCGGCTTTTGCAGCGAGTCGAGATACACCACCATTTCCCTGGCAGCCCTTTCAATATATTTTTTATCGCCGGTAGCCCGGTAGGCCTGTGCCTGTACGGCGGTGATCATGAACATATCGTCGATCCACATCCGCGTTTGCCAGGTTAGTCCCTGGTTGTAAAACAGTTGCGACTCCGGTTTAACGCGTGGTCCTTCGGGCGGGCCCCATTGTTTGTCGGCAAAACGTTGCCCCAGTTCCAGGTATCGTTTATCTTTTGTTTGCATGTACAGCTCGAGCGGTACTGCGCCAAACACGGTATAATCAACATGGTCTGGTTTGGGGATCAGCGTATCCCGTGCGCCGAACAAAGGCTCAAAACGTTCAGCCAGCTTTTTCATCAATGCTGCATCATTGGTTTGTTTGGCAAAAGTGAGCGCCCCATACCAGGTACAGGTTTCGGGGTAAGTGATCACCTTGGGTGGCGTTGGACGATTGAAATTGGTATGCGGCGTTTGCACAAAATGCGCTGCCACCCGCTTACCCACTTCCTGTGGCGATGTTCCTGCCGGCCATTTTTCGGTTATTGTTTTTTTTGATTGCGCCTCACAGGTATCGGGTTGCATTTGCAAAACCACCGCCACGAATAACAGGCATCGAATCGTTTTTTTCATGTTCTCTTTGTTGTTATTATTTATTGACTCAGTTTCTAATTCCATAATGGAAAATACAAACTATTGTTATACGGTTCGCCGGTGGTGGTAGCATCGATCTGCGCCTGCGGTATGGGCCGCAATACATGCTTGTTTTCAATGTTGGCAGCGGCTTCCCTGTTGTGCATTTTTACCCGTGGCAATAATTTGCCGGTACGCACCAGGTCCCACCACCGCATATTCTCACCGCACAGTTCGCGGGTACGTTCGTCAAGTATGAAGTCCTGCGAAAGATCGGCAGCAGTTATGTCCATAGCCGTTGCATTACCGGTTGGGTAAGCAGCTCTTTGGCGAACGGTATTGATATATTTTACGGCATCAGGTATATTGCCCATCATAAAAGCCGCTTCTGCCGCTATGAGATAAGTTTCCGCCAGGCGGTATACGATCACCGGTCTTATGGAAGGTGAATTCAGGTCGGCACGTTTAGAATCGAAAAACTTGATCATGGTGGCCGACAGGGTGTTGTCGTATTTCCGGGGCGGCACCAGCAGGTAAGGACTCGCAGCTATTTGTGAAGCGCTTGCATCCACGCCCGGCATATAGATGGCCGTATCCCCTAACCTGAATTTCGGTTGTCCGGCAACGGCGCCGGCAGGCGCACCCGCAGGCAGTGGATCGGGCCAAACCGGGTATCCCTTCGGATCTGGATTATTCGCATACCAAACAGTTTGGAATGTTTTGCTGTAGCGCGTGTCGTTCACTCTTTCTTTAAAAGCGGTATCAGTTAACCACCGGGTAGGAATACAACGAATATATGGGCGGCCATAAGCTGTGCTACGGATCATACCCGGTCTTTTTTCATATTGCCCCACCCACATATGATTCAATACATTGTCGGCACTATAAGTGCTAACGCCACCACTGGAGCTGATGCCGCTGTTGTTCGGACCGTTGTACGCCAGATTAGCTGTATGTTGCACAGTCCAGAGCACTTCTTCATTTTCCTCATTGCCTTCTGCGAAGATCTTTCCAAAATCAGGTAACAGGTTCAAACCCAACGAGGCTCTTGTGTTGATAATATCAACTGCTGTATTGTAAGCGTCCTGGTAATCGGTGGCCTTTTTTGCAGTGGAGCCGGCGCGGGTGAGGTATACCTTAGCCAGCACATGTTTGGCTGCAACAGCAGTTGCTTTCCCCGGCAATACCCCATTGCTTTTGGGACCCGCCGGCAACACAGCGATCGCATCTTTCAGGTCATGGATGATGAAATCATATACATCTGCCATGGGATCGCGTTTAGCGGATGTAGTGGATCCTGATTGAAAGTTTTTACTCAGGGCAACATCGCCCCAGAACTGCACCAGGATAAAATAGTAATTGGCCCGCAGGAATTTTGCCTGCGCCACGAGACTGTTCTTCGTTGCAGCCGGCAGCTCCACCTCCTCAGCATTGTCGATAATGCCATTACAGGTATTGATGAAAAGATAAGCCGCCCGCCAAAGCGTGAGCACCGTGCCATGGGTAGACGTATAACTGTACAGGTTGATATCGCTGTTTCCATCTACACCCCGCATAAATTCATCTGTTCCTATTACAGTGGCAGTAAACAATTCCTGCGCGCCCCAGAAATTACGCGTACCCGCATAAGCTGCATCCAGCCCGGCCTGCAGGCCCTGACTGGTCTTAAAAAATGCTGGTACCAATATAGAGTTTGGTTCTTCTTTCAGTTTCTTGTTACAGCCGGTTAAAGCGATCAGCAACCCGCTGCAGAATAGTAAGATCTTTTTCATAAATCACTTTTTGGGTTGTAAAAATTAAAACGACAGGTTAAGACCAAAGATCAATGACCACGTAGGCGGTGTATCGGCGCCTACTGCGCCCGTACCTTCGGGATCAATACCTCCTGCCCGCCTGAAAGGCGAAAACAGGATGAACGGATCTGCAGCAGTGGCATATACGCGGCAATTCCTGGGGCCCATGCGTTTTACCTGCGAAACATCGAGGTTATAGCCAAGGCTGATGCTTCTGATCTTAACGAACGATCCGTCGAAGTAACTCATCACGGAACGGTTTAGTGGATTGGTAGCAGCGGAATTCGCCTTGGGATTCCATTGCTCGCGATTTTCGGGTGTCCAGTAATTTGTTTTCAGATTATTGTAAGTGCCCTGATAGGTATTCACAAAGCCGCCGCCATGCAGGCTGCTGTTCATGGTAGCGCCCCATCTGGCAAATGCAACCACCGTTAGATCGAAGCCCATAAAACCATCTCTGCGCCTGCATTCAACCGGTATTTCAATCCTTTGAACAGATTTGCTTCCAGGTACAAAGTGGTAAACGTGCCCAGCCGCTTCCTGTTTTCTACTGCAGCGCCGGGAATAAGATCGGCCAGCGGATTCCATACCTGGTTGGCGCTTCCCGGAACATAGGCGTTCAGGATATTACCGGCACTATCGTATGGTGACGCCAGCGGACTGGCACGCAGTGCCTGCCCCATCGGGTTGGCGCTCTCGCCTTTCCGCAGCGTATACGTATTCAATGAATTCAACCCCACTTTGAACATCCTGCCCAATTGCTGATCCAAACTTAACTTAACGGTGTATCGCTCAAAGCTCTGCCCCTGATAAATTCCTGTTTGAGTAAAGTAACCACCGGAAATGGCATATTGTGTTTGATCAGTTCCGCCGGTTACCCCTAACTGGTGATCGGTAATAATACCGGTTTTAAACATCAGCTCCTGCCAGTCGGTATTACGGCCGGTCTTTATACCTTCTACTTCTGCAGGATCAAATACGCCATTGGTTAAGAACTGCTGGTCATCGAGACCGGTATATTTTCCCGGGTTGGCAATAATGTTAGCCCATTTTTTCAGGTTGGTAAATTCCTCGGCATTCATCACCGGAAATTTCCTGGTTACCCGGCTGGAGCCTACATAACCGCTGTAAGTAAATATTGGTTTCGAAGTTTTGCCGCGTTTTGTCGTGATCAGGATGACGCCGTTAGCCCCTCTTGAACCATAGATAGCCGTAGACGAACCGTCCTTTAAAATTTCTACAGAAGCTACATCGTCCTGGTTAAGGTCGTTAATACTGCCGTTGAACGGAATACCATCTACAACGATCAGCGGGTCATTGCTGGCGCCTAGCGATCTTGAGCCCCTGATGAGAATATTGGGCGTAGCGCCTGGTTTACTGTTGGCGCCGCTTCGCTGAATATCGATACCAGCGCCCTGGCCCTGAATGGCCGCTGCCAGGTTGCTGGAAGGAATGTCTTTGATGGATTGTTCGCTGATGGACACAATGGAACCGGTTACATCTGACTTACGGCGGGTACCATATCCAACCACGATCACCTTATCCATTTCCAGCTTATCTGAATTCAGTGAAATGGCAAGGTGCAGCTGATCGCTCCTGCCAACTTTTATTTCTTTGTTTACAAAACCCACCATGGAAATGGACAGTGTACTGTTTTCGGGGACGCTGAGGTGAAAAGCGCCATCTTCTCTGGTAGTTGTTCCATTGGAAGTTCCTTTAACAACTACGGAAACGCCGGATAGTGGTTCACCGGCCTCCGTTCTTATGGTTCCTTTTATAGTAACGTTCCTGCCGGCGGGTTCCTGGGCGTGTAGAAGAGCAGGCAGTAAGGAATATAATAGTATACACAAGAATGGCAATGCATGGTTTAAAAATGCATGCCCATACCTTCTCCTTTGTAGCAGTGTTGAAGTTGTTAACATACAGCAAGTTTTACAATTGGTTAAATGAGGCAATCGTCTACGTTAACGGTCGGCATAAACGAAAACATGGCTGGACTTCATAATGCAAGCAAAGAATTATTACGACAGCCTTTCTATAATCAAATCGCTATTTATTCAGCTATTTTGGCATTGCGTTTTAGAAGCGGAGGCGACACAAAGATCACCTCCTTTATAAACTAACTGTATAGGAAAAACATTTTGCCCCGGTCGAAATTACCGTGACAGGTGAGCCACACATCGCTGAAGCAGCATGGAAAGAGTGGTACACTTTCATAAAAAAAGAGTTGAACACATTTACTATAAATATGAAGGGCCATCTTGCGATGGCCCCTGATACCCCTCCGGGCTACTAATCATTTATGGACATGGGGAGGAGTTTTGCGCTTTACCTGCTTACGATGCCAGGTGGCAGATTCGACGGGTAAAGTAGGATAAGGGTAGAAGAAACAGGATTACCGGTTACCTATTACATTAAGTGCCGGTTAAGGTTTTTTTTTACCTCTTTTGTCGTTACCGAAATGCTGCGTGTGCGCCAATGAAAAGATCGTCTTATAATCTACATCCAACAGATCACTGATCTTGTATAATTCAGCTAACGTAAACTGTTCAACGTTTGAGATCAAACGCGTCATTCGGTTATTGTTGGTACCCAGGTCATGAGCCATAATAGTTTTAGGAACATGGGTAAAGATTTCCTTGAATTCGGATATATGTTTCCCCTCAATCAAAATTTTTACAGCTTTATATCGTGGATCTTTTTCCATGTATCAAAGAAAAAAACAAATTCGAATTCAAATTGCATAAAGGATGCTTTGTACTTTTTTTGTTATAAGCTGAACTTTTTTCTGCTGCGTTTATAACTAATTTCGTTACGATCGATACAGTGGCCATCCGGATGATCTTTGTTACCAAACCCGCTCAGCATCTGTATTTTAGGCGCATCATCCCCATGTATGCGTTTCCGGAGAACGAAAGCGGAAAACGAAAATCATAAAGTTTTCCACTAAATTCATTAGTACAAATTTACTAATAATCTTAGTATTTTTGTACTGCAACCAAACAAATATTTATGGGCTTTCCGTCTCCGGCAAAAGATTACCAGGAGGATGTTATTGACTTGTCGAAATACCTGGTGCAGCACCCTACCGCAACCTTCTATTTCCGGGTGTCGGGCGATAGTATGATCAATGCCTGTATGCCACACGGCTCGCTGTTGGTGGTTGACCGCTCCATAAAACCCGCCAGTGGCATGATCGTGCTGGCCGTGGTAAGCGGCGAATTTACCGTTCGGCGCCTGGTGCAAACCCGCCGGTCGCTGGTGCTCCATGCCGAAAACCCTCTTTACAAACCATTGGTAGTCACAGAAGAAATGAATATGCAGGTGTGGGGCGTTGTAACCGCAGTGGTGGTGAAGTATAAATATGATACAAATGATTGCGCTGGTTGACTGTAATAATTTTTATGCATCGTGCGAACGGCTATTTCAGCCCCGGCTGCAACAAAAGCCCATCGTGGTTTTAAGCAACAACGATGGTTGTGTAATTGCCCGGTCCGACGAGGCCAAGGAGCTGGGGATCGAAATGGGCGCCCCCTCCTTTCTCATCGAGCAGGTGCTGCAACAACACAACGTATCTGTTTTTTCTTCCAACTATACCTTGTACGGCGATCTGAGCGACCGGGTCATGACAACCTTATCACAGTTCTGCGACCAGGTGGAAGTGTATTCCATCGATGAAGCCTTCCTCGATCTAACCGCCTTCAGGCATTATAATTTAACAGAATATGCTCATACCATCCGCAACACGGTGATGCAGCATACAGGCATCCCGGTATCCATTGGCATTGCGCCCTCTAAAACACTGGCGAAAATAGCCAACCGGCTCGTGAAAAAAAGGAACAAACAACTTGGTGTATATGCCATCGATACAATGGAAAAAATTCAATTTGCCTTGCAGAATACGCAGGTAAAAGACATCTGGGGTATCGGCCCGCAATACACGAAATTGCTCAATAAGAATGGATTTATCACTGCCTGGGATGTATCCCGGGCGCCGGAGGAATGGATCCGCAAGAACCTTTCGGTAGTGGGTCAACGAATGTATAATGAACTTAAAGGCATTTCCTGCATAACCTTTGAAGACATGCCCCCCAAAAAGAAAATGATCTGCGTGGCGCGCGGATTCGGCAAGGTATTAAGTGAAAAGCACGAAGTAATGGAAGCGCTGGCAAATTTCACGGCTATGGTTGCGGCTAAGCTGCGCAGTGAGAACCTGGTCACCAGTACCATTCAGATCTTTGTGCAAACCAACGCTCATCGCAGCCAGGAACCACAGTATTTCCGCTCACTCACCATTCGCCTGCCTGTGCCTACCAACAGCACCAACGAGCTGATAAGCCATGCGCGGCAGGGGTTGGAAACCATTTACCGGCCGGGTTACAATTACAATAAAACCGGCTGCACAGCCATGGAACTGAGCCCGGCCACTGAAGTCCAAAGCAATGCATTCGACGAGGAGAACAGGGCACGGAATTCGCAGCTGATGCAGGTGTTGGATATGGTGAACAGAACGTTTGGAAAAAATGCCGTACGGTTTGCCTTGCAGGGATTTGGTACGCGGTGGAAATTGCGGCAGTTGAAATTATCGCCCTGTTATACCACCCGCATCGATGAAGTATTGACAATAAAGATCTGAGCCATGCACAATCCGTTTGTTTTACTCACCACCCGGTTGCTGGAATCGCTCATCCAGGCGGGCAATACTTTTTTTATACGTCAAACTTATATGCGCGGCAAAAATCAGCTCGACCCGCTCAACAAAGCTGCTTTCTTATTCACCCATTATACTGATTACAGCCGGGCAAAGACCCACTACGATACGCTTGATAACGACCCCAACCGTTTTTTATATAATTTGAATGAAGCAGAACACTATGAAAAATTGTTCATTGCAGCCAGTCAGCCGGAAGGATTTCATATCTACAGTCCGATAATACAACAGCCCTGGAAACCCACGCCGGTGATCGCCGCCAGGATACGCACATATATTAATGAAAAATTAAACTGGGCGCTACGCCGGAACGACAATGTAAAGGCTGATCTTTTTGTTCAGTTTGGCGAACTTTTCATTACCTTAAAGTGCGGGATCCATGAGGTGAAATTACCGCTTGCTGACATTGAAAATTTTTGATGCATGTGTTACGATATATCTTTTACATCGAATATTGAATTAATTACAGATTACCTGCCCGATCTGGTGATCGATCCACAGTTGTCGATCGATTTCGACCTTACCATTCACGTGCAGGCACAGGCTTACAGAAAATACCCCGTCATTATTTTTGAAGATGCCCGATACAAATTAAAACCCTTTGAATGGGGCGTCATTGCCGATTACATGAATACGCCGGAAAAAGTAAAACAAAGCCGGCAGTACATGTGCAATGCGCAGAGTGAAAAGATCATCAACGACAAAAAATCATTCTGGCGCAGGATCCGTTCAAAAAGATGCCTCATTCCGGTGAACGGCATTTATGAGCACCGCGAAATAAAAGGCTGGAAGAACAAAGTACCGTATTATGTGCATTTGAAGGACAGACCTTTATTCTGTATTCCCGGTTTATATCATTACTCCCCCATTCCGGATGTGGAAACCGGCGAAATAAACGGCACCTTCACACTTATCACCCGCGCCGCCAATTCCGTCATGCGGCAAATTCACAATGGCGGACCGAATGTGTTTCGCATGCCGTTGTTCCTGCCGAAGGAACTTGAAACTAAATGGTTACTGCCCGATCTCACCGATGAAGAGATCCAGCAGATCCTTGACTTTGAAATGCCTTCTGAGGAATTGGATTACTGGCCCGTCTTTACCATCCGTTCTACTAAACCACGGCCCGACAATAACGTAAAAACCGCCCCCTATGCCTGGCCAAACCTGCCACCACTGGGCGTTGATGAAAGTACGGAGCAAAAAAACCTGTTTTCATAGTAAAACTACTGGAACCCCTTATTGGAACAATAATATAAATATTTACCCGTTCTTTAGTTCTCACTACCGGGGATTGAAGCAAGCGCACTGTGAACAAGCCAGAAACCGAAAATTGAGTACCAGATCATAATATATTCAAGTTGCACCGGGCCTTTCAGGTGATCAGCGAGAAACACATCGGCTTACGAGAAAAGTACAATTCGATTGCACACGCCGTATTTTCCGCTCCCATCTTAAGGCTTCCTATAACAGTTATTCGTGGTGAAATACGCATAGAAAAACTACGAATCAAAACAGAAAAATTTTTCACTGTTGATATCAATTTGAGACCGGTATTTGCTGATTAAGAAAGTTTTTATATTTTTTCATAGTATATAACTTAACTGTTATTAAACTAATCCTGTTAATCCCATGAAACTCAACCAGATCGTATTTAGCAGCCTGCTAATGATCGTAGGCAGTTCTGTAGCGTACTCACAAACAATTACAACTGTAGCCGGTGTTATCGGTTCTCCCGGATATGCGGGAGACGGAGGCCCGGCCAACAATGCCCGCTTTAACCAACCCCGGGCGGTTGCCACCGACGCTGAAGGAAATCTGTACATTGCGGATATGCGTAATCGCGTTATCCGTAAAGTGAATAACAACGGTATCGTTAACACGGTTGCCGGAAATGGTACAGCAGGTAATGCCGGTGCCGGAGGGCCTGCCACCGCAGCCCAGTTAGCCCAGCCAACTGGTATGACCATCGACAATGAAGGCAACGTTTACATTGCTGACTACAATAGCTCGGTAATTAAAAAAGTTACTACCTCGGGCATCATGACCATCTTCGCCGGTACCGGTACAGAAGGCTTCAGCGGTGACGGCGGTCCTGCCTCACAAGCCAAGCTGTATCGCCCCACTGCCGTAGCGGTAGACAAAGACGGTAACGTGTTCATCTCCGACGCTTCTAACAAAGTGATCAGAAAAGTTAGCAAATCAGGTGTCATTACGACCGTTGCCGGCGTACCCGGAAGAGCAGGTTATGCAGGCGATGGCGGCCCGGCCACCAAAGCCCTGCTCACCCAACCTGCAGGCATAGCTGTAGATAACTCAGGTAATATTTATATAGCCGATCCATCGAACTCGGTGATCCGCAAGGTAAACCCTGCCGGTATCATCAGCACCTTCGCCGGAAACGGAACGGCCGGTTACAGCGGCGATAACGGCCCTGCAACCAAAGCCCAGTTCCAGATCGGTTCTCCGCAAGGCTTGGCGGTTGACCCTGCTGGTAACGTGTATGCCTCTGACTATCAGAACCACGCCATCAGAAAGATCAACACCAAAGGTATCATCACTACCATCGCCGGTACAGGTGCTCCTGATTACGCTGGTGACGGCGGTCCCGCCATCCTGGCAAAGATCTGGTACCCCATCGGTATCGCTACCGACATAGCCGGTAACGTATTCATCACCGACAGCTATAACAATACCATCCGTGAAATAGTTTCCAGCTGTAACGCACCCATGCCTTCTTTTGAACTGCAACCTGCGAACAAAAGCGTTTGTAAAGGCGGTAACGTCGTTTTCAGCGTAAATGCCACTCATGCCGAAGCCTATCAATGGCAGGTGTATTCCAATGGAGAATGGAGCGATGTAACCGACGGAGCCAACTACTCGGGCGCCACTACCACTACGCTTACGGTGATCAACGTTGGCGACAAGATGAATAACTACCAGTATCGTTGCGTGGCCAATAATGCCTGCCGCACCCTGTTCTCGAACAAAGCATCATTGAATGTTACCGGTGGAGCAAGCCCTACCCTTACTATTGCACCTGCTCCGAATGGTATGTGTGCCGGTTCTCCTGCTACCTTCACTGTTAAAGTAGCTAATGGCGGTACCGCACCCACCTTCAAATGGCTGGTGAACGGTAACGATGCAGGTGTAACCACGCCTACCTACAGCAATCCTTCTTTAGGTAATGGAGATAAAGTAAGCGCCGTACTGACAAGCTCTGCTGGTTGTACCGGCGGCCAGATCTCTTCAAACGTTATTGAAGTGAACATGGGATCTGCCCCTGAGATCAGAACAAATTCAGAAATCAAGATCTTCGAAGGCTACAGCGCCAAATTATCGGCTATCAGCGAAAGCCAGATCAGCAGCTATTCCTGGACGCCTACCGTTGGTGTAACAGCAGCCAATACAGCCAGCCCGATCGTTAAACCAACCAAGACCACCACCTATAAAGTAACGGCAAGAAATGCCAGTGGTTGCGCAGGTACAGCCGAGGTTACTGTAACCGTTGTGAACAGAATTGTAATGCCAAGAACGTTCACCCCCAATGGTGATGGCAAAGCGGATGTCTTCCAGATCCCTCCTACCGATTCAGAATTCAGCCTGGCTTCTTTCAAGGTAATGGACGCCACCGGCAAAGTTGTTTTCTCAACAACCGATATCAACAAAGGATGGGATGGAACGATCAGTGGCGCCAAAGCAAAGCCCGGTATGTATACTTATGCAATCACCGGTCAGCTCAGATTGGCTAAGATCAATTCAAAAGGAAGCGTATACTTAGTTCGATAATATTCTGGGATTCATAGTATAAAAAAAGGTGGACCGGTTGATCCACCTTTTTCTTATTTTATATACTATCTTATTGAACGCCAGGTGTCTTTGGCTAAGCGTTTGCATTCTGCGGTCAGCGCCTCCCTGCTGTGCCATTGCGAACTAAGGCCGGCTGGAGGTGCGTTCAGCGTTTTGCGTTCTGCGTTTTGCGTTCCGCGTTTTGCGTTTTGCGTTTAGCATATTCTTATCCAGGATCAATATTCCCTGAAAATATAACTGCAGGCTTGCATATGTAAAAAATCGTCTTAATATTTGTATTAAGAAAATAAATCAACTAACCGTACCCAATCTCCTACTGACAGGCCGACCAGCCGCATAACACATTCCGCCAGGTAAATTTTACGTAATCCATTTTACGGCCTGATTCTTCCTATACCAACTCCAATCTCCCCCTGAGAAGTCAATTTACTTCCAATACCTGTGGTCATTGAATCACCCTTACAACCACAAGTATGAAACATTTGTACCCTGAATTGGTATCCGGCATTGGATCCCCTGTAATTAAAAGATTGACATTAATTATTGTCGTTATTATTTATAATGCTGTTGCGGAAGCACAAAGCCTGAATTTCAATGCACCGGTCCTTGAGTCAGGAACAGCGAACCAGCCAGGATGTGTATACCGGTTTAAAGCGGTAACAGGTGGTGGATTGATAGACGCCCTGGTTAAAGTGGATAGTTTGATAGGCGTTACGTTGTATGACATTGACGCTACACCCTCGGGCGCTTCTACTACAGCTCTTCAGCCGCAATTGCAGTCTTTGGGCGGCGAAGGTTGGCATTATGCGGTGTTAACGATCACCTTTGTAAACGTTGCCTCAACCGTGCCTTCGCCCGTGTATAATTTCAGCAGCGTGTTCATGGGGCTCGACGGCAGCAACCAAATGACGGAGTTTAACGCCATTACCGTTGATAACCCTGTATGGGAATACTGCAGCAGCACCCCTAAAGTGTCCGTTACCAGGGAAGGCGATATGATATGGGGCAATGCCACCAGTAACACCCCCACCGGTGGAGCGGGCATCGATGAAACCGATTCTACGCAAATGTTCAGGGTTAGTTCTCCAGCACCTGCATCCGTTATCATGCGCGTGGGTTATTATCAAAACCAGCCCGGTTGGAGAGGTAACGACCTGTTCAGCCTGAATATGAGAGGCGCTGAGTTGGAGCCGATAATCCTACCCGTACAACTGCTCAGCTTTACGGCGCAGCTGGCCAATGAAAAAGTATGGCTGGCCTGGAGCACCAGCAAGGAAGCGAATCTGAGCCACTATACCATTGAAAGAAGTTACGATAACAAGCAATTTGACCAGGTGGCCCTGATGTTCTCAGCAGAAAATCCTGCGGCAATCAATAACTATTCATATAAAGATCCCATTAAGAATGCAGCAGCGGCAGTGATCTACTACCGCCTGAAGATGGTAGATAAAGATGGGAAGTTTACCTACTCTGAAGTAAGGAGCGTTCGGTTGGGAAACGGAAACGAAACAGCAAAGATCGCAGCCTATCCCAACCCTGTACTAAACGAGCTACGTATATCAATTCCGCAGAACTGGCAAAACGAAACTGTTACCGGCCAGTTATTGAATACAGTTGGCAGCGTTATCAAGAGATTCAATATAACTACAGGTGCTGTGATCTCCATGAGGGACGTACCCCCGGGCACTTATTATATCAAAGTAGTTAAGGGCAGGGAGATCAGCACACATACCATAGTAAAATCAAGACATTAAAGATAGTTTTTAAGGGTACGATCAATAACGCCGTCCTGTTTCTACAGGATGGCTTTTTTATTTTTGAAGTGGCATCTTCGTAAATTCGGCCCAAAACTACATGCATCAACCTCTTTTCGAACGCCAGGTGTACGTACAACGCCGCCGGCAGTTACAATCAAAACTTACCAATGGCATCGTGTTGTTGCTGGGCAATGAAGACAGCAGCATGAATTATAAAGACAACTGTTACCCGTTCAGGCAGGACAGCACCTTTTTATACTATGTCGGTATTGACCAGCCCGGCCTGGCCGTCATCTTCGACCTGGATGAAAACAGGGAAATTCTGTTTGGCGAGAATGCCAGTATCGATGACATCATCTGGACGGGTCCCCAACCGCTGGTTCAGGAACTGGCCGAATCGGTAGGTATAACTGCCAGTGATAACCTGGCCAAACTGGCCAGCCTCCTGGCAGCTGCCCGCGAGGCCAAACGCCCCATCCATATTCTTCCGCCCTACCGGCCGGAAAACAAAATAAAACTGGCCAGCTGGCTGAACACGTCCATTCCGCAATTGCAGACCTTTGTTTCAGAAACCCTTATCCGTTCGGTTATAGCGCAACGTGAAATCAAAGAAGAGCGGGAAATAGCCGAAATGGACAGAGCAGTATCCATCAGCGCCGACATGCACCTGGCGGCCATTCAACAGGCCAGGCCCGGCATGAAAGAATATGAACTGGCAGCCACGGTAGAAGCCATAGCCCTGGCCAATTACGGACGGCTTTCCTACCCGGTTATTCTCACCATAAACGGACAAACCCTGCACAATCATTACCATGGTAACACCATGCAGGAAGGAGATATGGTACTGGTTGATGCCGGCGCAGAAACCACCATGCATTATGCCGGCGACCTTACCCGCACCTTCCCCGTTGGTAAACAATTCACCAGCCGCCAGCGGGATCTATACAACATAGTGCTGCATGCCCTTGACCATGCCGTAAGCCTGCTTCGCCCCGGTATTCAATATAAGGAAGTGCATACCCAGGCCTGTATTAAACTGGCGGAAGGACTGACAGCCGTTGGACTGATGAAAGGCAATGCGGCCGAAGCAGTAGAAGCGGGTGCCCATACCATGTTCTTTCAATGCGGCCTGGGCCATATGATCGGTCTCGATGTGCATGATATGGAAGACCTGGGAGAACCCCTCGTAGGTTATGACGACCAGTTGAAAAAAAGCACCGAATTTGGCTGGAAGTCGCTGCGCCTGGGCAAGACGTTAAAGGCGGGATTTACGCTTACCGTTGAGCCCGGCATTTATATTATTCCCGAACTCATTGACCGGTGGAAGGCAGAGCAGAAGCACAGCGCTTTTATCAATTATGGGCTGCTGAACAGCTACCGCGATTTCGGCGGTATACGCATAGAAGACAATTATGTTATTACTGATACCGGAAGCAAAAAGTTAGGGAAATCACTGCCAAAGTCCCTGAACGAAATAGAAGCCCTGCGCAATGGCATTTAGCTAAAAGCGTGAAACATTTCATGATGCAGAACGCCGGCCATTGATAAGGAACTTAACCGGCCGGCGCTCTTCATCCCTGAATACACCAGTGCCATTTATAAATTACCTTAGCATCTTCAATCAGCCATTATGAGCAGTAAACGCATCAGCATACCGGTGTCATCTACTATAGGTAAAGTATCAGCGGAATACAATCTGCCAACCAATGCAACCTGCCTGTTTACCCTGGCACACGGAGCCGGTGCAGGTATGGACCATTCCTTTATGGTGAACCTGTCAGCTTCTCTGGCAGCGATCGGTATCGGCACGCTGCGATTCAATTTCCCTTTTGCAGAAAACAAAAAAGGGAGGCCCGATACGCCTGCCGTGGCTCATCAAACTATTGAAGCAGCTATTAAGAAAGCGCAGGAACTGCAACCGGAACTTCCTTTATTTGCCAGCGGTAAATCATTTGGCGGCCGCATGAGCTCGCAGTATTTGAGCGACCACCCGGAAGCACCGGTTAACGGCATTGTTTTTTATGGTTTTCCCTTACATGCAGCCGGCAAACCATCCATAGAGCGGGCCGAACATCTAAAGGCAGTGAAAGTACCGATGCTTTTTTTACAGGGCACGAAGGACACGCTGGCACAATGGGACCTGATTGAAGAAGTGTGTGGGGGACTGAAAAAGGCCAAACTGGTAAAACTGGAAGGCGCCGATCACAGTTTTAAGGCCGGCAAACAGGATACCATGAGTTTACTGGTAAAGGCCACGGGAGAATGGGTGGAGAAAATAAATAAGAAGGCAAAGTAGGAAATTGGGTTTTATTTGGTGAAAATGCCAGATAGCTCTATATTTGCAAACTCAAAAATAAATGGGGAATTAGCTCAGTTGGCTAGAGCGCTTGCATGGCATGCAAGAGGTCGTCGGTTCGACTCCGATATTCTCCACATTCGACCGCCAAAGATTTTGCAAAGGCGGTACTTTCAACAACAAAAGATACTTTCAAAGGTCTGCAGCAATGCGGGCCTTTTTTGTTGGGGTTAGCGCAGTTGGCGGCGAGCGTCCCGACATGTAATGTCGGGAAGGTCGTCGGTTCGACTCGTTGGAGTTAGCGCAGTTGGCGGCGAGCGTCCCGACATGTAATGTCGGGAAGGTCGTCGGTTCGACTCCGATATTCTCCACATTCGACCGCCAAAGCTTTTGCAAAGGCGGTACTTTCAACAACAAAAGATACTTTCAAAGGTCTGCAGCAATGCGGGCCTTTTTTGTTGGGGTTAGCGCAGTTGGCGGCGAGCGTCCTTTCAGTACGAGACTTGAGACAAGACGTACAGGAATTGTAGGGAATGCATTACCTTACCATTATCCTACCACTATCCTATCATCTTCCTGCCATAGTCAACCAATCGGTAAGCACTTTAATGGAGTTGTATCCTACGCTACTTTACTTAAGGACATACATAATTACCACCGCTGGAAATACTGTTTACAGCTTGCTTGTTGCCATAATACTTATATATCGAAAATACGTGAAAAACACCCTGTTTCATTTCTCAAAATCTACGTAATATTCAAGACTGAATTTTAACCTTTATTCTGCTTCGTGCTCTCCGCCATCCCGCTGCCCAAACAACCATAATTTCTACAATCATAAATCTACAGCTATGCGTGATGTAACAAGATCAGTCTGCTTCCGCTGGTTCCAGGAAGTATGGAATCAAAATCAGGAAGAAACAATTGACGAATTGCTTGACCCTGACTGTTATGCTCATGGAATAAATTCAGAAGATGGCCCGAAAGGAATTGAAGGATTCAAAGTTTTTTACCACAACTTCAAAGGGCAGTTTCAGGAAATTAAAATCGACGTGCTGGATGTGATCTCGCAGGACGATATGGAATGCGCTCATGTTGAAGTTTCAGCAATACATGCTGAAACCGGCAGGCGCGTAAACTTTTCCGGGCTTGCCCTGGTGAGGATAGAAAACGGAAAAATTGCAGAAGCCTGGAACCATTTTGATTTCCTGAACATGTACCAGCAACTGGGACAAGTGCTTACCAGCCCTGAGAAAGAAGAGGCCGCCGGTTGAGAACAGCATAAAATAAAGATAAAACTGCACTGATAAACTGTGGGGAAGCACCTGCCATGGTAGCGATCTCTTTGTCATTTGTTGCTGCGCCATTCGCTTCATTTTTCATTTTCCCGCTTTAAACCCATAGTATTCATCAAGCCGTTTTATTTGTTCATCATCTGCTCGCTGATACAGCAGTTCCCTGACCTCTACATATATTTCTTTGGTAACCCAATTTGTCAATTGTTGAAATGTTTCCTCCGTATCAACCAAATGCTCATAAAAACCAACGCCAGCAGCATTCCACAGTTCTTTGTCTTTCTGTTTAAGACACCATGCTGCAAACGAATAAATTCTCTCCAGCCTTTCGCTGTCGTTGTCTATATGAGCCTGCCTGGCAACAGGCAGAAGTTCCATAAAAACAGTATATGGCGTCAGGTTGGCCGCTTGAAATGCCGTTCTTAATTCCGGCGCACACTCAATAGCTTTTTTTCTCCAGGTACTCATCTTGAAAATATTAGTAACATCCTAATAGGGTCCCGGCCTGCTATACGCCTGCACCGCCCAGTATCTCAAGCTCCTGTCCTTTTTGCGGCGGACCATCTATGATGGGCATGGCTTTCATGATCAGCGCTCTTACTGCTTCGAGTTTTAGTGAATTATCATGATCTTCCTTACTGTCCCAAATCTCTGTTACATATACAGCGTTGCCATCTTTTGGATCTTTACCAATTGCATACACTTTGCACCCCTTTTACCGTTGCAACAAGGGCCGACGCTTCCAGTAAGATGTTCGCCAGTTCGTCTGCGTGCCCTGCTTTCGCTGTCAATTTTCCGTGAAGTAAATACATATCCGCTGGTTTATTTTTTTGATGTTCGCATTGCTTTTACTTTCTTGATCGTACGATCTGACAGAAAATGCTGATATCTGTCCGTCTCAACTCCATACAACGCCACTTTACCATTGCTGTCGCAATGCACACCAAAACCATAGGTTTTGGTCAATGGTGATGCTCTTAAACATGGTTGCCCTTTTGAGAAAAACTCCTCCCTTGCTTTCTTTTGCTCTTCTTTTGTCAGCTCATTCCGGTGCGCATATACCTGGAATAATACGTCGTCGGAAGTGAACCGGTATGGATTTTTTGCGATCAATTCATACTGCATTTCAGCAACGGTCTTTTTGTCGCCTTTTGAAGGCGGTATCGTGCCTCTATTCGCTTTTGTGTCTTCTGCAACTTCAATGAATGTGTCGAAGTAATTGGTTGTATGTATTTTTTTATCTGCCATGTTCTCAATCTTAAAACAATCCACAAGTAACGAACTATAGCGCAAATGTACAACAGGCAGATGCTGTGACGCCCTGCCTGTCATTATCTTTATGCTCAACAACAGGAAAGCCCATAAGACAAGTCTTATGAGCCCTTATGATCCCTGCTTCCGGTTCGCCTATACTAAATTGATCTGCACATTGATGTTACCGCGCGTAGCTTTTGAATACGGACAGGTTTGATGCGCTTCTTCCACCAGTTCTTTTGCGGTTTCAGTATCCAATCCCGGCAAACTTACATTCAACCTTGCCTGTAAAAAGTAGCCGCCACCCGTTGTGCCCAGATCTACTTCTGCATCGATCGCCGTATCGGGCGACAATTTGATTCTCTTTTTGGCGGCGGCAATGCCCAGGGCGCCAAGGAAACAGGCCGACCAGCCGGCTGCAAACAATTGTTCTGGATTTGTTCCGGTGCCTAAACCGGGTGTCGACAGCCTCACCTGTAAATTGCCATCAGCACTTTGTGAAGCGCCATCACGGCCGCCTGTGGTATATGTTTTACCGGTATATAATACTTTGTCGACCTTGTTGCCTGTAAATGCTAAAGTGTTCATTGGTGTTTACTTTTACGTTATGTAATTTTTTTTTATTTATTGCCCGGCCGCGGCTTCGATGATCACGTCAGCCACCGCATTCGCTTTCGATAGGAATAAACAGGACTGTCTTTTATTTCGGGCACCTTTGCACCGGCGCGTTCATATATATTGCGTTCAATAGCCAGGATAGAGGGCTTTATCTTCTGTTGCTACAATGCCATAGCTTGGTTTGGTCTTCCACGCTGCATTGGTCACAGGTGCGCCGAAACACTTTCCGTGTACATAACTGTTAGTTAGCCCGTGCAGCAGCAGTGATTCGTCCATTACCTTTATGCTGTACAAAGCCGATCAGTTCCCAACCTTCCTTATTATAATCAGCAGGCAGGCTGATAATGGTTTGGCCAACTGCTTTTAATTCTACCGCGATCAATTGCCGTACGATCTGCACATGCGTTAAGGCACGACCTTCATTTTCGCCAGCCATTACCTGGGAATTTGCCTTCTTTTGTACCAAAGCCAGGAATAACGTTTTATTTCCTGTTTGACCGGTCAGTTCGTAATTCACTTTTAGCTGGTTATCGTTCAGCTGGCTGATCAGTGAGAGTCTATTATCTGTCCCCTTGCTTACCGCTGCAGTCACGGCTTTTACAATCCTTCGTTCGTCTGAACCAACATATTCACTCGTTCCGTTCACTACTACCTGCGGCGTATAAATTGATTGCACGCGCAGCCAATCGGCATACCGGCGCTGACGATCGGTATAACTGCGGTTACTGAACCTGTCCTTCCAGCCCTGGTGATCCCAATAGTCAACATGAAAAGCGATCACATATACCGGTTGGCCGGCATTTTCCTGCTGTAACTTTTCGAGCAGTTTGTCTGCTGGCGGACAACTGGAACAACCTTCCGACGTAAAAAGCTCTACCAGCGCAAAGCCTGTGCTATCGCCTGGCGCCTCTTTCATATATTCCCCTGAAGCCTGATTACAACTGCTTATTAAAACAAGCCCCATAAAAGCGGACAGGATACCTGCTTTTGTTTTTTTGTATGTTACCATCGTATTATCGATTTTATTTTTTATTGAGATCAATTGCTGATGCGTAATTGATGATGCAAATTGAAAGCAAACCATTCACATGAAAAGGGGGAAAGCCGTATAGTAGGCAAATTGGCACCTGAAATGGGCAATTGAGCGGTTCAATAATCAACCATTTAATTCTACTTTTGACCCATCGAATGAAGAACGAAAACTTCACTATATCCGGTAAGATAATCTGGCTGAGCTCACTGGCGCTCGGCCTGCTGATGGCTGTTCCCAAATTTGCAGAGCGGCATTTTAACCTGTATGAAACACTGGTTAATTCGGGCGTTACGGCTGCGTTTGCCCTGTTTGTATGGTATTTTAACATTCTTACCCTGCCGAAATACAGCTACCGCGATATTGCCAAAGGCTTTTCAGTTAAACGGCTGCTCATTAGCCTGTTGATGGGGATTGGCGTAATGTTCTTACTGGCCTTGTTGCAGCAGTTACTGATCTCAACGATCGATTTCGGCCCTGCCATGTTAATGTTTGAGATCCGCGGGGTGCTCGTGAATGTAATGTTTTACATGTTCATTCACTTTCTGTACCAGAATTACCTGCATCAAAAAGTAAGCATTGAACTGGAGCGCACCCGGATGGATAACCTGGCGGCTCAATATGAATTGTTAAAGCAACAGGTAAACCCGCATTTCCTGTTCAATAGTTTGAATTCGCTGAAATATATGGTGGAGAATAAGGACGAACATTCGGTTGATTTTATTCTGAAGCTGTCTGACTTTTACCGCTTTACCCTGGAAAGCCGCAAGCTGGACCTGATCCCGGTTTCAGAAGAACTGAATATCCTGGATGCTTACATTTTCCTGTTAAAAGCGCGGTTTGAAGATGGGCTTAATATTTCGATCGATATCGGCAAGGCGCACCATTCTTCTTATATGCCACCTTTCACCCTGCAGCTGCTGATCGAAAATTGCATCAAGCATAATATCGTATCGCTCGACAAACCGCTGCACATCAGGTTGTATTCGCAAGGCGAGTTTATCATTGTTGAAAATCAGATCCAGCTGAAAAGAACAAAGGAATCCTCCATAGGCGTGGGACTCGAAAATATTCACCAGCGGTACTTGCACCTGTTAGACAAAAAGGTCATAGTTGAACCTGCTCCATCTACCTTTACTATAAAATTACCTGTTGCATATGAGAATCGTCATCGTTGAAGATGAAATAAAAGCGGCCAAATCGCTCGGCAATATGATCGCAGCAGTACGACCCGAGGCAAAGGTGCTGGCCAGCTTACAAAGTATTGAAAGCGCGGTAAATTATTTTACAGCCAATGAACACCCCGACCTGGTGTTTATGGACATTCAACTGTCGGATGGATTGTGCTTTGAAATATTCGCTTCCGTCAAACTCAACTGTCCCGTGGTATTTTGCACCGCATTTGGCGAATACGCCATGGATGCCATCAAGGCTAACGGTATAGATTATATCCTGAAACCATTCTCGAAAGAGGAGGTAGAAAAAGCTCTTGATAAAGTAGACAATTTTAAAAACTTTTTCCAGCAAAACAGCTTGCCTGATCTCAACAGCTTATTTGAAAAGGCAGGCCCGCCAAAATGGAAAACCAGTTTCCTGGTCTTTAAAGAAAATAAATACCTTACCGTACAAACCGAGCACATCGCGTTTATTTATATCAGGTATGAAACCACTACCATTATGACTTTTCAGGGACAGTCCTACCCGCTCACCCAGTCAATGGAACAGGTGCAGGAGCAGCTCCCGCCCCGCCAGTTTTACCGGTTGAACCGGCAGTACCTGGTGAACTTCAGTGCTATCAAGGAAGTAGAGCATTATTCTGCCCGTAAATTATTTGTAAAGCTGGTGCTGCCCACGCCGGATGAATTGTTGATCGGAAAAGAAAAGACCTCCGCGTTTTTACAATGGCTGGGCGACCGGTAGAAACCTTTTTTGCCCCCTTTTTAGACATCATAACCACACCCTTTCAAGGCTTTTCGAATCTAATATAACTCTAATGACAAAGTTCGGCGGTACATTATGGATTTCATCGGGCAATTACTATCTTACAGGCGATTTCGAACATCGGTTTCAGTCAATAAAATTACGGTATCCTAACCCCGAATATGATAATGAAAAGATTTGTTGTGGTGCTACTGGTATTACCCTTTTTGATAAATTGTACGCCTGACGAAAAGGAAAAAGCTAAAGAAACCAAACAAAAGACCAGTACAACAAAAACCAAAACGGCTAATAAAGACAAAGCCAAAACGACTACAGCCGCCAAGGCTGCTCCCAAGTCGAAACTGGATTTCATTCAATCCATTCCCGGCTCTATTGATGGCTGTGGTGAATTCTTTACCTACGACACCGTTAAACTTTCCGACGAAAAATATATCTTCCTATCCGATATGGGCGAAATGGCCATCATTCGCATCAAAGGAAAAGATGTACAACTTAAAAAAAGCCTCCGCGAATCAAAGCAAATAAATGCCACCAATTCTGTTGAAGTGTATTATGCCGTAGGCTATAAAGTGGTGCTGCGCAAAAAAGAGGTAAAAATGGTTGACCAGCTCTATGAATACTCAGGCATCTTACAGATAACCGGCAAGAAACTAAAAGTTACCTATAAAGTGCGCGGCGAAGGTGGCTGTTAGGCTTTGCTACAAACAATTAACCCCGAACTCCCAATGAAAAAGCTATTTTACCTGGTCTGCCTCGCCGGCCTGACCAGCTGCGAGCAACCCAAGCCTGTTAAATCAGGAGTAAAACGGCAGCAGCCCCTCAATAGCAAATACAACAGCCTTTTTGAATTGTATCCAAATATCGCCATTGACACTTTATGGGTCTATTCGCCCGATAGCGCAAACGATGTGTATCAGGGCCGGGCAATTGATAGTGTAAACGCTTTGTTCTTTCCGCAGGAAATGGCAAAACAACATTTCAACGAACCAGGTTTTTTTGCCATTTATAAATTCGCCATAGATCAAAACCGGCTGGCACTGCTCACCAGAACCCCTTCAGAGTATGAGCCTTCTTCGATCAAATTATTCATTTACGACAGACGGAACGACAGCCTTGGTTCCTATATTGAACTGGGTGAAAAATGGGGCGATGCCGGCGACTGGATGATCAGGAACAGCTGGCTCTTCCGCGATACCAGTAACCGGTTACAGGCATTCATCGATGTTACCCGGGGACACGACAATAGCGTTGATGACGCCAACGACACGACAACTGTTGAGAAAGATTATTTTACCCTGCTCGATCTGTCGAAAGACAAGATAGATACCATCTTTGCTGATAAAGAAGAACTGCCCGAAAAATACATTCACCTGGCCAGGCTTACGAGCAAAAAAGTAAAGCTGTAAGTAAACGCTGAACGCTGAACGCAAAACGCAACGCAGAACACTCAACTGGTGAATGGGTCAATGGCTCGCGACATTTGAGTCTTATCACCAATCCTTTGCGCCGCCTCAACTTCACAATTTTCCGCATACTGCATTTCGCGCTGCTGTGTATTTCATCACATCATCACATCATCACATCATCAAATCATCACATTATCACATTAAAAAAACCCTTCCACCAATTGGCAGAAGGGCCTGTTATATAAAAAGATCTGTAAAAAGATCCTACTCGCCCCAGATCTCGTCTTTTCCCTGCAGCCAGCTTTTTACCAGTTCGGTTGTTACCGACTTCGGACGCTCGATGGCAAAACCCAATGCCCTGTCCCAAATAAGGCTGGCCAGTACACCCAGCGCGCGGCTTACCCCAAACAGCACGGTGTAGAACTCATACTCAACCATTCCGTAATGAACCAGCAGTGCACCGCTGTGCGCATCTACGTTAGGCCAGGGGTTCTTAACCTTGCCCAGTGATTCCAGGATCGGTGGAACTACATCATACACGTTCCATACAATTTGCACCAGCGGATCCTCAGGAAAATGACGTTTTGCAAAATCCATCTGCGCAGTGAAGCGGGGGTCGGTTTTACGCAGTACGGCGTGTCCGTAACCAGGCACTACCTTTCCTTCGCTCAATGTTTTGCGAACGTAGGTCTCAATTTGTTTTTTGGTAGGAACTTCCGTTTTCAACTCTTTTTGCATTTCCATGATCCATTTCACCACTTCCTGGTTTGCCAGGCCGTGTAAAGGACCAGCCAGTCCGTTCATACCTGCAGCCAGGCTCAGGTAAGGATCGCTCAGGGCTGAACCTACCAGGTGCGTCGTATGGGCCGACACGTTACCGCCTTCATGGTCGGCGTGAATGGTCATGTATAAACGCATCAGTTCTTTGAAGCTTTCATCTTCATAACCGAGCATGTGCGCCAGGTTACCAGCCCAGTCGAGCAGGCCATTAGGCTGAATATGTTGATTGTTGCGATATTTACGGCGATAGATATAAGCAGCTACACGGGGCAGGCGGGCCAGCAGGTCCATTGAATCGTCAAATACAGCCTCCCAGTAATCTTTCTTATTCATTCCCTCGGCATAGCGGCGGGCAAAATTGCTTTCGGTTTGCAGGGCCATGATCCCTGTCACGAACATGGTCATGGGGTGAGCGGTAACCGGCAATGCGTCAATGGCGGCAAATACGTGATTGGGAACATGAGAACGGCGCTGCCAGCTTGAAGTGATATAGGCCACCGCTTCATCATCGGGCAGCTCGCCAATTAACATCAGGTAGAAAAGTCCTTCAGGTAAAGGTTCGGTACCACCAGGGATCTTTGGCAGTTTTTCCTGCAGTTCGGGGATTGAATACCCGCGAAAACGAATACCTTCTTTTGCATCGAGTAATGAAGTTTCCGAAACCAGGCCGGTTATTCCGCGCATGCCCTGGTAGATCTGAGACAGCTGAACCTCGCCGATCTTTTTATTACCATGTTGCTTTAACAGATCTTTTAACTCGGCTGAAGAGGCCTCTGCCTTTACCTTAAACCTATCCTTTAGAATTCCCATGATGCTGTATAATTATTTGTAAATATGTAATAATGAGGGAAAAAGTTTGCTAAAGTTATAACAAACCCACCCAAAACAGTAAAATTAATTCAGCAATGACTTATATAGAAATAAACAACAATCGTTAGCCTATATTAATATTTTCCTTATGCGTGCTTTATTTTGGTGCAATACGATACAACCAGATAGCAACAATAGAAAAAATAATATTCGGTGTCCAGGCAGCCAGCAGCGGCGGAAAATTCCCTTTTGTTGAAAAGGTAAGGGAGAACTTGTCCATCACTACAAAGAAAGCTGCTGTAATAATTCCAACTGCCAGGTGAAGGCCACTGCCGCCACGGGTCTTGCGCGAGGCTACTACAGCTCCGATCATGGTGAGAATGAAAACTGATGTAGGTGTAGCGTCTCTCCGGTATCTTTCTACTTTATAATCGTTCAAACCTTCTGCACCCCGTGCCTCCTCCCCCTTGATATAGCGGTTCAACTCCGGGGTAGTCATTTTATCTTTCAGGTATTTGTCAAACTTGATCTCATTCGGCTTCAGGTTAAGGTTCAAACTCATTTCCGGGATCACTTTCGAAACTTCCTTCACCCCCAGGATCCTGCGTTCCGTTGCATTCTGCAATTTCCAGGTCTTTTTAGCAGTATCCCAGCGCAGGTAATCGGCCCGCAGGTTATAGGTTAATTTGGTTCCGTTCAGCCGGTTCATATAAAAATCGTTGGCCGACTTTGTAGTTGTATCGTAATTCCGCATGCCGGCAAACGTATTGGCATCTATGCGAAAATAGTAATTACGGGTACGTTTGGCCATTTCGCCCTGTTCATATGAGCTTTTGCTGTCGATATACGTTGCCTGGAAGTTACCACGCAGCAACTGGGCTTTGGGAATAAAATACTGGGTAGCTATCCAGAAAATGCCGCCCAGCAATAGTGCGCCTAAAAAATATGGGCGCAGCATGCGGTTGAACCGAACCCCACCGGCCAGAATGGCCACCAGCTCACTTTTACCTGCCATTTTCGAGGTGAAGAAAATGACCGCGATGAAAACCATCAGCGGAAAGATCATGGAGATGATGAACGGAACAAAGCCGAAATAATATTTGGTAATGATCTGGGATGTTGACAAGCCTGATTTTACGAAATCGTCGGCCTTTTCACTGGTATCGATCGCCACGGCAATTACCGAAAAGATCAATACCATGAACACAGTAGTAGAAATGAACTTTTTTAATATGTACCAGTCGATTTTTTTTATCATTCGGTAAAAACGCACTGTACGGCGGGGCAAATGTAGCAGAAAATTCGGGCAGTTGGGTGAGATTAACGAGTTCTAATACAACTTTAAGAAAAAGTAATGGCTGCCGGTTACCGGTTACCAGGCACTGGTTGCAGGCTAATATGCGCTGGCAGCCGTAAACCTGTTCGGCTTTCAAAGCAAAAGCCCCGGAAACCGGAAACTGGTAACTATTCCGCGAAACCTGTAACTTGTACCCTGAATCGCTCCATTGAAACGATTCTGTAAACTAAGTACTAATATGCATAAATACCTGGCTACCTTATTCTGGCTTATTGCCATGCAAAACCTATCGGCACAGTTGAATGACGCGTATGAAAAAAAAGAGTTTATCAGTGGTAACGATACGTTGCGGTATCGTGTATTGTACCCTATCGATTACAAAGCCAGTAAAAAATACCCGCTGATCGTATTCCTCCATGGCTCCGGCGAACGGGGCAGCAATAACGAAGCGCAATTAAAACATGGCGGCAGCCTGTTTGCCGACTCCGCCAATCGCCAAAAATTCCCTGCCATTGTCATCTTTCCCCAATGCCCTCAGAACGATTTCTGGTCGCGCATTAGAAGAGAGCCCGATAAAAAAGATTCACTCGGCGCTTTTACCTTTCCTTCCGACCAGCCCATTGGCAAAAGCCTTGACCTGGTAAGCCGCCTGCTCGATTCACTGGTGGCCAGCAGACTGGTAAAAACGAAAAAGATCTACCTGGCCGGATTGTCCATGGGCGGCATGGGCACGTTTGAGCTTTTATGGCGGAAGCCGGGATTCTTTGCGGCGGCCATCCCCATCTGCGGCGGCGGCGATCCACAGAAGGTGACGGTATATGCAAAGAAGTTTCCGATCTGGCTATTTCATGGCGATAACGACCAGGCAGTACCCGTGGGTAATTCTCGGCTTATGTACAATTCGCTGAAAGCGGCAGGCGCCAAAGCAAAATATACTGAATACCCCGGCGTAGGTCATGATAGCTGGAACAATGCGTTCCGGGAACCAGAACTTTTACCCTGGCTGTTTAAGCAAAAAAGATAATAACAAGTTTGTTGTTTGTTGTTTGTGGTTTGTTGATCTACGGAAAGTGACGCTGCAGAATTAAAGAACCACAAACCATAAACCATAAACCCTTACAGACGTGTTTGTAGCCTCGTTACCATTTCATTCTTCCAGGAAAGAAAATCGCCCTGTAAGATCCGTCGCCGGGCTTCGCGCACGAGCCACAGATAAAAAGCGAGGTTATGCACACTGGCAATCGTAAGTCCCAGTATTTCCTTAGATTTCACCAGATGCCGCAGATAGGCTTTGTTATAGTGATTGCTGATGTGGCAGTCGATCCCATCATCGATGGGTGAAAAATCGTGCTCCCATTTCTTATTATCGATATTTATAACCCCTTGCGAAGTGAACAGCATGGCATTACGGCCATTGCGGGTAGGCATCACGCAGTCGAACATATCTACACCAAGCGCAATACATTCCAGGATGTTCCAGGGCGTACCCACGCCCATCAGGTAGCGCGGCTTATGCACTGGCAGGTTGTCGCAGCATAAACCACAAAGCTCGTACAACATGTTATCGGGTTCCCCTACACTTAAGCCGCCAATAGCGTTACCGGTAGCATCTTTGGAAGCTATGTATTCGCAGGAGGCCTTACGCAGATCTGTATAAGTACTGCCCTGTACAATGGGAAACAGGTTTTGGGTATAGCCGTATTTGTCGGGCGTCTCGTTGAAGCGTTTGAAACAACGGTCGAGCCACCGATGGGTCAGGTGCATCGACTTCTCGGCATATTTATAATCGCTGGGATAGGGTGGACATTCGTCAAATGCCATGATGATATCGGCCCCAATGCTCCGTTGAATATCCATGACCGACTCAGGCGTAAACAAATGGCGTGAACCGTCAATATGTGATTGAAATAATACGCCATCGTCTGTGATCTTGCGGGTGCCGGCCAGGGAGAACACCTGGTAACCACCGCTATCGGTGAGAATGGGCCGGTCCCACCCTTTGAAGCGGTGCAAACCACCCGCTTTTTGCAGCACATCGGTACCGGGCCGCAGGTACAGATGGTAGGTATTGCCCAGGATGATCTGCGCATTGATCTCTTCTTTCAGCTGCTGCTGAGAAACCGCCTTTACACTGCCAACCGTTCCTACAGGCATAAAGATTGGCGTGGGTATTTCACCATGATCGGTGACAATATGTCCTGCCCGGGCTTTTGACTGGTCATCGGTATGTTGTAAAGTGAATTGTAAAGCGGCCATGTTTGTTGAAATTGGGCGCAAAGATAGTTCTAAGTTACCTGTTCTTAATTGCCAGCTTCAAGTTATTAAGCATGAAGTTGCAGGTTACAAGGTTCAGGTTACAGGTTGCTTCAAATTAGTTTGCGGCTTGCGAAGTAAAAGCCGGGCAACCGGTACCGGCAACTGCTTGCTTTCGAGTTTTGAATTCTTCCCCTGCAACCTGTATCATGAAACCTGTAACAGCTCAATATTTTCAACAATCAACACACGGTGTACGCAACATTGATTATTCAACATTCTACGCTCTCAAACCTGAACAACTTGGGATTAAAAACTCATTAGTTTATCCTATTTTCGTGCAAAACCTTCACGGACCGTGCCTAAATTAATTTCTCTTATGGGCGAGATATCAACGTTTTTCATTACTTGGTGGCCTTGGATCCTGTTTTCATTATTTTGCCTGGTAACGCTTATCCAGTTAATTTACTACATTGTTTTTTTCCGGCGCGTGGCTTTCTTCAAACCCGCCGCTAAAGCCAAATCGCAAACACATCCCGTGAGTATCATTGTTTGCGCCCGGGATGAAGCCAATAATCTCACCAGATATTTACCCGGCGTGTTGGTTCAAACCTATCCTACCACCCATGAATTGATCGTGGTAAACCACAACAGCCAGGATGAAACACGGTACCTGCTCGATGAGTTTAAAAAGACCTTTAAGAACCTGCAGGCCATCAACCTGGAGCAGGAAGCATTGGGTATTCCGGGAAAGAAATACCCGCTCTCCATTGGCATTAAAGAAGCAAAACACGAAATATTATTACTCACCGATGCAGACTGTGTTCCTGCATCGGAGTTCTGGCTACAAAAAATGCAGGATGGCTATGACGATGGCGTGGAGATCGTGCTGGGATACGGCGCTTACAATAAAAAGCCCGGCATCCTGAACAAACTCATCCGCTTCGAGACTTTTCATTCAGCCCTGCAATACATGTCCTTTGCGTTGGCCGGACTACCGTATATGGGTGTGGGAAGAAATCTCTCCTACAAACGGGAACTCTTCTTCCGTACCAAAGGTTTTTCTTCGCTGAACCACGTGGCCAGCGGTGATGATGATCTGTTCATTAACCAGGTAGCCAACAAACACAATGTAAATGTGGTGCTCGATCCTGATGCGTTCACCTTATCGGAACCCAAACGCCGGTTCAGCGACTGGATCCGCCAGAAGAACCGCCATTACAGCACCGGCAAATTCTATAAACCCGTTCATAAGTTCCTGTTAGGATTATATTCCACTTCCCACTTTTTGCTGTATCCCCTTTTTGTGTTGTGCCTGTTCTTTTTCGACTGGCGGTTGACACTGGGCGTATTCGGCCTCCGATTCATCTGGCAGGCAGTGGTATATTACAATGCCATGAAAAAGATGAATGAAAAAGATCTTTTTTACTGGTGGTGGATTTTAGATATCTGGATGTTCATACATTATTTCATCTTTGCTCCTTCAATATGGAGAAAGCCCAACAAAAACTGGAACTGATCACCAAGTATTTCAGTGATTTCAGCCCTGTTCAGCTACAACAGTTCAGTGCCCTTGACGAGCTGTATAACGACTGGAACAGCAAGATCAACGTTATTTCCCGTAAAGACATGGAAAGTCTTTACGAAAAGCATGTCCTGCATTCCTTGGCCATTGCCGCTGCATTTGAGTTTGCAGCCGGTTCAACCATTGTTGACCTGGGTACCGGTGGCGGTTTCCCCGGCATACCATTGGCCATTTTTTACCCCAACGTTAAATTCCACCTGGTCGACAGCATCGGCAAAAAGATCAAAGTGGTGAACGCCGTAGCCGAAGCACTGGAGCTGAAAAACGTAACCACTGCCCATAGCCGCATAGAAGACGTTAAAGACAAAAAGTTCGACTTTGTTGTATCAAGAGCGGTAGCTCCCCTGAAAGATCTCTGGAAATGGTCGAAGCCATTGTTAAAGAAACCGGATGCCAACAGCACCAATCAAAAACCAGGGCTCATTTGCCTCAAAGGCGGCGACCTGAACACCGAGATCGCCGAAAGCGGTTGCAGGCCGAGGGTTATGGAGGTGTTTGAGATCTTTGGCGAAGAGTACTTTAAAGAAAAGTATTTGTTATACATTTCTTCCTGATACGTGAAACTTGTAAACTAATTAACCGTTGCAGGTTGCAAGTTACAGGTTGCAGGTTACCAGTTACCAGGTTGCCGACTTTCATTTAAAGCTGCCTGCAAGCAGGCATGAGCTTGATATTGAATCCCTGTAACCTGAAACTTGTACCCTGTAACTGCCACTTGATAAGCACCCGGTAACCGGAAACCGGCAACCGGAGACATATTCAAAACTACCTATTAGTGGTATTTTACGTTTCAGCAAAAAAAGGAACTTTGTACCATGATGGATATTACTGTATGTATCGTAGATGATACGAAAGATATTCGGTCTGCCCTGGAACAGATCGTGACTATGTCGGAAGGATACCGGTTGTTGGGAAGTTGTGCCACGGCAGAAGAAGCGCTGGTGAAGATCCCTGAGCTGAAGCCGAATATTGTGCTGATGGACATTAACCTCGGCGAAGGCGAAAGCGGGATAGACGTGGTGCGGCAGCTGAAAGCAGAATATGCCGATATCCTTTTTATGATGTGTACCGTATACGAAGATGATGAAAAGATCTTTGAAGCCCTGAGCGCCGGCGCCAGTGGATACATTCTTAAGAAAACAGCCCCCCATAAATTACTCGAAGCGATCAGGGAATTACAGGAAGGCGGTGCGCCTATGAGCAGCCAGATCGCCCGTAAGGTAGTTGCCGCTTTTCAAACCAAAGCAGCAGGCGCCGAAGCCGCTGAAAACTCACTCAGCGTTCTGTCGAACCGTGAAAAAGAGATCCTGGAATTACTGGCTAAAGGCATGTTATATAAAGAAATAGCAGCCAGTTTGTTTATCAGCCAGGAAACCGTTCGCAAACACGTATATCACATATACGAAAAACTGCATGTCAATAACCGGGTTGAGGCTATTAACAAATTCTTCGGACGGTAATAGAGCAACTGTGTGCAGCAAAATTACCCAGTTTGTAGTATTGTTTTAATTATAATGCGATCCTAGCTTTGCACCTGGTTGTCACATCAAATACTTACATGCCATTTTACCTTCCCTGTGCTCTGTTATCGATAACCTTATTAGTAAGGGAAAGCCATTCATTAATTTGAATGGCTTTTTTTGTTAGATTGGTTATACCTAAAATGCAATGTGATAATTAGCAAATGTGATAATGTGATAATGAAATACCTTTTGATGCTATAACTGGAATGTTTCCATTATCACATTATCGAATTATCACATTATTGAATTATCACATTATCACATTGTTCTCCTACCAGGGTATATCAAGTTTGTTATTCTTTCTGTCTATATCTGCGAGTCGCATGGAAGGATCGATCTCTATTATTTTCAGGTCGATCAGCCTGCGGTCGATCTCAAACGTATACTGCGGATGCGTCCATTTCCAGGGCTCATAAACATTGCGTGGGATGGCAGCATCTTCAACCGGCTTTTCTCCAAACATCAAATACATGGGCACATAAGCCATCAGCTTGCTGCCGTCCTTAAAGGTGATCAATACATCCATGGGCATGGGCATATTACCCAGTCGCCTTAGCCTGATCTTTGTTTTACCAGCTTCTTCCCACAAACTATCAATACCGTAATCGATGGTCTTGGTGGTATTCACGAAATATTCGCGGTACCAGTCGAGCTTGATATCGCTGGTCTTTTCAGCAACACGGATGAAATCATTTACATTGGGATGTTTATACCGCCATTGATTGTAATAATTAAGCAGGATCTTATCCCGTACCGGCGCGCCTACAATATACCCCAGCTGCTCCATGAACACTTCTCCTTTCGAGTACGATGCAATACTGTAGGCCAGGTTGGTCTCAAAATGATCGGCATGTGTGGTCAACGGTTCTTCCAGCCGGCTGGCTACCAGTCCAAAATAACTATCATAAGCATCTTCATGCGGGTTAGCAGCCCCCACGTAAGACCTGCTGGTGGCCAGCGAATCGACCAGCACTTTTTTGCGCGGACCAGTGCCTACGGCACTCTGTTCCGCTATAGTGCCTGAAACGGTTTGGTAATAGTTGGTCACAAGCGTTGATGCATAGCTCGTAAAACCTTCATCCATCCACGCATATTGCGATTCATTGGTGCCCAGCATCATCTGGTACCAGCTGTGCATCCATTCGTGAATGGCAGTGCTCACACTGGGTCCTACCAGCAGGGTGCTCATTGGATATTCCATACCCCCATCGCCGCCATGAATAAACGTATATTGCTTGTAGGGATAAGCACCGAATTTCTTTTCAATGTATGGCAATACGATCACCGCCATATCGGCCACGCGTTTCCATTGCTCCTGAAAATCTTTAATATAGTTCTCGGCCGTACCATATTTCTTTTTGTTGTCATCAGTCATGGCAGCGAACACCCTGCGCAAATGCTCGGCATCATTGTTATAAATAACATGCACTACCGGCCCGCCGGCAATGGTACGCGTCAAATGCGCATAATCCGGATCGGCTGCCCACATAAAATCATGCACATTGGGAGCTACAAACCGCCAGGTAAGTGTTGCTCCGGCGGGTTTGGCTACTTTTACCCCGGGAGCTTCGTAACCGAAACCTACCTGGTTGGCATTTTGCAAATAACCGGTGCCCCCGATCATATAGTTCCTGTCGATGGTAATGTTCACTTCATAATCGCCCCAAACGCCATAGAACTCACGGGCTACGTAGGGCGTAGGATGCCAGCCTTCATAATCGTATTCGCACATTTTGGGATACCACTGGCTCATGGAATAACGTACGCCGGTTTGCGGATTATCCCGGCCACTGCGGCGGATCTGCAAGGGCACCTGCGCTTCGAAATCCATGTCAAACACCACTTTTGCTTTGGGCAGAATCGGTTGGCTAAGCGGCACTTCAAGGATCGTTTCCTGCATCTTGAATTTCTGCGCCACCCCGTTCATTTTCAACGAAAGGATCTTTTGATAACCGATCTCATCCTCTTTCAGATGCAAAATGCGATCGCGCACCCGGCCATCCCAGTCGGGCCTGTTATTGATCTTTTTCTGCCCCAGCGCCCTGCTCCGGTTATCCATCATGCTGTTTGGCTGAAAAGCGTTCCAGTACAAATGATAGAATACTTTCTTGAGGGTATCGGGTGAGTTATTGGTGTACTCCAAACGCTGTTTACCGGTAAACCGGTTGGTGGTCACGTTCATGGCAATATCCATTGTGTATTTCACCCGCTGTTGCCACCTGTCGGGCTGACCCCATGCCGCCACGGCCAAAAGGGTACAGGTGCAAAGAGTATAAAACCTTTTTCGCATCATTCCTGAAGTTTTATATTAAAATAATTTTCTGGTGCGGAAGGTAGGCAAATCTTATAAGTTCAAAGTTTAAAGTTCAAAGTTTTAAGTTGTAAGTTCTAAGTGCCGTAAAAGAAAGATCCCTCCGGTTAAGCCGAAGGGATCATGATATATGGTGGAGTTATTGATTATGCCGTCAATGGCCCTGGCTATAATTTTATATTGTCTCTTAAAAGGCGGCCGGTGCTGTCGAAATACAGATGCTTTTTCTGAATATCATTCTTCTGGATTTCGAGGCGATATTGCGTCCTGGCTTCGCGTAATGCTATCTTGTAGGCTTCTTTAATGGTCCACTCTTCGGCATATTTACTTTTCTGAAAACCGTCTTTAATGGCAGGGCTCAGTTCACTTTCCGGGATCTTGTTCTCGGTATTCTGCCAATCGCCTTTATTGGTAAACTTTGCTTCGTAATGTACATTATCCAGGTCGAAAGAAGCGGTAAAGCCGCTTAAGCGGTCACGCCATTCGAGGTTAGTGGCCATGGGGTATTTACGTCTGAAAGCTTCGGTTACTTCCGCCGGAACCTTACGCACCTGTGCATCAACGGTACTGTATAAGGTGAGCGCAAAAAAAAGCATCAGACAGTAATACATAGTTTTTTTCATACTAATAGTATTTATTGATTAATACCTTGCAAATTTCAAACCGTGACGTGAAAAGAAAAACATAAAATTGGTAATTGGCTAATGTGGTAATATGTTAATAAAGGCGGGAATCGTGAAAAAGTTACCGGTTACAGGATACCGGTTTCGGGGTTTTGCTTCGGAAAACCGAAACAATTTTAAAGTACCTGTTAATTTGCATCTGGCGCCTGGTAACGGCAACCGGTAATTATTCTTTACCAGCAAGCACAATAACAATCTCCCCTTTCACTTCTTTCATTTGAAAATGTTCTACTAACTGCTGCAAGGTGCCGTGGGCATTTTCTTCAAACATTTTAGTGAGCTCGCGGCTGACACTGCAGAGGCGGTCGGCCCCGAAGTATTGCACAAACTCCTGCAGGGTTTTAACCAGCCGGTGCGGCGATTCATAAATGATCATGGTACGATCTTCTTCAGCCAGTTTTTTCAACATGGTCTGCCGGCCTTTTTTGGTGGGAAGAAAACCTTCAAATACAAAGCGGTTCATGGGTAATCCGCTGTTCACCAGGGCGGGCACAAAGGCGGTGGCGCCGGGCAGACATTCCACTTTTATTCCCTGTTTAATACATTCGCGCACCAACAGGAAAGCTGCGTCGGAAATACCCGGCGTACCGGCATCCGATACCATGGCCATGGTCTTTCCTTCCTGCAACTGGTTGATGAGGTGTTGCAATACCTGGTGCTCATTATGTTGATGATAGGCTGTAATCGGGCGCGAGATCTGATAGTGATTTAATAATTTGGCCGACGTGCGTGTATCTTCAGCCAGGATCAGATCCACCTGCTTCAACACCTCCAGGGCCCTGAGCGTGATATCCTGCAAATTGCCGATAGGAGTGGGAACCAAATACAACATAATGTGATAATGTGATGATTCGATAATGTGATAATGGAATACAAGTTGGCTACTGTGCGATACGGTTATTCTTTTTTGAAGTTGACAATATCTTGGCCAAAACCCGCTGGATCTGCTCTAATTTTAAAACAAGCGCCTTACACTCCGGAAAGTTCTGTGAATATTCGCACAACATAAGCCAGTATTGGGTTTCTTCAGCCTCTTTAGCTGCTAACTTCATCTTGTGAATGAAGTCAGCTTTGCTTTCGGCGTTTTGAGCTTCAACAGTATTTGCACCTATAGATGTTCCCGACCTGAGTAATTGTTTGGAAATTACGAATTTTCTAAGGGCATCCAATTCTTCACAATAAGCTATCAACATCAAAGAAAAATCCAAAGACAGCTTCAAAATGACATTTTGATCCAGCAACTCTTTTTTCATATAATTATATTAATAAAGGTTGCTACTACCAGAGGGTGCCCAATTATCAAATTATCACATTATCAAATTATCAAATCAGCTAATTGAAAGTTCAAAGTATTCCATCACTGGATTTGCGAGTAACTTTTTGGAAGCTTCTTCGGCAATGGCTTTTGCCTGGTCAGGGGTGTTGGCTTCTACCTGCAGGGTGATATTTTTACCTACCCGAACATCCTGAATATTTCCTAATCCCAGGTTTTGTAATCCACCCATTACGGCTTTTCCCTGCGGATCGAGCAATTCTTTTAACGGCATTACCTTCACCTGAACTGTATAGGTCATGTGGTTTTATTTTTGAACGCCAAAGATAAGATGATGTAAAGAATAAATACAACCGGTACAGCCAGCCATTTTAATAATATGGCTGCAATTATGGCTGATATCAGCAAAATAAGCTTGGGTAAATTGCTTTTTACCGAAAAGTTTTTAAATTTCAGCGCCATCAGGGGCAGATTGCTCACCATTAAATAGCTTACCGTAACGATAATGGCATACCACAACCATTTATTCTGCATGAGACTTACCGCTTCCGCACTTTGCGAATACCAGTAAATAAGCGGAAAAGAGGCTATCAATAAACCTGCAGCCGGCGTGGGAACGCCTTTGAATCCATATTGCTGTGAATCGTCGATATTGAACTTGGCCAGCCGGTAAGCAGCCGCACAGGGTATCAGCAGCGCCGGCATTAACCAAATGGCCGCCACTTCAATGCCATTGGGTTGTGAAGCATAACTTAAACGCAGGAACTGATAAACGATCAAACCCGGCGCCACGCCAAAGCTCACCACATCGGCCAGTGAATCGAGTTGTTTGCCCAAAGCAGAGGTTGCGTTGAACAAGCGGGCAACAAATCCATCCAGGAAATCAACAACAGCAGCCAGGCCTATAAACAATGAGGCCATCCATAGTTTCTCGGGTATCTCGATCAATTGGGTACCCTGTTCATCACTAACAATTATAATTCCGTTTTGCAGTATGTAAATGATCGCAATACAGCCAAAGAACAAATTGATCAGTGTAAACAGATTTGGTATATGTTTCATTAATGTGAAAATTAGTAAATGTGCAAATGTGCAATGAAATACAATTTAAAAGTGATTATTTCCTCATTATCGATTCAATATCCTCAGTGGTAATCGGGATTTTCGCCATCAGGTCTTTGTTGCCGGTACGGGTGATCCACACATTATTTTCAATGCGGATGCCCATTTGCTCTTCCTCTATATAAATACCCGGCTCAATAGTGAATACCATACCTGGTTTTATTGGTTCCGTACGTGTGCCCAGGTCATGCACATCAATACCCAGGTGATGCGAAATGCCATGGTATAAATATTTCCGGTAAGCCCGGTTTTCCTTGTCTTCATTCCTGATATCACTGGGCGATAACAAACCCAGCTTTACAAACACTTTAGTGGCTTCCACCCCTACTTTATCAGTATAATCCATAATACTGATGCCGGGTTTCAGAATACTTTTCGCATATTCATGCAGGCGTAAGCAACCGGTATACACTTCCCGCTGCCGTTTGCTGAACTTTCCATTTACCGGTACTGTACGCGTAAGGTCGGCACAATAACCACCATATTCAGCGCCAAAATCCATCAGCACAAGCTCACCGTCTTTACATTCCTGGTTGTTGGAAACATAATGCAGGATGCGCGCCCGGTCGCCACTGGCAATGATGCTGCTGTATGCCGGCCCTGTGGCCCGCTGCGACAGGAACGAATGCCAGATCTCCGCCTCGATCTCATACTCCATAACACCCGGCCTGATGAATTTCAGCAGTCGTTCAAACGTCTTATGCGTAATATCTATTGCGCGTTGCATAACAGCAACTTCCTGGGGCGATTTGATCGCCCGCAGCTCTTTCATAATACGGGCACTGCGCCTGTACTGATGCAAAGGATAGCGCTTGCGCATGGCTTCCGCATACCGGTAATCGCGTACCGGCACAACACTGGCCTTGCGGTCATTTTCATTTGTATTCAGGTAAATCGTATCGGCCATATGGATCCAGCCCTGTAAAACAGCGTCAAGGCTATCGAGCCAGATCACCGTTTGCATACCCGAGATCTTTCTGGCTTCCTCCGCACGCAATCTCTTCCCATCCCATTTTTCTTTTAATTCATTGGGTCGAACCAATACCAGCACTTCCCGATACTTCGGATCGGGATTACCGGGGAACAGAATGACCATGGTATCTTCCTGATCAATGCCACACAGCCAGTACAGGTCGCTGTTCTGCTTGAAGCGGTGCAGGGCATCGCCATTGGTAGGCAGTTCATCGTTGCTGTTGAAGATGGCAATGGAATTCTTTTCCATCCGGGCCACAAAATTCTTGCGGTTCTGGACAAAGATGGCAGGATCGAGCGGCAGGTATTTCATGTAGTAATAGTTTCATTGAATGAACCGTAAAAATAGAGTAAAAGGGGCAAGCGGCAAGCAAGGCAAAACGCCGAACGCTAAACGCATAATGCAGAAAATCAGTCTGATCAACATGGTCGTACAGAAATAAAGCAGTCACCGCCCGCCGGTGGCAACCGGCATTAGAGCCCTTTTACGCAATGGAGCTTAAACCGGCACTTTAACGATTAGGCCGTTGTACCTGGCTGGCGGCGCCCTTCGGGGCACTTCTTTACCCGCAAAAAAGCACTAAACATCGATCAATATTTCAATAAAAACAGGTTTCGCACCCATTCACCAAAACCCCGGGACCGATCAATGCAATTTTACACTAACACATGTTAGCTAAATAATTTACAACAAATTATCTATCGCATTAGATTATATTCAAAAATGCGCGAAATGCCGCCATTGGAATGGATAAATTTTAATTATACCTTTGAATCCTCAACAAACGAACGCTTGTATGTCATTATCTACTATTGCCATCCCAACGAGAGGATTAGAGGAGCTGGGGCTTCACTCAACCAACACATTGCATTATCAGCTAAGTGCAGATGAGTTAGTACAGGACACATTACGGTTAAACCAGGGTGAACTGAACAACACCGGCGCCCTTGTCGTAAAAACAGGTGAATTTACCGGCCGTAGTCCCAAAGACAAGTTCATTGTAAAAGACGAGATCACTGAAAACTCCGTACACTGGAATGAATTTAACATTCCGCTGGAAGAAAAATATTTTCATAGCATTCGCAAAAAGATCATCGATCACCTGAACGCTCAACCTGAACTATGGGTGCGCGACGGCTATGCCTGTGCGGAACCCAGGTACCGCCTGAACATTCGCGTCATTAACGACAATCCCTGGAGCAACCTTTTTGCTTATAATATGTTCCTTCGCCCCGAAGAAGAGGAACTGGACCATTTCACCCCCGAATGGCATATCCTGGCAGCGCCCGGCTTAAAGCTGGATGCAAAAGAAAACGGCGTACGCCAGCATAATGCATCGGTGATCAGTTTTAAACATCGCACTATTCTTATTGCCGGCAGCGGTTATACCGGCGAGATCAAAAAAGGTATTTTTTCTATCCTTAATTACATTTTACCCCACGATAAAGGTGTATTAAGCATGCACTGCTCAGCCAATATGGGCAGCGATGGCGATACAGCGCTTTTCTTTGGTTTAAGTGGAACCGGCAAAACCACCCTGAGCGCCGACCCCAACCGTAAACTTATTGGAGATGATGAACATGGCTGGAACGATCACGGCGTGTTCAACTTTGAAGGTGGTTGTTATGCCAAATGTATTGACCTGAGCCAGGAAAAAGAACCGGCCATCTTTGCGGCCATCCGCGGCGGCGCGCTGGTAGAGAACACCACTTTTTACAATGGCACCAACGAAATTGATTTCACCAATAAAAGCATTACCGAGAATACCCGCGTTTCGTACCCGTTGCATTATATCTGCAATGCGGTAGAACCAGCCACTGGCGGTATTCCTGAAAATATTTTCTTTTTAACCTGCGATGCCTATGGCGTGCTGCCCCCGGTATCAAGACTAACACCGGCCCAGGCCATGTACCAGTTCATATCGGGTTATACCGCCAAGGTAGCAGGAACCGAAGCCGGCGTTACAGAGCCGAAATCTACTTTCAGCGCCTGCTTTGGTGCTCCCTTTTTACCCCTTCACCCCGGCTTTTATGCAAGTATGCTGGGCGAGAAACTGAAAAAGCACAACGCCAAAGTATGGTTGATCAATACCGGTTGGACGGGCGGTTCATACGGTACCGGCAGCCGGATGAAATTACCGTACACCCGCGCCATGATCAGCGCCGCGCTGGAAGGCGCCCTTGACCAGGTTCAATATGAAACCCATCCTGTATTTGGTATGGAGGTCCCTACCAGTTGTCCCGGCGTACCTTCGGCTATACTTAACCCGCGTGATACCTGGGCCGACAAAGCCGCTTACGATAAAGCAGCCGAAAACCTGGCTAAACAGTTCATTACCAACTTTGAGAAATATGCGTCGGGCGTTACGCCGGAAGTGCTGGCAGCAGCGCCAAAAATATAGTCAGCCTGTTTTGATCTAATTTCAATTTTTTTAATGAAATTAGAACGCTTTTTAACTAAAGCATTTCGGTCTCAACGATTACTTTGCCATAGAAAGGGTTGTCTCATAAAATGGGACAACCCTTTACATTTACCATTCGGCTATTTTCATCAATTTTAGGGAATTGTTTCCGCGGATTTGATTTAAGTTGCCATTGTATTTACAGGTCTTTTCCCATTCCTTCAGCCACATAAACCAGGCGGGAAACCAATTATGAGCAAAGCTGTAATTTCATTATTACTTTTGTGGGTTACCGTTATACAACAACCGAATAACCTGATTCCCTGGAGCGCTTCCAGAAAGCTTACCTGGAGCGATTTTAAAGGTGAACCCGATCCGCATTCCTCCAACGCTGCGCTTACCAGCAGTAATATCAATATTGAATTTGGCTATGACGAAAAAGGCTTTACCTATTCCATCAAATGCAGTTTTGATAAGAACCGGTCATGGGTGCGCATAAAGAACAATGACGTACTTGTTCATGAACAGGGCCATTTTGATATTGCAGAAATCTATGCGCGCAAGCTGAATAAACTCATGAGATCTTACCGCTTCAATATAAAAACGGCCAGCCAGGACATTAACCAGCTGTATGAAAATGCCATGAAGCAGCACCGGCAAACCCAGTTGTTATACGACCAGGAAACCGACTACTCGCGGAATAAACCAAAGCAGGAGGAATGGCTGAAAAAGATCACCAGTGATCTTACAATCCTGGAGCCATTTGCCAACTACCAGCAGGCACAATAAAATTGAACAGGCAGCAAATGCTAGAACAGACCGTATAACTGGGAATCAATCTTGCGGATGATCTCACCGAGGTGTTCGTCGTTTTCGGGGAACTTGTTCTTGTCTATATCCACCACCAACAGGGGACCTTCTTTGTATCCGTCGATCCATTTATTGTAGAAGTCGTTGAGGCGTTTCAGGTAATCGAGCCGGATATTCTCTTCGTATTCGCGGCCGCGTTTTTGAATTTGTGCAACCAGCGTAGGCACCGATGCTTTCAGGTATATAAGCAGATCGGGTGGTTGCACCATTGTTTTTAAGGTTTCGAAGAACATGAAATAGTTATCGAAATCACGTTTGCTCATCAGCCCCATTTCATGCAGGTTGGGAGCGAAGATATAAGCATCTTCATAAATGGTTCTGTCCTGCACCACTGTTTCGGTACCACGAAAAATATCATTGAGCTGCCGAAGCCGGCTGTTCAGGAAGTAGATCTGCAGGTTAAAACTCCACCTGGGCATATCCTCATAAAAATCGAATAAATAGGGGTTGTGGTCTACATCTTCGAACTGGGGTATCCAGCGATAATGTTTGCTGAGCAGTTCAGTGAGCGTAGTTTTGCCCGCGCCGATATTACCCGCTACAGCAATATGCTTCGGTTTCTTAGTTTTTGCCATTATTTAGAGTTCTATCCCGTTTTATTCCGGCCATGCCGGGGCTATCAAAAATTTAAGATATTAATTCTTTCCGGTTTTAAACTGCCTGAACGCTGTTTTTTAATAATAATTCAACCCTATGGCCTCACGCACCACTTTCAGGGTAGCCTGAGCGCTGATCCGTGCCTTTTCGGCACCCTGGATCATTACTTTCTTCAGGTATTCGGTGTCCTGTTGAATGGCGGCCGCCTTTTCGCGGATGGGCGCTATAAACTGTACCATGTCTTCGGCCAGTTGTTTTTTCATATCACCATACCTGATGGTACATGCGTTGTAATCTTCTTCAAACTTCTGCAGCACATCCGGCGCGCTTACCAGCTTCATCAGTAAAAACAGGTTCTCAATGTAATCGGGCTTGGGTGAGTTGGGCTCTTTGGGACCACTATCGGTAGTGGCTTTCATTACTTTTTTGCGTATGAGGTCGTCGGGATCGCTGAGGTATAAAGTAGCATACTGGTTTTCGCTTTTGCTCATTTTACCGCTGCCGTCGAGGCTGGGCACTTTTACCAGTTCACTGCCATAATTAAAGGCCACCGGTTGGGGGAACACTTCACCATAACGATGGTGAAAGCGATCTACAATATTCCGGGCCATTTCCAGGTGCTGCTCCTGGTCCTTCCCAACAGGTACCAGCCTGGCCCGGTGTAAAAGAATGTCCGCAGCCTGTAAGACGGGGTAGGTCAACAAGCCGGCATTAACGTTCTGCGGGTGCTGGCGAACCTTGTCTTTAAAGGTGGGCGTTTTTTCCAGCTCCCCTACCATTGACAACATGGTCAGGTACAGGTACAGCTCGGAGGTTTCATAAACATGGCTCTGGCAGTACAGGGCGCATTTATCAGGGTTTAAACCACTGGCGAGGTGTTCGGCCAATACCCGGTGAATATTATTTTTTAACTCTTTTGTATCGGGGTGGGTAGTAAGTGAATGCAGGTCGGCCAGCATAAAAAAGCAGGGATACTCATCCTGCATCCGCACAAAATTGCGCAAAGCGCCAAAATAGTTGCCGAGGTGCAAAAACCCGGTGGGGCGTATACCGCCCATGACGACCTGCCTGTCTGCAGGCAGGGTATCTTTCTTAACACTCTCCATAAGGAGCGCGAAGATAAGAAATACCCCGTTGCCAGTTACCAGTTTGCAGCTGGCAGTTTTGGTTGAAAGTTTATAGTTAATAATTTACAGATGCAAGGTCAATGGTGAGCGGTGAGGCCTGCTGCCTTTCCTTTCGCCTTTCACCTTCCGCCTTAAGCCTTTAGCTTTTAGCCTTTAGCCCCACTCACCGGTCACAACTCACCACTCACACCTTGCAGGCCCTCTATTGCAAATAATCAGTTATTTTTGTTTGTATGGAAGTAAATGACGCATTGGTTCAGAACCTGGCCAACCTGGCCCGCCTGCAGTTCAACGATCAGGAAAAAGAAATAATCAAGAATGACCTGCAACGAATGATTCAATTTGTCGACAAACTGAATGAATTGAATACCGAGGGAGTAGAACCGCTGTTACATATGACAGACGCTATCAATGTGTTGCGTGAAGATGAAGTAAAAGGCTCCATTTCCCGGGAAGAAGCGCTTAAGAATGCACCCGATTCAGACGGTACATTTTTCAAAGTGCCCAAGGTTATCAAAAAACAGGACTAGATAACGGTACCGACCCGGACAATAATCTGTTCCGGCGGCCACCCCGTATCGACCGGCTTAAACTTTTTCTATGAATTCAATCATTCATCTCGAGGGTATTCGCAAGAGCTACCACATGGGTAAACAGGAATTGCAGGTACTCAAAGGCATCGACCTGGATATCTATAAGAACGAATATGTAGCGCTCATGGGGCCTTCCGGTTCCGGCAAAAGTACCCTGATGAATATACTGGGCTGCCTTGATTCCCCTTCTGCCGGCAAGTATATCTTGAACGGGCAGGACGTAAGCAAAATGCCTGATGACAACCTGGCCGACGTACGTAACAAAGAAATTGGTTTTGTATTCCAGCAATTCAACCTGCTGCCCCGCCTCACTGCGCTGGAGAATGTAGCGTTGCCGCTGGTATACGCCGGTATTTCGCGCAAGATGCGTAACGAGATGGCGATGGAAGTGATCAAAAAAGTAGGGTTGGAAGAAAGAAGCCACCATAAACCCAATGAGCTGTCGGGCGGTCAATGTCAACGGGTGGCCATTGCAAGAGCCCTGGTGAATAATCCATCCATCATTCTGGCCGATGAGCCCACCGGTAACCTGGATACAAAAACTTCCAAAGAGATCATGGAGATCTTCAGTCAGATCCAGGCAGCCGGCAATACGGTGGTGCTGGTAACCCATGAAGAAGATATAGCGCATTATGCCAAACGGATCGTGCGGTTGCGCGACGGCCTCATCGAAAGCGACAAATTAAGAGAAGAGCTGGTCATTGCCTAAAAGTTTACAGTTCATAGTTTATAGTTCACAGTTCACAGTTTATAGTTCAGCCTGCCAAGCAACGGTTTCAGATTCTAAGGTTCCAGGGCACTAAATGCAGGATTCAAAGCATACGGCGTTTTGGAATTAATTTTGAAGCTTTGAAGTTGAGCAACCCATTCACCATTCACCATTGACCATTCACCATTGACCATTCACCATCATGGCACAAAAGATATACACCAAAACCGGAGATAAAGGTTCTACCTCATTGATCGGCGGAACAAAAGTTCCCAAATCGCATTTGCGCATAGAAGCGTATGGAACCGTTGATGAATTAAGCTCCTGGGTAGGCCTGTGCCGCGACCTGCTCACCGATGAAGCCGGCAGGTCTATTTTACAGGAAGTACAGGACCGTTTGTTTACCATGAACGCATCGCTTGCCTGCGACCCGGTGAAAGAACCTAAAATGCGCATACCCGACCTGCGTGATGAAGATATTACCCTGCTGGAAAAGGAAATGGACCGTATGAATGAGGTCATTCCGCCCATGAAAAGTTTTATTTTACCCGGTGGTCATCCGGTGCTTTCCCAATTACACATAGCCCGCTGCGTTTGCCGCCGTGCCGAACGCTGCTGCGTTCGCCTCGACCAGGAAAGCCTGGAAGTGGATGGCGTTATCCTCAAATACCTCAACCGACTGAGCGATTATTTGTTTGTGCTGGCCCGTTATACCGGTCATCAATTGAATGTAGAAGAAATTCCGTGGAAAGCGAGGATCTAATGTGATGATTAGATAATGTGATAATGTGATAATGGATACCTCAACCTTGCGGGCGGCCTATTGAACACCAACCTAAAGACCTTCAACACCAATACTTTCCTAACTCACGGCATGCATTAGACTTGATCTTGATCAGTTGGTTGAAAAACGGGTGGATTCATTATCACATCATCGAATTATCACATTATCACATTAAACGATCTTCCCGTCTTTCATATGCAGTATCCGGTCGCTCATTTGGGCCAGTTCTTCATTATGCGTGACTATTAAAAAGGTTTGGTTGAATTGCTGCCGCAGGGTAAAGAACAGCTGGTGCAGTTCCCGGGCATTGGCCGAATCGAGATTGCCTGTTGGTTCATCGGCAAAAATAATGGCCGGCTTATTGATCAGGGCGCGGGCTACGGCTACCCGTTGCTGCTCGCCACCCGATAATGCATTTGGTTTATTATCGATACGATCTCCCAGGCCCAACATTTGTAACAGCGATAACGCATTTTCCTCTACTTCCTTCTTGCGGCGACCCGCCATCCATCCTGGAATACACACATTTTCCAGCGCAGTGAATTCGGGCAACAGGTGATGGAATTGAAATACAAATCCCACACGCTGGTTACGAAAAGCGGCCATTTGCTTCTCGTTCAGGAAATCGATGCGTTGGGTTCCTACCCGTACCTCTCCTTTATCAGGCTTATCGAGTGTGCCAAGGATGTGCAACAACGTACTTTTTCCAGAACCTGATGGGCCTACAATAGAGGCAATTTCACCCTGCTTTATTTCCAGGTCAACCCCTTTCAAAACCCATAACTGACCATAATATTTTTGAATATTTGTCGCTGTTAACATGTGTGGTGAATTACTAATATAGCCGTCAAGATACTACAAACCATTGGCTTCCCGTTCATAGTACCCGTTTGGGGAAACTTTTTAAGAAAACCTTCCATTATCTTTCAAAGATAGATTTGGTTTTTTCGTTAGGAAGGTTACTTTTGCGAAAAATTGAGGGGTAAATGGGGACAGGAACTACCGTAATTTCTCCGACCCTGAATTCAGTAACTGTTCGTGGATTTAAAACTTTAAACAGGCTAATCACATGTTTTGGACATTAGAACTTGCATCCTATCTCGAAGATGCACCGTGGCCTGCCACCAAAGATGAGCTTATTGACTACGCCATCCGTAGCGGTGCACCCATTGAAGTGGTAGAAAATCTTCAGGAACTGGAAGATGAAGGAGAGATTTATGAAGGTATAGAAGATATCTGGCCGGATTACCCAAGCCAGGATGATTTCTTCTTTAATGAAGATGAGTATTAAGCCCATGGCTAAAAAATAGTGCAAACCGGCCGCAGTTAAAGCGGGCGGTTTTTTTATCTGAGACCGGAAACCAAAGGCCTAAGGCGGCGGTGTGAGCTGGCCTGAATATCTGAGACCGGATACAAGAAAATAACAAAGGGTGAACAGCTTGTTCAGCTATTCACCCTTCCAGTTTCTATCGAGTAAAATTATTTCACTGTATTGTCTGATTTCCGACCTCCGATTTCTGACCTCAGACTTCTGATTTCCGAATTCGGACTTTCGACTACAGACCTCCGACCACTACTTCTCCATCTGCTCAATGACCGCCTGCGTTACCCCGGTAAAGGAGAAACCACCATCATGGAACAGGTTCTGCATGGTAACCATCCTGGTAAGGTCACTGAATAAGGTAACGCAATAATCAGCGCACTGATCGGCTGTGGCATTGCCCAGCGGACTCATTTTTTCAGCATAGGAAATAAAGCCATCGAAACCTTTTACCCCGCTACCTGCAGTGGTTTTGGTAGGTGACTGCGATACGGTATTTATGCGCACTTTCTTTTTAACACCGTAGTGATAACCAAAATTACGCGATACACCTTCCAGCAACGCTTTCGCATCTGCCATTTCGTTATAATCGGGGAATACGCGCTGTGCAGCAATATAGGTTAGGGCAACTACACTGCCCCAATCGTTGATAGCATCCAGATCCCATGCGGTACGCAGCACACGGTGCAGCGACATAGCCGATATATCAAGGGTCTTTTGATTAAATCCATAATCGATCTCGGTATAATGCTTGTTCTTGCGCACATTAAGGCTCATCCCAATAGAATGCAGAATGAAATCTATCTTGCCGCCAAAATGTTTTATGGCGCCGTCGAATAAATTCTTAAGATCATCCATGTTGGTAACATCGGCGCCAATTACCGGAGCCTTTACCGCTTCCGCCAGTTTATTGATCTCGCCCATCCGCAAAGCCACCGGCGCATTGGTCAAGACCAGCTGCGCGCCTTCTTCATGGCAACGCAATGCGGTTCTCCAGGCTATTGATTTTTCGTCCAAAGCGCCAAATATGATCCCTTTCTTTCCTTTAAGCAGGTTATATGCCATAGAATTTTGTTTTTTAATTAGAAACGGCAAAATAACATCATTTCCATTTCCCTTCCTTCATCATGTCCTCAATTATCTTTATTGCCAGGTACCGGCCAAATTTTTCACCTTCCGTACCCGCCTTCGTCATGATGGGCCCTAATTCAACCGCGATCTTTTTACCAAGGGGTGTTTCATAGAATTTAAGCGCCTCGCGAATTTCTTCCAGTGTAAACTTCTGACGGTATAATTTGATGATCACATTCTCGGTAAAACCACTAACTGTTCCGTTATCGAACTTCTGCAATATCCGCTCAAAGAACTCATCGGGCAGACCGGAATTACTTTTTCGTTGCGTTTCAATAAAATTTCTGCCCACCATATTAGCATTACCTAAAGCGTTTGATACCAACAGCAGTTTCTTGATCTCTTTCGTAAGATCATCATTGGGTGCAGCTACCGTATCAATATCAGGCAACGGAGGAAGCGCAGGGCTGGGCGCTGAACCGGTCCTGGTTTCTTCCAACTTTTCTATTTCCGGTGGTTTCTCGTCTTCATTGGGATTTGCGCCTATCTTAATTACTTCATCCTCTTCTTTTGCAACGGGCTTAGCCGGTCTTTTTGCACCGGCAGCCGGTTTGGTCCTGGGCGTGGGTTTGCTTTGGGCAATACTGCTCACTGTGACCGTAAGCAGGAACATCATACAAATAAGGCGGGCAAGGGATTTTTTCATATAAATGGATTTATTTTAGAAGGCTCAAGGCAGAAGGCTCAGGGCACTGATTTCCATTATCAAATTATCAAATTATTACAACTTGTCCCGCTTTGCGGGATTATCACATCAATTCATCACCATCTCCCGCGCATTCTCCAGTGCAGCAGCCGTGGGCTTTTCGCCGCTGAGCATTTTGGCGATGGCCGTAATCCGTTCGTCCTGCGACAATAACCTGATATTTGTTTTAATAGCACTGCCTTTGCTTTCTTTATGAACGTAATAATGAGCATCGGCCTTGCCGGCGATCTGCGGTTGATGGGTTATGCTGAACACCTGCCGTTTGCGGGCCAGGTCTTTCATGATCACACCCACCTGCCGGGCCGCCTCACCCGAAATACCGGTATCAATTTCATCAAAGATCAGCGTGGGCAGGTCGAGCGACTGGGCCACCAGCGATTTAATACATAACATCAACCGGCTTAGCTCACCCCCGGAAGCCACTTTGCGAATGGGTTCGAAGCGATTGCTTTTATTGGCATCAAATAAGAATTCAATATCGTCGGCACCCGTTGCTTGTAGGTTAGCCAATTGTTTAACATCTACCTGCAAACGGGCATTGGGCATACCCACCTGCGCCAGCAGCTTGTTCACTTTATCCTGCAATGGCTTTACCTGTTTAACCCGGTTAGCCGTTAGTTTGGCGGCCAGTTCGGTTGCCTTCTGCAATAACTGCTGCACGGCTGTTTCACGCGCCTGGATAGCTTCATCTATATTCAGCACTGCCTGTAATTTTTGCTCCAGGTTATCTTTTATAGCCAGCAGCTCCTGTGTGGTATGAACACCATGTTTCTTCAGCAGTTTATACCCGGTAGAAATGCGGTCGTTCAATTGTTCTATTTTTTGAGGATCGTACTGCACCTGGTCGTTTATGCGCTCTACTTCATCGGCAATATCCTGCAGCTCTATCTGCGCCGATAATAACCGTTGCAATAATGCCGGCAGTGCAGTATGGTGATCGGTAAAAGCGCTCAATTGATTACATAAGGATTTCAACTGTTGCACCATGGGCGACTCGCCTTCGCCCAATTCATAGGCCACTTTACTCAATGCCGTTTTAATGCCTTCTGTATTGCTGAGCAGCCGCAGACTGGCATCTGCTTCTTCCAGCTCATTTTCTTTGAGCGCCGCCTCATGCAGTTCATCAAATAAAAATTTATTGTAATCGTATTCCTTCGTGAACTGATCTTTTTGTTGCTGTAAAGCGGCCAGCTCGTGTTGCGCCTGTTGCCACTGGTTATACGCCCCCTGGTATTGCTGTAATACATCGGCATGACCGGCCAGGGCATCGAGCACCTGCCGCTGGAAATCGCTTTCACCGAGCTCCAGCGTATCGAACTGGCGATGCAGATCAACCAGCATGGAACTTAACTGACGCAATTGTTCCAGATTCACCGGCGTATCGTTTACAAATGCCCGGGATTTACCATTGCTGCCAATTTCCCGGCGAATGACCAGTTCCTCTTCTACATCGAGGTCCTGTTCGCGTAAAAACACCTTCACCGCTTTCTTTTCCCCAATTTCAAAAACGCCTTCTACATAACATTTCTTATCGCGGCTTTGCAATACCGAGGTATCTACCCGGTCGCCCAGGATCAATGACAAAGCGCCCATTAGGATCGATTTACCGGCGCCGGTTTCTCCCGTAATGATATTCAGTTTTTGCGAGAATTCGATCTCTATCTCGTCAATAATAGCGTAGTTCTGTATGAAAAGTTTTCTAAGCACGTTTCAATTTTGAGCGTAACAAATATAATTGCCCCCGGCCATTAATTATAATGCGATTTTCCCCACATGCCACTCCCCGTCCCTATTTTCACTCATTTTTACACCTTGCAACGCCAGCCTTCGCCCTTTGATCGAGGCTGTTCTTGAAGTCATGGTCTTTCATGCTCATGCACCGCTCGAACCAGCTGATGGCGTTTTGCTTTTCGCCCCGCTTTTCATAAATAAAACCGATCTGCAAGGCAGCCCGGGCCGCAAAATGCTCTTTACGTTGTTCACCAAGCGTGATGGCCTGTTTATAAAAACTAATGGCCAAACTGTCATTCGCCACATCATCGTACAGCCGCCCGGCCCGGTATGCGAACTCCAGTTTGTCTTCGGGCAATGAAAAACTGCCGGTATTTTTTCCGTGTAACAAGGCTAGCGCCTGGCGGTAATAACCACCATCGTTCAATAAACGCGCCTGCAATAATAATTTGTTTGGCCAATGGTTGGATCCTGCTTCTTTTTGCGCCTGCTTATCCGCCTCCGTATCGGTACTTCCGCTGGTAAGGATCTTTTGCCGGTACGCTTTGGCTTTGGCATAGTCACCCTGCAAATAATAAAACCAGCTTAATTTCTGTAATACATCTTTTACATAGAACCGGCCTTTAAAAGTGGCTATAAACCGTTCGAGGTATAAAGCAGCGGCAGGATCCAGGTGCTGCACTTTGGCATAACCCATTTCCATATCCCAGACCGTTGACACCATGTATTCCGGACTGTTATTCCTGTTTAATAGGACCTTTTCCGCAAAGGCAGATTGCTGGCTATTGCGGCCCAGGTTAGCACCCAGATAGGCAAACAGGTGATTGTTCACCATATCGAGCTGTTTCTTTTCAATAAGATCAAAAACGCCCTCTTTATCATTCATAATATAAAACCGCAGGTAACAATAATAGAACAGCGCTTCATCCTGAAAAAGCGCCATCCATTCATCCCCGCTCTTCAGAAAACTATGCATGCGATCCATTCCTTTTTTTATACTGCCATTAATGCCCAGCAGATTGCTGAGCCATTTATAACCTTCGGGAATGGTGCCTGCAGCTACCTGCATGGCGCCCGCATATAATAAGTTCGGGGTAAATTCTGGAAACGCAGCCAGGTTCTTTTTTATTTGCAGGTACGAGCGGCGGAACTCCCAGCCGGCATCCCAGTTATTGCCGAATTTTATCCTCACAGCTGCCCATTGAAAGTGAATGACCGACCGGGTGAATAACAGGAAGGGAGAACTTTCGGGCCCCTCACCTAACAGCTCGAGCCGGGCCTCACGATTGGGCAACCGCTTTTTATACTCCTGCGGGTCTTCATTGAAGAAGAGGGTAAAGAAATCAATATAGTTTTCGAGAAAATAAGGAATGAGGTTATTGGGATGTTGTGCTTTTTCGGCATTCAGCAATTGCTGGCCATTACTCAATTTCAACTGGATAATTTCATGATAGGCCTGGCGGCACCGGTCGTTAAAATCAAATACTTTTTGCGCCCTGGCAGGCACAGACAGCAAAGCCAATAAAAAAACTGCCAACCAGGTTGGCCTCATCCGGTTCATGGATGCAATATAAGGCACAAGGTTCAAGGCGCAAGGCGCAAGGCTAAGGGCGGAAGGCAATGACGGGGTAGTTAAAACAAACAGCCTCCCGGGTTGAACCTGGGAGGCTGCTCAGTATGTTGATGATAGCTTATTTCACATCTACGCTGTCGAACAGATCGCGGTCAACCAGAATACGGCCGCAGTTTTCGCAAACGATGATCTTTTTACGTTGGCGGATCTCACTTTGACGTTGCGGAGGAATAGCGTTAAAGCAACCACCGCAGGCATCGCGCTCAACCGGTACAACACCCAGGCCATTCCGGTAGTTCTTACGGATGCGATCGTATGACAACAACAGGCGCTCTTCTACTTTCTCGCGGGCTTCAGAAGCCTGTTTATTGAAGTGTTTTTCTTCTTTTTCGGTAGTAGCGATGATCTTTTCCAGCTCTCCTTTTTTGGTGTTCAATACACCTTCCTTGGTAGCGATGTTCTTTTTGGCTTTATCCAGCACCACCACTTTCTCGGCTATTTCTTCATTGGCATCGCGAATGTGTTTTTCGGCCAGCTTTATCTCCAGCTGCTGCATTTCAATTTCTTTATTGATGGCCTCAAACTCGCGGCTGTTCTTTACATTCTCGCTTTGCTTTTCATATTTTTTGATCAGGGCTTCGGCTTCCTTGATCGCATTCTTCTTCTGATTTATAAACTCCTGTATGCCGTTGATCTCTTCTTCGATCCGAACCTGGCGGGCATGTAAACCCTGAATTTCGTCTTCCAGGTCGCTCACTTCCATCGGCAACTCCCCTTTCAGGATCTGTATCTCGTCGATCTTCGATTCAACCTTCTGCAATGCAACGAGTGAGCTTAATTTTTCTTCTACAGAGTAATCTTTAACGTTAGCCATAAAGAAATTTATAGTTTGTTGTTTTAACCCGCCCCTCGGTCCCTTGTGACGGGGTGAAGTTAGTCCCCGGCTTCATTTCCTATACCGTGCATCTTTTTTGCGTGTCGCCTTTGGCACATCGCACTCGTTCAGCGCCTTGTACTCTAATCAACAAAATAATGCACAGGATTGGTTTTTAAAGCCGTTTTAAGGACGGCAAAGGTAGGAAATTTTTCGTGCAAAATCCCAGCCAGTAAATCTATGGTAAATTGCTCACTTTCGAAATGGCCTATATCTGCAATTACCAGGCGGCCATTGGCATCGAAAAACTCGTGGTATTTCATATCGCCGGTGATATAGACATCAGCCCCTGCAGCTAAGGCTTTGGAAACCAGAAAACTACCCGCTCCGCCGCATAATGCTACTTTTTTCACCGGCCGGCCGCGCAGGGCGGTATGCCTGATGAGCGGCAGCCCGAAAGCCTGTTTCAACTGCTTCAAAAAAGCGGTTTCCGGCAGGGCATCCGGCAATTCGCCTATCAGCCCCGATCCTATGCCGGGATGCGTATTGGCCAGACTCACAATATCATAGGCCACCTCTTCATAGGGGTGGGCCGTCCGCAGTGCCCTTACCACGGCCGTTTGCAGGTATGAGGGGAAAATAACCTCGATCTTTTCTTCCTGTTCATAATGCCGTTCGCCCGGCTGGCCAACAAATGGATTGGTGCCTTCGCCGCCTTTAAATGTTCCGGTGCCTGAAACCCCAAAGCTGCATTCATTATAATTTCCAATATGTCCCGCCCCGGCTTCAAACAGGGCCGAACGTACCTGTTCCAACTGGGCAACCGGTACAAATGTGTACAGTTTCTTGAGGGTAGCTTCTTTAGGCGCCAGGATCTTGCGATAGACCAAACCCAGTTTATCGGCCATCATACCGTTCACTCCGGCAATTACGTTGTCGAGATTGGTATGAATAGCATAAATCGCTATATCATTTTTTATAGCTGTTATTATCGTCTTTTCTACATAGTTCCTGCCCGTTATCTTTTTCAAGCCGCCAAAAATGATGGGGTGATGCGCCACCACCAGGTTACAGCCGCGTTGAACCGCTTCAAAGATCACTTCTTCTGTTGCATCCAGCGTGCACAGGGCGCCGGTGCACGACCAGCCGGCATCCCCGGTGAGCAAGCCGGCATTATCATAACTTTCCTGTAAGGAAGGCGGCGCTATGGATTCGAGCAGGGCAATGATATCAGCAATTTTCATTTCAAAATGATTGTAGCCAAAGATACTTGATAGCAATGTCAATTAAGTTCCCGAAGCCGGGTAACCCATTGTTAATAAAACATTTTCCTGACAGCAAGGCATGTTAATTGCAAGGTATTTGTTACTTTAAATGAATTATTGACACCAAACTGTAACCTAACTATATGCGGGGAACATGGATAATTTTATTGATCATGGTCGTTGCCGGTGTCGGCATGTATTTTTGGTTCAATCGTAAACCCAAAGCGGCCAATCACGATACCATCGTCTTCAAGAACACCCCCGACTCCATTATTAAAAAACTGAAAGTGTATGTGGCCGACGATCCAAAAGAAGTAATGTATCTGGATAGTATATGGATGCAAGCTGATTCAACACCCCTGCGACAGGTGCTTAACGGCGTTGAGCAGGATACCATGAGCAAGCAATATTCAAATATTACCTTGTTCATTACATATGGCCAGCATTCGTTTTATGACCTGGAGCTGAAAAAGCCCGATCCCAAAATGGCGTACACGCTCAATTTCGAGATTGAACCCATGAGCGACAGCGATACGCTTATTATAGACGGACTCATTACGCCGCAGCAAGGCGACGCCATCCATTTTGCAAGTCCGATGATGGAATTGTACTCGAAGTTTGTAGTTACTTACAATCACAAATTACCGCAACCACCGCCCGATTCCACTGCTATCAGAGGGCATGATCCTAATAAGACGATTACCATCTTGAAGAACTGATACCTCACCCCAGGCCCATAAAGGGGGAGCAGGGCCGGTAACCGGTTGCCGGTTACTGGGCTATGGGCCCATCGCCTATTCACCATTGCCCATTTTCGCCATTGCCCATTGACCATTGACCATTGCCCATTCACCTTTCTGCGTTTCGCGTTTTGCGTTCAGCGTTCAACGTTTGGCGTTTAGCATAAAAAAGCCCCCGTTAAAAACGAGGGCTATAATTAGGTAGCTCAGCATTCCTGTTACTCAATGATCTTCTCCACCCTCGTCAGCTGACCATCTTCGTTCATCCCTTCCAGAATGATGCGCAAACGTTTCGACACATCATTGTTATAAAAGTTCAGGGTTATCTTATGATTATTCTTGTCCGTAAGAATGTAAGGGGCCCAGTATAAGGTAGTTCTGATATCGGGCAGATCGGCATTGGTGACTTCCTTACTGTAATCGGGTGAATAAAATTCTTTGGGCGTGGCATAACCCGTCAGGCGCGTTTTATCCAGTCCGGCCACAGTTGAATTGGAAGCGCTAACATCGCCTCCTTTCTTCGTGTAAATGGCAATGGCGCCACCGGCACCGCCGCCTACTGCACCAAAGAATGGCGGACGGAATGCTTTTACATAAGCGATATCTGCCACGGGAATGTTTTCTATGGCAGTTACATCCACCGGCATTTCATTCAGGAACAGGGAGGGCGTTGCTCCCCGCCATTGCAACCTCGAGCCGCCGGCGCCGGTAGTGATCTGTAAGCCGGCCACCCGGCCCTGCAGATAAGTAAATATGTTCATAGCGCCCATGGCCGACATATCCTCGGTAAGGTCAAAGGTGGTGGCATCACCGCCAGAGAACAATCCACTGGTATAGCGCTCATCCATTTGCTGCTGTTTGGTCTTTGTTTTTGCTTTTACCGTTACGGCTTCCAACACCTTCACTTTCTTCTCCAGTTCCGGCTTTAACCGCTCGGCTTCCGAAGCAAAGAATTTACCTCTGTTCAGCAGGCTTGTATCCAGCGGCATGGGAACACGCCAGGCCGTATCGGGTTTGATTGCCGACGGACTTTTCAGGGTTCCGTTATTGAAATTGACGATGGCCTTACTGGCAAGGTGTTTACTGTTGTTAAACGAGTAAAACACACTTACCGTATCAAAGAATACGAGTCCGTCCTGCTTGAACTTACCGCTTGAGTCCATCGACAAAAAGAACAACTGGCGGGAAGAATCCTTTGCCTGCAGGAACACGTTGATCTGGGTGTTTTTAGGCACCTGGCTTGGCAGTACGCCGGTTAAGGTAGCATTGAGTGATAAATAATTTTCACGGGGAAACCTGATCGTTGGCAATTTGCCTGCCGCCAGCTCATCCCATTTAAAACGGCGCCAGCCATTGGTAAGCATTACCAGGTCGAGGTGCGACCGCACCGTATCATCGTTGCCGGTAAAATAATAATAGGGATTATGAATATAACCGCGCAGGTCACCGCTCAATAACAAATGGGATACAATGTTATCGGCATCGGGATCGGCCTTGCTTAAAGCTGCATCGGTGATGGAAATGCTCAGGTTCGATTTTAAGGTATCAGGTACATCTATTACCAACGTATTCTTGCCGCGCTTTTCCGTGTTTTTGGCTACAGGCACTATCCGGGTGGTAAAGAAATAATCTTCCTTATTTACAAATGCGATGCGTTCGGCCATTGGTTTCCAGTTGGCATCGAACAAGGTCAATTGCAGCATCCCGGTGGGAATGCCATCGAGCGGAATGGAACCACTCACCATGAAATTCTGCTGCAAATTCAGTCTTGCCTTATATACAACCTGCGAGTTGAAATAACCCAGCAGGTACAGGGTCTTTAAATTATCGGGCGCATCCTGCGACCGTTTGATAATAAACGCCTCGCGGCTACCCGTAGGGGCACATTGCAGTACCACGCCCATGGGTTTTGCTTCAGGTAACGGTGTTTTATGGCTTTGCTTTTTTTCATCTACCCACTCCGCATAATAGGTTTTACCGGCCTGCGGTTCAATGGTAAAACGGCCCATGCCGTCGTGCACTGTTCCAAAGCTGGCTACGGCAGTTCCCGAAGCATCTTTTATAGTACCCTGTGCCGATACCGGCAATCCGTATGCATCAGTAATTTTTACGGCCACTACCGATTCAATGCCCGTTACCAGATCGCCACCTTCAGGAAAGAAACGCAAGTTAACAGCAGCCGGAACGCTGCCGGCGGCACTGGCTGATTGTTTGGAGGCAGTCTGCTTCACCGCGGCAGTACCGGTTGATCCGCCCTGCGCAGTTGCAGCCGATTTATTTAATATGCGTATTGTCTTGGTGAACAAAAAGCTGGTATCGAAATTCAGCATCCAGGTAGTATAAGCCCGGAAAACGATCGTAGGCGGTAAATTGGCCGGCAGATCAAAATGGCCCGCCGAAGTTCCTTCATAAATGGGCAATACCTTTTGCTGTAACACTTTGCCCGACTGATCGACAAGCTCTGCATAAAAATTCCTGCTCACCGGTGATGGCATTATACCGGCAAATAAATAGGATTTGAACCAAAGCGTTTCGCCGGTATTGTAAGCGGGTTTATCGAAGTGAACATATATTTTTTCCTGCGGATATCTTTCTCCATACAGGTTCACCATGGAATCGATCTGTTGTGCATAGCCGGCCCCTGCACCGGTTATAAGTAAAACCAAAGTAATCAGGGAACTATAAATTCGGTTGCAATTCATGGGGCAATTTAACTTTTAACAAATTAATGGCTTTCATAGCTTAAAATTGATAAAAAAATGTCTATGAATTGTTAAAGAAAACCAGATATTAACCTTTTTTAATTTGCCCGCGGATCACAGAGTAAAAAGAGAGGGTCTTCGCTGCAGCGAAGACCCTCTCTCAGATATATAGTAGGTTAGCGTGAAGACTATGAGCTACAGGTAACGCAGCCTTCTTCCATGGTGCATACCTGGCCGGTTATTATTTCGTCATTGCTCTCACCCGATTTAGGCACAACCGGTTCCATTTGACGGCTGCCCTGTTTTTCAACAGTGAACTGTACCGCCTGCGCTGCAGCCTGTGTGCGTAAATAATACATGCCTGTTTTTAAACCCACTTTCCAGGCGTAAAAATGCATGGAGGTAAGTTTGGCCACGGTTGGATTATCAACAAACAGGTTGAGCGATTGTGACTGGCAGATGAAGGCGCCGCGATCAGCCGCCATATCGATCAAATGACGTTGTTTGATTTCCCATACGGTTTTATACAGCGCTTTGATGTCGGCCGGGATCTCGTTGATATGCTGAATGGAACCATTCGCTGCAATGATCTTGTTCTTCATGGTATCATTCCACAGGCCCAGTTGTACCAGGTCTTTCAGCAGGTGTTTGTTTACAATGATAAACTCACCGCTCAATACCCGGCGTACATAGATGTTCGAAGTATATGGTTCAAAACATTCATTGTTACCCAGGATCTGCGAAGTGGAAGCAGTTGGCATGGGCGCCACCAGCAGTGAGTTGCGAACGCCATGTTTCATTACTTCAGCACGCAGGGAATTCCAGTCATGCCGGTTGGAAGGTTGTACATTCCAAAGATCGAACTGGAACTGTCCTTTCGATAAAGGCGAGCCGGCGAAGGTCTCATAAGGCCCCTGCTCTATCGCCATATCTTTACTGGCCGTCATGGCAGCAAAATAGATGGTCTCAAAAATGTTCTTGTTCAACACTTTTGCCAGTTCGCTTTCGAAAGGCAAACGCAGCAGGATGAATACATCGGCCAATCCCTGCACGCCTAAACCGATCGGGCGGTGACGCAGGTTACTGCGTTTGGCTTCGGGAACCGGATAGTAGTTATTATCGATAATGCGATTGAGGTTGCGCGTTACCTGGTAGGTTACTTCGTATAACTTATCGAAATCGAATTTACCTTCATTTACAAAGCGGGGCAATGCCAGTGAGGCCAGGTTACAAACAGCTACTTCATCGGCGCTGGTGTATTCCAGGATCTCCGTGCACAGGTTGCTGCTCTTGATGGTTCCCAGGTTCTGCTGATTGCTCTTGCGGTTGGCCGCATCTTTATACAGCATGTACGGCGTACCGGTCTCGATCTGTGCTTCCAGGATGGCAAACCACAGGTCCTGCGCTTTGATCACTTTCCGGGCGCGGCCTTCCTGCTCATAGCGTTGGTACAAAGCTTCAAACTCATCGCCAAACGTATCACCTAATCCCGGTGCTTCGTTGGGGCAGAACAGGCTCCAGTCGCCATTCTGCTCAACGCGTTTCATGAACAGGTCAGAGATCCATAAGGCATAGAACAGGTCACGGGCACGCAGTTCTTCCTTACCATGGTTCTTACGCAGGTCGAGGAAACCTTCAATATCAGCATGCCAGGGTTCCAGATAAACAGCAAATGCGCCTTTGCGTTTGCCACCGCCCTGGTCAACATACCGGGCTGTATCATTGAACACCCGCAGCATGGGAATGATGCCATTGCTGGTACCGTTCGTTCCACCGATATAACTACCGGTTGCGCGTACATTGTGAATTGACAATCCAATGCCACCGGCACTTTGCGAGATCTTGGCGGTTTGCTTCAATGTATCGTAAATGCCATCGATGCTGTCGTCTTTCATGGTGAGCAAAAAGCAGGACGACATTTGCGGCTTGGGCGTACCGGCATTGAACAGGGTTGGTGTAGCATGGGTGAACCAACGCTCACTCATTAAATTATAGGTCCTGATGGCGCTCTCAATATCTTCTTTATGAATGCCTATTGATACGCGCATGTACATGTGCTGCGGACGCTCAACTATCACACCATCCACACGCAGCAGGTATGATTTCTCCAGTGTTTTAAAGCCGAAGTAATCGAAGCCAAAATCGCGGTCGTAAATGATAGAGCTGTCCAGCAACTCTGCATTGGCTTCAATGATCTCCATTATATCATCGGCCAGCAAAGGCATTTTACGGCCTGTAGCTGAATCGGTATACTGATGCAGTTTGCGCATGGTGGCAGAGAAAGATTTCTCTGTGTTCTTATGCAGGTTACTTACCGCAATACGTGATGCCAGCAGGGCATAGTCAGGATGTTTGGTAGTTAATGAAGCGGCTGTTTCTGCAGCCAGGTTGTCCAGCTCGGTGGTGGTAACCCCATCATAAATACCCTCAATTACTTTTTTCGTTACTTCAATCACATCAACCAGCGGGCTCAGTCCATACGACAGCTTCTGGATGCGTGCGGTGATCTTATCGAACTTGACCGTTTCTTTTTTCCCGTTCCTTTTAATTACGTTCATGCTAATGGAGTTTATAGTACTATCTAATCGAATTCTGATTTCTGATTTCCTGATTTTAAGATTTAAAATCTCAAAATCTCGCAATCTGGAAACCAGCAATTTTTAAAAGTCTTCGTCCAATGAAAACTGTTGCGAATCTTTGCTGGCCATTACGCCGGCTTTACGGTAATCTCCCACCCGCTTTTCGAAGAAATTGGTCTTTCCCTGCAGCGAGATCATTTCCATAAAGTCGAACGGATTGGTAGCATTGAACATTTTGGGATAACCCAGTTCGCTCAGCCACCTGTCGGCCACAAATTCAATATACTGTTGCATTAACCGGGCGTTCATCCCAATAAGGTCAACCGGTAATGCTTCGGTGATAAACTCTTTTTCAATGCGTACTGCATCGCCAATGATATTATACACCTGTTCCTGCGACAATTTACCATTGAGCATGCTGTATAACAGGCAGGCGAACTCGCAATGCAGGCCTTCATCGCGGCTGATCAGTTCATTACTGAAGGTGAGCCCCGGCATCAATCCTCTTTTCTTTAACCAGAAGATGGAGCAGAAGCTGCCGCTGAAGAAAATGCCTTCTACCGCTGCAAAAGCTACTAAACGCTCGGCGAAGTTCCCTTGTTCGATCCAGCGCAATGCCCACTCGGCTTTTTTCTTTACCGCCGGCACTGTATCTATCGCGTGGAACAACCTGTCCTTTTCACCGGGATCCTTTACATATGTATCTATCAGCAATGCATACGTTTCGGAGTGAATATTTTCCATCATGATCTGAAAACCATAAAAGCAACGTGCTTCCGGCAGCTGCACTTCACTCATAAAGTTCACGGCCAGGTTCTCGTTCACGATACCATCACTGGCAGCGAAGAATGCGAGTACGTGTGAAATAAAATGACGCTCACCATCATTGAGGGCAGCCCAGTCTTTCAGATCACCACTGAGATCGATCTCTTCTGCAGTCCAGAAACTGGCCTCATGCTTTTTATACATTTCCCATATTGCAGGATATTTGATTGGAAGAATAACAAACCGGTCCTTGTTTTCCTGTAACAACACTTCATTTTCGTACTGCATGATAAATAGTTAGTAAGTTTAAAAATGCGGCACGACAGCAGATAGCGACCCCAGCGGGTCCTGACGGATCGTCGGGACTCCATTAACTTAGCGTGTAGCTGAAGCTTCAATCATTTGCCGGTACCTTATCGGGAAAGTTCCAAACATATTTGTACGGCAGGTCTCCTGGCTTGTTGATTTGCTGAGTACCTTCCCGCCAATGCGGCTTTCACCTTTCATTGGCAGTGGTTATTGTAGGATCAGCTGGTGACTGGATCGTTAGCGAAGAATGTGTACTTATATTTCCATTCACCCAACTTACAGTTGCCCGTCAGCCCGTGATTTTCACACGGTTCCCTTTTAAGCTGACTGATCTTGTATGATGTCATTCAGTCAGCACCGTTACAAATTATTAATAAGAACCTGTACGAAAGTAATATGCAGGCGATAGAATCAATAAAACAGTTTTTCACAGGTGTTAATAGATTTATGTTCAATGTTAAATGTATTTGAAAATCAATATACAATAGGCAATAAGCAATAGACAAAAGTTCGCGAATTATAGGAAAGCCCGAAAATTGGCAATCTTTGCCCATTGCCAATACATATTGTCAATTGTTTATTGTCTATTGCAATTGTTTTACCGATTTTCGCAACCTGAACCACTATTAAACTATCCGGGTATGACAAATACTGCTACCAGATCTTTATATGAAGAATATATAAAAGGAATGCAAACAATTGCCGACCTGCGGTATGCAGCAGCGGTATTGCAATGGGACCAGGAAACCTATCTTCCACCCAAAGGCGCCCCGATGCGCGGTCAGCAAATTGCCACCCTTTCAGAAATTGCCCATAAATATTTTACCGATGAAAAGCTCGGTGCACAGCTGCAGGAATTGCTGGCGGGCGACAATCTGACTGCAGAGCAAAGAAGAAATGTGGAACTTACCTGGCAGGATTATTCCAAACAAAAAAAATTCCCTTCGTCTTTTGTGCGCACAATGGCCGAAGCGGTAAATAAAAGTTTCCACAGCTGGATGGAAGCGCGCAAAGCAAATGATTTTTCTCTTTTTGCCAACGACCTCGGCCGGCTGGTTGAACTAAAGAAACAGGAAGCCGATATGCTGGGTTATGAACAGCACCCTTACAACGCATTACTCGATGATCACGATAAAGGCGCTACTGTTCAATTACTTGACGGTGTTTTTGCTTCCATTCAGCAACCGCTGAAAAACCTGCTGCAGAAAATTACTGCACAGCCGCCCGTTGATGACAGTTTCCTGCGTCAGCATTTCGACAAAGACAAACAGTGGCAGTTCGGCTTGCAGGTGGTAAGGGAATTGGGGTACGATATGGAAGCGGGACGGCAGGATCTTTCTGAACATCCTTTTACTACCAATTTCAACAGCCAGGATGTTCGCATTACGACGCGCATTGATGAAAATGACCTGAGCAATATGGTATGGAGCTGCATTCATGAGGCGGGTCATGCGCTGTACGAACAGGGTTTACCATTAGATGCATACGGTTTACCGCTGGGTGAACCTGCTTCTTATACCATACACGAATCGCAAAGCCGTTTGTGGGAAAATCACGTGGGCCGCAGCCGCCCTTTCTGTGAACGCTGGCTACCGGTTTTACAGGAATATTTTCCCCAACAGTTGGGTAAGATTTCTGTGGAACAATTCTACAAAGGCATTAATAAGGTACAACCTTCGCTGATCCGTACGGAAGCCGATGAGCTTACCTACCACTTTCACATTATGATCAGGTATGAGCTGGAAAAACTGCTCATCGAAGGGTCTATGAGCGTAAAAGAGATCCCGGGCTACTGGAACGACCAGTACCGGCAATGGATGGCAGTTGAGGTGCCCGGCGACAAAATGGGCTGCCTGCAGGATGTGCACTGGAGCCACGGAAGTTTTGGCTATTTCCCCACTTACAGTCTCGGCAGCTTTTACGCCGCTCAGTTCTACGCTTGTGCTAATCAGTCGATTACAGACCTGAATGAAAAAATTAAACAGGGCAATACAGCCCCCTTGCTGCAATGGTTACGTGATGCGGTTCATAAAAAAGGACGGCGCCTTACCAGCGAAGAATTGTGCAAAGATATATGCGGAGAAACCCTGAATATTGAATATTTTACAGCGTATTTACTTGACAAATACAAAGATATTTACAAATTTTAGATCCGTAACCTGACCTCCTCGGTATGAATCAACTAAAACCTCTGATATTGACAGGGTGCTTATTTGCCCTGTTTTTTTCCGTGTCGTGCAAAAAGCTCCTGGAGAAAAAAGCACAGAACATGGTGGTGGATGCCATGACCAGCGGAGAATGGATCGTTGAGCAGTACATGGAGGGCAGCAACAATATATCGAACCAGTTCCTGAACTATTCTTTTAAATTTTATGAAAATGGTACCGTAACAGGGACCATAAACAGTACTACAACTGATGGTACCTGGGAAGGAAATGTTACTGACTATACCATTACCTCGGAATTTCCATCGGCTACCGATCCGCTGAAAAAATTAAATGGTGTCTGGAAACTGAAGGACACTGACTGGGATTATGTAAAAGCAGAAAAGACAACAGCCGACGGACTAAACGTACTTACATTGCGCAAAAAATAAAACCGGAATACCTTATCCCCCAACGACGCTTATAATTTTTTCGTATCATAAGTTAACCTGGTTAATAAATACTAGCCTCACTCCTTTTAACCGACAACTTATCAACGGATAAGCTTCACCCAGAATATCCTATTTAATACTTCAGACGACAATCCGATTACCCCAGATCAACCTATTGCCCACAGCTGGTTAAGAACCTGATCTATCGTGGCTATGCAAAGCCATGCTGGTAATTTATATCCTGTTTACAGCGGTATAAAATTACCGGGAACAAGGTTTGCATAAATCGTTATTCTACGCTTGTGGGTAAGGCAGCCTATAAACCATAAAATAGTTTTGCACTTGAGTAAATTTGACCTTGCACCTTGTGATAACCGGATGCACTTGCCGGCTTGGCTCCATGCTGTAAATCTGCATAAGTTTTACAGAACGTGGTTTAGCTTACTATTTAGCCTGCTTTTTTCTTTTTACGGGTATGCACAGCCCATGGTGCCCGAATTTACCGCCGATGTAAGATCGGGGTGTGGTCCGTTGACCGTGCATTTCAGGGACTTAACCAGTGGTAATCCCAGGTTCTGGAACTGGGATTTTGGTAACGGCAGTTTATCTACCGCTCAGCACCCGGCGGTAGCCTATCATGCGCCGGGAACGTATACCGTTAAACTGGTTGTTCGCAATGCCGACGGAACCACGGGTATTACCAAAACCGATTACATTACGGTACATCCATCGCCGCAGGCATCTTTTACAACCAATTACACCACAGGTTGTGTGCCGGTAACGATAAAGTTCACTGATCTTAGTACTACACCCGTTGGCAATATTGTATCCTGGCAATGGGATTTTGGGGATGGAACCACCAGCACCGAACAAAGTCCTTCACACACCTATAATGCTTTAGGCTTTTATAATGTTTCGCTGACTGTTACCAGCAGCACCGGTTGTAAATCCACTTATACCGCAGGCAGATTAATACGCATTGTTGCAGGCGTTAAAGCTGAGTTCGAAAACAGCAAAGCATTGTCCTGCCAGGCTCCTTATAAAGATATTACGTTTAAAAATCTATCCAGTGGTCCGGGTAATATGACCTATCAGTGGGACCTCGGCAACGGCAGCAGCTCAACCGCTGCAAACCCAACCACCACTTATGCGAATGCAGGCACCTATAACGTAACCCTGACCGCTACCAGTGAATTCGGCTGTACCGGCACCATCACCAAACCGGTTACTTTTGGCGGGCCAACCACTGTCATCAAAGCGCCCGACACCATTTGCCGTAATGTAACCGCTGTTTTCATCAATGACGGCTCCGTTGCACCACAAAAAACGGTATGGGATTTTGGCAACGGCGTGCAAAAGTCAGGTATTAACGACAGCACCAGGTACACGGCGCCGGGTGATTATGTGGTAAAAGTGACCAATACTTATCCCGGTTGTATTGACTCAGCGAAAAAAAATATCCATGTACGCATTGGTTCCACCGCCGATTTTAAGGTGTCGAATGGCGAGGCCTGTAAACCACCCCTCAATGTAACTTTCGAAGACGCATCACCGACGCCGATTGCAAACTGGACATGGGATTTTGGCGACGGCAGCAGCGGTACCGGATCACCGGCAAACCATATGTATAATTCGGCCGACAGCTTTAACGTTACGGGTACATTTACCGACAGTTATGGCTGCCAGGGAACCGTTACCAAACCGGCTGTCGTTAAAATAAAGCCGCCCACCGTAAAGATCACCAATGTTCCGGCAGGAGGTTGCGTTCCTTTTACTTATACACCGATTGCTGATGTTACCTCTATCGACGGTATTGCCACTTATTCATGGGATTTTGGCGATGGCACTGTTATTACAGGAACCACCCCCAGCCCACCGCATACGTATAATACTACGGGTGCTTTTAATATCAAGCTCACTATTACGACTAACGGCGGTTGCAGCGTAACCGCTACCGAACAGGACGGGGTAAAAGTAGGTACACCGCCTGCCACCAACTTCAGTATGTCAGCCACAGATGTTTGTGCTTCTCAACAGGTGTCGTTTACCGATCTCACCCCCATGCCCGTAGATGAATGGTTGTGGGAATTTGGCGATGGCACAACTTCCAAAGCGCAAAATCCAACACATTTATTTACCGACTCCGGCACATTTGTAGTTAAACTCACTGCATTTAACAACCGCTGCGGTTTTCCAAGCACCGGGCAGAAGATCCATATTAAACCACCGATAGCCCTGTTTTCATCGCGTCCCAACTGCAGCAACCTGACTGTTAACTTTATTAACCTCTCAAGGACCGATCCTTCGTATGGCCCCATTAGCTACTCGTGGAATTTTGGGGATGGAAACACTTCTACAGACCCAAACCCGACCCATACTTATGCGGCGTACGGAATATACCCGGTTACGCTTACGGTAACCAACGGTGCCTGTACGCATTCCTTCGTGGAAACGCTCAGACTCGTAAAAGAAAGGGCTGGATTTACGGTTCCGTCGCCCGTTTGTAAAAACGCGAACTTCAACATTACCTCAACCAATACATCTCCATATATTGCAAAATATGAATGGTCAATCGACGGCGGTCCTTATGTAGCCGGTCCTGCTACGTATACTGCCAATATTGCCACTGTTGGGCAGCACAGCATTGGTCTGGTAATTACCGACGTCAATGGTTGTACCGATACCCTGGTGCAGAATAACATTGTGACCGTAACCGGACCAGTGGCGAATTTTACGCCAGCTGCTACTGGCGGCTGCAAGGATGCAACGATCGCCTTTACGGATAATTCCACCTCACCCTCAAGCACATTGGTAAAATGGACCTTCGATTTCGGCGATGGCAAAACAACGGATTTCACGAAAGCTCCATTTACACATCAGTATTCCGATACAGGAGCGTTTGTACCAACGTTAACGGTACAGGACGCCATGGGCTGCGTAGATACCTACAAGCTGCCTGACTCTGTTTTCATCTCAACGCTGGTTACCGATTTCACGTCGGATTACGACACCATTTGTCCCGCATCCAGCGTGCAGTTTACCGATGTCTCCGTTGGTGAAGGCCTGACCCATTTCTGGGATTTTGGCAATGGAAGCACGTCCACAGAGCAGCACCCCTCATTCAGCTATGGCGGCAACAACGCTACGTATACGGTTAAACTGGTCGTTACCGACCGCGGTGGTTGTAAAGACTCACTAATCCGTACCAATTATATCACCACTTTAAAGCCGGTACCTGCATTTAACATCCAGGATACGCTTACTATCTGCCCGCCGCTTGAAACCAAATTCTTCTTTAAAGGCGAGCATTACGAATCCTTTGAATGGAGCTTCGGGGATGGGTCTACCTCTACATTAAAAGATCCTACCCATTTTTACAATGCCTACGGAGATTTTACACCCTGGCTGGTCCTGACCGGCTATGGCGGCTGTAAAGATTCAGTCAGCGCCGGGGTGCACGTTGTAAATCCTGGTAATGTAACCACCTTTAACTACAGTCCGCTGGATGCATGTAATGAACTACTGGTCGACTTTACGCTGAAGCCCATTGCCGATATGAAATTTACGGTTCATTTTGGCGACGGCGCCCAGGATACTTCCATGGCCACCACCTATCAGCATTTTTATAAATCACCGGCATTTTATCACCCTTCTGTTCAATATACAGACAAACAGGGTTGTATTGCCGGCGTAAGCGGTCCGCCTATCAGGGTCATCGGCGCGGAACCATTCTTTGGGGTTGACAGGAAAAAATTCTGTGATTCCGGAATGGTTTTATTTACAGACTATACCATCGGTAATGACCCGGTAGTAACCCGTACCTGGAATTTCGGGGATGGTTCTCCCACCACTTCTGAGCAACATCCTGCTCACCTGTACCAGCGACCGGGCACATTCACCGTTTCACAAACGGTAACTACCCAGCAGGGTTGCAGCAAGACCATTAAAGACACCATCCGGGTTTATCGCACGCCCGATCCATATATCGTGGGTGACAGCATCGCCTGTATTAATGAAACGCTGAACCTGCAGGGCATGCTGCGCGTACCCGACACAGCCATTACCTGGAAGTGGAGCCTCAGCAACAATAACAACCTCACTACAAAGGACATTGCACTCAATTTCGAGAACAGCGGCAACTATACTGCCTACCTGCAGGCCACCAACTCGTTCGGTTGCACAGACAGCACCAGGAAAGAACTTTACGTACCCCCTATACCGTCTGTTACTATTAACGATGACCCGGTAATACCGGTAACTACCGGCGTGATATTACCTGTAACCTATGGGCATGAAGTGGAAAATTTCACCTGGTCACCAGCCAAAAATCTAAGCTGCACCGAATGTCCCACACCTTATGCGAATCCCAAATTCACCACTACCTACAAGGTGAGGGTAGAAGATCAATACGGCTGTACCAACAGTGCCGACGTTACTGTAACGGTTGTATGTAACGGAATGAACTATTTTGTACCCAATACCTTTTCGCCCAACGGCGATGGCGTGAACGATATTTTCGCACCGCGTGGCATAGGCCTTACCCGCGTGAACAGCATGCGCATCTTCAACCGCTGGGGAGAAATGGTGTATGAAAGAATGAATTTCATGGCTAACGATCGTACCCCCACCGGTGGCTGGGATGGCACCTATAAAGGCAAACCAGCCAGCGCAGATGTATATGTATATATCATTGAGCTTGTATGTGAAAATGCCGCTATCGTTCCTGTTAAAGGCAATGTAGCGTTGGTACGGTAGATAAGAAGAAGTAGTAGGATGCAAGAGAAGACTGACGATTGACGACTGACGACTGACGATTGACGATCAGCAACTGAGCATTAAATAAAAATAAAAAAACTTAAACATACCATGAGCACCGGCCGTAACTACAAACGATTCTTTGCCGGCATTATATTGTCACTATCACTGTTGCCTGCAACAGCACAGGACATCCATTTTTCGCAGTTCTTTGAAGCGCCCTTATTGCGCAACCCTTCTCTGGCCGGCATTTATACCGGTGATTACCGCATACAGGGTGTATACCGCGATCAATGGAACAGCATTACCAATGCATACAGAACAGGCTCGTTGAATGCTGAATATAAAATGCCAGTAGGTGTAGGTAACGATTTTATCACAACCGGCATCCAGGCTGTATTCGACAAAGCGGGTACAGTGGGTTTAACTACCACGCATATCCTGCCTGCACTTAATTATCATAAATCGCTGAGCGATGAAAAGACCATGTATTTGTCGCTGGGGTTTATGGGCGGACTGATCCGCAAAAGTATTGACGTAACCAAGATGACTACCGATAACCAGTACTTCGGAGGAGCTTATGACGGCAGTTTACCCACTGGCGAAAACTTCCTGACGCCGAACTATTCTACCTGGGACGCCAGCGTGGGGATGAGCTTTAATACCACCTTCGGGGAAGAACAGGCAAACAGTATGTTCGTTGGTTTTGCCTATCACCATTTAAACCGGCCGAAGAATTCTTTCTATCGCAACCGCAGTATTGAGCTAAGCCCGAAATATGTAGGCTCCGTTGGGGTAAAGTGGCGGTTAGACGATCTTTCAGCTGTTACGCTGCAGGCCGATCATTCTGTACAGGGCAGTTATGCTGAAACCATTGGTGGCGCTTTGTATTCCTACAACCTGGGCAGTGACCTGGATGGCAACCCGATGTACGTCTTAAGCGGCGGTTTGTTCCTGCGCTGGAAAGATGCACTGGTGCCCGTAGTAAAAGTAGAATGGGGTCATTTATCTACTGCTTTAAGTTATGATGTAAACGTATCGCCGCTCAAAACAGTCAGTATGGGCCGGGGCGGGTTTGAAATATCACTTAGCTACATCGGATTTTTACAACGCGATAACAGCAGTGAGTATAAAATGTTATGTCCTAAGTTCTGATAAAACAATTCTAAAAAGGAGAACTGGCATCCACCGGCTGGCGGATGCCAGTTCTTTTTATTTCGATACGGTGTAATTGCCTACTTCCTTACCATTATCATCGAGCATGGTCAGCCGTAAATTGCGGGCATCGGCCTGCAGCCTGATCAGCGTTCGCTGCCCTTCCTTCGGACCACCGCCAATAATGATCGGATACTGGTGCTGCTCTTTTACCGGAGGATGAACCCCATGTTTATGGGTATGTCCGCTAATGCACATATCAATACGGTACTTGTTAAAAAGCGGATTGAACAACTCCCGGCAATGCATGGTGCCATGCCAGTCGCCCGAATAAAAAGGTGGAATATGCATCAGCACGACGTTGAAGGCGGCTTTTTTAAAGGCCCGGCTCTGCATTACTTCTTGCAGCCACTGTTGTTGCTCCCGGCGATAGGCATCAAAATCAACAATACCGGCATAAACAGGCGTATCATCAGTTTTGTCCTCGCCGGTATCCAACACGGTAAAATGTACCGGCCCCCAGGTGAATGTATAATACTGGTTGCCCTGCGGGTTGCAGAAATAGTGGTGCAGGTCGCGGCTGTATTTTCCCCTCGTTTCGTGATTGCCCCTCACATACATAAAGGGTTTGGTACTGGCAAAACTGCTGATGCAGGGTTGCAGCATATGATCAACGATCTGCTGCTCATTGGTTTGATAATCGAATATATCACCGTTAAAAAATACAAAGTCATAGGGCTCGGCGCCATTCATTTGCACCAGGTGCGGAATGGAGTGCGGCCTGTCGTGAATGTCGTTCAGGATCAAACAACGCATGGTGTTCCCGCGTTCAGCCGGTGTGGTAAACGAATGTAGCTCGCTTTCCAGCGTATTGCCATAAGTAAGCTTGTACGGTTCAAAACCGGTAATTTCCTTTGAAACCACCCGGTAATAATACGTAGTTCCCGGCTTCAGGTTGTTCAATTTTATGCGGTTCACGCGGTTGTACGCATCTACCAGGCCGTTGGTAACGCTGTGCGCCTTTTGTCCCAGCGAACTGGTTTCACCGTATTCAACCCAGCTATAGGAAAGCAGGTTGGTTATGAACATTACCACCATCGAATCAGGAGCAGCGTACTGAAGGTATGGTGCAGCGGTAAAAATATGTCCGGCTGCCGGATCAGCAGGTGTCATGATGGGTGATGCGGCATGTAATGAGGAAGGCAGTAAACTGCCGGCCAGTGTGGCGCCGCCTAACCCGGTAATCGATTGTAAGAAATGGCGGCGGCTGTTGGTAAGGTTGTTTGTACTCATGTTATTGTAATTGCATATAGGACGTGGTAGCTGAAATATTGTTACAGGACGGAAGTCAGTCGTTAGAAGTTGCAGGTTGCAAGGAAATCGAAACATCTTTTTCTGCCCTGTAGCCTGAAACTCGCAACCGAAACCATTTAAAAGGCGCCTACTTCGAGCAAATGCGTAAAATGCGTATTGGCAAAACTGGAATCAACTACAAACCTGAAATATTTTGCCTGAACCGGCGTATGTAAATAGAAGGTTTGTTTACTATAAACATTCGGGAAGGTAAAGGTTCCGGTGTTTGTCCAGCTGTTGCCATCCAAACTCAGTTCAGCATGCACTTTTTGCGGGTTACCGGTAGCCAGGTTATTGCTGGGCACAAAGTAAAAGCCATGTACATTGAACGTGCCGTTCATATCTACTTTAAGGTAATGCGGATGCGCCGGTTTCGCCGATTTCCATTGGGTATGCCAGGTAGTAGACAGGTTATTGTCAAAGGCATTGGCAGCAATATTGGGCGCTTCCATAGAGGATGCTTCCAGCAAAATCCAGGTACTGCGGTTATACTCCTGGAATTCGCCCCTGATCTGAAAATAAGCGGTCCGCAAACCCTCATTCACCGGAATGCCGGCATCCGTTTGCTGAATGCTGATGGGTAATAGGTAATCCTTTGATGGTTCCAGTCCACCCACAGTTTTCACAGCCAGCCGTAATGGCGTGCTGCTAACCTTACCCGAAGGGATCTCCGTTTGCAGTGTTTCCAACTGGTAGCTGCCGTCAGGCAGTGGCGCAAAGCTGGTTCCATTTTTACGGTTAAAACTATCTACTAGATCGGGGTTCACGGCAAACTGCACATTGATCAATGCCGATTGATCGGCTACCCCGCCATACGCAGCGCCGAATATAATGTACTGCGTAGTATCGGCCATTATTAAGGAGCGTACGGCCGGATAATCGATGGCTTGCGGCATGTATATTTTGGAATATTGCGAGGGATTGTCGATCCCCTTTTTTTTGCAGGCCCCGAAACATACAACCAATAGTATGGCCGGTATATAATGAGTAAGTTTCATGAATGGTTATTTTTAATTTAAGATCATCTTGATTTCGTCGTCAATCGTCAGTCGGCAATCGTGAATCGTCAGTCAATCGTGAATCGACAAGCGAGAATCGTCAGTCGTCAATCGCCGATTCCTCAATAGCCTGCGTTCTGTGTTAATGCCTGATTTTTTTCCCGTTCGTTTTGCGGAATGGGGAACAGGTCAAACGCCGGACGATACACCCGGTTCTCCAACAGGAATTTTTCATAATTAAACAGATTTCCGCTTTTGGTTATGCGCATGCCATAGGCAGCGGTTCCCTCCTGTGCGCCTATGCGCCAGCGGCGCAGGTCCCAGAAGCGATGGGTCTCAAACGCCAGTTCTACCCGGCGTTCATGCCGGATGCGTTGCCGCATTTCTTCTTTAGATAAGCCTGCAGGTATTGGTGGCATCTTTACATTCTTACGGCCGCGGATCTGGTTCACAGCATCATATACACTTTGATCGGGAGCGCCCAGTGCCTCATTCTGCGCTTCCGCATAATTCAACAGCGCCTCGGCATAACGCATGAAGATCCAGTAGTGACTGCCTGGCCGGTACGAAGTGATCAGCGTCGAATTCTCATCCAGCAACTTGGCAACATAATAACCGGTTTTCGTAGCAGCAGCGTTGTAATTCAATCCATCCACACCACTGCCTACATACGTATTTATAGTGGCGCCCGCCCATTTGCAACCATTGTAAATGATCGACTGATAAAAACGGGGGTCACGGCCCACGTATGGATTGGCAGCATCGTATCCTGAGGTTGGGTCGGTGATATACTTACCATTGCTCATTTCATATTCATCAACCATGTTCTGCAAGGGCTGCAGGTTACCCCATCCCCCGCCCTGGCTGGGCGGCTGGGTATGGCGCACCCAGTCGTCGCTTACCACCCGCCAGACCTGGTTAACGGTGCTTTGAAAGATCACTTCCGGCGAAGTACGGGTATGAAAAAGCGTTTTATAATTATCATCCAGCCGGTATACATTCATATCTATCACCGCTTTGGCAGCATCGGCGGCGCGTTGCCATTTCCCGATCGTGTTATCGGGGTTATGCAACAGGCTGGCGGCATATAATAATATGCGCGACTTTAACAGTAAGGCAGCTCCTTTGGTGGCCCTTCCCAGGTTTTCGGTACTATGTACGGCCGGTAATAAAGCAGCTGCACTGTCACAATTGCTTACGATAAACTCAACCACTTCATCTTCGCTATTACGGGGTATTTGCAGGTCATCATCTATATCGAGTGGTTTTTCAATCAGCGGTACGGCGCCATAACGTTTGTATAATTCCGCATAAAAGAAAGCCCGTAAAAACAAGGCTTCGCCTTTCATCCGGTATTTGCCCGCTTCCTGTTTTGCATCATTGACCGGTAATGCATCAATATGTTGCAGAAAAATATTCGCCTTCCTGATATTCTGGTACGATCTGGCCCATGTATCAATGGGGTTATTGGTGGGTGAAATCAATCCGCTGGTGAAATTAATGGTGCCATAATTGAAGGTATAAGGACATTTGGCTTCATCACAGGCAGCGGCATACGTAAAGGAATATACCGGCATCCAGTCGCCGGCCCCTACTCCAGTGGCATAGATATTGGCCAGAAAAGCATCTGTTTGTACATAATCATTGAATAACTCTTTATCAGTTATACCTCCTGATTCCGCTTTATCGAGGTAGGAATTTACTTTTTTACAGGCCGCCATTCCTGTAAGTATGAGGCAGCCAAGCATCCATATATATATTCTATATCGCATTGTTGTAGGTTTGTTCGTTGAGTATTGCTGTACTGGCTTTTAAAAATCTGCAGACACGCCAAAATTCACTACCCGCAGTTGTGGATAAAAGAACCCTTTGCCGCTGGGCGCTTCGGGATCAAAACTGCCATTGCCCATTCTATCCCAGGTGTACAGGTTCATACCGTTGGCATATAACCGTACCGATGATATGCCGGTATTTTTTCCTATCCGTAGTTTTTTGAAAGTATAGCCTATTTCAACATTCTTCAACCGGAGGTAGGTCGCATCCTTTAAAAAGAAAGAAGAGTTCTCCTGGTGATTATTGGTGTTCTGCCCATAGTGCAGGGCCGGATAAGTAGCTGTTGCAGCAGTTTCGGGGGTCCACCGGCCCAGGTGCTGCTCCATTACTTTAGCGCCATTATAAAACTCCCAGGCGCCTTCATGGCTAAAGCGCACGGTGTAATTGCCTGCACCCTGGAACAATACACTTACATCAAAATTCTTCCAGCTTACACTGCCCGAAAGACCGTACAAAAATTCGGGCACTGAACTTTTTCCGATCGGTCCTTTATCATTGTTATCGATGACACCGTCTGCATTCAGGTCTTTGTATTTTATATCGCCTGGGATCAGGTTCCCAAACTGGCGGGCGCTGTTCAGGATCTCCTCTTTACTGTTAAAAAAGCCGATGGCGGTAAATCCAAATTCCTGGCCGATCTGGTGGCCGGTTGCCCGCAGGTAATCATACGGATAACTGATCTCATCTTTGAAAAGCACTTTGTTCCTTGCGAAAGAACCGTTTGCCCGCACCGAATACATAACATTTCCAACGCGGTTGTTATGGGTCAACTCAACTTCAACGCCCCGGTTAACCACCACGCCCATATTGGCCGGCGTAAGATTGCCCGGGCTAACGCCCAATATATCAGGAATGATGCCGCGGGTGATCAGGATATCGTTTCGCTTTTCACGGAATACATCTACCGTAACGTTCAACAGGTTGCGCCATAACCTGGCTTCCATTCCAACATTCAGCTTACGCGCTTTTTCCCAGGTAACATCGGGGTTCGACATGGCGCCTTCCTGCCGGCCGGGGATATAGGTCAGTTGATCGGTACCAAAACTGTAACCGCCGCCACTTATATATTCTGAAATGAACAGCCAGCGCCGGTTACCCAGTCTATGATTACCCGTTAACCCATAAGAGCCCCTTAATTTTAGAAAGTCGATCACCGAACTGTTTTGCAGGAACGCTTCCTGCGAGATCACCCAACCGGCAGAAACAGCCGGGAAAAATCCATAGCGTTTGTCCTTTGCAAAGTTGTCGGTGCCATTATACCCCGCATTGAATTCAGCAAAATATTTACTACGTAAATTCCAGGTTATTCTCGCTACCAATCCCTGTGTTACATAAGGTATAGTTCCACCTATTACCTGCTGCTGGCGGTTGGCCAGTAATAAGGCCGTAATATTATGCGCACCAAAACTGCGGTCATAATTGATGGAGAAGTCCAGCCAGGTACTGCGGTTCTGCGTAAAGCTGCTATCGGGCGCTTTCAATGGCGCATCAGCTCCGGAGAATGAATAACTCGAGGTATCATAGTAATCGCCACTGCCTTTGTACAGGGCGGTTCTCACTTCCCTGCTGCGGATGAAGCCCGACCGGGAATACCCGTCGAAAGAGAAATTTCCTTTTACAAACAAACCACGGGTTATGAAATCCAGCTTCCTGGTAGCGGTGAACATACCCGATAAAGAAGAATTGAAATACTGCCTGTACCCGGTTGTATTCACCAGGGCAAAGGGATTGCCGCGGGTGGTTCCACCATAAAAACCATTCGGGTATTGTATGGGGTAAGCATTGGGGGGTGTTTTGCCTAGGTAATTAAAAATATCATTTGTATTTACATTCGGCGTGTTCTGGTCTTCGATAGCGCCAAACAAACTCAGCCCTACTGAAAAATCCTTGTCAAAATCTATATCGATATTCGAACGGAAATTGTACCGGCGATATTTCAGGTTGGCATCGTATTGATCATTCTTCGCTGCTTTATACAACCCGTCCTGCTGGGTGTAACCGGCATTCACAAAATATTTTACCAGGGGCGAACCACCGCTGATATTGAAATTGGCCCTGGTCATTTTTGCCGGCTTCAACATTTCATGCATCCAGTCCACATTCGGATATTTATAGGGGTCAGCACCGGATTCATAGGCTTTCAGGGCTTCCTCCGAATAAGGCATCAGCGTACCATTGGGATTATCGTTCTTATACGCTTCATTAGCCAGTAATGCAAAATGATAAGCGTCCAGGTATTTTGGAATGCGGGTTGCCGACTGAACAGAACGTTGCACACTGGTAGTGATTTTGGGTTTACCTTCGGTGCCCCGCCGCGTTTTAACGATTATTACGCCATTGGCGCCTTTTACCCCATACAGCGCCGTTGCCGATGCATCTTTCAGAATGGTTATACTTTCTACTTCATTCGGGTCAAGGACCGACAGATCAACCAGGTTGGGATCTTTTTCAACGCCATCGATGGTCAATAATGGCGCCGTGCTGTTGAGCGTGGCTCTTCCCCTGATATATAGTTCCGGGTTATCAGCACCCGGCTCACCCGAACGTTGAACGGATATTAAACCGGGCAGGCGCCCCGTCAATGCATTGGCGATATTCGCGGCCGGACTTTGCTTGATCTCTTTGGTAGTAAGGGATGCAACAGCGCCTGTTTGCGCGATCTTTTTTTGGGTTTGACCAAAACCCAATACCACCACTTCGCCCATAGCCCCGGTACGCTTCATGGCAATGGAAAAATCAGTATTGATACCTACCGGCTCCCGAACCGATTCATAGCCTGTATACGTAAAAAGGAGGTGATCGCCGGGCTGCGCTTCAATGGTAAAGGAGCCATCCTCTTTGCTCATAACGCCCTTCCTGGTACGCTGCACCTGGACGCTCACGCCCGGCAAGCCTTCTTTTGTTTCGGCGTCGGTAATAACGCCCGACACCCACACACCCGTTTGTTTTTTTTCGGCAGGCGCCACCGGTGCAGACCGGGTTATTACAATGTAGCCGCTGAATTCTTTAAATGCAAGCGGTGTGTTCTTAAACAGTTGTCTGCATACATTTTCCAAAGCTTCATTCGTGAAGGATAACTTTGATACGTTGAACGACCGAACATCATCCTGCGTATAAGCGAAACTGATACCCGTTTCTTTCTGTAACTGTTGCAATGCTTTGTCGAGCGGCTGCTCGCTGAATGAGATGGTTACTCTTGTTTGCAATACGGTTTGCGCCTGACCGGCTACACCAAATACCATAAAAAATACCAACGTAAGCAGCCAGTGATGGTAACCTAAACAGGGCTGTTCAGGAATCTTTTTTTTCATAATTTCGAAACTTGTTTTTAAGTAGTAAATAGTTGCTACCAATGCAGGATACAGGGGCCTAATCCTGTGTCCTGTTTGCTTTTACGGCCTCGCCTGATATTGAGGCAGCGGTAGCCAAATGACCTGCGATCTAGTATAATAACCAGGTGACGGAATCCATTTTTTTATATTGATGATGGTTTAATAATGCCAGTACCTGTATCACTTTCTGTACAGGTGTATTTCTATTCAACTTGATGTTGTAATGCTGCGCTGCTACTGCCGCACTATTCGTTTGCAGGCGGATGCCGTACAGGTGCTCCATGGCCAGTTGCAGTTCGGTAAAAGGCGCATTGTTCAATTGCAGCTGGGTCTCTTTCCATGCGGCAGCCAGCCATACGGGCACAGTGTTCCTGGTAAATTCCCCTGTCTTTGCTTTTACGCTGATCTGTTTACCCGGCAGTAATATATCGAGTTGCTTGTCCTGGTGGCTCACAGCCACTTTACCGGTAGCAACGGTTACCTGTACTGTTCCTCCGGCCAGACCGGCTTGTACACTGAAAGAGGTTCCCAGCACTTTGGTTTGCACCGGTCCGTTCTTTACAACAAAAGGATGTTCAGCATCTTTTTGCACTTCAAAAAATGCTTCGCCTGAAACAAGTTCAACGGTGCGCGTAGGGTGATTGTATTGTTGGGTATCTACCACCAGGCGGGTGTTGGCTTTCAGCCATACTACGCTTTGATCGGGCAACACATAACGCGTTGTTTCGCCGGCAGGAACTGAAATGATCATCTGTTGCGCCAATTGTTTATGCGCTGCTGGCGCCGGCGACAATAACCACCAACCGGCGATACCTATTACAACAGCTGCAGCGGCCGCCCAATATAACCAGCGATAGGTAACTGATCGTTTATAGGGGGCTGGTTCCTGGTAGCCAGACCAGCTGGCCGCTTCCTGCAACAAGGCTTGCTCCATAGCCGAAGGCATGGGCTCCGTAACCGGTTCTGCCCATACGCCTTGCAGGTATTCATCAAAAGCTTCCGGGTTTTGATCGATCCATTCCTGCACCCGGGCAGCTTCTTCGGCCGGGCATTCACCTTTTAAAAATTTTTCCAGTGATTGTTTATCCATTGCAAATAGCTGTAAAGCGGTATTTGCATACTATCACGAACGAGCGAAGGAGAACCGGTAAGCGAAACGAAAGTTTTTTTCATCAGTCATTAAGTTATTAAGTTATTAAGTTCATAAGTTTATAAGTCAAATAACTGAATAACTGAATAACTGAATAACTGAATAACTGAATAACTGAATAACTGAATAACTGAATAACTGAATAACTGAATAACTGAATAACTAATTAATATTCATTTCCTTTCGTAAAAACTTCAACGACAGCCCAACCTGCTTTTCAACCGTGGCCGGTGAAATACCCAATTGGTCGGCTACTATTTTGTGCGAGAGCCCTTCCTGTTTAACCAGGGTGAAGATCTCCTTTCTTTTAGCGGGTAACTGATCGATGGTTGATTGCAATTGCTGCAACCGTTCTTTATAATGTATAAGCTGTTCAGGTGGTGATATCGCATCCGGCGGCGTGGTATCCTGTTGTTGCAGTTGGGTGATCAGCTGCCGCTGCCTTGTTTTTTTCCGCAGGTGATCGATCACTGCATTGCGGGCATAAGTGAACAGCAGCGGCAGCACATCGCTGGAATCATCTACGGCAGTTATTTTTTGCCAGAGGCTGGCGTAACAGTTCTGGATAATGTCTTTGGCATCTGTTTCATGCTGCGTAAGCTTCCGTACAAAATGATACAGGCGGTCCTTCGTTTCAAAAAAGATGCGGTTGAATTTTGCGGACAGGTCCACACGAGCATCAACTGTTTGGGTAGCAGGTAAGCCGCCCTCCATGTCTCCCGCCAATGACGAGGGGAGGTTAGGTGGGGGGCCATGTTTCCATAACGCTGTATCGTTCAGTGGGAGTTCCATGTTTTACATCTCGACACAAAGAAAACCAACCAATGTTATACAATTATTAAGTGTCTCATATACAGTACAAAACGAATAATGTTTTCATCAGGCAAGTTGCACAGCGTCACTAACTTAGTCTATTTCTTCAATTTCTTCACCTGGCTCAGCACAAAGATCGCGCAATCGTGTGCATTCAGTTCTCCCGTCAGTGCTTTTACAGCATGCAGTTGCCGGTTACCGAAAATTTCGCGGGCATTCCACTGGCCATGTATTTTTAATGAATCATTTAAATCGAAAGAAAAGGAGGCGGTACTGCTTTGCTTGTTAAGGATGCAAAGCGCATAGCGGTCGCCTGACAATTCTTTTTTATAGACCTGCCAGCCGTTTTCATCAGCAATTACCGCTGCCTGGTTGCCTGCAGCATCCTGGTCAATGGCAATCAATTCTTTATTTAATAAGATAGCCGCTACTTCCTTATCCATGTTGCGTACGTCGAGGTTAACCATCAATGGCGCTGCGAGCATACACCAGATGGCAAACTGGCTGCGGTATTCCGTAAGGGAACAGCCGGTGAAGCGGCCATTCAATGAAGAGGATTTGCCTTTACCAAACAAGCCGGTTACCAACAGGTCGGGATCATTCCAGCCACCGGGACCAGCAAATTTTTCCAGCCCCTTTTGCTTTTCAATCGTATTCATGATACCATTGTGACCGTTATCGTATTTGTCGCTCAGCCAGGTATCACGCATATCCCATGTGGTGCGCCATAAATGACCACCGGCGGCCCTTGCCCATAACCAGGGTTTACGCTGCCCCCATTCACAAATGCTGTAAACAATTGGCCGGTTGGTGTTGCGTAATGCATCACCCATTTTTTTGTAGCGGGTAAAAGCGGTTACCATATCGTCGGGCGCATTACAATAATCGTACTTGAGGTAATCGATTCCCCAATTCGCAAATGTTGTGGCATCGCGTTCCTCAAAATTATAACTGCCCGTTACGCCTCCGCAGGTGAGTGAAGCGGCATCGGAATAAATGCCAAGCTTCAGTCCTTTACTATGAACATAATCGGCCAGTGATTTTATCCCATTCGGAAAACGTACCGGATCAGGAAACAATTCATTATTCGCATTGCGGCCACCAACCCAAAAATCATCGAGCACTATATATTGATAACCAGCCTGGGCCATTCCTGAAGCCACCAGGGCATCGGCGATTTCCCTGATCAGCTTATCAGATACTTCTTCTTCAAATAAATTCCAGCTGTTCCATCCCATTGGCGGTGTTAAGGCAACGGTTGGTTGTGCTTTTACGAATAGCGTAAAGAGGGAAATGCAGGTAGTTGTTACAAGCTTTTTTAGGATCATACAATGAGCTTTCCGGGTGATGCGGATCAAACAGCAATGATTTAGAAGGCTTTCAACCAAATATAATTAACTGCGGCACAAAACAAACACGCAAACGTTTGTCGAAATTTTAAAATATCTGTGCTATAAACAGTACAAACTGAATTACCGGGTACACTTATTGTAATACAGATATTGGCTAGATCTCCTCCTGCGAACCCTTTTCCTTTTTTTGAGCAACCAATTATATTCTCCAATATCTGCCTGCCCGGAAAACTAATCCCATACATTTTTCAGAGTCGGTATTATTATTCGCTGATAAAATCTTAAATTTAATAAACATGAGAATCCCGGCAGCGATACAGACATCCCGTCGTCCGCACCAACCAAACGGACTATCGTTAACAATGATTATGGCCATTGTTGCCCTCAGTTTTTCTTCTCCTGCGTTTACCCAAAGCAGATATGACTGGCGAACGAATATTGATCAGGTGATCCATGAAACAGACAGTATTTCCCTAAAAACGCAACGTACTTTTTACCTGAATAAAATATTGCGGAAAGACGAACCGCTGAAAGAGACCTGGTATTATACCAGGCACAACAATAACATCATTGTTTTTGAAGTCCGGTACCGGATTGATTCTCTGGAATATACCGAAACATATTATTTGAACAGGGGGCGGCTGATCTGTATGGAGCTGTATGAGACCGATTTCCTGTCGTATTATGAAGATGAAATAAAACATGGCGAAGTGTTCTTTTTCGACCACGACATGCTGATTCAATATGTTACCGTTGGTAATGGACTAACGGATCTGTCGTTCCGTGATCCGCAGTACGAACCATTACGCCGGTTCTATAAACGGTACATTGAACTTCAAAAGAACATACTTTCGTTGGCAACGAACTGAGAACGTAATGTGATAATGTGATAATTAGCTAATGTGATAATGCATTCTATGCATTATTCCTCAGTTTTTCGAAGCTCAAACGAGAACAAGCGGTAATTCATAATTCCATAATGTGATTATTGACTAATTTGCGAAGCGATAAAATTGCGGAAGGCCTGCGGTTTTCCATTATCAAATTATCACATTATCAAATTATCACATTATGTATTCCGCTCCTGACTTTACCTTATTCGATTCCGCAAAAAATCCCGTAAGTCTGCATGACTTTAAAGGCAAAAAAGTAGTGTTGTTATTCTTTCCCCTGGCCTTTAGCAGCGTTTGCACGAAAGAGCTTTGTTATGTACGCGATAACATGAGCTTGTTTAACAATGTTGACGCCCAGGTCCTGGGCATCAGTGTAGACTCATTATACACGCTGGCAAAGTTCAGGGAAGAGCAGGGTCTTGGTTTTCCGCTGTTAAGCGATTTTAATAAAGAGGTATCTAAATTGTATAACGCCTTATATGACGAATTTAGCTATAACATGAAAGGGGTATCCAAAAGAGCCTCGTTTGTGATTGACCGGCAGGGAATGATCCGTTATGAACAAGTGCTGGAAAAGGCTGGAGAGCTGCCAGACTTTGAAGCCATCCAGAAAACTTTGGCTTCAATTGATTGATTACGATCAATTAAAATAATATTAAAAACTTGTTTGTGAACAAAAATGTAAGCGGAATCCCCTATTGCAAGCAGGTTTATTGCTAAAGGAGTTGTAAATTTGGGTAAAAGGGAATATCTTGAGCGATAACTGTAAAATATCATCGTGCATGAAGATTTTTTACGCATTGTCCATAATCCTTTTATTGGCTTTACAAGTGAAAAGCCAGGATCGAAATCCCGGAGGAGATCCTGCGCCCACGATTGTAAAGTTTTACCCTAACCCTGCTACTTCATTTATTACATTCGACTTTCAACGCGGATACGATAAATCACTCAACCTGCAAATCTTTAATTTCATCGGCAAAAAAGTTCAGGAGATCACCAACGTTTCACCCAAAACCACGGTTAACCTCAACGACTTTTACCGCGGTATTTATATTTTCCAGTTAAAAGACAAGAACGGGAAAGTGGTCGATTCCGGAAAATTCCAGGTTTCCAAGTAAGAACGAACTGCAACTTAATTATCATATAAAGGGCCGACGATACCGTCGGCCCTTATTTTTTAATAAGTTAATAGTTTTAAATGGTACGTTTAAAACTATTACTGACCCATTTATAGCTACTAACAGGCCGCCAAAAACGTTTGAAGGCCTGTTTGTAGCTATAAACCATACGCCAAAAACTTCTGGAGGGCCGTTTGTAGCTACAAACCATGCGCTAAAAACTATTAACGGCCCATTTCAAACTATTAACGGCCCATTTCAAACTATTAACGACCCATTTCAAACTATTAACGACCCCATTTTAAACTATTAATCATACACCACAAACTCCCGGAGACCTGTTTCCGGTTCTAAACCATACGCCACAAACTTTTCCGGTATTGTTTCCAGCTATAAATCATACACTACAACTTCCCTGTTTTGAAGCATCCTTTTAAAGCACCTGCACGATCAAAAACTTTAAATAATGGGTATTCTCCCATTCCCATACGATCGGGTGGTCGGCCGACTGGGTTTGAAAACTTACCTGCCGGATCTTTCTTCGGGCGTCCTTCGCAGCCAACTGAATGATCTCCAGGAACAGATCGGGCTGCACCAGGTTGGTACAACTGGAAGTGACCAGGAAGCCGCCGGGTTTTACCAGCTTCATGCCCCGCAGATTTATTTCTTTATAGCCGGTTATCGCTTTCTGAATATTATCCCTTGTTTTCGTAAAGGAAGGCGGGTCGAGCATGACCACATCATACTGCTTTCCTTCGCGCGCCCAGGCTTTCAACACATCAAACGCATTCATACATTCGAAGCGGCAGATCTTATCTACCCCGTTCAGGGCTGCATTGCGGTTCGCCTGATCTACGGCGTTTTGAGAAATATCCAGCCCCAGCACCGATCTGGCGCCATAATGGGCTGCATGGATCTCAAACGTACCCGTATATGTAAAGGCGCCCAAAACATCGGCGCCCTTCACGATATGTTGAATAGCACGGCGGTTATCCTGCTGATCGAGGAAGTAACCGGTCTTTTGACCGTTCTCGATATCAACATGGAACTTCAATCCGTTCTCCTGGATGAGGATCTTTGTATCAAACGGGGCCGATAAAAACCCTTTCTGCTGGGGCAAACCTTCCAGTTCACGCACCGGCACATCGTTCCGTTCATAGATGCCTTTGGGTTTAAATATTTTTTCCAGCGCTGCTACTATGGCTGGTTTCCAAACGTCAATGCCCAGCGCAAGGGTTTGAATGACGAAATGATCGTTGAACTTATCGATGATCAACTGCGGCAGCGAATCTGCTTCGCCGAAAATAAGGCGGCAATTCTCTACATACCCCAGCTGCTGCCGGTATTGCCAGGCTTCCAGCAGGCGGTTATAGAAGAACTCCTCATTTACCACCTCCTCTTTTTTACGGGTAAGCAGGCGCACCAGGATCTGGGAACGAGGGTTGATATAGCCTTTCCCGATAAACTTTTTATCGTGGGTATACACTTCTACGGTATCGCCGGGATTCACGCCCTCCGGGGCCTCATGCACTTCGTTGGCAAAGATCCAGGGATGCCCATTGGCCACCCGCTGACTGATCTTCTTTTTTAATACTACCTGATTCATTCGCGCAAAAGTAATACTTTTTGGCCCGGCCGGAAACGAACAAGCCGCCCCATCCTTCGATTGCGCTCAGGAGGGAACGGCTTGTCAAAAACAAATTATCGCTTGGTTTTAGACGGATCAATACCCCACATTCTGCTTCAGATTGATCTTTCCGGTTGCATTCTCAATATCTATCTGCTGTTGTGGTATCGGATAATACTCGTTCTTTTTGGGCGTGAACGTAGCCTGCTGGTTGATCGCGAAAATGGTAGGCCGTTGTTTCTCCGCCGCGGCAAAGGCATTCAGCTCTGGCGCCATGACCGTTCCCGTACCATTATCCCAACGGGCCAGGTCGAAGAAGCGCTGCCCTTCCATGGCCAGCTCCAGCTTTCTTTCGAACCGGATGGCTTTTAATGCATACGCCTTGTTACCAAAGGCGCCGGCCGGATATGGCTTTATATTGTAATTATCGGCCGGGGTCGTTCTGGTAATATACCTCCCACTGCCGGCATCATAATCGCTGTTCTTATATACCCAGCCGTTGGCATCGGCGGCACGGGCCCGCACATGATTCACGTAGGCAAGCGCTTTGTCGGCGCTACCCACTTCTATTTCACACTCAGCAGCCCACAATAACACATCGGCAAAACGGATGATGTTTACATTGTTGGCCGTGATCTGCGTGGGCCCCCAGAAACTGGTTTCGGTTGATGATAACAGGTTCTGCTGTGCTTTGGCATAGGCATTTTTCTTGGGACTGAAATAGCCATTCGTTGCCTGGTCGCGGATCCAGGTGTTCTGGGGTGTTGGGCCCCAGTCGAGATAAGGAATACCCGGGCGGCCCATTGTCCAGTCGATACGCGGATCGAGGGTACCTGCATAAGGCGCGGTTGGGTCGCTTACATTGGGCGAATTGTTATAGGTATCGAAGAGCGGCAAGCCATCGGCGTCCGTCTTGTACGAATTAGCCAGTGACACTGTGGGGTTGTTGAACCCACAACAGCCACCGGGACCTGCACTATTCGGAAAATTCAATGCATCGCCATGGTTACCGTTGGTGCCGGAACCATCGTTTACAGAAGCCTGGTAAGCAAAAATAGATTCGGCACTGTTATCGGTAGCCGCATTGAAATTGTCTTCAAAATTCACCAGTCTGTAGGGTTTGCCGTTGGTTGTTTGTCCGTTACCTGAACCTCCATATGCAGCGGGAATGATCTTATCGAACTGCGCTTTTGCCTGCGCAAATTTGTGTTGATACAGATATATTTTTCCGAGATACGCTATAGCGGCCGATTTGTTAACCCTTCCTGCCTGGGCCTGGGTTTCCGGCAGGTTATCTACAGCAAACTGAAGATCGGCTTCTATCTTTGGCCAGATATCTATAAAGTTTCCTGCCTCATCAATATTCGGCACATTCGTGTTCCTTGCAGCAGTAGTGATGGTCTCATCAACATACGGCACATTCTTCCACATTTTCTTTACCTCAAAATGAAAATGGCCGCGCAGGAAACGGGCTTCACCTGCCATCACGTTTTTCTCAACATCCGTCATATCTGTAACCTTGGGCAAGGTGCGCAATACCTCGTTGGCACGCTGTGCGCCATCATACATGGCCTGCCATTTCTGATTAAAATAGGGATTGTTGGTATTGTAAGCCCAGGTCTCTATTTGTACGATATCGCCCTGGTCGCTTGGGGTAGAACCTTTATAGGAATCGCCACCGGCCACACTGCCGAATACCCAGTTGGAAGGACCGGAAGCCCAGTTGTTACCAGCAGCGCCACCCATACCGCCTATCATATGGTAAGCACCAATGAGCAAACCGTTTGCACCCGCCTTGTTTGTTAACTGGTCGGGGTTGAAAGCGCCCAAAGGATCTTTGTCGAGGAAGTTCTTACTGCAGGAAGTTATGATCAGCAACAGCGACAGTAACGAAATCGCCGCTGTATAGCTGTATGGAAAAGGATTACGTTTCATTTTGCTTTGATTTCAGTTTTAAAAAGATACGTTTACACCCACGTTGTAGTTCTTCTGGTTGGAAGGATAGTTACCGAAGTCGATACCGAAGTTGGTATTATCCCGCAGGTTCGAGGTGGTCAATTCCGGATCGAGCCCTGTATATTTTGTTATGGTGAACAGGTTGGCAGCCTGCACATACACCCTCAAACGTTCAATGCCCAGCTTTTTGATTTTCGCTGTTGGAATATTGTACCCTAATACCATCGATTTGCAACGGAGGAAAGAACCATCTTCGAGGTAATAGGAACTGAACTGGGTGGTAGTACTGAAGTTGGCGCCACGTTCGAGGCGGGGCACTTTGGCATTCAGGTTGGTGGGTGTCCATGAATTGTATACGGCATCTTTACTAATAGCGCCATCGAACACCTGTGGGAAATCGGTCCAGTAACGAACGTAGTTGATCACATCATTACCTACAGATGCATAAAAGAAAGCCGAGAAATCAAAACCTTTATAAGAAGCGTCTATGTTCAGGCCGGCTGTGAATTTGGGATTGGGGTTACCAAAGAACACGCGGTCATTGGCATCTATTTTACCATCACCGTTGGCGTCCTGGAATTTCAGGCGGCCGGGCGCTGCGGCTTCCTGTGTAGGCGACTTGCTTACATCATCGGCGCTTTGGAACAGCCCCAATACCTTGTATCCAAAGAATGCACCCAAGGCCTGGCCCGGCTGCAGACGCGAGAAAGCACCAAAGCGATTGGAACCGGTACTTACCTGGTCATAATATTTGATACCTTCCGGCAAACTTTTCACTTCGTTCTTGTAGGAAGTGAATGTACCGGTAATATCAAAGCCGAATTCATCTATGTTACCATGATAGGTAGCCGAGATATCGATACCGGTATTTTGGATATTACCTGCGTTCACAAAGGCGGCTGTAGCGCCACCTCCGGTGGCCGGCGCCAGCGGACGGAACAACAATCCACTGATCGCCTTCTTATACCATTCAAATGAAAAAGACAATTTATTATCCAGCGCCACGGCATCAAAACCTATGTTGGTAATAATATCTTCTTCCCAGGTAGTGGCGCGGTTACCGTTCTGACTGGCATAAATACCCAATGCAGAGGTGTTATTGGCGCCGGTTATATCATAATAAGAATTGGCTGCGATCTGGGTATAGAGGTCAAATGCGTTGGTTGGGTTGATATTACTGATGGAACCCAGTTTACCCCAGCCGCCGCGCAATTTTAATTCATTTAACCAGCCTATGGTTCCAAAGAATGATTCGCGGGAGATCCGCCAGCCGGCTGTAACGCTAGGGAACACACCCCATCGCTGGCTTTCGTCAAATACCGACGAGCCATCACGGCGTAGCGTACCACTCAACAGGTATTTATCATCATAGTTATAATCAACCCGCCCAAACTGTGAGTACAAAGCAGTTTGGACCGGTGTGGCCGGATTATTTCCATCGATGCCGATACCGTTGTTAATGCTCAGGTTCCCTGTTACCTGCCCGCTGGGCGGACCAAACAACAACGTCCACAAGGCTGGGTTAACGGTAAGGTTACCGGCATTGGTCAACGGGTAATTGGTGCGCTGCCCAAAGAAACCGCGCTGATAATTCTCAATGGCCTCCGTTCCCACCAGCACTTTCAGGTTGTGGTTACCGAATTGATTGTTGTAAGTTAATGTGTTGGTCCACGTCCAGCTGCTGTTATACATCGAGAACTCTGTGAAGCTGTTGGGGTTCTTATTGTTCTCGGCATTTTCATAAGAAGTATACGCGAACGTATGCCAGTAGCGATTATCGAAGAAACCGCCAAAGCTGGTGCGTGCAGTAAAATGTTTTAACAGATCCACCTCTGCAAACACATTACCCTGCACCTGCCAGTCATTGTCCTTGTTATTGGCAGTGCGTTTCAGGTTGGCCACCGGATTCTGCGCATTTCCCAGCCCCTGGGAACCGGTGCCGGCAAAATTACCCATGATATCATACACCGGTATCAGCGGGCTTTCGCGGTAACTGTGTGAAATAGGATTGCCTTCGTTCTGGTTGCCGTTCGTTAATCCCGGGTTCTGGCGATAGAACACATAGGCGTTCTCCCCAATGCGGATCTTGTTATTCAGGTTAAAGGTAGTGTTGATGCGGGCCGAATACCTTTTCAGATAGGTTTCTATCAGGGTGCCCTGCTGATCGAAATAACCTACCGACAAAAAGAAAGTAGACCTGTCGTTGCCCGATGACACTGCCAGGTTGTGACTGGTGATAGGCGCCGGCTTAAAGATCTCATGGAACCAGTCGGTGCCTTGTTTGTTGGTCCTGGTGATCTGGTTTTCGTACAGCTTGTACGTAGATGGGTCGGTGTTAGGATCGCCTTCCATCGCAGCGGTAGGTGTAATGTAATCGGGAATGACCGGTGTTTGTCCGGTACCCAATTGTTTGTGCCCGGGCGTTAGTCCGCTGTTGATATAACCCTGTTGAATGGCATTGGCGGTTTCCTGGGTGTTGGCAATATTAAACCCGTCTTTCAATGGCCGCTGTGTGCCATAATAGGCATCGTAGTTCACGCGTACTTTGCCCGACCTGCCGCGCTTGGTGGTAATGACAATTACGCCATTTGAACCACGCACACCGTAAATGGCGGCAGCACCGGCGTCTTTCAACACCTGAATAGACTCAATATCATTCACGTTCAGGTCGTGCATGGTGCCTTGTGTACCGTCGATGATCACCAGTGGATCGGTAGATCCTACGGATGTGATCCCGCGCACCCTGATATTACTGTTACTGCCGGGCAAACCAGAAGTAACAACGGTTACCCCGGCTGCCTGTCCCTGTAACGCTTTTTCAGGCGTGCCGGTCGGGATCTGACGCATGTTATCTACTTCTACGACCGCCACAGAACCGGTTATGTCTTTTTTCCGCTGTGCGGTATAACCGGTAATCACCACTTCATTGAGATTGGAAGTAGTTGTTTTCAGTGACACGGTCAGGGTGAGATTATTGCCAACCGGCAATTCGCTTGGCTCGTAGCCAACAGAAGAAATGACAAGGACGGCAGAAGTGTTTGGAACGCTGATGGAAAATGAACCTTCTGCATTGGTTTGCGTAGCAACGTTTGAGCCTTTCACCGTTACTGTAGCGCCTGTAATAGGCTGATTGTTGGAGTCAGTTACTTTGCCCGTTATCGTTTTTAATTGGGCAAGAATTGTTGTGGCGGGTAATAGCAATACAATGGCTAGCCACAACCTAACAGTTAGCTTTGAGGGCATAATGATGATTTTTGTGTAATGTTTGGTTGTGAAAATCTTATGAACTAATATACCTATTAATCGAATTCCGGGAAATAAAAATCACGCATTTGATATACCGTTAGGATTACAGAAGAAGGCCTTATTTTTAATATGTTTTACGTGTTGAGAATTAACATAATCCATTAATTGTATAACGTAACGTATATCAGTAAGCTGTTTTATTTCAGAGAATCCGGACTAAAAATATTTTATTTAGAGAAAGATGTGATCGTAAATGCTGCAACCGGTGAAAAAAAGGTTATTATATGTTAAAGATGTATTGTGCTATAAAATGTTTTGCTGGTCAATGTGAATGGTCAATGGTCAATGGTCAATGGTCAATGGTGAATGGTGAGTAGCTCGCGAATTTCCACGGTAACAACAGACTTTGGGCTACCGGGATCTTTGGCCGCAGGCACTGCCCGTTTATTTGCCAGTGCCCTGACGAGGCGAACTGGTAACCGCCAGTTGCCTCGTTGCCTTGTTGCCTCATTGCCATTTTGCCTTTTGTCAATTGCCTCATTGCCTTTTGCCAATTGTCATTTGCAAATTGCCTCGTTGCCTCATTGCCATTTGTCTTTTGTCAATTGCCTCATTGCCTTTTGCCAATTGTCATTTGCCAATTGCCTTTGCGGGCCTTCACCCGCCATCACCTATCTTTGCACCCCCTAATGGAAGCAGCGGTTTCCGGACCGGCAAAAGCCGTCAGAAGCAGTGTCTTTTTCTCACTTATTTCGCTGTAAATAAGACAATTTGGCTTGCCGGGGGGCCTGGCAAAATAATTGACAGATAGTGTTTGCCAGTGAAAAATGGTATTTTTAGCGCTGATGTACTGGCAGCGCCCGGTTTGACGCAAAAAAGCCAGTTCCAACACGCGTTGGAAAGGCCATTTTTGACCGTCAATATTTCAGTTTTAAAACGCGAAAAACTCGTAAGCGATAGTTATGGCAGAAAATGAAAAAAACACCGTGAACCGTGAAAACGGTACAAATTCAGAGATGGACGTTAATACCGATGAAAGCATCAGTGGGTCTTCGCAGCCTAACGAACCGGTTGCCAGCGAGGAAGCCGTGGAAAAGCTGAAAGCAGAGATCACTGAGCTGAAAGATAAGTACTTGCGTCAGGTTGCCGAATTTGAGAATTTTAAAAGGCGCACGGCGAAGGAGCGGATTGAAATGATCCAGACGGCCGGTAAAGAGGTGGTTACCTCCCTGCTGGAAGTGCTGGATGACTGCGACCGTGCCGAAAAGCAGTTACAAGCCAGTGACAATCAACCCCTGAAAGAGGGAATTCAGCTGGTATTTAATAAGTTAAGAACTACGCTGCAAAGCAAGGGCGTAAAACCCATGTTGACCATCGGAACTGATTTCAATCCCGATCAGCACGAAGCGATCACTGAAATACCAGCCCCTTCAGAAGAACTGAAAGGCAAGGTGGTTGATGAAGTGCAGAAGGGTTATTATATGAATGAAAAAATTATAAGATTTGCGAAAGTGGTAGTAGGTAAATAATTTGATAATTAGCTAATGTGATAATTTGATAATGCGTTTATGCGATTCTCGCGAAACGCCTGGCGGAAAGCCTGAACTAAATTCAGCAGTTACACAGAAACCCATTATCAAATTATCGAAATTATCATATTATCACATTATCGATTATCACATTATCGAATTATCACATTATCACATTAGATTTATATGTCTACTAAAAGAGATTATTACGAAATACTGGGGGTTGCGAAAGGCGCTTCGGCGGATGAGATCAAAAAAGCATACCGCAAGGTAGCCATGCAATATCACCCCGACCGTAACCCTGGCGATAAAGCAGCCGAAGAAAAATTCAAGGAAGCTGCCGAAGCCTATGAAGTATTGAGCGACGCCGACAAGCGGGCGCAATACGATCGTTTTGGCCATGCCGGCGTACAGGGCAATGGTCGTGGTTTTGGTGGCGGTGCTTCCAATATGGAAGATATCTTCAGCCAGTTCGGCGATATTTTCGGCGATGATATCTTCGGTAGCTTTTTTGGCGGCGGCGGCGGCGGCAGAAGGGGCGGACAAAGAATGCGTGGCGTACGCGGCAGCAACCTGCGCATAAAGATCAAACTGACCTACGAAGAAATAGCCAAAGGCGTTACCAAACAGGTTAAAGTAAAAAAACATGTGCCCTGTAATACCTGCCACGGCAGCGGTGCAAAAGATAAAGGCAGCGTTCAAACCTGCGGCACCTGCGGTGGCAGTGGACAGGTTCGCCGTGTTTCCAATACTTTCCTGGGGCAAATGCAAACAGTTACTACCTGCCCTACCTGTAACGGGGAAGGTACTACCATAACCGCCAAATGCGGCAACTGTAAAGGCGAAGGAAGAGTATATGGCGAAGAAACCGTTACCCTCGATATTCCGGCCGGTGTACAGGAAGGCATGCAGCTGAGCCTCGGCGGCAGAGGTAATGCCGGCGAACGCGGCGGCCCTCCCGGTGACCTCATCGTTTTAATTGAAGAAGAACAACATAAGGAATTACATCGCGATGGATTGAATGTAGCGTATGAGTTGCATATTTCTTTCCCTGATGCCTGCTTCGGTACTTCGGTTGAAGTGCCTACCATCGATGGCAAGGCCCGCATCAAAATACCTGCGGGCACCCAAAGCGGAAAGATCTTCCGGCTTAAAGGCAAAGGCTTCCCCGGTGTAAATTCTTACGAAAAAGGTGATCAGCTGATCTATGTGAATGTATGGACACCGCAGAATATCTCTGCAGATGAAAAAGCCATGCTGGAGAAGATGAACAACTCACCAAATTTCAAACCGCAACCCGAAAAGTCGGATAAAAGCTTTTTTGATAAAGTGAGAGAAATGTTTAGCTAATTAGCTAATGTGATAATTCGATAATGTGATAATGGCTTGCCCCACAAAAGCCATTATCACATTTTTTATGTATATAATTATCACATCATCTAATTATCAAATTATCACATCGATTTCTTCCTCTTCCTCTCCTTCCCATAGATCTTCTTCGCCTTCTCAATGATCGAAATGAACTCCTGCTGAACTGCGTCTTGCGGTTCTGCCGATTCCTCCGCCAGTTTTATCACTTCGGCCCAACTGTAAGTGCGGGCATATTTCGACTCTTTCAGCAAAGCGGCAAACATGGCCACCGATGCGGCAAAACGATAAGTGGCCGGCAAACTGCTGAACGGCGTAACGGTATAAGGACAACGATAGCTGGTAAATCGATGTAAAGTATCGTTCGGCAATTCATACCGCACGTTTATAAACGCCAGGTCGCCCCGCGCAGTTACCGGCGTTGCTGTAGGAAAAACCGGATCTATTTCAAATAAAGCCACCACAGCGTGCCCTGAGCCCACTTCTCCCCCATCGAGCTCACTCACCGAATCAACCAATGCCTTCCACTTGTTATCAAAACCAATTAACCGGTAATTTTTAACCAGGCCGGGATTGAATGCAATATTCAGAAAAGCGTTATCGGCCACGCTGTACAGGGTTTGCGTCAACTCTTTTACCAGCACTTTTTCCGCTTCGCGTTCATTGTCCAGGTAGGCAAAATTGCCATTCCCTTTTTTCGCCAGTACTTCCAGTTTCGAGTCTTTATAATTGCCCATGCCCACGCCCAAACAGGTTAAGTAAATACCCGATTGCTGGTGCAGGGTGATCAGTTTCTCCAATTCATCATCGCTGGTTTGGCCTACATTGAAATCGCCGTCGGTAGCCAGGATCACGCGGTTATTGCCGCCCTTTATGAACTGGTTTTTGGCCAGGTTATAAGCGGTTCTGATACCCGACTCGCCGGGGGTTGATCCGCCCGGATACAACTCTTCGATCGATTTGCGGATCTTTTCCTTTTCCTTTCCCGAAGTAGGTTGCAACCAAACGCCGATGGTGCTGCCGTACACTACGATTGAAATGGTGTCCTTATCGCGCAGGTTATTTACCAGCAGTGTGAAGGCCGACTTCAGCAGCGGCAACCGGTTAGGCATATCCATGGAGCCTGACACATCTATCAGGAATACCAGGTTGCTCGGCGGTATTTTATCGGGATCGAGCTTTCGTGCTGATACATGGAGTGCCAGCAACTGATTCGCCTTGTTCCATGGGCATTCTGAAATATAGGAATGAAAACCAAAAACACTGTCGGCTGGCGGTGGCTGGTATTTGAAGTTGAAATAGTTCAGCAGCTCTTCGGTGCGTACGGCATCGGGCGGCACGGTTGTATTCATATTCAGGAAACGGCGCACATTGCTGTACGACGCCTTGTCGGTGTTGATAGCAAATCCCGTTTCGGGATATTTGTCGGCCTGTACAAAATCATTTTCCAGTAATGAGTTATAGGTTTCGCCGCCGATGGTCCGGTTACGGCGGTCGCCGGGTTTTAAATTACGGGTAAATGAAAGCAGGCGGTTCTTTTGCAGGTTGGCCGATGTAAATAATGTTTTTAATACAAGGGAGTGGTATTTGGCGGTTTCCAGTTTTACCGACAGGGCCTGGTAGCCGTCGAGCGAAATGGTAATGGAGTCGATCCGTTTGCTGGTCATGATGCCGAATGAGCCGCTGCTGCCGGAAGAGTACACATAACCGGTTGAATGAAGCAAAATGCGTGCATTCGACAAAAGATTATTCTTTTCGTCTCTGATCTCCCCGCGTAGATAATATTGCGCATGCGCGGCAATTACACACAGGAAAGAGGTTAATATGGCGATAGCAGCTTTCAATATGTTGATAAAAGTTAACCAGTTAACGGGTTAACAGGTTAACTAGTTAACTGGTCAACTAGTCAACTTCATTGTAACATATCAACTCTACTCAATCAACTTGAAGATTTCAGGAATGTTTCTACCTAATCCGTCATAATCCAGGCCGTACCCAACTACAAATTTGTTGGGAATAGAAAATCCAAGGTAATCGATGGTAATGGGGAATACCGTTGCTTCAGGTTTGTGCAGCAGCGCTACAATTTTCAACGAGGCAGGTTGCTGGTGCTGTAACTGGGGCAGAAATTCGCTGAGCGTTTTACCGGTGTCCACTATATCTTCAACAATAACCACATCCCGGCCAAACAGATCCATATCAAGGCCAATAGCGGTGATCACATGCCCGGTTGATTTTGTTCCCTTATAAGAAGCCAGCTTTATAAAACAGATCTCGGCATCGATGGCAAGCTCCTTAAACAGGTCGGCCGCAAACATAAATGAGCCATTCAAAATTGCAATGAACAATGGCTTTTTACCGGCGAAGTCTTTATTCAGTTTTCCGGCTATCTCTTTTATCCGGTCAGCAATCTTTTCAGCACTAATGTATGGTTCAAATTGTTTGTCGTGTACGCGCATCTCACCCATAAGTCAGTTTTTGTAAATAACCAGTTCCTGTCCGGTTTTCAGGTCATTACCAGTCAGTTTATTCCATTCTTTGAGTTGTTCTACTGTAATACTATACTTTTTCGCGATACTATACAAAGTTTCTTTTTCCCTTACGATATGCAGGCTTGCCGTTACAGCCGATGAATTGGCGGGGGTGATCTGGTCAGGCGTTATAACGGGGGGCTGGGGGCCCGATGCTATCACCTCGGTCGACAGCCTTGGCCTTTCCGGGGCTTTTGACTGTAAATACAGCTTTTCGCCTACTGCCGGTTCCGGCTGGTCTTGTAAATGATTGTAATTAATAAGGTTATCGAGCCTGATGCCTTCTGCCTGGCTGATGCTGTACAGGGTTTCGCCGGGCTTTACTTCATGAAACTCTACTTCGCCCGATCTGCGTTTGCGCTGCAGGAATATGAGCTGGTCTTCGGCCAGTACGTCATCGTCGTCTTCCGACAACTCATTGAAATCGAGCAGGTGCTTTAACGAAACATCATATTGTTTGGCAATTCCCAATAAAGAAGTGCCTGCTTTTGCAAAGATCACTTTGGCGCGGTTGATCTTGAATTCGCCAATGGGATAGTCAACCGCAGGTTTGCCTGCGGGTATGTCCCGGATGGCCACGCCATTGCTGATGCTCACCGGCTTGCCGCCGCCTGCCAGCACTTCATCTTTGGGGGATAATTTGCCCATGGCGATCAGCGTGTACTGCTGCAGGTTGTAGTCTTCAATAGTTTTAATGAGGATCTGCGCATATTTGGGATTGGTGGCATAACCGGCTTTTTTTAACCCATGCGCCCATTTGTTATAGTCGGTAGGATCGTATTCGAACAGGAAGGCATACCGGGCGCCATTACGCAGAAAATCGGAATGATCTATATACGACTCGTCAGCCTTTGCATATTTTCTGAAACATTCACCACGGGCATCGTCATCGTGGTACACTTTCTCCCCCTTCCACTCGGTGCGGCATTTGATGCCGAAATGGTTATTCGATCTTTGCACCAGGTCGCTTTTACCGGCCATGCTTTCATGAATACCCTGTGCCAGGGTGATGGACGCCGGCACGCCACTGCGTTGCATTTCGCGGATGGCTATTTCCTTATACGTATTTATGTAATCGATGACGTCGTTGTTGCGCTGCGCCTTAAGGCCCTGCACGGCGAAAATTGTTATTACAACCAGTAATCGTTTCAACGGTTTTCTGTTTTATTTTTTTCTAATCATTAGTAACCCATCCCGGATAGTTAGCAACACCTTGTCGACCCGAACATCCTGCTGCACATATTCATTAAACGCCTGGATAGCCTTCGCGTTCTTGCCGGTTACCGGTTGCTGAAGCACCTGACCGTGAAAAAGTACATTGTCCGCTAAAATCAAGCCGCCTGGCCGTACCAACGGCAATACCAACTGGTAATATTGGGTATAACTTACCTTATCTGCGTCAATAAATACCAGATCCCAGGTCTCATTCAACCCGGGGATAATGCTTAACGCGTTACCCACATGCAAAATTATCTTACCCGCGTCAATTGACCTATTGAAATTTGCCTGCGCTACAGATGCGTCCTCTTCCCGGAGCTCAATTGTATGTATTTTTCCATCTTTTAACAACCCCTTAGCAAGGCAAAGGGCGCTATAACCGGTAAAAGTGCCTATTTCAAGGATGCGCCGGGGCTGTAACAGGCAACTGATCATTTCCAGGAACTTCCCCTGTACATGGCCGCTTAACATATGGGCATGGGCGTGCGATGCCTGGGTAGTAGCCGATATCTCCTGTAAAAGCGCATCTTCCGGCGATGTGTACCGACCGGCATAGGCCTCAGCTTTTGGATCAATGATCTCCAATGTTGATGTTTTACCCGCAAAGATAGTAAGTGTTGGGGGTTGCAGGGTACAAGTTACAGGTTACAGGTTACAGGTTGCAGGGAATACTGGGGGCAGGGGGATACAGGTTACAGGTTACAAGTTACAGGTTGCAGGGAATACAGGTTGCAGGGCGGAGATGCAGGATGGAGTATAAAGCTGTATTTCATTATCACATTATCAAATTATCACATTATCACATTGTTTTGGTTAGTCATCAGTCGGGAGAAATATCCATTCACCTTCAAAAAATGGCCTCCCGACCTTTGACTAAACACTCCAGCTATCGTAAATATTATTGGGCAGATCTTATTCCTTCAAGGATGGTAAATTGCATTGTACACTGAACACTTCCTTCGTTTACGGTACAACGATAATTGCATTGGTAGCTATTAAACGGAGGAAAATAACTTTTAGTTTACAAGCCATTCATTTTTTTAAAGCCATTAACCTAATGATGCAACTGAAAATTTTTTATAGAACCAATACAATAACACGAGTGGCGTTCCCCTATGAGAACGCCACTCGCATTTAAAAAACATTTTTACTTTTTATTGTGCTGCTACCGCTTTTTTTGAAATACTCAACAAGCCCAGGTACGTGAGCAATCCATTTATAATAAGCAGCTCAATACCTACCTGGTATCCATTGAACAATATCGCAGAATACTGGCTGATCAGATAACTTGCTACCGGCGCGGCCAGACAAATAACAGTGATCAAACTTGTTTGGGGCAAAGCCCTTTTACTAAGGATCCCGAATGCAAAAAGCCCTAACAACGGACCGTAAGTATACCCTGCCAGTGTGAGTATTTTATCAATAATACTACGATTGCCAATCCAGTAGAATATCATAATACAGATAAGGAATACAACTGTAAATGTAAGGTGCACGGTTAGCCTGATCTTCTTCTGTTGCTTCTCCGTAAGATCATCGCGGCGTTTTAACCCAAGTATATCAATACAGAAAGAAGAGGTCAATGCCGTTAACGCACCATCGGCACTCGGGAACAGGGCACTGATCAATGCAATGATAAATATGATAGCTATTGCCTGCGGCATCATTTGTAATGCCACTGTGGGAAAAAGCGTATCACCTATTATATTCTGATTATCGGCGGTGATCAATTGCCATTGGGTACTTCCATTGGTAGTTACCTGGGTATATTCAGCGCCATGGTTCAGGGCATACAGGTATAACAATCCGCCCAGCAACAGGAATAAAAAATTCACGCCGGCACTTACCAGATTAAAGGTGATCATGTTCTTCTGCGAATCTTTCAGGGTTTTTACACTGATGTTCTTTTGCATCATTTCCTGGTCGAGCCCAAACATGGAGATGGTTATAAAAGCGCCGCCGATGATCTGCTTGAGGAAAAAGCCGCCGCTTTTGGGATCCGTATTGAAAATAGTGGCATAGCCTTTATCGGTGAGCGTTCGCATGGCATCGCCTACTGATAAATTCATGCTGTTTAAAATATACACAACAGTCACTACCAGTCCGGCCAGCATGAGCGTAGTTTGCAAAGTATCGGTATATACAATGGTTTTCACGCCGCCTTCGAAGGTATACAGCAGGATCATCAATAAAATGATAAGTGCTGTAACGATGAAGGGAATGCCAAAGTTCTTCAGAATAAATTCCTGCAATACAAATATCACCAGGTATAACCGGGCTGTTGCGCCGACGGTGCGCGAGATGATAAAGAACAGAGCGCCCGTTTTATACGCAATGGTGCCGAACCGCTTCTGCAGATAATTGTAAATGGAGGTGAGATTCATGCGGTAATACAATGGCAGGAGCACAAAAGCCACTACCAGGTAGCCGATTATATAGCCTATCACTACCTGGAAATACGCAAACCCCTTATGCGCATTCCCTGTAAAATCACCTACTGTTCCGGGTACCGATACAAAGGTGACACCACTCAGCGAAGTGCCCACCATACCAAAGGCCACGAGCATCCAGTTGGAGCTGCGGTTACCAATGAAGAAAGAATCGTTGTTTGAATTACGTGAAGTAAGCCATGCAACAACCAGCAACAAAACGAAATAACCAATAACAAAAGAGAACAACAGCGATGCAGACATAAAATAAACGATAATTAAACGGTTCTTTAAAGTCGGATAGGTCAATGGTATAAATGCTTGAAAGCAGACAGTTTACAGCGTTTTTAACAGGCTGCAGCAGACTTCCTTTGGCAGGCAAACGGCGCTGCATGGCAACGATCTTTCTTTCAGACTTAAGGTCTGAAGATAACAAAATTGTGTTTTACTATTGCTGATAATCCATTTATCTTAGCCGCTGGCAGGCATATTTTTAACAATATCTGCCCGTACTAAAAACAGCGAGCATGAAGATTGAATCGGTAGTAGTTTTTTGCGGATCAAGGACCGGACAAAACCCTTTATTTATGAAACATGCAGCAGAACTCGGCAAGCTCATCGCCCTGCTGAATCTGCGGCTGGTATATGGTGGCGGTAAATCCGGCTTAATGGGCGCCATTGCCGATTCTGTATTGTCCCATGGCGGCAAGGTGATGGGCGTGATACCTAAAATACTTACTGAATGGGAACATCAGCACGAGGGCCTCACCGAGCTGTTTGTTGTGCCTGATATGCATACGCGAAAAAAGATGATGTATGAAATGTGCGATGCGGCCATTGTACTGCCCGGTGGCTTTGGCACACTCGATGAACTGTTTGAAATGCTCACCTGGAACCAGCTTAGGATCCACGACAAAAAAATCTACGTGTTGAATACCGAAGGCTTTTACAATCACCTCAAATTGCATTTACAGCATTTGAAGAAAGAAGACTTCCTGTACGAGCTGCCCGAAGAACGGATCATCTTTTGCGATACGCCTGTAGAAATCTTTAATAAGATTGGATGACCTTGATCCCTAGCGGTGTTTTTGCCAGAAGTAATGGCCGATACTTATCAATAAAGCAATGTGATAATTAGCTAATGTGATAATTTGATAATGAATTGAAAACCGCCCAAAAGCATTATCACATTATCGAATTATCACATTATCAAATTAGAGACCGATGTTGTATCCAAAATTAAAGAAGGCGCGATTGCCGTAGGGACTGCGGTCATTTTGCAACAGATCGTACTGAGCCATCACGATGAATGCACCCCGGCCTGCCGGTATAGCTGCACCTATACCTCCCAGTAAAGACGGTACGATCTTATCGTCCAGTTTAAAATCAGGTCTGCCATCATCAAATTTATATTTCACCCAGGTGAAATTTGCTTCCGGCTGCACCTGTAAAAAAACATAATCTATGGGATATACCCGGCCGAAGATATTTAAACCCGCTACACCGAATTGTTCTTTATAACCTTCCCACTGATATTTGTAGCTGGAATAAATAAAGTTTACCCCCGCACCGGCAGCCAGATAGCGGTTAAACCGGTAACCAATTTGGGGAGATACATTTATTAACGTTGACACACTTCCGAAACCCAGCCCGAAATTGCCACCGAAGAACAGCTTACTCTTATCGAAACCTCTTTTTACCGGCTCCGCTTCTTCGTCCTGGGCCACAGCCACTACACTAAAAAGTACTAACAGACTGGCTGTAAATAAAAATTTCTTCATAGTGATTCATTTAATATGAAAAGCAATATGCAAATTAGCAAATCTGAAAATTAGCTAATGAAATTCAGGTTCAGCATTGCTTTGTTTTTTGGTAGCGCTGCAATTCCCGGAGCAAAGCCGTGGCCCTCATTTGCACAACTTGTCCTGACCTTGTGTGGACCTTTCAAATTTTCAAATTGGCCTTCAAGTTGCACATTTTCCCATTTACTTCATGTTAAAATGTTGATAATAGAAGAAAATACTATATGATAATTAATTAGTTATGCGCTTTTAGCGGCGAAACATCAGTATATGTGGATAAATAGTTATCCAAATCGATCCCAGCTATAACCGGCACTTATAGAACACCTTATAACTGATCGGCATTAAATATGCATAACGTACGTACTGGTGGGTATTTGATTTATTGGCTTTTGTTATTACTTTTATTGTGCCTATCCATTGAAAGCCGTAAGGATTAAAAAATTTGTAGCTTATCCATACCACAAATCCTTAGAAATTCCCCTCAAACTGGTTAACACTAATAAGAAAGTAGAAGTTAATCTAACAATCCTGTAAAGCCGTTTTTCACCAATTATGTAGTTTGATTCCTGGCATTCAGATATGTCCTGGAAGTATTCCCCAATTCCTGTGCGGACCGAATGCATCTGTATGTCTTATAGAAACCGGGCAATTCGTTTTTCAGCATTTAACGTACAAGAATGAGAAGAAGTATACTGGCTATTGACGATAGCAAAGCGATCAGGTTTTTATTGCATACAGTTTTGGGAAAGGATTACCAGGTTGTTACTGCCCCTGATGCCTGTTCGGCCATGTTTTGGCTGGCAAAGAAAAATTTACCCGATCTGATCATCGTAGATCCACAGTTGTCAGATGTTCAGGATTGGGAATTGATCGCCGAATTTACATCCAGCGCTATTTACCGGGATATTCCCCTTATCGTATTATCATCGCTCGACAAAGAAGTAATTGCTGCCAAATGCCTGCAATATGGTATTGGAGATTATTATACGAAGCCTTTTAATCCGCTTGAGTTAAACGAAACAGTTCAAAAAGTTATGAGCAGGGTGGCACCAGTTTCGCATGTGAATTAAAGTGAAAGCCGGTTCAGGGAACCGGGATTGATCAATTAAAATGTCTTCTATGGATCTATCAATTCTACCCACGAAAAAAATAGTTAATACATACAAACGTTACAGTTTACCTGTAGCCGAACCCGAACCAACTGACATTACCCGGTTGCAGTTCTTTTATATCGGTACGCAACCCCGTTATACCGAAAAACTGAAAGAATATTTTGAATTCGGTTATTCCGCTGTATCGGCCGACAGCGCCATTTTCACATTAAAAAGATTATTAAACAAACAGGATGCTGTTACCATCCCCGGCATGATCATCGCCGATGGTACCATGGGCATTAACCAGTTGGTAACATTGCATCAGTTCGTTAACAGCCATAAAATACTGGCCGGCGTTCCTTTTATCGTTGAGGGATCTGGCTTGTCAAAAGAAGCCATAACACAGTTCAAAAAACACGCATTCATCGATGAGCTGCTGTTCCTGCATGAATTCACTGCCCCTGCGCTGGAGCGTAAGCTGAACTTTCTGCGGAAAATGAAAGAAAAGCGCGTGATGCAACCCGAAAGCTGCCAGGTAGAAACTTCTTTCCCCAGGTATGCAAGTGCCCGTGCCTTGCTGAAAAGAGGGCTCGATCTGGCGATCTCTTCCGTGATCCTGGCCATTATGGCGCCGCTTATGCTAATGATAGCGCTTACGGTTAAGCTTGATACCGGAGGTCCTGTTTTATACTCGACCATTCGCACAGGCCGCGGTTACCGCCTCTTCCATTTGTATAAGTTCAATACGGTTATCCAGGATATTGATAAAATGAAGAACGGCGTTTCCATCAGCAAAATTGGTTTGTTCTTACGCAAGACCGGTCTGGATGAACTGCCCCAGTTATTGAACGTTTGGCTGGGCGATATGTCACTGGTAGGTTACCGTGCGCTGCCCTTGTATGAAGCCGAGCAGCTGACAACCAATTCAGCCGCCGATCATTTCCTGGCCCCGGCTGGTATTACCGGCTGGCAGGCCGAGAAAGAGAACAAGCTGGCCATGCCGAAAGATATACAGCTGGCGACGGATGCCGATAAATCTGATCTGTTATACGATATCTGGCTCATGGCCAAGAAACCTTCAGCCGTTATTCAGAAGACGAATGTTTAAGTCACCGACCTTCTCCGCCGGTTGGCGGAGAGAGGCGCATTACACATAGTGTTTAGCTATCAACAGTAGAATCTCCTGCCTTCTGGCGGGAGTTTTTTTTTGCCCGCCATATTACAGGGTCTGTGGAACGTTCCCTGTCCTGCCTGCCCCACCCATACAGTTGTGGGCAACTAATTTCTCATCTGGCATTGCGTTAAACGCCTGCCTGCTGCGCCGCCTTTGAGAAGCCTGGACGAAACAAGGCCGGCAGACAGCTTCATCCCGGATGGCGGCGTAAAAAAAATCCCCCCGGTTGAACCGGAGGGAAATATAGTTGGATCTGGCTGAGAGATGGTCAATATCGGCTATTCTGCAGAAGTAGCGCCTTCTACCAGAACGGTGGTCTTATTGTTCAGCACTTCTACAAAACCACTTTGGATATCGTAATAAGCCAGGTGATTGCTTTTATCTTTTAACACTTTTACCCGGCCAGACTTCAGTGCGCTTACCAGCGGAGCATGTTTGTCAAGCACTTCAAACAAGCCGGTTATACCAGGCAGTTGAACGCCGTACACCTCGCCACTGAACAGCTTTTTCTCCGGAGTTAATATCTCTAAATTCATAATGTGCTAATTTGCTAATGTGATAATATGCTAATTATCTCTATGCAACAGACTAATAGTAAATTGAAGGCCGCGTTTAAGCATTAGCTAATTAGCAAATTAGCTAATCAGCTAATTAACCTTGCGCTTGCGCCAACAGCTTCTTACCTTTTTCGATAGCATCATCGATAGTACCTACCAGGTTGAAAGCTGCTTCAGGATAGTCATCTACTTCACCATCCATGATCATGTTAAAGCCGCGGATCGTTTCTTCAATGGGAACCAGTACTCCTTTCAGACCGGTGAACTGCTCAGCCACATGGAAAGGTTGTGACAGGAAGCGTTGTACTTTACGGGCGCGGAATACGGTTTGTTTATCTTCTTCACTCAACTCATCCATACCGAGGATGGCGATGATGTCCTGTAATTCTTTATAACGTTGCAGGATCAGTTTTACACGGTTAGCGCAGTTATAGTGAGCGTCACCCACGATCTGCGGCGTAAGGATCCGGCTGGTAGAATCCAGCGGGTCAACCGCAGGATAGATACCTAAGTCGGCGATCTTACGGCTTAATACGGTAGTAGCATCCAGGTGGGCGAAGGTGGTAGCCGGAGCGGGGTCAGTCAGGTCATCCGCAGGTACGTAAACCGCCTGTACGGAAGTGATTGAACCATTTTTGGTAGAAGTGATACGCTCCTGCATCAGACCCATTTCTGTAGCCAGGGTAGGTTGGTAACCCACCGCAGAAGGCATACGTCCCAACAACGCTGATACTTCAGAACCAGCCTGGGTGAAACGGAAGATGTTATCTACGAAGAACAGGATGTCGCGGCCTTTGCCTTGTCCGTCACCATCACGATAGTACTCGGCGATGGTCAAACCACTCAGGGCCACACGGGCGCGGGCGCCCGGGGGCTCGTTCATTTGTCCGAAGACGAAAGTAGCTTTTGAATCAGACAGTTCTTTCATATTCACTTTGCTGAGGTCCCAGCCACCGTGTTCCATGCTGTGTTTGAAATCGTCGCCGTATTTCATAATGCCGGCTTCGATCATTTCACGCATCAGGTCGTTTCCTTCGCGGGTTCTTTCACCCACACCGGCAAACACTGATAAACCGGAATATGCTTTGGCGATATTGTTGATAAGCTCCTGGATCAATACCGTTTTACCCACACCGGCACCACCGAATAAACCGATCTTACCACCTTTTGCGTAAGGCTCGATGAGGTCGATTACTTTGATACCAGTGAACAACACTTCCTGAGAGGTGCTCAGGTTTTCAAATGCCGGGGGTTTGCTGTGAATAGGACGGCCGCCTACTTTAGGAACAGCGGGTAATCCATCGATAGGATCGCCGGTTACATTGAACAAACGACCTTTGATAGCTTCACCGGTTGGCATGGCAATCGCAGCACCGGTATCTGCTACTTCCATTCCCCGCACCAGGCCTTCGGTACCGTCCATAGCGATACAACGAACGCTGTCCTCACCCAGGTGTTGCTGTGCTTCCAGCACGAGTACTTCACCATTTGGGCGCTTTAATTCCAGCGCATTATAAATTTCAGGGAGTTTTCCTTCAAACTGCACGTCTACTACAGCACCGATGATCTGCTTGATCTTACCAACATTTGGCATATAATAGTTTGATTTTGCGTGAGCGTTTTAATTAACTACTTTGATTTTCAACGCTTTATTTACAATTCAAAGCAGCCTTTTTAATTTCGGCTGCAAAGGTAAGTGATGGAGGGATAATTTGGCAATTTAAAGCCGTAGATTTTTCTCGGGATGGCGGTTTGGGGAGAATTCCGGTTGCCGGAGGCCGGTTGCCGGTTACCGGGTGTCAGTTGCCGGTTACCGGTTGCCGGGCGCCAGTTACAGGTTGCCGGTTGCGGGGTGCCACTTTGCCTGCATTTACGCCTTGTTGCCTCGTTGCCTTTGTGCCTTTTTGCCTTTGTACCTTGTTGCCTCGCTGCCTTTTTGCCTTTCATTAGCGCTTTTTCGTTTTATTTGTACTTTCAAAACGGACACTGCGATATCCTTATATCCGAACATGCAATTAATTGAAGTAAGCACATCAGGTACAGCCAGAGATTTCATTAGGGTAAATGTTGAACTAAATAAGTCCAACCCCAATTACATCCGCCCCCTCGATAAGGATGTGGAAGAAGTGTTCAATCCAGAAAAAAACAAAAGTTTCCGGCACGGCGAATGTATCCGGTGGGTATTATATAATGCTGATAACAAATGCATCGGCCGCATTGCCGCTTTTATAAACAGGAAATATAAGAACAAGGGCGATGAATTTCCGGTGGGCGGCATTGGCTTTTTCGATTGTATCAATGACCAGGCAGCCGCTGATATGCTGTTCGATGTTGCCAAACACTGGCTCATGCAACGCGGCGTGGAAGCTATGGACGGCCCCATTAATTTTGGGGAACGCGACCGCTGGTGGGGACTGGTAACTGAAGGCTTTCAGGAACCGCTCTATTGCATGAACTATAACCCGCCCTACTATCGCGAGTTATTCGAAACCTATGGGTTCCGGCCCTTCTTCAACCAGATCTGTTTTGGGTTAGACCCCAAGAAAAAGCTGAGCGACAAACTGCATGAACGGCATGCCCATTATGCCACCCCCGATTACCGGTGTATTCCCATCAATAAAAAAGAGCTCGGAAAATTCGCGAACGACTTTGCTTATATATATAACAAAGCCTGGGCCGGTCACGGCGGGTTAAAAGAATTAAAGAAAGACCAGGTGCTGCTGATGTTCAAAAAAATGAAGCCGGTGATGGACGAGCGCATCATCTGGTTTACTTATCATAAGGAGCAGCCGATCGCCATGTTCATCAACCTGCCCGACCTTAACCAATGGTTCAAATACCTGGATGGCCAGTTCAGCTGGTACCATAAATTGAAATTTCTCTGGATCAAAAAGACCAAGCCCTGCAAAAAATGCACGGGCCTGGTATTTGGAATTGTGCCTGAGTTCCAGGGCAAGGGGATCGATGCCTATATGATCGTTGAATCGGGCAAGGTGATCCAATGGCAAACGCCTTACACCGAGTATGAAATGCAATGGATCGGCGACTTCAACCCCAAGATGTTGAACGTAGCCGCCGGCCTCGGTGATACTTTCCGCAGCCGGGTGTTAACCACGTACCGGTACCAGTTCGATCGAACACGGCCGTTCAAGCCGCATCCCATGGTGAGTTAGCCCCAGCCCCCTAAAGGGAGCGCCTTGAGCCTTCAGCCCTGAGCCTTCAGCCTTGTGCCGCCTTTTCACATTTGCACATTTGCTAATTAACCAACGCCCATTGCACAGTTTCTTTAATCCCCTCAGCATAGGAAGTTGGCGTGAACCCAAATGCTTTATTGAATTTATCAGAACTGAAAAGGTAGGGATGTTCATTCTGGTAATTCATTTCGACTAACTCCTTCATGGTACGGTTAAACAATCCCGCCAACCCGAGCATCCAGTTTGGAATTACTGACACCCCATCCGGCTTTTGCATCAACGCAGCAGCCTGTTGCACAAATTGCCGGCCGGTGATAAGCTCACTGGCTGTTGGCAAATGCCAGGTTTGATTGAACGCATCGGGCCGGTTGGCCAGCAGGTACAACGCTTTGGCGGCATCCGGTACATACGTAATAGAATGTGGTTGATCGGCGTCACCAAGCCATTGCGCTTTCTTTCCTTTCAACAGGTTCTGGATCACCAGCAGGTTCGGCACACTGGTCTTGAACCCGATTGGACCATAAAAATCTGCGCTCCGGGCAATCATTGCCTGCAGGTTGCCTGCCCTGGTTTCCTGCAGCAGTTGATTGGCAATGGCGGCCCTTATTTCACCTTTTTTACTGCAGGGGTTGAAAGGCGTTGCTTCCGTCATCCAGCCGTTCACTTTCCCGTACATGTACACGTTATCGAAGAAAATAAGCCTGGCCCCGGTTTCCTTGCAGGCATTGATGACATTGGTCATGATCACCGGCCATTGTGCCGCCCAGATGCGGCTATCGTAGGGCAGCCCTATCAACAGGTACACGATGGATGAACCTTTTATAGCATTCAGCGTCTGCTGGTAGTTGGTAGCATCTGCTGCAACGGTTGCAACACCAGGGATCGCTTTCGCAGTCCTTGATACCAATCGCACGCTTTCTTTATTACTTAATAATATAGGAACTAACTGATCGGCCACAGCGCCGCCGGCGCCAAAGATGGTATGGATGTTCATAAATAAAATGGTTCTATAAATAAATGTTGTTCTGGATTAAGTGGATCTCGTTTATTATTAAATGATTTGAATCGTCAATCGACAATCGTCAATCGTGAATAGCTCGCCAAAACTAAATCTAATTACCTTCCTTGCGCCTCCTTCCGACCTCTGACCTCCGACTTCCGACCTCCGACCTCTGACTTCCGACCTCCGACTTCAAATTTCCGACAATTACTCACTTATCTTCGGGGCCAGTAATTTATAGAGCACCGGCGTAACGATCCTGGTCAGTAAAGTAGAACTGATCAGGCCGCCGATGATCACCAAAGCAAGTGGAGAATACAACGGATTGTTTTCAAGCACCAGCGGCAGCAATCCACCGATAGCTGTCAATGTGGTTAAAATGATGGGCACAAATCGCGTTTCACCCGCCTCCTGGATGGCTTTGTCGAGACTCATTCCCTGTTTGCGAAGCTGATCGGTATAATCAACCAGTAAAATTGAGTTTTTTACTTCAATTCCGATCAAAGCTATTAACCCAATGACAGCAACAAAAGAGAAGGTATTGCCGGTAGCCAGCAACATGAGCACGGCGCCGATAATGCCCAGCGGAATTACTGAAAGCACAATGAGTGTTCCACGAAAAGTTTTGAACTCCAGGATTAGCGTACCCAAAATACCGAAGATGGTAATAAGTACGATAGTGCCCAGTCCGCCAAAACTTTCCTGACTGGCCTCTACTTCACCGGCTGCCACATAATGCGAATTGGGTGGAAAATGCATAGTATCCAGTTGCTTCAATATGCCCTCGGTCAATTTACCGGTATTAAAGCCGCTTTGCACAAAAGCGGTGGTCACTGTATACCGGTCTTTATTGTAATGTTTAATAGTAACCGGCGATGTTTCAAAACGGATATCGGCCAGTTGGTTCAGGGGAATAGAAGCGCCCGTAACACTGTTCACGTACACCTTGCTGAACGCGTCAAAAGTAGGCCGCTCTTTACGCGGCAGGGTAACCGTAATATTGTATTCGTCGCCATTTTCTTTTCTGAATGTGCCAATGTTCAGTCCGGCAACCGCCATACGAATAGTCCGGTCGATCTCATTCACCGGCACGCCCAGCAGGCCGGCCTTTTCTTTATTTACCTTAACGCGCAGATCGGTCTTCAGTGTGGTGAGCTCATTGTTCACATAAATTGTACCAGGTGTTTTCTTCAACAGTGCTTCTACTTTAAAGGCCAGGCTGCGTAAGGTATCCAGGTCTTCACTAAACAGCCGGATGGCAATGGGCGCTTCTACCGGTGGTCCCTGTTCAAAGTCCTTAACTTCTATTTTTGCATTGGGATAATTTTTAAATCTAACCCGCAACTCATCTATCAGTTTCCTTTTTTCTGCCGGTGGCGTTTCTTTCAACTGTACAAATAACTGGGCATAGTTACTTACTTCATTTTGCGGTACCACATTGTAATATATGCGTGGATTGCCCCGGCCCACATTGGTAGCATAGTTCTTCAGATCGGGAATATTGCTGATCTCTTTTTCTACATAACGCGCTACCTGGTTGGTGGCCTGCAAACTGGTTCCTAAAGGCGTTTCAATATTGATCAGGAACATGGGTTTTTCAGATGGCGGGAAAACACTGAAGCCAACCACCGGTACCAATGCCAGCGATCCTACGAATATGGCCAGTGCTACCAACAGTGTGGTTACCGGACGGTTAATGGCGCTGTTCAATAAACGGCGATAGGAACCGCCAATGAATTTTTTTAATCCGCGCAGGAAAATATTACCATCCGGATTTTCATGATTGCTTAATATGCGGCTCGAAAGGAACGGCACGATCGTAAGCGAAACAAACAAGGATGCCAGTACAGTAGTAACGACCGCCGCCGGTAAACTGCGAATGAAATCGCCGGCGCCTTCAGGCAGGAACATCAGCGGCAAAAAGGCGAATATGAGGGTAATCGTACATCCGATCACAGCCAGCCCGATCTGTTTGGTGGCCAACATGGCCGCATCCCGCCGGCTATAGCCCATGCGCAAATAGCGTTCTATATTTTCCACCACCACAATACTATCATCTACCAGCAAACCCAAAGCTACTACCATACCTACAATGCTCAACTGGTTAATGGTGATACCAAACATATCGAGCAGGAAAAGTCCGATAGCCAGCGACAGCGGTATAGAGATCATTACTACGATCGATGCCCGCAGGCCCAATGGCAACAAGGTGAGCAACACGAGGAAAATGGCAATGGCAAAATCCCGGGTAAAGCCGCCCAGCCGCGTACGAACGCTTTCTGCATTATCGAAACTTTGTTCGTAGGTAATGTTTTTCGGAAGCTCTTTCCGGAACTGTTCCAGGATGGGCTTTATTTCTTTTTCAACAGCAAAGATGTTGGTGCCCATTTTACGGCTCGCCGTTACAAACACACCACGTTTGCCATTTAACCGGGCGATATACGTTTGCTCTTCATAATTAAAATCTACCTGCGCAATATCTTTCACATACACCAGCTTTCCATTCACATTGCTTACGATGGTGTTCCTGATCTCTTCAATACTTTTATAATCCCCACTGGTTTTAATGTTGAATTTCTTCTCCCCCATTTCAATACTGCCGCCGGGGATATTCACATTTTCGCTCTGAATAGCACCCAATACTTTATTCAGCGGAACATTATACTGCGCGAGCTTTTCCAACTGCAGTGATACCCGTACCTGTTGCTGAGGGTAGGCCCAGTTATCGACGTTCTTTAATGTTTTAATTTTCTCGAGCCGCTCCTTCAATTTCCTGCTCCATTCTTCCAGGTCTTTATAGGGCGCGGTTTCACTGAGCAGTGCTATTTGTAAAATGTTTACGTCGGAGGGATTGAATTTTAAGATATCAATGTCCAGGATATCCTTTGGCAATTCATTACGAAGAGCATCCATTTCACGAACCACATCCTGGTATTTTTTATCAGGATCCATTTCGTATTTGAACTCCACCTGGATCACTGCCAGTCCATCGTCTATACGACTGATGACACGTTTGATATCATCCAGCTCATTCATTCTTTTTTCTACCGGATCAACGACCAGCTCTTCCATATCTTTCGGACTGGTACCGGGATAAACCACCACTACGCTGAACTGTGGCGCTGCAAAATCGGGATCTTCGCCCCGCGGCATGTTGAGCAACGAATTAATGCCTATAGCGATCAGCATCACAAACACGATGAGTGTGAACTGATAATTTTTTACGGAGAAATCAGTTATTTTCATAACAGCCTGATTTGAATTTTTGAAAACCGCTTAATGAACGTTGAACGCGGAACGCTTAACCTGCCTGCCGGCAGGCAGGCGCTGAACTCGGAACCTGAACGCAAACGTCCTTATTATGAGCATTCCGGTAACCGGCAACTGGTACCCGGTAACCGGCAGCCTTTTTTCAGGGCCGGGATATGACTTTAACCAATGACTTATCGGTAAGATATCCTACTCCCTCCGTGATCACTTCCTTTGCACTGTCGAGCCCGCTTACGATCGCCGCTTTATTGTTTTCAAGGAATGCAATGGTCACCAGGTTTTTGGTGACGGACTTACCATCCGCATTTACCGTATATACATACCCTGTTTTGTTATTGGCCTCAGCAATGGCTTCTACCGGCACCAGGGTTACCGTTTGTTCAGCGGCAGGCTGCAGGCGCACGGTTGCAAATAAACCGGCGGCAAAGCGGGCCCCGCCCGGCAATACTTTCACTTCAATTTCATAAGTACCGCTGGCGATGTCGGCGCCCTGGGCTATTTCGGTGACAATACCGGTAAAAGTTCTGTTGGGATAAGCGTCTATTTCTACAGAAGCTTTATCACCTTTTTTCAATACCGCCCAATCTTTATCAGAAACGCCAAAACGGATCACCCAGTCATTACCGGCTGTGCCATTGAACTCGAACACCGGTGATCCGGGATTGGCCAGTTCTCCTTCATTCATCATTTTTTTGAGAATAATGCCGCTTTCGGTAGCGCGTATCTGCGCATATTGTTGATTGAAGCGGGCAATGCGCAAATTTTCTTCTGCTACCTGTAACTGCGTGTTGGCATTCTGCAGCTGCTCCAGCGTGGCTACCGTATCGCTGTACAGGTTCTTTACGCGGTTCACATCGCGTTGTACTTTTTCAACGCCCTGCGCAGCCTGTTGCACCTGGGCATTGATCTCTGTAAGATCGAGTGTTGCCAGCAGCTGTCCTTTTACTACATGATCGCCCTCCTTTACATATATTTTTGAAATAATGCCGCCTATCTTGAACGATAACCTGGCCTCCGCAGTAGAGGCCATAGCGCCTGAATATTTCAATACCGGCGCATAACGGGTTGTAGTAACCGGCTGTAGCTTTACGGCAATGGCTTCATCGGTGATGCTGGCTGCCTCTGAACCGCCATTGCAGGCTGATAAGACAATCGCTGCTATGGGGATCAATAGAAATATGCGTTTCATCTTGGAAGATTTTATTGATGTCAAAAGGATTTCTGATTTCGGGATTTCGGGATTTCGGGATTTCGAGATTTTGAGATTTCGAGATTTCTTTGGATTTAACCCTCGCGATCATTTGCGTGATTCCTCAATCTCAAAACCTTCTGCCGTTCAAACACTGGGGTGACATTTCTGATTTCTGATTTCTGATTTCGGGATTTCGGGATTTCGAGATTTCGAGATTTTGAGATTTTGAGATTTTGAGATTTCTTTGGATTTAACCCTCGCGATCATTTGCGTGATTCCTCAATCTCAAAACCTTCTGCCGTTCAAACACTGGGGTGACATTTCTGATCTCCGATTTCGGGATTTTGAGATTCTTCTTATTCGAAACGTGCGGTAAATCTCGAAATCGTAAATCCCAAAATCAGAAATCTAAAACTTGTAGGCGGCGGTAGCTCTTTCCAATTCCGCCGACCGCGTTAATACAGCGAGTTGCGCCAATGAATAATTCAGCTGGGCATTCGTTAGCTGCGTGCGTGCGTCGATCAGCTCCAATTGAAGCGCCTGCCCCTCCCGGAACCGCCTTTCGGCAAAGCGATAGGTTTCCGTAGCGCTTTGCACTTCATCGGTACGTGCTGCCAGCATTTGTATGGCCGAGCGATAGTTGTTCAGGGAAGTGCGCACCTGCAGGCTGAGTTGCTGCTCTACCTCTTTGTATTGCGTATTAAGCTGCTCCAGGTCAAGCTCCGACTGACGGATCCTGTATTTATTATCATTTGCTTTGAACAGGTCCCATTTGAACTGCAAACCGCCTAACTGGTAGAACTGATCGCTATTAAGGTGAAAGCCAAATCCCTGGAACCCGATATTATAAAAAGCGCTGAGCTTGGGCACCAGATAATGGCGGTTCATTTTAAGGCTGGTACCCACTACCCGCCGGGCGCTTTGCAATTTGGTGAGCTCTTCACGCTGCACAGGATTGTCCACCGATGCATTCGCGGTCGTATTCACGCGGTTGAACAGCGTTGTATCAGCAATCACAGGTGCGTCCAATGATTCATTCAGTAGACAGTTGAAATATGCAGCAGCATTTAATTGCTGGTTGGTAGCGGCTATCAGCGATGCTTTTACCTGGCTCACCTGCGCTCTTGCCCTCAACACCGATTCTTTGGTGGCCATGGCATTCTGCATCAGCTTCTCGCTTACGCGCAGGTTCTCACTGGCTAGCGCCAGCGCATTAGTGTAAATGTCAACCGCCTTGCCGGCCTGCAGGTATTGATAGTACGCTTCCTTGATATTTTTCACCAGCTCCCGCTTATAGATATCAATATCAGCCTGCTGATTCCGGATCATTTCCTGTTTAATGGCCCTGTTATAATAGATATCAGTATTTACGATCGGCATAACCACCTCTAGCCGGGTGTCGTGAAAGTCGTTTGGCAGAAAAGCGATGGACTGGTTGTCAACCTGCGGGAATTTATTCTGCCCCGTAAGCTGATTAAGGGTAGAATAAACATTATTCAGGAGATCGCCGATGGGAATATCCTGCGTACGGCCACCGGTGGCCAGGGTATATTGTGAATTCAGACTGGCTTGTGGATAGAACAACGCTTTTGCACGCTTCAGATCAAGCTCCGCCCTTTGCCGGTCAAACGTTTTCTGATGCAGGGCCACGTTCCCTTCCAACCCTTTTTTAATGTATTCGTCAAGTACAGTTTGCGCAGCGGCGGAAGGGGCAAAAAGACTCCCTGCAACCCCGATAACAATCGGGACCGATAGACTTCTTTTCATAAGTCATCTGTTTTATATTATGATGTAAATATTATTAACAGTGTTAAGTATGGCGGCAAAAAAAAACCGCTCAGGTTTTATTGCCAGATGCATCAAGCACATTTAATAACCAGGTCAGTCCTTTGTTCATCATAGGCACCATTTGTTCACGTTGTACCAGTTTATCGAACCGGTTGCGAATCGCCAATGACACCATACCGTGTACCATACCCCAGATAGCCATGGCAATGGCACCCACGTCGCCCTTCTCTACCAGGTTTTTATCCATGCACTCCTGGATGGTTTCCTTCAGTTTGCCCAACGCCTGGTCCCCGCTTTTCCATTCACAGTTATCGAATGTTTGCAAGGCTTCCATAGGGGCCTGTAAAATGAACATCAGGTCGTAGAACTCCGGATTCTCCAGGCCGAACTTCAAATAGTATTCGCCCATCTTGTGCAGACGAACGAGCGGATTTTTTATTGTAAATACGTCGGCTGTATATTCAGCCATTTTCTGAAAACCTATCTCATGCAGGTTGAAAAGGATCTCATTCTTGTCTTTAAAATACAGGTAAACCGTAGTGGGACTGTATTCTATCAGATCAGCGATCTTGCGGATGGAAACATTCTCATAGCCCTGTTCAACGAACAGCTTCATAGAAGCATCAAGTATAGCCTTTCTGAGGTCCTGCTTTTGTTTTTCTTTTCTTTCCGCAATGCCCATAATCGTTAATTAACGACACAAATATACTTAACACTGTTAAGTTGTCAAATTTTCCAAGGCATTTTTTTCCAAAATTTCCCTGATCAGCAGTAAGTCGGTGTGAATGGCAATAAAGCAATTGTCAAAAAAGACCATTTCCAGCCACATTCCAGACGCTGTTCTTGACAGACAAATAATATATAATCAATCTATTATCACATTCTCCAATTTGCCTGTTTGCATTACTTGTCCCTACATTGCCGGGATTGTCATATTCCTTACTTTTGCGACATACCATGGATAAATTCATTGTTTCAGCCCGGAAATATCGTCCGCAAACCTTTGATACGGTTGTAGGACAAGCTCATATTACCACCACCCTGCAGAATGCCATAAAAAACCGCCAGTTGGCGCATGCCTTCCTGTTTTGCGGTCCACGCGGTGTGGGTAAAACGACCTGTGCCCGTATTCTGGCTAAAACCATCAATTGCGAAAAGCCTACACCGGAAGGTGAGGCCTGTAATGAATGTTCATCATGTGTGGCTTTTAATGAAGGCACTTCGCTAAACATACATGAGCTGGATGCTGCGAGTAACAACTCCGTAGATGATATCCGCTCCCTGGTTGAGCAGGTGCGCTTTGCTCCCCAGGCTGGAAAATATAAAGTATATATCATAGACGAGGTGCACATGCTCAGTTCCTCAGCTTTCAATGCTTTTTTGAAAACACTGGAAGAGCCGCCTTCCTATGCCATCTTTATTCTGGCTACTACCGAAAAGCATAAGATCCTACCAACCATCCTCAGTCGATGCCAGATCTTCGATTTCAAGCGCATCACCAGCAATGATACGGTAGAACACCTGCAGCACATTTGTTCAAAAGAAGAGATCAATGCCGAGAAACCGGCGTTGCAGGTAATTGCCCGCAAGAGTGAGGGCTGTATGCGCGATGCGCTCAGTATTCTCGATAAAATAGTAAGCTTTACCAGCGGCACCGTTACCTACCAGAACACCCTGGAACATTTGAACATCCTGGATGCAGACTACTATTTTAAAATGATAGACTGCATGCAGCAGCAGGACCTGGCCGGAGCGATGTTATTATATGATGACATCGACCGCAAAGGTTTTGAAGGCGACCTGGTGTTAAACGGATTTTCAGAATTCATCCGGAACCTGCTGGTATGTAAAGATGAAAAAGCAGCCGGATTACTGGAAGTGGTAGAAAGTTTCAGGGATAAATACATTGCTACAGCGCAAAAAACGCCGGTAGCGTATCTTATCAGCGCCCTGAATATTTTGAACGAGGCGGAGATCAATTTCAAAGGCGCCCGCAACAAAAGACTGCATACCGAACTGGCCATTATAAAATTAACCTACCTGCAGCAGGCCCTTGAGCTGGCTGCTACCAGCGATGGCATTGGTAAAAAAAAAGTAGTTGAGAATGCCCAATCGCTGGCTTTCCGCAAGCTGGGCATGGTAGAGGACAGAAGCCGGAAGCCGGAAGCCGGAGGTCAGAAGCCGGAAGCCGCTACCTCCTCAAACGTGGCGCAGGCGCAGCAGAAAACAACAACGCCGGCTTATCGCCAGCCCTCAGACGAAGCAAGACTGATCATAGAAGAACCTTCGGTTGATTATATCAGTCCGGATGAGGAGGAAATGAACTACATGCAAAGCATGCAGCCGGCTCAACCACAAAACACCTCCTCTACAGGCACTCAGCCACGAAATACCCGGTCAACGGGGACAGCACAGGGGGCGGCAGCCAAACTAGGCACCTTGGAATCCATCAGGCAGAAGTTTGCCAATAAACAGGCCGGCAGCGCGAACCCGGTCATTCCCCTCAGCTATGATAAACTGCGGGAACACTGGGCCAATTTCTCGCAGAAATTAAAAGACAACAAGAACCCGGCTGCGCAGTCGTTCGACCTGGCGCAGTTGATTATAGTGAACGAAAACGCTTTTGAGATCGTTACGAACAACAACCTGGAGCAAAAATTCATTGAGGGCGAACGGCGCGAACTGTCGGAGTACATGCAACAGCAGTTCAATAACCGCACGTTGTTATTCAGCATTGTTGTTACCGACAACCCGGTAATACAGGAGCCTACAGAACGCCCGCTGTCGGCAAAAGAGCAATACCAGAAGCTGGTGGAGCAATATCCGCTGGTAAATGAACTGAGAAGTAAATTGAAACTCGGATTTGATTAACAGTTGTCAGGGACCGGTTTCAAAACTATCAGTTACAGGATACATGTTACAAATCGCATGGTATCAATACCGGAATGCTGCAATTTATGTCGGGATCCCATCATTCAAAGCCCTGTAACCTGCAGCCTGGAACGCGACCGGAATAATAACCTTAAACTTAAGATCTACTCTGACAGCACGTTTCTGGTGACAGGTGACCGGTAACTGGCAACCGGTTTTTCCAATTGCTCATTTTGCTGTAATTTCGACCACTCAAATAGAAAAATCAGAAATATCAAATAAGAAATATTTATGGCTGAAGTGATCTTAATGCCCCGCCTGAGCGATACCATGACAGAAGGCGTGATAGCGGCCTGGCATAAAAAGGTAGGCGACAAAGTAAAGAAAGGCGACTTACTGGCTGAGGTGGAAACCGATAAGGCCACCATGGAACTGGAAAGTTATAAAGATGGCACCCTGCTTCATATTGGTACTGAAAAAGGGGGAAAACTACAGGTAAATGATCTGCTGGCCATTATTGGTAACGCCGGCGAAGATATCAGCTCGCTGCTCGGTGGTGGTGGTCAGAAAGCCGCTGCTTCAGCCGCTCCCGCAAAATCGGAAGAACCTGCCCAACCAGCCGCCAAAGCCGAAGCCAAACCTGCCGGTGAATCACTCGATCTGGCCAACATGCAGGAAGTGATCCTGATGCCCCGCCTGAGCGATACCATGACAGAAGGCGTAATTGCCGCCTGGCATAAAAAAGTTGGCGACAACGTGAAAAAAGGTGATCTGCTGGCCGACGTGGAAACCGATAAGGCGACCATGGAGCTGGAAAGCTATAAAGAAGGAAAATTATTATATATCGGTGCACAAAAAGGCGACAAGGTTCCTGTAAACGCCCTGCTGTGCATCATTGGCGATGAGAAGAAAGTAGATGTTGAAAAGATCGTAGCTGCCGCGAAAGGGGGCGTAACGAGCGGAGGCGCTGCCAAAAGTCAACCTGAAGCTGCTCCTCAGGCTACACAAACTGCCAGCGCATCTACGCAAACAGCTGCTCCCGCCGCTACTTCAGAAAATGGCCGCGTAATTGCTTCTCCCCTGGCCAAAAAACTGGCTTCTGAAAAAGGTATTGATATTTCCAAAGTAGCCGGTTCAGGCGACGGTGGCCGTATCATTAAAAGAGATATTGACAATTACGTTCCTGCTGCAGGCGGACAGGCAGCTACTACAGCTGCTCCCCAACCGGGCAAGGCTCCCGCTATTGCCGGTCAGGAAAGTTTTGAAGAGATCCCTGTGTCGCAAATGCGTAAGGTAATTGCCAAACGTTTGTCTGAAAGCAAATTCACTGCTCCTGAATTCTACCTCACCATGGAGATCAACATGGATAAGGCAGTAGAAAGCAGGGCAAAACTGAACGATATTTCTCCGGTTAAGATCTCTTTCAATGACATGGTGTTAAAAGCCTGCGCCATTGCCCTTAAACAACACCCATGGGTAAATAGCAGCTGGAGAGGTGATCATATCCGCATGAACCATCATGTGAATATCGGTGTGGCTGTAGCTGTTCCTGAAGGCTTACTGGTTCCTGTGGTACGTTTTGCCGATCAGAAATCATTATCACAGATCGCTACCGAGGTAAAAGATTACGCGAAAAAAGCGAAAGATAAAAAACTGCAACCCGCTGATTGGGAAGGCAGCACTTTCACTATCAGTAATCTGGGTATGTTTGGCATTGAAGAATTCACAGCCATCATTAACCAACCAGATTCCTGTATCCTGGCCGTAGGCGCCATTAACCAGGTTCCCATCGTAAAAGATGGTCAGATTAAAGTGGGTAACATCATGAAAGTTACCTTAACCTGCGACCACCGCGTAGTAGACGGCGCTACGGGTGCAGCCTTCCTGCAAACGCTGCAAGGTTTACTCGAAGAGCCCTTGCGCATGCTGGTGTAATTGCATTGTAACATCCAGATATAAAAAAGGTCTCACATGTTTGTGGGGCCTTTTTGTTTGGCGGTCGGCAAACGGCAGACGGCAGATGGTCCCATTGGCACAACCTGTCCCGCTTTGCGGGATTAGCAAATCAGCACATTAGCACTTCGGTTTTACTGCATTTTAGCTATTTTTATCGCCACTCAACACCCAACAACCCGATGAAACCTGTATTTCTCTTCCTGTTTGCCGTAATCCTTCTCTCTGCCTGTAATGGAGATAATGCCGAAACCGGACTGCCTTTCACTAAAGATTCCCTCATAGGTAACTGGATGATGATAAGGGTTATTCAAAACGCAAAGATCCTGTCAGGGAACAGCGATGCATTCCATGATTATAAAGATTCAGTAATGGCCCCTTTATATGATAACCTGGAAATGGCGGCCTTTCGCTTTCAGCCCAGCGGCGTGGTAACCATTGATGAGGGGAAAGTGGAAAAAATAACCGGCAACTGGCAGTTTAACGATAAAAGCGAACTGCTCATGCAGTATAAATACCTTATACAAAAGAACAAATCGCTGTTCGCTGTAAAACGTTACTGGCACGACAGCCTGGAGTTGGAAAATGTGATCGATATAAAAGAAGACACCATGTATGTTGATTACTACCTGGTAAAGCTACGGGTGAATGATACCATTCCCGACCTGTTCGACCCCGCCCTGAATAAATGGCGTGAAAGACCTCAACAATCCGAAAGCGATGAGGCCATCAAATTACGGTTGAAACAGGTCCTTTACTACTACTCCGCGTATTTCGCCAACATTTCCGGCAACGAAGTACCATACTTCAATATAACCAAGATCCTGGCTCCTATCAAGTTCTATAGCGGCGGTATTGGCGTTAAACGGTATAAAGAAGACGATGACTGGACAAAAGTTTTTTACGACAACCAGGACGCCAAAAAAGCACATGTCATGCTGAACCAGGCCTTCGACAATATAAAAGGCTATCCTGATCAGGGGCGCGACTACGTAAAGGAATATATCGTTGCGCTGAAGCTGGTTGCTGATGCTTTATAATGGTCAATGGGCAATCAACACAACCTTTCCATCCATCGTAGAAGCGATCAATTGCTTCTTATTCAGCACCCGCACGGTGTTCACCATGGAGTTATCGATCTTATAAGCCCAGTTCGTTTTTTGCGTGGCAGGATCAATCGCATACACCACTCCATTGCGCGTACCAAAAAATACCTGTCCGTCTTTTTCAATCAGCATCGATGGTACGTGCTCATAACCAAATCCTGCATTCATCACCCAGGCAGGCCGCTGCGCTGTACGGCTCGTAGCATATGCCACTATGGTATCCTGCATGGTTTTTCCATATACGTATTTTCCGTCTGCCGAGATCCCGATCGACTCGCGCACGCGCGTCTCACTATTCTTCCACAAGGTATTTCCTGTTACCGCATCAATGGCATATATGGTTCGGTTCGGACAAACCACATACACCACACTGTCATGCGCCACCGGAATACAGGCAGCGGGTGAGAAATTGATCACTGAAAAACCAGGGTTCCATTGCCAGGACAGTTGTCCGTTCGTTCTATTCACTGCATATAAATGTTTATCCCAGGCGCCAAAGATCACTGAATTGCCATAAAGCAATGGCGTGCTTACAACAGGTCCCTGCAAGCCGTTGAACGTCCAGAAAGCAGTGCCGTTCTTCAGATTTAATGCCCTGAAACTATGATCGCTGCCACCAATAAAAACAGTATCTCCCGCGATCACGGGCGAACCGAGCACAGAAGCATCCGTCTTCACCTTCCAGATCAATTTTCCCGACGCCAGGTTCAAACAGTACACATGCCCATCACCTGAGCCCAGCACTACCTTCCCGGCCTTAACAGCAGGCGATGAAAAAATAGCACCGTTCGTATTATAACTCCATTTCTTTTTTCCGTCTTTCAGCGACAACGCCCTTACCAAGCCATTCTGATTGCCGAAAACAACAAGCTTGTTGGCGACAGCCGGGGTTGAGATCACGTTAGCATCGTCGGCAAATGTCCATTTCGGTTTTACCTGAGGGTATTGTGCATTGATGGCATAGGAAGGCCGCTCAAAATGTTGTGAAGTATCCATTTTTTTGAAGCTGACCTTTGTCCAGGAAGGCAGGGTTTCCACACCCGGCGTGCGTTCGGTATAAACTACGGAATCATTATACACATCAACAAAATTATAACCGCCAACCGGCGCTTTGGCGCGCAGGTTTGAACGACCCATTACTCCGGGAATACCTTCAAAATTCAGCGCATGGTTATTATGACCATGACCGCAAATAATAAGTTTTGTATTGTAGTGTTTCAGGCGGTCGGTGATCTCGTACCAGTTGTCGAGACCATTATCGATGGGATAATGATTACAGAAAATGATAGGCTGGTCCCTCGGTGTTTTAGCCAGCAGGCTATCCAGCCACACAATCGCGCTGCGGGGAATATGTCCATCGCTCATTCTTACATAGGGACCTGAAGCGCATCCGATAAAGCGAATACCATTATGATCAAATTGGAATTTATCGTAACCAAAGGTGCTGGTATAATGGTCGCCTCCGCTTTCGCTCCACCCCGTATCGTGATTACCCGGGATGATATAATATTTCACTTTTAAACTGTCCAGGATCTGTTTGGCCACCATCAGCTGCGCATCGGTACCCAGTTCGGTAATATCGCCGGTGATGATCACGAACGCCACATCCGGCTGCTCATTAATATCGCGCACCGTACGGCGCAGGTCTTCCTCAGCCGAGCCATTGGGCGAACCGATATGCGTATCACTGATATGAATAAAACGGAAGGATCTTATTTGTGCGGGAACGGCAAAATATCCCAGCAATAATATTGAAATGATAAACAACCTTTTCATGGCCACCAAATTAGGATATAAATGAGCAGTAACTACCAGCATAAAACAGCAAGCACATTAAATTACGATTTGGGGATTTCGGGATTTACCGCAACGCTGACATTAAAATAAATTTCAAAACCTGCCTGGTGCGCCTTCGCGAAGCCTAGGCGAAGTAAGGCCGGCAGCCTGGTGCCGCAATCTCTAAATCACAAATATTAAGGGTGCGCCTGTAATGTTTGAATCATTTGCGCTACCAATATAAAAAATGCTTAACGCCGAATGCCTAACGCCGGTATCTGCATCAGCGAACCGTCGCCCGCAGTCAGCAGGTTCAAATTTCGGACTATAGCGTTCAGCGTTCCGCGTTCCGCGTTCAGCGTTCCGCGTTCAGCGTTTGGCGTTCAGCGTTTCGCGTTCAGCGTTTGGCGTTCAGCGTTCAGCGTTCAGCGTTCCGCGTTCAGCGTATTATAAAACCCTAAATCACTATGTTACTAAGTATAACTGACTGGTGGCAGCACCTCGAGAACTTTGAAAAGATCCTTTGGGGCATTGCCATTGTGTTTTCTTCGCTCTACCTGCTGCAAAGCGTATTGTCGCTTTCCGGCGGCGACGCCGGCCATACGGGCGGCGATGCAGACACAGCCATTGACCACGATGATGGTATCGACTACCAGTTCTTTACCGTCAAGAATATGATCGCCTTTTTCACGATGTTCGGCTGGGTGGGTATTGCCACTCATTACAGCGGCATGAGCAAGCTGGCAACGATCCTGTTGGGCCTGGCTGCGGGCACCATCATAGTAGTAATGATGATGCTCATCTTAAAGAACATGAGCCGGCTCCGTCACAATGGGGCCATGCAAATTCAGCATGCGATCAACAAAACCGGAACGACCTACCTGTTTATTCCGGCCAAACGCGGCGGTACCGGCAAAGTACATATTAAAGTACAGGGAACCCTGCATGAATTACCCGCCATGACTGATGATGAAATAGAAATTGCCACCGGCAAACTCATCAGGGTAAAAAATATAATCAACGACCGCATCTTACTGGTAACTATTGCAGACAATAGTCTTTTTTAGAATAAACCAACATATCAACCCCTTAATTTTTTAACGCATGGATTACATCCTCATTGCGGTGGCAGGAAGTGTATTGTTCCTGTTCATCCTTATCATTTCTATGTTCAGACGATACAAACGATGCCCCAGCGACCGGGTGCTCGTTGTATATGGTAAAGTAGGCCGGTCAAAAGATGGTTCAGAAGGCAACCTGAGCGCCAAATGTATTCACGGTGGCGCCGCGTTCATCTGGCCCATCATCCAGGACTACTCATTCCTTGACCTTACGCCTATTTCTATCGAAGTAAACCTCACCAATGCGTTGAGCAAGCAAAACATCCGCGTTGATGTACCTTCCCGGTTCACCGTTGGTATTTCAACCGAACAGGGTGTTATGCAAAACGCCGCTGAACGCCTGCTGGGTTTGCAGCAGGGTCAAATACATGACCTGGCGAAAGATATCATCCTGGGCCAGATGCGGCTGGTAGTAGCCATGATGGATATTGAAGAGATCAACAGCAACCGCGATAAATTCCTTGCCAACATTGCTTCTAACGAGGAGGCTGAGCTGAACAAGATCGGTTTGAAAATGATCAACGTGAACGTAACCGACATCAAAGATGAAAGCGGTTACATTGAAGCGCTGGGCAAGGAAGCTTCTGCGAAAGCGATCAACGAAGCAAAGAAAAGCGTGGCAGAACAGGATAAAGTGGGTGAAATTGGTAAAGCCATTGCAGAAAGAGAGCGCGATATCAGCCTGAAGCAAACCCAGAAAGAGCGCGACGTACAGATTGCCGAAACGCAGCGTGACCGCGACTCAAAGATCGCCGTTGCTGAAAAAGACAAAGAGATATTGATCGCAGCAGCCAAAAGAGATGAACAGATCGGTAAAGTAGAAGCGGAAAGGGATACCCGTATTAAATCGGCAGAAGCAAACTCTATTGCGGTACAGGGAGAAAACCTTGCCAGGATCCAGATCGCCGATTCAGAAGCTTCCCGCCGCGAACGTGAAGCGGAAGCCCTGAAACGCGCTATTGCCGCCGAAAAGGTACAGGCCGCTAAAGCGTTGGAAGAAGCTTACCTCGCAGAACAAAAAGCCGAGGATGCGCGCGCCGAAAAAGAACGTGCTTCGCAAAACGCCAACATTGTGGTAACGGCAGAAATACAAAAACAAAAAGCGATCATAGAAGCGCAGGCCGAAGCCGAAAAGATCAGGGAGAAAGCAAAGGGTGAAGCCGATGCTATTTATGCCAAACTGGAAGCGGAAGCCCGCGGTATGTATGAGATCCTGACCAAACAAGCCGAGGGTCTTGATAGAATAGTGAAGGCCGCCGGTAACAATCCGAAAGATGCGGTTCTGTTGCTCATCTCTGATAAACTGCCCGAACTGGTGCGGATGCAAACCGATGCTATCAAAAATATCAAGATCGATAAAGTTACGGTGTGGGAAAACGGCCAGAACGGTTCAGACAAAAACTCCACCGCTAACTTTATATCGGGCATGTACAAAGCCGTGCCCCCGTTAAAAGACATATTTAACATGGCTGGTATGGATCTGCCTTCTTACCTGGGACATTCAAAAAAAGAGGAGCACAACCACAAGGAAATAGCCGATACCGCAACACAGGTTATCGTGAAAGAGTAACGGCCAGCTGGTTTATGTAACCATCTTATTCATATCTTTAAACAGTCCTGGCTGTAGCCGGGACTGTTTTATGCTTGCACCATCTACCATACAACTGCTCCGGTTTCACTTTTCCTTCTTTCTGTTACCTGTATACTTATTCGCTGTAAGTCAGGTACCCGTTATTCATCCAGGCCATGCCCTGCTGATCTTTTTCATCCTCCATTTGCTGGTGTATCCTTCCAGCAACGGGTATAATTCCTATATGGATCGCGATGAAACCAGCATTGGCGGCATCAGATCTCCGCTGCCGCCTACCCGGCAGTTATTCTATATAAGTGTTATAATGGATCTGGTGGCCATCGGCCTCAGCCTGTTCATCAGCTACTGGTTTACAATTTGCATAGCAGCTTATATAGCCGCATCAAGAGCATACAGCTACCGGGGCATCCGGTTGAAAAAATATCCGGTTGCCGGCTATCTGACCGTCATCATATTTCAGGGCGCCGTAACATTTTTTATGGTATATCATGGAAGCAGTAATGATAAAACGCTGACTGTGCCAGCAGCCGGCATGGCAGCAGCCAGTTTACTCATCGGCGGATTTTATCCGCTCACGCAGATCTACCAGCACGAGGCCGACAGAAAAGACGGCGTTATTACGATCAGCGCATTACTGGGTTACCGTGGTACTTTCGTTTTCACCGCATTGATCTATACAATAGCCATGAGCATACTGGCCTGGTGGTTCATTAGCCATGACCAACAGAAAAAGTTCCTGGCATTAGCAACTATGATGTTGCCCATACTCGTATATTTTTTCAGTTGGGCCGGTTTGGTTTGGAAAGATGAAAAAAGGGCCGATTTTTCCAATACCATGCGCATGAATATACTGGCGTCTATCTGCACCAATCTTGCTTTCCTTACCTTATTAATCTGGAGGGGATTTGAGTAAAATTATTGCCATCGGAACTGCTGTGCCATCTTTCCGGCACAATCAACAGGATATTCTGCAATTCATGCAGCTGATCTACTCTTTTACGGAAGCCGACAGGCGCCGCCTGCGCTTTTTATATCACCAAAGCCATATTGATACCCGTTATTCCGTCATTCCCGATTACAGCCGCCCCGTTCCTGAATGGAAGTTCTATCCGCATACGGAAAACCTGGAGCCTTTTCCTTCCCTGGAACAACGGATGATCTGGTATCACAAATACGCCCCTCAGCTGTCTGTGAATGCCATTCGTGATTGTCTCGACGGTAAATTGGCCGAAGCAGATATTACCCACCTGATCACTGTCAGTTGTACCGGCATGAGCGCACCGGGCCTCGACCTGCATGTAATGGAACTGCTCGACCTGCCCCGGCACACCGTGCGTTCCTCCATCAATTTTATGGGCTGTTATGCAGGCATACATGCATTGAAAACGGCCGACGCCATTTGCAGGGCCGATCAACAGGCAAAAGTATTGATCGTATGCACGGAATTGTGCACATTACACTTTCAACGTGAGCCAACGATCGACAATATTGCATCGAGCCTTTTATTTGCCGATGGCAGCGCTGCAGCAGTTGTTACGGCTGACAGCCATCCGGCCAAAGGTATCCGGCTCGATGGGTTCTATTCGGAAGTTATTCCGAAAGGCAAAAAAGACATGGCCTGGGAAATCTCTTCCAGCGGTTTTCTAATGACCCTGAGCAGTTATATTCCCGATCTGCTGGAAGAAGATTTCAACCATTTCACAACCAGGGCACTTGCCCGCACCGGCTTAACCCAACAGGACATTACGCACTGGTGTATACATCCCGGCGGTAGAAAAATTCTTGAAGCCGTTCACAAAACGCTGTCGTTTCAATCCCATGAACTGCAGGCTTCGTACGACATACTACAGCATTACGGCAACATGTCGTCTCCTACTATACTTTTCGTGCTGAAAAAAATGGCACCTGCCCTCTTACAAAACCATAACAGGAAGGAACATATTTTCGGAGCAGCCTTCGGCCCGGGCCTCACCATGGAAACCTTTGTGGCATCAACAAATTCATAATATTTTGTTATTAGCCGGTATGCTGCGTCCTTATAGACGTTGTACCTGTTTCGCGGGTCGATCAGAAAATCATAAATTACAATCGTGAATTTTCGCCACCGATCATACCAGCCCGAATTGCTCGACCGTCCGGATATTCCATTTGAAGAGATCCAACGGAATATGCATGAGCTCAATTTTATCAATACCTGGCTGGGCGGTCATACCATCACACTCAGCGGTGTGCAGGCCCTGATGGATGCTCAGGACCCGGCTACACGCGCCAACGCTTTTGCGAAGGGGACCACGATCTGTGAAATAGGCTGTGGCGGCGGCGACAACCTGGCGGCTATTCAAAAATGGTGTAACAAAAAGAATATTCCGGCAGCCTTTATTGGCATCGACATTAACCCGCATTGCATCGATGTTGCCGCCAAACGATCGCTCGATAACACCCGATTGATCAATGCCGATTATAAGACCGTTCAACTGGAATCGCAGCCGGATATTATTTTCTCTTCCCTGTTCTGCCATCACTTCTCTGACCGCGAAATGGTAAAGCAGTTACAATGGATGAAAGCCAATGCCCGGCTTGGCTTTTTTATAAATGATCTTCACCGGCACAAGCTGGCTTATTATTCCATCAAAGCGCTCACTGCATTGTTTTCGAACAGTTACCTGGTCAAACATGATGCTCCGTTATCTGTAGCCCGTGGATTCACCAAAGACGAATGGTTGCAATTTTTTAATATCGCCGGTATCAGCGACTTCTCCATTGAATGGAAATGGGCCTTTCGCTGGCTGATCGTATGCAGGAATACAGGACCAGAAAATAACGCTTAGGGAAAAAGCGAATAAAGAATTTACAATATTGATCCTTCAACCCAAATATGATATTGCCATTGTAGGTGGAGGACTGGCCGGACTTGCGCTGGCCATTCAAAGCGCGCGTGCAGGTTATAAGACCGTATTGCTGGAAAGAGAAAAATATCCCTTCCATAAAGTATGCGGTGAATATATAAGCCTCGAAAGCTGGAACTTTCTGCAGGACCTTGGCCTGCCGCTCAGCGATATGCAATTGCCCATTATTAACCGCCTGCTCATTACCACACCCGATGGCAATTACATTGAGACTACCCTGCCGCTGGGTGGCTTTGGTATCAGTCGCTATACTATTGACAGCCTGCTGGCCAATATTGCCCGGCAGGAAGGAGTTACCGTAATGGAAGAAACCAAAGTGATGAATGTGGTATACCGGAACAATGCCTTCCTGGTATTTACCAACAAAGGCGATACAGAAGCCATGGTAGTCGCCGGCGCTTATGGCAAAAGAGGCAACCTGGATGTTAAATGGAAAAGGCAGTTCACGAAAGTAAAGCCCAACAAACTCAACCATTACATAGCCGTAAAATACCACATCCGCATTCATCATCCCGCCGATCTGATCGCCCTCCACAATTTTGAAAATGGCTATTGTGGAATTTCCCAAATTGAGGAAAACAAATATTGCCTCTGCTACTTAACAACGGCCGCTAACCTGCGCAAATGCAGGAATGATATTAGCAGTATGGAAAGAGATATTCTTATGAAAAATCCTTTCCTGGAAAAGATATTTTCCAATGCTGAAATGCTCTATGAAGAGCCATTGACCATTTCCCGGATCTCTTTCAACAAAAAAACACAGATTGAAAACCACGTCCTGATGATCGGCGATACGGCCGGCCTTATTGCGCCTTTATGTGGCAATGGGATGAGCATGGCCCTGCATAGCAGCAAACTCGCCTTTGAAGAGATCGATTCGTTCCTGCAGGGAAGAATTAATCGCTATGAAATGGAAATTCAGTATACCCAGCAATGGGAAAAACAATTTGGCCGTCGCCTGCAGGTCGGACGGTTATTGCAAACGTTTTTCGGGAGCTCCATTTTATCCAACGTACTCATAAAACTGGTAAAGCCCTTTCCAAAGTTTGTAGCGTTCCTAATACAGCAAACACATGGAAAACCCTTTTAAATGGTGCACGCGTCTATTGCCTGTAACAGTACTGCTCCTGGTTTACACGTATGGTCATTCGCAGAATTATTATGCCATCCTGGGTAGCAACTATGCAGGTAGTCTGGGTATTGGTAATAACCCGGCCTCCATTGTAAATACACCTTACAAGTGGGATATCGATATATTTTCCATACAGGAAAAAAATGCCACCAACAGTGTTATTATCCGCAATTATTCCTACCTCAGCAATCCCCGCAATTCTGAATATAGCATCGAGGAGGGTGATTTCAGGCGGTATGCCTATACTGATTTTAATGTAAACCTGTTGAATGCCCGCATAGCCCTGAACCGAAAGCAGGCGATTGGCTTTGGCGTTAACCTGCGCGGTTATGCCCACGCAAGTACGGGTCGGGTAAATTATATTGATACATTGGGTTCTACCCGCGACTTTTTCGATCTGGGCAATTATGCACGCACCCTGTATGGCGATATGGTTCACAGCAGCTGGGCTGAGTTCTTTGTTACCTGGGCACAAACGATCTGGGACCGTTCAGACGCCCGCCTGAATGCCGGCATTACCGCTAAAGTCAGCCGCGGTATCTCCGCCGCCTACGTTAACGTATTGAACGGAAAAGCCGCGCAAACCATCCACGGTAATTCGTTTGCGTATACCCTCGAAGATGCATTTGTTGAATACGCCTACTCCAATAATTATGATACCTGGCAGGATGAAAAAAATACCAGGCAGAACCTGAAGGATTTTTTAAGAAATACCAGGGCAGGCGTTTCATTTGACCTGGGCGCTGAATACATCATCAAACCCGGGCAGGTATCAGCTGTTTTTGACGAAGACACTTATTACGATTATGACTGGAAGATCGGCCTGTCAATACTGGACATCGGATTCAATCAGTTCCGGTATGGCCGCAACAGCCGTATTCTCAGCGGCTTCCAGGATAATATCACAGATACAGTGATCGATGTACGATTCGCCGACGTTAGCAGTTTCGATGAGTTCAATGAGCGTGTGCAGGGTGTTGCGGGCACGGTACAGCAACCAGGCGGTAAATTCCATGTAGTGAATCCGACCCGGCTCGTATTGAATGTTGATCATTTTATTACCGGCGCCTGGTATATAAATGGGAATGCCTCGTTGAACCTTTCCTCTTTAAGCGGCAGCCAGCATCGTCTTACCGAATTGAACCTGTTAACCGTTACACCCCGCTGGGAAACCAGGCGGCTGGGCTTTTATATGCCGGTACATTTCAATACCAAAGAAAAATTGTGGATCGGCGGAGCGGTTAAACTGGGACCATTGTTACTGGGTGTTCATAACTGGGCCACGGTGTTCTCAAAAAACAAAACCCAAAACGGCGGTGCTTACCTGGCCCTTGTTATAAGGCCCGGAAACAGTGCCGATGAGCGTACCGATAAAAGATACAGGTGTCCGAAAGTGGGCAGCAAGCATAAGAAGAACCGGTTGGGCCAGCGATTAAATTGTCCGCCCCGCTAAAAATTAATTTCATTAATTTTTGAAACTTCAGAAATAGGGCTTAATTTTGGGAAGAAGGGTAAAATATGAAACTGGAAGAAGCGCAACACCAATTCATAGCCTCCTGGGGGGCATTTGGATCCCATTGGGGCATTAACCGCACCATGGCGCAAATTCATGCCTTGCTGATGATCAGTCCCGATCCATTAAGCCAGGATGATATCATGGAACAGCTGAACATAAGCCGTGGCAATGTAAATATGAATATCCGTGACCTGGTCGATTGGGGATTGGTATTCCGCATTTTGATCCCCGGAGAACGCAAAGAGTTCTTTTCTGCCGAAAAAGATATCTGGAAGGTAGCCACGCAAATCGTGAAAGAGCGCAAGAAAAGAGAGCTGGATCCTATGTTACGCCTGCTCGACCAGTTGGAAGATGTAGAGGGCGATAAAAAAGACAAACACATTAAACAGTTCACCGAAACCGTTAGCAGCATCCGGCGTTTTGGCTTACAGGCCGATAAAATGCTCGATGGACTGGTCAAAGCTGATGAGAACTGGTTCCTGGGCAACCTGATGAAGATCTTCCGGTAACGCTGTAAACATCAAATATGCAGTTTAGTTAAGAACTGTGAGAAACCTGGGCCCTACACTTCGAACCTGAAAGTGTTAACTGAGAACTATGAACTTTGAACTATAAACTTAATAACGCCGGTTCGCCGGCTTTTATTATACATTTACATTTCATTTATTTCTGAAAATATGAAAACTATGAACACGCCGTTAGGATGGCCGGATCGTTAACCGGACAGATGTGATCTGTTTATTTACCCGCCTGTTTCTACCCTTTCCTAATCGATGTGCTTTCCACCTTAATTCCCCTGTTATGAAACACAAAAAAATTGTCATTGCCGGTGGAACCGGTTTTATTGGCCAGGCAATGGCCCGGTATTTCGGAAATGACAACCATGTAATAATACTGAGCCGTCAGGCGGTCAGCAGTCAAAATAACAATTATAAACATCCCCTGGTGAAAGCAGCCGATGGATACAACATCACGTATTGGCGATGGGATGGAGAGCATGTTGAGAAGCACTGGTTGCAGGATATCGACGGTGCAGACATTGTGATCAACCTGGCCGGCAAATCGGTGAATTGCCGTTATACCGAAAGAAATAAACAGCAGATCATCAACAGCCGCACTTTGTCGACCAGGGCGCTTGGAGAAGCGATACGTCAATGTACCGTTCCGCCCCGGCTTTGGATCAATTCCTCTTCAGCCACTATTTACCGCCATACGACCGACAAACCCAATGATGAATTCACAGGTGTTATCAGCGACGCCAAAGCCGACAATATGCCTTATTCCTTTTTCGACCGGCTACGCTATCAATACAAAAAAATCAAAACACGGTTTCGGGAAGGCCGGCATAGCAGTCGCTATAAAGAACTGGACACGGATTTTTCAGTTCAGGTGTGCAAACACTGGGAACAGGCCTTCTTTGAACAACGCACGCCTTTCACCCGGAAAATAGCGCTCCGCACCGCCATCACTCTCGGACAGGGCGGGGTAATGATACCTTATTGCAACCTGTTAAAAGCCCGGCTGGGTGGCTACCAGGGCGATGGCACGCAAATGTATAGCTGGATACACATAGAAGACCTGTGCAGGATGGTTGAATGGTGTTATGAACACAATGATATGGAGGGTATATACATCGCCGGTTCGCCGAATGCAGTGACCAATGCCCACTTTATGAAAACGCTGCGTCGCATAACAGGTCATACCATCGGTTTACCAGCCTTTGCCTGGATGCTGGAAGCGGGCGCCGCCCTCATTGGTACAGAAACCGAACTGATCTTAAAGAGCAGATGGGTATATCCGGCCAGAATGCTGCGATCAGGCTTTACGTTCAAATATAACGCCCTGGAGCACGCGCTAAATGATATCATTCATACATTACCCCGGAGTAAGTATCATGTGTTTGGAAGTAATAGAGTGTCGTGTTAACACTTTACCAGCCGTTTTGTTTACCCGATAAATATTATAGATTTGAATGACAACCATTCCAGTAAACAGATTGTTTTATAGCATTATGGAAAAAGGCAATAAAAAAACGCTGGTACTAGGCGCTTCGGAAAATCCGAACCGGTATAGTTTTCTGGCTATTAATAGTTTACGCAGGCATCAGCATCCGGTAGCCGCCATTGGCCGCAAGCAGGGGCGGGTGCTGGATGTGGATATAACCACCGAGAAAAAGCCCCTTGAAACGGTTGATACAGTTACCCTGTACCTCAACCCCCTTCATCAGAAAGAATACTACGATTATATACTATCCCTTCAGCCAAAACGTATTATATTTAATCCAGGGGCAGAAAACGCTGAACTGTATGATCTTGCAAAAAACAACGGCATTCAGCCATTGGAAGCCTGCACTTTAGTGTTGTTAAGCACGGGTCAGTACTAAATAGCGATAGTAAATACCCCTAGTAGGATCAATATTTAACACTCATAACTTTGATTCTTACCCTCCTGTAAAATAACCGAATATCATTTGCGTTCTACATTTGTATCAGATCGAAAGGCACGTAGAAAGGCACGTAGATTTAATACACCCTAAGACCCATACCAACGTAATCCAGATCCGTACATTTAAAACCCGTACAAATGAAAAACCTACATGCTGTGGGGCTCTTAGTGGCATGCATATTCGCATACCAGACAATTTCGGCCCAACAACAACCCATCACCCAAAAGCCTGTTTTAAACAAGGCTACATCGCTAACGCAGCTCCCGCTGAAACTGGAATGTAATCTTCCGGCATTAAAAAAACTTACTTCTTCCCGCGTTTCTGAAAGAGTAAACCTGGCGCTCGGCAATTTTGAATTTGACGGAGAGCTGGTTGAAAGAGTGCGATCGGCAGCAGGCGTCGAAAGCATGAATATTCGTTCTATCACGATGCCCGGCGCTTTTTGCACGGTATCAGTTATCACCGAGGCCGACAATACGCAAAAACTGGTAGGCCGCATTATTAACCCGAAGTCAGATGAAGTACTGGTCCTAACAGAAGAAAACAACCGGTATTACTGGATAAAGAAGCCCAAAGCCCATTTTATGGTTGAATAACCATTGTTGATCGCATATAACCTACAGAAACCTTTCAGCACTATTTAGTTTAACCTCCAAATCCGCATCTGATCCAATGAAAACCATTTTTACCGTACTGTTTGGACTAGCAGTTGCGTCCAGCTTGCAAGCACAGGTTCCAATCCTGAACAGTTATCCATCGGCCAGGGCCACTATTTACCTGGACTTTGACGGACAATACGTAACCGGCACCTCCTGGAACTGGGGCGGTCCTATCAACGCCCAACCTTCGGGCTTTACTACAACCAGCATGACCGAGATCTTTAACCGGGTTGCTGAAGATTACCGCATTTTTAATGTTAACATTACCACCGACTCAACCGTGTATGCTGCTGCCCCTTTAAAGCAACGCATGCGTGTGATCATTACACCTACCTACCAATGGTATGGCAGCGCAGGCGGTGTAGCTATGGTGGGCTCCTTTACCTGGGGCGACAATACGCCTTGTTTTGTATTCAGCAGTTTACTGGGAAACAATACCAAAAATGTAGCAGAAGCTGCTTCACATGAAGCCGGCCATACCCTTGGCCTGCAACACCAGAGCGCCTACACAACCGCGTGTCAGAAAACCGAATACAATCCCGGCACCGGCAGTGGAGAGACCAGCTGGGCGCCTATCATGGGTGTAGGCTATTACAGGAACATTACTACCTGGCACTATGGCACCAATACATACGGTTGTAATTACTACCAGGATGATATGGCCATCATTTCAGGCCCCGTGAACAATTTTGGTTACCGTACCGATGATATTGGCAACAACCATATGACAGCAACCTCAGTAGGATTTACCAATACCGGTTTTACCACTACCGGCTTGATAAACTCGGGAACTGATAAAGATGTTTTCAAATTCACGATCTCCAACCCAACTTATGTACACCTGAGTGCAGTGCCCCAGAACGTAGGTTCGAACAACTCGGGCGCCAACCTCGATATCAAGGTCAGTCTGCTGAATGATAAAGCCGATACCATTGGCCAGTACAACCCGGCCGCTTTGGTAAATGCCAGCCTCGACAGTAACCTTAACAGTGGCACTTATTACCTGGTGGTGGAAGGCACAGCCAATGCACACCTGGTAAAAAATGAAAGCCTCGGTTATTATTCCATCAGCGCCTCGCCCATCAGTGTATTACCCATTCACCGGTTGGCATTGTCGGGCAAAACGAGTGCAGGAACGCATAACCTCAGCTGGACGTATGAAGCCGATGAAGCCGTTAAACATATTGAAATTCAGAACTCAAAAGATGGAGTGCGTTATGAAGCCCTTGCCCAGCTGAGCGCCGGCACAAAGACCTTCTCGTGGAAGCCATTAACGGATAATGCGCCCTTTTATCGTATACGGGTTATCACTGCTGCGGATGAAAGATCATACTATTCGAACGTAATTACGCTGCGCGACAAAAACGACGACAAGGCCATTGCCAGGATCATGAATACCATGGTTACTAATGCAATAGTTGTTAATTCCAATAATGAAAGCAACTACCAGGTTCTTGATGGAACGGGCCGCCTGTTACAACGTGGCAAACTCTTTTCCGGAACAAATAACATTGATATAACAAACGCACAAAAAGGCATGGTTCTGCTTAGAATTCAAGGCGAAGCAGAGACTGCTACCTGGAAATTAATAAAACAATAATAATCATATGATTTGGTGAAAAACGGGTTTTTCGGTAAATTCGAAAAACCCGTTTTTCATTATGATGTTATGGAGAAAATTTAATGGCGACCCGATAGACCTGCCCATTGTCGATGCCGTTGAACTTGCTATCAAACGCGAAACAGAAAAAGGGTATCACCTTAAAGTTTGTATCGGTACCGATTCACAGGTAAAGGGCGCAGAAACCGAATTTGCCACGGTTATTGTCTTTCTACGTGAAGGACATGGAGGATTTATGTTCATTCACAATGAAAAAACCAGGAAACAATACAGCATCAAAGAAAGGATGCTGGTAGAGGTGGCCAAGAGCATTGAAATAGCTTATGACCTTTGTCACCTGTTCAACCTGTACAATGTAGACATGGAAGTTCATGCGGACATTAACACCAATCCGCACTTCAAAAGCAACGATGCCCTGAAGGAAGCCATGGGTTACATATTGGGAATGGGCTTTGCCTTTAAAGCCAAACCTGAAGCCTTCGCCAGCAGCAGCTGTGCCAATAAAGTAGTAAACTAGAAACCCTCACGCTGCAAACGGAGGGTTTTTTAATGTTCAGTTGTGCACCGGCCACAACTCGAGGGTTTGTCGCTTCTATTTTTACTACATCAGCGCCGCTTGCACAACGCTTAACTATCTTCCCCATTGTTCACTTCCTGGTTGCAGGCATCAATGAACTGCAGTAATTTATCCCTTCCCATTTTTTTTTCGGCGCTGGTCACAAAATGCTGAGGTAAGAATTGCCATGTTTTGCGCATGGCGTCGAGGAACGCTTTTACATTCTTGCTCACTTCTTTCTGGGTCTCTTTATCGGCTTTGGTAAACACGAGGTTAAACGGTACCTGCCATTCACCCAGTTGGTTTATAAACTCAAGATCGAGCTTTTGCGGACTATGCCGGCTATCGATCAGCACGAACACATTCACCAGGTTCTCGCGGTTGCGCAAATAGTTCTCGATCATTTTCTCCCACTGTTTACGCTGGGTTTGCGAAACTTTCGCAAATCCATAACCCGGCAGATCCACCAGATACCACGCGGTAGTTTCTCCCCGCCGTGCCGGGCTGCTTTCTCCCGAAATACTTTTTATATCAAAATGATTGATCAGTTGTGTTTTACCGGGCGAAGCAGACGTTTTTGCCAGTTTATGGTTATCACAGATCATATTGATCAATGACGATTTGCCCACATTGCTTCGGCCAATAAAAGCATATTCGGGCCGGTCGGCCTTTGGGCATTTCGTATAATCCGGGCTGCTGATGAGATAGGTGGCTGACTGAATGATCATGCTGCAAGATAGAATTAGTTTATGGTTTGTAGTTTGTGGTTTATAGTTTGTGGTTGTGATTCTTCACCGGTAACCTCATGACTAATTTCACCTACCTGCATTTTTTAAAAGCCGATCAGCGGAGCAGCCGCTGAAGTGTGCGACGCAACGGAAGCTGACAGGAATTATCAGCCGGGACAATAAACTACAAACCTTGAACTATAAACTATGCTATCTTTGCCCACCATGTCGAAATATTCACACGATAATATAGTGCCGTTCAACGACTCGCAGCAGACCAAAAAGGAGCAGGTAGCGGCCATGTTCGATCAGATCGCCTTCAGATACGACTTCCTGAACCGCTTTTTATCGGGAGGCATCGATGTTTCCTGGCGCAAACGCGCCATCGGCGAACTGAAAGAGATCCAACCGCGTCTGGTGCTGGATGTGGCAACCGGCACAGCCGATGTGGCCATTATGACGTGGAAGTACCTGCGCCCCGAAAAAATTGTTGGCATAGATATTTCGGAAGGAATGCTGAACCTGGGGCGGCAGAAGATCGATAAATTATTGCTTAGTAAGCAAATAGAATTGTTAAAGGGCGATAGTGAGGCAATAAATTTTCCCGACCGCACGTTTGATGCTATTACGGTGGCCTTTGGTGTGCGGAACTTCGAAAACCTTGAAAAAGGGCTGGCTGAAATGTTCCGTGTACTAAAGCCTGGTGGTAAAGTAGTTATACTTGAATTCTCGAAACCCCGTAAAACGGGCTTCAAAAGTTTATATAACCTTTACATGAACATCGTTGCGCCGCGTGCGGGGCAATGGCTGTCGAAAAATAAGGACGCGTATCAATATTTGAATCAATCAGTAAAAGCATTTCCCGAAGGCGAAACATTTCTACATATTTTACAACAAGTTGGGTTTACGAATACTACACTAAAACGGCTGAGTTTAGGAATATGTACTATTTATTGCGGCAGAAAAGCCAGTTAAAAAGATGGGCAGCAGGGCTAATGCTTTTGATCACCTCTCAACAGGTAAATGCTCAATTAAGGGATGAATTAAACCTTCCAGATCACGATAGTAAAAAATATTATCTGGGTATCGGGCTTATTTACAATAATTCCCGCTTCCAGGTAAGCCAGCACCCCTCATTTCTGAATGAAGACAGCGTGATGGTGTCAGAGCCGCAAAACGTGGGCGGATTTGGTCTGGCGGGTATGCACACCCTGCGTTTATCGAACCGTTTTGAGCTGCGGGCCATTTTCCCGCAGTTATTATTCGCCTATAAAAATCTCACCTATCACATAAAGCACCCGGATGTAAGCAAGAATGAACAACCCATCATGACAAAACGGGTAGAAAGTATCTTGCTGGGCCTGCCCGTGCACCTGAAGTTCCGTAGCGACCGCATCGGCAATTTCAGGGTGTATATGTTCGGTGGCGCCAAGTTCGAGTATGACCTGGCCTCCAATTCCACGGCCCGTAAAGCCGAGGACCTGGTAAAACTCAAAAAATATGATTTTGGGGTAGAGGCCGGCATCGGGTTCAACTTTTATTTCCCGGTCTTCATCCTTTCTCCGGAGATCAAGGTGAGTAACGGATTGTCGAATATTCACTCGCGCGATGTGAACCTCAAATATTCGCGTTCCATCGATCAGCTGAATTCCCGCATGATCGTGTTCTCGCTTATCTTTGAAGGTTAAGAGCAAGGCGGTTGTTTTTTACATATTCACTATTTTGTCTTCTGCATCATTTGTTGCCAGATCACTTCATGACCAGCTACCAGTTGCAACACATACACACCTTTTGCCAGCGGAGCAGGGTGTAATATAATGGTATTATTTCCCGCAGCAAGCATATTATTGCGCTTGTACATTTCGCGGCCGGCGACATCCACGATGCGAATGGCGGCCGGTAATACCTTACTGGAATATACCTGAACCCGCACTGTACTTTCAAACGGATTTGGTGTAACGGATAATACGCTGATATCGCGGGTTTCACTGGCAATTCGGATCACATTACTGTAACGCGATTTACCATCTATATCCACGCTTCGTAACCGATACCAGGCGTTATTGATCACCGGTTTGTTGTCGGTATAGGCATACTTAATGGCCGTATTGCTATTGCCGGCTGCTTTAACTGTTCCAATCTGCGTGTACTGGCGCCCGTCATCGCTGCGTTCAATAGCAAAATGATCAACCTGCTCTTCCATGACCGTTTCCCAGCTAAGCAGCGATCGCCCATTCACATACCGGCCGGTGAACCAGGCAAGGGTAACCGGCAATGCGGAACTTACGGTAATGGTAGCGGCTGCGCTCGATACACAACCCGGTCCTGATAAAGAAACCGCTTTTACCAGCACATTAAAGGTTCCAACGGAATTAAATATATTGGTAGGCAAGGTAATTCCGCCACCAGTTCCCCATTTTGAAACCGCATAGTTGGTAGTGGCCGTAGTGGCATCGGTTACCGAGTAAATAATACCCGACTGGGTAGTGGTTACATTATAAGTAACGGTTTGTCCCGTTTCAATGGATGAAGATGTAGGCGAAATCACCGGCGTTGCGGGCAAAGCGCAACTTACTGTAACGCTGCCACTGCAATTGGTTCTTTCAGCCGCGCCGGTGGCCTGTGTAGTGGCTGTTAACACACCACCCGCATATAACGTATTGATGTAGCTGGTATTCAAGCCGGAGACTGTCCATGATGTTGCACTGCTCACACTGGTTGATCCAATGCTGGTACCATCCAGGTATAATCGTACAGTTCCCGTAAAAGCACTGGGCAAAGTACCGGATACAGAAGTAGCATTGGCCGTGTAGGTTCCTGTAATGGTGGCGCAAACAGTGGTGGCAGCCAATGCAGTTGCAGCAGTAGAGGCTACGCTGGCCGCACAGCTTCCGTTTTGCTGGGTGGCCGTATAACTCCTGGTAGCCACCGGTGTAAAGGTAAGGCTCCATGTTCCATCTGCCTGCACATTGGTGGTGCCTATACTTACACCGTTTTCATAAACAGTAACTACAGTACCTGCGGGTTCCCCCGACCTCCCTGTAATGGCTGTTGATCCGGCGGACAGGTTGCCGTTGTTATCAGTTATTATTACAGGCGGTGTAGTGAAACAGGTAACTGTACGGGTTGCTGCAGCGCTTACGCACCCACCGCTTACCTGGGCTACAACATTTACCACATCACCCTGGGATAATACCAGGTTATTGAAGCTATAGTTACCGCCCGTTGCCGTAGCGGAGGTTTGCAATTTACCATTAACATATAAGCGAACGGTAGCGCCGCTGACGGCAGTACCCGATACAACCGTTGAACTGCTGTATAAATTGGTTTGCGTGATAACGGGTGTGCTGGCGGCTGTCAACTGAATACACCCGAATACCGGACCTGACTCACATTTACCGGCCTCTTGTGCCGTTATTGCATAACTGCCCGCATCAACATCATTACTAGCACTGGTACAGGGATCAGTGCCACCGCCGCTGGGCCCGTCGTACCACCAGGTGGTAGCTGTGGGATACGTTATTCTATTAGTGGTGGTGTTGTCATCAGCAAGTAAAGTAAGGCCAGTGGTAGTAACTGTATACAATCTTATGGCCGCATTTGCCGGCCGGTTCCCTTTCATCCCTTTACGTTCGGCACAGGTAAAATCCAGGCCGGTTGTGGTAGTGGTGTTCGCGGGTGAACAGCTTACCACCTGCACACTGTTCGATTGTAAACACATGGATTCACCGGTGGCCTGTGCTTTGGCATATAACACGTCACCATTCGCTACAGTAACACCGCTTATGCTCCAGCTATTACCAGAAGTAACCGAAGTGGTGCCGGCAGCAATGCCATTTTTATACAGGGTGATGGTAGCCGTTAAAGGTTTTGAACCATCGAGCGCAGCCCAGCTGCCGGTAACAGCAATGCCGGTCCCCGCCTGGATGGGGCCGGTAACCGTTGGCGCTGCTGTACAAACTGCGCCGGCGCCACTGCCGCCACTGGTAAGATTAGTTAAAGTAACAGGAGGCGTGTTATTGATAACGGCTTCCCAGCTTTTCATGGGGTCTTTATAAGAACCGTCATTTACGCCGAATATATCTGACTTGGGTCCGCCAATAGCAGCAGCAGGCGCCATAACCGTAGTGGCTACCATACGCAACGGCGTACTGGCAGTAATACCCAATACGCTGTTGGGCACATAAAAATCATAAAAATAATCCGGCGTGGCAGACACGGTCGATAAGGCTACCGATACCTGCGAATTGGTATTGATGCCATAACTGTTGATCAACGCCGGTGTGCTGGTGCCATCAACATTGTATACAGCCACCCGGAAATTGGTTTCCAGCACTACTTCCAGTTCAAATCCCGGGTTACCATTGACGCCTGTGGTAGCAGCCTGGTAATTGGGATCTGCATTAGCACCGGTATTTCCCATTTTTCCGTCGGTGTCTATCAATACGCTATACCCTTTGGAGCCACTTACAATACTGCCTATCCGCAAGCGGAAGAGCAGGTTGGTTCCATCGTTAAATACGTAAAAGCCGCTGCCATCTACCTGGCGAACCAGGTCGCTGTACAGATCGGCGGGGCCGCGTAGCAGATCGGCGGTAGGCTCCAGAAAAACGGGAGGAATAACTTTGTATGCAATCTCACTTTCTGTAATATCGCTGCTTACAAAACCGCTGGTAGTTGCGGAAGAAAAACCATCACCATTCGGGTTAAGCGGAGTGACACCGCTTCCTGCTGCCGGCCTCACAATAATGCCGGGCGATTGTGCTAGCGAGGTTCCAATAAAAAACAAAAGGGAAAACGAAAAGAGTAAAGCTGGCTTCATTGTACAGATGCTAGATTTTAACAATGTAATTAAGACAATTAGCAACTACAAATAAGCCTTGAATACAATTTACATAATAATAATCAAATATAATTATTGTATTTAATTTAATGAAAGCGCTGGTCTTACCTGTTAGGAAATATTTGCAAACAGCTGCTCCCGCTTCGCCCCTGCCACGGGTACATTCACATACAAAATCAGGTCATTTACATACATACGGCCCCACCCTGCCTGTTTGAATGGTAGTTTAGCACCGGCATTGAAATAAAGCCATTTAAACAGTCAAAGGAAAAAGCAACATAAACGGCACACAAGCCCAACCAGGGGTTCTGATTTGTAACAGGTTCTTAGAGGTGGTTCACGGGTGATACCCTATAGACCCGGTCGGTGTATCACCGATGAAAAAAAAGCAGGTGGCATTATTGCCGCCTGCATTTTCATTGTAACAACGATCTTACTATAAAATTGCGCGTTTGGCTTTTGGCGTTTTGCGTTCCGCGTTCAGCGTTTGGCGTTTTGCGTTTAGTGTTTAGCGTTCAGCATTAATAATCATATTCCCGCCTGAACATATTCATGCGGATGCCTGCAGTGATCACAGAAGAATTGCGGTCGGCAAGGCTGCCAACTCCTGATTTATAATTCCTGAGCAGGGCCGAAGCTTCGAGGAACAGATTCTCCTTCACTTCATACGACACCAGCAACTGTGCATTTACACCGGTGGCGCGGGGACCATTGGGCAATTTATAACCGTAATCACCAGCCGGACGGTTCCGGTTGGGTATAAAAATATTGGAGCCAAAATTACTATCGGCTGTGTCTGTACCCTGCTTCCATACGATCAATCGGGCCGATGTTGTCCATTTGGGATGCGGCTGGTATCGAACAATACCAATGGCTTCCACAAAATTGGCGCCCAAAGGATGGGCCATGGGTTGGTTATAATGCGTGTAATTGGCCACACTGTCGAAATGCGAATAGGTGAATGGGCGTACCAGGTTGATCTCACCCTGCAGGTCAAGGTTTTTCACACTGAAGGCATTGATGTATTTACCTCCCATTTGTATGGCGAACTTATTGGCCCACCAGCCGTTGCCATCCTTTAATTCTTTCACCACTAATTCGTCGAGTAACATTTGACCATAGAACTGTAACCGCTTTGCTACATTGGCTTTCAGATCGATGCCCACAAAGGCATTATCTGCACTTCCGTTTTGCTGTTCAGCCAGGCGCAGGAAGATCACGGGGTTCAGGTAAGAGAACTCAAAATGATTTTCGCGGCCAAATACCACGGCTTCAAATATACCAACGTTCAACCATTTGGTAACGTCCATACTCAGGTGATGCATGGCTGCATATTTCTTATCGAGTAATTTATTACCGGTGCTGATGTTGATGGTTTGGGGCACCAGCTCGGTGAAAATGTTCGTGTAATTGAACTTCCAGATACGGGTGTTGATCTTTAAGAAGAGATAACTGTTGCTGAAGTCGCTCAGGAAGAAGCTCCGGTAACCATTGCCGATGAAATGTTTGTCGTACCCGAATTGAAAATCGAGGTATTTGGCAGCTGTAAAATTTATAGAGCCCCTGGCATCCAGGTAATCAGTAGCCGTTGTTTTAAAATCTTTATAAAAGCCGTAACCAGGTACTGCATCGTCGCGGATGATCCTTTCCTGAACAAACTGCGGTCCCCTTTCCTGATTATCGGTCATATAAGCAGAAAACCCGATCTTTTTGGCGATCATACCGCGCACGGTGATCCCTCTGGTATTTAAAAAGAGCCGGTCACCTGAGTAATCGCTTTCAGCAGAAAGGCCTGCCTGTAATACAGGATTAACCGTGAAGAAAAAATCTTTGGTATTTACCTCCAGCAAATTGGCCTTGGTTTTATAAAAAGTGTTCCAGATACTCCTCTTACTATAAAAGTCGCTGGTATCAGCTACGGTTACCCATTCAGAGTTATTCATGAGCAGGCTGCGCAGGTTGTATTCATCTACTTTCGATAACAGGTTACCCGAGGCTTTATGCACCGAATCAGCGTACTCTGCCGCACGAACGGCAAATCTGCGGCTTAAGGGCTTTACAGTTGAAAGGTTTAGATCATCATTACTTTGCAGCAATATTTCGAGCCGGTTTAAAAAAGGTTGGTGTTTATTTCCCTGCGGTAAATACGTTGACTGTGCTAACAACCCGAATGGAATTAATAAAAACAATAAGGGGACAATGGTTTTTATAATATATTGCATGGCCAGTTTTTAAAAATATTATTTTTTCAAGATATGCAAAATTACCTGATAAAAAATATAATGGTCGTGAATGAAGGCGTTTCAGCCGTACGGGATGTACTGATTAAAAACGGCCACATTGAGCGGATAGATCGTAACATTCAACCAGCTATATTAGTTACTGAAATAAATGGCGAAGGACTGCATTTGTTGCCCGGCGCCATTGACGACCAGGTTCATTTTCGCGAACCCGGCCTCACGCACAAAGCTACTATTTATACCGAATCGAAAGCAGCCGTAGCCGGTGGTGTTACTTCCTTTATGGAAATGCCCAATACCATGCCACCTGTATTTACCCACGAGCTGCTGGAAGAAAAATACGCCATTGCTGCCAATAGCGCATTGGCTAACTATTCATTCTATATGGGAACATCCAACGAAAACGCGGGTGAAGCCCTGAAAACAAATAGCCGGAAAAAAGATATTTGCGGCATTAAGATCTTTATGGGTTCTTCTACCGGTGGGTTGCTCGTTGATAACTATCTCACCCTCGATAAGGTTTTCCAGGAAAGTGAAGTACTTATTGCCACCCACTGCGAAGATGAAAAGATCATAAAGTCGAATTTCGAAAGATTAAAAAAAGAAAAGGGTGTGTTGGAGCCAGCAGATCATCCGTTGATCCGCGATGAGAACGGTTGTTTTGAAAGCTCCCTGGCAGCCATTCAGTTTGCCCAGAAATACAATACCCGCCTGCATATCCTGCATATCAGCACCGAGAAAGAACTGGCATTGTTCTCCAATATGAAGCCTTTGGCGCAAAAGAATATCACGGCAGAAGTGTGTGTGCATCACCTGCATTTTACCAGCAACGATTACAGCCGCCTTGGCAATTTGATAAAATGTAATCCGGCCATTAAAGCGCCCAACAACCGCGAGGCCCTTTGGCAGGCGCTGCTCGATGACCGTCTGGATGTAATTGCTACCGACCATGCTCCTCACACCATGGAAGAAAAACACGTTACCCGGAATGCCGGGGGGTTACTGACCCTGCCACCAAACGAGCCAGGTATGTATGAAAGATCACATGCCGGTTTGCCACTGGTACAGCACAGCCTGTTGCTGATGTTACATTATGTAAAAGAAGGCCGCATTACCCTGGAAAAGGTGGTGGAAAAAATGAGCCATGCAGTGGCGACCTGCTACCAGATCGCCGACCGCGGTTATATCAGGGAAGGCTATAAGGCTGATCTGGTGATAGTTAATATGAACGCAACAACCACGGCGGCAAAAGAGAATATACTGTATAAATGCGGCTGGAGCCCCCTGGAGCAATTTACGTTCCCGGCAGCAATTACGCATACTTTTGTAAATGGCAACCTTGTTTATGGAAACGGACAGTGGAATGAATCTAATAAAGGAGAGCGATTGTTATTTAATCGGTAACTTACGAAAACAACAGCAACCCTATTCATGGAACTGGACAATACCACCTATAATGACCTGTCGGTTTTTCAGCATGAGGAAGAATTTTCAATTTTCCACCGCCTTTGTTTTACCCTTACTTCCCAGGGCCGCGACTGGTTGTTGAAATACTTCAGCAACCCGTTCAGTGACCTGCGCCCGATATTGGATACACAGCAGATCCTGCGGTCGATCATTGACCAGTTAGGCCAATGGCCTGCTGAAATTACCAATGGCACGCTGATGGTCATTGAAAAGTTCTATGACAGCAATGTTGATTCCATTCCCAACGCCAATCCGTTCAACGCTTTTACCTATAAAGTTTTCAATGTAGCCGATTTTTCGCTGGTGCGGTATTCCATTTCGCATTTTTCAGATTTTCTGAAAGGTATGCACCAGCTGGTGCAGCTGCTCGATAAAGACGATGCACCGTTAATGTTACGCACTTATTTACGGCGCGCTGCCGACCTCATGAATAAACCGGTCCTGGTCGAATTGAGAGAACGGCAACGCGGCAAGGAATTCAGCTGGACGGAAACCCTGCATTTTGGCCGTTTCATCAGGGATGAATTCAGGCACGCCTCTTTTGAGCTCATAGGCATTTACGGCCGTATCGACGCGTGGTATTCCATGGCGGTAGCCGTAAAAAAGCTGGGGCTTTGCTTTCCTGAGTTCATCGACCAGCAACAACCTGCCATAGAGGCCCGCAACCTGTATCATATCCTGCTACACACACCAACGCCATACGACGTACAGTTAGATCGCGATAATAATTTCCTGTTCCTGACCGGCGCCAATATGGCCGGCAAAAGCACTTTCATTAAGGCAGTAGGAAGCACCGTATTCCTCGCCCATCTGGGCATGGGCGTACCGGCCCGGTCTATGCGCTTAACGCTCTTCGATGGGTTGTTAAGCAATATCAATGTAGTTGATAATATCGTCAAGGGCGAAAGTTATTTCTTCAATGAAGTGCAGCGCATAAAAAACACGATTACTAAAATAAACGATGGCCGTAAATGGCTGGTGTTGATTGACGAGTTGTTCAAAGGCACCAATGTGCAGGATGCCATGAAATGTTCATCTGTGGTCATAAAAGGACTGATCAAAATAAAAAGCTCCCTGTTCATTCTTTCCACCCATTTGTACGAGATCGGCGAAGAGTTGAAACAGTATCCCAATATCAGCTTCCGCTTCTTCGAAACTTCCGTCAGGGAAGACCAGCTGGAATTCAGTTATCAGTTACGCGAAGGTATCAGCAACGACCGCCTCGGTTACCTTATCCTCAAAAGGGAAAAGGTGGTCGATTTGCTCGAAAAGTTGTAAACTGCTGCATGAAAAAGACATGGCTGCTTTTTGCTATATTATCAGTTACATTCAGCACGGTAGCGCAAAGACCCGGTTCGGTCATTGATGTACAGCACTATGAATTCTCTGTTGCGCTTAGCGACACAAGCGACCTCATAAAGGGCAGCGCAGCCATAGACATCCTGATCAGTGAAGATACCAAAACCATCACCCTCGATCTTATTTCAAAGGACAACAAGAAGGGCATGACGGTATTGCAGGTTACAGAGAACGGCAAGCCGCTTGGTTTCTCGCACATCAATGACCTCATCAGCATTCAGTTTGACACCACCGTTAAAAAAGGAGCACGCAAAAATATTGCGGTTACTTATGAAGGCATTCCTGCTGATGGACTCATCATCACCAAAAACAAGTACGGTCACCGCGTGTTCTTTGCCGATAACTGGCCTAACCGTGCCCGTCACTGGTTACCCTGTGTTGACCACCCTTCCGATAAAGCAGCACTTGACTTTGTGGTAACGGCGCCCGCTCATTACCAGGTAATTTCAAACGGTATAAAAATAGCAGATACTACGCTGAATGGTCAGCAAAGGCGCACCCATTATACAGAAAGCACACCCCTTTCTACCAAAATAATGGTGATCGGCGTTGCCCGGTTTGCGATCGAGCAGTCGGGCATGGTACAGGATATTCCGGTATCAAGCTGGGTGTATCCCGAAGAAAAGGAAAAAGGGTTTTACGATTATGCCCTGGCCGTAGACATTCTGCCCTATTTTATAAAAAATGTAGGTCCGTACGCTTTTAAAAAACTGGCCAATGTTGAATCGACCACCATCTTTGGCGGAATGGAAAATGCCAGCGCCATATTCTATTCAGATGAAACTTCTATCACCGGTACCCGCAAAAGCGAAGCATTGCTGGCGCATGAGATCGCCCATCAGTGGTTTGGTAATATGGCTACGGAAGCCGATTGGAGCCATCTGTGGTTAAGCGAAGGTTTCGCCACTTATATGACCATTTTATACTTTGAACAGAAATACGGGATCGACACCGCACAAAAAATGCTTGTGAAGAACCGTCAGCAGGTCATTGATTTTGCCCGCAAAAAGGTACGCCCCGTGGTAGATTCATCGATTACCAATTATATGGAATTGCTGAACGCCAACTCATATCAAAAAGGCGGCTGGGTATTACATATGTTGCGCCGAGAGCTGGGCGATTCGCTTTTCTGGAAAGGAGTCAGAACCTATTACAGCCGTTATGCCGGTAAAAATGCCGTGACCGGCGACCTTTGCAGGATCATGGAAGAAGTATCAGGCAAAGCGCTGAAAGGATTTTTCGATCAATGGTTGTTCAGGGCCGGCCATCCTAAGCTGGAGGTAACATGGACCTATCATGCAAAAAATAAAACGGTGAACATAACGGTTGTTCAAAAACAAAATGAGTTGTACCGGTTTCCGCTCGAATTGCAGATCGGTACCGATACAATAAAAGTTTTGGTTAAAGACCGTGAAACCCGCCTCAGCTTTCCGGTGCTCAAACAGCCTTCGTTCGTTAAAGCCGATCCACAGGTAAACCTGTTATTCGAAGATTTATCTAAGAAGTAAAACAACATACTTCTTGCAGGTCAAATCTGAACAATATGTCACTCCCGGCTTTCCTGCAATTGCCATAACGAATAAAGATTATTCATTATCTTTCCATACGTTTAACCATAAACTTTATTCATGCTTGTCAAAACGTATGGAAGCGCCGTATATGGGGTGGAAGCCATTACCATTACGGTGGAGGTAAATGTAATGCCCGGCAACATACACTATTACATTGTAGGGCTGCCGGATAATGCCGTTAAGGAAAGCCTGCAGCGGGTAGAAAGCGCCATAAAGACCATCGGGTACCAGATGCCGCGTACCAAACTCGTCATAAATCTGGCGCCAGCCGATATCAAGAAAACCGGCTCTGCCTTTGATCTCGCCATTGCCATCGGCATCATTGCCGCCAACAAACAATTGAACGATCCTGATAAATTAAGAGATTATGTTATCATGGGCGAACTCAATCTTGATGGAACGGTTCAGCCCATCAGGGGCGCATTACCAATTGCTATTACTGCACGCAAAGAAGGCTTTAAGGGATTGATCGTTCCCAAACAAAACTGCCGCGAAGCAGGCATGGTGAATTCGCTGCCGGTGTATGGGATAGGGCATCTTACCGAACTGATCAACCTTATGAATGACCCGGCCAGTATTGAACCGGTGGCCGTCAATACCCGTGAAGAATTCTTTCAGGCGCAGGATGAATTTGAGTTTGATTTCAGTGAAGTAAAAGGACAGGAAAATATAAAGCGGGCGCTTGAGATTGCAGCTGCAGGTAGTCATAACGCCATTTTGGTTGGCCCGCCCGGCGCCGGTAAAACGATGCTGGCTAAGCGCCTGCCAAGTATTCTGCCGCCCCTGTCGTTGCGCGAAGCGCTGGAGACCACGAAGATCCATTCCGTAGCCGGTAAGTTGCCGGCCCATGCCACGCTGATCGCCAAAAGGCCATTCCGTTCACCGCACCATACCATCAGCGATGTAGCGCTGGTAGGTGGAGGTGGTATTCCCCAGCCCGGTGAAATTTCTTTGGCACATAATGGCGTGCTGTTTCTCGATGAGCTGCCTGAGTTCAAACGAAGTGTGCTGGAGGTAATGCGGCAGCCGATGGAAGAACGGCGGGTAACCATCAGCCGGGCAAAAGTAGCAATTGACTTTCCCGCCAGTTTTATGCTGATATCGTCTATGAACCCCTGCCCCTGCGGCTTCTATAACCATCCCGAAAAAGAATGCACCTGCGCCCCGGGCGCTGTTCATAAATACCTCAATAGAATATCGGGTCCCCTCCTCGATCGTATAGACCTGCATGTGGAAGTAACGCCCGTTGCCTTTAATGATCTTAGTGCGCATAAGAATGGCGAATCATCTGAAGTTATTCGAACAAGAGTGATCGATGCCCGCAGTATTCAAACCGAGCGTTATAAAAACAAAGCAGGCGTTTATTGCAACGCGCAGATCAACAGTAAACAATTGAAAGAAGTATGTGTGCTGGATACAACGGGGCAAAACCTGTTAAAGGCGGCCATGACCAAACTGAATTTATCGGCGCGGGCCTATGATCGCATCCTGAAAGTAAGTAGAACGATTGCCGATCTGGCGGCCAGTGAATCCATTTTACCGGAGCACATAGCGGAAGCTATTACGTACAGGAATCTCGACAGAGATGGTTGGGGAGGATGATGGATAAGGTGAGCAGTGAATTATAATCGAAGAAAGATACGGCAAGCAATGAACTGTCAACTAGTTCTGGATCGTTTTCAGTGAAGAGGTGTTCCACTCTTCAGCAGGCATGTTCTTCCGGTTTTTTGTTTTGAACACGGTGGCAAATATTTCACCAATGATCTGAGCTATCGTTTTACGTACGATGCGGGCATCTAACCAGAAATTAGCATTACGAACATAAAAAGCATCGAACTGGTAACGGTGAAAAATGCTTTCAAAATCTTTGGTAGGACCACGATAGCCTTTGATCTGGGCTAAACCGGTGATACCAGGTTTTGCCAGGTTTCTGAATTTATAGCCGTTGATGGCATTGGCAAATTTGTTACAGTCGGCGTGCATGTGCGGGCGGGGCCCAACAATACTCATTTGTCCCAGCAGCACATTGAAAAATTGAGGGAATTCATCCAAACCGGTAACCCGTAAGAAACTACCGACCCTGGTGATGCGCGGATCATTTTCACTGGCCTGACGTACATCCGCATCCTTATTGATGTACATAGTACGCAACTTGTAGCACCAGAATACGCGGCCCAGAAAACCTACGCGTTTTTGCTTAAAGAAGACCGGGCCCCTTGAATCGAGTTTTATCAATACCATCAGGATAGGCAGTAACCATGATAGTAAGAGAACGATAACCATCAGGGATGCCATAATATCGAAACACCGCTTGGCAACGAAATAGCCATGCTTTTGTTCCAGATAAAGTCTAAGGGAGGTGGGGTGCTCGGTAAAAAACTTTATTCTTTTATATACTAAATTTTCAGGTCGCTCGATCATAGCATAGGTATTATGGTTCTCCAAGGATTTTGTTTAACGAAATTAGTGCCGTATTAGTGCTTTGATGCTGCCTTTAACTTCACTTTTAACATCTATAACAACAAAATCACCTAAATCCCTAATAATTAAATGTTAAAACCACTTTTTGATCTTATAAATCACACCATTGACAATGCAAACTTAAGAAAGGTTGCACCAAAAAAGGTTTAAAAAATATTTCACGTTTTTATTTGATTTATCCACCGTTCACGAATATTGCCGAAAATCGCACGAATATCTGCTAAAACAACGCAGTTATTGCTTAAAAAGCACACCTTAACAGGATTTAAACCGTTACCCAAGCAACGTTTTAAGGCATTTTTGCAGTCCATTAATTCACAAATGTTTAAAAATGCTTTTACATTTGCGTTATTAATAAAAAAATCACAGTGACCTGAGGTTAGATTTCGGATAACCGTTATAAAAAGATGGAATCTTATCCCCATAAAATTGATTTTTACCTGTTAATACCCTTCTACAATAACCTGCCGGGACTGCTTCATTCGCTGCAAAGCGTACAATATGATGCAGATAAGTATAAAGTGGTGATTGTTGATGATGGTAGCGATCAACCTATTACCCTTGACGAACTATACAAACATATTCCCCATCATATTTCCGTTGAAATAATACAATTACCTTGTAATAAAGGCATTACAACGGCTTTGAACACCGGGTTACAATGGATCCTGAAACAGGATAACGCCCGTTATATTGCCCGGCTCGATTGTGGGGACAGCTGTACGCCCGAACGGTTCTATCGCCAGGTTGCGTTTTTACAACAAAACCCCCAGGTTAACCTGGTTGGCAGCTGGTGCATTTTTAAAGACTATACTACCAATGTAGCATTTCGATATATAACCCCAACCCGGCATAAAAAGATAAAAAGAGGTATGCATTTTCGGAATATTTTCATCCATCCTACAGTTATGTGGCGATGTGATGCCATAAAAGACAACGAACTGTATCCCTATACTTTTCCTGACGCAGAGGACTATGGTTTTTTTTATCAATTGATGCAGAAGGGAGAATCGGCCATTATTCCGGAATACCTGGTGACCTGCGAAATTAACCACAAAGGGATTTCGCTGAGTTCCAGGAAAAAGCAGCTAAAAAGCCGGATTAAAGTGGTGAAGGAATACGGAAGAAATAGGGTTTTACGTTATTTGGGAGTTTTTAAATTAAGGTTATTACTTATTATCCCATATAACCTTGTTTTCGCCGTAAAGAGAACCTTGTATGGGGTATAATGAACGCACACTAACAAATGCCATATGAAGAAGAACAAGGGAGCTTATTTAGTTTAAGTTCCTGATAGACAAACGTGTTTGCAGATTACCATTAAATCCATTTATTATGAAAATAGTACATGTGGCGGAGGCTTTTGCTGGGGGGATCGTAGTCTTTGTTAAATCCTTGGTTGAGAATATGCCTGATGACGAGCATATTATTGTACATGGCGAAAGGGCCCATGTTACAAGATTTACTGATATTAGAAAACAATTTGCCCGAACCAATGCCCGGTTTGTCCGCTGGCATTCAGCACAACGGAGCATCAAGATATCTAAAGATTTTGCCGCATTTCTTGAATTATACCGCATTTTAAAACGCCTCAAAAAGCAACACCAGATAGATGCGGTTCACCTGCACTCATCCAAAAGTGGTTTTATCGGCAGAGCCGTATGTAAATTGCTGGGGATCAATAATGTAATTTACACACCTAATGGAGCGCCGTTCCTGGTAGGAACCAGTAAAATATCCAACTACATTTACCGGGTGCTTGAACGCCTGGGAAGTGGTTTTGGCGGCCAGGTGGTATGCTGTTCTCCTTCAGAACAGGCTGAGTATGAAAAGGTTGGCATCTCAGCGATAACTATCAATAATGGAATTACTTTCGATCACCGCAGCACTGGTTATGAGTTTAATCCTTCCGGCAACAAATTCCGCATTGTAACGAGCGGCCGCATTATTAATCAAAAGAATCCTGCCCTTTTTAATAACATAGCCCGGTATTTTGAAGAGTTTCAACAATTTGAATTTATATGGATTGGAGACGGCCCTGAAAGGGAACTTTTAACAGCCTCTAATATTACCATTACCGGCTGGATGCCGGGCGAAGAAGTAGCCCGGATCATTACCGCTGCCAATGTATATCTTTCAACCGCCAATTTTGAAGGCCTTCCCTATGCAGTGCTCGAAGCCCTCGCGTTGAAAAAACCGGTTCTGCTTACAGACAGTGTTGGCAATCGCGACCTGGTAAAAGCATGTTTGAACGGCGATCTGTTTAAACATCACTCCGAAGCAATAGTCAAACTATTGCAATATTTTAACAATACCAGTATGCTCAGTGTGATGGGAGAATATTCTGCCATGCATGGAAAAGAATCGTTTAATGTAAATCATACCTTTACCCGGTACAGGCATCTATATGCTGGCAATCATATTGCAGATGATAAATATTTAAAGCCGGCCCTGGTAAACGCCAATTAAACAGTCAACCATGGAGAAACAATTAAACGGGGTCATGAGCCACGACATGATCAGGCAGAACCTTGATCATATCAGGAGCTTCATTGAAATTGAGCTGGCCGAAAAAAAAGAAACCATTAAAGAGCAGGCGGCGGAAATTGAAGAACTGAAAAAGCTTATCCAGCAAAAAGACATTGCCATTAGTAACTATGAAGCCAATACCCGGGAATTTCAATCAACGGCAGAGGGTAACAGGCAACTGATCAATAAATTATTGGGCGATATAAGCCGTTTGCAGAATGATGTGGATTGGTATAAACGGACATACGAAAAGAGGAGTTTACTCGGCCTTTTAAAAGACAGATTCAAATATTTCTTTAATAAGTAATTCGCACTGTTTGCCAACCTTATATGATTGATTTTGAAAAAACCCTTATTGACCGGCCATCTTATTTCTGGACTCCGGATTATGTCGACGTTTCCGCATGGATTGAACACATTCCCTTTGCTTTCTGGATCATTGACGTACTAAAACCCAAAATGGTTGTAGAACTGGGTGTGCATACCGGCACATCTTACTTTGCTTTTTGTCAGGCCATAAAAAGATTGAACATCAATAGCACCTGCTATGGTGTGGATATGTGGACAGGAGATGAACATGCTGGTTTTTATTCAGATGAAGTTTATAATAAAGTTGCTGCCTACAACAACACAAAATATTCCAGATTTTCAACACTTATTAGATCAACGTTCGATGGAGCAAAAGATTATTTCATAGATGGCTCCATCGACCTGCTGCACATTGATGGTTTCCATACTTATGAAGCCGTAAAACGTGACTTTGAAACCTGGTTGCCTAAACTGTCTGAAAATGCCATCGTATTGTTCCACGATATCAATGTAAGGGAAAGGGGTTTTGGCGTTTTCAGGTTTTGGGACGAGTTGAAACTGCGGTATCCTCATTTTCAATTTGACTTTGGCTATGGACTGGGTATTATCTGTATAGGAAAACCTCAAGCCCGAGAACTATCTATATTGTTCGATCATAACACGAGCGACGCCCATTATCTTTTCCTTAGAAATTTTTTTTTCGATCGCGGAACCTTTATCAAAAATGAATTTTATACTTCGTTAACATTAAAAAAGGAAAGAGAACAACACGCGACTTTGCAAAAGAATTTTAGTTCGCTGGAAACTGAATATAATGCCTTAAAAGAAAGCCATGCGAATTTAGAAGAAAATTTCAAACACATACAGGTTGATTTTAATAATATAGATGAAAAATACAGAAAGGAGCTTGTTGAGCTTTCTGAAAAGTTAAATGCAGCCGATAATTCATGCAGCAGCTATACTGTAGAATTGTCGGTCATAAAGAACAAGATCGAAGAACTAAACAACCAGATCCAACACCAGCAGCAGATCATTGCCTGGTACAAAAGAACTTATGAAGACAGAAGCATTTTGGGTGTTCTGAAAGAAAAGTTGAAGCAAAAAAAAAATTTTTTAAGTGATGCAATGCCTGCGACAACTTATATTGATCCTTTCGGTACCCCACTTGCCAAACACAGCTATTTCCTGCAACATGTTAATGGCTTAACTTACGACGCTTTAAGAAAACAGTATACATGCGAAGGCGCTGATCCATACTTTATCATAGATCTCAAAGACCGGAAACTTAACAGGGGTTGGTATTGGTTATCAGCAAACATTCATGAGATCAAAGGACAACTTTTCGGGTCTAAATTATACTTCGATAGAGGCCGGGGCTTTAATGAGTCTGATATTTGGAACCTGCCTGTCATTTCCAATGGGAAAATTGAAAGCCTTGTATACCTGCCCGGTAAAATATATAGTCTGCGATTTGATCCTTCAATAACAGAATGCACTTTTCAAATAGACCGGTTCACCCTACAGCCGGTAAATAAACTTAACGCATTTTTTATCGCCATTGAAGCTTACAGAAAAAAGTACTACCCTGATGAAAAGCTTATCTCATTTTGGATGAGATCCATAAGCGCATTCCTAAAAACAGGGAAATTTACGCTAAAACAAAACGTCAGCGATTTTATATATAATAAAGGCACAACCAGTGAAAAAACGTCATATAAAAAATGGTACGAGTTATACGATACAATAACAGAACGTGACCTTGAGATTATTCGCTCACTTTCACAAAAGCTTACCTACCAACCGCTTTTCTCAGTTATAATGCCAGTTTATAATGCACCTGTAAAATACCTGAAAAAGGCTATTGAATCTGTTAGAAGCCAGGCTTACAAAAACTGGGAATTATGTATCGCCGATGATAGATCAACCAATAAGGCGGTAATAAATATATTAAAGGAATATCAAAAACTGGACAGCCGCATTAAGGTTGTTTTCAGGGAAACAAACGGACATATTAGCCTGGCATCCAATAGCGCCCTGGAACTGGCTTCTGGTGATTATATAGCGCTGCTTGACCAGGATGACGAATTACGGCCCCACAGTTTATACATGGTAGCCAAAGCCATTAATGAAAACCCAGACGCACAACTGTTTTACAGCGATGAGGATAAGATAGCCGAAGACGAGGTCAGATTCGACCCCTATTTCAAGACCGACTGGAATGCAGATTTATTTTATGGGCAGAACATGATCAACCACCTTGGCGTTTATAAACATTCGCTGGTGAAAAAGGTGGGCGGTTTCAGACAGGGATATGAAGGTAGTCAGGATCATGATTTGGCACTGCGCTGTATAGAACAAATAAAACCCGGTCAGATTCATCATATACCGTATATTCTTTATCACTGGAGAGCGATAAAAGGTTCCACATCGCATTCCATGTCTAGCAAAAACTACGCAATTGATGCGGGAATAAAGGCACTCAGGGATCACTTTAAAAGAACCAATCAACAGGTGACGGTAGAACAAAATGTTCACAATTCGTACAGGGTAAAATGGCCGGTGCCTGATCCCCACCCTTTGGTTTCTATTGTCATTCCCACAAAAGATAAGATCGAAGTTTTATCCACCTGTGTTGAAAGCGTTCTCCACAAAACGAATTATGATAATTATGAAATTTTGATTGTTGACAATAACAGTGTAAACGCCGAAACGTTTGCTTATTATCAATCCATTCAATCAAAATTTAAGCAGGTAAAGATCCTTTCATATCAATCAGAGTTCAACTTTTCAGCTATTGTTAATTACGGAGTAGATCAATCGCAGGGTGAAATAATAGTATTACTAAACAATGATACAGAAGTGATCAATCAGGACTGGTTATATGAGATGGTCAGCCACTGTTTGCGTAAGGGAATTGGTGCTGTAGGCGCCAAACTGTACTATCCAAACGGATTGATTCAACATGCCGGCGTTTTTCTGTATGAAGGGCACCCGGGTAACCATATTTATTTAAAACGTGAAAAAAATGACCCCGGCTATTTCAATAAACTAAACCTCGTTCAGAATTATAGTGCTGTTACAGGTGCCTGCCTTGCCGTAAGAAAACAGATATATTTACAAGCAGGCGGATTTGACGAAAAGAATTTAAAAGTAGCATACAATGATGTTGATTTTTGTTTAAAGGTGCGTGATCTCGGATATACCAATCTTTGGACTCCCTTTGCACAATTATATCATTATGAATCCCTGTCTCGTGGTAATGACCTGAACGAAAAAAACATTGCGCGTTTTAAGAAAGAACACAGCTTTATGTTAACCAAATGGAAACACGCAATGAATGATCCTTTCTTTAACCATAATTTGGCCATTGAAACTCATGTAACGCAACTTGCCAGTCCTCCGAGGATCAGATATGAATGGCAGAACATATAAAGTAGTTCCCTTTAAAAGTCCATTACTTTAGAAATAGAATGACCAAAAAGATAGCAGTCTTATATCACATTTTTTATGAAGATTCAATCAACCATATTGAACATGAGTTGAAAGGATTACATCGCTTTGATACTAACTACTTTTTTAATCTAAGCGCTGAAATGCCTAATCAACTTGAAACCAAAGATGCGTTATTGAGTCTTTTTCCGAATGCCATTGTTACTATCAGCAGTAATAAAGGGAAAGACATAGGTGGTAAATTATTGTTGCTGGGCGCATGCATGCAAGCCGGAGTTGAGCCCGACTGGATCGTTTTCTTACATGACAAAAAGAGTCTGCAGGCTTTAAATGCAAAAACCTGGAAAAATGATCTGTTCAAGATTGTAGACAATGAGCAGCTTACCAATATTGAAGCTATCATTTCGAAAAACAACACCGGGTATGGCATAATTGCTATGAAAAACTATGTTCGAAAAGAGTTAAGACAGGAAGGCATGTTTACGGCCAATAATGGTCAAATACTATCTCAATTAATTAAAGATTACAATATTAACTGTACAGATTATGAGTATGTGGCTGGCACTATGTTCTGGGCAAAAGCATCTGCTTTAATGGCTTTTTTCAGGAAATTTGACCCATTGAAAATCCGGCAGACCCTGGAAGGGGGGAACGTAATAGATAATTTTAGTGGCACCTACACACACTCCTGGGAAAGAATGCTAAGCTGGATCGTGACAAGCCAGGGATTAAAAATTAAAACACTGGAATAATGAACGAACCTGTAACATATATCCTGGTTCCATATTCCGTGATAATAAAGGAAACCGGGATCCAAACAGAAAAAGAAACAGGAATTAATATTCTGTTAGACGCTATTGAGATTGATATGCCCGCTATTCTCAATTGTATCAGGCAATTCAATTATAATTATATATATAGTTTATCGGGTGAGATACTTAATAACAGCGATATTAATATATTGCTTGCCCGGTTATATACCTTGTTTACGCTATCGGCCTGCTTTCGCCGGGGAAACAACAAAATTCCGGTATTTTCATATACGCCCGGTGAACACATATTAAACTTGCATATAATAAAAGATTATTTTATACTTCAGGGTGAACAGGATATTGACTTTACGGTGTTTGAACCTGATAAAACGCAGGTAAAAAATGATACCCTTTTTTTAGACATCGGGCAATTATCAACATTCGACGCCTATAAACTGGCTCAATTTCGTGTTCAAGAGATCGGTCAGGTTATATTAGCAGTAAACAACTCAGCTCCGCTAACAGGCACAATAGCTTCAGTAAAAGCGCTGTCAAACGAGAATCAATATATTAAGACCTTGTTCCAAACGGCTGCGGTAAAGAATAATGAGCATTGGCTTTTGCATCAGACCAAATTATGGCAAAAGAGAGCCAGCTTGTATCTGTCATTTATAGCTTTGGGTAAGGAGGTTGGAGAAAAAGAATATTACGAAATAAGACAATGGTATCACCAGGAATATGAAATACTTCCTCTTTGGTTCAAGCGGTTAGGACATATTGTAAAAGTGTTAACAGGAAAAAGGACTTTCAAATCGCTGTTTAGTGACAATGTAAAAAGAAACAAGGAGTAGGTAGATTTTTATCCCTCTATTTATAATAAGACTTAAATATAACAATGAACAAAATTTCGTTGGATACCAGTTATCAACTTGAATTAATACGGTTTGACAGGAAAGTAAAAACATACCTGGGCATTTGTTCATTTCTTTTCATACTGTTCGTTGCCTTTAAATTGCATAACTCCTCTGTTCCTTTATGGAATGGAAACATGAATGACGGGGCCGACGAAAGAAGAGGAGTAGTAGCAGGGGACCCTTTACCAATCAGATCCGATGAATGGCTGGTTAACTCTCCTTTCATTGTATCGCAGGAAAAAAATGATCTTCCCGTTACAAACGAAGCTCTTGGCTTTGGAAAAATTTCATTGATAATGGGATTACCTGCAAATCATCTTCTAAGCATAATTAAACCTAACTTATGGGGATATTACTTTCTTGATATAGAAAGGGGGTTTTCCTGGCACTGGAATTTCAAAATCTTCCCTTTTTTGATTTCATCTTTTTTATTCCTGTTGCTTTTTACAAATAATAACTTTCTTGTCAGTTTGTTTGGAAGCATTTGGCTCTTTTTATCTTCCGCCATCCAATGGTGGTCTATTAATACCGAAATATTTACATGGGGGCTTGTTAGCATTATTTCATTAATATATATATTATACTCAGGTAAAACATGGGTAATTATATTAAATGGTTTGCTATTTTTGCTGGCGTCCTATTCTTATGTAATGGTCCTGTACCCTGCTTACCAGGTACCCCTCTCCTATTTTTTATTGGCATTACTGGCGGGATATGTAATAAGCAAAAAAGAGTTTAGGGTACTGTTGAATAATAAATGGGTTAAATTTTCGGTATTAGCTGTAAGTATAGTTTTTTTACTATCCCTGCTTCTTTTTTGGTATAACGAATGTAAAGAAACCATTCAGGTAGTTGCAGATACAGTTTATCCTGGTAAAAGAGATGAAAGCGGGGGTAATTTTTTCTTTCCGGCAATGTTTAGAGATAATTTTTCCTGGTTTTTAAATCAAAATACTTTTCCTCCACAATGGCTAAACATTTGTGAGCTTTCTTCTTTCCTTATGCTGTCTCCGATTGCCACTATTCTTATTATCTATTCGTATTTTAAAACCAAAAAGATTAACCTTCTTTTTATACCGCTGTTAATTTTCCAGGCAATTATTTATATCTGGCTTTTACACGGTTTTCCTCCATTTTTATCCCGGCTTACGATGTTTAGTACCAGCCCGGTAGTGAGAACTCTCTTTGTATTCGGGTTTGCAAATATTGTTTTTACCCTTTTATATTTAAGCCAGTTCCGCAAAACATCAGAGGCAACGCATTTTAGGCCCGGTATGGTTGTTAGTTTTTCAATTATTTTAGCAATTGTATTCCTGATAAATTATTTAATAAACAAGCAGGCCGATCACTTTTTTACCAGAACCCAGGTTATTAATGCTTCTATCCTGTTTGCCGCGCTGAATTGGTTAATAGTATATTTTGGCGAAAGCAAATCATTTCAATACTTATTTTATGTCAGCTGCTTCTTTTTTGTTGCATCGAATTTATTTATTAATCCTTTAAGCAAAGGCCTGTCGCCCTTTTTTGAAAATCCATTATATAAAAAATTAACGGCAATAGAAGAAAAAGACCCCGAAGCTGGCTGGATTGCATTTGAACATATGACTGCCCCGGATTTTTTAAAAGCTGCCGGAATAAATTGTTTTAATGGCGTTAACTTCGCGCCGCCACTTAAAAAACTGCGCATACTAGACCCCTCGGGCAAGAACCAGGACGTTTATAACCGATATGCGCATGTTGTGGTTTCCCCATATGTTAATGCTAAAGACTCGATTGAATTTAATCTTAAGCAGGCAGATCTTTACACGATCAGGATAGACCCCTGTTCTCCACGATTACTACAAATGGGAATAAAATATCTACTATTCAGCTATCAGCCACCTGAAGATCAAACCAGGTGCCTGGAAAAGGTAGATGAATCCAATGGCTTCTACATTTTTAAACGTAAAGGCTTATAATCCCTGAGTGGTATAAAAGAGAATAATGTATCCAAACCAGGATGACATATTGAAATTGGAAAAGCGGTAACGAAAAGATACCGGTGCTCTCTACAGGGATCAGCCTGAGATTGAATTGATCCGATTCGATAAGGAGGTAAAAAATTTTATATAGCTTTTTGCTTTGTTTGTTGCTTTTGGTGCGGGAAATATGAGCTATGAAGGGAAATAAGGGTATTATTAATATTAAAAATTAGAAAACATAACATGGAACCAGGTAATTCTTTATTAACACTTGTAATACCAGCTTATAATGAGGAGGAATCTTTACCAAATTTTATAGGTGGCCTGATTGCTTATTGCGAAGAGAAAAATTGGAAGATCATTATTGTAAATGATGGCTCGAAAGATAATACAAAGAATATTTTGAATAAATATTCAGAAAATAAGGTATTAAAAGTTGTACACCACAAACTAAACAGAGGTTATGGAGGCGCATTAAAAACGGGCATCAGAAATGTTACGACAAAGTATTGCGTTACGATAGATGCAGACGGTCAGCATGACTTGCGCGACGTGGATTTAATGTTTCAGAAAATGATCGAAACAAATGCAGACATGATTGTAGGCAGCAGGAAAGGAAACGCAAATCTTAAGAAGTATAGGGAATTTGGCAAGTCGATCATTCGTAGTGTAGCAAAAATGCTGATGCCTTTAACTGTGTATGATATCAATTCGGGAATGAAAATGTATGACGCAGAATTCGCTAAAAGATATATAACAATTTGTCCGGACGGTATGGCCTTTAGCGACACTATAACCCTCACATTTATTTATCAGCGGAACCTTGTTCTGGAAATGCCAATTAACATTAAACAAAGAATTGGAGGGGAAAGTACCATCGGAATGAAAACAGCTTTTGAAACGGTCATGGAGATCGTTAATATTGTTACCCTGTTCAATCCGTTGCGAATTTTCTTACCTCTCTCCATATTCTTTATTCTTATTTCATTAGCCTGGGAAGTGTGGATCTTTATTTCAAAAGGTTATGTAGTAAGTACAGGCGCCTTGCTGGGGTTCATTACAGGATTGATCTTTTTCTTATTAGGATTAATTGCAGAACAGTTAGGTAACTTAAGGAGATCGCAAATACAGCAAGACAGTTAAAAATATGCTCCGAAATAAACTCAGTTTAAAAACAAAAAAATGGATTTGAAATTTTCAATAATCGTTCCTTCGTATAACCAGGGTAGCTTTATTGCCGAAACTATAGATAGTATCTTAAACCAGTCTTATAAAAATGTGGAAGTTCTGGTCATAGATGGAGGATCAACCGATTCAACAATCGAGGTTTTAAAAACATACGGAGATAAAATTTTCTGGTTATCCGAAAAAGACAGAGGACAAACGCATGCCATTAATAAAGGACTTGCCCTGGCTAAAGGAGATATTATCACTTTCTTAAATTCAGACGATTATTACCTGGAGGGAACGTTGAAAACAGTTGCGGCTCAATTTCAAGCGAAAAAAGAAAAAATCTGGCTCACCGGTGACTACATAATCGTTAATGAGCAAGGCAAAAGAATTCAATCCCTCGTAATAAAATATAAATCATTTTACAGAAAGTTTCTTTCATTTAATCTGCTTACCGTCTTAAACCCAATTAATCAGCCGAGCACCTTTTTTAGAAGGCAATTAATAGAGCAGCTTCAAAATTTCAAGGAAGATTTACATTACACAATGGATTATGAATTTTGGTTGAGAGCCATTAAAATTCAAAAACCAATCATTGTAACCGATAAATTGTCTGCTTTCAGAATTCATAAGAATTCAAAGGGAGGAAGTCGATATAAAGAACAGTTCAGAGAAGAAATTGCGGTAGCGAAGCAATATCAGAAAAATCAATTTCTGATTTTCCTTCATTCCCTGCACAATAAGGTAATTAATTTGAGTTATTCCATATTAAAATGAGCCAATCCGGCGCTTTCACAAAAATCATTTTAAACCAGCTAAAAAATAATCCATTCTAAGTTGCAGCAATCCAAAAAATATCATGGCAAAACCCATGAACTTAAGGATGGAAGCTGCTCCCAAAAATGAGTTACCATAAAGTCCCCCGATCAGGAATTGAGGGATAAAGAAAAACACCATTGCCATAAGCGAAGTAACAATCAATACCAAAATAGTGGATTTGTAAAAAATTTTCTTTTTGACAGCCACATCCTTTTCTTTTGAAATTTCAGGGAACATCACAAGGGAAATAGCAGTTACAAGAAATAAGGATAGTCTTGCTAAATTAAGGGCAGCTATCCAGTTTCCTGTTAATTCGCTGGAGTAGAAATGCTTTATTAATAACGAGGGGATATTAAGTATAGATTGTAATATCGTATTTACTGTCAAAACCTGGAAAATAAACCTGTAAATTGGCTTGATGTCAATTTTCTTTGTTACAGCTATTGTTTCCTTAGTCTCTTTGATATATGGAAAGATCCACAGGAAGGCAATCAAATAAGCAAAGCCGTACGCCAAAATGGCTCCATTAACACCATACCCTAAAAATAACAATGAGACTAAAAGAACTAGCCTGGCAAATGCTTCAATAATTGTATTCATGCTATAATGAAAAAATTTCTGCATGCCTTGCAGAATTCCCCGGTTAACCGGTAAAAGCAAAGAAAAGGCCAGCGTAACGCCTATTATAATAACAGGAATAACAGAAGATATTTTAAGAAAGTTGGCAATAAATTTTGCAAACACTAAGATAAATAGCAGCGTAATACCGGAAAAGACGAGAATGTCATTCTGAATTTTCTTTCTCAGTACACCTATCATTCCAAGCTCTTTCTCATAATTAAACCTGGCAGTGTATTTAGTAATGGCAAAGCTTAAGGCTCCGGCAGGTAATGCTACCAGTAGAAATAATGACATTAATGCACCGAAAACGCCGTAATCCTGCGGTCCCAGCATTCTTCCGGCAACAAAATGAAACGCATAAGCCAGCATATTGGAAACGATAACCCCGGCAATTACAAGGGTGGAGTTCTTTAATATACTCATTCTGATTGTTTGTTACCCCAACACTTGTTGTATCAGGATCCTCTTCTTTCTTTTATTTTCCGAAAATAAAAATAAACGTAACCCGGCATCCGAAATCGGGTGAAAATTAAATAATTTAGCCCGCAAATACAATGTAAAAAGCATACGAGTTGAACTACTGGCTTCTCACTACAGAATATCCTCCTTTTCACGGAGGCGGCATTAGTACATATTGTAAGATTACTGCTGATGCAATGGCCCAAAAAGGGATCAGGGTAACAGTTTTTGTACCAGATACCGCCGTTCGCTCCTACGCCATACAAGTTGAAAATAACAATCTGACTATTGTAAATTTTAATCCGGATTATTGCAAACATAGCCAGATACTGGGTTATACGGCCAATTTGAGCTATTCGTTTGCAGCAATTGCAAAACGATTTATTGCTGACAACGGAGTCCCTGATTTTATTGAAGCCCAGGACTATTTAGGCATCGCCTACTACCTGCAACAGTTCAAACTTACCGGTTTGCTACCACTAACCGACACGCCACTTATTGTTACGCTTCATTCGCCTGCTTTTGTTTATCTTGAATACAACCGGGTACCAACCTATCGCTTTCCCGAATTCTGGACCTGTGAAATGGAAAAAGCGTCTATTATTGCCGCTGACATTCTGATTTCACCCACACATTTTTTAATTGAAGAAATACAAAGGTACCTTGACATTTCCACTAAAAAAGTCTATGTTATTCCTAATCCTTTTGTGCCCGATCCTATAGACGGCCCCCCGGCCTTTCAAAAAAACAAAATTGTTTTTTACGGAAAACTATCGGCGCAAAAAGGAAGCTTTAAATTACTTGAGTACTTTGATAAACTTTGGACTGATGGATTCAGCCATCCTCTCCATATTATAGGTGGAACCGATATTGTATACCATCCGGAATACAAGACGATGCAACGAATTGTGGAAGAACGTTATCAACGGTATATCAAAAAAGGACTTTTGAAGATCGAAGGTAAAATCAGCCCCGATAAGATCACTGACGCCATACGGGATGCGCATGTAATAGTGGTACCCAGCATAGTAGACAACCTTCCCTATGTTGTACTGGAATCAATGGCCAGAATGAAACCTGTTTTAACTTCCGTACAGGGAGGTCAGCGCGAAATCATTGCTGATAATGAAACGGGCTTTTTATTTGATCATGAACAGGAAAACAGTTTCTCTCAAAAACTGCTTGACATATTATCAAAACCGGATGATCAGTTACAGCAGGTTTCGCGTAAAGGATATGAATCACTGAACCGCTATCATCCGGATGTGGTGCTTGCTGAAAAACTTCAGCTACTTGAACATCTAAAGACGCAGGCGGCCGCTAAAGAACGGTATTACCCATTTGTATACCAGGAAAAGTTCGAGAAAAAGAGCCCACCGGCCGGCAAACTGCTATCTGTTGTTATCCCTTATTTTAATATGGGACAATACATTGATGACTGCATAAAATCGGTGATGGCATCAGATTATCCGCATCTGGAAGTAATAATAGTGAATGATGGCAGTACAGATGCCACAAGCATCAAAAAGCTGCAGGATTTAAGTAACAAAAAAGGCATACAGGTCATTCATCAGCCTAACAAAGGGCTGGCAGATACCAGGAATATTGGCGCAAGGGCGGCATCAGGCAGGTTCCTGGCTTTTCTGGATGCCGACGATATGGTTTCTGCCTCGTACTATTCCAAAGCCATTCAGCTACTGGAAATCTATGACAACGTTTTTTTCGTTGGCTGCTGGACACAGTACTTCGAAAACAGCTCAGTAAAATGGCCCACGTTTACACCTCAACCGCCTTACCTGCTGGTGCACAATCCTGTTAACAGCAGCGCCCTGGTGTACGAGCGTTCGGCTTTTTTAAAAAGCGGGTTGAATGATAAAACCGTTGATTATGGGCTGGAGGATTACGAAAGTGTAGTAAACATGGTAAAGGGAGGCTATAACGGTATCATTATTCCGGAAGTGCATTTTTATTATCGGGTACGAACGAATTCAATGATCCGGGCTATTCGTAAAGAAAAGTGGTTGTATTCGTATAAGTATATTGCTTCGAAGCATGCAGATTATTATGCTAAATTTGCAGCCCCAGTCTCGCATTTACTCAATGCCAACGGTCCTGGTTATACCTACGATAATCCAACCATTGAACAGGTTAGCTTTACCAAATCAAAACACTTAAGATTTCTATATCGCCATGCAAAACGCCTGGCGGCAAAATATCCTTTTATAAAAAAAGCATTACTGGCCATTGTGTATTTGAAACCTCGAAAAAATTAAAAGCACGATAGCTACCTTATTGCTTGCAATTATTGTAAAAGACCAGGATGAATACACAGTTGGGAGTTGATCATTTTTGTTTTATGATAATGGCAGCACCTTTTTGGAATGAACTTGTAGATACATGCCTGGTAGATAAGCGCCTGCACGACCTCAAAATGGCATTAAGTTCAGCCGGTCAGGAACCTGTCGCCCGGGGCTGAAACCACCCTATTGCAAAAGTTTATCAATTTAATAAAATTTAAAAACAATTGAAAGTCAATACGGTATATTTTATAAATTAATTATAAACCAGGAAAATATAATGACCTGCGCAAACGTTTAAAGGATTCAAAAATTCTAAAAACTCATAAATTTATTTTGATGTACCCGGCATGCAGATTCCATGATCTATGCATACATGGCTGAAAAACATAGCTCTGATTATATTACCTTTGCCCCCACAAATTAAGCTATTGAACGCCAGGGTTAAAACAACCGGCATTAAGCATTAAAAAAACAAAAATTAATGATCATAGGAATATTAACGGATTGGTTCAGGCGATCGAACAAGTCTGAGCGATTGTGGTTGCTGGCGAAAATTGAATTCAAGTTAAGATACTATGAAAATAAACTCGGATTATTTTGGGCTCTGATAAAGCCTATAATGGACATTGCTATTTATTATGTAGTATTTCAAACCATCATGAAGCAAAACGTTCCTGCTTTTGCTTCTTATCTATTTATCGGGTTGATCCTATGGAACTTTTTTGTTGAATCAACTACGGGAACTGTACAAATCCTCAATACAAAAAAATATTTATACGAATACAGTAACATGAACAAGCTGGAAATTTATGTTTCCACGCTGCTAAGCAATACCATCGGTTTCTTTTTCAACTTCATAATGTTTCTCCTGTTTTATAATTTGCTCGAGAAGGATACTACATACAGTACCATTCATACGTTATGGATCCTTCCGCTTTTTATAAATCTTTATATTTTATCACTTGCGACTTCGCTCATATTATCAAATATATACGTGATCGCAAAAGATATCACACAGATCTGGACGGTATTTACATCATTCTTGTTTTTCCTATCTCCAATATTTTATAAACTTGACACTTTTAAAGCAGCTTTACCATCATTTGATTACATTAACCCGTTAGCGGGTATCATTATCAATGCCCGGAAAGCAACCATGGAAGGAACTTATCCCGATTTCAAATTGTTTGTATTTGATTTCGCGTATGCCATTGCATTATTGATGTTTGGTACTTTCCTGCTAAATAAACTTGGTTCTAAAGCTGCCGAAAAATTATAAACATGACAAAGGCTCTGGCAATACAGGCAAAAGGGATCAGCAAAACGTTTCATATATCAGAAGACAGCCATAATACCGTTAAACACCGGTTATTCAACCTGTTTAATCCGCCCCGCGCAAAAAAGGTGCAGGCCATAAAAACTATGGACTTTGACGTGTACAAAGGCGAATGCATCGGGCTGCTGGGAAGGAACGGCTGTGGCAAATCCACACTGATAAGATTATTGGCAGGCGTTTACCCAACAGACACCGGTACCATTAATATTTATGGAAATACGTTATTAATGAACCTGGGTGTAGGCATGAGTCATCAGCTTACAGCGCGCGAAAATATTTACGTATCTGCATCTGTATTGGGATTGAAAATAAAAGAGATAGACAAGATCTTTGATCAAATAGTAGACTTTGCTGAAATCCGGGAATTTGTTGATACCAAGATCAAATATTTTTCTTCCGGCATGGTAGCCAGGCTTGGCTTTTCCATAGCCGTTAATGGAGGTGCTGATATTATGTTCCTCGATGAGATCTTTGCCGTGGGCGATATGAAATTTCAGGAAAAAGCCATTAAAGTATTTGAATCAAGCTGGATAGAAGGTAAAACAGTTATCCTGGTTAGCCATGGCATGGATGTTATAAAAAAGTACTGCAACCGTAGCGCATTTATGAAAAACGGCAGCCTGGTTTACTTCGGCGATACCGATAAGGCTATTCAAATGTATATTGAGGACAATCATTAATTTTTTTTAGCTACCGGCTCCCGGTAGCTCACAATAAATGCAATAAAAAAGGCAAACATCATATTGCCCATACTGCGATCGAAATAATTCTCGGGAATAAACGACAGCATAAAAGCAGCAATGACCAGTATGCCGAAAAAGTCTTTGGTACGAATGCTCTGGCGCAAAGGCTCAAATAAAAATCCCCAGAAGAACAGAAGGAAACCGGTTATTCCAAAAGTCACCAGTATATCCAGGTAATTATTGTGCATGTTACGGCGGCTGTCGTAAGCAAAATCAAATTGTTTGGCCGCATATACATCTACCAGCCGGTGTAACTTGTCACCCAGCTGTACACCCAGCCAGGGATGCTGTTTTACCAGTTCCCATCCGCAGCTCCATACCGCCAGCCTGATGTTGGCGCCATTCCACTGGTCAGCAGTAATAACCATATCGAAATGACTTTCCACGCCCTTATGGGTATACTCATAATCGGTATACTTCAGTTCGCGAAAACGGTTCAGCGTTTTCGGGAATAAACTAACCAGTATCACCGCAGTTGCCACCATACCTGCCACAACAAGGCCCAGCAGCCTGAACTTCTTTCTCTGAATAGCATACCATACCGCCGCACAAAGGATACTGCCGTATAAGGTAATAATAGCGATCCGGCTGGCGAGTAAAAAATTAGCTACCAGTAAAATAAAGAGACTCCCATATACCAGCCACTTATTCGATATCACCCTCGATCTGATAGCCAGCAGGTACCCTAAGCCAAATACAGCCAGATTGACCAGCAGCGCTATATATATTGATTGTTTGTCAGTAAGTATCGTAAGATTATCATTATACAATAGCGTTACGTCCTGTTTGGCAATGGTGTGGTAAACCGACCAGATCGTGCAGATCAGCAGCGTAAGCGTAGTAATGATCGAAAACACCCAGATGATCCTTTCTTTCAGTGCCTGCTTAATATATATCAGGCCCAGGGAAACCGGGAACACGAATAAAGGCATACGCACCACCACCCAGGAAAATCCTTCCTTTTGGTCTTTTGAGAAATATGCGCTCACAATGTGCAGCAAATAAAAAAGGGCCATGGCCACCACTTCCTTGCGCTTGCGCAATAAATAAAATTTTTCGCGGAAGGAACTATAGAAAAAAAAGCAGTATATAGAAAAGAGCGCCAGCGCAATATTGTTTACGGCCGGTATATGGCCCGGATAAAATGTAAGAAGGAATATGACCAGCAGAATATATAATATTTTATCCTTTATAGTCAGTAAACCAGCCTCATCATCCATCAAAAACAGGGATCGCATATAGGGTATCTCCTTTACGGGCAAAAATACATTTACCCGGTTACTTACAGGAATAATATAATTCCATTTAACGAATTCATGAGGCCTATGTTGCCGGCTGCAGCCAAAATAAAAACTATGCCAGGCAACTGTAGCGCATTTTACTACGAATAAATATTAGTAAGAAAGGTTATCATGAAAATCGCGTTCATTACCAGGTCAACTTTATATACGGTTAAGGGCGGAGATACCTTTCAGCTCATCAATACCGCAAAGCAATTAAAACTGCTGGGCATCGAGGTCGATATTAAATTAACCAATCAACCCGTAAATTATCAGCAATACGACCTGCTGCACTTTTTCAATCTCGTACGGCCGGCCGATATTATCTGCCATATCACCAAATCGAAAAAACCGTTCGTGGTTTCGCCCAACCTGGTGGATTATTATGAATATGATCAACTGTACCGCAAAGGCGTAGCGGGCAGCGTTTTCCGCTGTCTGTCAAAAAACAACATAGAATATATTAAAACGGTCGCCCGTTGGCTGCAGCGGAACGATGTATTAATGACCCCCTCCTACTTATGGAAAGGTCATAAAAAAAGTATAAGGACCATTCTACAGCAGGCAGCGCTTATTCTGCCCAACTCGAACCTGGAATATGCACAGCTGTCAGCATTTGGCACTTCCCTGCCCGGTTACAGGCTGATACCGAATGGTATTGATCCCAGGCTGTTCAATTGGAACAGCAGCCAACCCAAAGAAGCCAACCTGGTACTCTGTGTAGCCAGGATCGAAGGCCTCAAGAACCAGCTAAACCTCATAAAAGCGCTGAACAATACCAGATACCGGCTGGTAGTGATCGGCAACCCGGCCCCCAACCAATTATCCTATTATCATGAATGCCGTAAACAGGCAGCCGCCAATATTTCCTTCATACAACAACTACCACAGGAAGCACTGGCCAGCTGGTATCAGAAAGCCAACATCCACATACTTCCCAGCTGGTTTGAAACCTGTGGCCTTTCTACGTTGGAAGCAGCGGCCATGGGTTGCCGCGTAGTGATCACTGACAAGGGGTACACCCGGGAATATTTTGAAGACGAAGCGGCTTATTGCGACCCTGCTTCGCCCCCAAGCATATTGAAGGCAGTGGAAACCGCGGCAGCCAGACCCCGCACGGATACACTCCGGAAAAAAATATTAGATCAATACACCTGGCAACAGGCAGCCTGGAAAACTGCTGCTGCATATAAACAAGTATTACAACAATGACTTTACGGATAGGCATATTAGGTACCAGGGGCATTCCCAATCATTACGGTGGCTTTGAACAGTTTGCCGAATACCTGTCAACCGGACTGGCAGCTAAAGGCCATGAGGTGTTTGTTTACAACTCACACAATCACCCTTACCATAGCAACACCTGGAAAAATGTGCAGCTTATTCATTGTTTCGATCCCGAATACCACCTGGGCAGCTTTGGGCAATTCATATACGATCTCAATTGCATCCTCGATGCCCGGCGCCGGAACTTCGATGTCATTCTGATGCTGGGCTTTACGAGCAGTTCGGCCTGGGGTTGGTTCTACCCCCATCAAAGCACCCTGATTTTTAATATGGACGGCCTTGAATGGAAGCGCACGAAATATTCAAAACCCGTTCAAAAATTCTTAAAGCTGGCCGAGCGGCTCGCTGTGCGGTTCAGCCATTATCATATTGCCGACTCGGTTGTCATTCAATCATACCTCCAGCGCAAATACGCCATTGCCAGCGAACATATCCCGTATGGAGCGGAAATACATTACAACGAAGATGAAAGCCTCTTACAGGAATACGGCATAAAAAAGAATGAGTACTTTATTTTAATGGCACGTATGGCAGCCGAGAACAATATCGAAATGATCCTCGACGGCTTTCATGCCAGTAACAGCAACAAAAAATTCCTGGTAGTAGGTGCGGTTGACAATAAACCCGGACGGCAACTGGTACATAAATTCAGGAACGATGAACGGATCATGTTCACCGGTGGCATTTACAACCATCCCAAAAAGATCCACTCGCTGAAGGTATATTCAACCCTGTATTTTCACGGACATAGCGTGGGCGGCACCAACCCTTCCCTGCTGGAGGCCATGGCCAGCCGCGCATTGATAGCGGCCCATGATAATCCGTTTAACCGGTCGGTATTACAGCAGGATGCATTTTATTTTTCTTCCTGTAATGAAGTGCGCGAGATCATCGAAAACACTCACCGCAACGGCCTCGAAATGGTTATGGTGAATAATAACCTCAACAAGATCAGGGAGCAGTTCAGCTGGGATAATGTCATTAAAAAATATGAAGACTTTCTTCAACGCTGCGTTTTGGAAAAAGTGAGCAGGTCATTACAAAGTTCAAAGTTTTAAGTTCTAAGTTTTAAGTCCGGTCATTACCCTCTTTAACCTGCCTGCCCGCAGGCGGTTTTGCCTGCCCCCACCCGCTTGCCGCGATTTTACATTTACCAGTTTGCCGTCATCTGCCGGAATATTCCGTTTCGCAATATCGTATTCTTTAAAAACGGGTGTAAAAGCCATTATCCAGATAACGTATTCCGCCACGTTGGTGATGAAGCTGCCGGTAAACTGGTAAATGAATATGAAACTGAACAACAGTAGCCGGTAGTAATTATGCCATACTTTGGTATAAACGAAAAGAAAACAGGCAGCCGCTATCCTCAGTACAAAACCTGCCCAGCCAAAAATCGCGAGGGTTTCAGCAGCGGCATTGGGTATAGCCACGCGGGTGGTTTCCGCTCCATAACCATAATAATTACGAATCAACTCAAAGCCGAGTATTTTGATCTGCCCCGGACCAATGCCCCACCAATAACTCTTTTGCTGCAGCAACTGCTCCGCCAGCCAGAAAGCTTCAAAAGTTCTGCCCTTGCCTGAAGGATCTTTACCGGAAATAACATTTACAACCCGTACGAAGAGAATGTTGTCCGGGAAAAAAACTATGCCTACCAGCAGCGCCATCACTCCTGCAATGGCGCCAAGTGCCAGCAGATTCATCGCCCGCCGGTTGCGGGTAAATGTTTTGAAATGAACGAAAAACGTTATGGCAACCGCCAGTAATATCGTACTGATAACGCCCAGCGAAAAAGACAGGACGAGGGGCAACAACAGCATCGCCAGCATTAACCAGCTGTTGATGGTATTGCGCGCAAAGATCAACTGCAGGCCAAAATAGAAGAACAGGGGCGTGAACAACAATGCATAATACGATGGCTCATAACTAAGCAGGGTTAATCTTTTAAAATTATACACACCCGTTGTCAGGAACTGTTTTGCCCAAACCCATATATTGTACGGCGTGAAGAATAAGGCAATAGCGAGCAGGCAACATATAAAATTGATGACGAGCAATTGCTGGAAGATCTTTGCGGGCCGGTCGCATTGCAACAGGAAGGTGTACATCGTTTGGCAAAAAATATACACCAGCGTCATGTTCAGCAGCGAAACAAAATAACTTTTTGTATCTACTCCCAGGCAAAAATGTATAACCACAAACGGGGTTAAAAACAGAAAAAACGGCCACAATACTTCCTGCCTGCGGGTGGCCAACACCCAAATATAAAAAAGCGGACTTAACAGGGCAGTATAGGTTAACCCGTACGGCAACGCAAAAGAGTTGATAAAAAAGTAAATGAATGCAAAAGGAAAATATTTACTGATTCGCATGCCTGTCTGTTGTAAAAATTTAGCGTATGCTGGCGCCCAGGTAACCTGCCAGTTTATTTCTATATAGTGCCCGGTTAAAGCCCACCGTTATAAACAATTCAGTGAGTAAAACACTCAGGGCTGTACCTGTTGCCCCCCATACAGGCACCAGTGCCAGGTTACAAAGCCCGTTTATGAGAGCGCCCCGGGTCAATACGTACAGGTAACTTTTCTTTTGGTCGGCTGCCATTAACAGCTGACTGGCCGGTATATGCAAACAAACAATTACCGGTCCCAGGCAGAACAACCGCAACAGCAATACCGCCTGACCACTGTGCTGCCCTAAAAAAAACGAAATGATATAATCAGAAAAGCCGAACAACAATACACAAGCCCCTGACACGAGCATAAGAAAAGGCAGGTACACGGTTCTGAAGAACGACCGCGTTGCCGATTCTCCCTTTTGCAGCAATTGACAGAGCGGTGGATATATTACCTGCGAGAACATCACTGCTATTTGCCGGGTGGCCAGGAATATCTTTTCAGCAACACTGTAAGAACCGGCAACCAGGTCATTCGTAAACAGCCGTAAAATGAACACATTGATGCTTAAAAAAGTGTTTATTGAAATATTGGAAACCATTACCGGCCAGCCGTGTTTCAACTCCTGTAGAATATCGCGCCAGTTTGGGCGAAACACCGGCAGGCGGAAAAGCCGCATGGCCTGTAAGATGCTCAGCATGCCGGCTATCAGGCTGCCAATGCCCATAAATAAAATAAAGAACCTGTTATCAGCCTTCTCCCTGATACATGCAAATACCAGCATAACAAAAAGCAGCCGCGCCAGAAGGGTATAAATGGTGATGTATTTCATTTTTTCCATCCCCTGAAAGAACCAGCTTACCAGCAGCGACTGCCCCACTACCCAGGTAAATGCGAACAGGTATAATTGAGCATGAGGCCTGAAAAAGGGAACCAGCGTTATAAGCACCACCAGTACCCCTAACAGCAAAAGACAGATAAACATCTTGGCGGCCAGCACGGTAAAAAAAAGCCGGGCATTTTTTACAACATCTTCCCGGTGTAAGGCAAGGGCGCGTGTAGCCGTTAAATTGAAACCATAATCAGTGATGGTACAAAAGATAAGCATTACTACCTGGGCCACCGCCACTACCCCGTATCCATCGAGCCCTATTTTTTCAATCGCGAAAGGCATTACCAGTAAGGGCAGCAATAAATTGGTTCCCTGTAAAATGCCCAATGCCAAAAAATTCGAAAAAAGCTGGCTGCGCCTGCTGCTGCCTTCCATAATGGATCTATTCAGAAAATGGTTAATATCAAATTATAACAATAAACGCAACCTTTAAATTTAAATTTCCGTAATGCCTGTAGATGAAACAGGTTAAACGGGTACAAATCCCTACAGAGGATTTTGATATGGTGGAACTTTTCCAAAATGCCTTCTCATTTTTCAGGCATTACGGAAAACTATTACTTACAGTTGCTTTGGTGGGCATGTTGGCCGGATTATTCCGGTTCTGGGGAACCCCTGACCTGTATTCTTCCTCGCTGTTATTGCAACCCACGTTACTAAGCGCCCCTGAGCAAATCGCATTGATCAATAACTGGTCGGCCCTCCTGAAGAAAAAAGAATGGCCGGCGCTGGCCCGGCTGTTCCGGCTGGATGTGAGCACCCTGAAAAAACTGAAGTCGATCAAGACGGAAGAATTGCAAAAATCTTACGACCCGAAAAATTACGGCGCCTACACCCTTACGGTTCTGGTAACTGACACTGCCATCTTACAGCCGCTGCAGCGAAGCATTAAATATGCGCTTGACAACAGTGAGCATATTAAAGACAAACTGGTTTTTAAGAGGAATAATCTGCAATCGATGATCGAGTCCATACAACAGGAAATTACCCGCCTGAGCACCCTGCAGGCAGCCGTGGAAAGCAGCTTACAGCAGCATAGCAATACGGGCGGACAGCTTCTGCTGAATGTGTCGGATATCAGCGGCCAGATAGCCGGCCTCAAGGAAAAGCAACTGAATTTTAAAGAAGCGCTCAGTTTCACCTCGGCCGTATATGTGTTGCAGAATTTTTATAATCCGTCGAAACCAACCTACCCCCAGTTAATTAAACAATTGCTCATGGGTTTGGCGGGCGGACTGTTGCTGGGCAGCGTCATTGCATTTTACCTGCATATTCAACGAAAAACCAATGTCAATAGGCAATAAGCAAAAAACAAGCTGTGCCACATTTTGGGTCAACGCTAAAAGCACATGTGGCACACCTTTTTGAGGTCGGCTAATCAAGCCGAAAAACGTAAACCTGTGTCGTTCGAATGACTGACAAAAATCACCTTTCCAACAGTCTCTTGCTCCTTCTTTACGGGTGTTTTCTCGCAAGTGTGGTTTGTGGTTTCAGGGCCGTCAGCAGTATGGCGATCGGGTCAATATTGATTACCGCCGTTTTCAAGAACAGGATGGCTACCGGCGCGTGGTTGCACCGCGATGTAAAGAATAGATATGTTTTGGCCTGCAGCCTGTTCTTTTTACTGCAACTGATCCCGCTTGCTTACAGCGACCATTTTATCGAAGCCTGGAAACATGTTCAGGTCAAAAGCGCCCTGCTGTTCCTTCCCCTATGCTATTATAGTTACCCGTTCATTAATAAAACCCGGTTCCAGCTATTGATGAAGGTAACTGTTTTCACACTTGCGCTGTTGCTTACCTGGTGCCTTGTACTCAGTTGCTTTAAATACTCTAATCAGGCTGGCATAAACGTATTTTTCTACCACCAGTTAGTCGCTGACCTGGGGCATCATGCTGTACAATTCGCTATTCTAGTTTATGCAGCACTGATCTACCTGTTACAAACCGGTTACGAAGGCAGGTATGTGGTGAACAGAAATATACACCTGTTGCTGATGGGTTATTTTATAGCAGGCATTCTTTTACTCTCGTCGAAGCTGGTGATCCTTTTCATGGTAGGCAGCCTTTTCTATTATCTTTTTATTACGCTTAAAAAGAGTGTTGATACCTGGCAGGTGGTTTCTATCATTGCGGTTGCCGGTTTATTTATCAGCAGTATTATTCTGTTTACCCGGAACCCCATCAGCCGCCGGTTTAATGACATTATGCAGGGAAACATAACCCTGGTGCAACAATCGTCCTTTGATCCCGGCGATTATTTCAACGGCGTACAGTTCCGGTTGCTGCAATGGCGTTTTGTGAAAGAAATATTGCAGGAAAACAAAGCCTGGATCGCTGGTGTTTCTCCTGCAAAGGCGCAGTCGTTATTAGATCAGAAATATGCAGCCACGCACATGTACACCGGTGTAGCAGGCACAAATGATCGTGGATTTTTAGGCTACAACACGCATAACCAGTTCCTGGAATCCTTGCTGCAGTCGGGGTTCATAGGTTTGGTTTGTTTTTCATTCATCTGTTTTGAAATGGTGCGGCTGGCCGTCGGGAAAAACCGCAGCATGCTCCATTCGCTGGTATTATTGCTGCTGGCATACTCCTTTACTGAATCGGTGCTTGAAACACAATACGGACTGATCATCTTTATATTTTTGCCATTGCTATTCAGCTTCCCAGAGCCAATTGACACAGTTTATTGAATAACCCGCCGCTAGCTGGCAGCATCCCATTTTCAGCCGTAAACCGTATTGTAAAAATTTTTAAGGCCTAATTTATAGTTTTAAATGGTACGCTAAAAACTATTAACGACCCGTTTCCAGCTATAAACCATACGCTAAAAACTTTTGGGGTACCATTTGTAGCTATAAACCATACCCTAAAAACTATTAGGGTACCGTTTGTAGCTATAAACCATACGCTAAAAACTATTAACGACCCATTTCCAGCTATAAAATAGCGCCAAAAACTCTTTATGCCTCATTTCCAGCGATAAAACATATTGCACCCGCTCTCCTCCCGATTGTACTTTTCGCGGATTTCCCTGCACTCTTTTCAGGCGGGAAGGCGAATTTGGTAGATTTCTATAAATTGTACTCCGATTCCATTTCCGCTAGATAAACATTCGGGTTAGTAAACTGTTAAATGCAATTATGAAGATCCTATTAACGTATCTGAAACCATACAAATGGCTGGTGGTATTGACGCTTGTGCTGGCAGCCATAAATACCGGATTCTCTTTATTTGATCCCATCATTTTTGGCCATCTCATCAACTTGGCCAATAACTATTTAGATGACCCCGCCCGTTTTCCCGGCAGGTCATTCTTTACCGCCACAACGCCTTACTATGGAGTTATCTGGCTTTTATTAGCATCGATCGGGGTGGCCATGGTAAGCCGTATTGCGAAGAACTTCCAGGACTATTGCTTAAATGTGATCGTACAGAAGTTTGGCGCAAGGGTGTTTACCGACGGATTGAAACATGCAATGCGTTTACCTTACCAGGAGTTCGAAGACCAGCGCAGTGGCGAAACCCTCAGCGTGCTCACCAAAGTGAGGACCGACACGGAAAAATTCATGAATTATTTTATCAACATATTATTTGGCGTACTTGTAGGGGTAACATTTGTAATGATATATGCTTCGCTGTGGATAAGCTGGTATATTACTATCGCTTATGTTATCGGCATTTTCCTCCTTACCTGGATCACTAACCTGCTGAGCAAAAAAATAAAATCCATTCAGAAGAATATTGTATCACAGACGACCGCACTGGCCGGAGCTACCACTGAATCCTTACGCAATATAGAACTGGTGAAAAGTCTGGGTCTTACCAACCAGGAAGTAACCCGCCTGAACAAGAACACCTATAAGATCCTTGGACTTGAGCTCACCAAGGTAAAGCGGGTACGCAGCATCAGTTTCGTTCAGGGAACTTTTGTGAACACCCTTCGGCAGGTAATTCTTTTCATCTTGATGTATTTGATCTTCCATGAGGAAATGAACGCAGGTCAGATGGTGACCATGCAGTTCTTCTCCTTTTTTATTTTTAGTCCCCTGCAGGAGATCAGCAACATCATCATCGCCTACCGCGAGGCAGAAGCATCATTGAACAATTTCCATAACCTGATGCAGAAAAAGCCCGAACGTCAACCGGAACATCCCAAACACCTCGGCAATATTCAAACCCTCGACTTTCAGGCGGTAAGTTTTAAACACCAGACAGCCCAACAAAAAGCAATTGACGATATCAGCTTTTCCGCTAAGACAGGGGAAACCATCGCCTTCGTTGGTCCTTCAGGTTCCGGAAAATCAACTCTGATGAAATTGCTGGTAGGTTTGTATCGCCCCCAGGAAGGAAAGATCCTGTACAACGGCATCGATGAAACCGACATCAACTTTGAAGACCTGCGCAACCAGATCGGTTTCGTGACCCAGGACACCCAGTTATTCTCTGGTACGATCAGGGAGAACCTGATGTTCGTAAATACAACGGCATCGGAGGAAGAACTGATGGATGCGCTGAAAAAAGCCTCCTGCACCAATTTGCTGGCCCGTGCAGAAAAGGGATTGGACACCATGATCGGGGAAGGCGGTCTTAAGTTATCCGGCGGTGAAAAACAACGCCTGTCCATTGCCCGGGCACTGTTACGCAAACCGCGCTTACTGATCTTTGATGAAGCCACTTCTTCGCTGGATTCACTGACTGAAGAAGAGATCACCAATACCATAAAAGAAATTTCATCACAACGCAATCAGATCACGATCCTGATCGCGCACCGCTTATCGACCATCATGCATGCAGATCGCATATATGTGCTTGAAAAGGGCGATGTAGTAGAAACCGGCAGTCACGAGAGCCTGCTCGAAGAAAAAGGGCTGTATTATGCCATGTGGCGCCAGCAGATCGGCGAACGTAAAAAGACATTGGCAACTGCCTAGCCCTCGCTTAAAGCGGGATACATAAGTCTTTTACTTTTTAGTTCCTGAGTTATTTGGTCGCTGTTTCAGCCTGAATTAACTCAGGAACTTTAATTTTTGCCTGTTCCTGTTGTGCCTTGAGCCTTTATCTTGACCTCCCGGCTTATTTTTATACTTTTGCGTTTCAACAACCTTGTGCATCATGCCCGCATCAAAACCCAATTTCCTCTGGAGCATCTTAACCATGAAATGTCCCCGCTGCCGACGCGGACCAATGTTCAGGAACAACAATCCCTGGAACCTTAAAAAAGTATTCGACATGCCCGTACATTGTGAAGAGTGCGGTCAAAAATTTGAAATGGAAGTAGGTTTTTGGTATGGTACCGGGTACGTTAGCTATGCTTTATCTGTAGCGCTGTCTGTTGCCACTTTTGTTGCCTGGTATGTGCTCATAGGCATGAGCACCCAGGATAACCGGTTCTTCTGGTGGTTAGGCATCAATATCTTTTTATTGATCGTTTTACAACCCTGGCTCATGCGTATAAGCCGGGTCATCTATCTGTACTTCTTTGTACGCTATGACCCTAACTATAGATCCACCCAGGCCAAAAAATTCGATTATGAAACAGATTCCTATTACGAAGGTCAGGAAAATCAGCCATAATTAGCAGTCTACTCATAACTTCAAAAAATCGCCATAAACAGTGTTTATGGCGATTTTTTTTGCTTCAGCCGTTTACAGATCGCTCCGGACGGTTGCTAGATGATATTAGCACTAGTTTTGTGAACGCCCACCTGATCCATTATAAAAAGACATATATAAATGAAACTGCCGTGCTGGCAAAAAAACCAAATACTATCAGATGAATAAATGGTCACTATTGTTATGGGTGTCGCCCTTATCCGCATTTGCACAAGAAAAAAATGTAGTCAACTATGTAAATCCTTTGATCGGTACCCAACGCATGGGCCATACCTATCCGGGCGCTACAGTTCCCTTTGGTATGGTACAGCTCAGTCCGGATACAGATACGATTCCCTATGAAATGAATGGAAAATATAATCCGGATGTATATAAGTACTGCGCCGGTTACCAGTACGATGATAAGACCATTGTCGGGTTCAGTCACACCCATTTCAGCGGCACAGGCCATAGCGATCTGGGCGATTTCCTCATCATGCCTACAACGGGCAACCTGCAGTTGAATCCGGGCATTGCTTCAGACACAAAGACCGGCTTTCGTTCCGCCTATTCGCATGCCAACGAAAAGGCCGAAGCGGGTTATTACAAAGTACAGCTCGATGATGACAACATCACCGCAGAATTAACCGCCACTACAAGAACCGGATTTCACCAATACACTTTCCCTGAAACGAACGATGCGCATATCATCTTCGATCTGATGCATGGCATTTACAATTACGATGACAAAAATGTGTGGACATTCGTTCGTGTTGAGAACGATACCCTGGTTACCGGCTACCGGCAAACCAATGGCTGGGCACGCACCCGCACCGTGTATTTTGCCATGACCTTTTCAAAACCTTTCAAGGAATACGGCTGTAAAGACTTCAGCAAAAAGCAGGTGTACCGCGGCTTCTGGCGCAAATTCGATCAGTCGAAGAATTTCCCCGACCTGGCCGGCAGGCAATTGCGTATGTTCTTCAACTTTAATACTGATGAAGGCGAAAAGATAAAGATCAAACTGGCACTATCGTCTGTAAGCACGGAAGGCGCTCTGTTAAACCTGAGAACGGAAATACCTCACTGGGACTTTGTTAAAACAAAGGCTGCAGCACAGGATGCCTGGAACAGGGAGCTGTCAAAGATCTCTGTTGAAGCGCCCGAAACTGAAAAGCAGAACTTTTATACCGCTTTATACCATGCCTTCCTGGGACCCACGGTTTATATGGACGTTGACCGCAAATACAGGGGGCTCGATCAGAATATTCATACTGCCAGAAACTTCACTAACTATACTACCTTTTCCTTGTGGGATACGTACCGGGCACTGCATCCTTTCTTTAACCTTGTACAACCTGCGCGTAATGGCGATATGATCAACAGTATGCTGGCGCATTACGATCAGAGTGTATTAAAGATGCTGCCTATCTGGAGCCATTACAATAACGACAACTGGTGTATGAGCGGTTATCACAGCGTATCGGTAATTGCCGATGCCCTGGTAAAAGGAAATAAGTCATTTGATGCCGCTCATGCGCTGGAAGCCTGTGTTGCAACAGCTACCCGTAAGAACTATGAAGGGCTCGATCACTATATAAACAAAGGCTACATTCCTGATGAAAAGCTGGGCACCTCCGCTTCTACTACATTGGAATATGCGTATGATGACTGGTGTATAGCCCAGATCGCCCGGTTACAGGGCCGCGCCGATATCAGTTCCACCTTCTTAAAACGGTCGGCCGCTTTTAATAACCTGTATGACGCCACCACCGGCTTTATGCGCTCCCGTAAGGAAGATGGCAGCTTTAAGCAGGAATTTGATCCGTTAAGCACACACGGACAGGGTTTCATTGAAGGCAATTCCTGGAACTACAGCTTTTTTGTGCCGCATGACCCCATTGCACTTATCAACTTAATGGGCGGCAAAAAGAAGTTCAGCGCCCGTCTGGATTCCTTATTCACCATGTACCTGCCCGATAAATATTTTGCCGAAACAGAAGATATTACCCGCGACGGTATCATTGGCAATTATGTTCATGGCAACGAACCTGCACACCATGTAGCGTATTTGTACAATTTCGCCGGTCAGCCGTGGAAAACGCAGCAGCGCGTTAGAATGATCCTTAAAAATCAATACAAACCGGCGCCTGATGGCCTGGGTGGTAATGATGATTGTGGCCAGATGAGTGCCTGGTATCTTTTCTCAACACTGGGCTTTTATCCGGTTGCCCCCGGTGCTGCTGAATACCAGCTGGGCAGCCCGGCAATCAATAAGGCCAGTATACAACTGGAGAATGGGAACAGATTCACGGTAGAGGCTATTAACCAAAGCGATAAAAATGTGTATGTACAGAAAGTATTGCTCAATGGCAAACAACTTACGCAACCGGTTATTAGCCATGAGGACATTTTGAAAGGTGGTACGCTTGTGTTCTATATGTCGGCCAAACCCGGCAAATAAAAAAACAGCCCTGACGGTTCCGTCAGGGCTTATAAACATATATGATCAAGGGTTAGTAAGTAAAGGTATAACGTTAAGATACAAAAATTATTTTATCTACGCAAACTCCTTAATGCAGTACAGTTAATATAAAAGCTGATGCAGGAAGCCCGCCTTAGGCACTTTAACCTTGTGTCTCCTGCGTTTGCTTTATTTTCTGAGTGTAACTGTGAATACAGACCCTTTCCCTGGTTCACTCTCACAACTGATGCGGCCATTGATCTCTTCCACGATCCTTTTTACGATAGAAAGACCCAGTCCGTTGGAAGTTTCGCCGTCTGTAGGCCGGGAAGAGATCTTACTGTATTTAGAGAAGAGAAAAGGCAATTCTTCTTTTTCAATCCCAACGCCTTCATCCCGAACTTTTATAACAACGGTATCCTGCTCATCATGAATGCTCATCCATACCTGCCGGCCATGCGGTGTATATTTGATAGCATTCGACAACAGGTTCTCACAAATGCGGCTAACCAGGTAGCGGTCGCTTAAGATAAACAGCTTCTTGCCGGTAACCTCGGCATGCAGTTGAATATTCTTTCTGTTGGCCATGGGTTTGAAGTTGTCGATCATTTCTTCTGCAAAAGCTCTCAGATCAAATTTTTCCAGCTGCATTTTATGGTTACCGATATCTGCCCGTTCAACATCGAGGATCTGCCTGATCAATCGCTCACCGTATTCACCGGCCTGCAATATGCGTTTCAGGGCTTTTTGCTGTTCCGGCGTTAACCGGTCGGCTTCATTTTCAAATACCTGTCCCCAGATCTGTATCGTGGCAAATGGGGTGTTCAGATCATGCGACACTATACTGATAAGCGAATTCTTTTCATAGTTCAGCTCGGAAAGTTTTTCATTCTGCTGAATGATCAGGTCATTGGTTGCCTGCAATCTCCGGTTCGCATTCCGTTTTATTACAAAGCCAATGGCAACCAGTATCCCAATAATACCCAGGGCGGCCGCCACCAGCGTTAGCTCCCGGGTACGGATGGTTTCCTTTTCTATCCTTTCCTGTAACAGTTTGTTCTCCGCTTCCCGCTCACTCGCATGAAAACGTTCCTGCAGCGCTGCAATGGTCTTATAGGTATCACTATGCAGAATAGCCGTATCGAGCGAATACCATTTTTTTATGTACTGATAGGCTTCCTTGTAATTACCGCGGTACTCGGCCAGCTTGGCAAAAATGGAATAAGTATCAGCTTCCTTGCTTTTCGACTCCAGGCGCTGCGCCAGTTCCATGGCGCTTGCGGCATATTTGCCTGCTGAATCAAACAACCGTTTTTCAATATACAGGTCAGCCAGGTTCAGCCTCGCTACCCATAATCCGTTCAGATCGCTGTCCCTCGTATGTTTAATAAGATTCTGCCTGAAATACGGCAGTGCTTCATCATACTTTTTTTCCTTGAAATATAAATTGCCCAGGTTATTATAAGTACTTGATAAACTGATAAGCCCCCGGCGCTCCAGGGGTTTACCCAATTGCACCGCTTTTTGTAACAGTAGATGCGAACTGTCGTATTGCTTCAGCTGGGTATAAATAACCGCCAGGTTGTTATACATATTGATGAGAGACGGTATTTTGCCATCGGCCTCCGACAGGCGGGCGCATTGTAAGTAGAATTCTTTTGCCTTCTCCGGTTCCCTGATGGCGAAATATGCAATGGCCAGATCACTTAATGCCGCCAGTTCATATTCCGGCGCATGTATTAACCGGGCCGCCTGTAACGATTGCAGATAATATTCAATGGCCTTTTCATAATTATTGCTCAGGTCTTCGGATATGCCTTTCAACCGCAGCGAGAGCACATTGCCCTTATTGAATTTAAGCCGTTCAGCTTCTTTTGAAATGTAATCAGCGTAGTAACGAATGGAATCTATCTTCTCTTCGGAGAAATCGAGGCAACGGTCGTACAGGTTTTTCAACCGTGTTGTATCGACCTGTGCAAAGGAACATACGCAAGAAATCAAAGCCCCTATAAGCAGATAGTATTTCACCGGAATGCCGAATTATACTACCAAATTAAGGGTTTTTACTTATTAAGTAAAGTAATTGCTGTAATTAAGTAGAGATGTGCTAATGGGCCCTGATTATTAAATGTTTAAAAGACAGGAAGCATTATTCAATCAGCTTGTTCTTTAAAGCGAACTTTACAAGCCCTACGGTATTGTTTACACCCAGTTTGGCGATCAGGTTCTTACGATGGGTCTCTACCGTGCTTACGCTTAAGAACAGTTTTTTGGCAATTTCTGAATTGCTGTATTCTTTACAGATAAGAGTGAGTACTTCTATTTCTCTTTTTGATAATATTTCGTCTACCTTTTTGTCTTCAATGGTAACCGTATTGCGGAAATCCTGGTTAGTGTCCAGGATGTTGATCTCTTTACTGAAGTATTTATTGCCGCCCGCTACTGCTTCCAGCGCTTTGGTAAGTTCGCCAATATTGGTATTTTTCAAAAGATAACCCTGAATATCGTATTTCAACAGCTTGTGAATATAGCGGGTGCCGCGCATGATCGTGAGATATAGGATCTTCAATCCCGGTTGGATCTCCCGGATCTTCAACAACAGTTCTTCTTCGCCAATATCAGGTAAATGAACGTCCAGCAGCAGAATGTCTATTTCGTTGTTCGGTAACTGGTTCAACAGGCTTTCACCGGTAAATGCAGAACCGATCACTTCAATGCCCGGTTGCCTGTTCAGCAATAAAACCAGGCCCTCAAGGTATAATTCATGGTCATCTGTAATAAAAACCTTCATAGCTAATGTGGAGACCGGTCAGTTTTCAGGTATAATGGTTATTTACCGATCCTAAGCAAATTAAAACTATTTACTGTAGGATAACAAAAACGGAGTGATCCCATTTTTAAATTCCTTTTTGCTAATGGGATGGCGCCTTTTCGCTGATGATGGCCGCATTCATTACTGCTGTTTCCTTCTTTTGCTCCGCTTTTTAGCACTTTTAGCAAAGGAAACTCCCGGCCGGCCGGTAACCAGCTTATTCTATAAAATATAAAAAAGCCTCCCGGCAGACGCCGGGAAGCTTTCCATATACGGACTAAATTTTCTACGTCATCGCGTTTTCAGCATGGGCCTTACCTGCTGGGTGGCGCCGTTTTGGAAACGGGCATAATAAACACCCAATGGAAGCCCATACCCGTCGAAGGTTACAGTATAGGTACCGGATGTATATATTCTGTCTGTAAGTACTCTTATAACCCTGCCCATTGTATCCAGCACCTGTACCATGGTATGTCCGCCTTTGGTATTAAAGGTGATGGTAGTTCTTTCAACAAATGGGTTCGGATAGTTGATGATCAACTGCTCCCCATCGTTTCTCACATCATCGATGCCGGTGGCGCCACAGGCTGCGTTGATACATAATGGAATGTTCGGGAAATCCTTCAGCATAACAGTTTTCAGATCGGTATCGCTTACGCAGAACCATTGCCTCAGGAGAGAAGCATAAATACTTCGGAAATCGTATTGATAAGGAACGTTGTCGTTCAACCGTGCATTGGATGAAATGGTTGGATTGGTACCAATGATACCACCCCGTACATGTTTGCCAAATACAATTACCGGTGCGGCAGCGCCATGGTCGGTACCAAAACTTCCGTTCGATTTAATACGGCGGCCAAACTCCGAGAAGGTCATACCGATCACCCGGTCATCAACACCAAGACCTTTCAGATCGTCCATAAAACATTTGATAGCGTCCGACACGCGGGCCATCAGTTTGGCATGTGTACCAATTGTTGTATCGGCAGTATCTACCTGGCTGGAATGCGTATCGAACCCACCGGTACTTACCATATACACCCTGGTCTTTAAACCGCCTTTCACCAGCCGCGCCACAATACGCAGCTGTTGGGCCAGGTCATTGTTACTGGGATAAGACCCCTGCGAAGTAACCCTGGCGGCAGCGGCCCTGATAACATTGCCGTATGCTTCCGTTTGCCCCATGATCATCCTGATATATTCCAGCTCTTTACCCCAGGGCGTGGACGGCACGGGGTCGCCAACGTTATTGAAATCATAAATGCTGGTAGGGTCGCTGATAGTCATAGCCATCGGAAAGGAACCCTGTGATGCCAGCGATGCCACTGAACCAATCTGAATGGCCAGCGGATCGGGCATTTGCGCTGTTGGATAACCGTGCGGGAAGTTCGGGAATTCAAGGTTCAGATAACGGCCCACCCATCCGGTGTAAAGCACCTGCTCTGAGTCTGATGCCGACATCCAGATATCCGTAGCCCGGAAGTGGGAAAAGTTAGGTTTATCATAACCAACAGCCTGTACAATGGCTACTTTATTTTCATTAAACAAGGTTTGAACACCCGTCATGCTGGGGTGTAACCCGGTCTTTGAAGTACCATTCAGGGGCAGGATCTTGTTCTGTGGGATCGCAATATTTGAACGGGCATTATAATAATCTCTATAAATGTCAATGGGAATAACCATGTTCAATCCATCGTTACCTCCATTCAGTTGTATCAGCACTAATACCTTATCGGTGTCGGTAGCGGTACCCATGAGGGCCTGTACCAGGGGAGAGGCGCCTGTAAAGGCCTTTACTGAAAAACCGTTCAGTAATGCAGGCAGGGTTACAGATGCAGGCAATGTTTGTTTAAAAAAGTCTCTGCGCTTCATAAGATCGGTTTTTAATGTTAAGCTAATTGGTACTCGGCCAGGTTCATTAGATATTTGTACAGATCCCGCAGGCGGGTATACACCGTATTATAGGTGACGGCATCACCCGGAACATCGTAAAGCCGGTCCCATTCATCGGTCCAATAATAATCCTGCACCTGCCCGCTCAGCAATATTTGCGTTTTGATCCTGGCTTTGGAAGCGTCAGAAATCGGCACCCGGTACAGTACTTCAACTATCGCATTTATCAAAAGATTTGGGTCACGCGCAAGTGCGCGCGGAAAACTGTTCTTTGTAAAGGTTACCGGATCGATGATCAGCTTAACATTATCGCGCATATACCCTGTCGTGATCAATTGATCAATAAAGCGTTCACGCTTGGGCATGGTATCGTGGTTGATCCACATTTCATAGAACTGAGGAAGCTGGTAGTAAGCAGGCCAGCCCGAAACACCGGGTGGGTCGCCAATATTCTGCTGCATCAATACCGACTGGTTGTGCAGGAACTCCAGCATATTATAGTAGTTGACATAATCAGAAGACGGCGGCATCGCCACATCAAACTCGCGTATCAATCCCACGATCATATCCAGCGGACTCTTGATCAAACAGCCCTGGCTGTTCGCATCGAAGAAATGCTCGCTTTTTAACAAGGTGGCCAGCACCGGCTTTATTTCCCAGCCACTATCGCGGAATTGCTGGGCCAGCGGTTTTATGACATTGGTGATCGTATCGGGCCCAATAGTGTAATAAACAAACCATGTGTACAGTTTTTTTACAATGAACTCGGAAACCTCTACTGATTTCGCAAAGATCATATTGATCAGGTCATCCAGCTCGGCTTCACCGCCGGTGGCATCGCTGCGGCCGGCAATTACGGTTCCATTATAGAATGAAGAGAATGTTTTGCTGTTTTTATCGTGGTCCTGCGGCTTGAAGTACACCGATTCGTCTTCGGGTTTTATCCGCCAGCCGGTCAGCACACGGGCAGCCGTCATTACATCATCTTCCGTGTAATTAGGATTGTTCTCTTTACCAAGGGTGAACAGCTCCTGTAGCTCCCGGGCATAGTTCTCATCGGGGGCGGTATAGGTGTTCAAATAGCCGTTGAGGTAACGCAGCATGGCAACGTTCAACGTCATATCTTTTACCAGCTTCTTGAAATTGCCAAGGGCGCTTTCGCACAGGAGCGAATGATAACGATAGCCGTAAGTCCCTATCTCATCATACATGAGCGATTCGGTTGTCCAGTGATTGTGCCAGAACAGGATCATTTTCTCACGTATGCTTCTGTCCTGATTGATCATGTTGCCGATCCACCACGCTTTTAATGAATTCATCCGCCTGCTGTTGGCTGTGAAATCCTTCGAAATGGTGTTCACCCAGGTAGTGCCGGGTGCTACCGTGAGATCGGCATCCGCAGCATCAATGTCGGAATTGTCGTAATTTTTTACTGGAGGAGCAGGCAGCGAAGTGGGTACATTCAACAACTCATCAACCGCCTGGGAAAGAGACATATTCTTAAAATGTTCAATGTCTGCTCTTTTGGCCCCGAACATCGTACGTTTCAATAAGTGTATGACTTCTTTTTCTGTCCAGGCGCCAGCGTAAGGTGCTAATCCGGAGTAAATTTGTCGCAAGCCTGCATAGGGCTTGGGAGAAGTAGCTTTGGCTCTTCTTTTAAGCGTGAAGAATTCTCTTCTGTCCATAAGGTTGATTTTGGGAGATTGCATTCATATAGTCGGCCTTTTGACTGCATGATGTCAATCCTATAATGAACGGTGATTGAACAAAAATGTTGCCACTTGGTCATTTGGGGATAACTGACGTACATTTTCATATGCTGCTCGTACTCTTACGAGCATAAAAAAAGCCGCCTCTAATGAGAGGCAGCTTTGTACATAACAACTATTTTTACTAATTAATATTTTCTATAATTCCTGCTATACCCTGACCCCCACCAACACATGCAGTAACAATACCATATTTCTTATTCAAACGTTTCATATCATGTGTGATCTGTATGGTTAGTTTACATCCGGTACAGCCTAATGGATGTCCCAATGCAATAGCGCCACCGTTTATATTCACGATATCAGGGTTCAACTCCAACTTACGGATAACAGCCAGCGCTTGCGAGGCAAACGCTTCGTTCAATTCAACCAGATCGATCTGGCCCAGATTCATAGAAGCCTGCTTTAATACTTTGGGCACTGCTTCTACCGGACCAATTCCCATAATACGTGGATGCACACCCGCTGAAGCGCACGCAACCAACCGGGCTATGGGTTTTAGCCCCAGCTCATTCACCATTCTTTCACTCATTACAATTACGAACGCAGCACCATCACTGGTTTGTGATGAGTTGCCCGCCGTTACTGTTCCGCTCGCTGCAAACACTGGTTTCAGCTTATTCAATACTTCAATGCTGGTATCTTTCCGCGGACCTTCATCGGTATCTACCACGTAACTCCTCGTTTTCTTTTTGTTCTTTTCATCGAGGTATACTTCTTCTACAGTTATGGGTAAGATGCCATTTTTAAAGTAGCCATTTGAAATAGCATTGATGGCCTTCATGTGTGATTGATAAGAGAACTGGTCCTGGTCCTCGCGGCTTACATTATATTCTTTGGCTACCGCCTCTGCCGTTAAGCCCATGCTCAGGTAATAATCCGGTTCATCTTTAGCAATGGAATAGGCAGGAACGGTCTTCCAGCCAGCCGTTGGCACCAGGCTCATACTTTCAGTACCTCCGGCAATGATGCACTCGGCCAGGCCGGTGCGGATCTTAGCCGTAGCAATGGCAATCGTTTCCAATCCGGAAGCGCAGTACCGGTTCACCGTCATGCCGGGCGTATCAAAACCCAGTGCACGCGCAGCAATGATCCTTCCCACCTGTAATCCCTGTTCCGCTTCGGGTACAGCGTTGCCTACGATCACATCATCTACCCGCTTTGCATCCAGTTGCGGCACAGAAGCCATCAATCCTTTGATCACATCAACGGCCAGATCATCGGGCCGGTAAAACCGGAAACCACCTTTTTTGGCTTTTCCTACCGCAGTGCGGTAACCAGCTACTATATATGCTTCCATATTATAAAGTTTAGCCCCCAGCCCCCTAAAAGGGGGAGAAAGAAGCAGGTTAAAATTATTTTACAGACATCCAACAGATAAATATTGCAATTTAAATTTTACGCTTTCCAATGGTCTTTTCAAACCAGATCACTACGCTTATCGTCGTTCAGTTTGCGAACACCTAAACTTCATCCCGGACCACGCCACTAGTTGTTTATGCAACTTTCTGTACCAAAGTTAAGAATTGGCTGGTGGAATACAAAATTCGCTCAGGCAACCGTAACCGGCCCGGGAAACCTAAAAATTGTAATCCGGAAATTGCTGCCCGTTTAGGGGGCTGGGGGGTATTTATTATCTTCGCACCGAATTATGTACAACTTACTTCGCCGCCTGTTGTTTTGCTTTCCTACTGAGACGGTCCATCATTTTTCCATGAATATGATGAAACTGGGCTGTTCCGTAGGCGCTATCCGCAAGTCCATTTCCGCGCAGTGTGCTCCTTCTAATGGTTCATTAGCCAAAGAATTGTTCGGCCTCCGGTTTAAAAATCCGGTTGGACTCGCTGCCGGCTTCGATAAGAACGCGCTGTACCTTACCGAGCTGGAAGCGCTGGGTTTTGGCTTTGTTGAAATTGGTACGGTAACGCCCAAACCCCAGGCCGGTAATGATAAACCGCGCTTATTCCGCCTGCCGAAAGATAAAGCGCTCATCAACCGCATGGGCTTTAATAACGACGGCGTACAGGTAGTGGCGCAAAGGCTTAAAGACTGGCGGGAGAAGCAAAGGGCAACAAACAACAGGCTATGGGCAACGGGCAAACTGCAAACCGCCGAAAGCAGCAGTCTTCCTTTAAATGAGGGTTCCCATTCACCATTGACCATTCACGATTCACCGCTTATCATCGGCGGTAACATTGGTAAAAACAAGGTCACGCCCAACGAGGATGCCTGGAAAGATTATGAGATCTGTTTTCGCGCCCTGTTCGATTGTGTAGATTATTTTGTGGTGAACGTAAGCTCGCCCAATACCCCGGGATTACGGGAATTACAGGAAAAAGATTCGCTCCGTAAAATATTATCGCACCTGCAAACCATCAACCAGCAGGAAAGCGGTCAGGAAACAGACCGCAAGCCCAAACCCATATTATTAAAGATAGCACCCGATCTTACGCCGCAACAGATCGATGATGTGATTGACCTGGCCATGGAAATTAAACTGGATGGACTGGTTGCCACCAACACCACCATCAGCCGCGAGCAGTTGCATACCAGTGGCCAGCAGCTGGAATCCATTGGCGCCGGCGGCTTGAGTGGTGCGCCCGTTCGCAAACGGTCTACCGAGATCGTTCAATACATTCATCAAAAGACCAAAGGCCAGCTGCCCGTCATTGCCTCGGGTGGTATTTTTACCGCAGCAGATGCCTGCGAAAAACTGGCGGCCGGGGCTTCCCTGGTGCAGGTATGGACCGGCTTTATTTATGAAGGTCCCACCATTGTAAAGAATATCTGTAACGGACTTTGATCAATTGGCAATTGACGATTGGCAAGAGGGCAATTGACAACAGCCAGGGGTGTACGATTTTAGTGCAAGCAGCCATTAATGCCTGGCAACCGGTAACTGGTAACCGGTAATTCTTTTTTACACTACCTGAAACATTCATGCATCTTTTGATACTAATAAGGCACTAAAGCAAAAACAGGCCTTAACCATTGCTTATTGTGTATTGCATATTGGCTATTGGTTTCGCCGCCTTATTTTTGCCCTTCATTTTATTACTGACCACCATGCAAGAACTATTAACTGTAGACGGATTAATCAGCTTACTCACCCTGTCGCTGCTGGAAATTGTATTAGGTATCGATAACGTGATCTTCGTGTCCATTTTAATGGGCCGGCTCGATAAGAAGCAACAATTGAAAGCCCGCCGCATCTGGATGATCGCGGGTATTTCTGTGCGTGTTTGTCTATTGATGGGTATTGGATGGTTAGTGAAAAATGGCAATTCCCGCCTGTTCGGATTTGACTTCAGGGGGCATGCCGCTGATTTTACGCTGCGTAACCTTATCATGCTTGCCGGGGGCCTGTTCCTGTTATATAAAACAGTTAAGGAGATCCATCATAAGCTGGAAGGCGATGAGGAAATGTATGAAGGCAACCCGCGTAAGGCATCCTTCGGCTCTGTGATATTCCAGATCATCCTTATTGATATGGTATTCTCTTTCGACAGTATCATTACCGCAGTGGGACTTGCACAGCATGTACCTGTAATGATAACTGCAGTGATCATTGCCATGATCGTCATGTTCTTCTTTTCTGACAAGATTGCCAATTTCATCCATAAACATCCTACCCTCAAAATGCTGGCGCTGGCGTTCCTGTTAATGGTAGGCTTCAGCCTGTTCTTTGAAGGCCTTGAACCCATACACGAAAGCCATATTCAAAAGGGATATATCTACTTCGCCATGGCCTTCTCGTTTGGCGTTGAAATGCTGAATATGTGGATGCGTAAAAAGTCGAAACCGGTTGAGCTGCACGAACCCATCGTTAAAAAAGAAGAGCAAAAATTAAATAATTAATAAGAGTTAAAAACGGTAACAGGCCATAAGCAAATGAAGGTCGCTTATGGCCTGTTTTATTTCCAGCTTCTTTTGCTTTTGCTATTTGCTTTTTGCCTATTGTCTATTGCTTTTCTCCCCCTTTAAGAGGCAGGGGGGTATGTCTTCAACAATACGGCCGCTACCATGCCGGCCGTTTCACTGCGCAGACGTGTTTCACCCAGGGTTACCGGAATGAAAAAGTGTTCCGTAGCAAAAGCTACTTCTTCGGGTGTAAAATCACCTTCCGGCCCAATCAGAATGATCTGGGAAGGAAGAGAGGCATTCACCAGTTGCGCCAGGCTTTGTTTTGAACCGGGCATGCAGTGGGCTATGAATTTTTGGGTGGTGGCAATAATATCTTCCTGTTTTAATAATTGTCCAAACCCAACCGGCTGATGCAGAACGGGCAGCCATACCTGTTGTGATTGCAACATGGCGCTCACCAGGATCTGCTGCATCCGGTCGAACCGGAAATGTTCTTTTTCGGTTCTGTCACATAACATCGGTATGATCTCGGAAATTCCGATCTCGGCGGCTTTTTCCAGGAACCATTCGAACCGGCTGCTGTTTTTGATCAGGGAAATGGCGATACTGGTTTTACGGCTGGCGGGCGATATAAACTGTTCGTTCAAAACAGTTACGCGGCATCGCTTTTTATGATCGTCTATAATGGAGGTAAGTAATAAAAAGCCTTTCCCATTGGTCAAATGCAGCTGTTCGCCTTTCTTCATGCGTAATACATTCACTACGTGTTTCGACGTGTCTTCGTCCAGTTCAATCTCCGGCTGTCCGGCAGCTACATCCGAAATATAAAAAAGCGGCAGGTTCATGAGCGGTTCTTTGCTGCAAAGTAATGCATATTATGTACCATACCGTAAAACAAAAGGCCCTGTTTGCCAGTTGGCAAACAGGGCCTGGTAAATAACATCAAATATTGAATCACCAGTTTCCGTTGAAGATTCAAGACGAATTACGTCACTTCAATTTTACAACTCAATATTCGATATCAATATTGGATCCCGGCGAAGCTTTGCTTGTCGGGATGCCGACTGCAAACGTCGGCATTAAAACGGGGCCTCGTCATCGTCACCGTACGGCATATCGTTCATTTTGCTGCCGGCTTGTATGTACAACCGGGCGCCATCATCGCCACCGGCTCCGGCGCCGCCATCGGGCACCGGTTTCCAACTGCCACCGCCCGGCATACCCAAACCACTGAAATCATCCCCTTCAAACTCAACAAACTTTTGAATATGCAGCTGGGCTTTCAGCCTGATGGTTTCCAGCGAACCGTTACGGTGTTTCGCTATACGTACATGGGTTTCTCCTTTATTGCTTTCTCCCATTTCATTGGAAGTAATATCGTAATACTCGGGACGGTAAATGAACATTACCATGTCGGCATCCTGCTCAATGGCACCCGATTCACGAAGGTCACTCAACTGCGGCATCTTGTTGCCATCTTTACGTGTTTCCACGGCACGGCTTAACTGCGACAGGGCGATAATGGGCGTCATCAACTCCTTAGCCAGCATTTTCAGGTTACGCGAAATGGTACTGATCTCCTGCTCACGGTTGGTGTTCTTACCGTTACCGGCGCCACTCATCAGCTGTAAATAGTCGATGATAATAAGGCCGATGTTGTGTTTGGTCTTCAACCGGCGGCATTTGGCACGCAGCTCAAATACGTTCAGGGCGGCGGTGTCGTCGATAAAGATCGGCGCCTGCGCGAGTTTTTGAATACCCTTGGCATACAACTGCTTCATTTCATAGTCTTCCATCTTGCCGCGCGAGATCTTTTCGAGCCACACCTCACTTTCGGCGCTGAGGATACGTGTTACCAGCTGCGCCGAGCTCATCTCAAGGCTGAAGAATACGATCGGCGTGGGACGAACAGTATTCAATGCGGCATTACGCGCCAGGTTAAGGGCGAAGGCCGTTTTACCCACGGCAGGACGGGCAGCGAGGATGATCAGATCGGAGTTCTGCCAGCCATAGGTCACTTTATCGAGTGAAGGAAAACCACTGGGCACCCCGGTAATATCTTCCGTACGGTGACGCATATCTTCTATACGCTGTACCGTTTGTACGAGCACAGTATCGATACTGTCATAGTTCTTCTTCATGTGGTTATTCGTGATCTCGAACAGCTTTGCCTCCGCTTCATCGAGCAGGTCGAACACGTCGGCGCTGTCTTCATAGGCATCACTGATAATTTCACCACTGATACGGATCAGTTCGCGTTGAATGAATTTTTGCAGAATGATCTTTGCGTGTGCTTCAATATTGGCTGAAGAAACAACTGAATTCGTTAAACGGGTTACGTAATAGGGACCTCCCACCATTTCCAGTTCTTCTTTGCTCCTCAGCTCCTCCACCACTGTCAAAATATCAATAGGCTGGCTTTTTTGCTGAAGGCTTAACATGGCACGGTAAATACGCTGATGAGCGTCTACATAAAAGCACTCCGCTTTCAAAATTTCCACGGCTACGTCAAAGGCAGTCTTTTCGAGCATAATGGCGCCCAGTACGGCTTCCTCCAGGTCTTTTGCCTGTGGCGGTACTTTCCCGTACACCATAGTGCTCAGGTCAATTGAACTACGTCGGCGTTGTTTTCGGTCTTTGTTCAGATTTGTTAAATCCATCGTTAACTGGTCTACAAAAATTTAACCATTGGTTTGAAAAATAGTACAAACAGGATCTCTCAAGGCGCTGAAGTGTTTCTGATGTGCGGTGCCACTTCTGAAATACTGCCAACCAATGACACTCAGGGTTATTTTAAGGCTAAGGTTTGTTACGAGAATATTATTGCACTGTTACGGCAATGTTACCCCATTAGGTCAGGACGGCGAATATATACTCCTCTCAATTCCGGAAAAAAGAATTGCTGTTCTATAATTAATAACAACAATCCACACATGAATCCACGAAATTAGGGTACTTATCCCCAAGTTCCCACCTATATATACACAATTTACAAAAGTTTGCCACCCTTGTTCAAACGAAATTCACACATCATGTGTGTAAGAATTATGCCGTGAATATTTGGAGATAATGGCCGCAAAATAAGATGCAGGCAGGATGGGAATTTCCGAAATCCGGCTAGTGAAAACGCTTATCACTACAGCATTTTCCAGTTATGGGATAATTGAAACCGTGGCTGATCCGTTCTTTCAGCCGCCCTTCAACCCCGAAGTTGGCCACCCGCGTACTTTTCAGCCCTGTTTTTTCAACCAATGGCACAAAATTGGCGTATATTAAAAATGAAGGACCCGGTATAAATGAACGTCAAAAAGACAACCTCAAATAAAAAGATGTTGTTCTGACCTTAAATTTAACCGGAGTACCGTAAATTAGATTCTTTAATATTAATTGAGACCATGCGTGTATACCAGTTGCGGCATTATGAGGTAATGATGCCTGAAGAAAATAGCAAAGAAGCGCAGCACCTGCTGTACTACGAACGGCTTTGCTATGACCTGCTCACCGCCCATGCCATCAGCTTCTCGCACGCCGTTGAAGTAATGAAACTGCAAAATGGCCGTATAGAGCGACGCCCCGGCCGCATTCACCGCATTTTAAGCGCTGCCGAGATCCCCGCATTCTGTTTTATTGTTTGTAAGAACTAAAATCAGTCCCCGGTTACCAGTCTCCAGTTTTCGGGGCATACTTTCATTTACACACCTCTCCCAGTATTTTACTTTCTGAAACCTGCAACCGGTAACGGATTTTCTGATAACCGGAAACCAGCAGCGGGTAAACCGGCAACTGAAAATACCTTCAGAGCCCTGTAACTTGCAACTTGTAACCTGCAACCGGTAACCTATCTTTGCTGCCATCGTTGAACTATTTAAAATCATAGACTGTTTCATGACTATTTCCTATAACTGGTTGCACGATTATTTACCCGTAACAATTGATCCTGAACGTCTTAGTAAGTTATTGACCTCAGTGGGCCTGGAAGTCGAAAGCCTCGAGCGGTACGAAAGCCTGAAAGGCGGGTTGCAGGGACTGGTGATCGGAGAGGTGCTGGCGGCCGAAAAACACCCCAATGCTGATAAATTAACGGTTACCAAAGTAAATATCGGATCGGGCGATCCCCTGCAAATTGTTTGCGGCGCCCCCAATGTTGCAGCTGGTCAAAAAGTGGTAGTAGCCACCGTAGGCACCACCATTTATCCCAAAAATGGCGATCCGCTCACGATGAAAATTGCCAAAATACGCGGAGTGGAAAGTTATGGCATGATCTGCGCCGAAGACGAGATCGGCCTGAGCGACGACCATGCCGGTATCCTGGTGTTACCGGCCGACGTAAAAGTTGGTTTACCCGCCGCCGACTATTTCAAACCATATACCGACTGGATCTACGAGATCGGTTTAACGCCGAACCGCATGGATGCCATGAGTCACCGCGGAGTGGCCCGCGACGTATGCGCATACTTATCATACCATGATAATAAAGAGCTAAGGGTAAAAGCCCTGCCTGTTGGTGATTTTAAGGTTGAGAACACTTCCCTTCCCATTGAAGTGACCATCGAAAATACCAACGCCTGCCAGCGCTACAGCGGCGTAAGCATTTCGAATGTTACTGTAAAGGAAAGCCCCCAATGGCTGCAGGACAAGTTGCGCGCCATTGGAGCAAGATCAATTAATAATATAGTAGACATTACCAATTATATCCTGCACGAAACAGGGCAACCTCTGCACGCTTTCGATGCCGACGCTATCAAAGGCCGCAAGGTGCTGGTGAAGAACCTGGCTGAAGGAACACCTTTTACTACGCTCGATGAAAAGGAAAGAAAACTCAGCGCTGAAGACCTGATGATTTGCAACGGCAACAGCGAAGGCATGTGTATTGCCGGCGTTTTTGGCGGTGTGCACAGCGGTGTAACCAATGCTACTAAAAATATATTCCTCGAAAGCGCCTGGTTTAACCCGGTGGATATTCGTAAAACCTCTTTCCGCCACGGTTTGCGTACCGATGCAGCTACCCGTTTCGAAAAGAATGTAGACATCAGCAATACCGTAAACGTGTTGAAGCGGGCAGCCCTGCTTATAAAAGAGCTGGGTGGTGGCGAAATCGCTTCAGATATAATTGATATCTACCCCAACCCCGTACCGCAGCCGCAGGTGCAATTGAAATATTCTTTCCTGCGTAAACTGAGCGGTAAAAATTATCCGGCCGATGCCGTGAAAAAGATCCTGGTGAGCCTGGGTTTTGAAATAGTGAAAGAAAGTGCCGACGACGTGGTGGCAACAGCTCCCTACAGTAAACCCGATATTCACCTGCCGGCAGATATTGTGGAAGAGATCATGCGTATAGATGGCCTCGACAATGTGGAGATACCCAAAGGCATTACCATTTCTCCTTCCGTTGAAAGCAACCGCAGTAAATTCGTGTATCGCGAAAAAACAGCTGATTACCTGGTTGGTCTGGGTTTTAATGAGATCTTCACCAATTCCATTACCAATGCGGCTTATTTCAGTGAAGAAGAGCTGAGCACAACGGTTAAACTGCTGAATAACCTCAGCGCTGATCATAATATCATGCGCCCTTCCATGCTGCAAACGGGGCTCGAAGCGGTAGCGCATAACCTTAACCGCAAAAACAACGACCTGCGCTTCTTTGAATTTGGCAAAACCTACAGCACATCAGGCCCCGGAAAATACAGCGAGCATGAACATGTATGCCTGTACATAACCGGCCAGGTGCAGGAAGACGCCTGGAAAGGCAAAGGCGCCGCGGCAGATATCTTTTACCTGAAAGGCATAGTGGCAAGGATATTGCAACTGACAGGCATCTCTAAAGCTGCCTTTGCGCCGCTGACAGCCGGCGGCAACCTGGTGAACGCCTTGCAGGTCACCATTAATAAAGATGTTATAGCCCGGCTCGGCCAGGTGAAGCCACAGGAAGGAAAACGTTTCGATATCAGGCAACCGGTTTTTTATGCCGATCTCGACTTCGAACTAATGCTGAAATACATTTCCGCCAACTCTATAAAAGCAAAAGAATTACCGCGCCAGCTGCCCGTTCGCCGCGACCTGGCCATGGTAGTACCTAAATCCCTGCCCTTTGCTGACGTTGAAAGCACAGTGAAAAAGGTGAAACTCGACAAGTTACAGTCAATACAGCTGTTCGATATTTTTGAAAGTGAAAAGCTGGGGGCCGACAAAAAGTCCCTCGCCGTAAGTTTTACTTTCCTCGACGAGGAAAAAACACCCACTGATAAAGACATCGACAGTATGATGAATAAAATTATGAATGCCCTGGAAACAACATTGCAGGCAGAGATCAGGAAATGATGCCGCTCAATGGCCAGGCTAAAATTTATTCAATGGAGGGATTACAGGAACAACTAACACGGATCACAGAAAAATTGCAGCAAGTGGCACATCGCTATCAGGTGCTGCAAAAAGAGCACGAGCAATTGAGCAGGGAAGTGACGGCGTTGCGTGAGAAGGAAAAAGCCAGGTTGATACGTATTGACGAGCTGGAAATGAAAATGACGGCACTGCAAACCGTAACCGGCCAGTTGAATGAACCGGAAAAGAAAGAAGTGGAAAAAAGGATCAACCGTTACATCCGGGAAATTGACCGGTGCATCGCTTTATTAAGTGAATAAGACCGTTTAAACCCGCTTAACAAGACGCATTTTCATTTCATCGTTACCCTGGGACAGTTCAAGCGTATAAACCCCGTAAGGCAGGTCATTCAGGCCTTTCCAGGTAACTGATTTGTCGCCTTGTGGAATGTTGGTTTCAAACCGGCTGCATTCGTAGCCCCGCTCATCGCGTAGAATGGCTTTCAGGCTCGACTGGATGGGCTGGATTATATCCAGTGTAAGCGCGTCGATAAAGACGTTCGACCTAAGTTTAGCGAACATGGTAATCGTTTGGTTTTGGTGAGTAATCATAGCATGCGATAATTTGCATTTTACCATCCAAAACGATCCTTTGAGGCCTGGGAAGTATTCCTGTGTGTAGTGTGTGTGGATAAAAATAGAACAAGCTTTTCAAAATTGCAAGCCCATGGAAGAATTAATTCCCATAAATGTTTTAATAGGCGACAGAACCTACCGCATTCGTATAGCCCCAACCGATGAAGAGGTGGTACGAAAGACATTAAAGCTCATCAACGACAAGATCCTCGAGTTCAAAACCACTTTTGCCGGCAAGGATATGCAGGACTATGTGGCCATGGTGGTGCTCTGGTACGCCACCCAGCAAAAAGCAGGCGACAGTCAGCCGCTCATTGATAACCAGACCGGCGAACAATTGGGAGCTATCGAAAAATTATTAGATAGGATATTGCATGAGTGAGTTGCAGGTGCCAGGTTCCAGGTTACATGGCTTTTACTCGAAATTGCCAACCGATACGAGCCATTTTGACCCTGCAACTTGTAACCTGTACCCTGAAACCCTATCCCAGAACCCGTAATCCGGACACAACCCATATCACCAAATTCCCCATTTACAAACAACTGACTTCAAAATGCTTGCAGCGCCGCTGCCTCTTTTTTTGTATTTTCGCACATTCACATCTCACTATGGTAAACCCGAGACACATAGAGAGGGAGAGATAATGTAGAATTCTTTAAACATGTAAAACACAATGGATCAGAGTATGTTAACCGCTATAATAGGATTAGTGGCGCTACTGGCAGGTATAGTAGCGGGCAAATTCATTTTTGCCAAAAACACTAAGCAAAAAATTGAAGAGGCCGAAAATCAGGCCCGCAAGATCGTCGCTGACGCCCAAACGAATGCCGAAACCATTAAACAACAAAAACAGCTCGAAGCAAAAGAAAAGTTCCTGGCCCTGAAAGCCGAACATGACAAAGAGGTAATGGAGCGCAACCGCAAACTCAGTGAAGTGGAGAACCGCGCCCGTCAGAAAGAGCAATCCATCAATCAGAAAGAGAGCCAGCTGGATAAGCAGATCAAGGAGAACGAAGCGATAAAAGATAACCTGAACCGGCAGATAGAAGTAGTGAACCTGAAGCGCACCGAGCTCGAAAAACACCAGGAAGAACATATCCGCCGCCTCGAAAAGATCGCTGGATTAACCGCAGATGAAGCTAAGAAACAATTAGTTGAAAGTTTAAAACAGGAAGCGCACACCCAGGCCCTGGCTCTGCAGCAGGAAATAGTAGATGACGCCCGCCAGAAAGCCAATAAAGAAGCCCGCAAGATCATCATTCAAACCATTCAGCGTACCGCCGCTGAGCAGGCTATCGAAAACTCCATCACCGTATTCAACCTCGAAAGCGATGAAATAAAAGGCCAGATCATCGGTCGCGAAGGCCGTAACATCCGCGCCATTGAAGCCGCTACCGGTGTCGACCTCATCGTTGACGATACCCCGGAAGCCATCATCCTTTCTTCATTCGATCCCCTGCGCCGCGAAATTGCCCGTTTAAGCTTGCAGCGACTGGTTGCCGATGGCCGTATTCACCCGGCCCGTATCGAAGAAGTGGTAGAAAAGACCCGCCGCCAGATCGAAGAACAGGTGGTTGAAATTGGCGAACGTACTGTCATTGAATTAGGCATCCACGGTTTACATAAAGAGCTGGTGCGCATTGTTGGTAAAATGCGTTTCCGTTCTTCTTACGGCCAAAACCTGCTCATGCACAGCCGTGAAGTGGCCAACCTGTGCGGTATCATGGCAGCCGAACTCGGCCTGAACCCTAAACTGGCCAAACGCGCCGGCTTATTACACGATATAGGTAAAGTGCCCGATGAGGAATCTGAACTGAGCCACGCCCTGTTGGGAGCCAAACTGGCTGAAAAATATGGTGAGAACCCGGCCGTTGTGAATGCGATCGGCGCCCACCACGATGAAATGGAAATGCAGTATGTGATCTCTCCCATTGTACAGGCCTGCGACGCCATCAGCGGCGCCCGCCCCGGTGCCCGCAGGGAGATCATGCAGCAATACTTACAACGTATCAAGGAGCTGGAAAACCTGGCCCTGAGCTACCAGGGGGTTGAAAAAGCCTACGCCATTCAGGCCGGCCGCGAACTCCGGGTAATTGTAGAAGCAGAAAAAGTGACCGATAACGATTCAGATAAGCTTTCTTTTGATATTGCCCAGAAAATTCAGACCGAAATGACCTATCCCGGGCAGATCAAAGTGACCGTTATCAGGGAGAAAAGAGCCGTAAATGTGGCCAAATAGGAAAAAAATCTAGGAAAACCGGGCGGTTTGGGAAATTAATAGTTAATAATTCGAAATATTAATTACCTTTGCCTCCCCCAAAATTTGAATGTCATGAATGCAGCAGTTCAATTTGTACATGAGCAGTTGACAGGAAAAAAAGAGTTCCCGAAGTTTAAAGCGGGTGACAATATAACTGTGAACTATAAGATCATCGAAGGCGGTAAAGAGCGTATCCAGAGCTTTCGTGGCGATGTAATTAAACGCCAGGGCCAGGGCCATACAGCCACCTTTACAGTTCGTAAGATCTCCGATGGTGTAGGTGTTGAAAGAACATTTCCTATTTATTCGCCCAATATCGAGTCTATTGAGCTGAATAAAACAGGTCTCGTTCGTCGTGCTAAACTTTACTTCCTCCGCGAACGGAGCGGTAAAAGCGCCAGAATTAAAGAAAAACGCGTTAACACAGCAGCTACTGCAGTGGCTCAGTAACCACCTGTACATAAAACTATTTAAAGCGGGGTCAGTAGATTCCGCTTTTTTATTAACTGGTTTGTTAAGCATCGGCAAAAAGGCCCATTTTACCGTTAGGTTCATGTAATTTGCGCTGTATATTCGCGTTTTACGTTGCAAAAGAGCGTAATTTTGTATTCCTAACTATTTAAAAAGTTTATCATGTTAAGTATTGTAAACCTGTTGTTCATCTCAATGCCTGGTGGTAGTGAGTGGTTGCTGATCGTGCTGGCCGTATTGGTTTTGTTCGGTGGACGTAAAATACCTGAGTTCATGCGCGGTATCGGCCGTGGTATCAGGGAATTTAACGATGCCAAGAACAACGTGAAGAAAGAGATCGAAGACGGCATTAACGAAAAGGACAGCAAACAAACACAGGCTTCCTCTTCTACTGCCCGCTAATTCCCAGACCTTACATATCTTTTTCCTATAACCGATTTGTATCTCAAAGCCGGTAACAACCAACTCTTGTTTAAGTATCATTCAATAGCGCAATATCACCAGGACCTGCTTACCGGCACTACATCATGTGTTGAAGCGGTACAACACTACCTGCAACAGATCGATGCCCGCAGGCACCTGAATGCGTATGTAAATACGTATGGCGGAGAAGCGCTGAAACGGGCCGCGGAACTCGATGCCAGCCGAAAAGCCGGAAAACCAACCGGCAAACTGCATGGTGTAGTGATAGCATTGAAAGATGTAATTGCCTACAAAGACCATCCGCTTACTGCCGCCTCGAAGATACTTGAAGGATTCAATCCTGTTTTTAATGCAACGGCCGTTGACAGATTACTGGCCGAAGAAGCTATTATAATAGGTCACACCAACTGCGATGAGTTTGCCATGGGTTCAACCAATGAAAACTCATCGTATGGTAAGGTGTTGAATGCCCTGGACGAAACCAGGGTGCCCGGCGGCTCTTCCGGCGGTTCGGCCGTAGCCGTTCAGGCCGGCCTGTGTATGGTCAGCCTTGGTAGCGATACAGGCGGCTCTGTTCGCCAACCGGCCGATTTCTGCGGCGTTGTGGGCCTTAAACCCACTTACGGACGCATTTCCCGGCACGGACTCATCGCCTATGCCTCTTCCTTCGATCAGATAGGCATCTTTGCCGCCAATGTACCCGATGTGGCCCTGGTATTGGAAGTGATTGCAGGCCCCGATGATTTCGACAGCACGGGCGCTTTGCAACCGGTAGATGCATACAGCAACCTTACCCCGCTGCCCGCCAAACCACTCAGGATCGCTTATTTTAAAGAAGCCCTGGAAAGCCCGGCGCTCGATAATGAGATCCGGCAATCCATCCTGGAATTCGCCGCCAAACTGCAGGCCGACGGCCATACCGTAGCGCCTGTTGAGTTTGAATACCTCGATTTTATCGTTCCTGCCTACTATATTTTGACCACAGCGGAAGCCTCTTCCAACCTTTCCAGGTATGATGGGGTGAAATATGGACACCGTAACCTGGCTAAAAACAATTCTTTAACAGATTTTTATTGTGCCACCCGGTCAGAAGGATTCGGCTGGGAAGTGAAAAGACGCATTATGCTGGGAACCTTTGTATTAAGCGCTGGTTACTACGATGCCTATTTCACTAAAGCACAGCAGGTACGTAAACTCCTTGTCGATAAGATCAACCTGATCTTCAGCCAGTTCGACACGATTCTATTACCCACGGCTCCGTCTACGGCGTTCAGGATCGGCGAAAAGACGGAAGACCCCATTTCCATGTATTTAGCTGACATTTTTACAGTATTTTCCAACCTCACCGGTATTCCCACCATATCAATCCCGCTTTTTTGGCACAGTAATGGTATGCCTTATGGCGTGCAGATTATGACGAACCAGTTTTCCGAATTATATTTGCTCCAGCTATCCCAGTTGTGGATGCAACAGTTCAGACATGCCGGCTAATGAAAAGCCCAAACCCCTTCGACCCCCGGCTTATATGCTGCTCTGTTACTCCAACAGATCCTAAGAAAACTTCATCCGATTCCATCCTGTGTTAACTTAAGTACAATCCATACCCCCGGGTCGATCATTATTAGTTTTAACTAACGAAAATGAAACGAAAACTTTTTATTTCGGGTATTTTAGGCCTGGGATGGTTATGCATGGCATATAGCACTGACCACGGAATAGCTAAGAATCCTGTTAAGAGTGAAAAAAAGCTGAACCGTTTTGTTCTTTCGCAACAATTCGAATTCCCTGGAAAAGTAAATAATGACTCCGCAGACCCCCAGGAAGAAGACATAACCCACGCATTTGAGCTGGGTTACAACGAATCAAATGGCATTCGATTGAACCCCCGCGCTATTCAATTTGTGCAGGATTACATGGAAAGAAATGGCGAAGACCTTCGTAAAATGAAGAGCTGGGCTACACCGTATTTCAAAACGATAGACAATATATTACTGAAATACGGACTTCCTTCAGAATTGAAATACCTCGCAGTTATTGAATCGGAATTGAAATCTACCGCCACCTCCTGGGCAGGCGCTGTAGGTCCCTGGCAACTCATGCCCCAAACCGCACGAGACCTGGGCCTGAAAGTGAACCGCGCTGTGGATGAACGGAAGAGCTATACAAAAAGCACCCATGCTGCCGCCAAGTACCTGCGGGATCTGTACAGGGAGTTTGGCGACTGGCTGCTGGTGATCGCCGCCTACAATGGCGGGCCGGTGAATGTTTATAATGCCATTAAAAGAAGCCAGGGCAGCCGGAACTTCTGGAAGATCCAGAACTTTTTACCGGCCGAAACCCGCATGCACGTAAAGAAATTCATTGGCACGCATTATATTTTTGAAGGCCAGGGCAGTGTAACCACCCTTACCAAAGCAGAAGTTACCGAACAACTGGGGGTTACCGCCACGCACCTCATCAATCGCCGGTTAACTACCGCCGAGCAGGCCAATGCCAAAAGCATGGAGGTATCTGGTAAATATTATTCTGCCGCTATTGTCAAGAACATTATGATGGACCTGGCAGAGTTTAACCGGTACAATCCCGACTTTGACGCCATTATGGCCAGTAATGATAATGCCTATGAGCTGAAACTGCCGGCTGATAAAATGGACTTGTTTATAGCTAATAAATACATTATCCTGAACGAATCTGTTCAGATGTTATTAAGCGGCGCTACAGTAATAAAGTAATCAATTGGCAGTTGCCAATTGGGAGTTATCTCGCCATTTCAGGCGGCCCGATTAATGTGGGGCCGCCTGAGTTTTTTTAGCCGCTAACCGCCAACTGCCCACATAAAGCTAACTTCCTAATACCTTCTTTATCGCAGCGGCTTTTAAAAGGCATTCTTCATATTCTTTCTCGGGATCGCTGTAAAACGTAATGGCCGAACCGGCCTGAAAGGAGAGATACCGGCTCGCAGCATTGTACATAATGCTCCGGATCACCACATTAAAATCGAAATCGCCTTCCGGGGTAAGATACCCAACGGCGCCGGAGAAAATGCCGCGCCTGGTTTGTTCATACTGTTCAATCAGTTCCATCACCCTTCGCTTCGGGGCGCCGGTCATGGAACCCATGGGGAATGTAGCTTTAATGGCCTCTATAAAATGAATATCGCTGCGCAGCTGGCCACTAACAGTGGAGATCATCTGATGAACCTGCGGAAAGCTGTAAATACCAAACAATTCATCTACCTGTACCGATGCTTCCTCACAGATCTTCGACAGATCGTTGCGCACAAGATCAACGATCATTACATTTTCCGAACGATCCTTGGCACTGTTATACAAATGTTCTTTATGTTTCACATCTTCCCCTGCATCGTTCAGGTTACGCTGGGAAGTTCCTTTGATGGGTTGTGAATATATGCGGCTCCCCTCCTTCTTAAGATAGCGCTCGGGGCTCGCACAGAGCAAATATTGCTGTCCTGTTTTATAATACGCTGAAAAGGGATTGGGCGATGTGTTGCTCAGCGAACAATATACCTGCAAAGGATCTATCGCTACCTGCTCGGCAAAGAACTCCTGGCAGAAATTGATCTCATAACAATCACCGCGCAAAATATGCTGCTGCAGCTGCTGAATGATGTGAATGTAATCGGCTTTGCTGATGCGGTTATGGATGGGGGTTGCCAGGTGCTGCCCCGCTTCATTCACCGGTTTAGTACTACGGATCTCGTGAAAAACGGTTTCATGGCGGCCATCGAATGTGCCGATCACCAGCTCATGTTCGCTTAACTGCAGTAAAACGTCAGGAATAAAAAAACAAAGGTCGGGGAAACCAATGCGGTCGGTATTATGACTGGCCAGGTCTTCCGTTTCATTCTTGAGATCATAACTTAAATGCCCGAATAGCCAGTCATGGTGCTGTTCATACAATTGCTGCAACTGGTGAAATGCAGTGCCAGCCGCAGTTGCAAGGGTTTGCACAGCCCCTGCCGCAGCCATACATTCAAAACTATGATGTGGTAAATTATAATGCTGGTTGTCGAGAAAACAACAAATGTTGAACTGGTTGGCCCAGTTCAACATTTGTGACTTGGTTCGCTGAAAATCAGCGATGGGAAATGATATGTATTGTCTGCGCACTGTGGAAACAGGGTGAGCAGTAATAGAAGTAACCACTAAAAGTCCTCCTCGTCGTCGTCGAAGCCGCGGTCGTTGAAGAGGTCAAGGTCCTTGAATTCATCATCGAGGCCAAGATCGTCGTCATCTTCGCCGCCTTTGCCTTTTTTACCACTTCCGGTGCCTCCACCACTAACTTTCTTTCCTTTTGATTTTGGTAAATCAAATTCTTCGAAGTCAGGGTCCCAGTCTTCTTCTTCTTCCGGTTTATCCCAATCATCTACCTCATCATCCAGATCTTCATCGTCATCATCATCTTCGTCTTCATCGGATTTCTTAGAAGAAGCTTTGCCTGCTTTTTTTGCGTTCTTCGGCGTTTCTAACTCATCATCTTCCATGTCTTCATCATCCTCATCTTCTTCTTTCTTAGGTTTTGATGAGGCTTTTTTCGGAGTTTCCTTAGAAGACTTTGGTGCAGAGTTTCCGCCGGTCTTTTTTTCCTTGTCAGATTTTGCTGCCATTGTCTGGTAAGATTGTGTTTGTAAAATTTCAGCGAAGTTTTTAATCCGCCAAATTTTTTAAAATAATTTTTCAATCAAAAATCCGAAGTGAAAACTACTGAATTTCTATCAATTGTTCACGTCCGGGACCATTTGAAATATAATTTATATTCACACCTAAATATGAATTAATAAACGATACATATTCCGTCATGGCAGCTGGCAGCTGGCTGGCCGACCTGAAGGTATCGATGCCTGTTTTCCAGCCCTTAAAGCTTTTCAGTTCAGGGGTTATTTCCAACCTCGTCATCTGGAACGGAATAGCATCTGTCTTTTTATCTCCAACCATGTAAGACGTACATACTTTTAGCTCTTCAAAAGCGTCCAGTACGTCGGCTTTGGTCATAACCAGTTTAGTTACACCATTCACCATGCAGGCAAAACGCAATGCTACCAGGTCAATCCAGCCACAACGTCTGGGACGGCCTGTAGTAGCTCCAAATTCATTACCAATGCGACGCAGCTCTTCACCGGTCTCATCATGCAACTCAGTTGGGAACGGTCCACTACCTACGCGGGTGCAATAGGCTTTTGTAACACCAATCACTTCCCTGATCTTTTGCGGTGCTACACCCAAACCGGTACACACGCCCGCAGAGATCGTATTTGATGAAGTTACAAATGGGAATGTTCCGAAATCAACATCGAGCATACTTCCCTGAGCACCTTCGGCCAAAACCTTTTTGCCCTGGCTTATCTTTTCATTGATAAAATATTCGCCGCTTACGATCTTGAATTCTTTCATGAATTCGAGCGCTTCAAAGAACTCTTCTTCCCATGCAGAAATATCTTCATGGAAATTAAGGCTGTCGAGCAGTTTCTGGTGCTTCAACCGCAGTCGGATGTATTGCGTTGTAAAGCTTTTATCTAACAGATCACCAACACGCAAACCATTACGGCCTGTTTTATCCATATAAGCCGGTCCAATACCTTTTAACGTAGAACCGATCTTATCGTTTCCTTTTGATAATTCAGAAGCTTTATCCAATGCACGGTGCGTTGGCAATATCAGGTGTGTTCTTTCTGATATAAACAAGTTCTTCCGGTAGTCGATGCCAAACGCTTTAACCGTTTCGCATTCTCTTTTCAAGGTTACCGGATCAAGCACTACACCATTACCAATAAGGTTCACTGTATTCTCGTGAAAAATACCGGAAGGAATTTGATGCAGCACAACCTTTTTATCGTTTACATATAACGTATGGCCTGCATTGGGACCGCCCTGAAAGCGGGCAATGACATCATAACCGGGAGCAAAGTAATCAACGATCTTTCCTTTGCCTTCATCGCCCCATTGAAGACCTAATAAAACATCAACCATTATTAAATTTTTGAATAATTTGTAGGAAACGGGGGCAAAAATAGGTTAAAATCACAAAGAGATTTTGAGATTTTGGGATTTTGAAATTTTGAGATTTCCAGATCTTAATTTTTCACAGCATCAGGATCAAACCTTGCGCCCGCATTTAAGATTTTTAGATTTTATGAGCCCCCGTTTCGAGCAAATTCAAAACCGGACCAATAAAGTCATAGAATTTAAGATTTTTCTAAAAATCTCAAATTCTTGAAATCTCGAAATCCCAAAATCAAGCAATCAGAAATAATTACTGTTGTTCCGTATCGTAGCGGTCAACCGTTTCAATGCCAGGCAGCTTTTTAAGCCGGTTCACCAGTTCATCCAACTCTTCCTTGTCATGCACATACACCCTGATATTTCCATGAAATAATCCTTCCCGCGCTTCAATGGTCATGGCGTTGATGTTGATCTTCATTTCACCGGAGATCAGGTTGGTGATCTTGTGAATGACGCCCACATCATCGAGGCCAACGATCTTTAAACCGGTAAGGAAGGAAATTTCTTTATTTTTTGCCCACTTTGTTTTTACTACCCGGTGCCCATAGTTGGCCAGCAAACGGGCGGCATTCGGACAATTGGTGCGGTGAATGGTAAGGCCCTTTCCGGTGCTCACAAAACCGAATACATCATCGCCCGGAATGGGTTTACAACAATTGGCCAGGTTGTAAACGATCTTGTCGCTGCTTTCGCCAAAAATGATCAGCTCCGCATCCTTTTTAGGCAATGCATGCACCGGATCATGTTTTATTTCCGGACGAATGGGTTTGGGCGGCTCCAGTTTATCGCCCAATACGTGAAACTCGCTCAGCTCTTTCAGGTCAAGTGCCTTTATAGAGATCTGGTAATACAGGTCGAGCGGTGACGATAATTTATAAAAAGAAGCGAGAATATCTACGTTATGCTGGTTAAATGCGGCACCCATGTGCTCCAGCTTGCGCTGCAACACATATTTACCTTCATCGGCCACTTTTCTTTTTTCTTCTTTCAGCGCATCCTTGATCTTGCTCTTTGCTTTCGCAGTTACTACAATATTCAACCAGTCTTCATTCGGCTTTTGCTTGGCCGATGTAATGATCTCCACCTGGTCGCCGCTGCGCAGTTTATGGCTGATGGGCACCAGCTTGTGGTTTATTTTGGCGCCAATACATTGTGAGCCCACCGCACTGTGAATGGCAAAGGCAAAATCGAGCGCCGTGCTGTCAACGGGCAGCATTTTTACATCGCCTTTGGGTGTATACACATATATTTCTTCAGCCAGAAAACTGGTCTTGAAGTCGTGTAAGAAGTCGATGGAATCGCTGTCCTGATTATTGAGTACTTCCCTGATCTGCTGGAACCATTTATCGAAGCGGCTTTCATCGGCCGTCCCTTCTTTATATTTCCAGTGAGCGGCAAGTCCTTTCTCAGCTATTTCATTCATGCGGCGGGTACGCACCTGCACCTCCACCCATTTTCCCTGAGGTCCCATCACCGTGGTATGCAGGGCTTCGTAGCCGTTCGATTTTGGATTGCTCAACCAGTCGCGCAAACGTTCAGGCGAGGGCGTATATTCATCGGTGATCACCGAATACACTTTCCAGCAACCCTCTTTTTCCTGTTCCAGGGGAATGTTCAAAATAACCCGGATAGCAAACAGGTCATATACTTCCTCAAAAGCCACTCCTTTCTTTTTCATTTTGTTCCAGATGGAGTGAATGCTTTTGGGCCGGCCGTAGATCTCAAATTCGTAGCCGGTTTTATCGAGCTTTTCTTTTATCGGCTTGATGAACTCATTAATATACCTCGACCGCTCGCGTTTTGTTTCCGCCAGTTTCCGGGCAATCTCTTTATAGGCTTCCGGCTCCAGGTATTTCATCGCCAGGTCTTCCAGCTCGGTCTTTATGGTATACAAACCCATGCGGTGCGAGAGAGGCGCATATACATACACCGTTTCAGAAGAGATCTTGAGCTGCTTTTCCCGCTTCATACTATCGAGGGTACGCATGTTATGCAACCGGTCGGCCAGTTTAATCAGGATCACCCGCGGGTCATCGGTGAGGGTAAGCAGTATTTTTTTAAAATTCTCTGCCTGCGCCGATGCATTGACGTCAATGATATTAGCAATTTTCGTTAATCCATCAACAATGCGCGCTATTTCGCTGCCAAATGCCCTTTCAATATCTTCCAGGGTTACATCGGTATCTTCAACAGTATCGTGCAAAAGTGAGCAAATCGTGGAACGTACACCCAGGCCGATCTCCTCAACGCCTATGCGGGCTACGGCCAGAGGGTGCAGAATATAAGGTTCTCCGCTTTTCCGGCGCATGGTCTTATGCGCTTCGGCAGCTATTTCAAAGGCACGGCGGAGCAATTCCTTATCACCCGGTTTCAATTTGGGTTTCAAAACGCGTAACAGGGCCCGGTATTCACGGAGGATCAGCTTTTTTTCCTGCTCTTCATTCAAATTATATTTCGGTATCGCGGCAACAGAATCCATAGTTAACGAATTTACGTAAAAATGCCCTATGTTTGCAACCCCAAATCAGCCGGGTAGGTTCGCTGTTCAAAGTTCTTAGTTTAAAGTTTCAGGATATCTGAAACTCCAGGTACCGAAACTGTAAATTCTAAACTTTGAACTGAAAACTATGAACTAATCAAAAGCGCATGTGGTGAAATTGGTAGACACGTCAGACTTAGGATCTGATGCCGCGAGGTGTGGGGGTTCGAGTCCCTCCATGCGCACCGAAGAAGGGCAAAAGGTGGATCATCTTAGACGATAGGATGATTCACCTTTTTCTTTTATGGCAACTGGCGAAATCGGTAAATTCGTTCTCCGGCTATCCCCAGCCTAAAACACCAAACATGGCTTCAGGAAATTAAGGCACAGACAGTTTTTACTTATAAAACCTGTATTTGTAAACTTTATTCCATGAAAAAGCTATTAACCATCATTATTCTTTCCTTCGTAACATACCCAAACTTGCTAACTTTATATAGCCTTAACTTTTAAATGTATGAATACCATTCTTGTGCCGGTGGATTTTTCGCCAGCATCCCGCAATGCGGCGGCTTTTGCAGCAGAACTGGCTAAAGCACTTCAAACCAGGCTGCTCCTCTTCCACGCATACATGCTGCCCACCCCCATCAGCGAGGTGCCTTACGCCATGGTTACCGTAGATAACCTGCAGAAAGAGAACGAGGAACAGATTAAAAAAGAGGCTGACTGGCTGCACAACGAGTACGGGCTGGAGGTAGAAAAGCTGGTTCGCATCGGTATTGCATCTGACGAAATAAAAACCCTGACCAAAGAGCGGCCCATAGACCTCATCGTAATGGGCATGAAGGGCGCCGGCGGCCTCGATAAGATCATCGGCAGCACCACTACCAATGTGGCCCGTAAGGTAAAGACACCGGTACTGGTAGTTCCCCACAACACCACCTACACCCCTATTAAACACATTACCTACGCCAGCGATTTTTCATACAGGACCAGCCCCGAGCTGTTCAAACCCCTTCTGCAGCTGGCCCGCACCTTTAATGCCAGGACCCATATTCTGTTCATCAGGCAAAGCCATGGCGGCAATTCAGAACTCGAACTGACGGGTAAAAGAAGCAACGAGATCATTTTCCAGGGGCTCGATCACGAATACGTAATAATTGAGGAACCATCTGTAAATCATGGCATTAGCAAGTATTTGAAACAACAGTCGAGCGAACTGCTGGTAATGGTGGCGCATAAACATACTTTTCTTGAAAGGGTTTTTTCGAAGAACCACACCACCCACATGGCCTACGAAACCCATGTTCCTTTGTTAATTTTACAGGATAAAGATTAACGGAATATACTCTGTTACTGGTTTTGACCGATTTGACTGTTTGCCTTACCTTTGCAACCCAATTTAAAAAAAAGCGCTATGGCAACAGTAACCAGAGAGAATATCGGACTGCTGAATGATAAGATTACCATAAAAGTAGCCGGAGCAGATTATCTGCCTTCTTTTGAAAAAGCACTCAAGAACTACAGCAAACAAGCCAATATACCTGGTTTCCGTAAAGGCATGGTACCTACCGGCATGATCAAAAAAATGCACGGTCAGTCAGTTTTTGCCGATGAGGTCATCAGAACCGTGGAGAAAGAACTGAGCAACTACATGAACAATGAGAACCTGCAGATCTTTGCCCAGCCTTTGCCGCTTGCTCAAAATGAAGGCCCCAAATTAGATATGAATAACCCAACTGAGTATGTGTTCGATTTTGAAGTAGGGTTAAAACCTTCATTTGAAGTAGCCGACCTTTCGAAACAAACAATGACCCGCTATAAGGTTACGGTGACCGAAGAAATGATCACTGAAGAAATGAACCGCTTACAGCTGCGTCATGGAAAACTTTCTGATCGCGATGCAGTAACTGAAGATGAGAACGTACTGAACGTAACCTTCACTGAAACTGATGCCAGCGGTAATGTAATAGAAGGCGGTATTAAAAAAGACAATTCTTTCCTGGTAAAATATTTTGCTGAAGCCTACCGCCCTAACCTTACCGGCAAGAAAAAAGACGACGTACTGAACATCCAGTTAAATAAAGCTTTCGACGAAAAAGAAAGAGAGTGGATCCTGGGCGACCTCGGTTTAGACAAACACGATGAAGCTGCAGCCGCTAAATTCTTCAACATGACCATCACCAAAGTTGGCCTGGTAGAGAAAGCTGAATTGAACGAAGAATTTTTCAAAGCCGTATATCCCAAAAAAGAGATCAAGACCGAAGCCGATTTCCGCAATGAAATAAAAGAAGAGATCCAGGGCTACTGGGATAAACAAACGAAAAATCATTTACAGCACGAAATTTATCACGTACTGGTAGATCATACAAAGATCGAATTTCCTGAGTCATTCCTGAAACGCTGGATGCAAACCGGCGGCGAGCAACCGAAAACCCAGGAAGAAGTAGAACACGAGTTCCCCACTTTTGCCAATCAGCTTAAATGGACTTTGATCGTTGAGAAACTGGTGCAGGAAAACAATATCGAAGTAAAGAATGAAGACATTGAAGCCTTCGCCAAACAACAGTTATTCGGTTATATGGGTATGAGCATGCAGGAAGATGAGCAACCCTGGATTGCTGAATACATCACCCGCATGATGAAAGACCGTAAGTTTGTTGAAGATGCCTTCCATCGCATTCAAACCGAGAAAGTGTTTGACCTGGCAGAATCTAAAGTGAACGCTGTTGAAAAGCCGGTCACTGTAGAAGAATTCACGAAAGAAGCCGAAAAACACCAGCACCACCATCATTAATAGATAATAGTTAGTACTAATAAAAAGCGAGACCCGGACAATGATCATTGATCCGGGTCTCGCTTATGTAATTTGTTGTTGTCTTTGAGTGTTAGCCCCTGTCGTTTTTGTTATTTGCTCTCTAAAAAATTGCCCAAAGCATCCAGCTTCCGGTTCCAGAAACCATCATACTGCGTTATCCAGTCAGATACTTCCTTTAGTTTATTAAAGTCTACATTACAATACCTTTCCCGCCCCTGCTGTTTGATCACAACCAGTCCGCACTGCGTCAGGATCTTGATATGTTTTGAAATAGCAGGCCGGCTTACCGCAAAATTTTCTGCCACGCCATTCAGGGTGAGGCTCTTTTTTGCCAGTAAGCCAATGATCTCCCGCCGGGTAGGGTCGGCAATTGCCTGAAATACGTCACGACGCATACAACTTGTTTATGTAACTGTTCGGTTGCAAAATTATGCGTAACTCTCCGGTTATCAAAACCGGAATGATCCGTTCTCAGCATGAGCCTTTCTACATGAAATCACATAGGGTGAAAAACGGGAACCCATTAGTTTCCAAACCAAATGTAACAAACTGATTAAAAGCGATTTACACAAGATCCTTCGCAATAATAAACACCTGTTATTTCCGTTTATATAGCTGTTCCTTTCGACCCGATGATTCAATAATCGCTGAGAACCACTATCCTACTAAAAAATCCGTAGATGAAATACCCTTTATTCGCAGCCTTTTCACTTTTTGTGGCCATTAAAAGTTCTGCCCAGGAGATCATTCGCCCCATCCAGTTGAAAAGCGGCACGCTTACGAGGTTTAAAAACCTGCGTAATGAATCCCATCTTACCGATTCATTACTCAAATACCGTTTCAGGAGCAAATGCTACGCGATGCTTCAGTTCACCCAATTACCTGATGCTGCGGAGCGCCAGGCGCTGGCACGGGAAGGCATTTTACTGTATGATTATATTCCCGATAATACCTTCCTGGCGGAAATAACCGATAAGGTCAGCCCGGCTTTGCTTAAAAAGAATTCGATCGGCGGCGTATATACATTGAATGCAAAGAATAAGATCTCATCGACGCTCAAAAAGGAATTAAGTGCATCCCTGCCCGACCCTGATAAGCTGATAGCGGTAAGTTTTTATGGGCATCTCGATAAAGCCACGGCAATCGCTGAACTGAAACAGGCCGGGGCGCAGATCGCTGAAACCAAAATACAGCCTGCACACGTGGTTTTTGTAAAAGCCTCAGCCACTGTAGTAGAAAAAATAGCAGCCCTGCCATTTGTAGCTTATGTAAGCAGTCAGCATATTAAACCGGTACCCCTGAATTTTAATAACCGCGCAGCACATAGCATTAATATCCTAAGCGCTGCATCGGGCCGTAACCTGCATGGCAGCGGCGTCGTGTTAGGCATTGGTGATGATGGCGATGCCAGCGCCCACATTGATTTCGCAGGACGGGTGATCAACAGGAACCCTATTGCAAATGGTGGACATGCAACGCTTACCATGGGCTGTATGGGCGGTGCGGGTATTTTAAATCCGAGGTATAAAGGCATGGCGCCAAAAGCCACCATGATCGGTCAGTATTTCAGCGACATTATTGTAAACACACCCTTTTATGTAGCCGATTTTGGCATGGTGGTTACGAATAATTCCTACGCTTCTGCCGCCAACGGCTGCGCGGGCCAGGGCGATTATGACGTGCTGAGCCGGTATGTAGACGATCTGGCCAGTGCCTATCCTTCCTTATTGCAAGTGTTTGCAGCAGGAAACGATGGCGGGTACACCTGTTCCCCCTTTCCACAGGCGTATGGAAATATCAAATCAGGTTTCCAAACCGGTAAGAACGTCCTTACGGTAGGTGGGATCAGCACTTCAAATTTCAGTAATATCTTTAGCCGCGGTCCGGTTGATGATGGCCGTTTAAAACCTGAAATTGTTGCCGGCGGAGATGCCATTGGAACCACTGCCATTAATAACAGCTATACGACTCAATGGGGAACCAGCCTGGCATCGCCAGCCGTTGCCGGTTCCGTGGCGCTTTTATATGAACGCTATCGCCAGTTGCATGGCGGCGCCAACCCAACAGCTGCATTGATAAAAGCGGTGACTTGTAATGGTGCCGATGACCTCGGTAACCCCGGACCGGATTTTACCTACGGTTTCGGTAGCCTGAATACCCTCAACGCTGTTGAAGCACTCGAGAACCATACCTACTTCAATGCTACTGCCAACCAGGGCAGTTCCCAAACCTTTACCATTACAGGCGTACCTGCCGGAACTGCGCAGGTGAAGATCCTGTTATACTGGAACGACCCCTCCGGAACACCTTATGCGGCATCTGCCCTTGTAAATAACCTCGATCTGGCTGTTACTGCCCCCGATGCAACCATTCACCGCTCCTTAATACTCAATCCGGCGGCAACCAATGTAACCGATGTAGCCGTTGAAGGCCTTGACAGCCGCAACAATATTGAACAGGTGGTTATCAATAACCCGCCGGCCGGTGATTTTACCGTTCGGGTAAACGGCACCAATGTACCCCAGGGCCCGCAGGATTATGTGGTAGCGTACCAGGTAATTGCCCCCACGATAACAGTAACCTACCCATCAGGGGAAGAAACGCTGGTGACCGGCGAGAACGAATTCATCAGGTGGAGCGCTTTTGACGGCAGCGCCAACACGTTTACCATTGAATATTCTACCGATAATGGCGGCAACTGGACTACCATCGACAACAGTGTACCGGGCAGCAGCCGTGTATATTATTGGTCGGTGCCTGCCACTGCCACCAATGCAGCGCTGATCCGTGTTACGCGTAATGGTACAGGAACCAGCGACGTAAGCGATCATAGTTTTGCTGTTATGGGCCAGCCAACAGTACAAGTGGACGATACCTGCGTAGGTTATGCCTACATGAGCTGGACCGCCGTACCATCAGCAACAAGTTATGATGTCATGATGTTGAAAGGAAGTGAAATGAGCGTTGTGGCCAATACTACCGGCACCGGTTATATGCTGGAAGGACTGAATAAAGACAGCACCTACTGGCTAACAGTCCGGCCCTTAATAGGCGCCATTCCCGGCCGCCGCGCCATTGCCAAAAGCATTATCCCTTCCGGCGGCCCCTGTCCATCACCCGACTTTGATAACGACATTGCAGCCGATCTGCTCGTAGCACCGGTCACCGGCCGGCAACATACTTTGTCGCAACTGGGCACGGCTGCGCCGCAGTTTCGAATCAGGAACATTGGCACAATCACCGCTACCGGCACATTTAACATTACGTACCAGGTAAATGGTGGTACACCGGTAACAGAAGTCATTGCACAATCCATAACCGCCAACAGTACCTATACACACACGTTCGCATCAACATACGATTTCTCTGCAACCGGCACCTATACCGTAAAAGCCTGGGTTGATTTTGGCAGTGATACCAAAAAGTTGAACGATACCCTGGTAACCATTGTAAAGCATTTGCAAAACGATCCCATTACATTAAGCCCTTCTTTCACGGAAGGCTTCGAAAGCGCCGTCGTGCAAAGCTATGCTACGGGCACCCGCGGCTTTAATGGGCTCGACCGCTGCGATTTCTTCGCCGGCAGCAGTAATGGCCGCGCCCGTACATTCGTAAACTCAGGTATAGCGCGAACCGGTAACCGGGCGATAACACTGGATCAAAAAGCAAATCTCGGCATCCTGCAGGCCGACAGTCTTATCACTACCTTTAACCTGGCTAATTATAATGCTTCACACCAGTTATGGCTGTCATTCTATTACCAGAACCAGGGAATTGATTTCACGGCCGCCAATAACCGTGTTTGGATCAGGGGAAGTGAGAATGATGCCTGGGTCCAGGTATTTACACTGCCTACCAACGCTGCAGAGTTTGGTGTATACCGCGCTGTTCCCCCTGTTAACATCACCGAAACACTGGCGAACGCGGTGCCTGCGCAAACGGTTAGCAGCAGCTTTCAGATAAAGTTCGGCGAGCATGGTTACCGCTCTACCAACTCGGTTATTGTAAATGGTAATCTTGATGATGGTTATACATTTGATGATATCACCATTACCCTTACAAACGACGATCTGACCCTGGTTCAGCTGCAGGCGCCGGCAACCAATAATGTTTGTGCTTTAAGTGGTACCGAACCAGTAACCATCCAGGTAAAGAACTATAGCGCCAATACGCTCACCAATGTACCGGTTTCGTACCAGGTTGATAATGGACCGGTAGTTACAGAATCTATTCCGTCCATCGCTGGCGGCCAGACCATAAACTATACGTTTACCCAAACGGCCAACCTATCAGCTTTTAAACAATACACCCTGACCACCTATGTTCACCTGGCTACGGATAACTACCGGGTGAATGATACCATCACCACCAGCTTCCGCACGAAACCGCTTATCACCAGTTTTCCTTACCACGAAGGTTTTGAAAATAACGAGGGCGACTGGTATACCGGTGGCATTAACAGCAGCTGGGAATGGGGTGCACCGGCCGGTACCATCATCAACAAAGCGGCCAACGGAACAAATGCCTGGGTCACTAATTTAAATGGCAACCACAACAACAATGAACAATCGTACCTGTATTCACCCTGTTTTGATCTGACCGGTTTAACACAGCCCGTGTTATCGTTCAGCCACATCTACAGAACAGAAGACAATTGTACCTGTGACCTGCATTGGGTAGAATACAGCACCGACGGCGTAAGCTGGACCAAGCTGGGCAGCACCAGCGGCGGCACCAACTGGTATGACAATGTTCCGTTCCAGGTTTGGCGATTCTCCAACACCCGCTGGCATGTGACCAGCCATAATATTCCAACATCTCTGACCGGCCCGGTGCGGTTCAGGATCGTCTTTTTCAGTGATCCGGGCGTAACCTATGAAGGCGTGGGCATCGATGATATCCATATCTTCGATAGAGCAGCGATTTACAGTGGATCGAATGTTACGAGCGGGCTCACCCAGCCGGTTAGCGGCAATAACTGGATACATTTCACTTCGGGCGGCAATCGCATCGCTTCTATAAATCCGCATGGCCAGGACCTGGGCAATACAGAGGTAAAAGTATACATCAATGGAGGCACAATTCGCAACGACGGATCGCAATATTATCTCGACAGAAATATTGTTATTCAACCGGCCAATGCCCCTGCCAGTCCCGTAAGCGTTCGCTTTTATTTCTTAAATACGGAAGCCAACAAACTGATCACTGCCACGGGCTGCGGAACCTGCACCACCATCAGCGACGCTTTTGCTGCCGGAATTACGCAATACAGCGGTTTACCGGCCGAAGAGAACGGAAGCCTGGCTGATAATGCAAGCGGCGTCCCCAGCTTTATAACGCCTTCAAATGTGCAGGTTATTCCATACGACAATGGTTATTATGCCGAATACCAGGTAAACAGCTTCTCTGAATTCTGGATCAATGGGGGCGGACCATCACATACCCAACCGCTGCCCATCGTATTAGGACAGTTCACGGTTACAAAAAATAACAAGGCCGCTTTATTACAATGGACCACTTTGCAGGAAACCAATACCAGCAGGTTCATCATTGAAAAAAGCATCGATGGCAGTAGCTATACAGCGATTGGAACAGTAGCCGCTGCGGGCAATTCGGGTTCGGTTAAGAAATACCAGTTCACCGATGCCGAAATGGCCAATGGTATCAATTACTATCGCATTAAAACAATAGATAAAGATGCAAAGTCCTCCTTGTCGCCGGTACGTTCGCTTAATAATGCAGACAATGATCTTACCATTACACTGCAGCCCAACCCGGCAACAAAAGGCGTGGTCACTATAAATAGTTCGGTAAACAGTAACCGTATAGAGCTACGGGATGCTGTAGGCCGGCTGATCAAAACGATGTCAGTTACAGGCATGCAGCATACCCTGCCTGTTGACCAGCTTAACAAAGGCCTGTACTTTGTAACCGTAATTACCGACAGCGGTTCAAAAATTGAAAAACTGTTTGTAGAATAGAACGAAATAAAAAGTAGGAAAACAGGAAGTACGGATTTGAAACCCGTACTTCCTGTTTTTTTTCCTTATACTGCCGATTGACGATTCACGATTAACGCCTGACGATTGTCGATTCACGATTGTCGATTTGTTGATCGCGCACTGAAATTTCACATTTGTCATTCATGATTGCTGTTTCAAGAGTTAGGGGTAATTTTGCCCTTCAAAAAATCCAATCATTGAAGCAGCAAGAGGACTCCGGAATCAAGAAAAGATCTACAGGCTGGTTATGGTTTTTAACAGGAACAGGCTTTGCAATACTCTGGCCTTCAGCTGCAGTAGCGACCAAGTTTGGTTTACAGCATGCACAGCCTTTCGTGATCTGTATCCTTCGTTTTTTTATTGCCGGTTTATTAATGTTATTACTTGCGCATGGCGTTTTGCGCAAGCGGCTTCCGCAAAAGAACGAATGGAAACAACTCGCTATATATGGCCTTCTCAATATTTCGCTGTACCTGGGCCTGTATGTACTGGCAATGAGAAATGTGTCAGCCGGTCTGGGCTCTCTGGCCATCGCTACCAATCCGGTGCTCATCAATCTAATGGCTTCGCTCATCTTTGGCCACCGGTTACGCATCATTACCATTATAAGTTTGGTGTTGTGCATGACCGGTGTATTACTGGCCGCCTGGCCCCTGTTCACGCATAGTTATGCGACTCCCGGCGGCATCAGCCTGTTAATGCTGTGTATGGTCATTTATTCGGCCGGTGTCATTTATTTTTCAAGACAGAACTGGGGCGATCTGCATATACTCACTATCAATGGCTGGCAAACGCTGCTGGGCGGTGTATTCCTGGTACCGGCAGTGATAGCTACCTACAACCCCGCAAAAAATAACTGGGGCTTCAATATGCTGGCGCCCATCTTGTGGCTCGCCATTCCTGTATCCATCTTAGGCGTTCAGCTTTGGCTTTACCTGTTAAAAGACAATGCTGTAAAAGCCTCTTTCTGGTTATTCCTTTGTCCGGTATTCGGATTTGTAATTGCCGGAATAATGATGAACGAACCCATCAGTTTTTTTACCATTACCGGCATGTTATTGACTTTATCCGGCTTGTACCTGGTTCAAAAATATAAATCGGAATAAAACTACCAACCGTTCGCTAAACGCATTTGCAACTGAGACTCACCTCTTTGCTTTCCAGGCCCCCAGGCGGGTACGCCTGAGGACTTTTACTTTTCCCGATCGCGTAAACGCTGTTTCCGATTCCGTAAACCAGAATGGCTGTTTTCGGAGAACTTTGCGCAAAACCTTTGCGCAAAAAAGTTAAAACGACCCTGAAAAGACCTTTCACGGCGACAACCTTTACGCAAAAACGCGACCAGTTCTTTACATGAGTGTACACAGTTAGACGGGTATAAGGGTTTTATTTATACCGAGTAAACCATCCGCTTATTATTTTGCAGTTTACCGGTTTTGATGGAACTTATATTGTCGTTAAATAGCCTATACCCGGTTGTATATACTGGTAAGTAATACAACCAGGTGTTAAGGCGCTGATTAGTTGAAGTCCCGCCAGTGGCGGGACTATTTTTATTTATTACAATAGGGAGCAATGACGTTGAAACAGATTTTTGGCAAACTGCATTTATGGTTGGGACTGGCATCAGGGCTGGTGGTGTTGATCGTTGCCGGCACCGGCATTCTGCTGGTGTTTGAAGATGAGTTGGATGAATGGGCCAATCATGATTTCTACTTTGTGTCAGTGCCGCAAAATGCACAACGTCTGCCGGTAGACAGCCTGTACCATACAGCAGTCGCATATAATCCGGAGATCAAAGTAACCCGCATTTACATAGAGACCCAGGCGCCCGGGCGCTCGGTGATCTTCATGGCGAAAAAGAACAAGAAGTACACCTGGCACCTTGCGGTGAATCCATATACCGGTCAGTTGATAGAAGCACGGGAGTTTAACAAACGCTTTTTTGGTGTTGTGCTGAACCTGCACCGTCACCTGTGTATGAACGAAGTGGGATTAGCCATTACCGGGGCCTCCTGTCTCATTTTTGTAATAATGATCATTACCGGAATTGTGCTATGGTGGCCCAAACGCTGGCACTTACTTAAACAACGAACCCGCATTGCATGGAGCTCCAGATGGAAACGGTTGAACTGGGACCTTCACGCTGTAGGTGGTTTTTATGTACACCTCGTACTGCTGGCTATTTCCTTAACAGGGCTTACCTGGGCGTATGACTGGTTCAATAATGCCATTTATCTGATAGCCGATGGCAAACCCATGCAAAAGATCGAAGCGCCAGCCAACGTTGTTAAGCAACCCATTCAGGCAGGATTTTACGAATCGTTATACCAGCAAACGAATAACAGGCTTCCCTATAAAGGCCGCATTGCCATGTTACTGCCCACTAATGACAGCCTCGCGGTAACTGTAAATAAAATGAACCATGAAGTGGCCGAGAACAACGTGACGGATGTCCTGTATTTTGAAAAAGGCACTGGCCGTCTCCTGAAAGAAAAATTGTTTAAAAACTCTTCTGCCGGAAATAAGATCCGCCGGATGGTTTATCCCATTCATACCGGAAAATTATACGGACTGCCAACGCAGATAATCGCATTGATCGCCGCCATGGTAGCCTTCAGCTTACCCATAACCGGTTTTGTCATTTACCTGGTGGGTAGAAAAAAACGAAAAGCAAAAGCGGCTAAAAAGCCTCTACGGGTGATAGCAAGACAGGAAGCAGGCGTAGAAGTATAACTGAAAAAATTCACAGCAGCCCGTCCGACGTTTCTGAGGCCAAATATTATAACAGGCGGGAAATATAAATAATCGTACATTCACCATTTACGACTTTCAACTCCCTTATTAATGAAGGATATTGATGCTGACGAAATGGTTCTGCTTCAAAAATGTATTGGATTTCTGAATAACATTGGTATTGAGACCACATTCAGAAAAATTGGCAATAAAAGCTTTCTGCCTGGTCTTTTGATCAATAAAGGAATGATCATAATAGATAAAGATGCTTTGGAACATCCCGGTGATATTTTGCACGAAGCCGGCCATATAGCAGTAGTCCCGGCTATTGACCGGCATGGTTTATCTGAAAGGAATATCATCAACAGAAAAGACCGGGAATCAGAAGAGATCATGGCCATTGCATGGTCTTATGCAGCCTGCATTCATTTATTCATTGACCCGTTTTTTGTTTTTCACGAACAGGGATACCGTGGCGGCCGGGAATATATAACCGGCAGCTGCCGCGAAAAAAATTATATAGGGCTTTCCATGCTGGAAAAGATCGGAATGACAGCTAATGAAAAGCATGCCCGCCGCCTCAACATTCCTTCATATCCGCATATGATTAAATGGTTACGGGCATAACCTTGTATGTATGATCGTTTTTTTTGTTAATAGTCAGCCGGTCTTTTGCCTAACGCTTTTATAAACCGGAAATGGGATCTAACCGCCTGATTAAAAGAAGGAATGCTGTTATAAGGAACATTGAACTCTTCGCATTTCAATTTTACAATACTGCTTAATGCCGGATAATGGATATGACTAATGCGAGGGAAAAGATGATGTTCTACCTGGTAATTCAACCCACCGGCAAACCAGCAGATCAACTTATTATGCGGTGAAAAATTGGAGGTGGTCTTTAACTGGTGGATCGCCCACTCATTCTCGATGACGGTTGTTTCCTGTAAAGGCGCAAATACAAATTCAGTTTCTTCTACTACATGGGCCAGTTGAAATACTATTGCCAGGGTAAAACCTAAACCAACGTGCAGGCTTACAAAAAATACCAGCCACTGTTGCCAGCCGGTAAGCCATATAGGCAGTATGATATAAAATAATATGTACAACAATTTGCTGACCCAGAAAACAACATGATCTTTTACTTTCATTTTCTGCAGCTCAGTATTGTGCACTTTCCTTTTGAAGTATTTTTCGAAATCCTGGAACAATATCCAGATCATTGAGCTGATCGCATACAAAAAAGGTGTATACAAATGCTGAAGCCTGTGCATGGGAACCCAATGTTGAGAACTGCACATTCTTATAAATGGCGTTTTGGCAATATCATCATCTATTCCATCGACATTTGTATACGTGTGGTGGATTATATTGTGTTTATGCCGCCAGATAAAGCTGTTACCGCCCAGCGCATTTATGGTTAAACCGAGGGTATTGTTCACCCATTTTCTGGAAGAATAGCTGCCGTGATTGGCATCGTGCATTACATTAAAACCTATGCATGCCGATAAGAATCCTAAAAGAACACCTGTTATTACAGTAATAGATACCGGGAGTGAAAAACTAATTGCAAGGACATATAAAGCACTTACTGCAACGATCAATACGATGGTCTTATAATACAGCCTCCAGGAACCTGTTGTTTTTAAGTTATTCTCTTTAAAATATTTGTCTATCGCCATTTTCAAAGAAGGAAAGAAGACGGCATTTTTGTTATTGAAGACGGCTTTCGACATTATAATTTTTAGGTTAAACGGTTAAAGGTATCTTTTATTTCTAAAGAACCTTCCCTATAAATAGTTAAAGCAGTCTGTAATACCTGAAGGCAGATACCGGCCCCACCGAAATAAAAAATCCCCCGATGCATCGGGGGAGCGCTGTTTTCTGTTTGCGGAGACTGAGGGATTCGAACCCTCGATACGGTTTCCCGTATACACACTTTCCAGGCGTGCTCCTTCAACCACTCGGACAAGTCTCCGTTTCAAAAGGGCAGCAAATTTACATTTTCAAATCGTTAGTCCCCGAAAATTTTTTTTGCATTGGCTGTAGTGATCGCAGCCGCTTCTTCTACCCCTATTTCTTTTACCTCCGCCACCTTTTCCACAATATATTTTAAATAGCTGCTCTCATTCCTTTTTCCCCTGAAAGGTACCGGTGTAAGGTAGGGCGCATCGGTTTCAAGCACAATTTTGTCCATGGAAACCGCTTTTAGCACTTCGCGTAAATGGGTATTTTTATAAGTTATCACGCCCCCGATGCCGAGGTAAAAACCGAGGTCAATGATCTGTTGAGCCTCGGCCAGTGTGCCGGTAAAGCAATGGAAAATGCCCCGCAACTGTCCTTTTTGGTGTTCCTGAACGATGCGAATGCTGTCGGCCATGGAATCCCGCGAATGGATCACGATCGGCAACCCGTAGTGCAACGCCCATTCTATCTGTTTGTGAAAAGCTTTATGCTGGGCATCTATAAATGTTTTATCCCAGTAATAATCCAGTCCGATCTCACCTACCGCTTTGAACGGCCGTTTGGCCAGCCATTCGCCTACTACGGCCAGCTCTTGTTCATAATCTTCTTTTACCGAACAGGGATGCAGCCCCATCATTGCGAAACATTTGCCCGGGAAATCCTGCTCCAGTTGCAGCATGGCGTCTATCACTTCGCTGTCAATGGCGGGCAGGTAAAACCGCTGAACCCCTTCATTTTCAGCGCGTCCGATGACAGCCTGAATATCTGTGGAAAAATCCTTACCGTATAAATGGCAGTGAGTATCAATTAATTGTAGATTCATATCGGCCGCAAAATTCCCAAAAAATTATGAATCTGTTAAACTATTTAAACACGGCGTCGTCATAACCCCGGATCGTGGTTCATCATAATTAGCGTTAATTTGTTTTATGAAAACTATTTCCCCACTTACCGCAGTTTTACAAACAATTATAGTTACTGCGCTGGCTTTTTCCGCCTGTAAAAAACAGGACGACGCATCTTCAGGACCTGCAGGCCGCGAAGAATTTGCTGCCATCGCCTCCGTAGCTGATGCCCGGGCGGAAGTGGTTTTCGATGATGTCTTCAACAATGTTATGGGTGTAAGTACGGAAGTTGGAATAGGCGGCACGGGTATCTTCGGACGAATCGAAGGAACTGATACGACTACCTGCTATACAGTGATTACCAAACAGTTGAACAATAACACCCGCTTCCCTTTAAATATTACTATAGATTTTGGTTCCGGCTGTGTTGGCCGCGATGGAAGGGTTCGCAAAGGCAGGATCAATATCGTATATACCGGTCATCTCTTTATATCAGGCAACTCGGCAACTACTGTCTTCGAAGGATATTACCTGGATGATCTCAAAGTTGAAGGCACTTATACGCTTACCAATGCAGGTACACCCGATAAGAAAAGCTACACATCGCGGGTTTCCAACGCCCGGCTAAGCACCTCCAATGGCAATTATATTCAATGGAATAGCGAAAAAACAGTAACACAAACCGAAGGCGGAGCAACGCTCCTGCTGGGCCTCGACGATGTTTATACGCTAACCGGCCTGGCAAACGGAGCGGCTCAGATAAATAACAAGTATTTTCAATGGTCAACCGCTGTTAACACCCCACTCATTAAAAGATTTAATTGCCGGTGGATCTCCCGGGGCACCCTGGCCCTGAAGAAAGGAAATGACGCAGTGGCAGTGCTCGACTACGGGTCGGGGACCTGCGAAAACAAAGCAAGTTTTTCAGTAAATGGCCAGGTTAAGGAAATTACTTTGCATTAATCAAAAAAGTTTATACCTTTAATTCAGTTTTCATAGGGTACGGATTAAAAACGGGCCAGGGTGTCTACCCAGGCCCAACTTTTTTTAAGGACATACTGTCGCAAATGCAGGGTATTTTCACCCTCATTTATTCCTTTTTTTACAGATTTATCGCTTCGAAACGGTACCCCTTTTCACTCAAATATTGCAGCGTTTTTGGCAGTGCTTCCTTTAACCGGGGGAAAGCTTTCTCACTGTCATGAAAGACGATCACTGAACCCGGTTGTGCATTCCTGATGACATTCAATGTACAGGCTTCACCTGATAGTGCAACATCAAAATCACCACTTAGCACATCCCACATTATTATACTGAAGTTATTGTTCACCGGTGAATTTCGGATACCCGTTAGCAATTTCACCTGAAAGCGGGTGATCCTTCCGTATGGTGGGCGAAACAGATTGGAGTCGATATGTTTTCCGGCAGCCAGGATATTTCGCATATACAGCTCATCGGTCACCTTCCAGCCATTTAAATGATTGAATGTATGATTGCCGGCGCGATGCCCTTCTTCCAACATCCTGCGATATACCTCAGGATGTGCGGCAACGTTTTTACCAATGCAGAAAAAAGTGGCCTTTGCATTATAGTGCTGTAACTGATCCAACACAAATGGAGTAACTACCGGGTGTGGACCATCGTCAAATGTGAGATACAAAATTTTTTCTTTGACCGGAATGTCCCAAACACAACGCGGATATAGCCTTTTAAGCCACCAGGGAGTTTTTACAAAATACAGCATGCTATCTATCCTCTGCAACAAAAATAACTGAAATTACTGTGCGTAGCCGGTAATGTGCACTACTTTCTGTTTGTACTTATACACCTTACCGTTTTTTTTAAGATAAGCTTCCTGCGATGCTTCATCGGCAAGTATAGGATCGAGATACGCTTTCACCTTGTCATCCGCAATAACAGGCGTGCTGCCAAAACTGATCGCTTCTTCTATATATCCGTGCAACAATGGCTGCCATTCACCATAAAATAAATTGTTGCCGGCGTATATATCACAGCCTATCACTTTGTCACCGCTCATACAAACAAACCCAGTGATGGAACTGTCGCTGCTCTTGAGTTTATCGCTGAAGTAACGCAAATAAGCATCCTGTTCCGGCGTATACTTTTTGTCGTTGCGGCGTGCCAGATAGGCCAGCGTAGAAGATTTGGTGCTGCTTTTTTCTAACTGTGTAAAGATCTCTTTCCATACCAGCACCTGGTTCTTCGACTGATCAAGCACTTTACGTAAAGAGGGATCAGCATAATTGTTATACTGGAATTTCTTTACTTTTTCACTCCATCGCCCTTCCTCTACACACATTACCGGTATGTACTGATCTTTTTGGGAAGGCGGTAGTATCGTATCTTTTGAAACCATGCGGTCCTGACGGCCGCCGAGAATAATTTCTCCTGAACCTATATAAACCGGTTGCTGTCCATTATTGTTTATCCGCAGCCAATGCACGTTTTCCGTAGCAGCGGTACCGCGTTCGCTAACCACTATGCTTCCATTGGCCAATCCCTGGCTTAACGAAATTATTCCCGGTAATGCCTGGGCCTGCCCGCCCATACCTTTGGGCCTGATGGGAATTATTTTCAAATTTTTGTACGTCCATGCACTATCATAATCCACATACAGGGTCTGGTACGTTAACTGGGCCGGAACCAATTTATATATAAATAAAAGACACAGGAAAACCAGTTTCTTTGGCATGCAATAAAGATACGAAGCAGAATGAGCTAATGTGAAAATGTGCAAATTTGCTAATACTGGCGAAGCTTTTCACTATTAATTGCAGTGAACCTGTTAACTTGCCCATCTGCCTGCCGGGCAGGCTTCCATAAGCACATTATCACAACTGCCCCGACTTTAGTCGCGGGCTGGCATTTTGCACATTGGCCATTATCTTATCTTTGCGCACTATGGCAGAAAAAGTACGGGTACGATTCGCGCCCAGTCCAACCGGCGGTCTCCATTTAGGAGGAGTAAGAACTGTTCTATACAATTATTTGTTTGCCCGCCAGCAGGGCGGTGACTTTGTGTTGCGTATTGAAGATACCGACCAAAGCCGCTACGTTCCGGGCGCCGAAGAATATATTTATGAATGCTTACAATGGTGCGGACTTCAACCGGACGAGAGCCCTCAGGCCGGTGGCCCCTACGCGCCTTACCGCCAAAGCGAACGTAAAGAGCTGTACAGGCAGTATGCTGAATTTTTAGTGCAGGAAGGAAAAGCTTATTATGCTTTCGACCGGCCCGAAGAACTGGAGTCGATGCGTGAACGGTTTAAAACAGCCGAAAATCCTTCTCCCCAATACGATCACAAAGTGCGGCAGCAGATGCGCAACTCATGCGCCCTCACATTTGAAGAAACAGAGCGGTTGCTGGCCGATGGTGTTCCGCATGTTATTCGCATCAGAATGCCGGAAAATGAAACGGTGACCTTCACCGATATGATCCGGGGTGAAGTCAGTTTCAATACCGGCCTGGTCGATGATAAAGTATTATTGAAGGCTGATGGTATGCCCACCTATCACCTGGCAGTGGTAGTAGACGATTACCTTATGAAGATAACCCATGCCTTCAGAGGCGAGGAATGGCTGCCCAGTTCACCGGTTCATATTTTGCTGTGGAAATATTTAGGCTGGTCGGCACAAATGCCGCAATGGGCGCACCTGCCATTGATATTAAAACCCGATGGCAATGGTAAACTAAGTAAACGCGATGGAGATCGCTTAGGCTTCCCGGTCTTTGCCATGAACTGGACCACCAGGAAGGAAGACGGCAGTACCGAGTTAACCAAGGGCTTCCGGGAAATGGGCTTTTTGCCTGAAGCATTTATAAATATGCTGGCCATGCTGGGCTGGAATGACGGTACCGACCAGGAACTGTTCACGCTGGATGAACTGATCGAAAAATTCTCTATTGACCGTGTGCACAAAGGCGGCGCCAAATTCGATTTCGAAAAAGCCAAATGGTTCAACCATGAATGGATAAAGAGGTCTGAAGCCGGAAGCCTGAAGTCTGAGGTCAGAAAAGCCATGGAGCTCCAGGGCATTTCAATAACTGATGAAACAAAACTTGAAACAGTGATTGCGCTCGTTAAAGAGCGCTGTACCTTGATCCCTGATTTTGTAGATCAGGCACGTTTCTTTTTCGAAACACCGGAACAGTGGGATCTCGCAGCCATCAAACCAAAATGGAATGAAGCGAAGCAGGCATTTTTTACCGACGTGATCAATTACCTGCAACAACAAACCAGCTGGGTGCCAACGGAGCTTGAGCAGGGTTTCAAAGAGCTGGCTGCTGCCAAACAAATAAAACCCGGTGATGTATTGTTGCCGCTGCGTATAATGCTGGTAGGTGGTAAGTTTGGTCCGGGCGTTTTTGAGATAGCCGGCATTATTGGCAAAGACGAAACGGTTAACAGAATAAAAAGAGTATTGGAGCAATTGTAGAGAAATAATAAATACAAACAGGTCTACCAAAATAAAAATGAGGGTCAGCTGTAACAGGTGACCCTCTTTTTCTTTATTATGGTTAGAAGCTTCTATGTGTAACGACCCAGTTGGCAATATAATCTGCGATCTCGGTAGTAGGTGTTCCGGGCGCAAATAATTTTCCAACCCCCAGCGCATTTAATTGCTGCATGTCTTCTTCCGGAATAATGCCGCCGCCGGTTAATAATACATCGTCCATCCCTTTTTCCTTCATCAGGGCTACCACCTTGGGGAAAACGGTCATATGAGCCCCGGAGAGAATACTGATTCCAATGGCGTCCACATCTTCCTGCAAGGCCGCATTGACCACCATTTCAGGGGTTTGCCGAAGTCCGGTATAAATAACTTCCATGCCGGCATCGCGCAAGGCAGTAGCAATTACCTTGGCGCCCCGGTCGTGCCCATCCAGTCCAACCTTAGCTACCAGCACCCGTAACGGGCGATTTACTTTCTGAGTCATGCAAGCAACTTTTAGCTTCAAAAATACGGTTCTTTGCCATACATTGACGGTCACCGCCGAAACGCTTCATTATTGGATAATTACATTTCAGCACCCCTTTTACACATTACAACCAGAGACGCTTTTGTCGGGCCGGTTTTATTTGCATTTTTGACGGGTCAAATAAACAAAAACGATATCCACCCCCACCATACCAGAGATATCTTAACATATTAACAGGACAGGTTCTCTTATCAGAATAGGCAGCCTTTTTCCAAAGGCTGCATTTTTTTTACGCGCTGCGCCTTCCCGAAGCTTCGGCGAAGCAAGGCCGAAGCTTTAGCGCAGGCGGGCCAAATTCACCTATTTACTTTAGATTTACAATACCATCAAACCTGGTGCAGGTGTGCCACCATGATAGGTAAATAAAATAATTCGAAAATTGAATTAAAACCTGTAACATGTATTCTGCCATAACTACATCTTTAGAAAATGCTATTCTGCTCATTACGATCAACCGGCCCGACAAAATGAATGCATTGAACAAAACCGTACTCGATGAATTAAACAGCGCCATCGATGAAGTGTATAACAATAATGCGATCCGATCGGCGATCATCACAGGTGCGGGCGCCAAAGCATTTGTAGCAGGCGCCGATATCAGCGAATTCCAGGGATTGAAACACAATGAAGGCATGGACCTGGCGCATAAAGGCCAGTACATTTTCAAAAAAATTGAAGACGCCCCCAAACCCATTATAGCCGCAGTAAACGGATTTGCATTGGGCGGCGGTTGTGAACTCGCTATGGCCTGTCATTTCAGACTGGCTTCAGACAACGCCCGTTTTGGCCAGCCGGAAGTAAACCTGGGCCTGATCCCCGGTTATGGCGGCACCCAGCGACTCACGCAACTGATCGGCAAAGGCAGGGCCATTGAACTGCTCATTACCGGCAATATGCTCGACGCCGCTGCTGCGCTTCAGTACGGACTTGTAAACTATGTAGTGCCACAAGATGAGTTACTGAATAAAGCCAGATCTATATTGGAACTGGTAAATACCAGGGCGCCACTGGCCGTTGGCCGTTGTATCAAAGCCGCCAATGCCGTGTTCGATCATTCCAAAGATGGCTTTACAGAAGAAGTGAACCTGTTCGGCGAATGTTTTTCTACCCAGGATATGATTGAAGGCACCAATGCCTTCCTTGAAAAAAGAAAACCAAATTTTGCAGGTAAGTAATTTCGGAGCATGCCACGGCTTCAAACCATGGAAATGTTACCAGTCACCGGTTACCGGGTCCTTAATTTCGAGAACCAAAACTGTTTGCAACAACCTGTAACTGGCGACTGGTAACTGGTAACCCGGCCTGTTTTCCGCAAACGTTTGCTTACACTTTGTTACGGTACAATGATTAACTTCGGTTCAATACATTATGGAAAAGAAACTCCCCACCATAAAGGAAATAGCCCGCCGCCTGAATATCTCAGCCTCTACCGTATCACGTGCCCTACACGATCATCCGAGTATTGGCCTGCGCACCAAAATGGCGGTGAAAAAACTGGCTGCCGAACTTAATTATGAACCCAACCAGACAGCCATCTTCTTCAAGCAGCGCAAAACCTTTACCATCGGACTGGTATTACCTAACCTGCGCGAGGAATTCTTTTCAGCCGCCATCAACGGCATTGAAGATGTAGCAATGGATCATAATTACATTGTACTGATCGGCCAGAGCCACGATGACCTGGCCCGCGAGCAAAAGCTCGTGGAAAGCATGAAGAACCACCGGGTTGATGGCATCATTGCCTCTATCAGCAGCAGCACTACCCACATCGAGCACTTTGAACAAATGAAGAATTACGATATTCCCGTGGTGTTCTTCGACCGGGTGCCCGATGCCAGGGACATTCATTCCGTAAGCTGCAATTTGTACGACAGCTCGGTAGAAGCGGTGGAGTGGCTGATAAAAAAAGGACATAAACGCATTGGCTATTTGCAGGGACCGCCTACGCTGAACATGAAGAACGAACGGCTCGACGGTTATATCGAAGCTCATAAAAAACATAAACTTCCCGTTGATGAATCGCTGATCGTAAGTACCGATCTGTCGGTCGAAGGCACTAAAAAGGCATTTGATGCTTTGATGCAGCTCAAGAAACGGCCTACCGCTATTCTTTCTTTTAACGACTATGTTACCCTCGACGCTATCCATTACGCCCGGCAAAAGAAACTGACCATCAATAAAGACGTGTGTTTTGTAAGTTATGCCAACGTGCCGGTGACTCAGTATGTCGAATATCCCCCGCTGGCCTCTGTAGAACAGTTTCCCTACGACCAGGGCGTGAGCGCCACCGAGTTGCTGTTCCGCCTGATCGACAAAAAAACCGCCCGCCAGGAAGCGCCTTACGAAAATATTGTTTTAAAAAGTGAGCTCATTATTCGTTAGGTAAAACGCTACCAGTTAAGAGGTGCTATTTCTTTTAATGAGTTACAGGTTACAAGTCGCAGGGTTCAGGGCTTTTACCTGCAGCGGGTTGAATGTTGACGAGGTGCCAAATATTTGTGGCCGTGTAACCTCCAACCTGAAACTTGCAACAGCTGATCTCCACCGATAACTTCACGCATTTATGGGCATTGAAACCCGGGACCGGGCATCCGGTAACCCGAAACCATGTATTTTTGCGCAAATTTTACAATATGGAATTCCGGATAGAAAAAGATACCATGGGAGAAGTACAGGTGCCTGCCGATGCCCTGTATGGCGCACAAACTCAGCGCAGTATTGATAATTTCAGGATTGCACAGGATATCAATAAAATGCCGAAAGAGATCATCCGGGCATTTGCTTACCTGAAAAAAGCAGCCGCCATTACCAATTTTGAGGCCGGTGTTCTGCCCAAAGAAAAAAGCGATGTAATTGGCCAGGTATGTGACGAGATCCTGGAAGGCAAATTAGACGCCTATTTTCCCCTGGTAGTTTGGCAAACCGGTTCCGGTACCCAAAGCAACATGAACGTAAATGAAGTAGTTGCTTACCGCGGACACTTGATCAAAGGTGGTAAACTGACCGATAAAGAAAAGTTCCTCCATCCGAATGACGATGTAAATAAGTCGCAGTCTTCGAACGACACCTTCCCTACCGCCATGCACATTGCGGCATATAAAATACTGGTTGAAGTTACCATTCCGGGTATTGAAAAATTACGCAACACCCTGGCTGAAAAAAGCAAAAAATATATGAATGTGGTAAAGATCGGCCGTACGCATTTTATGGATGCTACACCGCTTACCGTTGGCCAGGAGTTCAGTGGCTATGTTTCACAGCTCGATCATGGTTTACGCGCTATCAAAAATACGTTGGCGCACCTGAGCGAACTGGCATTGGGTGGTACTGCCGTAGGAACCGGCATCAACACGCCGCCTAACTATGCTGAGAACGTTGCCAAACATATTGCAGCCCTCACCGGTTTGCCTTTTGTTACGGCTGAAAATAAATTCGAGGCCCTGGCTGCGCACGATGCTATCGTGGAAGCCCATGGTGCTTTGAAGACAGTTGCGGTAAGCCTCATGAAGATCGCCAACGACATCCGCATGTTGTCTTCCGGCCCCCGCAGCGGTATTGGTGAATTGTTCATCCCCGATAACGAACCCGGTTCATCTATCATGCCTGGTAAAGTGAACCCCACCCAGTGTGAGGCATTGACCATGATCGCTGCACAGGTAATGGGTAATGATGTTGCCATCAATATCGGCGGCGCCACCGGTCATTTTGAACTGAACGTGTTCAAGCCCGTAATGATCTATAACTTTCTGCACAGCGCCCGCCTGATCGGCGATGGTTGTGTAAGCTTCAATGACAAATGTGCTGTAGGTATTGAACCTATTGAAGCAAATATCAAAAAGCACGTTGATAATTCACTCATGCTGGTGACCTCGCTCAATACCAGGATCGGTTATTACAAGGCTGCCGAGATCGCGCAGAAAGCACATAAAGAAGGCACTACCCTCAAAGAAATGGCCGTGAAACTCGGCTATGTTACCCCCGAGCAATTCGACGAGTGGGTGGTTCCTAAAGACATGGTGGGAAAGATATAACGAGGTCTATCTTGTAAAGTGTGTCCCCGGAAATAGGTATGTGAAGTAAGAAGTAGGATGTAGGACGTAAGATAATCCTGTATTTCGTACCTCTTACTTCTTTCTTTAACCTCAGTCTTCGTACTTCGTACAATTGACGACTTCCACTGCTGGCTTATAAAACAAAAATGTCGAGGTAATTTCACCCCGACATTTTTTTATTGATAGTTCTTTATTTATTCTTACTGATCACTATAAACCTTCACGGGATCTTTCAAGGGATCATCTTTCTTAATGTTCACCGGAGCTTCCGATCCTTCCATTATTTCTTTCCTGAAAAATCTTTTCTGGAACACCAGGATAGCAATAACACCTACTGAAATAGAAGCATCGGCTATATTAAAGATGGGTGAAAAGAAAGTGAACCGCTCACCGCCCCAAAAAGGTATCCATGCAGGTAAGACCTTATTCTCAATGATGGGAGCATAGATCATGTCCACTACTTTGCCATGCAGAAAACCGGCATAACCGCCACCGGCTGGGAACATTTGCGCCAGTGGTAATCCATCATCACTGCGGGAGAAGATCATGCCGTAGAACATACTATCGATCAGGTTGCCGAGTGCGCCGGCAAAGATCATCGATACGCAGATAATAAAACCCGGGTGATATCTCTTTTGTATAATACTGCGGATATAATAAACGCCAAAGATCACGGCGATCAATCGAAAGATGGTCAACGCCAGTTTACCCCATTCGCCACCGAACTTCCAGCCCCAGGCCATTCCTTCGTTCTCTATAAAATACAGCCGTAACGACCTGCCAAGCAAAAAGATCTGCTCGCCGTAATTCATGCTGGTTTTCACCCATATTTTTAAAGCCTGGTCGGCGATAATGATTGCCAGTATTAAAAGGACTACAGTTCTGATCTTCACTATGCTAAAATTTAGTTTCCAAAGATAAGGTTTTTAAAGAGGTATGCCACACTTTCGCTAGCGCCGCCAGGCAAGTGTGGCATACCTTTTTGATGAGCGGCTGTTACGGTGAACCGACCTGCCTGGTGCAGCGGACTTTTCTAACTCAATAAAACCCCGGGATGGACCTTACAGGTTGCACTACTCTTCAAAATAGATTCGTTTTACCCGGTGCGAGATGCCGGCAAGCAGTTCATACGGAATGGTTTGCGCCCAATGGGCTACCTGTTTCACCGGTAATGCGCCGCCAAAAATGATCACTTCATCGCCTTCATGAACATGTGAAATATTAGTAATATCAATCATCGTCATATCCATACACACAGATCCTATAACAGGTGCCAGGTGCCCATTCACCAGCATTTTTCCGGCGCCATTACCCAACAGCCGCGGATAACCATCGGCATAACCAATGCGCACAGTTGCAATCCGCGCATCACTGGTTACCACGCCTCTCCGGCCATAGCTCACCGTTTCCCCTTCTTTCAGCTCTTTTATCTGCGCAATGGTCGATTTAAGGGTAGAAACCTCGCGCAGGTCCAAACCGCCTTCTCCGCTGCTGTCGCCGCCGTACAGGCCAATACCCAGGCGCACCATATCCAGGTGCCATTGGGGATGACGGATGATACCGGCCGTATTCACTATATGCCTGATGAACGGATAGTTAAGAACGGACTGCAGCTGCTCAACCATTTGCATATATAAAGCACCTTGCTGATCCGTGTAAGCATCGTGTTGCGGGTCTTCGCTCGATGCCAGATGCGTAAACACAGTTTGCACTTTAAACAATGGCGTGCGCAATGATTGTATTACGGCAGGCAATTCAGCCAGGGAAAATCCCAGGCGGTTCATGCCCGTTTCCAGTTCAATATGGACAGGGAACTGCTGAATGCCCTGCTTTTTAACAAAATCTTCAAACAATGCCAGGATGCCGGGCGAATACAGGTCGGGCTCCAGGTTGTATTGTACCAGCACATCGAACGTTGATTCCTCGGGGTTCATTACCATGATGGGCAGATTAATACCTGCCTTTCGCAATTCAACGCCTTCATCGGCATAGGCCACCGCCAGGTAATCGACCCGGTGGAACTGCAGCGCATTGGCGATCTCATAACTACCGCTGCCATACGAAAACGCTTTCACCATGGCCATGATGCGGGTAGCCGGTTGCAGCAGCTGCTGATACTGCTTCAGGTTATGAGCTACGGCCGTAAGGTCTATTTCAAGTACCGTCTGATGTACTTTCTGCTGTAACAGCCGGTCGATCTGTTCCAATTCAAAAATGCGGGCGCCTTTTAACAGAATGGTCTCGTCCTTAAAGGGAATATGATTCTTGAGCTCTTTTATGAATGCGTCTACCGACGAATAAAACGCCATTTCGGGAATACCAGCCGCCTGGAAAACCGCCGGGTGATGTGAGATGCGTTCGCCAATGCCTATCAACCTGTTCACCTGGCGTTGCTGCAATAGCCGCGCAACTTCGGCATACAGGTCTTTTTCCGATCTTCCGCTTTGTAAGATATCGGAGAGAATGACCGTTTTGCGGCCATGCTGTTCCTGCTGGCTTAAAAAATCCAAAGCGATGGTAAATGAACTCAGGTCGGCGCTGTAACTGTCGTTGATGATGGAACAATTGTTAATGCCTTTTTTCAGTTCCAGCCGCATGGCCACCGGTCCCAGCAGTTCCATTTCCTGTTTGATCATTTCCTGCGGAACCTGCAGATGCAGCAGCACGCACCAGCAATGAATGGCATTCTCGAGGGAAGCGTTATCGGTGAAGGGAATTACAATACTGATCTCTTCTTGCTGGTAAATGGCGGTAATGGTGGTCTTTCCATTTTCTTTTACCACCTGCCTGATCTGCAGGGTGGCTTCCGTCACCATACTCCAGCTGAAGATCTCAAAACGTTTATTGTTGGGCAGCTGTTGCCATAAGGCAGCCACCCCGCTGTTAATGTCGTGATCATCCTGGCAATACACCAGTGTTTGCACATGCCTGAAGAGTTGCAGCTTCTCATTCACTTTTTGCCGCAGGTTCACAAAGCCTTCGCTGTGCGCTTCGCCAATATTGGTAAAAATGCCAATGGTGGGCTGAATGATCTTCTGCAGCTGTTCCATTTCACCGGGCTGCGAAATACCGGCTTCAAAGATGGCCAGTTCGTGCTGTTCATTGAGCGGCCAAACACTCAGCGGTACGCCAATTTGCGAATTATAGCTTTTGGGGCTCCTGATGATAGTGTACCGTTTATCCAGCAACTGGTTCAGCCATTCTTTTACAATGGTCTTTCCATTGCTACCTGTAATGCCTATCACCGGCAAATTGAATTGTTTGCGGTGCCAGGCCACCAGGGTTTGCAATGCCTGCAATGGATCGGTGACCTGTATAATATTGGCTTCGGATAACTGCGTAATATCCACCGCTTCGCTCACCACAAAATTGCGAACGCCTTTTTTATAGAGTTGCGTAATAAAGGAATGGCCATCGCGGCGCGGCCCTTTCAGGGCAAAGAACAAGGAAGTGTGCGGAAAGATCAGCTTGCGGCTGTCGATCAGCAATTGTTCTATTAAGGAATTGTCGTGCTGAGCCAGCCACTGCCCCTTGATAATGGAAGCAATATTGTCAATAAAGTATTTCACCCGGTTAATTTGATCAGTGAATTTCCCGGTCTATGCCTGCATCTGTTGGTTTGGTTTCAAGGGCGCGGTTACTTACGTTGATAGAATAAATTATAGAAGCAACAATGCAGGTTACGATCACCAGCAGGGAAATATAAACCGGGATTTCAACATGAAAATATTCAACCAGCATTTTTAGACCGATAAAGATCAAAACGATGGCAATACCCTGTTGTAGATGGGCAAATTTATTGGCAGCGCCTTTCAGCAAAAAGAACAGGGAGCGCAAACCCAGTACGGCAAAGATGTTGGAAGTATACACCACCAGCGGTTCCGGCGAAATAGCAAATACCGCCGGAATGGAATCCAGGGCAAAAACAATATCGGTGGTGGCCAGCATCACTACTACCACGAACAGACTGGTGTAAAATTTTTTGCCATTGATCCGCGTGGTCCATTTTCCACCGCCGTCATCCGTGGTGAGGGGCAGCACGCGTTTCAGCAACCGGTACACCCGGTTATTTTCGAGGTCGGCCTCTTCATCGTGTTTCGCCCGGAACATGGAGATCCCGGTGTACACCAAAACGGCTCCGAAGATGTATAAGATCCAGTGGAATTGCTTTACAAGACCGATACCTATGGAAATAAATATAATTCTGAAGAAAATGGCCATCAGGATGCCGATCAGGAGCACGCGCCCGTAAAATTTCTCCTTGACCTTGAAAAAACCGAAGATCAGGATGAATACGAAGATATTATCAATGCTTAGCGACCACTCCATCAGGTAAGCGCTCACATAACTAATGGCAATTTCATGGCCGTTCTCGATCCATAAGAAACCAAAGAAAAGCAGGGCCAGTGTCACCCAGAAGGCTGTCTGCCATATAGCTTTTTTTATGGTTATGTGGGAACCTTTTTTACTCAGTAATCCCAGGTCAAAAGCCAATGCCAAGATTAATAAACATCCAAAAGTCAAAAACGTGATCTGCTCAGCTGTCATGTCAATATTAAATGGTGGGCAAAGATACACGTTTACAGGTTGTGACGGCGTACAGGGCCCAGGTTACAGGTTACAAGTTTCCAGTTTAATCTGTAGTGCAGCTTACCAGTTACCGGGCACCTATTGCGGGATGCATGAAAAATAGGTAACAGTTAAAAAATTCAAGGCCTGGCAACCGGCAACCGGCAACTATTTCTTCCCCTGGTACTTCCTCTTCCTTACTGCCTGATATACAACTCCAAACAACAACACCAGCACCACCGGCAACCCGATATTCATCAGCTGCCATTGCACCCGGTCTTCTTCCGTTCTTTTCGTATCCAGCAGGCGCAGGGCGAAATCTTTGCCGCGCGTTTCAAGAATTCCCGATGAATCGGTAAGGTATTGAATGCAATTGAGGAAGAAATCCTTGTTAGCGTACTGGTTATTGGTGAACTGGTTATACCCCATGAAAAGAGGCCCTTCATTCGCCGTGACCACATTGGCTACCAGGTCGGCATCAGACACCACGATCATTTTGCTTTCCTGTTGGGTAGCCGCCCGGAACGGTTGTTTATAGATCCCCGCCAGGGTATCGAGCGTACCGGTCGACAGGCGGTTCGTGTACAATGAAGAAAATCTTCCTTCCAAAAGCACCGCCACGGGAATGAAAGCCTGGTTGAATGTCTTGAGGTCCTCTTCGGTTTTAACACTGTTCAATGATACAATGGCCGGCGTACTAATGACGCGGGAACTTTCTGAGGTTGACAGCAGGATCGTTTTCCTGATATTATTTTTTACCGTATCGATTGAATTGGGGAAGATGGATAATACATTGTCGAGGTTCTTGGCAATCGGGTGGCCCGAATAAGACGATAATGTCGGGAAATAAGGCCAGGGTATCAGCTGCATCTGCGGTTGGTTGCCATAATTGCCTACCACCAGGGGAATTTTATCGCATTGCAGGTCCTGCACCAGGTTGCCGTTGATGCGCACGCCGTATTTGAACAACAGATCATCGAGGTTCAGGTTGCGGTCATACGCTACAAAATCACTGCGCGAACGCATGAGGCTGTCCATTTCGGCATACAGTTTATCAATAAGCCAGAAGACCTTACCGCCGTTCATAATATACTGATCGATCTTCAGCTTTTGCTGATCACTGAAGGGTTCAGTAGGTTTAACGATCACCAGGGCATCAAACACCGGCGGAATTACCGGCACACTGTCAATAGGTACAAATCCAAAGCGGTATTCCTGGCGAAGCGTGCGATCAATAAGGTCGTACACGTTGTAGGTAAGCGGTTGTCCATTGCCCACCAGGTAACCGATCGCCGGAACGGTATCGGCCGTGATCTTTTGAATGGAGCGGGCCATTTTATATTCCAGTAAGGCTTCGGCATTATTCAGCGATTGCACGCCACCAGTCATATCCTGGCCCTGTAGCAGGTCAACGGCAACTTCGCGATCCCTGTATGTGATCAGTGCCCCCGGATATACCAGCCGTTCTTCCTGGGCTTCACCGGCCTTTGCTTTTACTTTAATGTTGGTTGGTTTCAGGCCGAGGCTGTCTAAATGCAATTGCATTTTCGCTCTGGCCGAATCGTCCAGACCTTCTCCGGCTTTTTCGAATTTAAACTGAAGATTGCTGCCGGCGAGTTCTTTGAATTCCTGCAACATCTCCTGGGTGCTGTTGGATAGTTTTTTGAAACCGGCCGGCATATCGCCCGTGAGCAATACCGTGACGGAAACTTTATCGTGTAAGCCTCTTAATAATTTTTTGGTAGCAGGCGATAAGGTATATCTTTTTTCCTGGGTAAGATCAACGCGGGTATGCACTACTGATGCCAGGTAATTGATACCTACCAGTACGATCAGCAAAAACAACCACCATAGTTTCGAGGACAATAATTTGTTCATGGTGTATTTCCGGATTATCGTTTCAACAAATTGCGATTGGTAACAATGAGGAAGAACAGAATAACGCTGAGAAAATAAATAATATCGCGGCTATCCACCACTCCCCTGCTTACGCTGCGGTAGTGGAAGTCGATGCCAAGCATTTCAATATAATAATCGGCGCCTGCCTGCAGGGCCGGTATGCGGCTAACGGCGTTAAAGCCGCTGTACAATACAAAGCAAAGGAAAGCGCCGGTTATGAAGGCCACCACCGCATTATTGGTTAAACTGCTGCAGGCTATGCCAATGGCCACAAAAACGCCGGCCAGGAAAATAAGGCCGATGTAAGAACCGATGGTTCCACCCAGATCGATACCACCGCCGGTGGCGGCCAGCTGCTGCACGCTGATGGGATATATGATAGTGGGGATGAGGGCAATAAGCACTACGCCCAGCGACCCGAAGTATTTTCCGGAAACGAGTTGCCATCGGCTAAGCGGCTTGGTTTGTAAGATCTCGAAGGTGCCGCCTTTGAATTCGTCGGCAAAACTGCGCATAGTAATGGCAGGTATCAGCAATAACAAGATCCAGGGGGCCAGCTCGAAGAATTTGTCAAGGGTGGCAAAGCCATAGTCCAGGATATTGGTATCAGGGAATACGAACAGGAACAATCCATTTAACAGTAGGAATACGATGATGGCAATATAGCCGGTCAGGCTGCTGAAAAATTGCCGGAATTCCTTTTTACAAACAGACCACATGAGAGCGAAAATAAGTGATTATAAGTATATGTTAATAAAAGATGCGGCTCTATGACGCACGTTTCAGCAATTTTATTATATTGCGTGTACACTTTTAACTATCCATGAAAAATTGATCTATCCGGTTACCGTCTATTTTCTCTAGTTCAATTATAAATAGCCGAAACCTACTGCATAAAAAGTCCCCCCGTAATAACGGGGGATTTTTATTTTACCCCCCAGCCCCCTAAAGGGGAAGCAGTTAATCCCACTTCTGACTGCCGACTTCTAACTTCTAACCTCCGACTTCGGATTTCCGACCTCCGCCACTACCTGTTGTGATCAAGCCCGGGACCGGGTTTGTATCTGGTCAGCTTCGCCCATGTTTCGTACATATTCCGTGGATGTCTCGTATATGTCTCGTTTATATCCCGTTCCTTTAAAGAGACGAGACATGTACGGAACACCTACGTAAAACAGATGTGTCACCATCGACACATACCAAACGCTAACCCGAATCTGGTACGAACCAGATACGACAAAGCCCCACTCCCGGTTGAGAGTGGGGCCTTCCCTATATAAAAATGTTGATTACACCGAGAAACTTTCACCGCAGGCGCAGGTACGGCTGGCATTGGGATTGTTGAAATAAAACCCTTTCCCATTAAGCCCTTCTGAAAACTCCAGGGTGGTATTCACCAGGTATAAAAAGCTTTTGAGGTCAGTGACCACTTTTATGCCATTGTCTTCAAAAACCTGGTCCCCGGGTTTTGACTGGTTATCAAAATCCATTTTATAGCTGAGGCCGGAACAGCCGCCGCCCACTACAGATACCCGCAGAAAATAGCCGGCATCGGTGGAATAGTTGCTCTCCTCCATCAGTTTATGTACTTTCTCTTTTGCTTTATCGCTAACGTAAATCATATAATCAATGTGATAATGTGATAATTTGATAAACTCAAAAACTCTACGATATAACGCCTTTCGGGCTCATTTGTTTAAAATTAGCCAATTTATGCGTATTCATTCAATATAACTTCCTGTATTTCAATTATCACATTATCGAATTATCTAATTTTCAAATTGTTTTCATTGCTCTCAGTTCATTCACTGTATTGGTAACTTTTTCTATAACAAAATCAATTTCCTCAGAAGTTGTGTACCGCCCAATGGAAAACCGCAAGGAGCTGTGGGCCAGGTCGTCTTCCACACCCAGCGCTTTCAACACATAACTCGGTTCCATGGAAGCGCTGGTACAGGCGGCGCCAGAGGACAGGGCCACTTCTTTATTCAATCCCATCATTAATCCGTCGCCATTTACAAAGTTAAACGAGATATTGGCAACGTGGGGTAAGCGGCTGGTTCGGCTGCCATTGACAAAGGTGGCATCCAGTTGCAACAGGGCATTTTCAAGTTTGTCGCGCAACCGGCTCATCCGTTCCGTATCTGCCTGCAGATCCTGGCGGCAAATGTCGGCGGCTTTGCCAAAACCGGCAATGCCTGGCACGTTCAGGGTGCCGCTGCGCATGCCTCGTTCATGGCCGCCCCCATCCAGCTGGGCGGTTAGCCGCACCCGCGGATTCTTTCTTCGTACATACAGGGCGCCCACCCCTTTGGGTCCATACATCTTATGGGCGCTGCAGGTAAGCAGATCAATATCATCTTTTATAACATCTACCGGTATTTTGCCAACGGCCTGCGTGGCATCCGTAAAAAACAATACGTTGTGCTTTTTGGCCAATGCCCCGATCGCTTTCACCGGTTGAATAGTGCCTGTTTCGTTATTGGCATACATGATGGCTATCAGGATGGTGCGCGGCGTGATCGCGGCTTCAAGCTGCTGCACGTCTATCAGTCCTTCTTTATTGACCGGCAGATAGGTTACTTCCCCACCCAATTTCTCAATATGTTTACAGGTGTCCAGCACGGCCTTGTGTTCTGTAACACAGGTAATGATGTGATTGCCCTTGCCTGCATACATTTCAAACACGCCTTTTATGGCCAGGTTATCGCCTTCGGTGGCGCCGGAGGTGAAAATGATCTCTTTAGGTTCTGCCCCTATAAGCCTGGCTACCTGTTCGCGGGCATAATCTACGGCTTCTTCGGCCTGCCAGCCAAATGAGTGGCTGCGACTGGCGGCATTACCAAACTGTTCGGTAAAAAAAGGCAACATCACTTCCATTACCCGCGGGTCGCAGGGCGTGGTAGCATTATGATCGAGATAGATTGGCAGTTTCAGCATGATATGTGAACACAAAATTAATCATAATGGTTCTCTTTGGTTGCCGGTTAATAAAAACAGTGGTTACAGGTTCCGTGTTTCAGGTTACAGGGCCTCAGCGCCGGAAGGCTGTATAGCAGACAGGGTTCACAAATTTAAAAGCCTTGAAACCTGTTACTTGTAACCTGTAACAATTTGCAAACTGCCAACTTGAGATTACTTATTAACTTTCCAACCTATCAACTTATCAATTAAATGAAAATTGAACACATAGGCATTGCCGTTCGCGAGTTATCGCAATCGATACCCCTGTTTGAAAAACTGCTGAATACGCCTTGTTACAAAACGGAACAGGTGGAAAGTGAACAGGTAACTACTGCTTTTTTTAAAACCGGTGATTCAAAAATTGAACTGCTCGAAAGCAGCAGTGCCGAAGGGGTGATTGCCCGGTATATTGATAAAAAGGGCGAAGGGATCCATCACATTGCTTTTGAGGTGGCCGATATTGAAGCAGAAATGAAGCGGCTGGTGGATGCGGGTTTTGTGCTGCTCAATGATAAACCCAAACGCGGTGCCGACAACAAACTGGTTTGTTTTTTACATCCAAAAGGAACAAATGGCGTGTTGATTGAACTCTGTATGGAAATGAAGGATCAATAGGCAATTGACAATTGGCAATTGACAAAGCACCCTATCTGCAATCAGCTTGTTAGCAATCAAACACCCCGCCATACGAGCGCATTGCCTTTTGTCTATTGTCTATTGCTTGTTGTCTTATGCTCGGGGCATTCAATGCGCAATTCATCAATGACCAGCGCCTTTTGCATCAGGTTGCAATAGTGCACCTGTTGGCGGTCGCCATTATAATAGAAACAATTATAACACATGCGCTGGGTAGAAATGATGCCATTCTGATTGAGGCGGTAGATAAGTTCAAGTATCGCCATCAGAAACTGCTCTTTTTGCAGCGGCGATAAGGTAGCGATGGCGCCATCGAGGGGCAAGGTGAAATTCTCTATCATGCCGGTGAGCTTCATACCCTGCTCAGTAAGCGAAAAATTAAAACTGCGGGAATCCAGCACATCGTCTGACCGTTTTATCAATCCTTTTAGTTCCAGCACTTTAATGGAGTCACTGATAGTGGCTTTGGTAAGATTGAACTCCCGCGCCATGGAAGCGATGCGGCGCTGTTTATCGGAGTTATGGTATTTGATAAAGATCAACAGCTGCATCTGTATCGGACTCAGCTTATGTTCCTTGGCTTCTGTCCATAACAAAACCCTGAATACTTCAGAAATTTTTTCCAAAGCGGCTACAATCTTGTAGTCTACATTGGTAATATGACGTTCCGGGTCAAATGCGGACATGACAAAGCAATTCCCTTTAAAGATAGTGACTTAACGCGGTGAATATAATACATGTATAGGTAATAATCCATACCCTGGGCAGATAATAGACCAAATCAGCTGTAACTGTGCTGGTTACGTTAGAAAAATATACGCAATAGATACAAAAAAAGTTCCGCTGTAGACACAGCGGAACCATTACTGTTTACCTAATATGAGGACCATTTAAACCTACAATGCTATTTTCTTAACCTCGCTCCAGCCCTTGTTATCACTAACCCGTACAACGTACACACCGGAGCCGGCACTCATCGCGTTTACGACAAGCCGGTAAGAAGCCTGGTGAAATTCCTTACGCACGATCACCTGCCCGCTCATGTTTATCAACTGTATGGAAACGTTATCTTTTATATCGCTGTTAAAGTCGATGGTAACTGTTTTGTTGGATGAAGCATAGATGTCAGCTACCTGGCTGGTTCCGCTATTACGCAGGGAGCGGATGGCAGAATAAAAGACAGCACCGCTTATGTCTACCTGGCGAATGCGGTAATATACCACTGCATCAGTAATATTTTTATCGGTGTAACCGTATTTGTTCACCAGGTTTGATGTACCTGCACCGGCCACTACAGCAACCTGTTTCCAGCTGCGCGCATCGGCGCTTTTTTCCACTGCATAATACTGGTTGTTCAGTTCTTCACTTGTGCTCCAGCTAAGCTGGATAGTTGATCCCTGGCGGGTAACATAAAAAGATTGAAAGATAACGGGCAGCACCGCTGCAGATAAAAAGCCATCGCCTGTTGACTGATCAGCGTAGCTATAGCCTGTTTGAACGAGCTGTGAACCTCTGAACTTAAATTCATCACCAATTTTTACCTGATCGTTATTGTTGATACCGGTTATTTTTCCGCCGGTATAAATGATGATGCGGCTCGGCAGGTCAAATCTCAGTTTGCCGTTTTCCAGTTGCAATACGCCTTTGATGATCAGTACTACGTTTTCCAGATCGGCATTGCCGTCGAGGATTACCGTTTTATTTTCCGGGATTATAATGCTGTCGCCATTGGCTGGGATACGGCCCTGGTTCCAGGACGTTGGCTTATCCCAATCGCCTGTTTTGGCGGTGATCGATTCAGCCATCAGGCTGGTTGTCATCAGAAAGGATACTAGGATCGTGTAAATTGATTTCATCGGGTGAACAGTTACGACAGTATATTTTCAATACACGTACCTGATTTACCTGGTATGGTAAAAACGAAGGGTATCGTTAACTGTTTTGATGACGTTTTTTCCTGTACAAACAAGTGAACTTCAGCCTTATATGCAAGTTTCATAAATTCTCAAAAAAACATTATTTCCTGCGCAGGAACCAATCACCAACTGCCGGAAATCTTCCCATATATGGAAATATTTTACAATAAGGGGAACTCTTTAAGGGTCGCTGCATTGAGGGGCTTACCGGCTGGCCTGGTTGACCGGTAGATCCTGTTAATAAAGGACAGTGAATGGAGGGACAGTGAGAGTAATATAAGTTGGCCAGTATAAGTTGACTAAGTTGCCGCGTAACCAGTGACCGTGAAAATTGAGGTATAGAAGTTAACGGTAAGTTCAATAGCAGATAGTGAAATAGTTTCTTTCGACTGAAATTTATAATCGACCTTGCGCCGCCAAGATCTTCAGCCTTCAGCCTTCAGCCTTCAGCCTTCAGCCTTCAGCCTTCAGCCTTCAGCCTTCAGCCTTCAGCCTTTTGCCTTCAGCCTTTTGCCTTTTGCCTCTATTCCTCCTCCGCTGCTTCGGTTTTATTCAAACCGAGTTTATCTATAGCGATGGCGGCGGCTATCTGGCTGGCGTCTTTCTTATTATAGGCTTTGCCTTCGGCCAGTAATTCGCCATCGACAACGGCGCCGATGGTAAAGAGGCGGCGGCCACCTTCAATGCGTTCATCGAGGGTTTCAAATTCGAGGTTCTTGCCGTTCTTATTGGCCCAGCCGTATAATTTATTTTTGTGGTTGATCTCGAGGTTCTCCAGGTCTTCCATATACAAATGGGGAATGATGATGCATTCAAACACCCATTGTTTGGTCTTTGTAAAGCCCCGGTCGAGGTAAATGGCGCCAACCACAGCTTCCAGGGTATTGCCAAAGATCTGGCTCATCTTTAGCGAATTGTCGAACTTATTGTAGAAAGTGATCTTTTTTAAGCCCATTTTGATGGCGATCTCGTTGAGCTTGTTACGATTCACCATTTTGGAGCGCATTTCGGTGAGGAAGCCTTCTTCTTTGTAGGGGTATTTCTTAAAAAGAAAATCGGCTACGATCCCACTGAGTATTGCATCTCCGAGGTACTCGAGCCGTTCATTATTTTCGTCGGCATTATCCCTTACCGACCTATGTGTAAGGGCAGCCTTATATAATGCGAGCTTGCCTGGGGTAAAACCCAGTACATTGCGCAGATTCTTTTTAAAAGAAAGATTCTCTTCTTTGCCTAAAAAGCGGTCCAGGATTCCCACAATTGTCAATCTACAAATTTTTCATTAAGCCAAAAAATCATAAATAGGGCCAGGAGTCCGCAGCCGTCAGATTCAATAGTTCATCAACTCACAGCGTATAAAGTTACGCTTTATATTTTTTCACGATCACACAGGCGTTATGCCCTCCAAACCCGAATGTATTACTTAATGCAGCACGTACCGGGCGCTGCTGGGCTTTGTCAAAGGTGAAATTTAACCGCGGATCGAGGTCAGGGTCGTCGGTAAAATGATTGATAGTAGGCGGAACAATATCATGTACCACGCTCATGATACAGGCTATGGCTTCAACTACTCCGGCAGCACCTAAACAGTGACCCGTCATAGACTTGGTTGAACTGATGTTAACATTATAGGCATGTTCGCCAAAAACATCGGTTATTGCTTTTACTTCGGCAATATCACCTAACGGTGTAGAGGTTCCGTGGGTATTAATATAATCAATATCCTCGGGTTTCATGCCGGCGTCTTCAAAAGCGGCCAACATAACGTTCTTCGCGCCCAATCCTTCGGGATGCGGGGCTGTGATATGGTGCGCATCGGCTGTAGCTCCACAACCGGCGATCTCGCAATAGATCTTGGCGCCACGTTTTAACGCGTGTTCCAGTTCTTCTACTACCAGTACACCGGAGCCTTCACCCATAACAAACCCATCGCGCTCTTTATCATAGGGACGGCTTGCTGTTTTAGGATCATCGTTGCGTTCGCTCAGGGCTTTCATGGCATTGAAGCCACCCACACCTGCTTCGCTGATAACACTTTCAGCACCGCCGGTAAGAATGATATCGGCTTTGCCAAGCCTGATGAGGTTAAACGCATCCATGATGGCATTGGTAGAAGAGGCGCAGGCACTTACCACGGCAAAATTGGGGCCGCGAAAACCATGCCGCATAGAAATGTGACCAGCTGCAATATCCAGGATCATTTTAGGAATGAAGAAAGGATTGTAGCGGGGGGTTCCATCGCCTTTGGCGAAGTTCACCACTTCTTCCTGGAAGGTAATTAAACCGCCGATACCGCTGGCGAATACAACGCCAACCCGGTCAACGTTTACATTATCTTTATTAATGCCGGCATCGATGACTGCCTGATCGCTGGAGATAATGGCCGTTTGGGTAAAACGGTCAATTTTGCGGGCTTCCTTACGATCGAGGAAATTCAACGGGTCGAAATTCTTTAACTCGCAGGCAAAGCGCGTTTTGAATTTGGAGGCATCAAAGTGGGTAATAAAATCGGCACCGGATACTCCGTTGATGAGTCCGTTCCAATATTCCTGTAAACTATTACCGATAGGTGTAAGGGCACCGATACCGGTTACAACAACTCTTTTCAATTGCATAGCTCTTGCCAGAGGGAGTTTTAAGTAAGAAATCCGCCTTCGCAGCATGCGCCCAGCTACCGAAAGCGGATTTAATTTATTGCACCTGATCTACAGTAATCAATTTACTTAGCATGCTCTTCTAAGTAAGCAACAGCCTGGCCAACAGTAGTGATAGTTTCGGCCTGTTCATCAGGGATGGAAATATTGAACTCCTTTTCAAATTCCATAATTAATTCCACGGTGTCGAGCGAATCGGCACCCAAATCATTGGTGAAAGAAGCCTCATTGGTAACCTCTGCTTCTTCTACACCAAGCTTATCAACAATGATCTTTTTAACTCTTGTTGCGATGTCTGACATTTTTGTAAAGTTTAGTTACGGCTGCAAAAATATAGATTTTGGAATAATGACAATAAAAGGCTGGTTTTTAATTAATCTTCTTTATATTTTGTGATTTACCAGTTTTGTAGTACTATCCCAGCCATCCCCGATAGCCATCGGGACCCCTTAAACGGTGGGAGACCAAGTTTTATGCTTTGAAAGCCCGTTTATTTTTCAATGGCCTGATGGGGACAAATAAATGGTAAATCCTTATATTGCAGCGCACTACCCAATTAGTCGGCATGGCTTTAAAAATAATAGATCATGGTTCCCGGGAGTACCAGCAAATGGTTCAGCTGCGTAATGACATTTTACGCAGGCCACTTGGCTTGAAGTTCACTCCCGAAGAGCTGGAAAAGGAAAAAGAGGAGATCTTAATCGGCGCTTTTGAAGAAGAAAAGATGCTGGGCTGCTGTATGCTCATTAAGCAGGACCCCGTATCAGTTCGTTTGCGCCAGATGGCGGTATTGAATAACCTGCAGGGTAAGGGTATAGGCCGGGCCCTGATGCAGTTTGCCGAGAACATTGCCCGCGACCGCGGCTTTCAAAAGATAACCATGCATGCCCGTAAAACAGCCGTTGGTTTTTATGAAAAACTCGGTTACCGGGTCTGCGGACAGGAATTTGAAGAGGTTACCATCCCCCACTATGTAATGGAGAAGCAGCTCTAGGTTTTAATGGAAGTCTAATGCGGTTTTAATGTAGCGGGCGGAAAACAGGGTTTTCCCGCCTGTTACTCCTAAGTCGTAGCCTCCTGTTTAGATACAAAATTCTTCATCTGCCCGAGGAACTTAACCATCTTTTGCATACTGGTCATATCTTCTATTACCAGCATAAACAATTTGCCGTTCTGCTTCAAGCGGGCTTTATTGGTTTGCGTTTGAATAAAGGTGAGAATGTTATGGAATATGGGCGATTCAAAATAGGGCGAGTCGGCCTTATTGATAAAGTAACATTTCAGCGTTTCATCTTTCAGCAGCATTTTTTCAAAACCCAGCTCCACGGCCAGCCGGCGGCAACGCACCGTATCGAACAGGTCTTCTACCTGTTGCGGAATGGGTCCAAAGCGGTCCTGCAGCTCCAAAGCAAAGGCCTGCAACTCTTCTTCATTATCACAGTTATCTAAGCGGGTATATAACGTTAACCGTTCGGTGATACTTTCAACATAGCTGTCGGGGATCAAGATCTCCAGGTCGGTATCGATGGTACAATCCTGTACATAATCCTCCTGCTTCGAGATCTCTTCTTTGAACAGGTTGCGGAACTGGGTCCGTTTTAATTCCTTGATGGCCTCTTCCAGTACTTTTTGATACATCTCGAAACCGATCTCCGCCATAAACCCACTTTGCTCTCCGCCCAGCAGGTTACCGGCGCCCCTGATATCGAGGTCGCGCATGGCGATCTGGAAGCCACTGCCCAGTTCACTATGCTGCTCCAGCGTTTGTAACCGCTTTCTTGAATCAGGTGGCAGGGTGCTCATTGGTGGCGCCAGCAGGTAACAGAATGCTTTCTTATTGCTGCGTCCTACCCTGCCCCGTAACTGATGCAGATCGCTTAGACCAAAATGATGCGCATTGTTGATGATGATGGTATTTACGTTGGGAATATCCACCCCGCTTTCAACAATGTTCGTACAAATAAGTACGTCGTATTTTTTATCAATAAAGTCCAGGATACGTTCTTCCAGAATATGTCCTTCCAGCTGACCATGGGCAAATCCAATGCTCAGGTCGGGACATAAGCCCTGGATCAGAGCAGCCATTTCAGCCAGGCCCTGTATACGGTTATGAATGAAGAATACCTGTCCGCCACGTTCGGTCTCATAGTAAATGGCATCCCTGATGAAGTCCTGGTTAAATACCTGCACTTCGGTTTGAATGGGCTGGCGGTTAGGCGGCGGCGTATTGATAATACTCAGGTCACGGGCGCCCATCAGGCTGAACTGCAGGGTACGGGGTATAGGCGTTGCCGTTAAGGTTAAACAATCAACATTGGTACGCAGGGTCTTGATCTTTTCCTTATGCGCCACACCGAATTTCTGCTCTTCGTCAATGATCAGTATGCCCAGGTCTTTATATTTAACTTCCTTGCCTAACAGGGCATGGGTACCAATGATGATATCGATCTTGCCTTCTTCCAGCTTCTTTAAGGTCTCCTTTTTTTCTTTGGAAGATTTAAAACGGTTTATATAATCTACTGTAACCGGGAAATCCTTCAGGCGCTCGCTGAAAGTTTTATAATGCTGAAAGGCCAGGATGGTGGTTGGCACCAGCACGGCTGCCTGTTTGCCATCACAACAGCTTTTGAATGCTGCGCGTATGGCGATCTCGGTTTTTCCAAAACCTACATCACCGCAAACCAGGCGGTCCATAGGCGACGGGGATTCCATATCTTTCTTAACATCGCTGGTTGCCTTGCTTTGGTCGGGTGTATCCTCGTAAATAAAGGATGCCTCCAGCTCCGTTTGCATGTAGTTATCCGGCGCATGCTGAAAACCTTGCTGGGCCTTGCGCTGCGCATACAGGGTAATGAGGTCAAAAGCAATTTCCTTAACCTTTGTTTTGGTCTTTTCCTTCAGCTTGTTCCAGGCATCGCTGCCCAGTTTATTCACTTTGGGGATGCTTCCTTCCTTACCGGTGTACTTGGATATTTTATGCAGCGAGTTGATGTTAACGTACAGAATGTCGCTGTCTTTGTAAATGATGCGCACTGCCTCCTGCAGCTTCCCGTTCGATTCCAGCTTTTGCAAGCCGCTGTATACACCCACTCCATGGTCGATGTGGGTAACATAATCGCCGGGCTGTAATTCGCGGAGGGTACGCAGGGTGATGGCCTTGTTCTTGTTATAGGCCTGTTTCACCTTGTATTTATGATAACGCTGGAAGATCTGGTGATCGGTATAACAGATCACTTTCAGGTCTTCATCAATAAATCCTTCGTGTATGGATGTGGGTACCGGCGTAAACTGTATGCCTGCCTTCAGGTCTTCAAAAATACTGTTCAACCGTTCGAGCTGACGAGGGTTCTCGGCAAACAGGTAAAGGCTGAATTTTTTGGCTTCCCACGACTTCAGGTCCCTGATCAGCAGATCGAACTGACGATTGAAAGCAGGCTGATCTTTGGTGTTATGATCAATAGTGAATGGAGTATGGTTGGTTGGCTCACCATCCGCCATGAACCCTGCCGAATGGCCGAATTCTATTACATGCCGGCCGGCCAACTGCTTTTTCAGTATACTACCGCTGATGAACTCATCAGCCTTTATGGTCGTTTTGATCGTTTTATCATCTTCTTCTGCAGCCTCTTTGGGCACCACATTGTTAACCTGCATGTCAAGGAACAGGTGCAGGTCTTCTTCCTGGGTCAACAGCTTTTCCTTCGTAAGCGCCCAGTCCTGGAACCAGTAAACGGTATTCTCAGGCAGGAATTCGAAAAGAGAGATCTTTTCATCCTCATCGAACTGTGTTTCTACATTGGGAATAATGCTGACCTGTAACAATTTCCGTTCGCTCAACTGGGTTTCGGGATCAAAAATGCGGATGGAATCTACATCATTGCCAAACAGTTCAACCCGATAAGGTTTTTCGTTGCCAAATGAGTAAATGTCAAGGATCCCGCCGCGTAAGGCAAACTGTCCGGGTTCGTAAACAAAATCGGTTGAAGAGAACCCATAATCCACCAGTTGCCGCAACAGGGCTTCCACATCGATAGCGTCGCCCGACTTTAAATAAATGATATTTCCGGCCAGTGTTTTGGGCAGCACCACTTTTTCAAATAGCGCCTCGGGATAAGTGACCAGGGCACCCACGCGGTTGCTATTGGCCATGGGAGAAGAGAACCGGGTAAGCGCTTCCGTACGCAACATTACGTGCGAAGAATTGAGCAACCGGAAATTCTTCCTGTTCTTGAACGAGGAGGGAAAGAAAAAGAAGTTCAGGGCATTGGTAAGGTTTTCCAGCGAATTGTGCATGTAAGCCGCCGATTCCGAATCTTCACATACGATAACATGATTTAGCTGGCTGCAGGCGTCGTGCTGGAAAATGGTGCTGATGACAAAGGCCGGGGAACTGCCATGCAGGTTCTTACAGAAAACTTGTTGCGGTTGGGCAAAAGTCAGCCTGTCCGCCAGTTGAAAAAGGCGGGGGGTATTTTTATAAGCTTCGAGCAACACCTGCAAATTCATATCAGCGGCCGCAAAGATAAGTAAAAGTTGACGAGTTAACCAGTTGACAGGCTAACGAGTTAATCTGCATCTGCTAATTACTGATTTTCAGCGAGCCGGTTGCCGGGTACCGGTTATGGTTGCCAGAATCCCGGGCTTCAATCTTTTAGGTGTGGCTGTACGCATTTTAAAGCTTGTATTTTGCAGCCCGCACTACCTGCTGCCTAACTTGTTAACTCGTCAACCAGTCAACTTTTCAACTAAATCCTGTAACTTAAGCAGGTATCTAAAAATTGCATGCTATATGTCTCTTATCTGGCAAACCGGCAAAGTGATCCGCATTATTAATGAAACCAGTAATACCAGGCGGTATTGGATTGAAGTACCCGATGTAACCACATTTGATTTTGAGCCGGGCCAGTTTGTAACGCTTGATCTGCCTATTCATGAAAAGCCTAATAAGCGCTGGCGCAGCTATTCCATCGCATCGTGGCCCGATGGCTCCAATGTATTTGAACTGGTGATCGTTTTGCTGGAGGGCGGGGCCGGCACCACCTGGCTTTTCAATGAAGTAAAAGAAGGAGACACGCTTACTTTTCGCGGACCGCAGGGCAAATTCACCCTGCCCGAAACTATCGATCGCGACCTGTTCTTTATTTGCACCGGCACCGGCATTGCGCCCTTCAGGTCTATGGCCCACCATATTTTAAACCATAATATCAGTCACCAGAACATCTACCTGATCTTTGGCTGCAGAAAACTGGCAGACAGCTTATATGCTAAAGAAATGCAGGAACTCTCCGAAAAAGTGACCAGTTTTCAATACATCCCTACTTTTTCGCGGGAGGTTGCCGAAAACCATAACCATTTGATCCGCACCGGCTATGTACATGCTATTTATGAAGAAATATGCCGGAATAACTGCGGCCAGGCCGCAGGTTCGGAACCGGCAACTGTAAAACCCGCCTATTTTTATTTATGTGGCTGGAAGAATATGATCGATGAGGCGAAACAGCGCATACAGGCACTGGGTTATGACCGTAAAGCCATACACCTGGAATTATACGGATAAAGGGCAACACGCGGGCTGGCGCCGAGGAAAAAAAATGCCTCAGAACGATTTTTTGACGAAGATCAAGCAAATAAAGGCCTTCCAACGGGTATAACCGCTGGTCCTGGTTGATAATTTAATACAGATCTACTAAGGGAATACTCGTAAAAATAGTGCAGGACAAAGGAGATAATAGGGGCTTACGATCAGGAATGAAATGGAAAGAACAACTTACTTTTTTCCGGCTGATTTATCCTGCAGCTTGTCTGATTTCTTTTCCTCTTTAGTGCTGATAGGAATTACGGGAATCTTAGATGAGCCTTTCAGTTTTTCTTCCAACTCCAATCTTTCTTTCTGTAAATCAAGAATTTCGGCATGGCTCGACATCATTTCCTTCTCCAGCTCGAGCACTTTTTTCTTTTGCTTTTTCAGCTGTGTGCTGCGGAGCAGGAAACCTGATGCAAATGCAATCAGGATAATGCCGGCCAGGATGGGAACATCAATTAAGAGTTTAATTAATAGCATAGGCTAGCCTCCATTTTATTCACATGGTTATATTAAGGTTGCAACAAATATACATGGTTAGACATAAATTAAAAGAGTAGATTTCCCATGAAATATATCTTTTAATTAAATATCTATGCCGCACTAAATTAAGTATTTTGCTACCAGCTCGCGCACCTGGCTGGCAGGAATACGATCCTGTTGCATAGAATCGCGGTGCCGGATGGTTACAGTTCCATCTTCTTTGGTTTGATGATCGATAGTTACACAGAAGGGCGTTCCAATTGCGTCCATACGACGATAGCGTCTTCCGATGGCATCCTTCTCCTCGTAAAAACAACGGAAATGCGACTTACAGTTATTCATGATCTCCCGGGCGATTTCGGGTAAGCCGTCTTTTTTCAATAAAGGCAAAACAGCCAGCTTTATAGGAGCCAGTTTTGGTTGCAGCTTTAATACCACACGGCTATCCTGTTTGTCGGCAGTGCTCAGGTCTTCTTCTGTATACGCTTCGCTTATAACCATCATAAACGTCCTATCCAGACCAACAGAGGTTTCCAGCACATACGGAATATAGTTTTGATTAATCTCCGGATCGAAGTACTGCATCTTCTTTTTGCTATAAAGCTGATGGTTTTTGAGATCGAAGTCTGTCCGTGAATGGATACCTTCCAGTTCCTTAAAACCTATGGGAAATTCATATTCAATATCGCAGGCGGCATCAGCATAATGGGCCAGCTTTACGTGGTCGTGAAAACGGAACTTTTCCTTAGGAATTCCCAGGCTCAGGTGCCATTTCATGCGTTCCTCCTTCCAGTACTCATACCATTCTTTCTGGGAGCCGGGACGAATAAAGAATTGCATTTCCATCTGCTCAAATTCTCGCATCCGGAAGATGAACTGCCGGGCAACGATCTCGTTGCGGAAAGCCTTTCCGGTTTGGGCAATCCCAAATGGGATCTTCATACGACCGGTCTTTTGTACGTTCAGGAAGTTCACAAAAATACCCTGGGCTGTTTCGGGCCGCAGGTAAATTTCACTGGCTTCTTCCGATACACTTCCCAACTGGGTGCTGAACATCAGGTTGAACTGACGTACTTCTGTCCAGTTTTTCGTTCCACTGATAGCACATTTTATATTAGCGTCTTCAATAAGCTTTTTCAAGCCATCATAATCGTTGGCAGCCAACAACTTATCCATTTCAGCCAACAGGGCGTCGGCTTCGGCTTTCTTGCCTTCTTTTTCCAGCTCATCGGCTTTTGCTTCGAGCAGGTGATCGACGCGGTAACGTTTCTTACTGTCTTTATTGTCGATCATGGGGTCGCTGAAATTATCCACGTGACCGCTGGCCTTCCAGGTGGTAGGATGCATAAATATAGCAGCATCGATACCCACAATGTTCTCATGCATCTGGGTCATGCTCTTCCACCAGTAATCGCGTATGTTCTTTTTGAGCTCACTACCCCACTGGCCGTAGTCGTACACCGCGCTGAGCCCGTCATAGATCTCACTGGACTGAAAAATAAAACCGTATTCTTTGCAATGCGAAATAATTGCCTGGAACCTATTGTTATCTGTTGCCATAAGGATGCAAATATAATAGTTGATAAGTTAATAGAGTTAACAAGTTGACAAGGACTTTTTACTCCAGCATTTTCTTACATGCAGGAAAAAACCCGCACGGGTGTCAACTTCTTTTAGCCCATCAACTCTGTCAACTTTATCAACTTTTCAACTTGGGATTATCTTTATGCCTATCGGCATCGCGAATGTTCTTCTTTTCAAAATTCTTCCGCAGCGCTTCGGTGAGGTCAACGCCGGTTTGGTTGGCCAGGCAGATAAGTACCCATAAAACATCGGCCATTTCATCGGCCAGGTCTTTTTGTTTATCACTCTCCTTGAACGACTGGTCGCCATACTTGCGGGCCATGATACGCGCCAGCTCCCCCACCTCCTCGGTAAGTATAGCCATATTGGTTAGTTCGCTGAAATAACGAACGCCTACGGTCTTTATCCAGTGATCAACCTGTTGTTGTGCTTCTTTAATTTCCATATTGTGAATGGTGAATGGTCAATGGTGAATGGTCAATGGTCAATGGTCAATGGATCCTCAATTTCTACTCGCAATGGATTTTTCATTAGCAAATTAGCACATTGGCTCATTATCACATTAGCATTTTTTATTCTTTATTTTTTGTATCGATGACTATCGTTACTGGTCCATCATTTAACAGCGAAACCTTCATATCGGCTCCGAACTCACCGGTGAATACGGGCTTGCCCAGATCGGCCTGCAGCTGCTGAACAAACTGTTCATACAAGGGAATGGCAATAGGTGGTTTTGATGCCCTGATGTAGGATGGCCGGTTCCCTTTTTTCGTAGATGCATGCAGCGTAAACTGGCTTACTACCAGGATATCGCCTCCCTGTTCTTTTACCGATTCATTCATAACACCCGTTGCATCGTTGAAGATGCGCAGGTTTACGATCTTGCCGCTCAGCCATTGGATGTCTTCAGAATTATCACTGTCTTCAATTCCTACCAAAACAAGTAAACCCTTTGAAATAGCAGAACGTATCTTGTCATTGATCACAACATTCGCCTGCGTTACCCGTTGTATAACCGCTCGCATAGTTCCTTTAAATTAGTTTTTACCTTTATAAAATGAAGATAGATGTTTCAAAAGAAATTCAATTTAAAACTGCCCGCAGCGGTGGTAAAGGGGGGCAAAACGTAAATAAGGTAGAGACCATGGTGGAAGGATATTTTCATATATCTAATTCACTGATTTTAAATGCTGAGCAAAAAGCAACTGTTCAAAAGAAATTGGCAGCAAAAGTGAATTCGGAAGGGTTTTTGCAAGTAAGAAGCCAGATTCACCGCAGCCAGTTGCAGAACAAGGAAGAAGTGGTAAAAAAAATAAATACGTTAATAGAGCAAGCTTTAAAAAAAGAAAAGAAACGCATCGCCACCAAACCTTCGAAAGCAGCTAAGGAAAAGCGGCTTGAAACAAAACAGAAACAATCACAACACAAAGAAAACCGCCGAAAGATCCGACCCGGCGATTTGTAAGCGTAACACCGAATGCTATGAAACTGACTCAACAACTGCACCGTGTTAATTTTTGCAAATTATGTATTGCCTTGCTGTTAGTGACAGCAGTGATATCCTGCCAAAAGGAATTACACTTCGACGCAGAACCGCAAAAGGAACACAACCTTATTCTGAAATTTAAACCCGTGGTCCTTTATGATTCAGTTCCACTGGTACTGGGTCAAACATATACCAACAACTTTAAAGAGCCATTCACGCCTACCGCTTTCAAATTTTACATTCACAATTTCCAAATGATCAATACCGACTCAGGTAAGACCTTTGAACTGGCAAATGACAAGTATTACCTGGTTGATTTTTCAGATTCAGCTTCTACAGAAATCAAAATAGCTATTCAGCCCTATGTATACAACCGCATTAAATTTACCATAGGTGTAGATAGCGCCGATAATGTAAATGCCGGCGCACAGATCGACGCCCTGGATCCCGCCAGGGGCATGTTCTGGAACACGACCACCGGATATATTATGGCGAAACTGGAAGGAACTTCGCCAAGATCGCCGCAAGGTGGTAAATTTGAGTATCATATCGGCGGTTTCACTGCAGCGGAAAGTGTCATTCGGGAGATCCCATTATTATTTCCCTATGGTCAAAACCTCGATCTGAAACCTGGTGGAGAAAGCCAGATGTTCATTACCTGTGATGCCAACGACTGGTTTTACAACCCGTGGGATATAAAAATTTCCCAGACACCGGTAGTTAATGGGCCCGGCGAACTGGCCAGGCAGGTGGCTGAAAATTATTCAAAAATGTTTACCGTGGATTCTGTTTATAATGGACAGTAATCGATCTTTAATGAAGAATGAACCGTGGCTGTTAGATGGACAATAAGAATTTGTTTATTGCTTTTATCGGGATGCCTGCTGGTAAATGCCTGTAAAAAATCAGGTGATGGTAACAGTGGTCCACACCCGCTATCCCTGGAAATACCAGCAGGATTCCCGGCCCCGCAATACTCCTTTACCGGCAATCCCCTGACGCAGGAAGGGTTTCAACTGGGCAGGAAACTATTTTATGATGGCCGCCTGTCAAAAGACGGGAACTTTCCCTGCGCCTCCTGCCATCAGCAATTCGCCGCTTTCGCCACCTTCGATCATCCGTTGAGCCATGGCTTCAATAACCAGTTTACCAAGCGCAATGCTCCGGGTTTATTCAACATGGCCTGGCTGAAAGATATGCATTGGGATGGCGGCATTTCCAATATCGAGGTGCAGCCGCTGGCGCCCATCACTGCTCCCAATGAAATGGCTGAGGAAATCGAGAATGTCATTAAAAAATTGCAGCAGGACGATCATTATCCCCGGTTATTCGCTGCTGCTTTTGGCGATGCTACTATCAACAGCCAGCGGATGCTGTTTGCGATTACGCAGTTTGTAGGCTCCATGGTATCGGCCAGTTCAAAATATGATAAAGTAAAACAGGGATCGGCTAATTTCTCACTCACAGAGCAAACCGGTTATACGCTTTTTCAATCGAAATGTGCAAGCTGCCATCCTGAACCTTTATTTACCGACAATAGTTTTCGCAACGTCGGGCTGCCGGTTGACCCCTTCCTCAATGATTATGGCCGGATGCTTATTACCAACAACCCGGCCGATTCGCTGAAGTTCAAAGTACCCAGCCTGCGCAATGTGGCGCTTACTTTTCCCTATGAGCATGATGGCCGCTTCGCTTCTATCACCAGCGTGCTCGACCATTACAGCAGCGGCATCCAGAACAGTCCAACGCTCGATCCGCTGTTAAGGAACAGGATCCCGCTCACCAATGCAGAAAAATTTTACCTGCTCGAATTCCTTAAAACACTTTCCGATTCGACGTTCATCAACGATAAAAGGTTTTCGCAACCGCATTAAATGCGGAACGCTGAACGCCAAACGCAGAACGCTAATACAGTGCAAGGTGTGGCACACTTTGGAAGTGTGCCACACCTACAAAAAAACGCGTCCCGTTCCCGGCTAAGCCGGAACGGGACGCGCTAAAACTATTAAACAGATTTACAATTACATTTTCTGAAGCCTGTTGGCTTTCCAGGCGTTCCGCGCGTGTACGCCTTTGGCGGATTAAGCGTTAAGCGTTTTGTGTTAAACGTTCAGCGTTTTATTGCTTGCTCAATTTTGCACCCTGGCTAACTTCCTTCTTGTTCAGGATAACATTCAGGGCTTCTTTCTGGCGGTTCAGGTCTTCGGTTTGCAATAACTGGTCATTCTTGTTCTGGGCAATTTTCTCCTGCAGGTTCTTTAACCGCTTTTCAAGATCGTACTGATCGTCTTTGAGGTTCAGTAATTTTTTTTCTGATTTCTTCACCACATCTTCCTGGTGTTTTATTTGCACATCCAGGTTATAAGCGTCGATATAAGGAGCCATCCTGTTCAACAGTTCCTTTGAATCGCTCACCTTAAAGCGGTCGTCGGAAGTACGGGCGCCTACATTTTCGCCGGGACGGCCGATGAGCAGGTACACCACACTGGTTTCGCGCTCTTTGAAGATCTTGCGGTCTACTTTAAAATATACATCCACGATCTCGGGATCGGTATCGTCGAGGCGGGCGTTACGATAAACGTCAAAGCTTTTGGCCCGGTCGCTTTTACCGCCCTTTTTTCCCATATATTCTTTGATAGCGTCTTCTACCACTTCAGAAGAATAAGGGAATTCGATGGTGGCTGCTATTTTATCGCTTTTCTGATATTCAATTTTGGTTTCGCCGGATTGCGAAAAAACAGGAGAATTCAAGGAGATAACGGTCACAAGGACCATTAAGGGTAATGACACTTTCATAGTGATCGGATTTTGAAGCTTAAATATACAATGCGGTGGCAAAGATAGCAAGAGTAGCCATATAAAATCGTTATACACATTCAGTTACCCCTGCAGTGGCGGGGTTTTAATGAGGTTCTAATCCCGCGGTTTGGATGACTGATAATCAACAATCCTACATATTACCGAATTCAGCCAGGGATTCCTTTTGTTATTTCTGTCCTATATCAGGCATAAACAGCCTGCCGCTGTAAGGATATTATGACTGAACCCTTAATTTTGACCATTAATTTTAAATAATCATCATTGAGTGGTATAAAAAAATTAGCCGGGCAAACATTGTGGTATGGGGTCAGTAGTATTTTTGCCCGCTTTCTGAATTACCTGCTTACTCCGTACCTGACTTATAAACTCACTGGCTCCGGCTATGGAGAAATGAGCCTGGTATACGCGTCGATCCCCTTTTTAAATACTATTTTCCTGTTCGGGCTCGATACTGCCTATTTCAGGTATGTACAGAAAGAAGAGTACGCGAAAAACATTTACAATACACTCTCTATTTCCATCTTTAGCAGTACGCTTTTCCTATCGGTCGTTCTTATCCTGTTCAATGATTCTTTTGCCCACCTGGTGTCTATAGCCGACCACCCCGAATACATTACTTTAAGCATACTGATCATAGCCTTTGATGCGTTATCAGCCCTGCCCTTTGCCAAACTCAGGCAGGAAAACCGGCCCGTAAAATTCGCCATGGTGCGGGTAACGGGTATCCTGATCAATATCGCCATCATCTATTTCTTTTTATCGCTATGCCCGCGCCTGCTGGAACAAAATGCCAATAGCCCCCTGTTACTGATATACAATAAGGATTTCGGAGTAGGATATGTTTTACTGGCCAATGTCATACAATCATTTTACCAGCTGATCATATTAAGAAAAGAATTATTTGCCTTCGACCTGAAGTTTGACTTTCCCGTATGGAAGGAGGTAATGTTATACGCGATGCCATTAGCCATTGCCAATTTCGCGGGCATGATCAACGAAACCTTCGACCGTATCATGCTGGGCTGGTGGGCGCCGGTGCAAACCCAGGAGGCCGCCCGTTTTGAAGTGGGTACCTACAGCGCCTGTTACAAATTAGCCATCCTCATCTCTTTATTCATCCAGGCTTTTCGCATGGGCGCTGAACCTTTTTTCTTTAAACAGGCCACCCAGGACGATGCTCCCAGGACCTATGCGCGGGTAATGAAATTCTTTGTGATCACCGTTACACTTATGTTCCTCGTGGTGGCGCTTTACCTGGATGTATGGAAACACTTTATCCAAAATGAAGCAATGTGGGAGGGCCTTACCGTAGTGCCCATCCTGCTGTTTGCAAATATTTTCCTAGGCATTTACTACAACCTGAGCATCTGGTACAAGTTGTCGCAAAAAACATCTGCCGGCGCCTGGATCACACTCGTTGGCGCCCTGATCACCCTGGGTATTAACGCAGCCTTCATTCCCCGGTATAGCTATATAGCCTGCGCCTGGGCTACGTTCTTTTGTTACGGCTGTATGATGGCGATCTCCTATCTCTGGGGACAAAAAAAGTATCCCATTCCTTATGCTACCAAAAAGCTATGCGCCTACATGGTCATAGTTGCCATTTTATATTTTGTTCATCATGCCATTACCGGCTGGTGGCCTGCTTCCTGGTTGAATTTTACCCTGGCTACCCTGTTCACCCTCGGCTATCTCGTGTTCATCCTGCGGGTAGAACGAAAGGAGTTCAGCCGGCTGCCGTATGTAGGAAAAATGATCTACAAAATCATATAACGATTTCGAGATTTCGAGATTTCTGATTTAGGGATTTATTAAATCCTGAAATCTCAAAATCAGAAATCAGAATTCAGAAATCGGAAATCAGAAATTAGTGATCAGCAATAATTTTAGATTTCGGGATTTCTGATTTCTGGATATATAAAATCCTGAAATCTCAAAATCAGAAATCAGAAATCAGGATTCGGGATTGATTAAATGTCGAAATCGCGAAATCTCAAAATCAGAAATCGTTTTTTTAGTTTTTGAGGAAGGGATTATGTTTTTTTTCATAGCCGATCGTTGTTTGCGGGCCATGGCCGGGGTAAACTACAGTATCGTCGGGTAAAACAAATAACTGGTTGCGGATGCTGGCAATGAGGGTTTCAAAATCTCCGCCCGGCAGGTCGGTACGGCCGATGCTTTGATGGAACAAAACATCGCCTCCAAGCACAAACTGCTGCGCCTTACAATAAAATGCAATATGTCCGGGCGAATGACCGGGTGTAAATAATACCTGTAATGCATCAGTACCCAACGCTACGGTGTCACCTTCCCGTAAAAAGATTAGGTCACCTTTGTAATTATCGAAGGGCAGCCCCCACGATACAGCAAACGTTGGCGCATATTCCAGCAGCGGCTTTTCTTTTTCATGCAGGTGAAGGGTTAGCCCCCAGGTTTCGTGGATGAATTTGTTTCCGAATACGTGGTCTAAATGACAGTGGGTATTTAACAAATATTTAGGCGTAAGGCCGGAAGTTTGTATAAATTCTTTTAATTCATTGCGTTCATTGCCGAAATAGCACCCCGGGTCGATAATGCAGCATTCCCCGGTTTCGTTATACACCACATACGTATTCTCCTGAACCGGACTAAATGTAAAAGATGTCACTGTAAGCATACTCGTACCTTATTATAATTGATTTTCGCGGTATTATGGATTGTTTTAACTTTAAAACATTTAAAGACAGGCTATGCAATTTCATCAGATTCAGCCAAAGACAAAAGTATTTTATTCGTTTCCCTTATTACTTGCCTTGTTGCTGCCATCCGTACTATTCGCCCAGGTGAATACTGTGGAGTTTGGAAAAAACCGGGTTCAGTACCGTAATTTCAAATGGCAATACTACCAAACTACCAATTTCAATACATATTTCTACGAAAATGGTCAAACCATTGCCAACTATGTAGCACAGGTTGCTGAAAGCGAACTGCCCGGCCTTGAACAGTTTGTGGAATATGGCCTGCAGCGCCGCGCCAATATTGTTATTTACAATCATTTTGACGAATTACGGCAATCCAATATCGGGCTGAACCTCGACTGGCAAACAACCGGCGGCACTACCAAGCTGGTAAATAACAAAATGGTGATCTACTTCGATGGTGACCATTCCAAATTACGCAAACAAATACGCCAGGGCATCGCCCGCATCCTGGTTGATAATATCCTCTTTGGCGACGACCTGGGAGAGTTTGCCACCAACCAGGCTTTGCTCGACCTTCCCAAATGGCTGGTTGACGGGTATGTAGATTACGTTTCAGAAGAATGGAGCCCCGAGTATGACAACGAACTGAAGCTGGCCCTGCTATCTGGCGAATACCGGAACTTCTACCAGCTGGCCTATGAAAAGCCGCTGCTGGCCGGTCACGCCTTCTGGCATTACCTGGCTGAAAAATATAAAAAAGAGAACGTCACCTACTTTCTATACCTGTCGCGCGTGTACCGCAATCTCAACAGCGCTTCGCAACGCATCTGCAAAAAGAAGTTTAAGGAAGTGCTGAAGGATTTTATGATGGAAAGATCGGAAATGTATGAAAAGGACCTCCGTGGCAGGCGCGATATTCCCAAAGGAACGGTTTCGATTGTAGAAGAAGTGACCAACAATAAAGACTTCCTTCATTTTACCCCAAACCCGGCGCCGCGCAGTCAAACCTATGCAGTTGTTGAATTCATTAAAGGCCAGTACCGCGTAGTTCTGTGGGATAATATGACCGTTAGAAAAGTGCTGTTAAAGACCGGTGTGCGGGCCAATGAGAACGAGATCAACCCCAATTATCCTTTGTTAGCCTGGGACGGCAAAGGCACCCGCCTGGCCTGTATTTACTGGTCGGAAGGAAAAGTGAATCTGTTCGTTTATGACATGGTGGCCCGGTTCAAACGAATAAAACAGGTAATACCCCATTTTGAACAGATCCAGGACATGCAGTTTATGCTGAACTCCAATACCCTGCTGTTAAGTGCGGTTCGCAATGGCCAGTCAGATATTTACATTTATAATATAGAAAAAGACACCTACGAGCAGGTTACCAATGACGCCTATGCCGACCTGGATGCGAGCTTTGTAGCCTTCCCCAACAAAACGGGTATTCTTTTCTCAAGTAACCGGCCCGATGCTACCACTAAAGGCGGCGACACGGCTGTGGCTTCCCAACGCTTTAATATCTTTCTCACCGACGTTTATAATAAAAGTGAATTCAGACAGATCTCCCAGCTAACAAGAATGAAGTATGGTAATGCGCGCTATCCCATGCAGTATAATACCTACCACTTCACGTTTGTAAGTGATGAAACCGGGATCTCCAACCGCTTTGCCGGCTTTTTCAATACGGTGCGTGCAGGCGTAGATACCGTGATACTGGTAGGTGACCAGGTCTTGCGCAACCCCGATCCCATGGAGATCGATTCTACGCTGAAAGCATGGGGTAAAACCGAACCGGATTCTGTATTCACGTTTTCGGTAACCAACGATTCGGCCTATGTATTCCCGATCACCAATTACCAAAGCGCCCTGCTGGAAACCAAAATTGCGGGTTACCAGGGCCAGGTAAGTGAAGTTCGGCAACAGGGAAATCTGAAATTCTTGTACCGCTTAAAAGTCGATGACGCTACCCTGCGCAAACGTAATCTCAATCCCCGGCCTACCGAATACCGGCGAAAGACGATCATAGCTGAACAGGCGGCCAGCGGAGCAGCGATACAATTCAACAAACCGAACGCTCAACCCGATAACCAGAAGATCAGCGATATTTTTGAAACAGGTTTTGAAAAAGAGAAAAAAGACACTGCGCAGCAGGCGCAGCCACAACAACCCGGTAACGTGCCTGTAGTACCTACTGTTCCCGAAACAAAAGAAGAAGAAAATGAATCGATCCTGAAAAAAGCCAAACGGTTCGATTACAAACTGAAGTTCTCAGTAGACAATTTCACCGGCGGCTTTAACAATGATGTGCTCATCAGCCGCTATCAGCCCTACACCGGTGGTTTACCGATCGTGTTGCAAAGTGGCGGTGCTTTCAACGGCATGCTCAAAGCCTCCATATTCGATCTGTTTGAAGACATTCGCTTTACCGGCGCCATGCGCCTGCCGCTGATCGGTGGCATTGGAACCGGCGCCTCCATCGGTGGCGGAGGTTCGGGAACCAACATTTTTGTACCGGTGAACCAGTCATTGTTCGATGGCGGCGGAGAATGGTATGGCCGCGTTGATTACCTCAAAAAGAGACTGGATTATTCATTGATCTACTATCGCCGTACCGACCTGGGTAATGTAACAGGTCTTAACGGAACTGTAGAACCATACGAAGGAAAGTCATATACCAACCTGTACCAGGCGGTGGTGAAATATCCGTTCGACAGGGTGCGCAGCATCCGGTTATCTGCCGGTATCCGTACCGACAAAGTGGTGGTGCGCGGTACCCAATTCGATACGGTTACATTAAAAACGCAGGAACTCAACAAACAGACCTTTGCAGTTACCCGCCTCGAATACGTTCATGACGACGCCATTCAAAAAGCCACCAATATCTGGAATGGTTTGCGGTACAAGATCTATATGGACCTCAATGGACAGATCAGCAAACCTTCTGAGGGCAATCTTAAACCCGGACGGTTCACTTATAATTTCGGTTTTGATGGCCGTTATTACTACCCCATTTACCGCAACTTCATTTGGGCCGGCCGCGTAGCAGGTGACTTCTCGTGGGGCAGCCAGAAGATCGTGTATTACCTGGGTGGTGTAGATGGCTGGATGTTCCCCAAATACAGCGAAAACCCCAGACCAACGGATCCCACTTATGCCTTCCAGTCACTGGCAGTTAACATGCGTGGTTTCCCCCAAAACGTAGCCAATGGCAACAATGCAGTGATCATAAACAGTGAATTCCGGTTACCGGTGTTCTCTACCCTGTTCAATAAACCGATCAATAATGCCTTCCTCCGCAACTTCCAGCTCATTCAGTTCATTGACCTCGGCAGCGCCTGGAATGGCACTTATGATAAACTGGCAAGACCACAGGTGGTGTATGGCAATCCGCCCGCCCAGGTGTTGATCAAAGCCGGTGGTATAGGACCTTTTGTTGGCGGTTATGGATTTGGTGCCCGCAGCACCCTGCTGGGCTATTTCCTTCGCCTGGATGCCGGTTGGGAAATGAACGTTTTCTTCAAAGGAAAACCCTATTTGCATTTTGCCATGGGCGTAGATTTTTAACATCAGCCCCTAAAAAGGGTGAGCACATACAAAATACTTAAGCCTCGCGATTACGATCGCGAGGCTTTTTAATTTGTTGCAGAGGAACTATAAACATGCGGGAAGGTTAACAATTCATGATCTTCTTACCTCCTGCCTCTTACTTCTTTAAATAAAGGCGCTATGAGAACAAAGCGCCTTTTTGTGGATAAACCAACCGCTATAATGGAAGGGTATAGCGCCTGGATCAATGAATAGCTTTATGTAATTTTTTTAAGGTCAGGTACACAAGTGTCATGAATACCGAAAAACACGCCACCATGCCCCACGCATACACATGCTGCACCGGATGTAAGAACATCTTTCCTAAATAGGCCACTACGCCTAAGGGGTTGGTGATAATATTCCAGCTGTTGAACCGGGGATAACGGCCCATATAAACACCCAATGCATTCAGGAACATAATGGGATAAATGAATAATAATTCATGTCTGCCGGGTAAATAAGGCTGGATCATTTTTTCCATTTGCCGCACCGATAAGATGCCCAGCAACAACCCATTCCAGGCGAATGAAATGATCATTGCCAGATCGAACCAATTGGGCACATTTTTATGTTTACCCAGGTGAAACAGGTCGGTAAGTATGTAAAACGAATTGGGAATGAACAAAAGCCATACAAATGAAATAGTGGCAAACTTTACCGGCCTGGCCTGCAATTGCGGCCGCTTCTGCAACCACGACGAGATCATATAGGGCAGCCATGCCAGGAAAAGATTCCAGTTCATGAAAATGAATGTCAATCGGTCGGTGTACAGGATGCGGGCTGTCACGAGTGCAATGCTGAAGGCCATTGACAGTACCAGCATACGGTCTATCTCGCTACCCGTTGACCTGAACCATAACCAGGGATTCCAATTAACCGTTTTATCGATCAATTTCGTTGGCGCTACTTTCATTGTTAAAATAATTTAGGAATGAATACAACAATGCCTACTATGAATGCAGTAATGGCAGCTATTAACACAGCACCGGCAGCCAGGTCTTTGATAAATTTTATTTCGGGATGACGCTGATCTGACACAAAATCCATTACCCGCTCTATACAGGTATTGAAGATCTCGGCCACCCAAACAAAGCCGATGGCAAATACCAGGGCCAGCAATTCATTTTTAGTGACCCCTGCCAGGGCTGCGAGGGTAAATACCACGATGGTAGCCATAAAATGGATCCAGGCATTATGCTCTTTGAGTAAAAAAGCACCCAGCCCCTCGAATGCAAAGCGGAAGCTCCTGATTCTTGACCGGATTGAAAAGTCCTCCTGTGAATTCATAAACTTTATTTTATAAATAGTTAAGATGGTAATGTTTCTGAATAAAGTTTTTTGAGGGATTTACGGGTAGTTATCACTGCAAACAGCAAGCCTGCCAGGGTAGCTGCAAGGATCAGGTTCAGAAGTGAATCTTCCTCAAACGCCGCTCCATGCAATAGCATTGAGATCCATACATATAACAGCAAGATCAGTAATGCCAGCCAAAAAGTGAGCCAGGCGATTTTAGCCGGCACCTCATAAGGTAACCAGACAGATGCTTTGACCAGCGGCGTGATCAACATCAGTAATGGCAGCGTTACAATAAACCCACCGATCAAAACAATCATACAAATAAATACTGCAAAGAATTCTTCGGCAAACGTGAATCCAATACTCAATAGAGTTGCACTCATCATCAGTGTTTTTGCCCAGATCTTTACCGCTATAGACACTGAGGTCATACCTATTCCTTTATTTAGTTACAGCAACCAATTTCTTCCGTTGAAAATATTTTTTTGTATACGCATCGGCGTAGTTCCAAGACAACCACGAGTACTGCTCCTGTTTTATCACGAATTGCTTTTCCCGTTGTTTCAACTGCTCAATAAAACAAGTATCGCAGGCAGGCATTTCAGCATCCGATGCCGGCTTCAGTTGGCGTTCGCGCTGTTGCAGGGCTGTTATATTTGTATCCAGCAGGGGTAAGGCCTTATCTGATAAGGATAACAAAAATTCGACATCCAGCTCAACCGTATTTTGTCTTTTCAGGTTATAACCGGCGATGAACTCGTCCCAGTGAATGGTAGTAGCCAGCACCAGCACCACTATTCCCGCCCATGCATTCACCCTGAACAGAAAGTAATTGGTTTTCCTGTTCCATATTTTCACGAATACGGTAAACAGCCCTACCAGCACCATTAATAAAAAGAATAATACGCCTATTCGCTTATACGCCAGCCCATGCTTGAGAATATAATAATAGTCTCGCAGGAATACAGAGCTCACCAACATAGCGTTCTGAATGATCCAGGCGTAAGCGCCAACCTTCAACCATTTATTCCGTTTGTAAAAGTTCAGATTGCCTTTGAAGAAGAATAACAAAATAGCCATTGCCAGCACAATTGATACGATGAGCAGTTCCGTTCCTTCATGCACCATTTTGTATACCGGCTGCCCAATCTTATACGAGAAATGCAGCCATAAAAAATTCAGGTCAATGGCATTAACAACCAACAGCAACACATTCAACAGGATCAGACTGATGATACCGGTGGTATTTTCATTCTTCAATGCCATCATACCGCTGGCCATTTTTCCCATGATCAATTCAACGAACTGGAAAAAAGCGTTGCTTCTTTTCTGGGTTAGTGTTTTGCGTGACCGTTGCAACCGATCATTTAACCGCGCTTCGCGTACACTGAAATAATCCAGTTTACTTTTGAGTAAGATGGAACCCGAGAACAGCAGCCCCAATAAAAGGAACAGTAATCGCTGCCAGGAGAAGAAATCGAAAAAATACCTGAAGAACAGCTCCAATTGAACGCCGATCTGGCCTGCTATTGCTGAAAAAACACTGTTGGCCACGCGGTAGATACAAAAAAATACTACCAGCAAAATAAGCGGGAACACAGCAAAACGGATCATGCGGCTGATCCCTTTGCCTTTAACGGCCGGCCTTTTGCTGAAGCGGATCGGCTCTGCAAAAGAGGCCGCCACCATCACAATGTTCATCAATACAGAACCACCGGCAAACCATACCGAACGATGGGCATATTCAGCAAAACCTGCTACCAGCAACAGGGTAATAAAAAAAGCAATTTTACTCAGGTCGGTATTGTGCACAACTACCATGGCCAAACAAACCAGGTGGCCCAGCAATAACCAGTTTACAGAAGCATGTTGCCGGGCGTTGGGGTACAGGTAAAACAATGCCGACAATAAAAAGGCATCGAACAAAACAGTATTAATAGCCAGTTTCTCCTTCCAGAAAACCAGGTTGAACAAAACAGCACCGGTTGTTACCAGTATGATCTTTACAAGGTCTTTATTCATAGTGTCGTTATTTTATGCAATAGCCGGAAACGGGCTTACAGATGTGTTGATTTTATTGTTCTTTACTTTTGATAAAATAGCTTCCAGTAATGGCAGCATGTTATTGAGCCCTTTTGTTTTTATAATAAAATTCCATAGGGGTTCAAACTTCTTCCAGCCACCGGCGTAGGCAAAATGTTTCAGTTGGTGCTTCAGCGTATCGTGCTGCAGACTGGCCCGGCAAATGTTCTTCCAGGAATAGAATGATCTATACGCGTGGTCGTAACCAGCTTTAAGTTCTTCTGCATTCAGGCCTACTGTTTTATACACCACCTGGCGGGTATCGTACAGGTCCCAGTTACGATGTAATAAGCGACCCTGCTGCTCCATTGATTGATACAAGCGGGTGCCGGGATAAGGAGTGAGTATATGAAAAGTGCAGGTGGTCAATGCACTTTTTACTGCCCATTCTACCGTTCTGTCAAATACAGCTTTGTCATCATCATCCAAACCAAATACAAAACTGCCGTTGATCATAATGCCCAGTGAATGGCAGCGATTGATAGCTTCGCGATAATCTTTTCCGAGGTTCTGTTTTTTATTGCTTTGAGCAAGATTTGCATTGCTGAGGGTTTCAAAACCTATGAATACACTTCGCAAACCGGCTTCTGCTGCTTGTTCAATGAGGTTGCCCCTTAAAATGGCATCGATCGTAGATGCTCCCTGGAACACCCTGTTCATCCCTTTCATACCTTCAAACAAGGCGCTTGAAAATTTTTGATTGCCTAATAAATGATCATCTAAAAAATAAAGATGCCTGCCGGGCAAACGGTCAATTTCAGCCAGGGCTGCATCAACCCGTTGGGTATAGAACGATTTGCCACCTTCGAAAAAAGCATCTTTATAACAGAAATCACAATGGTGCGGACAACCTCTCGATACTACGATGGAGTTGGGCACCAGGTACTGATCGCGTTTGATGAGGTCGCGGCGGATGGGTGGAATTGTTGTGATATTGCGTTTGCTGTTTACATATACTTTACGGGGTGTTTTATTGCTGAAGTCTTTCAGGAACTCTGGAAATGTATCCTCACCCGGACCAATAAAAATACTGTCGGCATGCTGTTTAGCTTCTTCAGGAAGTGATGAAACATGCAAACCACCCAGGCACACATACACCCCGCGCTGGCGGTAATGGTCGGCCAGCCTGTAAGCCCGGAATGCATTGGTGATATACACCTGTATGATTACCAGATCGGGTGTATCATTTATTTGCAACTCTTCTACATGCTCGTCCTGCAGGTCGATATCATCATCAGGTGAACAATAGGCCGCCAATGTAGCCAGCCCGAGCGGCGGGAACAATGAGTATTTGATGGGGCGCCAGTAAGGGCTTTTCGCCTCGGTAAGCGCCGGTAAGATCATTTTTATTTTCATGGCTATACTTTAAATGTTATTCATGGCTATACCAGAGATCAACTATTAGTTATAAAAAGCGCTTTGTATTTCAAAGTGCAAGGGCAAAAAAAATTTACTTCATGCCTTTGATCATATTTTCCAATGCTTCAATATGGTCTTTGAATGCTTTTTCACCAGCCCTGGTAATAGAATAGGTTGTATTTGTTTTCCGGCCAATAAAACCTTTGTGAACTTTAATGTATCCGTTCTCTTCCAGGTTCACCATATGGGATGCCAGGTTGCCATCGGTTACATCGAGCATTTTCTTCAGGTCATTAAAACTCACCTCCTCATTCACGATGAGAATGCTCATGACTCCCATTCGAATGCGGCTATCAAAAATTTTATTAAGATTTTCAATCGGGTTCTTCATGCAAATAAATTATTGTCTAACGCTGCCGTTCATACTTCCACCACATAATGGCGCCATACAGAATATGCAATATGCCAAAACCGGCGGCCCAAAAATACAATCCGTTAACACCACTCCATAAATTTATAATCCCCAGTATAAGTTGTCCATAGCCCAGGTAACGGATCTCGCCCAGGGTGTACTTCGATGCATTCACCAGCGCAAGACCGTAAAAGATCAAACAACCAGGCGCCACCAGTTCAAAATAATGCAGTTCTATGGCGCGAAGAATGACAAGTCCACCAATGACCATAGGCAATATTGTATTCCAGGCGAGGCGCTGCACGGTGCGGTCCCACATAGGTGTGCCATTGCGCCGGCTGCGTAGCCAGGTAAATACGAATGCCGAAATAAAGGCTGTAATGAATGTAATGCCGGCAATTATGATCAGGTCGCTGTATAGCGTTGCCGCGCTTTCGCTTACGTAATCGTTTTCGCCGTGGTAAGTCCTGCCATTACGTCTTACCTGCAGATAAGCGCTGATACGCTGCTGTGCGGCCCATGCACCCAAGAGCGCGCAGATGCCGGCACAGATCCCGCTCCACCCGCTCAGGGATATAAAGCGTGAAGACCTTTCCATCATTCTTTTAATGTCCTGCAGGGTTTCCAGCGGGGGATGTTGGCTATCCATATAAAGCACTTTGTAAAACAAAGTAAGTAGCAATTTTTGAGATTTGCAAACTTTTTCCTGCCAAAATATAAATTGACTGCAACCGGGAACTGGCGGGACTGGCAAAAATGAATATCATTTTTAGGTATGTGTAAGCAGGGGTCTGCATTGTACGCTTCCTATGTTCGGCACTTAGCGTAATAAAAAAAATTTGCTGGCCGTACTATATAACCCCAAACTAACAGTTGGTCGCGTTAGCACAAAAAGGTTTTCTGCAAACATACCATTGATCAATGATGGCAGCTACAATGATCTGTTGAACAGGATTCACGGGCTATATAGCGGCAACGCTGGCACCGCTTAATTATTGAATAACACAACGACTAATTTCAGAAATACCCGAATACCATAAAAGACATTGGTTGAAACCGCTGCCAAACGCTGCTACAACATTATAATTGCGGATTTTCACGCCAATTACGCCATCACGAAAAGTATGTTCGGCGGATTTACTGCGGTTTTACCGGGAAATGGTACCGTTTTATCGGTTTTAACAAAATGCTTTTCTTTCTGTTATTGTATTTTTGGGCCGGAAACAAACCGACCTTATAAGAATGCCTATTAGACCACTTAAACTCCTGCTGTTGATATTGTTGACCCAAAACGCAATAGCTCAAACCAGGATACTGAAAGGAACTGTCAAAGATGCCCATAGCGACGAACGTATCCCTTTCGCCTCTATGCAATTTAAATCTCAAAAAACCGGCAAACTCAGCGACTCAGCAGGATCATTTATCTTTCGTTTTAACGAATGGCCTACAGACACCCTGATCATCTCTTACGTAGGTTATCGGGATTTTAAATTGCCATTCGACAGCTTTCTGCTGCAACGTGCCAAAGACAATGTTTTAGACATCAGTATATTGATGGAACGCGGCAAGTTTGACGCCGTGGTAGTTAAGAAAAAGATCGACCGCGGCCTGCTGATGTGGAAACGCATTGTAAAGCACAAAGCCAAGAATGACCGCTACCGCTTCCGTAATTTCTCCTACGAGTTGTACAATAAACTGGAAGTAGATATCAAGAACATCAAAAAAGAAAAATGGGAGAACCTGCCCTTCATCAAGAAGTTCAATTTTGTGCTGAACAATATTGACACCACCGAAGAGGGTGTGCCCTATTTACCGGTTTATATTACAGAGGCCATTTCAAACTATTACTATCAGAAATCGCCGCTTCGGCGCCGGGAAGTATTTAAAGGCACCAAAAGCCTCGGGGTGAACAATGAAAGCGTGTCGAAACTCCTGGGCGGTATCGATCAGAACGTAAACTTCTACGCCAACTTCATCCCCGTATTCGATAAACAGTTTGTTAGTCCCATCAGCGATAACGGCGACGCCTTCTACAATTACAAAGTGCTGGATACGCAAATGGTGAACGGCCGCCGGCTCATTCACTTCTTCTTTATACCGAAACATAAAGGACAAAACACTTTTGAAGGCGATTGCTGGGTGCATGACACCACTTTTGCCATTCAGAAAATGAACCTTCGCCTGGGCAAAGAAGCCAATGTGAACTATGTGAACAAGCTGAGCCTGATCCAGGAATTCAGTCTGCTGAACGATACCACCTGGTTCCTTACCAGAGATAAATTTGTGGTAGACCTTTCCCTTTTATCGGGCGAAAAAATGCTGGCGGCTATTGGCAGAAAGACCACTACCTACAAAGACGTTGTGGTAAATGATACGTCGGTAACCAATGAACTGGCGAAGAACAAACTGATCGAAGAAACGATATTTCCGCCTCAGGCGAATAATGCGCCCGATTCATTCTGGGCTCAAAATCGCCATGAAGAATTGACCGTAACGGAAAAGAAACTGTACCAAACCATCGATACCCTCTTAAAATTACCCGCTTTTCAACGTGCAGTGAAAACGGTCAATTTCCTGGCAACAGGTTACCTCGATGTGGGCAATTTCGAGATCGGTCCCTGGTACAACTGGGTATTCTCGAACGTGCTGGAAGGATGGCGTTTTCGCTGGGACCTGGGCACCAACAAGTACTTCAGTAAAAAGCTGCGGTTACATGGTTATCTGGCATATGGCACCAAAGACCAGCAATTCAAATATGAAGCGGACGCCATGTGGCTGTTCAATAAAAATCCACGCGCCTATATTTTTGCGAAGTATTCAAAAGACATTGACTACGGCCAGAACTATTTAGATGAGGTTAGCCAGGATAACATTTTTGCGCTGGCGGTCAGAAAGAACGGTGTGCCCATTAAATTCCTGAAAACAGAATTAATGCAGCTGGATCTGTTCAAAGAATGGCATTCCGGTTTCTCCGTTACACTGAGTGGCGTTCGGAAGTTGTACAACCCATTATTGAACCTGCCCGAAAAAGAGATCTTCCTGGATGGCAATGGCGGTACAAAACCATTAAATACGTTTGAAGCTTCGGTACAACTCCGTTTTGCTTATCTGGAAAAATTCCTGGAAGGTACCTTTTACCGGTATAGCATGGGGAGCCCCTATCCTATCACTACCATCAAATACACAAGAGGTATGAAGGGTGTGTTTGACAGCCATTATGAATACAGCAAATTAAGCGGCAGTATTTCCGACTACTTAAAAATATCACCGTACGGAACGGTTTATTATAACGTATTTGGCGGTAAGACCTTCGGCACCTTACCTTTTATGATGTTGGATGTAGCGCCCGGTAATGAGATCTATTATTATAACAAGTATGCATATAGCTTAATGAACCGCTGGCAATACCTGCACGACCAGTATGCCGGTTTCAATTTCGAACATAATATCGGAGCGGGTATTTTCCGTTTCACCCCGCTTACGCGCAGGTTAAAGTTCCGCCAGTTCTATACGGTTAAAGGATTGTGGGGCAGCCTGAGTGAAGAGAACAAGGGGTTGAATATGCCTGCCGGTTCGACTTACATTTTTGAATCACTGGATGGTAAAACATACCTGGAGCTTGGCACCGGTGTTGACAATATCTTCAAGGTATTGCGGTTTGATTTTGTTTGGCGGGTATTACCCCAACCGTTGCCCGAAGCAGCTTCTCAACGCTGGGGCGTATTTGGTAGCTTTAGATTACAATTCTAATGGTGAGTGGTGAATAGTGAGCGGTGAGTGGTGAAAAATAAAAAAACAGGAACCAGAGAACTGGCTCCTGGTAAAGTGTAATTTGCGATACTTCACAAAGAAAAAGAACTACAATAATCTGCTACTGAAACCGAAAATGAAATTCAGGGGGGACTTCATTTTTTACCGGAACAATAACCGACTACCACTAATTAAAACAACCCAACAAGGCCGAAGTACCAAACAACTTGAAAATAATTTACCATATTTGATTTTGGTCAATGAAAGACTAGGTTTACTTGATTTATATAAATAAAAAGGGGCGACTAGAAAATCGCCCCGCAGGTCATGCCCTCAAAGCTATTGCATAGACCTTGTTTAACTTCTTCAAAAATATTATACAGAACTATAAATAAATAATTTTTTAGACGAGCTGCAGTATTTTAACAAATAAGTCATCTAAAATGACGACATATAACATCAAGTATTTGTGTAAAATAGACACTTTAATAATTTTCTAATCTGACTCAATCGATTGCGCTAAATAATTCCACAACTGACCTGCACTATCCTGTTACTACAAATAAAAAGGGCAGAACCTTTTTATCGGAATCTGCCCCGGTTCATTTATTGCTAAAGCAATTATTTCTGCACATTCACGGTTACTGTAGCAGCCAGTTTACTGCCATAAGAACGATGGATACCATCGGCATACTGTAAGGTAAGTTTGTGCTCACCCGGCGTAAGGTTCAGTTCTGCTGTTTTTTGTGCATTGCCAAAATGCAGGTGGGTAGAATCTTTCGGCACTACGGTACCAATAGCCAGTGAGTCGCCGGCATCGATCAAAATATGATGGTGGCCAGATGCTGGTTTCAATACACCCGCCGTATCCAGGGCAATACCAGATACACCCATTTCAACCTTGAAAGGCGATTTGATTTTCTGACCATTTTTCAGGTTCACAAAGAACACTTTAGCGCCTTGCGGAATATCGGGCACAGGAGCAATTGCACCGGAAGTATCAGCATGAGGATGCATAGAATCTACCGTAGCGGTTGCCGCAGTAGTGTCGGTATTAACTTCTTCTTTGGCGCCGCCATCGTTACAAGCTACTAAACCAACGAGCAAAAAGGGAATAAGATCAATTTTACGCATAGCCTATTTTTGAGGTGATTAATAAAGGTGAACCTGTCGCACAACATCAAAAGATGGCGCAAATTTAATGGTATCTCATCGATATCCCCTCTATTGCCAACTCATTAACAATCAAAAAACCAGTGGATTGCAGCTAGATGCCGGTTGCCTGCGAAGCAAAAGCCCTGGAAACCAGTATCCGGTAAACCGGCAATTGTTCAGGGCTGCGAAGCAAAAGCCCCGGAAACCGGTATCCGGTAAACCGGCAATTGTTCAGGGCTGCGAAGCAAAAGCCCGGAAACCGGTTACCGGTAACCGGTAACCGGTAACCGGTAACTGTTCAGGCCTGCGAAGCAACAGCCCCGGAAACCAGTATCCGGTAAACCGGCAATTGTTCAGGGCTGTGAAGCAAAAGCCCTGGAAACCGGTATCCGGTAACCGGTAACTGTCTGGACATTATCATTACCGATTCATGGATTGCCGGTGGCCGCCACCTGTATGCCATCCAGCACCTGCAAAATGGTTTTAATAGCCTTCTTTATTTCTTTAGTTGAAATAGTCAATGGCGGGGCTATACGCATGCATTCCGGTGCAAAAAGGAACCAGTCGGTAAGAATGCCCTTTTGCAAACAGCCATCGATCACCTGTTTATTGATATCAAAATGTTCAAATTCAACAGCGATCAGTAACCCGTTCACCCGCACCGCCCTGATAAGCGGGTGTTGCAGCATTTCCCTGAACAGCGCTGCTTTATCGCCAACCTGTTCTATGATCCCTTCTTTCAGCAATACTTTAAACGCGGCCAGTCCGGCGGCACAACAAACAGGATGGCCGCCAAAAGTGGTAATATGCCCCAGTACCGGGTTTTCAGTAAATACCTGCATGATATTCTTGTCGGCCACAAAAGCGCCCAGCGGCATGCCGCCGCCCAGGGCTTTACCCAGCAAAACTATATCCGGCACCACATTGAACTGTTCGAACCCCCAAATAGTGCCCGTACGGCCAAAGCCAGCCTGAATTTCGTCGAGGATCAGCAGGGCGCCGGTCTCTGTACATTTTTGCCGAAGCGCAGCCATCCATTGGGCAGAAGGGGTAAACACCCCTCTTTCGGCCTGAACGGTTTCGGCTATTACGCAGGCTGTTTGGGTGGTAATTTCGTGCAGTGAAGCAGGATCGTCATATTCAAGGTGCAGTACATCGGGCAGCAGCGGACGGAAAGCGTTCCGCCAATGTTCATCACCCATGATACTGAGGGCGCCCTGCGTGGAGCCATGGTAGCTTTTATTGAAAGCAATGATCTGTGTCCGGTTCGTATAGCGTTTGGCCAGTTTCATAGCGCCCTCGGTGGCCTCGGCCCCCGAGTTGGTAAAATACACCGAGTTCAGCGAGGCAGGCAAATGATCGGTGAGCCATTTGGCGTATTGCACCTGGGGCGTTTCTATCATTTCGCCATACACCAGCAGGTGCATATAGTCGTTCAGCTGCTTTTTGATGGCCTTTACCACTTTCGGGTGGCGATGCCCTACATTGCATACGCTGATGCCCGCTATCAGATCCAGGAATTTTTTACCGGACGCGTCGCGGAGGGTGCTGCCGGCTGCTTTTACGATCTCGAGACCCAGCGGCGCCGGTGAAGTTTGCGCCACATGCTGCAGGAATAATTCGCGTTTGTTCATAATCAGGGCAAAGATAGCCGGTTACCAGGTACCAGTTGCCGGGTACCAGTTGTCAACGCCTGGGTATGCCGGATATTAATGCGAGTTTACAAATTTCAAGGCCCGGTAACAGGAAACCGGAAACCGGAAACTGATTCACCAGATTTATTAGGATATTTGTCCCGTACACGCCTCGCAAACTATAACCATAAACTATACACCATGCCAGTGATCTTACATGTTGAAGGAAAATATCCTCAATTCGGAGCTAATTGTTTTATTGCCCCTAATGCTACCATCGTCGGAGATGTGGTGATGGGCGATGATTGCAGCATCTGGTTCAGTGCGGTAGTGCGGGGCGATGTGAACAGCATTCGCATGGGAAATAAAGTGAATATCCAGGACGGCGCCGTTATTCACTGCACGTATAAACGCACCGAGACCATCGTTGGCAACAATGTTTCCATTGGCCATAACGCCATTGTGCATGGCTGTACGATCGAAGACAATGTACTGGTAGGCATGGGCGCCATTATCATGGACAGGGCCCACATTGGTACCAATTCCATCATCGCGGCAGGCGCCGTGGTACTCGAAGGAACAGTTGTGCCACCCGGGACCATTTTTGCCGGCGTACCCGCTAAAAAGGTGAAAGACATTGTTGTATCGCAAATTCATACCGAAATCGACCGCATCGCCAACAATTACATCAAATATGCCGACTGGTTCCGGGATCAGGTAACCGAATAATTGCTTCTACCTATTGCATTTATGGCATAATATTTCTAGATTTAAGCGGTGTTTTACCCGTGAAAAAAAGGACTATGAAATCTATTAGAATTTTACTGTTTTTTGCCGTTGTGTTGTTTATTTTAGGTGGTGTTGCATGCAGTCCGAAATACGGCTGCCCCAGTAACGGCAAAAATGTGGGTGCCGAAAAGATCCTCAGTGGGGAAAAAGTTCCCAAAGCTAAAAAGTTCAGATCCTAGGTTTTGCTAAACCGGTTGAACGCGGTTCAACTGTATTTATATCACCCAAACCGTACTTTTATGAGCCTGACCCTACGCACCGATTTCGGCTGCACCGAGGCCATCATTGATGATGACTGTGGGCTGAAACGCTTTTATGAGGTAGCTAACATTCTCCTGGACGATCTGAAGATCCGGTTCACCAACAAGCAGGATGATTTTGATACCCTCACGTGGAACTTCACGTATAAAGGACATTTGCTCACGTTGTATTACAACATTTACACAGGTATTTCAATTTATCCTTACAAATTCAAGGAAGCTCCCCGCAAAGACAATGATGCGGTAATTGAAGTAGCCAAATTTCTGGAGACCAAATTGCTTGTGAACAAAGCCAAGCGTTTCATTGCGCAATAGTTCAATAGCGTTCGAAGATTGAACGATCGATTCCCACCAATATCCTCCCTTCTTTAAATTTCCAGTATCCGGTGTTTACCTTTTCAATGATGAAGTGAATATGACATTGCTTCCCTGTTGAACCTGTTTAATAGTTTTTATCATCAATAGATTCAAGGATGTTGACGTAGCTCACGTAGCGGTCTTCGTTGATGGTTCCGTTGATCACGGCTTCTTTAACGGCACAGCCAGGTTCATTTATGTGGAAGCAATTGTTGAACTGGCAGTTGGTGATGAGGCGCGCCATTTCAGGATAATAATGCGAGAGCTCCTGCCTGGTAATATCTACCAGCCCGAATTCGCGCATACCCGGCGTATCTATCACCCTGCCACCCGTGCCGGGCAGATCAAACATTTCAGCAAAAGTGGTCGTGTGCAAACCCTTGCCGCTCCAGCCGCTTACGTCCTGCGTTTTTAATTCCAGCTCGGGAAATATGGAATTAATGAAAGAGGATTTTCCTACACCGGAGTGCCCGCTCAACAGGGTGATCTTATTGGCCAGTGCATCCCGTACTTCCTCCACTCCTTCATTCGTTTTTACCGACATCAGCACTGTACGGTAGCCGATAGCCGCATACATCTCCTTCAATGCGGAATATTTTTCCAGCTCTTTATTCTTATACAGATCCGCTTTATTGAACACCACAATGGCCGGTACATGGTATGCTTCGCAGGTTACCAGGAAACGATCGATAAAGCCCTGCGAGGTCTTTGGTTCCCTGAGCGTAGCAAACAACAGCGACTGATCGATGTTAGCGGCCACAATATGATGCTGCTTCTTATGCGAAGGCGATTGCCGGTTGATATAATTGCGGCGGGGAAGGATTTCTGTAATGATGGCAGTATTGGCCGATTCACTTTCAATGTCAATCATCACTTCATCACCCACAGCAATGGGGTTGGTAGAAGTTATATCATCAATTTTGAATACGCCTTTTATCCGGGCACTCATCGCCCTGCCCGTTTCCGTCTTTATGTTGTACCAACTGCCGGTTGACCTGTAAACGATTGCTTTCATTGAGGTATAAAAGTACGCTAATCTATGATAGGTGTGGCATACTTTGAAAGTATGCCACACCTATCATTCCTGTGCCAGGATTTGGAACCGCGTTACGGGAACTTCTTAAAGAGTGTATAGCGCAAAAATATCTCCAGCAATAACAGGGCGGCGGCGGCAAACGCAAAAGGAAAGAACCGCTCGGTATATCGCTTAAGGGAAGTAACTTCTATGCGTGATTTTTCCAGTTTGTCGATCTCGGCATATATCCGTTTCAGACTCTCATTGTCACGGGCCCTGAAATACAAACCTCCGGTTTCTGTGGCGATCATCCGCAGCAGCTTTTCATCAATATTCACTTTCTGCTGCCGCGTGGTGGTGCCGCCGCTGCCGTCGGGAATTGGTACGGGCGCATATCCCTCGGATCCCACGCCGATGGTGTACACGCGCACGCCATAGGCTTTTGCCAGTTCTTTACCGGCCAGTGGGTCTATGCGGCCGCCCTGGTCTTCACCATCGGTCAACAGGATGATCACTTTCGACTTTGTTTTCACATTCTTTAGCCGGTCAACAGCCACGCCCAGGCCATCGCCAATGGCAGTGCCATCTTCGAGCAACCCGCGCTGAATGTTAGCGATCTGGGTCTTCAATACTGCCTTATCGGTTGTCAGGGGCACAAGGGTAAAACTTTCTCCGGAGAAGATAACCACGCCAATGCGGTCGGTGGGGCGCATATCTACAAAGGAGGCAGCCATTTGTTTCGAAGCTTCCATGCGGTCGGGCAGAAAATCCTGTGCGAGCATACTACCGCTCACGTCCATACAAAGCACGATATCGATGCCTTGTCCGGCCTTCAGTTCTTCATCATTACGTGTTTGCGGCCGGGCCATAGCCATTATAACGCAGCTCAGGGCCAACAGCCGGAGCACAAAAGGTGCATGCCGGAATGTAGTTTTCCAGGAACTGCTTTTGCGATACACTGCCAGTGAAGACACTTTTACTGAACCCTGCTGCCGGTTGTACTTGTTAAGGTACCAGTACAGCATAACGGGGATCAGCACAAACAATCCGAATACTTCAGGATAGGCAAATGTTATATTTTCAAACCAATTGTACAGCAAGGGTCAGGAAATATTGTTTAGTGTTTTGATAGCCGATTGTATTACGGCAAAATTCTTTTCATTATCGCTTGCATCTGGCTGGTAGCGGGCGAATTTTACAAAATCTGCGATCTGTAAAGCCTTTACCAGCTGATTGAAAGTTTCTTTGTCCATGGGCATCTGGCGCAGTTGCGCAATCAGTTCTTCATTTGTTTTCTCCAGCGTAGCCACTTTCATTTTACGGAACAGGAACACGCGGAGGATATCGTTCAGGCGACTATAATAGGTTTTTACTTCGCCATTCTGCAGTCCCTGCTTACGCAATTCTTCCAGTGCCTGTAATGCTTCTTCATATGCGCTTAACCTGGGTGCCGGCGATGGGGGCGGCGGCGCCTGCTTTGGTTTTTTAAGCAAATAAACAATAACACCTGCGGCTATCACGGTAACAACGCCAATGATCCAGGGTATCCAGGCCATCCAGGCCGGTTTCGGCACTTCCACAATGTCCTTGATATCACGGTAGTCTTTCGACAGGTCGTCTTTGGTGTAGGCTACTTCAATGGGGATGGAATCGGTAGCATAGGATTTTCCTTCTACCTTAAGCACCAGCGGTGGAATTACCATAGTGCCAGAATCAAAACTGGTGATGGTAAGTTCCTGGTGATATTGTTTGCCATCGATATTATCGTTGGTATCGAGCTTCCCGGCTTCAATGATCTCGAAATGGGGAATGGTATCGAGGTTGAACCAGGTAAGGGATTGTCCCATAGGTATCCGCACTTCAAAGGTTAACGTAATGGGCTCGCCAATGAGTATCTGATCGCGGTTAACCGATGCACGGGCCATCACCTGGCCAAACATGTATAGGGGGCTGGTGAGTAAACTACCAATGAGGGTTATATAAAGAATAGGGTTTTTCATAATTACCGGTTACGCCCGATAAAGAACTTCTGCAGCACTTTTACATAATCTTCGCCGGTGCGTATATGCAGCAGGTCGCAGCCTGCCCGCGTAAAAATATTTTTACAATAGTTTGTATGATTAAAAAAAGCAGCTTCGTGTTGTTGGCGTACGAGGTAATCGCTTGTGTCAATCCAGGTGCGTGCGCCCGTTTCGGCATCTTCCACTTCCATTAAACCGGCATCGGGTAACTGCATATCCATTTTATCATATACTTTTATACCGATCACATCATGCTTTTTACCAGCTACTTTCAATCCGTCTTCGAAATCATTATCAAGGAAATCACTCAACACGAAAACGATGCTGGTTTGCCGCACTGTATTATTGAGCCGCTGCAAAGCAGCGCCTAATCGCGTTCCTTTACTTTTGGGTTCGGCCGTTAACAGTTCCCGCACAATATAGAGCCCATGATCCCTTCCTTTTTTGGGCGGAATGAACTTCTCTATCACATCACTGAAGAACAGCACGCCTATTTTGTCGTTATTACTGATGGCGGAAAATGCCAGTACCGCCGCCACTTCAGTGATCAGGTCTTTTTTCCGGGCCTGCGAAGTACCAAACAAAGAACTGGCGCTTACATCTACCAGCAGCATTACCGACAGCTCGCGTTCTTCTTCAAATACCTTGCTGAAGGGGTGATTGAACCGGGCAGATACGTTCCAGTCGATAAACCGGATATCATCGCCGGCCTGGTATTCCCGCACCTCTTTAAAGAGCATACCGCGGCCTTTGAAAGCGCTGTGGTACTCCCCGGTAAACAGGTGGCGGGTGATCTTTTTACTCTTGATCTCCAGCTCGCGTACTTTTTTTATTATTTCAGCTGTAGTAAGCATAATCAATATGCAATTGGCAATTAGCATATGGTCAATTGCCGGTTGTTAATTGCCTGTTGGTTTAAGGTACCTGTATTACACGTAAAACGTCGTCGATAATATTCTCAACGTTCACATTCTCTGCTTCTGCTTCGTAGGTCAATCCGATGCGATGGCGTAATACGTCTTTCGAGATGCTTCGAACATCTTCCGGAATAACAAAACCCCGCTTGTTCAGGAATGCATGTGCTTTGGCGGCCAGGGCCAGGTTAATGCTGGCGCGGGGCGAACCGCCATAAGCGATCAGCGGCTTTAATTTTTCCAGTTTGTATTTCTCGGGGAAACGGGTGGCAAAAACAATATCCAGAATATAATTCTCCACTTTCTCATCCATATAGATCTGCCGCGTGAGGTCCTTTGCCTGGGTAATTTCCTGCATCGACACAACCTGGCTTACTTCAGGCGATTTTTGTCCCTGTACGTTCTGGCGAATGATGATCTGCTCTTCCTGTTTGGTAGGATAGTCTACAATCACTTTCATAATAAACCGGTCCTGCTGTGCTTCCGGCAATGGATAGGTTCCTTCCTGTTCCAGCGGGTTCTGTGTTGCCAGTACAAGAAAAGGTTCATCCAGTTTATGCGTGGTATCGCCAATGGTAACCTGCCGTTCCTGCATCGCTTCCAGCAGGGCGCTTTGCACTTTTGCCGGAGCGCGGTTGATCTCATCGGCCAGTATGAAATTGGCAAATATGGGTCCGCGGCGTACTATAAATTCATTTTTCTGCTGATTATAGATCATGGTACCAATTACATCGGCTGGTAACAGGTCGGGCGTAAACTGTATTCGGCTGAACCTGGCGTGAACCGCCTGGGCCAGCGATTTAATAGTGAGGGTTTTAGCTAAACCAGGCACCCCTTCCAGCAAAACGTGCCCATTGCTTAACAGGCCAATGAGCAGCCTGTCTAACATATGATGCTGTCCAATAATAACCCTGGCTGTTTCGTCGCGAAGCCGGTCGATAAATGCGCTCTGATACTGGATCCTGTCATTGAGCTGCCGGATATCATCTGCTGTTAATAGCATATACGGGGTTTAGTATGAATGATTGATAATCAGTTATAAAAAATACGCCATCACCTTTGCAAGATGCTTGCCAACTTGCAAAAACGGCCCTAAAATCAATAAAAATAAACATGTTTCCACATACACAATAAGCAGGCAATATAGCAGTTATGGTAATATTACGATTTCCCTAACGAGAAAGCAACGGAAAGGGAATAAATTTTGCTCATAATAGTGTGCTATTTTACAGCCTGGTTGGCGAACATTGTTATTCAGGCCTTTTAAAAATAAAAAACTGTTAAGATGAAAAATTATGTTTTAGCACTGCTTTCACTGGCATTTGTGATCTGGGGTTGCGATAAGGACGACGATGATGACAAGAATGACGTACAGGCAAAGGTTCAGTTAATGATCGCTGCACCCTGGAAATTTGATACTGCAGCCATAGATGCTGACAAGAACGGCACACCCGACCAGGCATTTCCTCCGGGCTTCGACATTCAATCATGCATAAAGGATAATATTATCACCTTTAAGAGCGATAGTACCGGAAACCTCGATGAAGGCGCTGAAAAATGTGAGTCAACCGATCCGCAAAACACAGCCTTTAACTGGTGGTTCAAAGACAATGGTGCTATATTGCACAGCCCCGATCCTATCTTCGGTGGCTTCAGTGGCGATGCCAAAGTAATTGAACTTACAGGAACCAAACTACGGGTAACAAAAGAATTGTCCTTTGGCTTTGGCACTTACAATGTAGTGCTCGACCTGAAGCATTAATCGAACCTTCTGCATATATTGAAAAGCCCCGACGATACCGTCGGGGTTCTTTTTGCGTGTCAATTTATCCGGTAGTGGTTTTAACCGAAAAAGCGGGATAAAAAACATGTTGTATGCACAATAATGTAATATTACTGCTGTTATAACCGGCACGTAGATCCGTTTACCCAAAATCTTAAATATGAAAAGAACCTTTACAAGATCCTTTGCCCTGTTATTACTTTTCGCTGCTGTTCTTACCGGCTGTAGTAAATCTCCCATGCAAACAAAAACAGAAATATTAACCAGGGGAACCTGGACGATGGTGTATTATGGATATGATGATGACTTCAACTGGATCATCGACAATTATGAAAATCTGATGTACAGTTGCGAGCAGGATGATATCTGGTCTTTCAACCCCAATAATGAACTTACAGAAGATGAAGGCCCGGTGAGATGCGGCGCCGCCACAGGCTTTAGTTTTAACTGGCAATTATCAAGTCAGGATAATAACCAGATCATGATCGACGATCGAACCTATATCATCAAAACGCTCGATAATTATACACTCGAAGTATATATTGAATACCGCTCTGCCAATGGCCCTGAACGATATATTAAAAAATGGGTTAGAAACGCCTAACGCAAAACGCTTAACGCGAAACGCTTAACGCGGAACGCGAAATGGCGAAACGTGCCTGCCGGCCTTGCTTCGCCGTAGCTTAGCGAAGACGCAGCAGGCAGGCGCAGAACGCAGCTTCCGCCGAAAGCGACAGTATCAAAAAAAGAGCCGGTCCTGAAAAACCGGCTTTTTTTTATGCAACAATTCAATTATAGTTTCGCCACCTTATGACAGATACTTGCCTACAATAGGCACCCGCCGGCCAACGCCGAACGCTTTACAGCTCACCCGGATGATAGGACAGAACTGATTGCGTTTGTATTCATTGCTGTTCACCAGCTTCAATACCCGCCGCACCAGGGCTTCCTCCATTCCCATGGCAATTAGTTCCTTAGGGCCTTTTCTTCTTTCGATGTATTGGTATAACACTTTATCAAGCACCGCATAGTCGGGCAGGCTGTCGCTGTCTTTCTGGTCAGGACGCAATTCAGCCGATGGCGGTTTTGTAATGATATTCTCAGGAATGATCTCGCCATTGCGGTTGAGGTAATTGGCCAAAGCATATACCTGCATTTTGTAAACGTCGCCGAGGACGCTTAAGCCACCCGCCATATCGCCGTAGAGCGTGCCATAGCCGGTGCTCAGCTCACTTTTGTTAGAAGTATTCAGCAATATGTAACCGAACTTGTTCGAGATGCTCATTAATAGATTACCCCGGGTGCGGCTTTGCAGGTTTTCTTCTGCCAACCCAAACGGCATATCGCCGAATACAGGCTGCAGGGTTTGCAGGAAGCTATCGTAGATATTCTTTATCGGAACAATGTCGTAAGGGTTGCCCAGGTTTTTGCTCAACTGTTCGGCATCTTCTACCGAATGAGAAGTAGAGAAATGAGATGGCATCAGAACGGCCCTTACATTTTCGCGGCCCAATGCACGGGTAGCCAGCGCCTGCGTAACAGCACTGTCGATACCGCCCGAACTTCCCAGAATGGCCTTCGTGAAGCCCATTTTCCTGAAATAGTCCCTGATGCCAAGGATCAGGGCTTCTTTTATCTGGCCGATATTTTCATCAGACGTAAGGTATTCAATGACCTTTTCAGGGTCCTGCACTTTTCCTACCCGCATTTCCTTATCAAATTCCGGAACTGCCTTCAGTGGTTTTGGCTTTGCCTTCTGCACTTCAATATCATCGAGGTTCACAATGGCAAAATCCTCTTCAAAGTATTTCATCTCCTTTATGACATGCCCGTGTGCATCCATTACGAGGCTGCCGCCATCGAATACGATCTCCGTTTGTGAGCCAATGGCATTGCAATAGAACATGGGCAAGCCGTATTTCAAAACGTTTGCCCGAACGATCTCTTCGCGGTCTTTATCATGATCGTAGTCGAAAGGTGAAGCAGAGATGTTGATCATGAGATCGGGTTGCTGGGTAATGAGCTTATCCATGGGGCATAGCCGGTACAATGGATTATCACCCAGGTTCCAGATATCTTCACAAACCGTTAACGCTATTTTCTTGCCTTTAAACTCGAGTACATTCCACTCATAACCCGGTTCAAAGTACCGGTATTCATCAAACACATCATAATTCGGCAACAGCGTTTTATGCGCCACCCCTACTATCTTTTTATCGTACAGCAGCCAGGCGGCATTGAACAGGTCTTTTCCTTCTTTCCCGGGATTGCGTTGCGGACTGCCTATGATCACCCCTATAGTATCGGCCTGTTCTTTAATGATATCGATCGCTTTATAACATTCATTGATAAAGTCATCAAACTCGAGGAAATCGCGGGGTGGATAACCACAAATGCTCAGTTCGGAAAAGATAACGAGGTCGGCTTTCCGGCTCTTGGCATATTGTATCGCCCCCATTATTTTGCGGGTATTATCTTCAAAATTCCCTATATGATAATTTTGCTGCGCAATCGCAATTTTCATTTCAGTTTTTTAGGTTTAATAAAACGGCGGCCGTTTTTGCTGTAGCGCAAATTTACACGAAAAAGGCTTAACGCTTACGCCCGTGAAAACAGCACCCTGCCCATGCAAATATGCAAATGTGCAGCGGAAACGGATACAACACCAACGCCTTGCTTCGTGCGCAATCGGTAGACAACCCGGCTGCAGATATGCCGCCGGACGGAGCTATGGCGCAAGCGACTGAAGCTTCGCAAAAGAGCGCCAAATAAAGAATACTGTTCCTGCATTTCAACCTTACCTTCGCCGAAACTTCGCCGGCACCATAGCGCTGTATCGTGGCGGTATAAAGCACCCGGCAGAAACACGGAGTGCAAAATACTAGAGCATACAGCCAGGGCGTTAAGCCCCTGGTTTTCGCGGCCGTCGTTACGCTGCCCGTTACGCTTTCGCGACGTTTCGTCGAAGCAAGGCAGGCAGGTTCGGCGTTAGGCGTTAAACGTTAAGCATTAAATGAAATATTTTCAGATGAAAAGAACAGCCATGGCATTTTTGCTCGTTGCCGGATTATTTTCCTGTAAAGACAAAAACGTACCGGATGTATCCAGGATCAAGGTAGAGCTTTCTGTACTGCGGTTTGAACAGGATTTCTTTGCCATCGATACTAACCAGGTGATGGGATCGCTTAACCAGCTTGGGGAAAAGTATCCACTTTTTTTGGGCGATTACCTCTTTAATATCATGGAGCTGCCCGGGATCAGCGATACCAGCACGCAGGAGCTGAACCTGCTGAAAAAATTTATCAACGATTACCGGCCGGTTAAAGATTCTGCCGACAAGGTCTTCCGCAATTTCCGCGCTATCGAAAAAGATGTAAAGAAAGGATTGCAGTTTGTAAAATATTATTTCCCGGCTTATAAAACACCGCCGCAGCTGATCACTTATATCGGGCCTATGGAAGGATACAGCGATGTTATTACCCGCGATGCGCTGGCCGTTGGGTTGCAGTTGCATATGGGCAGTAATTACTCGTTGTACCGCAGCAGCCTTGGCCAGTCGGTATTTCCTGATTATATCTCACGCCGGTTTACACCCGATTACATTGTGGTGAACTGTATGAAGAATATCATCAATGATATTGCTCCTGAAAAAGGTGGCAGCAAGCCCCTGGTAGAGCTGATGGTAGAAAGTGGAAAGCGCTTATATGTGCTGGATAAAATACTGCCTTTTGTGGAAGATACACTTAAAACTGGGTATACTGCTGCACAGCTGAAAGGTTGTTATGAAAATGAAGGCATGATCTGGAATTTCTTTCTTACCAATAACCTGTTGTATAATATTGAGCCGGTTAATATAAAATCGTATATGGAAGAAGCGCCCAATACACCTGAACTGGGCGACCGTTCACCGGGGGCCATCGGCATATTTGTAGGCTGGCAGATCGTGAAGAAGTATATGTCGAAGCATGCGGAACTTTCTCTGAACGAACTGCTGAATACCGATGCGAAGAAGATCTTTGAGGAAAGTAAATACAGACCTGGGTAATCTTAAATTGATAGTTGTAGCCCTATAGGAGAGCGTTGCAAGTTGCAGGTTACAGGGTTACCAGGTTCCGGTTACCAGTTACCAGGGGCCTATTTCAGGAATCTCAATTGATTATTAGTAGCTAAAACTTTACTGCTCGGCTTCTGGGAACAAGTAACCATTGCATTTCCCTGAAACCTGGAACTTGGAACTAGTAACTGATTGTTTTGCACCTCCCCTCCCCTTTAGGGGGTTGGGGGGTACTATTTCTTTCCAATCTTCTTTCTAAGGAGTTCCCTCGCCAACTGCAGGTCAGTGATAGATTTAAAAGAATCTTTCGGCACCAGGAAAAAAGAACGGGCGTCGAAGTATAAGTGAAAAAAGTAAGGGCTTTCCACAAAATGGCTGAATTGCTTCCACGGCCAGCCTTTAGCGCCTTTGGCCGTTTCAAGCACCACATTTTCATCATCGAAATGCATGATGAATTCGTCCTGGAACGTGTGCGACCGCCGGTAAATGCTGCTGGGCAGAATGCGCCAGATCACCAGCATCAGCAGGAACCACAGAAATGAAAATATTAAAAAAGAGATAGCCTGGATCTTCTTCAAGGCAAACAATACGGCGGAGGTAATGGCAAATACGTTGATCAGCACCAATAGGACCTTGATTTCAGGGCGCATTAAAAAGTGATAGCGTAAAGCCTGGATTACCTGCTTTTTATCATAACCAAATTGAACAGTCATTCAGTTTTCCCCCATTAAGGCCGTAAAAGTAAGGATTCCGGGTTAAGAGCATGATAAAAAAAACAGGGTTCAAATTAATGAACCCTGTCCAGCAGTGCACATGAAACAATCCCGTACTATGGGAAAGTTGTTAAGGGCAAAATTGTTCTTAATAGCTATACTTGAGGTTTAGTAATTCAATCTGAAATATCTTTTGGGCAGGCAATCTTTTATTTGTGCAAACCTACTTAGTTACAGGCCCTGTAACAATACCACTTTGTGGTGCTATTGAAAGGAGCAACTTTTTATCAATAAACTGTAAGCCAACCACTTGCCATAAAAAAGGATTTTTTTGCGCTCCCTGAAGTTTTGGGGTGACGGGGCAGGAAGATGTATGTGCAGTTGCTTTAACGAACCATTTTGCCGCATTTATACCGGGTTTTGCCATGGGCGGCTTCATAAGGGGTAATATACCGGTTACAGGAGGCCAGAAAGGCGATGCAGATCATCACAAGTAAGAGCGTTCTTAATTTCATTTGTCAGTGTAGGTTTCTACCAGAATAAACGAACCGGCCGATCGTATTGATATTTCTAAATATACAAAGAAATGTCAAAATATGGATTGCCGGTTAACGAGGATCAGCCTTTTCAATCGATGGAAAGTATTCAGGCTTCCCGCGCTTACAAGCCTTATTGAAAAGAAAAATCCGCCCATAAACATGAGCGGATTGAAGTTTTATAAAAATAACCGTCCAAAATTCACTTTCATTTGCCTGGCATTCGGCTGTAGAATAGCCTATAGTTTGCCGGCAAGGATATTGGAACGGGTACCTACTATCGGGATCTCTTAGCTGCAACCCATGCTATTACCGCAATTGAGGCATTTATAACAGGTTCCGCTACGGATGGTAATATGTCCGCAGGTATTACAGGCCGGCGCATCGCTTTGCATGCTTTTAGCGGCTGCATTGATGGCGTCGATGCCTGCTTCTGCTTTTTTAACAGTGGCTTTCACAGGTTTTATAGGTTCTGGATCTGGTGTTTTAACCGGTTTACCAGGCACGATGCGTACATCACTTAGTGGTGGTGTTTTTTTTTCGTACTCCAGTGATGTCGGAATTTCATCCCAGTCATCGTTGCCTGTATTCATTACTTCAGGTCGATCAAGTACATGTACCAGGTCGGTTCTACCCAGGTATTCGTACGCCAGGGCACGGAAAATAAAGTCAACGATCGAGGTGGTGCTCTTGATGTTCGGGTGATCAACCATTCCGGCAGGATCAAAACGCGTGAACACAAATTTTTCTACAAACTCTTCGAGTGGCACCCCATACTGCAAGCCAATGGAAATGGCTATGGCAAAGCAGTTAAGCATACTGCGCATGGTGGCGCCTTCCTTGGCCATATCGATGAATATTTCGCCTACAGTACCATCGCCGTATTCACCGGTACGCAGGAAAATGGCCTGTCCGTTGATCTTGGCTTTTTGTGTAAAGCCACGGCGTTTTGCCGGCAGGGTCCTGCGCTCTACGATCCGCGCCAGCTCCCGTTTAAGTCTGGTATCGGGAGATGCCTGTACGCGTTTTTGCACTTCGCCCAGCAGCTCGGTAATGGTCAATTTACCAAGGTCCACAATATTCGATTCCTGTGGCTCAGCGGAGGCAGTTGTTTCACTTGTTTCGTCTTCGGCTTTTTTCTTCTTATCGCTTTTATTGCTGAGCGGCTGGCTGAGCTTTGAACCATCCCGGTACAACGCGCAGGCCTTTAAGCCCAGTTTCCAGCTCATCATGTAAGCATCGGCAATTTCTTCTACTGTTGCTTCATTAGGCAGGTTAATGGTTTTTGATATAGCACCACTCAGGAACGGTTGTGCGGCAGCCATCATACGAATATGGCCATGGGCATGAATGTAACGTTGTCCCTTTTTACCGCATTTGTTGGCACAGTCAAAAACGGGCAAGTGTTCGGCCTTCAAGAAAGGAGCTCCTTCAATGGTCATGGTACCGCAGATATAATCATTGGCGGCTTCTACCTGCTCTTCTGTAAAGCCTAAAGCTTCCAGCAGGCTCCATTCAAAATTGAAGTATTGCTCGGGTTTGAATCCCAGTCGTTGCAGGCATTCTTCTCCAAGCGTGTAAACATTGAATACGAATCCGATCTCAAACGCGGAAGCTACGGCTGCATCTAATTTCCTGATCTCTTCGGCAATAAATCCTTTCTCGCTTAAGGTCTGGTGATTGATATGCGGTGCACCTACAAAAGTGCCGGCGCCTACTGCATATTTCACGATCGACTCAATTTCACGGGGCTGGTATCCTAAATTCTTTAAAGCTGTGGGTACAGACTGGTTAATGATCTTGAAATAACCGCCGCCGCTCAGCTTTTTGAATTTTACCAGGGCGAAATCGGGTTCCACTCCAGTTGTATCGCAATCCATTACCAGCCCGATCGTACCGGTGGGGGCAATTACTGTAACCTGGGCATTGCGATAGCCATATTTCTCTCCTAACTGAACGGCTTCATCCCATGCTTTGGTAGCCGCTTTCAGCAGGTTTTCGGGGCAATATCTTGCTTTAATACCCTGGGGCTTGATGTGCAGTTGCTCATACTCATCTGCATCATAGGCAGCCAGGCGGTGGTTACGCATTACGCGCAACATGTCTTCCCGGTTTTCTTCAAAACGGCGGAAAGGTCCTAAAATAGACGCCATTTCGGCTGACGTTTTATACGCAATACCGGTCATGATAGCGGTAATGGCGCCGGCAATGCCACGGGCTTCTTCACTGTCGTAGGGAATGCCCATTACCATGAGCATAGAACCCAGGTTAGCATAGCCTAAACCGAGCGTACGGTAATCATAGCTCAGCTGGGCTACTTCTTTCGACGGGAACTGCGCCATGAGCACAGATATTTCCAGCACCACCGTCCACAGGCGGCATACATATTCAAAACCTTCTACATCGAATGAGTTGGTAACCTCGTTGTAAAAACGGCGCAGGTTGGCAGAAGCCAGGTTACAGGCCGTATTGTCGAGGAACATATACTCACTGCATGGGTTGGAAGCGTTGATGCGGCCTCCTTTTGGACTGGTATGCCATTCATTGATGGTAGTATCGTATTGCGTTCCGGGGTCAGCACAACGCCAGGCGGCATAGGCAACCTGGTTCCATACTTCCCTGGCCGGAATACGCTTCATCACCTTGCCATCAGTCCTGGCTTTTAATTCCCAATCTTCATCATTTTCAAGCCTGCTGAAAAATTCATTGGGTATACGGATCGAGTTGTTGGAATTTTGTCCGCTTACGGTTCTGTAAGCCTCTCCCTCATAATCACTGGGATACCCTGCAGCGATCAATGCCGCTACTTTCTTTTCTTCTTCTACTTTCCAGTTGATGAACTCCATGATCTCGGGGTGGTCAAGATCGAGGCAAACCATCTTGGCAGCCCGGCGGGTAGTTCCACCGCTTTTGATAGCGCCTGCCGCGCGGTCGCCGATCTTTAAAAAGCTCATTAAACCACTCGAAGTGCCGCCACCGCTTAATTTCTCGCCTTCACCCCGGATGGTTGAAAAATTAGTACCTACACCGCTGCCGTATTTGAAGATGCGGGCTTCGCGCATCCACAGGTCCATAATGCCGCCATCATTCACCAGATCGTCTTCAACGCTTAAGATAAAACAGGCGTGCGGCTGCGGACGCTCATATGCCGAAGTTGATTTTTTCAGTTCGCCGTCAACAGGGTCAACGTAATAGTGCCCCTGTGGTTTTCCTTTAATACCATAGCTTTCAAATAAGCCGGTATTGAACCATTGTGGGCTATTTGGTGTGCATGACTGGTTCAGGATACAATGCACCAGCTCTTCGTAAAAAATGGTGGCATCCTGTTCAGAAGCAAAGTAGCCATATTTTTCACCCCATACCCGCCAGCAATTAGCCAGGCGATGGGCAACCTGTTTTACCGATGTTTCACGACCCAGTGACCCATCCTGCTGTGGAACGCCTGCCTTACGGAAATACTTTTGAGCCAGAATATCTGTAGCAATCTGACTCCAGTGCTTTGGTACCTCTACATTGTTCATTTCAAACACCACTTCACCACTGGGATTGCGGATCACCGAAGTTCGATAGTCATATTCGAACTGATCATACACAGACACACCTTCTCGGGTGAAACGGCGATTGAACTGTAAGCCTTTCGATTGCTTTTTACTGGGCATAGGTTACTAAGTTTTTAACATGATTAAATCAGGGTTAGGGTGGACAGGGTGAAGAACGAAAATATCTTCTCATGCCCATATTTCCGATCCTTAAATATGCACACCTGTGGAAAAAGGATGTTGAAAATACTATACCTCAAGCTGGGTGTGACTTACTTGATTTTTGCACAGAATACGGTCAAATGTTAATTACTTTTTCAGGGTTGGTATTGAAAAAAGTGTTATCTATAACAGGTGTCGCCAGTTACCGGTTCCCGGGTGCCGGGCCCTGAATTTCGCAATGACTGAATACATGCAGGCACTCCATAACTGATGCCTTGTAACTGGTAACCGGCACCTGGTAACTGTTCTTACAAACGATCATTAGGCAATTGTTCATTTTCTTTGCCTGAATGTCCTTTTATAAACAATTGATGTTGGTGATAGTTGGAATGGTTGCCGGCTATTATGCGCATTCACAGGCAGCACTCTCAGGCTGGGCCACCACCAACAACCAGATAGCGATTTCCAAACGGGTTATTTATCAGTTGGAGGCCAGTGTAAGAAGCGACCCCAAAAGGCAGCACCTGCAAACCTTTTTATTGCGAACCGGCGCCTTTGTTCAATTAAATAACCAATGGAGCGTAGGGGCGGGCTATTGCCTTACGGAGGCGCGGCGAACCATCAATGGAACCACTGGCTTTGCAGCTGAGCACCAGGCCCTTGAGCAGGTTTGGTTTTCACATGCTGTAAACCTGGGTTCAGGCACCCGTAAGCATACTACCATCATGCGGCACCGGCTGCGGCTCGAAAACCGGTTCCTGCCAAAGCTGGTACAGGAGAATAATTCAATACAGAGGACCGGTACCGTCTTCGCTAACCGCTTACGGTATCAGATCAGGCAGCAGATCCCGTTGGTGCGGGTAACAACCAGTTTTGAAAGAGGGATGTACCTGATCCTGCAAAATGAGCTCTTCTTCAATGTAAGCGGTCAACAATACCTGAATGGGCAGGTATTTGATCAAAATCGCAGTTATGTGGCGACCGGTTACCGGTTTAACCGGAAAATTGACCTGGAATTATCGTATATGTTACGCGCTGTGAAAGAGCCAGCCAGGCGGTGGTCGAAGGAAAGTATTCTACAGGTAACTGCTTTTAGTAGAATATAATGCCCTGAAAAACAATAAATGGTAAAAGTTTTGGCACCTTATAGCCCCTTTCGAAAACTTTTTGCATTTTTGTAGTCACCAATAGCCCAGCATGACGAATCGCATATATCAATCACTACTGCAACATAAGGAGAAAGGACAAAAATCATTTGCAGTACTGATTGACCCAGACAAGGTTACGGTAGAATCGATCGATGAATTAACTGCATTGGCCACCAAAGCGCGGGTTGATTACCTGTTTGTGGGCGGAAGTTTGGTTGTTACCAACAGGCTGGATGAAGTGGTACAGCAAATAAAGAAGAATTGCAATATCCCGGTGATCCTCTTTCCGGGAAGTCCTTCCCAGATCACGTCTTATGCCGATGCATTGCTTTATCTCTCTCTTATTTCAGGCCGCAATGCAGAACTGCTCATCGGCCAGCATGTTATTTCAGCGCCATTTGTAAAACAAAGCCGGCTCGAGATCATTTCTACGGGTTATATGGTCATCGATGGCGGCGCTCCTACTACTGTATCGTACATCAGCAATGCAGCGCCCATTCCGGCCGATAAAAATGAAATTGCGATGTGCACCGCTATGGCAGGTGAAATGCTGGGCATGAAACTCATTTACATGGATGCCGGCAGCGGCGCCAAACGCCCCATTAGCGAGAGCATGATCGAGCGGGTGGCGCAAACCATAGAAGTGCCGCTGGTCATTGGCGGCGGCATCACTGACCCTGAGAAAGCCTACCGCAACTGCAAGGCCGGCGCCGACGTGATCGTCATTGGCAATGCCATCGAGAAAGATGCTTCACTGATAGCAGAGATGAGTGCCGCTATCCATTCAGTGCCTACCCGCATTGTTTAATAATGAACTATTTGAAGGTTACATTGTTTGTTTGATAGCTGATAGCCGAAGGCTGTGGTTGCAAACAAATTTAGCTTACGCATTCGGCTGCCAGCATGGAATGATGGCACCGGTTGACCAATGAGGATTTAAGGTATTTATGGATTTAGGCAAAATTTTACACCCAAAATCCACATTGAATTAAAAAAGTTGTTTTTCTTTGCGGTGACAAAATCTATTGATTTAAAAGCATACCCGATAAAAATGCAAAAAAATCTCACCATAATACTCGCTGATGTGATCGCGCAAACCGCGATTACTATAGTGCGTGGGGTTTTTCCTGTACGCCTCTGTACAGTTTTTTACTTCCAACCTACTCCCGTCAGGGTGCGACGTTGATACTTACTGTACCATACAGCATTCTATTTGGTGACCGGAATGGCTTTTCTGTAAGAGAGCCATTATCATCCCCGGCACAATGTTTTAAGCCGTTGCATTTTTCACATTTAGCCTTGTTACAAAAATGGATACCCAACAACAATTTCAGGTACTTGTAGCCAACGAATCACACCTCAGCTTTGCTCAGATCATATGCGATGAAATGGCATCCAGCGCCAAAGCGCGTGGAACTGGTATAGCCAAACGTTCGCCCGAATATATACAACAGAAAATGAGGGAAGGGAAAGCGGTGATCGCTTTTAACCAGGATGGCATTTGGGCCGGCTTTTGTTATATCGAAACCTGGAGCCATGGCGAATACGTTGCCAACTCAGGATTGATCGTATCGCCTGCGTTTCGTAAGGGCGGACTGGCAAAAGCCATTAAGAAAAAAATATTCGAACTGAGCCGGCAAACATATCCCGAAGCGAAGATCTTCGGACTTACTACCGGTCTGGCCGTAATGAAGATCAATAGCGACCTCGGTTATGAGCCCGTTACCTATTCTGAGCTTACGCAGGATGAAGCCTTCTGGGCTGGCTGCAAAAGCTGCGTGAACTATGATATCCTCATGAGCAAGGAACGGAAGAACTGTTTGTGCACTGCCATGCTGTATGACCCCAAAGATCATTATGAGCCGGAAGAGACCAAAGAGTTTTTTGAAGAGAAGAAGAGTGTGTTCGAACGCATGTTACGCATAAAACAATGGAAATTGCTGAAACCTTTCTTCAAAGAGGATAATAAAGACTCCCAGGGCGGAGCCAAGTACTCACAAAGCGGAGGAGCCGGCAAGATCAAATCTTTTTTTCACTACTTTTTTAATCTCTAACCCCAACCCCCTAAAAGCGGGAAAGGGAATCAGAAATAATTGTATAACCAGTAATTTTTATAATAATGAATTCAGGCTCTTCAAAATTTCAGTACGCTCCCTCCCCTTCCGGAACGGGGGGTGTAAAGAAAGTTGTTCTCGGTTTTAGCGGTGGATTAGACACTTCATTCTGTGTAAAATACCTGGGCGAAGACCAGGGCTACGAAGTGCACAGCATTATTGTAAATACCGGTGGTTTTAGCGATGAAGAACTGAAGCAGATCGAACAGCACGCTTACAAACTGGGTGTAAAAACACATACAACAGTCAATGCCATTCAAGGATACTACGATCGCATCATAAAATACCTCATTTACGGAAATGTGTTGAAGAATAATACATATCCGTTAAGTGTGAGCGCCGAACGGTTGAGCCAGGCCCTGCACATTGCAGAGCACGTAAAAAAATTAAACGCCGATGCCGTAGCGCATGGCAGTACCGGCGCCGGTAACGACCAGGTTCGTTTCGACATGGTCTTCCATATTCTGATCCCCGGTGTTGAGATCATTACGCCCATCCGCGACCTTAAATTGAGCCGCGAAGCAGAAATTGACTACCTGAAAGGCAAGGGCGTTAACATGAACTTTGCCAAAGCCGTGTACTCTATCAATAAGGGATTGTGGGGCACCAGCGTTGGTGGTAAAGAAACACTGTCGTCAAAAGGCATGCTGCCCGAAGAAGCTTGGCCAACACAGGTTACCAAAACAGGCAGTGAAGAAGTGAAGCTGCGGTTTGAAAAAGGCGAACTGAAAGCCATCAACGATAAATCATTTGCTCACCCCAGCGAAGCCATTCAATACCTGCAAACCATTGCAGGACCGTATGGCGTTGGCCGTGATATTCACGTAGGCGATACGATCATTGGTATCAAAGGCCGCGTTGGTTTTGAAGCAGCTGCCCCCATGGTGATCCTGAAAGCACACCATGCCCTGGAAAAGCACGTGCTTACCAAATGGCAATTGAACTGGAAAGATCAACTGGCCCAGTTCTATGGCAACTGGTTACATGAAGGCCAGATCATGGACCCCGTTATGCGCGATATTGAAGCTTACCTCGAAAGCTCCCAGCAGCATGTTACCGGCGATGTGTTTGTGCACCTGCAACCCTATCGCTTCCAGATCATCGGTATTGAATCGGGCTATGACCTTATGAGCAGCAAGTTTGGCAAATACGGTGAAATGAATACCGGTTGGAGCGGCGAGGACGTACGCGGGTTCAGCAAGATATTTGGCAACCAGACCTCGATCTGGAACTCTGTTAAGGAGGAAAATGAGGGAAAGTAGTTAACGGGTTAACAGGTAGGTTGAAAAGTTGATACACTTGACAGAGTTGATATAGCCCGGAAATATCAGGAAATGAGGATCGAAGAACTTAGTTAGGGGTTTGGAAGTTAGGCGTTATTCACCATTGACCATTGACCATTGACCGTTGACCGTTTAAATGAAAGTTATGAGTATGAAGATAAAAGCAGGCATAATAGGCGGCGCCGGTTATACCGGCGGCGAATTGCTCAGGTTACTGATCAATCACCCGCAGGTAGAGATCACTTTTGTGAACAGTAAAAGCAATGCAGGCAATCCTGTTCACCAGGTGCATGCCGATCTGATTGGCGAAACCAACCTGCAATTCTCCGAAGACCTTTCACCTTTACAGGACGGAAGCATCGATGTTTTGTTCCTGTGCGTAGGTCATGGCGATGCGCGCAAGTTCCTGACGGAGTACTCCGTCAATGATAAAATAAAGATCATCGATCTGTCGCAAGACTTCAGACTGAGCGCTAAATCATCCATCGGCAATCGCCAGTTTGTATATGGCCTGCCTGAGTTGAATAAAGAAAAGATCAAAGCAGCCCACAACATTGCCAACCCCGGCTGTTTTGCCACCGGCATTCAGCTGGGCCTGCTGCCACTGGCCAGGGCCGGACTGCTGGAATCTGTATATACTACCGGCATCACCGGATCAACCGGCGCCGGCCAGGGATTATCGGCCACTTCCCATTTTTCATGGCGGGCCAATAACATCCAGGCATATAAAACTTTAACGCACCAGCATTTAAAAGAGATCACCGAATCCATACAGCAATTGCAGCCGACATTTAATTCTTCTTCAGCCGAAGCAGGTCAGGATGGTTCCTCCCCCTCCACCGAAGGAGGCCTGGGGGAGGCCCTGAGCTTTATTCCATGGCGGGGCGATTTTACCAGGGGCATTTTTATCAGCTCACTGGTTGATTGCGACTGGAAGATCGAGCAGCTGCGGGAATTGTATGCCGACTTTTACCAGGATCAGCCTTTCACTGTAATGAGCCAGGGCGAGATCTTTTTGAAGCAGGTAGTGAATACGAACAAATGTATCATTCAACTGGAAAAAGTAGGCAGTAAGCTGGTCGTGCACAGTGCCATTGACAACCTTACCAAAGGCGCCTCCGGCCAGGCAGTTCAGAATATGAATTTGATCTTTGGAATTGATGAATGCACCGGGTTGAGATTGAAGGCGAATTACTTTTAAGCAAGTTTTAAGTTATAAGTATTAAGTTGTAAGTTAAAAAGCATTCAACTTAATGCTTACACAAAAAAGCTTGTGGTATGCAAAATTATAAATCTCTGAAAGTGTGGGAAAAAGCGCACGACTATACATTAAAAGTGTATACAATATCAAAAGCGTTCCCCAAAGAAGAAATTTATGGTCTTACAAGCCAATTGAGGCGGGCATCGATGTCGATAGCGGCCAATATTGCAGAAGGGAGTGGGAAAAATAAGAATTCAGAATTTGCGCACTTTTTAAATATTGCTTTAGGATCAGCAAACGAGTCAGAATACTTGTTATTGTTGGCTAAAGATCTGGGATATGTGCTTGAGGTTGCTTACCAGGAATTGTATTTAAAAGTAAATGAGATTAAGGCTATGCTTATTGCATTGATACAAAAAGTGAGGCAGCCCGCAACTTAGAACTTATTACTTATAACTTATTACTAAAATGAAGCTATTTGATGTTTATCCTATTAATGACATTGCCATCGAAAAAGCCAAAGGCTCTTACGTATGGGATGATAAGGGGGAACAATACCTTGACCTGTATGGCGGTCATGCGGTGATCTCTATTGGCCATACCCATCCGCATTATGTTGAACGACTTACCAACCAGTTAAATAAAGTAGGCTTCTATTCCAACTCCGTTAAAATGCCCCTGCAGGAAGAACTGGCGGAAAAGCTTGGTAAATTATCCGGCAAACCCGATTACCAGTTATTCCTGATCAGTTCTGGCGCTGAAGCCAATGAAAATGCATTAAAGCTGGCCTCGTTCCACAATGGCCGCAAAAAAATAGTTGCCTTTAAAAAAGCTTTCCACGGACGCACCTCGCTGGCTGTTGCTGCCACCGACAACCCAGGCATCGTTGCCCCGGTGAACCAAACGCCGAATATTATATTTCTTCCCTTCAATGATGTAGCAGCGCTCGAAGCCTGCTTCGCAGAACGGGGATCAGAAATTTCATCGGTGATCATCGAAGGCATACAGGGCGTGGGCGGCATCAATGTAGCCAGTGAATTGTTTTTACAAACCATCCGGCGGTTATGTACCGAACATGGCGCGGTGTTCATTGCCGATAGTGTTCAGTGTGGTTATGGCAGAAGCGGCAAATTCTTTTCGCAGGATTATGCCGGTGTAGATGCCGACATTTATACCATGGCCAAAGGCATGGGCAATGGTTTCCCGGTTGCCGGTATCATCATTGCCCCGCATCTGCAAGCGAAACATGGTTTGCTGGGCACTACGTTTGGCGGCAATCACCTCGCCTGCGCAGCTGCACTGGCCGTACTGGAAGTAATAGAAAAAGAGAATTTGATCCAGAATGCCGCTACCATCGGGCAATACCTGATGGATGAACTGAAGAAAATAAAGCAATTGCAAAACGTACGGGGCCGCGGACTGATGATCGGCTTTGATGTGCCCGAAGCATTCAAGGACCTGCGTAAGAACCTGCTGTGGAAACACAAGATCTTTACCGGCGAAGCCAAACCAAATGTGATCAGGTTATTACCTTCACTGGCTTTACGCAAACAGGATGCTGACCAGTTACTGGAAGCTATCAAAGCAGAAATTCAGCTAGGAGCGGAAACGCTGAACGCTAAACGCTAAACGCAAAACGCTGAACGCAAAACGCTAAACGCAAAACGCTGAACGCTGAACGCTAAATGTAAAACGCTGAAGGCTGAAGATTGAGAAGGTTGAAAACTGACCGAATGTCGTGAGCCAGCCTTAAGCTTACTTTAACATATTTCATAATTAAAATTCCTTCCTGCTACAGGCATGAAAAATTTTACAAGTGTGCACGATGTGCCGCAAATAGATGCACTGGTAAAAAAAGCGCTCGCATACAAAGCCGCTCCCTTTAAAGATAAAAATCTGGGAGCCGGTAAACGCATTGGGTTGCTATTCTTAAACCCCAGTATGCGAACCCGCCTGAGCACCCAGATCGCAGCACAAAACCTGGGCATGGAACCCATCGTCTTCAACGTTGGACAGGAAGGCTGGGCCCTGGAATTTGAAGATGAGGCCATCATGAGCGGCAGCACTGTCGAACACGTAAAAGACGCTGCGCCCATCATGGGTAACTATTTTGATATCCTCGCCATCCGTACGTTCCCTTCCTTAAAGAACCGGGACGACGACTACAGTGAGCTGTATATAAAACAATTCATTAAATACGCCGGCATTCCGGTAGTAAGCCTCGAAAGCGCCACCCTGCATCCTTTGCAGAGCCTGACAGATATCATTACTATCAATGAATGCCTGAAAGCTTCGCCCCTGCCGGCGGGTAAAAAACCTAAGATCGTATTGACCTGGGCGCCGCATGTGAAACCATTACCACAATGTGTGGCCAATAGTTTTTCGCAATGGGTGAATGCCTGGGGACAGGCCGATTTCGTGATCACGCATCCTGAAGATTATGAGCTGGATGAACAATTCACCAAAGGAGCTACCATTACCCACGATCAGAATGCAGCATTGAAAGATGCCGATTTTGTATATGTAAAGAACTGGAGCACCTTCAGGGATTACGGAAAGATCTATACCAACGATCCCGAATGGATGCTCACCAACGAAAAGCTGGCCGTTACCAACAACGCCAAAGTGATGCATTGTTTGCCGGTAAGGCGCAATGTGGAGCTGAGCGATGAAATTCTCGACGGCCCCAACAGCATTGTTATTCAGGAAGCAAGTAACCGTGTGTGGGCAGCTCAGGCCGTACTCAGTGAAATCCTGGCAAGCCTTTAACCCATACCCCTCACTCCTTTAAAGGGGGAACGAGCATCCGGAGGGACAGAAACCGGTGATTTCATTTACAACTCACACAATCGTTATTAAGCACCATGAGCGGAAAAAAACAATTATATGTTATTAAAATTGGAGGGAATATTATTGACGATGAGAAGAAGTTATCCAATTTTCTTGAACAATTTGCAAGGCTAGACTCCCCCCTTCAGGAACCGGGGGCGTCGGGGGTGCATAAGATCCTCATCCATGGCGGTGGCAAACTGGCTACCAAACTGGCTGAACAAATGAACATTCCGCAACAGATGATCGATGGCCGCCGCATTACAGATGCAGAAACCCTGAAGATCGTGACGATGGTGTATGCCGGCTATATAAATAAAAATATTGTAGCTCAGCTTCAGGCAAATAATTGTAATGCCATAGGGCTCTGTGGTGCTGATGGCAATATAATTCTGGCGCATAAGCGCAAGGTTGTCAGCTCCGCTTCAGGGGCCGGGGGTATCGACTATGGTTTTGCCGGCGATGTAGATGCCATCAACACCAGCCTGCTGAAAAACATTATCGATCAGCAGATCGCCGTAGTAATGGCGCCTATTACCCACGACCAGAAAGGACAACTGCTGAACACCAATGCCGACACCATTGCCCAGGAAGTAGCCAATGCATTGAGCGCCCTCTATGATGTGCAACTGATCTATTCATTTGAAAAAAGCGGTGTTCTGCTCGATGCAAATGACGACAGCACCGTAATATCATCTATAAACCCGGCCTATTACCAGCAATTAAAAGCAGAACAAAAAATATTCGCCGGTATGATCCCCAAACTGGATAACGCTTTTGCCGCATTGAACCGGGGGGTAAAGAAAGTGATCATAGGCAAAGCCGAACAGTTAACCGATCTCATCACCGGCAAGGCCGGAACAAGCATTGTACATGAATAATCTTACATTACATACCCTTCAGCAAAGCGCCATTGAATTACTGAAGCAGTTGATCAGCACCCCTTCTTTCAGTAAAGAAGAAGACAAAACAGCTGATATTCTCAAAAGATTCCTCGAGAAACACGGCGTGTCTGTAAAGAGTGTTAAGCACAACATATATGCCCGCAATGCATTTTTTGACGACAGCAAGCCCACCATTTTACTGAACTCCCACCACGATACCGTAAAACCAAATAAGAACTATACCCTCGATCCGTTCACACCGGTTGAAAAAGATGGCAAATTATTCGGTCTGGGCAGCAATGATGCCGGCGGTCCGCTGGTTGCACTGATTGCCACCTTCCTGTATTTTAATCAGCAGCCAGCTCTTAAATACAACGTGGTATTAGCTGCCTCCGCAGAAGAAGAGATCAGCGGCAGGGATGGAATAGAACTGGTATTACCCCACCTTGGCAAAATTGACTGCGCTATCGTTGGCGAACCAACCCAAATGCAAATGGCCGTTGCCGAAAGAGGACTGATGGTGCTCGACTGTGTGGCACACGGCAAAGCCGGCCATGCCGCCCGCAATGAAGGCGAGAACAGCATTTATAAAGCAATAAAAGATATATCCTGGTTTCAATCGTACGAATTTCCTAAAGTATCTGACTTGCTGGGACCCGTAAAAATGAGTGTAACTGTCATTGAAACCGACAACAAAGCGCACAATGTGGTACCGGCGCAAACAAAGTTTGTGGTAGACACGCGGGTAAATGAGTTGTATACCTTTGAAGAGATCCTGGAAACCATTCACCAGCATGTGCAGTGTGAAGTAGTGCCCCGCAGTACGCGTTTACGTTCCACTTCTATTGCACTCGATCATCCGTTGATCCAATCGGGCCTTGCACTAGGCAGGACCTATTATGGTTCCCCTACTACATCCGATAAAGCCCTGATGCCCTTCCAGGCATTGAAAATGGGCCCCGGCGACTCCGCCCGCAGTCATACGGCGGATGAATACATCGTTATAAATGAAGTTCTTGAAGGGATAGAGTTGTACGTTAAGTTGTTAGAGAAGATACTGTAGTCACGGTTACCAGTTACCGGTTACCAGTTACCGGGAATACAATCACAGGTTAAAGTTCTTGATTAGAGTGTTTATCATATAAACCACTCTACTATGTCAAGTTACAGGGATTTAGAAATTTATGTTGAATCAAAACGCCTTGCTATTGAGATTCATAAAATGACGATGACCTTACCCAGACACGAGTTATTTGAAGAAGGAAGTCAAATTAGACGTTCATCAAAATCAATTGCATCGATGATCGTGGAAGGATATGGCAGAAGAAGATATAAAGCCGACTTTATTAAATATTTAATATTTTCTCAGTCTGAATGTGACGAAACAATAGTACATCTGGATTTTCTTTTTGAAACCAATTCTCTCAGGAACGCCGAGTTATATAAAAAATTGAGAAGCGATTACGACTTGTTAAGTAAAAGAATTAATAAGTATATTCAGTGGGTAGAATCAAATCTCAATGAATTCATTTAATAAAACAAATTAACAGGTACTGTTTTCTGGTAGCCGGCCTGGCAACTGGAAACCGGTAACCGGAAACCGATTAACCATGAAATTGTGGAGCAAAGAATCAACCAGCACGTCACAACTAGTAGAGCAATTCACCGTTGGCCGCGATAAGGAATTTGATATTCTTCTGGCAAAATACGATGTACAGGGTTCCATAGCGCATGTACGCATGCTGGGTGAAGTAGGTTTGATGTCGAAAGAAGAAGCCGAAACCGCTGTAAAAGGACTGGAAGCCATTGCTGCAGATATCGAGCAGGGCCGCTTCAGCATTGAAGAAGGCATTGAAGATGTACACTCGCAGGTTGAATTCATGCTCACCCAACGTATAGGCGAAGCCGGCAAGAAAATACATAGTGGCCGTAGCCGCAACGACCAGGTGGCAGTTGATATAAAATTGTACCTGCGTGCCGAAGTGCTGGCTGTAAAAGAAAAAGTAAAAGAAACCTTTGACCTGCTGATCGCCCAAAGCGAAAAATTCAAAGACCATTTATTACCCGGTTATACGCACCTGCAAATAGCCATGCCCTCCTCGGTTGGTTTATGGCTGGGCGCTTATGCAGAAAGCCTTACCGATGATATGGAAGGCCTTGCAGCCGCTTACCAGGTAGCCAACAAAAATCCATTAGGCAGTGGCGCCGGATATGGCTCCTCCTTTCCATTGAACAGAAAACGAACGACCGAATTATTAGGCTTTAAAACACTGAACTGGAATTCGGTTTACGCCCAGATGAGCCGCGGTAAAACAGAAAAAGTAATTGCTACTGCCCTGTCAGGTATTGCTGGCACAATCGGCCGCCTGGCCATGGACTGTTGCTTGTATATCAACCAGAATTTTGGCTTTATCTCCTTCCCCGCTGAGTTAACTACCGGCAGCAGTATCATGCCGCACAAGAAAAACCCGGATGTATTTGAACTGATCAGGGCCAAATGCAACCGCATAGTGGCAGTGCCTAATGAACTGTCGTTATTGCTGGCGAACCTGCCATCGGGTTATCACCGCGACCTGCAGCTGACGAAGGAAATATTGTTCCCGGCTATCGAAGAATTAAAAGCCTGTTTGCAAATGACCCGCTTAATGCTGCAGAACCTGTCAGTAAAAAGCAATATCCTCGATGACGAGAAATACAAATACCTCTTTAGTGTTGAAGCGGTAAATGAACTGGTGAACAAAGGCATTCCTTTCCGCGAGGCTTATAAACAGGTAGGTAATCAGATCGAAAAAGGCGAGTTCTCCTTCGACTATAAAAAACAATTGCATCATGTACACGAAGGCAGCATTGGTAATTTGTGCAATGAGGAAATTGTGGAGGTGATGGAGGGTGTATTGAAGAAGTTTTAATAGTATGAATTAGTTACCGGTTACCAGTTACCGGGCCTTGAAATTTTAGCCTGATAACTATTTATCAGCAGCCCTGCAATTGTTACCTGGTAACCGGTAACCGGCACCTCTTCCTTATTACACTAACGCTTCAAACTTTCACGGGCCACCCTGGTAGGCGTATCCTTCCCCGCAACAATAGACGTTGAACTAATCGCAATGGCTTTGATGATAGCCGCCATATTCTTCATATCGAGCGTTTCTATTTCATCTTCCTGCGTATGATAATATTTTTCGCTATCCATTTTTGAGGTAGAAATGGTATGCGCCGGTACACCAAGCCTGGCCAGGGTAGCATTATCGCTTCTGTAAAACAATTGCTGCGAAGGATAGGGATCAGGATAGAAGGTAAACCCAGTTCCTTTCAGGTTCTTCTCGAGGATCTTGCCCATATCCGTTTTCTCATACCCGGTTATAAATGCCGAGTTGGTGCCCCACTTGCTTTCGGTACCGATCATTTCAATATTGAACATGGCCATCACCTGGTCGGGATTGAACTGTTGTGAGAAATAAGTTGATCCAAATCCACCGCTTTCTTCTGCCGTAAAGGCGGCAAAGATGAGGGTGCGTTCGTTATTCTTTTGTTTGGCAAAATAGTTGGCCAGCATGATCACAGCGGTAATGCCGGCAGCGTCGTCATTGGCGCCATTATAAATGCTATCACCGGCTGCATTGGCCTGGCCCACACCGAGATGATCGTAGTGTCCGGAGAAGATCACATATTCTTCTTTCTTTGATCTCCCCGGTAAAATGCCTACCACATTTTTAAGCGGCATGACAGCTACCGTTTGCTTATACTGTATGGCATACTCACCGGCTTCTTCATTCGTCAGCACCAATACAATATTTCCTTTGGGCGAAAATTGTGAGCGGCCGCCTCTTCTTATTCTTTCAAATAATTGGCGGTGGGCTGTGTCAACTACTAACAGGTAGTTGCCATCTGTGTGCTGTAATCGGCCCAGCATAACAGGAAAAGTATCCCTGGCATGTATCACAACCTGCTTATAACCCGAAGCCTGGTTAACCGATAATTCTTCTTTGGCGGAAATGACAGCTATGTCTTTTTCAGCAAGTGTTTTGCCATTTAATTTACCACTGGCCGACACCGGCGTAGTGCGCACCATGGCAAATTCCTGTAAGTAAGAATTTTCCTTTACAGGTTGTATGCCGGCCTTTTTAAATTCGGCGGCAATAAATGCTGCAGCGCGGTCAATATCGGGAGTAAAGATCTTGCGGCCACGCATGTCATCGGAAGACAATGTTCTTTCAATTCGTTCAACTTCCTGGGCATTAATGATCTTGTCTATAGACTGGCAAAATGCGGCCTGTTTAGCCAATAGCACTAGGATAAAGTAGGAAAATCGTTTGATCATGGAGTATTTTTATATATTGTAAAAGCTGAACGCGCAACGCTTAACGCTGGTTTCCGCATTTTGCGCCTGCTGCCCATTTGCGAAGCTTCGGCGGATTCACAGCCGGTCAGAAATTCGGAGATTGGCGTTAAGCCGCGTTTAGCGTTTGGCGTATTATAAGCTCATCATTTCCTTGAACTTCACTGTTTGGCGGCGGCTCACTTCTATTTTTTCGCCTCCCTTTAGTTCCAGCAACAGACCGCCATTGAAATACGGCTCAATTTTATCTATCAGCCGCAGGTTCACAATATGTTTACGGTTCGCCCGGAAGAACGTCTTTTCATCAAGTCTTTCTTCCAGCGCATTCAACGATTTTAAAATAAGTGGCTTATTCGGCCCGAAGTATACTTTGGCATAATTACCAACGCTTTCAAATAAGCGGATGTCCGATAGCTTTACAAACCAGCAACGTTCGCCGTCCTTCACAAACACCTGGTCATTCTCACTTAATATACTGCGATTGAAATTCACCGGCACCATGGGTCCCTGTTCGCGTTCTTCCTGCAGGTGCAGTTTCTGAATGGCATCCGCCAGCCGCTTAGGCTCCACCGGTTTCAACAGGTAATCGAGCGCATTTACTTCAAAGGCTTTCAGCGCGAACTCATCGTAAGCCGTAGTAAAGATAACGTGCGGCGCTTTATCCAGTTCCGACAACATATCGAAACCGGTTTTACCAGGCATACTTATATCAAGAAAGATCAGATCGGGATTGATATTCTCTATTTTTTCTACCCCTTCACCGGCATTGCTTGCCTCAGCCACTACTTCAATCTCAGGAAAGTCCATCAGCAGTTTACGCAGCTCAGTTCTGGCCAGCCGTTCGTCGTCGATAATTATGGCTTTAATCATAACTGGTATTATTTAATTTCAACCGGGATCAATATGCGTGCCTCCACCAGGTCAGATCCCACTTGCTTTATTTCAAAATTAGCTTTTTCACCAAATAACAATTGCAGCCGGTTCCTGGTACTGAACAGGCCAAAACCATCGCCTTCCTGGATATGTCCGTTCAGGTAACCCGTATTCAATACCACCAACTCATGGAAATTCTCCTTAAAGTCAGAGATCACTTTTACCAGCCCGCCACCGATCTGTTTACCTATGCCATGTTTGATCGCATTTTCTACCAGCGTTTGTAACATCATAGGCGGTACCGGTTGGTCGAGGGTATCTTCATCGATCTGGTATTCGATCTTCAGCCGGTCTTCAAAGCGAATGTATTCGAGCGCCAGGTAATCTTTTACAATGTCAAGCTCTTTTTCAAAAGGAACTGTTTCTAATTTTTCCGCCTGCATGCTGCTGCGCAGAATATTGCTCAGCTCGGTAATCGCATTGCGGGCGCGGTTGGGATTCTCATCGATCAAAGCCCGGATACTGTTAAGCGCATTAAAAATAAAATGCGGATTGATATGCGCTTTGATGGTCTTCAACTCCAGTTCCTTCACCAGCGACTCAAGACGTATCTTATCCAACTGTGCCTGCCGCGTCTTCAAAATATAGTGGTAGGCAAAGTAGATGAGGTTCCAGATCAAAATGAACGTAAAGCAACCCATCGATGCGCGCATGATCTTATTGAACAACGTAAGCGATTTCTGCCGCTCGGCTTCAATGTTCAGGACCTGCTCCATCGTAGCGCCGATAGTTGCATAGATCAGGGAAAACAGGATAGAAATAAAGAATATATAAAACACCTGTTCATTAACCGGTTTATCAACGAACTTATACCGCTGTATAAAAAACCGCATCACATGCGTAACCAGAAAACCAATAACCGCTTCGGCTACCAGCACATGGTAGAACCAGGGCGTTTCCCGGGTACGCAGGGTCAGATAGAAAAAAATATACACCAGTATAAAGGCGCTCCAGCCTACAAACTGGCAAAGCCAGTAATATGGAATTCTCTGCTTTATCATACTCGTTGGAACTGTAACAAATCTAGGCAATTAGCCCGCTCTGGTTTTGTAAATTGGATATGTGGCCGAATAAATAGGTTACCGGCACTACAAAGTAGTAAAATTGTCAGGATTTTGGTGGTATTTTACCCGCAAAGACACATTGTTCAGTCAGGCATGCTTTTTATTCTGTTAAAATGTTCCCTTTGTTAGGGTCCATGATTTAAAGCTGTATTTTTGTCGATAAATTTCAAACCAAAATGGACATCAAGCCCGGCCCATTGTTGACTACCATCAATTCCCCAGCCGATCTTAAACAATTGAGCAGAGAGCAGTTACATCAACTGTGCGATGAATTGCGGCAATATATCATCGATGTGGTAAGTGTGCATGGAGGTCATTTCGCCGCCAGTCTGGGTGTGGTAGAACTTACGGTAGCATTACACTATAGCTACAATACACCATACGATCAACTCGTGTGGGACGTAGGTCACCAGGCGTATGGCCATAAGATCCTCACCGGCCGTCGCGATACCTTTCATACCAACCGCAAATACGGCGGCATCAGCGGCTTTCCCAAACGCAGCGAAAGCGAATACGATACATTTGGCGTAGGACATTCGTCCACGTCCATTTCTGCCGCGCTCGGCATGGCTATGGCTGCCAAATACAAGGGCGAAAACCGCAAAGCGGTTGCTGTCATCGGCGATGGCGCTTTAACGGCCGGACTGGCTTTTGAAGGAATGAACCATGCGGGTGTAGCCGATTCAGACATCCTGATCATCCTGAACGATAACTGTATGAGCATCGACCCCAATGTGGGCGCGTTGAAAGAATATCTTACCGATATCACTACTTCTCATACATACAACCGCCTTAAAGACGATATCTGGAAAGCATTGGGCAAATTACCCGTTGGGAAAAACTTTACCCGGGAAATGGCCAGCAAGCTTGAACATAGCATCAAAGGTTTTATCAACAAAAGCAGCAACCTGTTCGAAGCATTAAAGCTCCGTTACTTTGGACCGATCGACGGAAACAATATCACCAAACTGGTTGATACCTTACAGGACCTGCAAAAAATTCCCGGTCCCAAATTACTGCACGTACTTACGGTGAAAGGAAAGGGTTATGCCCTGGCCGAAAAAGAACAAACCCTGTGGCATGCACCCGGTTTGTTCGACAAGATCACCGGTGAGATCTATAAAAAGAAATACGATACCCCGCAGCCGCCCAAATACCAGGATGTATTTGGTCACACCATCATTGAGCTGGCCGAAAACAACGACAAGATCTTTGGCGTAACGCCTGCGATGCCTTCGGGTTCTTCACTCAAGTTCATGATGGATAAAATGCCCGACCGCGCTTTTGATGTAGGCATCTGCGAACAACATGCGGTTACCCTCAGCGCCGGTATGGCCACCCAGGGCATGCGGGTGTTCTGTAATATCTACTCATCTTTTATGCAACGCGCCTACGACCAGGTAGTGCATGATGTAGCCATTCAAAAACTGCCGGTAGTGCTGGTGCTCGACCGGGCCGGCCTTGTTGGTGAAGATGGGCCTACCCACCACGGCGCCTATGACATCGCCTACATGCGTTGCATTCCCAATTTAATTATCAGTGCTCCCATGAATGAAAGCGAGCTGCGCAACCTCATGTACACCGCCCAGCTCGATACCATGGAGTATCCTTTCGTGATCCGCTATCCGCGCGGACAGGGTGTGCTTCCTGAATGGAGAACACCATTTGAAGAAATTCCCATTGGCAAGGGCAGAAAGATCAAAGACGGCCAGGATATTGCCATTCTTACCATTGGCCACCCCGGTAATTTTGCCACTACTGCCATCCGCGAACTGAAAATGGATGGCCTGAACCCGGCGCATTACGATATGCGCTTTGTTAAACCACTCGATGAAACTTTATTGCACGAAGTATTCAGCAAGTACAAAAAAGTGGTTACCGTGGAAGACGGAACGGTTACCGGCGGATTTGGCAGCGCAGTGCTCGAATTCATGGCGCAACATAACTACAAAGCCGAAGTAAAGATCTTAGGCATTCCCGATGCTATCGTAGAGCATGGAACACCAAAGGAATTGTACCACGAATGCGGTTACGATGCCCAGGCCATCGCCTCCACCGTACGCGAAATGATGAAGGGAATTGTTACGGTAAATCAGTTGTTGGGATAGACTGGTCACCGGTTACCAGTTACCGGTCGCCGGGGTCCTTATTTCTAATTAATACAATTGTTTTACATTTCCTGATAACCGGGAAACCGGAAACCGGTAACGCGTCAAAGATTCCCTTTAACAATTATAGGAACGGGTGCATTATGAATTACAGTTAATCCAACGTTATAATACTGATTCCGGTTGTCTGTCGGGATCATCGCCGGGATTGATCGGCGGTTGATTGGGATCTACATCCTGTTCCCAGTTCTCGTTCCATTCGACAAGGAAATTATTGCGGCCTTCGCCTACCATAATGGTCATATATTTCATCTGGATCAGCTCCAGTACAGAAAGAAATATAAAGATGGCATGAATGCGGTCCTGGCAAATGTCGAACACCTTTTCGAACGACATCACTTTTTCCTTTTTCACCGTTTCCAGGGCATACTGGCGGCTTTCTTCCATCGTATAGTTGTACTTCACAACCGTATGCACCGGCTTCACGTTCCGCTGTTCAACCTTCTTCATTACCCTTTCAAATGTTTTCATCAATTTGAAAAGCGTAATGGTTTGTATTTCAGTCCCCTCCCCGCTTTCTTCACCGATCTGCGAAATTTCTTTCGCCAGGTTGCCGCGGCGCACCATCAGCATACGGATCGCCTCCATTTCAGCCATTTTAGCCGACGCTTCTTTAAAGCGCTTGTATTCCAGGATCTTGTCAACCAGTTCCTGGCGCGGATCGATCTCATTGCCCTGCGCATCCAGTTCCTTACGGGGAAGCAACATCCTGGCCTTGATACGCATCAGGGTGGAAACAAACAGAATGAACTCGCTCGAGAGCTCGATATTCAACTGCTCCTGCTGATGGATGTAATCAAGAAAATCCTTAATGATATTGCTGATCGGAATATTATAAATATCCAGTTCGTCCCGCTCAATAAAGAACAGTAACAGGTCGAACGGACCTTCAAACTGCGGCAACTTGATCTGATACGACGGTTGATTCACGTGCTTCTTTTTTATCAAACTCCCACTCAGTGAGAGCCAACAAACGTACGCCAAAAAAACAATTGCAGAAAATTACAGGCAGCCATTGGCTGATATTGTACATAAGTTGTGAAAAAGCGCCCGGTAACTGGCAACCGGCAACCGGTAACTGTTTTGTTATCAGGTAAGTAACAACTGTTATCAGCCTTATTTAAGCACCCTGTTAAGCATTACATTACTGAGCCTAGAACTTTCGCTGGTATCCGATGCCAATGAACTGCCTTACCTGCAGCCTGGGTGAATTTTTGTCTTTCCCAAAGGTTTTCACATCGTCGTCGTAAATGAGATCGGCGCCAATGTTAAAGGAGAACCCTTTGTACACATTCATGCTTAACAGATTGGTCATGAACAGATCGATATTCTGCGGGTTGTGTTTATAATTGGAGAACAGGTCGAGCTTGGCTTTATAGGTCAGGTTTTTGATTATTTCCCGGTTAACAGTAGCGGTTAAATAAGCACCGATCTCATTGCGCGAAGTTCGTCCGGTGTCTACCCCATAAGCGCCTTTGGCAGATAAGGTATCGTCTTTTACAATGACCCAACGGCTGGTAATAGGCGAAAGAAATAAAGAGAAAGTAGGGCTCGGCTTCCAGTCCATACCCAGCGCCACGATCACATAAGCGGGAGCCATAAATGTCGACTGCTTTATCCTGGTGGTATCATTGGGATACGTAAAACCGTCGGTAAACTGTGAACGAAAGTTGAATAGTCCGGTCAGGTACATATGATCAAACAACTGGCAGCCATATTTCGAGATAATATCAAGCCGGTCGTTTGTTTTGCGGGTGCCCAGTGAAGTGGAATTGATATACCCCAATTCCATGTCAATGCTGTTATCCCATGAATGAATCCCTTTTTTATAAAATGCGTAAAGACTTAATAATCCGTTTGCATTGAAGGAGAATTGATCACCACCCGCTGCCCAGTTCGAAAGCGAGGTTTGGCCCACGGTACCATTGAACATACCACCTGTTTTCCAGGTGTTGGCGGTTGTGTCTTTATCGTCCTTTGCTATTGATTTTACGGATTCTTTTCTTAACTCCTGTACGGTCTTGTCCTGCGCTACGCTGATAATTGTAAGAAATACAAAAGTCACGGCCAAAGCCACTTGCTTCATACGATAACATTATAGATTAAAAAAGGCATTTTGAACGAATCAAAATGCCTGCAAATATAAAACGACAGGAGTTATTTTTATACCCTATTTCTTTAATGCATCGCGGATCTCGCGTAACAGAATTATTTCTTCCGGTGTGACGGGAGCGGCTGCTTCTTCTTTCCGCTTGAAGCGGTTTATGCCTTTTATCAGCAGGAATAAAATGAAGGCTACGATCAGGAAGTTAAGTACTGCCGAAAGGAAAACGCCGACCTTTACGGTGCCGAATATTACCAGTTTATCGAGATCCTGCAGGTTGGCAGCCTCCAGTGCCGGTTTTAATAACAGTGGCGTAATAACATCATCAACAAGTGAACTGATAATTTTGCTGAATGCAGCGCCAATGATAACAGCAATGGCCAGTTCAACCATATTGCCCTTTATGGCAAACTCTTTGAATTCTTTCATCATTCCCATAAAAAATAGTTTTAGTTGTTAATGACACTTACGACGCGTTCGGCGTTTAATGAACTAATATATTAATTTTTTAAATCAATGGCCGCAAACATAATACATTCCCTGTTATTCTTTCTTTAATCCCGGGTATTGCATATCCAGCTTTTCCAATGCTTTTTTCAGTGTATCTGCAATTACATATTCTTTATACCAGTTCTGATCGGCGGGCACTACCGTCCAGGGCACATCGTTACAATGCGCAAAACAATCTTCATAGGCGTCCATGTAACGATCCCACAATCTGGCCTCCTCAAAATCCTTCTCGTTATATTTCCATTGTTTCGATGGATTGTGAATGCGTTCCTGCAGGCGCTCCTGCTGTTCTTCGGGCGATACATGCAGGTAAAATTTTAAAATAGTGGTGCTATTATGTTCCTGTAGCAGTTGTTCAAATTCGTTAATCGCCTTCATGCGCCTTTTGACGGTTTTTTCGTCTATCCATCTATGTACGCGGGTAACGAGTACGTCTTCATAATGAGACCGGTTGAATATTTGAATTACACCTTTCGGTGGCGCGGCAGCATGAATGCGCCATAGAAAATCGTGACTTAACTCCAGTTCTGTGGGCACTTTGAACGACTGTACGCGTACGCCCTGGGGATTAAGGGTACCAAATACCTTTCTGATGGCGCTGTCTTTACCACTGGCATCCATACCCTGTAATACTACCAGTACAGCGTGCTTCGATTCGGCAAACAATAAATTCTGCAACTCATCCAGTTCCTGCAGTATAGCTATTGTTTTTATTTTTGTTTCTTCCTTGTTCCAGTCTTTAGGCGCCCGGGTACTGATATCTTTCAATTTTATCGTTGCCATGAGAATATGTTTCTTTTAAATTATTACATTTTAAAGTTATTACCTGATTTTTGAACAAATTTTTACATGTCAGATCGCAGGGGGACATTTATAAACGGGATCCTTTTTGTTGGGCTTTGTATTATCTGGGGAAGTTCTTTTATTCTTATAAAGGAAGGAATAGCGCATCTCAGTGCATACCAGGTGGCCACAATTCGCATATTGAGTGCCGGGCTGGTGTTATTACCGGTAGCTATACGTCAATGGAAAAATATACCCGCCAACAAGCTGGGCTATGTTTTTCTATCAGGGCTGTTGGGCAGCTTCTTTCCGGCCTATTTGTTCTGCCTGGCCGAAACAAAGATCGACAGTTCGCTGGCCGGCTTTCTGAACTCGCTTACCCCCATCTTTACGATATTTATTGGCCTGCTGTTCTTTGGCCAGGTATTTCAAATGCATAAGCTGATGGGAGTATTGATCGCTTTATGCGGCATGCTGGTATTACTGTTTGCAAAAGGTAATGTAAGTATGCAGTTCTTTTCCTATGCCTCCTTTGCATTAATTGCTACCATACTGTATGGACTGAACATTAACCTTGTAGGCCGGCATCTGCATGAAACGCCTTCGCTGGCTGTAGTGGCAGTAAGCTTTGCGTTGCTGCTGCTTCCGTGCTTTATCATTCTATGGGCTACCGGCTATTTTTCATTACCGCTCGCCAACAGGCAGGTGCTTTTTTCGAGCGGCGCTTCTGCCTTATTGGGTATTATGGGAACGGCCGTTGCCACGATCCTTTTTTATGTGCTCATAAAACGATCCGGCGGCTTGTTTGCCTCCATGGTAACTTATGGCATACCGTTCATTGCTTTGACGTGGGGATTACTGGATGGGGAAACCATCAATAGCTGGCAGATAGCCGGGCTGGTGATCATTCTTCTTGGAGTGTATGTTACAACCCGGAAGAAGGCTAAGTAGATTGCTGATTGCTGATTTCGAGATCTCGAGATTTAGAGATTTAGAGATTTAGAGATTTAGAGATTTTGTGATCTGCTCAGGTTTGATACTCCCGGTAAATCTCAAAATCTCTATATCCCGATTTTTCATACAAAGTATGTTACACGGTCATGATCTCTTTCTCTTTCGCCACCAGGTGTTTATCAACCAGTGAAATATAACGGTCGGTCATTTCCTGGATCCTGGTCTCCGCATCTTTGCAGATATCTTCACTTAAGCCGTTTTTCTGCAGTTTTTTCACCTGTTCCATCGCATCGCGGCGGATATTACGAATGGCCACTTTTGAATGCTCGCCTTCACTGTGTGATCTTTTCACCAGTTCTTTACGCCTTTCTTCGGTCAATGGCGGCATAAATAACCGGATCATATTTCCATCATTCTGTGGGTTGATGCCGATATTGGCAGCAATAATGGCCCTTTCAATGGGCTGCAGCATATTTTTTTCCCAGGGCTGAATAGTCAGGGTACGCGCATCGGCTACCGAAATATTTCCCACCTGGTTAATAGGAGTAGGAGTTCCGTAATAATCAACTACGATGCCATCTACCAGATTGGGGTTGGCTTTTCCGGCACGTACTTTCACTAATTCTGTTTCCAGGTGGCTGATCGCCTTATCCATATTCTCCTGGGCTGATTCCCTGATTTTATTTAATTCATCTGACATAGGAAGAAATATTAAATGCCTGCAAACCTACTTAAATTTTTCGGATGCTGGAGGCTTCAATAGACAAAGCGCAATTGGCAATAGATAAAGTCGCCGGTTACCAGTTGCCGGTTTCCGGGGCCATTTTGCAGATTAATGATTAATATCCAATACTCCTGTAGATCGGGCGGTTTTCCCGGTGACTGGTATCCGGTAACCGGTAACTAGTTCTTATGTTCCAGAATCGTATCAGTAGTAAGGGGAACGATCTTGGACGTTTTCAGCTCCCCATCAGGCGTATCTATGGTCTTGGCAACAAAAAGCCGCGCACGCGGACGGGTATAGTACAGCGCTGCTATACCTGAGAAGAAAACGATCAATATGGCCAGGATGATCCAGGTGCACCCGAGGTTACGGCCTGCATAGGCGGCCAGAATGAACAATACATTGATCGAAACCAGCAGTAACGCTATATGCCGGTGCGAAAAGCCTCTGTCGAGTAACAGGTGGTGAATATGGTTTCTGTCGGGGCTGAAGGGTGAACGACGGTGGAATGTACGTATGGCAAACACCCTTAACGTATCCATTAAAGGTATAACCAAAACGGCTACGCCAATGGCAGGTGACGCCAGAATCGGATACGGGATGTCTGCCTGATTGGCGACGCCGATAAATTTCACCACCAGTATCGAGTTCACCAGGCCAATGAGCAGCGAACCCGTATCACCCATAAATATTTTTGCCGGCTGAAAATTGAATATCAGAAACGCTACCAGGCTTCCTGCCAGTGAAAAGGCCAGGATCGCATAAGGCAACATGTTAACCTGTAAAAAATAAAAACCGAATACCGAAGAAGCCACCAGTCCCAATGAACCGGCTAAACCGTCAATTCCGTCGATCAGGTTAAAAGAGTTGATGATCACGATGATGGTCAGGTAGGTTAACAGCAGGCTGAACATTTCGGGTAATTCGTGGATGCCCATAAAGCCATACATGCTTTTGATCTGGATGTTTCCTTTATAGATAATGAGGAAAGCGGCCAATACCTGGCCAATGAATTTTTTTATGGGAGAAATAACTAAGATATCATCTTTTAAACCCAGGAAGAAGATCACAAAGGCAGCAGCAAAGTAATATTGAAAATCGGTAGCAGCCTGATAAGGAATGGCTATAAGACATGCTAACATAAAGCCGGCAAAGATGCCAAGGCCTCCCAAAGAAGGAATAGGACTTTGGTGCACTTTTCTTTCGTCAGGAATGTCAAATAATTTTTTCTGTTCGGCTACGGTTATAATTACCGGAATAGCTAAAAAGGTAATTGCAAATGAAATAGCTATAGAAAATAATACATCAAACATCAGCCTGATTTTGTGAGTCTTGGAATATGATACGTGCTACCAATCAAGCCGGTTGGGCTCTTAACCACAAAGCCTTCGCAAATTACAGCGTATTTTCGGATTTCCAACTATTAATAACACTTACTTTCATCATAATAAACCGTTATTCAACGCGCTTGGATAATAAAATATTGGGAAAGTTTAATTTGATTTATTGATACAAAACAATTCCTTTAGTTTTGCAACCAAATTTAAATCGTGCTATGCCAGCTTTAAAGGACATTGCTACACAAATTCGCAGGGATATAGTTCGTATGGTTCATGGTTGCGCCAGTGGTCACCCCGGGGGCTCACTGGGCTGTACTGAGTATTTTACCGCATTATATTTTAAGATAATGCAGCACAATCCGCAGTTTTCCATGGAAGCCCGCAATGAAGATGTGTTCATATTATCAAATGGCCATATTTCCCCTGTGTTCTATTCAACCTTAGCCCGCTCGGGTTATTTCGACGTAAAAGAACTGGCCACTTTTCGTAAGATCGATTCCCGTTTACAGGGACACCCCGCCACCCATGAGCACCTGCCTGGTATTCGCATTGCCAGTGGTTCGTTAGGACAGGGCATGAGCGTAGCACTCGGTGTTGCATTATCGAAAAAACTCAACGGTGAAAACAATATAGTGTATTCATTACATGGAGATGGTGAGCTGGATGAGGGTCAGAACTGGGAAGCCATCATGTTTGCCGCCCACCACAAAGTAGATAATCTGATCGCTACTGTGGACTGGAATGGCCAGCAGATCGATGGTCCAACAGACAAAGTAATGGCATTGGGCGACCTGGGCGCTAAATTTGCTGCTTTCGGCTGGGATGTAATGCACCTTGAGAAAGGCAACGATATCGATGCTGTAGTAGCCGGTCTCGAAGCAGCAAAAGCACGTACCGGCAAAGGCAAACCAGTGGTTATCTTAATGAAAACAGTGATGGGCGCTGGTGTTGATTTTATGGAAGGCCATCACGAATGGCATGGTATTGCACCTAATGATGAACAATTAGCTAAAGCATTAGCCCAATTACCGGAAACGATCGGCGATTATTAATTAAGTCTCTGTAACAATAAAAAAAGACAGGTCCTGATACATATCGGGACCTGTCTTTTTTGTAATATATAAGATGCAGTAATGCAGATCAGGGAATAAGTATGCCATTAACTTCTTAGCTCGATCGGTTGCAGGGCTGCGCGCCGTGAAGGGAACCAGGAAGCAAGAAAAGCAACCAGGGATACCGTTATCAATACCAGCAGAAAATCGGTAGCTACCAGTTCTACCGGATAATAATCGATCAGGAATGTGCCGCCCTGAATAGCAATGAGCTTGAAATTAACCTGTGCCCAGCAAAAGATAATAGCTAACACCACCCCTGCTGCCGAGCCGATACCCGCCAGCAACATGCCTTCACTTAAAAATATTTTTTGTATCAGGCTGTTGTTAGCGCCCATGGATTTCAACACCTGTATATCTTTCTGCTTTTCCAACACCAGCATGGTCAAACTGCCGATCATGGTAAAAGCCGCTACCACAAGCATTAAAGTAAGTATCCCGTAGATGACCCATTTCTCCAGGTTCATAACGCTATACAAACTTTGGTTCTGCTCATATTTTGTTTCCACCTTGTAGTTGAGCCCCAATCTTTGCTGAATTTCCTTTTGTACATCTGCAGCGGTTATCCCTGACTGCAAACTCAGCTCAAGGGCGCTGTATTCATTTGGACCCAATCCCATCATCAGCTTCATGAAGTCGAGATTGGTGATAGCATATTTGTTATCGATATCCTGTTGTATCAAAAATGTACCGGAAGTCGTGATGCTGGCAGCCGCCAGGGCTTGTGAAGGATCAGCCACATTATAGTTCATACCCCGTTTGAAAGCATACACCGTCAGCGGGTATAAAAATTTATCGCTTTCAACACCCAACGCATTCTCAACACCGTTACCCAATACCAGTGATGGTTCATCGATATTACCGGTCTGAAAATTACCGCGGATCAGTTTATCGGCTACATCGGTTACTGATTCATAAGACGTATCAACACCTTTAAGATTTACAGGCACCTGCACATCACCATTGATCAGTAATGTCTTTTCTTCGGCCACCAGCGTATAGGCGCGAATGCCTTTTATAGCGGCCAGTTGTTGCAATTGCTGTTCAGTAAGTACAATGGTCTTACCCGATCTGGCAGAGATCTTCATATCGGGATAGAAAGAAGAATACAAAGATTTTACCAATCCCTCGAAGCCATTGAACACACTCAGCACCACAATAAAAGCAAACGTAATACCCATAATAGCAATAATGCTCACCCATGCTATTATGTTAATGGCGTTGGTACTTTTTTTTGCTTTAAAATATCGCCAGGCGAAGAGGAAGTTCAATACTATATGGTTTGTGGTTTGTATGTTTTGTCCCGGTCTACTAAAAGTTACAAGTTCCAGGTTTCAGGTTACAGGGCTTTCATTGCTGGCAGAACTACTACCCCATGCAACCTGTTATTGTTACAAGTTCCAGGTTTCACGTTACAGGGCTTCTATTGCTGGCAGTACTACTACCCCATGCAACCTGTTATTGTTACAAGTTCCAGGTTTCACGTTACAGGGCTTCTATTGCTGGCAGTACTACTATCCCATGCAACCTGTTATTGTTACAAGTTCCAGGTTTCACGTTACAGGGCTTTCATCGCCAGCAGTACTATTAGCCCCATGGAACCTGCAACCTGTAACATGGAACCTGCGTTACTGCTTATCCTTATCTTCTTTATTGATCTTCTTAAACAATTCTTCCATCTTAAACACATGATCCAGCGTATCGTCGAGAAAGAATTTCAGTTCAGGCATGCGCCGTAATTGTTTGGCCACCCGGCTCGCCAGTTCCCGCTTTATTTCCCAACCTCTTTCTTCTATCTTCTTCATAGCCTCCTGCGCATCCTTGACCTGAAAAAAGCTCAGGTAGATGCGGGCCTCCAGCAGATCAGGCGTGAGCTTCACAGAAGATATGGACACCATGCCCCCATCCACCATATTCAGCCCCAAACGTTGAAAAATTAAATTTAATTCTTCGTTCAATAAACTTCCCACCTGTTTTTGACGTTTCCCTTCTTGCATTTCCTTAACGGTTTAATAGCCGTAAAATTAGTTACTTTGCACCGTTTACTCATTATTTTAACTGATTCATGAAGCGATTTTCAAGGATTTTCTTTTACCTCCGCAATCAGAAGGGAAAAATTCTATTATACGTAGTTTTCAATCTGTTATCTGTTCTTTTCTCCCTGGTTTCGCTGGCGATGCTGGCCCCTTTTCTAAAACTCCTGTTTTCCAAGGAAGCCCCTGTTACCGAAAGACCTGTCTGGGTATTCAACTCTGATGGGGTTATGGCCCAGTTGAAATACGGACTTTCCTACCTGATCATTAACTATGGGTATGCCCAGGCCCTGGCTGCCGTGTGCCTGGTTATCATATTTTCCATATTATTCAAAAACCTGTTCCTGTACCTGAGCTATCGTACGCTTATTCCCATGCGTAACCGGGTAATGACGAACTTCAGGGAAGACCTGTACGATAAGATCCTCATCCTGCCGGTAAGTTATTTTACCGACCAGCGCAAGGGCGATATGATGTCGCGCATGAGTAACGACATGAACGAAATTGAATGGTGTGTTATAGGTACCCTTGAAGGATTGATAAAGGACCCATTGAATATCTTAATAGTTCTGTGTGCGCTTATATTTCTGAGCCCCATGCTGTCACTTGTAATGCTCGTACTGCTGCCCATTGCCGGGTTCATCCTGGGCCGGGTAAGCCGCTCGCTGAAAAGACAATCGGGCGAAGCACAGGAACAGCAGGGTTTGTTATTAAGTACGCTCGATGAAACCCTCGGCGGCCTGCGCGTTGTAAAAGCTTTTAATGCCGAGAAATTGATGCGTAACCGCTTTGTAAGCACCAATAACCTGTTGAACAAATTGCGGATCCAGATGGCTTTTAAACGCGACCTGGCCTCGCCCATGTCGGAGTTTCTGGGGGTAATGATATTCTGCTCCATTCTCCTCATCGGCGGTCAGTTCGTTTTTGTTGGAAAATTATTACAGCCTGAAGCTTTCATCACCTACCTTACTTTATTTTACCAGATCATTCAGCCGTCCAAATCACTTTCCCAGGCTTTCTATAACATGCGCCGCGGCGCTGCGGCCATCGAGCGCATAGAAAGTGTACTGGGAGCGCCCCTGGCTGTTAAAGAAGCCGATACGCCCCGCCACCTGCACGCATTTGAAAAGGCCATCGAGTTCAGGAACGTTACCTTCAAATACGACGATGTAACCATTCTGGATAACATCAATCTTACCATAGAAAAAGGCAAAACGGTTGCCCTGGTAGGCTCTTCCGGCGCCGGCAAAAGCACCCTGGCCGACCTCATCCCCCGCTTTCACGACGCCACCACCGGCGAACTGCTGATCGATGGCATCAACATAAAAGAGTATTCTTTATTATCACTGCGCGATCAAATGGGCATTGTTACCCAGGAGCCTATCCTGTTCAATGATACTATTGCCGCCAATATTGCCCTCGGTAATCCTGTAGCCAATATTGCTGAGATTGAACAGGCCGCCCGCGTTGCCAATGCGCACGATTTCATCATGCAGAAAGAAGAGAATTATCAAACCAATATAGGCGACCGCGGCAGCAAGCTGAGCGGTGGTGAGCGTCAGCGCGTTACCATTGCCCGGGCTGTTTTAAAGAACCCGCCCATTCTCATTCTCGATGAAGCCACTTCTTCGCTGGATACCGAAAGCGAACGCCTGGTTCAGGACGCCATTAACAAAATGATGGCCAACCGCACCAGTATCGTGATTGCGCACCGGCTAAGCACCATCCGACATGCCGATGAGATCATCGTATTACAAAAGGGAAAGATCGTTGAACGCGGTACGCACGATGCGTTGATCAACCAGAACGGCTTTTATAAGAAGTTGGTGGATATGCAGGAGGTGAAGTAGTTTGGGGTTACCGGGTACCAGTTACCAGGTACCAGTTCCCGGGTGCCGGTTACCGGAAACCGGTAGCCAGGCAACAATTGCAGGGTCCTGATTATTAGTCAACAGTTTAAAATTTCAGGGCCCGGGAACCGGCAACCACCAGCAACCGGCAACGCTGCCTTTCCATTTGCCAATCGTCAATTGCTTCAACCATTCACCCTTCAAACCCTGTCCAAGTTATCTAATTGGCTAATTTTCGATTTAAATATTAAACACACTACATGAAAAGGGCTGCTGCAAAAGGTATGTTATTGCCATGCCTGCTATTGATTGCAATTACTTCTCACGCACAAAAGAACTTCACCTTTGACCAGATCTTTCGCAATGGTGAAACGAATGTTGTAAAACCACTGCCTGTTGTGAAAGGCTGGGCCGACGATACGCATTATTTACTGTCGCAAAAAGACGCTGACGGCAAGCTGACCACCTACATGGTGGATGTAAAAACCGGCCAGTCAGTTCCCTATCCTAATGTCGACATCAGCCAGTTAAACCCTTCGGTGAAGATCCCCGACGGTATTAATATCACTTTTTCACCCAACAAGAAATGGGCCGCTTACACCAAAAAAGATAATAACCTGTACGTGCTGAATGTGGCCAGCGGCCAGGAAACGGCGCTCACGACCGACGGCTCATCCACCATCCTCAACGGTTATGCCTCCTGGGTTTATTATGAAGAGATCCTGGGCCGCGCAACCCGTTATAAAGCATTCTGGTGGAGCGAAGACAGCAAACGCATCTGCTTTATGCGCTTCGATGATTCACAGGTGCCGGTGTACCCCATTTATGTGGCTGACGGTCAGCATGGCTACCTCGAAAACACCCGCTATCCGAAAGCCGGCGATAAAAATCCCGAGGTTAAGATCGGCATTGTAACGGTTAATCCCGGCGAAACGGTCTGGGCCGATTTCAATGCAAAAGATGATCAGTACTTCGGTACGCCGGTGTGGTCGCCCGATGGACAATTATGGGTTCAATGGATGAACCGGAAGCAGAATAACCTGAAAGTATATAACATCGACCTTACCAATGGCAGCAAAAAAGAAGTGTATAATGAGCAACAGGAAACCTGGATCGATCTCGATGAATATGAGCGCATTACCTTCTTATCTGCCGGCAAGGGCCATATCATTAAAAGCGACCGCGATGGCTGGGATAACCTTTATTACTACGATAACACCAGCCAGTTAAAGAACGCTATTACCAGCGGCAATTTCTGGGGAACCAGCATTATTAAGGTTGATGAAAAAGCAGGTGTCGTCTATTTCAGGTCACGTAAGGAAAACTCGGCCCGCTTCGACCTGTATAAAGTGGGTTTAAATGGAAAGGGACTTACCCGCCTTAGTTTTGGTGAGTTCAGCCATGACCTGGTAAGCGTTTCGCCAAAAGGAAATTATTTTATAAGCACCTATTCAAACCTGAATACCCCGCCGGTCACCTCCCTGTTCAATGCCAAAGGAAAGATCATCCGGGAGATAGCCAACAGCAGGGGAAGCGATTTCGGCGCTTATAACCTGCCCAAAAGCGAACTGAAGTATGTTACTTCTACCGACGGCCAGTTCGAATTGCCGGTATTGATCACCTACCCTGTCAATTTTGATCCTGCTAAAAAATACCCGGTGCTTATCAGTATTTATGGCGGACCAAACGCCGGCACAGTATACGACCGCTGGCGGCCAACGGGTACCCCCGCACAATGGTGGGCACAGGAAGGATTGATCCAGGTAGCTTTCGACAACCGCAGCAGCGGTCATTTTGGAAAGAAAGGCCTGAACTACATCTTCCGCCAGCTGGGTAAATATGAGATTGAAGATTATATGGCCTGCGGCCGCTGGTTGAAAAAACAGCCCTGGGTAGATAGCAATAAGCTGTGCATTACCGGTGGCAGTTTTGGCGGGTACATGACCTGTATGGCCCTTACTTATGGAGCGGACGTGTTCCCTTATGGCATCGCCAACTCCTCGGTTACCGACTGGCAGTTTTATGATACCCACTATACCGAGCGATTCATGAACACACCGCAGGACAATCCCGAAGGGTATAAAACGACTTCGGTTTTATCGTATGCCAACAAATACAAAGGGCTGTTGCGTATTGTACATGGCACTTCTGACGATAATGTGCACATGCAAAACAGCATCGTGCTGATGAATAAACTGCAGGACCTGAAAAAGCATTTTGAGTGTATGATATACCCTGGTGAGCGGCACAGCATTATGGGTTTGAAGGGTGTTCATAACCGCTATGAAGCCTACAAATTTTATTACCAGTATTTGCTGGAAAAGCCAATGCCGGCCATTTTCTGGGCACCGGAAAGCCAAAAAGGATTTTAAGTAACGGTGCCACGGTTATCCTTAGGTGTGCGCCACCTTGAAGGTGTGGCACACCTAACTATAAACAGCAAGCCCTGACGCTATGGTCAGGGCTTAATTATTTATGATAGATTACCGGCATAACGTACCAATTCCACTTTTAGTAGAATGGTTACCAACCGATTATACAGCACAAAGCTTACTTGTTCATCATTTGCTTGGCTTCGATACTCAGGGTAGCGTGCGGTACTGCCCGTAACCTGGCTTTATCGATCAGCTTACCTGTAACCCGGCAAATGCCATAAGTCTTGTTCTCGATGCGCATGAGAGCTTTCTCCAGGTGATCAATATAGTTGATCTGACGGCTGGCCATTTGGGCCAACTGCTCCCTTTCCATACTCATACTGCCATCTTCCATGGTCATGTAGCGATTTTCGGTTTCATCGCCACCCATTTCATCTTTGCGGGTAATTAACCCCTGTAAATAAGCCAGTTCTTTTTTTGCCTGCTCTAATTTTTTTAAAATCAGATCTTTGAACTCGCTCAATTCGGCATCACTATATCTCATGGTTGGTCCTGTTTGAATGTTTTCTGGTTGATCTAATACTGATTTTGTGAATTCCGGTTCGTATTTGCGTGCTGTTTTCGTTTTTATCTCCGGGATTACCACTTTTACCGGTTTGGCCGGGGGTTCCGGCTTTTTCGGTGGTGGCGGCGGTGGAATCACTGGTTCTGTTTTCCTGACTTCCACCTTTACTTCCGGCTTTTCGACTTTAACAGGAGCTTCAACTGCTTTTTTAACTTCCTTGGTTTCTTTTATTTCAATGTGTTTGGCAACTGGCTTGGCTGTAGGGGCCGGGGAAGGCTTGGCATGTGCTTTGGCGGTTACCTGGTGATGAGCTGGCTGGGGCTTGGCCGGAACCTTCTTTTCAACAGGCTTAACTGTCTTTTTTGCAGCAGGCTTAACGTCCTTCTTAGCAACTACTTTTTTAGCAGCAGGTTTGGCTGCCCCACCTGCCGCTCGGGCTGGTTTTTTGGGGGCAATCGTTTTTTTTGCTGGCTTGGCCGCCTTTTTCTTGGTTGCCATACTTTTACGCTTTTTTTGTAACGAACACTTTTAATGGAATATCGTTCACTTCAATTTCGGTGCCATCAGGTAATTCAGGTACTAGTTCAAGTTTATCTGCCAAAATTTCTGAGCAAATATAATTATTAAATTGGGCGATCGATTGGTTCAACTCCTGGTGTTCGGTTACCTTAACCAGTATTCGATCAGTGAGTTCGTAACCACTGTCTTTTCGGATTTTCTGGATACGATTTACCAATTCGCGGGCATTTCCTTCGCTAACCAGTTCTGGGGTAACGGTTACATCCAAAGCCACGGTGAGAGCATCTTTATTGGCCACCATCCACCCGGGGATATCTTCACTGGTGATCTCTACTTCATTAGTTTGTAATATTAAGGGTTCGTTGCCAATTTGCAATGAAATACTGCCATCTTTTTCCAATTTAGCTATGTCATCCTGGCTAAATTCGGCCAAAACTGCCGCAACCGGCTTCATCTTAGCCCCCAATTTCTTACCCAGCACCGTATAATTGGGCTTTATCTTCTTTTTGATAAACCCGTTATCTTCGGTTAAATAAGTTATTTCCTTTACGTTCACCTCGCTCTTGATCAGGTCTTCTACCAGCCCGATCTGGTCTTTCATGTGTTTATTCAACACAGGGATCAGCACTTTTTGCAAGGGTTGGCGCACTTTTATCTTGGCTGTTTTCCGCAATGATAATACCAGGGAAGAAATATCCTGGGCCAGCTGCATGCGCTCTTCCAGGGCGGTGTCAATGGCGTTAGCGTTACTAACGGGGTAGCTGGCATGGTGCACTGATTCTGCAGTATGCCTGCCAGTTACCGCGTTCAGGTTCTGGAACAAGGCATCGCTGAAGAATGGGGAAATAGGCGCCATGAGCTTTAACACGGTTTCCAGGCACTCGTACAGGGTCTGGTAAGCGCATACCTTATCATGTTCATACTCCCCTTTCCAGAACCGGCGGCGGCACAACCGTACATACCAGTTACTAAGGTGTTCATCCATAAACTCTTCTATGGCGCGGCCGGCCTGGGTAGGCTCGTAATCGTCCATATATTCCGTTACTTTTTTGACCAGGGAGTTCAGGGATGAAAGGATCCAGCGGTCGATCTCGGGCCGTTGTTCCAGCGGTATATAAGCTTCTTTAAAGGCAAACCCGTCTACATTGGCATACAGCGCAAAGAACTGATAGGTATTATATAGGGTGCCAAAGAATTTTCGTTGCACTTCCTTGATGCCTTCCAGGTCGAACTTCATATTCTCCCAGGGCGAGGCATTGGTAATGAGGTACCAGCGGGTGGCATCGGCGCCATACTGTTCTATGGTTTTGAACGGATCAACCACATTCCCCAGCCGTTTACTCATTTTGTTGCCATTTTTGTCCAGTACCAGGCCGTTCGACACACAGGTTTTATATGCCACAGAATCAAACAGTAAGCCTGCAATGGCATGCAGGGTATAGAACCAGCCGCGGGTTTGGTCAACCCCTTCGGCGATGAAGTCGGCCGGGTAGTTCTTATTAAATGGTTGTTTGAACGGATAGGGATCGCCGGCTTTCAGCTTCTCATGATCGAGGCCCCATTGCGCATAAGGCATGGCGCCGCTATCGAACCAAACGTCTATAAGGTCGGGAACGCGTTTCATGGGTTTGCCCGAATCACTTACCAGCACTATATCGTCAACATAAGGCTTATGCAGATCGAGATCGCTCATGATCTTTGCATTATTGGTGCCCAGCGCTTTATCGGCCTTTGCGGCTTCTTCTTTTAATTGAGGTACTGAACCAATGCATTTTTCTTCGCTGCCGTCTTCGGTTTTCCAGATAGGTAAGGCCGTGCCCCAGAAGCGGCTGCGGCTCAGGTTCCAGTCAACCATATTTTCGAGCCAGTTACCGAATCGGCCTTCGCCGGTTGATTTGGGCTTCCAGTTGATGGTTTTGTTCAACGCTACCAGCCTGTCTTTCAAAGCGGTCGTTTTAATGAACCAGGCATCTAACGGGTAATATAATACGGGTTTATCGGTACGCCAGCAATGAGGATAATTGTGTTCGTATTTTTCTATTTTGAAGGCGCGGTTCTCTTTTTTCAACTTTACGCAGATGTCTACGTTCACATCTACATATTCTTTCTCGTCTTTATAGTTCTTTACGTACCGGTTGCTGAATTCACCGAGCCCATCTACAAATTTACCCTGGCGGTCGACCATGGTAAGTATGCCGATACCGTATTTTTTACCTACTTTATAGTCATCTGCACCAAAGGCCGGTGCAGTGTGTACGATACCGGTACCATCTTCGGTGGTAACGAAATCGCCTAACAGCACGCGGAAGGGATCGCCGCCGCTCTTCCCGGGACTATTAGCTTCAAATGGCAATAACTGTTCGTAACGGCAACCTTCAATCTGTGCGCCTTTGAACTCGGTGAGTATGCGCCAGGGCAGCACTTTGTCGCCTTCTTTATATTCCTCGAAACCGGTGTTTTCAGCTTCGGGTTTAAAGTATTTACCAAGCAGGTCTTTGGCAAGAACCACGTTTATGGGCAAGTGCGTATATGGGTTAAAGGTTTGCACCAGCACGTAGGTGATGCGCTCGCCTACCGTTAAGCCGAGGTTCGATGGCAGGGTCCAGGGTGTGGTGGTCCAGGCCAGGAAAAACGGGGAATTGTCAATGGTCAATGGTGAATGGGTTTCCGACTGTTCTGCCTGCTGCTTTGGGCGTTCTGCGTTCTGCGTTTGGCGTTGAGCGGTTTCTGCGGCCTCGAACAGAAACGCAGATTTTTCGTCCTTCACCGCTTTGAACATAACCACGGCACTGGTGTCCTTTACCATTTTATAAGTACCGGGCTGGTTCAGCTCATGGGAGCTTAAGCCTGTTCCGGCAGCCGGTGAATAGGGCTGAATGCTCACACTTTCGTACAGCAAACCCTTTTCATACAATTGGCTCAACAGGTACCACAGTGTTTCTATATAATTGTTATCGAAGGTGATATAAGGATCGTTCAGGTCAACCCAATAGCCCATTTTCCGGGTGAGGTCGTCCCATTTATCTTTATAGCGCATTACCGCTTCCCGGCATTTGCGGTTATATTCTTCAACAGAGATCTTTTTACCGATATCTTCCTTGGTGATACCCAATTCTTTTTCAACTCCCAGTTCAATGGGCAGGCCATGGGTATCCCAGCCCGCTTTGCGGTTCACCTGAAAGCCGCTCATGGTCTTGTAGCGGCAAACCAGGTCTTTTAAGGTGCGGCTGATAACATGGTGAATACCCGGCATACCGTTAGCGCTTGGCGGACCTTCGTAGAATACGAAGGAAGGGGCATCGTTCCGCAGCGACACGCTTTTTTCAAATGCCTGGTTTTCACTCCATTTGGCTAACATTTCCTGTTCTATAACAGGTAAATTCAATTTCTGGAACTCTCTGTAGTTAACTGCCATATAATTCCCGGTAAAACTGTTTATTTCAAATATTTCGGTGTATTCACAAAAAAACCTGCAGAACAAGAATTCTGCAGCCTGAAAAGTGTGCAAAGGTACTGAAAAGTTAGCGGTTGCACCGCTTCCCGGTTACCGGTCGCCAGTTGCCCATAGCCAGTTACCCGGATCACTGTTTAAAGGTTTAAAGTTTAAAGTTCACAGTTATCCGTTACCACTCAGCAGTACGGTTTCCAGTCACCGGTTACCGTTCCCGGTCGCCCAAAACCGGTTACTTTGCCAATATCATCAGAAAAAGGTGCAGATCTTCCATAAAGTATTGATTATCATTAAAACAAGCTATTGAAATGCGTTGTTTGCGTGTTGTATGGCATTGATTATGAAAACGTTGCCGGCAGTTCTTCGCAACTTCTCTTAGACTTCTCTTAGATTTCCCTTAGGCTTCTTCGCAAATTTGCGAAGAACTTGCGAAGGATTTGCGAAGAAGGGTAAAAGCTGTCTTTGCTCAGTCCCGAAGAAGGGGCGCAGAAAAGCAGGCCTTCTTGTCACAAAAAAAGCTGTACACGTAAAGCCCAAATGATGAAGTAACTATACAATAGCAGTTGTAGTAATGAAGATGTTAAACATGGGTCTGTGATGACTGTGCAGCCACTGTTAATCCAAAGACAAATTGCTCACAATTCTTAAGGTTATAGTCAGTTTTACAGTTATAGTGATAGCGGTGCCAGCCTTTGGAACTTATTTGAGTAATGAAGAAGTTATTTGAAGATTTTTTAACGAAAGGGTCAAATTTCAGTCAGGTTTATCCACATTTGCCGCGTTTGGCATAATTTATGGAACTATTTCTGTGCTCTTTGCAATAGCGAAATGTTGAAAATTAATAAGGGAAATTTACGTGTGACGGAGTGATTTTTGGTACGATATTTTCTAAGTATTAGTCCCGTCACCTACCAGGAGGTTTTACCTCGGGGACGATTTCTTGAAAACGACATTTGTATTACCTCATTATATGAAAAACCTTTTCTACGGTTTAGGGTTTAGGGGTTAAAAAGGGGAGTAGTCCTGCTCCCCTTTCCTTTAAAATTCTAAAACAAAGGAAAGGTTTTTCTTTTTTACACCTTTTTTGTAATCCGCTACCTTCCCGTTTTTAATCTCTGGTTATGCCTGTGGAAAACCAATCAGGCTACTGTGCATGCCCACGAACAACCCCCGTTTTCGGGAAGCTGAAAAGACATTGGTGCCCCGTATTGTAAACCTCCGCCTCCAGGGAGGTTTTTTTGTTGGGTCTACCCTTCACTATTTCTTCGTCCTGATATTCTTATAGATCCTGATCGCACTCATCAACACGATCACAAAGCCGATCAGTCCGGCCAAACCCCATACCACGCTCATATTTTGCTTAACCACCGCCAGCATAACGATGGCAACCAGGAAAATGGTGGCTACTTCATTCCAGATGCGTAATTGTTGTGAACTGTATTTGAAAATACCTTTCATCTGCTGCCTGTAAATGGCATGCAGGGTGAAATGATAGGCATACAAACCTGCTACAAAGAAAAGTTTGACAAATAACCAGTCGGGCAAAACACCCAGCTGGATCCACATCCACGGACCGAAAATAAGGGTAGCAACAGCAGATGGCCAGGTAATGCCAAACCAAAGCCGTTTGATCATTACAGTGAAATGTTTCCGTAGAATAGACTTTTCGAGGTCCTGTTTTTCACCGGCTTCGGTATTGTATACAAACAGGCGGACGATGTAGAACATTCCGCTGAACCAGGTAACTATAAAAATAATGTGAAGCGCCTTAATATAATTGTACATATCGTGAATGGTCAATGGTGAATGGTCAATGGTGAATGGTGAATGGTCAATGGTGAATGGTGAATGATCAATGAGAAAAAAAACAATCGTCAAATGAGCACTTCGACTCATAAGCTGTATTCCATTATCACATCAGCACATCAGCACATCAGCACATCAGCACATCAGCACATCAGCACATCAGCACATTAGCTAATTATAATTATCACAACTTGTCCCGCTCTGCGGGATTATCACATTAGCTAATTGGCTCCGCCACCCAACTGGCAATCGCCTTCACCCACATGGGATGCACATTCAAACAGGGGATCATCGTAAACGACTCCCCACCTGCTTGCATAAACGTATCTTTTCCTTCCACAGCTATTTCTTCCAGGGTTTCCAAACAATCACTTATAAAAGCGGGGCAGGCAACCAGCAGGTTCTTTACCCCTTCTGCCGGAAGATCGGCTAAACGTTGGGCGGTGTAAGGCTTTAACCATTCATCACGGCCAAGACGCGATTGAAAGGAGAAACTGTATTTATTTTCCGGGATGTGCAGCATGGCAGCCACTTTTTTGGTGGTTACCAAACACTGGTGCCGGTAACAATATTTATGCGCTTCGCTATTCACCTCGCAGCAGTTGGCTACTTTCAGACAGTGATTGCCGGTAACATCTCCTTTATAAATATGGCGTTCAGGCACCCCATGGTAACTGAACAAAAAATGATCGTATGGTTGCTGCAAGTAAGGCTTCATACTGTCGGCCAGCGCCTCGAGGTACAGGGCATTGTCGTAATAGGGAGGAATGATGGTAAGCCTGAATGAATATTTCCCTTTGGCGTGGGCAGCTTTGGCGTATTCAACGGCCGTTTCATAGCTGCTCATGGCATAATGGGGGTACATAGGCACCAGCACCACTTCTTCAAGGCCCGGCACTTTTTCGAGTAATTCGTCGTAGGCGGTCCAGGGCGCGGGCGAGCCGTAGCGCATGGCCAGCGCCACCGGTTCGGGCACCTGTTGTTGCAGAGCTTGCTGCAATTGTTTACTCAATACGATCAGGGGCGAACCTTCCGGGGTCCAGATGGAAGCATAGGCATGAGCCGACTTTGGCGCGCGGAATGGAACGATAATTCCCTTCACCAGTAATAAACGGCCCAGGTAAGACATATCGATGACCCGCTCATCCATTAGAAATTCATTCAGATAGCGACGAACATCTTTCACCTGCGTTGAGTCGGGCGACCCCAGGTTCATTAAAACGATCCCTCTTTTTGTTGCTGCCATAAGAGTGCAAAAGTAACTCGGTTACCAACTTAAAAATCAAAATTTATTGCTGAGCCGGGACTACTGAGCGCGAAAGGCAGTTTTTACCGCAGGATGACATGGGAATTACCCTCCTGCGACTTTTGTAAACTGCTTTAAGGACCAATTTTACACATTATTTACTTTGGAAATAAAGAATTCAGGCGCGAATTGATACTGGTTTGGCCTCAGTGGAACATGATTGTACTGCGACGCCATCTCTTTGCGTTCTCCCTGCTTACAGGAGGCCGGGAACAGGTTCTTCAGGCAAACAAACGTTCGCAAAAGCTGTGCGGTGATCCCCGCAAAGCATACATGATTTTACTCATACGCCCGGTTGATGATAATCAGACAGTAAAATGACAGAGTAATGACAGACATATTAGGACAATGACGAGTCCGAAAGTATTTTTGCAGTGTCAATTTTTTGAATTCGATATTCATGCACGGAAACAGTACTAAGGATATAACAAAGTTTTTTATAGCCGGGATCAATTACAAAAAATCCGATGCTGCGATAAGAGGCCAGTTTGCAGTGAGTAATGATCAATACGCTACCCTACTTAACCAAGCCCCTGAATTTGGTTTGCATGAGTTATTTGTGTTAAGCACCTGCAACCGTACCGAAATTTACGGCTTTGCCGAAAGTGCCGATCAACTGATCAACCTCCTATGCACCCAGACCGAAGGAAACGCTTCCACTTTTACCAAATTAGCTTACATCAAGAACGGCATGGCTGCCATCGAGCATCTTTTCTCAGTAGCCGCCGGTCTAGATTCACAGATCTTAGGTGATTACGAAATCGTAGGGCAGATTAAACAGGCAGTGAAATTCAGCAAAGAACATGGCTTTACCGACACCTTTATGGAACGCCTGGTAAACTGTGTACTGCAATCTTCCAAAGCCATAAAGAATCAAACCAGCCTGAGCGGCGGAACCGTTTCGGTATCCTTTGCAGCCGTTCAGTATATCAGAGAAAAAGTAGCTGATATTCCAGCCAAAAAGATATTACTGCTGGGTGTAGGCAAAATTGGCCGCAACACCTGCAAAAACCTGGTCGACTACCTCGATGCCGACCATATCACGCTCATTAACCGCACGCACGATAAAGCGGCGCAACTGGCAGAGGAATTAAACCTGCATCACGCGCCTTTATCGGATCTTTCCGACAAGATAGCCGAATCTGACATCATCCTGGTAGCTACCAATTCAGTAGAGCCCACTATCAAAAGATCGCACCTCGAAGGCAAAGGTGAAAAACTGATCATCGACCTGTCGGTTCCTTTCAATGTAGAAGAAAGCGCCCAGGAACTGCCCAATGTGCATCTGGTGAATGTAGATGAACTGTCGAAACTGAAAGATGAGACCCTGCAAATGCGGGAAGCCGAAGTGCCCAAAGCCTGGGTCATCATTCGCGAACATATCGACGAGTTCATCGAGTGGTTCGAAATGCGCAAGCATGTACCGGTATTCAAAGCGGTAAAGATCAAATTAAAAGAGATCCAGACCTTTCCATCATATATTCAGCTTTCACCCGAAATAGCTGCATGCCAGACTATCAACGCCGACGAGAAAATACAACGGGTAATCAATGGCATGGCTTCTAAAATGCGTCAGCGTAACCAACGCGGCTGTTATTATATAGAAGCTATCAATGAGTTCATTGCGCCCTCGAATTAATTGGGGTGAATGGTCAATGGTGAATGGTGAATAGAGCCCGACTCGCGAGATTAACAACTAATGCGAGAGTCGGAAATTTTATGAGCTCATTCCCCATTGACCATTCACCATTCACGAAAGCGTTAGCTTTGCAAAAATTGAACAAGCACTGATGAATAAAGTGATCCGTATTGGAACCAGGGAAAGCCAACTCGCGGTTTGGCAGGCTACCCAGGTAAAGAACCTGTTGTCGCAGTTTGGCTTTACCGCAGAACTGGTATATATAAAAAGTGAGGGGGATATTGATCTCAAAACACCGTTGTATGAAATGGGCGTACAGGGCATCTTTACCCGCAGCCTGGATATTGCCCTGCTGAATAACCGCATCGATCTTGCTGTACATTCCCTCAAGGATGTACCCACACAATTGCCTAAAGGAATTGTAACCGCTGCGATATTAAAGAGAGCTTCCCATAAAGATCTATTAGTTTTCAAGGGCGAGCTGCCTGCCGCTATTACCGAAAGCGGAAATGGCGCGAGCTATTCACCATTGACCATTGACCCTGCCCGAGCGACCGCTCAGTCGGGCGGGCATTCACCCATCACTATAGCCACAAGCAGCATCCGCCGCAAAGCCCAATGGCTCAATCGCTATCCAAACCATACCATCGAGAACCTGCGGGGTAATGTAAACACCCGTTTACAAAAACTGGCCGACAGCCACTGGAACGGCGCTATTTTCGCTGCCGCCGGACTGGAAAGAATTGGCTTGCGCCCGGCCCAGTCTATCGAACTCGACTGGATGTTGCCTGCACCTGCACAGGGCGCCATTGTAGTTGCCTGCCGCAACGAAGACCAATATGCAATTGAAGCGTGCCAGTTATTCAATGATGACCATACGGCTTTGTGCACTGCCATTGAGCGCGATTTCCTAAGAGCTTTGCTGGGCGGCTGTTCTACCCCGATCAGTGCCCTGGCGAGCATCGTGAACGACGAGGTTCATTTTGAAGGGAACATATTGTCGCTGGATGGAAAAGAGAAAGCAAGCATTGAAAAAACAGTGGCCATCAACAATAGTAATGACCTGGGCGTTATTGCCGCCAAAGAAATGTTAGAGAATGGCGGACAGGTTATCGCTGACAAGATCCGAAATGCCAAATAAGATCTCCATATTGAGCACCCGGCCGTTGGAAACGGCTTTGATCGAAGCTGCCAAGGCTAAGGATATCCATATCGATATCGTATCCTTTATCGACACATCACCTGTAGCTACCACCAACATGAAGGAGGAGATCGCCAAAGTAATAAAACAACCAGCGGCTGTTGTGTTTACCAGCATGAATGCGGTGACCACGGTAGCTGCATATATAAACGGGCATCCTCCCGACTGGAGTATTTACTGCATCGGGCATACCACCCGCCAGCTGGTTGCCAGGCATTTTGGCGAGCAGTCGATACATACGGTGGGCAACAATGCATCGGATCTCGCCGATAAAATGATCGGCAACAAGCAGGTGAAACAGGTAGTTTTTTTCTGTGGCGATCAGCGGCGCGAAGAACTACCCGGCAAACTGCGGCAGAACGGAATAATGGTGCAGGAAGTGATCGTTTATCATACCATCAGCACGCCACACAAAATTGATAAAGCGTATGATGGTATTTTGTTTTTTAGTCCGAGCGCGGTGCAGAGTTTCTTTTATGCCAATGCCGTATTGCCATCAACCATCTTATTCGCCATAGGCCAAACAACGGCCGATGCTATAAAATCATTTTCCGACAACACAGTGATTGAATCGGACAGACCAGGCAAAGAGGAGCTGGTAAAAAAAATGTTTCAATTTTTTAAAAAGTAACATACCTACATATTATGCTGCAAAACGACCTGTTATTAAGAACCCTTAAAGGAGAACAAGTAGAACGCCCCCCTGTATGGATGATGCGCCAGGCCGGCCGGTATTTACCAGAATATATGGCCTTACGTGAAAAATATGGCTTCTTCGAACGGTGTCAGACACCCGAACTCGCCTGCGAAATAACCATTCAGCCGGTTGACATCGTTGGCGTTGACGCGGCTATCCTCTTTTCCGATATATTGGTTGTGCCCCAGGCCATGGGACTGGAAGTACAATTGATAGAAAGCAAAGGCCCGTTGTTGCCAGATCCCATTAAAAACATCAATGACCTCAATCGTATTCGGGTGCCCGATGTAAACGAAACCCTGCACTATGTTTTTGATGCAGTAAAACTGATCAAAAAAGAACTGAATGATCGCGTACCATTGATTGGCTTTGCCGGCGCTCCCTGGACCCTGCTGTGTTATATGGTGCAGGGCAAAGGTTCCAAAACATTTGATGAAGCCAAGATCTTCTGCTACACCCAACCCGAAACGGCCCACCGCCTGTTACAAATGATCACCGACACGACCATCGCTTACCTGAAAGGACAGGTGAAAGCGGGCGTAGATGTGATACAGATCTTCGACAGCTGGGGCGGCTTGCTGGGTCCCGATGACTTTGAAAATTTCTCATTAAGATATATACGCCAGATCGTGGCTGCCCTGAAAGAAGAAGTAGCTACCATCATTTTCGCCAAAGGCGCCTGGCACTCGCTGCAAAGTATGGCCGCTACCGGCGCTCATGGTCTGGGTATCGACTGGTGCATTACACCCGCTATGGCCCGGCAGTTGGCAGGACCTGATGTAACGCTGCAAGGTAATTTTGATCCGGCCAAATTGTTATCACCTATACCGGTGATCAGGAAAGAAGTAAAGAAAATGCTGAACGATTTTGGCGGACATCGCCATATCGCCAACCTGGGACATGGGATCTTACCCAATGTGCCTGTTGATCATGCCAGAGCGTTCGTTGATACGGTGAAAGAGGCAGAACGCTCAACGCAAAACGCTGAACGCTGAACGCAAAACGCAAAACGCAAAACGCTCAACGCTAAATGCGGAACGCTGAATTGCATTGCCGATTTGGGATTCACGACTAACGATTGACCATTCACCATTCACCATTGACCATTGACCATTGACCATTCACCATTGACAACAATGAACATAAAAGAGAACTGGATCAATTATATCCACAACCTGCAGGACCGCATCTGCGCTGCCCTGGAAGCAGAAGACGGCAAAGCCACTTTCCGGGAAGACCTTTGGCAGCGTGCTGAGGGCGGCGGTGGCAAAACGCGTGTGATCGCCAATGGAAATGTATTTGAGAAAGGGGGCGTAAACACCTCGGTAGTATTTGGTGACGTGACGGACCCCATGCGCCATCAGTTAAAGATAAATGGTAAAAGCTGGTTTGCCTGCGGCCTGTCGCTCGTGTTGCATCCTGTTAATCCATTCGTACCTACGGTACATTGTAACTACCGGATGTTTGAAGTGTATGATGAAAGCGGAGCCCTGGCAGACAGGTGGTTTGGCGGCGGTACTGACCTCACACCGTATTACCTGTTTAAAGAAGATGCAAAACATTTTCATCAAACGTATAAGGATGCGTGTGATGCATTCGATCCTGGTTTTTATGCCGGCTTCAAAAAGGAGTGTGATAATTATTTTGTGAACTGGCACCGCAGCCAGGAACGCAGAGGCATTGGCGGTATTTTTTACGATCACCAGCGTCCGTCGGCAGAAAAGGATGTGCAGTTCTGGTTCAATTTTGGCAAAACCTGCGGCGATGCTTTTTTAACAGCTTACCTGCCCATTGTGCAGCAGCGAAAACAACTACCCTATACAGCTGCACATAAACACTGGCAGGAGATCCGTCGCGGGCGGTATGTTGAATTCAACCTGGTACATGACCGCGGCACTTTGTTCGGACTGAAAACAAATGGCAGGATAGAAAGCATCTTAATGAGCCTGCCGCCTACGGTGCGTTTTGAATACAACTACCAGCCGCAACCGGGCAGTGATGAGGATCAACTACTGCAAGCCTGTTTGCATCCTGTGGACTGGGTGTAAAATGATTTCTGATTTCGAGATTTCGAGATTTCGAGATTTTGAGATTTCGAGATTTCGAGATTTAGGGATTTCTGATTTTGGGATTTATACCAAGTCTCGAAATCAATAAATCAGAAATTTCATTGGGGGTTCTGCGATTGATTACCTAAACAAATTCAATCGACATGAACAAATTTGATCTTCAAAAACGCACCATGCAGTTTCACGTAGATGTTATAAAGCTATGTGGGCGTTTTCCCAAAAATGCCGCTGGCTTTGAAACAGCAAAACAATTAATAAGATCAGCGGGATCCGTTGGAGCCAATTATAGAGCAGCATGTCGGGCAAAATCAAAGGCCGACTGGATATTTAAAATTGAAATAGTTTTAGAAGAAGCCGATGAATCGTTATACTGGATGCAGGCATCGAAAGCAGCCAATTTGGTAGAAGGTGAAGATCTTGAAGCTTTAATAAAAGAATCGAATGAGTTAGTAAGCATTTTTACGAAAACCGATATAACTTCAAAAAGGAACCGCGATGCTGCTTATACGAAAAACAGGCCGCAAAATCATAATAGTAAAAAATTAGATTAATAAAAGAATAGGGATTCAGGGCAAATCTCGAAATCCCGAAATCAGAAATCAGAAATTACTATGTATTTACAAAGGAGAAATCGTATACTACGCCAATCGCCGGCAATCAGAAGCCTGGTGGCAGAAACTATTTTAACCCCCAATGATTTCATTGTGCCGTTGTTCATCAGCGAAGGTGAAAATGTGAAGGATGAAATTGCATCAATGCCCGGCTACTATCGCATGAGCCTCGACAACACCGTTAAAGAAGTAAAAGAACTGTGGAGCATGGGGCTGAAAAGCGTATTGCTTTTTATTAAATGTAAAGACGAACTGAAAGACAATAAAGGAACCGAAGCATTAAACCCGAAAGGACTGATGCAAAGAAGCATCCGGGCCGTTAAAGAGGCTTGTCCGGATATGCTGGTGATGACCGATGTGGCCCTTGATCCTTTCTCATCTTATGGACACGATGGCATCGTTGAGGGTTCCGAGATCGTGAATGATGCCACCGTTGAAGTACTGGCGCAAATGAGCGTGAGCCATGCCCAGGCAGGCGCCGATTTCGTTGCCCCCAGCGACATGATGGATGGCCGTATTGCCGCCATTCGCGAGGCGCTGGAAGAAAACGACCTCCACAAGACCGGCATTATGAGCTATAGCGCCAAGTATGCCTCCAGCTTTTATGGTCCTTTCCGCGATGCGCTGGACAGCGCCCCGGGTTTTGGCGATAAAAAAACTTACCAGATGGATTACAGCAACCGCATTGAAGCGGTGAAAGAGACCCTGATGGATGTGGAAGAAGGCGCTGATATCGTAATGGTGAAGCCCGCCCTGGCCTACCTCGATATCATTCGCGAAGTAAAGAATGCGGTGTCTGTTCCCGTTAGTGCGTATAATATCAGTGGCGAATATGCCATGATCAAGGCTGCCGCCAAAATGGGCTGGATAGATGAGAACAAGGCCATCCTCGAAACGCTGACGGCCATTAAAAGAGCCGGCGCCGATCTGATAGCTACTTACTTTGCAAAGGATGCAGTTAAACTAATTAGCTAATTTACTGATGTGCTAATGTGCTAATTGAAAACGAACGCAAAAACTATGATTGATAAAAGTATTGCTTTATTTTCCCGGGCGCAGCAAAGCATTCCCGGAGGTGTCAATTCTCCCGTACGGGCCTTCAAAAGCGTGGGCGGAACGCCGGTATTCATGAAGTCGGCCAAGGGCGCTTATATGTTCGATGCCGATGGCAACCGCTACATCGATTACATCAATTCCTGGGGACCAATGATCCTGGGTCATGCTTATGAACCCGTGGTGAAAGCCATACAGGAATATGCTCAATATTCTACTTCGTTTGGCGCTCCTACCGAACTGGAAATTGAAATGGCCGAGCTCATCATCAGCATGGCGCCAAACGTTGACCTCATTCGTATGGTAAGCAGTGGTACCGAAGCCTGTATGAGCGCCATCAGGCTGGCAAGAGGTTATACCGGCCGCAACAAGGTCATCAAATTTGAAGGCTGTTATCACGGTCATGCAGATTCGTTCCTGGTAAAAGCAGGCAGCGGTGTGGCTACATTCAATATTCAAACCGTTCCGGGTGTAACAGCCGGTGTAGCCAATGACACCCTTACCTGTGCGTATAACGATCTGGCCGCTGTTCAACAACTGGTAACAGAACACCAGGGTGAAATTGCAGCCATCATTATAGAACCGGTTGCCGGTAATATGGGTTGTATTCTGCCCCAACCCGGCTTCCTGGAAGGATTGCGGTCGATCTGCGACAAAAACGGCATAGTCTTCATCATGGATGAAGTAATGACCGGTTTCCGGCTCGCACCCGGCGGTGCACAGGAACGGTTAAACGTAGATGCCGACCTGGTTACCTATGGTAAAGTGATCGGCGGTGGTATGCCTGTAGGCGCTTTTGGTGGTAAAAAAGAGATCATGCAACACATCTCACCACTGGGCAATGTGTACCAGGCAGGCACCCTGAGCGGCAACCCGCTGGCCATGATCGCCGGTTTCGTCATGTTAAAAACGCTGAAAGAAAATCCGGCTATTTATAAACAGTTGGATGAATCTACCAGCTATCTGCGCAACGGGCTCAATGATGTGTTGAAAGCAAGCGGTACGTCCTATGTGATCAACCAGCTGGGCTCTATGATCAGCGTACATTTCAGTGAGCATCCGGTGATCAATTTTTCATCAGCAGCCGCTGCCAATAATGAGCTGTTCAAAAAATTCTTCCATGCCATGCTGAAACGCGGAGTGTATTTACCGCCCTCCGCTTATGAGACCTGGTTCCTCAGTAGTGCGCTTACGAAAGAAGACCTGGATATTACCATTCAGGCAGCAAAAGACAGCTTACAGGAGATATTATAAAATATGTCGTACTGTTTGTAAGTCATTTGAGCTGTTTAGTAAGCCGATTATTCAGGTGCTAGCTGTTTACGAACAAATACTTTATATTAAGCCGTTGAAGGATTAAATCCCGATGCGGCTTTTTTCATTGATATAAGAGTGGATAGCCGGCGGGATAAAAGCTTTTTACACGAAAACGATATGCGTTCATTGAAATACGTAGCTTTTTTCACGAAATTTTTTCATGAAAAACGACATCGTTTTCACGAAAAAGGTGTGAAATTTCATGCAAAAGGGGTCCGTTTGCATGAAAACAGTGTAGAAATTCATGAAAAACCTGACACAGTTTATTGCATAGACCCAACGCTTTTGTAACCGAACTGAACAGTATGCCCTCATTCAAACAGCGACTTGCATCTATCGATGTATTCAGAGCATTGACCATGTTCCTGATGATCTTTGTAAATGATCTATGGACCCTGTCAGCTATTCCACAATGGCTTGAACATACGGAGGCCGCTGAAGATGGAATGGGTTTGGCTGACACGGTATTCCCCGCCTTTCTGTTTATCGTTGGCCTTTCCATTCCTTTTGCCATTGGCAACCGCTGGGCGAAGGGCGCTTCGCAAACCAACATCCTTGGTCACATCCTGGTGCGAACGATTGCGCTGCTGGTTATGGGTTTCTTTCACGTAAACCTCGAAAGCTATAATAACGAAGCGGCGTTGCTGCCGAAAGCCATCTGGGAAATATTACTCACCATCAGTTATTTCCTGATCTGGCTGGATTATACACCCTCTTTGAGTAGACAAAAAAAGATCTTGCTGCAAAGCGCGGGCATTGTGCTGCTGGCATTCCTGGCTATCATGTACAAGGGCAGTGAAAACGGAGAAAGGGTTTGGTTGAAGCCGCATTGGTGGGGTATCCTGGGACTTATCGGTTGGTCATACCTGCTGTCGGCCCTCATTTTCCTATATGCAAAAGGAAAACTGCCGGTATTGATTGGCGCCCTCCTTTTCTTCACCTTATTCAATATTGCTGCAAAGGCAGGATGGCTGCAGGTGCTTGAACCTGTGAAGCCCTACGTCTGGATCACCGGCGACGGCTCCTCGCCTTCCCTCACCATGGCCGGCATCATTACCGCTGTGTTGTATGCCGGACTGGCTGACAAAGGCAAATACACTCATTGCCTGATGCTGCTCCTGCTGCTGGGCGTAATTATGTTGGCCGGTGGATTTGCGATCAGACCACTGGCAGGTATTTCAAAGATCCGCGCAACACCTTCCTGGGTGATGATCTGCACCGGCATCAGCATATTGGTCTTTGCTGCATTGGTCTGGCTGGTTGACCGAAAAAACAAACAAGCAGCGTTCGCCATGCTGAAACCAGCAGGCACCAGTACGCTGACGGCTTATTTGCTGCCGTATATCTTTTACCCGTTGTTTCCATTGATTGGTGTGAGCCTGCCTGCCCTGCTGTTAACCGGGAGCATCGGTATTGTGAAATCTTTGATCTTTGCCCTGCTGATCATTTTGTTGACCGGCCTGCTGGAGAAATGGCGCATCCGGCTGAAGATCTGACAAATTGATTTCTGTTAACAAGTTCTAAAATGAAAACACAAAGATACATATCAATGATTTTATATGTATCTTTGTGTTTTCATAGGATAAGGTTTAATGGTTAATGGTATTTGATTAGTACAGCCTTCTCGATTTTCGGGAGGGCTTTTTCTTTCTCCTGCCCCACCAGATCATAAAACCTGTAACGGGCAGACTGGCCGCAATAAGCGATCCGCAAAAAGCCAGGATCTTTCCCGGCAGGCCCCAAATAGCACCCACATGGATATCATAATTCATTCTTAATAACTTATCAGCCGCTTTCGCATCTTTGAAGCGGCCATAAATATGATTCACCGGTAATTCTTTCATGGTGTACTGGTCAAAGAACCGGTAGTCAGTTTTCCAGTAGGTATCCGCATCGGTATTCACGGCCACCTCAATGGAGGAAGAATCTGTTGACGGAAAATGCATATCGATGGTTTCGGCATCGCGGTGCTCCTGCTGCACCTGCAACCATAACTTATCAACCGGCATGGAAACGGCCTGCGCTATTTTGGTTGTATCCGACAAGGGCTCCGCATAGGTCAGTGACTTCTTACCACCTGCTGTTTTATAAATGGCATTTGCCAGCAGTTGCCATCCAAACACCAGTCCGGTGATGGCAATGAAAATAACCACCCAGGTCATATAAAAGCCAAGCACATTATGCAGATCGTAATTCTTCCGGCGCCAGGCGGCACTCCATTTAATGGAGAAGCGTTGCCTGGCTGCGGCTTTGCTCCTGGGCCACCATAAGATGAGACCGGTGATCATCATCACCACAAAAATGATGGTAGAATAAATGGCTATGCGCTGGCCCACTTCATGCGGCAGCCACAGGTAATAATGGCCCATCAGGATGATGCGAAAGAAATCGCGGTCCATATTCTTCACCTTCAGTACTTCGCCGGAATAGGGATTCACATAGATGGCATAATAATAGTCAGGATCAAGACCGTAAAAAGTTACTACCACCGCCTTGTCCCTGGCGCCATACTGCACACTGTGCAGATGTTTTCCAGGCAGCTTCGCTTCGGCGATCTGCTTTATTTGTGTAGGCAACAGGTACGGTGCATTTTGCGGAACCACCTGCTGGTAGCTTTTTCCGCTCATCGCACTTATTTCAGCCTGAAAAGCATATAAACAGCCGGTAACGGCGATTACGAAAACAATGATCCCTGAAGTAAACCCCAGCCACAAATGAATTTTTCCGATTATCTTTTTAACAGTCATATTATAAAATTGCGCCAACCATGGACGATCAGCAACAAAAATGCTACTACAAGTTTAAATTCCCGTTATAGAATCGGTAAAATGGTTTACGCAATAAGAAAAAACTGAAAAAATGCTGAAGGCTGAAAGCCAAAGGCTTAATGCTGGCTCAAACTGATTCAGCTTTCCGTTCTGCAAGGTATCAGGGCCTTATGCGGGAAAGTTATGCATTAGTGCAATAACAATTCACAAGGCTTGAGGCCGGTTTGTTTTTTAAATGCAGTGGAAAAATGTGAGATGGAAGAATAGCCCAGCATCATAGATACTTCGGTTACGGTTAATCCTTTTTCATATAATAAATACCGTGCATGCTCCATGCGCTGGCTTTGGTAGAAGTCGAAGATGGTGGTACCGTACAGTTCTTTAAAACCTTTCTTCAGATAGCATTCATTGATGGCCACTTTTCGGCTGAGTTCCTTAATGGTAATAGGCTCACCAATATGTTGCAGTAATATTTCCCGGGCCTTAACGATCTTTTCGCGATCGGCTTCATTTGCCAGGAATTTGCACTGGAATGATTCAATCTCTTTGTCATCGCCCAGCATACATTCGAGGCTGTACAACAACAGCATCTGGCTTTGGCCGTTGATAAAGATATTCTCCAGGCTATCAGTATACGTATGACTTAGTAATGCCTCCAGCACCTGGCGGGTGCGGCCGCATAAAGGAAGGATCTTGGAAAAAGAAGAAGGATGAACAAATTGCAGCACCTCATCGGTAATGGTCTTCAGCTTACCGGGCTTTACAAATTGTGATAAATGCACGGCGGAGAAACGGAAGCTCATGACATCGATGCTCTCGACTCTTTCGGCACAGGCTTTCGACGTGTTGAGTTTACAGTTATCACACTCAACTTCTTTCTGATTACAATACATATTACCCGCAATACAAAAACGCAGCTCCACATAGTTCTCCTGGGGTGCAGCTTTTTTGTAATGATATACCAACACGCCGGTATCCTCGATATTCCATTGCGCATGTTTCCGGTATCTTTTAATGGCATATTGAACCGAGCCAGGCATCTGCTGCTCTTTTTCCTGCAACAGTTGTAACTGATCGTGCATGATCGGTTGCTTGTAAGCCAGTGAAAGTATATCAGGCGGATTGTACATAATCGGGTGCAAATTTAAAGGGCGAACGTTACATTTCCCAATGCTTTATTAGGTTTAGCAGTCATATAAATGTCAGAATCGGTCAATGGTGAATGGTCAATGGCGAATGAAATACAAGCCATCAACTGCTGAAAGCCAGTGGCTTATTCAGACAACAGACATACCAGCCTCCAATAACAACGGCTATATTAAAATTGTTTGATGAACACTTAAAGCTGCGTATACGCAGGGGATTCCGGTGACGCAAAAAGATCATTATGTTTAAGAAAGATTGACCATTCACCTACTAATCAAAGCTTTGGTTGCTTGAAGATGACATCTTCAGCAAGCGGTCGAACTGTTCGGGTGAAAGGTCGTTGTAGAAGAAGTAAACCGGATCGAGGTGACGTCCATTCTTATGTACTTCATAATGGCAGTGCGGACCAGTTGATTTTCCGGTACTGCCCACCCATCCAATGATCTCACCGCGTTTGATGCGTTCGCCGGGTTTAACTTTAATGCGGTACATGTGGCCATACAGTGTTTCGTAACCATAACCATGGTTCAGGATCACGTGATTGCCATAACCATTACCGAGGTTGCCGGCGATCTTAACGGTGCCATTGGCGGTGGCATAGATCGGTGTTCCCTGGGGAGCCGCAAAATCGAGGCCGCCATGGAACTTCACGGTTTTATAAACCGGGTCGATGCGGTAACCGAAACCGGAGGCTACCCGTTTCAGGTCGCTGTTGCTCACCGGCTGTATGGCCGGCGTACAGGCTAACAGTTGTTCCTTATTCTTGATGAACCCGGTTATTTCAACATAAGATTTCTCCTGGGCCGCCATGCGGTTCTCCAGGTTGCGAAGCGAGTGTACGATGGAGTTTTCGAGCTCGTAATTGGTCATGCTGGCCACCATTTCCATTTCCTTTTGCTGGGCAAGGTCTTTTGCCCGCATACTGTCGGGAATGGGATTGGCCTCGAAAATGGTGCGGTAAATATCATTGTCGCGTTCCTCCAATTGGGTCATGCGCTGCTGCATTTTGGCAACCTGCTCATCGAGCACCCAATAGCGCTCCTGCAGCTGTTCATTATACTGCATCAATGCTTTTTCCTTGGTGGAAGGGAAATACCGGTAAGCGATGGAAACAATTATAATAGAAGTGACTATGGCGGCCGATATAAAACCGAGCACCCGCAGCAACTTTACATGCAGCGGAGTCTCCAGCTTTTCATATCGGAGAGTATTGGTATTGTAGTAGTACTTGATTTTCTTCATGGATACAAGCCGATTACCAAGGTTGCTTTTCAGCAAAACAGCCCGAATTAAGTTACCTTTGCAGCCGTTGCCCAAATTGGTAACTTTTACAAATATAAAGGCTTAAGAGCCAATTTTATCAAAGATCGTTCCGTTTTATGATGACCAGCGCAGAAATACGACAGCTTTTCATGGAATTTTTCCGCAAGAAAGGACACGAAATTGTACCATCGGCTCCTATTGTGGTAAAAAATGACCCTACCCTGCTTTTTACCAATGCGGGGATGAACCAGTTCAAAGACTATTTCCTGGGTAATAAAAAAGCGCCGTTCCCGAGAGTGGCCGATACGCAGAAATGCCTCAGGGTAAGCGGAAAACACAACGACCTGGAAGAAGTGGGCGTTGATACCTACCATCATACCATGTTTGAAATGCTGGGCAACTGGAGCTTCGGCGACTATTTTAAAAAAGAAGCCATAGCCTGGAGCTGGGAACTGCTTACCGAGGTATATAAAATACCCAAGGACCGGTTATATGTAACTTATTTTGAAGGCGATGCCACGGAAAAGCTGCCCAAAGATGAGGAAGCCTATGCGGAATGGGCTAAACTGATAGCTGATGATCGTATTCTGGCTGGTAACAAAAAAGATAATTTCTGGGAAATGGGCGATACCGGCCCCTGTGGTCCCTGCTCCGAGATCCATGTTGACTGCCGGTCTGACGAAGAAAGAAAATTGAAGAACGGCGCCGAACTGGTAAATAATGACCACCCGCAGGTGATCGAGATCTGGAACAACGTGTTCATGCAATTTAACCGTAAAAAAGACGGCAGCCTGGAGTCGCTCCCCGCCAAACACGTTGACACCGGGATGGGTTTTGAACGATTGGTACGGGTGCTGCAGGGCAAACAATCCAACTACGATTCTGATGTTTTCACCGGCACCCTTGCTGCCATTGAGAAGATCACGAACAAGAAATACGATCCGAAGGCCTCGCCCCCGCCCGGGGGAGGCCGGGAGGGCGCTGAGTGGCACCAGGCAGTAGCATTCCGCGTGCTGGCCGATCACATTCGCGCCATCAGCTTTACCATTGCCGACGGACAGCTGCCCTCTAATACAGGAGCCGGCTATGTGATCCGCCGTATCCTGCGCCGCGCCGTTCGTTATTATTATAGTTATCTCGACTATAAACAACCGCTGTTACACCAGTTGGTGCCGGTGCTGGCCGAACAGTTCAAAACCGTGTTTCCCGAGCTGCAACAGCAAAAGGATTTTGTTGCCAAAGTGGTAAAGGAAGAAGAAGAAGCCTTCCTGCGTACGCTGGAAAAAGGCCTGAAGAAGATCGACGAGATCATCGCTTCTGCGAAGAACAAAACCATCAACGGTTCAGCCGCTTTTGAACTGTACGATACTTATGGGTTCCCGGTAGATCTGACCAGACTGATTGCCCGGGAAAACAACCTCGAGGTTGATGAAGAAGGCTTTAAAGCCGAAATGCAGCAACAAAAAGACCGCAGCCGCGCCGCTACCGCATTGAATGCGGAAGACTGGATGGTATTGAGCGAAGACGGCAGCACCAGTTTTGTGGGTTATGACAATTCCCAGGCCGAAGCCAAAGTATTGAAATACCGCAAGGTGACCGCCAAAGGAAAAACCTCGTTCCAACTGGTGCTTACCAAAACGCCCTTTTATGCAGAAAGCGGCGGACAGGTTGGCGATACCGGCACATTATATTTTGAAGGTGAGGAAGTAGCAGTAGTAGATACCAAAAAAGAAAATGACCTCATCATTCATTTTGTTGAAAAACTGCCGATCAATATTACCGGCATTGTAGACGCCCGCATTAACACCGAACGCCGCGCCAGAACAGCCGTTCACCACTCTGCCACACACCTGCTGCATGCCGCCCTGCGCAAAGTACTGGGCACGCACGTAGCGCAAAAAGGGTCGCTGGTGAATGATGAATACCTGCGTTTCGACTTTTCGCATTTCGCTAAAATGACCGGCGATGAAATAGCCAAAGTAGAGGCCATTGTAAATGAAAAGATCCGTGAGAACATACCCGTCGTTATCAAGGAACTGCCCAAGGAAGAAGCCCTGAAACTGGGCGCCATGGCGCTTTTTGGCGAAAAATACGGCGATGTTGTTCGCGTGGTGATCATAGACCCTGCTTATTCCGTAGAGTTGTGCGGTGGTACCCACGTGGGCGCTACCGGCGAACTGGGCCTCTTTAAATTAAAACATGAATCAGCCGTAGCTGCAGGTGTACGCCGAATTGAAGCTGTTTGCGGACTGGCAGCCGAACAATACATCAACGATCAGTTAATTCAGTTGCAACAGGTAAAAGAAGAGTTGAAAAACCCGGCCGACCTGTTGAAAGCCGTTCAGAACATCGCTGCAGAGAACAGCGAGCTGAAGAAGAAACTCGAGCACCTGGAAAACCGCATGCTGGTCGGCATCCGCAATGAGCTGCTGCATAAAGATGAGATCATCAACGGCGTTACGTTTGTTGGCGATATTGTTGAAGTAGGCAATGCCGATGCATTAAAAAAACTGTGCTTTGATCTGAAAAATAACCTGAATGATCATCTGGTAGTGCTGTGCGCCAACATCGGCGGTAAACCTTTTGTTGCTGTAGGCATTGCCGACACCGTGGCGGCCGCCCGCCAGCTGGATGCCGGTAAGATCATTAAGGAACATGTTGCCCCGCTCATTAAAGGGGGCGGCGGCGGACAAAAAACCCTTGCCACAGCCGGTGGACAGGATGCCGCTAACCTGCAACAAGTGATCGCCAAAGTGAAAAGCTTGTTGTAATTTAGGACATGCTGTACTGTTATGCAAGGCTGTCTCTCATCATTACCTTATCCTGGACTATTACCATAGTATGTTCGGCCCAGTCAATACATGTTGACTCTATCATAACGCTTTCGTCCCTGAAAGAAATGGTTCAAACCCTGTCGGCAGACAGCTTTCAGGGACGGCTTACAGGCACCGTTCACGCTTCCCGCGCCGCATTATATATCAGTTCAGCCTTTGAGAAGGCAGGTGCCATGCCCATAGCCGGTAATGACGGTTATATTATGCCGTTTACCATGGGTAATAAAGTCACAGCGTTCAACGTAGTAGCCGCTTTGCCCGGACGATCCAGAGCCGGGGAACTTATTATTTTCAGCGCGCACTATGACCATATAGGAACTAAGAACCACACCGTTCCCTATTATGTGCCTGAACGCGGCAAACCCGAAAAAAAAGACAAGATCTATAACGGCGCCAATGATAATGCCTCCGGTATCAGCGGGCTCATTCATCTGGCACGGTATTTTGCCCGATATCCGCAACGGGAACGCACGATCATCTTCATTGCTTTTTCCGGTGAAGAAGAAGGATTACTTGGCTCGAAACACCTGGCAGAGGCCTTCGACCCTAAAGCCGTAACTGCCATGGTGAATATGGATATGATCGGACGACCTGTATCGGAGAACAACAAAAATCCTTACATTACCGGCGAAGAGCATTCGAACCTGCAAGAACTGCTTAATAAAAGATTGTTTCACCTGGCGCCGCAATATGGAGAAAAATACTTCCGGCCCGACCGGTTCACGCACGAGAATTTATATGCCCGGTCAGATAATTTTCCCTTCGCCAAACGAGGCGTAATCGCTCATACAATTATTACCAGTTCACCGGTTGACATATATTACCACAGCCTGAACGACGAATGGGAAACACTTGATTACCCTTTCATGACAGAGGTAGTAAAAGCCATTGCCCTGGCTACCACGGGGCTTGCGGATGGGTCAGACACGCCGAAGAAGTAGTAGATCAGTTGACCTGTTAACCAGTTGACGGGTTGAAAAGGCTGGAAAGTCGGGGTATGAGGATGCTGAATCAGATAGAGGTTTACATACAGTAATGAAGTTTTCAGTTTTTTAACGTTCAATCGGGCAACCGTTCCCCCACCCTGCGCCGTCTACCCACTGAAACGCAGGCAGCGCCGGACCTTTGAAGACAAATCATCACACCCGTCCTTCGCCGCTATTACAAGCTTGCAGCAACCCCGAAAGCCAACATAGCTTTAACAATTCCGAAAATTTTCGTATTTCCATTATTTTCCTATATTTGAAGTACGAAAGTTGACGTAGTTAAATATTCTAATATTAAAAACCTACATACCATGAGACGATTTCTGATCTCCGGCACCGCTATGGCAGTATTTACCTTGATGCTGTGCCAGCCCCTGGCCGCCCAGGAAAAAGAAAAAGATAAAGACAAGTCAACCAAAATAAGTGATAATGAAGAGATCATTATCAAAAGAAAAGGCGACAAAGACGCCAAGGTAACCATTGAGATCAAAGGCGATGACGTTACTGTGAACGGTAAACCCCTGGATGAATTCGACGATGATGATATTGTAATAAAAAAAGGCAGATCAAGGGTTTATGGGTTGGCAGCCCCCCACTCGCCTTTCCGTGGCCAGGGCGGCACTTTTAGCTTTGGCGACGATATGATCGTGCGCGACGGCGCCATGCTGGGTGTTTTTACAGAGAAAGACAAAGATGTGAAAGGCGCCATTATTCAAAAGGTAACTGAAGGCAGTGCAGCCGACAAGGCGGGATTAAAAGAAAATGATGTGATCAAAAAAGTGAATGATGAGGTTATCGACAGCCCGGAAGACCTTTCGAAAGTGATCGGTAAACATAAACCCGAAGACAAGGTGACCATCACTTATGAAAGAAGCGGCAAAAGCGCTAAAACGGAAGCTACGCTGGGCAAAAGAAAAGGCAATGTGATCATGGGAGGCCCGCACGAGTTTCAGATGCCGAACTTTAATTTTGACTGGAAAGACGGTGATTTCGGTCCCCGGGCCTTCTCTTATGGCGGCCGCCCCCGCCTTGGCATAAAAGCCCAGGATACCGAAGAAGGTAAAGGAGCCAAAGTATTAAGTGTTGATGATGAATCACCTGCTGAAAAAGCGGGCATTCAGGAAGATGATGTGATCACCGAATTTGATGGTAAAAAGGTGAACTCTGCGGAGGAATTGGCCAGTGCTGCCCGGGAATCAAAAGACAAAGCGGCTGTTAAAATAACCTTCAACCGTAACGGAAAATCGCAAACCGTTGAAGTTAAAACGCCTAAAAAATTAAAAACAGCCACCTTATAAGCGTTTTTCAAACATCAGCCCTGTATCAGCTGCCGAAGTTTTAGCGTAGGCAGCTAAAGCCGCCGAAGCTTTAACGCAGGCTGAAGAGCCGGTGAAGCTTTTAAAGCAAAGGCGGTGAGGCCGTTCCGATTTATACCGGAGCGGCTTTTTTGTCAAAATACCATTGGCGGAAATGAGGTATTTTTGTCTGATTTTTCACCATTAGGCAATCAGAATAATTATGTCGATAAATTACGATGAATATGAGATAGTTGTTGGTCTGGAAGTGCATGCCCAGTTACTCACAAACAGCAAGCTGTTTTGTGGCGACAGTGCTGCGTTTGGCGGTGATCCCAACACACATATCAGTCCAATTACCCTGGCACACCCCGGCACCCTGCCCAAATTGAATAAAAAGGCCATTACCTATGCCGTTAAAATAGGGCTGGCCTGTAATTGCAGCATCACCCGGCATAACTATTTTGCCCGCAAGAATTATTTTTATCCCGACCTGCCAAAAGGATACCAGTTATCACAACATACGACCCCGGTTTGCCAGGGCGGTTTTGTAACCATCCGTACGCAGGAAGGAACCCGCGATATCAGGCTCAACCGCATTCACATGGAAGAGGATGCCGGGAAAAGCCTGCATGATGTTGATCCCAACAATACGTGTGTAGATTATAACCGCGCCGGCGTACCGCTGGTAGAAATCGTTACCGAACCCGATATTCACAGTGGCGACGAAGCCTATGCTTATCTTACTGAGCTGAGAAAGCTGCTGCGCTATCTCGAGATCTGCGACGGCAATATGGAAGAAGGCAGCATGCGTTGCGACGCCAATATTTCAGTTCGTAAAAAAGGCGACACCAAACTGGGCACTAAAGTAGAAGTAAAGAACCTGAACTCGATCAGGAACGTAAAACGCGCCATTGAATTTGAGTCCAAACGGTTGATAGACATTCTGGAATCAGGCGAAAAGGTGATCCAACAAACCCGCAGCTTTGATGCCGGCAATGGTACCACGTTCGCGCTGCGCACCAAGGAAGACGCCAACGATTACCGCTACTTTGCCGATCCTGATCTTACGCCGTTTGTTGTAACGGACGAGCTTTTACACGAAGTACGCGCTTCTATTCCGGCCCTGCCCGAAGAACGCGTTGTGCGGTACACGCAAGAATTGCAGCTACCCGATTACGATGCACGCGTGATAACCGACGAAAAAGAACTGGCTGTATATTTTGAACAGATCATTGAACACACGAAAAATTATAAAGCAGCCGCCAACTGGATGCTGGGCCCTGTTAAGTCATGGCTCAATGAAACCGGTGGATCCATAACTGCATTCCCGGTGCCCCCGGCTACGATTGCAGCACTTATCGCGCTTATCGACAGCAACCAGGTAAACTTCTCGGTGGCTTCGACCAAACTATTTGCTGCGCTTTTAAAGGAGCCGGGCAAGCAGCCATTACAATTGGCCAAAGAACTGAACCTGTTACAGGATTCTGACGAAGGGAATGTAGCTGCCTGGATCGAAGAAGTATTAAACAAGATGCCCGATAAGGTGGCAGAATATAAAAAAGGAAAAAAAGGACTGATCGGCTTGTTTGTGGGCGAGGTAAAAAAAGTATCGAAAGGCAAGGCTGATCCTAAACTTACCAACGACATCCTTTTGAAAAAACTGCAATAACTATTAAACTAAAACCATATTAATGAAACGCATTTCGCATTGGTTATTGATGATACTGGTGATCACCTTCAGCGCCTGTTCGCAAAAAGACAAAGGCACTCTGGAGGTAACCGGTAATGTAGCCAACCTCGATAAAGTAGCGGCGCTGTACCCGAATGCTATTAAAAAAGGGATGGTAACGCTGATGTTGTATGAAGTTCCGTTTGGCGGCGACATTCCGCCTGTTCAACTGGATTCGGTAACCGTTTCGGCAGATAAAAGATCATATACGTTAAAAGGACCCGCCAAGAATATTGGCATGTACAATATTGTGGTGCTCGATGGTCCCATGATCCCGGTAGTGAACGATGTTCCGAATATCACCGTTGATATTGATATGGCGAATGAAAGATTTTATACGGTTGCCGGTTCGGTTGCCAGCCGTGAACTGCAGGACTTCATTTTTACCTATGACGTTAAAAGCACAAGCGCCGAGCAAACCATGAACCAGCTCGACAGCCTGAAACGCATAGGCGCACCTGACAGCACACTGATCAACCTTACCAATCGTAAAAATGCCGCCATTAAAGAGTTGAACGAGTATATGAAGCGGATGATGACCGATGCAAGTCAACCGGTAGTGGCTGCATTTGTGCTGGGCCGGTCGGCCAAGACCCTGCCGCAGCCGGAATTTGAAACGGCGCTGAACAGTCTTACGCAGAAATACGTAGGCGATTCGAACCTGGCAGAAATGAAGAAAAGGTACAATGCCTATAAAGAACAGATCGAAAAAATAAGAGCAGAGCAGGAACAGCAAAATGCCTGGGTAGGTAAAAAGGCGCCTGAGTTAGTTCTGCCCGATGTAAATGGTAAAAAAGTTTCTATCTCTTCTTTCAAAGGCAAATATGTACTGGTTGATTTTTGGGCAAGCTGGTGTCAGCCCTGCCGGGCAGAAAACCCGAACGTGGTAGCAGCCTTTAACAAATACAAGAGCAAGAATTTCACGATCCTGGGCGTATCACTCGATAAAAAGAAAGAGAACTGGTTAGAGGCTATCAAAGAAGATCAGTTGAAATGGACGCATGTAAGCGATCTCGCTTTCTGGGACAGCAAAGCGGTAACCACTTTCGGTTTCACCGGTATTCCGTATAATGTTTTGATAGATCCGGAAGGCAATGTGGTAGGTGAAGGCTTACGCGGCGAAGCACTGGACAGCAAACTGCACGAGATCTTCCTGCAATAATAATAGCGCGTTAAGTATAAAAGGAAAGGCCTCCCATCAATTGATGAGAGGCCTTTCCTTTTATACTCATTAAACTTTATTCATATCCCGGATTCTGCACTAATACTTTTTTACTTTTATCAACTTCCAATTGAGGGATTGGGAAAATGTTCTTTTGTGCCCCAAATGGTTGGTCAGGCAACAGATTAACACCATCACCATCATATTTATTGGTAACATTTGCTTTAATACGCATCAGGTCCCAGAACCGATGGCCTTCAAAAGCCAGCTCGATACGGCGCTCGCCTAAAATAGCGGCGATCAGTTCATCTTTACTAATAAAATTGCCCGGCATATAGGAGGGCGTTGTAAATGCTTTGGCCCTGTCTCTAACTACATTCAATTTGTCAATCGCATCGGCATCAATGCCGGTAGCTGTACGGGCTTGCGCTTCTGCATAAGTGAGCAACACCTCCGCATAACGAATGACTGGCGCCCAGTCGCCCCGGCTTGCCACATCAGGATATTTGTTAGTGAATTTAAGTCCACTGAGGGCGCCAGGCCCGGAAATGATCATACTTCTTCGTTTATCATCAGCCAAAAAGAACTTGTTGGAAGCTGTGTTCAGAAAGGCAGGCGAAATCATCAGATCGGCTTTACCTGTTGGATAATAATGCTGCGGCAGTGCATTATTGGTATTTGGATTATCGTCAATATTGTTAGGAATTGACCATATAGTCTCATCGGTTTTATAATTACCGGGACCAAAAGCGCCATTAACGGCGGTATTCAGGGCAAAACTGCCATAGGCGCCATTGATCACATCCAGCGCATATTTCCTGGCATTGGCGTAATCTCCTTTGTATAAAAAAATCCTGGATAAAAATGAAGAAGCTGCCGCTTTGGTGCCGCGCGTTTTATTATGGTAAGCATTATCATTATAACCGGTATACGACAATGGCAGATCAGCCAACGCTTCGGTCATATCGGTAATGATAGCCGTATATACTTCACTAACACTTGATCTTGGTTTGTTTGCGGCAGGATCGTTAAACGTGTAGCTGTCTGTTATTAACGGTATACCAATGTGAGAGGCATCAGCAGTAAAACTATATGGTTGCGCAAAAAAATTCACAAGGTAAAAATTGGCCACTGCGCGCACAAATTTACATTCAGCAATAAGCGCCCCGGCTTTATCTGTTGTGAGCTTGCTGCTATTGGCTGTAATGCCAGCCAAAGCCCTGTTAGCCCTCACTATGGCATCGTATCCTGCCGTCCAAACACCTGCAGCAATGCCACTATTCGCCAAAAGATTGTAACGGGGGAGTTCGACAAAAAAACCATTTCTGTCGCAAATATCCTCGCCCAGCAGGTCTACATATATCAATGCGCGCCCTGATAAAAAATTGGCACTTTGTAACCCTTCATAAGTGGCAAGGGTAGCGGCTTCAATTTTTTCGGGAGTGGAAAATGCCAGGTCGCTCGATAATAGATCCTGCGGTTCTATATCAAGAACCTTTTTCTGACACGAACTATTAGCTATAGCCATTAATAATAATCCAAAAAATATAGATCGCATGACTTAATTTTTTTGTTGTGTACACAATTGCAATTATAAGCCGAGGTTAATACCCATGGTATACGTACGGGCTAAATAGGGTCGCATTTTATCGATCCCCAAACCGATATTCGTATTACCAACACTGTTCGATTCCGGATCGATGCCCGAGTAACCGGTGAACGTATACAGGTTATTAGCCTGCACATAAAACCGGATTCTGCTTACCTTGATCCTGTTAGTGATAGTTTTTGGCATCGTATAACCAATTTGCACATTCCGTATCCTAACAAAATCACCCTTTTCGAGCCATCGGGTTGAAGGCTGTGAAGCAAAAAAATTATCGCCCCAATACAGGCGGGGCACATCAGTAACATCACCTGCTTTTGTCCATGCGTTCAAAATATCTTCTGACTTATTCCTGACATTGGAATAATTCAACAGGAACGACTTGGTTTGGTTATAAACATAAAACCCAAACGCATATTGCAGGTCAACGCTGGCATCAAAACTGAGGTAATGGACCGTTTGCGTGAAACCACCATAAAACTTAGGATACGGTGTTTTACCTTTCAGCACCACGCGATCAGTAGCACCAACCGCGCTGGTGCCTGTACCATCTTTAACAGATGTCCACACATTGGTATTGGAAACCCTTTCATACTGTTTTTGATTTCCGTTTATATCTAAATAGGTAGGCAACCCATTGATCGGATTCACACCGGCCCAACGCATAAGATAAAAAACACCTAATTGTTCTCCCGGCCGGGCGATAGAGAAGGTTGCCAGTGGATCGTTATTATCATACAGATCATCTCCCACTAAGTTGGTGGAGATCACTTTGGTTTGGTTCCACGCAATGTTGAAATTAGCATCCCACTGAAAATCTTTTCTATGCAGCACAGGGCTGGCCACGGTTAACTCAATCCCACGGCTTCGCAGTTCACCCACATTTTCCGTTATGGTATTATCTGGAAAACCAAGTGTGGCCAGTACAGGATTGTCCAAAATAAGGTCAATCGTTTTCCTGTTATAATACTCCAGGGTCAAGCTGGTATTTTTCAGTAAGACCGCATCAATACCTACATCAAATTGTTTATGTCGCTCCCAACGCAGGGCCGAGTTACCCGGATTAGCTAAGGTAAGCATCGATAAATCGGCATAGGTTCCAGGTTCAAAAGTGCTGATGGCCGGAAAATAACCAATTTCCGAATTGCCGGTAACTCCATAGCTTGTCCTTAACTTCAGATCTTTTACAAAAGCATAGGAGCGCATAAAATCTTCTTCTGTCACCCGCCAGGCAATGGAGCCCGAGGGAAAGTATCCCCAGCGCTTATCTTTTCCAAAACGGCTGTCAGCATCGGTCCTGATATTGAATGTAGCCAGGTATTTTTTTCTGAATCCATAATTGATCGAACCAAAATAGGAAGCCAGCCCATCATCTATATCCCCCACACCGTTTCCAGTACCTGTTTCAGTATAGTTGGCCGGACTTATGATTAAAAAGTCAGGATCTTTGATACCCCGGCCATAATTGTAAAAATAGGAGCTGGTACGGCGGGTATACTCCGCGCCGGCGAGTACATTTAGTTCGTGATGAATTCCTATTTGCCGGAAATAATTTAATGTATTAAACCAGCTCCATGTCTTTGCTTCAGAATATATCGTTTGCCGTAATCCCGACCCCAGGCCATCGCCGATTTCCTTATTCCAGTAAGCATCGGTTACTGCATTGGCATGATCGATATTCACCTGGCTTTTAAGCTTAAGCCCTTTTAAAAATTGTATTTCCCCAAAAGCACTGCCAATAAAGCGGCGGGCGTCGCGATCTTCATAATTCCAATGTGTAACGGCTTCGGGGTTGGGCACACTATAACTTAAATTGGGATTGTTGCCACCCACTCCTGCATAATATTTTCCATCTGTTCCATTAACCGGAATATTCGGCATGGCCGTTAACGGACCGTAAGGTATCCCCGCAAAAAAGTTACCTGTTCCGGAACCCAGGTTATTTGTTTTCGTTTGTGAATACTGAGTATTCACACCTACCTGTAACCAGTCTGTAATTTTAGATGACAGATTCAGGCGGGCTGCGGCTCTTTTCTGGCCGGTGGCCTCTATATAACTTTGAATGTCATTATAGTTCAGGGAAGCATAATAGGTAGTTTTTTGTGTACCGCCACTAACAGCCAGGTTATGGTTTTGTACCAGCCCTTTGCGAAAAAGCTCATTCTGCCAGTCTGTACTTACGGTATCGGGTTTGCCATCGTTATTTATATCGCCATAAGCCGCTGCGGCTGTAAGACCGGCGTTGCTTCTTAATTTATTGATGGTGGTAATATAATCGGCCCCATTCAACACTTTCATTTTACGGGCTGGTTCATTGAACCCTACATAGTTATCATAGGAAAGATTATTTTGCCCTGCTTTTCCCTTTCTTGTAGTAATAAGCAGCACCCCTGCCGAACCGCGCGAACCGTAAATGGCCGCTGCAGAAGCATCCTTCAGCACCTCAATATTTTCAATATCATTCGGGTTTAGTTCAGCCAGTGCATTGGCTGGATTATAATTTGATCCTATATCGCCCTGTGTTACAGGAATACCATCAATAACGATCAAAGGGTTGCTTCCACTGGATACAGAGGCTCCGCCCCTGATGCGAATGATCACATGATCGCCTATAAGACCCGATGAGGTATTCACCTGCACGCCGGCCGCTTTACCGGTAAGCGCCTGGTCGAAGCTGGTTACGGGTTTATTGGCCACTTCATCTCCTTTAACCCGGCTTACGGAGCCGGTCAGCGACCGTTTGGCAATGGTATTATAACCTACCACCACCACTTCATCCATGGAGCTTTCCTGGGCCTTTAAGATCACATTGTACTCACTAGTAGCTCCGATGCCAACTTCCTGTGGTTGCAGGTTGATTGACGAAACGACAAGGGTTTTGGCGCCCATTGGTACGTTCAATGAATACATACCATCGGTATGCGTAACGGTACCTACCCTGGTGCCTTTAACAATGACTGAAGCGTTCGAAACCGGATTACCATTGGAATCGGTGACCTTTCCGGTAAGCGTGCGGGTCTGGGCAAGCAGCTCTCCCGATAGTAGCAACAGGATGCACCAAAGGGATATTAGCATTTTTCTCATCGGAGTTAGTATTTACAAGGTTATTAACAGTGGATAAAAAAATTTTATAATGGATATATTAAAGTAGGACAACTAAACCATAGCAGCGCTGCATAACAAACTGCTGCTCTTATCACAACATGGTTAACATGGTTAAGACCATTAAACCATAAAAACTTCAATAACATGATTTAGTAACGGTCTGCCGGGACATTCCCGGTATTGCCTGAATGCTCTTTTGATCAAAATATTGATCAAAAACAATTATGCATGAATCTGCATCGCACATCCTGCAAGGTTATCGGTAGGGAGTCCAAAGATAAGGACTTACAGAATAAAATATATTTAGATAATGTATTCTCAACCCAAAACAGAGAGTAAAAAACAATCATGGGTTAAAAATACAACAGGCCTCCCACCATTTGGCGGCAGCAGGATGCAGACTTGCATTTCTACATAATTCTACTTATTGCAGAACAAGGATAGGAACCGGCATGGTCAACAGCTTTACCTCACCAGCTGGGGTTATCAGAAAATAAAACGCAGCTGCCGGGTTGGCCGTTGACAGTAAAAAATAAAGGGCTGCCCGGTTGGACAGCCCCTTTAAAGGTATGGATAAACTACAGGCTATTTATAGCCTTCATTTTGTTGTGACCTGATATTAGGATTGGCATCCATTTCAGCCTGTGGTATAGGCAATATCCTTCTGAAATTGGTAAAGGCAATGGTTCTGGCAGCACTTGGATAATTCGTACTCCGTACCACATCGCGTTTCAGGCGTTGCAGATCGAGGTAGCGGTCACCCTCAAAAGCCAGTTCTTTTCTGCGCTCTGTAATGATGTCTTCGTACAGCGCAGCGCCGGTGGAGGCAATAGGAGCAGCGCCTCTGCGGCTGGTGATCTCATTCACATATTTAATGGCGTCTGCTTCGTTCGTACCAACTGATGCTTCTGCTGCGATGAGATACATTTCACTCAGGCGCAATATTTTGGTATCACTGCGATCGCCAGCCAGGCCGGTATATTTGTTAATGAACACAACGGGCGTGTTTTTAGGGCGTTCACCGGTTGGATACAAAGTCCTTCTAACATCACCTGCACTGAACAGACTGTAGAGGTCACTGGCAACCAGGAAGTCGCCATAGTTACCAGCCTGGCTGTACAGGTAAGAAAGCGCGTCAAAGGCAAGATTGCTAACCGCATCCGAAGAAACTTCAAACACGGTTTCCAATTTGTCTTCCCGGATCGCATTGTTAGCCCAGTAAGCAACATAATCAGCTGCACCTACTAATTTAAACGGACCATTGTTAATTACATCCAGCGCGGCAGTTCTTGCATTCGCCATATCACCCATGGTTAAATACACCTTAGCCTGTAATGCTTTGGCAGCATATTTACTGAACTGCGAAGAATTGGTGAATAGCGTCATTAAGGTGTAAGCCTGGTTAAGATCACTGTTGATCAAAGCATACACATCAGCAATCTTGCTGCGCTCAGGTTTAAAATCAGGATCATAGGTTGTAATGATGGGTAATCCTGGTTTATTAGGATCTTCAGTATAAGGCCGGGCATAATATCTTACCAGGGTAAAATAGCAAAGGGCACGGACCGCATACGCCTCACCTTTGTACTGGTTTACGTTGGCATTGGCGTCTACCGGCGCATTGATGATGTTATTGGCTCTCAGGATCACCGCGTACAAAGAGGCCCACATGCCTAACGCATTGCCGTCTGTAACAGGAAATGTATAGTTATTATACAGGGTATACCGGTTGGTATTTACCGAAGACTGATAGGCATTATCGGCCATTACATCTCCTAACACCGGAATGGTTCTGCCGAAAGCATCGGGTGCGTAACTTGTAGTTCCAATGGTTACCCCCGTGCGTAATCCGGCATACATACCTTTTGTGGCAACCAGCAGATCGGCTTCTGTGCTTAATGCAGTTTCAGGCGATACAGATGTAGGCGGCGTTAATTCAAGAAAACTCTTGCTACACGAAGCAAAGGCGGCAACGATAACAGCCAGCCCTACCAATTTATATTTAGAAAACAGATTCATAATTGTAATAATTAGATTTTAATGTTAGAAACCAAGGCTCAATCCGATCGTAATGGTTTTAGGTATGAATACATTCAGGTTCGCCTGGCTGTTGGTGCCCTGCTCAGGATCGAACGGTAAGTTATCATCCTTCACCCAGGTGAACAGGTTGGTGCCACGCACATATACAAAGGCATTCGACAGTTTCGCTTTGGAAGCAATAGATGCCGGAACCGTATATCCTAACTGGATATTACGCAAACGAATAAAATCACCTTTATTCAAATAAAATGTAGAAGAGCTGTTGAAGTTCTTATTACCACCATAAACGTATTTGGGTACATCAGTAACATCGCCGGGCTTCGTCCAGCGATCGAAGATGCGGGCTGCTTTATTATAAGTAGCACCAAAGCCGGCGCCCATATAATAGCCACCCCACTGATCCTGGATCATGTTGCCAAAATTATAATACAGTTGTGCATCCAGGGTAAAACCTTTATACCTGAATGTATTGGTCAGTGAGCCAAAAGATTTGGGTAATGCAGAACCAACAATAGCGCGGGCGGCCGAAGAATAGCTATTGGTGGTAGTCTGGTGGGTCCCATCCACATACCAAAGCGGATCGCCATTGGCAGGATCTACACCTGCATACTCTCTCAGGTAAAAAGACTGTATGCTGCTTCCTTCGCGCAGAACATAAAAGGTGTTCATGACAATCTCATTACCGCCGGGCAGGCTGGTGATCCTGTTCTTGTTGGTAGCAAAATTAAAATCGACAGCCCACTCAAAATCCTTTGATTTAACAGGCACCGCATGCAGCGCAATCTCAAGCCCTTTGTTTTCCATAGAGCCCACGTTGCGGGTAACCTTTGAGAACCCGGAGGTCAGCGATAATGGTACATCCAGCAACAGGTCTTCAGATTTTCTTACATAATAATCAACGCTTAACTGGATGCGGTTCTGCAACACGCCCACATCAATACCTACGTTAAAGGGTTTATTCAGTTCCCAGGTAAGACTGCTGTCGCCTACATTGCTGGGAGCGCTGCCTGGTGTTTGGTTATAGTTGAAACCATAGCCATATAACTTATACCAGTCGTAGTTGCCAATACCGGCATTACCATTCACACCATAAGAGGCACGCAATTTCAACTGGCTTATCGCGGAGATATTCTCAATGAAGGCTTCCTTATCTACATTCCATGAGGCGCCTACTGACCAGAAATTACCATACTTGTTATTGGCGCCAAAACGGGAAGAACCATCCCGGCGGAAACTTCCCGACAGAATGTATTTGTCTTCCAAATTAATATTGGCCGAAGAAAATTGCGACAGGAATGAATAATCACTCAGGGTGGCAGTTGCTGTAACCGGTGTAGCACCTACCGCCGGCAGGTTCATACTCAGGTTCGAAGGGAACAGCTGCGATTGAACAGAGTTCTGATAACCGCTGGATTTCTGGGCTTCGTAACCTACCTGTAAGTTCAACTGCAGGTCATAATCTTTTGACAGTTTCTGGCTCCAATCGAGCGTGGTTGTGCTCAACCTGTTGAAGTAACGGGTATAATAAGAGAAAGCCCTGCCCACAGAAGGCGCACCATCACCGTGCAGCGGGTTATTGTACTGATCTTCCTCCAGCGTATTATAGTCGCCGCTTACACTGGTTCTGAATTTCAGGTTCTCGAGTATATTGTATTCCACAAAAGCGTTACTGCGTAAACCCACGTCTTTCTGTGTGCGTTTGTCTATTTCAGTAAGCGCAATTACGTTATGCAGGTTGCCGAGCCTGGAAGCGGTGAGGTTGTAAGTTCCATCGTCGTTATAAGCAGGGCGGGAAGGCAGCATAAAATAACCTGCCAGCACCGGGTTACCAAAGTTGCCACTGGCCAATGGGCCACGGGTATTAACATATCCGCCGTTGATGGTAATCCCCAAGGTCAACTTATCTGTTGCTTTGTGGGTGAAACGGGCGCTTGCACTTGTCCTGTCGAGTTTGGAATTGATAGTAGTACCTTCCTGTACAAAATAACCACCGGATAAATAAAAAGTGGTTTTATCGTTACCGCCTTCAGCGCTTATGTTATATTGTTGCTGCTTACCGGTTCTTGCCACCGCATCGTACCAGTTAAAGTCAACCCCGTTATTGTAGCCGAGTCCTGTCAGCGTATTGTTCATGTCGGCAGGTTGTGTTCCTGCATTCACAAGGCCTTCACGGGTGATCTCAAAATACTTCTCCGCGTTTAAGGGCTCGTATTTATCATTTACATAGGCTATATCATTTTGCCCCAGTTCTGTATCGAAGCGGAAGCGGGTTTTGCCTGCTCTACCTCTTTTGGTAGTCACAATGATAACACCGTTGGCTGCACGGCTGCCATACAAAGAACCGGCCGCAGCATCTTTCAATACAGATACACTTTCAATATCGTTGGGGTTGAGGGTACTCAACAGGTTGGAGTTATTTCCCAGGCGGTGCGCTTCCCCTGAATTTACAATTATACCATCAATTACCCACAAAGGAGCGTTGCTGGCGGTGATAGAGCTCATACCGCGGATAATGATCGACTGGTTGGCGCCGGGCTGACCACTACCAGCCACTGATTGCAAACCGGCCACCTGGCCCTGCAATATTTTATCTACCGAGGTAAAAGGCCTGTTCTCAATATCTGGCGCTTTTACCGTAGCTACAACGCCGGTTAGGTCTTTCTTTTTCTGCGTGCCATAAGCGACAATTACGACTTCACTCAAACTGCCGGTTTGAGACTTCAGTACGGCGTTTACAGTTGAAGAAGAACCCAACGCAAATTCCTGCGCGGCCATTCCCACAGAACTGATCACTATTGTTGTGGCATTATCGGGAACTGTAAGTGAATAAGTACCATCGGGTTTGCTGGTAGTACCCAATGAAGTACCTTTTAAAGTAATGGAGGCATTGGGGACGGGGTTACCGCTCTCATCAGTGATCTTTCCGGAAATGGTTCGGGATTGGGCCTGTAACTGGCTGGAAAAGAATAATAGCCCACATAGGAGCCATAGAAATTTTCTCATAGAAGCGTTATTTTATATATTATATAACTGTAATGCCTGGTGACTACAAGGCATTTGTAAAAGAGACATAATTTAGTGCATTGTGCTGCATTGTTTAAAACAATTCAATTATATCTTATCTAGAAAAAGCCACTTTCTTTACAGATATAATTTTTAGTTTATGTAATTATTGTGAAGATGACGATTTTACATTCATATTTAAATAAAACTAAATTCGATGCCTATTCGCATATGCAAAGAAAATAAAAAAAGGCTGTCCTTTTATCGGACAGCCCCAGATTACTATCAAGACCCGTTTCAAGTTCAGGTCATCACTTAGCTTTATTCGTTGTCTTTACATAATTTATTCAAGTCGAGCTCGGTGGAAGAGATCGGCCATACATATTGCCTGTTGGTGGGTGCAATAGTTGGCACAGACGAGGAGGTACTGCTTTTGGCAGGTATGGGAAGACCCAGCCGCAGCAGGTCGGGACTGCGAAGCCCTTCGCCTACGAATTCAATTCGCCGTTGAATCAACAATGCATTGATAAGGTCGGCAGCGGAAGCAAAATCGCCAACGGTAAATGTTTTGCTGGCGTCGGACCGGTTCCTTACCGCATTCAATAAGGCAACCGCCTGTGCATCTACGGTGTTGGTAGACCGCACGCGCGCTTCAGCGAGGTTCAGCAGGACTTCTGCATACCTGATCACCGGAACGTAGTCAGTATATGGCGAAGGCGCCGCATACTTCGCTACCCAATATTTTTTGGTGGTGGTACCGGTTACTTTCACCAGGTCGCGCCGCTTATCGGTAGCCGGCCACGCGGTTGTATTTCCCACAATTCCAGCCGGGTTCAGGCAATATTCTCCATTCCCTACGCCACCCAGCGAAGAAGCGGGTGAATAGTAATAGGCCAGTTGGTTCTGCAAACCGGGATTATCACCAGTTGTGGAAGTCATTGGCAATGAAAAGATGGACTCGGTGGTATTGTAGGTAGTATATATCTTGGTTACATCGGGTTGCAACGCATTGGCCACGCCGGTTGTTGCCGTAAAGGGTGCAGTTGCAGTAACGATCTTGTTGGCTTCGGTGATCACATCGGCGTACTTCTGCATACTCATGTACACTCTTGTTTTTAAGGCAATAGCCGTATTGCGGTGCACCCTCGTGGTATTTAATTCTGCAGTACTGTAGTTACGGGGCAGATTGGCTTCCGCAAAGCTGAGATCACTTAAGATCTGAGTATAAATATCGGCTACAGAACTGCGTTCCAGCTGGTACTCGGCCCGCAGCTTGTTTCCTGTTAATCGTAAAGGTAACCCCGGTTTACTGCCATTGCCATCCCAATACGGGCGGGCATATAGTTGCAGCAGGCAATAGTAAGCATACCCACGGATCAACCTGGCTTCACCGAGATAATTTTTAGATAATGAATCGCCCACGACTGCTGATCCTTTTTCTGCCATGCCGTCCAAAAAAACGTTACAGTTATTGATGGCCAGGTAACCCTGCGCCCACAAGCCATTCACTTCAGCCACGGTATTGGTGAGGGTATGATTCCAGGTTTGCAGGCCGGTAACGCCATTGGTCTTTTCATTCAAAAATTCTTCTGAGCGGATATCATTATAGATAAGATACCGGCCGCCGTGGAACTGACCATTTTTAAAGCTGCTATATAATGATCTTACCTGGTTCAATACCTGTTCTTTGGAAGAATAAACACTCAGATCGGGAATATCTGAGGTAGGTACGGTTTCCATAAGACCATCGCGTTTGCAGGCTGTAACCACGAGCGATACAGCGCAAACAAAAACTATATTATTGATTAGTTGTTTCATTTTACCTGTGTTTTGCAATTAATAGATCAGAAGAGTTTAGAGACCGAGCTTTAAGCCAAGGGTTACCGTTCTGCCATTGGCCACCTGGTTTCTGTCGATACCCTGGTTGGCCGGGTTATTACCATTAGTAGAAGTTTCCGGATCGGGACCCGGGTATTTGGTCCAGATGTACAGGTTTTGTCCGCTTACATAGAACCGGGCACTGCTGATCTTTATCTTTTCGATAATTGATTTCGGTAAGTTATAGCCGAGGGTAACATTGCGCAGTTTCAGGAAATCGCCTTTGTGCATGTGCACATCCAGCGGAACGGCAGAACCATTGGAATAGTTATCACCAAACACATTTCTGGGCATGTCGGTGATGTCGCCCGGTTTGGTCCAGGCATTCAATACGGCCCGCTCATTATTCCAGAAACGATAATCTCTCAGGCCTGCTTCTGTTCCGTAGTATACATAGAATCCTAATTGATAGGTCAACAGCACATTTAATTCAAAATTCCTGTAGGTGAATGTATTTTCAAAACCACCGATCTGTTTAGGAACTGTATTCTGCTGTAATCTTCTGTCGGTAGTAGAAATGGCAGGCGCTGCCGTGCCATCGGCATATTGCCATGAGCCGGGATGCGCATAATATACTTCTTTATCAGCTGCATTCACAAAGATCCTTCTACCGGTAGCAGGATCAACACCACGGGTAGGGATCAGGTACAAGGTACCAATGCTGTAACCGGGCTGCGTTATACTTACCGCTTCATTGGTTGATGCGCCGGCCGGTGATGTTACAATGATGAAAGGCAGGCCGGGCGCCAAAGCGGTCACTTCATTTTTATTAATGCTCAGGTTAAAATAGGTGTTCCAGGTGAAGTCTTTACCCTGAAGAATGTTGGCATTGATCCCTACTTCAAACCCTTTATTATACATACTGCCCACGTTGGTCCTGATGGCGTTGGGAATACCTGCCGACGGAACCTGGGTTACATCCAGGATGAGTCCATCGATATTGTTCTTGTAATAAGAGAATTCAGCCGTGATCCTGTCCTGTAAAATACCCAGGTTAAATCCTACGTCTGTCTTTTTACTGGTTTCCCAGGTAAGATCCGGATTGCCTGACCGGTTATAGCCGATGGTTGGCAGGCCGCCATATAAACCGGGCGCATAGGTGCTATAAGATTCATAATTACCGATGCCATTGATATTACCCACTTTACCATAACTCCCGCGGAGTTTGAAGCTGCTGAAGATATTGTCGAGACCGGCTGCTTCCCAGAAATTTTCTTTGGCAATTTCCCAGCCTGCAGATACGCCCCAGAACAGTCCTTTGCGCTTGTTAAAGCCGAGGCCGGAATATTCATCCTGGCGAAGGTTACCGCTCAGGTAATATTTTTTGGCAAAATTGTAATTGAACCGGCCGAATTGTGAATACAGGTAATTATTCCCAATGGATAATGATACCGGATTATTCACCGTAAAGCCGCCCTGGATATTTGAGAAATAGGGATCAGAAATGGACTGACGCGAAAGCCCATATCCTTCACTGTTAGTACGCTGATCCTCGATACCGGCCAGCAGGCCAATTGAATGATCGTCGCCAAATACGTAATCGATCGAAAGGGTGTTGGTCCAAACGCTGCGTTTGTTCTTACCAAGCACACTTTGGGCAAAACCTATCGTGGCATAGCCTTCACCGCTGGTGGGATCCTGGTAGATCTGGTTATCAGCATACAGGTAGTCGATGCCATACAGTGATCGAAATGTTAACCAGCTTAACGGTTTAACCTGGATATAACCGTTTGCCTGGATATGGTTCATTTCTGTGTTGCTGCGGTTCCTGTCTAAAGTAATTACAGGATTATAAAAACCCATTTGTGATTGCTTGTTATTCATAACACCAATAAGGCCGGCGGTGGTATTATAAGTGCCATCATTGTTATAAGGTGAAATACTCGGTGCGGTAATAAGGGCAATTCGGCCGAAACCGCCGGTGTTGAATGCTTCGCCCGGCAGCGATCCTGAGCTGGCTGCGGCCAGGTTATCTTCATTGCTGTATGATATTTTAGCGCCGGTTGAAATGACCTTGTTCACCTTATGATCGATATTAAAGAGAACCGATTTACGTTTGAAATCATTTCTTTTAACTATACCCTGTTGATTGGTATAACCGAGTGAAAAATAGTAATTGGTATTTTCGGTAGCGCCTGATACGCTTATTGAATGGTTATGCGATACGCCTGTGCGATACAGGTAATCGTACCAACGGGTATCGATGGGCTGGCCATCCGGGCCCTCCGTTAAAGCAAAGTAATTGGTGCTGGCATTATAGGTATTGGCATTCTTCAGGCCCTGGTTTTTAAAGTCGGTATATTCCTGGGCATTCAGGAGCTCGGGCAAGCGTTGCACTTTCGTCCAGCCCACCCAGCCATCATAGGATACGCGGGCACGGCCAAGTTTGCCTTTTTTGGTAGTGATGAACACTACGCCATTGGCAGCACGGCTACCATAAATGGCTGAAGCAGCTGCGTCCTTGGCAATGTCGATGCTTTCAATATCACTTGGATTGATGCTGGCCAGGGCATTACCGCCGGCGCTGGTTCCGCTGAAATCGCCGGTAAAGGTGGGCACGCCGTCAATAACGACCAGCGGGTATGAACTTAAGGAAATAGAGTTGGTACCGCGTATGCGGAAAACCGGCGGGTTGTTCACGATACCATTCGGTACGGTTATTTGAACGCCCGGGGCGCGGCCGCCCAATGCGGCTTCAAAACTTTGAATGGGTTTATCGGCAACAGCAACCCCTTTCACGGTTGAAAGATTGCCCGTTGCTTCTCTTCTTTTTTGTGTTCCATAACCAACCACCACCACTTCGGCCAGGTTCTTGTCGGCTGATTCCAACTGTGCATTAATGACGCCTTTGTCGCCAATGCTGATCTCTAACTCACTCATGCCAACTGCTGTAAATTTCAGTATCCTGGAACCGGCTGGTACGCTCATTGTGTAGTTGCCATCGAAATCGGTAGTGGTTCCGTAAGCTGTTCCTTTGATGATGATCGAAACGTTGGGGATTGGACTTCCATCGGAGCTTGTGACCTTTCCCTTAATGGTGCGGGTTTGGGCTTGCAATAGGCACGTGCTTACGCCTACTGCAAATAGCAGTAATAGTAATTTTCTCATGTGTGAATTTTTAGTTAGTTAGTTCAACTTGTCAGGCTGGGCGGCCAACTTGTCAAGTAATCAAATATAACTAAAAGCACACACGATAACTTGATTTTTTTACCGTACGCTGCTATTTTTTTATCATCGTGAGCAACAATGCCGGTAAAAAGATGAGGTTCGTTAACGTTGCCAGCACGAGGGTAAGCGAAGTAAGCCAACCTAACGCCTGTGTACCGCCGAAGCCGCTAAAGCAGAATATTACAAAACCCGCAATGAGGGTCAATGAGGTATAAATGATACTAATACCTGTTTTATGAATGGTATCGATTACCAGTTCATGTGAGGTCTTTTTACTATTTAAGGAAAGTTCCTGTTTATAATTTACGAGGAACCTGATGGTTATATCTATTGCGATGCCTAAAGCCACTGAAAACACGAGTACGGTTGATGGTTTTATGGGTACACCCGTCCAGCCCATAACACCAGCCGTGATAATAAGCGGAATAATATTCGGTATGAGCGAACATATCAGGATCTTAAATGACCTGAACAGGTATAACATACAAAGGGCGATCAGCAGGAAGGCCCACATAATACTTTCCTTCAGTCCGTTTATAATGAATGCACTGCCTTCAAGGAAGGTAACGCTGGTGCCGGTGAATTCAACATGGTATCTGGAAGTATCGAACAACTGGCGGCTGCGGTCTTCAATAGTGCTGATAAGTTCGGGCAGGCGTTTGCTGCCTACATCGGCCATATTAACACTGATACGCGCCAGCCGGCGGTTGCTATCCATAAAAGAGCTTACAATGCGTGTAAAGTTGTTTTGTTTACCATTGCTGTCTGTTGATGCTTTTGCGCTGAGGTATTGCGACAAAAAGAGAAGATCGCCTTCATTGGGCACCTGGTAATTGCTGCTATCGCCGTTGTAATAAGCCTGGCGGGCGAATTTCAACCCCTCTACGATCGAGAGCGGCCGGGCCATTTCAGGTTGTGCGGCAATAAACTGCGACAGGGAATCGATGCGGGCAAAGGTTTGCACCGGATTACGGCGTAGTCCCTGCTTTTGTTTGGTATCCACCACTATTTCCAGTGGCATTACACCGCGGAAATTCGCTTCGAAATATTTCAGGTCTTTATAGATCTTATCCGTCTTTGGCAGATCATCTACAATAAAACCAACTGATTTCAATTTGAACATGCCGGCCACCGATGCTACCAGTATCACGGCTGTTATTCCGTAAATCAGCTTTTGATGATGCAACGACCAGCGTTCGAGGTTATCCAAAATAGCGAGCAGCCATTTATTTTCCAGGTAACGGGTATGTCTTTTCTTGGGATCAGGTAAAAAGCTCAACACGGCCGGAATGAACATGATCGAGATAAAGAACAGGGCCATGATGTTGATACCTGCTACTATCCCGAATTCTTTCAGCACTTCACTTTTGGTAAGGCCAAACACTGCAAAACCGATGGCCGCCGCAATATTACAGAAGAGTGTTACTACACCCATGCGGCTGATCATAGCGGTTAATGCAATCCGCTTTCTGCTGGTACCGGCAAACACCTGCCCATTGACATCGTTATAAGCTGTGTGATATTTGTTGAGGAAGTAAATACAGTTGGGAATTCCGATCACAACGATCAGCGGAGGAATTACACCCGTAAGCAGGGTAATTTTGTAGCCCATCCATTCAATGGTACCCATACACCAGATCACGCCGATAATTACAACGGCCAGCGAAATGGCAGTAGCGCTGAAGCTGCGGAAGAAGGCCAGTAAGATAATGGCCGACAAAATAATTGAGCCTAACAGGAACCATTGCATCTCGGCAGCTACCTTGGTAGCCAGGTTGGTGCGTATCAGGGGCAGTCCGCTGTAATGCATTTCGATATTGTGCTTACGCCCGAAAGCATCGGCTGTTTCCACAATTTTCGCCACTACATCATTTCTGCGTTTCGAATTCAATACTTCTTTATTGATGCGGATACCCATCATGTAGGTATTGGTAGCCGGATTATATAACAAGCCTTTGTAAAAAGGCAGACTGAAGAAAACAGCAGTCATGCTATCCAGCTCCGGTTGAGTGAGGGGCCGGCTGGCAAAGACCGGCACTGCATTCAGCTTTTCATTGGCGAAATCTTTCACGAGGTTGGTAGCGGCAGGTACGCTCAATACATCTTCTACTGCTGTGACTCCTCTTATCTGTTTGGCCAGGGCGGCATAATCATTAAATACTTCAGCCTTGAACAGATCGGGTGTCGTAACGCCTATGGCCATCAGATTACCATCTTCACCGAACTGGCTGCGGAATGCCTGATAGGCCTGATATTTGGGATTATCGGTTGGAATAGCTCTTGCAAATTCATAGCTCATCTGTACTTTCGATGCGTGATAGCCCATTACACCGGTAAGGGCCAGTAAGATGATCAACAGTGTCCAGCGAGACCGTAAAATGAACCGGGCGATTTTTTCCCACATAAGATATATCGAATATTAAATCTCAAATAACAAATACCAAATCACTATAAAAGCTCCAAAGCCCAATGCTCTGGCGCATCTACCTTGATTCCTGGCCGCAAAGAAACTCAATTTAGCAGGATTAAGGAAGTTTATTTGCCGCTATAGAAAGCGTCTAACAAAGTTTTAATGCCAATGAATTAGGAAATTATATTTTCGTAATATTATTTCTCTTTTTCAGCTCTCTAGTACGTTTTTTACTTATGGTTTAGTATCAGGTGCAACATATTTTTAATAAGCGGCAGGTCAACCACATATAATTACCTTTGATAACTATGCTACAGCGTATCCTGGCCTTTTATTGCGTGGCGCTCACCGTTCCATTCGCTTCAACCGCTCAATTGCAGCCAATTGGCCAATGGCGGGATCATTTACCTTATCAGCAGGTAACCGGTGTTACCTGTACCAACGGCAGCATATGGGCTGTTACCCCTTATAGTTTATTCTCGGTTGATCCTGCTGATAACAGTATTGAACGCTGGAGCAGGACCAATGGACTTTCTGAAACGGGCATCAGCGCTGTTGCCGCTGAACCAAACGGGCAACGGATAATTATCGGCTATAACAACAGCAATATTGATGTGTTGGTTGATAACAAAGTAATTAATATCGATGCGCTGAAGAATGCCGGCCTGTCGGGCGATAAAACTATTCGGGCTGTATACATCCATCAGTCACTGGCCTATCTGGCTACGGGTATGGGCATTGTGGTGATCAATCTCGATAAATACGAAATAAAAGAGACTTACATTATAGGCCTTAATGGAGCGAAGGTAAAAGTGAACGCCATTACAGGTGACGGCAGTTATTTGTATGCTGCTACCGAAGAGGGCTTAAAGAAAGCGCCTGTTAACGGCGCTAACCTGGCCGACTTCCGCAACTGGCAACTGGTATCGGGCGCCAACGGGTTACCTGCCGGCCGCGTACGTTCGCTGGCATCTGTGCAAAACAATGTAATAGCTCTAAAAAATGATTCTCTCTGGTTACAAACTGGCAATAACTGGAGCTTGTTTTATCGCGATGGATGGACGATCAATAACTGCACTGTATCCAATAACAGGATCCTGTTGAGCGAAAGCAATAACAATACGGGCCGGGTGGTTGTACTCGCGGCAACAGGCGCATTTGAGCAATCGATCCAGAATGCACAATTGATAAGATCACCGCGGCAGGCGATCTATTTTCAGAACGAATACTGGATCGCTGATACCATTGCAGGGCTCTCAAATTTTAACGGTTCCGGCTTCAACCGGTTATTACCCGATGCACCTTACTCCATTGCTACCGGGAAAATGCAGGCAGCCAACAGTACGCTTTGGGTAGCAGCGGGAAATGTTACCTCCACCTGGGAACCGGGCAATAATAAAAATGGCTTGTATGCTTTAAGTGATAATAGCTGGAGCTATTTTAACGGTGCGCGTTTTTCTATACTGGATACGCTCCCCGACCTGGTTACCGTGGCTGTTGATCCCGCTACTGAAAGTGTATGGGCCGGCTCTTTTGGTGGTGGATTGGTGAACATTAAAAAAGACAATACCATTTCCATCTTCAAACAGAACTCGGTTATTCAACCTGCGTATTTCAATGCAGCAAGCTATCGGGTAAGCGGCCTTGCCATGGATGCTGATCATAACTTATGGATTGCCAACTACGGCAGCCTCAACCCGGTACATGTTAAAAAACCGGATGGTTCCTGGCGGTCTTTTATTATTCCTTTTGCACTGCCAGAACAGGCCGTTTCACAGATCGTAATTGATGATAACAACCAGAAATGGATGATCCTGCCCAGGAACAATGGATTGGTTTGTTTTAATCATGGCCAATCGATCGATAACCCCGGCGATGATCAATGGAAATTATACCGCAGTGGAAAAGGCAATGGCAACCTGCCCGATAACGATGTACGGTGTATTGCCAAAGACAAAAACAACTTTATCTGGGTTGGTACCAGGAAAGGTATTGGCATTATACAATGCACACAACAGGTATTCACCAACCACGGATGTGAGGCCGTACTTCCCATTGTACAGAAGGATAATTTTGCCGGATATTTATTCAGTGATGAACAGGTGCAGACCATTGCAGTAGATGGCGCCGATCGCAAATGGGTGGGCACTCAGAACGGTGTTTGGCTCATCAGTGCCGATGGTGAAAAGATACTGTACCGTTTTACGGAAAGCAACAGTCCGCTCCTAAGCAATGATGTAAGAGAAATGGCCATTGATGGCAAAACCGGTGAAATATTCTTCGCCACCGCCAAAGGCATTTGTTCGTTTCGCAGCACGGCTACCGAACCAACGGAAACCCATGCTGACGTATTGGTTTTTCCCAACCCCGTTCCGCCCGGCTACAGTGGTACTATTGCCATCAGGGGCGTGGCGAATAATGCGATCGTAAAGATCACTGAAATGGATGGGCGCCTGGTGTATCAAACCAGGGCATTGGGCAGTCAGGCCATATGGAATGGAAAAGATTATAAAGGCCGCAGCATTTCAACCGGTATTTACCTGGTGTTGGTCAGCGATGAAGATCACCAACAAAAACTGGTTACCAAAATTGTATTTGTACAAAAATGACGCTCCATTTAACAAAAGGCATTGTATTACGAACAGTGAAATATGGCGAAACCAGCGTGATCGTCAGCATTTTCACAGAGCTGTTTGGCATACAGTCGTACATAGTGAACGGCGTTAGAACTTCTTCAAAAAAAGGAAGCGGTAAAGCCAACCTGTTTCAGCCAGGCGCCATCCTGGAGCTGGTAGCTTATCATAATGACCTGCACCACCTGCAACGCCTGCGCGAGTTCAAATGGAGCTATTTATACCAGCATATCTTTTTCGATGTGGTTAAGAATTCGGTAGCGTTGTTCATGGTTGAGCTGTTGTCAAAAACATTGAAACAACCCGAATCCAATCCGGAGCTTTTTTATTTCGCAGAAGATGCGTTTATGCATCTCGATAAAGCGGATGAACAGGTGGTGGGCAATTTCCCCTTGTACTTCGCCCTGCACCTGGCTTCGTTCTATGGTTTCCGCTTTACCGACCGGTACACGGAAGAAACACCTTTCTTCGATCTGCAGGAAGGTGAATTCGTACATGAGCACCCGGTTCATCCCCATTTCTTATCCTATCCTTACAGCTATATCACTTCCCAATTACTGAAAGTGATGCAGCCGGACGAGCTGACGCAGATAAAATTAAACCAGGAAACCCGCCGCACACTTCTACATGCCTACCAAATGTATTATGCCCTGCACATCCAGGACTTTGGGTTGATGAAAACGTTGCCGGTTCTGCAGGAGGTGCTGGGTTAATGTGATAATTTGACAATGTGATAATGTGATAATGAAATACACGCTTTTGAGAAAAAATTGACCATTCACCATTGACCATTCATCATTGACCATTCACCATTGACCATTCACCACTCACCATTTCATATCAATCTTTCAACAGTAGACAGCTCCTCACTTACAACAAGCACCCCCGGTTTTTTTCCCTGCTCAAAACTTCCCACAACATCATCCAGCTGCAGGGCGCGGGCGCCATTCAGTGTAGCCCATTGCAACAGTTCGCTGATGGCAATATGCGGAAAATGCCGGTTAATGGTTTGCAGTTCAGCCAGCACACTTAACTGGTGATTCGATGCCAGGCTATCAGTTCCAATTACAAGAGCCGCTTTGTATTGCCGTAACAGGTCAATATCCGGTAAAGGATTGCCGATATATGCATTCGCATTGGGACAGAGACAGAAGAACAAACTGGCAAAGTGCAATGCCTTCCCGAACGACCCCGCCGGCGCAGGGCTTTGGGCGATATATTTGAGGTCGCTTTCATTGGTGTTTGTATTGTGCACCAGGATCAGCGATTGATTGGGCAAAAAATGCGAAAGATAAGCTCCCAGGCTGCCTGTGGAACCTGGCTTATAAAAGGAGATGTCTATATTCAGCGCCTTGTATAACCGGTGAAGATCGCCGGTGCCTTTTTCGATAAACTCTCTTTCAGCAACGCTTTCCTGGTTGTGAATGGTTAGCAGGTTGTTGCCCGGAAAGCGCGTGATCAGCTGAAATAATGCTGCTGAAACGGAATAAGGGGCGTGTGGCACGATGGAATTGGAAGCTGCCGGTGTTCTGTAGAGGCGGGCAAACTGGTCGTAAATAGCCCTGGAGGCTTCGAACCGCTGCATTGCCGTGCTTTCAATAAAACCCATGGTCTCAATGAAATTATGATACAACAGGCGGCCTCTTTTTTTCTGGTCAATTGTATAAGCTGTATTGCATATATCCCCTACCGCCACTATGCCGTTCTGCAGCATGCTGTCCTCCCCCTGGGCAATAGCCTCTTTAATGATGGATTCGTCAAATCCGCGTTGCTGAATAACCCGCACCAAAAAATCAACCATGCCGGTGTTCTCAGGAATAACGCCTTTCAGGTGGCTCAGTTCCAGGTGGCAGTGGCAGTTTATGAAACCCGGACTTAGGATGCCGCTAAAGCGGGCAATGCCCTCCCCTGCATCGGCGGCAGGCACTATGTCGATTATTTTCCCATCGGCACCGGTAATCAAAACCGAATCGTTTGATAACCATTCAAAACCAGTAAATAAATGATCGGCCTGGAACTTTCTGTAATTCATGTAAGCGCTGAAACAATTAACTTTGCAGGTTTTAATGACATCCGGAAAAAGGAAGCCACGGATGAAATCGCCAGAACGTCAGGGTGTGCTGCGGTACCCCTGGCAAACGGACGAACCGGGGGCATATCTCTTTCCGGTTTTGGACCGTTCAAAATTAAGTCAAATCTATGTTAGACAAGCTGGAAGCCATAAAAGCAAAGTTTGAGGACCTGGGGGTAGCATTGACCAACCCTGAAATTGTGGGCAACAACAGGAAATTCAGTGCTATGAGCAAAGAGTACCGTAGCCTGGAAAAGATCGTAAAGGCCTATGAGGAATATAAAAAGGTGTTGGGCGACCTGGAAGTGTATAAGGAAGCCCTGAACGGGGAAGATGCTGAATTACGGGAACTGGCCAAGGAAGAACTGCCCACCCTGGAAGAGAACAAGGAGAAGCTGGAGGCCAGCATTCGCCAGTTGCTGATTCCCAAGGATCCGCAGGATGAGAAAAACGCCATCCTGGAAATCCGGGCCGGAACCGGTGGCGATGAAGCCAGCCTGTTTGCCGGTGATCTGCTGCGCATGTACCTGCGTTTCTGTGAAAAGAAAGGCTGGAAAACAGCTATATTGAGTGAATCGGAAGGAACGGTAGGTGGCTATAAGGAAGTTCAGCTCGAAATAATTGGCGAAGACGTATATGGCACCATGAAGTTTGAAAGTGGGGTACACCGCGTACAGCGGGTCCCCGATACTGAAACATCGGGCCGGGTACATACCTCAGCCGCTACTGTGGCAGTAATGCCCGAAGCCGAGGAAGTGGATGTGGAAGTGAAAGAAAGTGACGTGAAAATGGAAACGGCCCGAAGCGGTGGCGCCGGTGGTCAGAACGTAAACAAGGTGGAAACCAAAGTTATTTTAACGCACCTTCCAACCGGTACGGTGGTTATGTGTCAAACCGAGCGTACCCAGTTAGGCAACCGGGAAAAAGCCATGCAAATGTTGCGTACAAAACTGTATGAAGAACAGGTACGCAAACAGGAAGAAGAAATATCAAGGCACCGAAAAAGCCTGGTAAGTACCGGTGACCGCAGCGCAAAGATCAGAACCTACAACTACCCACAAGGACGCATTACCGATCATCGTATTGGCCTTACCGTTTATAATTTAGATGAGGTAATGAATGGCAATGTGCAGGAGTTCATCGATGCATTACAATTTGCTGAAAATGCTGAAAAGTTAGCTAAACAGAATTAATCATACCTGGTACATATTATTAAAAACGCTCCGCACAACGGGGCGTTTTTTTGTTGCCCCGATACAGTGCCCGATATTAAAAAAATGTCACTTCATAATGTATGGAAGATTGACACGTGGTTTATGGTAAATACGGAACGCAGGACAGCACAGCGTTTCACATGATTCCACATGGTTCCACAGCAACCGCTAAACCCACGGATGCAATTAACCTTAAGAAGGTTGCATTAATTTTCAATTAATTCATTAGTATATCAATCGCCGTTATAACGGTGTCTGTTACCGAAGTTGAACTGAAAGAGTTATACATGTGTGCAATTAACGTTCGTTCGGTTTTACAATAGGAGATTTACGTGTTATGCATGCATTTCACAATACCCAAAAACACGCGAATGTTAACGTTTTACAAAAAGTCACAGCAGGTTGATGAAATTCAATAAATACGTAGTTCCTTTGCATTAGAAATTTCAACGCTTAGTTCTTTGCCAGATTAGCCCGGGTGTTTTAATTCTACTTTAACGGGCTTCTCTATACTAATGGCACTGGATTTGCGTTATATAATAAAGTTCTTTTTTAACGACTCACACAAAGCAGTCAATTTTCTCATAAGCAGTTAGTTTTGGTTACGGCCCCTGTTTCTACAGGGGCTATTTTTTTGCCTATAACTAACTGACTTACAAGCCTCCAATTCTTACTTTACCCGAATAAATAAATGATATACAGCCGCTATCACAGCACCTGCTGAATCAGCAATGATATCTATACCGTCGAAGCTACGGTTAGGAATATAGTCCCTTTGTAGAAATTCTAACCCAATCCCCAATCCTACACTAAAAAGTGTCAGCAACACAATAATCTGCTGCCATTTTGATTTTTGATCGCGACGAAAATACAGGTTGAATGCCCATAGCAATACAATACCACCGAATAAAATGGCATGCACAACTTTATCAATACCTTCTGTTGAGAGAACACCGGCACTGGGAATGGCAGAGCCCGGCAGGCACAGTAAAAAAATTGTTAAGGCGGTCCAGGCAAAAGGAACGAGCTTCCAGGTACAAAGCTTTTTAACAAGACGCATCATATATGGCGGGAAGATAAGGCAAAAAAATTTACATGCTGCAGGTTACAGGTTACAAGGTTGAAGGGTTTAAGTTTAGAAAGCGCACCGCTACACTTTACCCATTACATACATAGGCCCTTTAGGCGTGGGGCTTCCCCCCTCCTGCTCCAGAGTAATGGCAAACAGCTGGGCCCGGGGAATGTTTTTCATTTTCACCATCATGCGGCCTTTGTCCATTTCAAGCATGCCGGCATCAACAGGCTGATTGTCGACAATTGCCCACAACTGGTATTGTTTTCCGGCTTCAGGCTCCGGCAGGTTATTTACCATCAGGTACACATCTTTCGTGCGGGTATCCCATAAAACGGTGGCCTGGCTGCCCGGCGCCGGACTGCCGGCAGGTACCGCGCTGGCATCCATATAGATCTTGGCCATATTGGGATTGGTTAAACCCGCAATGGTGCGTTCATAGCCGCCCATGCGCGTTTGCATGGCTTTGTTGTTCAGCGCCAGCTCGGCCTGCTGGGCCACCAGCTGGTCATAGCGCCGGCTATATTCCCGGTATTTGTTGAAGTAATAGATATTCAGAATAGCACTGCCTGCCAGTAATATGATGGCTGCTGCCGCCACATACCGCATGGCCATGGAAGCGGTTGACCGTCTGATGGGACGCAGTTGAACAACAGGTGCACCTGGATTGATACTCACAGCCGGTTCTGTGGTAAATTGCTGCAGAATGGTCTCACGCAGCTGCGTGGGCGGTGCTACAGCTGCTGCCATTGCATGCTGTTCGAGGGAAAGCTCGAATGCATCCCGGGCCGCACGTATTTCGGCATAACGGGTGCACATTTGCTCAAACTCAACCCGTTCTGCTTCATCAGCGAGCCCCAGCACATAGCTTTCCACTATGCCACTCGATATGTATTCCTGTATATTCACCTTAATAATGCACGTAATTGGATCAAAGCATTCCGGATACGCGTCTTCACCGTCCCCAGCGGGATCTTTTCCAGCTCCGCGATCTCCTCGTGCGTATAACCTTTAAAATAAGCCAGTTCTATCAATGTACGTTGTTCATCCCTTAGTCTTTCCAGCACCTTGCGCAACCCGATGCTGTCAACACCAGGTTGTAATACATCTGTGGCCGCTAACGTATCTACGTTTTCCTGTATCGATTGGTTTTTACGGCTGTTCTGATAGCTGCGCGACCGCAGGGTATCGATGGAGGCGTTCCGGGCGATATTCATCATCCAGGTGAACAACCGTCCCTTTCCCGTATCATATTGTTCTATCCGGCGCCAGATATTTACAAACACGTCCTGTAGTACATCGTTGGCCAGCTCAGCATCATTTACAATCTGCAGAATAATACTGTATAAAGCCGATGCATAATTATCGTATAAATAGGCAAAGGCCTTATTATCCCTGTTACGCAACAGGGACACCAACTCCTGTTCGGTATATGTCAGTGTTATTCCCAATGTGTTTGCCCGGAACGTGGTGTTACAAAAAAAGTGGTCTTAAACCACTTTCAATTTACGCAATAACATTAGCACCGGATTTTTTTATTTTTAGGCACCCACCAGGTTTGTGTAAGCTGCGGCATCCATCAATGCCTTTACTTCGTCCGGGTTATTTACAGTCATTTTAACCATCCAGCCTTCGCCATATGGATCGGTATTAACCACCTCGGGTGAATCAGCCAGGGCAGGGTTAACTTCATTAATGGTGCCGGCAACAGGCAGATACAGGTCAGAAACTGTTTTAACAGCTTCTACCGTACCAAATACAGCTTCCGCCATCAGGGTTTTGCCAACTGTTTCAATTTCTACATACACAATATCACCCAGTTCACGCTGGGCAAAATCAGTAATACCAATGGTAGCGATATTGCCTTCCAGTTTTATCCATTCATGATCCTTGGTGTAGCGAAGATTATCCGGAAAATTCATGTTTTGAAATTTAGAGCTGCAAGATTAAGAAATTTAAGTTTAATAAGTTAACCAGTTATCAAGTTAACTGATCAACTTGTCAACTTACCGTATTTCCAACATTATTGCCTTTTAATAAGGGTGGCCTTAATGATGCGTACATCCTCTACCGGGCGGTTACGTTCGCCGGTAGGCACGGCAGCGATACTGTCTATAACGGATACGCCTTTTATAACTTCCCCGAAAACCGTATATTTTGTATCGAGGGAGGGGGTGCCGCCAACGCTTTTGTATACTTCTCTGTGCGCTGCCGGGATCTTGTAACCATTGAGCCTGGCTTCTACCTGGTTCAGGTCCTCCTCGGTGTACACACGGCCGTGCACCAGGTAAAACTGGCTGCCATTACTTTCCCTTGCCGGATTGATCTCGTCGCCTGTGCGGGCCGCTGCCAATGCGCCTTTTTTATGGAATAACAGGTCGGGCCTGATCTCTGCAGGAACATTATAGCCGGGGTTGCCGCCGCCTAACGCTTCCCCAGGTTTGGCTGTTTTACTTTTGGGATCACCGGCCTGTACCATAAACTCGTTCATGACGCGATGAAATAAAAGACCGTCGTAGAAATGTTGATTAACGAGTTTTATGAAATTGTCGCGATGCCTGGGGGTAGAATCTGATAAGCGAATGACCATGGTGCCTTTTGAGGTCACTAACTCAACATCTTTGTTGAGGTCGCTTTTTTTGAGCTGCGAAAAAGAAGCGGATACAATAAGTACGGCGATAACCAGTAAGAACAGCTTATTCATAGTTATAAGATAATATCAGACAAATGTGATGATGTGATAATTTGATAATGAACCACAGAATAGCCGCGATGAGGTATATCAAATTATCATATTTTCAAATTATCAAATTGGTTTTAGAATTCCTGCTGATCAAAATACAAAAGAATATGGTCTTTTAAAAAATTCTCCTGTTCGGGAAGCGACATTACGGGCAAAGCTTTCAACTGCCTGAAATGAGGCCAGCCTTCTTCATCTACCCGTTCCATTTCATAGTAGCCGCTTTGCGCCAGTAAACTACAGGTAGCCACATGCATCAGGTCCTGCTTCTGTTCTTTGGTAAACCTGGCCTTGATGTCGCCAAATTCCTGTATGCCTATTAAAAACAAAATGGTTTCCATGTCTGGTTTTTTGCCAAACCGCTCCATCAGTTTTTCCTCCAGTTTCCACCACCGGGTTTGTAAATCGTCATTTGCCTGCATAGACCAAAGTTAATGTGATAATTTGATAATTTGATGATGTGATAATGCTTCCGTCCAGGAAGCGCTGTTATTGGTATGATCTGTAAACAGTAAGCCAGGGAACGGTCAGCCTTCACGTCGTGAGCCGTATTCCCTTATCGAATTATCAAATTATCACATTATCGAATTAGCCTTACCTTTGCCGCAAACCTGATTTTTACATGTTACAGATCGCATTTATTAGACAAAACACGGCGCTGGTAAAGGAAAGACTGGCTATAAAGAATTTCGGGGATCTTGCTTTGGTAGATGAGATCATTTCCCTGGATGATAACCGGAAAAAGTTGCAGCTTGAATTTGATACAACCCAGTCGAAAATAAATGCCGCATCCAAAGAAATCGGGCAATTGATGGCCAAAGGACAAAAAGAAGCTGCTGAAACGCAAAAACAGCAGGTGGCCACTTTAAAAACAACTTTGCAGCCGATCGCCGATCAGCTGGCAGAAACCGAGAAAAAGCTGCAGGAACAGATCGTAAAACTGCCCAACCTGCCATCTGATAAAGTACCGGCCGGTAAAACCCCGGAAGACAATATTACCATCCGCGAGGGGGGCAAAATACCTACCCTGCATGCCGGTGCAGTTCCACATTGGGACCTGACAAAAAAATACAACCTGATCGATTTTGAGCTGGGCAATAAAATTACCGGCAGCGGTTTCCCCGTATATATCGGCAAAGGCGCCAAACTGCAACGGGCATTGATCCAGTATTTTTTAGATTATAATACCAATGCCGGCTACACTGAATTTATGCCGCCCCATATGGTAAATGAAGCGTCTGCTTTTGGTACTGGTCAGCTGCCCGATAAAGAAGGTCAAATGTATTTTGTTACCGAAGACAACTTTTACCTGATACCTACTGCCGAAGTACCGGTAACCAATATCTATCGCGATGAATTATTGAAAGAAAGCGACCTGCCGGTTAAGATGACGGCTTATACGCCCTGTTTTCGCCGGGAAGCGGGCAGCTATGGGAAAGACGTTCGCGGGCTGAACCGCCTGCACCAGTTCGACAAGGTAGAGATCGTACAAATTGTACATCCCGATAAAAGCTACGAAGTGCTGGAAGAAATGGTGAACCATGTTGAGACCCTGCTTAACACCCTTAACCTCCCTTACCGCATTTTGAAATTGTGCGGTGGCGATATGGGCTTCGCATCTGCCCTTACTTACGATTTTGAAGTGTACAGCGCAGCACAACAAAAATGGCTGGAAGTAAGCTCTGTATCGAACTTTGAGGCCTACCAAACCAACCGGATGAAAATACGGTTCAAAGATGCCAGTGGGAAAAACCAGTTGGTGCACTCGCTGAATGGCAGCTCACTGGCCTTACCAAGAATAGTCGCCTGTTTGCTGGAGAACCATCAAACCGAAGCCGGCATTCAACTACCGGCTGTGCTTCATAGTTATTTTGGTGCAGGTACGATCAACTAATATCATTAGATTGGTTACACCTTTAATTATACATAACATAAATCTTTGCTAAAGGAAGTGTACAGAACTGTGCACTTCCTTTTAGGATCTCGAGAGCTACATATTAACTAAAACATTATGCGATCAAACCCGCATCTCCCCCGCATGCAAAAACCCGCAAAGATTTTGTTCTGCAGATTAAGCCTCATCGCTGAAAAGCACCTTGTATAAATTTTCTCATCAGGACTACATTAATTTAAAACAGATCGTTAAACTTTTAGCCACAGGGGCAGTCACAGGGCAAAACGCCCCATAATGATTGTCACACCCCAGTTAAAAAATCAACACCTGCTATGGCGTGCCGGCTTTGGGCCAATGGCCTCTGCATTTCACGAGCTGGCAACCACCTCACAGAAATCCTACATTAACGCACTGTTCAAGGCATCAGCTAAAAGTCCGGCCATGATCGATGTGGCCGACAATGCTATTAAAGGACTGGTTATGGGCATTCAGGAAGCGGGCAGAGCCAACCGAAATCCTGATGAGAACCAACGCAGAAAGCTGCGCCAGCAATCCCGGGAGGACCTGAAAAGCCTGAATATCACCTGGCTGAACCTGATGGTGAACAGCGAACAACAACTACGCGAGAAGATGGCCCTGTTCTGGCATGGCCATTTTGCCAGCCGCAATATCAATATCCTGTATCAACAACAGTTACTCGACATCATCCGCCAAAATGCATTGGGAAATTTTGGCGATCTGCTGCGTGAAGTGAGCAAAAGCGCTGCCATGCTCAACTTTCTCAACAATAATCAAAACAGGAAAGGGCACCCGAATGAAAACTTTGCCCGCGAGGTGATGGAGTTATTTACGATGGGGCGGGGTAATTATACGGAAAACGATGTAAAAGAAGCCGCCCGGGCGTTTACCGGCTGGAGCGCCAACCTGAGCGGGGAATTTATTTTTAGAAAAAACCAGCACGATGATGGACACAAAACGGTGCTGGGAAGATCTGGGAACTTAAATGGTGACGATGTATTGAATATTTTACTCGAACAGAAACAAACAGCTAACTATATTGCCCGTAAAATATACCGTTTCTATGTAAACGATATACCCGATGAAGCACATATAACCTGGCTTGCCGGTCGCTTTTATCAAAGCGGCTATGATATCAAGGCATTAATGAAAGATATTTTTACCAGCGACTGGTTCTATGATGCCAAAAATATCGGTTGCCGCATCAAATCGCCTGTAGAACTGCTCGTCGGCATCCGCCGCGCCCTGCCAATGCAGCTTGAAAATGAACAGGTGCAACTGTTAATACAGCGCTTGCTCGGCCAGGTGCTGTTTTATCCACCCAACGTAGCAGGCTGGCCGGGTGGCAAAAACTGGATCGACAGTTCTTCGCTTATGTTCCGCCTGCGCATTCCGCAACTGATCGTCGATAACGATGAGGTTGCGCTCACCCCGAAAGATGACGACGACCAGATGATGGGCATGAAAGACATGGGCAAAATGAAAATAGGCAGAAAAGGCGGACAGTTTATTTCGGCTGCGGTTGACTGGGAAACCTACCTGAAAAAATTTGAGAAAGTACCCCGTGAAAAATTGCTGGCGGCTATCACTGGTTTTTTGATCCAGGGCGGAACAGCGGTCGATGAAAAAATACTGAACAAATATATCGATGCATCGAGCCGTGAAAACTATATTAAGACCGCTACCATTCAATTGATGAGCTCACCGGAATATCAATTATGCTAAATGTGGAACGCTTAACGCAAATGCATTTGCATTTTGCTCGTCTGTGGAAAGCTTTAGTAAAGTTAAGCGTTCAGCCACTAAAAAATCTCCATCTCACGCAAGAAATTAATGTATGCTACTAAAAAGAAAAGACTTTTTACAAATAGGTTCGCTGGCAACAGCATCTATGATGCTGCCTAAATTCTTAAAAGCATTTGAAAAACCAGCTTTTGTACCACCTGGCAACAAAGTGCTGGTGGTATTACAATTAAGCGGTGGTAATGACGGATTGAATACCGTGATACCGGTGCGCAACGATATATACTATAAATCGCGCCCGCGGTTGGGCATCCCAAAAGATCAGGCATTGTTATTAACGGATGAAGTAGGGTTACACCCCGCATTAACCGGCCTGAAAGACCTGTATAACGACGGTAGCCTGGGCATAATGAACAGTGTGGGGTATCCGAATCCGGACAGATCACATTTCAGAAGTATGGATATCTGGCACAGCGCCAGCAAAAGCAATGAGTATATTTATACCGGCTGGGTAGGCCGCTATCTCGATGCCCAATGTGCAGGCTGTGATAAACCGACCCAGGCATTGGAAATAGATGATGTGTTAAGCCTGGCCATGAAAGGAGAACACGTAAAAGGCCTTGCCATGAAAGACCCGAAGCGGTTGTTCAATTCATCGAACGAAAAATATTTCAAGGAAGTAGCTGCCAGCCATGGTTCACATGGAGAAGAAAAACCGGTTGATTATCTATATAAAACAATGGCCGAAACCGTAAGCAGTGCGGATTATATTTTTAAACAAAGCCGTATTCACCCAAGCAATACAGAATATCCTAAAACAGAGATCGGAAACAGTCTGAAAACGATTGCCAGCCTCATCTTTTCAGATATCAACACCAAAGTATATTATTTATCGTTGGGTAGTTTTGATACGCATGTGGCGCAGGAAGGACAACAAAAAAGATTGTTCACCGAAATGAATGCCGCCATTACCGCCTTTGTAAAAGACCTCAAGAGTAATAACCGCTTCCAGGATGTGTTGCTGATGAGCTTTTCTGAATTCGGCCGCCGCGTATCGCAAAATGCCAGCGGAGGCACTGATCATGGTACGGCAAACAATATGTTCTTAATAAGTGGTGGCTTACAGCAAAAAGGTGTGTTGAATGCAATGCCCGACCTGGCAGACCTGCAGGAAGGTGATCTGAAATATAAAGTAGATTTTAAGAATGTATATGCAACGATCCTGAATAAATGGCTGCAGGCAGATGACAAACAAATATTAGGCAGCCAGTATGAGCACCTGAGCTTTATATAGGAAAAAGTAAGTAGCCTATAAGATCGAAAGTCAGTAAACAGTTCTAATAGTTAAAGCTGTTTACTGACTTTCTTCTTTATAAATAAATTATTCCCAACCTTGTTTGGCTACACCTGCTTTAATAGCAGCCAGGGCTTTTTCTTCGCCCAGTAAAGTAGTTAATTTATTTCCTTTCCCATCATGACCCTGTGCCATATAAGCTCCTTTAGCAGTTTTCGTAATTACCGCATCCTGAATAGGCACATTCTTCTCCTTTGTTTTTACGTTGTATGCAGTGAGTGTAATTTCAGACATAATTAGTTCATTTATGTGGTTAGTAGAATTAAAAGTTGCAACTTCTCTTACAAAATCTTAGCCAGAACATTGAAATAGCGTTTAAATATACGAAAATCCAATTTGCCAATGTGATAATGTGCTAAGATGCGAATTGAAATGTGATAATTCCGATCAACATCGAGGTAAGTTCGGATAATTACATAGTAGTTACAATCGCCTGAATAGTGAATGCCCATTAAATGGAATGTGCTAATAAAAATCAATTATGATTTCCATTAGCACATTATCGAATTAGCTAATTATACCATTCGTATTATACGTCGAGTCGTGCATATTTCGCATGACTTTCTATGAATTCACGACGAGGAGCTACTTCATCACCCATCAGCATGCTGAAGATGCGATCGGCTTCTGCTGCGCTTTCAATAGTTACTTTTTTCAATGTGCGGCTTTGAGGATTCATGGTCGTTTCCCACAATTGCTCTGCGTTCATTTCACCCAAACCTTTGTATCGTTGTACGGTAACGCTTTCATCTTTCCCACCGCCAATTCTTTCTACCAACGCTTTGCGTTGTTCTTCGTTCCAAGCATATGCCTGTTCCTTGCCTTTTTTAACCAGGTACAGGGGTGGTTGTGCAATGTATACATATCCCTGCTCAACCATTTCTTTCATGTAACGATAAATGAAAGTAAGGATCAGCGTGGCAATGTGGCTACCGTCCACGTCGGCATCGGTCATAATGATGAGCTTGTGATAACGAAGCTTCGTCAGGTTCAATGCTTTTGGATCTTCAGGCGTACCAACGGTTACCCCCAACGCAGTGTACATATTCCTGATCTCCTCATTCTCGTAGATCTTATGTTCCATGGCTTTCTCTACGTTCAGGATCTTACCCCGAAGTGGCAGAATAGCCTGAAAGCTGCGCTCACGGCCTTGTTTGGCAGTACCACCAGCCGAGTCACCCTCAACCAGGAACAGCTCGCAACGTTCAGGATCGCGGTCGCTACAGTCGGCCAGTTTACCTGGCAAACCACCGCCGGTCAACACCGATTTACGTTGCACCAGCTCACGGGCTTTACGGGCAGCAGCCCTGGCCTGTGCAGCCAGAATAACTTTAGAGATGATATTTTTAGCTTCCTTGGGATTTTCTTCCAGGAATGCTTCAAGTACTTTAGACACTGTTGAATCAACTACCCCACTTACCTCGCTGTTACCGAGCTTTGTTTTAGTTTGTCCTTCAAACTGCGGCTCGGGCACTTTCACCGACACGATTGCGCTTAGCCCTTCCCGAAAATCGTCCCCTTCAATTTCGACTTTCGCTTTTTCAAAAAGGTTCTGCCGATCGCCATATCCTTTGAATACGCGGGTTAGTGCCCTGCGGAAACCGGCTACGTGTGTACCACCTTCGATAGTGTTAATATTATTTACATACGAATAGATATGTTCATTATAACTATCATTGTAGGTGAGTGCAACTTCAACCGCAACATTGGTAACCTCATCTCTTCCCTCCACATAAATTATGTTGGGAATTAAAGCGGTGCGGCCGGCATTCTTATCGAGCATTTCTACAAACTCGGTAATACCGCCTTCACTGTAAAATGTTTTGCTATAAGTTGTGTCGTCTTCCCCTTTTTCGCGCAGATCGTTCAGGGTAATGCGGATACCACGGTTCAGGTATGCGAGTTCGCGCAAACGGCCTTCCAGAATGTCTGTTTTATAAACCGATGCCGTAAAAATGGTCGTATCGGGCCAGAAATGGGTGAGTGTACCGGTTGTGGAACTGGCGCCAATTTCACGAACAGGGTATTGTGGTACACCAATATGATATTCCTGTTCGAAGATCTTTCCTTCACGCTGTACAGTAACATGCAGTTTTGTACTTAATGCGTTTACGCAACTCACACCTACCCCGTGCAAACCGCCGGAAACCTTGTAGGTATTTTTGTCGAATTTACCACCGGCGTGCAGTACGGTCATTACCACTTCCAAAGCACTTTTTTTCTCCTTAGGGTGAATACCGGTAGGAATACCGCGTCCATCATCCTGAACAGAAATAGAGTTGTCTTCATGGATGGTAACCACAATGTTTTTACAGTAACCTGCCAGGGCTTCGTCAATAGAGTTATCTACAACCTCATATACCAGGTGATGCAGACCTTTCTCTCCAATGTCGCCAATATACATCGCAGGACGCTTGCGTACTGCTTCCAACCCTTCTAAAACCTGAATGCTATCTGCTCCGTAGCCGTTACTGGCAGTAATAGGGATTTCCGTAGTTTCTGTAGCCATAGATTCGTGTGGAATGCTCTTGCAGTTTATAAAAAATTAATCTGGCAAATTTACTAAAAATTAAAGGGTTTGCCGTCATTTAAGGCCCCTTTTTATGAACTTTTTTCCAGGGCTGAAAAGCCCCAACAGCCTGGCTTTTAAGCGATAAAGAACCAGGTTTTCCACATTATTCGGCATACCGTTGATAAGTTCTCAAAACAGCCCTTTTAACGCCTTTGTATCTTTACTGCACGATATTTGATAGCTTAAAGAATTTTCACCAGGTTATCAATTGAATTATGGACAACCGCAATTACTCCCAGATCACTTTTGAGTTCAATGATACGCCTTCCTCACCCGAAAATGAGGCAGCTGTTGGTATTCGTATAAAATCGATCAAATCAGAAGCTGAACAGGTAAAGAATGACACGCCGGGAACGGCTGAGGTAGTAGAACCATTGACGGAAAAAGCCATCACGGAAACAGTAACTGCGCCCACCAAAAAATCGACCCGGGGCCGGAAATCATTAAAAGCCCTGGATGCTGAGGCCGACCTGGTCAACATCCCCGACGATGAAACATTGTTTCAACGCCAGTACTACTCAATTGGCGAAGTGGCCGATATGTTCGGCGTAAACCAGTCGCTGCTGCGGTTTTGGGAGAATGAATTCGATATCATTCAGCCCCGGAAGAACCGCAAAGGCGACCGTCATTTCAGGCCGGTAGATATCAAAAACCTGGAACTGATCTACGACCTGCTGCGTCGCCGGAAGCTCACCATCGAAGGCGCCAAAGATTTCCTGAAAAAGAACTCCAAAGCAGCAGCGCATTTTGAAATGATCCAGTCCCTGCAATCACTGAAAGGATTTTTACTGGAAATAAAAGCCGCATTGTAGTGCAAAAAATCATCATGTAACCAGTACCCATTTGGCGCGGAACTTTTATTTCACGTTGCAAAAAAAGTCTGTAAATTCCATGTAACAATTGTACTCCTATGTGGAAATATATGTCCATAGCTCTTTTCCTGGCTTGTCAGTATAACGCCCACGCACAAGCTGTAACCGAAAACACTTTACCCGGCAACTGGTATGTCGTTCGCTGGGAAACTACAGATCGCCTGCTCGACTTTCAGGATACGCTCGCCAGCCTGAAATACATGGTAGAAAATTTTAAACAGAAGAACAAACTGCAGGCCGTATTAAGAGAGGACAGTTTACGTATACGCCAGGAACTTAGAAAAGTAATGTCTGCAGCGGGCGCCATCCGTTTTAAATTACTATTGAACAAAGACAAATCCTTCGTCTGGAGCGGCGATGGCGACAACAGTGCCCAATTCAAAGGCACCTATTCCCTGGGCGCCAGCAATCAAACACTGGTATTAACTTCTTTCGATGGCCTTACCAAAGCCTATCGCACAATGGTGTTGAAAGTGCACGCTTTACAGCCAACTTCAATGACAATAGAAATCCCATCTGAAGAACCTGGTTTTAAACAAAGCAGGTTTACGCTTAAGAAAATATAAACGGTGCCGGTTAGGAGATGATCCTTTACACTACCTGTTTTGTTTCCTTAGAGCTGTCTTCCTTAGTGGCCAGCCTGATATTCATGTCTTCCATAAGGTTGATCAGCGATAGATTTACCTGCTGACGCAACTCATTAAAATCAGCTACGGGAATTGGTGCGGTAAAAAACTCAACATGAATGATAAACGCATTCTTGAGAATATCGGAGAGGAACACGGTATGACTTTCTACCTGGTCTTTTCTTTGGCCTAACTGGTTTTTAACCCGTTGCACAAACTGGTTCACCAGGTCGTGCGGCGTTTCTGCATGCAGTTCCAGCTGAACCAACGCCCGCCGCTGTGTACGCAGCGACAAATTATCCAGGATGCTGTCTACCATTTGCTTATTCGGCACCGTAACATAGGTCTTCTGATCGGTGCGGATCCGTGTGCTGCGCAAACCTATGCGTTCTACAGTACCTGTAATCTCCTGCACTTTAACATGGTCGCCCATTGTAAACGGCCGGTCGAAAAAGATTATGAAAGAAGCGATCAAATTCTCCAGGCTTTCGCGGGTGGCCAGCGCAATGGCTGCCGTAGCGATACTTAAACCGGTAAGTAAGTTGCTGATGTTATAATGAAAGGCAAACTTCAAAATAAGCAGGATGCCGAAGATCACCAGCACCACTTTAAAGAAGTCTTTGAAGAATACCACCAGCTGGTTATCTGCCGGGTCTGCCGTTTGATCGGCACGGTGATGCAGGATCATAGCAATAAAATCCATGATACGAAGCAACAGCCATATGAATACAATGATTAATATAATAACCGAAATAGCATCAACGAACTCACGCACATTCGCTTTATAAATAACCACATTCAGTATACGCGGAAAGGTGAGCTTATCCAATGCAATGATACTGGTGAGAACAAGAAGGAATACTTCCAGCGGAGAAACGACCAGTTTAATGAACGATTTTTTATCAACGCCGCGTACTACGCGCGTTATGATGGCAAACAGTAAACCGGCCACATAACGCGATAATAAACGCTTCAGTAAAAAGATCAGTAATAAAGTTCCAGCTACGATGAGATAGCTTCTGATTGTATTGTCAAGAAAAATCTTATCTAAAAAGGATCCCATTCTTAAAGATTCAGTGGCTTTAAAACTTTTCAAAGTTAAAAACTTTAAAAAGCTACAGGTCTATAAAAAAGTTTAAAACTATGGCATGGCAATCATCGATAGGAGAACACCTCTAACCGGTTATTGCGCAACACGTACAGATTACCGGGTGTGATCTTTATCTTTTGTGCATCCTGCATGGCAACCGGGATCGGAAAGTTCTGCAGATTCAGTGTACCGGATTCATAACGATACAACATATTAGCATCTCTTCCATACATGGCATTTCCTATAACGGTAAAATCGGTCCACCCTTTCAGTTGAATGCGGTTCTTGAACGCTCCGTAATAATCGAACAGGTAAACGCCTTTCAATGAATCGTATATATATACCAACCGGTTCTGGTCAACAATGAACTGCGGGGAAGGAACTGAATCTACGATCAGCCTGAAATCGGTCGATTGGTCGATCACGCGGCCGTCTTCCCCCACCCGTTTCAATTTGCTTTCCAGTTCGTCATATACCCAGATATTGTTATCGTATGCCTGACCAATGGCATTCACCTGGAATAGCTGTTGTTTGCGAAGATCTATGGTTGCCCGGGTGTTCAAAAACCGGTCCAAAACAACGATGGTCCCAAAGTCGCGGTAGTATAACAGAACCCTTAGGGGATTCGTAACGTCCATTAAATACAGCTTTCCATATTGCCGCACGTTATTGAATACGGCAATAGAATCACCGGCGGGCCCCATTTTCTTTATTTGCCCGGTATTGTTCAAAACATACAGGTTACCGAGGTTATCAACGGTAAAATCGGTCACCTGCTCACCCGCCAGTTTACTGAACACGAAAAATGTGTCTGAGGCCGGCGTTACGGTTTGTGCGCTGGTAATTTTACTGCAAAAAATAAAAACGATCAGTATAATGCCTGTTCGATACACTATTGGCGAATGATTTTGTTTTCCAGTTCAGGATAACGGGTACAGAGGGATAAATGTTGTCCATCAAAAACAGCATACGTATAATACCTGATCCAGTCTCCCAGGTTAATATACCGGCTGCCGCCTTTTAAATTGAAATCGATGGGCAGGTGCCGGTGGCCGAACACCAGGTAATCATAATGCTCTTCCTTCAGTATGTCCTTGCAATAGGTGATCAGCCACTCTCCTTCTTCTCCATAAAATGCAGCATCGGCCGATCCGGTTACCGTACGGCTTCTGCGGCTGAGATAGTTGGCCAATCCCATGCCGATATACGGCGGTAAAATGCCAAATAGCCACTGGCAAACAGGGCTCCTGAAGATCTTCTTCATGAATTTATACCCATGATCACCGGGCCCTAATCCATCACCATGACCTATCCAGAATTTTTTATGGTTAAATTCAAATGCGCGGGGTTCAAAATAAACGGGAATATTCAGTTCCTGCTGAAAGTAATTCTTCATCCACATGTCATGGTTGCCTACGAAAAAATGAATGGGAATACCTGAATCGGTGATTTCGGCTAGTTTTCCGAGTAAGCGTACATAGCCACGGGGTACAACGGTACGGTATTCATACCAGAAATCGAACATATCGCCCACGATAAATATGACGGCTGCATCTTTCCTGATCTCTTCCAGGAATTCGACAATGCGCTTTTCGCGCACCAGGCTCGATGCATGATCAGGAACACCTAAGTGAAAGTCGGAGAGGAAGTATATCTTTTTACCAGGATTCAATTTCTTAAGTTCTTCGTTTTCGGTTCTTTTGGGTACGTTACCGGCCTCAGGTTACATGGTTTAAAACCTGCTTTCCGAGTGCTGTTTGTGTTTCATTGGCAAATTAGCACATCAGCACATTATTTCCCTATTCCCATCTTATAAGCTACGAAATCGCCCGATTCAATACGGGGCCGGTTGGTGATCGGTCGGTTATACCAATACATCCAAGCAACAACAGTGCTGTTCTTGAATAATACATGAACCGGTTCCCTCCTGAATAAAGGCACTTCGCCTGGTTCAACGATCAGGCCTTCATAATCATCGATCACTTCCATTGCCTGGTCAAACTCTTCGATGTTTGCAATATGGTATACTTCGCCGATGATCAAATGGTCTTCTGTACAGGGAACCGCGCCCGGATACTGGCCCATATCGTACAGGTTGCCTTGAATGGCGCCCATTCCATCAAGCACAAAATACCGGGTTATATGAGATAAAATGGGGTTCAGCAGCCCACTTCTGAGCGAGCCATAAACAAATAGCCGGTAAATGTTAGGTTGCATGAGATAAGTTTCGTGAATCGTGAATCGTCAACCAGCCTGCCGACTGGCAGGTCGTGAATAGCTTCCGACGTTCGAAATAAATGGCTGATCCTGCGCCCCAAAATTCTTGTCGATTGCCGATTGCCGATTATTGATCAACCAGAAATACGTATACTTCTTTAGGACCATGCACTCCCACGACCAGCATTTTTTCAATATCGGCGGTGCGGCTCGGACCCGTTGCAAATGTGATCAACGAAGGAAGATTACCAGCGTATTTTTCCCTGGCACTTGCTAATGCATCCTTTACATCGTACACCAGCTGACTGGTATGGGCAATGCATATGTGCACAGGTGCATATACACTTACTGTACGGCCGCTTTCCTGGGCAGCCGACATAACAATACTACCAGTGCGGGCTACCAGCCATTCGCAGCTGGTGATAGCGGTATCACAGGTTGACAGGTCGTTGTAGGAGTAATTGTTGAATTGATTTTCTGCCAGGGTTTTGCGCAGGCCTTCTTCTTTGCAGTAAACCTTGTCCCACTTGTTGGCTGCAACAACCTTGTTCAGCTGGCTTGCCAGCTCTTTGTAGTTCTCGCAAAAAACAAATTTGCCCTGAAGATTGGTAAAGCGCTGGGCAAATTCAAGGCCCAGATCCTGGGTTGAAGGCTGATATACAGAATCGCTGCCTTCGCTTTGTGGAAAAGGGAGAGGCGTTGGGTTACCCAACGCCTTTCTTATTTTTTTAAAAATATTTTCTTTAGCCGGAGAAACATTCATGATATTATGTAGCTGGATGATTGGTTACATTACTGTCATAAGGAGGTACTCCTTCGCTGATGGCGCCTTCGGCATGGCCCTCGCCATCAACATCAAGTGTTTTTTTATCGGTGAAGGGTCTTTTACCGATCAACGCTTCTACATCACTCTGGAACAATACTTCTTTTTCGAGTAAGGCTTCGGCCAGCTTTTCCACCTGAACCTTTTTCTCGGTAAGTAATTTTTTTGTTTTCTCGTACGCCTCATCGATCAGCTTACGCACCTCTTCATCTATAAGTTTGGAAGTTTCCTCGGAGTATGGCTTGGTAAATGAATTCTCCTGGGCAGGATCGTAAAAACTTACATTGCCCACTTTATCATTCATACCGTATATAGTAACCATCGAATAAGCTATCCGGGTAATCTGCTGCAGGTCGTTCTGGGCGCCGGTAGATATTTTATGGAAGAAAATATCTTCACTGGCCCTTCCGCCCAGGGTCATACAGATCTGGTCCATTAACTGATCGGTATTGTACAGGTACTGCTCTTTCGGCGTGTACTGTGCGTACCCCAGGGCGGCAACACCTCTTGGTACGATCGTCACTTTCAGTAATGGATACGCATGCTCGAGGAACCAGCCGCAAATAGCGTGTCCGGCTTCGTGGTAAGCAATGATGCGTTTTTCGTCGGGAGAAATGATCTTGTTCTTCTTTTCCAAACCACCGATCACGCGGTCAACAGCGTCCTGGAAGTCGTCCATTTCCACAGACTGCTTGCCTTTTCGGGCAGCAATCAGGGCGGCCTCATTACATACGTTGGCGATGTCGGCGCCGGCAAAACCTGGTGTTTGTTCTGCCAGTTTATGTATATCTACTTTTTCAGAGATCTTGATCGGTTTCAGGTGCACTTTAAAGATGTGCTCACGGCCTTTCAGATCGGGTTTGTCGATAGAGATCTGACGGTCGAAACGGCCCGGGCGTAACAGCGCGCTGTCCAGTACATCGGGGCGGTTGGTAGCAGCCAGTACGATGATGCCGCTTTCGCCGCTAAAACCATCCATTTCAACCAGTAACTGGTTCAGGGTGCTTTCCCTTTCGTCGTTGCTCATGATCGCATTTTTACCGCGAGCACGGCCTATAGCATCAATTTCATCAATGAAAATGATACAGGGCGATTTTTCGCGTGCCTGCTTGAACAGGTCGCGAACACGGCTGGCGCCCACCCCAACAAACAGTTCCACAAAGTCACTACCGCTCATGCTGAAGAAAGGAACCTGCGCTTCACCGGCCATGGCTTTTGCCAGCAGGGTCTTACCGGTTCCGGGAGGACCTACCAGCAATGCTCCTTTGGGTATTTTACCACCGAGTGAAGTATATTTTTTAGGATTCTTTAAAAAATCAACGATCTCCATTACCTCTACCTTGGCTTCATCGAGGCCGGCTACATCGGCAAAGGTGATGTTCACTTTAGTGCCTTTATCGAACAGGGTAGCTCTTGATTTTCCGATGTTGAAGATCCCACCGGGGCCACTGCCGCCGGAAGCACCGCCACCCATCTTTCGCATTAACATTACCCATATAAGCACTATAACTACAAGGGGTAATAAGAATTGAATGATTGAACCGAACCATTCCCCTTCCTGGATGGGAATATTGGGAACCCGGTTCAGTTCGGGATGTTTATCGAAATAAGCGTTCAGCTCTTTATTGAAGTCGTCGGCTTTTATGACCTTGAATTCAAAATGCGGGCCTTTATCACCAACACTGGTCCAGTTATTCTTCGAAAGCTGGTCTTTGTATTTCTCTAACCGGTCTTTCTTTATAAAAACCCGAACTGTATTTTTATTGGTAACTGTATTGAGCTTCTCTACATCCCCATTATCCAACATCTTGTAAAATTCCAGGTCGGTAATGGTTTTAGCATCCGGAGCAAAGGAACCAAATAATTGAAAGCCTACTAAAACAGCGAAAATAATAGCCCAAACCCAGTAAATATTGAATTTAGGACCTTTTCGCTGGCCACCGTCGTCGCGGGGACGTAAGCGGGGGAAATTGCGGTCGTTCTGTCTTGACTCGTCCTGTGACATATATTGTTGCTTGTCCTTGGTTTTTCTATTTAATATAATTAATGATCGATGGCCTCCAATTGTTCGCCTAAAAAGCTGTTAGTTAATGATTATTTCGCACAAAGCCGCATTTTAACATTAATTTTTGCAGAGGAGCTTTAATATTCTTCACCTTCGGCGTCATTCCACATCTCTTCCAGCTTATAGAACTTGCGGGTTTCAGGCTGCATTACGTGTACTACGACGTTTACATAATCGATTAGTACCCAGTGAGCTGCCTGATGTCCTTCACTATGATAGGGGGTTTCCTGGACTGTTTTTTTAACATGTTCTTCCACAAAGTCAGCGATGGCTTTTACCTGGGTAGTACTGCTGGCTTCGCAAATAATAAAAAAGTCGGCAACAGCTTCGGGAATTTTTCGCAGATCCAACGAAACGATATTGTCTCCCTTTTTTTCTTTTATGGCGTGAATGATAGCTTTAAAAATCTTTGAATTTTTTGTTAACCTGGCTACACTTTTTCGCTTACGACGGGTAGCTAAGAATGAAACTTGTTCCAATAATCCTGTGTTTTAATGATCAATTGTGTTTATTCATTCGGTAGTGAGGAGGCTGTTTTCAGACTCGATCCTTCCCTGACCCGGGGAACTGACTACAGGTATTTAAAATACGAATAAATCCGCTTATAACAACATTTCTCTGCCTAAACCCTCAACGGTAATTCCTAAATTCGCGCATCCCAAAAATAATAATCTTTTGGCACATCCTGGTCACAGAAGCCCCATTGGTCATTCATATATAATATTACCAACAATAGACAGCACCAACAACTATGCCATGCGGCAAATACAAGCCGGATTGGCAACCCATGGCACAGTCTGGTTCGCGCTGGAACAAACTGCCGGCAAAGGACAGCGTGGAAAAAGCTGGTTAACAACCGCTAATCAGAATATCATGCTCAGCGTGGCTATTACCCCGGACTTATTACCCACCCGCCAGTTCTGGCTGTCTGCAACAGTTGCCCTCGCCTGCTATGATTTTTATAAAAAATATGCCGGGGATGAAACCCGTATAAAATGGCCCAATGATGTTTATTGGCGTGACAGAAAGGCAGGAGGCATCCTGATAGAAAATGTATTCCGGGGGTCAGATTGGCTATATGCCGTGGTAGGCATAGGCATTAACATTAACCAGGTTCTTTTCGACACGGCGCTGCCGAATCCTGTATCCCTGAAACAGATCACAGGGAAGGATTTTGACCCAACTGAAATGGGCAGGGAACTGTGCCAGGCCCTTGAAAACCGTTACCAGGTTCTGCGGGCCGGCAACACAGTCATCATGCAGGAATATCAACAGGCGCTGTACAAATTGCATCAACCGGTTACTTTGAAAAAAGGCACTGCTTCGTTTGAAACTACCATTACGGGCGTTTCTGACAGCGGACAGCTATTAACGAAGGACGTCACTGACCGGGCGTTTGACTTTGGCGAAGTGGAATTCGTAATTCGATAATTTGAAAATGTGATAACTCGATAACAGAAACAATGGCACTGAAAAATCGGAACTGATAATGAATAAAAAAGGCCTTTCTATGAAAGACCTTTTTTATCACATTAGCTAATTATCACAACTTGTCCCGCGCTGCGGGGTTATCATATCAGTGTTTCTTCGCTACCTGAAATACCCGCGACAGATTGAACCCAAAGCGGATATCCCCTTTCCAGAAATCATCGTAAGTTCCGGTAATGAACGCTTTTTCATTCATACCGGTGCTGTTGCTAAAGTGTAACTGAAATACGTGGCCGCCGGTTTCAATGTCAAAACCAACTGATAAAGGATCTTTTGTCCCGGGTTCACGGCCAGCCAGGATCGGGTGATAATCTACGACAAAAGCTGTGCGTTTGGATAGTTTAAGCCGGCCGCCTATGCCCAAAGCCCAGGTATTATTTTCATCATCGGCATTGGCCACCAGGTTGCGATGCACGAAAATAGGGCTCACCTGCAGGCTGAAGGCATTGCTGAACTTGCGGCCTATGATCACTTCATGATAATAACCAACACGGGATGAAAATTTGTTCTTGCGGGTGGTATCTGCCCAGGGCATGGTATGAACGGTAACGCCCGATACCCAAATTACAGATACCGGGGAACCGCCATTAACGCTTTGACGTATGGGCCGCCATTTTATAAAGCCATCCAGTTCTTTATTAAGCGTGCTTCTGCCGGCACCTACCATTAAATTACTCGTGATGCCATAATCGAGACCTATACGCATACTGGCCTGATCCAAACCAAACAGTTCCCTGGCCCCGTCGTTCAACAGACCAAAGCGGTGCAGGATACGCACATCCAGCACGCCTTTGCCTAACAGCTCCATTGACTGGCCGTTAATTACACGGGTTGATTTAAAAGCGGCAGCCGCCCATTCTGTTTTAATATCTCGCGATGAATCTACCAGTTTCAGCAGGTCCTGGTCCTGGGCTTTTATAGCGTTGCCTGTTAAAAAAATAACACAGGCAAAAAACAGTATCCGGGTTATTTTAGTCATATCGTGCTTGGTTTATTTTAGTTAGCAGTAATCAGTGTGAAATCAGCTAGTGGCTGGTAGTAACGTGACTTGCCACTAGCTCTTCAATGGGTCCAGTGTACAGTTTACGGTAATGGTCACTGTATTCGACATATTCTCTTTTACAAGATTAGGAATGCTGATATTGTAATCAGACATCAGGATGGTAAATACAGCATTGGTCAGCAGTTTGCCATTCTTCACGTTGATCTTTCCGTCAGTTTCCACATCTCTGGTTTGCCCATGCATGGTAAGTTTGCCTTTTACATGCGCTTTGTATTCGCCGTCTTTGGCATAAGCTATGTCATTATTGTTTACGATCTGCCCCCGGAATTCTGCTTTGGGATATTTATCGCTCTCCACATAATTTTCATTGAAGTGTTCCTGCATCAATGCTTTTTTAAATTCAAAACCTTTCATCAGCACGGCAAATTGCACGGCGCCGGTTTTGGAATCGAGCACGCAGGTAACACTGCGGTGGCTGGCCTGGATAGTTTCAATATTGCCTTTTGATACAAAACTTATCGATCCGCTTTTGGTAAAGTATTTCTCCTGCGCTGACAGTGAGGCGGTAATTAAAAAGAAGCTTAAAGAAATGATGCCTTTCCTTATCCGGTGGTTCATTGTAAGAATATTTGGTTTTATGAATGGCTTAATCGGTGATAACGCAACGGTTCAGTTGTACATCTGACCCCAGCAGCCCGGTCTCATCTTTTGAAAATCCGGTAATGGCGCCTTTTACGGTTATCAGCGCCCCCCGTTGCAATGAAGCGGTCTTTGCATGAGCGCTGCTGTCTAATACACAGCGCACGCCCGACATATTGGTAGTGTCACCCAAAACGATGGTACCGGCCCCTTCGCCTGATTCAATATCTTTTACCATTCCTTTTACGGCGACTATCCTGTTCAGGTACTTTTTATTGGCCGAATCTTCGTTACTAACGAATTCATTGATCAAAGCAGTGGCATTTACTGAATAATCGGCACGAACATCTTGAAGCCCCTGAACTGTCCTGTTATATTGATACCATGCATAAGCAGCAACGGCCAGTATAACAACTACTATACCACCAATGATCATTCTTTTTATACTCATGAAAAAAGTGCTGTTTAGTTATCGGGAGCGCCTGCATCTACCCAGCAGCGTATGGTCTTTATCTCGCTGGCCGAAAGCGTTCCATCTTTTGGCATAGAACGTGAAACAACCGCCAACTTGATATCTCCGGCAACATTTTTAATTTGTGTATATGAGGTCAGGGCACCGGGACCATGGGTGCTTCCTGCTGCATGACAATCGGGAATTGCGCAACTGGTTTGGATAATTGGAATTACATCTGCCGAAAACGAGGGCGCAGGCCCATTACAGCTATTGCCATATAAGATCTCTTCCTTGTCATTAACACAACCTAAAAACAAAAAGATACCGGTTAAAAGAACCGACAGTTTCTTTATCATAATACAACAATTAAGTTAACGCTGCACCACCACAGTACTGCATAGAATTGTCAAATACACACTGTATTGCAATGGCGGGTGTATACATACAAATGCTATGGAGTTGTACGATTAACCGTAAGTTTTGGTTGCCTGCAGACGTTTTCATAATTGTTGTTATAGGTTACATCATGCCCTGATACATGAAAAACCCTGTCCTTAAAAGGACAGGGTAACCAAACCCTAAAACTAAAAAATAACCCATATAGAAGCACACCGTTCACACGGTGTACTTACTTAGTTTGTAGCCAGGCATCCTGGCCACCATTCACGGGTTCTTTTATTATGTGCTGGTGTAGGAGCAGCCGGCATCTGTAACCCCGGCAACAGGTACTAAGCCTTTCCTGAGGTTATAAGATGCAATACGACAACACAGGAAACATAGTTGCCCCGGCTTCTATAATTGGCGCTTCGGCTTTTATGCGTATAGAAAACCGGTTAGCGGCAACCCGGGTTACAACAATGCGGAAATTGGGGGCAGGTTAAAATAAGGCTGTAATGGTAATTACCAGGTCCCTTCTGAAATTGCTTTAAAGTTCAGGTACTTAACAGTAAATTTGGTGAAAGATTTACTAACTGTACATGACGGAAAAGAATCAATTGTATAGAAAAAAGATCATCAAGCATCTTTATTTTTCTAATATGCTTTCCTGTGCTGACCTCAGCGAGAAGATCAATAAAAGTTTACCCGTTACAACCAAAATGCTGGGAAAGCTTATTGAGGAAGGCTGGGTGGTGGAAACCGGATATGCCGCCTCAACCGGCGGCAGACGCGCCGTTATGTATTCACTTAAACCGGATGTCCTGTATATCGTATCGGTGGCAATGGATCAGCTCATCACCCGGATTGCCATCTTGAATATGCAGAACACCCAGGTAATTACTACTGAAGTCTTTGAACTGCCCTTACCCAGAAATCCCGGGGCGTTGGCAACGCTTACCGAAAAGATCGACGAAGTAATAAACCGGTCAGGGATTGCCCGAAACAATATAGCCGGCGTAGGTATTGGTATGCCTGGTTTTGTTGATGCCAATAAAGGGCAGAACTATACATTTCTTGAGCCGGAACAAGGTACGGTTACCCAATACATTGCTGCAAGGATCAAATTGCCGGTATTTATCGACAACGACTCAAGGCTGATCGCTTTGGCCGAGCTTATGTTTGGCGCTGCGCGGGGTAAAAAAAATGCCATGGTCATAAACGTAGGTTGGGGAGTAGGGTTAGGGATGATCCTGAATGGCGAGCTGTTCAGAGGACATAATGGATTTGCCGGCGAATTCAGCCATATTCCGCTTTTTTTGAACAATAAACTATGCAGCTGCGGCAAGAGCGGCTGTCTTGAAACCGAAACCTCCCTGCTGGTAGTTATTGAAAAAGCCAACAAAGGGTTGAAGGAAGGAAAGATCTCACTGTTACATGAGTTGTCGGTAGAACATGCAGAGCAGGCTTTTCAGGAAATCATCAAAGCGGCCGGTAAGGGCGATAAATTCGCCGTTGAAATATTGTCGGGATCGGGTTATAATATCGGTAGAGGCGTAGCCATTTTAATTCATTTGCTCAATCCTGAACTGGTGATCCTGAGCGGACGCGGTTCTTCGGCGGGTAAAATATGGCAGGCGCCTATTCAACAGGCATTGAATGAACATTGTATTCCCCGCCTGGCTTCCAATACCGAGATCGTAATTTCTTCCCTGGGATACCAGGCTGAAATAACGGGTGCTGCGGCACTCGTTATGGAGAATTTCGAAAGAAGTGATCTTAAGAAGGAGCTGATTCAGTCAGGAGTGATAGCGAAGTAATCGACTTTAAACAAGAGGTATAACAGGGGCGATCACATGCTGCTATTTAAGGCCATCTCGTCTGCTGATAGGTGCTAAACTGCGCAATTAAATAAGCGTAGACGTTATTTATTAATGAAGAGCAATATGAAACCAAACGTGGTTATTACCTGACCAATCCAAAAAAGAAACATCCATTTAATTAATTCAGCTTTTGTAGTTTCGATTTTTGCATTTGTAATTCCGATCTCCCGGGTCAGGTCTGCTTTTGTGCATCCGATTTCCCGCGCCAGATCTTCCTTCGTAGCAAGTATTGAAGTTTTTGTGTCCACCTCGCAGCTAATTTTTTCTTCTATAAAGGTAGTCAAATTCTCGGCGGTTTCACGCCCCGGTTTAATGGACACCAGTTCATAAAGTTTGGTAATGGTAATTGCAGGCATAAAGTATTAATGGATCATAAATTTAGCCATTAATACTAATATAATTAGTTTTTAGAGTTATTGATATCAATCAAGTTATTTGACCGCCTCAACAATTTCCTCCGCATGCTGTTTGTTCTTGGGACGCAGAAAAATCTTACTTATAATGCCTTTTTCATTGATCACAAAAGTAGTGCGGTGAACGCCCATATATTTATTACCGAACATTTGCTTTTCGCCCCAAACCCCGTACTTATTTATAACCGTATGGCTCGGGTCGGCTAGTAAAGTGAAGGGCAGATTGAACTTCGTCTCAAACTTTTTGTGGCTTTTTTCATCATTCGGACTGACCCCAATCACTTCAAATCCATTCTTCTTTAATAAAGCATAATTATCGCGCAGATTGCAGGCCTGTACTGTACAGGTGGGCGTATCGTCTTCGGGATAAAAGTACAGTACCAGTTTTTTCCCTTTGAATTCGCTGAGCGATACTTTTTTACCGTTCTGGTCTTTTCCGCTAAATGCCGGCGCTTTATCCCCTTCTTTTAAGGTAATCATAGTATGCAAATTAGCTAATTTGCTAAAATGCCAATGCGACGATCGCGACACATAAAACAAGACCGGGTCTTTCTGCGGAAACCCCGGTTCTGACAACAAAGCGCATAACTTATTCCGACCGGTCCGGTCAGGGCATTACCGAATTACCGTAAACGTTCTTTCGGTTACATTGCCCGCTTCGTCTTCTGCATGGATCATAAGCTCATGCCGGCCCGACATAAACTTTTCATCAAAAAAATACAGGAAGGTTTTTCCTTTGTCGTTCGTAAACCGCAGCCATTGTCCATCCAGTTCGGCCCGAACGTTTTTATATTTCTCCAAATTATCATTTACGGTAAATGCAATACGGGTAGCTTTGGCCAGGTTCGATCCGTCTGTAAAGCCAATCGGAACGATCACCGGCGGTTGGGTATCCAGTACCAGTTGGTAATTGCCGAAATCCCTGAACCGGGCAGATGCCCAGTTGCCCTGCCATTGCACTTTCTGCACATCTTCTTTGGTACCGGTAAACCACTGCATCACTGTGCGTGACCGTTCAGCATCGGTCAATGTGCGGTTGGGCTGTATCCGTACAAGCAATGAATCGCGTAACGGAATATAAGGCGCCCCGATCGTATGGATCGACGATACTACCTGACTATTGGTGTTTGCCGACTTATTGTATCGAATGTGCACCGAATCGTATAAACAGCGCTCGCCTATGTAAAACTCACATTCGGGGCTTTCAAAACCATCCATCATCAATGGATAGAACTTCTTAGCTGATGGCTCCGGCGCTTCCGCATCAGCCCCATTATATTGAATTTTATAGTTTAGTGTGCTGGTATTGCCGCTGGCATCTTTTACTTTGATAGAAACCGCATGCACAGCGCCGTCACTTAGATCAATAGCGCCCGTATTGCGGTTATGCCTGTAAACACTATTCGTATAGCCGGGCAATTGGGCCAAATGCTGCAGGTAAGGGCCACCCTGGTATTTGGTTTTATAATCTATATGAGCATTCAGGTCGCGGGTATCGTTGTAACTGATATTATCCATTCTGAAACCGATCACCGGTTCTTCATCGATCAGCAGCGTTGATTCATAAATGCCATTCAGATTCGACGATCCGGTTTGGGTATCGTATGCGCCAATGGCAAAACTTACCAGTGGCGAGGAAACCGTAATTACCGCAGGCGTGGGCATATAGGTAGAAGCCGAAATGGCCCTTACGGGAAATATTCTCGGAGATTGTTCATAAACGCTCCGGGTTCTGTCATACACCGCCAAGCGCAGCAGTTTGGGTGGAACATTATCCGCTACCGGAAAACCAAACAGGAAAGGGTTCACATTCACGTCGCCGTCTGTACGCCTGATCTCAAAATGCAGGTGCGGTGCTTGCGAACCACCGGTATTGCCACTATAGGCCAGGAAATCTCCTTTTTTAACCGGAAAAAGATCGGCAGGCAATTCGAGCAAAACCTTCCACGATTGCTTTTCATATTGCTGGTCTTTTACCCATTTTTCAAGCGTAGGATTGAATGTATTCAAATGCGCATATAACGTCGTAAAGCCATTGGGATGGTTGATGTATATCGCCCGGCCAAAACCATAGGGTTCTATTTTAATGCGACTGATGTATCCGTCGGCTGCCGCATATACCGGCAGGTTTTCCCGCGCGTTTGTTTTTACATCAAATCCCATATGGTAGTGGTTGGGCCGCAATTCACCAAAGTTGCCGGCTAAACGCATCGGTATCGCCAGCGGATTACGGAAATATCCCTGCGGATAGCTGGCAGGGGGAAACAACTGGGCAACCAGCGTGGAGCTTTTCAACAACAGGAGCAATGTTATAATTCTCATAGGTTCTTTTGACTTGAATGATCACAAACTGTTTACAGCGCTGGCCCCGACTGCATCGGGGCGTTGATAAGGTTGCAAAACTAAGTGGTTGGCGATAACCGGTAAAATGTTATAAAAAATTAACGTCATAAAAGCCGGCACCTTAACATGTGAATACGTGCAGAAAATGCAATATTAAAAAAATATTAAGACGGGTTACCTGCATAGATAAACCAGAATAAAAAGAAATGAACCACCAGGTATTTTAAGGTGTTAATATTTAAAAAATACCCACATAGTGGTACGATTTTTATAAACATTGGAACAGCATTTGGCGTATATATGTTGTCTTAAAAGGAATAGTATTCGATAATTTCTACAAACTCGGTAGTATGAAAACGCTTAGGAATAAGATGATACTGGTATTGGCTCTGTCGATCGGCACGATAGTAGGCATCTTTCGTGGAAATGAAGCTAAACAAAAATGGGTTTTCCGTATCAAAAGTCGTTTTGATGAAAAACGGCTGATGGCCGAACAAAAAAAACTGGTACGGGGCGGTGGCGTTGCACTTGATGACATTGAGTTAGCCGCTTTTCACAACAACTGATTTAATATAAATTTCAGCCAGCAATTCAAAGCCTTTGCCGGATGGCAGAGGCTTTTTTATTACTGAATTCTGAATTCTGAAATCTGAAGTATGAAGTCTGAGGTCTGAAAAGTCAATTTTTAAAATTAGCTTCTGACTTCTGGCCTCCGCACTTCGGACCTCCGACCTCCACCTTCTGACCACAAAAAACGTACTAACGACAATTCCTTTCTGGCTCATTCTGACTCATTTGTCCGTCCAGCGGCATCTCAACTACAAGATCCAATCTGCAGGATTCCGGCCTCCGGCTTCTGACTGCCCAGTTCCGGCTTTCGGCTTCTTCTAAAAATAATCCGTAAAATTCCCTTCGCTGCCTTACTTTTGCGCAATTTATCCCGCCGATATCACCTCAGCATTGAGGCAAAACGGCTCAGGGGGAAGGTTTAACAAGGTTGTTAATTAAAAAAAATCGCTCTTTACTCAAAATGCCAAAAGACACTTCTATCAAGTCAGTACTAATTATCGGTTCAGGTCCCATTATTATCGGCCAGGCGTGTGAATTTGACTATTCCGGTTCACAGGCGGCCCGTAGTATCCGGGAAGAAGGAATTAAAGTAATTCTCATCAACAGTAATCCTGCTACCATCATGACCGACCCTATGATGGCCGACAAGGTTTACCTGTTGCCACTGACGGTAGAGAGCATTGAGCAAATACTGGAAGAAAACCAGATTGATGCGGTGCTACCGACCATGGGGGGACAAACAGCCTTAAACCTGGCGAAAGAAGCAGCGGAACTGGGTGTGTGGGAAAAATACAACGTTCGATTGATCGGGGTTGATATTGCCGCCATCGATACCGCTGAAGACCGGGAAAAATTCCGGCAGCTGATGTTCAAAGTAGGCGTACCGGTTGCTCCTTCAAGAGTGGCCAACTCCCTGCTCGAAGGAAAGGAATTTGCCCAGGAGATCGGTTTTCCGCTCGTAATTCGCCCTTCATTCACCCTTGGCGGAACCGGCGGCGGATTCGTTCACGACAAATCTGAACTGGAAGCTGCCCTCGACAGAGGTTTGAAAGCTTCTCCCATACATGAGGTGCTGGTGGAAAAAGCTGTATTGGGCTGGAAAGAATATGAACTGGAGCTTTTGCGCGACAAAAATGATAACGTAGCTATCATTTGTACGGTTGAGAATCTTGACCCGATGGGTGTACATACCGGCGACTCCATCACTGTTGCACCGGCCATGACATTAAGCGATACCGCCTTCCAGGATATGCGTAACAAAGCCATTCTAATGATGCGCAGCCTGGGAAATTTTGCCGGCGGTTGTAACGTACAGTTCGCTTTGAATCCCGAAACAGAAGAATTGATCTCTGTTGAGATCAATCCCCGCGTGAGCCGGTCATCGGCGCTGGCATCCAAAGCCACCGGTTACCCGATCGCTAAAATAGCAGCCAAACTCGCCATCGGCTATACGCTCGATGAACTGAAGAACCAGATCACCAAAACCACTTCAGCTTATTTTGAGCCGGCGCTGGACTACGTGATCGTTAAAATGCCCCGCTGGAATTTCGATAAGTTCAAAGGCGCCAACGATACGCTCGGCTTACAAATGAAAAGTGTGGGCGAGGTAATGGCCATCGGCAGAAGTTTTGGTGAGGCCATTCAGAAAGCCTGCCAAAGCCTCGAGAACAATGCCGTTGGTTTGGGCTACTATGGAAAAAGCCAGATGCACGCGGAAGAGCTGATCGAATATATCAAGACCCCGAAATGGGACCGCATCTTCCGTATAAAAGATGCCCTCATGGGCGGTGTTTCTGTTGGAACCATTGCCAAAGCCACCGGCATCGACCGCTGGTTCATCAACGAGGTTAAAAAGATCGTGGACCTCGAAAAAGAGATCGCCAAATACAAAACAGCTACCCTGCCCATCGAATTACTTAAAGAAGCCAAATTCCAGGGCTTCAGCGATGAGCAGATCTGCCGCATCATGCAGGACGGTAGCGATGAAGAAATATACGCAAAACGTAAAGCAGCAGGCATCACCCGCGTATATAAAATGGTAGATACCTGCAGTGCCGAGTTTGAAGCCAAAACGCCTTACTTCTACTCTACTTTCGAATCGGGCAATTATAATGAAAGCAAGCCCAGCAATCGCCGGAAGGTGATCGTGCTCGGCTCAGGGCCCAACCGTATTGGACAGGGTATTGAGTTCGATTATTGCTGTGTGCACGGCCTGCTGGCGCTCAAAGAATGTGGTTACGAAGCCATCATGGTGAACTGTAACCCTGAAACCGTGTCTACCGATTTCGACATGGCCGATAAACTCTATTTTGAACCCGTATTCTGGGAGCACCTGTGGGAACTGATCGAACATGAAAAACCGGAAGGTGTGATCGTTCAGTTAGGCGGACAAACAGCCCTGAAGCTGGCAGAAAGATTAACCAAGAAGGGCGTTAAGATCATAGGCACTTCTTTCGACAGTATGGATATTGCAGAAGACCGCGGCCGTTTCAGCGACATGCTGAAAGAACTGGGCATTCCGTATCCTAACTACGGCACTGCTTATACGGTTGACGAAGCAGTTGAAGTTGCGAAAAAAGTGGGCTACCCGGTGCTGGTTCGCCCCAGTTATGTATTGGGTGGTCAGCGGATGCGCATCGTGATCAATGATGATGAACTGGAAAAAGCAGTAGTAAGTCTGCTGAAACATATCCCCGGCAACAAGATCCTGATCGATCACTTCCTCGATCGCTGCCAGGAGGCCGAAATTGACGCCATTTGCGACGGCGAGGAATTTCATGTGATGGGTGTAATGGAACATATTGAACCGGCCGGTATTCATAGCGGTGATAGCAATGCCGTGTTACCGCAGTTCAACCTGAGCCCCCTGATCGTTGAGACCATGGAAGAATACGCCCGCAAAATTGCTTTCAAATTAAATATCAAGGGTCTCATTAACATTCAGTTCGCTATCAAAGACGGCAAAGTGTATGTAATTGAAGCCAACCCGCGGGCATCACGTACGACACCCTTTATTGCCAAAGCCTACCAGATCCCCTATCTGAACGTGGCTACCAAGGTTATGCTCGGCGCCAATAAACTGCGTGACTTCAAATTCGTAAAACGCCTGAAGGGCTATGCGATCAAAGAGCCGGTGTTCAGCTTCGAAAAATTCCCTGGTGTTAATAAAGAGCTGGGGCCCGAAATGAAAAGTACCGGTGAGGCCATTCGCTTTATAAAAGACCTCCGCGATCCGTACTTCCGTCAGCTGTACAAAGACAGAAGTATGTATCTGAGTAAATAGTTGACGAGTTAACCAGTTGAACAGTTAACGAGTAAAAGGGAGATACGGTAATAAACCTTATCTCCCTTTTTATTTTTGAATGCTGTGGTAAATGGTTGACGAGTTAACGAGTTGAACAGTTAACTTGTTGAACACCCCCTATATTTCAACCATGCTGTGTTTGATCGCGTATATTACCAGTCCAACCCGCGTTTTCACGCCCAGCTTTTCAAACAGGGAGTTGCGGTAATCATCTACAGTACGGGGGCTTACAAACATTTTGGCAGCGATATCCTTATAAGTTAATTCCGTACAAACCCATTTCAGGAATTCTTTCTCCTTTTCGGTAAGGTGAACAGGTTCGTTCGGTTTATCCATGTCTTTATGCAGGCCGCTGATGATCTTGCCGGATATTAATTCAGAAAGATAGAAGTCCTTGTGCAATACGGAATCCAGCGCCATTTTCAACTCTTCGGGCTCGGCGTTTTTCATTATATATCCTTTGGCGCCCAGGCGCAGCATGCGAATAATGATATTCTCGTCGCTGAACATGGAAAGGGCCAGTATCTTTACCTGCGGAAAGGTCTTGTAGATCCATTTGGCTGTTTCATAACCGTCGATATCGGGCATATTTACATCCAGCAGAATAATATCGGGTATTACATGCTTGTTGAGCTTTTCCTTAACTTCCTGCCCGTTACTGGCTTCAAACAACACTTTATATCCTTCAAACGAGTTGATCAAACGCGCCAGCGCGTTTCGAAGTAAAGTATGATCATCAGCAACTGCTACCTGTATGTTTTTATTAACCGTCATTTATCGCGCATTCACTTATTTAATGGGGTAAAGGCAACTGGATGGTAACTATAGTCCCCTGCCCTGGTTCACTTTGCATATCAATATCTGCACCAATTAATTTTGCCCGGTTGAAAATACTCTTTAATCCAACACCAGCCGCAGACGACGTGGAATTTTTCTTTTCCGTTACGTTGAAACCAATTCCATCGTCGGTTATTTTCATGATGAACTTTTCATCAAGATAGGTAAGATTTACCAGTATCTTTTTGGCTTTGGAGTGCTTTAAGATATTGTTCAGGTTTTCCTGGAAGATCCTGAATAGTACGATCGATTTTTGATCGTCGAGGCTTGCTTCAATGCCTGAGATAGAGAACTCGATATCCAGTAAACCGGTTTTATTGATATTCTCCAGTTCAAAATGAATGGATTCAGCCAAACCGATCTGGGTTATGCGATCCGTATGCAGGCTCTTGGTGAGGTTGGCGAGGTCAACCATGGCTTTATTCAACACCTGTCGGGCGCCCTGCACAGGTTCCCAGGCTTCATGTTTATCATTTATGGGCAATACGGCTAAAGACAGCTTTACTACCGACAGCATTTGGCCGATGTTATCATGCAGCTCCTGGCCGATATTCTTAAAGGTTTCTTCCTGGATCTCCAGTTGCGATTTCAGTGCTTCCCGTTCATACTCCTCCTTCATGCGGTTGATCTCCAGCTCCTGCCGGTGCTGTCTGCGCTGGTACAGGAACAGAATGGTAACAATAAAGCCTACCAGCATCACCGCCAGAATTGCACCAATTATTATTACAATGTATATCTCCGATTTCATATTAGGATGCTTGGTGGAAGCAATTTAGCATAAAGTTTAACGCTGTACATTATTGTAACGATTTACGGAAAGGGAACCTGCATAAGAATGCGATGGAAAACAGAGAATACAGCAAAATATTCAACACCTGCATAATAGCGTTCAGGTTGGTCAATATGATATCTGACAGCCCGCTTAAATGATTCCATAACCCTATCAGGGGAAAAGTACAACAATAAAAGAATAACAGTCCTGAGCATATCCAAAAGGGCGGCTCTTTTACCAGGTTTACCGATCGGGTAGATTGAAATATTTCAAAAAAATAATAAATGCAGGCAGCCACGATGAGTAAACAACCTAGCGAATAAGTGATCGTATGAAACCCATTCGGTTGAATAAAGAACACATTGATGATCACCAACAGGGGATAAACGGCCAGCACCCATGCTATGATCTTTTTAGCTTTTTTGCGATATAAACTAAAACTGATGATAAATAGATAATACTCAAACTCGAAGGCGGTGAAAAAACAGTATAAGAGATTTACGTTTATTCTATTTTTAAACAGCAGCCAGGCTGTTATTTCAACGATCAGGGTTACAAATATGAAGAGCGGGAACGTTTTTAGATATTGGGCTATGGATGCCTGAAAAAACAGGGTCAACGATGCCAACAAGCAAATTATCTGAATAAAAAGCGACGGAAAGTTCATCTCAGCCGCTAAAGTAAATATATTAAACATTAAAAAAAATCCGTCCCGGGTAAACCGCGACGGATTTTTTAATAATATTATCTGCTTCAGCTACCTGCTTTATACGATCACCATGCCTTCTGCGCCCTTGTCAACAATGGTGATACCAAAGCCATCATCACCATTACCAACACCGCTTCCGGGAGGCCATTGACCCATATTGTAAGCCAGCAGTTGTTTGCCTTTACTGGTTTCGTGGTAAACGCTTTTATGCATAACACCGGCTTCAGTTTCCTGGCGGTCAGTAGCTACAAACACGGTAGTCTGCCGGCCGGCATATTCAGGCCTTTCGTTAAAATGCTCAGGGTACACGCCAAAATGTATGCTAACAGTATTCGCTCCGGCCTCTTTTGACCTTTTCAAAAATTCTTCCAGTTCCTCGATGGTATAGTAAAGACTTAATGAATCTTCCTGCCCCAAACGCTCAGAGTTCTGTTTCCACCGTTCCTGTTTATAGGTACGGATAAGTGTATCAACATGGTTAGTATCCACGTATTTACCTACCCTTACGGATTTTTTTTCAATTGTAGTCATAGCTTGTGAGTTTTGATATGAGTGATTGTGTTGTCGATGTAAAAGTAGCCGCGGGAGGGCAGACAACTTCGGTTAGAACTAGGTGTTAGTCAACCAATTACAAATTACTATTATTCATAAACTGAAGAAGTTCAATTAGTCACGTGAAAAAGACGGTGCAAATACCGTTAAAAGAGGAAGATTTTACCGTTAAATCATCAAGCTTTACCCCCGTCTTTTTACGGGGGTAATCTGACCGTTAATTGCCCGTACAAAAAACCGTAGTTAATAAATCGCGCTTTTCTGGCATGTATCCGGTTTTTGTCAGAAATTAGACATGGAGAGTTGCTATCATCCCGTTTTAGAAATCCAATGGTCCTGTGAAAACCCGCCGACAGATTTCCTCAAGGCTTTTGTTATCCTACAAATCCTCTTGAGGAAATTTTATTCTGATAACAGAATTTTTCCTTTTTCAAACTACCTGCTTTATCTTTTTACCATTAGCCTTGTCCTTTTTTGATAAAGTAGGTAGTTTGTTTTTTTAGCCCCGCTCATCATTCTCACAGATTCCCTTCTGCTGCCAATTCTATTGTTGTAATTGCCTTGTTGGAATGTTACACCTGCCTGCCTGGCCCATTTGGAAAGAATCACCTTTCATCCGACTTGTTATTCCGCTTATTGCCGGTATTACGTGTCAGTGGTATCTGCCTTTTTCCGTGCTATTGTTATGGCTGCTCCTTGCTTTCAGCGCTGCTGCTCTCTGGCTGTTTGCTTTTTTACCACTATTACGCCAATTCCGTGCCCAATGGTTTAATGGCGCGTGGTTAAACGCGCTACTATTCGCCACAGGAGGTTTACTTTTATATTACAACGACATACGGCTTCAGGAAATGAGTATCAGCAGAAAGTACTCAGCAGGAAAGGCTGTTTTAGTAACTATTGAAGAACCACTGTCTGAAAAAAAACAATCCTATAAATCCATTGCATCCGTTCAGGCAGTTCTGTTTGACCATTCTATTAGCAAAGCCAGTGGAAAGATCCTTCTGTATTTTCAGAAAGACAGTGCTGTTCAACATCTTCAATATGGCAATCAATTGTTACTTTTCAAGGCATTGCAACCGGTAAAAAATACAGGCAATCCCGGCTGCTTTGATTATCAGCAGTATTGCACTTTTCAGGGCATTTCATACCAGGTATACCTTAAGAAAGGTGAGTTCGTTGCGCTCAAAATAGAAAATGAAAATCTGTTTCGGAAATATCTTTTATCCACAAGAGCCAAAATCGTAGCCCTGCTTCAAAAATACATCCCCGGCCCAAAGGAAAGCGGCCTGGCCGAAGCGATGCTTATCGGCTATAAAGAAGATCTTGACAAAAGCCTGGTTCAATCCTATTCCAATACCGGCGTGGTGCATATTATTGCTATTTCCGGTTTACACCTCGGCCTGATCTACTGGTTATTAATGCTGCTATGCAAGCCGCTGGCAAAACAGGCTACATTGCGGCTTTTGCAACCCATTCTTATTATTGCCGGCCTTTGGTCATTCAGTTGTATTGCCGGCGGCTCCCCCTCTGTGTTGCGCTCTGCGGTGATGTTCACCTGCCTGGTCATTGGTGAACACATGAACCGGAAAACAGCTGTTTATAACAGCCTGGCAGCAGCTGCGTTTTTACTTTTATGCTATAATCCTTTCTGGTTGTGGGATGCAGGCTTTCAGCTCTCATACGCTGCCGTGCTTAGCTTGGCCATTTTCTATAAGCCGGTCTACCATCTACTATTTATCCGCAATAAACTAACAGACTTCGTATGGAAATCTACCTGCGTTACCATTGCCGCACAGATCCTGACAGTACCCATTTCGGTATTTCACTTCCATCAATTTCCCAACTTGTTTCTGATCGCCAATCTGCTGGCAGTTCCTTTATCGGGCATTATCATCATTGGTGAAATAGTATTATGCGTTGTAAGCGTCATTCCACTGCTGGCAACATCCATCGGGTATTTCCTGCATTACATCATTTATGCACTGAACACATTTATAGAAGCAGTAAGCGGCCTGCCTTTTGCCACCCTGAACAACCTGCTGCTAAGCTGGCCGCAGCTCGTTTGCCTCTATCTGTTCATCAGCGCTATAGCATGGTGGTTATTTCATTACAGCAGAAAAGGTTTTATAATATCATTACTGGCCTTACTGTTGTTCATGATCTTCGAGGCCATTGACGAACGGAAGGCCATGCAGCAAAGAAAACTGATCGTATATAATATACCCAGGCATAGCGCCATTGACGTTATAGTGGGGAAACAGTGCTTCTTTACCGCCGACAGCGCATTACTGAAAAATGATCTGTTGTTTGCATTTCACCTGCAACCGGCTCGGTTAGTCCACCGCGTAATCACCCCATTTAACACCGGAAAATTACTGGGTGAAAAAAATTTTTTCCGGTGCGGCAACACCTCCTTTTTGATCATCGACCAACCTCTAACCCTATCCCAGAAAACGTTAAAAACGCCGGTTGATATTATTATTATTTTGAATAACCCAACGCTCCATTTGGCGCAGCTAACCAGTGTTTTTACCTGCCGCCGGTTCGTTTTTGACGCATCCAACGCACCGGGGAAAATAGCCAGGTGGCTGCAGGAATGCGATCAACTTGGGATTCCGGGCTTTTCGGTGGCCGACCAGGGCGCCTTTGTTTTCAACCTGTATTAACCTACCTTTGCGCCCTTAAATCAATGCCAAATGGGCAATGGGCAATTTATTACTGCCACACTCGACCTTCGATAAAATACGCATATGACCAAAAAGATACAGTCTGCATTAATTTCCGTTTTTTATAAAGATGGCCTTGAACCCCTGGTAAAGGTGCTGCACCAACAGGGCATAACCATTTACTCTACGGGTGGTACTCAATCATTTATAGAAAAACTGGGCATTCCGGTGGTGCCGGTTGAGCAATTGACCACCTACCCTTCCATCCTGGGTGGCCGGGTAAAGACCCTGCACCCTTCCGTTTTTGGTGGTATCCTCGGCCGCCGGGAGCTGGAATCTGATGTGCAGGAAATGAAACAATATAATATTCCTGAAATTGACCTGGTTATTGTAGACCTGTATCCCTTTGAAGAAACTGTAGCCAGCACATCGGAAGAAAAACTGATCATTGAAAAGATCGATATCGGCGGTCCATCCATGATCCGCGGTGCTGCCAAGAATTTCAGCAATGTAGTGGTGCTGGCCGCAAAATCTGATTACCAGATACTCGCCGATATGCTTTCTGCCCAAAATGGCACTACCACCCTGGAGCAACGCCGTGCATTTGCTTCCAAAGCATTTCAAATTGTAGCCCATTACGATGTGGCTATTGCAAAATATTTCAATCCGGACGGCGATCTGTATTTCCTGGAATCAGTTCCCAGCCCAAAAACCATGCGTTATGGCGAGAACCCTCACCAAACGGGCGTGTTTTACGGCGATCTGAACCAATTGTTCAACCAGCTGAACGGGAAAGAACTTTCTTATAATAACCTGGTAGACGTAGATGCAGCTGTTCAACTGATCACCGATTTTGCCGGAAATGAAACCGGAGCCGTATTCGGCATTATCAAACACACAAATGTTTGCGGTATCGCTAGCAGAAATACGGTTAAAGAAGCCTGGGATGCCGCCCTTGCCGGCGATCCTGAAAGCGCTTTTGGCGGAGTGCTGGTTTGCAACGCAACCATCGACAAGGCTACTGCTGATGCTATCAATGAAATATTTTTCGAAGTGCTTATCGCGCCGGCTTTCAACGAGGATGCCCTGGCAGTATTGAAGTCGAAAAAGAACCGCATTCTGTTACAACAAAAATCTACTGCTACCCGCACCAATCAATACAAATCGGTATTGAACGGCGTGTTGGCGCAGGGTGAAGATAAAGGCAATTACCTGGAATGGAAAGAAGTAGGTGGCCGTGAAAGCAATGCCGCTGAGAAAAGCGACCTGGTATTCGCCAATGTTGTTTGCAAACACCTGAAGTCAAATGCCATTGCACTGGTTAAGAATAAACAATTGATCGGTAAAGGCTGTGGACAAACCAGCCGGGTAGATGCCTTGCGTCATGCATTGGAGAAAGCCCGCCAGTTTGAATTCGATCTGAATGGCGCGGTATTGGCCAGTGATGCCTTCTTCCCGTTCAATGATTGTGTGCAGCTCGGTCATGCCGCCGGAATTACCGCTTTCATTCAACCGGGCGGTTCTGTACGCGACAAAGATTCTATCGATTACTGCCAACAGCACCAGCTGGCTATGGTAATGACCGGGATGCGTCACTTTAAGCACTAGTTTATGTTGCAGGTTACAGGTTGCAGGTTACAGGGTACTAGCCCGGTAACCTGTTACCGGTTACAGATATCCAGTTACCGGTTCAGTGTTTTGTATTCAGCGTTCTGCGTTTAGCGTTATGCCTCATCATTATACGCATCCCAGTATACGGTCTCTTTCATAAACAATTCAAACATTTTCCGCCACCCTTCGTATGCCGGATCGGTGCCCAGGATGAAATTGTGCCAGATAGGTATAAATACGCCTTTACAGCCTTTTACGCGTTCATAGTACTGGATCAATTCGTTGTAGGTCTGTTGCGGGCTTTGTTTTTGCTCAAACAGGGAATTGGCATCCATAAAACAGAATGGATAGATCATCAATGAAGTGGCTTCTTCCTTCTTCAGATCGTACCAGTAAAACGGAGTGCATACCGAAGCCCTGAAACCGTTTATACTGCCATAACCCATGGAAAAATCTTTTTCTATACCGGCTGCTATTAACCGGCGATAGGTAACAGGCATGGAAAAGCGTATATAATGTTGGCGGCTAAAGACGATCTTTCTTTCACCCACTACCTCCAGCCACTCCAGCTCTTCCTGCAACAGTGCGGGGTCATCGCCGCTTTGCCACGATGGGTGCGCCCCCAAATGATAGGTATTGGCATAATAGGTGATCAGGTCGCGGAATGGCTTCTTTTCGCAGGAATTGTTCTTATCGTACCGCGAAGTTCTTTTGGCGGCCAGAAAAAAGAAATACGGTTTCAGCCGGCAGTACAAATGCCAGGCATCCAGCCATTCAAAACAATCAAAGGGATCTTTTCTTTTGCCGCGTAATACCAGCCACCTGTCTTTAACCTTTGCCCACTCGCCTCTTCGTATGGAATTATAAAAACCACCCAGGGTTCGAAGCCAGCCTTTGTGCAGGTACGACCAGGCCATATCAATATCATACGTTAACAAACACCTGAACTGGCTTTGCCTGAAAACAAGTTCAGGAAATTTGAATTGTAAGGCCTTTTTGAAAGACTGCAGCCAGTAATTGATCAGGGGCTGCTGTAGAAAATGTTCCCGGTATGCCAGCGAATTGATATGCGCATAACGGCCATACTCATCTATTGAATGCGGCAGGTATTCTTCGTACCTGCTTAACAGGTAAAATGAAGCAGCGAAAACATCGAATGGAAAATCGCCGGCTGTTTCAAAAAAAGCCTTGTGAAAATTCACCTCAAAACATTCAACAGACTGTGGGTGAATGCCGGTTTCAAATAACAACGTGGCAGAGCGGATGAAAAATTCGCTATCAGAAAACGCACGGGCGGAATAGTTTAAGCGTGGCCGTTCTGATGCTTTGAAATAAACCTCATCGTTTGTGATGGTTATCGCCTCATCAAATAATTCTTTACCAATAAAATCAACAATGTATTGCAGTCGTGGTGTAGTGGTATGGGTATAAAGAAGTAGCATCAGTACCTGCAAAATAAAAAAGTCAACTGTAAAAGTTGACTTTTTTACACTATCTTTTAAGTAACTACTTCCCTTTCTTTTCCCGCCACATTTGGTTAAATGTTTTTCCGGCGAAATTCAGATCGGCCCGATTGGTGGTCCAGCCTTTAAATACTTTATTCACCATCCAGTTCTTCAATTTCTGATTTCCCATATTATACATGCTGCGGTGCAAGGTTGCCTGCTTCCATACTTTCCAGGCCACTTTTTCAGCCCAGCCAAAATCACCCTTTTCTACTGCATTATGCCTGTTTTCGAGCAATATTTCATGCAGGTTGATCTTCACAGCGCATACTTCTGTACAGTTGCCGCATAAAGACGAGGCATAGCTTAAGTGCTTCCATTCGCCCATCTCTTTCAACTGTGGGGTAATTACGGCGCCTATGGGTCCGCTATAAGTCGTTTCGTACGCATGACCGCCAATGTTCTTATAAACGGGGCACGCATTGAGGCAGGCGCCACAGCGAATGCAATAAAGGCTTTCGCGCGTTCTTTCGTTGGCCAGAATGTTCGTACGTCCGTTATCGAGCAGTATTACATACATTTCATCGGGACCATCAGGCTCACCGGCCTGTCTGGGGCCGGAAATGATCGTATTGTATGAAGTGATCTGCTGACCGGTACCATAAGTTGCCAGTAATGGCCAGAACAGGGCCAGGTCATTCATAGAAGGAATAACCTTTTCAAGCCCGGTAATAACAATATGTGTTTTGGGGAATGCATTGCTTAAACGGGCATTGCCTTCGTTCTCGCTTACGGCTACACCGCCAATATCGGCCAGTATAAAGTTAGCGCCCGTGATACCGATCTCCGCCTGCACATATTTTTCCCGCAGCTTGTCCCGGGCTACCAGGGTCAACTGCTCGGCTGACAAGTTAGGCGCTACATGTAATTTTTCGGTGAACAGTTTGGCAATATCTTCCCGGCTTTTGTGCATCGCGGGGGTTACAATATGATACGGAGGCTCACCATCGAGCTGTTGAATGTATTCGCCGAGGTCGGTTTCCACGCTTTCAATGCCATGTTCTTCCAAATGGTTATTCAGGTGAATTTCCTCTGTCACCATGCTCTTGCTCTTCACGATCGTTTTGCAATTCTTTGCTTTGCAAATCTTAAGCACTTCTTCAACCGCCTGTTTTCCATCTTCTGCCCAGATTACCTTACCGCCACGTTTCGTAAGGTTCGCTTCAAACTGTTCCAACAATTTATCGAGCTGCTCGATGGCCCGCCATTTGATATTTTTCGCTCTTTCCCGCGCCAGGTGAACATCGGTAAACTGCTGCTTTCCCAGGGGTACTGCCGCATTATATTTTCCTATGTTGAAATTCACTTTACGCCGGTGCTCCAGATCTGCAGCCTTAATGGTGCTTTTCGCCATAAAGGAGGAAGAGTGCTCACTCATTCTTAATGCTTGATTTTAAGTTCTTATTAGTCGGCTCTTACCGGTTTGTTCCTGGTACAGGTTACCGGTTGGCGCGTCTTTTATTTCCTGCCAATTGTCTCTTGCCAATTGGCGTTTCAGCCATCTAAGTTCTTTGTATCTGCTTATCTCACAATCCTGAGCTATCCCGCTGGCAGTCAGCGCCATGGGTTCTGCGGATTTTTCAATACCCTTACTTGACCCTTGCTGAAATATATTCTGTGGCCACTTTTTCCAGGGCATTGTAAAAGTCTTCGCCGTATTTACGAACGATGGGTTCCTTCAAAAATTGGTATACCGGCACCTTTAATTTTTTGCCCAGTGAGCAGGCCGGACTACACAAAGTAGGGCGGGGCTCATAGTTCATGCGATCGTAATCGCCTTTTTTGCCGTTCTTTTGAATAATGGGAAAGAAGTGACAGCTTATTGGTTTTTTCCAGCCGATAACGCCGTCGTTATAAGCCTGTTCAAAAGCGCATTTAATAATGCCTTTCTCATCGCGGGACCCATACACACAGATCTCGTTATCACCACCCAGCGTGGGAGTTACCCAGCCAAATTCCCGGTGATAAACATATTTACCTTTACGCTCAATTTCTGCCAAAGCAGCGGGGGTGAGATAGGGCTTAACCTTTTCAAATACGTCGATCATAATGTCAAGCTCGGCATCTTCGAGCGGAGCGCCGGCATCTCCTTCTTCACAGCAGCCGCCCTTGCATTTGTTGAGGTCGCACACAAATTGTGCTTCGGCTATTTCATCACTGATCAACACATTGTCTACTACTATCACGTAAAAATGTTTTAAAGCGCAAAATTAATCATAAAGAACCAAGTAAGGGCTGGCAAAATCCTATGGGAAATTGGCAAATACGCCTTTACACTTACTACCTCCACCTGAACGTGTTGATCAGGTGTTTCATATCGTCCTCCAGGAAGTTGTTTACCACGTTGAGTGAATCTTCGTTCGGACTGGCGTCGAAATATAGGGCGCCCCGCAAAAAATGCTTTGTTGAATCGGTCACGAAGAATTGTTTATTGGTAGCCGCATTACCGCCTACTGTAAAAAACACCCCGCTTACGCCGGTGGCCGTGCGCATGGCTGAATCAACAATCTCAGTGGCCCGGGTGGAATGTTTGTAGGTCATATTGTAGGCGTCATTCACCAGTTTATTGAGGTCATTCTTACCGATCTCCTTATAACTGATATAGATCTTTCCGTTGAACCGCGGAAAGTCGATATTGATCCAGTACGGGTTTTCGGGTTTATCTTCAAAGAAGGTACTATCCTTTATGATGTTTGCGTACACCGGGTATTCAAATGTGTAAGGGTATCCGGGCTGATCAAACACTCTGTATTCATGTTTGGGAAAATCAATCTTGAAATATCCTTTCCGCTTGGGAGTGTATGTACTGTTACAGGCAGTTACTAAAGCAATAAGGCCAAAGTACAGTATGAAAGAAATTTTCATTTAATTATGCTATCGATTTTATTAGGCTTCCAGGTTGCAGTTCCAGGTGACCGGGACATTCGAACCCCTGTAACCTGTGACCTGTAACTTGTAACTCCTTCGTTAACTCACTTGCTTGTCCTGTCTTATATTGATGGTCACTTTTATTTTCCTGATTCGGTTACGGTCTACCTCAAGGGCTTCAAAATCAAAATCACCTATGCTGGCAGTGTCGTTTACCTTCGGTATCTCTCCTACCAGTTCGAGCATTAATCCGGCCATGGAATCGCTGTCACCTTTTACCTGGTCGAACGTATCTTCCTGCAGGTTCATGATCTTGCAGGCATCGTGGATCATGGTGCGGCCTTCAAAAATGTAAGTATTCTCGTCTATCTTCTTGCTGCCGCTCTCTTCGTCGTCGAATTCATCCCTGATATCGCCAATGATCTCTTCGAGGATATCTTCCAGTGTAACAATTCCGCTGGTGCCGCCAAATTCGTCAACCACTACGGCAAAGTGTATATGCCTAGTTTGAAATTCCTTCAGCAGGTCTTCAATATGTTTTTGTTCATGTACAAAGAACGGCGGCCGAACAACCAGATGCCAGTCGAAATCATCGGGCTCATTCAGGTATAACAGCAGGTCTTTTGTATGCACTATCCCAACAATATCGTCGAGGCTTTTACGGTATACCGGCAGGCGTGAATAGTGCAACTCTTCTACCTTTCTTTTCAGGGTTTGAAAATTGGCCTCGTACTCAATACCGTTCACATCGAGGCGGGTACGCATGATCTGTTTTACGGTAATGTTGGGGAATTTGTAAATGCCGGCCAGGATGCGCTGTTCCTCTTCTTCGTGTATGGTGCTTTTGATGGCCTGTTCCAGTTGCTGGTGCGTGTAAGCCCTGGAGGCTTTGCCGCCGAGTAAGGATTCAACTCCATCGGAAACCTTAAGCAACCAAACAGAGATCCGTTTGAACATGTAAAAGATCACTTCAACCAGGAAGGATGCTTCGTAGGCGGAGCGAAGGTTGTTCTGAGAGGCCCGTACTTTGGGTAATATTTCGCCAAATAAGATGATCAGTGAGGAAATGATGAGTAGTTTGATGAGATACACCACCCACATTTGAAAATTGCCGGGTTTTATGATCAATATCTGGTCAATAAAGAAATTGGTGAGTATGATCACGGCAATGTTTACCAGGGTATTGGCGATCATCAAAGATGCCTGTAAAGCCCTGGGTTCTTCAAGCAGGGTGGCGATCCGCTTCCAGCCAGTGTCCTGCTTGGTCTTGAGCATGTTAATATCCCGGTAAGTGAGCGAGAAAAAGGCCATTTCGGCTCCGGAGATAAAAAAGGAAAGCAATAACAAAACCAGCACTGCAGCACCCACCAGGGTGGCACCCTGATAGTTGGTCACCATCAACAGCAGCCTGAATACATACTCAGATCCAAAAATCAACAAAGGCTTATCCAAAGCATGTGGTTTTCATGAATAAAATTGATCATCGATTCGAATTATACCCTGTCATTAAGTCTTTAATCAGCAAAGTTAATCAGAAAGGGGCCGGTTAAAAGCAATTCATAAACCTTTTAATCGGCCCCTGCTGAATTTATTTGAATGCAAAAATAGTAGGTTGGGCTAGAATGGCAAATCCTGGGATGGGGAATCACTTATGGGCGGGATATCGGCACTATTAAAACCTTCTATATTTTCACTATGGGGAGTTGTAGTGCCATGGGAGCCATGGGTTGCATCGGCCCTTTTATCCAACATGATCAGGTTATCGCCAACTACTTCCGTGGCAAATTTCTTGTTGCCTTCCTTATCTTCCCAGCTGCGTGTACGAAGCCTGCCTTCAATATACACGAGGCTGCCTTTGTGTAGGTACTTCTGCGCCAGCTCTGCCAATCCTCTCCAGAGTACCACGGTATGCCATTCTGTTTGAGAAATCAGCTTGCCCGATCTGTCTTTAAATGTTTCGGTGGTTGCCAAAGGAAATTTTGCTACGGCAATATGTCCCTCAAGGTGCTGTGTATCCGGGTCCTTTCCTAAATTACCAATTAGCATTACCCTGTTTACTCCTCTCATAGATGGTAAATTTGATGTTAATAATCGTCTGCGCCTTTTTATTCCTTTTTAAAGTTAAATTTTTTAATAGAAAAAAATAGAAATTTTTAGGCTGATTATGACACAAATACCCATCCGACAGAAGTCAGCACCCGGAAATGAGAAGTCAGATGGAACGCGGCTTTTAGCCCTCGCGTACCCGTACGCCTTACCATATATGTTCTATTTCCATTATCCGACTTCCGATTTCGGACCTCCGGCGTCAGACTCCCGATTTCGGACTTCCGACTTCAGACTTCAGACTTCAGATTTCAGACTTCAGACTCCGACTTCAAACTCACAGGTTCGCCCAAAAAGGTTGTTATGAACCGGGGGAAGGCATATTTTGATAATTGCTTTTTATCTATCAGTAAGAAATCACTTAATGTGGGTAATGTTTCCCCGACCTGTATCTTAACAAACCGGCCATGGATCGTTTGGTGGGTAAGCTGTTGCCGGTAGGGGCGGCTGATGCTTTCCAGCTGGCAGGGCCGCCCATTGACAAGTTTTTTCAGAAAGGGTAATTTCAACGATATGTTGTCCATGGCGGCGGGCGATTCATATAAAACGAACTCAAACAAATTTTCCCAGATATCCTTAGCCGTTCTTTGCTTTATATACCATTTGCCTTTGTATTCTATGATAAAGTAATAGAACCAACGCTCTTTACGGATGATAGCCTTTTGTTTTATGGGCAGCTGTGTAACTATGTTCTGCCTGAACCCTTCACATTCTTTTTGTTGAACGCAGTCCTGGCATAAAGGATTCTGCGGCTTGCAAATGACGGCGCCAAAATCCATAATGGCCTGGTTATAGATCCCCGGCTCATCACGATGCAACAATGATTGGGCAAGGTTTTGATACAATTTCTTTCCCTCAGTAGTATCAACAGGTGTTGTAATGCCAAAGTAACGGGCAATGATGCGTTGCACATTACCATCCAATACAGCATGTGGTGCATTGAACGCAAAGGACGATATCGCTGAGGCTGTATATGGGCCGATACCAGGCAATGCTATTATCTCATCGTAGGTATCAGGAAATTTTCCTTTGTAGTCGCTGGCAATTTTACGCGCAGTAGCAATGAGGTTTTTACAACGGCTATAGTAACCGAGCCCCTCCCACATCTTAAAAACCTTTTCTTCGCTGGCTTTGGCCAAATGCATTATGGTTGGAAAAGCCGCAATGAATTTTTCATAATAGCTCCAGCCCTGTTCAACTCTGGTTTGTTGTAGTATGATCTCGCTCAACCAGATTTTATACGGATCCTTCTCGCCTTTCCATGGCATGGCTCTGTTGTTACTGCTTTTGTTCCATTGTAATAACCTACGCGTAAAATCAGGTTTCATCTGCAATTGTTAAATTTTTTAATGGCCGGCGAATATTTATCACTGCAAATTTTCGTCGTGATGAGTAAGGTAAATGATGTTTTGCAATGAACGTTTTGTTCCGAAACTGGTCGTTTTTCCTGTTTTCGTTCGACCAAAAGGCCATTTTTAGTGACCTGAGGGGCCAAAAAGGACCGGTTTTATTAAAACTGAAAAAAATTGATAATACTTGTTGTGGGGTCATTTAGTGATGCAACTAAATGGGAATGAGCTACTTGATTGGGAATTCAGGCATGAAAATTGTTTAAAATTCATTTTCAATTGTTTATACTTTTCTTGCAAATGTGAAAATTTACCGTTAATTTCATTAAAGAATTGATTTAGTGTAGATTGCCTTTGACATTCCTATGAAAATTGTTTAAAATAAAAATTTGTAAACCCGTAAAAATTCATGCGACATGAGAAAGGCAGACCTCGTTAACCAAATATCGGAAAAAACAGGAATACCGAAGGTTGATGTGCTGGTTACGCTGGAGACCATGTTCAAGGAAGTGAAAGACACCTTGTCCCAGGGCGAGAACATCTACATTCGTGGATTCGGCAGCTTCATTACGAAGAAGAGAGCTGCTAAAATTGGCCGTAATATCAAGAAGAATATTGCGGTGCATATTCCTGAGCACTTCATTCCTGCATTCAAACCAGCTAAAGAATTTGTTGCAGAAGTTAAAAAACTGCAATCTGTGAAAGAAGATCAGCCAAACCCGGATGATGAGATGTAAATTTGCTGCTTAAATGATTTGATTCTTGAAAAAGCAACAATTGATCCTGGTAGGCAGTGGAGTTGCACTGCTGTGTTTGATTTATTTTTTTGGCAGAACCATTCCCCCTAAAAAGAACCCTGGTGCCGTTGCAGCAGCAGCCGGTACTACAGAAATAACTTTTAAAACCATTCTGGAAGCCTCCAAGCAGCAACTGAGTCCTGCCCTGCAGGCCCATGTTGCCCAGTTGGAAACGGCTGTTGTACGGGGTGATGTGAAGGAACAGCAGATAAAGGTGTACAAACAGCTGGCCGACTTCTGGAAAGATTCGGCGCATTTACTGCTCCCCTACGGTTATTATTCTGCTCAGGCTGCTAAATTGGAAAATTCTCAAAAAAGTCTCACCTTTGCTGCCCAATTCTTTTTAGAGGGCATACGTCGCCAGGAAAACCCTGAACTTCAGCGGTGGATGGCAACTGAAGCTAAAGAATTATTTGAGAAGGCTTTACAAATTGCGCCGAACAATGATTCGCTGAAGATTGGACTTGGAAGTTGCTATTTGCTTGGGAACATCAGTGACAACCCCATGCAGGGTATCATGATGATCAGGGAAGTGGCAGAAAGAGATCCGGAAAATATGTATGCGCAGTTTCAGCTTGGCCTGGGCAGTTTGATCTCGGGACAGCTGGATAAAGCAATAGACCGCATGTTGAAAGTAGTGCAGCACCAGCCGGCTAATATTGAAGCAATATTAATTCTGGCAGAAGCCTACGAACGGCATAACGACAAGGCAAATGCAGTGAAGTGGTACAATGAGAGCAAGAAGCACATTCACAATGCCGATGTGGTTAAGGAAATAGACGAACGTATCAAATTACTTGGTAATAAATAATTAAACCTTTCCGGTAAAAGACATTTAAACATTATTATTTAATCTTAAACTCATTGGTGTTATATGCCTTGTGGTAGAAAAAGAAAGCGTCATAAAATTGCCACGCACAAGCGTAAAAAAAGACTTAGAAAAAACCGGCATAAGAAGAAGAACCGCTAGTTTTATCTTCTTGAAAAGGTCGCGCCTTACCGGCGAGACCTTTTCCTTCTTTCGCTGAATCTAGTTATGTTGTCATTTATTACAGGTTACTTACAATGCTGATACTGATACCTGACAACTAATTCCTCTTCAGCACCTTTCCTTGTAGTGATGAGATGGCTTAGACGGTATAAAGACAGTTACGCTTGAATAAGGAACTAATTATAAATGCAGCACCCCAGGGGGTTGAAATTGCCCTATTGGAGGATAAAAAGCTCGTGGAATTGCATCATGAAAAAGCAGATGCAAGTTTCGCGGTGGGAGACCTATATCTTGGAAAAGTTAAAAAACTCATCCCCGGCCTCAATGCTGCCTTTGTTGATGTAGGTTTTGAGAAAGATGCCTTCCTCCATTACACTGACCTCAGTCCATACGCCCGCTCTTTGTTGAAATTCACCCAACAGGCTATTAGCGATAACAGCCAGCAGGGTTTCAACTTCGCCACCTTCCAGGTTGAACCGGAAATTATAAAAACCGGAAAGATCAATGAAGTACTGAGCGGCAAACCGAATATTCTGGTTCAGATCCTGAAAGAACCCATCGCCGCCAAAGGCCCACGCCTTAGCTGCGAGATCTCGTTGCCCGGCCGTTTTGTTGTTATCACTCCATTTAATGATATAGTGGCCGTTTCCCGGAAGATCCATTCTGCTGAAGAAAGAAAAAGGTTACAGAAAATAGTGGAAGCCATTAAACCAAAGAACTTTGGGGTAATAGTTCGTACCGCTGCTGAAGGAAAGAATACCGCCGAATTGCACGAAGACCTGGCTGCCCTGGTTGAAACCTGGGAAACCATCCAGGGAAATCTCAAAGGTGCGGTAGCCCCCGCCAAGATATTGAGTGAGCAAACAAAGACCACCAGTATCTTACGCGATCTGCTGAATGAAGATTTTAACCGCGTTGTTGTAAACGACCGCAATATTTATAACGACACCCGCAATTATATTCAGCGCATTGCGCCTGAAAAAGCCGACATCGTTTCCTATTATCATAATGGATTGCCCATCTTCGATCAGTACGGTATCACCAAGCAGGTAAAAGCTGCTTTTGGCAAAACCGTTAACCTGCCCAGTGGCGCCTATCTTATTATCGAGCACACCGAAGCTTTACACGTAATTGATGTGAACAGCGGTTACAAAAGCGTTGGTAATAACCAGGAACAAAATGCCCTGGAAACCAACCTGGAAGCAGCCGCCGAGATCTCTCGCCAGCTACGGTTACGCGATCTGGGTGGTATTATCGTGGTTGACTTTATCGATATGAAGCTTCCTGATAATAAGCGCAAGCTGCTGGAGGCGATGGAAGAATGTATGCGTCCCGACCGCGCTAAACATGCGGTGCTGCCCATCTCCAAGTTCGGATTGATGCAAATAACCCGGCAACGGATGAAGCCTGAGGTAAATATCAATACCCAGGAGGTTTGTCCAAGCTGCGCCGGAACCGGCAAAATATCTTCGACCCTGCTGCTGGAAGATGAAATTGAAAAGAACCTCAGCTACCTCATTACCCACCAGCACAAAGACCTTACCCTGGTTGTACATCCCATTATGCATGCCTACCTTACCAAAGGTTCCTGGCTTAAATCGAAGCAATGGAAATGGCGCTGGAAGTATGGCCAGAAGGTTAAGATCAGGGAGAATACCAATTATCATCTTACTGAATTCCATTTCTTCGACAAACACGACGACGAGATCAAGCTTTGATGGTGAATGGTGAATGGTCAATGGTGAATCGGCTCGCGCTGGTTAGGCCACCAAATATTCATTTAACAGTCAATGGCCAATGGTGAGTTGGCTCGGGCTGGTTCGCTCGTATTTCAATGGCCAATGGTGAGTTGGCTCGGGCTGGTTCGCTCGTCTTTCAATGGCCAATGGCCAATGGTGTGTTGGCCCGCGCTTAATTATCCCTCCGATTATTTTCCCTCAGTACCTATAATAGGCGCTCATTAGCTATTCTCATTAAACTCGTGCTATGAATCAGTATCAGCTAACAATTACTGTTAAGCTGAAGCCTCCTGGGTCTCAGTATACAGGATATACAGTTAATTACCAACCACCTAAGCTGGCGTTCCCGTTTTATGCACTTGTTGATTGCTGATTTTCAAGACATTACATCCGACTTGTTCGGGATTTCTTCGGGTCTTCCTTGGGGAAACGCCGGCATTTCTTCGGGAAATCCCGAACAAATCCCGAAGCAGGCCTGGAGCAGGTTGGGCACAGATCCGAAGAAATGTACCTTTCAGAACGTACATTCTGTTCGGACGCGTTACTCATACTGCTGTATAAATTGCAAAATTCTAGATTGGGTAAATAGCGACTGTAGACTAAAGGATAAAAAGGATCGGGCAAGAAATTGCCCGATCGTAATATAAAACCAGAAAGGCGTAGGGAAAAAAGTGAATCAGACGAGTCAAAATTATTTTTAAAACACATACGGCAAAGTAAAAATTGGTAAGTGCGCAGTTTTGCCAATAACCGTGTAGTTATTGCCAATAAGTGTGCAGCCAAAAACCCCAAATTACCTTGAGCGCCACTCATTCTGCCCTGTTTTAACGCCTTACTTTTTTCCATAACCACTTAATGTTCTTACAGTAAAGTGCCAACAGCAATAAAAAAACCCCGTCTGCCAGCCGGCGAACGGGGTACCCCCTATCCCTAAAGGAAATGGGCAACTTAAAAACCTGGTCTGGTTTAGTATCGAATGTTTTTAATTTTCAACCTTGTCTTTGTTATCACTTTAAATGCCTGGCATTAAGTACCTTGCGCCGCTCGAATTCAGCCTTCAGCCTTCAGCGTTGCGCCTTACTCCCTGTTCCTTCCACCCAGGAATATAAATATATATTGTACCAAAGTGGCGATAGAAGCCAGGGCAGCTACTACATACGTTAAAGCAGCCCATTTAAGCGCGTCTTTTGCCTGCGGGTATTCCCTGCTATTGGTAATATTCGTGCGATTTAACCAGGCTAATGCCCTTCTGCTGGCATCCAGCTCAACCGGCAGCGTAATTACTGAAAATAAGGTAGTTAGACCAAAAAGAACGATACCTATCAACAGTAATGCCGGGAAGGCGTTCACCATAATTACCCCGAACAGCAGGATCCACTGCACAATGCCAGAGCTGAACATAACTACCGGCACCAGCTTGCTGCGCAGGGTTAACCATTGATAAGCAGTGGCGTGTTGCACGGCGTGACCGCATTCATGGGCCGCCACGGCCGCAGAAGCCACTGATATACCATTATATACGTCCTCACTTAAATTAACCGTTCTGGAAACCGGGTCATAGTGGTCGCTCAGGAAGCCATTGGTTGATACAACCTTAACGTCATATATACCATTCTCCTGTAACATCTTCATGGCTACTTCTCTACCTGTTAAACCGGCTGACAAGGGCACCCGGCTGTACTTTGCAAATTTGCCTTTAAGCACACCGGACACCAGCAAACTGATCACTAAAAACAGGATCGAAATAATTAAAATAGATGGTGTCATTTTTCGTACTCTTTTTTTATTAATAACAATAATCTATCAAATCAGTTACCAAATAATTTGAGTAGTTTTTACGCCATTTTTCGGCAGAAATCAGGGGCCGTTTTGTCACCCAAATTACGTTTAATCGCAGTGGGCTGACATTTTATCACAGAGACTTTCTCAATTCTCTTAAAATTATATTAAAATTTGATTATCAAGGCATTATAACGTTAAATAGCTAAACCCGCTAATCCCTTAATACGGGTTGAAATTTATTCACAACCCCAAAAAATAATTTTGTTATGTGGCGCTTATTTGTAATTTAGTGCAAGAATTTAATGGGTTAGTAAGTAAAGGGTCAACAGCAATGTTGGCCTTTTTACTTTTATAAAAAAGTACCTGGTTCGAACCGCTTTTCTACCACTTTTTCCGCAAATTTTAACAACTTAAATAGCAGAGGTTCACTTAACCGGTCATCAACTATCAGTCACTGTAAGCGCAGTTTTTAAAAGCCCTTCTTTTCACCATCATCAATAAAAGCTCAAAAAACGTGATCATCCCAACTACTCCATTATTAACAACAACTGTTTTGAGTGCACTGTTTTAATAACCGCTGCACTTTTTATTAACTTTATCGCATGGCTAAAGTTAAAACAGCATTCTTTTGTTCGAATTGTGGATATGAAAGCGCGAAATGGCTTGGAAAATGTCCTTCATGTAATACCTGGAATACATTTGTTGAAGAAGTAATTTCAAAACCTTCCCTGAAGAAAGAAAATGGCTGGGATGATTATCACGAAGAATCAAAATCTATCCGCACCATTGCATTACATACCATCACCAGCAGCGAGCAGGTACGTATCACTACATCAGACGCAGAACTGAACAGAGTATTGGGCGGCGGTATTGTGCCTGGCAGCATTGTATTGATCGCAGGTGAGCCTGGCATTGGCAAATCGACCCTGTTTTTACAAAACGGATTACAACTACAGGATAAAACTGTATTATATATCAGCGGAGAAGAAAGCGAACAGCAGATAAAGATGCGCGCCGATCGCCTGAACATCCGCAATGATAATTTTTACCTTCTTACAGAAACGTTAACGCAGACTATTTTCCAGGAGATCAAAAAATTAAAACCACACCTCGTCATAGTGGACTCTATTCAGACCATTCAATCACCCTACATCGATTCGTCACCGGGAAGCATATCCCAGATCAGGGAATCAGCAGCAGAGTTCCAGCGCTTTGCAAAAGAAACGAATACACCCGTGTTCCTGATAGGTCATATTACAAAGGACGGCAGCATTGCCGGTCCCAAGATACTGGAGCATATGGTCGATACTGTGTTACAGTTCGAGGGTGACCGCCATTATGCCTATCGCATACTGCGAACCATCAAGAACCGGTTCGGCAGCACTTCGGAACTGGGCATTTATGAAATGACAGGAGCCGGCATGCGCGGCGTTAATAACCCCAGCGAAATCCTGATGACGCAAAAAGAAGACCGCTTAAGCGGCATAGCCATTGCCGCCACTATCGAAGGTATGCGTCCGTTGCTCATTGAAGTGCAGGCGCTGGTCACGCAATCAGTCTATGGCACCCCGCAACGAACCGTTTCAGGCTTTGATCTGCGGCGTTTACAGTTACTATTGGCCGTACTGGAAAAGAAAGGAGGCTTTCATTTCGGCGTAAAAGATGTTTTTTTGAACATTGCGGGCGGACTGAAGGTAGAAGACCCTTCGATCGATCTGGCCGTTTTATGCGCTCTCCTGAGCTCCTATGAAGATGTTCCCCTGCCACCTCATGTTTGTTTTGCCGGCGAAGTAGGGTTAAGCGGCGAAGTAAGGGCCGTTCACCGGGTTGAACAACGGATAGCAGAAGCCGAAAAGCTGGGCTTTGAAAAGATCATTGTTTCCCGGTATGGACAAAGATCAATTAGCAAATCAGCAGCCAATATTGAAGTGGTACCGATGGGCCGGGTAGAAGAAGTTTATCAGTATCTTTTTTAAATTGAATGTCTTAAGCGCTCTGGGCAGTAGCAGTTAAAACAACTGCTATGCTTAAAAATGCATTACATCCATTACTACATCTTTTCTTACCACATCATTGCGTAGGTTGCGGCAGTGATATCATGAGCCGGCAACAGGTCTTATGCATGCATTGCATCAACCGGTTGCCGGTAACTGGTTTCCACATGCATGCGAACAACCCCGTCGAAAAGATCTTCTGGGGCCGCATGGCGGTCACCGCCGCCGCCAGTTACCTTTATTTTTCGAAAGATTCTTTATTGCAACACATCGTACATGCGTTGAAATATAAGGGTAATAAAGAACTGGGACTTTTCATTGGCCGCAAAATGGGCGAGCTGTTATTACATACGCATCGGTTTAGCGATGTTGAAGTCCTGGTGCCATTGCCCTTGTTTGCAGCCAGGGAACGCAAACGGGGCTACAACCAGGCAACCGTTTTATGCGAGGGTATGGCCGAAGTACTTACACTTCCCATTTTTAAACAGGTAATACAACGCCAGACTTCCAGTGCAACACAAACCAACAAGAACCGCATCGACCGATGGCTGAACATGCAGGGAAAATTCGAGCTCAAGCAACCGGATCTTATAACCGGTAAACATATTCTATTGGTTGATGATGTAATAACCACTGGCGCCACCCTGGAAGCCTGCGGACAGGAACTGTTAACAGCACCTGGTACACGCATCAGCATCATGACCATGGCGTATACGGTAAAGTAAACACAGTGGTGAATGGTGAGTGGTGAATGGCTCGCGACATTCGGGATTAATCTCCGAACTTGCGCCGCCCGAAATTCATCGCCTTCAGCCTTTCGCCTTCCGCCTTTTGTGTATATCCGAAAACGTGTATTTTTACAGGAACATGAAATATTTATTTGCTGCCCTCCTGCTAACCGGTATGTTGATCTCCTGTAAAAAGGAATCATTCATAACCAGCGGCACGGCATCACTCGCCACCAGCACCGACAGCCTGCATTTTGATACGGTGTTCACCACAACAGGTTCTGTCACCAAATTTTTCCGCATCTATAACGACAATAACCAAAAGCTGCGGCTGAACAGAGTAGCCCTGCAGGGTGGCAATGCATCGTTCTTCAATATCAATGTAGATGGAACGCAGGGGCCTGAAGTAACCAATATTGAAATGGATGCCAACGACAGCATTTATGTTTTTGTCACGGTAAAAGTTGACCCAACTACGGCAGAACTCCCATTTGTGATACAGGACAGCATTCTGATAGAATATAACGGCAATGAACGGTGGGTGCAGCTGGATGCCTGGGGACAGAACGCCAATTTCATGCGCTCACGCGTCATAACCGGCAATGTTACCTGGACGAACATCATTCCCTACGTTATCACCGGTGATTATTTGTATATTGACAGGAATGCCACCCTTACCATTGAAAAAGGATGCCGTATTTACCTGCATGCCAATACGCCGATCATAGTAGAAGGCACGTTGAAGGTGAACGGCGAACAGTACGACAGCACGCGGGTTATATTCAAAGGTGACCGGCTCGATGATCCATACCGCGATTTCCCTGGCGGCTGGCCCGGCATCTATTTCGGCAAAAACAGTAAAGACAATGTGTTGCAATACGCCAGCATTCTAAATGCCTATCAGGGTATAGTAGCCGACAGCCTTTCTGTGAACAGTAATCCGAAAGTATTGCTCAACGAATGTATTGTTGATAATTGCTATGATGCCGGCATCCTTGGTTTACGATCAGCCATCAAAGCCCAAAATTGTTTAATCAGTAATTGCGGCAAGAATATATTGATCGGTTATGGCGGCACTTACGATTTCTCACATTGCACCGCTGTTTCTTACTCCAACTCCTACCTGTTGCATAAAGACCCTGTGTTGATAGTAACCAATTACTTGAAGGAGGGGAATAATATATTTACGTGGAATTTAAATGCCAGTTTCACGAACTGCATATTCTGGGGAGAAAACGGAACTACGGAAGACGAAGTAATGACCGATAAACAAGGGAACACACCCTTCAATGTTAATTTCCAAAACTGTTTATGGAAAGTGAAGAACACCCCGGGGTTTGTGAACGCGAGCAATATTATTAACAATCAGCCGCCGCTGTTCGATAGCGTCAACACCCAATCAAAATTTTATAATTTCCGGTTGCTCGATGGGTCTCCGGCCATTAACAGCGGAACCAATACAGGCGTTAACATCGACCTCGATGGAAGGTCGAGGCCCGTAGGTTTGCCTGACCTAGGTTGTTACGAAAAACAATAACCCGCCCGGACCGTTAACCATTATTTTGCATCAAAGCAACCAATTTAGTATCATCTTTGTATAGTACAATTAGCGGTGAACACTACTTAAAATTAATTCAATATGATACGCCTATTGCTCGCTTCGCTGTTATTCATTGCAGCGCCTTCCATCTATGACTTCAAGGTTCCTGCACTCGATGGCGCCGGCACAATCGACTTCAAGAAATTCAAAGGAAAAAAGATCATGATCGTTAACACAGCCTCCAAATGCGGCAATACTCCTCAGTATGCCGACCTGGAACAGCTGTACAAGCAGTATAAAGACAAACTGGTGATCGTGGGTTTCCCGGCCAATAATTTTGGCGGACAGGAACCCGGCTCGCGTGAAGAGATCCAGGAGTTCTGTAAAAAGAATTATGGTGTAACCTTCCCAATGGCTGAAAAGGTCTCTGTTAAAGGCGATGATATTCACCCGCTGTTCAAATACCTCGTGGCCCAGGCCGACAAGAAAGGCATCAAGGATCCCATTAAATGGAATTTCACGAAGTTCCTGTTAGATGAAAAGGGCAACCTGATCACGGTGATCCATAACAAAACCAAGGTTACCAGCGAAGAAGTGACCAAATATCTTAACTAAGAAGCAGGTTAAACAGCGTACACAATAAAATAATATGGCGTGGCGGGTTCCTTTCAACCACTGCTTTAACGGGCAGGCAATGAGGAGCTCGCCACGCTTTTTTATCCCGCCCTTGTAATTAAGATTTTCTTTCTTCTTTATATTATTGGTTTGCGGTTTTTTGCGCATTTTGGCTAATAGTTATATGAAATAAGCTCTTTATTTCACCTATAATGGTTTCCGCTCATATTTTCATCCGCATAAAGCGGCGCTATATCGATTTTAAATGTCGTTTGAACGAATAATGTTAAAGTTGCGGTAATATATCGGCAATTTTGAGCCTTAATCCAATATCAGTTTTAAACATCCAGATCCGAAGAAAGACCATCCAGGTCCTCGAAAAACTTATCCAAGGTTCCTATGAAAGAAAGATATCCTGGTGAAAAACCATTAGGATCAATTGTTATCCTATCCAATGAAAAGCTGATCCATCCACTTTTCCTGGTGAACCTCTTTGTAGCTTGATCCTATTCCTACGTAATCCCAAAAGAGTTTAGCCTGTTAAAAGTATTTAGGCCCCGGCGATTGTGCCGGGGCTTTTTTGCGGGTTGTGCCTGCCTGCCGGCAGCTTCCAATCGATGAGCTTTTTGCGTTCGGCATTCCGCGTTTTGTGTTTTGTATTTTGCGTTTTGCGTTCCGCGTTTTGCGTTCCGCGTTTTGCGTTTCGCGTTCAGCGTTTTGCGTTTTGCGTTCCGCGTTCCGCGTTTGGCGTTTTCCGCTTAACTTCGCCCCGCATGTTATTTAAAGATGTTATAGGCCAGGCAGATGTAAAACTGCATCTCGCCAATATGGTGCAGCACGACCGCATCAGCCATGCCCTTTTGTTCTTAGGGAAAGAAGGTAGCGGCGCCCTGCCCCTCGCCATTGCATTTGCCCAATACATCGTTTGTGAAAAAGTGAACCAGAAAGGCGTTGTTCCTGCAGCAGCCGCCGGACCTTCGCTATTTGGCGAGGAGCCGATCCCTTCGGGAGCCACCCACTCACCACTCACCACAAACCACTTACAAGATTCCTGCGGTGAATGCCCATCCTGTCAGAAGATGCTGCAGCTCATGCATCCGGATATCCATTTTTCTTATCCGGTGATCCCTCGCAAATCGGGCGATAAGCCCCTAAGCTCGGATTACATCAGTGAATGGCGGGAGTTCATCAGCAAATACCCATACGGTAACGCCTACGACTGGTTACAATTTATTGGCGCCGAGAACAAGCAGGGTAATATTACCGCCTATGAGTGTAACGACATCATCCGCAAGCTGTCGCTAAAAAGCTTCGAAAGCGGATTTAAAATACTGGTCATGTGGATGCCCGAATACCTGGGCAATGAAGGAAATAAGCTGTTGAAACTCATCGAAGAGCCACCACCAAATACTCTATTTATTTTGGTCGCCGAAAATGAATCGCTCATTCTGCAGACCATCTTGTCGAGAACCCAGCTGGTTAAAATTCCGGCCCTTAGCCACCAGGAAATAACGGGCGCCCTGGTAACCAGAGCAAAAATGGCCGAAGAACCTGCCAGCCAGATCGCTCTTATCGCAGAAGGCAATTACCGGGAGGCATTACAGTTAATACAGCATGCCGACGAAGACTGGCAATCGCTGCTGCGCGAATGGCTTAATGCCATTTTAAAGAACGGCCCTATTTCCCAGGTAAAATGGATCGAGGAAGTGAGCAAGCTGGGCCGCGAAAAACAAAAACAATTCCTCCGTTATTTCACCCATCTGCTGGAGCAGGCCATCCGGCTGCACGCCATGGGACCCGAGAACCTGCACCTGCCCGACAAGGAAAAAGACTTTGCCGGCCGCCTGAACAAGATCGCCGCCTTTCATCAGCAGCAGGCCATTATTGAAGAGCTCGACAAAGCCTCTTATTATATAGAACGGAACGCCAATGCCAAAATGCTGTTCCATGCCCTCACCATTAAATTATACCACATCATTGCCGCCAAGCAGGTAGCTAATATTATTTAGCAGCTGTTGGTGTTCAGCCAGCCTTCAATTACGCTATCCACGGGCCAGGCTTTTCAGCTTTATCATATAAAAGCCCTTTTGACGTTAATAACTTATATTTGTAAATCGGCCTGTAAAGCAGGAGCAGAAAAATTGTGCGTAAGGGATTGCAATGCGAGCAGGATATATATATTACCAGGTTATCTTATTTCGCTATATTATCCATAAATGCGTCTTATTCAATAGGTTACAATATTGTAACCCGTCAATTTGCGAATACAGGCGCACCCCGGTTTTCCCGGAGGGATGAATAATACCCTGCCTTTATTTCTGCATGTATTTCCGGCCGATCATTAATTAAATTTATAAATCGTTAATTCCAAATAGAGAATGGGATGTAGTTCATGCGGAACAGGCGGTAAAGTTGCCGGTTGTAAAAGCAATGGCGGATGCAGCACGGGCAGTTGTAACAGGATGAATGTGCACGATTGGCTGAGTAACCTGCCATTCAGCGATCCTTCAGGCAGCTGCAAGATCGTAGAGATAACTTTCAATAACGGAAGTCGCAAAGACTTTTTCCGGAATACCACTGTTCATTTATTCGAAAAAGGGGACCTCGTTGCCGTAGAAGGCGTAAGCGGTTTCGATGTTGGCACTGTAAACCTTACAGGAGAAATTGTTCGCCTGCAAATGAAGAAAAGAAATGCCGACGAAACCGACCCCGATATTAAAAAAGTGTTACGCCGCGCCACAGATAAAGACATAGAGATCTGGCAACAAAATAAAGAACGCGAAAAAGACGCCCTCATCAGGGCGCGGGCCATTGCCCGCCAGCTGAACCTGGAAATGAAGCTCACGGAAGTAGAGATCCAGGCGGACGGCCGCAAAGCCACCTTCTTTTATATCGCCGATGACCGGGTCGACTTTCGTGAATTGATCAAAGTTTACGCTAAAGAATTCAGGGTAAAGGTTGAAATGCGCCAGATAGGCGCCCGCCAGGAGGCCGCCAAAGTGGGCGGAATCGGCAGTTGCGGTCGCGAACTTTGCTGCAGCACCTGGTTAACCGATTTTAAATCGGTAAATACCACTGCTGCCCGTTATCAGAACCTGTCGATCAACCAAAGCAAGTTGAGCGGACAGTGCGGCCGGTTAAAATGTTGCCTCAACTACGAACTGGATATTTACCTCGATGCATTACAGCATTTTCCAGACAATGCCGATACGCTGCAGGTACAAAAGGGCACTGCCATCCTGATCAAGAAAGATATTTTCAAAAATCTCATGTGGTATACCCTGCCCGACAGCACCAAGCAGTACCCGCTGACCATTGAACGGGTACGGAAAATAAAACAGTTGAATGAGCAGGGCAAAGTGGCCGATGAACTGGAAGCAGTTGATGTAACCACCCAGAAGCCCAAAGAGGTGGAACCTGAATTTGTTGATGTGGTTGGACAGATCAGCTTACGCAGCCTGGAAAGGGCCGAAAAGAAAAAGCGGCACCACCACCAACAGCAGAAGGAGCAACAGCCCCGTCAGCAGCAGCAACAAAAGGAGCAACACCGTCCTCATCAGCAACAACAGCAACACCGCCGCGACAACCGGCAACACGATAAAAAAGGAGGCGGAGGCAACGAGCGGAAGCATAATCCGCAAAGGAATCAGCAGCAGAACCGCGAAAACCGGGAGAGCCGGGACAACCGGGAAGACCGGGGGAAAAAAGAATAATGTGATAATGTAATCACAATGAATCAATGTACTGATGTGCTGATTTGCTAATCCCGACTAAAGTCGGGACAAGTTGTGTTGATTAAAACAAATAAGCGGAACTTTATTCAGGTTGCAGGCCACCGGTAACTGGTAACCGGTGACTCTGGAAGCCTGACCAGAAATAAAACAAAGATCTTAGAACATAGCATAATTAAATTTAAAACCCTTATAACTATGGCTCTATTTAAATCCGGTAATCCTGCTTTAAACGAAAAGACATTTTCGAAAAGCTATTCCATGTCCTATGACGGGGCAATGACGGTAAAAGGAACGCTGAACAAATTCGGTATCCTTTTCCTGCTTACCATGGCAACTGCCGGCCTCGCATGGAAAATGGTTTATTCAGGTGTTGAGGTAACAACCTACATGTGGGTGTCTGTATTCGGTGCTTTAGGCATCGCCCTTATCCTGGCTTTCAAGATGCAATGGGCGGCCTACCTGGCCCCTATATACGCACTGGTGAAAGGCTTTGCTGTAGGTGCTATTTCCGCTTACTATAACTATGCTTTCGAAAAGATCGCACCTAATATTATAACGCAGGCTGTAGCCCTCACCTTCGGGGTGGTGATCGCCATGTTCCTGTTATACAAATTCAACATCATCAAGGCAACACCCGTTTTCAAGAAAATAGTGATCACCGCTACGTTGGGTATCGCTGTATTCTACCTGATCTCAATCGGTTTGCATTTTGCCAATATCGATATTCCCTTCCTGCATGAAGGCAGTACATTCGGTATCATTTTCTCTTTGGTAGTCGTTGGTTTGGCTGCCATGAACCTGATTCTGGATTTCGATATGATCGAGAATGGCGCCAACATGGGAGCTCCTAAATATATGGAATGGTATGGCGCCTTTGGCCTGCTGGTAACCATCGTATGGCTGTACCTGGAGATTCTGCGCTTACTGGCCAAGCTGGCTGGTGATAGAAAATAAAGCCCCCGCCCCTCCTGTGGGGCACGAGATAATATACTTTACAAAAGGGGCGTCCCGGCAAAGCCGGGACGCCCCTTTTTAACTATGTATTCATTACATTGGTTTTACCATCCATCTCCATCCAGCACATTACCTAATCCACCCAGGATGCTGCCCTCTTCTCTACGGCCTCCGGGACCGCCATACTGTAAAATGCGGCCGGCCAGGCGGCTGATGGGCAGGGTTTGGATCCATACTTTACCCGGACCACGAAGCGTAGCAAAGAACAAACCTTCGCCGCCAAACAGGGTATTCTTAATACCACCAACGAACTGAATATCGTAATCGATAGTCTGAGTGTATGCTACTATACAGCCTGTATCTACACGCAGTAACTCGCCAGGTTGCAATATTCTTTCAAATACGTGTCCACCCGCATGCACAAAGGCCATACCATCACCTTCCAGCTTTTGCATAATGAAGCCTTCGCCACCAAACAAACCGGTACCCAGTTTACGTTGAAACTCAATGCCCACACTTACACCTTTCGCAGCACACAGAAAAGAATCTTTCTGGCAAATAAGCTTTCCACCCATTTCCATCAGATCGAGGGGAATGATCTTACCTGGATAAGGCGAAGCGAAGCTTACTTTCTTTTTGCCCTGACCCACATTGGAGAAAGCAGTCATAAACAAACTTTCACCAGTCAATATGCGCTTGCCAGCTGACATCAGTTTGCCGAAAAAGCCGGTTTGCGGGCGGGCGCCGTCACCGAAAATGGTTTCCATTTGAATACCATCATCCATCATCATGAAGGAGCCGCTTTCTGCAACAGCCGTTTCACCCGGATCCAGTTCCACTTCTACATATTGCATCTCTTCTCCATAAATCTTGTAATCTATTTCGTGATTTGTACGCATGTAAATCTGTTTAAAAGTTTTATTAATGAGTTTTTAGTTGTTACATGGTGAATGGTCAATGGTCAATGGTGAATGGTGAATGGTTCGCGCATCTTGAAATTAATAACCGAACTTACGCCACCCGAAACTCATTGCCTTGCGCCTTAAGCCTTCCGCCTTCAGCCTTTCGCCTTCTGCCTTAAGCCTTCAGCCTTCCGCCTTCAGCCTTCCGCCTTCAGCCTTCCGCCTTAATGATCAGGTTAGTCGCAAATTAATGCTATTCGTTTCACGAAAATGATTATTTTTTTGCTGTTTGCAGCTTCCGCCCGCCCCATGCTTTTGATAAATGGTTTGGAACCCCTGTACTATTTCCTTTACCTTGTAATTACTTAACAAAAATCACATATATGAAAAGAGCCATACTGCTACTGGCCATTATGCCCTGCCTGTATGACCAGGTTGCTGCTCAGGCAAAACTGGTTGAAAAGATCACCCGGCAGGGACATGAGCTCGTTATTCCTTATGAGAAATATGTACTGCCAAACGGCCTCACGCTGGTGGTACATGAAGACCATAGCGACCCGATCGTACAGGTAGATGTTACCTACCACGTTGGTTCCGCGCGGGAACAGATCGGTAAATCGGGCTTTGCCCACTTCTTTGAACATATGATGTTCCAGGGTAGCGACCATGTAAAAGATGAAGAACATTTTAAAATGGTCACCGACGCGGGCGGCACGTTGAATGGTTCAACCAACCGCGACCGTACCAACTATTACGAAACGGTCCCTTCGAACCAGCTTGAAAAAATGCTTTGGCTCGAAGCAGATCGCATGGGCTTTTTGCTGGATGCAGTTACGCAGCAAAAATTCGAAATTCAGCGGGCTACCGTAAAAAATGAAAGAGGACAGAACTACGATAACCGCCCCTATGGTTTAATGGCCGAAGTGGCTGCGAGGAACCTATACCCATACGGTCATCCATACTCGTGGCTGACGATAGGATATATTGAGGACCTGAACCGCGTAGATGTAAATGACCTTAAGAATTTCTTTTTACGCTGGTATGGTCCTAACAATGCTACGGTAACAGTTGGCGGCGATGTAAAAACCGCAGAAGTCGTTAAACTGGTAGAGAAGTATTTTGGTTCTATTCCCAAAGGACCAGCCGTTGAAAAAGTAGTAGTGCCCCCGGTTGTATTGGAGAAAGACCGGTATGTTTCCTACACTGATAATTATATCCGGTTACCATTATTGAATATCGTATTTCCAACGGTGCCTAACTATCATAAAGACATGGCCGCCCTGACCTGCCTGGCGCAACTACTGGGCGGAGGCAATTCCTCGATCCTCTATCAGCAACTGGTAAAATCGCAGCAGGCATTACAGGCAAACGTGTACAGTCAGCTGTTTGAACTGGCCGGTGAATTTACCATCCGCGTAATTCCCATGCCAGGTAAAACCCTCGCCGATATGGAAAAACTGGTACGCGCTTCATTGGATAGCTTTGAAAAGCGCGGCGTTACCGACGAAGACATAGAAAAATTCAAAGGTTATACAGAAGCTCAATACATAAACGGGCTGCAAAGCGTATCGGGCAAAGTGTTCCAGCTGGCAGCTTTTCAAACCCTGGCCGGCAATCCGAATATGATCGGCACCCTGCTTAAAATGACCAGTACAGTGACCAAAGAAGATGTAATGCGGGTATACAATCAATACATTAAAGGAAAACATGCTGTTATCGTGAGCGTATTGCCTAAAGGGCAGGAATCTGTTATTGCCGCTGCAGATAATTACGAAATTGACAAAACCCATTACACAGCCCCTGATTATGGCTATACCGGCCTGAAGTATACGAAAGCAACAGATAAATTCGATCGTAGTAAACGCCCGGGCAACGGCGCCAACCCCGTTGTAAAAGTACCGGCCTTCTGGCGCAAGGACCTGCCCAATAAGATCAAATGCATCGGCGCGGAAAATAATGAGTTGCCTACCGTAACCCTAATTATCTCCATCCCCGGCGGCCATCTGCTTCAGGCTAACGATACTGCCAGGGTCGGACTGGCAAGCCTGTTCGCCGACATGATGAATGAAGACACTAAAAATTACACAGCTGAACAAATGGCCATCGAGCTGGATAAACTGGGCAGCACCATAGAAGTAACCAGCAGCCGCGACGCCATTGTCTTTACCGTAGAAGCACTTAAAAAGAATATCGATAAAACACTGGCCCTGCTGCAGGAAAGATTGTTCAATCCCAAATTCACAGAGGCAACGTTCAACCGCATTCAACGGCAAACGCTGGAAAGTTTAAAACAATCAAAGACCCGTCCGGCCGTAGTAGCAGATGATGTAATTGCCGCGGTGAATTATGGTGCCACTCATATTTTCGGCATGAACGAATACGGCACTGAAAGCTCTATCAGGAACATAACTTTGAAAGACATTGAATATTATTACAACAATTATCTCGCAGCTAACAATACCAAAGTGGTTGTGGTAGGCGATATTAAACAACATGAGATCCTGCCAAAGCTGGCTTTCCTGAACAAACTGCCCAACAAGAAGATTGAGCTGCCTGTTGTACCGGCCAAACCGAAAGAAGTTGATAAATCACGCATCTACCTCGTTGATATTCCCCGCGCAGCGCAAACTGAATTCAGAATAAGCCATGTTACCGGTTTAAAATACGATGCTACCGGAGAATATTACAAAACCGGCCTGATGAACTTCGCATTAGGTGGTGGTTTCAATGGGCGCGTAAATATCAACCTGCGCGAAGACAAGGGCTGGACCTACGGTGCGCGCACCAACTTCAATGGCGATGAATATACCGGCGACTTCATCTTCAGCTCCGGCATTAAAGCCGATGCTACTGACAGCGCATTAGCCGAGGTGATGAAAGAATTGAAAGCCTATGCAGCCAATGGTATTAAAGAAGAGGAACTGGTGTTTATGAAAAATGCGATCGGCCAGCGGGATGCATTGCGTTATGAAACGGGCACGCAGAAAGCCGGCTTTATACAACGCATGTTACAGTTTAATTTACCGGCCAATTATGTTGATCAGCAGCTTAAGATCCTCAAGAACATCACCAAACCTGAAATTGATGCGCTGGCTAAAAAATATATTCAGCCCGACAAATTGAATATGGTACTGGTAGGTGACAAAGCCCGTATTCTACCCGGCCTGCAAAAATCGGGTTACGAGATCGTGGAATTGAATACAGATGGGAAGCCGGTTGATGGAATGAAGAAAGGATTTTGATCAATGTGATAATTGGATAATTCGATAATGTGATAATTGAAATACAACAAAAAAATCCCTGGCAATGCCAGGGATTTTCATTATCAAATTATCACATTAGCTAATTATCACATTAATTTTAGAACCAGCTTCCGATAAACGCTTCATTTACTTTTTCTTTCTTGCCAGCCAGCTTTCTTCTTCTGCGGCTAACTTTATAACGGTGCCGTCCCAAAGTGATCAGCATCATTAAGAAAAATACAGGCGTTAATGGCGGAATACCTGTGAATGAAACCCATTTACCACCCCACATGTTCCGCATGGGTCTTCTTAACCGTTCAGCGATGAGGTACATCGCAGGCAGGATCAGCAGCGTCATGAAGAAGGCAAAGGCCAAACCGAAGATGATGGTCCATGACAATGGCTTCCAGAACACCACGTTATCTCCGCCAAAGAAGATATGCGGATTGAGTTCTGAGAACAGGGTAACGAAGTTGATGTTCAAACCAACAGCCAGCGGTATCAGACCCAGGATGGCTGCCAGCGCTGTTAACAATACGGGAATGATACGGGTTTTACCGGCCTGCACCAGCGCTTCCCTTGTTTTCATACCACGTGCTCTTAACTCATCGGCGAACTCAATTACCAGGATACCGTTCTTCACCACAATACCGGCCAAACCTACGATACCGATACCGGTCATTACCACTGATACTTCCATACCTGTAAATGCAAAGCCGAGCAACACACCGATCACACTGAAAATGATCTCCGTTAAAATGATCACCGGTTTACTGATGGAGTTGAACTGAATAACCAGGATCAACAGAATGAAAAACAGCGCAATGACCAGGGCCTTGCCCAGGAAGGCGCCTGTTTCAGCCTGTTGTTCACCCTCACCCGTTTGTTTAATAGTAACATCGTCGGGTTTTTGTTTGAAGTTATTGATATGTCCGGCGATCACCTGGTTAACTGCCGTAGGCGTATAACCGCTCAATACGTTTGAACGTACCGTAATTACCCGCTTCTGGTTTTTTCGCTTAACGCTACCCAGGGTACTGGTGTAATCAACTTTCACCAGAGAACTGATGGGCACTTGTTTTACCCGGCCGGTAGCCATATCGCGGAATGAAATATTCATGTTCAGCAGGTCGGCCAGGTTCTTACGTTGACCTTCCAGGTTGCGTAATTGGATCTTATATTCATCTTCACCGTCCTTGATCTTCGATACTTCCCTTCCGAATACTGCCGTTCTTATCTCCATACCAATCTGTTGGGTAGAAACTCCTTCGATCAGCGCACGCTCACGGTCTATCGTAAAGCTCACCTCAGGATTGGTAAGATCGATATCCATTTTCAACTCTTCCACGCCGGGCACCTGGATAGAATCGAGGTAGTTCTTGAGAGATACTGCGGTTTTGATGAGGTTATCGAAATCTTCACTGGCTACTTCAATATTAACCGGTGGTTCTGTTGGCGGACCGTTCTGCTCCTGGTCAACGGAGATCTCGGCGCCCGGTATACCTTTGATCGCCTGACGAATTGAATCAAGAATGGGTTTGGTGGCAACGCCATGTCTTTTTTCAAACTCAACGAACGATACCTGTATACGTCCCAGCTCGGGCCTTGTACTTCTGTCGCCGCTATTGGGATCACTGGCGCCAACGGCCACGTTACTGATCACACTTTCGACGATCGGGTTTTCTTTATATCCGCCTTTACCATCTTTTTCCATGTGTAGCACCTTGTACACTTTCTCTTCCAAAGTATGCGTAATAGAATCTGTGTACTCTACATCAGTACCTACAGGCAGCTTCAGGTACACATAGATCTGGTTAGGGTCGCCACCGGGGAAGAACACCACCGGCACATTGCGGGCGCCAAAGAAGATGAAGGTAAGAATGAGCAATGCGAATGTACCCAACAGTAAATGCACAGGGCGCCATCCTTTCAATGCCCAGCGTAACGAAGTTTCATAATGACCCATGATCCAGGGCAGGGCGCGGTGCTGAAATCCATGGATCATATCATCGAGCACATACTTGTTGAGGATGATCATCAGCACAATAAAGATCAAAAAGTTGCCCAGGAAAGTGAATCCGACCAGATCGAACAGGATACCAACACCTAATGCTATCCATAATGATGGCTTACGGAAGATGGCCGATTTAGGTTGTTTATGCTCTCCTTCCGGATGGTTCATAAAGTCAACGGCAAAAACCGGGTTCATAATGAACGCCACGATCAACGAGGCCGTTAACGTAAAGATGAGCATGGTAGGCAGGTAGATCATGAACTTTCCAATGATACCTGGCCAGAACAATAACGGGAAAAAGGGCGCCAGCGTGGTTAAGGTACCGGCCAGTACAGGGATGAATACTTCACCCGCCGCCATCATGGCCGATCGTTCACTGGTCAGCCGTCCGTTGCCCTGCACAAATATGCGATGGGTATTTTCAATAACCACAATGGCGTCGTCCACAATGATACCCAGGCCGAACAAGAGGGCGAACAGTACTATGAAGTTGAGGGTAACGTGTGTTCCCACGATAAGGTCAGCAGCCGGTAAAAAGATAAAGGCCACGAACATACTCAGCGGTACCGACAGCGCCACAAAGAAGGCGTTGGTTACACCCATAAAGAACATCAGGATGATCAACACCAGCACAAAGCCGATAACGATGGTATTTACCAGTTCATTGAACGAGGTACGCGATGCTTTACTTTGATCACCGGTTACCGATACCTGCAGATCTTTAGGGAACTCCGTCGCCCGCATTTCCTCTACCACCTTCTTAACCGCATCTGATGTTTCGATCAGGTTCTCACCCGCCCGTTTAATGATATTCAGCGTAATTACATTCTTGCCATTCAACCGGGCATAACTTTCTCTTTCCTTGATAGTGTCTTTGATCTCGGCTATATCTTTCAGGTAAATAGGCGAACCACCTGAATTACGAACCACTACTTTCTGAATGTCAAAGGCTGTTTTAAACTGACCTTTTAACTGCAGGGTGCGTTTCATATTACCTACATCGAGCAACCCACCCGATATATCCAGGTTCTCACGGGCTACTGCGCCGGCGATATCGTCAAAAGTTACACCGGCACTGCGCATTTTGTAGTTGTCTACATTTATCTGGAACTCGCGTTCGGGCGCACCTACCAGGTCAACGCGGTTCAGCTGCGATAATTCTTCCAGCCTGTCCTGCATATCGTCGGCATATTCTTTCAGGCGGGGCAGGTCATAGTCGCCATACAGGTTCACGTACATGATCGGCTGTTCTGAAAAACTCACTTCCATCACGGAAGGTTCTTCAGTAAGGTCGGTTGGCAGGTCGGGCTTGGCCTTGTCTACCGCGTCCTTGACCTTTTGCAGCGCCACATCCGTTTTTACATCGGTGCTGAACTCAACCATAATAGCTGAGAAATCAGCCACCGATGTACTGGTGGTTTTATTGATCTTGGCGCCTGTGATACCCTTGATCTGTTTTTCAATAGGCCGGGTAACCAGGTTCTCGATATCCCTGGGTGAGTTACCTACATAAACAGTTTGTACATATATGGTAGGGATCACGATATCGGGGAACTGTTCTTTAGGTAAGGTCATGAACTGGAACACCCCGATCAGGCTCACGATGAGCATGACCAGATATATGGAGGTCTTGTTCTTTATACTCCACGTGGTGGGCTTAAAGTGTTTGAACTTACCTGTAAAATTTTCTAAAGCACTCATACGATGGATTTGGTGTGTAAGTCTAAAGTCTGCTTGAACTATTTGTTTTCTGTAATGATGAGCTGGCCATCATACAGACCCTGGAAACCTTCAGTGATCAGCTGATCACCGGCTTGCAGGCCGCTTTTTATTTCCAGTTTATCACCATACAGCAACCCAACTGTTACCGGTCTTTTCTTGGCTACCAGTTTACCATTTTCGGAAGCTGCTACCATCACAAATTTTCCTTTTTCATCATTCTGCAGGGTATTGATAGGAATTGTGATCGCATTGGGTAATGAATAATCCTGAATACGTACCATGGCTATCTGGCCTGGACGGAAACCGGTACCGGGCACACGACCTTCTATATAAAATGAACGGGAAGAAGGATTGATGGTTTTACCGGCTACAGACACTTTAGTATTGATCGATTTGTTGTTTTGCTCCGGCAGGGTTACTACCAGGTTGGTTCCTTCCTTTACTTTGCTCTGATAAGCTTCAGGCACATCGGCGGTCACTTTCAGATTGCCTGTATTAACGATCCGGATACCCAACTGGGAAGCAGTAGCAGCAGAGAAAGTTTCACCTACTTTAATATTCACGATATCGGCTACGCCACTGATACCTGCATAAACATTTGACTGGTCGAGCTGCTCTTTCAACAGGTCGATCTGTCTTTCTGTACCTTCCATTTTACTTTTGGCCTGCAGCAGTTCCACTTCAGTACCAATTTTCTGATCCCACAGGTTTTTACGGCGCTCATACATAGTTTTATCGAGGTTCAGTTGAACGTTTGCCTGCTCAATCTGCTGTTTTACCAGGGCATCATCGAGCTTCATCAACAACTGGCCTTTACGAACATAATCGCCTTGTTTTACATAAATAGCCCGAACCTGTCCGCCCTGGCCACGAGGCGTAACCCAGGCCATGTTCTCTGCATCTATGCTTCCCTGCAGGTCGATATAATGGGTGAAAGCAGCTGCATTTACCGGTGTTATCACTACCAATTTTGGTTTCTCAGTGCGGGCAGCACTGGTATCGAGTTTGGCAATCTCACTTTCCAGTTTGGCCTGCTCTTTTTTCAATTCTTCCAGCTTAGCCTTTTTCTGCTCCAGGCTTTTGTTATCGCCTCCGCTTGACGCGCCACATGCCGCCAGGAAGAGAACAACTGTTACTGCGCCAATTATGTTATACGTACTTTTCATATCTGATAATTTATCCGGTGAATGCATTTGTTGGTTTAGGTTTTTATAGAGTATGGTTATCATAGTTTTCCAATAGCCCTTAAGTAATTGATGCGGGCTATGATGGCATCGTATAGTGCCGAGAAATAATTGTTCTGTGCAGTTCTTAACTCGGTTTCTGCATTGGTGATCTCGAGGTTACTGCCCAGTCCCTGCTCATACTTGATCTTTGTTTGATTGTATACCTGTTCGGCCAGTTCCATGTTCTTTTTTTGTTCATCCACCGCTATCAGTGCATTGGCTATGCTGATACGCGATGAATCAACTTCCATGTTGATCCTGTTCTTCAGGTCTTCGATATTGTTATGCGTTTTTTCCAGTTCGAGTTTAGCCGTTCTTATGCGTGCATCTCTGGCAAAACCGTCGAAGATGGGCACATTGATCTGCAATCCGATATAAGCGGTAGTAAACCAGTCCTGGCCAGATTTAAAGAAGTTGAACTTTTCACGCATGGCCATCCGGTTATAGTTACCTGTAAGCGAAACAGTAGGTATGTAAGTGAACCTGTGGCGCTTGATATTATACGTGTTCAGTTTTTCAACTGATTTTAACAACTGGTACTCCTGGCGGTCTTCCATCCGGATGCTATCGGTTAAAACGCCTTCGCGCAAAAATGCATCAGACAACGTATCAGTAAGCATTAACTGGTTCTTGACCGGCATACCCATCAGGTATTTGAGACCGATATACCCTGTTTGCAGCTGGTTCTGCACTTTCGTTTTTTGCGTTTTTAAATTTGCCAGGGTAACAGACACTTTATCTACATCGAGTTTTTCCTGGAACCCGTTTTCAAACAATGCTTTGGTATCGTGCAACAGTTTTTCTGAACGGGCAATGTTGGCATCCAGCAACGCTAATTGCTTTTGGCCAACTACCAGCTGGTAGTAAATTTTATAAACGTTCGCCTTGATGGTTTCCCTGGTAACGCCCACATTTTTTTCAGCATATTCGATAGACGCAGCCCTGGCCTGTAAGCCTACAAACACCTGTCCGTCGAACAAAATCTGGTTCAGGGTAGCACCATAAGTACCGCTCCATTTTGTACCAAACTGTACAGGAATGAATTCGCCAGCCGCTCCGCCAAAAAATTCAGCAGGTATTAACTGCGTAGGCAATTTCAGGTAATCGGTAACATTCACGTTACCACTCAGCTGTGGGTAGGCAGCAGCAGTGATCTCGCGGTTGGTTTGCAACTGGATCTCCACATCTTTCAGTGCATTTCTAACGTTCACACTGTTTTTCATGGCGTAGTCTACAGCCTGTTTGGCCGAAAACGTAAAGGTTTCCTGTGCCATAGCCGGTCGTATTATACCTGCCAATACAACCACCAGGGCAATACTATTTATGCTTGCCGGTTTCAGTTTCATAGTTCTTTGCATTTTTATTTCTATGCTGTTGATATTTCAAGATGAGTTTGTGGCCTTTCAGGGAAGCGACCCCATATACGTAATGCTCAATAATGATTTTTGTAACCTCTGATAATTTATAACGGGAGGGGGGGAATAAGTCAATATTGAAGGGCATCATCATCGATTCCAACCTGAACTTCGATAAAATATCAACATCTACATCAGGGCGGTACAGCCCCTCCTTCACTCCCCACTCCAGGTTCTTGCGAATGACCTGTAATAAAAACTTGTTCTTATGTTCCATAAACCGCTGGTATGCCCGAATATGGAACTTCTCCATATCGTATAATACCATCGGGTTCATACTACTCAATTGTTCCACTACCTGGTCAACGGTTAAAAAGATCTCTTCAATGGCGTCCTTTGCATGTTCTCCGCATTTAAGGCAATCCTGCTGCATATCCATCACCTCATCTTCCACTACTGCATCAACCAGCTCATTCTTATCTGTGTAATATTGATATATGGTCTTTTTCGACATACCCAACTGGTTGGCTATATCATCCATGGAAACAGAGCGGATCCCATACCGCAGGAATAATTCCTTCGCCTTTTCCCTTATGCGCACTTTTGTGTTTGCTTCTGTTGTCATAATATCGGGCACAAAACTATAGAAACTTTTATCGTTACCAAAGTTTCCATCCTTTATTTTAAACCGCCGGTAACAAAAAGAAGGCTGAACAATTGTTCGTTTTTTAATTGTTCAACCGCTAAAATGGAACGTACCTGCGTGTTCCGTATCTTTGCTAACCGATTGCTTTCCAACCGAAAATACACAGCTTTAATCAAGCTTATTTTTAAGGCCGGTGAACTGGGTTACTTTTGATACGCAAAAAGCAGCAGCACATGAAAACTCCACATATATTTAAAAAGCTTATACAGTATTTTCTCCAGGGGCTTATTATCCTGGCCCCTATTGCGATCACGATCTATGCAGTGACCGCTTTGTTTAATTTTATTGACAATATTCTGCCGAGCCTTATCGGTTATTTCATGCCCGACCTGTTGGGCACCGATGCCGCCGGCAATCCTAAAAAAATACCCGGACTTGGTTTTATACTGGTAACCCTGGTCGTTATACTGGTAGGTTATATCTCTTCTTCCTTTATTGTAAGTAAACTGGTTGACCTGTTCGATAAAATACTGGAGCGCACGCCGGGCATTAAACTCCTGTATTCTACCGTGAAGGATTTCTTTGAAGCTTTCGCAGGTAACAAAAGGAAATTTGATAAAGCTGTATTGGTAAGTATAGAAACAACGGATGTATGGCAGATCGGCTTTATTACCCAGGAGGAAGTACATGAGTTCGGCTTACAGGATTATGTAGCCGTATATGTACCGCAATCTTATGCCTTTACAGGCCGCCTGTATTTTGTAAAAAGTGACCGCGTACGGCTGCTGACCGGTATAAGTTCTGCGGAAGCCATGAAATTTGCAATATCCGGCGGGGTTACTACCATTGACGACGACGTTCCTGTTAGGAAAAAGTAGCGATGGGTTACTGAGTTATTCCCATAAGGATTGACGACTGACGATTGTCGATTGTCCATTGACCATAATCAATAACTAACAGCCAGGGTCACAGCAAAACGATAATCTCGGTACCTTCATTCCGTTATGAAAAAATTACTGCTCATAACGGTTGCCATGGTGTGCAGTCACTGCCTTTATCCCTGGGGTTTTTATGCCCACCGCCAGATCAATTATTACGCTGTCTTTATGCTGCCGCCCGAGATGCTGGTATTGTACAAACCCAATATCCAGTTTCTCAGCGATCACGCGGTTGACCCTGACAAACGACGGTATGCAGTAGCCGCAGAAGGCGCACGCCATTATATCGACATCGATCGTTACGGTGTTTATCCCTTCGATTCATTACCCCGAACCTGGGCCCGCGCCCTTGAAAAATATGGGAACGACACCCTGCAGAAATATGGGATTGTTCCATGGTATATTCAAACCATGCTGCACCGGCTCACCAGGGCCTTTAAAGAAAAAGACCAGGTAAAGATCCTCAAGCTTTCTGCCGATATCGGCCATTATATTTCGGATGCACATGTACCCCTGCACGTTTGCAGCAATCACAACGGACAACTCACCAATCAGCATGGCATTCACGCTTTTTGGGAATCGCGTATACCTGAACTGCTGGCAGCCACTTCCTGGGATTTTTTGCTCGGCAAAGCCACTTACCTTATCAATCCACTCACCTTTACATGGAAACGCGTGCTGGAAAGCGCCGCTGCAGCAGACAGTGTGCTGCGGATCGAAAAGGAATTGACGAGCCGTTTTCCGCCTGATCAAAAATATTCATTTGAGCCGCGGAACGGTTTGCTGATCCGCCAGTATGCCACAGCTTACTGCCTGGCTTATAACCAGCAGCTCAATAACATGATCGAACGCCGAATGCAGGAATCCATCACCGCCGTGGCTTCTTTCTGGTACACAGCCTGGGTAAATGCCGGTCAGCCCGATCTGAAACAGCTTATCAATACCACATTCAGCAGTGAAGATCTGCGATCATTCGACCAGTTAAATAGAGAATGGCTGAACCGGAAACCCCTGGCAAAAGATTGTGATTAACTCATTCTGAACCAGTTAGGCTTTAACAGAAAAATTCGTTCCGCCCATAGTCCCGCGAATTGAATACTTTTGCACTCCTTCTAACAAAGTGAAACAATGATGCACAATTTTAACGCGGGACCCAGTATTCTCCCCCAGGAAGTATTCAAACAAGCCAGTGAAGCCATTTTGAACTACAACAATTCCGGTTTGTCGATCCTGGAGATCGGTCACCGCACCGACCTGTTTCAGGCAGTAATGGATGAGGCCATTGCCCTCGTGAAAGAATTAATGCAGCTCGATGATCAGCATGAAGTGTTGTTCCTGCATGGTGGCGCATCCACCCAGTTCTTTCAAATTCCCATGAACCTGTTGAACGATAATGAGATCGCCGCCTATACCGATACCGGTACCTGGTCGGCGAAAGCCATAAAAGAGGCCAAGATCTTCGGCCATGTAGAAGTAGTATGCAGCGCCAAGGAATCGAACTACAACCGCCTGCCCAAACAATTTACGGTTCCCAAAACAGCCAAATACCTGCACCTGACCACCAACGAAACCATTCACGGTGTGCAGTGGCACGACTTCACGCCATTTTATGAAGCCGGTGTTCCCCTGGTAGCAGATATGAGCAGTGATATCCTGAGCCGTCAGATGGACTTCAACAAATTCGACCTCATCTATGCCGGCGCCCAGAAAAATGTAGGTGCTGCCGGTGTAAACCTGGTTGTAGTGAACAAGAACATCCTGGGCAAAGTAAACCGCAAGCTGGCCTCAATGATGGATTACCGCAATCACATCGAAAACGGTTCCATGTTGAATACACCGCCGGTGTTCGCTGTTTATGTTTGTATGCTTACCCTCCGCTGGTTGAAGAACCTGGGTGGAGTAGCAGCTATTGAAAAGATCAATAACCAGAAGGCGCAGTTACTGTATAACACCATCGACAGCCTGCCCGTATTCAAAGGAACGGTGATCAATAAAGAAGACCGCAGCAGTATGAATGCGTGTTTTGTGCTTGACAATGCCGACCTGGAAAAAGAATTCCTGACCTTGTGCAAGCAAAACAATGTTATAGGCGTAAAAGGTCACCGCAGTGTGGGCGGCTTTAGGATCTCCCTGTACAATGCCCTGCCGCTGGCCAGCGTGCAGCTGCTGACCGACCTCATGAAAGATTTCGCCAATAAAAAGGGTTAACCCCATCCTCCTAAAGGGGGGAAATTTTTAAATGGTCAATAAAATTAAAATTTAATCAGGGTGCCGCCAGTTCCCCTCCTTCAGGAGGGGTTAGGGGTGGTCCCACTTAATTAATAGAACAATGGCTAATATTTCTCCTTTCAAAGCCCTGCGCCCGCGTCCTGAGCTGGCAAAGCAGGTTGCTTCTCGTCCTTACGATGTGCTGAATTCAAAAGAGGCCCGCGAAGAAGCAGTAGGTAATCCATATACGTTCCTGCATATCACAAAATCAGAGATCGATCTGCCTGACGATATTGATATCCACAGCCAGCCTGTTTATGACAAAGCGAAAGAGAACATTGCGGCTTTTATTCAACGCAGCATTTTGTTCCGGGAAGACAAGCCTTGTTATTACATCTATCAGCTTATTATGAATGGCCGCAGCCAAACAGGCCTGGTAGCAGCCAGCTCTGTTGATGACTATGAGCAGGATGTGATCAAAAAACATGAATTTACCCGTCCTGAAAAAGAGCAGGACCGTATTAACCATATTGCTACCACCGGCGCTCAAACCGGTAATGTGTTCCTGGCTTATCGCAACAACGCTGAAGTAGATACGATCATTGAAAATTGGAAGAACACGCACACACCCGTGTATGATTTTGTGGCCGATGATAGTATCAGTCATACTATATGGGTGATCACCGATGATACGGTGATAGCTACAATAACGAATATCTTCAAAACACAGATCCCGCAAACTTATATTGCCGACGGGCACCATCGTGCAGCCTCAGCCGCCAAAGTAAGAAAAGCACTGGGCAACCAGGCCAAAGAAGAAGCAAATCATTTTTTAACCACCCTGTTCCCATCGAACCAGTTATACATCATGGATTATAACCGCGTGGTTAAAGACCTGAACGGACTCACAGAAGCCGCCCTGCTGGATAAATTAGCCTATTCTTTTACGATCGAAAGAGCATCTGGCCCGGTTTCTCCTGCCAGCCTGCATCAGTTTGGCATGTACCTGAAAGGACAATGGTACACCTTGACCGCTAAAGAAGGCAGCTGGACCAATGACCCCATTGGCGTGCTGGATGTAACTATTTTATCGAACCTGGTATTGGACCCTATCTTGGGCATCAAAGACCAGCGTACCGACAAACGCATCGATTTCGTCGGCGGCATCCGTGGTTTAGGTGAACTGGAAAAAAGGGTGAACAGTGGTGAAATGGCAGTTGCCTTCAGCCTGCATCCCGTAACCATTCAGCAGTTGTTCGATATTGCTGACAGTGGCAATGTAATGCCGCCCAAGAGCACATGGTTTGAACCGAAATTGCGTGATGGCTTACTGACGCATCTTATTTACGGTTAAAACTGACATCAGTTTATGAAGTCGGAAGTCAGAAGCCGGAGGTTGAAATTTACAGCTCAAACCTCCGACTTCCGGCCTCTGACCTCAGAACTCCGAACTCCGCCTTCCGGCCTCCGACTTCAGGCCTCTGACCTCCGACTTCCGGCCAACTTTACCCCCGATTTTAACTTTGTCAAGCCCCTACTTCCCTTATCTTTGAACCGTATGAAACATCTTTTACCAGTTGTAGGCTTTTTGTTTGCCGTACATACCACCCAGGCCCAGCAGGAGCCTGGTGATCTTAAATCAGTTCAGGAAACGGCCAAATCTTATATCAAACAGGGAGATTACTCTAATGCGGTACTGGTGCTGAACCGGGCATTGCAAAACAATTCCGATAACCTGGAATTACAGAAAGACCTGGCTTTTGCCTATTATCTGAACCGGGATTATGCGCATGGACTGGAAGTGGCAAAAAAGTTCCCCGAGCGTTCCGATGCCGATGTGCAGAGCTTCCAGGTACTGGGCATGTTATACAAAGCCATTGAGGAAGTGAAGGATTGCGAAAAGATGTACAAAGCTGCCCTGAAAAAGTTCCCCAACAGCGGTACCCTGTACAACGAATACGGCGAAATGATGTGGAGCAAAAAAGCGTTCAGCGATGCCATCAAACTGTGGGAAAAAGGGATTGAAACCGACCCCAATTACTCCGGCAACTATTATAACGCCGCCAAATATTACTATTTTACGCCCGATAAAGTGTGGGCATTGATCTACGGTGAGATCTTTGTAAACCTTGAAAGTTATTCAAAACGTACCGCAGAGATCAAGAACATTTTACTCGATGGTTACAAGAAGTTATTTACCGACGCTAACATCTATAAAGACCAGGATACCAAAAATGAGTTTGTGAAGGCTTTTCTCGATGGCATGAAAGCACAATCTTCATTTATCAGCACCAGCGGTGTTACGCCGGAAACATTATCTGCCGTTCGCACCAAATTCATCCTGGACTGGTTTTCTAAGAACGCTACAAAGTTTCCCTTCCGCCTATACGAACATCATCAGCAACTATTAAAATCAGGCATGTTCGATGCCTATAATCAATGGGTTTTTGGCACTGCCAGCAATCTGCCGGCTTACGAAAACTGGACCAAGACCCACCAGGAAGAATACAATAAGTTTGACTACTTTCAACACAACCGCGTTTTTAAGTTACCCGCGGGACAGTACTATCAAACAATAAAATAACTAATTAGCCCCGACGTTTCAGTCGGGGCTTTTTTTATTTGCGCAGATTCGTTAAATTCAATTAAGTTTAAAGGGAGCGCGTTTGCACCGTTAACATGCCCTTTTTAAAACAACGTCTATGACCGAACCCAAACGATTATTCGATTGCCTGCAATTCCATTTAAAAGGGAAGCCACTGCCTGACATGCTGGCTGCCAAGGAAAATGGTCAATGGAAAAAATACAGCACAGAAGAAGTTAAAAGCACCGTAGACAAACTCAGCGCCGGCTTACTGAATCTCGGCATTTCCTGCGGCGATATGACTGCCGAAAAACGCGACAAGATTGCCATTTTAAGCAAGAACCGCCCGGAATGGGTAATGCTCGATCTGGCGGTACAACGCATCGGCGGCATTCTCACCCCTGTTTATCCTACCATTAATGTACAAGACCTGGAATTTGTGCTTAAAGACGCCCAGGTCAAAATTGTATTTGCAAACGACGAAGAACTGTTTCATAAAGTTTTAAGCGTAAAGGAACGGGTGCCTTCGCTGCAGGCCATTTACACCTTTGAACATGTGGCCAATGCGCGCCACTGGAAAGAATTACTGGCCCTGTCGACCGACGAGGCCATCAAGAACGTACAGCTCATTGCCGATAAGATCCGGTACGAAGACCTGGCAACGATCATTTATACCTCCGGCACCACCGGTACACCCAAAGGCGTTATGCTGTCGCACCGGAACATCCTGAGCAACGTAATGGCCTGTTACCCCTGTCTGCCCGATTTCCCTAATATGCGCTCGCTGAGCTTTTTGCCGCTCAATCACATTTTCGAACGCATGATCACTTATTTTTATCTGTACAGGGGCATCGCAATTTATTATGCCGAAAGCATGGAAACTATTGGGGACAACCTGAAGGAAGTTAAACCCGATATGTTCACCACCGTTCCGCGCCTGCTCGAAAAAGTGTACGACAAGATCATGGCCAAAGGCGCAGAACTGACCGGTTTGAAAAGGAAACTGTTCTATTGGGCGCACGACCTGGCTGCCCGCTACGAGATCAACAAACCGATGGGCTTCAGTTATAACCTGCAGTTAGCACTGGCGAATAAGCTTATATTCAGTAAATGGCGCGAAGCGCTGGGCAATAACCTGAAATGTATCGTTAGTGGCGGTGCTGCCGCCCAGGTACGTTTAATTCGCATTTTTACCGCCGCGCAGATACCGGTGCTCGAAGGTTATGGGCTAACAGAAACCTCACCGGTGATCAGTGTGAACCGCTATGAGATACATAACAGGCATTTCGGGACTGTGGGTCCGTTGATCGATAATGTAGAGGTGAAAATAGCAGAAGACGGGGAAATCCTCTGCAAAGGCCCCAACGTTATGATGGGTTATTATAAACGTCCCGACCTTACGGAAGAAACCATGAGCGGCGAATGGTACCACACCGGCGATATAGGCATGATGGTGGAGAACAAATTCCTCAAGATCACCGATCGTAAAAAAGAACTGTTCAAAACCAGTGGCGGTAAATACGTAGCGCCACTGCCTATTGAGAACAAGCTCAAGGAATCGATCTATGTAGAACAGATCATGGTAGTGGGTTCTGAACGGAAATTCGTGGGCGCCCTTATCATTCCCGCCTTTCCGGCATTGAAAGACTGGGCCCGCAAACAAGGCATAGCCGAGATGCCGAACGACCAGCTGATAAAGCAACCTAAAGTGATCGAGCTGTTTACAGAACTCGTCGACAGTTACAACAAATACTTCAATCACGTAGAGCAAATAAAAAAATTTGAACTCTTGCCGCAGGAATGGAGCATTGAAACCGGTGAGATGACCCCCAAATTAAGCATAAAGCGAAAAGTGGTCATGGAAAAATACCGCGACTCCATTGAAAAGATCTATGTGTGATAAGTTGGTAAGATTAGAATAACGCCCAACGTATTACTATCGCCGGCCTGGAGCGAACATTTGTCTCTCCCCTGCCGGCGATCGTTTTTATATATAATTCCACAGCTCTGTACTTTCCACCTTCATCTGATCTGGTTCAACTATCCAAAACTGCATCTGTTTTATACCACTGTTCTTCGTGAAATTTGCTATACGCCTAAGGGCGCTGGATGGCCTACGCGCGTTTTGCGTTTCGCCTTTTGCGTTTTGCGTATTGGGTTAAGCGTTAAGCACCTGCCTGCCGGCAGGCAGGTTTGCCTTTTGCGTTTTGCCTTTTGCGTTAAGCGTTCAGCGTTTTGCGTTCAGCGTTAAGCGTTTTGCGTATAAAAAGTTAAGTTATGAAAGAAGAAGCAATACTAACGGAGGAAAAGACACTTGATCCGCAGGATTGGTCGGCTTTGAACGAGCTGGGCCACCGCATGCTCGACGATCTGTTCTACTACCTGGAAACGGTGCGGCAACGGCCGGTGTATTCAAAACCCACAACTGCTGCCATTGCCAGTGCAAAGCAACCGCTGCCCGAAATGCCGCAGGACGCTGCATCGGTGTATAAGGATTTCTATACGAATGTACTTCCCCATAACACCAACAATATCCATCCGCGCTTCTGGGCGTGGGTACAGGGCAGCGGTACACCTTTCGGCATGCTGGCCGATATGCTCGCAGCAGGCATGAATGCCAATGTCAGCATCGGCGATAATATGCCCATGTATGTTGAAAAGCAGGTCATTGACTGGTCGAAAGAAATGATGGGGTTCCCGGACACCGCCAGCGGCATCTTGCTTAGCGGAGCCAGCCTCGCGAATATCACTGCGCTAATAGTGGCCCGGCATCACGCCAATCGCGATATAAAAACAAAAGGGTTACAGGCAGTAACCGGTCCGCTTACGATATATGGTTCATCTGAAACACATAATTGCGTATTGAAGGGAGTAGAAGTGATCGGCATTGGCAGTGATAATTTCCGCAAAGTACCGGTCGACGACAACTACCGCATCCGCATAGATGCGTTGAAGCGTATGATCATGGAAGACAGGGCCGCCGGTTGCCAGCCTTTTTGTATCGTAGGCAATGCGGGCACCGTAAACACCGGCGCTATTGACCCGCTTCACGAACTGGCAGCCATTGCCCGCGAACACCAGCTGTGGTTGCATGTTGATGGCGCTTTTGGCGCTATTCCCAGGCTGTTGCCGGAATTTGCGGACCAGCTGAAAGGCCTGGAACTGGCCGACAGCCTTTCCTTCGATTTTCACAAATGGCTCTATGTAAATTATGAAGCAGCCTGCGTGCTCATTCGCGATCCTGAGCTCCACCGGGAAGCCTTTACTTCGGCAGTGAATTACTTAACCCTGCACGAACGGGGCTTATCGGCCGGGCCAGACAGCCTGAACAATCTGGGCATGGAATTATCGCGCGGCTTCAAGGCCCTGAAGATCTGGATGTCATTGAAGCACCATGGGTTGGAAACCTATCGGCAGCTCATCAGGCAAAACCTGCAGCAGGCGCAATACCTGGCAGAACTGGTACAATTACAACCGGAACTCGAGCTATTGGCGCCCGTTCCGCTGAATATCGTAAACTTCCGGTACGATCCCGGCCATCGCACCGAACAGGAATTAAATGCCCTGAACAAAGAAATATTAATGCGATTGCACGAGCAGGGCATTGCCGCCCCCTCTTATACGGTGCTGAATGGAAAGTATACCATCCGCACGGCCATTACTAACCACCGCAGCCGGCTGGAAGACTTTGAATTGCTTGTAAAAGAGGCAGTACGAATTGGAAATCAATTGACTCAAAGTTCTTAGTCGCCGGTAACCCTGGAACCTTGAATCCTCGGTCTGCTGCCCTGGGTTCTTAACCTTGTACCTTGAGTTCTTCAGGCTTAAGCCATGCGCTCCTGAGCTTTGTACCTTGGCCCGTGTGCCTCGCACCTTTGGGCCTTGGGCTTATAAAAGTTATCTTTACACACTGAATGACTTGTAGCACCAAAAAAATTACCTGAATATGGAACTTACCGATGAGATCTTAGTTGAACAAACAACCAAATCGAGGTTACCTGAAGTAGATTTTAACAAACTGGGTTTTGGCACTTATGTATCAGATCACATGCTTATTTGCAATTATTCCAAAGGCCAGTGGCAGGCGCCCCGCATCATACCGTTCGGCGATATTACGATAAGCCCCACTACCCTGGCATTACATTACGGACAATCGGTTTTTGAAGGCCTCAAGGCATTCAAGCTGGATGATGGCCGCATTAACCTGTTCCGTGTACATAAGCACTATGAAAGAATGGGCAAGTCCCTGGCTCGTATGTGTATGCCCCATGTTCCGGAAGAAGTGTTTGTTGATGGTTTACGCCGCCTTGTTGAAGTAGATAAAGAATGGATCCCCACACAGCCCGGCTCCTCATTATATATTCGTCCGCTCATGTTCGCCAGCGAAGCAAAATTCGGCGTAAAGATCTCTGATGAATATTGCTTTATCATTTTCACCGGCCCTGTTGGTCCTGCGTTTTCACAACCGCTGAAAGTTAAGGTAGAGACCAATTACACAAGGGCAGCCAAAGGCGGAACCGGTTCAGCCAAATGCGCCGGTAACTATGGCGGCGCTTTTTACCCTACCCAAAAAGCGAAAGAAGCAGGGTACGACCAGGTATTGTGGACAGATGCCCGCGAAAACAAATTCATTGAAGAGTCCGGTATGATGAATGCCATGTTCGTGATCGACGGTGTACTGGTTACCCCACCCACCAGCGATTCTATTCTCGCCGGTGTAACCCGCGATTCATTACTGACGCTGGCAGCCGATCTGGGTATTCCCCATGAAGCAAGGCCGGTAAGCGTGGCAGAACTTGAAAATGCGTTCAGGCATAATTCTATTACAGAAGCGTTTGGTGCCGGAACTGCCGCCATTGTAGCGCCCATTGCTACCATACACATCAATGGCATTGACCATCATCTGCCAACGATCAACGACAATGCCATTATGTTCCAGTTGAAGAACAAAATGGAAGCTATTCGTAAAGGCCAGGATGAAGATAAACATGGCTGGAACTTTCTGTTCTAGGTAACATTACGTTATAATAACATTTCAGGGTGCCATCCGCTTTCTGCGTGATGGCACTTTCTTTTTATATCTTTGAAAAACAAGCTTTAATTTTTACATATATGCCTAAAACCATTATTATAACCGGCGCTAACGGTAACCTCGGCACTGCAGTGGTAAAAAAATTCCTGGAGCAGGACTACAAGGTAATTGCGGTTGACCATTCAGGTAGCCACCTGGGTTTTGCAGACAGGCATCCTCAATTCGAGCTGCATGGAATCGACCTCAGTGATGAATCGGAAGCCGGCACATTTGTAAAGGAAGCAGCCAGTTTATATGGCAATATTGATTGTGGTATATTACTGGCCGGTGGTTTTGAAATGGGTGGTATTGAAACAACCGATACAGCACAATTGAGAAAAATGTTCGCGCTGAACTTTGAAACGGCCTATAATATTGCAAGGCCTTTATTTCAGCATATGATGCAGAATGGATATGGCCGGCTGGTATTTACCGGCGCCCGCCCCGGTTTACAGGCAGAAGAAGGTACTAATAAAATTGCGTATGCTTTAAGCAAATCTTTATTGTTTAAACTGGCCGATATTTTAAACAAAGAAGCCAAGGGCAAAAATGTAACCGTATCGGTAATAGCCCCCAGCACGATCGACACGCCCCCGAACCGGGAAAGCATGCCTAAAGCCAATTTTGACAATTGGGTAAAACCCGAACAGATTGCCGAAGTGCTTGCGTTTATATGTTCAGACAATGGAAATATCCTGCGGGAGCCGGTATATAAAGTTTACAATAATGCATAAAAAAATAAGATGAGTTATTCAATCAATTTCGAATAACTCATCTTATCCTTTTTAAACGCTGCATGCCTCACAAAGCTTTCCTCCCAATACAATCGGGCGTACGGAATGAAGCACACTGTTTTTATTACACCATTTTAACACTTTTCTGTTTAATGGCCAGCCGTTAGCTGGCGTTCGCCGACCTTTCAATCACACCTCTAACACACTGTTCCATCCGGTAACACCGTCGGGTTCACGAAACTGGTTCTCTATGTCTTCAGCCCACATTCTTTCATCAATAAAGAATTTGTAATGATACTTACCGCGTGGTAACATGGGAATTTCAATTTTCCAAAAACCATTTTTTGTGGGACGTAATGTTAACTGGTCGTGCGCCCAGTTATTGAAATCTCCGGCAAGTGATATCCTGTTCGCACAGGAATTCTGGATGTGAAATTCAATACACTTCTTCCTCTTGTTAACGTAAGGGGATTGATGGTGTTTCATGGTGCCCTCCTTCCTTTTTTGATGCCTAAATAAATGTTGTTATCAAATACAGATCCTACGGCGGTTTTCACAAGGTTCGCTACGAAGCACAAAGAATAAAGATGACGCCTATGCAGGCAAATAGAACAAGTAAGGCAGAGATATTAGTTTAAGGATTTCTTCTGGACTGTCACAAAAGGTACGATAATTTAAAAAAAATATAAAATCATTTGCAAAATAATTTTAGCCGGTGGCCGAACATCATTTTATTCCAGTAAGAATCATTTTCCTATACACTGCTGCGCAATATGCCCTAGCCGTTCAAATATAGGGCACCTCCAATATTTTCATTATGATAGTGGTCATACGCAGGAATGATCAGCGTTGCTAAACCGTTTCGGAGGAAAATATGTATGAGCACACTCTTTAATGTTGCATCAATGAGCAGGCGGAGCATTCAGGAGATTATTTATTTGCGGTCAGTTGTTGCTTTTCGGGCTGGTGACTGTGTAAAAGGCTGTCGACGTCGTGTTTCAGAAAATTGATGTCTTTTTGCAGCTGTAAGTTTACAGACAGAACGGAATCGTTCAACAGTAACAACTCGTTATTGTGCTCAGTAAGTTGTTTATTCTTTCGATGCTGCACAACAGCTACTATCACTAAAGTAATGGCGCAAATCGCGAGGCCTCGGAAAATATAAACAGGTTGATTCAACTTCATGGAATATTAGTATATCAAATATGCTTTATTGCCGTTAAACCGTAATTAAACGGGAATTAAAAAGCAATTAACATATTTAAGGACCAAATCAGCGAATCGCTAATAACAAATGATAAAAGCCAAAATACAAACCCCAAAAGCAGGTTCTATTCTGGAGCTTGAGCTTTGCGTTTTGAGATTTACCCGGGTATGTTCATCCTAATAAGCCTGGTAATATCCTCAAAGTTTAGCCGCAAATGCTTTCAGGGAGGGCAGAATGATGGTAAACACCGTACCGGACTCTTTTGTAGACTGTACTTTAATGATGCCTTTATGCAAGTTGATGATGCGCTGGGCCAGCGCAAGCCCCAGTCCAAAACCTTTTATCGGGGAAGCATTGGCGCTCCGGTAGAATGGCTGGAATATGTGTTCTGTCTCATCTTCGGTAATAGTATCGCCAAAGTTCCTGAACTGTACAATGACATTATCGTTTTCAAACAGCAGGTTCACCATTACGTGATGGTCGTACGAAAATTTACAACCGTTGTCTGCAATATTACGTAGTGAACTATACAACAGATCACTGTTGCCGAATACCAGGAAGGCTTTTTCATCATCGGGAAAATCGCCGAACTGTAAGATCACCTTATACTCTTCACTGTTCTTTTGCACATCGGCGGTTACCTTTAACAACACTTCGTCGATACGAACCTCATTCAACTCGATACTTCCCTGGCTGCCTGTTTTGGCGATCTCAAGTAAACTTTTGGTAAGCTGTTGCATTTGCTGCACGTCTTCATGTACCGATTGTATCACCTGTTTATATTCTTCGGTACTTCTTTCTTTTTGCAGTGTTACATCGAGCTGGCTCGAAATGGAAGTAAGCGGTGTTGACAGTTCGTGTGATGCATTGGAAATAAAACGCCTTTGTATTACAAATGACTCCTGCAGGCGATCGAGCAATTCATTGAACGTGTTGGCCAGCTGGTTTAACTCGTCCTGCGTGCTGCCGGCCTGAATATGATGCGTGAGGTTCTGGGAGGTGATATGTTTTACGTCGTAAATGATCTGTTTTATCGGTTTTACGAGCTGTACTGAAAAAGCATATCCTACCACCAGCGCAATGGCAATGCCCATGAACAGGCAGGTAAGTAAGATATCGCGGAGGTCTTTCATCCGTAGCCAGCCATCGACATCATAACCGGCCACAACTACTACGATACGGCTGCGGTTATCGGTGTAATGAAAAGCCAGAACATCCCGTTTATCCACTGTATAGTACACTTCTTTCCGCAGGCGGGCCTGTTTCAGGATGTCTTTGTCGGGCAGTATGCTATCGATGTCGTTCGCATTGTAGTTATATACAGGTTTATCGAGGTAATTGAAGATCACCACGCTTTTCCGGTTCAGGGTAAAGGCTGATGCGGAATCGATATGGTGCAGGATGCGGCGGGTACTGTCGCTGTCGCCAAAATAGGAGAACAGCTGGCCGTCATTATTGGCCCGTCCTTTCAACCGCTTTTTAAATGCTTCAATGCGCTGCAGCGAAGTAAAATAATGAACGGAAATGCTTACTACCAGCAGGATTATGGTAACCAGTAAAGCAAAAAGCGCGGTTATTTTAAATTTGATTTTCAACCTAGGGATTTTCTTTCAATATATAGCCCATACCAACCTGGGTATGAATAAGCCGGGTTTCAAAATCCTTATCCAGCTTCTTCCGCAGGAAATTTACGTACACATCTATCACATTGGTCTTGGTGTCAAAATCAATATCCCATACATTCAGGGCTATATCGGCACGGGATACCACGCGGTTCTTATTACGAATCAGGTATTCGAGCAACTGGAATTCCTTGGCGGTAAGGGAAATGGGCTTATCGGCACGGGTCACCTCCTTACTGTCCAGGTTCATCGTAAGATCGGCCACCTTCAGAATATTACCGGTTGGAATGTTATGATAGATCCTCTTCAACAAAGCTCTTATGCGAACCAGCAGTTCCTTGAAATCGAATGGCTTTACAATGTAGTCATCTGCACCGGCATCAAAGCCTTCAATTTTATCGGCCGTTGTATTAAGGGCTGTTAGCATAACCACCGGAATGCGCTCACTATGCCGGCGAATTTCCTTGCACAGCTCGTATCCATTCAATCCGGGCAGATTGATATCCAGAATAATGAGGTCGAACGGGTAGGTCTCAAACAGTTTTTTACCGATCAGGCCGTCATACGCTACTTCAACATGATAATTCTGTTCGGTAAGTCCCTTCTTTAATGATTCTGCAATCTTTTTTTCATCCTCAACCAGTAAAATTTTTATTTCTTCCATAACCAAAAATTCATGGTCGCAAAATTCACGAATAATAAAGTTACCGGGTATGCCTGCTCAATTTAATGAATTAAAAACAAATTAAATTTCTGATTTCTGATTTCGAGATTTCGGGATTTTGAGATTTTGGGATTTTGAGATTTTGAGATTTATCAAAGGTTTGGAGTTTGAAGAAATCAGGAAATCTCGCAATCCCGAAATCAGAAATTCCATTTCAGTTCGGGATCCGACCACTCTACCTTATAACTTCCCTAACCAGTCGATCATCCTTGTAGTGAAACCATATTCATTATCAAACCAGGCTATCAGCTTCACATGATTGCCTACGACAGAGGTTAGGGTACCGTCAATAACGCAGCTATGCGTATTTCCTTTAATATCGAGCGACACCAACGGGTCTTCGGTATATTCCAGAATGCCCTTATAATCGTTTTGAGCGGCTGTTGAAAAAAGCCGGTTGATCTCCTGCCGGGAAGTTTCCTGCTTCAATTGAATCGTAAAATCGGCCATGGCCCCATTGGCTACCGGCACCCGGGTAGAAACCGATGCGATCCTGCCTGCCAGGGCCGGCAGTAACCGTTCAAGCGATTGCTGCAGATCGATTTCTACCGGAATAATAGCTTCAGCCGCTGCCCTGCCCCGCCTGAATTGCTTATTGGGCGCATCCACCAGCTCCTGCCGGGAGGTGTAGGAATGTAAAATGTTACATTGAACCGATTGAATGCCAATTGCATTCAAAATATACAATATATGAGTGGAGCAGTTGGTCATACAGCCGCCTGGGGAAACGATGGTGTCATCCTTTTTAAGCGCATGCTGGTTAAACCCATATACCAGCAGCGGAATATCGGCTGAACCGGTGGTAGATAATAGCACTTTCCGGGCGCCGGCTTTAATATGCTGTTCAGCGGCAGCGCGGTTCGAGAACCTGCCCGAACATTCCAGCACCACATCTACCTGCAGGTCTTTCCAGGGCAGGCGGGCGGGATTTTCCTGCTGAAACGTTTTTACTATCTTGTTGTCGGCTACAATAGCTCCCGGCTGCTGCACGAGCGTCCCGGTAAAAGTTCCGTATACCGAGTCATATTTTAACAGGTAAGCCAGGTTATCTGTATCCATAATATCATTCACCGCAACCAGTTCAACCTCTTTGTTATCTATCAACCTTCTGAACAATAGCCGGCCGATACGGCCCATACCGTTAATTGCAATTCTCATCATATAGTTTCAAAAATGAAGTTGCAAATATAGGCAGGAAGAAATCACTGGAGCCAAATCTCCATTCGCTCACAGATCACAAATCTTCAATCTTAAGAACCAAAGAATAAATACCAAAAATCAAAATTCAAAAGCCAATAGCGACTAAGACATTTCTGTTCTTTTTGGTGCCTGGTTCTCGGAGCTTTTTTGGTTCCTGGTGCTTGTTATTTGAGATTTAACTGAAGAATTTATCCAGATCGCGCAGGGAAATCGGCTTTTCCCAGATCTTGGTAACCGGCAGGTCGTCTTTTATCCGCGGCGGGTTAAAGGCACTTAACAGGTGCAGCTTTATATTCGGATGGTCTTTAATGATCAGCTCCGCCTTCTCCCACCCTAACCCGTCGGGCAGGTTGTTATCAAGGAATAGGATGTCTGGCAAAAACTGGTCAACCTGGCTAAGTCCATCAGATAATGTATAGGCAGTGTGTACGTCACAGTTTTTACGGCTAAGGTAGGCCTTGATCAAAAGGCACAGATCCTTCTCGTCATCAATAATTAAAACCTTAAGTCGCTCTTTTGTCATGTTTTAGAGCTGAATTTTTTACCCTGGGGAAATTGTTTCCCATTGATGAAAAATATAAAAAAAACAGGAATCTTTTCTCAGTGGTATAATTTTTTCCTCAAATTCCTGAAAACGTAAATGTATGACATCTAACACAAAAATCATTCTAGGCATGCTGGCAGCAGCTGCTGCAGGTGCGGCAATTGGTGTTTTAATGGCTCCTGAGAAAGGTAGTGAGTTAAGACGAAAAATAAAGACCGGTTTCGACGAAGTAATGGAAGATGTAGCTGAATTACTGGCAATTGGCAAGGAAGAAATGAAGAACATGTATGCAGGAGCGCAGGAAGTGCAACGGGAAATGCAGGAGGAAATGGAAAGATAACCAGGCCGTTACAATGAAATCTAAAGCCGGATCAAAAAGTAAACATGGACGATTTTAACACAAAAGCAGCCAACTTTGGTGATCATCTACCGCATTTTGCACAAACGCATTAGGAGCCGGCCCGTATAAACGTAGTAATGTTGTTAGCGGGTGTAGGTCTCTCCCACTATTTGGGTATTTTGTTAAACAATGCAGCAGCCGCTATTTTAGCAGCGGCTGTTTACCTATCATCAAGACAGTTATATGCTGCCCGGAAAAATTGTCCTTCCCTTTCACCAGGAATATTATCGTTCGAAAAATTTATGGCAACAGAGATCAACAGCTACAAAGAATTACTTCGGGAAAGAGCCCGCTTGAATGCGCTGCTGGCTGAGCAGGAACTTCTGATCAAAGAAGACTGGCGGCTAATTAAAGAAGACCTTAAACCTGCTGCCCTTGTAGCTACTACTGCACGCAGGTTATTTACCCGAAGAGGTGGTATGACAGTGGCCCAGTTGGGCATTAACATTTTCGCTGATGGTATCGTTAAAAAAGTGCTATTGGGAAAATCAGGCTGGATCACCCGGTGGCTGATACCATTCTTTATAAAAAATTACGCATCGCACCTGGTAGGCAGAAAAGGCAATCTGTTCGTGAAAGTAAAACACCTGTTTGGCAAAAACGGGAAAGCAGCTCAGGAAGCGGGAATGGATGCTGTTTGAAACCAGAAGCTGCGAATGTTCTCCACTACTTTTAACAAGGCATCGAAACTGATCGGCTTTACTATATAGCTATTTGCACCCAGCTCGTAACAACGTTTAATCTCTATTTCGTTCTTGGTTGTGGTGAAAACGATCACCGGTATCTTCTTAAATACCGGATGTTGCTTTATTTCCTTTAATACCTCACGCCCGTCTTTCTTGGGCATATTAAGATCAAGCAAAATAAAACCCGGAAGTGCTTTCACTTCCATGTTGTTGCTTGTGTAAATATCATCCAGATAATTCAACACTTCAATACCATTCTCTACAAAATCGATCTTCTCGGGATAGCCTGTTTCTGAAAAAGCAGTTTGAAGCAGGTACCTGTCGTCGGCATCATCTTCCGCAATGAGTATTGGTTGCATGTTCATAATTACTCACTCCTTTTATCCTTTCAAATGTAAGAATTTGTTAAGAGACATCACCCTTAAAGTTTCCTTAAGACGATGTGTAAAAACTAAAAAAGTCCGGAAGAAGATTGAATGAATCGTCTCCCGGACTTACAAATTTCCGACTCGCAAACTTTCTGGTTTGTATTCATTATTAGTCTACACGACGGAAGCCTCCTGCGATCAATGAGATCAGGAACAGTATGATAAAAATGAAAAACAGAATTTTGGCGATGGAGGCAGCACCTGCAGCTATCCCTGTAAACCCAAACACTGCTGCTATTATAGCTACTACCAGAAATATCACTGTCCAACGTAGCATAGTAATAAATTTTAGGTGAATAAATACAGTTACTATCATTCTACCGGCCTGCCGGGTGCACTTCAGCGGTTACCTGCATACACCGGTATAACTTATAATTTGTAAAAATCATACCGCCGGCCCGGTTCAAATGCCCGTCATTACTGATCAATTGGTAGTACTCCCCCGTTCAGGTAAAAAAAATTACAGCGTGTAGACTATGTTCTACATTATCTTTTTGGCTCCGTAAAGCCCTTCGCCGGTACAATCTTTACAATAATTCAGGTAGCTGCTTCTTTAAAAAGTCGTTGTAAAATGAACAGTTAAAAGAGAGATTAGAGTCATTGAACAAAAAAAAATTTCAGGTTATGAAGAACAGCTATTTAATGCATATAGATGAGCAAACAATGCTGGGGATTCCGCTTGAGGATATAAGTTTCTTATCATCATTTAAAGCCAACCTCCTTGAAGATGTGCTGAGAGAGATCTATGTAATTGAAGTAACCCTCTCAAATCCTGACGCCTGTTCTGTTGCAGCGCTGATAAAGATAGGCGCACAAACAGGTGAATTCACCGGCTACAGCGTTGCCTTTCGATGGGAAACGGCCATAGCGAAAGCTTTTGAAAGTATCAGGTACCATGTTCACCTGATCGCTAACCCTCCGGTACAGGAAAATACAAATTAAATAAAGCGCCTTTGTCAACCTGTGATGAAGCAAGCACATAACCATTGTGATTGGTCATTACGCGTTCAACAATAGCCAACCCGATGCCCTTGCCTTCAAATTCAGCTTCTGTATGCAGGCGCTGAAAGATCAAAAATATTTTTTGGTTGAATTCATTGCTGAACCCTATACCATTATCCTGTACGCTTATACGTATGAAGACCTTTTTCAACAATTTCTTATCGATATGAACCAGTTCTTCGCCGGTAGTTTGCACACATTGAATGGTAACTACCGGTGGAATACCTGGTTTTGAGAACTTAAGTGCATTGTCGATAAGCGCCCTGAACATCATGAACAATTGTTTTTCAAACCCGGTTATGGTAGGCATCTGACCGATATGGATGGTAGCCCTTTTTATCTCTATGTCCTGCTTCAAATATTCAACTACCGATTGCAATAATTTGTCTGCGTTCACCACACTTAACGTTTCACCGCCCCTTACCAGGTTCGCAAAATTCATGAGGTCTTCCAGTAATCCCTGCATGCGGCGGGCAGAATAATCGATACGGGAGAGGATCATCTGACCTTCTTCATTCAGCTGATCGCGGTATTTCCAGTTCAACCGGTCGCTGAAGGTCCTGATGCGCCGCAAGGGCTCCTGCAGGTCGTGCGAGGTGGCAAAGGCGATCTGTTCCAGCTCGGTGTTATACGCTTTCACTTCGATTATCTTCTGCTCCAGCTCTTTCTGATAATGGAACCGCTGCCGGTATTCTTTCAGGATCACGGCGAAAGAAATAAATATGATAAATGCAGCAAATAAAAAGATGGCGGTGAAATAACGCGGCATAGCCGCCTCGTATTTATTTACGGCGAACCGTTTTACCAGGTTCATTTCCTCCTTTTGTATTTCCTTGAACACGTTTCGTAAACTATCCATGCCTGCCCTTGTTTCCAAAAGGCGGGCTCTCGATCTCAGGTATACGCTGTGTTGAAATTGATCGATCAGGTTATTCATCAGCAGGCCGGCTTTATTTACCAACTGCCGTTGCCGCATATTATCCGCGGTAAGGCGCTGCAACGAATCATAACCGGGTTTAATATCATTTCGGATACTCAGGTACGGTTGCAGGAAGGAACTGTCACTTGTCAGCAGGTAACCACGTTGTGCCGTTTCTGCTTCTTTGATATAATTCTCCAGTTCACTGGTTTGCAATACTACTTTATAGGCATGCTCAATACGCCGGTTCTGGTCGCCTGACTGCACGTAGCTATTATACAACAGGTATGACAAGGACAACGTAATTACAAGCGCTAACACAAATGCAGTTATTATAAAAAATAGTCGTCGTTTCATAGTGATTAGTTCTACAAATCGGGGATATTTTTCCACAATCGCTCGGCCGTACTAATAACATCTGCAACATAGTAAAAAAACGAGTCAAGGACAAAGTCCTAGCAATCAATTAAATAAAATTTTATTCTGTAATAATCCAAAGTGGAAAGCATCTTGAAGTTAATAAAGAAAAATGAACCCGTATGTTACAGCAGAACCTTGTGCAGAAACAGGAAACCAAAATATTGCCTCAGCAGATACAACTACTTAATTTATTCCATCTAAATACACTTGAATTAGAACACAGGATTGAACAGGAACTGGAAGATAACCCATTTCTTGAGAAGAAAGAAGAGGATGAGGAATCAACGGCTGACAAATTCACGAAGGAGCAGGTGCAGGATTTCCAGGACTGGGATGAATACGGTTATGACGACATTCCCGACTACAAGATGGAATACAGCAATTATCTGCCCGATGAAGAGAAGACCTTCAGTCCGCTGAAGGCTGCTTCCGATTTCCGGGAAGACCTCAAGAAACAATATCGCCTTTGCTGCAATGAAACAGAAGAAACGCTGCTGGCCGATTACCTCATTGATTCGCTGAGCGACAACGGCCTGCTGGAGCTGTCACTGGAAAAGGTAGCCGAAGAATATTCATTCGCCTTTAAAACCTGGAAGGAAGCCGAGGATTTTGAAGTGGTGCTGAAAAATATTCAAATGCTGGATCCTATTGGCATCGGTGCCCGCAGCATCTGTGAATGCCTGTTACTGCAGTTGAAGGCCATGAATGCTAAAAGACCGGATGTACAAAAAGCCATCTGCCTTTTGGAGAACCACTACCAGGACCTTCGCAACCGCAACATGGATAAAATAATGGAGTGCCTGCACCTGGAAGAAGATGAATTAAAGATCATCCTGGAGCTGATCAGTTCGTTAAAAATGAAGCCCGTGGCAGAAGTGCAGGAAGGCAGCACCCCCAATGCCCACATCATTCCCGATTTCCTGATCGTACAGGAAGGTGATTACCTGGAGGTTTCCCTGTACAACCAGCGTTCGTCCTCCCTTTTTATCAGCCGCGAATGGAAAGAAGTAGTGGCGGAAAGCCAGAAAAACAAGAAAGACACCGCAGCGGCACAATATTTAAAGAATAAATACCAGTCGGCTCAATGGTTCGTGAGCGCCATCAGGCAGCGGGAAAGCACCATGCTGCGCATCATGAAGGCCATCGTTAATATGCAGTACGATTATTTCCGGGAAGGAGATATAAAACTGCTTAAACCCATGATCCTGAAAAATATTGCCGACAAAACCGGCGTGGATATTTCTACCGTATCTCGTATTACCTGTAATAAATACGTAGATACTCCATTTGGAATGATCCTGTTGAAAGACCTGTTTACTGAAGGTATTATCAATGAAAAAGGGGAAGCCATCAGTAACCGGGTTATCCAGGTGGCTATTGAGGATGCAATTGAGAAAGAAGACAAGAAAAATCCCTATACCGATCAGCAACTGGTAGCTATTTTAGCTAAAAAAGGATTTTCCATTGCCAGAAGAACGGTTGCCAAATACCGGGAAATATTACAGATACCAGTGGCACAGATGCGTTCCATATGGGCATAGCAACGGCATTGTTAAAAAATACTGAATTTTACGCTTTAATCGATCCGGGTATTCCTGAAACAATCCATCATAAACTCACAGTAAAAAAGTAAATTTGAAGATGCCGAAAATACTAGTAATTGACGACGACAGGGACATTTGCCTGTTATTAAAACGCTTTTTAACAAAGCATAACTATGAAGTGGCTGAAGTGTATGCCGGGAAGAAGGCATTGGAACTCATGAATTCATTCACGCCCGACCTGGTAATGTGCGATTTCAGGCTCGATGATATGGATGGCACTACTTTACTGGTGAAAATAAAAGAACAATTACCCGACGTACCGGTCATCATCATGACCGGCTATAGTGATATCAAGGTAGCTGTAGAAGTAATGAAACTGGGGGCCTACGATTATATTGGCAAACCATTATTCCCCGACGAAATTCTGGTCACTATAAAAAAAGCATTGCAGAACCAGGGCAGTACCACCACTACCCAGGCAACTGCTGCCACGCCGGCAGCGGCCCCTGCAACTCCTGCTTATAACACACCAACCGTTACCGAAGAGCAGCATGTAATTGATGCCCGGGAAAAGAAACAACAGATCGTTATTTCCGGTGACTATATCTTTGGTGACAGCGACTCCTTTAAAAAGATCCTGAAACAGATCGACCTGGTAGCGCCTACCAGTTACAGCATTATCATCTACGGCGAAAGCGGCAGCGGAAAAGAAGCGATAGCGCAGGAAATTCATAAGCGCAGCCGCCGTAAAGCCATGCCGTTCATTGCCATTGACTGCGGCGCCATGTCGAAAGAGCTGGCCGGCAGTGAATTGTTCGGTCATGAAAAAGGTTCGTTCACTGGTGCCCTGAACCAGAAGATAGGCAGCCTGGAGATAGCGAACGGAGGCACTGTATTCCTCGATGAAATTGGTAATTTATCTTACGATATACAGGTATCGCTGTTACGCGTGGTACAGGAAAGAAAAATGCGCCGCGTTGGCGGAACAAAAGACATTGACCTGGACATCCGCATTATCGTGGCGAGCAACGAAAAACTTTGGGACATTGCCCGTAAAGGAAAGTTCCGCGAAGATCTTTACCATCGCTTTAACGAATTCAGCATAGTGGTACCACCCTTACGTGAACGTAAGGAAGATATTATGGTTTTCGCCCGCCATTTCTTACAGCAAACCAATAAAGAGCTGGAAAAAAATGTAAAAGGCTTTACCAAGGAAGTAGAAGATATTTTCAAAAATTATATCTGGTATGGCAACCTGCGCGAACTGAAGAACGTGATCAAACGGGCTACCCTGCTGGCAGAAGGTTCTTTCATTGAAGCACATACATTGCCATTTGAAATTTCAAATTTCACCCGTTTGCAATTTGACGAAGCGCCGGATACGCCGTATTTACAGGCAGAGCCCAAACAAACCATACCAACCCCGCCTATTCCTTCACCTATTACTGAAGCGGAAATACCACGGCCGCATCCGCATCATTCACACAGTGAACTTTCCCTGAAGAATGCAAGCATCGATGCCGAGTATGAAACCATCATTGAAGCACTGAAGAAATCAAACTTTAACAAAAGCAAGGCAGCGAAACTGTTGAATATCGATCGCAAGACCCTGTATAATAAAATGAAACAATACCAGGAATTTAATAACCAGTAACACGCGGCTCATTCACCCTGTGAAGGAAATATACGCATATAAGTCCAGGCTTTGATGGAACAACTAATAAACCAGGAGATTAACCCTCTGAAGCTTTTGTTTCAATCCAATAGCGATAATGATGGGCTTCCGGATAAAATAACCGATTTTATTCCGGCGATCGTTTATGTGTATGATGCTGATACCAGAAAGCTGAAATATATTAACAGCAAGGTTACCGACCTGCTGGGTTATACCTATAATGACCTGCATGCCTGGGACAATGACCTGCTTTCCATTGTGCATAAAGACGATCTGGAAAATGTTCAAAAGGAGCTTACCAGGTTTGATACTTTACAGGATGAAGAAAGCTATAGTTACAATTCCCGCCTGACGCATAAATCCGGCATTTCGAAACATTTCCGTACAATGGGTACAGTGCTTAACCGTGATACCAAAGGCCGCGCGGCTACTTTTTTATTTATTGCCCAGGACATTACCGGCGAGGTTGAATCAGGCAATCAGTTCAAGCGCATTGACGAACTGTTCAACGACACCCAGGAGCTGCTTAAATTCGGCGTATGGGAATGGTCGGTGCCTGATAATAAGATCTCATGGAGCAATGGCCTCTATAAAATACTGGGCTATGATCCCAAAACAGAAAAAGACAAACTGCATATAACGCCCGAATTTTACCTGCAGCATGTATTGGAAGCTGACCGCGACAAGGTCTTATATAACCGGAAAGATTTCCTGGTGCATCATGAATATGACCTGTATTATAAAATATTCGACCGCAACGGCCGTGCAAAGGATGTACGCGAAAAAGCCAAAGTATTCAGAAATGAGAAGGATGAACTGTTGCGGGTGATCGGCAGCACTATTGACATCACGGAGCAATCACAGTTATACCGCGACCTGGCAGCCTACAAGGCCATGAAGCAGGAGAATGAAGCGTTCCTTGACTATGGCACCTGGGAAATGGATGCGCGCACCGGCAACATTTTCTGGTCAGACGGCATGTACCGCCTCTTCGGCTATGATCCGGAAACAGATAAAAACAAGGTAGTAGTAAATGAAGCGCTGTATCAAAAGCACATGAATGAAGAACATTTTGAAAACAGCAGGTCATTTGTTGATAGTATTATCGCCCAAAAGGAACATCCTGAAAATTATGTGGCCGAATTAGAGATCAAGACCAATGACGGCAGTGTAAAAAGAATAGAGACCTCTGCAAAATTCTTTTACGACAATGAGGGCCGGTGGATAAAGACCATTGGCACTTCACGCAACATTACCCGCTTGCATCATTACCAGTCGAACCTTGAGGAAAAAATAAAAGACCTCGACCGCTCCAACAAGGAACTGGAAGAATTTGCCTATGTGGCTTCGCACGACATGAACGAACCGCTGCGCAAGATCACCACATTCATCGAGCGGCTCGAAAGCAAATACAAATCAGAGCTGGGTGCAGATGGAAAATTGTACCTGGCCCGCATTTCCGCGTCGGTAGAGAACATGCGGCACCTGATAGATACGCTGCTTGAGTTCAGCCGTACAGCCCGCACCAACCAGCCATTTGTACAGGTTGACCTGAACGCGATCCTGAAAGAAGTGCAAACCGACCTGGAACTTAAAATAGAAGAAACATCGACAACAATTCATATAGATGCTTTACCGGCCATTCAGGCGATCCCCTCGCAAATGAAGCAGTTGTTTGATAATTTATTGAACAACTCCATTAAATTCAGAAAAGCCGATACACATCCCGTTATAAATATCCGGTGCATGCGGTTAACGCGCCGGCAGAAAGAACAACACCACCTCGATACCGAGAATACCTGGTTCAAAATTGAATTTGCCGATAACGGCATCGGCTTTGAACCGGAATATAAAGAACGGATCTTCCAGATCTTCCAGCGCCTGCATGGAAAAACGGAATACCCCGGCTCAGGCATCGGACTGGCTATCTGCAAAAAAATAATCGATCAGCACAAGGGACTCATTTACGCAACCGGCGAGCCGGATAATGGCGCTACCTTTACTATAATATTGCCGGAACATCAATAATATTACCTGATGATAGTATCCAATTTACAGGCCCGCATTCTCATTGTAGATGATGATGAGGATGATTTTTTAATTACCAGTGATCTCATACGCAATATTCCGTCATCGGGTTTTTCAACCAACTGGTGCTATTCCTATAAGGATGCGCTTGAACAAATGAAAAGCCGGGCGTTTGATATTTATTTCATCGACTATCGCCTGGGCGCCAAGACCGGGCTCGATCTGTTGAAGGAAGGTATCGCCGCCGGCTGTGAAGAACCGGTGATCTTATTAACCGGTAAAGGCAACCACACGGTAGATATGGAAGCGATGCGGGTGGGCGCCATGGATTACCTGGTAAAAGGCGAATTGAACGAGGAAAAATTAGAACGCTCCATTCGCTATGCCCTCGACAGATCGGCCTCTGTTAAGGCCCTGAGGGCCAATGAGCGCAAGTACCGCAATATGTTCGAGCGCTCGAAAGATATGGTGTTCACCGCCGACCGCGAGGGCCGGTTCAAAGATGTGAACAGCGCTACCACCGACCTCGTAGGCTATACCCGCGAGGAGCTGATGCAGATAAACATTTATGACCTGTTCATTCAAAAGAAAGAAGAAGAACGGTTCAGGTACCTGTTCACCGAACGCCAGGAAGTGAATGACCTGGAAGCGGAGATCCGCACGAAACAGGGCGAACACCGCATCTGTATCATTTCAGCATCGCTGGAAACCGATAACAACAACCAGGATTATATGCAGGGTATTGTGCATGACATCACCAACCTTAAAAAGGCAGAAAAAGCTACCCTGCAAATAGAAAAACTGGCCGCCACCGGCCGGCTGGTACGCACCCTGGCCCACGAAGTGCGAAATCCTTTGAACAATATCAATCTGTCGGTAGAGCACCTGCGCGAAGAGGCAGGCGGCGATGAAAACGGTTCAACCTACCTGGAGATCATTCAGCGCAACAGCAACCGCATTGGAGCGCTGATCACGGAGCTGTTGAACTCATCGCGGCCGGCGGAAATGAAAATGGAACGCCATGTGCTGCAAAGCGTCATGGACGAAAGTATACTCGACGCCATTGACCGGCTGACGCTGCAACGAATAAAGCTCGAGATCAAATATCCCGACGTACCGGTGGTAGTAACTGTAGATAAGGAAAAGTTAAAGCTTGCCTTTTCCAACATCCTGATCAATGCTACGGAAGCCATACACCATAAACAGGGAAGAATATCTGTAGTGATCAATGACGATCCCGACCCAAGCATTATTATCAGTGACAATGGTTGCGGCATCAGTGAAGAAAACATTTCGCGGCTGTTTGAACCTTATTTTACTTCCAAACGCAACGGGATGGGACTGGGGCTTGCGAGCACGTTGAACATCATACAATCGAACAAGGGAACCATCGACGTAAAATCTACTTTGAATGTGGGTACATCGTTCATCATTACGTTCCCCAAGAACCAGGAAGTGGCCAATATACGAGACGAACAATAACAATAAGGTCCTCAAAGCTACATGTGCGTATGAAAAAAAGCTGCCTCCCTTTGGGAAGCAGCTTTTTCCTTGAATCCTCAAACCCGTATCGCTCAAAATCCTAATCCGATATATAGAGAGATAGCGCTGTTCTTCGAATCTCTTGTCAATTCTCCGGACAGGCTACCGGACTTCCCAATCTCTCTTAAGCCATAACTGTAACGGGCACCTATGGTAAAGTTAGAAATATCTATGCCAAGCCCGCCGGCAACACCATAATCGAACCGGTTAAAATTCTCGGCATCCAGATCAGTAATATCCTCTATCGTGCCGTCATCTTCCAGGTCTTTGATATTCGCAGCTGCGAGATAGGATATGTAAGGGCCAACATGTACATTGAAATTTTTGGCCAGGTTAATTACAGCCAGTACCGGCAATTCAATATAGTTCAGGTTGAACCTGTACTCTCCTTCTCCCTGAATGAAATTATCATAGGTTTCTTTCGCTCCCTTGCTTGTATACAATAGTTCTGGTTGAATGGAGAAACCTCTTGTAATAGGCAGTTTCGCAAAAAAGCCGGCATTGAATCCAACTTTCATGTTCTCATCCGACACATCCTGCACATACATGTTGGTGAGGTTTACGCCTCCCTTGATACCGAACTTAGGGGATAAGTCACTTTCATCTGGTGTCTGTTGCACTTGTGCCAAGGCACTGGTTCCTGTTAAAATCGCGGCCGATAATAAGGCAGCACACATAATCTTTTTCATAAGAAAAATTTTTCGATCCTTTTTTCAATTATTGGTTAAAATTCCTATGCCCCCGCCGTAAACACAGCACTGCAGCGGGTTTCAGCGTTTTCCCTGAGGAAATATATCCTCATAGAATGCCACAAAATGGTTAGTTCATTTCACCATCCCTAAGGCAGGCACAATAATTTTTTATATAGGACGAAACCTAATCACCAAAAGATATGAACAAGTTTTTTAATTGGATAAAAGCAGTTTTCGTAGCCATGATAAACGTTTGTTTATTGTGCGGAGCGGGGCATGTGCTTGTGTGGATAGGATTTGTATTCAACAAAACCTCGCGCGCCGGACGCAGGATAAAGCAATTTGTTATGAATAATTTGTAATATACCGGTATCTGACAAACGAAATAAAAATATGACATAAATCATCACCATTGGCAACACCCCTAAATACATACAAATGAAAAAGCTATTCTTCCTGCTCATCCTTGTCCTTCTTGTTGCCGGAGGCCTTATATACTATAAAAAATGGCGCAAGGAATTCCTGCTTGAAAAAGTTCCCCAGTTCGTATTCCTGAAGTCAGACAGCCTTTACCGGATCACCTACGACACCATCGACATAGATGAAGTAGAAGGCGAGATCGTGATCAGGAACCTGCAGCTGATCCCCGACTCTACTTACAAAAAGCCTACAGACAGCACGCTCCCCAGGAACTTATTACGCGTTAAAGTAGCTGAATTACACGTCACCGGCGTGCAAACTGATGCGGCTGTACTGAACAAAGAGGTAATAGCTACCAAGATAAAATTAACCAGGCCGGTGGTAACAATGTACAACAACCGTCGTGGCGCTAAAAACAACGACACAACGCCCACTACCGATAAAATATACCAGGTACTGCTGCGTGGACTGCAAAAGATCAAGGTAGACACCATCATTCTTGCTGATGCAGATTACCACATATGCCGCTGGCCTAAAGGCGACACTGTTTTCAGCGGTCTGAAAATAAATGCACAACTGCATCATATCGATATCAGTGATAGTACGAGCACCGATTCTACCCGTATATTATTTGCCCAAAGCGCATCCCTGGATGTCAATAAATTACTGCTACGGCGCTCCAATCAGTTGTATCATTATCAGTTCACCGATCTGACCCTGCAATCGAAGGACAGATCATTTGCAATAAAGAAGGCACAGATTACCCCTTTATTAGGCGAGGCGGCCTTTTTGCGCGCAGCCAAATGGCAAACCGACAGGTTCGACGTTGACCTGCACAATCTGCTGTTTAAAAACATAGATGTCCGGGAACTGTTGAACGGCAACCTCATCGCCGATGAATTGTCTGTTTCGAAGACGAGCTTTAAAATAGCGAGAGACAGGTCGTATCCTCTTAGAACAGTAAGCAAAGTGGGGCATTATCCACAACAGGAGCTTCTGAAAATACCCATTGATCTTGCCCTCAAAAAAGTGATTGTACAGGATGGATATATTGAGTACAAGGAAAAAGTGCCAAAAACCGGGAGCAGCGGCGTGCTGGTGTTCGACAACGTATATGCCACCCTGCACAATGTTACCAGCCGCCGCAAAGATATCCGTAAAAATAATGTCTTCACCATACACTTTAACAGCCGCTTACTTAGCAGTATACCGCTTACTGCAACGCTGAAGCTTTACTATGGCAATAATAAGGGCAGGTTTGCCGTGAACGGTAGCTTGAAGTCAACAGATGCTACCATCTTCAACCGCTTAAGCAAGCCAATGGCCATGGTAGAAATCAATTCTGGTAATATCAACAGCCTCGACTTTAATCTCATTGGCAACGACTACAACGCCAGGGGGATCGTAAGGCTGTTATACAACGATCTTAAGATCAAGATCCTGAAAAAGGACCAGGAAGAAAAAGAAATAAAAAACAGGAAAATGGTGACCTTACTGGCCAATATGGCGATCCTCGACGCCAACCCTGGCAAAAAGAATGACGTGGAACGCATTGTTTCAATTTCTCACCCAAGAGATGTTAGTGCGTCTATCTTCAATCTCATCTGGAAATCGATCTTTAAGGGCGTGCAGAACACGCTTGGTATTACCGGCGGGCTGCCTTTGTAGGGGGGGAATCGTCAGTCGACAATCGTCAGTCGTCAATTGGCAATCGTCAGTCGTCAGTCGACAACCCACCATTGTCAATCGTCAATCGGAAATACTAACTCAACAACTCATTAACTGAATAACTAAATAACTGAACTGCTCAGAACGGATACCCAATCGCGAGGTTAAAGACCAGATTCTGTTTGCGCCACTCACTATTACCCCAATCAAACTGACCCAGCACCCAGCGCTCTCCTTCCGGCAACCAGGGCTTACGAATAGGAAAAGCGAGATCGAACCGTAATACCAGGAAGTTCAGGTCGAACCGTACACCGGCGCCTGTTCCCATAGCCAGCTCATTTATGAATTTATTGGTGAATAACGAACCCGGCTTGTTTTTATCTTCATTGAACAACCACACATTACCGGCATCTATAAACACAGCTCCCTGAACAATACCAACTATCGGGAAACGCAATTCTGTGTTGAGCTCAAGCTTTATATCGCCCGGCTGTTCAGCCAGCAGTCCGGCATTTTGCGGCCCTTGATAGGTTCCAGGACCAACGGAGCGGCTTCTGAAGGCCCTTATACTGTTGTTACCGCCCGAAAAGAATTGTTTTATATAGGGCAGTGCACTCGAGTTGCCATACGGAATACCAATACCGGTAAAGATCCGGTTAGCCCAAACGCTCTTCTCGCCTACTTTCCGGTAAAAACGGAAATCGCCCTGCAACCGCGTGTATTGAGAAAACTGTTTACCCAGTATTTTGGCCGTGTCGCCTTTATTGATGTTGGCGCCCATGGCCAGTCCGGCAATATTACCCGAGAGGTCGATGCCGGCATTCAAATAAAAACCATTCACCGGCCGGTAATTAAGCACATTCGTATAGGTATAAGAATAAGACGAGCCGAGGATGAATTGCGTGTCGATCGTTGTGTACAGCGAAGGATTGTTCTTGGCGCTGTCAGTAAATTCCGAGGTAATATCAACCGGTTGAACATAATTGATCTCAATGGGATTCAACTCATGTTCTTTTTCCAATGATTCCTTCCAGGTAAACCCATAACTGCCCCTGATCGAATTCATGGTATATAACTTTTGCCGTTGCAGCACATCATACCCTAACGTTATTGTTGTGCGGGGCAGGAATCCGCCTTTGGTATTGAAGTTAAAGAAAGGCACCAGGAACCGCGGGAAGGAAAGAGAAGGTTCCAACCCGAACCGGAAGGTATTATATCCTTTGAACTGCCCGCTATATTGTAATTCGAAACCCGCCGATGCTCTTACCACAAACTGTTCGCCGCCCCGGAATGCATTACGGTTTCGCCAGGCGATGGTAACATTTGAACCGGTGAGGTTATTTGATTTGGTAAGTCCGTTCAGCTCCACCCGTAACGATTTCTTAGGCAGCCTTGTCAGGTAATAGAATGAGTTCAACAAGGCCGAATCGGTATTCGGCACTACCTCGAACCGGTTCTTCACAAACTTGAAGATATTCATGCTGATCAACCGGCTGATGCTGGCATTGTGGTCTGTACGATTGTATACATCGCCCGAGTCAAACGCCATGGACTGCTGGAAAAGTTTTGGCTTATATATTTTCCGCCTGTCAACCACATAATACCCTTTATAGAAAGTGGCGCCCCTCTTGCTGGTATCCATTTGCCCGGGCTCCAGGTTGAATCCGGTGTATATGAACACATCCTTAATGCGAAACACTTTCCTGGCATCTGCAGGCGTCTCGGGCTTAACCGTCATGAACAGATCAACCTTGTTATTGCCTACGGTTGTATCTGCTTTTACAAGCAGGTAATCGGGACTAAAGAAATAAAATCCATGTTCCTTAAGATAATTATCAATGCGTGTTCTTTCTGTAGTCACCACCTGCAGATCGAACGGATCGTTCGGCTTCAGCAGTGTTTTCGGCATTGTTTCGCGGATGGTCTGGGGCAGCACGGAACTGTCGCCTCTGAACTCCACTTTATCTATATGGTACTGATCGCTTGTTTGCACAGCATAGTCGGCAGACGCCTTTTTATTTTTTACGGTGGTATCGCCCGCTACCTGTGCATGGAAATATCCTTTATTTATCAAATAGTTTTGCAGGACCTGCACGTTGGTGTTAAGGTTCACATCGCTCAGCAGAACAGGCCGCTGCCCCCATTTTTCCCGGATCCATTTACCCGGGCCTTTTTTAGCTTTCGCAAACTTGTTGTAGATGTATAATTTAAAAGGTATGCCCAAGAACCGTTGATTAGGCACCGGCCGCGTTAATGAACTCAGCTGACTGCGCAAGGCCTTTTTCTTTTTCTTCGATACCTTATTGTCCTTAATATCTATGCGCGCACCTGTATACAATGCGTCACCGGCAGGCAGGTTTTTAGTGCTGGAACATGAATAAAGGGTCAATAAACTTAGCACCAGCAAAGCATAATATGTATATCTAGCTGTCTTCACGCCTTATGAATTCCCTGTTTTCAGGTGATGGAATATGTGTTTGGGGTGGAGCAGGTGCTTCCTGTTGCTGCTGTTGCTGCCGTTCTTCACGGGCCTCCCTGATCCGCTGGCGCCTTTCTTCACGGGCCTTTTTGCTCAGGAACAGGTTTCTGAATTTATTATAATCAAGGGTAATAATAAATCCTACGCCTGTTTCTATCACGTAACCTTCAATAACGCCTTCGTATTCATTTTTGCGGTATGCCCTTAACATGTACCGGCGGTCCCTGCTGAGGCTGTAATCAACGGCTACGTTGCCGGCAATATTACTCGAGCTGCGGTTGGTGTTTCGGGCGCCTTCCAGTTCAAAATTGCTGCCGACGGTTACCGTTAAACGGTCATTCATGAGCCGTTTCGACAGGGCCACGTTCATATCGGTACGGGTTTGGGCAGTACCCGTTGAATAATCGTCGAACGAGGTGACGTCGAAATTGATATCAACGCCCTGCACCAGATCACCGGCCAGCCGATTCAATTGTTCGGTCAGCAGTTTGCTGGCGCTTTGGCGGGCAAATGATTCGGCTGTTAATCCGCCTGCGCTGCTTTCAAACGGGTTCTCACCAACAAAGCGGTTCAACAGCAACAGGGAGAACACCTGTTTATTCAACTCTGAAGGCTCCTGCCGCAACTGGGTAAGCCGGTAGTTGATGGTAGTGGCGGTTCCTTTTGAAACCTCATTGCTTTCTTCCGGTAATTGAATGTCAAAACTGATCTGTGGTTGTAATAATTCACCCTGTAATTTCAGCAATACCTCAAACGGCAGCCGCTGCAGGTAAGCATTACGGGTATTGGCTTCTTCTTCGGCGATCTGGTTCTTTACCAGGTCCATCGGCGCTGCCTTGGTCTTATAGATAGCCGTAACATCCAGGTCGGCCTTGGTAGGCTCGCCATTCCAAACGATCTTGCTGCCCTGCTGTATTTCGAAGCGCCGCTTTAAAAAATTATAACTTAACTCATAGGCGCCATTCTGGATCTCATAGGAACCTGTAAGGGTCGTTTTACCGCTGGGATCTATACCGCCAGACAGCAATCCCTCACCCTGCATGCGAATGAAGTCGCCATTGCCTTCATCTACCACCATGCTGAATATGGCTTCTTTTTTAATTTCCAGGTTGGCAGTGATATCCAGTCCCCGTAAGCCTGACCTATTCAGGGAATCAAATCCGGCCATGGCATTGTTAAACAACGTATCGTTTTCGGGCGCATCCATATCTACAAATTGTACAATGCCCTCCCTTTTCACAACCGATGGGTCCTGCTGCGGCAATACCACCGTTACATTCGTTTTATCGGCGATGGTGATGCTTCCATCAATAACAGGTTGTTCGGCTGTTCCCTTCACTTTCATATTACTGCTGAAGATGAGCTGGCCATAATATAACCTGTTCTGTTGTTTGGTGCTGTTCATGGCGCGGAAGTTATTGGCGCGCAGCGAGAGGTCGAACCGGTATTTTGCAAAATCGGTCGTATATACCATGCCATCAATGGTGGCTTTGTTCCTGGCAGAGTCTTCTATTATAAAACTGTCGAACCGGATGCCCTGGTTATTCACGGTGATCGTTTCATCTTCAATATGGAACAAACTGTTAAGCATGCTCAGGTTCAGATTTGTTTGTTTGAAGCTGAGCGCCCCGTTCACATTTGGTTTTGCAAACGAACCCGAAACATCGAACTGACCGGTAATACGGCCTGATGCATCTTTTATGGCGCCCTGGGTTGCTCCTTCTATAGAGGCCATGTTCAATGTATCGAGCGACACTTTGAATTTGAAATCATTTCCATTCACCGGCTTCAGATAAAAATCTCCTTTCACGGTGGCATGGTTGCCGCGGCCGGTCAACAAAACATCGGCATTAATGATCTGCGGGGTGGTATTCTTTGCCTTCACAATAACATTGCCTACGGTATCGTGCTGGAAATTGAGGTTGGTGATGGTCATATCCCCGGAGAAAAGCGGTTGTGTGGTGAGGTTGTATAACAAGATCTCGCCATCGAGTGTTCCGTCCACAGCCAGCGTGTCTGAGGTAGCGAAATCTGCCAGCGTTGAGATCTGGAAACTGGTAAAGCTGGCCTCTGCAGGCGCATTCACCATGTTGCCCTGGCTTTTCAGGCTGAACTGTTGAAAGTTGTGGTTCAGCATAAAATTGGTCACGCGCAGATCGTTCTTTCCGATATGTATTTTGTTATCAGGCGCCACAGTCCACAGGTCATAATTCAATAACAGGCTGTCCGTTTTCAGGCTGATGTCATACACACCAAATTGTGGTTGGTGCATAACGCCGGGAATAGCATATTGTATGCGGCCTGTCTGGTCGTGGAAGCGGGTGAGAAAATCGACTTTGTTTTTTGCCGCATTGGCGCATACAAACGCATTGTGCACTGTATTGCCGCCGAACTGGAGTTGTTTCACGGTGGTGTTCAGGTACAGGGCACTGTCGCGAACGCCGGCATCCAGCTGCAAATCATCTATGGCCATACCGCTCATGGCTAGTATAGGCACCTGTGCGTTAGCCTGCCAGCCGCTGTCACTGGCGAAATGCGCGGTCAACTGTAACGACTGAAACCGCTGTAGCGTAGGCAGCGCGGCTTTCAGTGCAGGATTATCCCGGGCATACACAGCCATCCGGAAATTATAGGGCTTTATAATGGCCGTATCGGCTGGTTGTTTGGGCATAACCGCAAAATATGGCTGTACGGCCTGCATGAAAATAGTGCCAAGCGCTGTTAACTGATACTTGCCCGTGAGGGCTGCTTTGGCAATATCACTTTCCAAAGTGAGCCGGCTGCTGTCGCCGGACTGCCTGGCTTCCACGGTGATCGTATCCAGCTGCAAGCGGTCTTTGCCTACTACCAGTAGTGAATGAATGATCTTTACATCGCCGTGCAAACTGTCGGGATTGATACTCGGCATGTCGGCAGTGATCCTTCCGCGATACACCAGATCCTGGGGTGTTAAATTGAGCGGTTTGGTTTTAATGCTGTCGACCATAACGTCGGCCACCAGCGCCGGTTCGGCCAGGGCCAGGTTCACGCCGATATTACCGGCCAGCCGAATGTTCTCATCTATCACACTCAGGTTCGCTTTGGCCTGCTGGTCTTTGATCGTTCCATCCAGATTTATGTTTTGGTAATTGTACTTCTGAAATACTACGGAAGCTACCGTTCCTTTCAACCTGGCGTCGGCTGTTTCCAGCGTTAACCCTTTGCCCTGCGCCTCCACGTTAGCAGATACTGTTTGCAAACCGGGGTTTTTCAAGATAGCTCCTGCCTGCACCTGCTGTACCTGTACCTCCATATCGTAAGTAGCTGCCTTCACATCCTGGTAATTGGCCATAGTGCCGTTCAAGGCAATATTGCCCGAGGAAGATTTCACCTGTAAATCGGTTTGCATTTGTTGCCCGTTCCCTTTAACAGTACCTGTAAGCTGCACACTGGCAGGAATATCTATCTGCGCAAGTACTTCTTTAGGCAGGAATCGTTGGGCATCTTTCCGGGTGGTACGAACTTCTTTGATCCGCACATCGCCATACAGTTTATTTATATCGGGCAGGCCCACGATGGTACCGGCTACATCGAGCCTGGTATCGTTCCAGCCACTTACCTGTAATATGCGGGCGGTAAGCCGGTTCACGCGGCCCTGGACATCGGCATTAATGGAAAAAACGGTAGCCGGGTCACTAAATGCTGGCTGGCTCCTGAGCGCCGGAACAAAATAGAGAATGTCTTTATTGGAAACATAACAGCCGGGCAGCACGGCTTTTACCTGCAGGCTGCCAATATCTTTCTGTATGCTTTCCAGGGAAGGGTAATCGAGGTGGATGGTATGTTTTATCCGGGTGCCGGGGGTTTGCACCAACAACCGGTCGATACGCACTTTTTGGCCGGTGTACATAAAATCACCGCGCAGCTCCTGCAAGGTAAACCCGCTTTGCTCTTTGAACGCCACCTGCTGTACAGAAGCGGTTATGGAGTCTTTGTTCATTAGCACGTTACGCGCCTGAAGCGTAAGATCGCTTGCTTGCAAATGTCCATAATCCAGCACCTGTTTCTGGCGGGGCTGGTTCTCATCGTCAAACTGGAAAAATGTTTTCTGGATATTTATATTTTTCGCATTCACAAACCAGCTTTGGGCAACCACATCTTTGGCTTCTGTCTTTGCTTTTTCGGCAACCAGTTTGGCCGCAGCTGTTTTACCCATGGTTACCCGGGTTTCAGACCCCAGCAACTGAAGCTGATCAAGAATAATGCGGCGTCCATTCAGGTCAGTCGTATTAACGCGGGTGTCCAGGTTCTTCATTTTGGCGTGGGTATACAGGGCCGACACATCGTTCCTGTATTCGACATCAATGTTCTTCAGCTGCACCTGCTTCAGATTGATGGCCGGCATGGGCGCTACCGCGGAATCATTGGCTACTACGTCTTCTACGGTCACAAGCGGTTTATACTGATACAGACGGGCAGTTAAGCCATCGAGGTTTATGGCGGGTATACTAAAGACCTGCTTTTGCGGATCAAATTCACTGATCCGGCTGTCGAAATGTTTTAACTGAATGGCCCAGTCATTACCGGTGATGGTGTCTTTGTACAGGAAACGAATGTTATCGAGATACAAATGGTCAAGGCTCATTTTCAATGCGGCTGTATCTGCGGGCTGGGCGGGCTTTTTATTTTCAACTACAAAAGCGTCGATAAGAAATTGAAAGTTATATACGGTATCTGGCAACTGCCGTTTTATTTTGGCAGTCATATCCTGCAGCCGCAGGTCGCCGATGCGTACCTCATTGTTCAGCAGTTTGAGCAGCTGGATGTTGACCTTGATGCGGCCGCCATACAACAGGGTGTCTTTCGTTTTATCTTCGACATAGATCTGATCCAGGACGACGGAGGAAGGAAATCCAATACGAATTTTCCCGATCTCGAACCGGGTATCCAGCTTTTGTTGCAGCCATGCCTGTACTTTTTTACGGGCAAAATTCTGGACGGGTGGCGTTTGTACCAGCACTGCTATCAATAGCAGACCAACAAAGATCCACAGGAATATCTTCAGCGTTATTTTAGCCGCTTTCTTCACATCATTAGCTTTAGAGTACTGTATCCTTTCATCCAACAGTGAACTTCTATGGCAGCCAGGATACTTACATCGAGCGTTACGTTTATAAACTATAAATACCTATGCCATTACATGGATTGAAATAATAGTAAGTGTGAATTACGGGCAGGTTTAGCGATGTAGAAAAAAATCTACGTCGGTTATATCTTCGACTCTCCGATCTCTTTTGCTTCGTGTTTTATAATGAATACGGCTGTGTTTGTGGGTTTTATGCCTGCCCCGTGATGGATGGAGTATATTTTCGTGAACTCAGCGCCGAAATACAGGATCAGGGAAGAATAATACACCCATACCAGGATGACGATAATAGAACCGGCAGCCCCATACGTTAAACCCACATTGGAATTCCCGATATATAAACTTATCAGGAATTTACCTGCCATGAACAACAGGGCCGTAAACCCGGCGCCAACAGAAGCATCTCTCCACCGGATGGTGGCATCGGGCAGTACTTTAAAAATAATGGCAAACAGGGCGGTGATCACTGCAAAGATCAAGACCTGGTTCAGGATGTAGAACACGACTATGGTCACACTCTTGAAATACAACTGCAGCTTTTCATTCAACAGTTCCATTAACGCGTTTAATACCAGTGATACGAGTAAAATGAATCCGCAGCTAATAACCAGTGAAAATGAAATGAGGCGGTTGGTAATGAATTTGAGCCAGCCTTTTTTTGGTTTCGCCCGAATTGACCAGATATAATTGATTGATCCCTGTATTTCTACAAACACCCCGGTAGCGCCCAGAATAAGCAATACAAACCCGATGATGGCTGCCAGCACGGTCTGCTGATTCGTTTGCACATTGGCTATGATGTTCTGCACCTGCAAAGCCGCCGCGCTTCCGATCAGGTTTTTTATCTGATCATATAATTTACCTTCTACGGCTTCGCGCCCCAGAAAGATACCGGCAAATGAAATGATGATGATCAAAGTGGGTCCCAGGGCAAAAATGGTATAATAAGATAAGGAAGCACTGAGCTTGATACAGTTGTCGTCTAAAAACTCAGTAACCGACTGCTTAAAGATTTTCCAGGTATTTGCCATTATATTAATAATGATCATATCCCGTACCAGTAAAAAGAACGTTCCCGTTTAATGTGCTTATACCGGCGGCTCTTTCAATGAGTATTTGTTTCTACACCGATCACCCAGCTGAAGTAATGATTTCAACAAGAAGCAAGGCGCGTGCAATGATTTCAACAAGAAATATGGCGTGTTTGCTGGCAATATATTTTTATTACTACTACATTATTATGCAACCTAAAATTGTTCACCATGAGAAGTATATTGTATTTAATTGCAGTGATCTTAGTAATTGGCTGGTTGTTAGGTTTCTTTGTATATAGTGCAGGTGGCTTAATACACGTTTTAATCGTACTGGCCGTAATTTCGTTGATCCTTGGCTTAATGCGTAGCACGTAGTTTTATCCTTTATATAGAAAAGTCTCAATCAAAGCCAGCCCCGACGGTAGTTACGTCGGGGCTTTTTACTTTTACATGTATTGCCGCCAGCCTACTAACGCTTAAAAAACAAAAAAGGCTATCCCGATACATTCGGGACAGCCCTGTATTACCTATGTATATATGATGGAAAACCTTAGGTCAGTTGATCAGAACCTTTTCGTTCCTTGCCTCTACATCCAAAATGAACTTATATACGAACGGATCGGCTAAATTTCCACAACCATCTATCAAAGTTCCTTTTACCCCATCAGATGTTTCTAACACGTACAGGACGGCGCTATCGTGGGGGTCGGAAAAACCTTCGAAACGGAAGGAGGTGATCACTTTTACTTCATTTGGTCCGTAGAGCTTGCGGGTACTGGATGACTCTAACCCTTCCTTGGTGGCTACAAAGTCTTCTTTGTAACCATCATCAACCACTTTGCTCAAACACGACACCATGCTTTGGATATAAGGGGTTGAGCTGTTAATGTCTGCTTTCATACCGTTGAATTTGCATAAACATTATTAGAAAAACGTTTGCCACCGCATTTCAGGGTCTTTTTAACCAAAAAGTGTATTTATTTCCACACATACATGCTAATTTTCCAATATATTTTCAACAATTTGGTGTTAGATCAACATCTATAAAACAAACAGGCCAGATAAGAGATCTTACCCGGCCTGCGTTTTTGCTCTACAGTACTAAAGCCACTATTTTAGAATTATTTAGCAATTTCATGCATATCCCTGTACTTTTTGATCATGTCATGGGCATTTTTCAGGGTCGCTTTCTGACTAACGATCAATTGTCTTACATCGGTTGGCAATGGAGCGTCGGAAGAAAGTGCGTCTTCGTATGCCCGTTGAGCGGCATCTTCGCCATACTCGCAGGAGGCCAGCAAAGCGTGCCTGTCCTTACCAGTAAACATATCCTTTACGTTCATCCATGCTCTGTATAATTTACCTGAAGTAGTGGTGCCGGTTGCGGGTTCACCACCCAATCTACCTACCTGGGATGTTAACTCAATGGCATTCTGACGGCTTTCATCTGCCATCCGTTCGAAGATCGTTCTAAGATCAACGTCTACAATTTTAGTATCTTCTGCAGCTCTTGTGTAGCCTGCAGTACGATCATTATTGATTCTGATAAGATCGTTCAATACTTCAATTACTTCATTATTTTGTGCCATGTCAAATCATTTTTTAAGTTTCCAATTAATTGTAAGAATATGTAAGGTTTATACAACGTGATGCATCACACGTAATTCTGGTTAAGCCAGCATCCAACTGCTGCCGGACATATTCAGAAGGCTTACCAACTACGTATTTACTATGGATGTTCATTCATGATCCACGGCAAACACCACGTAAGCTTAATGACCCTATAGTTAATTAAAAAATTATTCCGCCCTGTTTTACAGGCAGCTATGTTACAGCAGATATTTGAATGGGAAACCGCTTCTACATTTTACTGAAGCATCGTCAACAAACTGTATTATGTAACATGGATACAAAAAACCAGGCTGATGGCATGGTAATTTTCGCCTTCATTATTGGTATTATTATTCAGCTAATTAAAAAGAACAGCTATGGCAAGATATTCAAAAAAATCGCAGAGCAGTGTGGGAAGCGCCATGCGTCGCAAAAAGAAAGGCACCTTACGTAGTGGCAGAAGTGGTAAAAAAGTAACCAGCAGTAAACAGGCAATTGCCATTGGATTATCTGAAGCCAGGAAGAAAGGTGCGAAAGTGCCGGCTCCCAAGAAAAAGAAAGCAGCAAAAAAAAGAGGAACAACGGCGAAAAAGAAAACAGCAGGTAAGAGAAGAAGTACAGCCAGGAAAAAAAGTTCATAAAAGTTAACAGCGTTGATCGGTTGATAACGTTGATACATTAGCGCGGCAATGCCGGGACTGCTCATCCTTCATCATCATCCGGCGGCTCTCACCTGCATGAATGAATATTTTTCATCTTGTTGCCCGGGCGCTGATGTTATTTTCCTGCCTGCATTCCAATTACCATTGGTATTAAAGAGGCCGTCCCCTGGCATCAGCTTCTATGATGCCATGGCAAAACACCACCATTGTGACTTGCTACTACTTCAGCTGCCCAATGACAGCCAGCAAACACTGTTGTCGCATACACAACTTTGATATCACAGGGCCTTCTCTGCAGACTAATATGCGATGCGGCTATGCAGATTATACGAAAAAAAAGTCCGGAAAGATCGCACTCATGTGAGTGTACATTCTTCCGGACTTTTGCTACTGAAGCCTTCGCGGCTTAATTATCCACCTTCAAACTATTAATTCAATGTTCTCTGTTTACAATTGACGTTACCGAGTATTCTGCCTCATTTCAATTACGGATCATGTTGAAAAGTTGGGGGATTTATGATAAAGTAGTTCTTTTGCCGAAAATTAAACGACAGGAACATTGGATAAGGAAAAACAATTATTAGGCTATTTTTTACCGGAAGGGACACTTGAATATTTTGATATAACACATTTTGTAAAAGATAAGGAAGGTTTTGTGTTGTTTTTGGA
>NZ_JAFIQX010000039.1 GCF_017356035.1 Longitalea luteola | reverse complement strand
GCCTGATATAACATAAGACGCATCCTGCTCACGCCGCATATGCGCATAATATCCCCTGCCGGTTGAACGGGCCGTATCACTGCCGAACTGCTCCAGCCGGAAACACCATACTTCACTATTGGCTATAGGCATTAAATTACTTTTGGCCGTCACCCGCCAGGCATACAACTTACTGGTGTCCAGCTCAGCCAGCGATAAGGGATATGGTAAACTGGTTACTGAAATATTCGATTGCAAAAACAAAGGAATATTCTGCTGAATAGCATCTGCACCGCTTTGGGTTGACTGCACTTCTACCAGCACCAGGTCGTACAACAGGTTGCTGAACAAATGATGGGGTGTTGGCGGCAGCCAGGTAAACAGTGGGCGGCGCGACACTACGCGGTCGCTATCGCCGGGTTGCAGTAATTGCGGCGCACTGATGGGCTCTACTTCTGCCGTTACACATTCATCGGCCAGCTCTTCGGTGCCGTCTTTGGTTACGCGACTCAGGGTATAGCAAATATTAAATACACCTACCGGTAAAAATCCATTGGGATTCGCGTCTACCGCATATCCGGCGCCTGCCGTATAGGTAAGCGGCCCTACATTACTGGCAGTAA
>NZ_JAFIQX010000038.1 GCF_017356035.1 Longitalea luteola | reverse complement strand
CATACGTTTCATACGATACCGGGTTAATCTGGTCATTATTATCATATACCTTAATCTCTTTCAGCAGGCCTCTTTCCAGGCTTTTTGAAATAAACGGCGAATAAGGTGATTTCTCGGCATCAATACTATTGCCATGAATATCAGGACTCGAACCAAAGCCGCTGTAAGTATACACTGTCTTACCATTCCCGGCTTTCTCTTCGGTAACATGCTCGTATGCAACCACGCCACCTCCCGGTTGCTCACAAACAGGCAATAATGATTCTGTAACAAAACGGGTAGATGAATATTGATTGCCATTGAGTAACCTGCCCTGGTAGTCTGGCCAATAATATTGAATATCACCTAATAAGGTTCCATCGCCATATTTATACGTTGTAACAATATCAGGCCCATTGCCAGATTTTTCAATGATTTGACTGATTCTTAGCCCTGCCCCTGTTTTTTCACCAGAAAGGGCATCAAGGTAAAACGCACCGGTAAGCGTATTGCGTTTTACAACGTTTTTATACTTATTCGGCTCGTATAAAAATTGCTTAACACCACCGGTAGGTGTAGTGATCTTTTCTAAACTTCCAATATACAAATATTGCTCTACAGGTTCACGCAACCCTTTATAATTGATCAA
>NZ_JAFIQX010000037.1 GCF_017356035.1 Longitalea luteola | reverse complement strand
ACCACCAGGGCAACCGTTTGTACGAACCAACTTCCATATCGCTGGAACGGTATCAACATCAATGGCGCTGGCACTTATAGCGACACGCTGACCAGCAGGGTAGGCTGTGACTCCATCACCAATCTCATCCTGACTGTAAACAGCGTTCTCAGAGATACCTCCAGGGCAACCGTTTGTACCAACCAGTTGCCTTATCGTTGGAACGGCATCAACATCAACGCTGCTGGCACTTACAGCGACACGCTGAGCAGCAGGGCAGGCTGTGACTCCATCACCAATCTCATCCTGACTGTAAACAGCGTTCTAAGAGACACCTCCAGGGCAACCGTCTGTACGAACCAACTTCCATACCGCTGGAATGGATCTAACTTAAATGCCGCCGGAACTTATAGCGACACGCTGACCAGCAGGACAGGCTGCGACTCCATTATCAACTTAATATTAACGGTAAACTCAGTACTCAGAGATACCTCCAGGGCAACCGTCTGTAACAACCAGCTTCCATATCGCTGGAATGGATCTAACATAAATGCAGCCGGGACTTATAGCGACACGCTGACCAGCAAAGCAGGTTGCGATTCTATTATCAACCTGATATTAACTGTTAACTCTGTTCTCAGAGACACTACCAGGGCAACCGTCT
>NZ_JAFIQX010000036.1 GCF_017356035.1 Longitalea luteola | reverse complement strand
AATACCGGTAACACTGAAATCAATATTTGCCGATTTATTAAAAATTGCAGTTGCACCGGAACCGGAAACCCATTGATTAAAATCTGCACCTAAAATGCGGTTCACGTTATCGTAATTAAAATCATACTTTCTTTTTGTATCGTCTCCTTTGCTTTTCCATACCATGCCTGCAATATTACCATCATATTTCGGCGAATACGTTCCTATTACCCCATTCTTATCATAGCCAAGATCAAAGCCAAAATAATTGGTATTATTATTATCACTTACATAATTCCTGTTGGCGCCCAATAACCATCCTCGTATATTGTAATCGTAGGTTAGTGATTCCAAAGGATTGTTTGGATCAGCACCCAACTTCCTTACCTTTTCCTGCCCCAGCGCATCATACTCAATGGTTGATATAGGTCTCCAGGCACTGCCATTTACACTTTTCTCTATAGACTTTAATCTTCCCAAATCATCGAAATTGTTCTTTGTAGCTATCTCAAAGGTTTGCGCATTATTACCCAGCTTTTGATTTGTTACATGGCTTCTTAGCAGCTGACCCGAAAAACTATATTGATTAGTAACTACATCCATTCCGCCTGTATAGTTAAGCGTCTGAATTTGAATAATTCGCTGCTTTTCATCGTACAGGTTGCAGGTAATGATGTATGTATTCTCATTCAGTACTTTGGCTTTCGTCCACGTCACCATTCCCCTCACTAAAGAAACAGGCGTTAAAGGATCGGGATAATCAGCAGCAGATGCATTCATATAATTACCGTACCCACTGGGATATAAAGATGTGGTATAGAAACCTGATGGTATGCCACTATAGTCGTCGTAGTGTGTTTCTGTAAGCAGTTCCCACCCTGTACTTACATCTGGATAAGATATACTGTTTAATGCGCCTGCCAGATGACTGGCCAA
>NZ_JAFIQX010000035.1 GCF_017356035.1 Longitalea luteola | reverse complement strand
TCCCGAGACACATTTTATCGTTACAAAGAACTTTATGAGCAAGGTGGTGAGCAGGCTTTGCAGGAAGTGTGCCGTCGTAAACCCAACATAAAGAATCGAATAGAGCCATCTGTTGAAGGGGCTGTTGTAGCTATGGCTATCGAGAAGCCCGCATATGGCCAGCTGAGGGCAAGCAACGAATTGAAAAAGAAGGGCATTTTTATTTCACCAGCAGGTGTCAGGTGTGTCTGGTTACGCCACGACCTGGAGACCATCCGTAAACGCCTAAAGGCCTTAGAGGTCAAGTCAGCTCAGGAAGGCATGGTTCTTACCGAAGACCAGGTTGTAGCCCTGGAAAGAGCCAAGGAGGAGAAGCAGGCCTATGGCGAAATAGAAACCCACCATCCCGGATACCTGGGAGCCCAGGACACCTACTATGTAGGAACGATTAAGGGCGTTGGTCGTATTTATCAGCAGACTTTTATTGACACCTATAGCAAAGTGGCTACAGCCAAACTGTACGATCGTAAGAATGCTTTAATTGCAGCGGACATGCTCAACGACCGGGTTCTTCCATTCTTTGAACAGCATGGCATTAACTTGCTCAGAATACTCACTGACCGAGGAACTGAATACTGCGGCGCCAGAGAGCATCATGAATATGAACTTTATCTTGCCCTGGAAGATATCGATCATTCCAAAACAAAAGCTAAGTCGCCTCAAACCAATGGCATCTGTGAAAGATTGCATCGTACAATGCAGGAAGAGTTTTATGCTGTGACCTTCAGGAAGAAAATCTACAACACACTTGATGAACTACAAGCTGATCTAGATCTGTGGCTAGAGGAGTATAATAACCAACGTACTCACTCTGGCAAATACTGCTATGGAAGAACTCCAATGCAAACCTTCATAGATTCCTTACCTTTAGCGAAACAAAAAATGCTGCAGGATGTCCCACCCGCAGCATAAAAT
>NZ_JAFIQX010000034.1 GCF_017356035.1 Longitalea luteola | reverse complement strand
TGTTCTAGCTAGTATTTGATCCGACAGTTTGAGGATTTTTTCTTTTTAGTTTTATAGGGTCAGGATATATTTTATGCTGCAGGTGGGACATCCTGTAGCATTTTTTGCTTTGCTAAAGGTAAGGTTTCTAAAAATGTTTGCATAGGAGTTCTGCCATAGCAGTATTTGCCAGAGTGCGTACGCTGGTTATTATACTCTTCTAACCACAGATCCAGATCTGCTTGTAGTTCATCAAGTGTGTTATAGATTTTCTTCCTAAAGGTAACAGCATAGAACTCTTCCTGCATGGTTCGATGCAATCTTTCACAGATGCCGTTAGTTTGAGGCGATTTGGCTTTTGTTTTAGAGTGATCGATGTCTTCCAGGGCAAGATAGAGTTGGTATTCATGGTGCTCTCTGGCGCCACAGTATTCGGTTCCGCGGTCAGTGAGTATTCTAAGCAGATTAATGCCATGCTGCTCAAAGAAAGGAAGAACCCGGTCATTAAGCATGTCCGCTGCAATTAAAGCGTTCTTACGATCGTACAGTTTGGCTGTAGCCACTTTGCTATAGGTGTCAATAAAAGTCTGCTGATAAATACGACCAACGCCCTTAATCGTGCCCACATAGTAGGTGTCCTGGGCTCCGAGATATCCGGGATGGTGGGTTTCTATTTCGCCATAGGCTTGCTTTTCCTCCTTGGCTCTTTCCAGGGCGACAACCTGGTCTTCGGTAAGTACCATACCTTCCTGGGCTGACTTGACCTCTAAGGCCTTTAAGCGTTTACGGATGGTTTCCAGATCATGGCGTAACCAGACACATCTGACACCTGCCGGTGAAATAAAAATGCCCTTCTTTTTCAATTCGTTGCTTGCCCTCAACTGGCCATATGCGGGCTTCTCAATAGCCATAGCTACAACAGCCTCTTCAACAGATGGTTCTATTCGATTCTTTATGTTAGGTTTACGACGGCTGACTTCCTGCAAAGCATGCTCACCACCTTGCTCATATAGTTCTTTATAACGATAAAATGTGTCTCTGGAATAACCGAATAGTTTACAGGCTTGGGATACGTTACCTAATTCTTCGGCCAGCTTTAGTAGGCCAACTTTACCTTTAATTAATTTAACTTGCGTGTTCATGATTTGACAGCTTTTGGGATTACTTAATTGTGTAGTTACTTTAAAGTTAATCCCAAACTGTCA
>NZ_JAFIQX010000033.1 GCF_017356035.1 Longitalea luteola | reverse complement strand
GGTATTACCAAAGACTTCAATGATTTTAAAGCGCAGGCTTATTACTACAGCGCTCAAATAAAAGAGTATAAAGAAATGTTGAATGAACCGGACAGGCTCATTCAGAAAGGGCTGTCCCTTTTAAATAAACTACCCGCATTCACGCAGTTTATGAAACAGCACGGTGAGCTGGCCAGCCTGTTCCGGTTGCCCGATAACTATGGTACTCCGCAAAGCCTGACCGGACTGCAAACACGGTCACAGGTACAGCAAGTATTAATTGATCGATTTGGCAGGGCGGCCTTGTCTCCACAGCCAGCAGATGGAGGGACTAATGTGGGTTCCCTGCAACAGAACCTGCAGCAGGCGCAAAGCCAGCTAAATCAGTTGAAGGATAAATTAAACGAACTGGGCGGCAGTGGTGGCGCTGATATGGAGATGCCGGATTTCAAACCTAACAACCAGAAGACAAAATCCTTTTGGAAACGCCTTGAATACGGCACCAATTTACAAACTACAAAAAACAATTTCTTTCCTACAACAACAGATCTGGGTTTGTCGGTTGGTTACAAGATCTCCGATAAAAGCATCGTCGGGGTAGGCGCCAGTTACAAACTGGGGTTGGGTCAAGATATAAAACATATTGCCATTACCCATGAGGGAATCGGACTAAGATCGTATCTCGATATAAAACTGAAAAATAGCTTTTTTGCCAGCGGTGGGTTTGAATATAACTATCAACCATTGAAAACGGATAGTTCAACCGCTTCTGCTCCCGATATGGCATCAATTTCTCCCTGGAAACAAAGTGGTTTAATAGGGATCAGCAAGATCATCTCCATAAAAAGTAAATTCTTCAAAAAAACCAGGCTGCAATTGATGTGGGATTTTCTCAGTTATCAGCAGGTGCCAAGAACGCAGCCGGTGAAATTCAGGGTGGGCTATAACTTTTAAAAAAGAGATGATCTTTAAAGTATGCTTTTGTTCGATTTTTATTTCAATGCATAAATCTTAGAATCTTTTATGAACCATTTACCCTATTGCAGGACCTGCATTTGTTTTGCAGCTTTATTTGTGTCAGCTACATTATTCTGTAAACAAGCTTCAGCCCAACTTCATAAAAAGGATTTTATGAAGCAGGAAAGAGCTACGGACAAGCAAAAAAGACAGTTTTCTCCGCCTCTGGCAACAACATTCACCCCAAGAGTTACCCGTAAAACCGACCTTGCTGCAGTTAATTTCCAGCCAGATACGGTAATCCGCAAAAGGCCTGTTGAAAAGAAACGTGAACA
>NZ_JAFIQX010000032.1 GCF_017356035.1 Longitalea luteola | reverse complement strand
GTATCCCTACGAGCAAGTACATGTTGCATTTAAACGAAGATCTATCGAAGGTTACTTTTTGTAATGATGTGGTAAAAGCTGCTTTACTCTGTTTACAGGATGCTGAGGTATTGTTTGCAATACTTCCTTTAGCCAGGAGTATGGTTCTATATTATGCATTTTACAGGTGCCCAACAAGCTATATAACATGCCGCTCCGTTTTGCAGCTTCGTGAGAGCCGGCAAAGAGATAATTTTTTCTACCGAGGGCCACGGGACGTATACTGTTTTCCACTGGGTTGTTATCGATTTTCAATCGACCATCAGTAATATATATAGATAGCTTATCCCACCGCTCGATGCTATACGCCAGCGCTTTGCCAATGGCGCTTTTAGGCAGTACCTGTACATATTGCTGTTGCATCCATAACCCCAGCGCCTTAAGTATGGGTGCAGCTTTTGCACACCGAACAACTTTCAGTTCTTCAAAGTTTAGATTAGACTCTTTGCTGACACGCTCAATGGTATAGAGTTTTTGTATCTCTTCCAGAGCATAGGCAGCACGCGCAGAATCGTTGTCCAATGCTTCATTGAACATACGCCTTGCATGAGCCATGCAATGAATAAGCGTGATGTTTTTCTGATTATAAAAAACATCATACGCTGCATAGCCATCTGTTTGCAGGTAGCCAGTAAAATTTTCAAGTATCCCCAACGGACCTTCACGCCCCCGGCCTTCCTGATAATCAAAAAAGACGATTTTATTAAGACTGTTATGATAAACCCAATAATAACCTCTGTGAGTTTGGCCCTTTTTATCCTTATCGAGTACTTTCATAGGAGTCTCATCCACATGCAGATACTGACTTTGAAGCACCTCTGCTTTCAGCGCTTCAAATAAGGGCGTAATCAGATCGCAGGTTCCACTTACCATATCTGTAAGTGTAGAGTATGCCAGCTTAACACCTGATCTTTCAAAACGCTGCATCTGACGATGCAATGGCAGGTGATCAACATATTTATCTATTACCACCTGAGCCAGCAAACCTTCTCCAGCCATGGCTTTTTCAATTGGACGGCAAGGAAGCTCACCTATAAGTACGCCAGTATTGCCGGGTTTTGCATATTTAATGCGCCTGTATTGTTTTACGTACAATTCCCCAGGCTGATATTCCAGCACTTCGGTAATTTCTTCTCCCATCTTTTTGCAGCCTGTTATATCTTCCTTTGGCTCAATAATAATTTCTTCGCGTCGTAAGGTTTCAGGCAGTTTCATTCTGCCAGGGTGTTGAACCGGCTTGTCTGTAGATACCGTATTACGTGTATAGCTGATTTTTTGGGTATTGGTTATTGTACGGTTGCCAACCGGATCTGTTTGTATATCCAGTGACAATTGAAGGTCATTTGAGTGGGGTGGGACAAAGCGCTCATGGCGAGCGCCGAAGATCATCTTCTGCAGTTGTTGTAATTGCTGTTCAAGAACAACTATTCGCAACTGAGATTGTTCATATAGCGTTTTGTAATCTGGTGGTGTAGCGCTTTGCATAGCTGAGTAAACCTAAGTTCGTGCTTCCTTATGCGCTATGCAACTATAGTTATTCACTTTTTGTCGTTTTGTGTTGATATCTTTTGCGATACCTGACTGTTTTTAATGATACGCCCTGCAATATAAAATGCAATTGATTAGAGGTGAGTTGCATACTTTTGGCATCCAGATCAAAATCCGGCACTTCAAAAGCTCCTTTCTCCAGTCGTCTGTAAAATATTGTAAATCCGCCCTGCTCATATATGAGCAGCTTCAAATGAGTTCGTGGCTTATTAATAAAAATAAA
>NZ_JAFIQX010000031.1 GCF_017356035.1 Longitalea luteola | reverse complement strand
CTGTCTAATACGGAAGTCAATGGGCCACCCATTACGGAGGATAGCGGGCCAGCCAAAACGGCGCATGCTGGGCCAACCGCAATAAGCTTTAATACGGAGGTCGTTGGGCCATTTTGCTGGTTAAACTTCTCCCAAATACGGAGGCCATTGGGCCAAAAAGATCAGCAGGCAGCGGTTTAAAACGGAGGTCATTGGGCCACTTTCCATGATTGTAATAGCCTTGTGCCAAAAACAAACGGTACATGGCAGGTCAAAGAATCAACATCATGGAAGTACGTACGTTAATCAGCCTGAAACAAAAGGGATGGAGCAACCGTAAAATCGCTGCCCACATCAAAGTCAATCGCAAAACGGTAGACAGCTATATCAGCCGTTTTAAAGCGCTGGAGCTATCGTGTGAAGAGTTGCTACAATTGGAGGATGTTGAACTGCTGGAGCTGTTTACTGAAGACAGTCAGACCGAAAAAGAGCGCTATGAAACATTGGCCGCCTACTTCAGCTACTTTGAAAAAGAACTACTCAAGCCCGGTTGCACCCTGGCTGTTTTGCATCAGGAATATCAATTAAAACATCCGGGTGGATACCGCTACACGCAGTTCTGCTGGCATATCCGCCAATGGAAGCGCAGAACAGAACCAAGTGGCAAGTTACTGCATAAAGCCGGTGAAAAGCTTTTTGTAGACTTCTGCGGCGATAAACTCACCTATACCAACAAGATTACCGGCGAACTCATAGAAGTCGAAGTTTTTATTGGCGTACTGCCTTGCAGCCAATACACTTTTGTGAAAGCCGTACCCTCGCAAAAGCGGGAAGACGTGATTGGTTGCCTTAGCAGTTGCTTGCAATGGATGGGAGGCGTACCACAGGCCATTGTATCCGATAACCTTAAATCTGCCGTAAGCAAGGCGCATAAATATGCGCCGCTGATCAATAAAACCCTTGCCGACTTTGCTCTTTTTTATGGCTGCGCTATAGATCCAGCCCGTCCATACCATCCCCAGGATAAGGCACTGGTAGAACGGTCTGTAAGCCTGGTATATCAACGCATCTATTATCCTTTGTCGCGGCATACCTTCTTCTCTATAGAGGATCTTAACCAACACATAGCCCATTTGCTGGAACAATACAATGATTATCTTTTTGCTCACGGCGGTACTACCCGTCGCCAGCAGTTTATAGATACGGAAAAAGAGTGGCTGCAACCTTTACCCCAAGGCCGTTATCATCTGCGTCAATACAAAAGGGCCAAGGTTCAAAAGACCTGTCATATTTGTCTTAGTGAAGATCGCAACTACTATAGTGTTCCATATCGCTACCAGGGCTTGCATGTGGAAGTGCAATACAATCAGGACAACGTCGAGATCTTTTACAATCATACCCGTATTGCCACTCATAAGCGCTCCTTTAAACCCGGCCACTACACTACTCAGGCAGATCATATGCCCTCTTCCCATCAGGCGTACAACTCATGGAACCCTCAGTTTTTTGAAGATAAGGCTGCCCATGTGGGCACCAACACGCTCGCTTACATACAGAAACTGCTATTGCAGTATAGTTACCCTGAGATTGCTTACAAGCAATGCCAGGGCATCTTAGCCCTTGGCCGCGACTACACGCCGCCGCGCCTGGAAAAAGCCTGCCAGCGCGCTCTCAACCATGACAAAGCCAGCTACCATACCATAGAGCGAATCTTAAAATCAGGGCTTGATCAGGTAGAAGAACTACCGTTTGAACAATCCTATATGCCTATCCATAGCAATATCCGTGGCGCCGGTGAATACCGGTAGCCCTAAAACAAGCAAGCAATAAACCATACAAAATATGAATGAAAACAACACAGTAGAAAAAATGCGCCGAATGAAGCTGAAAGCCATGGCCGGCCTATACCATCAATGGCTTAACCGTACAGATGACAAAAGCTATACTACTGATGAGTTCCTTGCGCTACTTATCGATACAGAGTGGGAACACCGGCAAAAAAACAGAATAGACAACTTCATTAAACAGGCAGGTTTTAAACACGTCGCTTCTGCTGGCAATATCGACTATCAAAGTTCCCGCAATCTGGATAGGAACGTAGTAGAACGACTATTAACCCTTCAGTTCCTCTCTAATGCCGAGAACATAATAGTCACTGGTCCTACCGGATCAGGTAAAAGCTACCTGGCTCAATGCCTGGGCGTACAAGCCTGTCAAATGTTGCACCGAACACTTTACTTCCCTACATCCCGATTCCTTGATAAAGTCAAGCTGGCTAAGCTGGACGGCTCTTATTCCAAACTTATAAAAACTATCGGTAAAGCGCCCTTACTTATTCTGGATGATTTTTTGTTGACACCAGTCGACCAGCCGGGCCGTTCTACACTGCTTGATCTGGTAGAAGAACGTTATGATAAAGCGGCTACTATTATTGCAACGCAGATCCCTGTTGCCGAATGGCACAGTTTAATTGGCGAAAGTACTGTTGCTGATGCCATACTCGATCGTTTGGTATACTCATCACACAGAATTGAATTAACTGGAGAATCTTTAAGAAAGAAAAAGGCATTGAGTGCTTAATATAAAATCATTACCGTAGAATTGCACTGGAAAGTGGCCCAATGACTCCGTTTTAGGTGGCCCTATATCCTCCGTTTTGACTGGCCCAGTATCCCCGTAATAGACAA
>NZ_JAFIQX010000030.1 GCF_017356035.1 Longitalea luteola | reverse complement strand
AATGATTTTATTCGATCGGTTTATTCTAAAGGAATATCGCTTTTTGGTGAAACAGTAACAAACGTAATAGAAGGTACTGCCTATAAACACTTCTTATATCCTTATCAGAATATAATTAAGACCAGCGGTATCCGGGACAAGAATACCGGTAAGTATCTTATTACTGTTGAAAACTTCACTTATGATACCGATCCGGTTCCCAATAATGACAACCAGTTAAAAGAAACGCTGCGCACAAACAGTAAAGGAGAGTCTGTAAAGATCACGTACAGGCATCCTTTGGATTTCGTGGCACAGGCGCCCTACAACACTATGGTAGAGAAGAACCAGTTACAGGCGCTGGTTGAACAGGCGGAATATAAGAATGGAAGCAGCTTTTTACAATCTACCAAAACCAATTTCAATTATTGGGGCGATAATGCTTGGGGCGTAAATAACGCAAACAGTATTATAGTTCCTCAAACTATTGAAAAGAAAGTATTGAATAATAATGCTGAAGTTGAACACCGTTACAGCTATTATGATTCCAGGGGAAATATACTTACCCAATCGAAGGAAAATGATTATCCAAAAACCTATGTATGGGACTACAATAGATCTTTCCCCGTTGCTGAAGTGGTAAATGCCGATAAGAATGAAGTCTATTATTCATCTTTTGAAACAAGTTTTACCGATGCAGAGGGTTCGGGTAACTGGTTTTGTGCATCGTCGGCAAGAGCCAGCGATGCTTCTTCTCCTACCGGATCGATCTGCCTTAATATGGGTAGTACTGTTGTTAATGCCTATGGTTTGAACAGTGGCAAAAGATACCGGCTGTCTTATTGGTACAAGAACGGATCATCTGTGATTCCATCAATGGGCACGCACAGCCATATAATTACCGGCCCAACGAAAAATGGATGGACATATACAGAACGGGAAGTAACCGGCACGCAGCAGTTGCAATTAACAGGGACTGGCTACATCGATGAACTGCGGCTGCATCCGGTAGAAGCGCAGATGACCACATATACCTACGACCCGTTGATAGGAATGACGTCATCGTGCGATCAGAATAACCAGGTTACTCGTTATGTGTATGATGATTTTGGAAGGCTTTCGATGGTAAAGAACCATGATAACCATATCTTAAAGATGTATTGTTATAACTATCAGGGGCAGCTGGGGACCTGCTATACTCCAATTCCCGATCCAGCCCCACCGGTAGTTACTTATTACAGTGCTGACTGGAGTGGCGATTATTATTCGCAATATTGTAGTGAGGGAGCGCCTTTACCATATTACGTATCTGTGCCTTATGGATTGTACACATCTACTGTATCGCAGGAAGAGGCAGACGGCTGGGCGAAATCTGGTGCACAGACGGCGGCCGATGATTGGGGACAGTGCGAGGCGCCATTAGTAGACCTTGGCTTTTTTTCCATGGCCAATACTAGTTTTTATGTCACCTTATATAATGTTGAAACACATAAGACGTATTACTTTGATTCGTGGGAGACACAAGGAAGCGGAATTCTGGGCTATATTCCTATTGGTACTTATAATATTGAAATAACCGCATACGAGAATCTAGGGTACCCGCTTACTTTTAATGTGGATTGCGGTCATTATAATTCCGGGTATTTAACTGCTAGTTTCTACAACATATCGCTGAATAATGCCTGCAGCTCTATAGAGATATATTAACCAACTAGTTTAAACAGACTTTTATATGAAATATATATATTATTTTCTGGCGCTTACTGCTTTGTTTTCGTTCACACCAATTGAGAGTATTTACAGGCAGCCGCTGAAGAATATCAATGGCGATAAGATCGATCTTGGTCAATTCAGGGGAAAAAAGATGCTGTTTATTATTATTCCTCTTACCACATCAGATACTACTATCTCTGTAAATGATCTTTCCCGTTTAAAGGAAAAATATGCGGGTTCGCTCGTTGTATTTGGTATTCCCTCAGAGGATGCCGGTTTTAAAAAGAAAGATGAGGAAAATATTAAAAGAATATACGGTATCAAAGATGAGCATTTTATTCTTACTGAAGGTATGAAAGTAAAAAAAGGCGATGGTCAATCCAGCTTACTGCAATGGTTAACCCATAGGGATAAGAACCGGCATTTCGACCGCGATGTGCAGGGCGTTGGTCTTAAGTTTTTTGTAGATGAAATAGGCGAACTGTATGCGGTGATGGGGCCACGGCTAAAGCTTACCGATCCTTTAACAGACCGAATACTTTCTAAAGTTCAAACACAGTATAATAATAAAAACTAGTTCCTTATTTAATTATAGAATATATGAAGCAATTTGCTATACTTGGTATATTGCTATTTACCTTGTTGACGCCGCTCACGTTGCTGTCGCAGGGGAATAATATGAGCAATCCCATTATTATGGGCACTTATGGAAATGGTACCCACGAATACCATGATCAAAGACATAACTACAATTATGGGAATGACTTTGGAGACGCGAGCCCCGATATCTTTTACAGTTTTACAGTGCAGGGTATGGCCCGGATAAGCATTCAAACCTGCGCTTCCCAATTTGATACCTACCTTCATCTGCTGAATAATGCCGGTGATGCTATTGCCATCAATAATAACGGGGGTCCGCTTTGCAATGGAGTACAGGCCTCTATAAATTATACCCTTCAGCCAGGTACCTATTACATTGTAGCAGAGGGGAGTGGTTCCGCAACTGGTAGGATCTATCTGTCCGTATATCTATCGGTTGAGGCATTTGCCACTGATCCGCGCAATTTTATTCGCACCTGGCACGCTGCGGCGCCTGAGACAAGCCCCGCCACATTGAGTGATAAAGGGCTGAAGGAAGTTAAAGAAGCAGCTACTTATTATGACGGAATTGGAAGAACGGAGCAATTGGTGGTAAAGAAAGGTTCTTTAACCAGTTCTGCAAACAAGGATATAGTAACCCCGTTCGAGTACGACCAGTATGGAAGGGAGGTAAAAAAGCACCTGCCCTATGTGGCTTCTACAAATGATGGCGTATATAAAACGGATGCCTTAACACAACAAGAATCGTTTAATCAGAATTGGTATAGCAGCCAAAGTGAAAGTCATTTTTACCATCAAACAGCATACGAAGCATCACCGCTCAACCGGGTGGTTAAATCTTTAGCGCCAGGTGTGAACTGGGCAGGTGCAAATAGGGGTGTAAGCAGCGATTATTTGCTCAATACTGCAGCAGACGAGGTAAGGGTATGGACGGTGACCGAGGTTGCCAATGACTTTGGCATTTACGCATCGCCAGCTGCGTATGGAGCGGAGCGGTTATTTAAAAATGTAATTACCGATGAGCAGAATAAAAAGGTAATAGAGTACAAAGACAAGGATGGCCAGGTTATCTTGAAGAAGACACAGTTGTCAGACAACCCATCGGCAGGCCATGCAGGCTGGCTTTGTACATATTATATTTATGATGATCTGAAGCGTTTAAGAGCAGTATTGCAGCCCAAAGCTGTAGAACAACTGCCCATGAATGGCTGGCAATTATCAGCAGATATATTAAATGAACTGGCGTTCCGTTATGAATATGATGCAAGGGGAAGAATGATCATGAAGAAAGTGCCGGGTGCGGCTCCTTCATATATGGTATACGATAGCAGGGACCGGTTGGTAATGTCTCAGGATGGAATCTTAAGAAATGAGGGAAAGTGGCTGGTTACCCAATACGATCAATTAAACCGACCGATAGCTACAGGGTTATGGTTAAACGGTTCTTCTTTGGCCAGTCATCTGGCAGGCGCATTAAACAGTATATCTTATCCAGATGTAAGTACAGGGTGGGAACTGCTTACAGAAACACACTACGA